>CAVOLG010000001.1:0-208794 GCA_963696735.1 uncultured Actinomycetes bacterium
CATGCAGGCCCGTTGGCCAAGCCGGAACCGGCTTGGCTACGCGAGTCAGGTGTGTCGGCGGAAGCGGAAAGGCGCGAGCGGTGCGTGTACCGGTGCATGTACGGCTTGCCCGCTCGACGCCCTACCTTTACGCCCTAGCGCCGGCCAGGACGGATCCCGGTAGTACCTCCACCTCGCCCTCCGCGGCGGCGGCCGCCGAGCCGCCCACCGACGAGCTCGGGATCGTACAAGTACTCGATCGCCGGCGTCTGCGCCCGTGTCGCGACGGTAGCGCCGCTAGGGCCGCACGGCCTTCCCGCGGCACGTCAGCCGGGCGTCAGGATCCCGATTACACGAAGCTCGACGATCTGCAATCGGCCGTTGCGCCTGTCTGTGAGGGATAAGCCGGAAGGTCTTGGCCGGCGGTTCCCGAACTCCGACGAGTGTCGGACGACCCCCTCATTGGCGTCAGCTGCGGTCATCGGGTGCCACGCCGAGCCAAAGCGCGTTGACGGCCGGAACCTTTACTGGTGCAAGAGTTGTGGCGCGCACCGGATGAGCGGGACGACGGCCGGCGAGCTCCGAATCGTGCCCGTGCCGTGGGGCACGCGCGGCTACGACGACCTCCGGATCCGCGCGGGCCGCGAGAACCTCGGACGCGGGCCTCGCCCTGCCGTCGCATCCGTAGTCGACCGCGTGCGCATGCTCGATGCGAGCGGCCGTGACGCCGACGATGATCGCCTCCTCCGGCTCCGCCGCATGATGGAGCTCGAGCGGCAGCTCGCTCCGAGCCGCCGCCTTGAGCTCGAGCGCTGAGGCGCCGCCGACTCCCTCGATTCGCGCCCCTATGAAGAGCGATAGCCAGCGAGGCACAGGTGCCGGCGGCCGGCCATACAGTTGCGGCAGCGCCCGCAGACGACGTGGCCCTCGCCGCGGTCGAGTCGCCGGACCCGGAAGTCGCTCACGTTCGACCCGAAGGCCACGACCTCGCCGGCGAACTCGTGGCCGACCACCATCGGCACAGGGATCGTCTCCTGCGCCCACGCGTCCCAGGCGTAGATGTGGAGGTCGGTGCCGCAGATGCCGGTCTTGTGGACGCGGATCAGGACGTCGTTGATGCCGGGCTCCGGTGCGGGCACGTCCTCGAGCCAGAGGCCTTCCTCCCGCTTCGCCTTGACCAGCGCCTGCACAGAGCCGCACTCTCGCAGATCGCCCCTGGGCGACCGACGCCGAGCTCACCGCCGCGCGCTAGCATCTCGGGCATGGCGAGGACATTGCTCGCCGCGGTGGTAGTTGCAGTCGCAGCGGGGGGCGTTGCGCAGGCGACCGGTGCCCAGACGCCGATCCTTCTCTCTGCGTCCGCCGTCAATCGTCACGTAGTCGTGAAGGTCTCGGTCGGTGACCTACGGCCAGCCGAGCTGTCGGTCGCCAAACAACGCGCCGTCGCTGCGGACGGCGCCTTCGTCCAGAAGAACGTGCGCCTGCAGGAGACGATCCACCTGCCTGCGTCGGCGACGGAGTCGCGCGCTGGCGAGCAGGGGCACTCTCCGTCCCGGGACCTACTTCGTACAGGTGATGGCGGTCGAGACGGGCGGGATCACCGACTGCCCGCGTTTCCAGCGCAACTGCAACGAGCACTGGTCGGACGTCCGCCGAGTGGTCGTTCGGAAGTCGGGCTGACTGAGTGAAGAGGGCCGCCAGATGGCGGCCCTCTTCACTCAAGCGTCAGTCACTCAGGCGATCAGCCCTTCCCCCCTGGTGCGGGGCACGGGTTGTTGCCGAGCGTGTTGTGGAAGGTCTCGTAGATGCCCTGGGTCGTGAAGCCGGGCGCCGGGTAGACCTGTACTTGGAGGCCACCGTACTCGGAGGCGGCCGTTCCTCCGAAGTTGTCGATCGTTCCGGGGATGCTTCCGCCGCCCTCCTGCCACAAGCACGATCCGTTCGAGTCGGTCGTCGTGCTGTAGATCGGGTAGAAGGTCGCGCCGTTCGGCAGAGGGATGCACCCCGAGCCAGGGCTTGGATCCATCGGGTTGAACACGTGGCGCTGGCAGTTGTTGTTCGGCGATGAGTCCGGTCCCTCGATGCGCGGGAGGTCGTTCTCGAACGCCACCTGTTTGTAGTTGGCCGGACCACTATTTCCCGGCCCGGTGAAGAGCGGGCTCGAGAACTGGATCGGCGACGTGACGAGGCTCGGGTTTGCGCCGGGACTCCCGGGCCACGTTCCTGCCTGGTACTCCGGCCCGTCGAAGTCGCCGTCCGAGGCCAAGCACCCGATGAACGAGGGGATGATTGGTGCACCCGTCCCGTCCAGGACCGGGAGGTTGTAGCACCCCCTGTCGTCGGGGTCCTTGGTCGCATCCGTCGGGTCGGGGTAGCTCGCGGCGTTGCAGCTGCTTCCCTGACCCCCGTTGAGCGCATTGCAGTACTCGAAGTGGCCGATCTCGTCCGAGTAGGCGACGTTGTACGAGTGCGCCGCCCACAGCACGCGGGTGTCGGGCGAGGACGTGCTGTACATCGGGTGGAAGGCGTACTTCTGGTCGGTGCACGTCGAAGAGTTCGGCTGGTACAGCGGATGGCCGAACCCGTTGGCGACGCTCGCGGTCATCGAGCCGCTCTGCCCGGTCGTCAGGTCGTTGATGACGATCTGCAAGCCCGCCGACGTGTCGTGCATGTCGACCGTCAACTTGTCACCGGAGTTCATCTCCAGCGTGTCCGGCGTCGTCTCGAAGGTCGCTAGCGTCTGGGCGAGCGGATCGGGCGGGCCGTTCGGCACTCCGCTCTTGGTGATGATCGCGTAGTTGACGTACTCCTCCCCAGCGGCGCTGAGACACGCGCTGTTGTTCGGAACGCCCGTGTTCGAGTTCGAGGAGAAGCTGTCGATGTTCAGCGCGGCGCACCACTGGAAGTTGTTGGGACCGCAGCTCACTCCGGTCCCCACGCCTCCCCAGCCGGGCGGGTAGAACTGCATCTCCAGGAAGGCGGTGCCCGGCGTCAGGCCGAGGTAATCGGCCGAGTTCGGGTTCGTGCTCTTGTAGATGTTCTTGTCGCTGTCGGCGGGGCACGGCTTGCCCGGATCGGGAGCGGACTGGTCGTCGCACAAGGCCATGCCGAACCAGAACGCCGGATGCAGCATGAAGCTGAAGGTGCCGCCGCTCCCGTTCTGCGCCGGTGGGGTCGACGGATCCGTCGGGAGGGTCAGGTGGTAGAGGTTCGAGTTACCCGAACCCGGCTTGTTCGAATAGAACAGGAGCGACGGCTCGTCGTGACCGGAGGGGTACGAGTATCCGTTGTACGAAACCGGATTGTTCACCTCCGTACACAGCTGTGGATGCAGGACACACAGCGGCGTGGTGTAGGCATCAGCGTGCGCCGCCCGCACGGAGCTGCCACCGAACGCAGTCACGATGGCCGCGATCCCCAAAACCATCAGGCCGCCAACCCTCAGGCGGCGCGGGACAGGAACTCGTTGCATTAGGTCCTCCCCTTCTTGCGTTCCCGGGATCAACACCGGGGCTTGGGCGTGCCGAGTCTTGCAAACCGCCCCAGGGCGTGCGCCGATCACCGCGGGCTGCGGATCGGGCTCGGGAACTCGCTAGCATCTCGACGGCTGATGGGGCCCGCTGTCGCCTTCGCGATCCTGAGGGTGCTCGGCGACATGTCGCTACCACCTTCGATGAACAGCGCGCTGACAACGTGTTCCCTTTCGCTGCCGAAGGGCGCTGTTGATACGAGATTGCAATGGGCTTGGTGGAAGCCCGGATGGCAGTGCGTCTACGTCGATCCAACGGGCCACGTCGTGAATGTCATGCGACCGAACGACGTCAGGGTTGACGGTTAGGCGTCGTTCGTCGGAGCACGTAATGGTCGATCAGTGTGGTGAGCGTGCTATCGCTCGAGCTTCACTCGCTTCACGCAGCAAGCCGGAATCCCTTCCGTTACGCCTGTTCGCAACTTAGGCAACGTCACATCCCGCGCTGATCCCGCAGAAGGCTGCCGGACGCCCCCGCCCGCACCCGGCAATCCCCGCAAGACCACCGGCGAAAGACCTGCTCACGTCGGAAAGTCCCGCCCACTCCCGCTCAGCCCGGAAACGCGAAGACCGGTCTGTCACGCCGGAGGTGGCGGGTTCGAGTCCCGTCGCTCCCGTTGCGTCAACGGTCGGGTTGCAGCGCGCCGCGACTCCGACACCCGACTAGGTCTCCCGCCCGTCACTCCTACGGTCTTCCGAGGGGCCGCCGGAGGCGCGTGTCCCCTCACGCGGTCCTACCGTAGTGGCCCTATGCGCCAACCGAACACGCGCCCCGCGGCATGCACCGGGTGCACAAGCGGACCGACCTCGACCTCGCAGCGCGGCCCGACTGGTTGGGATAGTCGAAGCCGTAGATGACGATCGCCCTCTCGCCGCCATGACCCTTCCAGTCGCAGCGATTGTTCGGCTCTCGCCCGCTCCTGCTCGCGGCCAAGTTCGCCAGCCAGAACTCTGTCCGGGGGGCCGAGGACGCGAGTCCGCAGCTCGCCCTCGCGGCTGCGGCGGTGTTCGGCACCGGGGGCGCGGTGGTCGGAGCGGCACTCTCGCTCCTGCTCAGCGGTGGTCTCCGCCTTCGCAGCTCGCATCAGGCACTGGGCGCTGGCGCTTCTGGTGACAGCGGCGCTGCTGACGACTCTGGCCGTGGCGGCGCTGGCGATGCTGGCGTACTGGTGGATCTGGAGTTAAGGCGCACGATGTCGCCTGCGGTCCCCGGCGATCGTTGCCTTCGGGGCGAGGGGCGGGTTCCTGGCCGGCGTCGCAGTTCGCCGGTCATTCGTGGCCGTCTCCATTGCCGCAATCGGCGGCATCCATGCCAGTCCCTGCCCGGGAGCACAAGGAGGCAAGGGCATGATGGTGCACCCGGTACCGTAGGTCGATGCCAGCCAACGGGTTGTCCGTCTCGCACGTCGATGCGAGCGAGTGGGAACACGATGAGGAAACCGGCGGCCTCGTGCACATGCTCCGCGAAACCGACACGGTGCAGATCGGGCTCTGGAAGCCCGGCTCGATGGCCGACACGCCGATCGAGGTCGAGCTCGAGGCCGACGAGACGCTCCTGGTCCTCACAGGCAGTGGACGACTCGGGGTCAACGGAGCAGCTCCGGTCGACCTGCGCCCCGGCGACATCGTCTCGTTGCCGAAGGGCGCCCGCGCGAGCTGGGTCGTCGACGAAGCGTTCCGCGAGCTCTGGGTCTACAGCGAATAGGCCGTCCCACGCAGCCAACGCCGGCAGAGCCCCACCACGAGCTCGGCCTTCCCGCTTCGTTCGGCCTCAGTTACCAGCTGCGCATACCGCGAGCGCAAGGCGGCACGCTGGAGATGCAGGGGAAGGCCGGCCGTCGACCGATGCTACGACGCCGCCGGCGTACTGCGGGGCGATTCGCGGCCCCGCAAGGGCCCGGCCGATCGAAACCCTATGCAGGCCTGCGGAGGGCCGGTCTGGGCCGGCCAGCAGACGCTGCCGGGGCGATCCCCTCCCCCCACCCCCGCGTCGGCGTTTGGGGGCGCGGGAGGCCTCGAAACGTCATCTCGGTCCTTCGGCTCTGACCTCGCCGGGTCGCCGTTTATGGCCAGACCATGCGGCTTGGCGGCCCTTCGGACCGAGGAGTGCGCAAGCTCAGGCGTGGGATTCAAATCCATGTACGCCCATCTCCCACCCTTGAGTGAGCTGCTGGGCTTCGGGCCTGACGCACGGGTGCTGATCGTCAACTGTGACGACTTCGGCATGCACGACGCGGTCAACGCTGCCGTGGTGGAGTCGATCGAGAACGGCATCGCCAGCTCCTGCAGCCTGATCGTCCCTTGCCCCGCGGCGCCGGACGCGATGCGGCTGCTTCGCGAGCGCCCGCACATCGCGTTCGGCATCCACCTCGCGCTCATCCGCGACCTGCCCGAGTACCGCTGGGGTCCGGCCGCCGCCAGGGCCGACGTGCCGTCGTTGCTCGACCCGGGCACCGGCGAGCTCTACGTCGACACGCCTGCCCAGCGCACGGCGCTCCTCGCAGCGGCCAGGCTGACCGAGGTCGAACGCGAGCTGCGCGCACAGATCGACGCCGTGGTCAACGTCGGGCTGAAGCCCACGCACCTCGACTGGCACTGTCTCGCCGACGGCGGCCGCGCCGACATCCTCGACCTGACCATGGCGCTTGCCCAGGAGTACGGCCTCGCCGCTCGCGTCTCGCTCGACGACGGCCGCCGCAAGGCCCGCCGGCAGGGAAAGCCGGTGATCGACAACGCCGTCCTGGACAGCTACTCCGTCAGCCTTCACGACAAGGCGGCAACGTACGAGCGCATGCTCCACGAGCTACCGCCAGGCCTCAACGAATGGGCCGTCCATCCAGCACACGGCACCGAGCAATGGCAGTCGATCGAGCCAACCAGCTGGCAGGTCCGGCAAAGCGACCACGCGTTCCTCACCTCACCACGAGCACGCGAGAGCCTCGATCGTGAAGGCATCACCGTCATCGACTACCGGCCGTTGCAGCAGGCCTGGAACGCCTAGCCGAGGGGCGCTGGGGGCGCCCCCGCGTACTCCTCATCCGTGACGTGGTCACCCCACGTCGCGGAGGTGCCCTCGTCGTCGACGTCGAGCATCGCCAGGTGGGTCATGAAGCGGGTCGGCGCGGCGCCGTGCCAGTGCTCCTCCCCCGCCTCGAAGAACACGCGGTCGCCGGGCCGGATCAGCTCGATGGGGCCGCCGCGCCGCTGCGCGAGCCCCACGCCCTCGGTGACCCAGATGGTCTGGCCGTTCGGATGGGTGTGCCAGGCGGTGCGGGCCCCAGGCGTGAAGTGGACGCTGCTCGTGGTGATCCGCGACCTCCCTGCCGGGGCCGCGACGGTGTCGATGTACACCGTGCCGGTGAACCACTCGCTCGGTCCGGCGGTGGTCTCGAGGCTGTTCCTGGTGATCTGCATGGTCGTCCTCCTGTCCCAAACCGTAGGGCCGCCGCGTGCACGTCGTGTCGGCTCAGGCGTGAAGCGGAGGCACCCACCCCACAACCCACCCAACCGGCCCTCCGTCCGGAGGATGGCCGGCGCACCGCCGCCGGCCTAGCGTCGCCTCGAGGCACGCGGGCCCCGCGCGCCGTTCCACGTCGAGGGATGAGGGGGATGCTTCGGTGGCGACTCGCGCCTGGACGCACGGGGCCGACGACCGTCGCTGCAAGCGCTGCGCCCGCTACGACGCCTGCGTCTTCCTGCGCCTGTCGCTGTGCATCCTCTGCACGGCCCGCATGATGTACCGCGGCCGCGGCCAGGACAGCCGGACCTAGACCGGCTCGAGAAACCGCCGCCGAGCCCCGCCGCCCTCGAGGTAGAGGCATGCACCCTCCCGGCGCTCCCAGGTGCGCAGGTCGGCGCCGGCGATCGCCGCGGCGATGCCCAGTCCGGCCAGCGCCCCGCCCAGGATCGCCGCCAGCACGGGGTGATGCGTGGCCAGGGCGATGACAGAGAGCACGGCCAGGCCGATGGTGCTGGGCACCGAGGCGTCGAGCGCGGTCCGCCACCAGGGTTCCTGGACGGCACCGTCAGGGAGCGGTCCGGGGCGTTCCCGGGCGGCGAAGAACAGGGCGCGGCGATCGGACACGGCGGTGAAGGCCATGAAGGCGGTCCCCGCCCCGAAGCCGATGAGGGCGGCCTTTCCCGCCGCTCCGGCCACCAACGCGGCCACCAGCACGCCGGCCCCCAGGAGCAGGCGGACAGGGGCAATGATCCACAGCCGGGCCCGGAGCGGGGCGACGCGGATGGGCACGAGGCCATCGTACGCCCGGGCCGCGAGGCGGTATCCCTTTGCCAGACTGCGGCCGGTGCGCACCGTCTCGCCCCTGCGCGGGCCGGCCCGCTGGGCCCGCGCCGTGCCACCGCTCCTGCGCGAGAACCAGGCCTTCCGGCGCTACTGGTCGGGCGAGACGATCTCGCTGTTCGGCGATCAGATCAGCCTGATCGCAATCCCCCTGGCAGCGGTGCTGGTCCTTCATGCCGGCCCCGCCGAGATGGGGTACCTCTCGGCCGCGGCGTGGCTGCCGTACCTCTTCCTGTCGCTCCACGCGGGTGCCTGGGTGGACCGCCGGGGGGAGCGTCGAAAGCTCATGATCGCGGCGGACCTGGCGCGTGCCCTCCTCCTCCTCACGGTCCCCCTGGCCTCCTGGGCGGGCGTCCTCTCCATGGGGCAGCTGTACGTCGTCGCCATCCTGACCGGCGCCTTCAGCTGCCTGTTCTTCGTGGCGTATCCGGCGTTCTTCGTCTCGATCGTCCCCCGCGACCGATACATCGAGGGCAACTCGCTCCTCCACGGCAGCCGGGCCTTCTCGTTCGTGGCCGGCCCGAGCGTGGGCGGGCTGCTCGTCCAGCTGCTCTCGGCGCCGGCAGCGGTGCTGGTCGACGCCGTCTCGTTCGTGGGCTCGGCGCTCTTCCTCGGCGGCGTCGACGCGCCCGAGGTCCCGACCGAGCCGCGCGGGACGCGGCCACCTGGTGGCGGGCGCGCGCTGGATTGCAGGCTCGGCCGTGGTGCGCTCGTCGCTCCTGGCCTCGGCCACGATCAACTTCTTCAACTTCGTCTTCGCCGCGCTCTTCATCCTGTATGCCACGACGGAGCTGCACGTGAAGGCCGGCACGCTCGGGCTGGTGCTCGGCGCCGGTGCCGTGGGCGGGCTGCTCGGGTCGGCCGTCACAGGCCGCATCACCCGCCGGATCGGCATCGGCCCGGCGTTCTTCCTCGGCTGCGTCCTCTTCCCGGCGCCGCTGATCCTGGTGCCGCTGGCCGAGGGGCCGCGCGTGGCCATCCTGGCGGCGCTCTTCGCCGCCGAGTTCGGGTCGGGCTTCGGCGTCATGGTGCTGGACATCAGCATCGGGTCGATCCGCGCCGCGGTCACCCCGGACCGCCTGCGCTCGAGGGTGTCCGGCGCCTACATGGTGGTGAACTACGGCGTGCGACCGCTCGGGTCCCTGGCGGGCGGCCTGCTCGGCAGCGCCATCGGCGTCCGCCCCACGCTGTGGATCGCCACGGTGGGCGCGGTGGCCGGATGCCTGTGGCTCCTGCCCTCCCCCATTCCGCGGATGCACGAGCTCCCCGCCACCGAACCCTAGGCCACGGTTCCCGGAAGCGCTGCTACGTTCGGAGCATGCTCGGCTTCTTCGAGGATGGCCCGTTCGCGGGGCACGCACGCGACCTGACCGCCGATCCGCCGCCCGAGCTCACCATCGACTCGACTCGGCACGAAGGTCCGTCGGCGATGTTCCCCGTGACCTACGTGCGCCGCGCCATCGTCGAGCAGGAGGCCGGCCCGTCGTTCGCGTTCTACCGCTGCGAGCGTGGCCAGGCGGTGGAGGGCTGGTTCGCGCGCGCGCTCGAGGACGCGCGCGGCCGCCCGGACGGCGACGTCCTCGACGTCAAGGCCGACCCGTTCCGCAGCTACCTCGTCGGCCTCTGCGACGCCGGCACCACGGTGGACACTGACACCCGCGGCCAGGTGGCGGGCGGGGACACCGTCGAGGATGCCGCCCAGGCCCTGGCCCTGGTCTCGGGCTGGTTCAGCTCGCCCGGCGCCGCCTAGCCTCCCGCGAGGCTGCGTGCGGGGGCATGTATCTATTGCCACCTTCACCTCGCAGGCGTCGTAGTATCCGCCCGTGGCCGGGGTGACCTTTGAGGGGGTCGGCAAGGTCTACGCGGACGGAACGCGAGCGGTCTCGGACATGGATCTCGAGATCCGAGACCGCGAGTTCATGGTCCTCGTGGGACCGTCAGGCTGCGGGAAGACGACGGCGCTACGCATGGTCGCGGGGCTCGAGGACGTCTCCGAGGGCGTCCTGCGGATCGGCGAGCGCGTCGTCAACTACGTCCCCTCGCGCGATCGCGACATCGCGATGGTCTTCCAGAGCTACGCGCTCTACCCGCACCTGTCGGTGTACGAGAACATCGCCTTCGGGCTTCGTATCAAGGGGGTGAAGAAGGCAGAGGTCGACCGGCGCGTGCGGGAGGCGGCGCACACGCTCGGGCTCGAGCCGTATCTGAAGCGCAAGCCCCGGGCCCTGTCGGGCGGCCAGCGCCAGCGGGTGGCGATGGGGCGGGCGATCGTGCGCCAGCCGCAGGCGTTCCTGATGGACGAGCCGCTTTCGAACCTCGACGCCAAGCTGCGCGTCCAGATGCGGGCCGAGATCTCGCAGCTGCAGCGGGATCTCGGGGTGACGACGATCTACGTCACCCACGACCAGATCGAGGCCATGACGATGGGAGATCGCGTGGCCGTCATGCGCAAGGGGGAGCTGCAGCAGGTCGCATCGCCACAGGAGCTGTACGACCATCCTGTCAACCTGTTCGTGGGCGGGTTCATCGGCAGCCCCTCCATGAACCTGCTCGAAGCCGAGGTCGAGGCCTCCAACGGCGGCCTCGTGGCCGTCGTCGGGAGCCAGCGGCTCTCGCTCGACGAGGAGACGACGGCCAGCCGGCCCGCGCTCGCCCAGTACCGGGGGCGGAAGATCGTGCTCGGCATCCGGCCGGAGGACCTCGAGGACGCGGCGCTCGCACCCGAGTCGCCGCCGGAACGACGACTGAAGGGGAGCGTCATCCTCACGGAGGCGCTCGGGTCTGAGCTCATGGTGCACTTCACGATCGACGCCCCGCTGGCGTTGACCGAGGATGTCCGCGAGCTCGCAGAGGATGTAGGCGACGAGCGCGCGATGCAGGAGCTGGAGGAGGGCGGCCCGCAGACGACCACGGTCGTCGGGCGTTTCGGCGCCCGCTCGCGCGTCAAGGAGGGGGAAACGGCCGAGGTCGCAGCGGACACGCGTTCGCTGCACTTCTTCGACCCCGCATCCGGCCTCGCCGTCTACGGGTCATCGGAGAGAGGAGCGACGGAATGAAGCGCTACCACTGGTATCTGGCCGGCGTCCTGGCACTCGCTGCCGCGGCGCTGGTCGCGGCCGGCACGGCCGGAGGCGCGCAGAAGCGGCACGCCGTGTCGGGAAGCGTCTCGATCATCGGCAAGTGGACGGCCGGTGAGCAGACGTCCTTCAAGGCGGTCCTCGCGCCGTTCGAGAAGAAGAACCCGGGGATCAAGATCAAGTACACGGGCGCCGGGGACAACGTCCCGCAGATCGTGTCGACGGCCGTCCAGGGCGGCAACCCGCCCGACCTCGCGACCCTGCCGCAGCCCGGCCTGGTCCGGGACTTCGCCAATCGCGGCGCGCTCAAGCCCATCACCTTCGCGAAGAGCCTGATCGCCAAGAACTACGCACCGGCATGGCTCCAGCTGGGGACCGTGAAGGGCAAGCTCTACGGCCTGTTCTTCAAGGGGGCCAACAAGTCGACCATCTGGTACAACGTCCACGCCTTCAAGAGCGCGGGCGTCAAGCCGCCCACGACCTGGCCCGCGTTCCTCGCGGCGGCGAAGACCATCCACTCCTCCGGCGCCGAGGCCTACTCCATCGGCGGCGGTGACGGCTGGACGCTGACGGACCTGTTCGAGAACATCTACCTCCGGCAGGCCGGGCCCACCAAGTACGACCAGCTCACGACGCACAAGATCAAGTGGACCGACGCGTCCGTGAAGACGGCCCTCAAGACGATGGCCGCGGTGCTGTCCGACACGAGCAACATCTACGGCGGCACGTCGGGCGCGTTGCAGACCGACTTCCCGACCTCTGTCAGCAACGTCTTCTCGACCTCGCCGAAGGCGGCCATGGTCATCGAGGGCGACTTCGTGCCGGGCGCGGTACCGGCCGGGACGGTGACGCCGCTCAAGGACTTCAACGAGTTCCCCTTCCCCTCCATCAACGGCTCCAAGCCGTCGGTGATGGGCGGCGGCGACGTCGTGGTCATGTTCAGGAGCAGCCCGGCCGCGCAAGCGGTCGTCAAGTACCTGGCCACGCCGCAGGCGGCCACGATCTGGGCCAAGCGCGGCGGCTTCTCCTCGCCGAACAAGGGCGTCAAGGCGAGCGCCTACAGCGATCCGCTGAACCGCAAGACGGCGATCGCGCTCGCTCAGGCGAAGATCTTCCGCTTCGACATGTCCGACCAGCAGCCGGCCGCCTTCGGGGCCACTGTCGGCCAGGGCGAGTGGAAGATCTTCCAGGACTTCCTGGCTCACCCGAGCGACATCGACGGCACCGCATCGGCCCTCGAGGCCGCGGCGGCCAAGGTCTACAAGAAGTAAGGAGATGAGCGGGACCGCGGTCACCGCGGAGCCCCCCGTCACGGGGGCTCCGCGGCCCGCTCCCTTGCCGGGGCGGAGGCGGTGGCGCGAGCGGCTCGTGGCGCTCGCGTTCCTCGCCCCTGCGCTCATCTTCCTGGGCGTGTGGATCGTCTATCCGGCGATCTACACGATCGTCCGCAGCTTCTTCGACGCGGGCGGCTCGCACTTCGTCTGGTTCGACAACTACAAGTCGCTCTTCACCACGCAGACGATCCGCACGGCGATCAAGAACAACGCCATCTGGATCGGCGTGGTCCCGGCGCTCGTGACCGCGATCGGGCTGGTCTTCGCGGTGCTCACCGAGCGCATCCGCTGGTCGGTGGCGTTCAAGACGGCCGTGTTCATGCCCATGGCCATCTCGCTCTTCGCGGCCGGGGTGATCTGGCACATCATGTACCTCCAGGAGCCCAGCCGGGGCGCGGTGAACGCCGCCCTCGGGGCGGTCCACGATGTCTTCGTCTCCCCCGGCCCGCTCACCGACGCGCAGGCTTCGACCCCGGCCCTGACCGGCTCGCCGAGCCAGGGCCTGGTGCTGCACACCCCGCTGAAGGCGGGCCAGGTCGCCCGTCTGGGGCTCACCGCCATCCCACCGACGCAGGTCCCGAAGGACGCCGTTCAGGCGGCGAACCCGCGGCCTGCGCAGGGCGCCATCGACGGCGTCGTCTGGCGTGACTTCAAGCCCGGCGGGGGCATCCCCGGCAAGGTGGAGAAGGGAGAGCTCGGCCTGCCCGGGGTGACGGTCGAGCTGAAGGACTCGTCGGGGAGCACGGTCCAGTCGGCGAAGACCGGCACCGACGGCTCGTTCCGCTTCACGGGCCTCTCCTCGACCGCCGCCTACCGGGTCGGGATCGGAGCCTCGACCTTCGCCAAGCCGTTCGGCGGCGTCAGCTGGCTGGGCTCACGGCTCATCACGCCGTCGCTGATCATCGCCTACATCTGGGTCTGGGCCGGTTTCGCCATGGTGGTGATCGCGGCCGGCCTCGCCGCGATCCCGCGCGACGTCCTGGAGGCCGCGCGCACCGACGGGGCAAGCGAGTGGCAGGTGTTCCGCCGCGTCACCGTGCCGCTGCTCGCCCCCGTGCTGACGGTGGTGTTCATCACGATGCTGATCAACGTCCTCAAGGTCTTCGACATCGTCCTCTCCGTCGCCCCGGGGTCCGTGCAGGCCGACGCGAACGTCATCGCCCTGGCCATGTGGCGGACGTCCTTCGGCGGCGTCAACGACTTCGGTCTGGGCTCGGCCCTCGCCGTCTTCCTGTTCGTGCTGGTGCTGCCCATCCTGCTGCTCAACGTCCGCCGCTTCCGAAGGGAGCCGTCGTGACCACCGTCGAGGCCCGCACCGGGCAACGAGTCGTCGTGCGACCCCAGGAGACGACGGCGGCGAAGATCGTCCGCTGGTCGGGCCGACTGCCGATCAACTTCATCCTTCTCTTCATCGGGCTCCTGTGGCTCGTGCCGACGCTCGGGCTCCTGTTCACGTCGCTGCTCGCGCCGTCGGACTTCGACACCTTCGGCTGGTGGAAGATCATCAGCCACCCGAGCCTCGCCACCTGGCAGAACTACCGGGGGATCTTCCACAACAGCGACATCACCGGCTCGCTGGTGACCACGCTGGAGATCGCCATCGGCGGGACCGTCGTGCCCGATCTTCGTCGGCGCGCTCGCCGGCTACGCCTTCGCCTGGCTCGAGTTCCCCGGGCGCGACTGGCTCTTCATCGCCGTCATCGGGCTCCTGGTCGTCCCGGTGCAGATGGCGCTGATCCCGATCTTCTCCCTCTACAACCACCTCGGGATCTTCGACACGGTGCTCAGCCTCGTTCTCTTCCACACGGCGTTCGGGCTGCCGTTCGCGATCTTCCTGTTACGCAACTTCTTCGCGGGCATACCCAAGGACATCCTCGAGTCGGCGCGCATCGACGGGGCGTCGGAGGTGCGCATCTTCGTTCGGCTGATCCTGCCCCTCGGGCTGCCGGCCATCGCCTCGCTGGCCATCTTCCAGTTCCTGTGGACCTGGAACGACCTGCTGGTGGCGCTGACCTTCGGGCGCAGCACGCGCCCGATCACCGTGGCCATCTTCAACCAGCTGACCGAGTTCGGGGCGAACATCAACGTCATCGCGCCGGCGGCGTTCGTCTCGCTGGCCATCCCGCTGGTCGTCTTCCTGGCCTTCCAGCGCTACTTCACCCAGGGCCTCCTGGCCGGGTCGGTGAAGTAGCTCAGAGCGTCAGCGGCCGCCGAGCAGCGCGGCGAACTCGGGCACGGTCGTGGTGTCGAGGACCTCGTCCCGGTGCAGCTCGAGCGGTTGGGCGGCCTGCTGGTCGATCCCGCCGCTCGTGGTCACCGCGAGCACGTATCCGGCCGCCCGGACCATGGCCGCCACGTGCGCGTCGACGCCGCCGAACGGGTAGGCGAACCACTGCACGGGGTGGCCGAGGTGGCGCTGGAGCGTGGCCCGCGAGTCGACGAGCTCGGCGTTGACGACGGCGTCCGGCTCGCGAGTCAGGTCGAGGTGGTGCACGGTGTGCGAGCCGATCTCGATCCCCCGCCGCTCCATGAGCGGGAGCATTCCCCACTGCAGGAAGTCGGGATCGGGGCCCGAGATGCGGCTGGTGATGACATACGCCGTGGCCCGCAGGTGCAGCCGGGCGATGACCGGCGACGCCTTGCCCCAGACGTCGCGGTACCCGTCGTCGAACGTGATCAGCACCGGCCGCGCGGGCAGCGGCCGCCCACGCTCCAGGGCCTGCGAAGACCTGCTCCTGCGTCACGGTGTGGTAGCCGTGCGAGGCCAGGTAGTGCATCTGGGCCGCGAAGTCCGCCGGGGTCACCGTGAGCCGCTGCGTGATGGCGGGCAGCGTGGGGTTCGCCCGGTCGATGCGGTGATACATCAACACCGGGAGCGGGACGCTTCGCGTCGGCAGGACCGGCGGGAGCGACAGCGGCCGGAGGACGCGCGGGGTCGTCTCCCGGGTCCCCCGGGCCCGCGTCGACACGGTGTGGACCGACCGGTGCGCCGCGGTCGAGGACGACGACGAGCTGCCGTTGCCACAGCCGGCCGCGGCAAGGGCCACCAGGCCGAGGAGGGCCAGCGTCGGTAGACGTCGCATCGCTGGATGCTACGTCGGCGGCTCCGGGTGCGAGCGCTCCCACAGGACGGCGTTCAGGCCGGCGCCGGTCAGGACCAGGCGGCCGATGATGAGCAGGTAGACCAGGAGCGCGGCGGCCACACCCAGGGCGCCGTACAGGTGGGAGCTGTGCTCCACCCGGGTCGGCAGCCAGTACGCCGTGAACACGTGCAGGGCCTCGAGCCCCACGGCCACCACGATCGCGCCCGGGATCAGGGCGCGCACCGGGGCATCGCGATGCGGCAGGCGCGCGCTCAGGGCGAGCCACACCCCGAAGTAGACGGCGACCATGAGGAGGATGGCCACCAGCCCGCCGGCGTTGCTCCAGTGGCGGACGGCGGCGACCAGGGACGCCGCCGAGAGCAGCACCACCGTGGCGATCAGGAACCCGAGGGCGTCGTCGGCCTTCGTCCGGACGCGCTCGACCGGCTCCCGCCAGACGAACGCGTGGGCGATGCGCAGCACGCGGGCCCCGTTGCGCGCGGCCAGCGCCAGGAAGAACAGGCCGATGACCAGCAGCACCCAGCGGCCACCGGCCGCCTCGTGACCGGCGTTCGTGATGGACGACGCCGCCAGGCCGGTGACACCGAGGTCCCGGGCCACCGTGCCGGGCGCGGAGGCGTCGGTGGAGGAGGCGAAGCCGAGCCCGGCCACCACGACCAGCGCCAGCGGGAGGAGCAGGAGGAACACGCCGGAACGCGAGCGCGCCGGCCAGGAGCGCACCGCCGGCCACCTGGTCACGCTCGAACACGCGGACGGGGACGTCCACGAGGACGGTGCGCCGCCGAAGCTCCTCGAGGCGCGTCAGGGCCGTTGTCCGGCCGGCCTCGAACGACCTCCTCATCGACGTGACGCGGCCGGCCATCCTCGGAAGCAGCTTTGCAGCCTGTCGACGCTCCCGTCTAGGGTCCGGACGTGGCCGAGCTTCACGTGCTCGTGCCGGTCAAGCGGCTCGACGACGCCAAGAGCCGCCTCGCCGGCGCCCTCGCCCCTGCCGATCGCCGGGCGCTGGCCCTGGCGATGCTCGGCGACGTGCTGGCCGCCGTGGGGCGCAGCCGGTCGGCGGCCTCGCTCACCGTCGTGACCGGGGACCCGGAGGCGGCCGCGGCTGCCCGGCTGGGCGGCGCGACGGCGCGCGACGACGAGGCTCGGCCCTGGAACGCGGCCCTGATGGGGGCCATCGCCGCCCTGCCCGCGGGCGCCGCGGCGGCGATCGTCGCCGGGGATCTGCCGCTGCTCGAGCCGGGCGACGTCGACGCGCTCGCTCGAGGCCCTCGATGCCACCGCGGTGGTGGTCGGCCGGGCGCACGACGGCGGCACCAACGCCCTGGCGCTCGGGCCGGCGGGCGCGATCGCCCCTCATTTCGGCGAGCCCGCGAGCGCGGCGCTGCACGCCCGGCTGGCCCGCGAGGCGGGGTACGAGCCGGTCGTCCTCGACCGGCCCGGGCTGGCCCTCGACCTCGACACCGAGGCGGACCTCGCCCGCCTCGTCGAGCTTGGCCCGCGTGGCCGGACGGCGGCCGCGCTGGCCGCACGGGTCACCTGAAGAGGTCGGACTCGGGGTCGCGCACGAGCTCGGCCGCGCTGCCGTCACCCGGGTCCATCCGGTACCCGCGCACGAGCGCGGCGGGCACGCGGTCGACCTTGCCCAGCACGAGGTCGGCGGCCGCGGCGAGCTCGTCGGCCACGGCCACGACCGTCGCGCGCAGCGTGTAGCCGGCCGGGTCGACGTCACCCCCGTGGTCACGCAGCGGCCTCATCCCGCTGACGCCGATGGCCACCCCGGTCAGCCCGACGCGCCACGGACGACCGAACGTGTCGGCCACGATCACCGCGAGGGCGACCCCCGCCCGGTCCTCCAGCGCCTGGCGCAGGCCGGCCGCAGAGGCATCGGGATCGCGCGGCAGCAGCACCACCGAGTCGGCCTCGGGCGCGTTGGAGCGGTCGACGCCGGCGTTCGCACACACGAAGCCGTGAGGGGTCTCGGCGATGACCAGCGACCCCCGGGTCCGCACGATGCGCGCCGACTCGCCCAGGACCACCTCGAGATGTCGCGGATCGCCGTCCGCTCCTGCCAGCTCTCGCGCCCGCGCTCCCGGCACGACGTCGGCCAGGCGCACCACCCGACCCTCGGCCTTGGCCACCGCCTTGTGGGTGACCACGAGGATGTCGCCGGCGGCCAGCGGCGGCGCCGCCTCGAACAGGAGCGCAGCCAGGTCCGCCCCGGCCGCGATCTCGCCCTCGACCGGGATCGGCTCGATGACCAGGCTCACCTGGCCGACCCGGCCGAGAGCGCGTCCAGGGCCGCCCGGGCCACGCGCCGGCGGCCGTCGTGGCCCTCCATGATCGTGTCGGCCACGACCGGGCGGACGCCCGCCGCGGCCACTGCGCCCTCCTCCTCGGCATCCCGGTGGTCGAGCACGAGCGTGCCCACGAGCCCCGAGTAGTGGGCGGCCACCGACGCCGGCCCGGCCTCGTGGCCGAGCGACCGCAGCATTGCCGCGGCCGGCCCGCGCAGGGCCTCGCCCCCGACGATCGGCGAGACGGCCACGACGCGCTCGCGGCGCGCCGCCACCGCCTCACGCACGCCGGGCACGGCGAGGATCGGGTCGATGGAGATGAACGGGTTCGACGGAGCGACCAGGACGAGGTCCGCCTCGGCCAGCGACTCGAGCACGCCGGGCGCCGGACGGGCCTCGGCGGCACCGTCGAAGCGCAGGCTGCGCACCGCATCGGCGTGCCGCCGGCGCACGTACCACGTCTGGAAGTCGAGCTCCCCCGCGTCCGTCCCCACGATCGTCCGCACCCGGTCGTCGCTGACAGGGAGGATCGTCGTGGCCAGCCCCAGCCGGCTGGTCAGCCGGGCCGTGGCCGCGGACAGCGGGAGGCCGCCGCGCAGGAGCTCCGCCCGGGCCAGGTGCAGGCCGAGGTCCTCGTCGCCGAGCCAGAACCAGGTGTCGGTCCCGAGACGCGCGGCCTGCCGCAGCGCGCGGTCGCCATCCCCGGCGACGCCCCACCCGCGGTCGTCATCGACCAGGCCCGCCAGGGTGTAGACGACGGTGTCGAGATCGGGCGAGACCGGCAGCCCGAAGGGCTCGAAGTCGTCCCCCACGTTGACGATCGCGGTGACGTCCCCCGGGCGGACCTCGGCCGTCAGGCCGTGGAGGAAGCGGGCACCGCCGACCCCGCCGGAGAGCACCGCGATGCGCACTGGGCGGTCATGATAGGCGCGTGGCGATGGCCCCCGAGGAGATGCGCGAGCGCCTCGCCGCCGCGCGGTCGGGCACGCTCGGCACGCTCGACGCGAACGGCCGGGCCAACCTCGTGCCGGTGTGCTTCGCCCTCGACGGCGATCGCGTGCTCCTGGCAGTGGATGCCAAGCCGAAGCGCACGCGGCACCTGGCCCGGGTGGCCAACATCCGCCGGGAGCGCTGGGCCACGCTCCTCGTCGACCACTACGAGGAGGACTGGGAGCGCGTGTGGTGGGTCCGGGTGCGCGGCCCGGCGGAGGTGCTCGACCCAGGCCCCGAGACGGACGCCGCCCTCGACGTGCTCATGGGGAAGTACGACCAGTGGCGCGCCGACCCACCGGCCGGCCCCGTGCTGGTGCTCCACGCCGAGGACTGGCGCGGCTGGCGCGCGTTCTCCCCTAGGAGTTGACCGAGTCCCGGAAGGCGACCAGGCGCTCGAGGCCGGTCAGGTCGTATTCCGGGCCGGCCCCGTTGGAGACCAGGAACGTGGCCCCCGCCTCCACCAGCTCCTTCGCCGCGGGCACGGGGTCCGGGCCACGGACCGACACCGAGCGCTCGATCTCGCCCGGGTCGCGGCCCGTCTGCTTGCACCACTCGTCGAGGACGCCGAGCTTGTGGCGGACCACGTCCGCCGTGCCGAAGCCGTGCCAGATGTCGGCGTGCTCGGCCACGATGCGCAGCGTCACCCGCTCGCCTCCGCCTCCGATGAGGACCGGGATGTGCTCGCGCACGGGAGGCGGGTTGAGGCGCGGCAAGCGCGCCTCGATGCGGGGCAGGTTCCGGCGGAGGTGGCGCAGGCGGTCACCGGCCGTGCCGAACTCGTACCCGTACTCGTCGTAGTCGCGCTCGAACCAGCCGGACCCGATCCCCAGGATCACCCGGCCCCCGGAGATGTGGTCGACGGTCCGGGTCATGTCGGCCAGGAGGTCGGGGTTCCGGTACGAGTTGCAGGTCACGAGGGCGCCGATCTCCACGCGCTCGGTCACCTCGGCCATGGCCGCCAGGAGCGTCCAGCACTCGAAGTGCTTGCCGTCCGGGTCCCCGCTGAGGGGATAGAAGTGGTCCCACGTGAACAGCACGTCGGCCCCGAGGTCCTCGACCCGGAGCCACGCCTCGCGCATGGCGCGGTAGTCGGCGTGCTGCGGCTGGCACTGGTATCCGACGCGAATCCTCACGTGTCCCCTTCCGTCACGGCCGCTGGCACGATACCCGCGCCATGTTGCTCGGATACAAGGCCTCGGCGGAGCAGTTCGACGCGAAGCGGCTGCTCCAGTACGCCGTCTCCGCCGAGCGCCACGGCTTCGACTCGGTGGCCGTCTCCGACCACTTCCAGCCGTGGCGCCACTCGACCGGCCACGCGCCCTTCGCCATGACCTGGCTCGGCGCCGCCGCCGTGAGCACCGAGCGCGTGCTCCTGGGGACGAGCGTGCTCACGCCCACGCTCCGGTACCACCCGGCCATCGTGGCCCAGGCCTTCGCCACCCTCAACACGCTCGCGCCCGGGCGCATCTTCCTGGGCATCGGCACGGGCGAGGCCATGAACGAGACGCCCGCGCTCGACCTCGACTGGCCCGCCTTCCGCGAGCGCAGCGCGCGTCTCGAGGAGGCGGTCGAGCTCATCCGCCGGCTGTGGACCGAGGAGCGGGTCACGTTCAAGGGCCGCTTCTACCGCACGCGCAACGCCACCGTCTACGACCGCCCCTCGCCTCCGATCCCGATCTACGTCGCCGCCGGCGGGCCGCGGGCCGCGACCATGGCCGGCCGCATCGGCGACGGCTTCATCTGCACGAGCGGCAAGGGCGAGGAGCTCTACAAGCAGCTCCTGGCGGCGGTCGACGAGGGAGCCCGCGAGGCCGGCCGCGACCCAGCCGCGCTCACGCGCATGATCGAGGTCAAGGTCTCGTACGGCCGCGACCCCGCCGAGGCCCGGGACGAGTGCCGCTGGTGGGCCGCCCTCGCCCTGAGCGGCGACGAGAAGAGCGGGATCGACGATCCCGTGGAGCTCGAACGGCTGGCCGACGCGGCCGCCGACCGGGCCCACACCCGGTTCATCGTCTCGGACGAGCCGGGCGAGATGGTCGATCGCATCGCCGCCTACGCCGACCTCGGCTTCGACCACCTCGTCTTCCACGGGCCGGGAGACGACCAGGAGCGCTTCCTGGACGAGTTCGCCGCCGACGTGCTTCCGCTTCTGCGCCAGCGGTTCGGGGAACATGCCCCCGCCGCGGCGCGTTGACGCAGTTGTCCCCCCGGCGGAAGAGGAGTCACCCATGTCCGAGCTCGACGACGACGTCAAGACCATCCTGCGCGGCCCGAACTTCGCCCATGTCGGCACCGTCAATCCCGACGGCACGGCCCAGGTCAACCCGGTGTGGGTGGACGTCGAAGGCGACCGCCCCGTGTTCAACACGGCGATCGGCCGGCAGAAGGAGCGCAACCTGCGCCGCGATCCGCGGGTCACCGTCGAGGTCCTCGATCCCGACAACCCCTACGGCTACGTGGAGATCCGGGGCACGGCGGAGCTGACCGAGGACGGCGCGGATGACCACATCGACGCCCTGTCGCGCAAGTACACGGGCCAGGACTACCAGTGGCATCAGCCCGGCCAGCGCCGGATCAAGGTCTACGTGAACCCGACCAAGGTGCGCTCCAGCCTCGGATGACGGTCGTCGCCGCCAGGCGCGCGGCCGTCCGCACCGCTCCCGCCGGGGCGGTCGCCCTGGTGGCCCTGGGCGCGGCGCTCTGGGGCACGGACGCCGTGTTCCGCAAGCCGCTCGTGGACCAGTGGTCCAGCTGGACCATCGTCCTCTACGAGCACGTCATCCTGACCTCGGTCGTCATCTGGGGGCTGATCCGCCACCGGGCCTCCCTCCGGGGACTGACGCCCGGCGCCTGGCTGGCCGTCCTGGGCGTGGCCTGGGGCGGCTCGGCGCTGGCCACCCTGGCCTTCACGTCCGCCTTCCAGTACGGGAACCCCGACGTGGTCATCCTCCTCCAGAAGACGCAGCCCCTGTGGGCCATCGCCGCGGCCTCGCTCGTGGTCCGGGAGTGGCCGTTGCGGCGGTACCTGCTCTACCTGGCGCCCAGCCTGTTCGGAACGTACCTGCTGTCGTTCGGCTGGATCTCGCCCGGCGACGCCTTCACGGGCGCCCAGGGCAAGGCTGCCGGTCTGGCCCTCATCGCCGCGTTCCTGTGGGGCGCGGCCACGGCCCTGGGGCGGCGGGCTCTCCAGGAGATGCCGCCCCGCACGCTCACGGGGCTTCGGTTCAGCATCGCGCTGCCGTTGCTCCTGTCCATCGCCGCCTGGAAGGGCGCCCTCGCCCCGCCGGCCGGCGCCCCGGGGGCCGACTTCCTCCGCCTGCTCGAGATCGCCCTGGTCCCGGGGCTCATCGCGATGCTCCTCTACTACCGCGGCCTGGTGCGCACGCCCGCGGCCGTGGCCACGCTGGCGGAGCTCGCGTTCCCGGCCACCGCGCTGGTGGTCAACTACCTGTTCCTCGGGGCCACGCTGGGCGGCGTCCAGGTGGCGGGGCTGGCCGTCATCCTCGTTACCATCGGGCTGCTCCACGGCGCGCCGGTCCGCATCGAGGAGCGTCCGATGCCGGCTCCCGCGCCGGCCTGATGACTTCTGAGCTCTCTCACATGACGTCTGGTTAGGGTCCGGCCGATGCGACGCCTGCTCCTCGTGGCCGTGACGGCCTGCACCATCACCGCCGGCGCTGCCCTCGCCGCGGCGCGGCACCCGCGCGACCGCCCCGCCGACCACCGGCCGCACGGTGACCATCCGCGTCGCAGTCGCCGGCCCTGGGCCGGGGGGTGCGCACGCTCGTGCACCTGCCGCCCGGCTACGACTCGAGCACCACGCGCTACCCCACCGTCTACCTCCTGCACGGGACGCCTGGCGACCCGGACGACCTCGTGGACATCGGCGTGACCCGGACCCTCGATTCCCTGATCAGCGCCGGGCGGATGTCCCCTGTCATCCTGGTCATGCCGACCGGCGGCCCGAGCCGCGACAGCGACACCGAGTGGGCGGACTCGGCCGTGGACCCGAGCCAGAGGTGGGGCACCTTCGTCGACCGCGACCTCGTGAACGCGGTCGACGCCGACTACCGGACGCGTCCCCGACCGTCATCACCGGGCCATCGCCGGCATCTCGATGGGCGGCTACGGGGCGGCCAACCTGGGCCTGCGCCACCGCAGGACGTTCGGCGTGGTCTCGAGCTGGTCGGGCTACTTCGTGGCCAACACGCCGTCGGTCGAGGGACCGCACGGCAGCGCGGCCTGGAAGGCCCACTCGCCGATGTTGTACGTGCCGAAGCTGAAGCCCAGCCTCAAGAGCCTGCCGGTGCGCCTGTCCTTCTACTCCGGCCAATCGGACGGCTTCTACCAGGAGAACGTGGCCTTCCACCACCTCCTGACTCGCCTCGGCATCCCGCACCGCTTCGTGTCCGCCAAGGGCGGCCATGACTCGCGCCTGTGGAAGGCCCGCATGCCGGCGGAGCTGCGCTGGATCGGCGCCCAGCTCGCCGCGTAAGTTCCCAGAGGCTCTAACCCTCTACGTGCTCACCGGCTCCACCGCCGGCGAGCGTGGCAGCCGCAGCGTGAAGCGCGCCCCAAGCCCCGGGGCGGTGTCGATGCGCAGGGAGCCGCCGAGGCCCTCGGCGCGCTCCTGCAGGGAGAGCAGGCCGACGTGGCCCTCGCGGAGCCGCTGCTCGAGGGAGGACGGATCGAAGCCCACGCCGTCGTCCGCCACTCGGAGCACGTCGTCGTCGCCTTCCACGGACAGGCGGACCTCGACGTGGCGCGCGCGGGCGTGCGTGGCGGCGTTGGCCAGGAGCTCCGCGGCGCAGCGCACCAGCGCCCGGTCGTTCGGTCCCGGCCCCCGCCGCTCCACGTCCAGGTCGAGCGCGAAGCGGCCGCGCCGCGCAGACCGCTCCCCTGCCCGGGACAGGGCGGCCTCGATCCCGGCCTGGTCGAGCAGGTACGGATGGAGGTCCGAGACCGCCGCGCGAAGGTTGGCGATCGTGGTCGTGATGGCCCCGTAGGCCCTGGCCTCCGGGCCGGTGGGGTCGCTCTCGGCCGTGTCCTCCAGCTCGTGCCGGGCGGCGAGCAGGTTCTGGATGGCGTCGTCATGCAGGTCCTCGGACAGGCGCTTGCGCTCGCGCTCCTCGGCGGCCAGGGCCTCGGCCACGAGCCGCCGCCGGGCGGTGAGGAGCTGGTCGACGGCGCGCTCGCGCCGGGCGAGCAGGTAGGCGAGGAGCGTGGCCGCCGCGCCCAGCCAGGCCAGATAGGCGGCCTGCGTGGCCACGAACGACAGGGCGCCGGTCTGCGAGTGGCGGCTCGGGTGGCTCAGCGCCTGCCCGACATAGACCAGCACCGAGGCCACCGAGACGGCCCCGGTGAGCATCGGCCGGCAGCGGAAGGCCGTGGTCACGGGCACGAAGACGAAGGCGAACCGGATCTGGGAGTAGCCGCCGCCCGAGGTGAAGGCGAGGATGCCCGCGAAGGCGATGTCGGCGGCCGCGAAGCCCTCCGCGGCCCAGGTCGGGGCCCGCCACACCTGGAGGAGGACCACGACGGCGGCCGCGTAGAGCGCGAACGCGGCGAGGGCCACCTTGAAGGCGGTGGGCGTGGGCTCCGGCTGCGTGACGTAGGCCTGGCCGAGGATGAGCACCGGGACGGCGCTCAGGCGCAGGTAGGCGATCAGGCGCTCGGCATCCCCCAGCCAGGGCTCGGGCTTCATTCGACCAGCCCCCGCCGCATGGCCTCGGCCACGGCCGCCGCGCGGTCGGACACGCCGAGCTTCTCGTACAGGCGGGCCAGGTGCGTCTTCACCGTGGTGGTCCCGAGATACAGCTCACGGGCGATCTCCGGCGCCGAGAGCCCGCGGCAGAGACCGAGCAGCACCTCACGCTCACGCGGCGTCAGCACCGGCGTGCCAGGCGACGAGCGCTGGCGGATCTGGCCCGCGAGGCCCGCCGAAAGCGCGGGGGCGATCACGGTCCCGCCACGGCTCACCTCGAGGATGGCGTCGGTGATGACCTCGCGCCGCGCATCCTTCGTCAGGTAGCCGGCGGCTCCGGCCTCGAGCGCGGCGTAGACGAGCTCGGGGTCGTCGTGGGCGGACAGGATCAGGACCCGCGTCCCGAGATGGTCACGCGCGACGGCCGTGGCCACGCCGATTCCGTCCACGCCGGGCAGCTTGAGGTCCACGAGGGCCACGGCCGGGTGCGACGCGGCGATGGCCTCGAGCGCCGAGCGCCCGTCGGCGACCTCGCCGGACACCTCGAGCTCGGCCCTCGAGCCCACGGCCCGCACCAACCCCTCGCGGAAGACCGGATGGTCGTCGGCGATGAGCACCTGGACTCGGTCGGACACGGGTGAACCGATCGTAGATCACGTCTGCGACGCGGCGAAGCTGGGTCGTCCGATCGAAGGACGCCGGGTCATCCGATCAATCCTGCAGACGGACACTCCCGGCCGGCAGCACCGCCCGACAGGATTTCGGCGTGCCCGCGGCGCGCCATCCCCTCTCCTCTCGGCCCTGGTCGCCGCGGGCAATCCTCTTCAGCCTGGCCGCGTTCGGCGTGATCGGCGGATTCGGTGTGACGCAGTACGTCCACCAGTACATCCTGTACCGGGGATTCGGGCCGCCGAGGCCGACCGTGCCCGTGGCCGAGCAGGGCACGATCGTGACGCTTCCCGTCCGCAGTGCCGCCCTCGACGGGGCCACCGAGACCAGCCTGGTCTACCTGCCGGCCGGATACGCCACGAGCAGGCAGCGGTATCCGGTCGTATACCTGCTCCACGGCACCCCCGGCGACCCGCGCACGGCCTACGTGAACTCCCTCCACGTGGCCCCGCGCCTGGACGCGCTGGTGGCCGCGAGGCAGGCCAAGCCGATGATCGTGGTGATGCCCACCGGCTCGACGGGCACATACCAGCGGGCCACGGAGTGGGCCAACGGCGCGCGTCCCGGCGAGGCATGGTTCACCTACCTCACCCGGGACGTTGTTCGCGCGGTCGACAGCCACTTCCGGACCATTCCGAGCCGTGCCGCCCGCGGCATCGCGGGGTACTCCTCCGGTGCGGACGGCGCGCTGAACGCCGTCATCCTCAAGCCGGGCGAGTTCGGCGTGGCCGAGGGCTGGAGCGGTGACTACTACCAGAACCCCGCCACGGTCGGCCGCCTGCCCAACCTGCAGCACCGGTTCTCGGCCGTCCTCATGGCCACCGGCGCGGCGCCGCGCATGGCCGCGGACGGGACCCAGGTCTGGCTCTACGCCGGACAGGACGACTTTCGCGCCCTCCCCAACACGCTGACGGTCTTCCACGACCTGCAGAGGGGCGGCGTCAAGGTCTCCCTGCAGGTCACCACCGGTGGTCACGCCTGGATGCTCTGGTCGGCGCAGCTCGATCCGGCGCTGAAGTACTTCTCGCAGCACCTGGCCCGGACATGAGGCACCTGCTACGCGCGCTTTCGACGCCTCTCGTGGCGCTGGCGTGCCTGGGCTGGCTCGAGCTCTTTCGCACCGCGCCGGGTCCTCGCCTGGCCTTGGTGCTGCCCCTGCGGGAGGCGGGCCACGCCGACGGCGTCTCGGTGCTCCTGCTGCTCGCGGTCGTGCTCGCAGGCTTCGCCGCGCTGGCGTTCGTCCTCCCGCCCACGGGGTCGCCGCTTCTGGGTGCCGGCCTGCGGGCGCTCGGGGCGGCCGCCGTCGTCCTCGTCGCCCAGGCGGCCAGCCTCGAGCTCGTCCGCCAGGCCGTGATCGGCTTCCAGTGGTGGGCCGCCATCCGCACCCCGCTGCCCTGGCTGTTCGCCGCCTGCGCCGGGCTGGCGACCATCCTCGTGGCCCAGGCGCGGCCGGCCCCTGCTCGAAGTGAGCGGACACCGCGCTCAGAGCCGGGCCATGACGCGCCCAATCCCGCGCCCACGCACGAGGCGGCCGCCACGCCGTGACCGTCCCCGTCGCTGCCCTGCCAGGCCTGCGGCTTGCGGCCACGCGGGCTGCCTCGGGCCGCATCCGGATGGCAATCGCCCATGCGCTGGCCGTGCTGGCGGCGCTCATCGGGGCCACCGAGGCCGTCGTCGTCGAGAACGGCGCGCTGGGGACCGTCTTCGGCGCGGGCCTGGTCCTCCTCGCTCCGGCCCTGTGGCGTGGGCGCGCCCGCGCCCGGCTCATGGCGCTGCCCCTGCTGGCGGGCGCCTGGGCGCTCGGGGCGGGCGCGGACGAGGCCCTTCCCATGGCCGTGGCCAGCGGCAGCGTCTTCGCGCTCCTGATCCTGGCCGGGCCCGCCTTCCAGGCCCGCGGCGATCCGACCACGCGCCGGTGGACCCTCATCGGCCTCCTCTTCGTGGCGGCGGCGGCCGTGGCCGACCTCGCCCACATGGGCGGCATCGGCGACCACCCGCTCGTCACGACGCTGGCCATCGTCGGGGCGGTCGCCCTTGTCCGGAGCCTGGGGCCATGGCAGGAGCGCGGCCAGTGCCTCGAGTACGAGCGTCGTCGCGCGCGCGAGCTGGTGGCGACGTACGGGTCCGACACGCTGGCGCCCTTCGCCCTGCGGGGTGACAAGCGCATCTTCCTGGGCACCGACGAGCGGTCGTTCCTGGCCTACCGGGTGGTGGCCGGCGTGGCCCTCGTCTCGGGGGACCCCGTCGGCGACCCGGAGGCCTTCGACGACCTGCTCCGCCGCTTCCACGACCATGCGGCCACACGCGGCTGGATCGTGGCCGCGCTCGGGGTCAGCGGCCAGGGGCTGCCGCTCTGGCGGTCGCACGGGTTCCACGCCCACTACACCGGCGACGAGGCGGTCGTCGACCCGCGGACGTTCTCGCTCGAGGGGCGGTCGATCCGCAAGGTCCGCCAGTCCGTCACGCGCCTGAGCAAGGCGGGGTATCACGTCGAGTTCCGGCGCAGCGCCGACGTCGACGACGTCCTCGCCGCGCGGCTCGAGGCCATCGCCGAGCGCTGGCGCGGCGGCAAGCGCGAGACGGGCTTCTCAATGGCCTACCAGAGTGCGCGCGTCGATCGTGAGCGCGACGACGTGTACGCCATCGCCATTGACCCGTGGGGCGAGCCGGCCGGGTTCCTGCACCTGGCGCACGCGCCGGCGGGCCGCGCCCTGTCCCTGTCGTCCATGCGGCGGCTCGGCGGGACGCCGAACGGCCTGAACGAGTTCCTCATCTGCGAGACGCTGAGCTGGGCCGCCCGGGCCGGGGTGACCACCGTGTCGCTCAACTTCGCCGCCTTCGCGGCCATCCTCGATCCGCCCGGGCCGGTCGACCGCATCACCGCGATCGAGCGCCGCGTGCTGCAGCGCCTGAGCGGCCGCTTCCAGCTCGAGCGCCTGCTGCGCTTCAGCCGCAAGTTCCAGCCCACGTGGAACCCCCGCTACGCGGTCTATCCGACCGTCCGCGCCGTTCCCCGCGTCGCCCTGGCAGCCATGATCGCCGAGGCGTACGTGGCGCCGCCGCGGCTGGTTCGCGGAGGACGGGCATGAGCGCGGGCGTCTTCGCCGGGCTCGTCCTCGCCCTGGCCTCGACGGTGGCCCTGGACGCCGGATTCCTGCTCCAGCAGCGGGGGGCAGCACGGGCGCCGGCGCTCGACCTTCGCCGGCCGCTGCGGAGCGCCGGCGCCCTTCTGCATGCCCCGGGCTGGACGCTCGGCTTCGTCATCGGGCTGGGCGGCTGGGCCTTCTATCTCGCCGCCCTGTCCAGGGCCCCGCTGTCGCTCGTCCAGACGGTGGCCGCCGGCGGCATCGGGCTGCTGGTGATCATGTCGGCGCTCCTGTTCCGGCGGGCACCGACGCGGCGGCAGACCGTCGGCGCCGCCCTGGCCACCGCCGGGCTGGTGGCCCTCGCGGTGAGCGCCAAGGGCGCCACCGGAGCCGGCCACGGCGCGTCCGCCCTGGCCTTCACCCTCTTGGCAATTCCCATCCTGGCCGCGGTCGCGCTCGGAGTGGCACGGGGCTCGGCCGCTTCTACGGGCGCGGCCGCCGGCCTCCTGTATGGGCTGGGAGACGTGGCCACGAAGATCCTGCTGGCCGCGCTTCCAGCCCATCCGGGGGCCCTCGACGTCCTGACCGCGCCCTTCCTGGCCGTCGTCCTGTGTTGCCATGGCGCGGCCTTCCTCCTGTTGCAGCGGGCGTTCCAGCGCGGTGGGCCCATCGCCTCGGTCGGGCCCATGACGGCGGCCACCAACCTCCTCCCGATGGCCGCCGGTGTCCTCGTGCTGGGCGACCCGCTGCCGTCTTCCCCGGTTCTCGTGGCCCTGCGGGCCGTCGCCTTCGCCACCACGGCCGTCGGCGCGGTGCTCCTGGCCGAGTCCCGGACGGCAGCCGAGCGGCCCCTGGAGCGCGCGGACGTGACCGGCCTGGCCGCAGGAGCGCAGGGCGCATGACGGCCAACGGCGCCATCACGGTGGTCGTGGCCGACGACCACGATGCGTTCCGCACAGGAATCGTGCTTGCCCTCGAGCGCGCCGGCCTGTCGGTGGTCGGGATCGCGGGCGACGGGAACGCCGCCCTCGACCTCATCCACCGCCTCCATCCCGACGTGGCCCTGCTCGACCAGCGCATGCCCTGCCGCACGGGCGCCGAGCTGGCGGGCACGCTCCGCGGCGAGGGAGACCCGACGTGCATCGTGATCCTCTCGGCGTACCAGGAGCCGGAGCTCGTCCGGCAGGCGGTCGATGCCGGGGCGGTCCGGTTCCTCTCCAAGGACGCCAGCCGAGGCGAGATCGTCCAGGCCGTCCGGCTCTCGGCCGAGGAAGCCCGCGTCGCTTAGGTCTAGGCGCGCGGGGGCCTGGCCTCGCGCAGGAGCTCGAGGATCCCGAAGGTGATGCCCCAGACCACCAGGTCGTGTCCGTCGGCACGCACCCGGTAGGCGGGGAAGCGGCCACGCGGCGTCTCCACCACCTCCTGCTCGGCCTCCAGAGATGTCGAGCGGCACCCAGTGCGCCGAGTCGATCTCGGCGGAGAGGACCAGCGGCGGCCGCTCGTCGAGCCGGGCCACGAAGGCGGCGATCCGCATCGAGCGACGCCCGTGCCCCGGCCGGCGTACTCGCCGAGGGTCCCGAGCAGGCGCGCCGTGGCGCCATGGGGTCGAAGCCGACCTCCTCGCGCGTCTCGCGCAGGGCGGTGCGGAGCAGGCCCGTCGTCGCCCTCGTCGAAGCGCCCGCCCGGCAGGCTCATGTGGCCCGACCAGGGGTCGAGCGTCGTGCTCGGCCCGTCGCAGCAGCAGCACGGCGCCGTCGGAGAGGCAGACGATCACGGCCGCGGGCCGGCCGGCCCTCCGACCGGCGGATGCGGCCGCCCGGCGAGCGCACGCTCGAGCATCTCGGTGGTCGGGGAACGCGCCCATCGCCCCAACCCGTACGTCGCCGATCGACGAGCCCGCTGGTATCCTGGCGCGACGATCTTGCTGGGCCGCTACCCGAGACGGGCCGTGTCCGGAGGCGTTGACGGTCAGGTCCCGCGCGTCGGACGCCCGCGAACCGTGTCAGGTCCGGAAGGAAGCAGCACTCAGCGGCGTCGCTCAGCGACGCGGTCCGGCCTGACAGGAGTCTGCCTGGTCGGGGCACCGCTCGGGGGCCCGGCGGGTCGTCCCTCCCGGGGGCGGCCATGGGGCCACTAGCTAGACTGGCCCGCGTGGCGTCGCTGTACCGCAAGCACCGCCCACGCACGTTCGCGGACGTCGTCGGGCAGGAGCACATCGTGCGCACCCTGCAGGCCGCGGTCGAGCAGGACCGGGTGGCCCACGCCTACCTGTTCGCCGGCCCGCGCGGGACGGGCAAGACGTCGCTCGCCAAGATCCTCGCCAAGGCGCTGAACTGCGAGCACGGGCCGACGCCGACGCCCGACGGCACCTGCGAGCGCTGCTGGCGATCCACGACGCCACGCTCGCTCGACGTGATCGAGCTCGACGCCGCCTCCAACCGCGGGATCGACGACGATCCGCGAGATCGCGTCGAGCGCGCGTCGCTGCGCCCCGATCGAGGGCGCCGCGCAAGATCTACATCCTCGACGAGGCCCACTCGCTCACGGCCGATGCCTCGAACGCGCTCCTGAAGACGCTCGAGGAGCCGCCCGAGAAGGTCGTGTTCGTCCTCTGCACGACCGACGCCGGCAAGCTGCTGCCGACGGTCCGCTCGCGCTGCCAGCGCTTCGCCTTCGCGCCGGCCCGGCGCCGGCGAGCTCGCCGACGGTGCTGCGCCGGATGCGCGACCGCCGAGCAGATCGAGGCCGACGAGGACGCCCTGCACCTGATGGCCCGCGCGGCGGGCGGGTCGTTCCGCGACTCCGTCGGACCACGCTCGACCAGCTCGTCCACGCGTCACGCACGGCCACATCAGCGGCCGACGGACGTGGCCTCGCGTGCTCGGCCTCGTCCCCGAGCAGGCCCTCTCCGACCTGGTCGACCTGGTCATCGCCGGCGACGCCGGCGGCGTGCTCCGCCGCATCGACGAGCTCGCGGCCGGCGGCCAGGACTCTCGGCAGCTCTGCTCGGGGCGCTGCTCGAGCACCTGCGCCTCCTGTACCTGCTGCAGCACGCCGGCGAGCTGCCCGTCCTCGGCCGCCACCACGCAGGACCGCCTGGCCGTCCTGCAGCGTCAGGCGTCGCGCCATGCCGCCCGGGCGAGACGCGTCCGCGCGATCGACCTCCTGGTCGTCGCCCATCGCGAGCTGCGCGAGGGCTCCGACCCACGGCTGTCGCTCGAGCTGGCGCTGCTCAAGGCCGCCGCGCCCGCGGCCGAGCGAGGGCTCGACGCCCTGCTCGCGCGGGTCGAGCGGCTCGAGAGGCAGCGCTCCTGCCCCGGCGCGGCGCCTGCTCCGCCGGCGGCGCCGCGCCGGCCCGGCCCCCGTGGCCGAGCCGGAGGCGACGGCGGAGCCGGCGGCACCGGAGCCCGCGCCCGCCCCTCCCGAGCACCGGCCGACGCGCTGGCGGACGACACCGAGCTCGAGGGCCTGCAGGCCGCCTGGGGCGAGGTGGTCGAGCAGCTGAGCGGCCCCGCGCGGGCCGTCGCTCACCGGCTCGGCGCCCGTGGCCCTGGTGGACGGCGTCCTCACCATCGGCGTCAACCCCGTCCTCTACGGGAGTGCCGCCCGCCACGGGGGCGAGGTGGCGGCGGCGGTGGCCGGCACGCTTCGCGGTGCGCGTCGAGCCGGCCTTCGTGGCCAGCGAACGCCGACCCGCCCCGGCAGCGGCTCCGGGCGAGACGCCCGACGACCCCGGGCCGCTGGACGAGCGCGAGCTGGCAGCGCAGATCGTGCATACCTTCGACGCACGCGAGGTGGACGGGTGAGCTTCGATCCGAACAAGCTGATGAAGCAGGTCCAGCAGATGCAGGCCGACATGGCAGCGCGCGCAGGAGGAGCTCGCCGAGGAGCGCGTCGAGGGCACGGCCGGCGGGGGCATGGTCACCGTCACCGCGTCCGGCTCGGGCGACATCGTGGCCATCTCGATCAAGCCCGAGGCGGTCGACCCCGAGGACGTCGAGATGCTCGAGGACCTGATCGTGGCCGCCGTCAACGAGGCCTCGCGGGCCTCCCAGGAGCTGCAGCAGAAGCGCCTCGGCGTCGCTCGCGGGCGGCCTCGGCGGCCCCGGCGGCATCGGGCTGCCCGGCCTGTAGGGCAGCATTCGTCCCGTGCTCACGCCGGCCGTCGACGACTCTGGTCACCCAGCTCGCGCGGCTGCCGGGCGTCGGGCAGCGGACGGCGCAGCGCCTCGCGTTCCACCTCCTGCGCGTGCCCTCCGAGGACGCGATGGCGCTCTCGGACGCGATCCGCGAGGTCAAGGAGCGCATCGGCTTCTGCGAGGAGTGCTTCAACCTGGCCGAGGGCGACCGCTGCCGCTTCTGCCTCGACGCGCGCCGCGACCGCGCGCTGATCTGCGTGGTCGAGGCGCCCTCCGACATCGATCCCCATCGAGCGGACGGCCGAGTACCGGGGCCTGTACCACGTGCTCGGCGGCGCGCTGTCGCCGATCGACGGCATCGATCCCGCAGGACCTGCGAATCGCCGAGCTCGAGGCCCGCGTGGCCCGCGCGAACGGGACGCTCTCGGAGGTCGTGCTGGCCACGAATCCGACGATGACCGGCGAGGCGACCGCGCTCTACATCGCCGACCGGCTGCGGGACTCCGTGCGGGTGACCCGGCTCGCGAGCGGGCTCCCGGTCGGTGGTGACCTCGAGTACGCGGACGAGGTCACGCTCGGGCGCGCGCTGGCGGGACGGCGGGAGTTGTAGGCGGGGCTTGGGGTCTGGGTTCTCTCGGGCGCTGATTCGGCCCGAGATTTTCTCTGGAGAGAACCGCTGCGGGTACGGGCGGCTCGGGGGCTGCCCGGGCACGGGCGGTCGAGGCCACGCGCGGTGCGGCGCCGCGCGGCGCCTGGCCTTCCCTCCTGGCCAGCGCTCTTGAATGCAATTGCACGGGCGACACGCGTGCACTTGCCTTTCGCGCCACCAACGCGCAGGACACCCAGCCCCGCCACCCTCCAACGCTGGCGGCGCGAGCGGCGATGGCTCATCGCCCGCCCGCCGCCGGTCAGAGCGACGTGAGGCGGCCGGCAAACCGCGTCAGTGCGCGATCTCCCAGATGTGACCGCCGGGATCGCGGAAGCTGGCCGTGCGGATCCCCCAAGGTCGATCCATCGGCCCGTTCAGCAGCTCGACTCCCCGGGCCGTCAGCTGGTCGGCCATCGCATCCACGTCGTCCACGCGGAGCGTGAACTGGAGGCGGACGCCGACGTCGGGGGCGGCGACCGGGGCGGGCGCGACAAGCGCCGGCGCCTGACCCGTCTTGAGGAGGTTGACGAGCGTGTCGCCGAACTCGAACACGGCCGAGTTGTCGTCCTCGAAGACGACCGGGATCTGGAAGACATCGCTGTAGAAGCGCTTCGCCGCTCCCAGGTCTTCGACGAACAGCGTGATCGCGGCGAGACCGCCGGGCCACGCTGCCTGGGAGGTCTCGCCGCTCTCAGTCGACTCGCCCATGGCGCATACCCATACCGCAAATCGAGGAGCGCGTGCGGAGGATGGGCGGGCGGCGATCGCTCGCCGCCCGCCGACCGTTCAGGTGCTCAGCAGCCGGTGGAAGAACGACCGGTACCGCTGCAACGACACGCGGAGGTCCTCGGTGGAGACGTCATCTCCGCTGCTCCACTGGTCCTCGAGCTTCTTCCGCTCCGCGGCGAAGGTCTCGGCCAGGGTCTTCATCAGCTCGGCCACGAGCGCGTCGGCCTTCTGCACCGAGTCGCGCGGCTCGTCCACGAAGCCGGCTTGGATCTCGTCCCAGCGCTTCGTGAAGTCCTGGCACTCCGCCTGCGAGACCAGCGCCTCGCGCCCGTTCTCCCCGGCGCCGGCGCCACCGTCCTGCTCCCGCCGGGCCGCGCTCTCCTGGCGGATCTCCTCGACCGAGCGGTCGGGATCCGCATGCGGGCCGCGATCGTCGGGCGCGTCGTCGCCGTTGCCGGAGTCCTGAGGCTCGTCCGGCTTCGAGCCGGCGATGTCAGAGGTGGAGATCTGGTCGCTCACCGGGTCCCTCCGGCGTTCTGGGCCGCGGCGGCCGGGGTGCCGAGCAGGTCCTCGAACAGGGTCCGGTAGTGCACCATCCCCTGCCGCAGGTCCTCGGTGCTCGCCGTGCCCTCAGAGCTCGAGCGGGCGATGTCGCGGGCCGCGCGGTAGTTGTCGGCCACGTCGGCGTGGTCCACGGAGATGTCGGCCAGACGCTGGTCGAAGTCGTCGATCGGGTAGCCCCGGTCGCGCATGACGGCGGTGACGAGCGCATCGCCCTGGCTCACCGCGCCGGACGGGTCGTCGACGAAGCGCGCCTGCACGTCCTGCCACTGGTTGGCATAGCGGTCACGGGCCGCAGGGCTGAGATCTCGGATGTCGAGCTCTTCGCGCCGCTTCTCGCGGGCCACGAGCTCCGACTCTGCCGCGCGGCGGCCGCCGGCCTCATCCACCGTGCGGTCGTACTCGGGGCCGAACCGGTCGTGCAGCCGTTCGGTTCGCCGGCTGCGCATCGCGAGGTACAGCGCCGCGAGGACGATGACGGCGGCGATGATGACGATGACGATGATTGCGGTCATGTGCGTTCCCTCCAAACGTGTCGCAGGCCAGGTACCCGCCAGGACCGCGCCGAAACGACGCCTGGCTAGGGTGCGCCCGGGATGAGCACCCTCGGGCTGAGCTCGGACGAGGCCGCGCGCCGGCTGGCCGAGCGCGGGCCTTCCGAGCCTCCGGCGTCGAGCCGGAGCGTGGCCTCGATCCTGCGCGAGAACGTCCTCACGCTGTTCAACCTCATCCTGGGCAGCTTCGCCCTGGCCCTGCTGGCCACCGGCCAGTTCGCGGACCTCGTGTTCGTCGTCGTCATCGTGGCCAACGCCTCCATCGGCATCGTCCAGGAGCTGTGGGCGAAGCGGCAGCTGGACCATCTCGCCCTGCTCGTCGCCCCTCGGGCTCAGGTCCTGCGCGACGGCCGGCCGATCGACGTCCCGGTGGAGGACGTGGTCGCCGGAGATGCGGTTCAGCATCCAGCCCGGGGACCAGGTCGTCGCCGACGGGACGGTGGTCGAGTCACGCGCCCTGCAGGTGGACGAGTCGCTGCTCACGGGCGAGTCGGAGGCGGTGGCGCGGACGACCGGCGAGCCCCTGCAGTCGGGGTCCTTCTGCGTGGCGGGCTCGGGAACCTACCTGGCCGAGAAGGTGGGGGCCGACGCCTACGCGAACGAGCTCGTGGGCCTGGCCCAGGGCGACCGCCAGCCGCTCTCGCCCCTGCAGAAGGAGATCAACCGCCTCCTGCGGATCCTGCTGATCATCATGGTTCCGGTGGGCGGGAGCTTCATCGGCGCCCTGCTCGCCCACCAGGTCTCCACCCGGCAGGCGGTGTCCGAGGCCACGGCCGGGATCGTCTCCCTGATCCCCGAGGGCCTGGTGCTCCTGACCAGCGTGACCTTCGCCGTGGCGGCGGGACGTATGGCCCGGCTGGGCGGCCTGGTTCAGCGCCTGAACGCGATCGAGTCCCTCGCCGGCGTCGACGTGGTGTGCGTGGACAAGACCGGGACCCTCACCGACGGGACGCTCCGCCTTGACGACGTCGAGGCGGTGAACGGCGCCGGCCCCGAGGAGGCACGCCGCCAGCTGGCCCGGTACGCCGCGAGCATCGGCGCCCGCAACCCCACCGCCGACGCGCTCCACAGCGGCCTGGACGGCACGCCCAGCCCGGTGGCGGCGGAGGTGCCGTTCTCCTCTCGCTGGAAGTGGAGCGGCCTGACCTTCGCCCACGGGGGCGAGACGCTCGTCCTCGGCGCGCCCGACGTGCTCCTCGATGGGACCGGGTCCCCGGCCGTGGCCGCCCGCGCGTCCGAGCTCGCCCGCGAGCGCAAGCGCGTCCTCCTGTTCGCCCGGGCCGCCGCTCCGGTGGCCGAGCCGGACGGCGACTCCCTCCCCGGCCGGCCGCCCCTGGAACCGCTGGCCCTGGCCGTGCTCTCGGAGCGCATGCGCCCGGAGGCCGCGGACGCCGTGGCCTTCCTGCACGAGCGCGGCGTCGAGGTCAAGGTCGTGTCCGGCGACGGGCCCGACACGGTGGAGGCGGTGGCGCGCGCCGCCGGCATCGACACCGGCGGCAGGGCCGTGGCCGAGGCGGACCTGCCGCACGACGGGCCCGAGCTGGCGCGCGCAGCGGCCGGCGTGTCCGCCTTCGCCCGGGTCACACCGGACGGCAAGCGGCGGCTGGTGGACGCCCTCCGCCGCTCCGGCAGGCGTGTGGCCATGATCGGCGACGGCGTCAACGACGTCCCCGCCCTCAAGCGCTCCGACGTCGCCGTGGCCCTCGCGTCCGGCAGCCAGATGGCCCGGGGCGTGGCCGATCTCGTACTCAGCGGGCCGGCGGCCTTCGGGGTGATCCCGGCGGCCATCGGCGAGGGGCGGCGCATCCTGCAGAACCTGCAGCGTGTGGCCAAGCTCTTCGTGGCCAAGTCGGTATTCGCGGCGACCCTCATCCTCACGGTGGGCGTGGGCGGCGGGACCTACCCGTTCCTGCCCCGGCAGCTGTCGCTGGCGGCCGTGTTCACGGTCGGCATCCCGGCCTTCGCCCTGGCCATGGCCCCGGTGGCCGGCCAGTCCCTGGCCACGGGCTTCCTGCGTGACATCTGGGAGTTCGCCGTCCCGGCCGGGGTGGTCACCGCCGCCGCCGTCCTCCTCGGCCACGGGCTCGTCCACACCTCGCTGGGGCGGTCGCTGTCCGAGTCGCAGACGACGTCCGTGACCATCCTGGTCTTCGTCAGCCTCTACCTCGTGCTCGTGCTGGAGTCGGGCGGCATGCGACGCTCACCGCGGCGGGCGCGCATGGTGCCGCTCCTCTGCGCGGGCGTGGCCCTCGCCTACCTGGCGATCCTCTCGTGGCCGGCGGCCCGCCACCTCTTCGCGCTGGCCGCGCCCACGGCGCTGCCCATGATCGTGGCGGTGATCTGCACGCTCTTCGCCATCGGCGCCCTCGGCGCCGTGGGCCTCTCGCTGACCCGGCCGGGAGGGGAGCGCATCGAGCTCGTCAATCCCTTCCGGACTCCCGGCCGCGACGCGCGGTGACGAGCGGCCGCGAGGAGCCTCGTCGACCGATCGGGGTGCCCGGATTTGAACCGGGGACCTCTCCGACCCGAACGGAGCGCGCTACCAGGCTGCGCCACACCCCGCGCGCCGCCCAGTATCGCACACGCCTGCGGCCTGCCCCCGCGTAGACTCGCCGGCATGGCCGCGCCCCGGGACGAGATCGTGGCGTGGCTCGACGACGAGCTCGAGATCGAGCGTTTCCGCGACTACGGGCCGAACGGCCTCCAGGTCGTCGGGTCGCCGACGGTCACCCGGGTGGCGGTCGCCGTCTCGAGCACGCTCGAGGCCTTCGAGGCGGCTGCGGCGTGGGGCGCCGACCTGCTCGTCGTCCATCACGGGCTCTTCCTCGACGGCCGTTCCATGCGCGTGGACGCGGTCCTGCGGCGCCGGCTGGAGGTGCTGTTCGCCGCCGACATGAGCCTCGCCGGGTACCACCTGCCGCTCGACGCACACCCGACGCTGGGCAACAACGCCCGGCTGGCGGCCGACCTCGGCTTGCTGGTCGAGGGCCGGTTCGCCGAGTCGCGCGGCGCCCCGCTGGCCGTGTACGGGTCGTTTCCCTCGCCCCTGCCGGTGGCCCGCCTGGTCGAGCAGGTCGAGGCCGTGACCGGGCGCGCCCCGATCGTCTTCTCGGGCGGCCCCGACCCCGTGCGCTCGCTGGGTGTGTGCTCCGGCGGGGCCGGCGGCTTCGTGGCCGAGGCTGCCGCGCTGCCCGTGGACGCCTACCTCACGGGCGAGCCCGAGGAGGACTCGAGGGCCATGGCCCTCGAGCTCGGCATCACGTACCTGGCCGGCGGCCACCACGCCACCGAGACCCTCGGCGTCCGCGCGCTCGCGCGGGTGCTCGGGGAGCGCTACGACGTCGAGACGACGTTCGTCGACAGCGCCAACCCGGTCTGAGCCGTGGCGGCCGAGCTGTCCGGCCCCGCGCTCGCGCTGCGCCGCGAGATCATGGCCACCTTCGCGGCCACCGGCGCCCCACCCGAGGTGCGCGGGCATCCCGCCCTCCACGAGCTGGCCGCAGCGCACATCGTGGTCCTCGACGCCGACGGGCGGATCCAGATGGCCCACCCGTTCGCCGCGCCCGGCGGCGCAGCGGAGGTCAGGGCCGGGCGGCGCCGCTGGTGGGGCAGCTGCGCCTGGGACGGCCTGGGGTTGGTGGCGGCCCTGCAGCTCGACGATGCGACGGTGACCAGCAACGAGGTGACCCTGAGGCTGGACGACGGTGAGCTCCTCGACGATGCCTGGTTCCACATCGCCGTCCCGGCCGCCCGCTGGTGGGAAGACATCGCCTACACCTGAGCGACCATGCGGCTCTTCCGGTCGGAGGAGGACGTGGCGGCCTGGCAGGAGGCGTCGGGCGAGAGGTCCGGGGTCACGATCCCGGCCGCGCAGCTGCAGCGCCTGGGACGGGCGTGGTACGGCGACCGGCTGGACCCGGCCTGGCGGCCGCGCACGGTGGCCCAGTCGCAGGCGTTGCTGGAGGAGGCCGGCCTGAGCGGGCCGTTCTGGCGCCTCCGGTAGAAGGGCCGGCGCGCCAGTGGACGACCGCCGAACGCACCGCTAGGATGCGTGCGTGGACTCGCGAACGGACCGGTCCTGACATTGCCTCGGGAGGCGGTCCACCCAGCGAGCCGAGCCGGAGCCCATCGACCTGCGCGATGGGCTCTCGTCGTTTTCGGGACGGAGAGGAGCGTGGTCAGATGGCGAACCACCTGACGCCGGAGGAGATCTGTCGCGAGTTCGGGATGAAACGCGACGAGGTCATCCGGATCTGCGTCCAGGAGGGCGTACCCATCTACCACGGGAAGATCGACAAGACCCTGTTCGGCATCGTCCGCGGCGATCAGCCGCGCGATCTGGCCGTCGTCAGCTAGCCACGACCTGCCCCCAGCCCCGGCCCGGTGCCTGGCGCGATGATCGCCAGGACCGTGGTACCGTGGCCGCGTGCCGCCCGTCCGACAACGCGTGCGGCGCGTCGTCACGGCTCTTCTCGGGCTGTGGATTTTGACCGCCGCGGCGCCGGCGGCCGCGGACCATGCGGCTGACCTCCGCGCCACCCGCGCGCACCTCGGGGTGCGCCAGCGCAGCGCGCTCTACGCGCTGTACTCGAGCGACTCCGCCATCACCCGCGCCCGCAACGCCGCCGCGGCCGCGAGCAGCCGGGCCCAGGTGCTGGCCGGACAGGCCCGCGTGGCCCGCGAGGAGGCGGCCGTGGCCCGGCACAACCTCGACCTCTCCCGGCACGACCTGATGCTTCGCCTGCGCGCCTGGTACAAGGACGGGGGCACCGTCGATCCCCTCGAGCTCATCCTGACCTCGAAGTCGATCGACGACGCCCTGTCGCAGGACGACGCCTACCAGCGCATCACGGCGCAGGACCAGCAGGTCATGGACACCGCCCGCAGCGCCGGCCAGGAGTACCAGGCCGCCCTCACGCGCGTCACGACAGCCCGGGCGGAGGCCGAGGCCGAGCAGCGGGCAGCCCAGGCCCAGGTGGACCAGCTCGTGGCCCAGCAGGAGGCTCGCCGCCGGCTCATCGCCCAGCTCCGGCAGGAGCGCGCGAGCGTCAGCAACCGGCTGACGCAGCTCCAGGCGACGGCGCGGCTGGCGGCCGAGCGCACGGCCACGCTCTCCGCGCCGGCGGCGACCCCGGTCAGCGCCCCGGTCCCACAGCCGACCGCGCCGGCCCCCACGGGCGGCCGTCAGATCGTGGTCTCGGCCACGGCCTACAGCCTTCCCGGGTACACCTCCAGCGGCCTGCCCGTCGGCCCGGGCATCTGCGCCGTCGACCCGAGCGTCATCCCCATGGGCACGCGCTTCATCGTCCCGGGCTACGGCACGTGCGTCGCCGCCGACCGCGGGACGGCCATCATCGGCGCCCGCATCGACCTCTGGTTCTCGACCTTTGCGCAAGCAGCGGCCTGGGGTCGGCAGACGGTCACCATCACCCTTCTCTAGGACCTCCCGAACGGACTAAGCTGGCTCGAACCCCCGGCCGGAGGGAGGCCCGTGCGTCGCGATCTCGAGGGCGTCAGGATCATCCTGGTCGACGACCACGAGCTCTACCGCGCCGGCCTGCGGACGATCCTCAGTGCCCGCGGGGCCACGGTGGCCGCCGAGGCGGTGACCGGCGAGGCGGGGGTGGACCTCGCCCTCCAGCACGCCCCCTGCCTGGTGCTCATGGACCTGCGGCTGCCGGGCATGGACGGCATCGCGGCCACGCGAGCCATCGCGGACAACCGTGACGATGTGCGCGTCCTGGTCCTGTCGGTGTCCGACGACCCCGACGACGTCGTCGGCGCGATCGTGGCGGGCGCCTGCGGCTATCTGGTCAAGGGTGGGTCCCTGGACGAGATCGTCGGCGCCGTCGCCACGGCGGCGCGCGGTGAGGCGGCCGTCTCGCCGAGCGCCGCGGCCGCGCTCGTCGACCGGCTCCGCGACCGCGGCCGCGACGACACCCAGCCGGCGGACGCCTTCGACCTCACGGCGCGCGAGATCGACGTCCTGCGCCTGATCGCGGGCGGCAAGGACAACGCCCAGATCGGGGTCGAGCTCAGCATCAGCCCAAAGACGGTCAAGAACCACATCTCGAACATCTTCACCAAGCTCGGGATCGAGAACCGCGTGCAGGCAGCCGTCTATGCCGTGCGCGCGGGCTTTTTGTAATGGGGGGAACCATGTTCCCCCCATTTGCCCCCTTTTCTGAGGAGCGCCACGGCCCGAGCGACGCAGGTCGCATCTCGAGCGGCGCAGCGCTTGGCTTCGGCGCACCGGCGGAGCCGGCACACCGACGCAGAGCGGTCAGCGCTCGAGCGAGGCGCGGCGGTCGGCCACGCGGGTGCGGAGCTCGCCCAGGAGGGTGCGGAGGCCTTCGAGCTCGCCCTCGCGCGAGCGCAGGTCGCGGCGGACCCGGGCGAGCTCGGAGGCCTGCTCGAGGTTCCCGTCCACCCGCAGGGCGAGGTCGTGCAGCCGGTCCTCGAGCCGGAGCCGCTCGCCGTCGAGGGTGAGAGCGCAGGCGTAGCCCGAGACCAGGACGTGCTCCATCTCCCCGATCATGGCTCGCGCCCACCCCGGCTGACCGGCGGCCGGGGCCTGCGGGTCGGTGGTCTCGAGCAGGGCCCGGACCTGGGCGGCGATGGAAGTGGAGTCCCGGTCCACCGGCTCAGTGTACGAGCCGGCGGGCGGCGGGATGCGCCGCTCCGTCCCGTATCCTCCGGCGGTGCGCCGGCCCGTGCTTCTCGCCGCCCTGGCCGCGGCCCTGGCGGCCGCGTTCGCCCCGTCCGCATCGGCGGCCGACCCCCGCCTGAGCGCGCGAATCCTGCCCATCCTGCACGCCGCCGGCATGGGCGGCTCGGGGACGGCGGTGGCCGTGGTCGATCTCGACACCGGCCAGACGGTCTTCCAGCTTCATCCGTGGCGTCAGCTCCTGCCGGCCTCGAACGAGAAGCTGCTGACGAGCGTCACCGCGCTGCAGACGCTTCGGCCCGGGTTCCGCTTCAGCACACGCGTGGTCGGCGCCGGCCAGCGCAGCGGCGCGACCTGGGACGGCGACCTCTACCTCGTGGGCGGCGGCGACCCGACGTTCTCGACGGCCGAGGTGCGCATCCTGGCGCGGCGGATCCGGGCCATGGGCATTCGCCACATCACGGGAGGCATCAACGGCGACGAGAGCATCTTCGACGCCGCCCGCACGGGGCCGGACTGGAAGCGCGGGTTCGCGGGCTTCGAGTCGCCTCCCCTGTCGGGGCTCGCCATCGACCGCGACACGAACGGGCCGCACGTTGTCTGGACCCCTGCGCGCTTCGCCGCCCGCACGCTGCGGCGCGCGCTCGAGCACCGCGGGGTGACGGTTGGCCGACGGCGTCCCTTCGTGGGGCAGGCCCCACTCACGGCCACGCCCCTGGCGGAGGTCTCGTCCGTGCCGCTCTTCCGGATCCTCCGCTACATGGACCGCCAGAGCGACAACTTCACGGCCGAGATGGTGCTCAAGGAGATCGGGGCCGTGGTCGGCACGGGGGGCACCACGGCCGCCGGCATCGCGGTGGAGAAGCGCGTGGTCGGCCAGCTCATCGGGAGTGACGCCCAGTCCCTGATCTCCGTCGACGGCTCCGGGCTCTCCAGCGCCGACCGGGCGACCACAGCGGCCCTCGTCACGCTGCTCGTGCGCATGGACGGGGATCCGCAACTGGGACCGACGTTCCGCGGCCTCCTGTCGGTCAGCGGCCAGAACGGGACGCTCGAGCACCGCCTCGTCGGCCCTGCCGTTCGCGGCCGCGTGCTGGGGAAAACCGGCACCCTCGACCAGGCGTCGTCGCTCTCCGGCTACGTCACGGCCCGGTCAGGCCATCGCTTCGCCTTCTCGATCCTCATGAACTCCCGCGGAGGCATCCTCAGCAGCTGGACGGCGCATCGCGTCCAGGACGCGATCGCCGCGCTGCTCGTCAAGAACTTCTAGCTGTCGACGGCCTCCGGGCCATCGGCCAGCAGGCGGACGAAGGCCGCCTCGTCGAGGACCGGCACGCCGGCGCTCTCCGCCTTGGCCAGCTTCGAGCCGGGGCTCTCGCCGGCCACCACGTAGGAGGTGCGTTTCGACACCGAGCTCGTCACCTTGCCGCCGCGTTCGACCACCGCCTCCTCGGCCTCCGTCCGGCTGAGGGCCTCGAGCGTCCCGGTGATGACCACGGTGAGGCCGCTCAGCGGGCCCTCGGGCTCGTCGCCCTCGCCGGGCGCGAGGGCCATGGACACGCCCGCCGCAGCCAGGTCGTCGACCAGCGCCGCGTGCTCCGGGTCGCCGAACCACGCGGCCACGGCCTCGGCGATGACCGGCCCGACTCCCTCGACCTGCTCGATCTCCTCGAGCCCGGCCGCGCGGAGCGCGTCCATGCTGCGGAACCGGCGGGCCAGGAGCTCCGCCGTCACGTAGCCGGCGTGCGGGATGCCCAGCGCGAATATCACGTTCGGGAACGGACGTGACCGCGAGGCGTCGATGGAGGCGATCACGTTGCGGGCCGAGATCTCGGCGAAGCCGTCGAGCGGCAGCAGGTCGTCGACCGTCAGCCGGTACAGGTCGGGCGGCCGGCGGACGAGCTCGAGCTCCCACAGGCGGCTCACCAGCTTCTCGCCCACTCCGTCGATGTCGAGGGCGCCCCGCGAGACGAAGTGCTTGATCGCCTCCAGCCCACGGCTCGGGCAGTTCGGATTGACGCAGCGGTGCATGGCCTCGCCGGGCTCGCGGACCACGGGCTGGTCGCAGGCCGGGCAGCGCTCGGGCATGAAGAACTCGCGCTCGGAGCCGTCGCGCGTCGCGGTCAGAGGGCCGACCACCTGCGGGATGACGTCCCCGGCCCGCTGCACGATCACCGTGTCGCCGATGCGGATGTCCTTGCGGCGGATGTCGTCCTCGTTGTGCAGCGTGGCCAGCTTCACCACCACGCCGCCGACGACCACCGGCTCGAGCATCGCGAACGGGTTCAGCGCGCCCGTGCGGCCCACGTTGAGCCCGATGTCCAGGAGCTTCGTGGTGGCGGTGATCGGCGGGAACTTGTACGCCACGGCCCAGCGCGGGTCGCGCCCGACCACGCCCAGCGCCGACTGCTGGTCGTAGCGGTCGACCTTGACCACCACGCCGTCGATCTCGTAGCCCAGGCTCAGCCGGCGGTCCTCGAGCTCGGCGCAGCGGCGGGCCACGTCCTCGATGTCGTCGTGCTGCTCGGTGAGCGGGTTGACCCGGAAGCCGTGGGCCTCGAGCCAGGCCAGGGCCTCGGAGTGGGAGGCGAAGCCGACGCCCTCGCGCGCGCCCACGGCGTAGCACCAGATGGCCAGCGGCCGGGCCGCCGTCTGGCGCGGGTCCTTCTGGCGCAGGGAGCCGGCAGCGGAGTTGCGCGGGTTCATGAAGGTGGCCAGCCCGGCGGCGGCGCGCTCCTCGTTCAGGCGCTCGAAGTCCTCGATCGGCAGGTACACCTCGCCGCGCACCTCGAGGAGGGACGGCGCGGCCTCGCCGTCGACCCGCGACATGCGCAGCGGGACCGTGCGCACCGTGCGCAGGTTCGCCGTCACGTCCTCGCCCACGGCGCCGTCGCCGCGGGTCGCGCCCCGCTCGAAGCGGCCGTCGCGGTACACGAGCGAGATGGCCAGGCCGTCGATCTTCGGCTCGGTGACGAAGCGCGGCGGACCCAGCCCCTCGGCCTCGAGCAGCCGCAGCACGCGCGCCCCCCAGGCCCGCAGCTCGTCGGGATCGCGGGCGTTGGCGAGCGACAGCATGGGCTGGAGATGGCGGATCTCGGCGAAGCCCGACTGGGGCTCGGCCCCGACGCGCTGCGTGGGCGAGTCGGGATCGACGAGCTCGGGGTTCTCGTCCTCCAGGCGCTGCAGCTCGCGGAAGAGCTCGTCGTACTCCGCATCGGTGATCTCGGGTTGGTCGAGCTGGTGGTAGAGCCGGTTGTGGCGCTCCACCTCGCGCCGCAGCTCCTCGACCCGGTCGCGGACGTCAGCGGCCATCGGCCACCTCCGAGCCGAGCAGGATCTCCTCGAGCTCCTCCGGCGTCGTGGCCACGGCGTCCGGATGCTCAGCGCGGAGCCGCGACTCGTCGAAGGCGCCCCAGGTGACGGCCACGGCGGAGACCCCCGCCGCCCGCGCGGCATGGATGTCGGCGGGCGCGTCGCCGACGTAGCAGGCGCCGCCGGGCTCGGCCCCGAGGAGCTCGAGGGCCAGCCGGATCGGCGCGGGGTCGGGCTTGTGCCGCGGCGTCATGTCGGACGTGACGACCGCGTCGAGGAGCTCCTCCAGCGGCACCAGCCGGAAGGCCATGTAGACCGTGTCGGCCGACTTCGAGGTGGCCACTGCGACCGGAACGCCCCGATCCCGCAGGCGCCGGCACAGCTCGAGCATCCCCGGGAAGGCGCGGACGTGATCGTCGTGCACGCGGTGGTTGTAGGCGCGATAGGCGTCGTAGAGGTCCTGCGCCCGCTCGGCGTCGATGGCCTCCATCTGTGCCCGGAGCGAGCGGCCGATGCCCTCGCGCAGGACGTCGTCGGGCGGCGAGGCTCCGAGCACGAGCCGGGTGGCGTGGCGGTGGGAGGCCAGGATGAGCCCGATCGTGTCGAGCAGCGTCCCGTCCAGGTCGAAGACGACGGCGCCGGCAGACATCAGACAGCGGTCAGGAGGTCGTCGAGCCGCCAGCCGGCCAGGGCCTCGATGGCCTCGTGCCGGGTCAGGTCGTAGTGCATGGGCGTGACCGAGATGCAGCCGTCGCCGATGGCCGTGAAGTCTGTCCCAGGCTCGTCGTGGAAGATCGGGTCGTCGTCCTCCAGGCGGTAGCGCCGGCGCCCGTTGGACGACGAGTCGAGCTCGAGCGTCGTGCGATACGTGCGGCGCCCCAGGCGGGTGGCGCGCGCCCCCCGGACCTCGTCGGGGTCCAGGCCCGGGACGTTGACGTTCAGGAGCGTCCCGGGCTGAAGGCCGCGCTCCGCCACGCGGGGCACCAGGGCGGCCACGAAGGCGCAGGCCGCCGTGTAGTCGTACTCCCACGGCGGCCCGCGCGCGGTCACGGCGCCGGTCCTGGGAGACGGCGATCGCCGGAAGCCCACCCATGATGGCCTCGAGGGCGGCGGCCACCGTGCCCGGAGTAGGTCACGTCGTCGCCCAGGTTGGCGCCGACGTTGACCCCGGAGACGACGATCTCGGGCCGGGAGCCCGTGAGGCCGAGCAGCGCGAAGCGCACGCAGTCGGTGGGCGTTCCGTCGACGGAGAAGGCGGGGCGGCCGTCGCCCAGCGTGACCTCGTCCACCACGATCGAGTCCGTGATGGTGATGGCCCGGCCCATGGCCGTGTGATTCACGGCGGGCGCCACGACGCTCACGTCGCCGACCCGCGCCAGCGCGGCCGCGAGCAGGCAGAGGCCTGGCGCCTCCACCCCGTCGTCGTTGGTGACGAGGATGCGCACGGGGTCAGGATAGGGTGTCCCGGTGTCGGCCAGTGCGGCGGAGCGAACGGGTTTTACAGCCCAGGAGCGGACCGTCTTCGCCCTCGTCGCGGCCGTGAGCATCCTGGCCGTGGGCGCGCGCGTCGCGTCACTATCGGCCACGCTGACCTTCGCGGTGGCCGCCGTGGCGGTGGCCGGCCTGGCCTACGTCCTCGGTGAGGCCACCGAGCAGGCGGGCAAGGCGGCGGGCCCGCGCGTGGCCGCGCTGCTGAACGCGTCCCTCGGCAACCTGCCCGAGCTCGTGATCGTCGTCCTCACGATCCGGGCGGGCCTGCTGGACGTGGCCCGGGCCTCGATCGCAGGCTCCGTGCTGGGAAATGTCCTGCTCATCCTGGGATTTTCCCTGCTCGTGGGCGGCCTGCGACACGGCACCCTGCGCTTCGACGGGCGCTCGGCCAGCGTCGACGCCTCGATGCTCACCCTCGCCGTCGTGGCCCTGGGCGTGCCGACCCTGTTCTCGCACCTGAGCGGCACGACAGCCCACGACGAGAAGCTCGTTTCCGACTTCACGGCCGGCGTCATGCTCGTCCTCTACGCGGCGTACCTCGTGTTCTCGTTCCAGCGCCCGTCCGACAGGCCCGTCGGCGCCGGAGGGGCTCCGCTGGACGGTTCAGGGGGCCGTCGTCGTCCTGTGCGTGACGGCCGCGGCCACCGGCGTCCTGTCCGAGATCCTCGTCTCCGCCATCAAGCCGACCATCGAGGACACCGGCATCGGCCAGCAGTTCATCGGGCTGATCATCGTCCCGATCGTCGGCAATGTGGCCGAGCACCTGGCCGCGGTGAAGGTGGCCGCCGGCGGCGACATCGACTTCGCCATGGGCATCTCCTTCAACTCCGGCCTGCAGGTGGCCCTGGGAGTGACGGGGCTGGCGGTGCTCGTCAGCCCGCTGTTCGGCCCCTCCCTGACGATCGTCTTCCCCCCACTGCAGATTGGCCTGCTGGCAGCCGCGGCGGTCATGGCCGCCATCCTCGCCGGCGACGGCGAGGCCAACTGGCTCGAGGGCCTTCAGCTCATCAGCATCTACGCCCTCGCTGCCATCGCCTTCTGGTTCTTGTAGGCGCACGTCACCACGCGGCGAACCTCGTCGGCGCCGAGCTCGTTCGGCCGCCGGGCGCCATCCGGGGCGATCCCGGCCCGGTCGTAGAAGCGGGCCGCAACCTCGTTGCCGGCGAAGTGCCAGAGGACCACGCGCACGTAGCCGCGTTCTTTGAGGTCGTCCAGGGCGTGCTGCAGGAGGAGCCAGCCGAGGCCGGTGCCGATGCGGGCCGGCTCGACGTAGAGGCCGTGGATCTCACCGGTGCCCGGCGGCACGTCCTCGTCCGGCGACGGTCCCGCCCGGGTGTAGCCCACGAGGACGCCGTCGTCGACGGCCACCCACAGGCGATCCTCGGGCGGGATCTCGACCAGGTAGCCGGCCCATGCCTCGCGCTCCTCCACCGGGTCCAGGGCCTCCAGGACCCCGGCCGGCAGGACGCCGCCGTAGGCCGCACGCCAGGCCCGGACCTTGAGCGCCGCCACGGCCGGCGCGTCGCGGACACCCGCGGCGCGCACGGCGACGCTCAGAACCGCACCTCGACCAGGCAGAGGGCATGCGCCGGAGAGGTGCGTCCGGCCTCCGCCCGTTCGCGGCTCGCCAGCGAGATCGCCGAACCAGCCCACCTCGCGTGTCCCCTGGGCCACGTCGAGCATCGACCCCACCAGCGTGCGCACCATGTGGCGGAGGAACGAGTCGGCGTCGATGCGGAACACGAGCTCGTCGCCGCGCTCCGACCAGGCCGCCGCCGCCACGACGCCGGACGAACCGGGCGTGCTGGGTCTCCGCCGGGGTGAAGGCGCGGAAGTCGTGCTCGCCGGGCACGACCGCCGCGCACGCGTCGAGCAGCTCGCGCGAGTCCAGCGCGCGCCCGGTACCAGGCGCGCGCGGCCCGCAGCGGCGAGCGCGCGCGCGCGCGCAGCACGCGGTACTCGTAGACGCCGGAGCGCGCCGAGAAGCGCGCGTGGAAGCCCTCGGGCGCCTCCGTCGCCTCGCGCACGGCCACGTCCTCCGGCAGGTGCGCGTTGAGCGCCGCCGCACGCCCGGCCACGGGCGGGCCGCCCGCCACGCTCGCGCTCACCACCTGTGCCGAGGCGTGCACGCCCGTGTCGGTCCGCCCGGCCACGGCCAGGTCGCGACGACCTCGGCCAGAAGACGCCGTCGAGCGCCTCGGTCGCAGGACGCCCTCGACGGTCCGCAGCCCGGGCTGCGCGGCCCAGCCGTGGAACGCCGGTTCCGTCGTACTCGAGCGTCAGGCGCAGCACGCCTACTCGCGCGTACGAGGCTGCCGCGGCGCGCCGGATCGAGGCGGTCGACGAGCGCCCAGCGGCCGCCGCCCGATCCGATGATGATCAGGCACCCCACGATCAGCAGCGCGGGCACGTGAGATAGAAGCCGCCGTCGACCCGTCCGGCCGCGGCCATGGCCCCGAGCATGTCGACGATGAGGATCGAGCCAGGCGGCCAGCCGCGGGGCGAGGCCGAGCAGCGAGGATCACTCCGGCGACCAGCTCGACCACGCGCGATCCCGTACGTGAAGGCCGACGGCGGCGGGCAGGCCCCAGTGGCGGAAGTGCCGCGACTCGGCGGCGTGTGGGCTGCACCTCGAGACACCCGGCGAGACACGAGCAGCGAGCCCGAGCGACGAGCGCAGCCGATCGCGGCCGGGATCGAACGGGCTGTGCGCGCTCACCCGCGCACACCCGAGCGGTCGGGCACGGCTTCGACCGGGACGGCGAAGCGGAGGCCGTCGAGGGCCTCGCGGAACGCCGGCTCGGCCTCGCGCGAACGCCGCCTCCGTGGCCGTGCCCACCAGATCGCGTAGCCGAGGCCGTCGTGCACGGCAGAAGGCCTGCAGCTGCATGACCGGCTGCTCGTCGCCGATGCGGCAGCGCACGATGCGGACGAGGGCCCGCTCGCCGCCGACTCTCGCCGGCTCCGTCGAGAGCACCTCGTACTCGTCGACCTGGTCGCGCATGAGGTTGCGCGTGGCCGTCGGCGAAGCCGCCGAGGCCCATGTCGTCGCACAGCGCCTCGCGCGTGATCACGAGGTTCGGGACGCGTAGCCATCGGCGGCCACGGGCGCGACCAGGGTCACGGCGGTGCGGTCGGACCAGCCCGGCCGGGAGCGGGAGCTCGAAGTCGGCAGTCCGGTGCGCTCGCTGACCGACGGCCGACCGCTGGGTTCAGACGAGCTCGATGTACGCCATCTCGGCGGCGTCGCCGAGGCGCGGCCCGAGCTTGATGATGCGCGTGTAGCCGCCGGGGCGCTCCGCGTAGCGCGGCGCGACGTCGGCGAACAGCACTTGGACGACCGGCTTCTGGCGCAGGAAGGCCACGGCCTGCCGGCGCGCGTGCAGGTCGCCGCGCTTGCCGAGCGTGATCATCCGCTCGGCCACCGGCCGCACCTCCTTGGCCTTGGCCAGGGTGGTGCGGATGCGGCCGTGCTCGATCAGCTCCGCCGTCAGGTTGGCGTACAGCGACTTGCGGTGGGCGCTGTCGCGCCCGAGCTTGCGGCCGCTCTTGCGGTGGCGCATCAGTCGTCCCCGCGCAGCTTCAGGCCGTGGGTGGCGAGGGTCTCGCGGACCTCCTCGATCGACTTCTTGCCGAAGTTCGGGATCGCCGCGAGCTCGCTGCTCGGACTTCGAGACGAGGTCGCCGATGGTCTCGATGCCGACGCGCTTGAGGCAGTTGTAGGAGCGCACGCCGAGCTCGAGCTCCTCGATCAGGATGTTCTCCATCCCGTGGGCCTGGGGCATCTCGGGCTCGAGCCCGCCGACCGCCGAGGCCCGACCAGGCTCGAGAGGTCGTCCGTGTCGAGGTCGGTGAAGATCGCGAGCTGCTTGATGAGGAGCTCGGCCGCCTGCTCGACCGCGGTCCGCGGGCTCAGCGAGCCGTCGGTCCAGATCTCGAGCATGAGCTTGTCGAAGTCGGTGCGCTGACCGACGCGCGCCGAGTCGACGTGCACCGAGACGCGGCGGACCGGCGAGAAGATCGAGTCGACCGGGATGACGCCGATGGTCGTCTCGGGGCCCTTGTTGCCCTCGGCGGCCACGTAGCCGCGGCCCCGGCCGATGGTCAGGATCATCTCGAAGCGTCGCGCCCTCGGAGAGGTGGCAGATCTCGAGCTCGGGGTTCATGATCTCGAGCTCGGACGAGGCGTCGATGTCGGCGGCGGTGACGACGCCGGGGCCGGTCTTGGCGATGCGGCCCTCGACCTCGCCGGAGTCGCCGTGAAGGACGCACGACGAGGTCCTTGAGGTTGAGGATGACGTCGGTGACGTCCTCGCGGACGCCCTTGATGGCCGTGAACTCGTGGGCGATGCCCTCGATCTTGACGGCCGTCACGGCCGCACCCTCGATGGACGAGAGCAGGACGCGGCGAAGCGAGTTGCCGAACGTGTAGCCGAAGCCGCGGTCGAGCGGCTCGACGGTGAACGTGCCGTGGTGTCGGTCACGTCCTCCTGGGTGATCTTGGGAAGCTGGAACTCGAGCAGTGCGGGCATGGAAACGCTTTCTCGGTCGGGGCCGAACCGGTCAGGCGCGGAGGGGTCCGGCGCTACTTCGAGTAGAGCTCGACGATCAGCTGCTCCTGAACGGGAGTGTCGATCTCGTCGCGCTCGGGCTGGCGGAGGATCTTGCCGACCAGGTTGTCGTGATCGGCCTGGAGCCAGGCGGCGACCGAGGCCGTGAGGTCGGTCGCATCGCGGATGACGGGCTCGGCCGAGGACTTCTCGTGCATCGTCACCACGTCGTCGGGCTTCACCTGGTACGACGGGATGTTGACGCGCCGGCCGTTGACGTCGAAGTGCCCGTGGCGCACGAGCTGGCGCGACTGGGCGCGCGAGGCGGCGAAGCCGAGGCGGTAGACGACGTTGTCGAGCCGGGTCTCGAGCAGGCGCAGCAGGTTCTCGCCGGTGATGCCCTGGCGCCGGCTGGCCTTCTCGTAGTAGTTGGCGAACTGCTTCTCGAGGACGCCGTAGTAGCGGCGGGCCTTCTGCTTCTCGCGCAGCTGGAGCAGGTACTCCGACTGCTTGATGCGGCCACGGCCGTGCTGGCCCGGCGGGATAGGCGCGGCGCTCGACGGAGCACTTCTCGGTCAGGCAGCGCTCGCCCTTGAGGAAGAGCTTCATGCCCTCGCGGCGGCACTGCTTGCACTTTGGATCGGTGGATCGGGCCATGACGCGTTCCTAGAGGCGCGGCCGCTTGCGGGGCCGGACGCCGTTGTGGGCCTGCGGGGTGACGTCCTTGACGGACAGGACCTCGAGGCCGGCGGCCTGGAGGGAGCGAATGGCCGTCTCACGGCCGGAGCCGGGGCCCTTGACGAAGACCTCGACCTTCTGCAGGCCGTGCTCCATGCCCTCGCGCGCGCAGGCGTCGGCCGTCACCTGGGCGGCGAACGGCGTCGACTTGCGGCTTCCCTTGAAGCCTGCGGCGCCGGCCGACTTCCACACGATGACGTTCCCCTCGCGATCGGTCAGGGCCACGATCGTGTTGTTGAACGACGTCTTGATGTGGGCCTGTCCGACGGCGATGTTCTTGCGCACCCGGCGGCGGGTGCGCCCGCGCGTCGTGGCGGTCCGGCGAGGCGGTGGAGACAACCTACGGGTTCCTTTCGGCGGTGCGAGGCGAGGAGCGGCGCGGCGGAGCGGCGCCGTGCCTACTTCTTCCTCGAGCGGGAGACGGTCTTCTTCGGGCCCTTGCGCGTGCGGGCGTTGGTCTTGGTGCGCTGCCCGCGGACGGGGAGCCCGCGACGATGGCGGAGGCCGCGGTAGCAGCCGATCTCCATCAGGCGCTTGATGTTCTGGGAGCGCTCGCGGCGCAGGTCGCCCTCGACCTCGACGTTCTCGTCGATGTAGGCGCGCAGCCGCGCGACCTCCTCGTCGGTCAGGTCGCGGACCTTCGTGTCCTGGTCGAGCGTGAGCGCGCCCAGGATCTTCTGGGAGGTGGACCGGCCGATCCCGTAGATGTAGGTCAGTCCGATCTCGACGCGCTTCTCGCGCGGAAGGTTCACACCGGCGATTCGAGCCATGGTCGCGCTACCCCTGGCGCTGCTTGTGCCGGGGGTTGCTGCAGATGACCATGACAACGCCGCCACGACGGATCGTGCGGCACTTCTCGCACATCGGCTTGACGCTCGCCCTGACCTTCACGACTCCCCTGACTTCGGATTGAAAACGGATGCGGCACGCCCGCCGGGACCGCATGCAGCGGCAGCACGAACGTGTCGCGACCCGGCACTTTAGCACGGTACGATCGGCCTCGTGGCGCTGGTCGAGCGGGCACGAGCGGGTACTCGGATCCTCCGCGCCGCGGGCCTGCGGACGACCATTCGCCTCGGCGCTGCCCAGGCCTGGTCGGAGGAGACGTCCCTCGGCCTGCGCTGTCCGCTGGAGGGCCTGCCGGAGCGGCGGCCGGCGCGCGTCCCGGTGGCCATGGAGCCCACCGACTGCGCCACCTTCGACGGGTTCGAGCGCGAGCTCGAGCGAGTCGGCGGCACCGAGGCGGTCGAGATCCTGGTGCGGGCCTGGTCCTGCCAGGCGGGGGTCCGCACCCTGTACGTGGCCAGTGACGACGGCGGGGTGCCGCTCTACTGCCAGTGGCTCGTCACCGACGGGGACCAGACCACGATGCACGCCCGCTCGCCCGACCGCTACCCGGCCCTGTGGCCCGGCGAGGTGCTGCTCGAGGGCGCCTACACGTTCACCTGGGCGCGCGGCCAGGGCGTGATGGCCGACGGCATGTGGCAGCTGCTCGACCGCGCCCGCGCGGACGGCGCCCGGACCGCTCTCACCTACGTGGCCCCGGACAACGTCCCCTCGCTCCGTGGCTGCGCGAACGTCGGCTTCCGGCCGGATCACGTCCGCCGGCAGGTGAGCCGCGGCGGCCGGGCGCGCTTCGCCTTCGACCGCCTCGACCCCGAGGCGCAGGCGGCCTGGGACGCGGCCATCGCGCCGCGACCTTGAACGCCTCGCGCGCGCACGGTCGGGTGCACGAGCCGCCTGGCCAAGTGCTGGTGCAGGACCGATGTCGGTCATCATCGGGCGCGAGATGAAGACTGTGACCGTCGCTGAGCGCCCCGACCTGATCGGGCCGGCATGGGAGCTGACCAAGGACGCCTTGCCCGAGTACAACAACCACGGCGACGTCCTCAACGCATACTGGGGCCGCCTGACGCGAGGAACGGCCCGAGTTCCAGTTCCACCTTCTCGGCGACGACGACGAGATTCTGGTGCGGGCGCGCTCGATTCCCGTGCGCTGGGACGGGGGCGTCGAGGATCTGCCCGCCGGGATCGACGGCGCGATCGCGCGCGGCTTCGATGAGGAGGGAGCAAACGTCCTCTGCGCGATGGTGATCATGGTCCCGCGGAGTCTCCGGGGCCGCGGCCTCAGCGCGCTCGCCGCCCAGGCGATGCGGGAGCTTGCCCGCCGTCACGGCCTCACGGCACTGATCGCTCCGGTTCGCCCGAGTTGGAAGGAACGCTACCCGCTCATGCCGATCGAGCGTTACGCGGCCTGGAGGCGCCCCGACGGGTTCCTCTATGACCCCTGGATGCGGGTCCACGAACGGGTCGGCGCGACCGTCCTGAAACCCGAGCCGCGGTCAATGCGGATCACCGGTACCGTCGCCGAGTGGGAGAAGTGGACGCGGATGGCGTTTCCCGAGAGCGGCGACTACTGGTTCCCAGGCGGGCTTGCCACCGTGACGATCGATCGCGACGCGGACTCGGGGAGGTATTGGGAGCCGAACGTGTGGATGCAGCACGAAGTCTGAACGTCGCTGCCGCGGCACGCGGCGACCGCTGATCCGCGCAGGGCCTCGCCGGGCGCGGCCACGGACGCGGTCAGAACATGCTGCTGGTGATGGTCGAGATGTCGGCCGCCGCGGCCGTGTGCTCGACGTAGGTGTTGAACGCCTGGACGAAGGCGGTCTTGAGCGGTCCCTGCGAGTCCCTGAGCCGATTGCCGGCCGGGCACCTCGGCGTTCCGGCCACGAAGCACGCGCCGTACGATTCACCGGTCCGCCGCTCGAGATCGGCGATGGCCGTGAGCCGGCCAGCCAGCGTCCGAATGTTCCCCGCCCGCTCCGGCTCGATGACGCCGAGGGCGCCGATGATCTCTTCGCGCTGGTCATCCTGCGCCCGGATCTCGCGCGCCGCGTCGACCGAGCCTGATGGTCCCGTGCTCGGCGCCCAGGATCTGCGCCTGGACGACGGCGCGCCTGGCGCCGAGGTGCTGGACCTGCTCGGTGATTCGTTCGAGATCCCGGTGAATCGGCGGCGGCGGAGGTGGCGGCGGCGACGAGTCGCCCCACCCGAGAAGGTGGGCCAACGTGACCACCGATACGGCGAGCCCCACGAGACCCGTGATCGAGGCCAGGGTTGCTCGCCGTCGCCGGCGCGACCGTCGGCCGTTTCCCTGTGGTCCGGCGGAGCTGAGGCCGTTCGCAGAAGGCTGCGTCGGCTTCGTCGATGGCAGCGCCAGGGGCATGACCCCTGGACGGGATCACGACGCTGGCTCTTCCCACGCTCAGGGGGACTTACGCGACCAGCGCCTCGTCGACCGGCGACCAGCCGTCCGCCCGCGTGAGGATCTCGGGGCCGTGCTCGGTCACGGCGATGGTGTGCTCGAAGTGCGAGGCCAGGGATCCGTCGGTGGTGTAGATCGACCACCCGTCGTCGTCGAGGACGATCTCGTGCGACCCGGCCGTGATCATGGGCTCGACCGCCAGGACCATGCCCGGTAGGAGCTCGGGCCCGCGCCCAGGGAGGCCGTAGTTCGGGATCTGCGGCTCCTCGTGCATCTGCCGCCCGATGCCGTGGCCGACGAGCTTTCGGACCACGCCGAAGCCGGCTCCCTCCACGCGCGCCTGGACCGCGTGGCCGACGTCGGAGAGGTGGTTTCCCGCCACGCACACGTCGACCGCGTCGAACAGGGCCTGCCGGCAGGTCTCGAGCAGGCGCAGGGCCTCGGGGCCGGGGTCGCCCACGGGGACGGTGATGGCCGAGTCGGCCACGAAGCCGCGCAGGGTCACGCCCACGTCGAGGGACAGGATGTCGCCGTCCTGGAGGGCGTAGGGACCGGGGATGCCGTGGACGATCATGTCGTTCGGCGAGGTGCAGATCGAGGCCGGGAAGCCGTGGTACCCCTTGAAGCTGGGGACGCCGCCGTGCGAGCGGATGAAGGACTCGGCCCGCTCGTCGAGCTCGAGCGTCGTGACACCGGGCGCCACCGCCTCGCGCAGCAGCTCGAGCGTCCGGGCGACGATGGCACCGGCGCTCGCCATGCGCTCGAGCTCGCGGTTGGACTTGCGCAGGATCATCGCGCCACCGCCGGGAGGGCGTCGACGGCCTCGCGCAGGTCACGCGCCACGGCGTCCAGGTCCTGGTCGCCGTCGATCGTGATCACGGGGATGCCGTGCTCCCGCGCCCAGGCCAGGACCGGCTCGGTCTGGCGCAGGTAGACCTCGCGATAGCGGCGGCGCACCACGTCCTCCTCGTCGTCCGGGCGACGGTACAGCTCCGACCCGTCGATGTCGCACACGCCGGCGACCTTCGGCGGCGCGTCCGTCTCGTGGTACGGGTGGCTGGAGGCCCGGCACACCAGGCGCCCGCTCAGCCGGCGGACGATCTCGTCCTCCCCCACCGTCGAGGGAGAGGACGGCCGTGATCGAGCGGCCGCGGGCGGCGAGGAGATCCTCCAGGGCCTTCGCCTGCTCGACGTTCCGCGGGAAGCCGTCGAGGATGAAGCCCTCGTCCGGCATCCGGCTGGTCGAGGCGCTCGGCCAGCATGCGGGTGGTCACGTCGTCCGGGACGAGATCGCCGCGGTCGAGGTAGCCCTTGGCCTCCCGGCCCAGCGGCGTGTCCCCGGCGATGTGGGCCCGGAACATGTCGCCGGTGGCGATGTGCGGCAGCCCGGTGGCGTCTGAAAGCCCGGCGGCCTGGGTGCCCTTTCCGGCTCCGGGCGGGCCGAACAGGATCAGGTCCTTGCTCACGGTGGCGATGCGCCCGCTACTTGCTGAGGAAGCCCTCGTAGTGCGCGCATCATCAGCTGCGACTCCATCTGCCGCATGGCATCGAGGGCCACGCCCACCACGATCAGGATCGAGGTGCCGCCGAGCCCGCGGGCCGTGGCCTGCGAGAAGCCGGCGTAGTGGATGAAGATGTTCGGCAGGATGGCGATGATCCCCAGGTAGAGGGCGCCGGGGAACGTCAGCCGGGTGAGCACCCGGTCGAGGTAGACCGCCGTCGGGCGGCCCGGGCGGACGCCGGGGATGAACCCACCGTGCTTCTTCAGGTTGTCCGCCTGGTCGACCGGGTTGAACGTCACCGCCGTGTAGAAGAACGTGAACACGACCACGAGGAAGAACTCGAAGACGGTCGCCGGCCAGGTGCCGGGCGCCAGCCAGCTGGCCAGGAAGTGCAGGCCCGGGATGAGCTGGCCGATCGTGGGCGGGAAGAAGAGCACGGCCACGGCGAAGATCACCGGGATGACGCCGGCCATGTTCACGCGCAGCGGCAGGTAGGTCGAGCCGCCGGTCGTCATGCGCCGCCCGATCATGCGCTTGGCGTACTGGATCGGGATCCGCCGCTGGCCCTCGTTGACGAACACCACCGCCACCACGATGGCCAGGGTGATGATCGGCAGGGCCAGGCGCTCGAACGTCCCGCCCGACAGCCAGGCCTGGATGGCGGTGGGTGCCGAGGTCAGGATCGAGGCGAAGATCAGGAGCGAGATGCCGTTGCCGATGCCGCGCTGGGTGACAAGCTCGCCCATCCACATCAGCATGGTGGTGCCCGCCGTGAGGGTGGTCACGATGAGCACGAAACGGCCGGCGTCCAGCTTGGGCAGCAGGTCGCTCGCCCCGATGGCGGCGCCGTTGTGGAACAGGAACACGTACCCGGTCGACTGCAGGGCGGCGAGGCCCACGGTCAGGTACCGGGTGTACTGCGTGATCTTCTTGTAGCCGGCCTCGCCCTCCTTCTGCAGCTTCTCGAGTGACGGCACGACGACCGTCATGAGCTGGAGGATGATCGAGGCCGTGATGTACGGCATGATCCCGAGCGCGAACAGCGACAGATTCCCCAGCGCGCCGCCCGAGAACAGGTTGAGGACGCCGAGGATCGTGTTGTTCGACCCGTTGTGGAAGAAGTTCTGCAGGGCCGTGGTCTGCACGCCCGGCACGGGGATGTACGAGCCGAAGCGGTAGAGGCCGAGGATCAGACCGGTGAAGGCGATGCGCCGGCGAAGCTCCGGCACGCGCCAGGCGTTGAACATGGCGGCAAGCATCTAGCCCTCCTCTTCCTCCGTCTCCGGCTCCTCGGGAGCGGCCTCGGCCTCGGCGGCCGGTGCCTCGTCCTCGGGGGCGGGAGCGGCGGCCTCGGGCTCGGCCGGCTCCTCGGCGGGCGCGGTCTCGGAGCTCGGGCTCGTCGGCGCCGATCACGGTGACCGTTCCCCCGGCCGCCTCGATCTTCTGCCGCGCCCCGGCCGAGAAGCCGTGGGCGCGCACGACGAGGGCGTGGCCGAGCTCCCCGTCGCCCAGGATCTTGACCGGGTGATGGAGGTGCCGCAGGACGCCCATTGCGAGCAGCGTCTCGGGCGTGACCTCGGCGCCCTTCTCGAAGCGCGCGGCCAGGACCGACACGTTCACGCCCTGCGTGAAGGTGCGGAACGGGCCCATCGGCATCGACATCTTCTTGGTCGATCCGCGCTGCTTGCCGAGCTGCATCTGGAGCGGGTTCTGCCCGCCGACGAAGCCGGCGCGCATGCGGTGCGACCCGGCGCGTGCCTTCTGGCCCTTGTGCCCGCGCCCGGAGGTCTTGCCGGTCCCGGACCCCGGGCCGCGGCCCACGCGCTTGCGCGCACGCCTGGAACCCGGCGCAGGGGCGAGCTCGTGCAGCCCGGCCGGGGCGGCGGGCGCCGTCTCGGTGCGAGGCTCAGCCATCGGATCCGTTCTCCTGCTCGACCTTCACGAGATATGCCACCTGGTGAAGCATGCCGCGGATCGCCGGCGACTCCTCATGGACGACGCTGCGGCCGATGGTGCCCAGGCCGAGGGCCCGGAGCGTGCCGCGATGGCGCTGCTTCGTGCCGATGGCCGAGCGGACCTGCGTGATGCGCACCGCCATCAGCGGGAGCCCTCGTCGGTCCCGGCGTCGTCGGCCTCCACGGCGTCGGCCACCTCGGCCTCGACCACGGGGGGCGCCTCGTCGGCGGCGGCCGCCGGCGTCGCGGCCTCGATGGCCTCCTCGGCCACGCGCTCGGCCTCGAGCACGGCCACGGGGGCCTCGAGCTCGGCCTCGGTCACCGGCGACGAGCGCTCGGGGAGGATGTCGGCCAGGGTCTTGCCGCGCAGGCGCGCCACGTCCTCGGGCCGGCGCAGGCCACGCAGGCCGGTCTCGGTGGCCCGCACGAGGTTGATCGGGTTGGCCGAGCCGAGCGACTTGGCCAGGATGTCGCGGATGCCGGCCAGCTCGAGCACGGCGCGCACGCCGGCGCCGGCGATGACGCCGGTGCCCGGGCTCGCCGGCTTCAGCAGGACCTTGCCCGCGCCGTACACGCCCGTCACCTCGTGGGTGATGGTGTTCTGGTGCTTGGGCACGCGGAAGAGGTTCTTCTTGGCGTCGTCGACGGCCTTGGCGATGGCCAGCGGGACCTCCCGGGCCTTGCCGTAGCCGACGCCCACGTTCTCCGTCTCGTCACCCACGACCACGAGGGCCGTGAACGAGAAGCGGCGGCCGCCCTGCACGACCTTGGCCACGCGGTTGATCTCCACGACCCGCTCCTGCAGGTCGCGACCGTCCCGCTCGACTGGAATCCGTCCCATCTAGAAGTTCAGGCCTCCCTCGCGCGCGCCGTCGGCGAGCGCCTTGACACGACCGTGGTAGAGGTAGCCACCACGGTCGAAGACGACGTGCTCGACGCCCTGCTCCTTGGCCCGCTGGGCCACGAGCTTCCCGACCTCGGCCGCCTGCTCCGTGCGCGATCCCGCGCTCTTGGAGAGATGCTGGGTCGAGGCGGCGGCCAGGGTGGTCCCGGCGCCGTCGTCGATGACCTGGGCGTAGATGGCCTTGTTCGAGCGGTAGACGGCCAGCCGCGGACGGGTCGAGGTGCCCTCAACCTTGCCCCGGATCCGGCGGCGGCGCCGCGCCCGTGCGTCTCGTGTACTGAGCTTCATGGTTCTATGCGCGCTTTCCGACCTTGCGGCGGACCTGCTCTCCCTGATAACGAACGCCCTTGCCCTTGTAGGGCTCGGGCGGGCGCAGACGGCGAATCTCGGCCGCCACCTGCCCCACGGCCTGCTTGTCGATGCCGCGGACCACGACCTGCGTGGGTGCCGGCACCTCGAACTGGATGCCCTCTGGCGGCTGCACCTCGATCGGGTGCGAGTACCCCAGGGCGAGCTCGACGGACGAGCCCTTGAGAGTGGCACGGTAGCCGACTCCCTGGATCTCCAGGCGCTTCTCGAACCCGTTGGTCACGCCCTCGACCATGTTGGCCACGAGCGAGCGCGTCAGTCCGTGCAGGGCACGATGCTCGCCGCGATCGGTCGGGCGCGTCACGGTGACATTCCCGTCCTCGACGGCCACGGCCATGTCGGGCGAGATGTCCTGGGCCAGGCTGCCGCGCGGCCCCTTGACGGACACGCGCCCCGGCTCGACGTTGATCTCGACGCCGCTCGGGACGGCGATCGGCTGCTTTCCGATTCGGCTCATCGCAGGGTCACCAGACGAAGCACAGGACCTCGCCGCCGATGCCGCGCCGGGCGGCCTCGCGGCTCGTGATCACGCCGGTCGGGGTGGACAGGATGGCCGTGCCGAGGCCGCCCAGCACGCGCGGCAGGCGGTCGTGCTTGGCGTAGATGCGGCGGCCGGGCTTGGAGATGCGCTTGACGCCCTTGATCACGCGCTCGCGGCTGTCGGAGTAGCGCAGCGTGAGGCTGAGCTCGTCGAACTTGCCGTCGTGGACGACCTCGGACGACTGGAGATACCCCTCCTCGACCAGGATGCGGGCGATCTCGGCCTTGAGCTTGGATGCGGGAAGGCGCACCGTCTCGTGGCGGGCCAGGTTCGCGTTGCGGATCCGCGTGAGCAGGTCGGCGACAGGATCGGTAACCATCATCTGCCTCCTACCAGCTCGACTTGGTCATGCCGGGAATGACGCCCTCGTGCGCGAGGTCGCGCAGGCAGATGCGGCAGATCCCGAACTTGCGGTAGACCGCGCGCGACCGCCCGCACCGCTTGCAGCGGGTGTAGTTGCGGGTCGGGTAGCGGCTGGTCCGCTCGGCCTTGACTCGAAGCGATGTCTTTGCCACGTGTCCTCTCAGCTCTCCTGGAACGGCATGCCGAGTGCGCGGAGCAGCTCGCGTGCCTCCTCGTCGGTCCGGGCCGTCGTCGTGATGGTCACGTCGAGGCCGCGCACCGTGTCAATACGGTCGTAGTCGATCTCCGGGAAGATGATCTGCTCGCGGACGCCGACCGAGAAGTTCCCGCGCCCGTCGAACGACGACGGGTTGATGCCGCGGAAGTCGCGGATGCGCGGCAGGGCGATCGTCGTCAGGCGGTCGAGGAACTCCCACATGCGGGCGCCGCGCAGCGTCACCTTGCAGCCGATGGGCATTCCCTCGCGGAGCTTGAAGCCGGCGATCGACTTCTTCGCCCGCGTGATCACCGGCCGCTGGCCGGCGATGATGGCGAGCTGCTCGGCGGCGTCGTCGAGCGTCTTCGAGTTCTGCTTGGCCTCGCCGACACCCATGTTCAGGGTGATCTTCTGCAGGCGCGGGACCTGCATGGGCGAGCTGTAGGAGAAGCGTTCCTGGAGGCTCTGGCGAACCTCGCGCTGGTAGCGCTCCTTCAGCCGGGGTGCGGGGGCGGTCTCGACGGCGCTCACTTCTCGATGTCCTTTCCGCACCCGGGACGGCGACAGTGACGCACCTTGTCGCCGTTCGGGCGGATCGTGTAGCCCACGCGGGTGGGCTGGTCGCAGGACGGGCACACCAGGGCCACGTTCGAGATGGGGAGCGGGGCCTCGAGATCGAGGACGCCGCCGCCTGTCATCTGGGCGCCGCGTGTCCCCTTGACGGGGCGCGGCTTGGAGTGGCGCTTGGCGATGTTGATGTGCTCCACGACGAGGCGGCCGCTCGAGGGAATGACCTCGAGGACCTTGCCGCGGCGCCCGAGGTCCTTACCCGTCAGCACCTCGACCGTGTCTCCCTTGCGGATCTTGAGCTTGGGGCGGACGGCGGTGGCGGCCACTAGAGCACCTCCGGGGCGAGCGAGACGATCTTCATGAAGTTCCGCTCCCGCAGCTCGCGGGCCACCGGGCCGAAGATGCGCGTGCCCCGCGGGTTGCGGCCCGCGTCGATGATGACGGCGGCGTTCTCGTCGAACGCGATGTAGGTGCCGTCGTCGCGCGGGAACGACTTCTTGGTGCGCACGACCACGGCGTTGACGATCTCGCCCTTGCGCACGGAGCCGTTGGGCGTCGCCTGCTTGACGGTGCCCACGATGATGTCGCCCACGCGGGCGTAGCGGCGCTTCGAGCCGCCGCGGATGCGGATGCACAGGAGCTCGCGCGCGCCGGTGTTGTCGGCCACGCGGAGCCGGCTTTCGACCTGGATCACAGACGGTCACCCTTTCGGCCAGGGCGTGTCTCTGGCGAGCGAAAGGCGAGCCAGGGCGTGCGCGCGGAGCCGTTCATATGCGGTGCGATATGGGCGGCGACGTGGGTGCGTCCTGGCGAAGCCTTGCAGCCGCCAGAACGCGTCCTGGTTGGAAGGGTGGCCGTCACTTGGCAGCCTGCACGATCTCCACCAGGCGCCAGCGCTTCATGCGCGACAGCGGGCGGGTCTCGACCACGCGCACGACGTCCCCGACCTTGGCCTCGTTGCGCTCGTCGTGGGCGTGCAGCTTCAGCGACATGCGCACGATCTTGTGGTAGCGGGGATGCGGCCGGGAGGTGTCGATGCGCACGGTGATGGTCTTGTCGGCGCCGTTCGAGACGACGACCCCGCGGCGCTCCTTGCGGCGGCCCTCCACGCGGTCCGGCTTGGGCTCGCGGCGATAGGTGCCGCGCTCCTTGTCCTTGGGCTCGGGCTTCTTGGCCGCGCGCGCCCGCGCGGGCTTGGCGGCCGCCTTGGCCTTGGACTTGGCCGGAGCGGCCTTGGCCTTCGTGGCCCGCGCCTTGGGCGCAGGCTTCTCGGCCGGAGCCTCGGGCGTCTCCGCCTCGGGCGCAGCCTCGACCGCCTCGGCCTCAGGGGCCGGGGTCTCGGTGCTCTCGATCTCGGTGTTCTCGGTCTCGTCTGCCATGACCTAGGCCCTCTCCCTCGCGTGCCGGCGCTCGATCTGCTGCGTCAGCAGCCTCGCGATCTGCCGCTTGACGTCGCCGAGCCGCGCCGTGTTCTCGAGGGCGCCGGTGGCGTGCTGGAAACGCAGGTTGAACAGCTCCTGCCGGGTGTCGGCCAGGCGCTGCACGATCTCGTCGTCGGTCAGCTCGCGGATCTCCTCACTGCTCAAAGAGATCACCCTCGCGCGTGACGAACTTTGACTTGAGCGGCAGCTTCATGGCCGCCACCCGGATGGCCTCACGGGCCAGCGGCTCCGGGACGCCGGCGAGCTCGAACATCACGCGGCCGGGCTTGACCACGGCCACGTAGCGCTCGGGCGCGCCCTTGCCCTTGCCCATGCGCGTCTCCAGCGGCTTCTGGGTCACGGGCTTGTCCGGGAAGACGTTGATCCAGACCTTGCCGCCGCGGCGGATCTTGCGCGTCATGGCGATACGGGCGGCCTCGATCTGCCGGTTCGTGACCCAGCCGGCCTCGAGGGCCTTGAGCCCGTACTCGCCGAACTCGACGTTCGTGCCGCCCTTGGAGAACCCGGCCCGACGGCCGCGGTGATGCTTGCGGTGCTTGAAGCGCTTGGGGACCAGCATCAGGCCTCCGGGTTCTCGGTCGGCGTCTCGGTCGTGGGCTCAGCCTGCTGCTCGGGCGGCGCGGCCTCACGGCTCGGCGCCGGCCGGGGACGCCGGCCGCCGGACGATCCCTGGGCCGGGCGTCCGCCCTGGCCCTGGCCGCCGCGACCCGCGCCCGGGCCGAGGTTGCCCCCGCCCCCACGCTGGCCTCCGCCTCCGCCTCCGCCTCCGCCTCCGCGGCCCCGGCCGCCCGCGCCCGCGCCGCGCCGGCGCTCGGGCCGCGCGGGCCCGAGGTCCTCGGTCACGGTCGTCTGGCCGCGCCGGCGGCGGGCATCGACCTCGCCCAGGCGGGTCGTCTGGCCCACGGAGCCCTCGTAGCCCTCGGGCATGATCTCGCCCTTGTTGATCCACACCTTCACGCCGATGCGGCCGAAGGTGGTGCGGGCCTCGTGGAAGCCGTAGTCGATGTCCGCGCGCAGCGTGTGCAGCGGGACCCGGCCCTCGGAGTAGTGCTCACTGCGGGACATCTCCGTCCCGCCGAGCCGGCCGCCGCACTGGATCTTCACGCCCTGGGCGCCCGAGCGCATGGCCGAGGCCAGGGAGCGCTTCATGGCGCGCCGGAACGACACCCGGTTCTGGAGCTGCTCGGCCACGGACTGGGCCACGAGCTTGGCGTCGAGCTCCGGGCGCTTGATCTCGTTGATGTTGATCTGGACGGCCTTGTGCGTCATGTCGTGGACATCGCGGCGCAGGGCGTCGACCTCCGACCCGGACTTCCCGATGACGATGCCCGGGCGGGCGGTGTAGATGTCGATCGTGATCCGCTGCTTGTCCTTGCGGATGTGGATGTCGGACAGGCCGGCGTGGGCGAGCTTCCCGTAGATGTGCTCGCGGATCCGCAGGTCCTCGTAGAGATAGCTCGCGAACTCCTTCTCCGAGAACCAGTTCGACTTCCAGTCGTGAATGATCCCGACGCGCAGGCCGCCGGGGTGAATCTTCTGGCCCATCAGGCCTCGTCTCCCTCGGTCGGCGTGGTCTTCTTCTTGGTGGACGCGCGACGGCGCGTCTTGGGCTTCGGCTTCTCGGCGTCCTCGTCGGAGGCCTTGGGGGCCGCCTTCTTGCTCTCGGCCTTGCCCTCGGCGGCCTTGGCGCGCGTGCGCCGGCGCGGCTTGGGCTTGGCCTCCTCGGCGGGCACCTCGGTCTCAGCCGGGGCGGCCTCGGCCTCGGTCTCGGCCGGCGCGCTCGCCTGCGCCTTCGGGGCGGCCTCGGTGGCCGCGGCCTGACGGCGGCGGCGGGTGGGCCGCGTCCGCGAGGCGGCAAGCGTCGCCTGGGCGGCGGAGGTCTCGCGCTCCTCGGCCGGCGCGTCGTGGCGCAGGACGATGGTGATGTGGCACGTGCGCTTGCGGATGCGGGCGGCGCGGCCGCGGGCGCGCGGGCGCCAGCGCTTGGCCGTGGGGCCCTCGTCGGCGAAGGCGGACTCGACCACGAGCTGCTCGGGCACGAGCTCGAGGTTGGCCTCGGCGTTGGCCCCGGCCGAGTTGAGGACGGCCAGCACGTCACGCGCGGCGGCGCGGGGGGAGAACTGGAGCGCGGCCTGGGCCTGGGCGTACGGCTTGCCGCGCACGTGCTCCAGCACCAGCCGCGCCTTGCGGGCGGAGGTCCGCACGTACCGGGCCTGGGCCCGCACCAGCGTGGGCTGGGATGTCGTCTCGGTGGCCACGGGCTAGCGCCGCCTCGCCTGCCGGTCGCCCGCGTGCCCGCGGAAGGTGCGGGTGGGGGCGAACTCGCCCAGCTTGTGGCCGACCATGGCCTCCGACACGAACACCGGGACGTGCTTGCGCCCGTCGTGCACGGCGATCGTGTGACCGACCATCTCCGGGAAGACGGTGGAGGCGCGCGACCAGGTCTTGATCATGCGCTTCGTGCGGCTGGCGTTCATCTCCTCGATGCGCGTCAGGAGACGCTCGTCGACGAACGGGCCCTTCTTCGAGCTTCGGCTCATTACCGGCTGCGCCCCTTCCCGCGCTTGCGGCCGCGGACGATGTCCTGGCTGGAGGCCTTCTTCTTGTCCCGCGTGCGGTGGCCGAGCGTGGGCTGGCCCCAGGGCGTGACCGGATGCCGGCCGCCCTTGGACTTGCCCTCGCCGCCGCCGTGCGGATGGTCGACGGGGTTCATGGCCGAGCCGCGCACCGTCGGCCGGCGGCCACGCCAGCGCGAGCGCCCGGCCTTGCCGCCCGACTCGTTCTGGTGCGTGGCGTTCGAGAGCGAGCCGACGGCCGCCCGGCAGTCCGCCGGGACGCGCCGCACCTCGCCCGAGGGCAGCCGCAGCAGCGCCTTGCCGCCCTCCTTGGCCACGAGCTGCGCGCTGCCGCCCGCCGAGCGGACGAGCTTCGCGCCCTGACCGGGGCGCATCTCGATGGCGTGCACCGTGGTCCCCGTCGGGATGGCCGACAGGGGCAGGCAGTTGCCGATCTTGATGTCGGCCTCGGGCCCGGACTGCACCTGGGTCCCGACGCGCAGGCCGGCCGGGGCCAGGATGTAGGCCTTGGCCCCGTCGGCGTAGTGGAGCAGCGCGATGCGGGCCGACCGGTTCGGGTCGTACTCGATGGCCGCCACCGTGGCGGGCACCCCGTCCTTGCGGCGCTTGAAGTCGATGATGCGGTAGCGGCGCTTGTGCCCCCCGCCGCGGTGGCGGGTGGTCATGCGGCCGTTGACGTTCCGCCCGCCGGACTTGGGCAGCGGAGCGAGCAGCGTCTTCTCGGGCTTGGCGCCCTTCGTCACCTCGGAGAAGTCCGAGACGGTCATGAAGCGGCGCCCTGGGGACGTCGGCTTGAAGCTGCGAATGGCCATGCGGTGTTAGGACACCCCCTCGAAGAGCTCGATGGTCTCGCCCGCGCGGAGCTTGACGATGGCCTTCTTGTAGCCCGGGCGGACGCCCAGGGTCAGGCCTCGCCGCTTGGGCTTCGGGCGCGACTTGATGGTCTTGACCTCCTCGACGTGGACGTCGAAGAGCTGCTCGATCGCCTGGCGGATCTGCGTCTTGTGGGCCTGCGGGTGGACGCGGAACGTGTACTTGCCGGCCGAGATGAGGCTGTAGCTCTTCTCCGACACGACGGGCGCCAGGATCACGGAGCCGGGATCGGACTTGACCGAGCTCACGCGTCCTCACCTCCCTGCCACGCATCGAGCGCCGCCCGGGAGACCAAGAGGCTGCGGGCGCGCAGGAGCTCGGCCACGCTCACCGAGCCGGCCTCGGCCAGGAGGACCCGCTCGACGTTGCGGAAGGAGAGGCCGGCGTTGGCCTCGTCCTCGCGCAGGACGACCAGGCACGGCCGCTCGCTGCGCCACGGCTCGAGCAGGGCCAGGGCGTCCTTGGTCCTCGGTGCATCGAAGGAGCCGGCGTCGAAGACGCCGAGCGTGCCCTCCGCTGCGTGCCGGGACAGGGCCATGGCCCGCGCCTTGTGCGCTGCCTTGCGGTTGATCTTGAGGTCGTAGCGGCGCGGGCTCGGCCCGAAGGCCGTTCCCCCACCCGTCCACTGGGGCGCGCGGGTCGTGCCGGCACGAGCGCGGCCGGTGCCCTTCTGGCGCCACGGCTTCGCCCGGCCACCGGCCACCATGCCGCGCGAGCGCGTGGCGTGGGTCCCCTGACGAAGCGCCGCCTGCTCGGCCCTGACGGCCTCGTGCAGGAGCGCCGTCCGAGGCGCGACTCCGAAGAGGCCCTCCTGGAGGTCCACGGTCTCACCGCGCTTGCCTCCGACCACGGGTGCGCTCAGGCCGGCCATCAGACGTCCTCCCGAACGAACACGATGCCGTTGGCCGGGCCCGGCACGGCGCCGCTGACGATGAGCAGGTTGCGCTCGACGTCGCGGTCGACGATGCGCAGGCCGCGCTGGGTCACACGGGCGTCGCCCATGTGGCCGGACATACGCAGGCCCTTGATGACCCGCGACGGCGTGGCCGACTGGCCGATCGAGCCCGGCGCGCGGACGTTGTGCGAGCCGTGGCTCACGGGCCCACGCTGGAAGTTGTGCCGCTTGATGGTGCCGGCGAAGCCCTTGCCCTTGGAGCGTCCGGTGATCTTCACCAGGTCGCCGGGCTCGAAGGCCTCGACCGTGACCACGTCGCCCGGCGACACCTCGAACGACCCGGCGAACTCCTGCAGGTGCCGGTGGGCCTCGACGCCCGCCTTCTTGAGGTGGCCGAGCTCGGGCTTGCTCAGCTTGCGCTCGGCCACGGGCTCGAACGCGAGCTGCACGGCACCGCTCTCGCGCACCGCCACGACCGGGCATGGACCGGCAGCGATCACCGTGACGGGCGTGTGCCGCCCGTCCTCGGTGAAGAGCTGGGTCATGCCGAGCTTTCGGCCGATGATGGCTTTGGAGGGCATCTTGATCTAGAGCTTTATCTCGATGTCGACGCCGGCAGGCAGGTCGAGGCGCATGAGCGAGTCGACCGTCTTGGGCGTCGGGGTGTGGATGTCGATCAGCCGCTTGTGGGTGCGGATCTCGAAGTGCTCACGCGAGTCCTTGTCCTTGAACGGCGACCGGATGACGCAGTACACGTTCTTCTCGGTCGGCAGGGGCACGGGCCCCGAGATCGTGGCGCCGCTGCGCTGGGCCGTCTCCACGATCGCCTTCGCCGAGAGGTCGAGCTGCTCGTGGTCGTAGCCCTTGAGCCGGATCCTGATCTTGCCGCCGGAGGGAGCCATGGCGCCTACTTGACCACCTTGGAGACGGCGCCGGCGCCCACCGTGCGGCCACCCTCGCGGATGGCGAAGCGCAGGCCCTCGTCCATGGCGATCGGCTGGATGAGGCTGATGCGCATCTCGGCGTTGTCGCCGGGCATGCACATCTCGACGCCCTCGGGCAGCTCGACGCTGCCGGTCACGTCCGTCGTGCGGAAGTAGAACTGCGGCCGGTAGCCGCGGAAGAACGGCGTGTGGCGGCCGCCCTCGTCCTTCGAGAGCACGTAGACCTGGGCCTCGAACTCGGTGTGCGGCGTGATGGAGCCGGGCTTGGCCAGCACCTGGCCGCGCTCGACGTCCTCGCGCTTGACGCCACGGAGAAGGGCGCCCGCGTTGTCGCCGGCCTGGCCCGAGTCGAGCGTCTTGTTGAACATCTCGACCCCGGTGACCGTGGTCTTGGCCGTCTCGGGGTGGATGCCGACGATCTCGACCTCCTCGCCGACCTTGACCTCGCCCTGCTCGATGCGGCCCGTGACCACGGTGCCGCGGCCGGTGATCGTGAACACGTCCTCGATGGGCATGAGGAAGGGCTTGTCGATGTCGCGCACGGCGTCGGGCACGTACTCGTCGACGGCCGACATGAGCTCGACGATCTTGTCCTCCCACTCCTTGTCGCCCTCGAGCGCCTTGAGCGCCGAGACCGTGACGACGGGGATGTCGTCGCCGGGGAACTCGTAGGACGAGAGCAGCTCGCGGACCTCGAGCTCGACGAGCTCGAGGAGCTCGGGGTCGTCCACCATGTCAGCCTTGTTGAGGGCCACGACGATGTACGGCACGCCCACCTGGCGGGCGAGCAGGATGTGCTCGCGCGTCTGGGGCATGGGGCCGTCGGCCGCCGAGACGACGAGGATGGCGCCGTCCATCTGGGCCGCGCCCGTGATCATGTTCTTCACGTAGTCGGCGTGGCCCGGGCAGTCGACGTGGGCGTAGTGGCGCTTCTCGGTCTCGTACTCGACGTGCGAGGTCGAGATCGTGATGCCGCGCTCGCGCTCCTCGGGGGCGTTGTCGATCGAGTCGAACGAGCGCACCTGGGTCGCGTTGCCGAGGCGCTCGTTCAGCACCTTGGTGATGGCCGCCGTGAGGGTCGTCTTGCCATGGTCGATGTGACCGATGGTGCCGACATTCAGGTGCGGCTTGGACCGCTCGAACTTCTGCTTGGCCATGTGAGGCTCTCTACTCCTTGCCAGTCGTGGTGATCGTGCGTCTTGCCGGGATTACCGTGCTCTGCCGCCGTCGTCGCTGCCGGCCATGATGGCCTCGGCGAGCGACTTCGGCACCTCCTCGTACCGGGCGAACTGCATCGAGTACGTCGCGCGGCCCTGCGTCATGGAGCGCATGGCGGTGGCGTACCCGAACATCTCCGAGAGCGGGACGCGGGCCGTCACGACCTGCGCGTTCCCGCGCGGCTCCATGCCCTCGATCCGGCCGCGCCGCGAGTTGAGGTCGCCGATGACGTCGCCCATGTACTCCTCGGGCGTCACCACCTCGACCGCGAACACGGGCTCGAGCAGGACGGGGTTGGCCTTCTGCATCGCGTTCTTGAAGGCCATCGAGCCGGCGATCTTGAACGCCATCTCCGAGGAGTCGACGTCGTGGTACGAGCCGAAGGTGAGGGTGGCCTTGACGTCGACCACCGGGTAGCCGGCGAGGACGCCGGACTCCATCGCCTGCTGGATGCCCTGGTCGACCGACGGGATGTACTCGCGGGGGATGACCCCGCCGACGATCTCGTTGACGAACTCGTAGCCGTTGCCGGGCTCGGTGGGCTCGAGGGAGATGACGGCGTGCCCGTACTGGCCGCGGCCGCCGGTCTGGCGGACGAAGCGGCCCTCCACCTTCTGCACCGCGCGGCGCACGGTCTCGCGGTAGGCGACCTGGGGCTTGCCGACGGAGGCCTGCACGCCGAACTCGCGGATGAGGCGGTCGACGATGATCTCCAGGTGGAGCTCGCCCATGCCGGAGATGACGGTCTGGCCGGTCTCGTCGTCGGTGCGGACCCGGAAGGTCGGGTCCTCCTCGGCCAGGCGGCCGAGGGCCGTGGCCAGCTTGTCCTGGTCGGCCTTCGTCTTGGGCTCGACGGCCACGTCGATGACGGGATCGGGAAAGTCGATGGCCTCGAGGAGCACCGGGAAGCCGTCGGCGCTCACGGTCTCGCCGGTCGTGGTCTGCTTGAGGCCCACGGCGGCCGCGATCTCGCCCGCGCCGATCTCGTCCCGCTCCTCGCGGTGGTTGGCGTGCATCTGGAGGATGCGGCCGACGCGCTCCTTGCGCCCCTTGGTGGCGTTGAGGATGTGCGACCCCGCCTTGAGGCGGCCGGAGTACACCCGGAAGTAGGTGAGCTTGCCGACGTACGGGTCCGACATGACCTTGAAGGCGAGGGCCGCGAAGGGCTCCTCGAGGTTGGCGGCCCGCGTCACCTCGTGCCCGGTGCGGGGGTCGAGGCCCTGGATGGCGGGCACGTCGACCGGCGACGGCAGGTAGTCGATGATGGCGTCGAGCAGGGGCTGCACGCCCTTGTTCTTGAAGGCCGAGCCGCACAGCACCGGGGTGATGGAGAGGTCGAGCGTGCAGGCGCGGATGGCGGCGCGCAGCTGCGCGGGCTCGATGGCCTCGTCCTCGAGGAAGGCCACCATGATCGACTCGTCATGGTCGGCCACGGCCTCGATGAGCGCGTGGCGGGCCTCCTCCGCGGCGTCGGCGAGCTCGGCCGGGACGGCGTCCTCCTCCCACGTCAGGCCCAGGGGGTCGACGTAGCGGATGACCTTCATCTCGACCAGGTCGATGACGCCCTCGAAGGCGTCCTCGGCCCCGACCGGCATCTGCACCGGCACGGGGCGGGCGCCGAGGCGGTCGACGATCGACTGCACGGAGCCGGCGAAGTCGGCGCCCACGCGGTCCATCTTGTTGATGAAGGCGATGCGCGGCACCCGGTACTTGTCGGCCTGGCGCCAGACGGTCTCGGACTGGGGCTGCACCCCGGCCACGGCGTCGAACAGGGCGACCGCGCCGTCGAGGACGCGCAGGGACCGCTCCACCTCGACCGTGAAGTCAACGTGCCCGGGTGTATCGATGATGTTGATGCGATGGTCGCGCCAGAACGCGGTGGTGGCGGCGGAGGTGATGGTGATGCCGCGCTCCTGCTCCTGGACCATCCAGTCCATGGTGGCGGCACCCTCGTGCACCTCGCCGATCTTGTGCGTCTTCCCGGTGTAGAAGAGGATGCGCTCGGTCGCGGTGGTCTTGCCGGCATCGATGTGGGCCATGATGCCGATGTTCCGGACGCGGTCGAGCTCCTCCATGCGAGGGACGCGCGACGACTGCTGAGTTTCTACGACAGGCAAAGCTCTGAAAGGTTCGAAGGGGGACGGGCTACCAGCGGTAGTGCGCGAAGGCCTTGTTGGCCTGGGCCATGCGGTACATGTCGTCCTTCCGCTTGAAGGCCGCGCCCTGCTGGTTGGTGGCGTCGAGGATCTCGCCGACGAGCTTGTCGATCATCTGCTTCTCGCGCCGCTCGCGCGCGAAGTGGACGAGCCAGCGCACGGCGAGCGTGCGGGCCCGGCGCGGCGGGACCTCGATGGGCACCTGGTAGTTGGCGCCGCCAACGCGCCGCGACCGCACCTCGAGGGCGGGGGTCAGCGACTTGATGGCCTGCTCGAGGACCTCCACGGGCGGACGGCCGGTCTTGTCGCCGACCTGGTCGAGGACGGCGTAGACGGTGCGCTCGGCGACGGACTTCTTGCCGGCGACCATGACCTTGTTGATGACCTGCGTGACCAGGGCCGACTCGTGAACCGGGTCGACGGCGAGCTCGCGCGGGGTGATCTCGGCGCGGCGGGGCATCAGCCGCCGGTCTTCTTCGCGCCGTACTTGGACCGCCCCTGCTTCCGGTCGGAGACACCCGAGGCGTCGAGGGCGGCGCGGATGACCTTGTAGCGCACGCCGGCCAGGTCCTTGACCCGGCCGCCGCGGATGAGGACGACGGAGTGCTCCTGCAGGTTGTGCCCGATGCCCGGGATGTAGCAGGTGATCTCCATGTTGTTCGTCAGGCGCACGCGCGCGACCTTCCGGAGGGCCGAGTTCGGCTTACGGGGAGTGACCGTGTAGACGCGCGTGCAGACGCCGCGCTTCTGCGGGGCACCGCGAAGCGCGGGGGTCTTGGTCTTGCTGGGCTCAGGCGAGCGCGGCTTGCGCACGAGCTGATTGACGGTCGGCAACTGGCTCCTCGGAAAAACGACGGCTGCGTGAAGAACGGCCCAGGTGGGCCGCCGACCGGCACTTTAGCAAACCACGAGCGGCAATCGCCCGTCCCCGCGGGCTCGGAGACGGGCGCCTGCCACGCGCGGAGAGCCCCTGCGGACCTGGGCTACATGGCCAGCGCAGGGAGGGCCAGGAGCAGGCCCAACACCGTCATGGCGAGCAGGATCCAGCCCACGGGGCTGGCCACCAGGAAGAGCAGGGCGGGGAGCACGAGCCCGTAGAGAAGGGCGCGGCCGGGGAGGCTCGAGCTCTCGGCGTGCCGGTCGGGGGCGCCGCGCCGGTAGGCGCGGGCGACCGGGTTGCGGCCGAAGTCGTCGTCCAGCGAGCCGGGGACGTGGACGGGCTCGCGGCGTTCCACCGGCGCGTGCGCGCGGGGGAGCGTGCGGGAAGCGGGTCGGGTGAGCGGCGGGCTGCTGATCATGGGAAGTCCTCCTTCACTCTGAAGACGAATCCCAGGGGTCATGTGTGACGGGATCCGCTCAGGCGAAGAGATCAGCGTTGGCCGACGCGCGCCCATGACGCGGGGAGGTGCCGGCTTTGCCGGCACCTCCCCTTCCGAGCGCTATGTCCCGCGATGCGGGTGGGACGCTTCCCATCGCCGGCCCCGCCAGAAGAGGGGGGCCAGCGGGGGAACATGGTTCCCCCCGCTACCTGAGTTGGAGCTTCCAGGCCCCGAGGCCGTGGGTGGCGGCGACGAGGATCCCGGCGTTGGCGTCGATGTTGATCCCCGCCACCTCGACCGGCGGCAGGCCCGGCGTGGCCACCCAGTGGGTGTCACCCGAGGCCAGCTTGAGCACGCCGAAGTCGTTCGCGGCGTACAGGTCGCCCGTGACGCTGTCCGCCACGAGGTCGGTGATCGGGAGGTCCTGCAGGTCGTAGCTCAGGTCCGTCCACGTGGCCGTGCCCGCGCCCGGGTTGTAGGTCACGCTGAACACGTGGCCGGGCGTGGTCGGCGTGGTCACGTTGTAACCCGAGTACGAGATCCAGGCGTGGTTCGGGTTCGACGGATCGACGTAGATCGAGCTCACGAACCGGCCCGGGCTGTTCGAGGCCAGCGAGTCCAGTCGCGTGAACGTGGTGTCGGACGGGTTCGCGGCATCGGCGTTCTGCGTGATGAACACGCGGCCGGTGCTGGTGGCCGCCCACAGCGTGCCCGTGTTGCTCGGGGCGCGCTCGACCGCGGCGTCGACGCCGCCCGCGCGGCTGGCGCCGAACGTGGAGCTGGTCAGGTCCTGCTTCAGGCCGCCGAGCGGCTGCCAGTCACCGCAGTCCGGATCGGCGGCCGACGTCGTGAACTCCGGGCAGTGGGCCAGGAGGAACGTCGGGTTTCCGCCGTCGTCGGTCGTCCGCCACACGCTCTGCAGGCCGGCGAACAGCGTGCCCGACACCTTCGGGTCGCCGATCTCGGGCATGTAGAACGCCGACGCCTCGGGGCTGTTCTCCAGCGGGCCCGAGATCACGACCCACTTCGTCGGGTCGCCGCCGTTGAAGTTGGCGTCCGTCGCCTCGCCGAAGAACGAGTTGAAGCGGAAGGACGGGTTCGAGGCGTCGAAGCCCGACTGGCCGCCGTCGCCGTAGATGGTCTGCTGCTGGTTCGGCCCGTTGCCGACGAACGACCACGTGCCGTTGTCCTGCGTGCCGCCGATCATGCTCGAGTCAGGCCGGCGCGGGTCGAGCAGGATGCTCTGGAACTGCAGCGTCGGCAGGCCCCGGTTGAGGCTGATGATGGTCCGCGGCACCGAGCTCAGGAGCTGCTGGCACCGGGCCAGCACGGCGCCCGTCAGTCCGCGCGCGGCGCACCGCGAGCTGATGTCGGAGTAGGCGCCGTCCGTGCGGATGACGCCGCCGTCGGATCCCTGGAAGATGATGTTCGGGTTGTTCGGGTCGAAGGCCAGCGCGTGCTCGTCCGGGTGGATCGAGTTCGCCGGGGAGTTCGAGTCCGCGGTCTCGTCGAAGAACGACACGCCGGCGTCCGTCGAGCGGAGCACCGCGCGCGCGTCCGAGATCCCGCCGAGCTCGGTGTACCCGTAGGAGCCGAGCAGCCAGACGGTGTCGGGATTGCTCGGGTCGACGTAGACCTCGTTGTCGTACCAGCACTGGCCGGTGCAGAAGTTCCACGAGCCGAAGCCCGGGTCCGCCGGATTGGAGCTGGACAGGCTGAGGAACGTCGGAGCGCCGCTCTCGACGGCGTCGGAGCGGAAGAAGCGCGACTCGAGGCCGGCCGAGCCGACGCTGCCGTCGCCCACGTACATGCGTGTGTGGCCGCCGGTGCGGGTCAGCGCGAACTGCGCCCGGTCGGTGTTCTGAGTCGGCGCCACCGGCGAGTAGATCCGGGTGAAGTCGCCGTTCGCGTTACAGCCCGACGTGCAGCGCCAGATGCCCTGCTGGAAGGCGGACGCGTACACGATGGACGGGTTGGCCGGGTCGAGCGCGACCTGGTTGACGCCGCGCGCGCTGGCGTTGCCGTCCCACACGAGGTTCCACGTGGCGCCACCGTCGGTGGTCTTCCACAGGCCGAAGGGCGGGAAGCCTGGGTTGATCGAGACGGAACCGCCGGTGACCGAGGAGATGCCGCGGACGCCGCGCGTGGTTCCGACGTACATGACCTGCGGATTGCTCGGGTCGATGGCGATCGACGAGATCGAGCGGCCGCGCATGTGGTCGTAGCTCGTCCCGACCGGGCTCCACGACTGTCCCCCGTCGGTCGACTTGTACAGGCCGAGGCCCGCCTCGGAGTCCTGCGAGGCGTTCGGCTCACCCGTGCCCACGTACACCGTCCGGCCCGTCGGGTCGGTCGGGTCCACCTGGATGGTCCCGATGGCGTTCGAGTCGAGGCCGGCGCCGCTGTACTTCCAGATCGGGTTGACGGCCAGGGCGTTGTCCGTACGCCAGATGCCGCCGCCGGCAGCGCCCGCCAGCACGATGCAGCGCTGGGGGACGCAGTGCGGAAGCGTGGCCAGGGCCGTCGTCCGGCCTGAGGTCACGTACTGGTGGCCGGTGAAGTTGAGGACCGCGGGCTGAACCGCGTTGTCCGGCCCGATCTGCTTCCAGCCCGGTCCCGGGCCGCCGGAGATCAGGCTCATGCGCGCCTTGGCGGCGTGGAACGCGGACATCGCGGCGTTCGTCTCGGCCGGGGTGACCTCCGTGTCCGGATAGGCGCGGTTGAGGTACGACTCCTCCGCCAGGCTGGCGGGACCGCGCGACTCGTTGGCGCGTCCTGCGATGTCCTTCTGCGTGGCTCCCCCGGCATCGGGGTCGCCCTTGCCGATGTTCGACAACGCGGCCGCCCGTCAGATGGGTCTTCTGGTACGCCGTGAGCTCGACGTGGTCCGCTTCCTTGCTCGATCGCGTCATCGCGTAGGCGCCGATTGCCACGCCACCCACGACGACGATGGCTACCGCGGCGGCAATGACCGCACGCGACCGGGTCCATCTCATTCGCATCCGAGCCCCCCAGAGGTCGGCCGAACAGGCTCCGGAGATCGCCACGGGCCCCGTTGTGGGCCGCCAGCCCGGGCGTCTCCCTCCTCGAACGGACGCGAGCCTAATGCCAAACGGGGCCAAAGGGAAGCACGGCTTCCCACCATTCGGTCAGCGGGCGGACCTCGTGGGGGGCGCGGCGGGTCCGCCGCGCCCCCCAACCGGTCAGGCTCAGTCGCCCGCGGCGCCGACGCCGCCGGAGGCCGGCGCGCTGTCGGAGGCGTCCCCGCCGTCGCCGGCGTCCGTGCCGGCGGTCTCGGAGTCGCCGAACGTGTACTCGCCGTCCGGGCCGAACATCAGCGCCTCGGACTCGGAGTCCACGGTGATCTGCGCCGCGACGTCGGCCAGCAGCCGCTCGCGGTCGAAGAGCTCGGCACCCTCGCCCGGGCGCGATCTCGATGCTTCCGGTAGGCCTTGAGGCCCGTGGAGGCCGGGATCAGCTTGCCGATGATCACGTTCTCCTTGAGGCCGTTGAGCCGGTCGATCTTGCCCTCGATGGCCGCGTCGGTGAGCACCTTCGTCGTCTCCTGGAAGGAGGCGGCCGAGAGGAAGCTCTCGGTGGCCAGCGAGGCCTTGGTGATGCCCAGGATGACCTGCACCGCCTCGGCCGTCTCGCCGCTCTTCTCGTCCTCGACCCGGCGGTTCTCGCGCAGGAAGCGCGCGCGGTCGACCAGCTGGCCCGGCAGGAAGCGGGTGTCGCCGGCGTCGTCGACGCGGACCTTCTTGAGCATCTGGCGGACGATCAGCTCGATGTGCTTGTCGTTGATCTCGACGCCCTGCGACTCGTACACGCGCAGGACCTCGGCGCACGATGTACGTCTCGGTGACCGGGTGGGTCGTCCGGCCGCAGCAGGAGCAGCTCGGCCGGGTTGAGCGAGCCCTCGGTCAGCGGGTCGCCCGCGCTCCACGCAGCTCGCCCGGCAGCGACCAGCACGCTCGTCCGCCGCGGCAGCTGGTACGGCTCCTCGGCTCGGGCTCCGCGTCGCCGTTGCGAGGCCGTCGGGGATGACCGTGATCTTCGGCGCCGCGCTCGGTGTCCTCGCGCTCGACGCGCCCGGCGACCTGCGCGAGCACCGCGGCGCCCTTCGGGTTGCGCGCCTCGAACAGCTCGACGACGCGCGGCAGGCCGTGCGTGATGTCGGAGCCGGCGACGCCGCCCTCGTGGAACGTCCGCATGGTGAGCTGCGTGCCCGGCTCGCCGATCGACTGGGCGGCGATGATGCCGACCGCGTCGCCGATCTCGCTCATCTCGCCGGTGGCGAGGCAGAAGCCGTAGCAGCTGCGGCACACGCCGACCTCGGACTCGCACTTGAGCACCGAGCGCACGCGCAGGCCGGCACGTCGGACGGCTCGTCGTGCTCGTCCAGCAGCTGCGCGTAGATCTCGCCGCTGATCGGGGTGTCGGCCGGGATGGTCTCCTTGGACTCGCCCTGCCGAGCTCGATCTCCTCGGCCAGCACGCGGCCCGACGAGCGCCCGGTTGGGCCGGCCGCTGCGGTACAGCAGGGCCTCGATCGACTGATCGGTGCCGCAGTCGTCCTCGCGGATGATCACGTCCTGCGACACGTCGACGAGCCGGCGGGTCAGGTAGCCGGAGTCGGCGGTGCGCAGCGCGGTGTCGGCGAGGCCCTTGCGCGCACCGTGGGTCGAGATGAAGTACTCGAGGACCGACAGGCCTTCCATGAAGTTGGCCTTGATCGGGCGCTCGATGATCTCGCCCTTCGGATTCGCCATCAGGCCGCGCATGCCGGCCAGCTGGCGGATCTGCTTGAACGACCCGCGTGCGCCCGAGTGGGCCATCATGTAGATCGGGTTGAGGCTGCCACATGCTGTCGCGCATGGCGACCTCGACCTCGTCGGTCGCCGCGGCCCCACAGGATGACGACCTTCTCGTGGCGCTCGCAGTCGGTGATCAGCCCGCACTGGTACATGTCGCCGACGTCCTGCGACCTCCTTCTCGTGCGCCGAGGATGCTCGTCCTTGTCGTCCGGCGTGACGATGTCGTTCTTCGAGATCGAGACGCCGGCCTGCGTGGCGTAGCGGAAGCCGAGATCCTTGACGACGTCGAGGACCGGGGCCACCTGGCTCGCGCCGTAGACGTCGACGAGCTCGCGAGATGTAGTCGCTGATCTCGCTCTTGCGCATGGTCGTGTTGACCCACTCGTGGCCGGCGGCGTCGAACTCGTCGCCCATCGCCTCGCAGGCCTCCTCGATCGCGCTGTTGAAGATCACGCGGCCGGGGGTGGTGACGACGCTGCTCGTCGCCGTCGCGGCGGGCGGCGGTACCAGATCGGCGTCCTGCAGCCCGAGCTCGCCCTCGTAGGCCAGCGACGACCTCGTCGTACGGAGCCGAAGAGCGCGCAGCGGCCCGTCCTTGCCGGGCACGATCGACTCGACACGTCGTCCTCGAGCGTAGGTCAGGTAGTAGATGCCGATGACCAGGTCCTGGGTCGGCGTCGCCAGCGGCTTGCCGTGTGCCGGCGAGAGGATGTTGTTGCGTCGAGAGCATGAGGATGCGCGCCTCGGCCTGCGCCTCGACGGAGAGCGGCAGGTGGACCGCCATCTGGTCGCCGTCGAAGTCGGCGTTGAAGGCGTGGCAGACGAGCGGGTGGACCTGGATGGCCTTGCCCTCGACCAGGATCGGCTCGAAGGCCTGGATGCCCAGGCGGTGCAGCGTCGGTGCGCGGTTGAGCAGCACCGGGTGCTCGGCGATGACCTCCTCGAGGACGTCCCAGACCTCGGGCACCATCGAGTCGACCATCTTCTTGGCCGCCTTGATGTTCTGCACGGCCTTGCGCTCGACGAGCCGGCTCATGATGAACGGCTTGAAGAGCTCGAGGGCCATGAGCTTCGGCAGGCCGCACTGGTGCAGCTTGAGCGTCGGGCCCGGACACGATCACCGAGCGGCCGGAGTAGTCGACGCGCTTGCCGAGCAGGTTCTGGCGGAAGCGGCCCTGCTTGCCCTTGAGCATGTCGGAGAGCGACTTGAGGGGCCGGTTGCCCGGGCCCGTCACCGCGCGGCCGCGGCGGCCGTTGTCGAAGAGCGCGTCGACGGCCTCCTGGAGCATGCGCTTCTCGTTGTTGACGATGATCTCGGGCGCGCCGAGATCGAGCAGCCGCTTGAGGCGGTTGTTGCGGTTGATGACGCGGCGGTAGAGGTCGTTCAGGTCGCTGGTCGCGAAGCGGCCGCCGTCGAGCTGCACCATCGGGCGCAGCTCCGGCGGGATCACCGGGATCGCGTCGAGCACCATCCAGTCCGGCTTGTTGTCCGACTCGCGGAACGCCGAGACGACCTTGAGGCGCTTGATCGCGCGCTGCTGGCTGCTGGCCCTTCGAGGTCTTGATGGTCTCGCGGAGGTCGAGCTCGAGGTCGTCGAGGTCCTCGCGCCGCAGCAGCTCGCGGATCGCCTCGGCGCCCATGCCGCCGTCGAAGTAGACGCCGAAGCCCCACTCGGAGCCGAAGCGGTCCTTGCAGCTCGCGGAAGAGCCGCTCGTCGCCGACGACGTCCTTGGGCTTGATCTTCTTGAAGAGCTCGAACGCCTCGCGCAGCGTGCTCGACGCGCTCCTCGGACGCCTCGTCGGCGTCCTTGCGGCGCGCCTGCGCGTCGAGGTACGCCTCGCGCACCTTGATGCGCCCAGGCCTCGAGCATCTTGACGTCGTCCTTCGACATGCGGCCGTCGGTCTTCAGGCAGAGGTCGTTGGCGAGGTCGCGCAGCTCGCCGCGCTCCTCCTCCGGGCGGTCTCGGCCTGCGCGCGGACGACGTCGGCCAGCAGGCCGCCGCCGAGGCCGCGGGCGCGGTCGAGCTCCTTCTGCGTGCCGGCCCTCGGCCTCGAGCACGCGCTCGAGGAGGTCGTCGTCCTTCTTGGCGTCGAGCGCGTCGTCGTCGCCGGCCAGGTAGAGCGGCGAGGCGGTCGACGGCCTTCTTGCCGTTGCGACTTGGCCGTGCCCTTGCCCTCGCGGACGTCGGTGACGGCCTGTCTCGTCCGCGTCGAGCGACGGCCTTGGCCCAGGCGGCCACGGCGTCGAGCTCGCGGGCCGAGAGCTGGCGGTCCTCGCGCACGGCGGCCGAGCGCACGAGCTCGCGCACCTTGCGCGTGTCCTCGCCGGCGATGCGCCGGGCGACGTCCTTGAGCACGCCGTTGGCGAGCTCGCGGGCCTCGTCGAGCGGCGGGAAGCCCTGCTCCTCGGCCCACGAGTCGAGCGTGCGGGCCCAGTACTCGTCGTCCTCGTCGAAGCCGTCGGTCGCGCCGGTGGCGAAGAAGTCGCGCCGGCGGGCCAGGCGCTCCTCGAGCTCGCCGAACTGCTCCTCGCGGTCGAGCGTCGAGCTGCTCGACCTCGGCCTCGACCTTGTCGGACAGCTCGCCCAGGTCGGCCAGGCGCTTCTCGTCGTCGACGTGCACGACGATGGACGCGGCGAAGTAGAGGACCTTCTCGAGCTCCTTGGGAGCGATGTCGAGCAGGTAGCCGATGCGGCTCGGGACGCCCTTGAAGAACCAGATGTGCGAGACGGGCGCGGCGAGGTCGATGTGACCCATGCGCTCACGGCGCACCTTCTGGCGGGTCACCTCGACGCCGCAGCGCTCGCAGATGATGCCCTTGTAGCGGACGCGCTTGTACTTGCCGCAGTAGCACTCCCAGTCCTTGGTCGGACCGAAGATGCGCTCGCAGAAGAGGCCGTCCTTCTCGGGCTTGAGCGTGCGGTAGTTGATCGTCTCGGGCTTCGTGACCTCGCCCGATCGACCAGTCGTGGATCTGCTTGGTCGAGGCCAGGCCGATCTTGATCGCATCGAAATTGTTGATGTCGATCACGTGCCAACCCCTTCGGGGTCGTGGCCCGTCCCGCGGTGGCGGGGCAGGTGATGTGCGGATGAAAGTGCTGAGACGGTGGTCGGTGCGCCGGGGATGCCCGGCCTCGCTCGGCGCCACGCCTGGACGTCCTCGGCGCCCTCGGCGCCGTGCGCGTCCTCGCTCACGGCCTCGTCCTCCGGCCTCGTTCAGGATCTCGTCGGCGGGCAGCTCGAGGTCGCCGTCGGCGTCGACGCGGTCCGCCCTCCTCGAGCTCCTGGGCCGTCGGCCTCGCGGCGACGTGGCGCGCAGCGAGCCGGGGGAGAGGTCGATGCCGAGCTCCTCGGCCGCGCGCAGGAGCTCGTCGTCCTCCTCGCGGATCTCGACCTCGCCGCCGCCCTCGGAGATGACGTTGACGTCGAGCGCGAGGGACTGCATCTCCTTCAGCAGCACCTTGAACGACTCGGGGATCGAGGGCTCGGGGATGTTCTCGCCCTTGACGATCGCCTCGTAGGCCTTGACGCGGCCGACGGTGTCGTCGGACTTGACGGTGAGCATCTCCTGCAGCGTGTAGGCGGCGCCGTAGGCCTCGAGGGCCCACACCTCCATCTCGCCGAAGCGCTGGCCGCCGAACTGCGCCTTGCCGCCCAGCGGCTGCTGGGTGACGAGCGAGTACGGGCCCGGTGGAGCGCGCGTGGATCTTGTCGTCCACCAGGTGCAGGAGCTTCAGGATGTACATGTAGCCGACCGTGATCTTGCGGTCGTACGCGCTCGCCGGTGCGGCCGTTGAAGAGCTGGACCTTGCCCGAGCAGCGCCGGCCGTGCGTGTCGTTCTCGTCGATCGAGAAGTGGACGCCGCCGTCGCCGGACGCGTCTCCTGGTAGCTCACCAGCGCGTCGTCGACGTCGTACGGCGTGGCGCCGTCGAAGACCGGCGATGGCGATCAACGTCGGGCTCCTCGCTGCCGCCGCCGTGCGCGGCCGCCCAGCCGAGGTGCGTCTCGAGGATCTGGCCGATGTTCATGCGGCTCGGCACGCCGAGCGGGTTGAGGATGATGTCGACGGGGCGTCCGTCCTCGAGGTACGGCATGTCCTCGTCGGGCACGATCTTGGAGATCACGCCCTTGTTGCCGTGCCGGCCGGCGAGCTTGTCGCCCTCGGCGATCTTGCGCTTGGTGGCGACGTACACGCGGACGAGCTCGTTGACGCCCGGCGACAGGTCGTCGCCCGCGTCGCGCGAGAACGTCTTCACGTCGATGACCTTGCCGCCCTCGCCGTGCGGGACCTTGAGCGAGGTGTCGCGAACCTCGCGCGCCTTCTCCTTGAAGATCGCGCGGATCAGCTTCTCCTCGGCGGTCAGCTCGGTCTCGCCCTTGGGCGTGACCTTGCCGACCAGGAGGTCGCCGGAGTTGACCTCGGCGCCGATGCGGACGATGCCGCGGTCGTCGAGGTCGCGAGCGACTCCTCCGAGCGGTTCGGGATGTCGCGCGTGATCTCCTCGGCGCCCGAGCTTCGTCGAGCGCGCGTCGATCTCGTACTCGTGGATGTGGATCGACGTCAGGACGTCGTCCTTGACGATCCGCTCCGAGAGGATGATCGCGTCCTCGAAGTTGTAGCCCTCCCAGGACATGAACGCGACGAGCAGGTTCTTGCCCAGGGCCAGCTCGCCGCTGTCGGTCGAGGAGCCGTCGGCCAGGACGTCGCCCTCGGCGACCTTCTGCCCGGCGTAGACGATCGGCTTCTGGTGGATCAGCGTGCCCTGGTTCGAGCGCATGTACTTGATGAGGTCGTACGAGTGCGCGCCGTCCTTGGTCTCGACCACGACGCGGTCGGCGTCGACGTAGGCGACCGTGCCGGCCTCGCTCGGCCAGCACGACGTCGCCCGGTGTCGACGGCGGCCCGGTACTCGAGGCCGGTGCCGACGTACGGCGCCTCGGTGATCATCAGCGGCACGGCCTGCCGCTGCATGTTCGAGCCCATCAGCGCGCGGTTGGCGTCGTTGTGCTCGAGGAACGGGATCAGCGCCGTGGCCACGGAGACGATCTGCTCGGGCGCGACGTCCATGTAGTCGACGTCGGACGGCGTCGACCTGGTCGGGCTCGCCGCCGCGCCGGCGCACGAGCACCGGCGAGACGAGCTTGCCGTTCTTGGATGTCCGCGTTCGCCTGCGCGATGACGTGCTCTCCTCCTTGGAGGCGTCGAGGTAGACGATCTCGTCGGTCGGCTTGCCCTTGACCACCTTGCGGTACGGCGCCTGGATGAAGCCGTACTCGGACACGGTGGCGTAGCTCGAGAGCGAGCCGATGAGGCCGATGTTCGGGCCCTCGGGGGTCTCGATCGGGCACATGCGCCCGTAGTGGGTGGTGTGCACGTCGCGCACCTCGATGGGCGCGCGCTCGCGCGTGAGGCCCCCGGCGCCGAGCGCCGAGAGGCGGCGGCGGTGGGTGAGCCCGGCGAGCGAGTTCGTCTGGTCCATGAACTGCGAGAGCTGCGAGGAGCCGAAGAACTCCTTCAGCGCCGCCACCACCGGGCGGATGTTGATGATCGTCTGCGGCGTGATGGTGTCGACGTCCTCGGTGGTCATCCGCTCGCGGACGACGCGCTCCATGCGGTAGAGGCCGATGCGGAAGGCCTCCTGGATGAGCTCGCCGACGTCGCGCAGGCGGCGGTTGCCGAAGTGCTCGTACTCGTCGAGCTCGTGGGCGATCGGATCGCGCGGCAGGTTGCGCGCGTCCTCGGCGAAGTCCTTCGAGTCGCGCGGCACGCCCAGGCGGTCGGGCAGCGAGACGAGCCGGCGGACCAGGGCCAGGATGTCGTGGGTGGTGAGCACGCGGACGTCCATCGGGATGGGCGGCTGCGCCGTCCTCGGAGTCGTCGTAGCCGTGCAGGCGGCTGTTCAGCTTGTAGCGGCCGACCTTCGTCAGGTCGTAGCGCTTGGGATCGAAGAAGAGCGAGCGCAGGAGCGCGCGCGAGTTCTCGAGCGTCGGCGGCTCGCCGGGGCGCTGCTTCTTGAACACCTCGATGAGGGCCTCCTCCTCGCGGGAGGTGGTGTCCTTCTCGAGCGTCAGGCGGATGTACTCGTTCTCCTCGCCGCTGGCCGGATCGCGGAACAGGTCGACGATGGCCTCGTCGGACGAGGTGTCGAGCACGAAGCCGGTCGTCGGGTCCTCGTGCGGGAGCGCGCGCAGGAGCGTCGTGACCGGCAGCTTGCGCTTGCGGTCGATGCGGACCGTGACCAGGCCCTTCTTGTCGATCTCGAGCTCGAGCCACGAGCCGCGGGACGGCATGAGGTTGGCCGTGAAGACCTGCTTCGTCGGGTCCTTCGGCTCGAGGATGTACGCGCCGGGGGACCGCACGAGCTGCGTGACCACGACCCGCTCGGTGCCGTTGATGATGAACGTGCCCCACGAGGTCATGAGCGGGAAGTCGCCCATGAAGACCCGCTGCTCGCGGATCTCGCCGGTGGAGCGGTTGACGAAGCGCACCGTCATGGACAGCGGCGCGGAGTAGGTGAGGTCCTTCTCGCGGCACTCGCGGATGGAGACCGGGGGATCGTCGAACGTGTACTCCCCGAACTCGACGGCCAGCGAGCCGGTGTAGTCCTCGATCGGGCTGATGTCGTCGATGGTCTCCCGGAGCCCTTCACGCATGAAGCGCTCGAACGAGGCGACCTGGATGTCGATGAGGTTGGGGACGTCGATGACTCGCTCGAGACGCGAGTACGATCGGCGCTGGCGCGGAGCGCGGGGGGCGGCGATGGATGCCACTGCGGCGGTCCCTCCTCGCAGGGATCGAGAGGCGAATATGTGGGGGTGCGCGACGCCCGACCCGGCGCGGACGGGTCTAAGGGGGGCGGGCACGCAACCACGGAGCCTACCAGAGGCTTCGGCCCACACCAAACGCTCGAACCCAAATCAAGCTGCGGTCTCCGAGCCATCGCGCAGACGGGACCGTCTCGACTTCCCGACCGTAGCAGAGGGTTTCCACGCCGACAACCCATGGCCCTCGCCGCGAAGGCGCAGGATTCACACGGAAAACGGTTCTTAGAACCGGTTTCGAAATGAGACTCACGGGCTGGGCGTCGATGGACGGCCCGAGGCCCGCGACGAGGGAGGTGGCAGTACTCGTCAGCGGTACGGCGCCGACCGAGGACACCCGCCTCGGACCGTCCAGCGGCGTCCAGCGCGCCCAGGCTCGTTTCGAAACCGGTTCTTAACGCCATCTCTCCAACCGGGGCTGCCACCATGGCGTCGAAGCAGCAAAGGGACCGTCACGGGCGGGCGATCCAGCTCCCGCTCCGCGCCGTATCTGCCTTCAGCGGTCCACGAAACTTGGCGCAGGGACGGCCGGAAGAGGAGCACCGTGGCCCAGCAGGTCGAGAGACTCGTTCAGCCCCGTCACCAGCGAGCCGAGGCCGCCGCGATGCTCGCCGGGCAGTGGCGCCGCCTCAATCGCGCGGCCACCACCGTCGCGATCCTCACGAGCCCGGCGCTCTTCCTGGCCCTGCACCGGACGAGCCTCGCGCTGTGGCTGCAGATCCTGCTCACGATCCTGGGCGTGGCGGCCTTCCGCGGCCTCGTCGACGTCGGCGCCCGCCGGCTCATCCCCTGGCCGAGCCTGTTCGGGGCCGAACCCGACATCCTGGCCGAGGACGTCATCTCGCGCAGGCGCGCGTGGTACTGGCGACGGCGCTACCACATCGTCGGCGCCATCGTCGTCCTCCACACCGCGCTGTGGATCTTCCTGGCTGCGATCGGCCACTCGTACACCTGGTTCGGGCTGTTCGCGAAGGAGTGGGACGCCATCGTCGGGGCGATCCCGATGCTCAGCGGCTATCTCCTGATCCTGCCGCTCTTCTTCTTCATGAACCTGATCATCCTGTTCGGGCCGATGCTGTTCTTCGGCCTCCGCCAGATCAAGGGCTACGAGCCGGGCGACGCAGACTGGGGCGTTCGCCTGGAGCACGTGCGCGGCCAGAAGGAGGCCAAGCGCGAGGTCACGCGCATCATCGATCTCTGGCAGTCCGGCGACGAGTTCGAGAAGGCCGGCGGCAAGCGCGAGCGCGGGCTGCTCTTCCTCGGGCCGCCGGGCACGGGCAAGACGATGCTGGCCAAGGCCATCGCCACCGGCTTCAACTGTCCGTTCGTGACCATGCCCGGCTCCGGGTTCCAGCAGACGTTCATGGGCATGGACGTCATCCTCATCCAGTTCCTCGCCCGCAAGGCCAAGAAGCTGGCGGCCAAGTGGGGCGGCCAGTGCATCATCTTCATCGACGAGATCGATGCCGTCGGCATGCGCCGCGCCAGCCTCGGCCAGGGCGCAGGAGCGTCGGGGATGACGACCACCCCGAGCATCCACGACTACTGCTATCACGGTGCCTCGGGCTCGCTCTCGTCCACCTGCGGCCTCGTGGTCGAGACCGCGGCGTGGCGCGAGCGCCAGTTCGCCGACCGGGCGTCGCCATCGACCGGCGGCCTGCCGCCGGCACTGGCCAACGTCGCCGGCGCCATCCGCCGTGTCGTCTTTCCCGGCGGCATGGGCGGGATGGGCGGACAGGGCATGGCCCTGAACCAACTGCTCATCGTCATGGACGGCATCGACGATCCGCCGGCCATGCGCCGCTGGGCCACGAACCGGTTCAACACCTTCCTCGACGCCATGTACATCGTCCCTCAGCGCGTCGGCGCCGTCCCCATTCGCTTGCCGCGCCCGCGGCCGGCCCCAGAGCAGATCTACTTCATCGGCGCCTGCAACGTCCCGATCGAAGCCCTTGACCCCGCCCTCACCCGGCCGGGGCGCATGGGGCGCCACATCCGCTTCCGAACCCCGATCAAGGACGACCGCAAGGACATCTTCGACCACTACCTGGCCAAGGTCGACCACGAGCCCGACCTCGACTCCCCGCGCCGGCGCGAGGAGCTCGCGCGCGTAACGAACGGCTACAGCCCGGCCATGATCGAGCAGATCTGCTCGATGGCGCTGACGTACGCTCACCACGACGGCCGCCCGATCTTCGGATGGGGCGACATCGTCGAGGCCATGGCCACCATCGAGGCGGGCACGGCGGTCGGGGTCGAGTACGTCGGGTCGGAGACGAGGGCCGTCGCCATCCACGAAGCGGGGCACGCCGCGGCCAGCCACGTGTACATGAACGGGACGGAGTCGACGCGGCTCACGATCCGCATGCGCGGCGGAGCCCTCGGGCACCACCAGGCCATCGAGAAGGAGGAGCGCTTCTCGCACTTCCGCTCGGAGGAGTTCGCGCGGCTGGTATGGACGATGGGGGCGATCGCCGCCGAGCAGGTGTTCTACGGGGAGAACAGCCAGGGCGTGGCCGGGGACATGCAGTCAGCCACCACCCAGGCGGCCCTGATGGTCGGGGTGTTCGCCATGGGCCCGGAGCGGATCGACTTCGGCCGGCGCTTCCGCACCCGGGCCGAGGAGCACGCCGCGCGCGAGAAGATCATGCGCCGCTTCGCGGAGCTCGGGGAGGTCCTCATGTCGAGGGCCGCAGGGATGGCGGGCATGATGGGCGGCGACCCGGTGAGCGCGGCCATGAGCGATCCGGCGAAGCGCCGCGCCATGGCCACGATCCTCGGTCAGGCGTACTTCACCGCAGTCACCTTCGTGGCCCAGAACAAGGCCGCCGTGGAGCGCATCGCCGACACCCTGGTCGAGCGCAAGGAGATGCACGGCGACGAGGTCGTCGAGATGCTCGACGACGCCAACCTCAAGCCCGCCCAGCTCGACTACGTCCAGGAACGCTCGTGGCCGACCCTCTGACACAGCCCCCGCATCGCCGGCGCTTCGCGCTCGTCTACATCGTGCTCTCGGTGGCCGCCGGGGTGGCCATCGGGGCGGTCGGAGTGGTCCTCACCCGGCCCACCCCGAAGACGCCGCCGGCGTTCTCGTCGTGGCAGCCGGTGGGCACGGATGCCGAGCGCATCCGGGCCATCGCCTCCTACGTCGGCGGCGAGTACGCGCTCCCGGGCGGCGCTCCGCTGGCCGACGTGCGTGGGACCCCGCTGTCGGGCAACGGCCAGTCGATGAAGCTCGCCTCGCTCGTCGACCCGACGGCGCACACGGTCAAGATCCTGGGCGGCGATACCGTGGAGTACTCCATCTGCGGCCCGCTCAAGAGCTGCGCCATCGCCGCCGGCTCCGCCTCACAGGCGGGCATCCTCACCCGGCGCGAGGCGCTCGAGCTCGCCCTCTACACGCTCCGCTACCTGTCCAACGTGGAGAACGTGGTCGTCCTGCGCCCGCCGCTGTCGGCCACCAAGCGGCCGCCGGCCATCGTCATCCGGCGCTCCGAGATCGGCGCCAAGCTCGGTCGGCCCATCGTCCAGGACCTTCCCGGGAGCCCGCGCACGCTGACACCGCGGGACGCCCAGTCGATCGGGCTGGCCACTGACCCGTACCTGTACGACCTCGCCGTGGGGACCGTCGGACCGAACCGGCAGCCCGCGCTGGTGATCAATCCCGTGGGCTTCACCTCGCCGATGGCGTCCTCCGGGTCGAGCAGCTCCTCAGGCCCGTAGCGCCGCCCCATCGGCCTCGGCCCGGCCCTCGCTCCATGCCTCAGTCAGCGCCGTCGCGTCGAGGCTCCCGCGCACGGCCGTCATGGTCCTGTCGTGCAGCCGGCGCTCGAAGGGCCCGAGCGACGCGTCCACCGCCTCCCGCAATGCCTCGGCCCGCCCAAGCAGCCGGGCGGCGTCCATCGGCGAGCCATCAGCGGCGGCAACGCCGGCGAGGCCCTCGGCGGCGAAGGCCAGGTACTCCGTGAAGCCAAGCTCCCGAAACAGCTCGGTGCTCTCCTCGAGGAGCTGACCGGCCTCGCGGGTATCGCCCTCCTCCAACGCCGCAAAGCCGAGATTGAGCAGCGAGATGGCCTCGCCGTCGCGTGAGTGCTGCTCGCGATGGAGGCGGAGGCCGAGCTCGGAGAGCTCCCGGGCACGGGCATGGTCGCCCTCGATCAGGGCGAGCCCACCGAGGTTGACGATGGCCACGGCGTATCCCCGGTCGTGCCCCAGATCGCGAGCCAGGTCGCCGCTCTCCTCGAAGTAGCCGCGCGCACGCTCGTAGGCGCCGCGCTCCTGAGAGACGAGGCCGAGATGGTTCAGGGCCCGGGCCACGCCGCGCGTATCGCCGATGCGCCGGTACAGGGCCAGGGCGTCCTCGGCATACGCTTCGGCCTGCTCGGCGTCGGCCTGTCCCCAGGCCAGCGCCGAAGCACCCTCGAGCACGTTGGCGCGGAGGGCCTCAAGCCCGTCCGCGGGCAGGGTCAGGACCTGGCCGAGCCATCGGCGCCCCTCGGAGAGCGGCCCGCGAACCCACCATACGCGCCACAGGAACGCGGCCAGGCCGAGCGCAAGCTCGATCCGGTCGTGCTCGCACGCCCAGGCGAGCGCCGCCACGAGATTGGCGTGCTCGCGGTCCAGCCGGTCCAGCGTCGCCCCCTGATCCGGTCCGCGCAGGTTCGGCCCCTCGCGGTCGGCGAGCACCTGCTGGTACTCGGCATGGCGTTGCGCGAGATGCCGGGCCTCACCGGCCGCGACGGCCTGCTCGAGGGCGAACTCGCGGATCGTCTCGAGCATCCAGTAGCGCGATCCACCGGCGCTGGAGCGCTTCCGGACGAGGCTCTTGTCGATGAGGGATTGCAGCGTGTCCGCGTCTGCGCCGCAGACGACCTCGGCCGCCTCGAAGGTGCACCCGCCGGTGAAGACCGCGAGGGCACGGAGCAGGCGCTGCTCGCTCGGGGAGAGGAGGTCGTAGGACCACTCGATGGTGGCGCGCAGCGTCTGCTGGCGCGCGTCCGCCTCGCGATCGCCGTGCAGGAGGTCGAGTCGCTGTGCCAGCCGCTCGAGGAGCTCGTCCGGGCTGAAGAGCCCGGTGCGTCCCGCCGCCAGTTCGATCGCCAACGGCAGATCGTCGAGCCGCTTGCACAGGTCGGCGGTCGCCGCCGTCGCCACGAACGACGGATCAACGGCCAGCGATCGCGCGGTGAAGAGCTCGACGGCCTCGGCGGTGACCAGCGAGGGCACGGGCCACGCCTGCTCTCCGCCGACGCGAAGGCGCTCCCGACTGGTGGCGAGCACCTTCGTCCCCTCGACGTCGCGCACGCAGGCGATCTCGGCGGCTGCGCCCGGCAGCAGATGCTCGACGTTGTCGAGGACGAGGAGCGTGCGCTTGCCGGCCAGGGCCGTGGCGAGCGTCTGGGCGAGCGGCGTTCCCGCGCTTTCCTTGAGCTCCAGGCCGCGGGCGATGACAGGCAGCACCAGCGCGGGGTCGCGCAGCGCGGCGAGTGACGCCCACGTGATCCCGTCCGGATACTGATCCGATACCTCGGCGGCGGCCTGAAGTGCCAGACGCGTCTTCCCCGTGCCCCCCGGACCGGTCAGCGTGAGCACGCGAACGTCCTCGCGGGTGAGCAGGGTCGCCACCGCTTCGAGCTCGCGCTCCCGGCCGACGAAGGACGTCGAGGGCACCGGGAGGTTCGTCCGATGCAGGGACCTGAGGGGCGGGAACGCCTTCCGGCCGAGCTGGTAGACGTGCTCGGCGGCAGAGAGGTCCTTGAAGCGGTGCTCGCCGAGGTCGGTGAGACGGCCGGGATCGACCAGCGACGCCGTCGACGATGACACCAGCGTCTGACGGGCGTGACCGGCGGCGGCGATCCTGGCCGCCCGGTGGACGTCGGGCCCGACATAGCCCTCCTCGGTGACGAGCGGCGTCCCGGTATGCAGCCCGGCTCGAACGCTGACGGGCCCGGAGGCGAGGCCCTCCGTGATCGCCGAGGCGGCGTCGAGCGCCTGCGGGGCGGTCGGGAACGCCACGAAGAAGGCGTCACCCTGCGTGTCGACCTCGACGCCGCCGTGCGCGGCGCAGGCCTCCCGCACCACCCTGCGGTGCTCGCCGAGCGCCTCCGCGTATGCCTTGGCGCCCACGTCGTGGAGAAGCCTCGTCGACCCCTCGACGTCGGTGAAGAGGAACGTGACGGTGCCGGTGGGAAGCTCCCGCACCCGTCTAGCCTCGGGACGCCGGCGGCCTACGTCAAGCGCCGCCCGCCGTCTGGTCGGCCGCCATGCGGGCCTCGAGCTCGTAGCGGTTGCGCTCGTACCCGCGCAGGTAGGAGAGCGGCATGCGCAGCGGGTGGTGCTGCATCTGCCACACGTGGCAGAGCTCGTGGGTCACCAGGTCCTCGTCCCGCGACGCGGCGGCCGAGCGGAAGGCGATCACGAGGTGGGTGGCGTAGGCGTCGAAGCGCCGCAGCCACGGGAGGCGGAACAGGGCCGGGGCGACGACGAGCCGGATCCGCTCGATGCGCACCGGGCGTGGGTAGAGCGTCAGGCGGTCGAGGCGCGCCTTGGCGCGCAGGAGGATCGCGCGGTCCGCCACGGAAATGACGGGGCGACCGGGGACGCGGGGTCCCCGGTCGCCACCATCGGGTCCTCGATCGGAGCTACTTGATCTCGACCGACCCGCCGGCCTCCTCGAGCTCGGCCTTGATCTTGTCGGCCTCCTCGCGGGTCACGCCCTCCTTGACGGGCTTGGGGGCGTCGTCGGCCACGGCCTTGGCCTCCTTCAGGCCGAGGCCGGTCTGGGCGCGGATGACCTTGATCACCTGGATCTTCTTGTCACCCGGGGCGGTGAGGATCACGTCGAACTCGGTCTGCTCCTCGACAGCGGCGCCGTCGCCGCCGCCCGCGGCGGCTCCAGGAGCGGCCACGGCGACCGGGGCGGCCGCGGCGGACACGCCGAACTCGTCCTCGAGCGCCTTCACGAGCTCGGCGAGGTCGAGCACGGACATGCCCTTGATCTCCTCGATGAGCTGGTCCTTGGTCAGTGCCATGGTGGAACGTCCTTCCTTCGGTCGAGCCGCCGTCAGGCGGCGGCTTCCTTCTGCTGACGGATCTGGTCGAGCGCGACGACCAGCCCACGAGGGATGGCCGCGATGACGTTGACGAAGCCGGAGATCGGCGAGGCGATGCTGCCCACGAGCTTCGCGTAGAGCTCCTCGCGCGGCGGGAGGGTGGCCAGCGTGCGGACGGTCGCGGCGTCGATGACGCGGCCCTCGAGCACGCCGCCGCGAACCTCGAGCAGGCGGGACGTCCGGGCGAAGTCGGCCATGGCCTTGGCCACCGGGGCCGGGTCCTCGTGACACAGCGCGATGCCGGTCGGCCCCTCGAGGAGGTCGAGCAGCGGCTCCTGCCCCGCCTCGCGCGCGGCGATGCGGGCCAGCGTGTTCTTGGACACGCGGAACGTCGCCCCCTGCTCGCGCAGGCGGATGCGCAGGTCCTTGATCCCGGCCACGGTCAGGCCGCGGGGGTCGGCCACGAGCATCGACGTCGAGCTGCGGAACTCCTCCGTCAGCTCCTCGACGATCTCGCTCTTGCGTTCTCGATTCACGTGCTCACCTCGTTTCTCGCCTCGGGCCCGCCGGGGTGCGGCGGGCCGGCGAGACGGGTGAGCGATCGCGCGCGCAATCGGCTCCCGCCACTCCTGCTCCGCCTCGGCCGGGCTTACGGTGCTGCCGGCTGTCTCTGGCGACGGGCGTGGAAGATCGTGCGGTCAGGCCGTGGCGACGGCCCCCTCGCGCTCCTCGAGCAGGTCCCGGGTGCGCGACGGATCGACGTGCACGCCCGGCCCCATGGTCGAGGAGATGGTGATGGTGTGGATGTAGCGGCCCTTCGCCGCGGCCGGCTTGGCCCGGAGGATCTCCTCGAGCACGGCGCCGTAGTTCTCGACCAGCGGCGTCTCGTCGAACGACTTCTTGCCGATGGCCACGTGGACCAGGCCGGCCCGGTTCTCGGTCCGGAACTCGATCTTGCCGGCCTTGATCTCCTCCACCGCCCGCCCGATGTTGGGCGTGATGGTGCCCGAGCGCGGGTTCGGCATCTTGCCCTGCGGGCCGAGGATCCGGCCCAGGCGGCCCACGACGCCCATCATGTCGGGCGTCGCCAGGGCCACGTCGAAGTCGGTCCAGCCCTCCTGCACGCGGGTCGCGAGGTCGTCGGCGCCCACGTAGTCGGCGCCCGCCTCCTCGGCCTCCTTGGCGGAGTCGCCCTGCGCGAACACGGCCACCGTCTTGGTCGAGCCGGTGCCGTGCGGGAGCATCAGGGTGCCGCGGATCTGCTGATCCGCGTGGCGGACGTTGACGCCGAGGCGGAAGTGCGCCTCGACGGTCTCGTCGAAGCTCGCGGTGTCGAGCGACTTCAGGAGGCGCACGGCCTCGAGCGGCTGGTACAGGCGGAGCCGGTCCACCTGCGCCAGGGCGTTGCGGTAGCGCTTGCCCGGCATCAGGCCTGCACCTCCACGCCCATCGAGCGCGCCGTGCCGGCGACGACCTTCATGGCCGCCTCGACGTCGTTCGCGTTCAGGTCCGGCATCTTCGTCTCGGCGATGTCCCGGAGCTGTGCGGTGGTCAGGGTGCCGACCTTGTTGCGGTTCGGCTCGCCCGAGCCCGAGGTCAGCCCCAGCGCCTCCTTGATGAGGACGGCGGCCGGCGGCGTCTTGGTGATGTACGTGAACGACCGGTCCTCGTAGATGGTGATCTCGACCGGCGTGATGCGGCCGGGCGGGCTGCCGGCCGTGGCGGCGTTGAACGCCTTGCAGAACTCCATGATGTTGACCCCGTGCTGGCCCAGGGCAGGGCCGACGGGCGGCGCAGGGTTCGCCTGCCCGGCCGGGATCTGGAGCTTGACGATCTTCATGACCTTCTTGGCCATGTGGGTCCTCCTTGGTGGTCCAGGCGCTCGCGCAGGGCGAGCTCCCACCAGCCGCGATCGCGGCCTCTGTCGTTACTTGATCTTCTTGACCTGGTCGAACTCGAGCTCCACCGGCACCTGGCGCTCGAAGATCGACACGGACACCTTGAGCCGCCCGGCGTCGGGGTTGACCTCGACGATCTCGCCGTCGAAGTCGGAGAGCGGGCCGGAGGTGACCTTGACCTGCTCGCCCAGCGATGAACTCGGCGCGGGCGCGAGGCTTGGCCTCGACCGTCGCGGTGTGCAGGATGCGGTCGACCTCGGGCTGCGAGAGCGGCACCGGCCGCTGCTGGGCGCCGACGAAGCCGGTCACGCCCGGCGTGTTCTTGACCACGTGCCAGGAGTCGTCGGTCATGTCCATCTGGACGAGGACGTAGCCGGGAAGCGTGCGCTTCTCGACGTTGACCTTCTGCCCGTCCTTGGTCTCGACGACCTGCTCGGTCGGCACGACGACGCGCCGGATCGTGTCCTGCTGCCCCATCGAGTCGACGCGGTGCAGGAGGTTGGTCCGGACCTTGTTCTCGTGCCCGGAGTAGGTGTTGATGACGTACCAGCGGAACATCGGGTCAGTGCCTCGTGTATTCGTCGATGAGCCAGCTCGAGAAGCGCGTGAAGACGGCGTCCAGCCCGGCGATGTAGACCCCGATGATGAAGCAGACGATCAGGACCACGGCGCTCGCCTGGAACAGCTCCTGGCGGTTCGGCCACTGGACGCGCTGGAGCTCCGCCCAGCACTCGCGCACGAACTGGCGAAACCCGCTGCGCTCGGACTTGTGGCCGGCCTGGCTCTTCGGCGCCGGGCGCTGACGCTGCGGACGCGAGCGCGACGCAGCGCCTTGCCCGCGCACGCGGGCCGCTCTCGAGGGCTCTCGGGCCATGGCTAGCGGGTCTCGCGATGCGCGGTGTGCTTGCCGCACCAGCGGCAGTACTTGCGGAACTCGATGCGCTCGGGGTCGTTGCGCTTGGACTTGTTGGTCTGGTAGTTGCGGCGCTTGCAGTCGGTGCAGGCGAGCGTCACGGCGATTCGGACGTCGGATGCCATGGGAGTCGTCCTCGAATGGGTGAGTGCAGGAGGTTGGAAAAGCCGCGGAGGCGGCGGTAGGTGCCGAGTAGCGGCGGTAGGACTCGAACCTACGACACGCGGATTATGATTCCGCTGCTCTAACCAACTGAGCTACGCCGCCCTGACGCACACAACCGGGCGGGCGCAGGGGCTCCCGTCCGGCGTCTGAGTGTAGCAGGGAGCCGGTTTGCGGCTGCGCGGGTAGATTGCCCCTGCATGCGGCGTGGACGGGCGGCGGATGATTCGTAGGGGTCGGCGATTTCGCGATCTGGTCGAGCGCCAGCTCGACCTCTTCGCGGGCGAGAACGCGGACCTCCTGGAGGAGCTTCGCGGAGCCCGCAAGCGCTGGGCGGCCGCGGGCGTGGACGAGGCCGAGGAGGCCTTCGGCGACGAGCAGGACCGCGTGGACTGGGCTGCCGAGGCCCTGGCCGACATTCGCGACTCGTACGCCTTGACGCTCGACGAGGACACGGCCGAGGAGTATCGCGAGGCCTTCGCCCGCGCTGCCCGGCGGCGTTTCGGAGGCCTCGCCGACGCCATGGGGCCCTGAGCCGGCTGCCCGGGATCCGGTCGATCCTCGCCGCCGGAGCGCTGCTCGCGGCGCTCGCGGCTGCGTCCGGCTGTGGCGGAGGCGCCCACCAGAGCTCCGTGGAGATCGGGGTGCAGGACGACGCGCTCCTGGCCTCGGCGGAGCCGCCGGCCGTGCCCACCACGAAGGCCCTCCACCCTCGGGTCGTCCGCTACAACGTCGCCTGGGACGCGGTGGCCCCGACCGCGCCGGCGACCCCGGCCGACCCCGGCGATCCCGCGTATCGCTTCGCCACCGCCGATCGCGTGCTGGCACGCGTCGCCTCGATCGGCGCGGCGCCGCTCGTGACCATCGTCGGCAGCCCGGCGTGGGCCAACGGCGGGGCGAACCCCGCGACGGCGCCGCGCGACCCGGCCGCCTTCGGCGCCTTCTGCCAGGCCGTGGCCCACCGCTACGACGGCTCGTTCACGCCGCCCGGGGCCACCCTGCCGCTCCCGCGGGTCGACCGCTACACCGTCTGGAACGAGCCGAACCGCGGCCAGTACCTCATGCCGCAGGGACGCACCGGCCGGCAGGCGCCGGTCGTGTACGCCGCCCTGGCCCGGGCGTGCGTGCCGGCCATCAAGGCGGCGAACCCGCGCGCCCAGGTGGCCATCGGCCCGGTGGCGAGCCTCGGCGCGTGGCACGGGCTCTCGCCGCTGCGCTTCCTGGAGCGCTACCTCGCCGCGGGCGGCCCCGCGCCGGATGTGCTGGCCGTCAACCCGTACATGGAGGGCCAGACGCCGCAGTACCTGCCCACTGACTACCCGTCCGACGGCGCCGTGACGGTGAACAACCTCGACGTCCTCGAGCAGAAGCTGCGCGGCCTCGAGGGCCATGAGGTCCCGGTGTGGCTCACCGAGCTCGCCTGGCGCACGGCGGCGGGCACGCCGGGGGCGGTCACGCCCGCCCAGCAGGAGAGCCTCTTCCACGACGCCGTCGACGTCATTCGTCAGCACGAGCCCTACGTCAAGGTGCTCGTCTGGTTCCTGGTGCGTGACGAGTCGCCCACGAGCTACTGGCAGTCGGGGCTGGTGAACACGGCGTGGCAGCGCAAGCCGATCTTCGACACCTTCCGCCAGCTCGCTGACGACGCCGCGCCGAAGACGTAGCGCCCGCGGTTACGCGGCCAGCGTGGCCCGGCGCAGCGCGCCGGCCTTGCCCAGCCGCGAGAGGATCTCGGCGCGCTGGTGGGCGATCGCGAAGTCGTCGGCGTTGCCGCTGCGGTAGGCGAAGTTCTTGTCGAGCAGGACCCGCAGGAAGCCGTCGACCACGTCGGTGTCGAACTGCTCGCCGGCGCAGCGGGCGAGCTCCTCGGCCGCCTCGTCGGGATGCCGGGCCTCGCGGTAGACACGCGGCTGCGTCATGGCCGAGTAGGCGTCGGCGACGCCGATGACCAGGGCGGCGCGGGGGATCTCGTCGCCGCGCAGGCGATCGGGGTAGCCCGTGCCGTCTGGTCGCTCGTGGTGGTGCCGGATGGCCTCGGCGATGTACCGGAAGACGGGCACCTCGCGGATGATGGCCTCGCCCATGAGCGGGTGCCGCTGGATCTCGCGCCACTCCTCGTCGGTCAGGCGCGACGGCTTGCGCAGGATCTCGGTGGGGACGCCGATCTTGCCGACGTCGTGCAGCAGCGCGGCCAGTTGGATGACGGCAGCCTCTGCGGGCGAGTAGCCCAGCTCGAGGGCCAGGTCGCGCGCGTAGACGCCCACGGAGGCGGAATGCCCGGCCGTGTACGTGTCGGAGGCGTCGAGGGCGCGGATCATGCCGATGGCGAAGGACAGGTTCGCCTCGGTCAGCGTCTCGTAGGCCTCGCCGCGCTCCTGCACCAGCCGGGAGACGTACTGGGCGAGCAGCGTGGGCCCGAAGACGAGGGCCATGACCGCCACGTTGTGCTCCTGCACGTACGCGAAGGCGATCAGCCAGACAACCGGTGTGTAGAGCAGGAACGGCAGGTAGCAGGACTGGACCGCGCCCCGCATGTAGGACCCGACGTCGCCGCCGCGAACCTTGAGGATGAGGGAGTTTCCGATGAGATCGACGCCGGTGCTGGCCACGGCAGCCACCAGGACGGCCAGCGGGAGGAGCGAGTTGTTGGGTGGCACGTCGCTGATCAGGAGCACGGCAAAGCCGGCACTCAGGCCGGTGAGGGTCCGGATCGCGGTGTGCGCCAGCCAACGCTCGACGGGCGACTTGCGCACGGCCAGAAGCTGGACGAAGCCCACGAACGCGGCGCCCACTGGTCCGACGATGCAGGCGGCCACGATGATGGTGGTCGGGCCCGCCGAGGCGTAGTAGCCCTCGGGCATCTGCACGGCAAAGGTCTCGGTGACCAGGCCGCCCAGCGCCAGCACGGCCAGGGCGATGAGCTCCTTCGAGGTCAGCCGCGGGGAGACGGCGCCGCCGACCACGACGCCGGCCACGGCGACCGTGCACAGGGTGGCCACGAGCGTATGCAGGCTGTTGATGCCCGAATCTCGCGCCTCCACATGCCCGATCGACTCTGCCACCCGTCCCCTTCGTGCTCAGAAAAGGTCGCTCTGAGCATAGCGGGCGGAAAGTAGCCGTCAAGACCGGAAAACGGCCGAAAGCTCAGGAATAGCGTTTCGGGCGGGTGCGGCTCGGGACCCCAGGGGCCCGCCCGCCGCGGACCCCCCTCACTTTCCTGGTCTTACCAGGCGCGCGTGAACCCCGCGGCGTTGCTCGGCGACAGGATCGTGGCGACGATGGAGACCATGCGCTTCATGGGTGGTCCTTTCAGTGCTTGTTTACGGGCAAATCAGGCGCTTTTCGGCGCCTGGGACGTGATGTCCTCGGCCGTCCCGTGAACCATCACTGGGGACCGAGGGAACCGCCGTGCCGGGGCGTATCCCCCGTTGGAGGGATCAGACCAGTGGTCCTGCGGTGATCCCACGGCAGGAGCCGTCAGATTCCGGTATGCCGGAGCACGAAACTCCCCCAAAAGTTCACCCACGCTGCAGGTCCGTCCGGTCACGAGCGCGAGGGTAGGCCCGGCGTCGGACGGTGCGGAAGGCCTCGCGGCCTTGACCACCCGCCGACCCCCCACCACACTCCCCACGATGCGCCGGCCTGCCGGGTGGGTCGTGGGTGGGATCCTCATCGCGCTGGCCGGGCTGGGGCTGCCGGCCGCCGGGGGCGGCCACTCCGTGGCCCATTGGACGAGGTGGCACCACCTGCCGGGGGTCGTCGATGTCGTGGGCCCGCGCAGCGACGGCCGCCTCGTGGTGGCCGCGGATGGCCGTCTGGCGCTCCTCGATGTGGCCCATGGACGCACGACCCCATATGCCCAGGGGCCGGGCGGCTACCGAACCCCGCGCGGCCCGGAGCCCTACATCGCGCTCGCCCTCGGCGCCGTGACGCACGGGCGCTGCCCGTTCCCGTCCGGCGCGCTGTATGCCCTCGAGCCGACCGGGTCGGTCGGGATCGTCCGCGTGGGCACGGACGGGACGGCCGCGCCGTTCGCGACCGTGCCGGGCGTGAAGACGCTCGGCGGCATCGCCTTCGACGACGTCGGCCGGTTCGGCCACCGGCTGCTGGTGACAGGGACGAATACGGCCGGTGCGGTGACGGTGGCGGCGGTCGACTGCCGCGGGCAGGCGCAGGTCGTCACCGACACCGCGCCGCGCCTCGAGGGCGGAATCGTCGTCGCCCCGGCCACGTTCGGCTCATTCGCCGGTGATCTCATCGCCCCCGACGAGCGCAGCGGGCACATCCTGGCCATCGAGCCCGGCGGCCGCTCGCGGCTCCTTGTCCGTTCCCGGCTGCCGGCCGGGCCCGACACCGGCGTCGAGAGCGCAGGCGTGGTCCCTCCCGGCGGCGGAGACGCCTACGTGGCCGACCGTGGCACGCCGGGCAACCCGCATCCCGGGACCAACAGCGTGCTGCGGCTTCGCTGGCCCGTCCTCGCGGCCGCCGGAGTCCGCGGCGGCGACGTGCTGGTGGCGTCCGAGGGCGGCGGCGGGACGGTGGCCGTCCGCTGCGCGCGGCGCTGCACGGTGTGGCACGTGGCGGACGGCCCGCGCGTCGCGCACGTCGAGGGGCACGTGGCCTTCGTGCCGCGCCGGTGACGTTCGGATCGACGCACGGAAGGGAAGGACCGGCGGCATGGAGCACGAGGCCAACCTGGAGTACGCCCGCCGGAACGAGGACATGCTCCGAGGCGCGAACAGCGGGCTCGAGCGCGACGCCGAGGCGGACGGGGACGACACCCACACCACTCACCTGCTGCTGTGCGAGTGCGCCGAGGCCTGCGGAGGCACGGTCTCCATCAGCTTCGCCGAGTGGGACGGCGTCCACCGGTCGCCGAACCGCTTCGTGGTCGTCCCCGGGCACGAGGACCCCGCCGTCGAGCGGATCGTGGCCCGCGACGAGCACTACGTGACCGTGGAGAAGCCACCGGCGTCCTGAAACAGAACGGGTTTCAAGGGTGGCGTTCGCGCGCGGGGTGGCTGGAGCGAGCCGGGGTGCCGGTCGGCTCGAAGGCCAGGCTGGAGTCCTGGACGAGAGCCGGCCGGTGGCCCGGCGAAGCGCAGCGGGGCCGCCCTTTCAGCGCGGGCTCCTGGTCGCCGCAGGGCTGGTGATCGCGCCCCGCGCGCGGGCACCAGCCCGGAGGACGATCCAGCCGCGCCGGGCGCCCCGCCACACTTGAAATCCGTTCTAAGAATGGGGCGGTTTGCGACGCGCCGCCCACGTGCGTAGGTTGGGTTCGATGCCGGCCGGCAGCGATCAGCAGCCCGGGGGCGGCGGCTCGCCCACGGCGGCGGCCGTCGGCCGGTCCCTGACGTTCTCTCTCTCGGCCCTCGCCGTGCTGATCGTGCTCGGCATCGGCGGGGCGCTGATCGCCGTGAACCGGGTGAACTCGAGCGCGACGCGGCACTACGTGAACGACGCCCTGCCGCTGCAGCAGACGGTGCAGGACCTCGTCCTCCAGCTGGTGAACGAGGAGACCAGCGTCCGGGGCTACCTCATCACCGAGCGCGCCACGAGCCTCGACACCTATCGCGCCGCCCGTCCGACAGGCGGCGATCGACCTCGCCCGGCTCGAGGGTGCGGGTGCCGGCCCATCCCGAGCTGGCGAGCGCCTACGCGCAGGCGGTGCCTGAGATCAACGGGCTGGACTCGTACTTCAGCCAGCAGATCGACCGGGTCCGCGCCGGCCAGGTCGCGGCCGCTCGACGACTGGTGGAGGCGGGCAGGCAGCAGTTCGACGCCTTCCGTGCCACGATCGACAACCTCAACCTGGCGGTCGCCGGCGTTGTGGCGCGGGCCAAGCAGAGCCAGCGCGACACGCGCGACGAGACCTACGCCGCCGTGGGCGCGCTCGGGCTCGCCGCCGTGACCATCGCCGTCGTCTTCGCGCTCTGGCTGCCACGCCGCATCGGCGGCCTGATGCGCCGGCTCGAGCGGGAGCGGGAGCGGACCGGCGCCCTTCAGTCGGTCACGGCCGAGCTGGCCGGCGAGACGTCGCCCGACCGTGTCGCCGACGTCACCACGCGCCGCGCCCTCGAGATCGCCGAGGCCGCGGTGGCCGGCATCTATCTCGCGGACGACAAGGAGCGAACGCTCCGCCGGATCGCGGTCGTCGACTCGCGGCCGGACGCCGACCCGGCGAACGAGTACGCGGATCTCGCCATCGACGGCACCACGCCCGGGCGCCGTGGCCTACCGGTCGGGTGAGGAGGCCTGGCTGCTCGAGGAGTCCGACTGGGAACGCTACGGCCCGGAGCTGGTGGAGTTCATCCGCCGTCGCGGCCGCCTCGGCCTGGGGCTCGTGCCCCTCACGTCCGGCCGCGGGTCGGAGGGGGTCTTCTTCGTCAGCTTCCCGCTCGACCGGCCGCCCGATGCGGAGGCCCGTGCGCTGACGCGGACGCTCGCGCAGCAGGCGTCGCAGGCGCTCGAGCGGGGTCGCCTGCTCGAGATCGAGCGCCGGGGCCGCGAGGACGCGGACCGGGTCCACGCGGCGCTCGCGCATCTCAATGCCCTGACGCGGCGGCAGGGGACCGACGCCGCCGCGACCCGGGCCACCGAGCGCGCCGTCTGTGAGGCGGCGCGCGTGGCCTTCGACGCCGACGCGGCGGCGCTGTGGCTGAGGTCGGGAGACAGCATCCGCCTCCTCGTCCGCGTCCCGGAGTCGGCTGCCCTGCCGGTGGGGTCGCCCCTGTCGCTCACCGATTATCCGAGCTTCGCCGACGCGCTCGGGCGAGACCGCCCATCGCACATCTCCGACCTGGCCGCCTCCGATCCGCGGGTCTGGGAGGACTACGCGCGGCACACGGGCGCCCGGGCGCAGCTGCGGATCCCACTCGTCCCGACGGACGAGGCGCAGAGCCTGCTGGTCGTCTCCTGGCTCGAGGTCCGCCCGAACCCTGGCGCGCACGTCCTGGAGCTCGCCGCCCGGTTCGGCGACCACTCGGCGCGTGTCCTGGCGGAGGCCGACAGGCGCACCTCGCAGCAGGAGGCGGCGCGGTTGCACCAGACGCTCGAGCAGGGACTTCTCCCCGTCATCACGGTGACCTCGCCGCGGGTCCGCGTCGCATCCGTCTACCGGCCGGGAGAGGAGCGGCTGCGCCTGGGCGGTGACTTCTACGACTACGTCGAGACGGACGGGCGGATCTCGCTCGTGGTCGGGGACGTGGCCGGCCATGGCCCCGAGGCCGCCGCCCTGGGGGCGAGCCTGCGGGCGGCCTGGACCGCGCTGAGCCTCCTCGGCCTTCCGGCGGAGGAGATCCTCACTGCACTCTCAGCGATGGTGCGCAAGCGCCGGAACGTCGAGCTCTTCGCCACCCTGTGCCATGCCGAGCTCGACCCCGCCACGGGCCGCGTGCGGCTGGCCGTGGCCGGGCACCCGCAACCGATCATGCGAGCCGACTCCGCAACGCCGCTCCACGTGGAAGCGGTGCCTCCGCTGGGCGTGGGCACGCCGCCGGCGGACTGGCCGGTGACCGAGGCCGTCTTGCCCCAGGGCGCCACCCTTGTCCTGTACACCGACGGGCTGGTCGAGGGCCGTGCGGTGCCCGGGAGCGCCGACCGCTGGGGCGTCGAGCGGCTGATCGAGGTCCTTTCCGAGACGCGGGACATCGACTCGCAGGCGGGCCTCACCCGGGTGCTCGACCGTGCGGTGGCGGCCAACGGCGGCCCGCTCGACGACGATGTCGCCGTCCTCGCGGTGACCCTCGACGCCGAGCCGGGGGCGTCGCGGGAATCCGCTTGACGGCGACTCGACACGGGTCGGCGTTCGACGGGAGACCTCCGCGGCCCCATAATCGGCTCCGTCACTTCGACGTCTCCGGAGGTGTCACATGATGATGCGCAGACGGCGCCCGCTGCTCGGGGCGGCCATGATCGGTGGGACGGCCTACGTGGCCGGCAAGCGCAACATGGAGGGGCAGCAGCGCGAGGCAGACGAGCAGGCGCGGATCGCCGACCTCGAGGCCCAGGTCCAGGCGCAACAGGCGCCCGCGGCCGCCGCGCCGGCAGCCGCGCCGGCCGGCGACGACATCGCCTCCAAGCTCACCCAGCTCAAGGGCTTGATGGACCAGGGCGTTCTCTCGCCCGACGAGTTCGCGGCCGCCAAGAGCAAGCTGCTCGCGGGCTGACCGCGGGCCGAACCGGAAGGGACTGACATGGCACTGGGACCGGTGCAGCTGCTGGTGATCGGCTTCGACGAACCCAACTTCACGGGCAAGATCCGCGCCGAGCTCGACCGCCTGCGCGACAGCGACATCGTGCGCCTCGTCGACCTGCTCGTGGTCTCCAAGGACGACGACGGCAACATCACCCGCCTCCAGGCGTCCGACCTCTCGGGCGAGGAGATGGACGAGCTCGGGGCCACCGTGGGCGCCCTCATCGGTTTCGGCGCAGGAGGGGACGAGGAGAGCATGGAGGCGGGCGCGATCCTGGGTGTCGGGGCCACCGCGGACGGGCATCTCCTCGGCGGCGAGTCGTGGTACGTCGACGACACCATCCCGCCGGGCACCGCCGCAGCGGTGGCGCTGATCGAGCACCGCTGGGCGATTCCCCTGCGGGAGTCGATCCGCGGGGCCAACGGCTTCCTCCTGGCCGACGCCTGGATCCACCCGGCCGACCTGGTGGCCGTGGGACTCCTGGCCAGCGAGGAGGCGTCCACCCACTAGAGGGTCATGAAGCCCGAGCTGCCGCGGCCGGCGCTGGTTGTCCTCGTCGGCCCGTCGGCGTCGGGCAAGAGCACGTGGGCGGCGAGCGCCTTCGCCGCCTCCGAGATCGTGTCGAGCGATGCGCTGCGGGCCGTGGTCGGCGAGGCCGACGATGACCTCGCCGCCTCGGGCGACGCCTTCGCCGTGCTCGACGCCATCGTGGAGGCCCGGCTCCGCCGCGGCCTGACCGTGGTCGTCGACACCCTCGGGCTCGAGCCCGGGCGGCGAGGCGCGTACCTCGAGGCGGGCCGCCGGCACGGGCTCCCGGTGGTAGCGGTCGTGTTCGAGACCCCGGCCGAGACGTGCCGCCTCTGGAACTCTGCCCGGCCCAGGCCCGTACGCGCAGACGTCCTGCGGGCGCAGCTGCGGCAGCTCAGGGAGGCGAGCGAGGCGGTGGAGCGCGAGGGCTTCGATGCCGTCCTGCGCCCGTTGGCCGGCGCATCCGGCGAAACGGCGGCCGCCGCCGTCGCGCCCGCGCCCGCGACGGCCGGGCGCTCCGGTGGCCTGCGGTTCGGCCTCCACGTCTCCCGCTTCGACTGGGAGGGTGGACGCGATGCGATGCCGGCCCACCTGCAGCGGATCGCCACCGAGGCCGCGGAGGCCGGATTCGAGTCCATCTGGGTCATGGACCACACCCGCCAGATCCCGCAGGTGGGGCGCGCGTGGGAGGACATCCCCGACAGCTTCACCACGCTCGGATACCTGGCCGCCTGGAGCGGCGACATGCGCATCGGCGCGCTCGTGGCGGCCATCACCTTTCGCAACGTCGCCCACCTCGGGAAGATGGTCGCGACGCTCGACGTGCTCTCGGGCGGCCGGGCGGTCTGCGGGCTCGGCGCCGCGTGGTTCGCCGAGGAGCACCGCGCCTTCGGGTGGACGCTCCCGCCGCTTCGCGAGCGCTACGAGCTCCTCGAGGACGCGCTCGAGCTCTACCCGCTGCTGTGGGGACCCGGGGCCCCCGCCTTCACGGGCCGGCGGATCCACGTCGCCGAGGCCGCGTGCTATCCGCGCCCGGTGCAGGAGCGGATCCCCATCATCGTCGGCGGCTCCGGCGAGCGGCGGACGCTGCGCCTCGTGGCCGAGCGAGCCGACGGGTGCAACCTGCGCGGCGACGCGCCCACCGTCCGGCACAAGCTCGACGTGCTCGCCGGGCACTGCCGTGCGGTCGACCGGGACCCGGAGGAGATCGAGGTCACGCACCTCTCCACCGCCCTCGCCGCCCCGACCCCGGACGCCGTGGCCGCCCTGGCCACGCGCCTCCGTCCCGGGCAGACGCCGCCGTCGCGCTACGCCGCCTCGGTCAACGCCGCCACGGTCGACGAGCACGTCCGCCGGTTCGGCGAGCTGCGGCGCGCCGGCGTCCACACCGCCATCGTCCGGCTCGCGGACCTCGGGCGCGATCCCGCCGCGGTCGAGCGCTTCGCCCCCGTCATCTCCGCGCTGGCCGCGCCCTGACAGCCAGATGTCGGCCCGCGATCCGCGGCGAACGCGACGGGTCCTCCGCCTCATCGCGGCGGAGCGGTTCGTCCGCGGGCTGCTGCTCCTGGGCGCGGGCGTCTACCTCCTCTTCCACGTCTCCAGCGATTTCGGATCCCTCGCCGACCGGCTGATCCGGCGCGTGGAGCTCGATCCGCGAGAGCACTACCTCCACGAGCTCGTCGACCGGCTGCATCGCCTGCGGCCCGGCGAGCTGCGCACGGCCGGTCTCGTGGCCCTCGGATACGGAGGCCTCGAGCTGGTCGAGGGCGCCGGCCTCTGGCTCGACCAGCTGTGGGCCGAGTACCTGACGATCATCGCCACGTCCCTCCTCGTGCCCCTGGAGGTGTATGAGCTGGTGCACCGGCCGAGCTTCCTCAAAGCCGGGGGCCTCATCGTCAACCTCCTCATCGTGGGATACCTCGTGTACGCGCTCCGGCAGCGCCTGGCCCGCGAGCGCAGGAGTGCCGAGGTCAGGCGTTGAAGCTACGCGGGTGGCCGAGCGCCTCAGGAGACGGATGCAAGAGGTCGACCCGGAGTCGCTCACCCTGCGCCGGGCACGCCGGCTGATCGGCGGCACGGTCCTCGTGATCACGCTCGTCGGCGGGGTGCTCGGCCGCCTGCTCGACCCGCACAGCTTCCACAGCCTGGGTGTGGCGATGTGGTGGTCCCTGCAGACCGTGACCACGGTGGGCTACGGCGATGTCGTCCCCACGAGCGTCGGGGGCCGGATCGTGGGCGCCGTGGTGATGGTGGCGGGCATCGGCTTCATCACGGTGATCACGGCCGTCGTCACGAGCATGTTCGCCCAGGCGGCCACGCGTCGCGCGCTGCGGGGCCATGATCCGACGCTGGACGAGATCCGCGAGCTTCGGGCGAGCCTCGAGGCGCTCCGGGCGGAGCTCCGAAGCCGGCCTGGGAGCTGAGAACCGGTTCCAAAGGGAAGATTTGCGACCTTTGCAACGACCTCGGCGATTTGTAACGATCGGCGGAGTGGAGCGAAGGAGAGGGCTCCCACACGCGGCGTTCGTTCCCTGGGGACTCGGGTTGCTCGGGCTGGTGGCGCTCGCTCCAAGTGCGAGCGCAGGCCCGACGCCGGACCGGGCCCCGGTGCAGCCCTCGAAGGGCTTTCACGCCTGCATCGAGCTCACGGGCGACACCGACACGCGGTTCGACATGAAGCTCCGCCTGCCGGCGGACCACTGCCGTCGCAACGAGCTGCCGGTCGCCTGGCCGCCCGGCGGGAAGGCCGGGCCGCCGGGACCGGCCGGGCCGGCAGGGCCCGCCGGCGACACGGGCCCAGCGGGTGCGACCGGTGCCACGGGAGCCAGCGGTGCCACCGGAGCGACGGGCCCGGCTGGTCCGCAGGGCCCGGCAGGACCGCCCGGGCCGGCAGGAGCAACTGGGCCGGCGGGAGCGACGGGTGCCCGGGGCGATACCGGCCCGGCGGGAGCGACGGGAGCGACCGGACCGCCAGGGGCTCAGGGACCTACTGGTGACACCGGGCCCGCGGGTGCCACGGGAGCCACCGGCCCCCGAGGAGATACGGGACCCGCCGGCGCGACCGGCGCGACGGGCGACACCGGGGCGACTGGCGCGACGGGGCTAGCAGGACCGCAGGGGCCGACCGGTGATACCGGCCCCGCGGGCGCCATAGGAGCCACCGGACCACGAGGAGACACCGGACCGGCCGGGGCGACCGGGCCCGCGGGTCCGCAGGGTCCCACCGGCGCCACCGGCGCGGCCGGCGCAACCGGGGCCAGCGGGACGACCGGAGCGACGGGTCCCACCGGCCCACGGGGAGCGACCGGTGAGCGCGGCGCGACAGGCGCAACCGGGGCGACCGGCGCGGCTGGCGCAACAGGAGCATCTGGCCCCGCCGGAGTGCAGGGTCCGACGGGACCGACGGGCGCGACCGGAGCCACGGGCGAGAGAGGCGCCACGGGCCCGACGGGCGCCGACCGGCGCCACAGGCGCGACAGGCCCGGCGGGCATCCAAGGACCAACCGGGCCGACAGGTCCTGCCGGACCAACGGGCGCCAGAGGGCCGACCGGTCCGGCGGGGCCGCAGGGCCCGACCGGTGTGAGTGGCGCGACGGGGCCGTCGGGAGCCACTGGTCCGAGCGGGCCGAGCGGTCCGACCGGACCGTCCGGTACAGCGGGTCCGACTGGGCCCACGGGCCCGAGCGGGCCTTCGGGCGCTCGGGGAGCGACCGGACCCGCTGGTCCGGCTGGTCCCACCGGGGCCACCGGTCCGATTGGGCCCACCGGGCCCACCGGGCCGACTGGAGGGAACAGGCCCGACAACGTCGTCGTCGGCCCCGTTACCGGTGACGTTGCGACGGCAGTTCTCGTACGCGAAACCGCCGAGGCGGTCGATTGCCCGCCGGGGACATTCGCGCTGGGTGGTGGCGGGATCGTTATCGGCGCCAATGCCAGATCAGGACGTCACGATCTGGGCGTCGCAACCCGTAAGGATCAGTCCCGCCGACCGGCTGGTTCGTGGCGGCTGAGCAGGGAGTGGCAGGCGTCCCGGCAATCCCACCTGGTCCGTCACCGCGTACGTCGTCTGTTCCACCTGACCGGGCCTCAGCCCGCGGCGACCGCCTCGATCCAGTCGAGCCGGCGCCCGCAAAGCTGCGTTGCGTTGGCCGCCGGCACCCTCACCAGCCGATCGCCCGACGCCGGTCGCAGGATGAGCGGACCGAGACCGCCAGGGGCACCGCCGACCCCTGGTGCGAGGGCGTCGTCCTCCACGTGGATCGCGAGCGTGTGCGGACCTGCCGCCATCCGTGCGACGCCCAGCGGGAGGTACTGAGGGCCCTCGGCGAGCTGCGCGCCGACACGCCCGATCCGCCGCCCGTCGACAGCCACGGTGATCGGGCGGCGAGAGGAGCCGCCGAGCCAGACCTCGTAGCTCCCGGTCCGGGGAACGGCGGCGGAAACGTCCAGCGATCCACCTGTTCCCGGGTACACGTGGCCCGTGGCGTCGGCACTCCACCCGGAGGGCAGCCGGGCCCCGCTCAGGCCGGTGACGACGTTCGCCGGCACGGGCGCGGCGACCAGGTCACCGCCCGAGCGCGCCAGGGCTCGAACCGCGCGGCACGCCGGCACCGCTCCGGGCTGCACGACCGACCCCAGCGGGAGATGGGTGGCGATCGCCGGCGCGGCGGCGGGACGCTGCCAGACGTCGTACCAGCGCCCCCGCCAGACGAGCGAGTACGGCGACGGCGGCCGGCTCTCGGCCGGCGAGCGCCGCAGGACGATGGTGCGATAGGTCAGGACGGCGGGCAAGGAGAACGCATCCAGATCCGCGTACTCGCCCTTGGCCAGCAGTCGTCCGGTGCGAAGAAACACCGGCCGCCGGCGGAGCTCTGACGCGCCCTCCGGGTCCAGACGGCGAAGGAAGTGACGCACCCCGTAGGGCTGGTACTCCGTCATCAGGGTGGGCCCGTCCGCCGCGAAGCGATCGCCGACGGTGGCCAGCTCGGCCATCGGGCCACGCGGCGCGAGGTTCACGTCGTGGTAGGCGAGCGCATCCGACCACGCCACGCCGGCAACGATGACGGCGCCCAGGATCCAGGCAACCGGCCGGCTACGACCGGCCATCAGCCAGGCCACGCCGGCCAGCGAGGTGGCGAGCAGGAACGGCGAGCCGATGGCCAGCGCCTTGCCCGCCACCCAGGGCGATCCGAAGACGATCGAGACCAGCGCGCCGAGGACCCCTGCGCTCGCAAGGGCGAGAAGCGACCACGACGCCGTCCGCCAGGCCCCCAGCAGCCCGGCGACCGCGGCAGCAACGGCGACAGCCACCAGCAGCCACGTCAGGGTGTGGTGTGCCGGCCACACGCGGAAGTCCCCGCTGGGCCACACGCCGAAGAGCTGCAGCACGCTCAGCGGGTGGAGCAGGTTCCCCAGCTCGGCGCCGCTCTCGAGCGCGGTCCGGTTTCCGCTCGGGCCGAACAGCGACGACGAGGCCAGGAGCGCGGGGACCGCGAGGACCGCCGTGGCGGCAGCGAGCACCAGCACCCGGCCGTTCCTGCCGGTGCGCAGCGCCGCGGGAGCGAGGACGAGCGGGAGCCAGAGCAGCCCGCCGAGGCTGACCGCGCCGAGCAGCGCGGCTGCGGGCACGGCCGCGAGAAGCGCCGACCTGGGGGAGCGCACGTATGCGGCCAGTGCCGCGCAGGTGGCGATGAGGGCGGCGGCGGTGAGCTCCTTGATCCCGCCCCACTGCGCGTACCCCACGAGGAGGGCGGCCTGGGAGGCGACCACCGCCGCGCCCGCCCGCCAGGCGACCGGCCGGATGGCGCGCTCCAGCATGGTGAACAGCGCCAGGGCGACCATCGCCGCCGAGAAGGCCAGCGTCGGGGCGTAGAGCCAGGCCACGTCCTGTCGGGTCAGCTCGTGGCCGATGCCGAACGGAATGAGCGAGCCGATCGGGTAGCCGGTAGCCGCGTACGTCGTGATGACGGCCTCGTAGGTGGACGGGGCGAGCGCGGCCGCCGACCTCCCGTGCTCCATGAGGCGGTCGGTGAGGGCAAGGAAGGTGGCCGTGTCGTCGAGCTTGACGTAGCCCATGAACGTGGCCCCGCCCGAGGCGAGCACGGGCGCGCCGGCCGCGGCGAAGGCCACGGCGCTCGTGGCCGCGCCTGCCGAGATCGGCCGTCGTCGGACGTCGCCCAGGATCGCGCCCGCGACCGCCAGGGCCACGACGACCGGCGTGGTCAGGCGCGCGGTCGCCGACGTCAGGGTCGTCAGCCCGCCGGCTGCGATGATCACGGCGAACCCTGCGGGGACCAGGAGGGCGCCGCGGATTCGGACAGCGGCCGCGCGCTCCAGCAGGAGCCCGCACCCCGCGGAGAGGGCGGTCAGGACGAGCGGATAGACGAGCCAGGGAACGAGCAGGGACATGCGGCGGCCGCGAAGCCGTCTAGCCGACCGGCACGATCTTGCCGCTCGTCACCAGGAACCGGGCCGTGGCCGGGTCCGGGTTGAACACCTCGACCTCGGACGACGAGCCCGGGAACGCCACGTACACACTGGTGGGGCGCGAGCTCGCCGAGACCGCGACCGCGCCGCCCGGTGCGTGGATCGTGACCGCGCCCGGCTGGTGCAAGACACGCGTGACCGCCGCCACCCCGTTGCCGACGGCGTACGTGGCGACCGTCGTGAACCGCGCCCGGGGATCGCCGGCCCTGATCCCAGGCGGCAGGTAGCGCACGAAGGCACGCGACCCCGGGGCGTTGGTGAGCTCGAGCGCCCGTCCGGCGATCTCGCCCGCCCAGTAGACCGGGAAGCCGTCGTGGGCCACGGTGGCCTTCAGGACTGCAGGGCTGACGATCCGCGCCGCCGTGGTCCCGGACGATCGCGCCGCGGAAGCCCGGGCGGAGGCGCCGGCCACCGGCACGACGCGCCCGGAGGTGACCAGCTGCAACGCCTCCCCCGGTGCGGGGCTGAACACTTCGACCTGCACGGGTGACCCGGGGCGGGACACGTACACGTTCGTGGGGCGGCTGCGTCCGTAAACGGCAAGCGCGCCGCCGGGCAGCGGGAGCGAGACCTCGCCCGGCTTGCGGCCGGCCGCCTGCGTGGCGGCGTACGCGTTCGCCAGGCGGTACGTCCCGACGGTGAGGAAGTCGGCTCGGCGGTCACCCGGCTTCACCCCCGGAGGCAGGTAGCGCACGAAGGCCCGCTCTCCGGCGTCGGTCTGGGAGAGCTCGTACGTCTGACCCGAGCGCGCGCCGGCCCAGTACACCGGGAAGCCGTTCGCCGCCGCGAACGCGCCGAGCTGCGCTGCCGAGACGGCGCGGGCGCCCGAGGCTGCGGCTGTCGACGATCCGGTGTCGTTCCGGTGCACCCACCACAGGACCAGCGCGCCCGCCGCCAGGGCGGCGGCAGCGGCGATGGCGAGGCGCCAGGGGAACGGCCGGCGACTGGGGCGATCGCGCGTGGCGTCGGCTCCCATGGGCGGCTCACGGTACCACCCGGCCCCCCGCCGGCGCCGGCCCCGATCGGCCGACGCCGGGCCTCGTGCGGCGTCTAGCGCCGCGAAACGCGCCGCGCGGTCCGGCGGCCCGTTCGCCTGGCCACCCGCCGTGCTCCGAACATGTCGACCTCCCGTCTCGTCGTGTCCGCTACTTCGCCGGCGTGGCCGCGCCGGCGGTCTCCATCACGTGCAGCTCCTGCGCCTCCTCGGCCGACAGGAGTCCGATCTCGATCAGGTCGAGGGGGCTGATGAACCCGTCCGAGATGCGGAAGCCGCCTGCCCGGGCGATGGCGTCGCGCAGCGGCACCGCCCAGTGGTGCTCGATGAGCAGCAGCGCCGCGGCCGAGTCGTTCGGGATGTCCTCGAGCACGTCCCAGGCCTCGTCATCGGAGAACACGTGGATGCCCTCTTCGGCCGCCGTCTCGGCCCCGGCTCCCGCGCCGGCAGCCGCGCCTTCCTCGCCCTCGATGCCGAGGCCGATCAGGGCCCCGATCTTCGTACCGAGCTCGATCGCCTCGTCCTCGGTGAGGTTGCTGAGGTGCTCGATCTCGACGTCGCCCTCGGCGTCCTTGTACACCGCGAGCGCGTCGATGACGCGCACGGTGTCGCTCTCCCGCAGCCGCTCGAGCTCGGCGATGATCTCGCCGTGGAACTGGGGATGCTCGAACCCCAGGACTATCAACTGCACCGGTCCGATGGCCATGTCCCGTCCTTTCGTTGCTTACCTGGGCACGGTGCCGCTGACTGGTGCGCGTGGCATCGCCCGATTCGGATGACATCAGTCACCTCCACGGCAGGTTTCATCCTGACCGGACGATGCCGTCGCACCCGGGTAGACGGAGGGTGCCCCGGGACGTAGACCGAGAGTGACGGACACGACGACACCCAAGGGGCGCCCGCGCGTCCTGATCCTCGGAGGCGGCTTCGCCGGCATCGGCGCGGCGCGCAAGCTCAAGGGCGCCGACGTCGACGTGGACCTCGTCGACCGCCACGACTACCACACGTTCCAGCCGCTTCTCTACCAGGTCGCCACGGACGTCCTCGAGACGAGCGACGTGGGCCATCCGTTGCGGGACCTGTTCCATGACCAGACGAACATCGCGGTGCACAAGGCGACCGTGACGTCGGTCGACCTCGACCGCCGCGAGGTCCAGTTCGCCGAGATGGCGCCGATGACGTACGACACGCTCGTGCTCGCCCTCGGCGCCGAGGTCAACTACTTCGGCACCGGCGGCGCCGAGGAGCACGCCTTCCCGATGTACACGCTCGGGGATGCGGTCGACTTCAAGGAGCACGTCCTGGGCCGCTGGGAGGCGGCCGACCGAGACCCGTCGCTCGTCGACGACGGCGCTCTCAACGTGGTCGTCGTCGGTGGCGGACCGACCGGCGTCGAGAGCGTCGGCGCCCTGGCCGAGCTGTACCACAGCAACTTCACGAAGGACTACCCACGCCTGCCGAACGACAAGGCCAGACTGATCCTGGTCGAGGCCGCCCCGGCGCTGTTCGGCATGTTCAAAGCCGACATCCGGACCTACACCCAGAAACTGCTCGAGAAGCGAGGGGTGGAGATCATGCTGGGCGAGCGCGTGACCTCGATCGCTCCGACACGGGTCACGCTCGCGTCCGGGATGGAGCTGAAGGCTCACACGCTCCTGTGGGGCGCAGGCCTGCAGGGCAACAAGATCGTCCATGGGCTCGGCCTCGAACTCGAGCGTGGCAACCGATTGGCCGTCACACCCGAACTGACGTTGACGTCCCACCCGGAGGTCTACGCCGTCGGCGACATCGCGGCGATCAGCGACGAGCACGGCGTCCTTCCTCAGCTCGGCTCAGTGGCCCTCCAGGCCGGCGAACACTCTGGGGAGAGCATCACCCGGCGAATCGCAGGCAAGCCGACCGAGCCGTTCGCCTACCACGACAAGGGCACGATGGCCACCATCGGGCCCGGGGCGGCGGTCATCCAGACGCGCCGCGGGCGCACGATCAAGGGAAAGGCGGCTTTCCTCGCCTGGGGAAGCGTCCATCTCGCCCTGCTGTCGACAGGCGAAGACCGGGCCAAGGCAGTCCTCAACTGGACGTGGGCAGGCTTCACGCACGAGCGGTCCGCGCGCATCACGGTCGACCGCGACGCGCGGCCCGCCCCTCCCGTCAAGGCAGGAAGGACGCCATGAGCACTGCTCGCGTCACCACGGAGCTGTTCGAGGATCTCATCGAGCGGCGGCATGAGCCGCTCCTCGCTCGCGCGACGGGAGTCCTGCGGCTCGAGCTCCAGGACGGCAGCAAGACCGAGAGGTGGACGCTGGCGGTCGACAAGGGCGACCTGACAATCACGCGCGGCGACGACGGCGACCCCGACTGCACCCTCAGCTGCGAGCGGGCGTTCTTCGACCGCCTGGTGCTCGGGCAGGAGAACGCCATGGCCTCCGCGCTGCGTGGCGACATCGTGCTCGACGGCTCCTGCTGGCGGCTCCTGGTCGCCCTGCAGAAGCTCCTCCCCGATCCTTCCGTCATCGCCCTCGAGGAGGAGCGGGGATGAGCGACGACCTGGTCAAGATCCTCGACGGCAACACGTTCGTCGTGAGCGACGACCGCGGTGACATCGAGGCCTCCGGCACCGATACGACGGGGCTGTTCGCGTTCGACACGCGCTTCCTCTCGCGCTGGGTCCTGACGGTGAACGGCGAGCGCCTCTCGGCCCTCTCCACCGACGACCTGCAGTACTTCGAGACGCGGTTCTTCCTCGTCCCCGGCACGGGGACGGTGTACGTCGACGCGAAGCTCTCGGTGATCCGCCGCCGGGCGGTGGGCGAGGGCTTCCACGAGGAGCTGACCATCCTCAACCACGACGCGGAGCCGGTCAGCCTGACGGTGCGTCTCGATGCAGGATGCGACTTCGCCGACCTGTTCGAGGTCAAGGACGCCCTGAAGAAGAAGGGCACGTACACCAACCGCGTCGAGGATGGCCACCTCGTCCTGGGATACGAGCGAGAGCGCTTCGCCCGCAGCACCACGATCTCGAGCAGCGCCCCCGCGACGATCGACGAGACCGGGCTCACGTTCGAGATCGAGCTCGAGCCGCACGGACGCTGGAGCACGCAGCTCGAGGTCGTCTTCTCGCTCTTCGCCGGGAACGACGCCAGCGCACCCGCGGCCACGGGGCGAACGTCGAGCCGCACGCGCCCGCGCCTGGAGCAGAACCTGGAGCGCTGGATGGCGAACGCGCCCCGCCTGGAGTGCGACTGGGAGCCGCTTCGGCACACCTACCAGCGCAGCCTCGTGGACCTGGCCGCACTGCGCTTCTCCCCTCCCATCGCCGGCGGGCGCAGCCTGCCGGCCGCCGGCCTGCCGTGGTTCATGACCATGTTCGGCCGGGACAGCATCTTCACCAGCCTCCAGGCCCTGCCGTTCGCGCCGGAGCTGGCGGCCACGACGCTGCTCGCCCTGGGCGACTGGCAGGGCGTCGCGGCGCGACGACTTCCGCGACGAGGACCCGGGGCGCATCCTGCACGAGCTGCGCTACGGCGAGCTGACGGCCTTCGAGGAGCGGCCCCACTCGCCCTACTACGGCTCGGCCGACGCCACCCCGCTGTACGTCGTCCTCCTCGACGAGTACGAGCGCTGGAGCGGCGACACGAAGCTCGTGCGCGACCTCGAGCCGGAGGCCCGGGCGGCCCTGCGCTGGATCGACGAGTACGCCGACCTCGAGGGCAACGGCTACATCTGGTACCAGCGGCGGAACGAGGAGACGGGCCTCGAGAACCAGTGCTGGAAGGACTCCTGGGACTCGATCTCCTACCGCGACGGCACCCTGCCCGGGTTCCCGCGGGCCACGTGCGAGCTCCAGGGCTACGCCTACGACGCCAAGATGCGCGGCGCGCGGCTGGCGCGCGAGGTCTGGAAGGACCCGCGCCTTCGCCGACCAGCTCGAGCAGCAGGCCGCCGACCTCAAGCGCCGCTTCAACCGCGACTACTGGGTCGAGGACGATCAGTACTTCGCCCTCGCCCTCGACGCCGAGGGCCGGCAGGTCGACGCCCTGACCTCGAACAACGGCCACCTGCTGTGGAGCGGGATCGTCGACAAGACCAAGGCCAAGGCCGTCGTCCGCCACCTGATGGGCCCGCGGCTGTTCTCGGGCTGGGGGATCCGCACGCTGGCCGAGGGCGAGCAGCGCTACAACCCGATCGGCTACCACGTCGGGACGGTCTGGCCCTTCGACAACTCCTTCATCGCCTGGGGGCTCCGCCGCTACGGCTTCAAGGAGGAGGCGGCCAAGGTCGCGGCGGGCATCCTCGACGCGGCCGAGTTCTTCGCCGGGCGGCTCCCCGAGGCGTTCGGCGGCTACGAGCGCAGCCAGACGCAGGTACCCGGTCCAGTACCCGACCGCCTGCAGCCCGCAGGCGTGGTCGACCGGCGCGCCGCTGCTGCTCCTGCGCACCATGCTCGGGCTGGAGCCGATCGGCGACCACCTGGTGGTCGATCCCTGCGCTGCCGGTCGGGATCGGGCACCTCGAGCTCCTCGACATCCCCGGGCGCTGGCGACGGGTCGACGCCTTCGGCCGGGGCCGTGTGGACGTCGACCGCAAACCGCGGTTGCGGCAGCAGCTCGGCGAGCCCGAGGCCGCCGGACGCGCACGCTGACCACCAACCGGAACCGGAGGACCGATGAGCGCCCAAACTGCACCCGCCCCCGCCCCGACGCCGCCGTGATGCGTGGGCCGTCGGCACTGCCACCGCCGATGTCCTGGTGATCTTCGGGATCACCGGCGACCTGGCCAAGGTCATGACCTTCCACTCGCTCTACCGGCTCGAGCAGCGCGGCCTCCTGAACTGCCCCGTCGTCGGGGTGGCGGTGAACGACTGGACGGTCGACCAGCTGCGGGCGCACGCCCGTGAGTGCATCGCAGGCTGCGGCGAGACGATCGACGACGAGGTCTTCGACCGCCTGGCGGCGCGGTTCTCGTACGTCTCCGGCGACTTCGCCGACTCACGCACCTACGAGCGCGTGGCCGAGGCCATCAAGGGCACGAGAGCTGCCGGTCTTCTACCTCGAGATCCCGCCCTTCCTGTTCGCGACTGTCATCAAGGGCCTGTCCGACGCCGGCCTGACCAAGACGGGCCGTGTCGTGGTCGAGAAGCCCTTCGGGCACGACCTCGCCTCAGCCCGCGAGCTCGCCGCCGAGGTCGGGCAGTACGTCAACGAGGACCAGATCTACCGGATCGACCACTTCCTGGGCCTGATGGGGCTGGACGAGCTCCTGTACCTGCGCTTCGCCAACGTCATGCTCGAGCCCCTGTGGAACCGGAACTACGTCTCGAGCATCCAGATCACGCTGGCCGAGAGCTTCGGGGTCGAGGATCGCGGGCATTTCTACGACCCGGTCGGGGCGCTGCGCGATGTGATCGTCAACCACCTCATGATGATCGTGTCCGCCGTGGTCATGGAGGCACCGTCGGGCGGCAACACGGCCAGCATCAAGGACGCTCAGGCGGCGGCGCTCAAGGCCATACCCGCCGCCGACCCTGCGCATTACGTGCGCGGTCAGTACGAGGGGTACCAGGACGTGGACGGGGTCGCCCCCGGGTCGACCACCGAGACGTATGCCGCCGTGCGGCTGGACGTCAAGACCTGGCGCTGGTCGGGCGTCCCCGTCCTCCTGCGCTCCGGCAAGTACCTGGCCGGCGACAGCGCCGAGCTGCGGCTGGTGTTCCGGCAGCCCCCGGACCTGGGCTTCCTGGCTCTCACCGGGGGCGGGCGCCTCGAGCCCGACGAGCTGGTGATCCGGCTCTTCCCGGCCACCGGCATCCAGTTCACGCATCGAGGCCCACCCGGTCAACAAGCCCGGTGCGGCCCCGATCGCGCTGGACACCGTGTTCGGCGGGCACGGCGACGAGGTGCCGACGCCCTACGAGGTGCTCTTGCACGCCGCGATGGTCGGCGACAGCACGCGCTTCGCCCGGCGTGACGTGGTCGAGGAGTGCTGGCGCATCATGGGTCCGCTGCTCGAGTCACCGCCACCGGTGCACCCCTACGCCAAGGGCACGTGGGGCCCGGCCGAGGCCGACGCCCTGGTCGCCGGGCACGGCCGCTGGCGTGGCCCGTGGGTGGCGTCGTGAGCGCGGCCGCGCGACACCGTCGACCGAAGAAGGCTGCGCACGCCCCGGCGCCGGTGAGCGCCGCCGCGCCGTCGCCGTTCCCGCCGATCGCTGACTACGCCTTCCTCTCCGACTGCCACACCGGGGCCCTGGTGGCGCCGGACGGGGCCATCGACTGGTTGTGCGTGCCCGCCTTCGACTCGCCGAGCATCTTCGGGAGCCTGCTCGACCGCCAGGCCGGCTCGTTCCGCTTCGGCCCCTACGGGATCCAGCATCCGACGACCCGAATCTACGAGCCGGGGACGAACGTGCTGGTGACGACGTGGAAGACGCCGTCCGGCTGGATCGAGGTTCGCGATGCCCTGACCATGGGACCCGTGGGACCACGAGGACCAGGTCACGCCGCACACCCGGCCGCCCGCAGACGACGACGCCGATCACCTGCTCGTGCGCACGGTCGAGTGCCTCGACGGCCACGTCGAGGTCGAGCTCGTGTGCGAGCCGGCGTTCGACTACGGGCGGACACCGGCGGAGTGGACGATGCAGGAGGACGACCGGCACACGGCCGACGGCACCGGGGCGGGCGTCACGGTCCGCCTGCGCTCGGACCTGGCCCTCGGCATCGAGGGCAACCGCGTGCGCGGCCGGCACGTCCTCGAGCCCGGAGGGAAGGCGTTCTGCGCGCTCTCCTGGGCCGAGGAGCTGGCCGGGCCGGAGCGACATGGAGGCGGCCGAGGCCAAGATGGCCGCCACCGTGCGCTTCTGGCGCAACTGGCTCGGCGGGGCCCGTATCCCGGACCACCGCTTCCGGGACCCGGTCCAGCGCTCGGCCCTGACCATCAAGGGACTGACCTACATGCCGACGGGCGCCACCGTCGCTGCACTCACGACGTCGCTGCCCGAGACACCGGGCGGCGAGCGCAACTGGGACTACCGCTACACCTGGATGCGCGACTCGACCTTCACGCTCCAGGCTCTCCATTTCCTCAACCTCGACTGGGAGGCCGACGAGTTCATCCAGTTCGTGGCCGACGTCGAGCCCACCGAGGACGGGTCGCTGCAGATCATGTACGGCATCGACGGGCGGCGAGCAGCTGACCGAGACCACCCGCGACGACCTCTCCGGATACGCGGGTGCGCGGCCGGTGCGCATCGGCAATGGCGCGTTCAACCAGCGCCAGAACGACGTCTTCGGGGCCGTGCTCGACTCGATCCTCCTCCACACCGTCAAGGGGCAGCGGCTCCCGCGGCGCCTGTGGCCGATCGTCGAGTCCCAGGCCGAGTGCGCGACCAAGGTCTGGAAACAGCCCGACCAGGGCATCTGGGAGGCACGCGGCGCGCCGCAGCACTACGTCTCGAGCAAGCTCATGTGCTGGGTGGCCCTTGACCGGGCCAGCACCCTGGCCGGGATCCGGGGCGATCCCCGAAAGGGCGACGGCGTGGCGAGCCACGGCGGACGAGATCCGCGAGGACGTGCTGACGAAGGGGGTGAGCGACCGTGGCGTGCTGCGCCAGCACTACGACACCGACGCCCTCGACGCCTCGACACTGCTCGCCGCAGGCTTCAAGTTCCTGCCCCCGGACGATGAGCGCCTGCGCGCCACCGTGCTGGCGGTGCAGGAAGAGCTCACCGAGAACGGTTTCGTGCTGCGGTACAAGGTGGACGAGACGGACGACGGCCTCTCGGGCAAGGAGGGCACGTTCCTCATCTGCTCGTTCTGGCTCGTGACGGCCCTGGCCATCGTGGGCGAGCTTCAGCGCGCCCACGACCTGATGGAGCGACTGCTGCGCATCGCCTCGCCGCTCGGCCTGTATGCGGAGGAGTTCGACTCGAGACACGGGGCGGCACCTGGGCAACTTCCCGCAGGCGTTCTCCCACCTGGCCCTGATCGAGGCTGCCGCCCTGATCATCGTCCCCGAGATGCTGGCGCAGTACTGAGGCGGACCGACATGGACACCTATGACATCGTGATCGTCGGCACGGGCGCCGGCGGAGGCACCCTGGCCCGCAAGCTGGCCCCGTCCGGGGCGAGCATCCTGCTCCTCGAGCGGGGTGACTGGCTGCCTCGTGAGCCCGCCAACTGGCTCGCCCAGGACGTGTTCGTGGAGAACCGCTACGTCTCGCCCGAGACCTGGTACGACAGGGACGGCACGCCGTTCCAGCCCCAGATCCACTACTTCGTCGGGGGCGCCACGAAGCTCTACGGCGCGGCCCTCTACCGCCTCCGGCCCCAGGACTTCGAGGAGATGCACCACCACGATGGGCTCTCGCCCGCGTGGCCCATCTCCTACGACGAGCTGGAGCCGTACTACACCGAGGCCGAGCATCTGTACGAGGTGCACGGGGCCCACGGCGAGGACCCGACCGAGGGTCACGCCAGCGCCGAGTATCCCTACCCGGCCGTCTCCCACGAGCCGCGGATCCAGCAGCTCTCTGACGACCTCACCAAGGCGGGCTATCACCCATTCCACGCGCCGTGCGGCATTCGCCTCCTGGAGCAGGACCGGCCCGCGAGCGCGTGCGTGCGCTGCATGAACTGCGACGGGTTCCCGTGCGTGGTGCACGGCAAGTCGGACGCCGAGGTGCTCGGTGTGCGGCCGGCGCTCGAACATCCGAACGTCACCCTGCGCACCAACGCGCTGGTCACCCGCCTCGACACCGACGGGACGCGGCCGGACCGTGACGACGCTGCAGATCCAGAACGGCGGTGAGCCCGAGCGGGTGCAGGCCGGGATCGTCGTGCTCGCCTGCGGCGCGGCCAACACGGCGGTCCTGCTCCTGCGCTCGGCCGGCGACCGGCATCCGAACGGCCTGGCCAACGGCTCGGACCAGGTCGGGCGGAACTACATGTTCCACAACAGCCAGGCCGTCCTGGCCCTGTCGGTGGACGAGAACCCGACGATCTTCCAGAAGACGCTCGGGCTGAACGACTTCTACCTCAGCGGCGGAAAGGACGCCGACTATCCGCTGGGCAACATCCAGATGGTGGGCAAGTCACAGGCGCCGATGTTCCGCGGCGAGAAGCCGGGCGAGACACGGCTCGCGCCCCAGTGGTCCCTCGAGAGCATTGCCCGGCACGCCGTGGACTTCTGGCTCTCGACGGAGGACCTCCCACGGCTGGACAACCGGGTGACGGTGGACAGCGACGGGCGCGTCACGCTTGCCTACACGCCGACGAACGACGAGCCGAAGAAGCAGCTCTACGCCCGCCTCCACTCCATGCTCGGCCACCTGGGAATGCACCAGGGCCACCTGCTCTCCCGGGTGGCCTACATGAGGAACGAGATCCCCGTTGCGGGGGTCGCGCACCAGGCGGGGACCTGCCGATTCGGAACGGACCCCGCGTCCTCGGTTCTCGACACCACCTGCCGCGCCCACGAGGTGGACAACCTGTACGTGGTCGACACGAGCGTCTTCCCGAGCATCGGGGCGGTCAACCCGGCGCTCACGGCCATGGCCAACGCGCTGCGCGTCGGCGACCACCTCCTCGAGCGCCTGCGCTGACGACCGCAGCGCCATGATCGCCCCCTCCGGGCGAGCAGTTCCGCCTCGCCCACGGCGACCAGGAGGCGGTCGTGGTCGAGGTCGGTGGCGGCCTGCGCGCGTATCGCGCCGGCGGCCGGGACGTGCTCGACGGCTACGACGAGCAGGCCATGGCCACGTCGGGCCGCGGCCAGGTGCTCATCCCCTGGCCGAACCGCGTCGAGGACGGGCGCTACCGCTTCGACGGGCGCGAGCTCCAGCTCCCGATCACCGAGGTGGCGACGGGCAACGCCATCCACGGGCTCGTCCGCTGGTCGTCGTGGACGTGCTCATCCCGCGACGAGGACCGGGTGGTCCTCGAGCACGTGCTCCACCCCCAGCCCGGCTACCCGTTCACGCTTGCCCTCCGGGTCGAGTACACGCTCGGGCCGGAGGGGCTCCGCGTGGAGACGACGGCCTCGAACGCGGGGGACGAGCCGTGCCCGTACGGCTCGGGCCAGCACCCGTACCTGACGGTGGGAACCACCACGGTCGACGAGGTGACCCTGCACCTCCCGGCCACCCGCTTCCTCCACTCCGGTGATCGCGGCCTGCCGGCCGATGCGGGAGACGTGGCCGGGACGCGGTTCGACTTCCGGGAGCCGCGTCCGATCGGGGACACGGTGCTCGACACCTGCTTCACGGGTCTCGAGCGGGACGGCGACGGCACGGTCCGGGCCCGGCTCGAGGCGCCCGGCGGCCGGACGCTCGAGCTCTGGGCGGGCGAGGGCTACCGGTACCTGCAGGTGTTCACCGGCGACCCGCTCGCCGACGTGCGGCGGCGCAGCCTCGCCGTGGAACCGATGACCTGCCCGCCGAACGCCCTGCGCACCGGTGAGGACATCGTCCGGCTCGAGCCGGGCCGGTCCGTCACCACGGTCTGGGGGCTCACGCCGCGGGACTGATGCGGCCGGCCTCGAGGACCAGCACCCGGTCCACGAGGTGGAGCCCCTCGGGGCGGTGGGTGATGAGCAGGACCGTGCGATCGCCGGCGGCGGCGAAGACGTCGTGCACGAGTGCCTCGGCGCCTTCCGGATCGAGGTGGGCCGTGGGCTCGTCGAGCACCAGGACCGGCGCGCCGGCCAGGAGCGCGCGGGCCACGACCAGGCGCCGCTGCTGCCCGCCCGAGAGCTCGCGTCCCTGCTCGCCGACGCGCGTGTCGAGGCCGTCCGGCAGGCGCGCGACCCAGGGCCACAGCCCGACGTCGCGGAGCACCGCCTCGAGCTCGTCGTCGCCCGCCGCCGGCCGCGCCAGGCGCAGGTTCTCCCGGATGCTGGTGGAGAACAGGTGGTCGTCCTGGCCGGCCACGGCGACGGCGCGTGCGCACGTCCTCCTGGCGCAGGCGGCGCAGGTCGATCCCGCCGAGCGTGACCTGCCCCTCCGCCGGGTCGAGGAAGCGCAGGAGGAGGCGCGCGATCGTGCTCTTCCCCGCGCCGCTCGCGCCGACGAGCGCCACGCGCTCACCCGGGTCGAGCCGGAGCGTGACGCCGGCGAGCACGTCCGGCGTTGCCGGCGCGTAGCGGGCGTACACGTCCTCGAGGGCCACCGCGAACGGCGGGCGCGGAGCCGCGCGCCGGGTCCGGCGAGTCGATCGACCGCCGGCTCGCGGTCGAGCAGGCGCAGCACGCGGCGGCCGGCGGCGACCGTGGCCGAGAGCTCCCGCGCCGCGGCGGGGAGCGGCTGCACGGCCTCGAACGACCCCAGCGCCAGCAGGGCGAGGAGCGCGATCAGGACGCGGTCGAGCGCGCCGTGCGGCGTGGGCGGCGAGGGCCACCGCGAGCACACCGGCCACGGTGGCGCCGGCCACGAGGGTCATCAGGCCATCGCCCGCACCGTCGGCCAGGGCGCGGCGGTGGGAGAGGCGGACGAGCCGGGCGTCGTGCGACCCGCACGCGCTCGAGCCGCTCGTCCGCCTGCCCGTAGAGCGCGAGCTCCGGGGCGCCGCGCATCAGCTCGACGAGCTCGCCCGTCAGGGCTCCTCGCGCGTCCGCCTCCTGCGCCCCGGCCCGCCGGCCGAGCGCCGCCGCGGCCGCGGGCACGGCGATCGCACCGACGATCAGCCCGGCCGCGAGCACGAGGCCGGCGCGCCGGCAGGAACACGGCGGCCGCGGCCACGGCGATCGTCCCCGCGACGACGGCCACGAGCGGCGGCCCGACCGCCCGGAGGTGGAGGTTCTGCAGCGAGTCCACATCCGCCACCGCGGTGGAGAGCAGCTCGCCTTCGCGGAACGCCTCGAGGCCCGCCGGGGCCAGAGGCTCCATGCGCGCGTACGCGCGCGCGCGCACGCGCGCGAGGACGCGGAAGGCCAGGTCGTGCGAGGCCAGGCGCTCGGCATACCGCAGGACGGGGCGCCCCAGGCCGAAGAAGCGCACGCCCACGATGGCCACGCTCAGGGAGAGGATGGCCGGCCGCTCCGCCGCACGCGAGATCAGATAGCCGGACGTGGCCAGCAGCGCCGTGCCGAAGAGCACCGTCGCCGCACCCAGGCCGACGGCCAGGGCCACGCGCGACCGCGGCGCCCCGGCCAGGGCGAGGAGCCGGCGGAGCGTGGCGATCACGCCGCGGCCTCGCTCTCGGCCGGGACGACCGCCCGTCCTCCGGCGAGCACGACGACCCGGTCGGCGAGCGCGGCCAGCTCGGGCCGGTGGGCGATGAGAAGCACGGTCCGTGTGCCGCGCAGCCGCGCGATCGCGTCCCCCACCAGACGCGCCGACGCCGGATCGAGGTCGGCGGTGGGCTCGTCGAGGACCAGCAGGGGCGCATCGCGGACGAGCGCCCGGGCCAGCGCCAGCCGGCGTGCCTCGCCGGCCGACAGGGGCCGCCCGCCGTCGCCGACGACGGTGTCGTAGCCGTTCGGCAGCGCCCGGACGAACGCGTCGGCGCCGGCCTCCCGCCCCGCCCGCCGGACCTGCTCGTCCGTGGCGGCGGGGTCGCCCAGCCGGATCTGGGCGGCCACCGTCCCGTGGAACACCGTCGGCCGCTGCGGCACCCAGGCCACGAGCCGGCGCCAGGCCTCGGTCGAGCAGCCGGCCAGGTCGACCCCGCCCACCGTCACGCGGCCGGAGGCGGGCTCGGCCAGCCGCAGGAGGAGGCTCGCCACCGTGCTCTTCCCCGCCCCGCTCTCGCCGGCGAGGACGACGAGCTCCCCTGGCCACAGCTCGAGATCGAGGCCGTCGAGCACCAGCCCGGCACGCGACGGGTACGAGAACGACACGCCCTCCAGCCGCACCGCGGCCGTGGCCGGGCTCGGCGGGGCGAGCGAGCCGCCGGCGCCGATCTCCGCCGGCCGCTCGAGCAGGGTGAGCATGCGGTCGGCCACGGCCAGGCCGTCGGCGCTGGCGTGATAGCGCGCGCCGAGCTGGCGCAGCGGGAGGTACAGCTCGGGCGCCAGAAGGAGCGCCACCAGGCCGGCCTGGAGGCCGATGCCCCCGCGATCGAGGCGCACCCCGATGGTGACCGCCACCAGGGCCACACCCAGCGTCGAGGCCAGCTCGAGCACCGCGCCGGACAGGAAGCTCAGCCGCAGCGTGGCCATGGTGGCCCGCCGGTACTGCTCGCCCACCTCCCCCAGGCGCTCCACCTGGGCCTGGCTCCGGTTGAAGGCGCGCAGCGTGGGCAGGCCGCGGACGACGTCCAGGAAGTGGGTCGACAAGCAGCCGCAGCGACAGCCACCGCGCCCGGGTCCGCTCCTCGGTGTGCCGGCCGATGAGCCACATGAACACCGGCACGAGGGGCAGCGTGGCCAGCATCAGCAGCGCCGACTCGAGGTCGACGGTGGCCACGTACACGATGACCATCGGCGGGACCAGGCAGGCCAGCACGGCCTGCGGCAGGTAGCCGCCGAAGTAGGCCTCGAGCCCGTCCACGCCCTGCACGGCGGCGGCCGCCACCTCGGCGCCCTCCACCCCGTCGAGGGCCGCCGGGCTCTGCCGCAGGCGGCGGGCGACGAGCGCCAGGCGAAGCTCAGAGAGCACGGTCGAGGCGCCGCGGCGGCCGAGGACCTCGAAGCCCCAGCTGAGCGCTCCGCGCGCGGCGAACACGACGACCAGGAGCGCGAGCGCCGTCGTCTGGCCCGCCGGCGCCGCGCCGGCGAAGGCCCGCGCCACGATGTGGGCGATGAGGGTGGCCTGCAGAAGAACGAGGGCCGCCATGCCCACCCCGAGGGCGACGTCGAGGCCGAGCACCACGCGCGCCGCCCGGGCCCGGTGCAGGAGCCGCGGGTCCAGGAGCCGCATCTAGTCCGCGTCCGCCGCGGGCCCCTGCGGTCCGGTGAGCCGGGCCCGGAAGACGTAGTACGTCCACCCCTGGTAGAGCAGAACGACGGGCGTGACGACGAGGGCGACCACGGTGATCACGGCCAGCGTGTAGTGCGCGGAGGCCGCGTTCGAGATGGTGAGGCTGTTGGCGAAGTCCGGCGACGACACGAGCACACGCGGATAGAGCCCGGTGAAGATGGTGGCCACGAGGCCCACCATCGATGCCGCGGTGGCGGCGAAGGCCCAGCCCTCCCGGCCGAGGCGGACGAGCGCGAGCGCGGCGAAGAGGGCGACGATCGCCAGCGCCGCCGGTATGGCCGGCGGCAGCGTGGCGCGGTCGTTGTTGTCGACCGCGACGACCACGGTCCAGATCAGGAAGGCGGCACCCGCGAGCACCGCTGGCACGGAGAGGAGACGGGCAGTGTCCGCCGCGCGCCGGCGCAGGTCGTCCGCCATGCGGAGCGTGAGGAACGTGGCGCCGTGGAAGGCGCACAGCAGCACGACGACCGCTCCGGCGGCCACGGTGTACGGGCTGAACAGGTCCCAGAAACTTCCCGCGAAGTCGCCCTTGGAGTCCAGCGGGACGCCGTTGAGAAGGTTCGCCAGAGCCACGCCCCAGAGGAATGGGGCGCCGATGCTGCCGGTGAAGTTGGCCGCCGTCCAGGTGCGCCGCCAGCGCGCCTGATCGCCCTTTCCCCGCCACTCGAAGGAGACCACCCTGACCATCAGGAACACGAGTACGAGGAGCAGGGCGAGGTAAAAGCCCGAGAACATCGTCGCGTACCAGGCCGGGAACGCCGCAAACGTGGCTCCTCCGGCCACGACGAGCCACACCTCATTGCCGTCCCACACCGGCCCGATGGCCTCCAGCATGAGCCCGCGCTCATCCTCGTCGCGGCCCACGAAGGGCAACAGCATTCCCACCCCGAAGTCGAAGCCCTCGAGCAGGAGGTAGCCGCTCCAGAGGACGGCGATCAGGACGAACCAGAGATTCTTGGAGGTTCATCGTCCCAGCGCCCCTCAGAGACCCGGCACGGGGACGGCCCGGTCGATCGGAGCGGCAGGGGCGGGATCGAGGCGCGCGTAGCGACGCATGAGGATGAAGTCCGTCACCCCGAGGGCGATGTAGAGCGCGATGAAGACCCCGAGGCTCAGACCCACCCACCACGCGCTCACGCTCGGTGACGCGGCGTCGGCCGTCCGCAGCAGGCCCTGGACGATCCAGGGCTGCCGGCCGACCTCGGTGAGGACCCAGCCGGCCAGGGCGGCCAGGTAGGGCAGGGGTATGGTGAACACCGCTGCCCACAGGTACCAGCGCGTCCGTTCAAGGCGCCCACGCCACAGCAGGTACGCCCCGAGCGCGGCCACCAGGAACACGATCGTGCCCAGGTAGGCCATCACGCGCATGCTCCAGTACATCGTGCGGACCGGGGGGATGTAATTGCCCGGCCCGTACGACTGCACTTCCTGCTGCTGGATCTGGTTGAGGCCTTCGACCTTGCCGTCGAAGGAGCCCGTGGCCAGCCAGGACAGGAGGCCTGGGACCTCGATCGAGAACGACGGCGTCGGGTCGCTCTGCGTGAACCCACCGATCTGGAACAGGGAGAACGAGGCCGGCTGCTGGGTGTTCCAGAGGGCCTCGGCAGCCGAGATCTTCATGGGCTGGAGGTCCGTGGCCACGATCCCCATGTAGCTGCCGACGCCGAGGTTCAGCGCCGAGACGGGCACGAGGACGATCAGGGCGAGCTTCGATGCCCTGTGAAAGAGCGTCTGGTTCCGGCCGCGAGCGAGGTGCCAGCAGGCCACGCCGAGCACGAGCACGGCCGCCGTCGTCAGCCCGACGAGCATGGTGTGGAAGAAGGCCCAGACAGCGAACCGGTTCGTGATCACCGCTGAGACGCTCGTCAGCTCGGCGGTGCCGTTGCTGACCTTCGCCCCGACCGGGTGCTGCATCCACGAGTTGGCCACGAGGATGAAGTAGGCGGAGAGCCACGTGCCGACCGCGGCGATCCAGATCGTGGCCAGGTGCACGCGGGGCGGCAGCCGCTTCCAGCCGAAGATCCACAGCCCGAGGAAGGTCGATTCGAGGAAGAACGCCGCCAGGCCCTCGACCGCGAGCGGAGCGCCGAAGACGTTGCCCACGAACCGCGAGTAGACGGACCAGTTCATGCCGAACTCGAACTCCTGCACGAGGCCCGTGGCCACGCCGATGGCGAAGTTGATCAGCATGAGCGTCCCGAAGAAGTGCGTGAGGCGCAGCCAGTCCTCGTTCTTCGTCCGGTGCCACAGCGTCTGCATGACGGCGACGAGCGGGGCCAGCCCGAGCGTCAGCGGGACGAACAGGAAGTGGTAGAGCGAGGTGGTCGCGAACTGCACCCGCGCCAGATCGGTCGCCGTCGAGGCCAGCGGGATCAGGGCGCGGTCCTCATGCGGTGGCGCAGCAGTCCGGCGTCAGGCCGGACGGTCGGAGGAGGCGGGCCGGCGCCCCTCGAGCGCGGCGGCCACGTCGTACCCGACGGCCAGGCCGAGCTTGGGGGCGGCGGACACGACACGGGCCACGCCCACCGCGGGCATGGCGGCGATGAGCGTGCCCACGATCTCGTCGTTCGTGGCGCCACCCTCGCGCGCCGTCTCGATGATCTCCAGGTAGGAGGGCGGCGCGGCGTCGACGGCGACGAGCGCTCCGAGTTGGACCAGCGCGTACGTCTTCCGTTCAAGGCACGAGGCCGCGCGGTTGGCACCCTGGTCGACCATCACCGCGTCGACGTAGGCGTCGTCGCGGATGGCGAGCTTTCGCAGGGTCTCTTCATGCTGCGGCACGGCCTCCGGGGATTCGACCCGGGGCCGGCCGCGGGGGCGTCATCCCCTGGGGATGAAATCCGCGCCCGCGGCGCCGGCCGCCAGGAGGCCGAGACCCGTCGCCCGCTCGATGGCCTCGCTGCGGCTGCTCACGGCGAGCTTGCGGTAGATCGAGATGGCCTGCGTCTTGACCGTGTTGCGGGAGAGGTAGAGCCGCTCGCCGATCTCACGGAAGGAGAGGTGGGTCATGAGCAGTGGCAGGAGGCGCAGCTCGGCCGTCGTCAGCCTCGACCCGGCCACCCCCGTTGTCGCGCGGGCTGCGTCGACCTCCACCTGCAGCACCCGCGCCTGGTCGTCCAGCACCCCCAGGCCGGCGCTCCGGTCGAGGACCTCGCTCACCTCGTCGAGCAGGACCTGCGCCTGCTCCGTGTCGCGCAGTGCGACGTGGGACCGGGCGAGCTCGAGGCGCGTCTGCGCCGCGAACCAGGGGAAGGCATGCGTCAGGAAGGGCGTCAGCCGCCGCGCCGTGGCCAGGTCGGTACGCGCCTCGTCCCAGCACCCGCGCCGCAGGAGGACCCTGGCCGACGACGCGAGCTCGATCGCGCTCGAGGCGTACCCGGCCAGCAGGCCGCCTTCGAGTAGGTGACGCGACTCGTCGGCGAGCACCTCGGCGCGGGCGTCCCCGGCCCGCTCGGCCAGCATCGCCCACTCGCTCAGGGCCACCACCTGCGTGTCGACGGCTCCCTGCGCCCTGGCCGCCTCGACCGCCTCGCCGAGGCCGGCATCCGCGGCGTCCTCGGCGCCCAGGAGCACGTGGGCCACGGCCCGCAGGAGCAGGGCCGGCGGCCGCCACGGGCTCCGCGCGGGCAGGTCCGCGAGTGCGGCATCGGCGTCGGCCAGCATGGCCGCCGGGCCGTCCTCGCACATGGCCGCGCGCACGACGGCGATCCAGGTCGACACCGACGGGCTGCCGTCCGGCATGACGGCCTCGGGGTTCGCGGCCTCGGCGGCCGCCAGCCACCGCGCGGACGTCTCTGCGCGGCCCTGCAGGCCGTGGATCCACGCGCCGAGCACGGCCACCTCCGGATAGCGGTCGAGCGACGCTCCGCCGAAGTGGTCGAGCCATTCCTCCACCGCGCCGAGGCGACCCGCCGAGCAGGCAGCGAGCCCGGCGACGGCCACGAGCCGTGCCACCCGATCGAGGTCGCCGGCGATCGCCGCCGGAGCGATCGCCGACTCGGGGTCGCCCTGGCGCTCGAACCAGTCGGCCGCTCTCCCGCTCAACGGGCGGACGAGCTCCGGCTCGCACTGCTCCAGCTCGCGCCGGAGGAACTCGCGGAAGAGCGGGTGCGCCCGGAACCACAGACCCCGGCTGTCGAGGGGCGTGACGAAGAGGCCCTCGCCGGCGAGCTCCTCGAGCTCATGGCCCGAGCCGCGCCGCTCGAGCACGTGCGTCGCACAGCGCGCCGGACAGGCTGCTCGAGCACCGACGCGCGCCGGAGGAAGCGCATCCGCTCGGGGCCGAGCTGGGGCGCCAGCTCGGACCGGAAGAAGTCCACCACGTAGCGGTGGTCGCCGCCGAACGGCGCCTGCTCGTGGCGGGCAAGAGCGGCGAGCTGCAGCCCGGTCGCCCACCCCTCCGTCCGGTCGACCAGGTCGGTCGCCTCGCCGTCGCTGACGTCGGCGCCGGCCCCGTGCAGCAGGGACACGGCCTCGCCCCGGGAGAGCTCCAGGTCGGCCGCGCCCAGCTCGAGCAGCCGCCCGCCCGCCCGCAGCGTGGCGGTGGCGATGCGCGGCCTGGTCCGGCCGCCGAGAGCCAGGGTCGAGCCGTCGGGCACGTGCTCGACGATGGCCGACAGCGCCTCGACCGAGTCATCCGAGCGCAGGTGGTGGGCGTCGTCGAGGATCAGGAGCAGCGGCTGCTGAGGCGGCCGCGAGGGCCGAGGCCAGCCGGGGCACGGCCGCGCACCAGATGGACGAGCGCGGGGCCCGCAGCGGCTCGAGATCGGAGGGCCGGGCCACGCCCGCACCGTGCAGGGCGGCCCCGAGGTGCCGGAGGAAGAGGATCGGATCGTCGTCTCGGGCATCGACCGTCACCCAGGCGACGGGCCGTGCATCCTTCTCCGCCCACTGGGCGAGGAGGGTCGTCTTCCCGTATCCGGCGGGCGCGACGATTGACGTGACGGGCGGCGGCTCCATGGCTCGGAGCCGGTTGACGAGCCGGTTCCGGCCGACGGCGCCGGGCCGGCCGAGCGGCACCCTGACTTTGGCCGCCAGGTAATCGAACGGGAGGGCGGGGCGTTCGTCCACGGCGACGCCGGGGGCCGCTGGCGGTCTGCGCCCAGCCGGACGTGTGATCCTGCTGTCGAGCGTTCGGGCGGACATAGGTCCTCCTCGGCGACCGGGCGCGCGGAAAATGGGGGTCGAGCGCGCACCCTGGGTTCGCCCCGCGACACGGGACACAATCGCGGGAGCCACCAGGGGCAAGGGAGGCCGGGCGCCGACCGAGAGCTAGGGTCGACGGCGTCGAGCCTAGCACTCAGTCAGTATCAGTGCGGCGTAACCACGCACGCCCGGACGCGCTTCACCCCGTCGGGACGATGCCGGCCGGCGACACCACGGCTCTGCTTCCTCGACCGATCGACGAGGAGGTGCGATGCCGCTCCACGCGCGGCCCAAGCTCGAGAGCGAGCCGCTGGCCATCCGTCCGCAGTTCTGCCGTCCAGGCGAGACCGACCCGGTGCCCCGTTACCGGATGCCCGACGACGGGATGGACGCCGACACGGCGTACGAGGTCGTCCACGACGAGCTCATCCTCGACGGCGACGCGCGCCTCAACCTGGCCACGTTCGTGACCACCTGGATGGAGCCGCAGGCGCGCGCGCTCATCGCCGAGACGCTCGACAAGAACATGATCGACAAGGACGAGTACCCGCAGACGGCGGAGCTCGAGCTGCGCTGCGTGAGCATGATCGCCGACATGTGGCACGCCGACCTGGCCAAGCCCGCGGTGGGCACCTCCACGATCGGCTCGAGCGAGGCGGCCATGCTGGGCGGACTGGCCCTGCTTCGCCGCTGGCGAGTGCGGCGCAAGGCGGCGGGCCAGAGCAGCGACCGCCCGAACATCGTCATGGGCATCAACGTCCAGGTGTGCTGGGAGAAGTTCTGCACCTACTGGGACGTCGAGCCCCGGCTGGTGCCGATGGCGCCGGGGCGCTACTTCCTCACCGCCGACGAGGCGGCGGCGCAGTGTGACGAGAACACGATCGGGGTCGTGGCCGTGCTGGGCTCGACGCAGGAGGGCAGCTACGAGCCGGTGGCCGACATCGCCGCCGCGCTCGACCGCCTGCAGGCCGACAAGGGCGTCGACGTGCCCATCCACGTGGACGGGGCCTCGGGCGCGTTCGTCGCCCCCTTCCTCGACCCCGACCTGGAGTGGGACTTCCGCGTGCCGCGCGTCCAGTCCATCAACACGTCCGGCCACAAGTACGGGCTCGTCTACCCCGGAGTCGGCTGGATCGTGTGGCGCGATGCCGACGCAGTGCCGGAGGAGCTCATCTTCCGGGTCAACTACCTGGGCGGCGACACGCCCACCATGGCGCTCAACTTCTCTCGCCCGGGCGCGCAGGTGGTGGCCCAGTACTTCACCTTCCTGCGCCTGGGACGGCAGGGGTACGTGGAGGTCCAGCAGGCCTGCCGCGACACGGCCATGTACATGGCCGAGCAGGTGGCCGGCATCGGGCCGTACGAGCTCCTGAGCGACGGGAGCCAGCTGCCGGTGTTCGCGTTCGGGGTCACCCCCGGGTCGGGGAACTTCACGGTGTACGACGTGGCGGACCGGCTGCGCCAGCGCGGCTGGCTGGTCCCCGCCTACTCGTTCCCCAAGGACCTCGAGGACACGAGCGTCATCCGCCTCGTCGTCCGCAACGGGTTCAGCCGGGACCTCGCCCGCATCCTGATGGAGGACCTCCGCCAGACCACGGCCTTCCTGCAGCGGCTCGAGAGCCCGCTGCCGCGGGAGAGCGAGCAGCCGGCCTTCCATCACTAGTGTGCTGTTCCCAGGAGGTGTGGCATGAACCTTCGTGACAGGTTGAAGCGCTGGTGGAAGCCGGCCCAGTGGCGGGAGGACCACCCGCCCTCGGCCGAGCAGTACGAGGAGTCCCGCCACGTCGAGCGCCCGGACGGCTACATGGACCCGCAGCACGGGATCGGGGCGGAGAGCTACGACCGCGTGGACGTCGAGCGGGACCTGCGCGAGCCCTGAGCTGCCTCAGGTGAAGAGGCCGGCCCGGTCGTCCGGCGTGAGCCTCGGACGCGCCGGATCGGAGCGCCCGTCGCCGCGGAGCTCGCGGGCCGCCGCCACCAGCGCGCCATAGGCCGTGCGGCCAGCAGCGACCCCGTCGACACGCGGCGGACGCCGAGCTCGCTCGAGCTCACCCACGTCGGGCGCATCGGGGAGGGCGAGCACGTTGACCGGCGTCCCGGCGGCCTCGACGAGCGCGGAGATGTACGCCGGGTCGGTGAGGCCGGGCGCGTAGACCACGTCGGCGCCGGCCTCCCGGTAGGCCACCAGCCGGCCGATCGTGTCGTCGATGTCGTCGATGGCCGTGGAGCAGGTTCTCGGCGCGGGCGGTGAGGACCATCGGATCGCCCTCGTGCGCCGCCTCGGCCGCGGCCGCCACCCGCTCGGCCGCCCAGCCGCGCTCCTCGATCCGTTGCGTGGCGGGATTCCAGTCCTCGATCGAGCACCCCGCCGCCCCGGCCTGGGCGAGCCGGCGGACGGCGGCCGCGACCCCCTCCAGATCGTCGGCGAAGAGGCGCTCGCTGTCGACGGAGAGCGGCAGGTCCGTGGCGGCCGAGAGCGCCGAGACGTGGGCCACGAGCTCGTCCAGCGTGACGTGCTCGTCCTCCTTGCCCAGGGTCCAGGCAAAGCCGGCGCTGGTGGTGGCCAGCGCCTCGAACCCGGCCGCCGCCAGGAGGCGCGCGGACCCCGCATCCCAGGCGTTGGGCATGACGAAGATGCCCTCGCGGGCATGGAGCGCGCGAAACCGCGCGCGACGGTCGGCGGCGGGCATGGGCTCGATCGTAGGCGCTTGGCAAACCGGCGGCTCGATTGCAAACCGAAAGCATCTTGACTTTCGCCTATGGCTGCGGGAGATTGGCGTGCAGCCGAGCCCGGAGGCATCCGGGCACCACTCGATCAGGGGGAGTGAGAGTGAGACCTTCCACCAGTCGGCGACGTGGGCGTGCGCTGTTCGCAGCGATGGTCCTCGCCGCAGGAGCCCTTCTCGCCGGCGCGGCGTCCGCGACCGCCGCGGCGCCGGTCGCCCATCGGATCACCGTCACGCCGGTGATGACGCCCGGGCCGCAGACGGCACACACCTCGACCGGGCCGGCCGCCGTGTTCTTCGGGTGCCAGACCCGTCCTCTCGACGGCTCGCTGGGTCCGAGGTGCTACCAGCCCGCGCAGATCCAGAACGCGTACGGGCTCACGCCGCTCCTCAGCGCCGGCACGAACGGCACCGGTCGCACGATCGTCATCATCGACGCCTTCACCAGCCCGACGCTGGTCGACGACCTCAAGGCTTTCGATGCGGTGTTCGGCCTGCCGAATCCGACGTTGACGGAGATCGCTCCGGCGGGTACGCCGCCGGCGTTCGACCCCAACGACGGGAACCAGGTCGGCTGGGCCATCGAGACCTTGCTGGACGTCGAGTACGCGCATGCCATGGCGCCGGGCGCGAACATCGTGCTCGCCCACGCCAAGACCAACAACGACTCCGACATCCTCGCCGTCACGAAGTACGTCATCGAGCACAACCTCGGTGACGTCCTCTCGCAGAGCTATGGCGAGGCGGAGGCGTGCATGGACCCGGCGCTCCGGACCGAGCAGCACACGCTGTTCAGCGAAGCGGCGCTGGAGGGCATGACGGTCTTCGCCTCGTCCGGCGACAGCGGCGCGGCGCAGTTCAACTGCGACGGCACCGCGGCGATCGAGGCGGCCAGCACGCCGGCGTCCGATCCGCTTGTCACCGGCGTCGGTGGGACCACCCTGGATGCCAACACCCTGACGGGCGCGTACATCGGCGAGACCGCCTGGACCGAGCCGTTCGGATGCAACCCGCCGGCCGTGGCCCTCGACGATGTCAACTGCAGCGGAGGCGGCTTCAGCATCCTCTTCCCGCGCCCGGGCTTCCAGGCAGGATCGATGAAGGGCGGCCCGCTCAAGACGCGCGGGGTTCCCGACGTCGCCTACAACGCGGGCGTCGCCGGCGGCGTGCTCCTCAAGTGCGGCCTGTGCAACGTCCTGTTCGCAGGTGCGCCGCCGAACGCCCTGATCTTCTGGATCATCGGCGGCACCAGCGCGGGCTCCCCGCAGTGGGCTGGCCTCGTCGCCGACGGCGACCAGCTGGGCGGCCACCGGTTCGGTGTCATCAACCAGGCCCTCTACTCGATCTCGCACTCGAAGACGCAGTACGCCGCGGCGATGCACGACATCACCACGGGCAACAACGACGTGTCCGAGATCGGGGGCGGCTTCAGCGCCGGCCCCGGGTGGGACGCGGTGACAGGCCTCGGCACGCCGAACGCCGTGAACCTGCTGCCGCTGCTCGTCAAGCGGACCGACTAGCGATCGACGACTGAAACGAGGCGGTGCCGGCCCGCGCCGGCACCGCCCTCGTGGTCAGTCGTAGACCGGCGTCGGTGGGATCGCGCGCCCGGCCCGGACCGCCTCCACCACCGCAGCCGCGTCGGGACGCGCGGTACTCCTCGCCGTAGACCGAGCCCGGACGCCGCGGCGCCTCCATGACCGCGGCGTCGGCGGTGCCGCCGATGTCGACGGGCACGTATCCCATGTCCTCGATGAGGCCGGCCACCACCTGCTTGGCCCCGTCGTCGTCGCCGCACAGCCACTGCACGACGCGCTCGCTCGGGGGACGCGCCGCCGCCTCGGCCTGGAACGCGGAGGTCAGGGTGTTGAACGACTTCGTGTAGCGGGCCCCGGCGCATGCGCCCCTGGTTGAAGGCCGCCGCGGTCTGCCCCGCCGCGGGCATCGGTCCGCTGCCGTACTGGTTGGTGGTGTCCACGACGATCCGGCCGCCGAGGTCACCGGCCTGCGAGAGCGCCTCGTCGATCACCGACCAGGGCACGGAGAAGACGACCACGTCGGCGCCGGACACCGCCTCCGCCGGCGTCGCGACCGCCGCGCCGAGCTCGTCCGCCAGCGCCTTGAGCGCCGCCTGGTCACGCGCGAACGAGAGGGCGACGGAGTGGCCGGCGCGCGCTGCCTGGCGGGCCACGTTCCCACCGATCCGCCCGGGGCCGACGATGGCGATGTTCATGCCTGCTCCCTTCCGTGGGTCAGACTCGAGAGCATGACGCCTCCACCCTCGCCGGCGGACGCTGTGACCGCGAGCCGGGTCACGTCGCTCGAGCTCTTCTTCGACCTCGTCTTCGTCTTCACCATCACCGAGCTCACGACCGTGCTCCACGCGGAGTCGAGCGCGCGGGGGCTGCTCCAGGTCGTCCTCATGCTGGCGGTGATCTGGTGGATGTACGGCGGCTACGCCTGGATGACCAACGCCGTGGCCGCCGACTCCGTCAACCGGCGCCTGCTCCTGCTCGGCGGCATGGGCGGCTACCTGCTGCTGGCGCTGGCGATCCCGCATGCGTTCTCCGGGAGCGGGCTGGCCTTCGGGCTCGCCTACGTGGCCATCGTGGCCGTCCACACCGGCCTGTTCACGCGGGCGACCTCGCAGAGCGTGGTCCGCGCCATCCTGCCGGCTCTTCCCGCTCAACGTGGCCTCAGCGCTGCTGCTCGTCATCGGCGGCGCCCTCGGCGGCACGTCGCAGTACGTCATCTGGGCGGTCGCCGTCGGCCTCCAGTGGCTGACGCCGGCCATCAGCGGCCTCGAGGGCTTCGACGTCGATGCCGCGCACTTCGTCGAGCGCCACGGCCTCGTGCTCCTGATCGCCATCGGCGAGTCGGTGGTGGCCACGGGCGTCGGCGCCTCCGGCGTGCCGGTGGACGGCCGGCTGGCGGCCATCGCCCTGCTCGGCCTCGCCGTCAGCGCCTGCCTGTGGTGGCTCTCCTTCGGCCGCGACGAGGACGAGCGGGCCGAGCGCTCCCTGGCCGCGATGTCAGCCATCGACCGGGCGCGCCGTTCGCTGGCCGGGTACTTCTACTGCTACCTGCCGATGCTCCTCGGCATCGTGGCCATCGCCGCCGCCGAGCGCAGCGCGCTGGCCCACCCGGCCTCGACGCTGTCCTCCGCCAGGGCGATCTTCCTCGGTGGCGGAGCCGCACTCTTCCTGGCCGGGAACGCCCTGTTTCGCCGGAGCGTCGAGATCGGGTCGGGCCGCCTGCGCGCCGCCGTCGCGGTGATCGCACTGGCCACCATCCCTCTCGGAACAGGCGTCTCCGCGGCCGCGCAGATCGCCGCCCTCGTGGCCCTGCTGGGTGCCGACATCGCCGTCGAGCAGCGCCGGCCGGCCGAGAGCGCCTGAGAACTGGTTTCAAAGTGGCGTTCGCGGCCGGGGTGGCTGGAGCGAGCCGGGGTGCCGGCCGGGTCGAAGGCCAGGCTGGAGGCCTGGGCGAGAGCCGGGCGGCGGCCCGGCGAAGCCCGGGACCGCTCGCGGAGCGGTCCCGGGTCGCCGCAGGGCTGGCGCTCGCGCGCCCTGCGCGCGGGCACCAGACCGGAGGACGATCCAGCCGCGCCGGGCGCCCCGCCACGTTTGAAACCAGTTCTGACCTAGGTCGGCGTGGCGGAGACCCACTCCCGGGCGGCGTCGGTGCCGTCCGGGGCGAAGACGCGGATCTCGCCTGGGCTGACCCATCCGAAGGCGGCCACCGCCTCCCGCACCCAGCCCTTGTCGCTGACCACGGCCATGCGGCCCCACGACGACCGGTGCTTGACCCCGAGCGATCCCGCGGCCTTGACGTCCTCCCACACCGCGCCGAGCTCGAAGCCGAGATCGCCGGACATCACGAACAGGATGTTCAGGCGGCCGCCGGCCTCGAGCGCCGTCCGGATGGGAGCCAGGATGCGCTCCTGGTACTCGGCCCGCGTGATGGTCCCGCTCGCCCGGAACCCAAGCGTTCCGGGCGGCAGGTCGTCAATCGGCTCGACCACGGGCGCGATGCTAGTTCAGGCTCGAGGCGACCGTCGCCGGCGTGGCTACCGCGGAAGCGGCAGGTGCGCTCCTGCTGCGGCGCAGGAGGGACACCCCGGCCAGGAGGGTCCACAGGACGAAGAGCAGGAGGGCCGGGACGAAGCCCGAGTGCCGGTAGAGGTTGTACATCGCGTTCACAATGAGGGCCGCGGCGGTGACGGCCGCGCCCACCCCCAACCAGCGCGGGAGGACGCGTGTGGCCAGGGCGACGGCCGCGACGGCGGCGACCATGACGGCGAGCGGGATGAGGGACACCTCGGTGGCGGCATCGGCGATGCCCTGCAGCCCGTCGTGCAGCGGCGTGCCGCTGACGAGGTGCTGACGGTGGATCGCGATCTCGGGCGCGATGCTGCCGAGCTTGAGCGCCATCCAGGCGATCCCGCCGGCGAAGGCCGTCCCGGCGAGCCAGCCGCCCTCACCTTCGCCAGCCCGGAGGACGCTGCACAGGTAGGCCAGGAACGGCAGGAAGAGCACGAAGGCCGAGAGGCTCAGGCCGCGCAGCGTGTAGGTGTTGCCGGCCAGGAACAGGACGAGGGCGAAGACGATCCCGCAGGCGGGGCCGAGGCGGGCGAACGGTCGAGCGGTCATGCGAGCCTCCTTCGAGTGGTGCGGTCACGTCGAAGCTAGGCCCGCGCTCCCGAGCCGTCGTCGGCCCGGGGTGCGATTCGCGCTGCGGCTCCGGGGGGATCGGACAGGCCCGGCGCGTAGCCCGCACGGGGGACGTCACGCCCCCGCCGATCGTGTCACGGGATGATGCGCTCGGCTCCGGGCGCGGAGTACGGTGGTTCCATGAGCCTCCGGGCCTGGTGGGACCGCTGGGGCGACTGGATCGTCGCCCTCGCCCTGTGCGCCGGAGCGCAGTACGAGGTCTGGACCGGGAACAGCTTCCGGCCCTGGCGCGGGCTCGACGCCGTGGCCTTCGCGCTGGTCACGCTCCCGCTGGCCTGGCGCCGCCGGGCGCCGGTGGCCGTGCTCGCCTTCATGACCGCGGTCCTGGTCTACGGCACGCTGTTCGTGACCGAGCCGGACCAGGCGCCGGTGGAGACGTTCCTGGCCTTCATCGTGGCCTTCTACTCGGTCGGTGCGAACGCCCCGGAGCGACGGTCCGTGATCGGTGCGGCTGCGAGCCTGGCGGCCATCGCGGCCGCGACCGAGATACGCACGCTCTACCACGACAACGTGAGCGTGCGGCCCGGCGCGTGGCTCGTCTTCGGCGTGGCCTGGCTGATCGGCCGCGACCTGCGCCGTCGCCGGCGCCAGGCGGCCGACCTGCGAACGCGGGCGGCCCTGGCCGAGCGCGAGCGCGAGGAGAAGGCGCGCGTGGCGGTGGCCGAGGAGCGGTCCCGAATCGCACGGGAGCTGCACGACGTCGTGGCCCACAGCGTGAGCGTGATGGTGGTCCAGGCCCAGGCCGGCCCCCGCCTCCTGGGCGATCCCGAGCAGGCGCAGGCCGCCTTCCGCTCCATCGAGGGCAGCGGCCGCGAGGCGCTGGTCGAGCTTCGCCGCCTGCTCGGCATCCTGCGCATGCCCGACGAGCAGGCCGCGATCGGCCCCCAGCCGGGCCTGGGCTCCCTCGGCTCGCTCGTCGACCAGGTGCGCGAGGCCGGGCTCGCCGTCGCCGTCCACGTCGAGGGCGAGCAGGTGCCGCTGCCGCGCGGGATCGATCTCTCCGCCTACCGGATCGTCCAGGAAGCGCTGACCAACACGCTCAAGCACGCGGGGACCGCACGGGCGGAGATCGTGGTCCGCTACGGCCCCTCCGCCGTCGAGGTCGAGGTCTCGGACGACGGCCAGGGCGCGCAGAACGGCGCCAACGGCACCGGGCACGGGCTGATCGGGATGCGCGAGCGGGTGGCCCTGTACGGCGGCACGCTCCGCACGGGCACGCGACCCGGGGGCGGCTACGAGGTCCGGGCTCGCCTGCCGCTCACGGGAGCCGGCGGGTGACGATCCGCGTCCTGATCGCCGACGACCAGGAGCTGGTGCGCACCGGGTTTCCGCGTCATCCTCGACGCGGAGCCGGACATCACCGTGGCCGGCGAGGCCGCGGACGGGCGCGAGGCCGTGGAGGGGGCGCGGTCGCGACGCGTGGACGTGGTGGTCATGGACATCCGCATGCCGGCCATGGACGGGATCGAGGCCACGCGGCGGATCGCGGCCAACGGCGACGGAGCCCCGCGCATCCTCATCCTCACCACCTTCGATCTCGACGAGTACGTGTTCGAGGCCCTGCGGGCCGGCGCCAGCGGGTTCCTGCTGAAGGACGCGGGCGCGGACGAGCTGCTCCACGCCGTGCGCGTGGTGGCCGCCGGCGACGCCCTCCTCGCCCCGTCGATCACGCGGCGGCTCATCGCCGACTACGCCAGGCGGCCCGCCCCGCAGGAGCAGCCGCAGGCCATGAGCGAGCTCACCCCGCGCGAGCTCGACGTCCTGCGCCTCATGGCCCGCGGCCTCGCCAACGCGGACATCGCCCGCGAGCTCTACATCGGGGACGCCACGGTCAAGACCCACATCGCACGCATCTTCGCCAAGCTCGGCCTCCACGACCGGGCCCAGGCCGTCGTGCTCGCGTACGAGAGCGGGCTGGTCCAGCCCGGGGCTGCGCCCATCTAGCGGTCAGAGGTACCGGTTGCGCTGGAGCCAGAGCAGCGCGAAGAAGCCCCACAGCGGCGGCAGGTAGAAGGTCGAGATGCGGTAGAGGATCACCGTGCCGAGCGCCGCCTCCGGGGTCAGGCCGGCCGCCGTGAGGCCGACGCTCAGGCCGAACTCCGTGACCCCGATGCCTCCGGGCACCGGGATGAAGCTGGCAAGCAGGGTCACGCTGATGTTGATGACCAGCAGCTCGGCCAGCGACAGGCTGTACCCCAGCGCGTGGGCGAACAGCCCGAGGGCCACGGCGAACAGGATCTCCGTGGCCAGGTTCCCCCCGATGAGCAGGGCGAGCTTGTTCGAGGCGCGCAGGCCGGCGATCGCCTCCCGGACCTCCGGCCACCACTGGCGCACGCGGTCGACGATGGCCCGGCGGACGCGGCTCACCACCACCAGGGTGAGCGACCGAGGCGATGAGGAGGATCAGGATGATGGCCGCCAGGCGGCGCGTGTCGCCGCTCGGGGCCGGCAGGTCGAGGGCGACGGTCGACTCCGAGAAGATGAGCAGAAGGACGAGAAGCACCGCCTGGAGCACGGTGCTGGTGAAGGAGTCGATGACGCCGGACGTCACCGCGATGGTGGCCGACAGCCCCTGCCGCTGGAAGAAGCGGATGTTCACCGCCAGCCGGGCCAGGCTCGAGGGCAGGGCCAGGTTCATGTAGCTCGTGGCCAGCTGCATGGCGTACACCGGCCCGAAGGGGAGCGACGCAGGGACCGAGCCCAGGGTGGAGAAGCTCTGACTGACGCGCGGGAGCTGGGCCACCAGGAAGCCCGCCGCGACCGCCCCCCACGAGGCCTCACTCAGGCTGTCGCGCACGCCGGCCCAGTCCACGTTCTGGGCCGCTGTGATGACGGCGTAGGTGGCGAGAAGCAGGAGCCCCGCCTGAATTGCCGACCAGGCGGTCACGCGCCGCAGCCGGACGAGATCGGGGGACTCGACGCCGACGGCCGCGGCCGTCTGGGCGCGAAAGGCGTCCACGTCGACACCTGCTTCCTTCACTGCACGTCGCAGCGTCGAGCCGAAGGCGGCGGGCTGGAGGTAGGGCAGGAGAGCGGCCACGCCTTCGCCGCCGAGCGCGCCGACGGCGGCCTGGATGGCGGGCTCCGCTCCGCCCACGCTGGCCGTGGTCATCAGGAGCCGGGCCCGGTCCGCGATCAGCTCCTCCTGGTCGGGAGCCACCGTCGCCGTCCCGAAGTCGACAAAGCCGACCTTCCCGCCGACCGTCACCACGGTCGAGGGATCGAGCCCTCGATGGGCGATCTTGAGCTCGTCGAGGAGCGCCAGCCCACGCCACGCGCCCTCCAGCTGGCCGTCGACCAGACCTGCAGCGAATGGCCGGACATCCCCTCGGAGCACGACGAAGGCGTCGTCATCGGCCGTCGCTCCGGCCGTTACCACGTCACGAGTCGGTAGGCCCGCCTTTCGGGCGAGGAGCGTGACGAAGGCCTCATGCTCTGCCGCCTCCAGGCGGCCGACGCCCACGGCCGTCCCCTCCCCCCGGTACCACAGGCGACGCCAGAGCGTGGCCACGAGGCGGGTGTCGTACGCATCGCGGCCGTAGACCTTGATGAGCAACGGCCGCCCCTCGTCGTCGGCGGCCGCCACGTGGTAGACGCCGGCGACCTGCCGCTCGGCGTCGGTCAGGCCGCCGGCCTCGACCCCGAGCTCGCGCAGGCCGGCGGCCACATCTCCCAGCCCCGGCCGGCCCACCGACGTTCCCAAGGCCAGCCGCACGATCGACGCCGCCACGAGGGCGACCAGGAACGAGGCGACCGTCCCGATCGGGGTCGCCTCGGCCAGCCCCAGCGCCCCGATGCCCCCGAGCACGAGCACCCAGCGGCTGAAGCGCTGCAGCGGCAGCGTCAGGTGCGGCAGGACGGTGACGATGACCGCCGCTGCCTCGGCCAGCCGGACGTAGGGGAAGTGGGCGCTCCCGCTGCCGCCGAACAGCGACTCGGCGCTGGGCCACGTCCCGACCGCCAGGCGGCCCACTGCCAGGGCGAGGGGGCAGGCGAGCACCACTGCTGCAGCGGCCTGGCCGACGACCATGAAGCGGCGGCGCACGAGGGCGATCAGCGTGAGGGCGATGGCCCACAGCCAGACGGCGTCGGAGAGGAAGCCCCAGACCGGCTCGAGCCATGACGGGAGCCGCGCGATGGCGTCGGCGAGGGCCCGCTCGGCCCCCGACGGCGGATAGGAGACGATGGCCAGGGCGAGAAGCGCCGCCGAAGCCAGGAGCAGGAGGAGGTCGGTGGCCCGCCGCGCCCGCGGCTGGCCGGCCGGGGCGCCGAACGCCCGGAAGCCGCGCCCGACAATGACCGCGGCCGTGCCCACGCCGCGGTCGGCGTCACGATCCGGAAGCGCGACTCCCCTCTCGCTCACCGTGGAAACGCTATCCACCGGCGCCCCCGACGGCGGGGGCGGCTCGAGCTCAGGCCACGAGGCCGAGGGTGGTGAGCCGGGGCAGGACGTGGTTGCGGATGGCCGGCGCGAGCACACCCGGACTGCCCCCCTGCGCCCCGACCCAGGCGATCGCCGCGATCTCCGCTCGAGCGGCAACGGGACCGTCGACGGTGGCGAGGTGGACCTCCATCTCCAGGCGCGCAGGCTCGAGGGCAGCCTGGTCGGAGACGACCGCCAGCGGCTCGGAGTGGATCAGGGCGACACCCAGCTCCTCCGCCAGCTCCCGGGCCAGGGTGGCCGCCGGCTCCTCGCCGGGGTCCGGCTTGCCGCCGGGGAGATAGAAGACCGAGGGCGCTGCCCGCTTGCTCACGAGCAGGACCCGTCCTCCATCGAGGATGGCCCCGGCCACGACGCGCACGGGCGCTGCTTCCACCCGCCCATGGTGGCACGCGGCACGGTCAGCGCCCGGCGTGGCAGCATCGGTCGGATGGTGGAGATCACGGCGCCGCTCGAGACGGAACGTCTTCGCCTGCGCCTCTTCAAGCTGCAGGACGTCGATGACGTCCACGCCTACCGCTCCCTCCCCGAGGTCATGCGCTACCTGTACGACGAGCCCGGCAGCCGGGAGGACGTCGAGGACATCGTCATCGCCCGCTCCACGATGACCCGCCTCCGGCTCGACGGCGACGGCATCGCCCTGGCCATCGAACGGCGCGCCGACGAGCGCGTCATCGGCGAGGTCACGTTGCGGCGTGCGCAGCGCCGAGCACCGTCAGGGGGAGATCGGCTTCCTCCTCCACCCCGAGGCGCAGGGCCAGGGCTTCGGACGCGAGGCTGCCGGGGCGGTGCTCGACCTGGCCTTCGGCCCGGTCGGCCTCCACCGCGTCTACGGGCGGACCGACGCCCGCAACGAGTCCTCCGCGGCCCTCATGACGCCGCCTCGGCATGCGCCAGGAGGCGCACCTCCGGGAGAACGAGGTCTTCAAGGGAGCGTGGGGCGACGAGCTGATCTTCGCCGTGCTCGAAGACGAGTGGCGCCGCCCCGAGACAGCGCCCGGCCGCTGAGGCCGATGGCCAGGACCACCAGGCCCGCGATCACGGCCGACAGCGGCAGCGTGACGACCAGGACGACGCATCCGATCAGGCCGGCCACGTTCAGGGCGCGCGGCCAGCGTCGGTGCGTCGCGTCCTGCGTGTAGGCCGAGGCGTTCGCGATCGCGTAGTAGGTGAGGACGCCGAACGACGAGAAGCCGATGACCCCCCGCAGATCGGTGGTCAGCACCAGGGCGCAGACGACCGCGGCCACCGCGAGCTCCGCGTGGTCCGGCACCTGGTGCTGCGGGTGGACCGAGGCGAGCCACCGCGGCAGGTCGCCGTTGCGCCCCATGGCCAGGGTGGTCCGGCCGATGCCGGCGATCAGGGCCAGGAGCGCGCCGAGGCTGGCCACGACCGCTCCCACGCGAACCACCGGGACGGCCCAGCCGGCGCCGACGGCGTCCACGGCCGTGGCCAGGGGACGCGTGCTGTGGGCCAGCGCGGCCGGCCCTGCGGCCGCCAGCACGGCCACGCCGACCACGAGGTAGAGGGCCACGGCGAGCCCGAGCGCAATGGGGATGGCGCGCGGGATCGTGCGCGACGGGTCGCGGACCTCCTCCCCGAGGGTGGCGATGCGCGCGTAGCCGGCAAAGGCGAAGAACAGGAGCCCTGCGGCCTGGAGCACGCCGTACAGGCCGTTCTTCCCGAGCGAGGAGAGACCGCCGAGGCCGCCGGTCCCGGCGTCGCCGCTGCCCACGATGGCCACCACGACCACGAGCAGCGCGAGGACCGAGATGGTCACCAGCACGCGCGCCACCCCGGCCGTACGCGAGATGCCCCGCAGGTTGGCAGCGGTCAGGACGAGCACGGCCGCCACGCCCAGCAGGCGCTCGGACCAGCGCCCCGTCACGGCGTAGGAGGCGAAGGTCAGGGCCATGGCCGCGCACGAGGCCGTCTTGCCGATGACGAAGCCCCAGCCGGCCATGAACCCCCACCACTCGCCCAACCGCTCCCGGCCGTAGACGTACGTGCCCCCCGACGTCGGGTACTGGGCGGCGAGCTGCGCCGAGGCCACGGCGTTGCAGTAGGCCACGGCCGCGGCCACGGCCAGCCCGATGAGCAGGCCGCTCCCGGCCGCCCGGGCGGCCGGGGCGAAGGCCGAGAACACGCCGGCCCCGATCATCGAGCCGAGCCCGATGACCACCGCGTCGGCGGTGCCGAGCCGGCGTGCCAGCGGCCCGCTGCTCATCACATGGCGGCCGCCACGCGCCGGGCGGCGGCGGCGAGCTCCTCGTCGGGCACGTTCGGCAGGACGTCCTCCCAGATGGGCAGCATCATCCCGGAGGCCTCCACCATCCCGAGTGGCCGCGGGAGGAACCACACGTGGAAGTGGGCCCCGCCGTCACCCCAGCGGTAGAGGTGCACGCGGGCCACGTCGCCGAGGCACAGGATGGCGCGTTCGACCCGCCCCGCCACGCGGCCGAAGTCCTCCGCCAGGGGCTCGGGCAGGTCGGCGAACGAGTCGACGTGGACGCGGCTCGCGAGCCAGACGGCGCCGGGCAGGCTGCCCCCGACGGGCGGATGGAGGGTCCAGTTCTCGTCGGACCACACCGCCGACGTGGCGCGGCCGCTGCAGATGCCGCACGGCGGGCCGCCGTCCTCGCCGCGGCGCGGCGGCTCGGGGATCTGGCGCTCGCCGGGCGGCCGCGTGACGAGCGGCTCCCGGTACGGGAGTGTCGCGGTCATGGTCATGGTGCCTCCTTCGCTCGCGCAATGCCGTTCATGACGACGTCGATCACCCGCCGGCGCGCCTCCTCCTCCGGCCACCCGTGCCGGCCGCGCAGGTGCACGTAGGGCCACGCCACGGCGTTGAAGGCGATGTCTGCGGTGGACACGGGATCGTCGGCGGGAGCCAGCGACCCATCTGCCGCCCCCTCCTCCAGAAAGCGGATGAAGGGATGCAGGTAGTCGTGCGGCTCGTCCGCCGGGGGTTGGTGGAAGGCCTCGTCGGTGGCCAGCACCAGCGGGAGGTGCCGGTCGAGGAGCAGACACAGGGCCTCGAGCCCCTTCGTCAGGCGCTCGCGGCCCGTGCCCCCCGCGGTCAGCACGGGATACATGGAGGCCCGGAAGTCCCGGGCCAGCTCGCCCACAAGCGCGGCGATCAGGACCTCGCGCGTCAGGCCCTGGCGCCAGAGGGTCGAGCGGGCGCGGCCGGCCACCTCGGCCACGCGCTCCAGCGTCAGCCCGTCGAACCCACGCTCATGGAGGACCTGGATGGTCGCGCTCCGCAGATCCTCGTCCACGATCGGTTCCCGCTTCGCCGGCACTGCATCCATGCAACACGCATGTTGCATCCGTGAATCGTGTCTGTCAAGTCTCCGGGCTGAGCGGCAGCCGCACCTTGAAGACGGTCCGCCCTGGGCGCGACTCCACCAGGGTGAGGGTGCCGCGATGGCGCTGGGCGACGATGCGGCGCGCCGTGTCGAGCCCGAGGCCGGTGCCCGAGCCGACGTCCTTGGTGGTGAAGAACGGGTCGAAGATGCGGTCGCGCACGTCGTCGCGGATCCCGGGGCCGTCGTCGGCGATCTCCACCTCGACACACGACCCGTCGAGCCGCGTGCTGACTGCGATCGTGCCGGACTCACCGACGGCGTCGATGGCGTTGTCGAGCAGGTTCGTCCACACCTGGTTCAGCTCGGCCCCGTGGGCCTGGAACCGCGGCACTGCGGGGTCGTACTCACGGACGACCTCGATGGACCGGTGCTTGAGCTTGTGGCCGAGGATGACCAGCGTCGTCTCGAGGCCGTCCTTCAGGTCAACGTCGACCAGGCTGCCGCGGTCCATGTACGCGTAGCCCTTGACCGCGCTCACCAGGCGGCTCATGCGATCGGTGGACTCTGCCAGCTCGGCCGCGAGGTCACGGGCCACGAGCGAGGCGGCGATCCAGCGCAGGGCGGCGTCGGTGCCCGGCCCCGCCAGCTCCTGCACGCGGGCCAGGAAGGCCGCATCGACCCCGGCCCGGGCGAGCGGCTCGGCCAGGCGCCAGCCGTCGGCGATGCCGGCGTCGCCGAGCGCTGCCGACACCTCGTCCTCGAGGTCGGCTGCCTCGAGGGCGCCGCGAGGGCCCTGCGCCTCGGCGGTGGCCAGCGCCTCCTGCTGCATGGCCACGAGCTTCGCAGCCTCCTCGCGCTCGACGCCGGACTCCACGAACACGGCGATCGTCGAGCCCAGGACCGAGAGCGCCTCGGCCAGCTCTGACGAGGCGCGCTTCGCCGCTGCCGCAGGGTTGTTGAGCTCGTGGGCCAGGCCGGCGGCCATCGTCCCGAGGGACGCCAGCCGCTCACGGTTCTGCTCGAGCGCGGCGATGCGCCCGACGACCGGCCGGACCGCGGCCATGACCCGGCGGAAGACGGACCGGTGGGCGAGGACGAGCTCCACCATGTCGTCAGGCGGGACGGTGGCCACCCGCACGTCGGTCTTCGCCTCCATGCGGATGGCCGACGGGCCCTCGGTCAGCGTGGCGATGGCGCCGATCCAGGTCGGCGCCACCTGGTCGCCGGCCGGCTCGAGGCGGTTCCCGTCGCGGATGAAGATCTCGATGACGCCGGCGAGGAGGAGGGTCAGCCCCGGCGACTCCGTCCCCTGGTCGACGACCAGGGTCCCGGCCGGAAGGTCCTCGACCTCCGCGACCTCTGCCCAGCGCGCGAGCTGCGCGTCGTCGAGCTCGTCGAAGAGGTCGACGGCCCGAAGCTCCTCCACGGTCGCCCGGCTCATGCGCTGGCCAGGTACTCGTGGATGAGCGACACCGCCATCGACCCCTCCCCCACCGCGCTGGCCACGCGCTTGATGGACCGGGCGCGAACGTCGCCGGCCACGAACACGCCGGGCACGCTGGTCTCCAGCGGATAGGGCTCGCGGGCCAGCGGCCACCCGTGGTCTCGCACCTCGGCGCCGGCCAGGATGAAGCCGCGCTCGTCGCGGGCCACGACGCCGTCGAGCCAGTCGGTCCGCGGCGCGGCCCCGATGAAGATGAAGCAGGCGTCCGCGTCCTCGACCGTCTCGGTGCCGTCCGGCCCGCGCAGGCGGAGGCGGGCCAGCCGGCCGTTTTCGCCCTCCGCGGCCAGGGCCACGGTCTCGGTCCGGACGTCGATGTTCGGGAGCTGGGCGATCTGCTCGATGAGGTAGTGCGACATCGAGCGCTCGAGCGAGGTGCCGCGGACGAGCAGCGAGACGCGCGCCGCGTAGCCGCTGAAGTACACCGCCGCCTGCCCGGCCGAGTTCGCCCCGCCGATGACCACGACGTGCTGGTCCTTGCAGGAGCGGGCCTCGGTCAGGGCCGCCCCGTAGTACACGCCGGCGCCCGTGAGCTCCTCGAACCCGGGGTTCGTCATCCGCCGGTAGGACACGCCCGACGCCACCAGGATGCAGTTGGCGCTCAGGCGGCCGCCTCCCGTGAGCTGCACGATCCGTCCGGCTCCCTCGACCTTGAGGCCGATGGCGTCGGAGACGGTGAGGAGCTCGGCCCCGAGCCGGCGGGCCTGGTCGGTGGCGCGCCGGGCCAGGTCGGAGCCCGAGAGCCCGGCGGGGAATCCGAGGTAGTTCTCGATGCGGCTCGACTGCCCGGCCTGCCCGCCGGGCGCCTCGCGCTCGACCATGACCGTGCGCAGCCCCTCGGAGGCGCCGTACACGGCCGCCGCCAGGCCGGCCGGGCCGCCGCCCACGATGGCCAGGTCGTAGTGCTCGGCGGTCGGCCGCACGGCCACGCCGAGCCGCTCGGCCAGCTCGAGCACGGTCGGCCGCTCGAGCACCGAGCCGTCCTCGAGGAGAGCCACGGGAAGGTGCTCCTCGTCGACGCCGGCCACGGTCAGGAGCTGGCGGGCCTCGCTGTCGCGCTCGACGTCCAGCCAGCGCGCGGGCACGCCGTTCCGGGCCAGGAAGTCGCGCAGATCGTGCGTCTCCCGGGAGAAGCGGTGACCGATGACGCGCACGCCGCCCGATTCCAGCGCCGCCCCCGCCTCCCAGGTGGTGAGGAGGTCCTGGACCACCGGGAAGAGCTTCTCCTTCGGCGGGTCCCAGGGCTTGAGCAGGTAGTAGTCGAGGCCCACGTCGTTGATGGCCGAGATCGCGGCCTGGGTGTCGGCGTAGGCGGTCAGGAGGACGCGCTTGGCCTCGGGGTAGATCTTGCGCGCCTCGATCAGGTAGTCGGTGCCGTCCATCTCCGGCATGCGCTGGTCGGCCACGAGCATGGCCACCGGATCGCCGCGGGTGCGCAGCTCGGCCAGCACGCCGAGGGCCTCCTTCCCGGAGCCCGCCCGCAGGATCCGGTAGTGCTCGCCGAAGCCCTGGCGCAGGTCGCGGGCCACCGCGGCCAGCACGGCAGGCTCGTCGTCGACGGCGACGATGGCCGGCCGGCGCTCGGTGACGGCGTTGGTGCTCGTTCCTAGGCGAGCATCGGCGACGGCGGGATCTTGGTGTGGCCCTTGATCCACGGGAGCACCATCGCGACCTCGTCCACGTAGCACCAGGACCAGTCCTCACCCGGCTCGAGCGAGCGGATGAGCGGGTGGCCCACGGTGTGGGCGTGCGCCGAGGCGTGGCGGTTGGGCGAGTCGTCGCAGCACCCCACGTGCCCGCACTCCAGGCAGATGCGCAGGTGCAGCCAGACGTCGCCCGTCCGCAGGCAGTCCTCACAACCCTCGACCGAGGCTGGGAGCTCGGTCACGGTGATGGTGTCGAGGTGGCTGCAGGGGTCCATCGCGGCAGCATGCCAGAGGGCCGGTAGCGTCTCGGTCGTGCCCACCGGCGTGACGCTCGAGGACGTCCGGGCCCTGGCCCAGACCCTGCCGCGGGCCACCGAGGCCCTGGTCGGGGGCCGGGTGAAGTTCCGCGTCGGCCGCATCGTCTTCCTGTCGTTCTCGCGGGACGAGACGATCATGGGCTTCGGCTTCCCCAGGGAGTGGCGCGAGGCACTCGTCGAGGCGGAGCCGGAGAAGTTCCTCATGCCGCGCCCGTCGGACCTCCGCTACCAGTGGGTCTGCGTCCGTCTGGCGGCGATCGACCGGGCCGAGATGCGCGAGCTGGTGCTCGGAGCGTGGGACCTGTGCGTGCCCCGCAAGGTGGCGGAGGCGTACCTCGAATCGCAGAACCCGAGCCGCCGCAGCAAGCCCCTGAGGCTCGCTTACCATGACCGTCGTGCCGGAGTCGCCCCCGACGCTCAGCGCGGCCGGCGAGGAGGCGAGGCTCGAGGAGCACCGGGCCGAGCTCACCGCCTACTGCTACCGAATGCTCGGCTCGCCCTTCGAGGCCGAGGACGCGGTCCAGGAGACGCTCATTCGCGCCTGGCGCAGCCTCGAGCGCTTCGAGGGCCGCGCATCGCTGCGCAGCTGGCTCTACCGGATCGCCACCAACGTGTGCCTCGACCAGCTCAAGGGCCGCGAGCGCCGCGCCCTGCCGATGGACCTCGGCCCGGCGCAGGCTCCGGAGCTCTCGAACCTGCACACGATGCCCGAGACGACCTGGATCCAGCCGATCCCCGACAGCATGATCGCGCCCGAGGGAGACCCGGCCGACGTGGCCGTCGCTCGGGAGACGATCCGGCTGGCCTTCGTCACGGCCCTGCAGCACCTCCCGCCGCGTCAGCGCGCCGTGCTCATCCTCTGCGAGGTGCTCCGCTGGAAGGCGACCGAGGTGGCCGAGCTCCTCGACACCACGGTGGCCTCGGTGAACAGCGCCCTGCAACGCTCGCGGGCCACGCTCGAGGCCCAGAAGGTGAGCGCGACAGATCCGGCGCCGGACCTGAGCGAGGACGACCGCGCGCTCCTGGACCGCTACGTCGAGGCCTTCCAGGGCTACGACCTCGACGCCCTGACCTCGCTCATTCGCGAGGATGCGAGCCAGTCGATGCCGCCGTACGACATGTGGCTCCAGGGGCGGGACGACATCTTCGCCTGGTGGGTCGGCCCGGGCATCGGCTGCAAGGGCTCGCGCATGATCCCCCTGGGCTTCGCCAACGGGCTGCCCGCCTTCGCGCAGTACAAGCCCAGCGAGACGGGCGACGGCTACGACCCCTGGGCCATCCAGGTGCTCGAGCTCTCAGACGGGCGGATCGCCCGGATGACGTTCTTCCTCGAGACCGAGACGCTCTTCCCCCTCTTCGGTCTCGCACCCCATCTCGACGCCTAGGACCTCGGCCAGTCCGGCCAGGTCGAGCAGCTCGCCGAAGCGGGGCGGCACCCGGCGCAGTCGGATCGCGCGGCCCTGCCGCTTGCCCTCCAGCTGACGGCGGGCCAGGCGATCGACCGCGACCAGTCTCGGGCCGAGAATGGTCATCTCGCAGTGGAGCGGGCGTGGATCGGGCGCACCCATGCTGCGACTGAAGACCCTTCCGCACCGCAATTCTCATCGGCCGCAGCCGGTCGGCACGCGATTACGTCCCGGGCTGGTCGCGTACGAGCTCGAGGGTGGCGCAGTGCAGGCCCGCGATGGCAAAGCGGTGGCTCTCCGAGAAGTCGACCTCGATGACCTCGACCCCGTGTCGCTCGAGCGCGCCGCGGGTCAGGGGCGAGCCGGCGTTCATGACGACCTTGCCGGGGGCGAGCGTGACGCCGTTCAGGGCGAGATCCCAGTACTCCTCGACCGGCACCTCGATGATCGTGAAGTCGCGCTTGAGGAGCTCGCGCACGAACCCGTAGTTGACGAGGTGCGGGGCGAGCAGGCAGGTCCGCTCGTCGACCGTGAGCATGACCATGTCCATGTGCGACGTGCCGATGTTGCCGTGGCCGGTCGAGTCGTACCAGCCGGGGCTGTGGGCGGTGATGAGCTCGACGCCCAGCCCGGAGAGAACGAACTCGAGCTGCCGCAGGCCCTCCTCGTTGGCCACGACCGACTCGTTGAAGGCGAACGTGGCCGAGTCGAGCCAGCGCCCCGCACCCGGCTCGCAGATCCCCTTGCCGTGGATCGTGAGGTAGATCGGGACCTGGAGCGCGGCGAGGACCTGCTCCCAGATCACCTCGCGCCCCCGCTGCCATGACCCCAGCCCGTAGCGGTGGACGATCGCGCCGCCGTGCACGACGAGCCCGCCGCCGGCCAGCGTGACGAGGTTCTTGATCCACCCGTAGGCGCCGATGGCCGGCACCGGCGGCTCGATCGCGTTCACGCGCACGCCGTGGTCGGCAAGGACCTGGAAGTACTCGTCGTACTGGGCCTGCAGGCGGCCGAGGTCCGCGTTCCCGGCGGCGCTCGAGTAGTAGTACTGCCACTCCTGCGCGTACTCGGGGCGGATCTCGTTCTCGCTCGGCCGCGACACGAGGACCTCGCGCAGGGTGCCGATGCCCTCGGCGCCCCACCGGCGCCCCCAGATCTGCTCGACCTCGTCGTAGAAGTCGGTCTCGTGGAGCATGTGGTTACGCAGGGGCTTGCCGGGCTCGAACCACGGGAGGGTCTCGAGGAGGGTCATCTCGTCGTGGGTCGCGGCAGGCCGCGGCGACGAGTACCTCAGCTCGACCGTGTCGCCGTCTGCGGTGCGCAGGCGGAACGGAACCGACTCGCGCTGTCCGGTCCCGGGCTGTGCCTCGAGGCTGCTGCTCACGGTGTCCCTCCTCGGGCTCGAATCGTGTTCACGGCCGGAGAGCGCGAATGCTGCTTCCGAGGCGCTCGATCCGCTCCAGCCAGGTGAGTGTCTGGGTCGTCCAGATGCAGAGGGCCTGCGCGTCGAGGAAGGCCACGAACGGGTCGTCGGGCTCGCTGTCCTCGCCGCCGGGCGTGTTGTCGCGCAGGCGGAACGAGACGTTGACGTCGATGCTCGCCTCGTTCCCGCTCACGGCCCACGAGCCCTGGCGATAGCCGGCGTCGAAGGCGAGCTCCCGCAGCCAGTGCTCGTCCGGCTCGAGCGGCGGCGGCTGGCTGCCCTCGCCGAACCGTCCGTAGCTGAGCCACAGCGAGGTGACGGCCACGACGACGCGGGTCGGCGCCGTCGTGGGGAAGGGCTGGCCGCGGACGAAGAGCCGCGTCCGGCCGCTCAGGGGATAGGGATCGCCGGGCGTGTAGGCAAGTTGGATGCCGCCGCCCTCGAAGCCGATGTTGTCCGCCACCGCGACGACCGACGTGATGCCCACCTGGCCTCCCTTCGGGACGGGCGGCGATCGTACCAACGGGCGGCTCGCCTTCGGGCGCGCTGGATGGTAAAGCTGGCGCGTGGACGAACTGCCGATCGGCACCGTCACCTTCCTGTTCACCGACATCGAGGGCTCGACCCGGCTGCTCAAGGAGTGGCGCGAGCGCTACGCCGAGGCGCTCGCCGACCACCAGCGCATCCTGCGCGACGCCTTCGCCGAGCACGACGGACACGAGATCGACACGCAGGGCGACTCGTTCTTCGTGGCCTTCCGGCGCGCGAAGGACGCCGTCGCGGCGGCCGTGGAGTGCCAGCGCCGCCTGGCGCAGCACCCATGGCCGGAAGGTGGTCCGCTGCGAGTGCGCATGGGCATCCACACCGGCGAGCCGGCGTCAGCGGGCGAGCGCTACGTCGGTCTCGGCGTGCACCGGGCCGCGAGGATCTGTGCGGCCGGACACGGCGGGCAGGTCCTCGTCTCCCAGACCACGCGGGAGCTGCTGCGAGACGACCCGTTGCCGGACGTCTCCCTTCGGGACCTGGGCGAGCACCAGCTCAAGGACATGGACGAGCCGGAGCGGCTGTACCAGCTCGTCGCCCCGGGATTGATCGAGAGCTTCCCGGCGCTCAAGACGGCCGCGCCCGGCACCATTCGCCGGTCGCGAGGGGGAGCTCGCCGAGGCGGCCGTGCAGACGATGGCCCGGCGCTGGCGGCGGCCGGGGCGGCGCACACTGGTCGCGGCGACGTTCGCGGCCGCGCTCATCGGCATCGTGATCGGCGTCCTGTTGACGCAAGGAGGAGGCACGACTGCGAGCGCCTCCATCGCTGCGAACTCCCTCGGAGTGATGAACCCCTCGACCGGCCGGCTCATCTCGACCGTTCCGGTCGGCTCGTCGCCGGGCGGCGCGACGGCCGGCGAAGACGGCATCTGGGTGACGAACACCGACGACAACACCGTGTCCCTGATCGACCCGCAGACGAACCAGCTCCGCCAGACGATCCCGGTGGGCGGCGGCCCGGCGGGCGTGGCCGCCGGAGGCGGGGCCGTGTGGGTCACCAACGGCCTCGACGGAACGGTCTCCAGGATCGACCCGACCGTGAAGCGGACGGTCGGTCAGCCGATCCACGTCGGCAACGGCCCGGTGGGCATCGCCTACGGCGAGGGAGCGGTGTGGGTCGCCAACTCCGTCGACGGCACCGTCGCCCGCATCGACCCGGCGAGCTGGCGCGTCACACGGACGATCCCGGCCGTGCTCGGTGTGACCGGCGTGGCCGTCGGTTTCGGCCGCGTGTGGGTCGTGTCGCCGTCGGCCGGCGTCGTGCTCGGGATCGACCCGGGGTCCGGCAACGTGGTCGACCGCGTCCCGGTGGGCGTCGATCCCGGTGGCCGTCGCAACCGGGGCAGGCAAGGTGTGGGTCGCGAACAGCGCGGACGGCACGGTGAACAGGATCGACCCGACGCCGCCTGCGCACGTGGCGGGCACGGCCTCGGTCGGAGGCACGCCCAACGCCCTGGCAGTCGTGAACGGGGGCGTGTGGGTCGCCAACCGCAGTGCGGAGACGATCGTGCGGATCGACGCCGCCACGGGTGCACTCGGGAAGCCGCTTCGACTCTCGAACCCACCTCAGAGCCTGGCGGCTACCGCCAACGGTGTGTATGTCGCGGTCCGCTCGAACGGCCGTGAGCACCGTGGTGGGACGCTCCGTATCAGCGGCACAGCGCCTGACTTCCTCGACCCTGCACTTGCCTACATCGACCCAGGCCTGGGCCATCCTGGCAATGACCAACGACGGACTGGTCGGCCTGCGCCGGGTCAGCGGCGTCGAGGGCGTGGAGGTCGTGCCCGACCTCGCCGTCTCACTCCCGTCGCCGACCGACGACGGGCGGACGTACACGTTCCGGCTTCGGCCCGGAATCCGGTACTCCACCGGGCGGCTCGTGGAGCCGGCCGACATCCGCAGGGCGCTCGAGCGGGTGTTCGAGTTGCGTCCCCCGTCACCCGGCCGTCAGTACTACGACGCCATCCTCGGAGCGAGACGCTGTCAACCCGGCCGCAGGTGCGACCTCGCACGCGGCATCGTGACGGACGACGCCGCGCGAACGGTCACGTTCCACCTCGTCGCCCCGGACGCGGACTTTCTGACGAAGCTGGCCATGCCGTGGGCGGACGCGGTCCCGTCGTCGACGCCGGCCAGGGACATCGGCACGCAGCCCCTCCCCGCGACTGGCCCCTACGTGGTGGCGTCGTACCGCAAGGGCAGCTCCGTTCGGCTGGTTCGCAACCCGAAGTTCCGGGAGTGGTCCGCCGATGCGCAGCCAGACGGGTATCCCGACGTGCTCAGCTGGACGTTCAGGACCACGCCCGATTCCCTGTCGGGGGTTCGCGCCGTCCAGCGCGGCGCCGCCGACGTGGCCGTCGACCTCGTCCTGCCGCCGCTGTCGAAGCAGGAGCTCGCCGCGCTCGCCGCGCGGTACCCGAGCCAGCTCCACCTGACGGCGACGGCGGCGACGAACTACTTCTTTCTCAACACCCGCGTGCCGCCCTTCGATGACGTGCGGGCGCGGCGAGCGGTGAACTACGCCTTCGACCAGCGGGCACTGGCTCGGAGGCTTGGCCTCGGGTTCGCCCCGACGTGCCAGATCCTGCCGCCCAACTATCCGGGCTACCGCCGGACGTGCCTGTACGGGTCGGGGGCGCAGCGGGCAAGGAGCGGGCGCGCCGGCTGGTGCGGAGCTCGGGGACGGCCGGGACTCGGGTCACCGTGTGGGAACCGACTCCGCGGGCGGACGCCGGTCGTTACATGGTCTCGGTCCTGAACGCGATCGGGTACCGCGCCCGGCTGAAGGCGATCACGCCGTCGCCGGACATCGGCGCCTACTTCGGCCCGATCTCCGACCCGAAGACGCGCGCCCAGGTCGGGTACTACGGCTGGAGCGCAGACTTTCCCTCCGCCGCCGGCTACCTGCCTCCGCAGTTCAGCTGCGCCGCGTTCATACCCGACCGGCACAGGAATCAGGATCCGAGCGAGTTCTGCGACCCCGCGGTCGACCGCCTCCTCGCCGCCGCGACGGCCGCGCAGGCACAGAATCCGGCCGCGGCTCCGGCGCTCTGGAACAAGGCCGAGCGCGCGATCCTGGAGCAGGCGCCCCTGGTGCCCGGCTTCACCCAGGAGGACGTGACCTTCCTCTCGAAGCGGGTCGGCAACTTCCAGTACCACCCCCAGTGGGGCGTGCTCCTCGATCAGCTCTGGGTCAGGTGACGGCGAGCGGCTGCTCCATGCGACCCCGGATGGTCGATGCGGTGCTGGCGCGGCTAGGCGTAGGCAGGCCGGCGCCCGATCTCGCCGGCCTGCGCAATGTCTACGCCGCCTGGTGCGGTGCGGTTCCGTTCGACAACAGCCGCAAGATGACCCACGTCGCCGAGGCGCGGCCGGGGCCGCTTCCGGGCTCGACGGCGGAGGACTTCTTGGCGGCGTGGCTGGCGTACGGCACCGGAGGCACCTGCTGGGCGGGGAACGGCGCGCTGCATGCGCTTCTCGACGCGCTCGGCTTCGAGGCCACACGGGCGCTCGCCACGATGCTGCCCCGGCCGGACCTCGAGGGGCCGAACCACGGCTCCGTCGTTGTGACGATCGGAGACGAGCAGTGGATCGCCGACGCCTCCATCCTCAGCGGCGCGCCCCTTCGCATCCTCGAGCCAGGAGAGCCCGAGCCGGATGGCCAGTTGCCGCGCGCGGCCTGGCACGAAGGGGCAGCCGCCGTGCGCTGGCGCGCGCTCCTGGCGCCGGACGGGTTCCCGTGCCGCTTCGACCGCTGTGGGGCCGAGGACGCCGAATGGGACGCGCTCCACCAGCGCACCGCGGCGTGGAGCACCTTCAACTACCAGCTCAACGTGCGCCTGTCGCGCGACGACACGAGCATTGGCGTCGCCGGCGGCCAGCGCGTCGCCTTCGCGACCGACCGGCTCGCTCACGACGTCGCCGCTCGACCACGAGGGCCGGATCCGCTTCCTGGTCGAAGAGCTCGGCGTGGCCGAGGACCTCGGCCGGCGCCTGCCCGACGACCAGCCGGTGCCGCCCCGGCCCGCGGACCCCTCCGGGGACCCGCAGCGCGCCGAGAACTGATGCCCATTCGTTTACGGCCGTCCTCAGCCAGGCGCTTCACCCTGGAGCAACCCACACCATCGCGAGCGCCGGCGTGTTCGCACCGTCAGAGATGATCTTCTGTCTGCCGACGCACCGACCTGTACCTGCACCATGCCGCCGGCATTGAGCCCGGCTACTGCGGTCGCTGACTGCTCCACGCTCGTCGGGCTGCCCGACGAGGTTGCCGCCTCGGGTGATTGCTTGTGCGAGCCCTGGGGCTAGGATGGCGGCATCGCCGAGCTCGAGCGGATCCTGATTGTCGGAGGTCGGATCGCAGGGCTGTCGTTGGCGACGGCGCTGCAACGGCAGGGTTTTGCGCCCGCGCCGATTGAGCGTGGTGGGGCATGGCCGTCGCTGGGCGCCGTGATCAACCTGCCTGCCAACGGGCCGCGCGTGCTCCGGCGGCTGGGCCCCGGCGAGGCCGCCGCTACGGCATCGGCGGTGATCCCGCACTGGAGGTTCTTCGTTCAGCAAGCCGAGCCGCTGTGCATTACCGAGCTGGAAGCGCACTGGCAGGAGGTGGGCCCATGACATCCAGTGACGTCGTCGTCGTGGGCGGGGGCCTCATCGGTGTCCTGGCCGCGTGTGAGCTCGCTGAGCGCGGGGTTCGCGTCGTCGTGCTGGAGAAGGATGATGTCGGCTTCGAGCAATCCGGGCGATCCGTCGCGGCAGTCAACTTGCCGGGGGGGAATCCGGGAACGGAGAGCGCGTCCATGCTGCGGGTTTCGGCCGAGGAGTGGTCGACATTCGACAATCGGTGGGGATGTGGCATCGACCTGAACCGTGACGGCTGGCACATCGTCATTGCGGACGAGAACGATCGCTCTTGGCTGGATGTCGAACGTGCGACATGGCAGGAGACAGCCGGCTTCCCAGACAGTGAGCTGATCACTGCCAGAACCGCGCGCCAGACATTCCCGCAGCTCGAGGGCGAGTTTCTCGCGTTGGATCGTCGTTACGGAGGCCATGTGGACGCCGTCATGGTGATGAAAGGACTTCGGGAGGCAGCAAATCGCCTCGGAGTCCGTATCGCCTGCGGCCAGATGGCGTCGGCGTTTGATATCGACCGCGGGACAGTCGGAAGGGTCAGGACCCGGCAGGGGGCGTTCCGCTGCGACGCCGTCGTGATCGCAGCAGGTGTTTGGTCGCCAGAACTGTGCGACAGGCTGGGCTTTCGCCTTCCGATGCAGCGCGTGCGAGCGCCCGCGGCTGAGACGGGACCTCTGCCATTCGGGATCGTGCCCGGGTTCCTTCGCGGAGCCAGGTTCGGAGCGCGTCAGAACCGCAACGGCGTCATTCGGATTACCGGCGGGTACCGCTTCTCGGCCATGCTGCATGACATCAGCCTGAGGGACCTACGCGATCTACGGCTTTGGCTACCGACCTTATGGCAGAACCGGAAGGACGTGTCGCTGCGCGTTGACGTTGCTGCTCTCCGAAAGGAAGCATCCTGCCTCTTGGCGCAGCTGCGTTCCGGCAACAAGCAGGTCGTCGTCCCGCAGGACCATCAGCCCAGGTCGAGACCTCGGGATAGGCGGAGACAGCTGGACGCGCTTGGAGAGCTGATACCAGCCGTGCGGGATGCTCGTATTCATCGGACGTTTGCCGGCATCATCGACCTAACGCCTGACTTGCAGCCGGTGATCGGCCGGATGCCGGACTTGCAGAACGTCTACCTCGCGACCGGGTTCAGCGGGCACGGGTACATGTACGGCCCGGGCGCCTGCAAGGCGGTCGCCGATGTCGTGACGAACGGTCGGACAGACATCGACATCGATGCCTATCGACCCGAGCGGCTCACCGAGAATCTCGCGATGCGTTCACAGATCTTCTGAACGCGACGAGTCAGCCACTCTCCTTCTTCGGTTCGAGCAGAAAAAGGGCCGTCCGATGCGGGCCTGGAAGCGCACATATCGATCCATGCGGACGCCGTCGACCTCGTCGCGCACCCGTTGTGTCATCGAGGCGAGGACGTCGAGGCTGTCCAGTTCGAGCATGAAATACCAGGCAAAGTGAACGGCACTCGGCGAACCCGTCATGAACAGGTCGTCATCCAGCGTCGCCAGGACCCGCGCCCCAAGCGCTCGCCACTCTTCCATCAGCGAGGAGAAGCGCGGGAGGACGTGGTTCCGGCGGGTTTCGTCGTCCGCCTGGTACCACCCCTCGGTGGCGGCGCCGAGGATGAGCACGCGATACGGCGCACCGAAGGCGGGCGCCTCGAACTCGACGGTCATCGTGTTCGTTTCGCCTGCTCGGGCGCCACGCCCGCGAGCATACTGCGTCGCCGCTTGCATCCCGCCGAGCTTTCGGTCAGTGTTGCCAGATTCTGAGTCTCGGCGGGGTGGGGCTCCGCCGGAAGGGGGGTAGGAAGGTGCTCAAGTCCAGGAAGTCGACCGCTGCGCTCGTGACGCTCGCGACGGTCGCAGCGGTCGCCGTTGCAGCCGTCGTCCCGCACGTCTCGGGCGCGACCGCACGCACGGCCGCAGCCGCCCGTGCGTCCAACTGCTCGTTCACGCTCAAGATCGGCGACGTGCTCCCGTTCACGGGCGATCTCGCCCCGTACGGCGGGAACATGGACAAGGCCGTCAAGCTCGCCGTCGGCGTCCAGAACGCCGCCCTGAAGAAGCTCGGTCTCGCCGGGAAGATCAAGGTGCAGCTCGTCGACTCGCAGGACGGCCAGTCGCAGGCCGCGGCGTCGGTCGAGGCGGCGAAGAAGGAGGTGGGCGAGGGCGTCAACGTCGTGATCGGCGAGATGGCCTCGAGCGCGACAATCCCGATGGCCCAGTCGGTGACGATCCCGAACCACGTCGTCCTGATCTCGCCCACGTCGAGCGCGCCGCAGATCACCTCGCTGAAGGACAACGGCTACGTGTGGCGCGTGTACCCGTCCGACATTCTGCAGGGCAAGGTCCTCGCCCAGGCCGCGATCCGGAAGTTCGGCAAGGGCGCGACCGTGAACGTCGGCTCCCGCAACGACGCCTTCGGCACCGCGCTCAGGCAGCTGTTCGTCTCGCAGTTCCAGAAGCTCGGCGGGAAGGTCGGCGTGAACATCTCGTGGAACCCGGCCCAGCCGACGTTCGACACCGAGGCACAGAAGCTCGTGTCGGGCTCGCCTCGCGGCTGGGTGATCATCGACTTCCCCGACACGTTCCAGAAGTTCGCGCCGGCGCTCGTGCGGAGCGGCCAGTGGAGCGCGTCGAAGACGCTGATGACGGAGGCGCTGCGGAACACGCAGACGCTCGACGGGATCGGGCAGCCGGTCGTCGGCCTGAGCGGCACCGCCGCCTCGGCCGCCGGCGGCCCTGCCGGCAACGCGTTCCACGCGCTGTGGAATCGGAGTGTGAAGGGAGCCAAGCCGTTCACCGGGTTCGAAGGCACGGGATTCGATGCCGCGAACGTGGCGTTCCTGGCCGCCCTCCGCGGGTGCTCGGCCTCGCCGGCGAAGATCAAGAACAACCTGATCCCGATCTCCGGCCCGCCCGGCAAGAAGGTGACGTTCACGCAGATGGGCACGGCGATCAAGCTCCTCCTCGCCCACAAGGACATCGATTACGAGGGCGCGTTCAGCCCCGTCGACTTCGACCGGAACGGCGACATCAGCTCGGCCGTGTTCGAGGTCTGGCAATACCAGGGCCCGGGCAAGATCGTGACGCTGAAGACGGTCACGTTCCGGGGCACGTGAGATCGACCGTGCGGGACGGCGGCGGCTTCCAGGAAGCCGCCGCCTACTCCCGGGCGGTGCGCATCGGAAACCATGTCGCCGTCAGCGGCACGGCACCCCTGGACGGCTCCGAGCTCCTACACCCGGGTGACGCCCACGGACAGGCGGGTGTCGCCATCGAGAAGGCGCTGGCCGCGGCGGCCGAGCTCGGCGCGACGCCGGCGGACGTGATCCGGACCCGGCTCCTGCTCGCGCAGGGGTGCGACTGGGAGGGTGCGATACGAGCCCACCGAGAGGCGTTCGCCGGCGTGGAGCCCGCGAACACCTCCTACTTCGTGGGCGGCTTCATCCCCGAGGGCGTGCTCGTCGAATTCGAGCTCGACGCCGTTGTGGCCGAGGTGCCGAGGTAGAGATCGACGATGCGCGGATCGGCGAGCAGCTCTTGGCCCGATCCCATGTGCGCGTTGCGGCCCGTGTCGAGGACGTAGCCGACGTCAGCGAGCGCGAGCGCACGGCGCGCGTTCTGCTCGACCATGACGACGCCGATTCCGAGGGCGCGGATCTCGAGCAGCTTCTCGAAGACGAGGTCGATGGCGATCGGCGAGAGGCCGGCGGACGGCTCGTCGAGCAGCAGCAGCCGCGGCCGCGCGACCAGCGCGCGGGCGAGGGCGACGAGCTTGCGCTGGCCGCCGGAGAGCGACCCGGCGTGCTGCCGCCGCCGGTCCGCGAGCAGCGGGAAGAGCTCGAGCACCTCGTGGATCGCCGCGCGCCGCTCGGCTCGCGGCAGCGCGAGCGAGCCGACGTGAAGGTTCTCGCCGATCGTCAGCGTCCGGAACACGTTGTCGAGCTGTGGCACGTAGTTGAGACCGCGACGCGTCAGCCGGTCGGGCCGCTCCCCGGTCACGTCGTCGCCGGCGAAGAAGACCGCGCCGGCCCGAGGCCGGATGAGGCCGTACACCGCCTTGAGAAGCGTCGACTTTCCGGCGCCGTTCGGCCCGACGATGGTCACGATCGCCTTCGGCTGCGCCTCGAGCGAGACGCCGTCCAGGATGAGCGCGTCGTCGTAGCCGGCCTCGAGCTCGCGCACCTCGAGCATGGCGGCGGTCATGGGGTCGCGGCCTGCTCGTAGCGCGCGCCGAGGTAGGCGTCCACGACGGCCTGGTTTGCCCGCACGTCGTCGGGTGTGCCCTCGACGAGCACGCGGCCCTCGTTCATCACGACCACGCGGTCGGCTGCGCGCATGACGAAGTCGAGGTCGTGCTCGACGATCAGGAACGTGAGGCCGCGCTCGCGCCGCGCCTCGAGAACGTGCTCGAGCAGCTCGCCGCGTAGCCGTGGGCTGACCCCTGCCATCGGCTCGTCGAGCAGGACGAGTCGACGGCTCGAGCATGAGCACGCGTGCGAGGTCGAGCAGCTTCCGCTGCCCGCCGGAGAGCGTCCCGGCGTAGGCGCTCGCGTGCGACGCGAGCCCGACGAGCTCGAGCAGCGACTGGGCGCGCTCGAGCGCGCGGCGCTCGTGCGCGCGGGCGGCACGCGGCCGCAAGAGGCTCCCGCCGAGGCGCTCGCCAGGATGGCCCGGGCTCGCCAGCAGCACGTTCTCGAGGACGGTCATCCGCGAGAGCACGCGGGCGGCCTGGAACGTCCTCGCCAGGCCGGCGCGGGCAATCCGGTAGGGCCGCCGCCGGTCGATGCGCCGCCCGGCGAAGAGAATCCGCCCCGAGTCGGGGCGAAGCGTCCCCGCGACGCAGTTGAAGAGCGTCGACTTGCCGGCGCCGTTCGGCCCGATCAGCCCGGTGACCGAGTTCGTCTCCACCGCGAACGAGGCGCCGTCGACCGCACGGACACCGCCGAACGCGCGCACGACCTCATCGATCTCGAGCACGGCCGTCACTCGAGCACCATGTCGGAGCGCTTGCCCGAACAGCCCTTGGGGCCGCAGGAGCACGAGCGCGATGATCACCAGGCCGATGATGATCAGGCGCAGGTACGCACGCTGGTCGGAGGCAAACCATGCGAAGGGAGCGAAGTTGAGGAAGCGCGTGCCGGCGAAGATGAAGCCGAAGATGGCGGCGCCGACGGGCACCGCCCAGACGCGACCGAGCCCGCCGAGCAGCAGGACCATCCAGGCGAAGAACGTCAGGAGCGGCGCGAAGTCGTCCGGGCTGAAGAACGAGAACTCCCACGCGAAGAAGAGGCCGGCGATCCCCGCGAACGCGGCGCCGAGCGCGAGAGCCTGCAGCTTGTAGGCGAACACGTTCTTGCCGAGCGACTCCGCGGCGTCCTCGTCCTCGCGGATCGCGCGCAGCACGCGCCCCCAGGGCGTGCGCAGCGCAAGCCACGTCAGCGTGAGCAGGACGAGGGCGACGACCCACACGATGACGAGCATCGCGGCGTCGCTCGAGCCGAGCCCGAGCGCTCGCTGCACGGCATCCTGGAAACGCGACCATTCGCCGTTGTACTGCGTCGCCTGCGTCGTGCCCCCGAGCGCGATCGTCCCCTGCGAGCCGCCGGTGAGCGACCCCTCGTTCGTCGCGACGTATCGGACGATCTCGCTGAAGGCGATCGTCACGATGGCGAAGTAGTCGGCCCGCAGGCGCAGCGTCGACAGTCCGACCATGATCCCGGCGGCAGCCGCCGCTGCGACGGCGAGCGGGGCCGCGAGCCACATGCTCCACCCCTCCTTCACGACGAGGATCGCCATCGTGTACGCGCCGATCGCCATGAACGCGACCTGGCCGAAGTTGAGGAGGCCGGCGAATCCGAACTGCACCTGCAGGCCGAGCGCGAGGATCGTGTAGATACCGGCGACGACGCCGACGAACGCCCAGAAGCCGCCGCCGGCGAGGACGTTCACGCGATCCTCGCGCGCCCGAGCAGCCCCTGGGGGCGAAGGAGCAGCGCGACCGTGAGGACGACGAACGCGACGACTGGCTTGTACACCGGATCGACGCCGCCGGCGAACCCCGACCAGGTCGAGACCTCCTCGACGAGCCCGAGGACGAGCCCGCCGGCGAGCGCCCCGTACGCGCTCCCGATCCCGCCGAGGACTACGCCCGCGAATACGGGCAGCAGGAGCTGGAAGCCGAAGTTCGGGTCGAACGAGTACTCGACCATCCCGGCGAGCACGCCGGCGAGCCCTGCGAGCAGGCCGGAGACGAGCCACGCGGTGCGAATCGCGCGCCCGACATTGATGCCGCTGATCGCCGCGAGCGAGCGGTCGTCGGCCATCGCGCGGAGCATGCGCCCGACGGTCGTGCGCGCGAGCAGGAGGCCGACGGCGACGATGGCGCCGGCTGCTGTCACGATCACGATCACCTCCGCTTCCGACAGCCGGACGCTGCCGATCACGAAGACGCGGTAGGGGTTCACGGTGTACGCACGCGGCTGCGGGCCGGCCACGAGCAGGAGAACCTGGCGGAGCACGAGGGCGAGTCCGATCGAGGCGAGGAACATGCTCATGAAGCCCGCGCCGCGGCGGCGCAGCGGCAGCCAGAGGGCGAAGTCGAGGACCAGCGCGAGCGCCGCCGTCGCCGCCATGCCGGCGAGCGTCGCCACGACCATCGACTGGTGGAGCGACGCGTTGCAGCCATAGGCGACGAACGCGCCGAACGCCATCATGTCGCCGTACGCGAAGTTGACGAGACGCAGGATCCCGTAGACGAGCGATACGCCGACCGCGGCGATCGCGTAGATCGAGCCGGTGACGAGCCCGTTGGCGACGAGCTGCAGGAGCACTAGACGAGCTGGGGCTCGGGGACGAGGTCGCCGGTGGAGAACCGGCCGAGGCCGAGCACATCGAGGGCGTCATCGCGCCGTCCGAGCAAGGCGTCCGCGACGATCCGCGCGACGGCGGGCGCGAGCATGAAGCCGTGCCCGCTGAAGCCTGCCGCCAGGAAGAGGCCGTCGCGGCCGGGGACGCGACCGAGCACCGGCTGGTGGTCGGGCGTCACGTCGTACACACCGTGTACGAGGAGCTGGTACGACACGTGCGCCAGGCGGGGCAGCAGCTCCTCGACGCCGGTCCGGATCGTCTCCCGCCACGTCTCGCGCGCGCTCTCGTCACCGCGCGCGGCGAGGTCGCTCGCGAGGACTCGCCCGTCGGCGAGTTGCTTGGCGGCGAACCGCCACGCGGGCGCGACGACGAGCGGCTCGAGTAGCCGCTCGGCGATAGGCGCACTGAAGAAGAGGTAGCGGTCCTCCGGCGCGATCGGGATGCGCTCGCCAAGCGGATCGAGGAGCGCGCCCGTCTCGACGCCGGCGGCCACCACGACCGCGTCGGCGGCGACGCGCGACCCGTCGGCGAGTTCCAGCTCCCACCCGCCGGCCACCGGCCGGAGCGCCGCGACGCGGGCGTGCCGCACGTTGAGTCCACGTGCGAAGGCCTCGACGACGCTCTGCGGGCGGTCGAAGTAGCCATCCTCGCCGCACCAGGCGCCGCCGGCGAGGTCATCGATGCGCAGGTCGGGCACGAGCGTCGCCGTCTCCTGCGGCGTCACGATCCGTGACGGCACACCCTCCTCGTTCTGGAGGCGCACGTTCGCGGCGAGCTGCGCCAGCTCCGCGTCCTCGCGCGCGAGGAAGAGGTAGCCGACCCGCCGAAGCTCGAGCGGCACCGGCGATCCCAGCCGCGCCGTCGCATCGCGCCAGAAGGCCATCGACTCGAGCGCGAGGCGGCACGCGACACGCGTCCCCCACTGGAGCCGGACGCCGCCGGGTTGCACGCCCGAGGCCCCGGCGCCGATCCCGGCTTGCTCGAAGACGCTGATGTCGGCGCCACGCGAGCGGAGCTCGCGCGCGACGGCGAGGCCCGTCACACCCGCTCCGACGACCGCCACGTCCATCCCGCGCACCAGACAACACTGAACGAAATGGCGTTCAGCGGCAAGCCGCACAGGGCGGGGGCCATGTGTCGTCACCGACTCGACTGGAGGGAGTGCGCATAAGCCCCCACTCGTATGCCGCCGCGGCGACCTGGACGCAGTCGTGGGCGGCGAGCTTCTCGGCGATGTTGGCCACGTTGGTGTTGACCGTGTCCTCACGAAGGAAGAGCGCCTCGGCGATCTCGATGTTCGACATCCCGCGCGCGACGAACTGCAGCGCGCTCGCGGGGTTGTGAGCAAGTCGATTGCCCCGGGCCGCTGCGACGCATGCTGGCTGGTGACGCGGGCGATCGGCCACCGGGTGACGCTTTCCTCACCCACGACACCGGATCGCCGCCCGGGCGCCGCGGGTGCTGCGCATGCAGGACGGCCGCCTGGTCGAGCAGCAGGCCGTGAGCGCCGCCTGACGGATGCCGCTAGCCTCGGCCCACCGGTGGCCGTCGACGTCAGCACACGAGATCGTCATCGGGCGCCCGGTGGACGAGGTCGCGGCCTTCGCCGCCGATCCCGCCAACGCCACCGCCTGGTACCGGAACATCGAGGCCGTCGACGTCGAGACCCCGCCGCCCCTGACGGTCGGCTCGCGCGTGGCGTTTCGGGCCAGCTTCCTCAACCGCCACCTGGCCTACACCTACGAGGTCGTGGAATACGAGCCCGACGCGCGGTTGGTCATGCGCACCGCCGACGGCCCCTTCCCCATGGAGACGACCTACACGTGGTCGCCCGCGAGCGGCGGCGGCACGCGCATGACGCTCCGCAACCGGGGCGAGCCGCACGGGTTCTCGCGCCTCGCCACGCCCTTCATGGCGCGGGCGATGCGGCGGGCGAACAGGCAGGACCTGCGGCAACTGAAGCAGCTGCTCGAGGCCTGAGCCCGATGCTCCTACCCGATCCCGGCCCGCCGAACGAGGAGTTCGCCCGACCCGCGACCCGCGAGCGCATGGAGCGCACGGTCACGGCGCTCGAGGCGCGCGGCTTCCGCGCCGAGATCGCCGACAGCGGCGCCGACGCCCGCCGCCGCGTGCTCGAGGCCATCCCCGAGGGCGCCGAGGTCCACAGCGGCCTCTCCGAGACGGTGCGAGAGCTCGGCATCACCGAGGAGATCGACCGGTCGGGGCGCTACGACTCCATCCGCTCCCGTGTCGAGGCCATGGACCGCGAGACGCAGGGTCGCGAGATCCGCAAGCTCCGGGCCGCGCCCGATTACATGATCGGCAGCGCGCACGCGATCACCGACGACGGCGAGATCCTCATCGGCTCGGGCTCGGGCAGCCAGCTCGGGGCGTACGCGGCGGCGGCCGGGAACGTGATCCTGGTCGTCGGCCACCAGAAGCTCGTGCGTGACATCGACGAGGGCCTGCGGCGCCTCCGCGAGTACAGCCTGCCCAGGGAGTTCGGGCGCATGCAGGAGGCCGGCTACCCCGGCAGCCTCCTGGCCAAGACGCTGATCATTCACCACGAGCCCGGGGGCCGCATCCGGGTCATCCTCGTGCCCGAGACGCTCGGGTTCTGAGCTACCAGGAGGTCAGTATGCGCATCCGCTGGTACGGCCAGTCCGCCTTCCTGCTCACCGGCGAGAAGCGGGTGTTCATCGACCCGTTCGGGGACATGAGCGGCGCTGCGTCCCGGGGCCTGCAGTTCGACTACCCGGCCATCGAGGGCGTGACGGCTGACCTCGTCCTGCTCACGCATGACCACCGCGACCACAACGCGGCCGAGCTCATCGGCGGCTCGCCCGTGGTGATCCGACCGGCGGCGGGACGGCACGAGTCGCCCGTGGGCGAGGTCGTGGGCATCGCCTCGGAGCACGACGAGGCCGCGGGCACCCAGCGCGGTCCCAACACCATCTTCTGCTTCTCCCTCGACGGGCTACGCGTCTGCCACATGGGCGACTTCGGCCAGCCGGCGCTGCGCCCGGAGCAGCGCGAGGCGATCGGCGCCGTCGACGTGCTGATGGTCCCGGTCGGCGGCGGTCCGACCATCGGGGACGGCACGGCCGCCGACGTCGTGCGCGCCATCGGTCCCCGGCTCGTCGTGCCGATGCACTTCCGCACACCCGCGGTCAACTTCCTCGAGCCGCCCGACGCGTTCATCGAGGCCCTCGGCGCGCCGGTCACCCGGCTCGAGGAGAGCGAGGTCGAGGTGGGCGACCTGCGGGCCGACGGGCCGGCGGTCACGCTTCTCGCGGCGCCCAGCGTGTTGTGAGAGCGGACATCGGAGGCCCGCGACGTGCGCCCGAAGTAGCTTCGGCTTAGCCTTGCCCCTGTCAGGGTTTCGAGGAGGCGGGTGTTGGAGCTTCCGGGCGGCACGGTCACGTTCCTGTTTTCGGATATCGAGGGCTCGACGAGGCTCTTGCAGCAGCTGGGTGCTGATGCCTACGCAGACGCGCTGGCCCAGCATCGCCGCGCACTGCGCGAGGCGTTCCTTCGCCACGACGGTGTCGAAGTGGATACGCAGGGCGACTCGTTCTTCGTCGCGTTCTCCACCGCGCCCGGCCGCAATTGCCGCCGCCGCCGAGGCGCAGCAGGTGCTCGCATGCCGGACCGATCCGCGTGCGCATGGGGATCCACACCGGGACGCCCGTACGTCACCGACGAGGGCTACGTCGGACCGGACGTCCACCGAGCAGCCCGCATCGCTGCGGTCGGGCACGGTGGGCAGGTCCTGGTCTCGTCCTCGACCGCATCGCTGGTCGAGGACGACAGCTTGCGCGACCTCGGCGAACACCGCCTGAAGGACCTCGCCGCACCGGAGCGGATCTATCAGCTCGGCGACGAAGCCTTCCCACCCCTGAGAAGCCTGCACCAGACCAACCTCCCGATTCCTGCGACGCTCTTCCTCGGGCGCCAACGAGAGCTCGACGAGGTGACGACCCTGCTCGGAAGCGGCGGCGCGCGCCTGCTGACGTTGACGGGCCCGGCCGGAGCCGGCAAGACCAGGCTCGCGCTCCAAGCGGCCGCGGAAGCGTCCGACCGGTATCCCGATGGCGTCTTCTGGGCTCCGCTTGCTCCGCTGCGCGATCGGAAGCTCGTGCTCGAGGTCGCCGCTCAGGCGCTGGAAGCCAGGGACGGCCTCGCGGACCGCATCGCCGACCGTCGGCTTCTGCTCGTCCTCGACAACTTCGAGCATCTGATCGATGCAGCAGCCTGAGCTCGCTGCGCTGCTTGCCGCCTGTCCGAACCTGCAGCTCCTCGTGACGAGCCGGGAGCTGCTGCGGCTTCCCGGCGAGCAGGCGTATCCGGTCCCGCCGCTCGCGCTTCAGGATGCGACCGAGCTCTTCACCGCCCGAGCGCGGGCGGCCGATCCTCGGTTCGAGCCCGGCCCGATCGTCGAGCAGCTCTGCTCTCAGCTCGACAATCTCCCGCTCGCCCTCGAGCTCGCGGCCACTCGCGTCGGCGTCCTCTCCCCGGAGCAGCTGCTCGACCGTCTCTCCAAACGGCTCGACCTGCTCAAGGCCGGCCGCGGGGTCGATCCCCGCCAGCAGACGCTGCGGGCGACGATCGAATGGAGCTACGACCTCCTCGGCGACGACGAGCGGCGTGCTGTTCGAACGCCTGTCGGTCTTCGGCGGCGGCTGCACGCTCGAGGCGGCCGAGGAGATCTGCGAAGCGGACATCGACACGCTCCAGTCGCTGATCGACAAGAGCTTGCTCCGGCGACAGGGGGAGCGTTTCTGGATGCTCGAGACGATCAGGGAGTACGCAGCCGAGCGGCTCGAGCGACATGGCGAGGCGGTACGTGCTCGCCGATCGGCACGCCGACTACTTCATCGCGCTTGCAGAAGCGGCGCACTCGGGGCGCTCCAGACGAGGACGTGAAGCGGGCACGTCGGCCTCTATCCGGAGGTCGACAACATCCGCCGCGCGCTCGGTTGGCTCGTCGCCTCGGGCGACGCGGAGCGCGAGCTTCGTCTCGCCACCGGTGCGTTCTGGTGTCTCTGGACGCGCTCGAGCCTGCGGGAGTTGCACGGATGGCTCGCGTCCGCGCTCGAACGAGCGGCCAACGCCGATGCCCACCTTCGAGGGGAGGCGCTCGGCGCTGCGGCGCTCGCGGCTGCGAATCTCGGGAAGGCCGAGGTCGCGCGGGCGTATGCTCGCGAAAGCCTCGCTCTCGCCCGCGAGCGGGACGACAAGCGCCAGATCGAGTGGGCACTTCGCGTCTTGAGCTTCGACGAGCCCGATCTCGACGAGCGACGGCGGCTGCTCGACGAGTGCGAGCGTCTTCTGCGCGAGCTCGGCAACGAGGCTGGGCTCGCCTGGGTCACCTACCTGCGCGGCATGACCTTCGTGGACGAGGGAAGCCCCGACCGCGGCACGGGAGACGCTCGAGCAGGCGGCAGCGCTCTTCCGCGACCTTGGGCGGCGGTGGGAGGCGACGAACGCGCGAGATCGGAGTCGGATACGCGCTTTTGGCGGCTGATCGAGATGCCGAGGCACGGCCGCTCCTGGAAGGCGCGCTCGCGACGCGGTCGATATCGCCTCCCCCGGGTCGATCATGGAGGCGCTCGTTCTTCTGGCCGCCGTTCGGATGGAAGCCGACGCCGCGGCGGCGACGCGGCTCATGGCAGCGGTCCGGACGATCGCCGATGAAAGAGGACGCGAGCTGGATCCCCGATCCGAGGGCCGTGTCCTCGAGACAACGGCGCGGTCTGCGCGCGAGCGCCTCGGACAGCGGTTCGAGGCTGAGTGGGAGGCGGGGTCACGCCTGACGCTGGAGGAGGCCGTCGCGCTGGCTCTCGACAAGGAATGAACTGGCCGGACCCGGTGCGTGGCTCGCGGCCGTCCGCGACACCGTCGTCGAGGCGGGAGGTCGCGTAGCGCAACCCCTCGGGCCGCCGGGAATTCATCCTTCGGGGCTCGCCTATCCTCCCGGCCGTGCCCGCCGGGACCGCCGACGTGATCACGGACACGCTGTCCCTGCTCGACTGGAAGCGGCGGGTGTTCGAGCTCTACCAGTGCGTTCGCGCGGCATCGGACCCGGTCGAGGCCTGGACCCTGTGGCGCCGCGAGCGCGACGACCTGTTCGCCAATCACCCGCAGACGCCGTTGCGGCCCGAGCGGCTGGCCGCCTTCCGCGGACTGGCGTACTACCCGTACGACCCGGCCATGCGGGTGTCCGCCCGCCTCGAGCCGGCGGCCGAGGAGGTCGTCCGCCTGCCCACGGCCGGCACGGACGAGATCACGTTCCGCCGCATCGGCACCGCGGTCTTCGACCTGGCCGGCGGCGAGCAGCGGCTGGACATCTACTGGCTCGAAGGCTACGGCGGCGGTCTCTTCCTGCCGCTGGCCGACGCCACCAACGGCGAGGAGACGTACGGCGGCGGCCGCTACATCCTCGACACCGTGAAGGGCTCGGACCTCGGGGCGAGCGGCGCCGGGCTCCAGCTCGACTTCAACTTCGCCTACAACCCGTCGTGCAGCTACGACGACCGCTGGGTCTGTCCCCTGGCCCCTCCCGGGAATCGCCTCACGCTGGCCATCCGCGCCGGCGAACGGTTTGATTGACCGGCCGTGCTGGCCGACTTCCGCGACCACTCGCTCACCGCGCTCGCCGGCTTCGTGCGCGACCGCCGGCTCTCGGCCGAGGAGATGACCGCCTTCGCCCTGGAGCGCATCGACGCCCTCAACGGCCCGCTCAACGCCTGGGCGGCCCTCGACGGTGACCGCGCGCTGCGCGACGCGCGCGCCCTGGACGCCCGCATCGCCGCCGGCGAGGACCCCGGTCCGCTGGCCGGCATCCCGCTCGCGGTCAAGGACATGGAGGACGCGGCCGGCTTCCGCACCGGCTACGGCTCGGCCCTGCACGCCGACGACCCGCCGGCGGAGCAGGACTCCGTCCAGGTGGCCCGGCTGCGGGCGGCCGGCTGCATCGTCCTGGGCAAGACCACCACCCCCGAGTTCGGCTGGTACGGCGAGACCATCAGCCCGCACTGGGGCGTGACGAGCAACCCCTGGAACCTGGAGCGCTCCCCGGGCGGCTCGTCGGGCGGGTCGGCCGCCGCGCTGGCTTCGGGGATGGTCCCGCTGGCCACGGGGAGCGACGGCGGCGGGTCGATCCGGATCCCGGGATCACTGTGCGGGCTCTCGGTGATCAAGACCACCACCGGGACCATCCCGCTGGGCGGACCGGTGCCACCGGGCGCGGGCGTGCTCGCCGTGCGCGGCCCCATGACCCGCCGCATCGCCGACGTGGCGCCCGCCCTGGCGGCGTGCGCCGGGCCGGACGCCACCGATCCCTTCTCCCTGCCGGCGCAGGCCATCGACTGGACGGCCGTCGAGGCCGACGTCCCGCAGCGCGTCGTGTGGGCGCCGGCGCCGGGCCATCCGGTCGACGCCGAGATCGCCCGCGTCTGCAGCGCCGCCGTGGCCCGGCTCGAGGCGGCCGGGACCGAGGTGATCGTCGATCGACGAGATCTTCCGCGGCAGGCCACTCGATGACTGGTTCACGATGTGGACGGCCTACCGCAACCGGGGCCAGGGCCACCTGCGCGGCACGGCCGACTGGGAGCGGATCGACCCCGGCCTGCGCGACCAGATGGACTACGCCGAGACGCGGGTGAGCACCGTGGACGAGGTGCGGGCCATGGACGGCATCCACCTCCACAACCTCGACGTCGAGCGGCAGCTGGCCCGCGCGCCGCTGCTCCTCATGCCCACGGTGGCGGGCCAGACCGCCGTGAGCGGGGGCAAGGGCGCGGTCGACGGCCTGGAGACGATGAGCTGGACGCCCTTCACACCGGTGTTCAACATGACCCGCCACCCCGTCGGGACGGTGTGCGCCGGCCTCACGAGCGACGGGATGCCGGTCGGCCTGCAGGTGGTGGGCCGGCGGTACGACGACCTCGGCGTGATGCGCGCCATCCGGGCGATCGAGGATCTCCTCGAAACCGATTGGCGCCCACCCGCGCAATGAGGGGCAGGGAAAGGAGCCGCTCATGCCCGAGGCCTCCAACGAGGTCGTGATCGACCGTCCCATCGGCGACGTCTTCGCCTTCCTGGCCGACGCCGAGAACGACCCGCGCTGGCGCGACGGCGTGCTCGACATCGCCCGCGAGCCGGGGGCGAGCGGGGTGGGCGCGCGCTACAGGCAGGGGATCAAGGGGCCCGGCGGCCGGCGGGTGGCCGCGGACGTCGAGATCACCGAGTACCAGCCGGACACCCTGATCGCCTTCCGGGGAACCGCCGGCCCGGTCCGGCCCGAGGGCCGCTACACGCTCTCACCGGCGAACGGCGGGACCCGCGTTCGCTTCGACCTCTCGGCCAAGCTCGGCGGCCTCAAGCGCCTCATGTCCTCCCCCGTGCAGAAGAGCATGAACGCCGAGGTCGCGAGCCTGGCCAGGCTCAAGCAGGTGCTCGAGAGCGATCAGGCCCCGGGCGCGCGGTAGCCCACCGACACCCTCGACGCCTGGTCGAAGTCCTCCGCGGTCATGAGCGGCGTGGTGTGGATGCGCGCCGCGCCGGCGGCGGCCACCTGCAGGCTGATGGCGGTCGCCTCGGCGTCGCCGGGCAGCGTGGCGATCACGTACAGGTCGTGTTCGCCGAACGCGTAGTACCAGGACTCGACGCTGCCGCCGAGCCCGGCGACCAGCTCCTCGATCGCCTTCCGGCGGCTCGAGCCGCCCTCTCGCAGCAGGCCCTGGGCACCCGACGCGGTGTACGAGACGGACCAGAGGTACGTGCGCACCGTGGCTCCTTTCGGTTTGATGGCCGACCGTTCGGTGCGACGCTACGCCGGTGTCGTCTCGAGCGTCGCAGGATTGGAGCGCGTCCCTCCGGCAGGCCTCGTCGGTCGAGGTCACGGCGCACCGGCCCTGGCCGTTGCCGCGCGGCCCGTGGATCTCGGGCCAGAGCTGGCGCGACCTGCTCTTCGCCCACTGGCCGGTCGATCCCGCCGAGCTCGCGCCCTACGTGCCCGAGGGGCTCGAGCTGGACCTGTGGGAGGGGCAGGCGTGGCTCGGCGTCGTGCCCTTCGAGGTCATCGCCGTCCGGGTGCGGCCCTTCCCGCCGGTGCCCGGCCTGTCGCGGTTCCTCGAGGCCAACGTGCGCACCTACGTCACCCATGGCGACCGGCCGGGCGTCCTCTTCCTCACCCTGGAGGCGAGCTCGGCCCTGGTCGTGAGCCTGGCGCAGGCGCTCTACCGCCTGCCCTACCACCAGGCGGACATGGACCTCACCCGGGAGGGGCCGTCGGATCGACTTCCGCTCCGAGCGCGAGGGCCTTCGCGTGACCGCGCAGTACGCCGGCGAGGGCCGGGTCTTTCCCGCGGGCGAGGGCAGCTTCGACGAGTTCCTGGTCGAGCGCTACTGCCTGTACACGCGCAGCGCGGGCGTGCTCTTCCGGGCCGACATCCACCACCGGCCCTGGCGCCTTCAGCGGGCGGCGGCCGGATCGTCCGTCGACGTGGAGCTGCAGGCCCTCGGCCCGTTCGCGCTCGGCAGCGGGCCGCACCTCCGCGTGGCCGGCCTGCAGGACGTCGTGATCTGGCCGCTGCTCCCCGTCGGGCGCAGCGGTCAGGCGTGAGCGGGTACCCCTTCGAAGGCGACCTCGGCGGCCAGCGCATGGAGGCGCTCGATCTCGGCGAGCTGCCCGTCGGCGCTGGCGATCAGCTCCTGGAGGCGTGCGTGCGGAGGCGCATCCTCGAGTGAGACCACGCCGAGGGCCCGCCACAGCCCGCGCTTGCCGGCGACGCCGGCCGCCAGCGCCTCGAGCTCGAGCAGGCGGCCGAGCGGCGTGTAGCCGACCAGGCGGCCGTTCGGCTTCAGCCGCCCGACCTTCTCCACGCTCCAGCCCAGGGCGCGCTTGATCCGGTCGCGCGGCTTGCCCAGGGCGTCGACGATCGACTCGAGCTCGGCCAGATCGCCATGGATCTGCTCCGAGAGCGCGCGAAGCGGCTGCTCGAAGTCCGTGCCGGTGTTCTCGCGCACCATTCGCTGCACGAGCTCCGTGCCGAAGGTGGCCCCGGCCAGATGGTCGTTCAGGTAGATCGTCAGGGAGTCCGTCGAGAGCAGCGCTGGTGTGTCCATGGGTCTGATCTCCCCTCGGGTCGCTCCGACAAACAGGGACGGCACCCTGGAAACGGTTCCTGCCGGCGGTCCCCGGGAAGCGTACGCCGTAGAGATGGTCACTCACGGGTCCGAGAGGTTCGAGTGCCGGCTGGCCGGCGAGCCGGGGGAGCTGCGCTCCCTTCGCGTGCAGCTGTCCGGCTACCTGACGGCGGTCGGCGCGGCCCGCGACGCGGTCGACCGCCTCGTCCTCGCCACCCACGAGGTGGCGGTCAATGCCTGCCTGCACCCCGCCCGCCGGAGACCCGTGCTGGTCGCGGCCACGGCCGCCTGCGGCCGCGTGGTGGTCAGGGTGCGCGACCACGGGCCGTGGCGCGACCGGCGCCGGCCGCGGTCCGAGGGCGGCCTCGGCCTCGAGGTGGCGCGGCAGCTGGTCGACCGGCTGGCCATCCACCAGGCCCCCGACGGCACGACGGTCGTGCTCGAGGCGGCGCTACGCGCCGAGTAGGTCGCGCCGCCGGAAGCCGACGAGGGCGACCAGCGCGCGGCCGCGCCGATCGCCACCATGAGCGCGGCCGCGGCGGCCCGGAACGGCTGCGCCGGCACCAGCCCGATGTGGGCGAACGGCGTCAGGTCGACGAGCCAGCGCGGCGCCCCGAGCAGCGACCCGACGAGCTGCCAGAGGAAGGCGACGGTCACCAGCCCGTAGGCGATGGCGGCGCCGGCGCGGGGCACGAGCGCGTAGGCGAGGGCCGCGATGCCGAGGAAGAGCAGCGCGACGGGCAGGCAGTTGGCGCCGGCCTCGAGCATGCTGCGGCAGCGCGACGTCGGCGCCCGGCCGACCGCCGCGCCCGCCCAGGTGAAGACGCCCGGCCGGCGAGCGCCACGACGGCCGATCCGCAGCCGACGGCCAGCAGCGAGCCGCCCGCCGAGCCAGCGCTCGCGGCCGACCGGCAGCGCGAGCAGCGTCTCGAGCCGCTGCTCGGCCTCCTCGTGGCGGGCGGCCGCCGACCTGGGCGCACGCCGAACAGGCTGACCGCCGAGGATGAAGAAGATGAAGACGAACGCGAGGTAGCCGGTCGGGGTGAGGATCGAGCCGGCGCCGAGCTTCGCGATCTCGCTTCTGCACGCTCGACGAGATGCCGGCCGAGGAGACGCTCTTGGAGATCGACGCCGAGGATGAAGCCGAAGGCGCCGACGCTCGACGATCCAGACGATCAGGACCGCCGCGCTCGGCCGCGCAGCGCCTGCGCGGTCGGCGAGGAGAGCAGGCGCAGGTCGGCGGTCGGCGCGTGTCGCGGGCCGGCGAGCAGGCCGGTGCCGACGTCGCGGCGCGGCGGCGATCCGCCGGCGACGACGAGCAGCACGGCGGTCGCGACGAGCGGCAGGAGCAGCACCAGCGGCCGGGCGCCGGCGAACGGCCGCATCTCCTCGGCCCAGCCGAGCGGCGTCGAGCCAGCGCACCCAGCCCGCGCCGCCGCGGTGTCGGCGACCACCGCGCAGCAGCGAAGAACACGGCGACGGCCGCGCCGCCGAGCTCGAGCGCGACGCGCCGGGTCGGCGCCAGCTGGCTGGCCAGCGGCGCCGATGCCGACGAACACGGGCGCGACCGACACGGTGGCCAGCGCCAGGTAGGCCGAGCCGGCCGACGGGCAGCCCGCCGGCCACGAAGCCCGAGCCAGCTCGGCCAGCCACAGGAGCGGCGATGCCGAGCGCCGATCGCGGCCAGGGCGCGAGAGGTACGACCGTCCGCCGCCCGACGACGCCGGCCAGCACGAGCTCGGCCCGGCCCGCGTCCTCCTCGGCCCGCAGCGCGCGCACGGCGGCGAGCACCCCGAAGGCGGCCGCGGCGATGGCCAGCGTCCCGCCGACCCGCCAGGCGCTGTAGCCGCTCGACGGTGGCCGACGTCGTGCGGCTAGCCGTAGAACAGGCGCAGGGCCTTGTTCGTGCCCAGGCCGTGCGCGAAGGCCAGCCGGTCGGCCAGCGTCGGGTAGGCGCTGGCGGTAGCCGACGGGCTGGACGTAGGCGTAGAGCAGCGAACAGCGTCGGCGAAGGTGATCGTGCGCGTCCGGGCGTCGCGCAAGCGCCTGCGCGGGCCAGGGCCGCGGGCCGCGCTCATGCCGCGCTGTCGGTGCGCTCGTAGTGGTGCAGGAAGATCTCCTCCAGCGACGGCTCGCGGCTCGTCGAGCGTGACGACCGGGTGGCCGGCGAGGGCCTCGATCAGCGGCGCCGATGGCCGCCGGTCACCTCGAAGCGCAGCGCGTTCGGCCCGGCGCGCGCGACCGTGCACGCCGGCCAGCGCCGGCAGCTCGGGCGCCGGCACCGGCGAAGGTGACGTCGACCGTCTGCGCGCCCGAGGTGGCGCAGCTCCGCCAGCGTCCCCTCGTCGACCAGCCGCCCGTTCGCGCAGGATCCCGACCCGGTCGCACAGCGGCCTCGACCTCGCTGAGGATGTGGGACGAGAGGAACACGCGTCTGCCCGCGCGCCTTGGCCTCGGCGGCGCACTCGCGGAAGACGACCTCCATCAGCGGGTCCAGCCCGCTGGTCGGCTCGTCGAGGAGCAGCAGGTCGGCCCGGGTGGCCAGGGCGGCGATCAGCTGCACCTTCTGCCGGTTGCCCTTCGACAGCGCCCGGACCTTCTTGCGGAGGTCGAGCTGGAAGCGCTCGACCAGCTGGTCGCGGTAGGCGACGTCGGTGCCGCCGCGCAGCCGGGCCAGGAACTCGAGCGTCTCGGCGCTGGTCAGCGACGGCCACAGGAACGGCTCGCCGGCCACGTAGGCCACGCGCCGGTGCGCCGCGCACCGGGTCGCCCCAGGCGTCGACCCCGAAGAGCTCGGCCCGGCCGCGCGGTCGGCCGGTGCAGTCCGAGCAGGAGCCGGATGGTGGTCGTCTTGCCGGCTCCGTTCGGCCCCAGGTAGCCGTACACCTCGCCCGGCCGGATGTCGAGGTCGAGGCCGTCCAGGGCCAGCGGTCTCGCCGTAGCGCTTGGTCAGGTCCTGGGCCAGGATGGCGCTCTCGGCGCCGACCACCCTCAGGGCTCGCTGTCGAGGATGGCCATCTGGCGCTCGTCGTAGCGGTCGCCGGCCGCGGCATCCGGGAGGGACGGCCTGCTCGATGGCGGCACACGTCGCCCTCGGTCAGGTCCACGTCGAGGGCCGCGAGCGCCTCGGCCAGCTGCCCGCGGGACCGCGCGCCCACGAGGGGCACGATGTCCCGGCCGCGGGCCAGCACCCAGGCGATGGCCAGCTGGGCGACGGTCGCGTCCTTGCACTCGGCCAGGAGCCGCAGGGTGTCGACGATGCGCCAGGTTGTGCTCGAGGTTCTTGCCCCGGAAGCGCGGCAGCCGGGCCCGGAAGTCGCCGTCGGCCGCGTGCCCCGGCGACCAGTGGCCGCTGATCAGGCCGCGGGAGAGGACGCCGTAGGCCGTGATGCCGATGCCGAGCTCGCGGCAGGTGGGCAGGATCTCGTCCTCGATCCGCCGCGAGATGAGGGAGTACTCGATCTGCACGTCGGCGATGGGGTGCACCGCGTGGGCGCGGCGCACCGTCTCGGCCCCCACCTCGGACAGCCCGATGTGGCGAACGTGCCCGGCCTCGACCATCTCGGCGATGGCTCCGACGGTCTCCTCGATGGGCACCGCCGGATCGCAGTCGCGCCGGCCGGTAGATGTCGACGTGGTCGGTGCCGAGCCGCCTGCAGCGAGTAGCGCCAGGAAGTTGCGCACCGCGACCGGCCGGGCATCGACCCCGCCCGCCTCTCCGCCCGGCCCGCGCAGGACGTCGAACTTGACGCTCAGCAGGTAGGAGTCGCGCGGGCGGCCCTGGAGGGCCCGGCTGAGCAGGAGCTCGTTGTGGCCCATGCCGTAGAAGTCGCCCGTGTCGAGCAGCGTGACGCCGGCCTCGAGAGCGGCGTGGACGGTGGCGATGCTCTCCGCCTCGTCGGTCGGGCCGTACAGGGCGGACATCCCCATGCAACCGAGACCGAGGGCCGAAGCCGCCGGCCCGCTGGAGCCGAGCCTACGCGTCTCCATGCCCGCACAGGGTGACACAGGCATCGGCGTGGTTCGCTAGTCAACCGCGAGCGCGGCAGCCTGGCAGCGCTCCGCGAGACGCGGGTCCGCCAGGCGGTCGGCCCACGCCGCAAAGGCGGGAGTCGCCCCGCGCCAGCGCAGCTCCTCGACGTCGTCGAACAGGTCCACCCCGCTGCGCAGCGTGGCCAGGTCCTTGAACAGCAGGGCCAGGTCGCGCTTCTCCCCCAGCACGTCCGGCGGAAAGTCCTCGATCGGCCCGTGGAGGTTGACCAGCCGCGCCGCCCCCACGCGCCCGATGCCCGGGATGCCGGGGTAGCCGTCGGCCGAGTCGCCGATGAGGGCCAGGACGTCGGGGATGAACGGCGGATCGACGCCGAACTTGGCCCGTACGCCCTCGGCGTCGCGGATCTCCTTGGCCCGGCGGTCGACCTGGACCACCCGTGAGCCCTGGACGCACTGGGCCAGGTCCTTGTCGGGCGTCCAGATGCTGACCTGCTGGACCCGGTCGTCCTCGGCGGCGATGCGGGCGGCCGCGGCCAGCGCGTCGTCGGCCTCGAGCTCCACCATCGCCCAGACGGCCACGCCCATGGCCGCCAGGGCCTCCTCGAGGGGCTCGAACTGGGCCTTCAGGGCCCGGTCGACGCCGAGGCCGGTCTTGTAGCCGGGCCACAGGTCGTTGCGGAACGACTCGATGACGTGGTCGGTGGCCACGCCGACGTGCCGCGCGCCCTTCTCGATCATCTCGAGCACGCTGTGCAGCACGCCCGCGGCCGCGCCGAGCGGGTTGGTGTCGCGCGCGCCGGCGCGCCGCCGGCCGTAGAACTGGCGGAAGAGCTCGTAGGTGCCGTCGATGAGGTGCACGACCATCTACGGGATACTGGCCGCACCATGGCGAGCTCGGAGCCAGAGGATCCCAGGCGACCGCGGCGCACCCGCCGTGCCTATGCCGCCGGCATGACCCGCGGGAACGGCCGTCTACGACTGGGGACGGGACTGGGTGGAGGCCCGGGATCCGGCCTCCCGCACCGGCGCCACCATCGGCTGGTTCAAGCGCTACCGGGCCGCGGACGGGCAGCTGTACGCGGTCCTTCTGACGGCGTACTTCTTCCTGACGCATCGTCCCGCTCCTGCTGGTGGAGACGGCCTACGTCTACAACGACCCGCTGGCCCTGGCCCACCAGCTGGAGCACCGGCTGCACCTCAGCGGCTCGACCGCCCACCTGTTCGAGACGGTGATGGTGGGCTCGTCGAACCACAAGTTCTCGGCGGTGCTCATCGCCATCGTCAACCTGTTCTTCTTCGGCGCCGGCTTCGGGCGCGTGCTGCAGCTGGTCCACGCACGCTCGTGGGGAATCGACCTGCGCAAGAACGCACTCCGTGGACCAGTCGCTGTACTACGGGATCGTGGTCGGCTGATCGCGGTGCTGACGTTCCTCTTCGTGCTCCAGACGCCATGCCCTGCGGGGATCGCGCGGCGTGGATCGGCTACGTCCTGGACGTCGGCTGGCTCTTCGTCCTTGTCGGGTTCTTCGTCTGGTCCCCCTGGCTCCTGCTCCACCGGCGCGTGCCGGCGCGCGACATCCTGCCCGGCGCCGTGTTCACGATCGTGGGCTTCATCGCGATGCGCGCTGATCTCGCAGATCCTCCTGCACAACTGGCTGGGCTGGTACTCGAAGACGTACGGCGCGCTCGGGATCGTGATGGCCATCTTCTTCTGGCTGATCATCCTTTCCACGATCATGGTGCTGGCGGCGGCCTTGTCGCCGGCGCTGGCCCACCGGCGGGATATCCTGCAGGCGCGCATGGAGCCGGCGCGCGGCATGTAAGGGCACTGCAAGCGCGGCACATCCTGATGACGCGGGGTCCGATCGAGGCTCTGTCTGCCGACGGGGCGCGCGTGGCGATCGACGTCTCGGCCCGCTTCACGCCGCGGATGCAACCGGATCGTGGTCTGGAACGTCCTGAACCGCCGCGTCACCCCGCTCACCGGCTCGACCGGACCGACCTGCGGGGCCGACGGCACGAGCACGGGCGCCGGGGTCTCGCAGCTCGCCCTGGCCGGGACGCGGGCGGCTGGGTCGTCAACCAGGGCGGCAACACCGAGAGCGACGACACGCTGGTCACGGCCGCGATCGGCGGGCCGCAGCGCGTGCTCGCGCGGGCCTCGCGTCACGGGCAGGTCGACGGCTCACAGCTGACGGGCTCGTGGCTGGGCGGCGTGGTGGGCGACGGCTCGTTCCTCGGCGTCAGCACCTGGACGACCGCCGGCAGTCCCTCGATCACCGACAGCGCCCTCAGCCGCGTCCGCTCCTGCCGCCCTCTCCAGGATCGCGGCCGGACGCCGGCGTGGCCCAGGCGGCCGACGGCGGCCGCGTGGCCACCCTGACCCCGAGCGGCGACGTCGCCGCCTACACGCGAGGCCGGCCGCAAGCTGGCCAGGTCACGCCCGGGGCGACGCCCGTCGCGGTCGGGCTACGCGGCACGCGCATCGTGGTCCTGACCAAGGCCCGCACGCTCGAGATCTACGACGCTCTCTCGGGGAGCCTCGTCCACCGCTGGCCGCTGCGCGGCGCGGCCTCGCCGATGGTCGACGTCCACTACGGCATCGCCGTCTACAGCGTCTACCGGACCCTCTACGCCGTCCGCCTGGCCACCGGCAAGACGGCCGCGATCGCCACGGCCCCGCGCCGCATCGACCACCTGCAGATCGAGGGGCCGGGCGTGGTCTACGGCTTCAGCACGCCGCAGCACGGGACGGTGCGGTTCCTGCCGTTCGCCGCGGTGTCGGCACGGGTCTGACCGCCACGGTCGAGCCGAACGCGTCATCATTGTGGCGTGTCCACGCCCGCCAACACCGACAAGTCGATGCCTCCGGCGCCCCTGCCGCAGGACAAGGGCCGGTGGCGGGTGGCGCCGGCCCCGGACGGCCGCGGGACCCCCGACGAGCACAAGCCGCCCCCGCCGCACCGGAGTCGCCGGTTCTGGATCCTGGTCGTCGTGCTGCTGGCGATCAACTGGCTGGCCGTGTTCATGACCCAGTCGTCGGGGCAGCCACGGGTGAAGGTCCCGTTCAGCCCGTACTTCCTGCAGCAGGTCGACGCCGGCCAGGTGAAGTCGATCTCCTCCAAGGGCGACACGATCAACGGGACGTTCACGACCAAGGTGGTCTACCCGCCCGGCAGCAAGACGGCCAAGGCCACGACGCGACTTCTCGACCGAGGTCCCGACGTTCTGGGACCCGGTCTCGCTGACGAAGCAGCTGCAGTCCAAGGGCGTCGAGGTCAATGCCAAGAACCCGAACCCGGGGACCTCGCTGCTGACCAGCCTCCTGCTCGGGTTCGGCCCCACCCTGCTCTTCATCGGCCTGTTCCTGGTCCTCGCGCGCCGGGCGCAAGCAGGTGCCGGAGGGCTCGGCGGGCTGGGCCAGTTCGGGCGCTCGAAGGCCCGGCGGGCGGACCCCGAGAGGATCCGGGTGACGTTCGACGACGTGGCCGGCATCGACGAGGCGAAGGCCGAGCTGACCGAGATCGTGGACTTCCTCAAGACCCCGGACCGGTACGTGCGGCTCGGCGGCCGGATCCCGCACGGCGTGCTCCTGTACGGGCCGCCCGGCACGGGCAAGACGCTGGTCGCGCGGGCGGTGGCCGGGGAGGCGAAGGCGGCGTTCTTCACGATCGCCGCCTCGGAGTTCATCGAGGCGATCGTCGGCGTCGGGGCGGCGCGCGTCCGTGACCTGTTCGCCAAGGCCAAGGAGGCCGCGCCGTCGATCATCTTCATCGACGAGCTCGACGCGGTCGGCCGCTCCCGTCAGGGGGCGGCGGGCATCACCGGGGCCAACGACGAGCGCGAGCAGACGCTGGACCAGATCCTGACCGAGATGGACGGCTTCGAGTCCAGCCAGGCGGTCGTCGTCATCGGCGCGACCAACCGCCCCGAGATCCTCGACCCGGCGCTGCTGCGCCCCGGGCGCTTCGACCGCCGCGTCGCGGTGCAGCCGCCCGACAGGAACGGCCGGCGGAAGATCCTCGAGGTGCACACGCGGGAGATGCCGCTGGCCGACGACGTCGACCTCGCGGCCCTGGCCTCGTCCACGCCGGGGATGGTGGGGGCCGATCTGGCCAACCTGGCCAACGAGGCGGCGCTGCTGGCCGCCCGGCGAAATCACGACAAGGTCCACCAGGCCGACTTCACCGACTCGCTGGAGAAGATCCTGCTCGGCGCCCCGCGCGGGATCCTCCTCAACCCCGAGGATCGCGAGCGCACCGCCTACCACGAGTCCGGGCACGCGCTCGTCGGGATGCTCACCCCCGAGGCGGACCCGGTGCGCAAGGTGTCGATCGTCCCCCGCGGGATCGCCCTCGGGGTGACGCTGGCCACGCCCGACAACGACCGGGTCTCGTACTCCCAGGAGGAGCTCGAAGCCAAGATCAGGACCTCGCTCGGCGGCCGGGTGGCCGAGGAGGTCGTGTACGGCAAGATCTCGACCGGCGCCGAGTCGGACCTCCAGCAGCTCACCCAGATCGCCCGCCAGATGGTCGGGCGCTGGGGCATGAGCGAGAAGCTCGGCCCCATCACCGTCCTGCCCAGCGAGGGGCAGGGACCGCTGCTCCCCGGCGCGAGCGAGACCTCGCCCGAGACCCAGTGGCTGATCGACCAGGAGGTGCGGCGGATCGTCGAGGACGCCCACGTCGAGGTCACCCAGCTCCTCTCGGCGCACCGCGAGCAGCTCGACCATCTCGCCCACGCGCTGCTCGACGCCGAGACCCTGGACGCCCCCGAGGCCTACGCCGCCGCCGGCGTCCCGATGCGGGCAGCCGAGCTCACCCCGGAGCCGAGCCCGGCCTGAACCCAGAACCTCTAGGCCCGTTTCAGAGGTAACCGTCAGCGCGCTGCGTGCGCGGCGAGCACGGCGTCCAGCTTGGTGAGCGCCTCGCGCCAACCCCCCTCGCTGGGGGACACGTACTGCTCGGGGAGCCACTGGCGGATCTCGAGTCGCGTCTGTCCGTCTGTCTCGTCGTAGAACTCGACTCGCATCCTCGTCTCGAACGGCTCGAAGCCCCCCGGCAGGTGGCCGGTGATGTGCATGACGCCATCGAGCAGCTCGCCGTCGACCACGTCCGTGAGGTCGATGCGGCCGTGGGTCCAAATGCCGGGTTCGCCTGGAAAGACCTCCGACCACTGCTGATGGCCGCCGGGGCGCACGTCGAATTCGATCTCGTCGCGCGGCAGTGAGTTGCCGATCGGGCCCCACCACGCCGCGAAGTGATCAGGGTCCGTGAACGCCTGGTAGACGAGCGCGCGCGGCGCGTTGACGATGTGCGTCAGGGCGAGCTGTGGGGTTGTCGTGGTCATGGCCTCCCTCTCTTGGTCTTGGTCTGGGTCTGCGGCGTCGGCTGCAGTCGAGCGAGGTGGTCGTCGAGCCGGTCGAATCTCTCGGCCCAGAGCCTCTCCTGCAGCGAGAGCCACGTCGCCGCGCCGGCGAGCGACGTCGGGGAGAGCCGCGCGCGCCGCCACCTGCCTTGGTGGCTTCGGGTGATGAGCGACGCGCGCTCGAGCACCTTGAGGTGTCGGGAGATCGCCGGGAGGCTGATCGAGAAGGGAGCCGCGAGCTCCGTGACCGTCGCCTCACCGACGGCGAGTCGCTCGACGATGCCCCGGCGGGTGGCGTCGGCGAGCGCACCGAAGAGCAGGTCGAGGTCCTCGCTCGTCAGTTCCGGCACAACACTTAACATGATGGTTAACTATAGCGCCCACTCCGCGCTCATGCGCAAGCGACTGTGAACGTCAGCCCTGCTTGACGCCGTCGACGTAGAGGTCGACCTTCTCGGGGTAGAAGCAGACGAGGCCGGCGATCCTCTCGCTCTCGGGCAGCGGCGTGCGGTAGGACCAGGCCACGTCGGGACGGGCAACGTCTCCGATGTCCCACGACCAGTACTCGGCCTGCCCCTTGTACGGGCAGTGCGTCTCGCTCGTGCTCGGCGTCAGCAGGTCCATGCGGACGTGCGTCTTCGGGAGGTAGTAGCGCGTCGGGAGGCCGGTCTCGAAGAGCAGCGTCGGCTTGGCCGTCTCGGCGATCGTCACGCCGTCGATCTCGACCCGGACGTGCCGCGAGCTGGGCAGGATGTCGACCCGCGTGTAGGGGTCGCGCGGGTGCGTGAACACCTCCTCGTCCTCCTCGAACCAGGCGTCCATGGCGTGCCAGTCGAGCCGGATCGCCTCACGGAGGTCGTCGAAGGGCGAGTCCTCGTACCGCATCGCGCCCGCGGCCGCCTCCTTGCCGCCGGCCTTGACGGTGAAGGTCTGCCCTTCGCCCCGGCTGGGGGAGTGGACGCTGCCCCCGTCCGGCGCGAGCAGCTCGGTGCGCACGTCGGCCAGCGGGAAGTAGTAGGCGGGGTACTGCGGCTTCTCCCAGACGAGCAGCGGCTCGGTGGTGTCGGCCACGAGCTCGCCTCCGAGGTACGCGCGGATGCGCTTGGCGCCGTGCTCGACGCGGACGCGTCCGCGCACCCGGGTCGGCTTTTCGGCTGTGCTGCTCATGAGGTTCCTCCTCGTTCAGGCGCTTCGTTTCGCCGAGCGTGCCAACGGCGGCTGTGCGACACCTGTGCGCCGGCTCAGCCGCCGGTGCGGCGCTGGCGGTGCTCGCTGCGGTCCTGAACGAGCCCGAGGATGCGAAGCCGGCCGTCGACCTCGAGCGCGTGAAGCGAGATCTCGGTCGGGAGGAAGGTGCCGTGCTTCGTCCGGCAGGTGAGCTTGATGGTCGACGCCCGACCGTGTCGCAGGACCCGTTCGAGCAGCTCGCTCAGCTCGGGCAGCTCGGCCGGGTGGATGCACGAGATCGGTGTCTCGAGCAACTCATCGCGCGTGTAGCCGAGCAGGGCGCAGCCGGCGTCGTTGGCGGCGAGGATGCAGTCGTGCTGTGGATCCATGACGTACGCCGGCTCGTTCGCATGCTCGAAGGCCGTTCCTGACGATGAGATCACGCTCGGTCGGTGCATCGGCGCTCACCGGGCCGCACTGCGAGACGATGGCGGCGTCGAGGACGGCTCATCGAGCCGCTGTCGCAGGAGGCGACGGCGGGCGGGTGAGACGCTCTCGAGCAGCACCTGGCGGACGAGGTCGTAGCGGAAGCGGAAGCGCGAGCCCGTCGACGCGCAGGATCCGGCGTTCGCAGAGGCGCTCGAGCTCCTCGGTGAGCTCGGCGGCGTCGACTGCCGAGGAGGTCCGCGAGCGGCTCCGGCTCGAACGGCTGGTCGAGCACCGAGGCGCGCCGAGAGGACGCGGTAGGCCCACGGCGCCCTCGGCCCGGACACTGGGCCAGCAGCGCCTCGCGCGAGTGTCCGCGAGGTCCGGCCGGACCGGCGGCCGTTGGCCAGGGCCTCGGTCGACGAAGCGAGGGTTGCCGCCGGTCGACTCGTGCAGCTCCGGCATCCCGAGCGGCGCGAGCTCGCTCGGCGAGAGCGGCTCGAGGCGGACGATCGCGTCAGGCGTCGAGACGGCGCAGCGGGTGGTCGGCCGGCGCTTCGGACCGCTCGCGCGCGGCGTCACCATGCGCCGCCGCGAGGCCGGCGCCGCGGCGGCGCAGGTAGCCGAGAGCGGCGATCGTCTGAGGCGTCGGCCCAGTGCAGGTCGTCGATGCAGCAGCACGAGCGGCCCGTGCTCAGGGCCAGGACCGACACGAGGGCTTCGAGCACCTCGACCTCGTCCGAACTCCGCGCTCGCGCGCGGTCGAGTGCCGAGCTCGGGCAGGACCTGCGCGAGCGCCGGGCAGCCGCCCGACGTCGAGCTCGACGCCGGCGAGCGCGTCGCGGAGCGCGGCGGCGAGCGGCACGTAGGGCAGGTGGCGCTCGAGCTCGGAGCAGCTCGCACGCCCGACGCGGACGTCGTCGAGCCAGCGCCGGCCAGCTCGTCGAGCAGGCGGGTCTTCCCGAGCCCCGCTTCGCCCTCGATCTGGATCAGCGCGAGCGTCCCCGTCGAGCCCGCGCCGGACGGCGCGCGCGAGCGTCTCGAGCTCGGCCGTCCGGCCGAGCAGGCGCAGCCGCGCGTCGCCGACCGACGTCCGCGGCTGCGCGGCGCGATCGGCCGGGGCAGCAGAACGTCGGACGTCCTCCTGGCGGAGGATGGCCGACTCGAGCGCACGCGTCTCGGCGTCGGCTCGAGCCCGAGCTCGTCGTCGAGCCGGACTGCGGAAGCTGCGGTAGCGGGCGAGCGCCTCGTGCTGACGGCCGAGCGCGTAGAGCGCCAGCATCTCGCCGCGCCGGTGCGCTCGCTCGCTGAAGCCGTCGAGGGCCGCGGCGGCCTCGGCGTGCGCGAGCGCGGCGCTGAAGTCGAGCTCGGCGAGGGCGGCGTCGGCGGCGTCGAGCGCGGGCGCCGAGGACGCGGCCGCGATAGCTGCCGCGCAGGTCGAGAGGCCCAGCTGGCGTAGGGCTCGTCCTCGAGGACCTCGCCGCGAACCAGGGCGCAGCGCCTGCTCGAGCGAGGCGCGGGCCAGGCGGGTCGGCTCGCGAGCCGAGCGCTCGAGGAGCTCGTCGAAGCGGTCGAGCCAGGGGCGCAGCGCCTCAGCGAAGGGCCTCGGGCCGATCAGCGGCCTGCTGCCCCGCGACCACCTGACCGAGGAGAGCGCGCTCCAGGTGGACCTGAGCAAGGAGTCGGTGCGCCTGCCGCTGTACCAGGGCTCGCGCTGACGGCAAGACCGTGTGGTACGTCTTGCTCGACGCCTCGGATCCGGGCATCGCGCACGACCTGGGCGTGAACTACGCCCCCAAGCTGGGCAACCTGGCGATCGGGTGCCCGGAGTGCGTGCAGACGGTGACGCTCGACTCGCCGACGCCCGACCAGAACAAGTTCGGCCAGGCGCATCGTGCAACTTCCAGGGCGCGCCGGACTTCAGCCCGACCCGCATCGCCGAGCCTGGCCCGACCGGCTTCCCGCTGCACAAGGTCCAGCCTGGCGCCGTGGCCGGTCCCGGCTACAGCCCGTTCATCCGCATCGCGGGCTCGCCGACGGTGTACAGCGCGCCGATCGTGGCCACGGGCGACGGTCCGTTCGACGTCGCCCACCACACGAACACCGGTGACCGCGTGCTCGGCATCCACATCGCCGGGCCGTCGCGCTCCAGGGCAGTTCAACGAGTCCTGGGTCGACCTGCTGTTCGTGAAGGGCTTCGACGCCGGTCAGCCGATCGTCTACATCTCGACCGACGCCGGCCAGCCGCTGACCGTCGGTGCTCGAGCGCTCGACCTACGTGCCGGCGCTGGACAAGGCGGCCTACAACGGCGGCGACGACTTCCTCGGCTCCGCCCGTGAGCGCCTGTTCGGGTTCATCAACGGCCAGACGGGGGCGAACAACCCGCAGTCCCAGGGATTCGTCCACCTGGTCAAGGACGGTCACGCCTCCGAGGACGCGAGCGCCGGCAACACCGCACTCATCGACGCGCTGCGCAACGGCGGCGACCTGCTGAACGTGTTCGGTGACTTCCCGACGCTCATCGATCCGCGCCACGCCGACGCCTACAGCCCGCTGTGGGACGCTCAGCTCGGCCTGTGGACGAACAAGGCCGTGTCGCACGGGCTGAACAAGCGGCAGATCGACGAGGTGCAGGTCTTCAACCTCGCCGCCACGCGCCCCGACCTGCTGACCGGGGTCAACCCGGCCACAGGCCAGCCGGCGCCGTACGGCGCGTCCGGTGTGGACATCAACTGCGCGGTCATCGGGTTCATCGACAAGGCCCCGACGGCCAACCTGGCCGAACCCCGCGCCCAACTCGCAGTTCCCGCCCCGCTAGGCGAAGTCACCGAGACGGCGGGCCCGCGCGGCGGCCCGCCGTCTCGACCTGCTGCCCTACGACGGAGGCTGCGGCTTGAGGATGCCGAAGAGCGCGCCCTGCGGGTCCTGGATGATGGCGAACCGGCCGACCGTCGGGATGTCCATCGGCTCCGCGACCACGATGCCGCCGAGGTCCTTGGCCTTCGCCGCCGTGGCGTCGACATCGTCCACCGCCACGTACGGCTGCCAGTGCGGCGGGATGGAGGGATCGGGGTTGGCCATGAACCCGGCGACGCCGGTGTCGCCGCGGTTGAAGATCCGGTAGCCGCCGAAGTCGGCCCCCATGTCGGCCGTGGTCCAGCCGAAGACGGCCTCGTAGAAGCGCTGGGCGCCGTCGACGTCGGTCGTGCCCAGCTCGTCCCAGACGAAGACGCCCTCCGCGGGCGGCTGTTCGCTCGCCGGCTCGTAGGCGCTGATGAAGGCGCCCTGCGGGTCCTGGAGGATCGCCATGCGTCCCACCTCGCCCATGTCGAACGGGCCTGCGGCGACCTTGCCGCCCGCGGCCTTGGCCTTGTCGATCGTCTGGTCGAGGTTCTCGATCCGCACGTGGCTCAGCCAGTGGGGCGGCGGGGCGCCCTCCATGGCCTGGCCGTAGCCGCCGTGGGTCTGCCCGTTGGCGGCGATCATCGCGTAGTCGCCGCCGCCCGGCGCAGGCATCTCCTCCACGCCCCAGCCGAACAGGCGCCCGTAGAAGTCCTGCGCCTTTTTGGGCTCACCGGACACCTGCTCGTGCCAGACGAACTTGCCGACCGTCGCTGTGGCCGTGCTCATCTCGTTCGACCTCCTTGTCCGTGCCTCTGTCCCCGAGGCGGGGTCCTGGAAGGTGAGACCCGACCCTAGCTCCGAATCCATCGCGGAGCCGGCGGTCAACGTTATGAAGTGGTTCACAACGTTCCTACGATCCTCGGATGCACACCATCACGCCGCACATCGTTGTTCGAGACGCGCCTCGCGCCATCGAGTGGTACCAGCAGGCGCTCGGGGCCGAGGAACGAGGCCAGCGGATCGAGGTGCCGGGCGGCAAGCTGATCCACGCGGAGCTCTGGTTCGGCGACTCGGCCGTGATGGTCGCGGACGAGTTTCCCGAGATGGGCGTCTCCTCACCGCAGACCGTCGGCGGGACGTCGACCGTGCTCCAGCTGGCCACCGATGACGTGGACGCCCTGTGGGCGCGCGCCGTCGATGCCGGAGCCGAGATGCTCCACCCGCTCCAGGACCAGTTCTGGGGCGAGCGCCAGGGGCAGATCGCCGATCCCTTCGGGCACCGCTGGAACCTGGCCCAGCATCTGCGCGACGTCCCGCCGGAGGAGGTCGCGCGTGCCGCCGCCGCCGCGTTCGGCGGCTGATGGGAGCCATTCATCTCCGTGGTGGGGTCGAGGTCCAAAACCCGCTCGAGGTGGCGCTCGCGTTCCTCACCGCCTACTCGAGCCGCGAGGGCTCTGACTCATCGAGGCCCTCGTCGTTCGATGAGACGCGACCTGCGGCGCGCGAACCGCGGCGGAGCGCGCATCTCGGCGGCCCAGATCGGCGCCGTCCTCGAACGGCGCGACACAGATCGAGCGCGCCCTCCGCGCGATCGGCCCTGAGGCATCGCTCGCGGACCCGACGGACTCGATCCCGTGGCCCGACCTGACCCGGCTCTTCGACGCGTTCGCGGACATCCGCGGCGTCGGGTTCGCGAAGATGACCAAGGCCCTGCACCCGAAGCGGCCGGCCCTGATCCCGCTGCTCGACAGCGTCGTCGTGGCGTACCTGGCGAGAGACCAGCCCGGCACCTCGTCGCCGACGACGTTCGGACAGCAGGCGACCATGCTGGTTCGGAGCTACAAGCGCGACCTGGATGACAACCTTCCCGTGTTGCTGGACATTCAGCGAGAGCTGGCGAATCGCGAGTACCGGGTCACCGAGGTCCGCCTCCTCGACCTGTTGATCTGGTCCGCGATGACATCGGAGTAACCGTGCAGATGGGCCCCGAAGAATGGAACCGCCGCTACGCCGACCGCGAGCTGCTCTGGACGGCGCAGCCCAACCGCTTCCTCGTCGCCGAGGCCCGTGATCTTCCGCCGGGACGTGCGCTCGACCTGGCCTGCGGCGAGGGCCGCAACGCCGTCTGGCTCGCGGAGCAGGGCTGGCAGGTCACGGGCGTCGACTTCTCCGAGGTGGCCCTGGAGAAGGCGCGCCGGCTGGCCGAGGCCCGCAGCGTGGAGGCCGAGTGGGTGGCGGCCGACCTGCTCGACTACCGGCCCGCGCACCGCGGGTACGACCTGGTGATCGCCCTGTACCTCCAGGTCAGTCCGCCGCACCGACGGCAGATCCTCCGCGCGGCCGGCGACGCGGTCGCCGCCCGCGGGACGCTGCTCGTCGTGGCCCACGACAGCCGCAACCTCGAGCAGGGTCACGGCGGCCCCCAGGATCCCTCCGTGCTCTACACCGCCGAGGACGTCGCCGGCGATCTCGACGGCACAGGGCTTCAGATCGAACGGGCCGAGCTCGTCAGGCGACCGGTCGAGACACCCGACGGGGAGCGAACGGCCCTGGACGCGCTCGTCCGCGCCCGACGGTGACGCGCATCGCTGGGAGCGTAGGCACCTTCCCGACGCGCGCGCTACCCTCCCCCGTCTCGTCGGAGGGCGACGAACCCAGGAGGATGAACTCGATGCTGAAAGCCAGCAGGCGTCTGTTTGCGTGCGCGCTTGTCGTCGGTGCGTGTATCGCCGTCGGCGCGCCGACGGGCACACCGCTCGCCGCTCGGACCGCCGGCGCCGCAATCGTCGGCAACTGCACGCCTCAGTCGAACTGGGGGACGCCGCGCCAGGACCTCGCCCAGAGCGTGCTGACTCTCGTGAACCAGAACCGCGCGGCAAACGGCCTCGCCGCGCTGAAGCTGTCGCCGACGCTGACGAACTCGGCCATCTGGAAGTCGCGGCACATGGCGTACTACCAGTACATGCAGCACGACGACCCGGCGCCGCCGGTCGCGCGCACCTGGTACGACCGCGTCTTGACGTGCGGCTACTCGTCGAACGCCGGCGCGGGCGAGAACATCGCGTACGGCTACCAGACGCCGACCGCGGTCATGACGGGGTGGATGAACTCGCCTGGCCACCGCGCGAACATCCTCAACGCGTCGTACAAGGTGATCGGGATCGGCGTCGCCGCCGCCGCGAACGGCAGCCTGTACTGGACGCAGGACTTCGGGACCTACGACGACTCGGGCTCGACGGGCACGCCGCCGCCCCCGCCGCCCACCACGCACTCCGGGACGGCGCCGGCAACGTTCGCGTCGATCTTCACGGGAACGCTCGCCGGCGGCAGCGCGGCCTCGCTCGCCGCTGCCGACGGCAACACGTATCAGGTGGCGTCCTCGGGCGGGACCACCTCGTGGTACGGCCGCGTCGACGGCGTGCCGAAGTCGGTGAAGACCCTGACGGTCACGTACACCGGGTCGAACACGGCCACGTGCAGGCAGACCGTCTACGCCTACAGCTGGACGACGGGGACCTGGTCGGCTCTCGACTCGCGGAGCGTCGGCCCGACCAGCACGACGATCACCGCATCCCTCTCGGGCACGCTCGCGAACTACGTCAGCGGGTCGAGCACGTCCGGCAGCGCCGCGTTCGCAGTCGTCTGCTCGGGCGCTGCGACGGCGTTCACGGCGCGCGGAGACCTGATGCGGGCGTCCTACACGTACTAGGGCGTTAAGGATGGGCCCCGGCGATGAATGCCGGGGCCCGCAGGCCGAGGAGTTCGTAGACCTCGACTGGCTGCGACTTTCCCTTCAGCGCCGGCGATCCCAGCGCGCGGACGACCGCATGCTCGCGTATCAGGTCGTAGGTGCTTGCGCCGATGACCACGCTGCCTTCCGGGGCGTACGTCTGGAGGCGCGCCGCGAGATTGGTGGTGTCGCCGATGGCAAGGAAGTTTCGGATCTCCGCTGCGCCGATGTTTCCGACGATTGCAGGCCCGCTGTTGAGGCCCACGCGGAAGCGAGGTCGCTCGCCGGCGAACGGCAAGGCACCGACGCTGCGCTGCATCGCCAGCGCCGAGCGAGCTGCCCGCAGGGCGTGGTCAGGTTGCGGATTGGGAGCGTTGAAGATCGCCATCATGGCATCGCCCATGAACTGAACCACCGCCCCGCCCTCGGCGAGCACGATCGGCACCGCCGCGCCGAAGGCGGCGTTCAGCATCGTCACGACCTCCGTGGGCGTTGCCCGTTCGGCGAAGGCGGTGTAGCCGCCGAGGTCGGCGAACAGCACCGTCACCTCCGCCTCGACACCCCCCAGCGAGGCGCGGTCTGGGTCATCGATCAGCGTCGCCGCCACGCCAGGCGAGAGGTACGTGCGCAATAACGTGTCGACGCGCTCGTGCAGCGCACCGACCAGCCGGCCCTGGGCGAACACCTCTCGCTGCGAGCGCTCAAGCAGGTACGCCCCCACGGAGGCGCTCACGACGGTGGCTGCGACGAGCAGCAGCTGAAGCGGTAACTGCGACCCGAGCCCCTTCGTGGCGGCGACGGACACGAATGCCAGGCAATAGAAGACGCCCAGGCCGAGCGACCCGACGAACGGCGGCCGCGTCACCGAGAAGCCGAAGACGGCGGTGAGCATGATGCCGGGCATCGCATAGGTGGCGAACTTCCCGGTGACCGAGACCAGCGTAAGAACCGCCACGGTCGCCGCGACCTGTTGCCCCAATCCGATCACGCTCCGCCGGGCCTGCGTGGTCGCCCAACGGCTCGCGCCGGCGCACGCGAGCAGGAAGACGGTCATCACACCGCCAATCAACCAAGCCGGCCCGGAGGCGACCCCGACCGCACGGGGCCCGACCAGGGCCACCAGAACCCACAGTGGAGCAGCGAGGAGACTCGCGGTCCGCGCCCGTCGGACGCCCTGGACCTGATCGGCGTCCTGATATGACCGCTCCAGATCCGGATCGACGAAGCGCAGCGTCCAGCGGTCGCACCGATCCCAACCGACGGGGAATGTCACCCCGGCTGTCAGGGAACCGAGTCTACGACCCGCCCCCTTCGCCCAGTAGGCGTTATGGTCGTGACAGGCGTCTCTCTCCCGGAGCCGCTGAAGCATGGCCAGCATCGCGGCCACCCCGTCCGCGGAAGCCATCGAGGCGGTCCACGCCCCGAGTCCGGACGCTGCTCTGGGGGATCGCCCTCGCCGGCATCGCCGCCGCCGCGTGCTGCGTCCCCCTGGCCCTGGCCAGCGACCACCTGACAGAGCCCGGCATCCAGGCCGCGCTCATGGCCTGGATGGTCCTTCCCTATGTGCTCGCCGGGGTGGTGGCGTGGGTCCGTCGCCCCGAGAGCCGCCTGGGCGTGCTCATGGTCACGGCCGGGTTCACCATCTTTCTCTCCAGCCTGTCCTGGGCGAACGCCGGCGTGCCGTACACGATCGGCATCGCGTTCGACCTGCTCCCGGCCGTCGTCTTCCTGCACGTGTTCCTGGCCTTTCCGAGCGGCCGGCTGCAGGGGCCGTTCGAGCGGGCGCTGGTGGTCGCCGGCTACGTGACGGCGTTCGGGCTGCAGCTGGTGGCGAATGGGCCTCGACGGCTTCGGGGAGGACAACCTCCTGGCCCTGACGTCGCAGCCGCATGCGGCCGACGTGCTCTCGCGCCTCCAGCTGGTGGCGCTGAGCGTGGCGGCCCTGACCGGCATCGGCCTCCTGGCCCGGCGCCGGCGCGGCGCCGGGCCACCGCTGCGGCGCTCGGTGGCGCTGCTCGTCGACTCCTTCGGTCTCGCGCTCCTCCTGATCGCCGTGCTGCTCCTCCACGGCGCCTTCGGCGGGGTCAACGGGGAGATCCCCTTCGAGACCACGCGACGGGTCACGTTCTTCGTCATCGGGCTTGCGCCGCTGGCGTTCCTGGTCGGGCTCCTCCACGCCCGCCTGGCGCGCTCTGCCGTGGGCGACCTCGCGGTCGAGCTGCGCGCCGACCTCGCGCCCGCCGACCTGCGGGAGGCCCTCGCCCGCGCCCTGCGCGACCCGTCCCTCACGCTGGCCTACTGGCTCCCGGACTTCGGCACCTACGCCGACAGCGACGGCCGCCGGGTGGAGCTGCCCGGCCCCGAGGGGCGGCGCGTCACCACCCTGGTCGAGCGCGACGGGGCGGCGGTCACCGTGCTGCTCCACGACCGCTCGCTGGAGGACGAGCCCGAGCTGCTTGCCGCGGTGACGGCCGCCGGCGGGATCGCCCTCGAGAACGCGCAGCTGCAGGTCGAGCTCCGCGCCCGGCTGGAGGAGCTGCGCGGGTCGCGGGCGCGCATCGTCGAGGCCGGCGACCGCGAGCGGCAGCGCCTGGAGCGCAACCTGCACGACGGGGCGCAGCAGCGACTGGTGGCCCTGTCGCTGGAGCTCGGCCTCCTCGAAGGGAAGCTCGAGCGCGGCTCCGAGCGAGCGCGCCCGGCTCGACCGGGCGCGGGACGAGATCGCCGCCTCGCTGGCCGAGCTCCGCGTGCTCGCGCGCGGCATCCATCCGGCCGTGGTCAGCGCCCACGGGCTCGCCGTGGCCCTCGAGCAGCTGGCCGCCCTGGCCCCGGTGCCCGTGCGCCTGACCGTGGCCACCGAGGGGCGCCTCCCCGAGGCGCTCGAGGTCGCGGCCTACTACGTGGTGTCCGAGAGCCTGGCCAACGTCGGCAAGTACGCGCAGGCGTCGTCGGCCACCGTGGACGGTCGCCCGTGCCGACGGTCGCGTCCTCATCGAGGTGACGGACGACGGGGTGGGCGGCGCGGACACCGAGCAGGGCAGCGGGCTGCGTGGCCTGGCCGACCGCGTGGAGGCCCTCGGCGGGCGGCTCCAGGTGTGGAGCCCGGCCGGCGGCGGCACGCGCGTCAGGGCGGAGATCCCGTGCGCGCCGTGATCGCCGAGGACAGCGTCCTCCTGCGCGAGGGGCTGGTCCGGCTGCTGGACGACGCCGGGCTCGAGGTGGTGGGCACCTGCCAGACCGCCGACGACCTGCTGCTGCAAGGTGCGAAGCCACGCGCCCGACGTGGCCATCGTCGACATCCGGCTCCCGCCGACGCACAGCGACGAGGGCATGCGCGCGGCCCTCGACATCCGCGCCGGCCACCCCGCGGTGGGGGTGCTCGTCCTGTCGCAGTACCTCGAGCTCGGCCTGGCCATGCAGCTCCTGGCCGACTCGGCCGAGGGCGCCGGCTACCTCCTCAAGGACCGGATCAGCGACGTGGACGAGTTCGTGGGCGCCGTCAAGCGGGTGGCCCGCGGCGGCTCGGCCGTCGACCCCATCATCGTCTCGACGCTGCTGTCGCGCCGCCGGGCCGACGACCCGCTGGCCGTCCTCACCCCGCGGGAGCGGGAGGTCCTGGTGCTGATGGCCGAGGGCCGCTCGAACCAGGGCATCGCCGACAAGCTGGTGGTCACGCTGCGGGCGGTGGAGAAGTACGTGTCGAGCATCTTCGGCAAGCTCGGCCTCCCCTCGACGGGGAGCGACTCGCGCCGCGTGCTGGCCGTGCTGCTCTACCTGCGCTCCTGAGCGCGGGCCGGCGAGACACCAGAAACCCGCCCCCCGAACCGGCCCGTTACCCGTCTTCTGTGTGGCCCTCGCGGCCGCCAGTCTGGGCGCATCCCAGGCGAAGGAGCCGCGATGAAGACCCGCGTCATGCAACACGAGCCGCAGGACCCGACCCCGGGCCGGGATCCCGTGGAGCCGCTCCCCGACGAGCCGCGGCCCCGCGGCATCGCCTCGCGCATGGGTCACTGGAGCGCACGCCACCGCAAGGTGGCCATCTTCGGCTGGTTCGGGTTCGTGGTCCTCGCCTTCGGGATCGGCATCGTCTCGCCCATGAAGGCCATCGACCGGAGCGACACCGGCGTGGGCGAGTCGCGCAAGGCCGACAAGATCGTCAAGGCCGCCTTCCCCCAGGACAAGAACGGCCTGGGCGAGCTCGTCCTGGTCCGCTCGACGACCACCACGGTCGACGACCCGGCCTTCCGGGCCACGATCGACGACGCCATCGCGGCCCTCTCGCGCTTCCCGCAGGTGGAGAAGCTCCACTCGCCCTTCGCCGCCGGGAACGAGGGGCAGATCTCGCAAGGACCGCCACGCGGCGCTGATCGACTTCGTCCCGAGCGGCACCTACGACCAGGCGTCCAAGTACATCGACAAGATCACCGCCGCGGTGGCCGGCGTGCAGAAGGCCCACCCGGACTTCTACGTGGCCAACGCGGGCGTGTCGACGGACAAGGCGGTCGACGGCGTCATCAACGGGGGCATCGCCAAGGCGGGCCTGATCGCGGTGCCGCTGACCCTGATCGTTCTGTTGCTCGTGCTGGGCTCCGCCGTGGCCGCCCTGGTCCCGCTGCTCCTGGCCCTGACGGCGGCCATCGCCACCCTCGGGCTGATCGCCCTGCCGAGCCACCTCGTGCCCATGGATCCCCTGGTCAAGGAAGTGATCCTCCTCATCGGGCTGGCCGTGGGCGTCGACTACTCGCTCTTCTACCTCCGCCGCGAACGGGACGAGCGCCGCGCGGGGCGCGGCCCCGAGGCCGCCCTCGAGGCCGCCGCGGCCACCTCCGGCCGGGCCGTGCTCATCTCGGGCTTCACGGTCATGATCGCCATGGCCGGGCTGTTCTTCTCCGGTGACAAGACCTTCATCTCCTTCGGCGTGGGCACGGCGCTCGTGGTCTTCGTGGCCATGATCGGCTCGCTCACCGTGCTGCCCGCGGTCCTGGCCGCGCTGGGCGACCGCATCGAGAAGGGGCGCGTGCCGTTCCTGCACCGCTTCCGCCGCGACACGGGCGAGGGTGGCCGGATCTGGGGCGCCATCCTGCGCCCGGCGCTGCGCCACCCGCTGGCCTCGGCCATCGTCTCCGCCGGGGTGCTCATCGCCCTGGCCCTCCCCGCGCTGCATCTGCACACGTCGAACAACGGGGTCGACGCCCTGCCCAAGAGCATGAAGGAGCTCAAGACCTTCCACGCCGTCGACGACGCGTTCCCGGGCGGCGCCAGCGCGGCGGCCGTGGCCATCAAGGCGCATGACGGACCGCCCCTCCGGGCGGCCATCGCCGACCTGAAACGGCAGGCCCTGGCCTCCGGCGAGATGCACACGCCCATCCATGTCGAGCAGAGCCCGGACCGCTCCGTGTACGCCGTCGACATCCCGCTGGCCGGGAACGGCACGGACAAGACCTCGGACCATGCCCTGGCCACGCTGCGGAACGAGCTGCTGCCGGCCACGGTCGGCACCGTGCCCGGCGCCATCTACGCCGTGAGCGGCAACACGGCCCACTCCAAGGACTTCACCGAGTCCATGAAGTCCTCCGTGCCGCTGGTCTTCGGCTTCGTCATGCTGTTCGCGTTCCTGCTCCTCCTGGTGGCCTTCCGGTCGCTGGTCCTCGCGCTCAAGGCCATCGTCCTCAACCTGCTCTCGGTGGGCGCGGCCTACGGCATGCTCGTGGCCATCTTCCAGTGGGGCTGGGGCGAGAACCTGCTCGACTTCAGGCGCACGGGCGGCATCGCCGCCTGGCTGCCGGTGTTCCTGTTCGTGATCCTCTTCGGGCTCTCGATGGACTACCACGTGTTCATCCTCAGCCGCATCCGCGAGGCCTACGACCGCGGGCTCTCCACCGAGGCGTCGATCGAGTACGGGATCCGCCGGACGGCCGGCGTGGTCACCGGCGCCTCCGTGGTCATGGTGGGCGTGTTCGGCGTCTTCGCCCTGCTGCCGCTGCTCGACCTCAAGGAGATGGGCATCGGCCTCGCGCTCGCCATCCTCATCGACGCCACGATCGTGCGGGGCGTGCTGCTGCCGGCGACGATGATGCTGCTGGGCGAGGCGAACTGGTACCTGCCGGACTGGCTGCGGTGGCTGCCGCACCTCGAGCACGGCGAGCCGGTCGTGCCGGTGGAGGCGCCGGGGGCGCTGGCGACGAGCGCCTAGGTCGGGAGCCAGCTCGCGATTGTTGGCGCCTCGGAATAGGACCGCCGATAGAACGCGCTCGAACAGCTCAAGCCGCGGGAGAGTATCCCGGCCCCCCGCGGCTCGGGAGCCGCGGGGATGCGCCAGGCGTCGCCGCGTGTTTGAAGTCGGCTCGGATCCACCTCAGCCCCGCACGACCCTGACCACCCTCCCGGAGGGCAGCGTTCGAACGCCCGCCGCGAGGCCCTCACCACGCGCAACCTCGCGGTCCTTCGCGAGCCCTCTTACGATCGCGCGGAGCACGCGATCGGGCGGACTCGAGTCAGGAAAGGCGTGGGCTCGCCGTGATCCGGAAAGCTCAACGCGGTCAACGACGGTTCTCCGTCCTCGATGTAGCTCGACAAGAAGAACCTCCCACCTATCCACCGCCTCTTGCGTTTGCCAGGAGAGCGATACACGGCCATCCGCGCGAGCTGTCGCGATGGAGATCACTGCGGCGAGAACTGCCTTCCCCGTCTCCGTGGAGCCACGGCGCCCCGCCCCTGCAGGTTTTTTCTGCTTCGCACGCCCGCGCGAGCGCCGGCGCGAGCCAGCGCCGGTCGTGGGCGAGGTCTTCGCCTTCTCTCCGGCCACGGACGCGGGTCTGGGAAGGTCGAGCCACGCTGGCTCGCCGCCGTGACTGCGAACGCGAGCATCTCGATTCGCCTGATCCCAGTTGAGCTGAGCCATCTTTCTCACCGTACGGAGACGGTCGGATCCCTCAACCCCTTACGTTGCATAAAGGCGGCAACGAGGGCGGCATCGAGGGCAGGGCTCAATCGAACCTCCGCGCTCGCTTGGATCAGTGCTCGCGCGGCTTCGACGCATCGCTCGTCGAGCCAACCCTAAAATCGTCGGGCCCTGACTCCGATCGGACCATCGCACGTATTTGTCGTACGAGGCGATCTCGCCGACATCGCCTGCGACGCCGTCCTTGTCCCGACGGATAACCGTCGCGTCGTCGAGCCATACTGGGCCCGCGTCGGTCCCGAGTTGGCCCATGTCGCATCCGCCCGAAGGGCGGTCGGTCAATGTCGGTCATCGACAGACCGACTGGAGCGCCTGAGCCCGGCGCGGCCACACCAGCCGGCGATCTGGCTCGCCGACGTCGCCCTCAGGGCAATACGAGAAGATGGGCGACCTGGCAGCGGGGTTCGTCCGCGCCGCGGCACTGGACGTAAGCGGCGGCCGCGTCCTCTCCGGGCGCGAGCGGCCACTGTTCGCCCTACCGATGATCGGCACCAAAGCGGCCGGATTCTCGGGACACGCCGGAGACATAGTGGAGAGCCTGTTGCCTGCGGTCGAGGAGGCGGCGAATAAGGCTCGCGTCGACGCGGTGCTCGTGCTCAAGAGCGCAACGACGTTCGCCGCCGCCCAGAAGTGGCGCGTCGACCAGGGTGCCGAGGGTGCCGTGGGCGTAGCTGTTGAAGCCGCGCGCGGCCGGGGATCGGCTCACGCGGCACGCGGCCGAAGGTCGGCTCGTCCTCTTCGTCGGCGGGATCGGGCGCGCACGCCCAGGTGGGATGACCTCCTCGACCTGCTTGCGCGAAACGAAGGTTTCGACGACCAGCAACGCCGCGCGCTGAGCGACCTTCCCGCCGTCGACGGGCAACCCTCGTCGCTGACGCAGGAGGCCAGCGAAACGCGACCGGTTCGCAACGCTCGCTCGGGGACCAGGTCGTCGACGTCCTTTCAGACGCGGCTCGACCGGCCCTCGCACACGCGCTGCTCGCAACGATCGCCGTTCGAATGCGTGACCACGATGACACCCTCTTCGAGCGCGCTGTGAAGGCCGCTGGTCGACGGCTGTCCGTCCTTGCCCTACCGGCGCAATCCGACGGACAAGGCATGGCTGCTCAAGCTCCACGGGAGCGTCGATCATCCCGAGGACATCGTCCTCACCCGCGAGGACTATCTGCGCTACGCAGACCGGCGCGGGGCTCTCGCCGGCATCGTGCAGGCGCTCCTCGTGACGCGGCACATGCTCTTCGTCGGATTCGGTCAGCGGCGGCGACTATGGCGCTGTCGTCGAGGTCGATCCGCGCGGGCAGGCGGTCCGGATCGCCTCGACAGCGGAGGCTCGCTTCGGTACCGCGCTGACACTTAAGGCCGATCCGCTTCGTGCGCAGTTGTGGAAGCACGACATCGAGATCGCTCCGATGGGCGGGGAGAGTGATCGGCCAGACGTGTGCGCTCGACGCCTGGATGTCCTGCTCGATTACGTCGCGGCGCACGCTGCGCGCCCCTCGCCTATTTCCTCGATCCGAATTTCAAGATGCTCCTAGAGCCAGCCGAACGCAGCCTGCGGGACAAGATCGTTGAGTTCGAGGCCACAGTCAGTGACCACGAGCGCGCGACTCGCGCGTGGGGCGCGATCGACCGGGCGCTGTCGAATCTGCGCGGCGGGAGACTCGACGGCCCCGAGACCTGAGCTCGTCGATGCGGTCGCCGGCGATAACCGCCGACACTAAGCGGCCCCTGGCAGCCTCGCTTAACCCCGGGAGGACTCCGGCGAGTCGGAGACGGCCACACCCGCCGCAGCATCCGATGTGCGCAATACGGTGGCGACATGGTCGAGGAGACGGACGTCGTCGGTACGACCAAGGCGGCGGCGTTTCTGGGCATCTCGCAGAACCGCGTTCGGCAGCTGATCGGATCCGGCCAGCTTCCAGCCGAGCGCGTCGGTCGGACGTTCGTCCTTCGGCGTCGCGACATCGATGCTTTCGCGGCCGCGCCAACCGGGCGACCACGCCATCCGCGGCGCGTCCGATAGTCATGCGATGATCTTGGGGAACATGCGTTCCCTGGTGACAGAGACAGAGAAAAGTAACCGCCGGGCCGAACCCACCACCGGAGGGGAGGGTGGCTTATCCGTAGTCGGGTTGTTCGCCGGAATCGGTGGAATCGAGGTCGGACTGCACGATGCGGGCCACCGTACGGTCCTGCTATGCGATGTCGACGATGCATCCCAACGCGTTCTCCTCGAACGCTTTCCTGGCGTTCCTCTCGTCGGCGACGTGCGCGAGCTGGTGGCCGTCCCGGACGTTGACGTTTGTGCAGCTGGCTTCCCATGTCAGGATCTGAGTCAGGCTGGGCGTACCGCGGGCATCGGAGGCGACCGATCTGGTCTCGTAAGTGAGGTTTTCCGCCTGCTCGAGGACAGCAATCCGCGCTGGCTATTGCTGGAGAACGTGCCGTTCATGCTCCAATTGGATCGCGGCGCCGCAATGCGCTTTTTGACCGGTGCGCTCGAGGATAGCTTGGCTTCAAGTTGGGCGTACCGGGTGCGGACACGAGGGCGTTCGGTTTGCCCCAGCGTCGGCAGCGAGTTCTTGTCCTCGCCTCGCGCAGCGAGGATCCCCGAAGCGTGCTGTTTGTCGGCGACGAGGGCGAGCCTTGCTGGCCGGATCCGTCCGAGGCCGCGTGCGGTTTCTATTGGACCGAAGGTACGAAGGGGCTCGGTTGGGCGATCGATGCCGTTCCCACGCTGAAGGGCGGGTCCACCGTCGGTATCCCCTCCCCGCCGCAATCCGCTTCCCGAACGGTTTCATCGGGGTGCCCGAGATTCGGGACGCTGAGCGGCTTCAAGGTTTCGAGGTGGACTGGACAGCGCCTGCAGTCGGCGGAGCACTGCGGGTCGGTGCTCGCTGGAAGCTCGTCGGCAACGCGGTGAGTGTCCCCGTTGCGCGTTGGGTCGGGGGACGACTCCTCGATCCGCAGCCGTACAACGGCCACTCGGATGCGGAGCTCCCGCCCGACAGTCCGTGGCCAAAGGCTGCCTGGGGCGACTCGGGGAAGGTGTTCCGCGCAGAGCTGTCGGCGTGGCCCGTGCGGCGACGCGTACCGCCAGTCGCCGACTCTCGGAGTACAGAGTCGCGCACGCTCTCCGAGCCGGGCTACCAGGGGATTTCTTCGGCGGGCGGTGGGATGACGCCTCAACTTCGCTCCGGGCTTCCTAGACGATGTAGCCGCCCACCTCGACGCCGCCCGGGAAGAGGCCTTCGCCGCATAGGCCTATCCAGCCGTCGACTGCGGCACACTTTGCGGCAGTGGCAGTCGCGTCCGTACAACGTCGCGCGAGTTCCGATGGTCGATCACCCGCTCCGACAGCTTCTCGATGAGCTCGAGCCGACGCCGGATGTCTCTGCCGATCGCGAAGACAAACACGCATACGCGATGGCACTGTCCCGCAAGCTCGCAGTCTTTATGGCGCGCGCCCTTCGACCTGCATTCCCGAACGTCCTCCCTGACAGAGGACGACGCCGGGCACGAATCGTTAACAGGAAGCGCAGAAGGGTAAGAAGCGACTTGACGTCAAGGTGTGGGACGAGACGCTCGGCCTCGTGCTGCTCGTCAGCCTAAAGACGTACAGCTTCCGAGACTGGAGCACCAAGACCAAGAGGGCCGGGCGTTATACAAAGAATATCCAACGAAACGGTAAGGAGCTGAAGGACGAGGCCGACGTTATTCACCGGCGACAGCCATACTCGATCATCGCTGCAGTCATGTTCATTCCGGACAGCGCGTGCTTACGGTACTGGTCACCCCGGCTCCGTCCTCGGACGGTATTGAAGGTGCCATGTCATCGTTTTGCGAGCGTCCGTCCGCAGACTCTCGGTTGACGGGTCGCGCCCTCAGTCCGGACGAGAAGCGGTTCGACCGTTACGACCTGACGGAGCGGCTCTACATCGGCCTGTACCGATATGAGAGTAAGGATCGAGGTGCGCTCCAGTTTTTTGATGTAGCCCGCGACCCGCCGAGGAACGGCATACCGTCCGACGGATCGCTGCTGTCTCTCGACGAACTACTGGCGGAGATCAAGAAGCTTGTCGACGAGCGCAACAACACGGGAATCGAATGGGCGACGCTAACCGAGGAGATTCAAGGCGTCGACGAGAGTGAGGGTTAAGGCCTCCGTCGCGGCTAGCGTGCTCGTCTCGGAGCACGGGGCTTGTGGTCGAGCCCTTGCTTGACCGTCGCGTTGCGACCGCCGACTCGGAGACCGGAGCTGCCTCCTGCGAACGATCTCGGCGATCTCGATGCCTTCGTCCTCCCGGATCGTCATGCGTCCACACACGGAAGGCCACCCATCCGGCCTCACTGAGGCGCGCATCGGTATCGTCATCGCGTCGACGGTTGCCTTCGATCTTGCTTCGCCACCATGCGGCGTTGGCCTTCGGCCACGACGCGTGGTCGGGGCAGCCGTGCCAAAAACACCCGTCAACGAAGACTGCCACCCGTGCCTTCGCGAAGACGACATCTGCCTCGCGACGGACACCGGGCACCGGCCGGACGTGTATGCGAAAGCGAAGCCCTTGTTTGTGGAGTGCCGAACGAAGCGCCTTCTCGGGCCCGGTGTTGCGCGATGGCTGACGCTGCATTCGCCGACTTACCGCCGCGGAAGACGGTGCGATAGCGAACCGGGCGCGATCCGGCATTCGAACCAGAGTAGGGCGTCGCGGCGTACTTCGCCGTCATCCGCGCCGTCTACGCTTGCTCTGTCGGAGCCAGCATCGTCCATCACCAGACCCTGCCGATCACGTTCACTTATATCGACCTCTTCGCCGGAGCAGGAGGATTCACCCTCGGGCTCGACGGCGCAGGCGCCGACCCGGCCAGCACCGCCGTCGAAAGCGATCCCGACTGCGCGGCTACGTTCCGCGCGAACTTCCCCGCAGCGACGCTGATCGAATCAGATGTCCGAGATGCTCGTGACCACCGGCGCCGGCGAATTGACGCGGTTGTTGCCGGACCTCCGTGCCAAGGCTTCTCCACCCTGAACCGGCGTCGCACCGACGATCCGCGGAACCTTCTATATACGGAGGTTCTGAGATGCGTCGACGCCTTCCACCCTCGTATCGTCGTCGTCGAGAACGTACCGAAGTTCGTCGAATCTCTGGAAGGTCGCGCGCTGGCAGAGCTCTCCGAGATCGCGGATACTCGGTGCGCGCCGATGTCGTCAACGCGGCGGACTTCGGGGTGCCACAGAGACGACTACGCGCAATCCTCTCCGCCACACGTTGCGGCGATGAGCCAGCATGGCCGCGACCCACGCACGGGCACGGCACTCCGCGCGCACACCGCACCGTGGCCGACGCGTTCGCGCTCCTTCCGACAACACCCGACGGTCGGAACTGGCATCGGCCGTATCCCGCAACCGCACAGCTCGAGCGAATCCGCTCCGTCCGCGAGGGCGGCGCTCGGTCCGACCTGCCGGTGGATCTCGTCCTCGACTGCTGGCGCAACACCCGAGGCTTCAGCGATGTCCTCGGACGCCTCGTCTGGCACCGCCCAGCTGTCACGATGCGCACGGAGTTCTTCAGACCAGAGAAGGGGCGGTTCCTCCACCCCACCGAGGATCGCCCTGTCACCGTTCGTGAAGCGGCCCGCCTCCAGTCGTTCCCCGATGCCTTCGTCCTCCCCGAGAGCCAGACTCTGACCAGCGTCGCCCGCCAGATAGGAAACGCGATGCCTCCCCGTCTCGCGGAGGCCGTCGGGTTAGCGATCGGGTCTCAAATGAAACCTCAGAGCTAGACGACGTGTGCCGCCAAGGCCGGGGAGACTCCAAAACGCCTCGCAGCCAATAGACGTCCTTTGGTCAACGCCTCGTCAGGGACGGGGTCACGACGCCAGGCATGGCCAACTACCGCGCAATAGGTGACCCCGTCAACGACGGCGAGCTCGAGGTGCTTCGCGTACTTCGCGACCGCTCGACGAGCGCTGGCACGTCGTCGGCAACTTCTGCCGTTCAGCAGGGCGGCCGCTCCTTCGAGTGCGACGCCGTGGCGATCTCGGAGCCGCGGCTGGGCTACCTGATCGAGATCAAGGCATGGACCGGGCGTATCCGGGGCAACGACGCCGGACTGGGAGCTCCCGGCACTGGTCGGCGACGACGTCATCTACCGACCGAATCCCGTCCAGCTGACCGCAGCCAAGGCTCGGGTCCTCGGCCACGGTTCTTCGCGATCAGGACACTCCTAGCTCAAGGCCGTCTTCGTCCAACCAGTGGTGGTCCTCGTGTCGGATGACCAGCCGACCTCGACGGGAGCTGCGCGGACTACACGGTGCTGCTCCGCGACCTCGTCGCCCGCGTTCACGAGGACCCGCGCCCCTATCGCGAGAAGAAGTCCCTGAGGGCGCCGCCGCGCGAGCGAGTGCGGTCCTCAGAGCACGACCGTCGCCATCGCGCCGACCGACGTCCTCGGCAGCTGGAAACTGCTGGAGGAGAACGGAGGCCGGACCGACGTGGGAGGTCTGGTCCGCTCGCGCGAGCCTCGCAGGCGCCGCGGCGAGGCCGATGCGGCTCAAGCGGTATTGGCTCGACCCGTTGTTGACCGGGGAGAGCGCGAGAGCAACAGCGCGACGCGCGCCCGTCGCGACCTCGACGCCTTGCAGCGTCTTGACGGAGCCGACGGCGCGGTGCCGCCTTGGTCAGCACGGTTGAGGAGATCGACGACACGTTCGTCGTGGTCACCGAGTGGCCGAACGGGGAGTCGCTTGCCTCGATGCGTCAACGCGGAGTCGCTGACGAGCAGAGTGGCTGAGGACGTGTTCGAATCACTGGTAGCCGCCGTCGCCTCCGTTCACCGCCTGGGCGTCGTTCATCGCAATCTCACGCCGCGATGCGCTCACTTTCTGGACGACGGGCGCGTCGTTGTGACGGACTTCGACTACGCCCGCCTTCCGATGCGCCGGCGACGTGACGAGGAACTTCGGAGATGAGCTTCTACACGACTACGTCGGCTCCGGAGGTGCGCGTCCGATCCCGCATCCGCAACGAAGGCGTCCGACGTTTGGTCGCTCGCGCGCATCGGCCTCGACCTTTTCGGCGCGAGCAATGCGCCGGGGGTCCCCGCGACGATGGCAACCGACTTTCGACCGCGCCCTCTCCGACGATTCCTCCCCACGTCCAGCCGACGCCGACCTCCTGCTGCCGGAGCTCGAAGGCGAAGGCTCCGCACCGCCATTGTTCGACGGATTCGAGCCGAATGACGAGCTCGACGAGCGGTGGGTTGTGAAATCCGATCCCATCGGGGAAGGCGGAATCGCACGTGTATACCGCGTCCACGACACGTCGACACAGCATGACTACGCTGCGAAATTCGTTCGCGACGAGGTTTCCGCATCTCGTCGATCCGGCGGCGGAGTACCAGCTCCTGTTCGACGTGCCCGAACCATCCGTACCTCGTAAAGCCGGAGTTCCTTGCGAACATGACGAAGTTCCAACGCGGTGGAAGGCAGAAGGAGCTCCGGACGACGTTCCTCTTGACGCGCTGGGTCGACGGGACCCGTCTCGATCGCCTCCTACGCGAGAAGCTCGCGACCCGTTCGGTCGTCGAGCTGGTACTCGCGCTCGCGGAAGCTGTCGGCCATCTCCATCCCACGGCCTCTGCACCGAGATCTCGAAGCCGCACAACGTGATCGTCGACGACGAGAACCGGGAATCCCCGCCTCGTAGACTTCAACGTGAGTCGCGCGGTCGAAGTCGCCGATCGAACCGACATAGGAACGCCACCGTATCTGCCACCAGATCATGACACGGTCGGCTGGACCTTCGGCTCGGATGTCTACGGCCTGGGAGTCATTTTGAGCGAGCTCCTGGCTGGGCGCCTCCTCAGACCGTCTCCACGCGAGTGGCTACATCGGGATAGCGGCGTACCAGACGTACTCCGACCGGTCCTGCTTCGGGCGACCGCGGCTGAGCAATCGGATCGATACGACACGGTGAAGATTTCCGTTCGGCTCTCATCGCGGCACTGGCCGCGCTGCGACGCCCACCGGCCCGCATCGATCCCGCTTCCTTTCCTGTGGCTGCGGAGGGCGAACTGCTCCGTCCGAACTGGAACCCCTATCAGGCCCGCCTCGTCAGGCTGTTCTCGCAGAGCCGGACGACAAACGCCGGCACACGCGGGCTGGACGACTTCGCAAGGTGGGCGTACGTCGAGACGGTCATCGACAACGAGCTTTTCCCTGACATCGTCCAAGGCAACTATCGACTGGTCGTCATCACAGGGAACGCCGGTGACGGCAAGACGGCGTTCATCCAGATGCTCGAACGCCGTCTCGAACACGATGGTGCAAGCGCTCACCGACGCCTCGGCGGAAACGGAACCCAGATCGTTCGCCACGGGCATCGGTTCGTTACGAACTGGGACGGCTCACAGGACGAAGGCAACGACCCGAACGACGACGTTCTGCTCGAGTTCTTCGCGCCATTCGCTGGGAACGCTCCCGCCCCGCCCCAGGACGAGACGCGGGTAATCGCCATCAACGAGGGACGTCTCCTCGACTTTCTCGCGGTGCACCGAAACGCCTTCCAGTGGCTGAGCGCGACAATTCTCTCGCTCTTCAGCAAGCAAGTCGTCCGCAGGAGAGTTGGCTCTGCATTGTAAATCTCAACCTGCGCGCGCTCACGCTTGCGGGAGATGACAACAATCGGTCGTCGTCCAACGGCTGCTCGACCGCTTCGCCGACGACCGGCTGTGGGAACCATGCGCGAGTTGCATCGCCGAACAGCACTGTTACGCGCGCGCGAACGCAGAGGTCTGCGCGATCCCGTCCTCGGCGACACGCAGCCGGCGAGCGGATCGGCAGACGCATCGACCTCGTGCGGCTCCGGCGGCGGTTGCACATCACGATGCGCGACCTGCGGTCCGCGCTCGCATTCGTCGTCGCGGGCAACCGGACGTGCGACGAGATCGTCGCCTGGTCGAGAACCACGACGGGACGGGCTGCTGGCCGGCACCTCTACAACTCGCTTTTCGCGGCGAGCGACAAGCTGGATCTCACCGGCCCGCTCCGGCGCCGCCGCCCGCGACCGACTCCTCAACGTCGTCGGGACGCTCGACGTCGCGAAGACCGCGAGCCCGAGGACGACGCACGACTGTGGCCTCGGCGAGCGGCGCATCCGGCCGGACCGCCGAGCTCGGTGCGCGGCACGGATCGCGACCTGCTCGACGGAGCTGAGAAAGGCTCCCGAGATCCGCGGCTCGAGCTCGTCGACCGGCGCGCACGATGCCGACCTTGCGATTCCTCCAGGCCTCCCTCCGGCGAAAGCTCTTCCTCGAACGCGAGGACCCGGATGGCTCACGATGCTACCCTACGAGCGGCTCGCAGACGTTCATCACGCCAGCTCGAGGCGGCGGCACCGAGCCGATCGCGACGCGATCGTGCGCGCCGATCTCCAACAGCGAGGGCCTCTTCGCACCGGCTTTCGCGACCGTGCTCGCCGTCCGACTGTCACCGCGGAAACGAGGGCGCGGAGCGCAGTTTCGTCATCCACCCGACTTCGAGCTTTTCGGTCTCGCAGCCGCTCGCACCGCCCGTCGGCCGCTCGCTACGTCGAGTACGCGCCGGACAGCCTCCGTCTTCCGCGCGCGCCGACAACGACCCGACTCGAGCTCGACATCGACCTCGACCTGTTCGAGACGCTCATCCGCATCCTCGACGGCTTCACCCCGAGCCGCGAGGAGCTGCGCGGAGCGTGGCTCAACCTGCGGATATTCAAAGACCAGCTCGCGGGCGTCCCGTCCGACGCGCTCCTTCTCAGCAGCAGACGACCGTGACCTTCTTCAAGCGTCACACGCCGGCGAGACGACGCCGCCGCCGTAGCGAGCGACGAGGCACGCTGAGTGGCCCTCAAGTCACCGCACAGCGGATTGGCGTCTGGAAGCGATAAGTCCCATCGACGTGCGCGCGATCGGACTTGACCAAGTCCTCGTTCGCAGCTCTGGCTTCGGATTCGTTTGACAACCGCCGCTCTGTCGCGCGGCCGGACGCCCTCCAGACAGTCGCCGAACTCGCGAACGAAATCGAACGTCGCAGCAACGAGCGTTTTCGCGGCTTCGGGGACGTCGACCACGGAGCAGCGGAACCGTGCGGCTGCGCGCGGACCTCGTGAAGACGCTCCGCCGCTCGCCGGACAGGTTTACAGTCGCGCGACCAGTCCACGCACTCGCCACTCGCATTCGCAGCGTCATCGGCAGACGGACGACTCTTCCGCCTCGGCTGGCGGTGTATGCCTGGCTGACTCACGTGGACCCGAGCTGCTCCTGAAGGACCTGCGGGCGTTCATCGACGTCGACGTCAGCGGCCGAATCGGCCGACCTTCCGACGTATGCGCTCTGGCGTTGCTCGGCAGCCGAACAGGAGCCGGACAACGTACATGGTTAAGGATCCGACACGCCGGCCGACGCCCCCCACCCGTTTGTCTCGGCCAGGCCAAAAGACTTACGCCGAAGATCTCGTCGCCTACTCGCTTACACGCGACGTGATCCCTCGCTCCGCCCTTGTCGACCACCTGCGCCGCCTAACGGGCTTTCACGTCGGTCTGTATCTGCTGCGGGTGTTCCGAGTCGTCGTCGAAGTCGAACAGACCGGCACGCGGGCCTGCGTGTCATGCCGCAGCGGTATCGCTCGAAGTCGGGTCAGTGTCCGTACCGACTCGAGCTACTGGCCGATTGTGGCGAGGACGCACGTTCCTCGGTCGCGAAACTCGCAGAGGCCGCGTGGGCGATGCAGGAGGATTATCTCGCCCGTGCTACGTCCTGAGCGCGCCAGATCGCCAAGAAGCTCCATGAGTTCGCAGAATATCTCGCAAAGAACCGCGCCGGGGAGGCGGTTCCTCTTTCGACCCTCGAGGACGTCGCCGCGGTGGAGCACTCCACTCGCCCGGATCTCATCAATCTGTTCTTTGACCAGCGGATCGAGCATCTCAGGGAGGGTAGTGGAACCGCCGAGGAGGCCGAGCGGGTCGCTGAACTCGAATCAGACTATCGGGCGATGGGTATATCGCCGTTCCGTGTCTACATCGCTCTGCTCGCGCATTCGTCGGAGCGGAGGTGGTTCAACTA
>CAVOLG010000002.1:0-738248 GCA_963696735.1 uncultured Actinomycetes bacterium
GCCGGGTCGCGAGTGCTGCGCCTCCAGACGCTCGAGGAGCTCGGTGGGCCAGCGCGCATCGTCCAGGACCACCTCGCCCTCGCGCTCGGGACGCTCACTGCCGAGCAGAAGGTGCTCGCCGCGCGGATGTTCAACCACCTCGTGACGCCCTCCGGGACAAAGATCGCGCACGGGGACGCCGATCTCGCGGTACGCGGCCGTCTCCGCGGCGGAGCTTCAGCCGGTGCTGGCGGCGCTCGGGCGGAGCGGATCCTGCGTCCCATCGGGGGTGACGGAGGCCAGCAGTACGAGATCTTCCATGACGTTCTCGCCGATGCCGTGTTGGCTTGGCGGGGGGACTTCGATGCGAACCAGGCGCTCGAGCGGGAGCGGTCGGCGGCACGGCGGCGACACCGGCGGCTGATCGCGGCCGTCGTCGTCGCTCATTCGGCGCTCGCCGCGATGACTGGGATTGCCGGATACGCGTTGGCGGAGCGAAACGCGGCGCAGCAGAACGCTCAAAGAGCTGCGTTCCCGCACAGGCATACGCGGAGACGCAGGCTCGAAAGGCCCGGCTGAAGACCGGGCTGGGCACTCCTTGCCCAAAAACAGTCTGCCGCGGCAGCAATAAGAGCCACGCGAGCCAGCATCAGGGCAAACAACGAGAAACAGCTCAAAGTCATCGCGGCTGCTGAGGCTCATCGGCAGCAACGGAAGGCTGAGGCGGCAAACGCTGCGGGCACAGCAGCAGACGCTGCTGGCAAGGCAGGAAGCCGAGCAGGCCACATCCAATTCCGCCCGCGCCACACAGGCGGAGGATGTCGCGAGGGTCAGCGCGGCGAAGGCGCGCCACGCCGAAACGATCGCCGTGCAGCGAAGGCACCAAGCAGTTCGCGCGAAGCGCAATGCCCAGAGAGCGCAGGAGAGCGCCACGATCCAGGCGCTTGTCTACAAGTCACAGAGCCTGCTCGGGAGCGATCCCCAGCAGAGCCTCAACATCGCCCTTCAGGCAGAGCGTCTAGATCCGAACACGCTCATCGAGGACGCGCTGCGTCAGGCCCTTCTGGCCACGCGGGGCCTGCGCGTGATGCGGGCTGGCGGAAGCACCCCGGACGCAGCATTCAGCCCAGACGGGGGCCTCATCGTCACAGCTGGCCCACACGACGCCCGTGTCTTCGACGTGCGCACGGGCCGGCACGTCGCAACGCTCCAGACAGGGGCTCGCGTGTCGAAAGCGACGTTCTCATCCGATGGCCGCACTCTGGTCACCGTAGACGGCGACCGAAAAGCCGTGCTCTGGGAGACATCGGACTGGAAAGCCACGCACGAGCTCGCCGACGGTCACCCGGTGACGAGCGCCGCCTTCTCGAACGACGGTCAGTTCGTTGTCACGACCAGCAATCACATCATCAACGTCTGGCACGCAGCGACAGGTGGGCTCGTCGCGCGGATTGGCCAGAAGACCCCGGTCCTAGGGGCGGTGTTCAACCGCGACGCGAGCCAGGTGCTGACCTTCGGATCGGACCCTGTCGCCGAGGTGCGCGACATCGCCACCCATGGGATCGTCCTAAAGCTCGATCAGCTCGGATCGGTGACCGACGCGCTCCATTCCCCTGACGGCCTCCTGATCGCCACGACAGGGCGTGACGGGAGCACAAAGCTCTGGGATGCAGAGACGGGCACCTGAAGGCGACCCTCACGGTTGAGGGTGAGGGCCAGGTCACCTCCGCGGCGTTCAGCCCCGACGGCAAGGCCATCGTCACGCCCGCCACCGATGGCGACGTGCGCGTCTGGAGCACGCAGACAGGAACCCTCATCACCTCCCTCGTCGGCCACCTGACCTTCGTCCGCGCGGCGTCGTTCTCGCCTGACGGCCGGTGGATCGTCACGGCAGGGACCGATGGGACCGCCCGGGTTTGGGAGTTCCCGTCTGGCGTCCAGCGGGCCAGCCTCCTGGGCCACAACGCCGCCGTGACGAGCGCGTCGTTCGACCCGTCGGGAGCTTTCACAGTCGTCACCTCGAGCGACGACGGGACGGCGCGCACGTGGGACGCGGCCGTCAATCCACGGATGCGGCTATTCAGCCAGCTCGCTGGCGGCGTCAACGGCCTTGCGTACTCTCCCGACGGAAAGCTCCTGGCTTCGGCCGGTGCCGACGGTGCGCTTCGGATGTGGAATGTCATGCACCGTCAGCTCGCGCGGACGATCTTGTCCGACACGCCCTCCACGGCGTGGCCTTCAGCCGCGGCGGTCGACTCGTCGCGGCCGCCGGCGAGGGGGTGGCAAGCGTTTGGCGCGTGGCCGGGCGCGTCTCGATCGCATCATTTGACCCAGCCCGGTGTTGTGCATGCCGTGGCTTTCTCGCCCGACGGCACCCGGCTGGCCACTGCCGGCGAGGATGGAATCGCGCGCATCCGACCGCTCAGCGGCGGACCGAGCGTCGAGCTCCATCACCCAGCGGCGGTGGAGGACATCGCCTTCAGCCCGGACGGCAGCCTGATCGCCACGGCCTGCGCCGACGGCGCAATCCGTCTCTGGACACGCGGGGCGTGTTGGTGAGGACCCTCACCGGCCACACGAAGTCGGTCACCTCGGTTGCCTTCAGTCCTGACAGCAAGCACCTGGTCTCAGGCAGCGAGGACCACGACATCCGCATCTGGAATGTCGCCACGGGCAGGACCGTGCGGCGCCTCAACGGGCCGGTGGCCAAGGTCAATGACGTCGCAGTTCAGCTTCGACGGACGTTGGGTCATCGACGCCGGCCCCGCCCGGGTCGGCGTGTGGTCGGTGAGTGGCCACGAACTGGCCGACGACCGGCTGTTCTACCTCGGCGGGGACACGGCCCCGTTCCGAACAGTGGCCTTCGCGCCGAACAGCTGGCGCATCGCAGCGGCCGGCGACGACGGCGCCATCCGAACGTACACCTGCAAGCTCTGCGAGCGTGCCGCGAGGTCTGGCCAAGCAGGCCGCCAAGCGCCTCGCCGACCTCAAGCCGCGCGGTTAGCTCCGCGAGCTGACCGTCACCGCCGTGTCCCCCGCCCGGTCCTCATGGCACGGGATCGCCGCGATCCTCGTGGTTCGTCCGCAGCTTCCCGTCGATCATCACCGAGCAGTAGGCCTCGATGTGCGGGTCGCCGAAGTTGACGTTGCAGCGCACGATCGGGCGCACGCTGGAACGCCCGCCCGTTGGGGACGCAGACCACCCAGCGGTAGTTCAGGTGCTGCGACTGCAGCCTGCGCGACGAGCGCCGCCTTCACGGCACGACCGGCGACGCGCTGTCGTCGACGCCGACTTCGAGCCGCGTGCTCCGCACCCGGCGCCGACGCAGGCGGCCGCGGCAGAGAGCACGGCCCGACCAGCGGCGCCACCGCTCACGGCGTCAGCACCACCTTCGTCGCCTCGCGCTCGTCGAACAGGCGGTAGGCCTCGGCCGCGTCCTCGAGCGCCATCCGGTGCGTGATGACCGGCGTCGGGTCGAGCTGCGCCGCCGGCGAGCGCGAGCAGCAGCCCGAGGCCGTCGTCGCGACGGGTCGCCGATCGTGAAGCGGAGCGTCAGCTCGCGCTCGAACATGAGCGCGTTGTTCAGCGGGTAGTCGGGCTCGAAGTGCGCACCGACGACCGACACGGTTCCGCGGCCGCGCGCGAGGCCGAGCGAGGCGTCGAGCGCGCCCGGCGACCCGGCCGCCTCGATCACGACGTCCGCGCCGAGCCCGTCGGTCGCCTCGCGCACGGCGCTCGGACGCGTCGCTCGGGCTCGACCGCGCTCCGCCCCGAGCGCGCTCGGCCAGGTCCGCGCCGCGCGGGGACGCCGTCGACCGCGAACACGCGGCCGGCCAGCCGCGCCGCACACAGCACGGCCATCAGCCCGACCGGCCCGCAGCCGACGACGACGACCATGTCGCGGACCCGACGCCGCCGCGGACGACCGCGCCGTAGCCGGTGGGCAGGATGTCGGCCAGGAACACCGCCGCGTCGTCGCTCGACGCTCGTCCGGCAGCACGCGCAGGCACCGGTCGGCGTGCGGCACGCGCACGAGCTCGGCCTGGCCGCCGTCGAGGCGCGGATAGACGCCGGAGTAGCCGAACAGCGACCGCCCGGCGCACTGCGTGACGCGACCCGCCCGGCAGGACGGGCAGGTCCCGTCCGAGATCATGCTGACGTGTTGACGACGCGCTGCCCCGGCTTCAGATCCGTACGAGCGGGCCGACCTCGACGACCACGCCCGCGAACTCGTGCCCGAGGATCGTGCCGTTCTCGAAGCCCGGCGTGAAGCCGTGGAACGGGAACAGGTCGGCGCCGCAGATCGCCGTCGCGCCGCACCTCGACCAGCGCGTCGTCGGGCTCGCGGATCGTCGGCGCGTCCACGTCGTCGACGCGAACGTCGCCCACGTCGACGAGGACGACGGCCCTCATGCCGGCTGCTCGATCTCGACCGGGTAGCCGTCCGGGTACCTGGAAGCGTCGATGACACGCATGAGTCTGATCCTGCCGGTTGGCGCGTTCACTCGCTGACGTCGGCGAGTCTAGATCGACGACGCGTGCGCCCATCCGGCCAGGAGCTGATAGCGGTCCCCGCCGGCCGCTTTCGCCGTGTAGAGAGCGGCGTCTGCGCGGGTGAGGAGCTCCCTGGCGGGACCCTGATCGGCGAGCACGATACCGGCGCTCATCGTGAGCTCGGTCGTCCTGCCGGCTGCGGTGATGACCGTTTCCCGGACGACCGTCAGTAGATCGCCGACCAGGATGCAGGCCTCGTCGCCGCTGGCGTGCGGCAGGATGACCGCGAACTCGTCGCCACCGATCCGGCCGAGTACGTCGTTGATACGAAGGCGCCCCGCGAGTGTGCGTGCGACGAAGCGCAGCACCTCGTCTCCCGCCTGGTGACCGAGCGCGTCGTTGACGCCCTTGAATCCGTCCAGATCAAGCAGAGCAAGCGAGCCGACTGCTCCGCCATAGCGCGCGAAGTGCTCGATCTGATCGTCGAGCTCCTGCCGGAACCGACGTCGGTTGAAGACACCGGTGAGGTCGTCGTGATCGGCAAGATGCCCGAGCCGCTGCTCGCGACGCTTGCGGGCGGTGATGTCGTGCGCCTGGACGATGATCCGGGATGGGCGAGCCGGTCGGCCCGCGGACCAGCCCCACGGTGATGAGCAGCCATCGCGGGCCAACAGGTCCCGGCACCGGTTTCTCGAGCTCGTACGAGGAGATGGACCCAGCCCGGAGTGCGTCGATCCCGGGCGTCCCCGGCACCTCGCGAACGGGAGAGACGAGAGCGGTGAGCGTGCCATCCACGAGCAAGTGCCCGGCCGAGCCGAGGTAGTCGTCGAACCTCGCGTTGGTCCGCAGCACGCGCAGGTCAAGGTCGGCGACCGCCATCCCGACCGGCGCGTTCGCGAACGCCTCGCTGAGGAGCGATTGCTCGTCGGCCACGATCGGCGAGGCGCCCTCAGGCCTAAGCATCGCGGCCGTCGATCCAATCGTGGCGTGGATTGCCCACGAGGACGATCCGCCGCGATGTCGCCAAGACGACGTCGATGACGGCAAAGCCCTGGCGCTCGGCGATCACGAACGCGGTGGTGGGGTTCTCATGATTGACGCTGATCAGGAAGCGGCTGCCCCACTCTCGAACCGCCTCGTAGTCGTCGTGGCTGATCAGCAGCAGGGACAGGCACGCGGGGTCCCCGCACTCGCAGTGGAGCTCGTGCAGGCCGACCAGCGCGTCACGCTCCACCTCGACGCGCTCGCGCGCCTCGTTCGTGTCGCGTACGACACACTGGTGGTCTGCTTCGCGCCCGAGCCATGTCTCCGATGCGACGATCATCCCCACAGCCCTGTGCCCGTGTGCGGCGTCGAAGGCTGTTCGAGGGCATCCGCGACGGCTCCGAGCTGAGCGTGAATGCGGTGGTCTCGGCGCCGCAGGGCGGCGGCGACCGGTGCGGCGGTGACGATCGAATCGCGATGCTCGCAATCGGGGCAGCGCCGGCTGACGATCGTGTCGCCGTCGTAGCCCGCAGCGTCGGTTGTATGGATCAACCGGCTCGCGCAATGCGGGCAGCGAAGGAGGGGCTTGCCGGGAAGGCCAGGCTCACGCGACCGCTGAACCATGCCGTCTCTCCGACGATCGGCAGCCTGTAGACGCGAGTCCGGTCGGCCGGGACGCGCCCACCCGGTTCGCGTTGGGCGAAACTTCGAGTCCTGCCGGGCCTGCCACCGTCGCACCTCCGGGCTCTCCCGCGACACAGGACGTGATCGCGGGAAGGCCGCCGGGGCAAGGGAGGCCGGTGCCAACCGAAAGCTAGGGTCGGCGAAGGCGAGCCTAGCAGGCTCCGCAGGTCGCCGCCGTCGGGCCGAGCACCTTCGCTAGAGTCCGGTCACCGGATGAGCCCTACCGAGGAGCATCTTCGCGTCCTCGTCGCGAACGAGCGCGAGGACCGTATCGGGTTGGTCACGACGATCGTCAGGTCGCTCGGCCACGCCGTCATCGCCGGCTCGACCGACGTCGCCGAGGTTGGCGCCCTGACGGCACACGAACACCCGGACGTCGCCCTCGTGGGCCTCGGCCAGAGCTCCGGGCACGCCCTCGAGCTGATCGGCCGGATCGTTCGCGAGGCGACGTGCCCGGTGATCGCGGTGCTCGAGAACCGCGACGCCGCCTTCGTCGACGAGGCAGCCAAACGCGGCGTGTTTGCCTACATCGTGGACGGCGACCCCGAGCAGCTGCAGAGTGCGCTCGATATCACCCTTCGCCGGTTTACCGAGTTCCAGAACCTGCAAGGGGCGTTCGGCCGGCGGGCGGTGACCGAGCGGGCCAAGGGCATCCTCATGGAGCGACATCAGATCGACGAACAGCACGCGTTCGCGCTCCTGCGCGACCACGCCCGGCGAACCGGGCGCAAGCTCACGGATGTCGCGCAGGCGACGGTCGACGGACATGCACTGCTCCCGCCGAGACCGGCGACGGCGGTTCCCTGAGGTCGCCGACGCGCGGCGAGGACGGACGGCCTCGAAGCGAGCGAAGAGGCATGAAGCGCGTCGTCGTTGGTCGCTTCGGTGGCCCCGAGGTCTTGCAGGTGGTCGAGGAGGACGATCCCAGACCGGGTCCCGGGGAGGTGCGCGTCCGGGTTCTCGCCGCCGGCGTGTCGTTCAGTGACGCCCTACTGCGCGCGGGTACGTATCTCGGCGGCCCGAAGCCGCCGTTCACGCCCGGCTACGAGCTTGTCGGCGTCGTCGAGGAGCTCGGCCAGGGCTGCTCGAGGCTGCGGGAGGGAGATCGTGTCGCCGCGCTGACGGTGTGGGGCGCCGACGCGGAGCGTGTCTGCGTGCCGGAGAAGTACGCGGTCGAGGTGCCCGAGGACCTCGACCCGGCGGAGGTCGTGAGCCTCGTCCTCCCCTACATGACCGCCTACCAGCTGCTTCACCGCGTGGCCAGGGTGAAGAGCGGGGAGACGGTGCTCGTGCACGGCGCGGCCGGCAGGGTGGGCACGGCGGTCCTCGAGCTCGGAGCGCTGGCCGGGCTTCGCCTCTACGGGACCGCGTCAGCTCGCGACCGCGCCGCGGTCGAGCGGCTCGGCGCGGTCGCGATCGATTACCGCAACGAGGATTTCCTGGCGCGGGTCCGCGGGCTCCCCGGGAGAGGCGTGGACGTTGTGCTCGACGGGCTCGGCGGCGCGATGTCGATTCGTTCGTTCCGGGCGTTACGGCCCGGTGGAAGGCTCGTCGTGTTCGGCTACTCCTCCGCGCTCACGCAGGGGCGCAGGAGCCGGCGCGCGTGGATCAAGTGGAACGCGCAGACCGGAAGCGTCCTTCTGTGGGGCCTGCTCTCGCCCCGCCGGCGGGTCCACGCCTACCGGATCGACAAGCTGCGCAACCGCCACCCGGAGTGGTTCCGCGAGGACTTCCTCGCGTTGCTCGAACTGCTTCGCCGTGGCGAGATCCACCCGGTCGTGGCCGAGCGCTTGCCGCTCACCGAAGTGCGTCGCGCGCACGAACTGCTCGAGAGCTCGGCGGCCACGGGAAAGCTCGTGCTCGTGCCATCACAAGCACCGCGTGCGGAGTCTCCCGCAGGCGGGCTAAAGGAGCGACTGTGACCGTAAGCACTACATATGAGGAACAAGAAGCCGGAGGCGGCGTGCTGACGTCGTACAAGGACGCACCAACCCGCACCGTCTCTACTGGTGGTGTGGATTTCGCCTACCGCGAGCTCGGCCCGAAGGCCGGTATCGCGGTCATCTTCCTCGTGCACTTGGCAGGGAACCTCGACAACTGGGACCCGCGGGTGGTCGACGGAATCGCCGCAAAGCACCGGGTCATCACCTTCGACAACCGCGGCGTCGGTGCCTCGACGGGCAAGACGCCCGACACGATCGAGGCGATGGCCAGAGACGCCGTCATGTTCATACGCGCGCTGGGTTTCGACCAGGTCGATCTTCACGGGTTCTCCATGGGCGGCATGATCGCCCAGGTGATCGCCCGGGACGAGCCGGAGCTGGTCCGCAAGTTGATCCTCACTGGCACCGGCCCGGCCGGTGGAAAGGGCATCAAGGAGGTCGTGTGGGTCGCGCAACTCGACACCCTCCGCGGCCTGCTGAGTCGCCAGGACCCGAAGCAGTTCCTCTTCTTCACCCGGACCGCGAACGGCAAGCGTGAAGGCAAGGCGTTCCTGGCTCGACTCCAGGAGCGCACGATCGACCGTGACACGCCGACCTCCGTCAGCTCATACTTCGCGCAACTCAAGGCCTGCCGCCGCTGGGGCAAGGAGAAGCCTCACGACCTCTCGAAGATCGCACATCCCGTGCTCCTCGCGAACGGCGATAACGACCGCATGCTGCCGACGCCGAACACCCTCGACCCGAGGACACGGTTGTCCCCGTCGGCCACGCCGAGTACGTGGGTGATCGCTCCGGGAGTACGTCTCGTCAAGCTGTCCAGCGCCGGGCACTTGGTCACCAGGGAGGCCGCGACCGCGGACACCGATGAGGAGGATCGCGTCCTGTCCGAGGTCTGGTAGTCGCGTCGCCTGGGCGGATTCCGAGCCTCGACCGGGTGCAGGCCACCGTCCGCGTCACCGCTCGTCGTGGGCTCGACCGAGCGCGTCGCCTCGCTCGGCGTCCTCGACCTGTCCGCGAGACGCTGGACCGCCACCACGACCGGGTACTCCTCGCCAGCAGCCGCGCTTCCGTGCGGTGGGGCGGCACGGCGGGCGATGGCTTCCTGCGTCCTTCGCCGGGCCGGCACGCGCGATCCGCTGCGGCGGTCCCATCTCGGAGGTCATGGCCGAGCGGGTCGTCACGTCCGCGTCGACCGCACCGGCGAGTGCGAGCTCATCGACGGCAACGAGGCCGGCGCCATCGCCATCCATACGGGAGCGCGCATCGCCTCCAGGCTCAGCGCGGGGAGGTGCTCATCTCCAGCACGGTCGAGGATCTGGTCGCCGGCTCCGGGCTCGCTTTCGAGGACCGCGGTCACCCCGAGCTCAACGGCGTCCCAGGAGCCGGCGGAGCTCTACGCCGCGGCGCGTTGATCGCAGCCAGGCACCCAGCGAACATGGCCACGCCGGCTGCTCGATCTCGACGAGGTAGCCGTCGGGGTCGACGCAGAAGAAGCGGCAGCCGCCCCACGGCGGCTCGTACGGCTCGGCGAGGAAGCGCACGCCCGCCGCCCCGAGCGCGCGCGTGCTCGGCCCGCGCGTCGTCGACCTCGAGCGACCAGCACGACGTTGGCGCGCGACGGATCGGCCGGCGCCGCCATCGCGACGCCGGGCCGGTCCTCGGCCGGCGTGGCCCTGCTCGGCCAGCGAGAGCCGCGCGCCGGCGAGCTCGAGCGTCGCGTACGGCGGGTCGTCGTACTCGGCCTCGACCGCGAAGCCGAGCCGGTCGCGGTAGAACGCGAGCGACGCCTCGACGTCGGCGACCGCCAGGATCGCCCTGCCCGCGTCGCGAGCTCGGCCATCAGTTGTGCGTGTGGCCGCCGTCGACCACGATCATCTGGCCGGTCACCCAGCCGCGCCTCCTCGGAGGCGAGGAACGCGACCGCCGGGGCGATGTCGCGCGCCTCGCCGCGGCGCGGGATCGCCTGCAGCATCTGCACGAACTCGAACGCCTCGGCGTGCGGGCTCGCGAGCACGCCCTCGGACGCCGTCAGGCCCGGGCGCGACCGAGTTGACGGTGATGCCGTACTTGCCGAGCTCGCGCGCGAGCGCGCGCGTGAAGGCCGAAGACGCCGCCCTTCGACGCGACGTAGTGGGCGAGGTTCGGCGTGCCGGCGAGGATCACGTTCGAGGCGATGTTGACGATGCGCCCGTAGCCCGGCCTCGCGCATCGGCTTCTGCGCGTAGTGAGTCAGTCAGGAAGGTGCCGTCGAGGTTGACGGCCATGATCCGGCGCCACTCGGCGAAGTCGATCTCGTCCCACGCCGTGAACGGGCACGATCGCGGCGACGTTGACGAGCGACGTCGAGCTTGCCGTAGCGCTCGACGGTCTCGTCGACCATGGCTCTTGACCTGGTCCTCCTGCGAGATGTCGACCTGGAGCCCGACGCCGCCGTCGGGCGCGGCCTGCTTCGCGCCCTCGCCGTTCTTGTCGGCGACGACGACCGTCGCGCCCTCCTCGGCGAGCTTGTCGGCGATCGCCTTGCCGATCCCCTGCGCCGCCACCGGTGACGATCGCGACGCGGTTGTCGAGCTTGCCCATGCGGCGTCTCCTGTCGTCCTAGAGCTCGTAGAAGTCGGGCGCGTGCTTGTAGGTCTGCCAGGCCTCCATGTCGTGCGAGAAGAAGATCTCGGCGCCGTGCTCGCGCGGCGAGCTCCTTGACGCCGGCGGATCGAGCGCACGCCCGGCGACCGGGTCGTTGTGGAAGCCGGGCTGGATGCCCTTCTCGTAGGCGGCCGGCGTGTACACGACGTCGAACGCGAAGAGCAGCGGCTTCGCCGCCGCCGTCGGGCTTCACGAGCAGCGAGTAGTGGCCGACGGTGTGGCCCGGGCGTCTCGTACAGCCAGAGCCCTTGCGCCAGCTCGAGGTCGCCCGATGATCGGCTCGAAGCTGCGCGCCCTCGTAGTCCCACGTCTTGTCGGAGTAGCCGAAGAACTCGAACGGCTCGTGGTTGCGCGCCTGCGCGAGCTCCTTCTCGTGCAGGACGACCTCGCGTGCTCGGGCAGGTGCTTGTTGCCGCCGACGTGGTCGAAGTGCAGGTGCGAGTTGACGAGCGTCGTCGACGTCGCCGGGCTCGAAGCCGCAGCGCTCGAGCTGCGCCGGGATCGTCTGCTCGTCCGTCTGCTCGGGCAGCTCGAACGGCAGCACGCGGTTCATGTGCTCGAGGTCGAACCCGGTGTCGAACAGGAAGAGCCCGTCGTCGTGCTCGATCAGGACGCTGTAGACCGGGATCCGCACCTGCGTGCCGCCGGCGATGTTCCACATCAGCTGCGTGTGCTCGATCACGATCGAGCCGTTGTCGAGCAGCCAGACCTTCATGGCTCACGACGCCTCGAGCGCCTTGCGCACGCGCGATGAGCTTGCGCGGCGCGCTCGGCCGCGCAGCTCGTCGATCTGCTCGGGCGTGTAGTCGTAGAGGCCGCCGCCGGTCTTCATGCCGAGCCGGCCCGTCGTCGATCAGGTCGCGGATCGTCGACGAGACCTCGCCCGACGTTCGACAGGTCCTGGTTCAGGTAGAGCCGACGGCCTTGTAGATGTCGAGGCCGGCCATGTCGAGCAGCTCCATCGGGCCGATCACGGCGAGCTTGTAGCCGATGCCCCAGCGCACGTTCGGTCGAGCCCCTCGGGGTCGATGATGCCGCGGTCGACGAGGTCGAGGCACTCGCGCAGGATCGCGTAGAGGATCCGGTTCTCGACGAAGCCCGGCACCTCGCGCTCGACGACCGGCGTGGTAGCCGATGTCGCTGCACGAGCTCGACGGTCGCGTCGACCGTCGCCTGGCTGGTCTGCTCGCCGGGGATGACCTCGATCATCGGGATCAGGTGCGGCGGGTTCGACCAGTGCATGCCCACGACGCGCTCCGGGTGCGTCGCAGATCGCGGCGATCTTCGTGATCGGGATGCCGGAGGTGTTCGAGGCGAGGATCGCGTCGGCGGCCACGTGCTGCTCGAACTGCGGGAACAGCTCCTGCTTGAGCTCGAGCCTCTCGGGCACCGCCTCGATCACGAGCTCGGCGCCCGTCGAGCGCCGCGGCGAGGTCGGTCTCGTAGCGGATGCCGCCGCCGTCGGCCTGCGCGGCGCGTCGAGCCGCTCGAGCGCGCCCTCGGCCAGCGCCGACGCCGCGCCTTCGCGCGCTCGAGCGCCTCGGCGCTGACGTCGTAGAGCGCCGTCTCGATGCCCGGCCCGGGCGAGCACCGCGCCCATGCCCGGGCCCATCGTGCCCGTGCCGATCACCGCGGCTCGTGTTCAGCTCTGCCCATGTGCCCTCCTGTTCGAGCTTCTGAATGCGCCGCCAGACGCGCTCGGGCGTCAGCGGCAGCTCGGTCATCGGCACGCCGGCATCGGCGACGCGCGTCGACGATCGCCGCCGGTGGTCGCCGGCCAGCGAGCCCTCGCCGCAGCCCTTGGCGCCGTACGGGCCCGGGCCCGTCGCCGTTCTCGACGATGATGCACGTCATCTCGTCGGGCAGGTCCTCGAAGCTCGGCACGCGGTAGTCGAGCATCGTGTGGTTCAGGAGCACGCCGTCCTCGAAGACCATCTCCTCGAAGCAGCGCGTTGCCGAGGCCCTGCATCGTCCCGCCCTCGTCCTGGCGCTCGACGAGCTGCGGGTTGATGGCGCGTGCCGACGTCGGCGACGGTCGCCGTCTTGCGCACGTGCACGTCGCCCGTGTCGGGGTCGACCTCGACCTCGGCGGCGCCGACGCAGACCTCCCAGAAGACCGGGCCCTCGGCGTACGAGCCCGGTGCCCTGCGGGCGCGACCTCGCCGCGGCCGATCAGCTCGCCGCCCGCGAGGCCGAAGTGCTGCGCGAACAGCTCGGGATGCTGTCGCGGGTCGATCTCGTCCGCTGCCGGCGATCTCCACGAGCTGCGCGCGGACGTCCTGCGGCCGCGCGCTGCACGGCGAGGCCGGCGAGCGTCGTCGAGCGGCTCGCGCCGGTCGAGCGGTCGTACGGCGTGAAGCGGGTGTCGGTGCCGCGCACCGTGACGCGCTCCGGCGTCGATCGCCGAGCTCCTCGGCCGCGATCTGCGCGAACGACGGTGCGCGGCGCCCTGGCCGATCTCGGTCGTGCCGACGAGCACGACGACCTCGCCGTCGGCCTCCATGCGCACGACGGCGGTCGAGACCGGGATGGGCGCCGGCGGCCAGCAGGCCGACCGAGACGCCGCGGCCGACGTACGGGCCGCTTCGGCTCGCCCCAGCCGACGGCCTGCGCGGCCTTCTCGACGTCGCCGATGAGGTCGGCGTCGAGCGGCTTGCCGCCGGCGCGCACCTCCTCGCCGGGCGCGCACAGGTTCGCCCGGCGCACCTCGAGCGGATCGAGCCCGGCGCGGCGGGCGAGCTCGTCGATCTGCGAGCTCGCCGATCCACTGCAGGTGCGTCGCGCCGAACGCGCGGTAGGAGCCGCGACGGGCGCGGTGTTCGTGTAGACGCACGAGGCGTCGACGCGGTAGGCCTCCCAGCGGTACGGGCCCGGCGCCGCGTCGCCGCCGGTCGCCGTCACGCGCGGGCCGTTGTCGGCGTAGGCGCCGGTGTCGAACCAGCACTCGACCTCGCGGCCGAGCAGGCGGCCGTCGCTCGTCATGGCCGTGCGCATGCGGCACTGCATGCCGTGCCGGCGCGTCGTGACCATCGACTCGTCGACCCGGTTCCGGATGCGCACGGGCCGCCCGGCCTTGCGCGCCAGCGCGACCGTGATCGGGCTCCATCTTGGTGTACGACTTCGAGCCGAAGCCGCCGCCGAGGTACGGGACGATCGATGCGCACCTTCGCGAGCGGCACGTCGAACAGCGCCGCGAGCTCGGCGCGCACGAGGAACGGGTGCTGGCAGGTCGCCCACACCGTGATCTCGCCCGCCGTCGACCTGCGCGATGACGGTGTGCGTCTCCATCGCGTACTGGTAGACCGCCGGGAACGTGTACTCGCCCTCGACGACGATGGTCGGCGTGCGCGAAGACGGCCTCGAGCTCGCCGCGGTCGATGCGGTAGCGGTAGCAGATGTTGCCGTCGCGCGGCGGCAGCTCGCCCGAGGCCGTGGAACAGGCCCGGGCCGCAGCGGCCCCTCGTGCACGCAGCGGCGGCGTCGGGGGCGATGGCCTCCTCGACCGTCGCCGACGACCGGCAGCTCCTCGTACTCGACCACGATCGCCTCGCACGCGCGGCCGCCGCCTCGGCCTCGGTCTCGGCCGCGACCGCGGCGACCGGCTCGCCCTGGAAGCGCACCGGTCGATCGGCGAGCACCGGCCGGTCCTTGATCGCGTGGCCCCAGTAGGGGTCGATGTCGGCGAGGTCGGCGGCCGTGAGGACGCAGACGACGCCGGGCATCGCCTCGGCCGCCGCGGTGTCGATCGAGACGATGCGCGCGTGCGGGACGGGCGCGCGCAGCACCTTGCCGTGCAGCATCCGCGGCACGCACGATGTCGCCGGCGAACTGGGCCTGCGCCGCGCAGCTTCTCGGCCGCGTCCCGGCGCGGGGCCGAGCGCGCCGACCTGGCCGGTCTGCGTGCGCGCGCGCTCGACCGTGGTCACGCCGAGGCCCCCGCGAGCTCGCGCACGGCCTCGAGGATGCCCGCGGTAGCCGGTGCAGCGGCAGAGGTTGCCGGCGAGGCCGTGCCGGATGGCCGCCTCGTCGCCGTCGAGCTCGCCGCGCGTCGCGCAGCGACGGCGACCGTGAGCAGCATGCCCGGCGTGCAGAAGCCGCACTGGACCGCGGCGTGGCGGGTGAACGCGTCCTCGAGCGCGGCGAAGTCGCTCGCTGCTCGCGCAGCCCCTCGATCGTCAGCACGTCGCGCCCGTCGGCGTCGGCGGCGAGGAGGCAGCAGGCGCTCACCGGCTCGCCGTCGACGAGCACCGTGCAGGCGCCGCACACCTGCACGTCGCAGGAGCGCTTGGCGCCCGTCAGGCCGAGCCGGTCGCGCAGGACGTCGAGCAGCAGCTCCTGCGGCTCGATCTCGCGCACCACGGGCGCGGCCGTTGACCGTCGAGCTCGAGGTTCATCCGGCGTCCATCCGGCGGTCGGCCCCGGCGCGCTCGAGCGCGGCGGATCCAGGCCGCCCAGTACTCGTCCACGAAGCGGTCCTGGTACTTCGTCGGCGCCACATGCGCGCGGCCAGGGCGCCCGGGATCGGGCGCAGCGTCGCCGAGGGTCGGGCGATGCGACTGGAGGCGGATGGCGCGCTCGAGCGTGACCGCCGTGAGCACGGCCCAGGGGACGTCCTTGCCGACCACGAGCACGCCGTGGTTGCGCAGGATGACGGCGCGCGCGGCGGCCGAGCGCCTCGCGCCACGGCGCGGCCCTGCTCGACCTCGGTGATCAGCTCCGGCGTCTCCTCGTAGACGGCCAGGCCGTCGGCGAACAGCACCGAGTCGTGCGTCAGGAGCTCGAGCGTCGCGTCGGTGGCCCCGAAGCGCGGTGGCGTACGGCGGGTGCCCGTGCACGACCGCGCCGACGTCGGGGCGCGCGCCGGTAGACCTCGCTGTGCAGCACCGCCTCGAGGTGCATGTCGGGCGAGAGCGGGACGCCGTCGTGCGTCGAGGTCGAGCTCGATCACGTCGTCCGGCCTCGACCTCGTCGAGGGCGACGCCCTTGCGCTTGATCTGGACGATGTCGCTCGCCCGGTACCCGGCCGCTGACGTGGCCGAGCGTGAGGTCGGCGTAGCCCTCGAGCGCGAGGATGCGGCAGGCCCAGGCGACCTGCTCGCGGAGCGACTGGGCCGTCGGCCACCATGGCGCGCTGCGCCGCTCGGTCGGCGGATAGGCCGGGCTGCGGGAAGCCGAACACCATGACCACGTCGTCGCCCCCGGTGTTCGCGACCGCGTGCCAGACGCCGGCCGGGATGAAGAGCGCGTCGCCGCGCGCGAAGGCCACGGCCTCGTCGTCGAGCCGCAGCTCGCCCGTGCCCGGTCACGACGTAGGCCACCTCCTCGGTCTCGTGCCGCACGGGCGCGGCGGCGGTGCCCGGCGCGAAGACCGAGTAGCCGAGCGAGCTCGCGGTTGCCCGACACGCGGACGTCGGTGACGAGCATGCGGCTCCAGCTGCCGCCCGGCAGCTCGATCGGTCTCCGACGGCCTCGAGCGGGACGACGGCGACCGCCGTCACAGCACCCACTGGCCGTCGCGCAGGATGTACGTGCCGTCGTCGACGATCTGCATCGTGGCGTTGAGGAAGACGCCGTCGAGGTGGAGCGAGCACGACGTTCTGGCCGCCGGGATAGGCGTTGTGGTTGTCGCCCAGGGCGAGGTGGACGGTGCCGGCGCGGCCCTTCTCGGACGGCGTGCCGAACGGCGCCTTGTCGCTCATGCCGAAGGCGAACTCGCCCACGACGTCGGCGTTCTCGACGCCGTCGATGACGGCCGCGCAGGCGCTCGGCCTCGCGCCGCCCTCGATCTTGACGCAGCGGCCGTCCTCGAGCGTCCAGCGGATCGGCTCCTCGACCTGGCCCGTGCAGGCCGATGCCGAGCATGACGCCGTCGACCACGGCGATGCCGTGGGTGAAGTCCTCGACCGCCGCGAAGGCCACCTCGGCCCACAGGGGCAGCGGGCCCATCATCTGGCCGCGGCGCTTGATCGGCGTGACCTCGAGCGACGGGCCGCCCCTCGATCGAGACCGTCGAAGTCGGTGCCCGAGCGGCGTCGTCACGCGCATGCGCGTCTTGCCCTCGAGCACGGCCATGGCGTCGCGCGCGCGGTCCGTGGCCTTCTGGATGTCCTCCACGGTCAGGTCCCACGTCGCCCATGCCGCCCTCGACGGAGGCGATCTTGCCGTTGGCGGCGCACGTCTCCTGGACCGCGTTCACGTGGGCGAAGCGGTTGGCCCACTCGAGGTTGGTGATGATGATGACCTCGTCCGAGCCGACCATCGCGTGGTGCAGGTTGGGCGGCGGAGCCATCGGGAAGCGCATGTCGGCCCGGCCGCGCCGGACCTGGGTCTCGTTGTTCATGATCACGGGCCAGCCGCCGCGCTCGACCACCACCTCGGCCACGGCCTGCGCCTCGGTCTGCGTGCTCGTCGTCGCAGATGATCGTCACGACGTCGCCCTCCTCCACCGAGAGGCAGGTGTCGACGACGAGCGCGGCGTCCTCGTGCAGCTTGTCGGTGGCCACGGCCATCTCGCTCACCTCACTCGCTCGCGCGTGAACAGGGGCAGGACCTCGCGGGCGAAGCGCTCGACCTGCCCGAACTGGTCGAGCGCGCCGAAGCGGCAGATGAAGTGGTCGACGCCGGCGTCGGCGAAGGTCCGGATCCACTCGGCGATCTGCTCCGGCGTCCCGACGGGCCCCCAGTTGGAGAGGTCCATCGCCTGCGAGAGCTCCGGGTAGTACTGCGCCGATGTAGTCGCCGAAGGCGGCCCGGGCCTCGTCCTCCGAGTCGCCGATGTTCATCGTCACCTGGTAGCTGATGACCAGGCGGTCGAAGTCGTCGCCGAGCTCCTCGGCCGTCCGGCGGATCCAGGCCAGCTGGTCGACGAGCTCCTCGGGGTGCTGCGCGCGGCAGCACGTCATCCAGCCGTCGCCGTACTTGACGATCCGCCGGCAGGCGGCGCGCATCCGGCGCTCGATCACCTCCGGCGGGGCGTCGCCGCGCAGGCGCGGGTTCGACACGACCCAGATGGGCGGCGGCTGCTGGACGGGCATGCAGCGGCCCCATCTCGGTGCCGGAGTAGAAGGAGACGTCGTCGTAGTGGAAGTAGCGCCCGTCGAAGGTCACCGCGCCCTCGCTCCAGAGCGGGCGCAGGACCTCGAGCCCTTCCTCGAAGATGGCGCCGCGCCGGGCGTAGTCGAGCCCGAGGGCCTCGAACTCGCGGCGCACGCCCTCCTCGGGGTTGCCCATGCCGGTGCCGAGGATGGTGCGGCCGCCGGAGAGCTGGTCGAGGGTCGCCCACTCGAGCGCCAGGTACAGCGGGTTGCGCGTGGACGAGACCATGCAGGCCGTGCCCAGCGCACGCGCGAGGTGCGCTGCGAGATCGCCGAGAGCAGGGCGATGGGCTCGTAGCGCGGCTTGGAGAAGAGGCTGTCGCCGACCCAGACCGAGTCGAACCCGCGCTCCTCGACCACGGTGGACAGGTCGAGCAGCATCTCGAGGTCGTAGTCGGGCGCGATGAGCGGCTCGCGGTTGTTGAGGTTGACGCCGAACTGGAGGGGTCGGCTCACGGCGCCGCCTGCGTGTCCAGGGGCGCCGAGCCGTTGAGCTCGTCGTCCCGCAGGCCGCAGCGCCGACTGCGCGGTGCGCCTCGCCGGGGTGACGAAGCGATACCAGTCCACCACGGCGGTCGAGGGCATCGACCTGGAGGTTCGCGCGGGCGAGTTCGTCGCGATCCTCGGGCCGAGCGGAAGCGGCAAGACCACGACGATGCGGATCATCGGTGGCTTCGTCGAGCCGGACGAAGGACGGGTCGAGATCCTCGGGCGCGACGTCACGCGCCTGCCGCCGAATCGGCGGGACGTCAACACGGTCTTTCAGAGCTACGGGCTCTTCCCGCACATGACCGTCGAGCAGAACGTGGCCTATGGCCTCCGCGTGCGACGCGTGCCACGTGCAGAACGGCGCCGGCGCGTCTCGGAGGTCCTGGAGCGGGTCCGTCTCGAGCACGTCCTCAAGCTCCGGCCCCATCAGCTCTCTGGCGGCATGCAGCAACGGGTCGCCGTCGCCCGCGCGATCGTCAACCGGCCCGCCGTGCTTCTCCTCGACGAGCCACTGGGAGCCCTGCGCTCTCGCTCGAGTCCATGGTCTACCTGCTCCTGATCGTCCCGGAGATCGTCCTCGGCGTCTCGCTGCTCCTCTACTACTCCAAGCTCGGGGTCACGCTCGGATACTGGCCTCTCGTGGCCGGGCATTCGCCCTTCACGATCGCTGTCGTCGCGCTCATCGTGCGGTCACGCGCTCTCGCTCTCGATCGGGCCGCCGAGGAGTCGGCCGCCGACCTCGGAGCCGGCGCGCTGCGGACGTTCTGGGACGTCGTCCGTCCTCAGATCCAGCCGGCGGTGCTCGCCGGAGCACTCCTGGCCTTCACGTTCTCGTTCGACGACCTGGTGATCTCGGTCTTCCTGACCACCCCCACCGTGAACACGCTGCCGGTGTACCTGTTCGGGAGCGTGCGCTTCGGTGTCACGCCGGACGTCTACGCCATCGCGACCATGATGCTCGGCTTCACGCTCGTGGTGCTTGGCGTCGGAGGAGTGCTCTATTGGCTGTACGCGCGGCGCACCACGGGACAGGCATCGCCGACCGTCCTGGGAGTCCCGGTCGCAGAAGCGCGGGCATAGATCGGCAACGAGGAGGCCTCATGGCGGCAACACCGTCGACGCATGACACAACCGTCCGGCACACGCCCGAGGCGGACTTCACCCTCAGCGCAGGGCCGACGGTGGCGTCCGCACACACGCTGGCGGCGCTTGGCGCTCCCCTCACGTACCACTACGACCCGGCGTTTCTCGAGCAGTTCCACCGCACCGAGCGAAAGGTGGCCCGCGTCTTCGAGACCGAGAACGACGTCCTGATCCTTCAGGGCGAGGCCGTCCTCGGGCTCGAGGGCGCCGTGCGTTCCCTGGTCACCCCTGGGATGGCATGCCTCAACCTCGCCTCTGGCATCTTCGGGAAGGGCCTGGGACAGCGCGTCCGCGACGCCGGCGGTGTCTTGCATGAGATCGAGGTTGACTACGACGACGCCGTCGATCCGGCCGAGGTTGAGCGGTATCTCGCGGCCCATCGCGAGATCGAGCTCGTCACCGTCGTCCATTCCGAGACGCCATCCGGCACCCTCAACGACGTGTCCGCGATCGGCCCGATCGCGCATGCGGCCGGCGCCCTGACCCTCGTCGACTGCGTCTCCTCGATCGGCGGGATGCCGTTCAAGACCGACGAGTGGAACCTCGATGTCTGCGTGACCGGACCGCAGAAGTGTCTCGCCGGCCCCTCGGGGATCTGCATGGTCACGGTGAGCGAGGCGGCGTGGCGCAAGATCCAGTCCAACGCGGCGGCGCCACGCGCCTCCTACCTGTCACTCCTCGACTGGAAGGAGATGTGGCTGGGCGGAGACCGCTTCCCATTCACCCCCTCGATCTCGGAGGTCCACGGGCTCGAGGCGGCGCTGGACGAGCTGGCCGACGACGGCCTCGATGCGGCCATCGAGCGCCACCGCGTGGCCGCAAGCGCGTGCCGCCAAGGAGCGCGGGCGATGGGCCTGAGGCCATGGCCCCGTACGGACGAGATCGCAGCGCCCTGCGTGACGGCGATCGCGCTTCCCGAAGGGTTGACCGACGTTCAGGTGCGGGCCCACGCCAGGCTGCGGTACGGGGTCATGATCTCGGGCGCGCAGGGCGCGGGCAGCCTGGTTCGCATCGGGCACATGGGCGTCACGGCGCGATCGCTTTTCCCGTCGTCGGCCTGGCCGCTCTCGGTCGGACCCTCGCGGATCTGGGTGCGCAGGTGCGAATCGGCGACGGTCTCGCCGCTGCGCTGGAGGTCCTCTCGGAGACGACGGACGCGACCGTCGCTGCCATGTGAGCGGAAAGGAAGGGTCATGAGTACCACCACCTCTCGTCCCGACACGCTGCCGGTCCTCATCGGCGGACGCTGGGAGGTCGCCGATGACGCCGAGACCTTCGACGCCCGCAACCCGGCCACGGGCGAGCTCATCGCGCGGATCCCGCGCTGCCGGGAACGTGAGGTCGCCGCGGCCGTCGACGCCGCCAAGCAGGCGTACCCGGCCTGGCGCGCGACACCGGCGGCGGAACGGGCCGCCCACCTGAATGCGCTCGCGGACGCCGTGCTTGCCCGCAGGGATGAGCTGGCGGCAATCGACGCTGACGACAACGGCAGCCCGATCTCGGACCTGCGCGTCGACGTGAGCATCGGCGCCGCGGAGATGCGCTACTTCGCCGGCCTTGCCCTCGAGACACGCGGCGAGACGATCCCGACGTCCTTCGATCGCGTCAACTACACCCTGCGGGAACCGTTCGGCGTCGTCGCGCGGATCATCCCGTTCAACCACCCGCTTCTCTTCGCGATGATGAAGATCGGCGCGCCACTCGTGGCGGGCAACACGGTGGTACTCAAGCCGTCAGAGCACACCTCGGTATCGGCCCTGCGCCTCGCCGAGGATTTCCACCGGATCCTCCCGCCCGGCGTGCTCAACGTCGTCACGGGATACGGCTCGGAGGCCGGGGACGCGCTCGTCGCGCACCCCGAGGTGCGCAGGGTCGCCTTCATCGGCCTCGCCGAGACTGGCCGCGCCATCCAGGCCCGGGCCGCCTCCGTGGCGATCAAGACGATCACCCTCGAGTGCGGCGGAAAGAATCCGATCGTCGTGTTCCCCGACGCGGATCTGGACGCTGCCGTCGAAGGCGTCGTCCGGGGCATGAACTTCACCTTCCAGGGCCAGTCCTGCGGATCCACCTCGCGCCTGTTCGTGCAGCGCGACATCCATGACGAGTTCGTGGCGCGCGTGACGGAGCGGATCGAGAGCCTTCGCGTCGGGCTTCCGCGCGCAGAGACGACGGACATGGGATCGATGGTGAACGCGCGACAACTCGAGAAGGTCATGAGCTACATCCAGCTCGGCCAGGAGGAAGGAGCCGATCTGCTCGTCGGTGGCGGGCGACCGTCCGAGCCGGAGCTCGCTGAGGGCTTCTTCGTGCGCCCGGCTGTCTTCGACCACGTCACCAACGACATGCGCCTGGCCAGGGAAGAGATCTTCGGTCCCGTGCTCGCCGTACTCGAGTTCGACGACTACGACGACGCAGTTAGCCTCGCGAACGACACGAGGTTCGGCCTCACCGCGAGCGTGTACACGCGGGACCTGCGAACGGCGCACGCGTTCGCGCGAGACGTCGAGGCAGGATTCGTGTGGGTGAACGACAGCGGCCGCCACTTCCTCGGGACGCCCTTCGGCGGCTACAAGGACAGCGGCCTGGGGAGCGAGGAGGACCCGAGCGAGCTCCTCTCCTACACCCGAGTGAAGAACGTCAACGTGAGCTTCGGCTGACGGCTGTCAGCCGACGGACCCGTTCAGCTCCTCATCGCTCAGCGACTGGATGCGCCGCTGCGGCACCCGCACGTGCTCGGACATCAGGTGCTCGGCCCGGGCCGTGTCGCCGCGCCGCGCCGCCCGCAGGATGGCGCGATGCTCGCTTACCGAACGGTGCGGTTGCCGCGCAGCGACAAGGAGGTTGCCGCGCAGCGACAGCGAGCGCAGGCGGTAGCGGCCGATCTGGACCAGGAGGCCGCGGTAGACCTCCTGCAGCATGCGGTTGCCGGAGGCCTCGAACAGCCGGCCGTGGAAGGCGGCGTTGGCGTCGAAGAAGCGCTCGACCTCCTCGCGGTCGGCGGCCTCCTGCATCTCGTCGATGAGCTCCTGCAGGCGCGCGAGGTCGTCCTCGGTCAACCGGGGCACGGCCAGGCGCACGGCCATCATCTCGAGCGCCTCGCGCACCTGGTAGGCCTCGGTGAACTCGCGCTTCGAAAGCGAGCGGACGACCGCGCCCCGGCGCGGCCGGACGGTGACCAGCCCCTCGGCGGCCAGGCGGCCGAGGGACTCCCGGATCGGCCCGCGGCTGACCCCGAGCTCCTTGGAGAGGGCGACCTCCTGGAGCTCCGTGCCGGCCGGGAGCCGGTTCGACAGGATCTCCTCGCGCAGGTGGTCGTGAACCCGCTCCCAGAGGGTCAGGTTCTCCAGGCGGCGGCCCGGGCGCTCCTCCTGTGCCGGCAGTCGTGCGGCCGTGTCACGCGACAATTGCATTCACTCTCCGGCGGGCTAATGTAGGGCAGCCTGCCAGGTTGTCAACAGTTCGCACTCAACCGTAGCAGGCGGTAGGGAGGGGTTGGAAGGGGGAAGGCGAGGTGCCCGACGGGCGGTTCGTGAACTCCCAACGAGATGAGACAAGGAGCAGGATCACGATGCATTTGCGTCCAGGTCCGATCCGAGGCGCGGCCGCGCTCGTGGCCGTCGGCCTCGTCGTCGGAGGCGCCGCCTTCGCCGGGACGGCGCATCGCACGGCCACCGTCACCCAGGTGGCGATCGCGACGCCGGCCAAGGCCAACGACTACGGATGGAACCAGCAGGGCGTGAACGCGGCCAAGGCGGCGGCCGCCTCGGCGCACGCCAAGCTCACGCCAGGTCACGAACATCGGGTACGACAAGACCGACGTCGTGCTCCGCCAGCTGGCCCAGGGCGGCGCGAACCTGATCATCGCCCACGCGAGCGGCTACGACACGATCGCCAAGCGCATCGGCCAGCAGTACAAGGTTCCGGTCATCACCTACGACATCCCGACGAACCTCGTCCAAGGGCACGGTCTCGAACATCACGACCTCGAGCCAGGAGGGCGCGTACCTGGCCGGCGTGCTGGCGGCCAAGAACGACCAAGACGGGCACCGTCGGCATCGTCATCTCGGCCGCCGACACCAACTGGTACAAGATGAGCGGCGGCTTCGCGGCCGGCGTCCGCAGCGTCGTCGAAGAAGACCAAGATCCTGTTCACGACGATCGGCCCGGCCTCCTACGACGACGCCGCCGGCGGCAAGCGGCGTCGCGACGAGCGTGATCAGCGCCGGCGCCGACGTGATCTTCGGCATGGGCGACGGCGCCTCGTTCGGGTACCTCCAGGCCATCGAGACGGCCAAGGTCGGCCACAAGGTCTGGTACATCGGCGACATCGGCGACATGACGCCGATCGACCACAAGCACGTCCTGCTGTCGTCGGTGCTGTGGAGCTTCACCAAGGCCTACAAGCAGGCCATCGCCGACATCAACGCCGGCACGTTCGGGACGCACGGCTACAACCTCGACCTGAAGAACGGCGGCATCTCGCTGCTCAAGACGCGCTACATCCCGGCCGCGCTCTGGTCTCAGATCCTGAAGACGCAGGCCAAGATCGAGTCCGGCAAGATCAAGGTCCCCGATGCCACGACCAAGGGAGCCGTGCAGAAGCTCCTGAAGTAAGACCTCGACCCCAGTCGCTCTGGGCCCGCGGCGATCCGTCCCCTGGCGCCGCGGGCCCGATCCCCTCCCGCCCCTCCGGCGCCATCGACGAGCCGACGCCCAACGCCTCCGAGCCTCGTACCGCCCCCGTCCTGGTCGAGCTGGACGGGATCACGCAAGGCCTACCCGGGAGTCCTCGCCAACGACGACGTGAGCCTCGACTCTGCGCGGCGGCGAGGTCCACTGCCTGCTCGGCGAGAACGGCGCCGGGAAGTCGACGCTGATCGGGATCCTCTCGGGCCTCGTCCGCCCGGACGCGGGCACGATCCGCATCGACGGGCGCACGGTCGACATCTCCTCGCCGCGCGCCGGCGCTCGATCTGCGGTATCGGCACCGTCTACCAGCACTCCGACGCTGATCCCGGCGCTCACGGTGCTCGAGAACCTGATGCTCGGCGACGACCGCCGCGCTCCGGCTCGACGTCGCCGGCGGCCGGCGCGCGCCTGGCCGAGCTCGCCGCGGCGCTCGGCGTCGAGGTCGATCCCGACGCGCCGCACGGCCGAGCTCGTCGCTCGGCGCGCAGCAGCAGGTCGAGATCATCAAGGCGCTCTGGCGCGGCTCGCGCGTCCTCATCCTCGACGAGCCCACCTCGATGCTCACGCCGCAGGGCGTGGCCGAGCTCGAGAAGGTCGTCGGCGCGCCTGAAGGCGCAGGGCCACGGCCGTCGTCTTCATCACCCACAAGCTGCACGAGGCGCTGTCGCTCGGCGACAGCGTCTCGATCCTCCGCCAGGGACGCCTGGTGGGCGCGATCGACGGGCCCGACGCTGCGCAGCGACGCCGCACGAGGAGCTGCGCGCCGCGATCGTGCGCATCATGTTCGGCGAGGAGGCCCGCGCGGTCGCCGACGTCGCCGAGCTGCAGGAGGAGATCGTCGAGCGCGTCGAGCCGACGAGGCCGGCAGCCGTGCGGAGCGACGACGGTGCTCGAGCTCGACGACGCTCACGCCGCCGGCAGCGGGGCCGAGCTCGGGATCGACGGACGTCTCGCTCGCGCTCCACGAGGGCGAGGTGCTCGGCGTCGCCGGCATCGACGGCAACGGCCAGCGCGCGCTGGCCGAGGTCGATCGCCGGCCAGCGCTCCGACGGCCGGCGGCGACCTGCGCCTGTACGGCGCCTCGATCCGCGAAGCTCAGCGTCGCCCGCGCGGCAGAAGCTCGGGCTGCGCTACGTCACCGACGACCGCCTCGGCGAGGGCATCGTCGCGTCGCTGAGCGTCGGCTCTGAACCTGTTCCTCAAGCGCATCGGCCAGCGCCCGTTCTGGCGCCTCGGCCGCATCCAGCGGGCGGTGCGTCGAGCGCAAGGCCGGCGAGCTCGTGCGAGGAGTTCGACGTCCGCACGCCCAGCGTGAAGACGCGCGCGGGAACGCTGTCCGGCGGCAACATCCAGAAGGTGCTGCTGGCCCGCGAGCTCTCCTTCGAGCCGCGCGTCGTCGTGTTCCACAAGCCCACCTACGGGCTCGACGTGCGACGACCACGCGCATCGTGCGCGACTCCGATCCGCGGCTCTGGCCGACAACGGCGGCGCGGCGCTCGTCATCTCGACCGACCTCGACGAGCTGCTCGAGATCTGCGACCGCATCGCGGTGCTCTCCCGCGGCCGCCTCGTCGGGCGAGGTCGAGAACCGGCCCGGCGCGGCCGAGGAGGTCGGCGAGCTGATGATCGGCGAGCGCGCGCCGGCGGAGGCGGCCTGATGGCCGATCCCGCGGTCAGCGCCGGGCCCGCCACGGCGCGGCCCACGGAGCGCCCGTCTGCGCCGTCCGGGCCGCGCCTGTGGACGCGCATCCGGGACACGTTCATCCGCTCCGTCGTCCCGGTCGTGCTCGCCCTGGTCGCCGGGGGCCTGCTGCTCCTGGCCCTCGGCCGCAACCCGATCACCTTCTACCAGAACGTCTGGAAGGGCGGCTTCGAGAACGGGGCCTGGCAGGACAGCGCCATCCGCATGGCGCCGCTGCTCCTGATCGCCGCCGGGCTGACCGTGATCTTCCGGCGAACATCTGGAACCTCGGCTACAACGGCCAGTTCCTGCTCGGCGCTGCGCTGGTCTCGGGCTACGGGCCGCGCTGATGGGCAACGTGCCGAACGTGGTGGCGCTGGACGCTGCTGTTCCTGCTCGCCGCGGCGGTCGGCGCCGCCTGGACGATCATCCCGGCCGTCCTCAAGGCGCGCTACGGGACGAACGAGATCATCACCACGCTGATGATGTCGTTCATCGGCGTCGACCTGGCGAACATCCTGATCAAGGGCCCGTTCCAGGACCCGACGGTCAACATCCCCCAGACCCGCGTCCTGCCCCTCGACAAGATGCTCCCCATCGATCCCCGGCACGCGGATCCACGTCGGGCTGGTGGTCGCGTTCGTGGCCATCGCTCGTGCGTCGCACTACATGCTCACGCGCACCTCCTTCGGGCTGCGGCTGCAGATCCTGGGCGCGAACCCGCGCGCGGCCCGGCATGCGGGCCTCGGGATCTCGCAGCTCATCATCGTCGCGTTCCTCATCAGCGGCGCCCTGATCGGCGCGGCCGCGGCCGCCGACATCCTCGGGCTGTGGGGCTACGCAGCGGGCCAACTGGAACCCGGCGTACGGCGACACCGTCATCCCGTTCGTGTTCCTGGCCCGGCTGAACGCCCTGGCCGTCATCCCGTTCATCGCCTTCTTCTCGATCCTCTCGACCGGCGGCGACCTGGCCACGCAGCAGGCGAACCTGCCGACCGACTTCCTGCTCGTGCTCGTCGGCCCTGATCCTGCTCTTCATGACGGTCATCGAGTACCTCGGCCGGCGCCGGGACCTGGGCAGCGGGTACCTGCCGGCGAGCCTCGTGGCCAGCCTGCGCCAGCCCCTCGTGCGCCGGAGGGCCCGTGCATAACGTCTTCACGCGAGGTCTTCTGGACGAGCGTCGTCGCCGGCGGCCTGCTGGCCGGGGTGCCGCTGATGTTCACGGCGCTCGGCGAGACGATCTCCGAGCGCGCCGGCGTCCTCAACATCGGGCTCGAGGGCATGATGCTGGTCGGCGCGTACGTCGGCTTCCTCGGCGCCTACTACGGGCACTCGCAGTGGCTCGGCTACCTCGCTCGGGGCTCGGCGGCGGCCTCCTCGGGGCGATCCTGATGGTGGTCCTGTGCGTCTGGCTCGGGCTCGACCAGATCGTGGTCGGCATCGCGATCACGCTGGCCGGCGAGGGGATCACGAGCGTGCTTCAGGAGGCGCAGTTCGGGACGACCTATCCGCGCCTCGGATCCGTGCCCGACGGTGTCGATCCCGCTGCTCGACCGCCTCCCCGTGCTCGGGTCGACGCTGTTCAGCCAGCCGCTGATCGTCTACCTCGGCTTCGCGCTGGTCGTGTTCACGGCCTGGGCCTTCCGGTCCACGAACATCGGCCTCAACCTGCGCGCCGCGGGCGAGAAGCCCGAGGCGCTGGACGCGGCCGGCGTCAGCGTCATCGCCACCCGCAGCTGGGCCGTCCTGGCCACCGGCGCCCTGGCCGGGCTCGGCGGGGCCTACCTCTCCATCGTCGGCGCCGGGCATCTTCACCCCGTTCATCACCCAGGGACAGGGCTTCATCGCGATCGTGATCGCATGCTCGGCGCGCGGGCAGGCCCCTGTGGGTGCTCATCGGCTCGTTCCTGTTCGGGATCGTCGCTCTCGCTCTCGGACTGCGCTCCAGATCGCCGGGTTCACCATCTCGACGGACGTCGTCAACATGCTCCCGTTCGTGGCGATCATCGTCGCCCTGATCCTGTTCGCCCGCCGCTCGTACCTGCCGCCGGCGCTCGCGCTCCCGTACGTGCGCGGGGCGCGCTGAGGCACTCACCTGGAGGGATCGCTCATGCAGCAGCCCGACTTCACCCTCACCGCCGGGCCCGTGATGGCCTGGCCGCAGGTGCTCGCCGCCCAGTCCGCCCCGATCATCTACCACTACGACCCGGCCTTCCTCGAGGCCTTCCGCCGCACGGAGCGCAAGCTCGGCGAGATCTACCGCACGAGCAAGGACATCCTGCTGATGCAGGGCGAGGCGGTGCTCGGCCTCGAGGCGGCGGCGCGCGGCCTGGTGCGGCCGGGGACGGCCTGCCTCAACCTCGTCTCCGGGCATCTTCGGCTACTACATGGGCTACTGGCTGCGCGACTTCGGCGCCGAGCTGCACGAGATCGAGGTGCCGTACAACGACGCCATCGACCCGGCCGAGGTCGAGCGCTACCTCGACGGAGCATCCCGAGATCGAGGTCGTCAGCGTCGTCCACTCGGAGACGCCGTCCGGCACGCTCAACCCGTCGTCGAGGCCCTCGGGCCCGATCGCAAGGCGCACGGCGTGCTGACGCTCGTCGACTGCGTCTCGTCGCTCGGCGGCATGCCGCTGTGGCCCGACGAGTGGCAGCTCGACGTCTGCGTCGCCGGCGCCCAGAAGTGCCTCGGCGGCCCTCCCGGCATGTCGCTCATGAGCGTGAGCGACGAGGCCTGGGCAGCGCATCCGCGCCAACCCGACCGCGCCGCGCGGCTCGTTCCTGTCGATGCTCGACTGGAAGGAGCAGTGGATCGACGGCGAGCAAGTTCCCGTTCACGCCCGTCGGTCGTCGACCTCTACGGCGTCGAGGCGGCCTGCGAGCGTCCTGCTGAGCGAAGGGCTCGAGGCGAGCTTCGCCCAGCACGAGCTGGCGGCCGAGGCCACGCGCGCCGGCGTGCGGGCCATGGGACTCGAGCTGTGGCCGCGCGAGCGACGAGATCGCCGCGGCCTGCGTGACCGCGATCACGGTGCCGGACGGCCTGACCCACGAGCAGGTGCGCGCACCACTGCCGCGAGCGCTACGGCGTGATGATCTCGGGCGGGCAGGGCGCCGGCAACCTCGTCCGCATCGGCCACATGGGCGCCGACGGCGCGGTCGCTCTACCCGGTCGTCGGGCTCTCCGCGGTCGGCCGCACCTTCGCGGACCTCGGCGTGGCGGTCAAGATCGGCGCCGGCGTCGAGGCGGCCGCTGGACATCCTCGCCCGGCCCGCTGCCGCCACCGCGCCGTGACCCTTCCCCCGTTCGACCTGCACCGGCCCAGCTCGGTCGAGGAGGCCACGGCGCTGCTCGTCGAGCACGGCGACGAGGCGCTGCTCTACTGCGGCGGCACGGAGCTGCTCCTGCTGATGAAGCTCGGCTTCACGGCCTTCGACCACCTCGTCGACCTCAAAGGCATCGCGGAGCTGCGCGGCGTCGCCGCGTCGAACGGCGACCTCTCGCATCGGCGCGACCACGACCCACCGGGAGCTCGAGCGCTCGCCGCTCGTGCGCGAGCGCCTGCCGGCGCTGGCGGCGATGGAGCGCGACGTGGCCAACGTGCGCGTGCGCACGGTCGGCACGCTGGGCGGGAACCTGTGCTTCTCCGACCCCCACTCCGACCCGGCGACGTTCCTGCTGGCGCTCGATGCCGACGTCGAGACGCGCCAGGGCGCCGACGGTGGCCGCAGCGTTGCCCGTGCGCGACTTCCTGCTCGGCCCGTACCAGGTGGCGCTCGAGCCCGGCGAGCTGCTCGCGGCCGTGCACCTGCCGCTGCCGCATCCGGAGGCCGTGATCGTCCACGACAAGTTCGCCTTTCACGAGCGCCCCGCGGCCACCGTGACCTGCCTCGCGCGCGTCGAGGACGGGGTGATCGCGGAGGCGCGGGTGGCCGTGGGCTCGGTCGGCCCGTCCCCGGTGCGCGCGGCGGAGGCCGAGGCCATCCTGGTCGGCGCGGAGGCGCGCGACGAGGCCGCCATCGCCCGGGCGGCAGAGCGTGCGGCGGAGGCCGCCCATCCGGTGGACGACAGCATGGGCTCGGCCGACTACAAGGCCCAGCTCGTCCGGGTCCTCATCCGGCGCGGGCTGGCGCGGGCCCTGAGCGGCCCGCGCCACGACACCCGTCCCTGATGCCGACGCGTCAGGCCGTCGCCGGGCGCTGGACCTCGCGGACGCGGAAGGCGAGGATGATGTCGCGCACGCCGCGGATGATGGCCCACGCGGCGATCCACGCCACCAGCAGCACGGCACTGCGGCCGTAGTACCCCGCCGCCCAGAATCCGAGGGCGAGCGTGATGATCCCGCCGATCAGCTGCACCCACCAGACGTCGATCTCGCGGCGCATGGCGATCGCCTCGATGATGTCGAACGAGCCGGAGAAGATCAGGAAGAAGCTGAACACGGCGGCCAGGGCGAGGAACGTGTTCTCCGGGTGGATGAACCCGACGATCCCCGCGACGATGAACGCCACCGCCAGGAGGCCGTGGAGGAGCTTCCACCAGCCGGGGGAGAGGAACGTCAGCATGATCTCGAACGCGCCGGCGACGATGGCGATGATCCCGAACAGGATGGAGATCGCCGAGACCGTCGTGTAGTTGAAGCGGAGCAGGATCAGGGCCAGCAGCATCCAGCCGATGCCCATGATCAGGAACAGCCACCACGGTGGCAGGACGCGGGCGAGCATGCGCGACGTGGGTGCGAAGGACGACATCAGGCTCTCCTCAGGTCCGATGCGCTGGTCCCGGCAATCCTGCCACTCTTTGCCAGGAGAGATACGAGATGCGCGCAATGGTCCTGGACCGCCAGTGGCAGCCGCTGAGGGCGGCCACCCTTCCTGACCCTGAGCCCGGCCCCGGGCAGCTGCTGCTCGAGGTCCGCGCCTGCGGTGTGTGCCGCACCGATCTCCATCTCCGCGACGGCGAGATACCGGCGACCAGGCTGCCGGTCGTTCTCGGCCATCAGATCGTCGGCACCACCGCAGACGGCCGCCGTGTCGGGGTGCCGTGGCTCGGCTGGACGGACGGCACCTGCCGGTACTGCCTCTCGGGGCGGGAGAACCTCTGCGTCGCCGCCCGCTTCACGGGGCGCGACATCGATGGCGGCTACGCGGAGCTGACGGTCGCCGACGAACGGTTCTGCCTTCCCCTGCCGGAGGCGCTCTCCGACCAGGAGGCGGCTCCGCTGCTGTGCGGCGGGCTGATCGGCTATCGCGCCCTCACCTTCACCGGCGACGCCGAGCGCCTCGGGCTGTACGGGTTCGGCTCGGCGGCGCACATGATCTGCCAGCTCGCGGTCTTCCAGGGCCGCCAGGTGTTCGCGTTCACGCGCCCGGGAGACGAGCGCACCCAGGCATTCGCCCGCAGCCTCGGTGCGGCCTGGGCCGGAGGAAGCGACGAGGCGCCGCCCGAGCCGCTCGACGCGGCGATCATCTTCGCGCCCGCCGGGCCGCTCGTCCCCCAGGCGCTCGAGGTGCTGGCGCCCGGCGGCGTGGTCGTCTGCGCCGGCATCCACATGAGCGACATCCCGTCGTTCCCGTACGAGCTGCTGTACCACGAGCGGAAGGTCCAGTCGGTGGCCAACCTGACCCGGCGCGACGGCGAAGAGCTCATCGCGATCGCGCCCCGGGTGCCGATCAGGGCCACGGTGACGGTCTACGAGCTCGAGCAGGCCGAGGACGCCCTCGCGGACCTGCGGGCGGGGCGCTTCGAGGGCACCGCCGTGATCGTGCCGTAACGCCTGCTACTCGCCTGTCGCCGTCGGCCGCGGCGCTGCGTCGACGAGCCCCGTCTGGTAGGCGAGGACGACCGCCTGCACGCGGTCGCGCAGGTCGAGCTTCTGGAGGATGTGCGTCACGTGGGTCTTGACGGTCGTGTCGCTGATGTACAGCTCCTGCCCGATCTCGGTGTTCGAGAGGCCCCGGGCGATCAGGCGAAAGACCTCTTGCTCGCGCTCGCTGAGCTCGTCGAGCTCCTTCGGAGGGGCGGGGCGAGGCATGCGGGCGAACTGCCGGATCACCCGTCTGGTGACCGTCGGTGAGAGCAGCGCATCCCCTGCGGCAACGGTGCGGATCGCCGCGATCAGCTGCTCGGGAGGGTCGTCCTTGAGCACGAAGCCGCTTGCGCCCACGCGGAGGGCGTCGTAGACGTACTCGTCGAGGTCGAACGTCGTGAGGATCAGGATCCGCGCCGCGCTGTCGGCCTCGAGGATCCGACGGGTGGCCTCGAGCCCGTCGAGCTCGGGCATGCGGATGTCCATCAGGACGACCGTCGGGCCGAAGCGCGCCGCCTTGTCGACGGCCTCGAGCCCGTTGCCGGCCTCCGCCACGACCTCGATGTCCTGCTCGTGGGAGAGCAGCATGCGGAAGCCGGCGCGCACCATCGACTGATCGTCGGCGACGAGGACGCGAATCGTCATGGCGGGTCGCCTACCGGCAGACGCGTGCTCAGGAGGAAGCCGCCTCCGTTCGCGGTTCCAGCCGCCATCTCACCGCCGTAGATCTTGACGCGCTCGCGGATGCCGACGAGCCCGTGACCGAGGCCGTCGTTCGACGAGCTGCCCCTGCCGTCGTCGCGGACCTCGAGCTGGAGCTCGTCCGACCCGTAGCGGACCGTCACGTCCGCGTTGGTGGCATGCGCGTGCTTGAGGGCGTTGGTCAGGCCCTCCTGGACGATTCGATAGGCGGAGAGGTCGATGGCCCGTGGGAGCGGGAACGGCTCGCCGTCGACGTGCACGCGGACGGGCAGCCCGGCACGGCCGATCTCTTCCGCCAGGGCACCGAGGCCGTCGAGACCGGGCTGGGGCGTGAGCTCGACGTCGTCCCCCTCGCGTCGCATGGCAGCCAGCAGCCGGCGCATCTCGGTCAGCGCCGTGCGGCCGGCATGCTCGACGCCCGTGAGGGCCTCGCGGTCCTCGGCCAGCGTGTCGGGGAGCTTGTGCCGCACTGCCCCGACCTGGAGCACCATGACGCTGACGGCGTGCGCCACGATGTCGTGGAGCTCCCGCGCGATCCGCGCCCGCTCCTCGGCCGCCGCGATCCGGGTCGCCGCGTCCCGCTCCCGCTCGGCCTGGGTGGCGCGGCCTTCAGCCGCCTCCGCCTGCTCGGCACGCTCGCGCAGGGCGAAGCCCCCGAGCCATCCGAGCGAGAACGAAAGCGGGACGAAGATGAGCTCCCCCGCCGCGTGGTTCGGGCCGTTGGCCACGACGATCGCCGCGGCGCCGACCACGACGGCCAGGCCCAGCCGCGCCTGCCGGCCGTCGCGGAGATTGCCGAGCAGAAACGCCGCGGCCACGCCCGGCGACGGAGACGCTGGGCGTGAAGACGACCAGCCGCCCGTCGACGAACGAGAGCGCCGCGCCCAGGACCCATACCGACGCGGGGGCGCCGAAGGGAAACCGACGGCGCCAGAGCAGGGGCAGCACGATGACCGCCGTGGCCGGGATGGTGAACCACAGGGTGGTACGCGGGGCTTGCTGCGAGTCGTGTCGCACGGCGACGTCGAGCGTGCTCGCGATCGCGAGCAGCACGACCAGCGCGTCGAACCCGTACCGGCGCACGAGGAGATCGATCCGGGTCACAGGGCGAACCTACTGCACCGGTTCGCAGGGCACGTCCTCCGCAGGTCGGAGCGGCGAATCATCACCTGGTACGAGCCCGGATCCGACCTGACGCCGACCCCCTCCGGACGACCCGCTCGTAGCGTCGGACGTGTTGTCGAGGAGAGGGGAAACGAGCATGTCCCGCGCAAGACATCCATCCAACCTTGCGGCCCGCATGGGTCGCTGGAGCGCCGCCCACTGGAAGACCGCGACCTTCGGCTGGCTCGCGCTCGTCGTCGCCGCCGTGGCTCTCGGAGGGCAGGTCGGCACCAAGATCGTGGACCCGTCCACGTCGGGGCCCGGGCAGTCGGGCCACATGGACAGGATCCTGAACGCGGGCTTCAAGCAACCCGCGGGTGAGAGCGTCCTGATCCAGAGCGGCATCGATCGGGCGGGCACGCCCGCCTTCGACTCCGCGGTCAAGGACGTCGTCGCACGTGTCTCGAAGCTGGCGGTCGTACAGAACGTCCGCTCGCCCCTCGGTCCTGGCCACGGCGGCCAGATCGCGAGGGACGGGCGAGCCGCGCTCGTCGAGTTCGATGTCCGGGGCGACAGCGAGACGGCCGGCGACAGGATCGCCCCGGTCCTCGCGAGCGTCGGCGACGCGCAACGCGCCCACCCGGCCTTCTTCATCGGAGAGTTCGGAGATGCCAGCGCGAAGCATGCGGTCGACACCGCCTTCGCGGACGACCTCAAGAGCGCGGGTGCGCTCTCGATCCCGCTCACGCTGGTCATCCTCGTGGTCGCCTTCGGCGCGCTGGTGGCGGCAGGAATCCCGCTGCTGCTGGCGCTCACGGCGGTCTTCGCCACGTTCGGGCTGGTCGCCCTGCCCAGCCATCTGCTGCCGATGGCGCAGGAAGTCCCGGCGATCGTGCTCCTGATCGGGCTGGCGGTCGGCGTCGACTACTCGATGTTCTACCTCCGGCGCGAGCGAGAGGAGCGGGCTGCCGGGCCTGAGCGAGCGCGCCGCGCTCGAGGCCGCCGCGGCCACCTCCGGACGCTCGGTCCTGATCTCCGGCCTGACGGTGATGGTGGCGATGGCCGGGATGTTCCTGACGCGCGACGCCACCTTCGCCTCGTTCGGCCTGGCGACGATGATGGTCGTCGCGGTGGCGATGGTCGGCTCGCTGACGGTGCTGCCCGGCGCTGCTCTCGAGGCTCGGAGACGGCGTCGACCGGCTGCCACGTCCCGCTCGTCGGCCGGCTGCGCCGCGACGGCGGCGAGGGCCGGCTCTGGGGCGCGATGGTCGACCGCGTGCTGCGCCGGCCGCTCGCTCTCCGCCCTCATCGCAGGCGGCGTGCTGCTGGCGCTCGCCGCTCCCGCCCTCCAGCTCCGAACGGCCACGCCGGGGCCGGACACCTTCCCGCGGTCGCTGCCGGTCGTGAAGACGTACGACCGCATGCAGCAGGCCTTCCCGGGCACGGCGTTGCCGGCGAACGTCGTCGTGAAGGCGCCCGACGTCAAGGCGCCGGCCGTGCGCCAGGCGATCGGACGGCTCGAGCAGCGAGGCGCTCGCCACGGGCAAGGCACGCCGGCCGATCACGGTGGACACGAATGGCGCCGGCACGATCGCCAACATCACCGTGCCGATCGTGGGGACGGGGACCGACGCGCAGTCGAACGCAGCGCTGGCGGCCCTCCGCGAGCACGTCGTCCCTCAGACCGTCGGCGCGCTTCCGAACGTCGAGGCAGGCGTGACCGGGCTCACGGCCCAGTGGAAGGACGCGCAGAACCAGATGACGTCCACGCTCCCGATCGTGGTGGCCTTCGTCCTGGTCTTCGCGTTCACCCTGATGCTGGTCGCGTTCCGGTCGATCGTCGTGGCGGCCAAGGCGATCGTGCTCAACCTCCTCTCGGTGGGCGCGGCGTACGGCGTGCTCGTGCTGGTCTTCCAGCACGGCTTCGGCAAGGGCCTGCTCGGCTTCAGCTCGACTGCGGGCATCGCGCCCGTGGTGCCGTTGCTGCTGTTCGTCATCCTCTTCGGGCTCTCGATGGACTACCACGTGTTCATCGTCAGCCGGATCCGGGAGGCGTTCGACGGGGGCGCGAGCATGGACGACGCGATCGCGCAGGGGATCAGGTCCACGGCCGGCGTGGTCACGAGCGCCGCGATCGTCATGGTGGCCGTGTTCTCGATCTTCGCCACGCTCTCGATGCTGATGTTCAAGCAGTTCGGCGTCGGGCTGGCGGCGGCCATCCTGATCGACGCCACGCTCGTCCGGGGCGTGCTCCTGCCGGCGAGCATGAAGCTGCTCGGCGAGTGGAACTGGTACCTCCCGGCGCTGGCTCCAGTGGCTGCCGCACATGGAGCCCGAGGAGCCGACTGCGGCTCCCGAGGCCGAGCCGGCGCCGGCATAGGCGCCGGTGCGCGGGGCCCGGCCGCGGACTGGCGCGGCCGGGCTCCTGGTCCGCCGGAAGCGTCAGGTAGTCGCTGAAAAGCGCTGCCTGGGGGTCGTGCGGCTCAATAATGGCCCTTCGCGTCCAACCGGAGGTGCCATGACCGACAGCGAGCTGCCCGCGCCCCCGCACATGACGCCGGACGAGTTCCGGCGCCTGGGCCGCGAGCTGGTGGACTGGGTGGCGGACTACATGGAGCGGGTCGAGGAGCTGCCCGTCCGCTCCCGCTCGCAGCCCGGCGACACCCGCGCCATGCTCCCGGCCGCGCCTCCCGAGCACGGCGAGCCCTGGGACGACATCCTGGCCGACCTCGACCGGGTCGTCCTGCCGGGCATCACCCACTGGCAGTCGCCGAACTTCTACGCCTACTTCCCGGCCTCGAGCTCCGGGGCGTCCGTGCTCGGCGAGCTCGTCGCGGCCGGGCTGGGCGTCCAGGGGATGCTGTGGTCCACGAGCCCGGCGTGCACGGAGCTCGAGACGCACATGCTCGACTGGATGGCCGGCATGCTCGACCTGCCGGCCGCCTTCCGCTCCGACGGCACCGGCGGCGGGGTCATCCAGGACTCGGCCTCGAGCGCCGTCCTCTGCGCCCTCGTGGCCGCGCGCGAGGCGGCCACGGGATCCGGGCCGCTGGTGGCGTACACCTCCGACCAGGGCCACTCGTCGATCGAGAAGGCCGCCCGCATCACCGGCGTCGAGCTCCGCCTGATCGGCGTCGACGAGCACTCGGCCATGCGGCCGGAGGCCCTCGAGCAGGCCATCCTCGAGGACCTGGCCGCCGGGCGCCGGCCCGTGTTCTGTGCCGCCACGGTGGGCACGACCTCGACCACGGCCATCGACCCGGTGGCGGCGATCGGCGAGATCTGCCGACGCCACGGGCTGTGGCTGCACGTGGACGCGGCCTTCGCGGGGGTGGCCGCCGTCTGCCCCGAGCTTCGCTTCGTCAACGACGGGCTGGAGCTCGCGAAGAGCGTCTCGACGAACCCCCACAAGTGGCTGCTCGTGAACTTCGACTGCGGCCTGTTCTGGGTGCAGGACCGGGCCGCCCTCATCCAGGCCCTGAGCGTCCTGCCGGAGTACCTGCGAAACGCCGCCACCGAGTCCGGCGCAGTCATCGACTACCGGGACTGGCAGATCCCCCTGGGGCGCCGTTTCCGCGCGCTGAAGCTGTGGTTCGTCATCCGCCACTACGGCGTGGAAGGGCTGCGCGCCCACATCCGGCGGAGCATCGCCCTGGCACAGCGGTTCGCCGCCCGTGTGTCGGCCGACCCCCGCTTCGAGCTGGCCGCTCCGGCGCCACTCTCGCTCGTCTGCTTCCGGCTCCGAGAGGGCGGGGACGAGGCCAACCAGCGCCTGCTCGACGCGGTGAACGAGAGCGGCCGCGCGTTCCTCACCCACACCCGCGTGGGCGACCGCCTCACCCTCCGCCTGGCCGTCGGCCACCCGTCCACGGAGGCGCGACACGTGGATGAGACGGCCGATCTCCTGCTCGCCCTGGCGAGCGATGTTGCAAAGGAACCTTTGCAGAGATAACTTTGCATAGGTGGCGCCCAGCGCTCCCTCCCGCCCCGAGGCCGACCTGGCCGCCGTGCGCGCGCTCGGTCATCCCCTCCGCCTCGAGCTCCTCGACCGCCTGCGCTTCGGCGGCCCGTCCACGGCCACCGCGCTCGGGCGTGTCGTCGGGGAGTCGAGCGGCGCCACCAGCTATCACCTGCGCCAGCTCGCCCGCCACGGGTTCATCGAAGAAGACGCCGGCCGCGGCCGGGGTCGGGAGCGCTGGTGGCGCCATCGCGAGCGCGACCTCGAGCTTCCCCCACCTCGCAGAGGACGCGGGGGACGATCGGGTGAGGCCGCGCTGGCCGCGGAGCTCCTCAGCCGCGAGGCCCACGCCCTCGACCGGTACCTGGCCCGGCGGGCCGACCACCCGGCCTGGCAGGGCGCCTCGTTCGTGGCCCGCCAGGCGGCGCTGCTGACCCCGTCCGAGCTGACGGCGCTCGCCCGGCGGCTCGCCGAGGTCTTCGACGAGCTGCCCACCGCCGACCGTCCCGACCCACCCGCGAAGGCCCGTCCCGTGAGCCTCCTCGCGCTCGGCTTTCCCTACCTGGAGGACACCCCGTGAACGCCACCATGACCGCACCCCTGGTGGGCGAGGCCCGCCTCACCGCCTACGCCCGCCTCGTCCTGCGCGTGGGCGTCAACCTCCAGCCGGGCCAGGACCTGCTGGTGGAGTCGCACCTCGACCATGCGCCGCTTGCCCGCGCCCTGGCCACCGAGGCCTATGCGCTCGGGGCGCGCTTCGTGGACGTGCGCTACGCCGATCCGTACCTGCGCCGGGCCCAGGCCGAGGGCGCGAGCGACGACATGCTCCAGCACGCGCCCGACTGGATGGTGGACCGGCTCCGCCGCGCCACCGACGCGGGCGCGGCCGCAGTCGCAATCTCCGGCGGCTCCGACGCTGACGTGTTCGCGGGCGTGGACGAGACCCGCCTGACCAGGACCCGGCCCAAGCGCCTGGACGACACCTGGATCGGCATCGCCCTCAGCCGTCGCACGCCGTGGGCCATCATCTCCTGCCCGACCGAGCGCTGGGCCCGCGAGGTCTTCGGCGAGCCCGATGTCGAGCGGCTGTGGCAGGCACTGGCGGTGACCCTTCGCCTCGACGAGCCCGATCCCATGGCCGCGTGGCAGGACCGCGTCGAGGAGCTGCAGGCCCGCGCCGGGGCCCTGACCGAGCGCCGCTTCACCGCGCTCCGCTACCGCGGTCCGGGCACGGACCTCCACGTACACCTGCTCGAGGGCGGCCACTGGATGGCCGCCGGCGAGGACACCCTCGAGGGCCGGCCGTACGTGCCCAACATGCCGAGCGAGGAGGTCTTCACCAGCCCGCACCGCGACGGCGCGAACGGCGTCGTGCGGGCCAGCAAGCCGCTCTCGCTCCGGGGCACGATGGTCGAGGGGCTCGAGCTGCGTCTGGCCGACGGCGAGATCGTCGAGGTCCGGGCGACGCGCGGCGCCGAGGCCGTGCAGGCGCAGCTGGCCACCGACGACGGCGCCCGGCGGCTGGGTGAGCTCGCGCTCGTCGACGGCAGCTCGCGCGTGGCCGCCACCGGCATCGTCTTCCGCAACACGCTGCTCGACGAGAACGCCGCCTCGCACATCGCCTGGGGCCAGGGCATCCCGTGGGCCCTCGCCGGCGTCCCGGCCGACGAGCTCCTCGACCATGGCCTCAACATGTCGGGAGTGCACACGGACTTCATGATCGGCTCGCCCGATCTCGACGTGGACGGCGTGGACGCCGACGGGATCGCCATCCCGATCCTGCGCGGCGGGGACTGGCAGCTCCCGACTTAGAACCGGTTTCAGAATGAGCCTGGCCGCCCTGGACGTCGCTGGACGGCCCGAGGCGGGTGTCCTCGGTCGGCGCCGTACTTCTGACGAGTACTGCCACCTCCCGCGTCGCGGGCCTCGGACCGTCCATCGACGCCCAGCCCGTAAGTCTCATTCTGAAACCGCTTCTTAGAGCCCGCGCTCGGCCCGATGCTCGATCATGCCCGCGGAGGTGCAGGCATGACAGGACAGGCTCGTCTCGTGGGTGTGAACCACGTCGCGCTCGAGGTCGGCGACGTCGATGAGGCGCTCGCCCTGTACGGGCGGCTCTTCTCCTTCGAGCTCCGGGGCCGCGCCGGCCGGATGGCCTTCATCGACATGGGCGATCAGTTCCTGGCCCTGGCCGAGGGACGCCGTCAGGGGCCTGACGACAGCCGCCACTTCGGGCTGGTGGTCGACGACGTCGAGGCGGTCCGCGAGGCGGCCGAGCGGGAGGGCCTCCACCCGACGGCCAACCGCAGCGGCAGCACCGACTTCACCGATCCCTGGGGCAACAACTTCCAGGTGGTGGGCTACCAGGACGTGCAGTTCGAGCGCGTGCCTGCGGTCAAGCGCAAGCTCGGCATCGACGGGCTCGAGAAGTCGCCGTCGGCCCAGGCGGAGCTGCAGCAGAAGGGCCTGGCGTGAGCCGCCGGGTCGCGGTGCTCGACGACTACCAGGCGGTGGCCGAGGCCGTGGGCCCGTGGGACCGCCTCGGCGAGGACACCGAGGTGACGTTCTTCCACGATCATCTGGCCGAGGAGGACGCCCTGGCGGCGCGGCTCGAGCCCTTCGACGTCATCGTGGCCATGCGGGAGCGGACGCCCTTCCCGGCCAGTCTGCTGGCGCGACTCCCGCAGCTGCGCCTGCTGGTGACCACGGGCATGCGCAACGCGTCGATCGACGTCGGGGCAGCGCAGGAGCGCGGAGTCTCGGTGTGCGGCACGGGCGGCATCACCGCCTCCACTGCCGAGCTCACCTGGGGGCTCATCCTGGCCGTGTGCAGGCACATCCCGGCGGAGGACGCGAACGTCCGCGCAGGCGGCTGGCAGGTCACGGTGGGGACGGAGCTCGAGGGCCGGACGCTGGGCGTCATCGGCCTGGGGAACCTGGGCTCTCGCGTGGCGGCCATCGGCCAGGCGTTCGGCATGAACGTGGTCGCGTGGAGCGAGAACCTCGACCCCGACCGCGCGCGCAGCCTTGGCGTCGAGCCCGTGACCCTGCCGCAGCTCCTCGCCCGCTCCGACGTGGTCACCATCCACCTCCGCCTGAGTGACCGCACACACGGCCTCATCGGGGCGGCCGAGCTCGCGGCCATGCCAGCGCACGCGGTCCTCGTGAACACCTCGCGCGGCCCGATCGTCGACGAGGCGGCGCTCCTCGCCGCCCTCCGCGAGGGCCGCCTGGCCGGGGCCGGGCTCGACGTGTTCGACGTCGAGCCCCTCCCGCCCGACCACCCGCTCCGCCACGCCCCTCGGACGGTGCTGACACCGCACCTCGGATACGTGACGGAGGGAACGTACCGGCGCTTCTACTCCGACGCGGTCGAGAACATCGCCGCGTTCGACGCGGGCACGCCCGTGCGGGTGATCGGGGTCTGACCCGCGGCTAGAGGCCGAAGGTCGTGTTCGAGCTCGAGCTCGACGAGCCCGAGTTCGACGAGCCCGAGCCGGAGCTGGAGCCGGACGACCCGCTGCCGGAGTGGTGACACCGGTCAGTGCTCGGGGTCGTCGCCGTCGAGCTCGGCGTGGACGCCGCCGCCGGGGTCACTGCGGCTGGGGTCGTGGCCGGCCTCCCGCCGGACGAGCCGGTGGTCGCCGCATGGGCGATCGCCCCGCCGGCCAGGATGGCCGAGACGCCCATTACCGCGGCGGCCCTGCGCGCCTGTTGCCGAGACATCGCTACCTCCTTCCTGCGTCGGGGTACTCGGGGGAGAAGCTCATCACCCCACGCTGGGAATCACGTGTGAGCCGTCGAGGACGGTCGTGTGAGTGGCACAGTGCCGGGGCCCGATGCCGGCCCACGTCCTTCTCATCCGCGGGATCAACGTCGGGGGCAAGTCGGTGTCCATGCCCACCCTGCGCGCGGCCCTCGAGGAGGGCGGATACGACAACGTCCGCACCTACCGCCAGAGCGGCAACGTCGTCCTGGACAGCCGGCGGGCGGCCGCCCGCGTCGCGAAGGACGTGCGATCCGAGATCGAGAAGGCCTTCGGCTTCGACGTCGCCGTCATCGCGCGTTCCGCGAGCCAGCTGGCCGACGTCGTCGAGCACAACCCGTTTCTCCGGCCGGAGGCCGACGACCGCCGGCAGCTGCTCGTGGCCTTCCTGGAAGCGAGGCCGCCGGCCGCCGCGGTGGCCGCGCTCGACGACGCCCGCGCGGCGCCTGACGAGCTCAGCGTCCGGGGCACGGAGATCTACCTCTGGTGCCCGAACGGCTACGGCCGCAGCAAGATCATGGACGGGGTCGAGCGAACGCTCGGCACCGCGGCCACGGTGCGCAACTGGCGGACGACGACGGAGCTCCTCCGCATGGCGCAAGACGGCTGAGCGGACCGCGACGGCAGTTATGCTCAGGCCATGGGTCAGCTCTCGCCCCGGCAGGAGAAGCGACGCCAGCTCGTGCGCTACGGCTACACCGGCGCAGGCGTCGGCGTCGTCCTGGTGCTCATCGCCGTGGTCACCCTCTCGTACATCCTCGGGATCATCGGCGCGATCGTGCTCCTCGGCGCCCTGTGGGCGATCCGCCTCATCCGCGCTGCCTGAGCCTTAGAACTCATTTCAGAATGAGTTCTAAGTGCCCCTGGAGGCCGGCTGCGGCTCGAGGCGTGGCGCCACGCGGCCGCCGGCCCTTGTGGCCAGGACGGACCCGATGAGGATGAGGACGAAGCCGACGCCCATGCCGGCGGTGAATGACTCGCCGAGGAGCGTCACGCCGAGCAGCGCGGCCACCGCCGGGTTGACGTAGGTGACGACGAGCGCCCGCACCGGGCCGAGCTCGGTGATGAGGGCGAAGAAGATGAGGAACGCGAGCGCCGTGCAGACGACGGCCAGTACGACCACGGACACGGTCGACTTCCACGATGGCGTCGCGGTCGGCCACTCGAACGCCGCCAGGGGCGCATAGACGACAGTGGTCGCGGCCAGCGCCACCGCGATCACGCCCAGGTCGGGCAGGTCGCCGAGGTAGCGCGAGAGCAGGATCGGGCCCAGCGCGTATCCGACGACCACGAGCCCGATCTCGACCAGCGGCAGCGCCTGGATCCCGCCGAGGTCGAAGCCCACGAGCGCCGCCACGCCCACGAAGCCGAGCGCCAGCCCGAGGCCGTTCTGGGCGCTCAGGGGCTCGCGCTCGCCCATGATCCAGGTGAGGAGGGCGCCGGTCAGGGGCACGGCCGCGATGAGCAGGCCCGTGAGCGAGCTCGTCAGGTGCTGCTCGGCCCGGGCGAGCAGGAACCACGGGAGGGCGATCTCCACCGCGGTGAAGGCCGCGAGCGGGCGCCAGCGCCGCAGCACCGGGCGCACCTGATCGCGGGCGAGGGCCAGCGGCAGGAGCAGCACCGCGGCGATCACGCACCGCCCGAAGACCACCACGACCGGGCTCATGTCCCGGACCGCGACCCGGATGAGCAGGTACGGGATGCCCCAGATCACGCACAGGGAGACGAACATCACCCACCCGCGCCGCGTCACCTCGCCGCCCGCCGCCATGACGGGCACGCTACCGTCACGCTCCGTGGAGACGTGGGACGCGATCCGCGCGCGGCGGAACGTCCGCGAGTTCGACGACCGCCCGATCCCGGAGGAGCACCTCGAGCGCATCCTCGACGCCGGCCGGCGCACGCCCTCGTCGCGCAACTGGCAGCCCTGGGACTTCGTGCTCGTCACCGACCGGGCCGAGCTCGCCGAGCTCGCCAAGGTGTGGCGCCACGCCGACCACGTCGCCCGGGCGCCGGCAGCCGTCGCCCAGGTCGGGCCGGTGGTCGAGGACGAGAGCGAGCGGCACTGGCTGTGGTTCGACCACGGGCAGGCGGCCATCAGCATCGCGATCGCCGCCGCCGATCTCGGCATCGGCTCATCGCATGCCGCGGTGGCCGACCAGGACCTCGCCCGGCGCCTGCTTGGCTACCCACCCGAGCACTTCACGCTGGCCCTGCTCTCCCTCGGCTACCCACGAGACCGCCCGCTTCGCCCGATCAGGCGTCCGAACCGCCGGCCACTCGACGAGGTCCTCCACCGCGGCCGGTGGTAGCCGCCACGCTCATGCGGTATCCGGGCGCCGAACAGTTCGTACCCGTCTCCCACGACCTGCACAGCCTCCGGGAGGCGGCGGCGACGTGCCACGGCTGCGACCTCTGGGAACGAGCGACGCAGACCGTCTTCGGCCAGGGGGACTCGAACGCCCCGATGATGCTCGTGGGCGAGCAGCCGGGCGATCAGGAGGACCGCCAGGGCCTGCCCTTCGTGGGACCCGCCGGGCGCGTCCTCGATGAGGCCCTGGAGCAGGCCGGCATCGACGACGCCGCCGTGTATGTCACGAACGCGGTCAAGCACTTCCGCTTCCAGGAGCGCGGCAAGCGGCGGATCCATCAGAAGCCGTCGCGCGGGCAGATGGTGGCCTGCGAGCCGTGGCTGCGGGCGGAGATCGAGGCGGTGTCCCCGGACGTGCTCGTGTTGCTCGGGGCCACGGCCGCCCAGGCGCTGCTCGGCCCGACGTTCAGCGTCACGCGCCAGCGCGGGCGCGTGGGGGGCGTGCCCGGTGTGCCGGCGACGGTGGCGACGGTGCACCCCTCCGCGATCCTCCGCGCTCCGGGCGAGGAGCGGACGGCGCAGATGAAGGCGTTCGTGGCAGACCTCCGCCTCGCCGCCGGCCTGCTCACCTAAACCGACCCGACCCCAGGACGAAGGAGGCCGAATGGGCTTCGACCAGTACCACGAGCCACCCGAGGAGCTTCCCGAGAAGACGCGCACCTTCGCGCGGCTGTGCGCGTCGCTCACCGAGGAGGCCGAGGCCATCGGCTGGTACGAGCAGCGGCTGGCCGTCGAGCGCGACCCCGAGGCGAGGGCCGTGATGGCCGACGCCGTGGGCGAGGAGTACAAGCACTTCTCCATGGACCTCGAGTCGCTGCTCCGCCGGACGCCGAAGTGGCGCGAGATCGCCGAGGGCGTGCTCTTCCAGCCCGGCGACATCGTCGAGCACGGCGAGGAGGCCGAGGCCGAAGCGGGGGGTGAGGCCGGTGAGGGCGGGACGCCCGGCGACGGCTCCCTGGGCATCGGGGCATTGCGAGGGGCGGCCTGATGGACCACCTCCTGCGCGGCCTGGCGCCGATCAGCGACGACGGCTGGAAGCTCCTCGACGAGGAGGCCCGTGCACGGCTCCACCCCGGGCTGGCGGCCCGGCGGCTGGTCGACTTCTCGGGCCCGCTCGGCTGGGAGCACTCGGCCACCAACCTCGGCCGGCTGGAGCCGGGCGAGGCCACGGGCGGCGTCGACGGCGTGGAGGCGCGCCGCCGCCGGGTGCTGCCCCTGGTCGAGCTGCGCGCCCGCTTCACCCTCCCGCGTGCCGAGCTCGAGGCCGCCGACCGCGGAGCCGAGGACGCCGACCTCGGCCCGCTCGACGAGGCCGCCCAGCGGCTCGTCGAGGCCGAGAACAACGCCGTCTTCCACGGCTTTGCCGATGCCGGGATCGAGGGCATCGCCCCCAGCTCGCCGCATGACGCCATCAAGCTGGGCAAGGACGCCGAGGCGTACCCGAGCCGGGTGGCGCGCGCGGTCGAGCTCCTGCGCCGGAGCGGCATCGACGGGCCCTACGGGCTCGCCCTCGGACGCACGGAGTACACCCGCGTGGTGGAGACGACCGAGCACGGCGGCTACCTGCTCTTCGACCACCTCCGCCACATCCTCGGCGGCCCGCTGGTGTGGGCTCCCGGGGTCGAGGGCGCCGTGGTCGTCAGCCTGCGCGGCGGCGACTTCCTGTTCGAGTCCGGTGAGGACATCTCCCTCGGCTACGCCGCCCACGATGCGGGGGCGGTCCAGCTCTACCTGGAGGAGTCTTTCAGCTTCCGGGTGGCCACTCCCGAGGCCGCCGTCGCCGTGACCTGACCGCGACGGCCGTCCGTCATCTGGTAATACACGGCATCTGTGCGACGACCCCACGCGACGCGAAGGCGTCTTGAAGAGGAGACACCATGGCCCTACAGATCGGCGACACCGCCCCGGACTTCGAGGCTCAGACCACGGAGGGCCCGATCCGGTTCCACGACTGGATCGGCGACTCGTGGGCGGTGCTGTTCTCGCACCCCAAGGACTTCACCCCGGTGTGCACCACGGAGCTCGGCTACATGGCCAGCATCAAGCCCGAGTTCGACCGCCGCAACACCAAGATCATCGGCCTCTCCGTCGATCCGACGGACAAGCACGAGCAGTGGGCCCGGGACATCGAGGAGACGCAGGGGACGGCTCCGAACTACCCGATCATCGGCGACGACAACTTCAAGGTCTCGAAGATGTACGGCATGCTCGCGAACGACGTCTCCGGGGACGCGGCCGGCCGCACGCCGGCCGACAACCAGACCGTCCGCAACGTGTTCGTCATCGGCCCGGACAAGAAGGTCAAGCTCATCCTCGTCTACCCGATGACCACCGGCCGCAACTTCGACGAGGTGCTCCGCGTCATCGACTCGCTGCAGCTGACGGCGAAGCACAAGGTGTCCACGCCGGTCAACTGGCAGCAGGGCGAGGACGTGATCATCGCCGGCTCGGTCTCCAACGACGAGGCCAAGGAGATCTTCGGCGAGTGGGAGGAGCCGAAGCCCTACATCCGGATCGTCCCGCAGCCGAGCTGAGCACCCTCGCGGTGGGCTACACGACGGTGCATCTCGACGCCATCGAGCCCGGAGGGCCGGGTGGCGCGGTTCGCTTCGTGCGGCGGGAGCTCGGCACCATGGCCTTCGGCCTGAACTGGTTCGAGCTCCCGCCCGGCGCCCGGGGAAACGAGCACGACGAGGTGACCTCCGGCCAGGAGGAGGTCTCCTTCGTCGTGCGCGGCTCCGGCCACTGGCGCGTGGACGGCGAGGACGTCGAAGTGCGCGAGGGCACCTTCATCCGCTTCGATCCGGAGTCGACGCGCTGTCCCGTGGCCGGCCCGGACGGCCTGGTCTTCCTCTCGATCGGGGCCCCGCGCGGCGCGTACGAGCCGCGCGGGCCCTTCTGATCCCTACGCGCGCAGGGCCTTGATCAGCTCGCCCTTGCCCATCTTCGAGCGGCCCGCGATGTTGCGCTTCTGGGCCAGCGCGTAGAGCTGCGGGCGCGTCCGGTCGTCGAGCGAGTGGCCGGGCTCGCCGCCGCGCGCGCGGCTTGCCGCCGCGTTTCGCCCCAGGTCCCGCCGGGTGGCGGCGGGGAGGTTGGCCAGTGTGCGCTTGCTCTTGGCCGCGCTCTGAGCCTTCTTGACGTTCTGCTTTGCCGCGCGAACCTGCTTCTGAGTAGCCATGTGGGTGGATGCCCCGCGCAGAGCACCCGAAACGCCGCGTTTGACAGCCGGCTGCCCGGGGTGAGCACCGGGCATGCCCAAGATGCAACACGGAAGGCCGAGGCGCGAGGAGCTGCCGGGGACGTTGCAGCGCTCGCCGGCCAAGGCGCAGCGCACGTTCGCCGAGGCGCACGATGCGGCCGTCGGGACGTACGGCGAAGGCGAGCGTGCCCACCGCACGGCCTTCGCCGCCCTGAAGCACTCGTTCGAGAAGGTGGGCGACCACTGGGAGCCGAAGCGGCAGAAGGGCCCGAGTGATCCGCAGGCGGCCAAGAGCGGGGCGGCCGCGCGCCGCGGTGAGGGCGAGTCGTTCGGCGGCGTCGACGTCTTCGGGCACACGCGCGACGAGCTCTACGAGCGGGCCAGGCGCCTCGGGGTCAAGGGGCGCTCACGGATGACCAAGAACGAGCTCGCCCGGGCGATCGCGCGGAAGCAGGATTAGGGCAGCCCCCTCAGGAGCGCACGGCGACCGCCACGAGCGCGGCCGTCACGACCCCGAAGACGATCGCTCCGGCCAGGCCGCCGACGAAGAGCAGGACCGCGGCCACCGGGAAGAGCACGCGGCCGACCGCGACGCCGAGCCAGGGCTCCAGATCCTTGCGGGTCCAACCGCGGAACAGGTGCTGTCCGAGGGTCAACCGCACCCGTCGAGCGTACCGCAGCCAACGCGCAGGGTCGAGAAGCGAACCGAATCGCGTGCACGCGCGAATCCGTGCCCGACCCCGGATCGTTCCTCGGCCGCCGCACCGGCTTCACTTGCGAACGGTTCGCAACTAGAGAAGGATTAGGCCCCCTCGAGGAGGCACGACGATGGCCGCATCGGCGGCAGCAGCGGGCGCATCGCGATGGGCACGGATCAGCCGCTCCCTCACACCGGCTGAATGGCGGCGGGCGGCGCTCCTCGCCGCCGCCATCGTGGGACTCCACGTCGCGGGCTTTGCCCTCCTCTTCGCGGCGGTCGCTCCCCGGCACCTGCATACCGGAAGCGGGATCTTCGGGATCGGCGTGGGCATCACGGCCTACATGCTCGGCCTGCGCCATGCCTTCGACGCGGACCACATCGGAGCGATCGACAACACCACCCGCAAGCTGATGAGCGACGGCCAGCGCCCGCTGAGCGTCGGCTTCTTCTTCTCCCTCGGGCACTCCTCGGTGGTCTTCCTCCTGGCCCTCGGGCTCGGGCTCGGCGTCCGCGGCCTGAGCGGCGACGTCGCCAACGGCCACTCGGCGCTCCACCAGGCTGCGGGCCTCATCGGGCCGGCCGTCTCGGGCGCCTTCCTGCTCCTCATCGGGATCCTCAACCTGCTCGTCCTGTGCGGCATCCTGCGCGTCTTCGCCCGCATGCGACAGGGCGAATTCGACGAGGCCCAGCTCGAGGAGCAGCTGAACTCGCGCGGCCTCATGACCCGCGTCTACGGCCGCGCCACCCGTGCCGTGCGGGCGCCGTGGCAGATGTATCCGGTGGGCCTGCTCTTCGGCCTCGGCTTCGACACGGCCACCGAGATCGCGCTCCTGGCCACCGCGGGGACCGCGGCCGCCGGCGGCCTGCCGCTCTACGCGATCCTCTGTCTCCCCATCCTCTTCGCCGCCGGCATGTCGCTGCTCGACACGATCGACGGGGCCTTCATGAACTTCGCCTACGGCTGGGCCTTCGCCCGGCCGGTGCGCAAGGTCTTCTACAACATCACCATCACGGCCCTGTCCGTGAGCGTGGCCCTGCTGATCGGCACCCTCGAGCTGCTGTCGGTGTTCGCCGACCGCCTGCGGCTGACCGGCGGGGTGTGGGGCTGGGTCTCCGGGCATCGACCTCAACATGGTCGGCTACGTCCTGGTCGGCCTGTTCGTGGCCACCTGGGTGATCGCGCTCGCCGTGTGGCGGCTGGGGCGGATCGAGGAGCGCTGGACGGCACGGCTCGACCACGGCGTTCGAGCAGAGGCGGCGGCCGAGCCGGCTCCCTGAGTGGGGGGATTGAACGCTCCGCGTTCATCCGTCATCATCCGGCGCCGGTCGAAGCGTCCATCACCACAGGAGGGGCCATATGCGACGGATCGCGACTGCGGTCGCCGTGTCGGCGATGCTCGTCGCCGTCATTGCGGCGAGCAACGCAACAGCGGCTGGAGGACGGCCGAGCCTCAGCGCCCGGCAGGCGCTCGGGCTCGTGCCGGCGCGGGCAGCGCACGTGAACGCGGCGGGACGCCTTCGCCTGCTCAGCTGGCACGGCGGACCGGTGATGCACGCCACCACGATCGTCCCCGTCTTCTGGGGCTCGAGCTGGAGCAACGGCTCGTTCACCGGCGACAAGGTCTCCGGCCTCGACTACGTCTACTCGCACGTGGGCGGCACGCCGTACCTGCACACGAACTCGGAGTACACCGACGGCGCCGGGAACGTGAACACCACGAGCGTCTCGAAGGGGAGCGACCTGAGCGACATCTCGGCGACACCCGCGGGCGCGCCCTCGACGACGCAGGTGCTCGCCGAGGTGGCGAGGGTGACGAACAACCGGCCCGTGGCCAACGCCTACTACCCGGTGTACTCGGACCAGCGGCGCGGAAACGCCGGCTACTGCGCGTGGCACAGCTCCGGCACGATCAACGGCACCCGCGTGCAGTTCGGGTTCTTCTTCAACCTCGACGGCGACCCCGGCTGCGATCCGCAGGCGCCCGCCGGCCTCGGCCACAGCCAGGGCCTCTCGGCGCTCGCCAACGTCAGCGGGCACGAGCTGAGCGAGATGCTCACCGACCCGGTCCTGAACGCCTGGTACGACCAGCAGGGCAACGAGAACGCCGACAAGTGCGCCTGGACGTTCAACGGGACCGTCGCCATCGGGTCCCAGAGCTGGAAGATCCAGGGCAACTGGAGCAACGCCGCCGCCAACGCGAGAAGCGGCTACGCCAACGGCGGCTGCATCCAGACGAGCTAGGACGTTGCCTGTGCTCTCCCGCACCCGCTTGGGGGGTGCGGGAGAGCACGGCGGCTGATTCCCCTAGGGGCAGGGTGACGAACTGCCCGAGGAAGCTGCGGGCCGAGATGCGGAGCCAGCTCGGCGTGATCGAGTGCAGCGTCCGCGCGGCGACACGGCGGATGTCCGCGTAGTGGAACGTCTTGCGGCCCTTCCACTCGACACGGACTGGGCGCCGTATCCGACCGACGTGAACCGCTGGCTTCCCGGTCATTGCCGCTGAGCGAGCCGGCCGCGGGGAGCCGTGGCGGCGATGCCGGCCGCAAAGAGCCGTCTCATGGTTTCCCCCGCGCTTCGTGGATGCCGCGCCAGGCTACCGCGACAGCCGAGGCTGCCCTACCCTCCTCCGGGTGAGCCGGGTCTACGCCAGCCTGCCGCTGACGGGCCCTTCCGGGCCGCTGGGACGCGAGGTCCTGCGCGGCGCCGAGCTGGCCCTCGAGCAGGCGAACGGCTCGGGGGTCGACCTCGTCGTGCTCGAGGCGGCGGATGACGACCGCGACGCCCGGGCCGAGGACAACGCCCGGCGGGCGGCGGCCGACGAAGAGGCGGTCGCCTACCTGGGCGACTTCCACTCCTCGCAGGTCCTCGTGTCGGCGCCGCCTCTCTCGGAGGCGGGGCTGCTGCAGGTGGCGCCGGTGGCCACCCTCACCGGGCTCTCCGGCGCGACCCTCGTGCGGCTCACGCCGGACGACGCCGCGCTCGCCAGGGCAATCGCGGCGTGGCTGGTGCGGCAGGGCGTCGGCACGCTGCTCGTGGTGCACGACCACGACTCGGACTACGGGATCCCCGTGGGAGCCATGTGCGCCGAAGCGGCACGCGCCCGCGGCATCGAGGTGCGGTCGCGGCCGGTCTGGGATGCGGGCGAGGACATGGCGGAGGACGTGCGCGGCACCGGCGCCGTCCTCTACGTCGGGGTGGCCGGGTCCGGCGCGGTCGGGCTCTGGCGCGACCTGCATGCCCTCGACGGCGACCTCTGGCTGCTCGGCACCGACGGCGTGGCGATGCCCTGGCTGGCGGACAAGCTCAGCCCCTCGGCCGCGGGGCGCACCCGGTTCTTCACCGCCCAGCGCGCGCCGTGGGGCTTCTACGGCTTCGAGGCCATGAGGTTGATCCTCGATGCCATCGGCGCCGGAGGCGGGACACGAGCGGGGTCAGTGCGGGCCGCGCGAGCGACCCGGGACCGCCCGTCCGTGATCGGCCGGTACTCCATCGACGAGCACGGCGGCACGACGGGTGCCGCGGACGGCCGCCTGGCGGTCGTGGACGGCGCCCTGGTCTGGGACGCGATCAGAGCCGGATAGGCCGGCGGGCCGACGGTGACGCGACCGCCGTCGCCAGCAGCTCGCGCCGGGCTGCGGCGAGGGCCTCCGGGCGGTTGACGACGACCGCGCCGACGAGCCGCCCGTCTTCGCTCCGGTAGTGCGCGACGAGCCCGTTCTCGTCGCCGCCGACCTCGGCGTCGCAGGCGCCCCGAGGGGAGGCCCACGGCCTGGAGGCGCCAACCGAACTGGTCCGACCAGAAGAAGGGTCGCCCCGCGTCTGGGATCGGGGGCGCCTGCCGATCGCGCTGGCGACGACCCGCGCCGAGGTCGCCGCCGCACTCCAGTGCTCGAGCCGAAGCGTGCCCGGCGCGTCCGGGCGCCGACGGCTGGCGACGTCACCGCACGCGAACACGCCGGCGACATTGGTGCGGCCGACGGCGTCGGTGGCCACACCGCCGTCGTCCGCGAGCGGAAGCTGACCCTGCACGAGCTCGGTGTTCGGCACGGTCCCGACCCCGACGACGACCGCGTCGCACGGCGCAGCGTGTGCCATCGTCGAGGACGACGGCGCGCGGCCGCCCGTCGGCGCGCGTCTCGATGCCGGACACACCGCGCCCGAGCCGAAGGTCGACGCCGTACGCCCGGGCGCGGGCGGCCAGGCGCTCGCCCAGCTCGGGGCCGAGCGTGGAGGCGAAGGGCGTCGCGGCCGGCTCGACCACCGTCACCAGAGCGCCGAGGGCGCGACGCGCTCGAGGCCACCTCGAAGCCGACGAAGCCGGCGCCGATCACCACCAGCCGCTCGCCCGGGCCAAGATCGCGGCGCAGCCCCTCGGCGTCATCGAGGGTCCGCAGCACATGGATGCCTGGTCCCGGCGGGATCGTGGGCAGCCACCGCGCGCGCAGCCCGGTGGCGAGCACCAGCCGCTCGAAGCGCAGGCGGCGCGATCCAGCCACGGCGACCCGCGCCTCGAGGTCGAGCTTCTCGACCCGGCTCGCCGGACCGAGCTCGATGCCGCGACTGGCCCAGAACTCGTCCGGCCGAAGCCGGAGCTCGTCATGGCCATGCCCGTCCGTGAGCGCCGCCTTCGAGAGCGCCGGGCGCTCGTATGGCGTGTGCCGCTCCTCTCCAAGGACCACGACCCGGCCCCGGCCACCCAGTGCGCGCCAGGCCTCGGCGCATCGTGCGCCCGCCAGGCCGCTTCCCACGATCAGGAGGTCCGCGCGGTCCCGGGTCACCGGACCTCGACTCCGCTGTCGTCGAAGAGGAGGATGGCGCCCATCGGGCACTGGCGCGCCGCTTCGCGGGCCGCGTCGGGGTCCCGCGCGAGCGCGGAGGCGGTTGCGATGCCGTCGTTCCCGAGCTCGAAGTCCGCCGGGTCGGTGTCGACGCACGAGCCGTAGCCGTTGCAGACCGAGCGGTCGATGACGATTCGATAGGCCATGGGGATGCTCCTTTGGGTGACGTTGATGACGGGGGAGAAAGGTCAGGCCGGGCTGCCGGCCTGGCGCGCGGGGGCAGCGCGCGGTCCGGCGATGCGCAGCATCGAGAGCGCGAGAACCGGACCGCCGGCAATCAAGGCGAGGATCGGTCCGCCCACACCGGCGAGGTCGGTGCCGGACGCGAGCGCGTGGCACAGCGCCAGGACGAAGGCCGCGAAGCTCGCGTAGTGAAGGCGGCGCCAGCCGCGCTGGCCGATCCAGCGGCGCAGCCGGAACGAGACCGTCAGGGCCAGCATGAGCCAGCCGGCGATCACGCCGGCGGCGACAGCGGCCGGCCGCCAGGGCGCCGCGAACGGCACGAGCACCGCGGCCGGCCCAAAGTGAATCACGGGGTCGAACAGCAGGGCCCCGGCGTGGAGCGCGACCATCGCCAGCCCTGTGCCGGCGAGCGTCCGGTGCCAGCCGAGCAGGGCCCGCTGGCGCTTGGGGCCGAGAAGCCGCGTGCTCATGGCCAGGCCGAGCCAGGTCGAGAGGGTGAGGATGCCGAACGCCACCAGGCCTGCGGCCCGGGCGATGATCCAGGCGGTGGAGATGCCGGCGACCGCGCTCATCGGGCCACCGTCCATCGCACGACATTCCGGGCGCTCGAGCGGGAGGTTGCCGAAGCGCCGCACCTCGGCCCTCATGCGGAACGACGAGCGCCGACAGCCACGGCCGCCGTTCGAGGTAGTCGCCGGCCTTCTCGACGGGCAGGATCGCGAGCGCCGTGGCGCTGGCCTCGGCCAGGGTCGCATCCGGGGCAACCACGGTGACCGTGAGCGGGCCAGGCGCCGCCGGTCGCACCCGTCGCCGGGTCGATCAGATGATGCTGCCGGCGACCGGGCCCGAACCGCCGGCGGTTGCGGCCGGAGGTCGCGACACCTGCGCCCCGCAGCCTGAGCACGCCAAGTTCGGCACGCGGACTGCGCGGATCGGCGATCGCCACACGCCAGGCGCCTCCGCCTGGCGCGAGCCGACGACGGCGATGTCGCCGCCAAGGTCGACGAGGCCTCCGGCCAGCGCCGGATCGGCGCGCCGCATGGCGTCGATGGCCCGAGTGGCGGAGTAGCCCTTGCCGATCCCGCCGAGATCGACGGCCGCTCCCGGCGGCCAGCCGCACGCGGCAACGTTCCGCGTCGAGCTCGACGGAGGCGCCGGCACGCCACCCGTCCAGCGCCACGGGCGGGCGGCTCGAGCCTTCGAGCAGCTCGAAGGAGCGGTCGTAGCCGGCCGCCACGAGCGCGGGCAACAGGGTCGGGTCGTAGAGGCCTCTCGTCTCCTCGCGGGCGTCCAGGCGCTTGGGCGAGCGCGTCGACCGAGGACGGGATCGACGGTGACCCAGTGACCAGCTCGGGCATTGGCTCGCGACAGGTCGCTGGCGGGGTCGAAGCGGCTCAGCACGCGCTCGCAGTACGCGATCTCGGCGAGCGCGCTGTCGAGCGCCGCCGCCGCGGCCCGAGGGTCGTCGCCGATCGTGGCGACGACCCTGCAGCTCGTGCCCATGGCCCGGAAGTCGCGGACGTCGAGGCCGTGCATCAGGAGCTGCTCGTGGTCGCGTGGGAGACGGGCGCCTGGCTCACGAGCTGGCCGCCCTGACCGAGGATCGGGAGAGCGCCGCCCGAGCCGCCCGAGGTCTGTGTCGTGGCGTGGGCCGTCTGGGCAGGCAGGGCCCTGAGCGTGCCGTTCGCCTGGCGGACGAGGACGATGGGCGCCGCGGTCGGCCCCTGCGCCACTGTCGCTGTGCGATGACCGAGGGCGAGCGTCAGGGCAACGGCAAGGACGGCCCACGCGGCCACCGAGGCGGCAAGGAGGCGGCGCATCATCCGTCATCGCCCCCCTCGCCGTCGGCCCAGTGGACCGCCGCGCGCCGATGCGGCAGGCGCCTTCGAGACCATGCCCACCGGATGGACCGGCGTCGGCCTGGGGGCCGGCTGCGAGCTGAGCACGGCCACCAGCGCACCGCCGGTGACCGTCGCGGCCGCGAGCACACAGGCGAGCGCGATGACATGGCGCCGGGGGGCGCGCGCTGTCATGTGCCTGGTGGGTGCTTGTGGGTGCCGTTCGACCATGACCCCACCGTACGGACCACGCCGCGGGTCCTCGAGTGCGGCCCGGTGCTGCTGAATCCCGAAACCCGCGAGGTGACCGTGAAGGGGGACCAGGTCGAGCTCACCGCGCGTGAGTTCGACCTGCTCGCCTACCTCATGCGGAAGCCCGGGCGCGTTCACACGCGAGACGAGATCTTCGAGGACGTCTGGGGCTACGACTTCCTGGGCGAGAGCAAGGTCATCGATGTCTTCGTGTCGTCGCTTCGCCGCAAGCTCGCCTCGACGCCCGAGCAGTCGATCGTGCGCACCGTGCGCGGAGTGGGCTACACGGTCCGCGCGTGAGCATCCGCACGCGGCTGACGCTCTCGTTCGTCGCCGCGATGGCGGCGCTCATCCTCCTCACGTCGTTCACGACGTACCTCATCGTCCGCTCGCGGCTCGAGTCGCAGGCCACGAGCGCGGCGGCCACGCTGGCCCGCACCGCGGCCGGCGCCGAGACGGACGAGGCCTCCCTCGACAAGGTCGGAGGCCCGGACGTCAGGATCGCCGCGTCACGACCGCGCCGCGGTCCGCGTCGAGCCGCGCCAGCAGGTCGAACTCCTTGGGTGTCAATTCGAGCTCGTGCCCGTCGAGGTGGGCGCGGCGGGTTCGCTCGTCCACGTCGAGCCGGCGTCCCCCAGTGACGACGGGCCGCGTGCCGGCGGCGTGCGTTCGGCGCGTGACCGCCCTGATGCGCGCCACGAGCTCGCGGACTCCGAACGGCTTGACGAGGTAGTCGTCCGCCCCGAGCTCGAGGCCGACGACGCGATCGGCCTCCTCCCCGCGCGCCGAGACGATGATGATGGGCACACGCGACCGCGACCGCAGCTCGCGGCACACCGTGTACCCGTCGACGTCGGGCAGGCGGAGGTCGAGCAGGACGACATCAACCGTGTCTCCGCCGGCGAGCGCCGCCGCCCCCGTGGCCACGCGGCGGGTCGCGTACCCCTCACGGCGAAGCCCCTCGCTCAGGGGCACGGCGATCGAGTCGTCGTCCTCGACGATGAGTACCTGCATGCGGCAATCGTCGCCGAGGTCGGGGGTCGCTAGACGGCTCTTTGCCAGATCCTTGCCAAGGTCTGGCCATTTGCTTGCCCGGCTCTGAACTGCACGGGCCTACGGTCGCCTGCCATCAGCTACGGGAGGCAGACATGCAGCCACGCCATGCAATCGGAGTGACGATGATTCTCGCAGTCGCCGTCTTCTTGGGCGCCTTCGCCGGCTTCCGCTCGGCCGCCCTGAGCTCCCAGGCGCGCGGCGCCACGGTGGCCAGGGCGCACGCCACGTCCGCGACGATCGTAGCGCGCGCGCGGCGGCTCGACCACATCCGGGTGTCCCTCCACCGGATGCTTCGGTCGCGTCCGCCGCGGTTGCCGAAGGTTCCGCACTTCGCCGCCGTCCCGCCGCCGCGAGCACCGGCCCCGGCAATCGCCGCTGCGCCCGTGCCCGCCCGGGCAGCTCCGGCGGCTGTGGCCCCTGCCCCGCAGCGTGTCGTCTATGTCCGCCCGCACAGGGTCATCGTCATCCACCGGCACCACGGTGAGCACGAGGGTGGCGACGGCGGTGGAGGCGGCGGCGATGACTGATCACGTGAGGCGGCTGTATGCCGCTGCCGCAGGCGTTCTCGTGCTCTTCCTCACCTGGGCCGTCGTCGCCGCCCATCCGTGGCAGACGCCGCCTCGCACGGCCGAGCAACGCCAGCTGGCGGCCGTTCACCGGAGGGAGCTGCAGGTCCGCCGCGAGGCGCTCCAGGTACGGAGAGTCGTGAGCCGCCGCTGGGCCTCCTACCGCGTAGCCCTCCACCGGCGCGAGCTTGAGATCGCCGCCGCGCGCCGCCGGCACGCGGCGGCCGTGGCCGCAGCGCAGGCGGCGGCGCGCGCCGCAGCGGCGGCCAGTGCCGTCCAGGCCGCTGCTGCGGCGCCCGCACCTGTGGCGAGCGGCGCGCCTGTCTCCGCCCCGGTCGCGGCGGCGCCGAGCGTGCGCATCGTCAGCCTCCCGCCGATCACCGTGACACGGACCTCCTAGTGCACGGCGACCCGACGTTCTGGATCCTGGCGCGAGCCGCCGGCCTCACGGCGTACGTGCTCCTCTGGGCTGCAGTCATGGCCGGCCTCACGCTTCGCTCACGGGCCTTCCGCAGCAGGCTCAGACCCGTGGCCGTGACCGACGTTCATCGGGTGCTGACGCTGCTGGCGCTCGGCGCAATCGGCCTCCACGGCACCGCGCTGATGCTCGACCGCGTCGTGCATCTCTCGCCGGCTGCGCTGCTGATCCCGGGCGCCTCTCCCTACAGGCCGCTGCCGACGGCGCTCGGCGTCGTCGCGGCCGAGCTGGCCCTGGTGCTCGTGCTCTCGTTCCCGCTACGTCGGCGTATCGGCATCCGTGCCTGGAGGATGCTGCATTGGGCGTCCTACCTGATCTTCGCCGCCGCCACCGCCCACGGCGTGGGGGCCGGCAGTGACACGACGCAACCGGCCGCTCGGTGGCTCTACGCATGCAGCGTCGCGACCGTCGCCGGCGCGACCGGCTATCGCGCGCTCGTTGAGTCCACTCCGACGCGCGCGGCGCGCCGGCCGCTGCCGCGACGCGAGCCGAGAGCGAGCGATGAACGAGACGAGAGGACCGCCTACCGCAGCGCGACGTCGGTGCCACGCGCCCGGAACAGCGGGACCGCCGCCCAGCAGTAGCGGGCGACGACCGACCGATACGGGCGGAAGCGGTCGCCCAGCGGATCGAGCTGCTTGGCCGTCGGCGGCGGATCGAGACCCCAGGCCAAGCCCGTAGCCCTGACGCACGCCGAGGTCGTCGATGGGCCACACGTCGAGCCGGCGCAGCTGGAACATCAGGTACATCTCCGCCGTCCAGCGGCCGATGCCGCGCACGGTCGTCAGGCGGGCCAGGAGCTCCTCGTCGCTCCGCCGCGACGTCCGGGTGAGCACGACCGTGCCGTCCAGGACCTTGGCCGACAGGTCGCGCAGCGAGGCCATCTTGTTGCGGGAGAGGCCGGCGGTGCGCAGGTCGGCGTCGGACAGGGCGGCCACGCCCTCGGGGGTGACCGCGTCCCCGAGCGCGACGCGCAGCCGGCCGTAGATGGCCTGCGCCGCGCGGCCCGCGAGCTGCTGGAACACGATCGCCCGGACGAGCGCCCCGAACGGCCCGTCGGCATCGCGCGGGCGGTACGACAGCGGGCCGGCGCGGGCGACGAGATCGGCCAGCACGGGGTCGCGCGAGGCCGCCTCCTCGGTGGCTGCGCGGAGCGACGCCGACGCCACGGTTACGGCTCCGGCGGCAGCCGTGCCTGCCGCAGGTCGACGCGGTCGCCGAGCATGGGCACGCCCTCCCGGCGCAGGAGCTCGCGCTGGGCCCGGCCCTGGGCCAGGGTCCCGTCGGCGCGAACGACGCGATGCCACGGAAGCCCGTCCTGCTCCGAGAGGACCCGCCCCACCAGGCGCGGGGCGTTGCGGTCGATGTCGCCGTAGGTGCGCACGAATCCCTCGGGGATGGCCCGGACGCGCTCGACGATGCGGGCCCTCCGGGCCTCGGCCGCGGCCATCACCCGCCGCTCGCGAAGGCGAACATGCGCTCGGCGTCGATGCGCGCGAACACCGGGCCGGAGTCGAGGAACCGCTCCCACTCCGGTCCGTAGCGCGGCACGTAGATGTCGAGCAGCGCCTGCCGGAAGCCGGCATGCTCCGGCGCCTGGACGTCGACCGGGACGGCGCGGCCGTGCACCGTCACGCCGAGCTCCTCACCGGGGAGGTGCGTGGCGCTGACGTCGGGGCGGGCGCGGATGTGCCGGAAGCGCACCGAGTCGGGGCTCGAGCCGAAGTGGAAGGCGCCCCGGTAGAAGATCCCGTCGACCGGCCCGCAGACCGGCCGCCCGTCCGCGGTCGCGGTGGCCAGGACGAGCAGCCGCATGCCCGTGAGGCGCTCGGCCAGCTGCGTCGCATCCAGGCGCCGCTCGGGCGTGTGGATGCGGAGCAGATGGGTGCCCGCGTTCGCGTAGCTCGAGTCGAGCAGCTCCTGCAGGGCGGCGAGGTCGGCCGGGGATTCGTGCACCAGGGCAGATGATGCACGGTGCGGGTTCGCCTCATCGCAATGCGCGACTTCGCTGATGAGCGCTGCGACGACCCGCCCGAGTCATCGGTGGCATGAAGGTTCTCGTCACGGCTGCGAGCCGGTACGGCGCCACGGCCGAGATCGGCAGCGTGATCGGCAACGTGCTCACCGCGCGCGGATTCGAAACCGCCGTCATTGTCCCCGAACGCCGTCGAGAGCGTCGAGGACTACGGCGCGGTGGTTCTGGGCAGCGCCGTGTACACCGGCCACTGGCTCAAGGCGGCGAGAGAGCTCGTCGACCGCCAGGGCGACGCGCTCGCCGCTCGCCCGGTGTGGCTCTTCTCGAGCGGCCCGGTCGGTGACCCCTCCCGCTGGCTCGTCAAGAAGATGGGCGCCGATCCGGTCGACCTTCCGGGGATCGTCGAACGGCACGAAGGCGCGCGAGCATCGGATGTTCGCAGGCAAGCTGGAGGCGAGCCACCTCGGCCTGGCCCAGCGGATCGGCGCTCAAGATCGTCCGCGGGTTCGAGGGAGACTTCCGCGACCGCGGCGAGATCGAGGGCTGGGCCACGGGCATCGCCGATGAACTGGAGCTCAGGCGCTGAGGCCGAACGGCGGATACCGGTCGGTCACCAGGACGAAGGCGTAGCCCACGACCCGGTTGTTCCAGCGCAGCGCGCCGACGACGAAGTCGAACAGCCCGCGCGGGTAGCGGCCCGTGAACAGGATGGCGAACCACGCGATGACGACGCAGACGACGGCCGCCAGATCCACGAACACGAGCACGATGTAATGCGGAATGGCCAGGAACCACTTGACCAGCGGGAGCCAGCGGTTGAGCTCGACGGGCACGTCGGGGTAGTCGAGCTCCAGGTGCACCGACTGCTCCTCGTCGGTGGACGGGTACCGATCGTCGAGGAGGGCAAGGTAGGCCGCCACGCGGTTGGTGAAGCGCAGCAGCTCGCGATTCCAGTCGAACCACCAGCGCGGGTACTTCCGGCGAAACACGATCATCAGCAGGGTCGGCAGGAAGAGGATGCCGCCGCCGGCCAGGGCGACCCCTCCGCCCAAGCGCCCGCCTTCCGCGCCACCCAACGCACCGCCGAGCGCCGACAGGACGATGAGGATCGGGATGGCGGCGAAGATGCGAAACGCCGTGCTGAGACGCGCCAGCGGCCGATCCGGGTAGTCGACCTCGAACCGCACGGGATAGGTGCCGTCCACGCGTCGAGCCTACCGAACCGGCGGGTGCGTGGTGTGGACGATCATGCGCCGACGTCGTGGCCGGCGCGACGGCATCCGAGTCGTCGGACCGGGCGCTGTTCCGGTGAACGACGATCACCGGGACGATCGCACGATGGATCACCTCGAGCGCGGTGCTGCCGAGCAAGGCTGCAGCCGCACGCGCGCGCCCGCGCGAGCCCATCACGATGAGATCGCAGTCGTGGTCGTCGGGCATGCGACACGATCGCCTTCGCCGGGTCTCCCTTCACCAGGTAGGTCGTCACCGGCAGGTCGTCGATCGAGGCTGCCGCGCGTCGCAGGACCTCCGCCCAGGGCCGGTCGAGCAGGGCGACGGGCTGGGTTGCGCCGCCCCACTGGGTCGTGGAGTTGACCGGGCTGACGGCCACCAGGTCCAGCAGCGCATTCGACGCGCGGGCCACGCGGACCCCGTGTGCGAGGGCGCGCGCCGACGCGTCGGTGCCGTCGACAGCCACGACGATGTGCCGATAGAGGTTCCCCTCGTCCATTGCCACGACTGTGCCGCGGCTGCGACCATCGCGCGTCGGGGTTCGCCGCCCGCTCCGTCGCGGGAAACTACGACGCGCGGCGCGGGCAACGGTGCTCGCCGTCAGCCCGCGATGACGTTGACGGCGCGGGCGAAGACGAGGAGCACCGTGAAGGCCGCGATCGCCGACTCGAGCCCCATCATGGCCTTGGCGCGGAGGGTCCGCGGCAGCGTGTCGGTGGGACTGAAGGCGATCGAGTTGGTGAGCGAGACGTAGAGATAGTCCCAGGCCTGCGGCCGCCACGCACTCGACCCGGGCAGAGGGTCGGTGTCCTGGGGAAAGGCCAGGTCGACCTCCGTGCGGGACTGGGCCAGGAATCGCGCCACCGGCCCACCTGCGTCCTGCTCCCAGAAGATGAGCCCGAAGACGATCACGTTCGCGCTCCAGATGGCGATCGCGTTGAAGAGCAGCTCCGCCCCGCTGAGATGCTTCGTATCCGTGGTGAGCAGGCCGGCCACGAGGATCGACACGGCGAAGAGGTTCGCCAGCACGAGCACCCCAAGTAGGAACAGCGCCGCCTGGCGCGAGCGGACGACGCCCCGCCCTTTCATCGACAGCAGCAGATCGATCGTCAGCAGGAGCGCCGGGACGGCCAGGACGAGCCAGATCCACCAGCTCAGGTTGAGCAGATGCCACCCCTCGACCTGGCTCACCACGGCGATGGCGACGAACGCGATGAGGACGAGCAGCGCCGAAGGGGCTGCCTCGCGCCGGGTCTGCGCTCGCGCCTCGTCCTCGCTCAGGGTCACGCGGGTGAAGTTCGCGCAGGGATGCGCCGGTCCTCGTCGCATACTTGACAACGCCCACGCCGAAAGCGGAGCATCGTTATCCACTTCCTTCCACTGAACGGAGGCCGGTGTGACCGACGCTGATCGCTCGGACGCGGAACAGCTCGCCAGGTTCGGGTATCGGCAGGAGCTGCAGCGCGAGCTCGGCGCCTTCTCGTCCTTTGCCGCCGGGTTCAGCTACATCTCGATCCTCACCGGCATGTTCGCCACGTCGGTGTTCGGCTTCCTCTTCGCGGGGCCGGCCTTCATCTGGACGTGGCCGTTCGTGTTCTTCGGCCAGCTCATGGTGGCCATGCAGTTCGCGGAGCTGTCAGCCCACTATCCGCTGGCCGGGTCGGCGTACCAGTGGTCGAAGCAGATCGCCGGCAGGGCGTGGGCGTGGCAGACCGGCTGGATCTACCTGTGGGCCCAGCTGGTCACGGTGGCCTCCGTGGCCGTCGTCTGGCAGACCCTCCTGCCGCAGATCAGCCCCAAGTTTCAGCTCGTCGGCTCGGCGGCGAACTCGGGCAACGTCTTCAGCAGTGATTTCGCCGAGAACGCGATCATCCTCGGCATGGTCATGGTCGTCCTCTCGACGCTGATCAACATGGCCGGCATCCGCGTCATGTCGAGGGTGAACAACGTCGGCGTCCTGGCCGAGCTCATCGGCGCGGCCGGCCTGGTGGTGATCTTCCTCATCCATGTCAACCGGAGCCCCGGCGACGTGCTCACGAACACGGCGGGGACGGGCAGCGCGCACACGCTCGGGTACCTCGGAGCACTGCTCGTCGGCGCGTTCATGCCGCTGTACGTGTTCTACGGCTTCGACACCGCCGGCTCACTGGCCGAGGAGACGTCCGACCCGCGGCGCAAGGCGCCGCGCGCGATCCTCCAGGCGCTCTCGACAGCAGGCGTGATGGGCTTCCTGCTCATCCTGTTCGGCACCATGGCCGTCAGCGACGCGCTGTACTCCCAGCCGACCTCTCTCGGCCTCGCCAGCATCACGAAGAACGTGCTCGGCGACACGTGGGGCAACATCTTCCTGGCCGACGGCGCGTTGGCGGTCTTCGTCTGCTGCCTGGCCATCCATGCCATGTCCGTGCGGATGATGTTCAGCATGAGCCGCGACAACAACCTGCCCTTCGCAAAGCAGCTCGCGCACGTCTCGGGTCGCCGTCGCGTGCCCCTGGTGCCGGCGCTGTTCACGGGTGTCGTGGCGTTCCTGCTGCTCGCCTTCAACATCTACAACCGGGCGGCGTTCCAGACCATCATCGCCTCGGCGATCATCCTCATCTACGCCGCGTACGCGGGGGTGACGATTCCCCTTCTGCGCCGTCGCCTGGAGGGCTGGCCGAAGGGCCTGGATGCGGGCCGCCGGCTCTTCTCCCTGGGCAAATGGGGCCTGCTGACGAACGCCATCGCGGTCGTCTACGGGCTGGCGATGATCGTCAACCTGCTGTGGCCGCGCGCCTACTTCTACGGCCCGCTCTGGTACCAGAAATACGGTCCGATCCTGTTCGTGGCGCTGGTTCTCGTGGTCGGGCTGGCCGTGTACTACGGCTACCAGAAGGACCGCATGGGGGTCCTCGACGAGCATCGCGCCGCCGAGGAGCCGGCGCCGGACGAGCTTGCGGTCCCGGTTCACGGCGGGCCGTGAGCGACGCCCCGGCGAGCCTCGTTCGCCGTGACCTGCAGGTCGCCCTGGCCGGGATGGTCGCCTTCGTCCTCTGCCTGATCGTCCTGGGACTGGGCGCACTCGGCATCGTCGACAGCCGCCTGGCCGAGAGCGTCGTCGTCCTCGTGGCGCTCGCGGCCGGGTTCGGCTGCTTCGTGTGGTGGCTCGCCGGGCCGCCGGCGCTGCGCCGGGAACGCCTCCTGGTGGTGGCCCCGGTGTTCCTCCTCGCCGTCCCGGGGCTGATCTCACTCGGCCGTCTCGGCGGCGGGGTTGCGGTGGTCCTCGTGGCCACCACGGTCGGGTTCAGCGCGGCGATCGCGCTCGGGCTCGCGGCGGCCCGGTTCGGCGATCGACACCGCAGCTGAGGCCGGCTGTCGACCCTGAGCCCGCCCCGTTCGGCCTAGGTTTTCCGCCGCCGCGAGCGTAGGCTCTGCCGATGCTGCGGCTCGCTGCGCGGTCATACCGTCCCTCCTAGGCCATGGCCTCGAGTGGCGACAGATGGTCCTTCCTTCGCGGTGTCGCGGTCGCCGTGCTTCTCGGCATCGTCCCGCTCGCGGCCGTCGGGATCCTGGCCTATACGCTCTCGGGCTCGAGTGCCGGCGGCACCGTCACCGTGACCGTCGGCTCGACCACGGGATCCGGCGCGACCACGGTCTCCGATCCGCACGTTGCGTCGGGCGCATACGACTTTGCCCAGTTCGCCTGCGGCCAGTGCCACGGGCCCCAAGGGACAGGGCGGCGTCTCGCCCTACGTGCCGGCGCTGACCACGGTTGGCAAGACGCTGAGCGCGACGCGCCTGAAGTTCATCATCGACCACGGGCTCGGCGTCTCTGCCAACCCGAAGCGGCCCTACATGCCCGTGTGGGGCGCGGTCATCTCCTCGCAGCAGGCCGCCGACCTGGTGGCGTATCTCCGCGCGGGCCTTCCCGCCGTCAGCGGCGCCCAGGCGCGACCGGTCCCGACCGGCGCCGGCGCAGCGGCCACGGGCAGCGTCCTCTACCAGAACTACGGCTGCGGCAACTGCCACGGCCCGAACGGCCTGGGCGGCGTCCCGAATCCGGCGGCCCCCGACCGAACGGTGCCGGAGCTTTCGGGGAAGGCGTTCCGCAAGCAGTTCAACACGGATGCCAAGATCGCCGCCGTCATCGAGTCCGGGAGCGTGATCGGCCACGCGCCGATCGTGAGCATGCCGCACTGGGGCGGGATCATTCCCAAGCAGGACATCGACGCCCTCGTGGCCTACATCCACACGCTGCGGTAGGCCTCGCCGGTAGCGCGTCCTCCGTCGTCCATGGATGTGTGGGCAGGTGCGTCGTGGAGTAAAGGCACGGAGCCCGTCCGGGACCGCAACTGCTGGCTCGGTGCGCGCCGTGGACGTTGGCGCTGTGGACAAGCGTCGTGCAGGACGTGTGAACACAGGCGATGGGCGTCGCTCGTGATCCGCGCACTGGCGTGTCTGTTTTGCGAGCGACTGGGTAGAAGGCGCGAGCAAACCGTCAAGGGGAGGACGACCGATGGCCGGGGCTACGAACGTGTGGACGATCCCACACAAGAACGGATGGGGGAACCGGCGTGAAGGAAGCAAGCGCGTCGCGAAGATCTTTCCGACGAAGGCCGCTGCAGAGGCCGCAGGCCGCAAGACGGCCAAGCGCGAACGGGTCGAACATGTCATTGCGAACAGCGACGGCAAGGTCGCCGAGCGCAACAGCTACGGCAACGACCCGGTTCGTTCCACGGGCTGACCAGCCACCATTTCCGCGCGCGTCAGTTCGACGTAGCGGAGCGCCGCACCCAGGAGGTCCCAGGCTCGCGGACTGAGTCGCCGTGGTGAAGAGCCTGTGGTCGATGGTCCAGGGCGACCCGGTGTTCATGCGCCGCGTCAACGGGTGGTTGACGATCTTCTGGATCGTGATGATCCCGGTCTCAGTCGCGACGGGCTGGGTCAAGAGCGTCGTCTACGTCTCGGCCCTGTCCCTGTGGGCGCTCGTGTCGGGGCATTGGGCGGCCTGGCAGGCGGCGCGCGTGGAGGTCAATCAGGCGGCTGACGAGAAGGAGCGCGCCGAAGCGGGACATCGCCGGAGAGGTCGTCGAGCGGATCATCTCGGACACGGAGGTTCGGAGCACGGCCGAGCGCTGACGAGTCGCCGCGGGTACCTGGCGGCGGCGGTACGGTGCCGCCGTGCGCATCGCGACCTGGAACGTCAACTCGGTCACACAGCGCGTGCCGCGGCTGCTGCCGTGGCTGGACGAGCGCCGGCCGGACGTCGTCTGCCTGCAGGAGACGAAGCTCGCGGACGACAAGTTCGAGGAGCTCCTCGGTGCCGAGCTCGAGGGCCGCGGCTACGCCGTCGCGGAGCACGGGGAGGCGACCTGGAACGGCGTCGCGATCCTCTCGCGCGTCGGGCTCGACGACGTGGTGAAGGGCATCCCCGGTGGCCCGGGCTTCCCGCACCCCGAGGCGCGTGCGCTGGCCGCCACCTGCGGTGGCGTGCGCGTGGTGTCGCGTCTACGTGCCGAACGGGCGCGCGCCAGGCTCGGACCACTATCAGTACAAGCTCGCCTGGCTGGCCGCCCTGCGCGACTGGCTCAGGGACGCGCCCGAGGCGACGGTCGTGTGCGGCGACATGAACATCGCGCCGACGGACGAGGACGTCTTCGATCCCGACGCCTACGTCGGCCAGACGCACGTCACGCCGCCGGAGCGGGCGGCGCTCGCTGCGGTCGAGGAGCTCGGCTTCCACGACGTCGTGCGCGATCGCTGGCCTGACCGGCGCGTCTTCAGCTACTGGGACTACCGCGCCGGGATGTTCCACCAGGACCTGGGCATGCGCATCGACCTCGTGCTCGCCAGCTCGGCCGTCGCCGACCGCGTGCGCGCGGCGTGGATCGACCGTCAGGCCCGCAAGGGCAAGGGGCCGAGCGACCACGCGCCGGTGATCGTCGATCTCGACGAGGCGCCGGACGGGGACATCGGCCCGGTCGTGCCGCCGCCGTCCGCGCCGGTCACGAAGCGTGGAGCCAAAAGGCTCCCGCAGGCGTCGCCGGGCGCGTAGCGGTCAGTCGCGCGGGCGGTCGCGGTCGCGCGAGGGCTGCACGCGCTTGGGCTCGCCCGGCATCTTCGGATAGTCCGGCGGGTACGGCATGTCGCCGAGGCCCTCGGTCTCGTCGCGCTCGAACAGGTCGAGCAGTGGCTGCAGCGAGTGAGCGACGTCGTCGATCGCGGCGTGCCGGTCCCCCACCTCGGCGAAGCGCGCGGGCATGGTCGCGACGGTGAAGTCCTCGGGCGCGACCTCGGGCACCTCGTCCCACGCCAGCGGCGCCGACACCGGCGCCCCCGGCTTGGGCCGCACGCTGTAGGCCGACGCGATCGTCCGGTCGCGGGCGTTCTGGTTGTAGTCGACGAAGATGCGCTCGCCGCGCTGCTCCTTCCACCAGGCGGTGGTCACCTGGCCCGGCAGGCGCCGCTCGAGCTCGCGCCCGAACGCGATCGCCGCGTGGCGCACGTCGGTGAACGTCCAGCGCGGCTCGATCCGCACGTAGATGTGGATCCCGCGGCCGCCCGACGTCTTGGGGAAGCCGATGTATCCGAGATCGTCGAGCAGCACGCGCGCCTCCGCCGCGACGCGCACGGCGTCCTCGAAGTCCGTCCCGGGCTGCGGATCGAGGTCGATGCGGAGCTCGTCGGGATGGTCGACGTCGTCCTCGCGCACCGGCCACGGGTGGAAGGTGATCGTGCCCATCTGCGCCGCCCAGCCGACCACGGCGATCTCGGTCGGGCAGATCTCATCCGCGTGCCGGCCCGGAGGGGAACTGGATCCGCGCCGTCTTGACGTAGTCCGGGGCTCCCTTCGGGACCCGCTTCTGGAAGAACGCATCGCCGCCGCGCTCCGCCCGCGTCGACAGGGCGATGCCCGGGTGGACGCCCGCCGGCCAGCGCTCGAGCGTCGTGGGGCGCCGCTCGAGGGCGCGCATGATCCCGTCCTCGACCGACAGGTAGTAGTTGACGACGTCGAGCTTGGTCACCGCGCCCGTGCGCTCTGTCTCGGGGAAGATCACGCGCTCGGGGTGGGTGACGCGGAGCTCGCGGCCTCCGGCATCGACGGTCGTGCTCTTGCTCGCGGGCATGCGGGAGTTCTACGCGACCCGCGCGACCGCGTGAGGGCCGCGTCCTCAGGGGCGATGTGCGTCGCCCGGCCGCGGCGGCAGCGGGCACGAGACGAATGGCCGGCCGAGCAGGAACGAGCCGAGCTTGTACACCTCGCATCCCGTGCAGAAGCCCGTTGCCGCCGCGAGCAGCGCAAGGATGGCGACGAGCGAGCCCAGCACCGCCCCGGCAAGCGGGAATCCGGCCGCGTAGCAGGCCGTCGCGCCCGAGAGGAACAGCGCGCCGACGAGGTTCGCGAACCGTGGCGGCCGGGCGTCCTCCAGCCGGCCTTCGCCAAAGCGCGGCTGGACGAGCTCGAAGTAGGCGAGGCAGGGAAGGCAAAAGCGCCGACCGAGTGTCAGCCCGATCGCGAGCTGGGCCGCCAACAGCGCGAGCAGCCACCACCAGCCCATGACGACCGCGACCGCCGAAAGCAGCCCGATCGTCGCCTGGTTGAACCGCGGCGCGCGGGCGTCGATCACGTCGAGGTCACGGTACGGGTCCGCCAGCCGCTGCATCGCGGAAGCATTGCCGAAGAGCCGACGCGGGGGAGGCTAGGCGACGATAGGTTGCGGCGCGGCGTCGATCAGGCGGTCGAGCAGGGCGCGGTCGCCTGAGATCGAGACGCCGTCCAGCCGCCGCTCGGTGAACAGGTAGTACAGACCTTCGGCGTCGCCTTCGACGACGACGTCGGGATCGTCGATCGGGCCTGTGTACGCGACGCCGTCGACGAGCGAGGCGATCTCGTCGCCGACGCGGAACTCGAAGCGGCCGGCGGGCGCGAGCGGACCGAGGATCATGTCGACCGGGCAGACGAGCCAGCCGGGGAAGAGCTCGTCGTCGGGGGTCGGCGGCCCGAGCGAGCGAGCGCCCCAGAGCGCCAGCTCACGCATCACGGGCTTCAGCTCGAGGCCGTAGTCCGTCAGCTCGTACACGCGGGAGGCGGCCGGTGGCGGCAGCGTCTTCTTCGTGACGACGCCGGCGGCCTCGAGGTCGCGGAGCCGGGCCGCGAGGATGTTCGTCCCGATGCCCGGCAGGCCCTCGGCAAGGTCGGTGTAGCGCTTCGGCCCCTGCATCAGCTCGCGGACGACGAGCAGGGCCCAGCGGTCGCCGACGACGCCGAGGGCGTGGGCCACCGGGCAGTACTGGTCGTAGTGCTTCGCCATGCGCTGGATCATAGCGGCTGAGCTTGCTGTTGTGAAGGTCGTACTTGCAAAACGACAAGTCATCGCTGTTAGATTGCAAGGCAAGCCTTCCCCACGCAAGCGAAAGGACTGAACCCCATGGTGGCTACGGAACGACGGAAATGGCTGGCACTGGCGCTCCTGAGCGCGGTCCAGTTCATGGTCGTCCTGGACATCGCGATCGTGAACGTCGCGCTGCCCTCGATCAAGACCGACCTCGGGTTCTCCCAGGAAAACCTCCAGTGGGTGATCAGCGCCTACGCCCTCTTCTTCGGGGGCTTCCTGCTCCTGGGCGGGCGGGCGGCCGATCTACTCGGTCGGCGGCGGGTCTTCCTCGCCGGCATCGTCCTCTTCACGCTCTCCTCGCTGCTGGCGGGCCTGGCCTGGTCGGAGGGGTCGCTGATCGCGGCGCGCTCGTTCCAGGGGCTCGGCGCGGCGGTGATCTCCCCGGCGGCGCTGTCGATCCTCACGACGACGTTCACCGAGGGCCGTGAGCGCAACATCGCGCTCGGCGTCTGGGGCGCGGTCGGCGGCTTCGGCGCCGCGGCCGGTGTCCTGGCCGGCGGCGTGCTCACGGAGACGCTGAGCTGGTCGTGGATCTTCTTCGTCAATGTGCCGATCGGCGTGGCGGCCTTCTTCCTCGCCCCGCGTCTCCTCGACGAGAGCCGCGACACGACCGTGAAGTCGTTCGACGCCCTGGGAGCCGTGCTCGTGACGAGCGGGCTCGTGTCGCTCGTCTACGCGATCACCCAGAGCGGCACATACGGTTGGGGCTCGGCGCGAACGATCGGCGTCATCGCGGCGGCGGTCGCGCTGCTGGCTGCGTTCGTCTGGTGGGAGCGGCGGCAGGCCGAGCCGCTGATGCGCTTCGGGATCCTCCGCACGAAGACGGTCGCGGGCGCAAACGTCGGCGGCCTGATCCTCGGGACGGCCACGTTCTCGCTGTTCCTGATGCTGACGCTGTACATGCAGCAGGTGCTCGGCTACTCGCCCATGAAGACCGGCGTGGCGTACCTCGCAGTCGCCGGGAGCGCCATCCTCTGGTCGGCGGTCGCGGCGCAGCTCGTGAACCGCGTCGGCGTGAAGCCGGTGCTCGTCACCGGGATGATCGCGCTGACGACCGGGCTCGTGTACTTCACGCAGGTCTCGGTCCACGGCACGTACCTCAGGGACCTGCTCCCTGGCTTCCTGCTCGTGGGCGTCGGCCTCGGGTTCTCCTTCGTGCCGATCTCGATCGCGGCGCTCGCCGGGGTCCGCGCCGCCGAGGCGGGCCTCGCGTCCGGTCTGTTCAACACGACGCAGCAGATCGGCGGCGCGCTCGGCATCGCGGTGCTGTCGACGATCGCAACGTCGCGGACCTCGGATGCACTCGCGGCCGGAACCGCGCCGCCCTCGGCGCTCGTGCATGGGTTCACCGGCGCCTTCGTCGTCGGCGCCGGCATCGCAGCGGTCGGCGTCATCGCGGCACTGACGCTCATCCGGCGCGACGAGCTCGAGCAGGCTCCGAGGAGGAGCTGAAGCCCGTGCTCGACCTCGCGGCGTAGGCAATTGCTCGTGGGGGAGCTTCGGCTCCCCCCACGAGCGCCTATGCAGGGCCGTTTTGGGCCGAGCGCCGACCGCGCCGGCAGTCGCCCGGCAGCCGCGGGCGGGCACTCGGAAGCCTACACCGCCGTCGAGCATGGCTCGAGGTGGACGGCAACTTGTCGGCCGGGACGCCGGGCTCGGATGAAGCCGAGGCAGCCTCGCGCTCCGCGTCGGTGGCGACATCTCGCCCCACGGACAGCTCAGGCGCGAGCACGACGGCTGCAGGGAAGTCGCCGCTGAGTCTCGCAGCGGTGCGTCGACGCCGTTGATCGCCTGAGCGACGACAGCAGCCAGTGCGCACGGACGGACGTGACTCGACCGTCTTGCGATCGCTATGGTGTCGCGGTGATCGTCGGAGGAGCTGCGGTTCGGCAAGCTGACTGGCCCACGCGCCATTCGACGAGAGTTCCGAGCGGAGGAGTGGTTGACGTCGCGATGAAATGACGCCGAGGAACCAGCCCCGCTCCTTGGCGTTGGCGGCGATGCAGCCGACGATCGATTCGGCGGCGTTTGTCCTCCACGGACCCTCACGTCGCTGCGGTCGGCGATCGAGGTCTGCTCAGGGCGACCGCGCCGCACGGGCGCCGACCTCGCGCATGACGCGCCGCGCCACGCGCGCCGCAGTGGCCGCTCGGCGGGCCTGGCACAGCGGTCGACGCGACGGTTGCGGTCCCGTCTGTTGCGCTCCCGGCCGTTTCGGCTCCTTCGCCGGGCCTACTGCTCCGACACGGGCGTTTGACGCTTGGTTGAGCGAGATTCAGGAGAAGCCGACGCGGGGACTCGAACCCCGGACCCCATCATTACGAGTGATGTGCTCTACCAGCTGAGCTACGTCGGCGCGGCCTTCGAGTCTAGCGTGGCAACAGCGTTTCGCCTGCGGGCGCGACGAGCCCAGAGTTCCACCTGGTGTCCAAGCTGGACTAGTCCAGACTGGACTGCTAGCCTCGCCCCATGCCGGCGGCCGAAGCCCCGCCCGTCACCCGCCTGACGACGACCGAGGGTGCGGTCCTGGCGCTCCTGGCCACCGAGGGCGAGCAGTCCGGCTACGACCTTCTCCGGCTCGTCCAGCAGGCGATCGCCCACGTCTGGTCGCCGGCGCGAAGCGGCCTCTACGCGGTCCTCCCGCGCCTCGTCGAGGACGGGCTCGCCTCACGCCGGACGCAGGCGCAGGAGACCCGCCCCGACAAGCAGCTGTACCGCATCTCCGCCCGCGGGCGGCGCGCGCTCAGCGCATGGCTCGAGACCGTCGAGCCGGGTGCGCGAGACACGTTCTTCCTCAAGCTCTTCGTCGGCGGCCTGACCACGCACGACGTCCTCCTGCGCCACGTCGAGCAGTTCCAGGCGGACACCGAGGCCCGGCTCGCGGGATTGCGGTTGATCGAGCCCACCAACACCAACCGCGGCCACGACTGGTACTACCGGCACCTCCTGCGCTACGGGATCGAGGACGCCGAGCACGACCTGGCCTGGGCGCGAAGCGTGGCCCGTGCCCTGAAGGCAGGGCCGCCGTGAGACGGGCTCTCGTCCTCATCGCCCTGGCCGCGCTGGCCGTCGGAGCCGCGCAGCCGACGGCGGGCGCCCGCCCGCTTCTCCGCGGCGATCCCTGCCTGATCGGCAAGGGCGTGAAGATGGTCCGGTTCCCGACGAGCGACGGGATCCAGCTGCAGGGCGCGATCGTCGGCCGTGGGCCGGTGGGCGTCGTCCTCGTCGCACCAGTCCAACGGCACCATCTGCCAGTGGCTGCCGTTCGCCCGCCGGCTCGGGCGCCGCTACATGGCGATGCCGATCGACCTGCGCGGCCACGGGCGCTCCCCCACCGGCCCCGATGCCACGTTCGACCGCTACGACATCGACGTCGTGGCGGCGGTGGCGGCCCTGCGAGCGCGGGGGGCGCAGCGCGTGTTCATCGTCGGCGCGTCCCTGGGCGGGACGGCGGTTCTCGTCGCCGCCTCGGAGACGCACGTCGACGGTGTCGTCGACCTGTCAGGACCGGCGCAGTACCCGCCGCTGGACGCGACCGCGGCCATGGCCCACCTGACAGCGCCGGCGCTGTTCATGGCCGGAGCGGGCGACACCGACTTCGTCAACGACACGCGGTCCCTCTACGCCGCGGCGGCCACGAGCGACAAGCGGCTGCGCGTCTACCCGACCACGGCACACGGCGTGAGCCTGCTCGGCGTCAGGCCCCGCGCCGCGCGGGAGCCTCATGATCCAGAACTTCATCGCCTGGCACGTGAAGCACACCTGATCAGATCGCGGGGATAACCCCGCCATGCCCGGCGGTGCGAAGCCCGTCCACATCGGCTGCTCCGGCTGGAACTACGCCAGCTGGCGGGGCTCGTTCTACCCGCCCGGCCTGCCCCCGAGCCGCTGGCTGCGGTCGTATGCGGAGCGCTTCTCCACGGTCGAGGTCAACGCCACCTTCTACCGGCTCCCGACACGAAAGGCCGTGGCCGCGTGGGCCGAGCAGACGCCCCGCGACTTCATCTTCACGCATCAAGGCCAGCCGCTACCTCACGCACGTCAGGCGGCTGCGCGACCTTCCGAGCGGCATCGCGCTGCTCTACGAGCGCATCGACCCGCTCGTCCAGAGCGGGAAGCTCGGCCCGGTCCTGTGGCAGCTGCCGGAGACGTTCCACCGCGACGACGAGCGCCTGGCCGCGGCCCTGGCAGTGCTTCCGCCCGGCCGCCACGCCTGGGAGTTCCGGCACCCGAGCTGGTTCACCGACGACGTGTACCGCCTCCTGTCCGAGCACGGCGCGGCGCTGGTGATCGGGGACAGCCCCGCCCGCCCCTTTCAGACCTACGAGCTCACCGCGCCCTGGACGTTCGTGCGCTTCCACCACGGCCGGCGCGGGCGGCGCGGCAACTACTCGAAGACGGAGATCGCCGAGTGGGCCGACCGGCTGGCGGACTGGCGCCGACGGGTCGAGGTCTACGCGTACTTCAACAACGACTGGGAGGTCTTCGCGCCGCGGAACGCCGCCGCGCTTGCCAGGCGACTCGACTCGGTCAGGGATCGAGCGCCTTCGACAGCGTCCCGCTGACCGTATTGGCATCCACGGCGGCGATCCCGAGCACGCGGGCTCGCGCCGCCGGAGTCCAGTGGTCGCCCAGGTCGTCGAAGAGGACCCAGTCCCGCCGGGCGATGACCAGCAGCCTGGCCTGGCCCTTGCGCGCCCCGACCGGCGGGATCACCTGGCGCAGGTCGACCACGGCGTCCTCGAGGTCGCGCCGCGCCTGCCGGACGACCACCTTGGCATACGTCGTGGGCAGGCGGTCGTGGGCGTAGAAGTCGAGGGTGATCCGGACCGTGACCAGGGCGCTGTGGACGGAGTCGAGCTCGCGCCGGATGAGGTCGCGGTACTCGCCCGGCGCCGGCCGGTGCGGCGGCTCGCCGGGCGCGCGGCACGCGCAGGCGACCAGGGCCAGCAGCAGGAGCGCGACCGCCGCCCTCACGTCGGCAGCTCCTCCCGGGGCGGCGCGCCGGGGTCCGGCGCCGTCGCCAGGGGCACGAGGGCATCGAACGGCTGCCGGAGCCGGATCACGACCCTCGTCGAGCGCGACCTCGGACCAGGGGACGAACCGCAGGTCACGCCCCACGCGCTTGCTGCCGAGCGTCCACCAGCGGGCGCTCGGAGTGACCACCAGCCCCACGATGCTCGGACGGTCCGGAGGGGCCGGCAGCGAGCAGCGCAGGTCGAAGACCCGCATCCTCCGTCCGTCGCCCGTGATCACCCGACGGCGGCGCAGGTCGCTCCACCGCACGGTGCCGGCAGCGCTCCCCGCCGCGGGCGGCACCTTCGACCCCGGGGCCAGGGCGAGCTTGATCTCGTAGTGCCGCACGGTGGTGACGAGCGACCAGTCCGCCTCGTCCCGGCGGAGCGGCCGCCCGCGTCTCCGCGCCAGCCAGGCTGGCCACGCGGCCGACGGCCCCGAGCTGGTCGGCCAGCACCGCCCCGCCGGTCAGCAGGCGGGCCGACGTACCCGGCCTCGACGTCGACCTCGACGTCGTCGCAGCGGCCGGTGGCATCGCCGGTGCCGTAGACGAGCTGGTGGTCGAGCAGGTCGCGGGCGAGCTCCATCAGATGGCTCCGCCGCTGATGACCACGAGCGGGAACGCGGCCAGGGCGGCCACCGTGAGGATGACGAGAAACAGCACGCCCAGGACGTTCGCCAGCGGGCCGTTCGTCTGGTCGTCCATGTAGTGGGTGTCGTTGGCCACCATGAGCATCGGGGCGAGGGTCAGGGGAAGCCCGACGACCCCGAAGAGCAGGGACACGATCGTCACCTTGATGGGGTCGAAGCCGAGGAGGAGGAACACCAGGGCCACCGCGATGGCCGCGAGGTAGATGGCGGTGAAGGCGGGCACGTCGCGCGGCGCACGCGACGAGCCCCACGGCCAGCCGAAGAACTGCGCGGTCCCCTGCGCCGCCGCCAGCGAGGTCTCGATCGCCGCCCCGAGCACGCACCCGAACGCTCCGGCGAGGAAGAGCCAGATGGCCGTCTTGCCGAAGCCGTAGGCCGCCAGCAGCCCCGTCTGGCCGAGGTGGTTCGGCTGCAGGCCGTTCGGATAGAAGAGCAGCCCCGCGCCGACCATCAGCGAGACGGCCAGGATCGAGCCCAGGCGCGAAGCCCAGGATGGCCGTGGCCCGGTTGACGCCCAGGTCACGGACGCGTCCACTCCTCCTCCTGGCCGCCCGACGAGTAGAAGTACCACTCGTACGGCGACATGGCCGCCCCGAGGACGGCGATGCCGGCCGTCACGAAGAGCACGTGGTCCTGCGTCGGCAGGTGGGGCCAGACCGCGTGCGTCGCCAGCGCGTGCCAGGGCACGGGGATCGTCCCGGTGAGCAGCCCGATGGGCACCACGAGCAGGGCGAGGCCCAGGAACGAGGGCACGTTCTCGAGCAGCGACCACCGGCCGAAGAACTCGAACAGGGCCAGCCCAACGGCCATCGGGACGACGAACCACAGGTAGCCCTGGCCGAAGACGAGCTCGGCCACGAAGGCCATGCCCCCGATCTCGGCGATCAGCGTGATCACGTTCAGGAGAAGGCCGATCACCAGCACGACGAGCCCGACCTGGAGCCCGAGGCGCTCGCGGATGATCTCGAACACCGTCCGCTGGCTGGCCAGCTCGATGCGGCCGGCCATCTCGGCGTAGACCATGGCGCCGACGGTCGAGAGGAGCAGGACGGGCAGGAGGGCGAACCGGAACGCGGCCCCGGTCGCCGGCATGGCCACCAGCTCGCCGATGTCCACGAAGCCGCCGACGGCCGTCACCACGCCGAGCGTGGCCGCCAGCAGGCGGCTCATGCAGCCGTCGAGTCGACGCGCGCAAGCACCGGAGCGGCGTCCCCCACGCCGGGCGTTACCAAACGATGGGAAGGACTAGGCGGAGGGCAGCGCGGCGTCGAGCCGGTGCGCGAGCTCGTGCACCTCGCGCGGCCCGAGCGGCCCGGACCGGCGGAGGCGGCGCGGAAGCCCCTTGGCCCAGATCACGAGCACGCCGTCGACCACGAACGGCCGGTCGAACAGGCCCCAGTCACCGTCCACGAAGGCCAGGACGGGGATCACCGGGACCCTGTCGTCCGCGACCGCGGACTGCACGGCCGCGACCTGCGGGCCCATGGCGTGGACGAGCCGCGTGCGGTCGCGGCGCCCGACGAACAGGCGCTCGTCGGCCTGCCGCCACGTGCCGACGTCGCGCTTCTCGACCGACCCGCGATAGCGCTTGGCGTCGATGACGTAGACGCCCGCCGGGGCGACCACCATGTGGTCGATGTTGGCGCGCGAGCCGGGGATGCGGCGGTCGTGGAGGACGACCGCCGTGTCGCTGGCGCACTCGTCGAGCATCGCCCCGACGCGGCGCTCGCCGTCCGAGCCGACGGCCCACGCCCGGGTCGAGGCGGGCTCGCTCGCGACGGCCAGCAGGAGACGGCCGATGCGGCGGTGGCCCCGGCGGATGGCGGTCTCGCGACTGGCCCTCCGGCGCTCGTGCTCGCGGCCCGCCGACGCGCCCGGCGTTCCGGCGGCAGGGGGCTCGAACGGTTCCGGAACCGAGCTCATCAGTCCTGTCTCGTCTTTGCGACGCGGCGCCTGCGTCCCCCGAAAGGCGTAAACGATCGGTAAGGATTTCGTGCACCCCGTTCCCCGCCGCCCGGGCCGGTCACTAAGGTCGAAGCGTGGCCAGCCGCCGGCGCCCCCTCGCCATCGCGGTCCTCGCAGGCGGCGTCCTCGCGGTCGGGGCCAGCGCCGGCGCGGCGCGAACACCGTCCCATCAGGCCCGTGCCGCGACCGCGTCGGCCTCGTGCCTGCAGGTCGGCCTGTACAGCGATCAGCCCGCGCGCGACCTCCGCCACCTCGGCAAGACGGGCCGGCGGGTGACCACGATCTCGGTCTACCTGGGACCAAATGAGCGGGTCAGCCAGAGCGTCCTCCGCTATGCCCGCGGCCACCACTCCCGCCTGCTCGTCACCTGGCAGCCCGACAGCGGCAGCACCCGGGCGTCGCAGCCGGCCTACCGCCTGTCGAAGATCCGCCACGGCAAGCTCGACCAGGACCTGCGCGGCCTGGCCCGTCAGCTGGCCCGCGCGCGCGTGCCCGTGATCTTCCGGCCCATGCCGGAGCCGAACACGCCCTGGTACGCATGGTCCGGCACGGTCAACGGCAACACGCCGGCCGACTACGTCCGCACCTGGCGTCACGTGCGGGCCGTCGTCCGCGGCGTGGCCCACGGGCGCGTCAAGCTGCTGTGGTCGCCGTACGCGTACTCGATCCCCGACACCGACCCCAACGCGCTGGCGCGGTACTGGCCCGGCCGCAAGAGCGTCGACCTGGTCGGCGTCGACGCCTACAACTTCGGCGACCGCAACGGCCAGGCCTTCACCTCGCCGGTCGACCTGTTCAGCGCGGCCTATGCGAGCGTGGAGAAGCTCGCCGCACTGCCCTTCTGGATCGCCGAGACCGGCTCGGCCGCCCAGGCCGGCGGCCAGGCGCAGTGGATCCGCCAGCTCGGCGACCTGCGCGCGACGCTCCCGCACCTCGCCGGCGTCGTCTGGTACGGCGTGAAGGACGCGAACGGCGACTTCCGGTTGCGCTCGGGCTCGTCCAAGGCGGCGTTCCGCTCCATCCCCGGGAGGCGTTGTTGACCACCCGACCTGATCACGTGCGGGCCCGGCACCCGCACGCGAAGGCCCAGCATCACGCCAAGCGGCGGCCGCATCGGCTGCACCTGCCGCCGCTCGGCACACGAATCCTCACGCCGCCCATGGTCGACCGCCTGTTCTGGCGGGCCGGCTTCGGGCCGAGCCAGGCCGACCGCGACCGCTGGATCGGCCGCACGGCCGGGGCCGCGGCGGAGTACCTGCTGAGCACGCCGCAGGGACCGCCCGCCGGCCCGAACCCCACCAACGCCGGCAAGCCGCTCGACCCGACCTCGAGCGACACCGACCTGGTGCTGAGCTGGGTCGACCAGATGGTGCGCACGCCGAACCCGTTCGTCGAGCGCATGACGTTCTTCTGGCATCGCCACTTCGCCAACTCGCGCGACGAGGTGTCGCCGCCGCAGCTCCTGCTCTCGCAGAACGGGCTCTTCCGCAAGTACTCCGACTTCGGGCGCAACCCCAAGGCGTCGTTCAAGGACCTCACCTACGCGGTCACCGAGGACCCCTCGATGCTGCGCTACCTGAACGGCGAGTAGAACAACGCCAAGCCGCCACGGATCGCCAACGAGAACTACGCGCGCGAGCTGATGGAGCTGTTCACGCTCGGCGTGACCAACAGCGCCGGGCAGCCGAACTACTCCGAGACGGACGTCCACGAGCTCGCCAAGGCGATGTCGGGCTGGCACATCAACGACACCGACCCGAACAACGTGGTCAGCTTCTACGACGCCACGCGTCACTACCCGCCGCCGGTCAGCGTGCTCGGGACGAACGCCGCCATGACCGACCGCCAGGGCGTCGACGTCGTCCTCAACTCGCCCGCGCACGCGCCGTATCTGCTGACGAAGCTGTGGGGCGAGTTCATCTCCGCTCCCCATCGACGCGGGCACGCTGGCGCAGCTGCGCTCGCTGTACCTGCCGGGCTTCCAGCTGCGGCCGGTGCTCACCGCCATCCTCACGCACCCGGCGCTGTTCGAGTCGTCGAACGAGCCGAACATGATCAAGACGCCGGTCGTGTACGTGGTCGGCATCCTGCGCGCGCTGCGGCTCGGGATCACCGACGGCTCCATCGTCGGACTTCTCGACCCGATGGGCCAGCTCCCCTACTTCCCGCCCACGGTGGCGGGCTGGGAGGGCGGCCTCTCGTGGCTCAACACGAACGCGCGTTCGCCCGCTTCGGCGGCCGGCCAGATCCTGGCCCAGCCCGGCCTCACGCCCAAGGACTCGCCCAGCGAGACGCCGGAGCAGGCGGTCGACACCGCCCGCCTGGCGGTCGGCAACCCGTGGGTGGCCGACGCCACGCTCGCCCTCCTGCGCGACTACGCGCACCGCGCGCCGCAGTCCACGCCCAAGGACCGCATCGTGCGCCAGCTGGTGCTGCGCACGCTCCTGCTCGCCGGCCCCGACGCCCAGGTGTGTGACCATGCCAAGGACACGAGACCGACCTCCAGGCGATCCACTGCGCCGACTGCGCCCGGTCGGACTCGCTCGTCTCCGACCTGCGGCCCATCGCCTACCTGCCGATCCCGGCCGAGGCGCTGTCGGGCTACCCGGACGGGGTCGAGAGCGTGCGGCGCTTCACCCGCCGCACGCTTCTGCGCGGCGGCATCGGCGCCTTCGCCGCCGTCTACGGCGCCACGCAGGTCCGGCTTCCCGGACATCTGGGAGGCGGCGGTGGCCCAGGCCGCCGAGCCGATGCAGCGGAGCCTCGTCGTCATCTACCTGAACGGCGGCAACGACGGCCTCAACTGCTTCGTGCCCAACGACGCCACCGAGTTCGCGGCCTACCAGACGCTGCGCGGGCCGCTCGCCCGCATCCTGGGCCCGTCCGCGGGCACGAGCGTCGGCACGACCGTCATGCCCGGCACGGGCAGCAGCCTCGCCTTCGCCAACAAGCTCGTGGCCGGCACGGCCAACAACGGCGGGACGATCGGGCTTCGACACGCTGTACGGCGACGGCACGGGCGGCGCCGGCTCGGACCTCGCGATCTTCCCGGCCGCCGACTACACCCCGCCGAACCTCTCGCACTTCGAGAGCCGCGACTACTGGTTCGCCGGTGCGCTGCAGAAGCTGAGCACGGGCTGGCTCGGGCGCTGGCTCGACCTGTACGGCTCGGAGGTCAACCCGCTGCAGGCGGTCTCGCTCGACAGCGGGCTGTGCAAGCAGATCCGCTCCGCGAAGGCGCCCGTGTGCTCGCTGGACCAGCTGGGGCGACGTCGTTCGCCGTCCCCGGCGTCGACCGCCGACGTCGACCTGAGCTACGAGCTCGGCCAGCTCGTCGGGCGTCCCGGCGGCGCCCGACAACGCCGGCCTGGGCACGGCCCGCGGCGCGTACGGGACCACCGTCGACGTGGCGCAGCAGCTCACGGGGATCACGCTCGGCTCGCCGGCCGCGGGCTATCCCAACTCCATCCTCTCGACCCGGCTGCAGACGGCGGCCACGCTTCTCTCGGCCGGGCTCGGCACGCGCATCGTCACGATCGACTGGGGCAGCTTCGACACGCACGGCGACCAGCTCGCGTCGCAGGATCCGCAGCTGCAGACGCTCTCGCGCGCGCTGGCGGCGTTCAAGGCCGACCTGACCGCGCGCGGCATCGAGCAGAACGTGGTCACGCTGGTGTTCTCGGAGTTCGGGCGCCGGGCGAAGGCCAACGACTCGAACGGCACCGACCACGGCGCCGGCGGCCCGATGATCGTCTCGGGCTCGGCGGTCCGCGGCGGCCTCGCCGGCGAGCACCCGGGCGTCACGAGCGTCGACTCGAACGGCGACCTCAAGGTGAAGACCGACTTCCGGACCGTCTACCAGGCGCTGATCGCGGAGTGGCTCGGCGGCGATCCGACGGCGGTGATCCCCGGCGCCCCGCACGGCGGCATCCAGCGCTACGACGGCGGCACGCGCCTCATGAAGTGAAAGCGCGGCTCGCCGGCGTCCTCCTGCTCGTCGCGCTCTCGCTGCTCGCGCCCGCGGCCGGGCAGGCGCGGCGGCACCGTCTGCACCGGCCGCCGCCCCGTCCCGCCCCGCCGACGCTGCCGCGCGCCCTGGCGGCGGACGAGGCGGAGTGGTCGATCACGCTCTCGCAGACCACCGTCGCGGCGGGCGTGGTCACGTTCTCGGGCTACAACCGCGGCATGGACGACCACGACCTGACCGTGGTCGACCCGAACGGCCGGGTCGTCGGGTCGGTCTTCATCCCCCAGGGTCAGAACCAGACGCTGCCCGTGGCCGTCACGCCCGGCACCTACAAGGTGATCTGCTCGCTCTTCGCCGGCACCCCGGAGTCGCACGAGGCGAAGGGGATGCGGGCCACGCTCACCGTGCGGTGAGCCGCTCGACCTCGTCGAGGTCGCGCTCGACGATCTCGCGGTCCTCGGGGTCGTCGACGGCCTCGAGCAGGCGCCGCGCCTCGGCCAGCTCGGCCCGCGCCTCCTCGTTCCGCCCGGCCACGACGAGGGCGCGCGCCAGGGCCTCCCGGGCGATGGGCTCGTCGAATGCCTCCATCTCGGCCGCGTGCTCGCGGCACAGGTCGAGGCACCGGCCGGCGTGGTGCAGGGCGGGCTCGGCCCGCCCGAGGACGGCGTAGACCCGCGCGCACTGCCACTCGCCCCGCGCCTGCTGGGCCACGGAGCCCACCTCGCCCCAGTGGAAGCGCGAGGCGTGGGCGGCATGGAGCATCTCGTCGTCCTCGGCGCGGCCCCGGCGGCTCTCGAGCAACGTCCACACGCGGTTGAAGAGGGTCGCCGCCAGGCGGCGCTGCTCGTCCACGTCCATGGCGACGATGCTAATCCTGCTCGCGCAGGCACCAGCGGGTGGTGCGGCCGCCGATGGTCGCGCGTCCCAGCTCGGACCCGCAGCGCGGGCAGATGCCGTCGCGCCGCGCCCGGCCGAAGGCGCCGCTCCCGGAGCCGCCGTTCGGCTCGAGCGCGGTCCGGATGGCCGACCGCAGGCCGACCCGCAGGCGGTCGAGCTCCTCGGTCGACAGGTCCCGGGCCGGGCGCCGCGGGTTGATGCGCGCCCGCCACAGGGCCTCGTCGGCCAGGAGATTGCCGACGCCCGCGAGGACGGCCTGGTTGAGAAGGCGGGCCTTGATCGGCGCGCCGCCGCTCCCCACGCGGGCGCGGAAGACGTCGCGGGAGACCGTGGCCGCATCCGGCCCCAGGCGCGAGCGGTCGCGGTCGAGCACCGCGCGGCCCAGGCGGCGCTTGTCGCGCAGGGCGACGCGGGTGCCGTCGGTGAAGGTGAGGGCGAAGCGGTCCCAGCCACGGGGCGAGGGCGGCTCGTTCACGACGATGAATCCGCCCATCCCCAGGTGGAGGCCGAGCTCGATGCCGGCATCGGTCTCCAGCCAGAGAGCCTTGCCGGTGCGCCCGGCAGCCGTCACCCGCAACCCGCGCAGGACGCCGGCGATCTCGCCCGGCAGGTGCGGGCGGCTGACGTACGTGTCGTGGTCGTCCACGCCGGCGATGGTCCGGCCGACGGCGTAGTCGGCCAGGATCTGTCTCGCCCGCTCGGCCTCGGGAAGCTCGGGCACGAAGCCGGACGCTAGCCGCAGCGTCCTAGACTGCCTCGACCCCACTTTCGATCAAGGCAAGGACGCACATGGCCACCACGGTAGGCAGCGAGTACCGCATGCTCGATCGGCGGCGAGCTGGGTCGACAGCGACGGCGGCACGCTTCGAGGTGACGAACCCCGCGACGGGCGAGGCGATCGCCACGGTCCCGAACGCGACCGCCGAGGACGTGACGCGCGCGATCGACGCGGCCGAGCGAGGCGCTCGCCGCCTGGCGGGCCGCTCGCCGCGGTCGAGCGGGCGCGGATCCTGCGCCGGGCGGCCGACCAGCATCCGCGCCGAGGCCGACCACATCGGCGGCGTGATGACCGACGAGCAGGGCAAGCCGCTCGCCGAGGCCAAGGGCGAGGTCGACTACGCCGCCTCCTTCCTCGAGTGGTTCGCGGGCGAGGCCGAGCGCATCTACGGCCAGATGCTGCCGCCCCTCAAGGCGCGAGAAGCGCGTGCTGGTGCTGCGCCAGCCCGTCGGCGTCACGGCCGCCATCACGCCCTGGAACTTCCCGGCCGCGATGATGACCCGCAAGCTCGGCCCGGCCCTGGCCGCCGGCTGCACGACGTCGTCAAGCCCGCGTCGCGCGACGCCGCTGACGGCGCTCGAGGTCGTGCGGGTGCTGGAGGAGGCCGGCGTGCCGGCGCGGCGTCGTCAACCTCGATCACCTCGCGCCGCACGCCGGACGTCGCCGACACGCTCTTCCACGACCCGCGCGTGCGCAAGATCATCGTTCACCGGCTCGCACCGAGGTCGGCAAGGAGCTGATCCGCGCCTCGGCCGACCAGGTCAAGCGCCTCTCGCTCGAGCTCGGCGGCCACGCGCCGTTCATCGTCTTCGACGACGCCGACCTCGAGGCCGCGCTCGACGGCACGATCGCCTCGAAGTTCCGCAACGCCGGCCAGACCTGCATCTGCGCGAACCGCATCTACGTGCAGCGCGAGCATCCACGACGCGTTCATCGACGGGCTCGCGAAGCGCGTCGCGGCGCTCTGAAGGTCGGCAACGGCCGCGAGCGACGGCGTCGTCGATCGGCCCGCTGATCGACGAGCGCGGCGTCGACGAAGGCCGACGAGCACGTGCGCGACGCGGTCGCGCAAGGGCGCCGACGCTGGTCGACGGCGGCGAGCGGCTGACCGACGGCGCGTTCGCGCCGGGGCACGTTCTACGCGCCCGACGCTGCTCGACGGCGTGACGCCGGACATGCTGATCTCCACGAGGAGACGTTCGGCCCGGTCGCCGGCGTCACGGTCTTCGACACCGAGGACGAGGCCGTCGCGCTGGCCAACGACACGGTGTACGGGCTGGCCGCGTACTTCTACACGCGCGACTACGCCCGTCTGCTGCGCGTCGCCGAGCGCCTCGAGTACGGCATCGTCGGCGCCAACGACGCGCTGCCCTCCTCGGCCGCGGCGCCGTTCGGCGGCATGAAGGAGTCGGGCTACGGCCGCGAGGGCGGCCCGCAGGGCATCGACGAGTACCTCGAGGTCAAGTACGTCTCCATCGGTGGCGTCGGAACGCCCTAGGAAGGCGGCAGCGCCGGCCCGCGCATCGTGATGCGGGCCGGCAGCGGGCGGTAGCCCATGCGCCGGTTGATGGCCAGCATCGGCGCGTTCTTCTCGTCGTTGCTCGTCCGCAGGCGGTCGATGCCCGCCTCGCGCGCCCACAGCACGGCGGCCCGCTTCAGGGCCCCGGCCACGCCCCGGCCCCGCCAGGTCCGGAGCGTCCCGGTCATCTGGTGCCAGGCCAGGTCCTCCTCCACGTCCGAGGGGGCGATGAGCGCGTAGCTCACGGCCCGGTCCCCGGCCACGGCCACGAACTGGCCCTCCGCCGCCGAGTCGGGCGCCTCGAGCTCGAGCCGGCGCCACTCCTCGTACGGGCGGGTCGTATGCGACTGCTCCTCCGAGGGCGAGTCGGGCTCCGCCTCGAGCGCGACCCGGTAGACCTCCTCGGCCAGCTCGGGCTCGGCCGCGAGCGTCGTGATCCGGATTCCCGCGGGAGGGTCGACCGCCGTGACGTCCGACTCCGCGACGAGCAGCTGGGAGTCCTGCCGGCGGCCGACGACGGTGAAGCCGCGCCTGGCCAGGAAGTCGTGGGACGGCTCGTCCCCCTCCTCGACGTCGAAGCGCAGCTCGCCCTTGCCGTGCTCGACCGCGCTGTCCGACAGTCGCCGGAGGAGCGCCCGGCCGATGCCCCGGCCGCGGTGCGCGGGCAGGACGCAGAGCTCGGCCCAGGCCGCGGCCGACTCGACGTTGCCGAGCCAAACCGTCGTCAGGCCGCAGCCGACCGGCTCACCGCCGGCCGTGGCCAGGAAGTCGGCGGCCCAGGGAAGGCTCTCCTCGATGTGATCCACGAGGGCCCGGCTGATCGCGTAGTCGGTGCGCACGGCGTTCCGGACGCCGATCCAGGCCTCGCGGCCTGGACCATCATCGGGCGGGACCCGGCGGATCTCCACGCCGGGGGGAACGTCGTTCGCGGTGGTCATGGCGGCGGCCCATGGTAGAGGGGCTCTCCGCCCTCCGGCTCGCGTGGCCGGTCAAGCCCGAGGAGCCGGACCACCCGCGGGAGCGGGGCACCCTGCACGGCGAGCGAGACCACGGTCACGAGCCCCGCCTCGGCGAACAGCGTCGACCCGTCCGCGAGCCCGGCGGCCAGGGGCAGGCTTCCGAGCACGATCGGGACCGCGCCCTTGAGGCCGCCCACCGCCATCAGCGCCGTCTCCCGCAGGTCGAACCCGGCGGCGAGGAGCGGCGACACCACCAGCGGGCGGATGACGAGGACGAGCAGCAGCCCGATGAGCAGCGCGTCGACCTCGTTGCGGGTGACGTTCACCTCCGCCAAGCCGACCCCCAGGACCACGAACATCGAGATCTCCGCCAGGCTCGCCAGCTGGTCGTGCAGCTCGGAGATGGCGTCGCGCCGGTGGAGATCCTGCCGGTCGCCGAGCATCAGCCCGTACAGGTACGCGGCCAGGAACCCGCTCCCCCCGAGGACCGCCGCCAGCCCGTAGGTCACGAAGGCCATGGCCAGCACCGAGAGCGCCGGGGCGACGCCCGGGCTCGGGCTGCGCGGGCCGAGCAGGCGTCCCATGACCAGGGCCACCGCGATCCCCACGATCGCTCCGATGACGCCCTCCTCGATCAGCCGCCGCACCACGACCAGGGCCGAGGCGTGGTGCCCCGCCTGCACGGCGTCGACGATCTCGATGACCAGGGCGATGGCCACCGGGTCGTTGAGGCCGGCCTCGCCCTCGAGCACGGTGGCCGCGCGGGGCGCCCCGGGGATGCCCTGGGCGAGGACCGAGAACACCGCCGCCGGGTCGGTGGGCGCCACGGCGGCGCCGAGGATCAGCGACGAGTCCCAGCCCAGGCCGACCAGCGAGTGCGCGGCCAGGGACACGAGGGCGAACGTGGCCAGCGTCCCGGCGATGCCAAGGCCGAGGATCGACCCCAGCTGGCGCCGGAACGGGCCCACGCCGGAGCGCAGGCCCCCGTCCACGAGGATGAGAACGAGCGCCACGGACCCGTAGATGGAGAGGTCCCGCGGGTCGACGGCGTCGCGAACGGTGCCCACCCACGAGCCGAGGGCGAAGCCGCCGACCAGGAAGATCAGCGGGGAGGGGACCTCGAGGGCCTGCGCCAGCCGTGCCCCGAGGAGGGCCGCGCTGGCCACGCCGCCGATGGCCAGGAGCAGCACGGCGGTGTCGTGGATGGACACGGGGCGCCCATTCTTCTGGGCGGGCGGGTCGTAGGCTGCACCCGATGAACCACCTGGCCGGCGAGACCAGCCCGTACCTGCTCCAGCACGCGGAGAACCCGGTGGACTGGTACCCCTGGGGCGACGAGGCCCTCGAGCGCGCCCGCGACCTCGGGCGGCCGATCCTCCTCTCCATCGGCTACTCGGCCTGCCACTGGTGCCACGTCATGGCCCACGAGTCGTTCGAGGACCCGGCGGTGGCCGCGATCGTGAACGAGAACTTCGTCCCGGTGAAGGTGGACCGCGAGGAACGGCCGGATCTCGACGCCCTCTACATGCAGGCGGTCGTGTCGCTGACGGGACACGGCGGGTGGCCGATGACGGTCTTCCTGACGCCCGAGGGCGCGCCGTTCTACGGCGGCACCTACTACCCGCCCGAGCCGCGCGCGGGGATGCCGTCGTTCCGGCAGGTCCTGGACGGCGTGGGCGAGGCGTGGACCGATCAGGGCGACGCGGTGGCCGCGCAGGCCGCACGCCTGGTGGAGCGGCTCCGCGACGGCGCCGCCTTTCCCCCGTCAGCGGACGTGCCCTCCGCCGCCACGCTGACCGACGCCCTGGTCGTCCTGCGCGGGCAGTTCGACCCGCGCCACGGAGGCTTCGGCGGCGCGCCGAAGTTCCCGCCGCACGCCGTTCTCGGGTTCCTGCTGCGCATGCACCGGAGCCTGGGAAGCGCCGAGGCCCTGCGCATGGCCGAGGTCACGCTGGACCGCATGGCGGCCGGGGGCATCTACGACCAGCTGGGCGGGGGCTTCCACCGCTACGCCGTCGATGGGATCTGGCTCGTCCCCCACTTCGAGAAGATGCTCTACGACAACGCCCTGCTGGCCTCGGCCTACACGTGGGCCTGGGCGGCCACGGGCTCGGAACGCCACCGGCAGGTGGCGGAGTCCACGCTCGACTACCTGCTGCGGGACCTGCGGCTCGACCACGGCGGCTTCGCCTCGGCCCAGGATGCGGACACCGACGGGCACGAGGGGCTCACGTACGTCTGGACGCCGGAGGAGATGCGGGCTGTGCTCGGGCCGGAGAGCGCTCTGGCGGAGGCGGTCTACGGGGTCACGCCCGAGGGCAACTTCGAGGGCTCGACCGTGCTCTCGCGGGTGCTCGACCCGGAGGAGGCGGGGCGGCGAACGGGCGTCGACCCGGCCGGCCTCGAGGGCCAGCGCGCGGCGCTGCTCGTCGCCCGCGACCGGCGGCCGCAGCCGGCCCGCGACGACAAGGCCCTGGCCTCGTGGAACGGCATGGCCCTGGCGGCCCTCGCCGAGGCCGGCCGGCGGTTCGGGCGTCCCGACTACGTCGACGCCGCCCGCGCCTGCGCCGAGTTCCTGCTCGGGCCGCTCTCGGCGCCCGACGGCGGCCTGCTGCGGACCCATCGTGAGGGCCGGAGCGCCATCGACGGGTTCCTCGACGACTACGCGCAGGTCGCCGCGGGGCTGATCGAGCTCCACCTGGCGACGCGCGAGCCCCGCTGGCTGGACGAGGCGCGGCGCCTGGCCAGGCTGGCCGTGGCCCGCTTCTCGGACCCGGAGCACGGCGGGTTCTTCGACACGCCGGCCGAGGGAGAGGCGCTGGTCGCCCGGCCGAAGGGCCTCGACGACACGCCCACCCCGTCGGGCAACGCCACCCTGGCCGGCGTGCTGGTGTGGCTCGGCCGGCTGGACGAGGACGACCACCTGCTCGAGGAGGCCGCCGCGGTGACGCGGCTCGTGGGGGACGTCCTGAGCCGCGCGCCGCAGGCCTTCGGCCGGGCCCTCGGCGTCCTCTCGTCCCTCCACGCCGAGGCCCGCACCCTCGTGGTCGTGGGCGGCGACGAGGCCCTGGCCGCGGTCGCGCTCGAGGGCTACGACCCCGACCTGGCCGTCCGCTTCACGCCCGAGGACGAGCGAGGCCCGGGTGCCCACCTGTGCACGGGGCACACGTGCCTGCCCCCGATCACCGACGCCGCCGCCCTGCGGGCGGCGATCAGCGCGGGACCGTCACCTTCCGGGTAGCGGTCCCGATGTTGCCCTTCGCCGGGCGGAAGACCATCTTCAGGGTGTAGATGCCCGGCTTGGCCGACGCGGGGACCGGGAGCATCTTCGTGTTCGCCCCGGCCTGCAGCGCGGAGCTGAAGATCACGAGGACCTTCTTGCCCTTGGTCAGGGTGGTCACGAGCCGGGCGGCGGGCTGGACCGAGACCTTGACGACGATCCTGCGGTGCGCCCTGTGCCCCGTGGCCGACACCTTGAGGCCCGAGACCTTGACGGCGGCCGGCGGCGTCGTCGGCGCGTTCCCCACCGCGAACGTGCCGACCATCTGCGTCGGGTGCGCGTCGCAGTGGAACGTGTAGGTCCCGGTCCGCGTGAGGTCGACCGACCAGGTGCTCGTCCCCGTGCCGTCGACGGTGGTGGCATCGATGGTCTTGCCGTCGGGGCCGATGAGATCGAAGTCGTGGAGGTCCGAGAGGTCGTTCACGGTCAGCGTGTACGTCCCCGGCGCCAGGTGGCCGCCCTTGAGCGTCGAGCCGTCGGGCCCCTTGAGGTCGATGCTGAACCCGGGGCCCACCGTCCCCATGAGCGTCCCGCTGTCTGCCGGGACGGCGGACGGCACGATCACGGCGGCGGCCCCGAGGAGCGCGATGGCGAGCACGAGTCGGCGAGCAGGCATGACGGTTCCCCCGATTTGTCGACACTGCGTCTACGGCCGGTGCTCCCGGCCGGATTTCCCGTCTGCACGAGGGTACGCTCGAACACCTCTACACCGCCAGGACGGGCTCCGCGGCGACGCGGGTGACGGCGCGCATCGCCGGAAGGAGGGCCACGATCGGGCAGGAGACGGTGATCCAGAGCGCGCCCGCCCAGAGGACGGGGCCTGTGCCGAACGCCTGGGCCAGCGGGCCGACCACGGCGAAGCCGAGCGGCGCCAGCGCGAGCGTGCCGATCGAGCTGTATGCCGTCACGCGGGAGAGCGCCGTGCCCGGCACGCGCTCCTGAACGGTGGTCATCCACACGGCGCCCCAGAAGCTCGCCTGGGCGCCACCGAGCACGCTCGCGACCGCCACCAGCGCGGCGGGCGCCGCCACCGCCAGGAGCGCAAGCTGGGGCGCGGCCAGGACGATGACGCCGAACGCGGCCACCAGCGGCCGGCGCGGGCGCCAGCGAAGGGCCAGGGCGCTGCCGGCCAGCATCCCCGCGGCGAAGCCCGCGCCGATCAGGCCCCAGGCGGCCGCCCCGCCGAGCGACTGGTTCGCCACGACCGGCCCGAGGGCGAAGAACGCCACCAGGGCGAAGGCGTTGAGGAGCGAGATGTGCACGACGCCGATCCACAGCCAGCGCCGCCGCGTGAGCTCATGCCAGCCCTCGCGCAGATCGCGCGCGAGTGAGCGGGAGCGCGCGGGCATCGCGCCGTCCACGGCCAGGCCGGCGAGGGCGGCGGCGCTGACGGCGAAGGTGAGCGAGTCGATGCCGAGAGCGGAGGCCGGACCGACCGCGGCCACCACCACCCCGCCGACGAGCATCCCGGCGAGGCCGATCGCGCCGCGCGACAGCTCGAGGAGCGCATTTGCCTCCTGGCGCTCCTCCAGGCCGACGATCTGGGGCAGGAGCCCGGCCGAGGCGGGCTGGAAGAAGGCCTGCGCCAGACCGTGCACGGCGAAGAGCACGAGCAGCTCCCACAGCGTGGCGCGCCCGAGCGCGAGCAGGAGCGCGGCGACGGCCTGGACCACGGCGCGCACGCCGTCGCAGGTGAGCATGACCAGCCGCCGCGGCAGCCGGTCGCCGACGACGCCGCCGGCCACCAGGAAGAGCAGGAGCGGCAGCCGCGTGGCGGCGAGCACGAGCCCGACCGCGGCCACGGAGCCCGTCGCCTGGAGCACGGCGAAGGCGAGCGCGACGGCCGTGAAGGCGTTGCCCAGGTTCGACGTCGCGGTGCCGGCGAAGTAGCGCCGGAACGCCGGAGCTCGAAGGGGGCGGAGCCGCGAGGCCACGAACGCATGTTCGCCTCCGGCGCCGGGCCGGTCAAGGGCCGCGCGCGCGTGATGTCAGCACCACGCGGGCTTTCGAACGTTCTAGGAACAGAATCCTTACGACCTTCACAGACTGGCTTCAGAGGTTTCGGCGAGGCTGGTGCCCATGACCGAGCCGGTGGCCCGAACCGCCCATCCCCGTCGCTTCGGCGGCCTGATCGTCCTTCTCGTCGCCATCGTCACGGCCGTGGCCGGCGCGATCGGCCTCTCGGCCATCGAGCACGCCACCAGCGCGCCCGCCAATCCGCCGGCAGCCGTCTCGCGTTGACGGGACGAGAAGCTTTACCGCAGTCACAGGTTGCTTTCAGACGCAGCCGGTACACATTCCCTTGATGACGAACTCCGCACCCACTTCGCCCGAGCCCGGGTCCTCCCCCGCCGCTCCCGAGACCGCGCCGCGCCGTAGTGGCGGGTCCATCCTCCTCCTCGTCGCCCTCGTGGCCGGTCTCGGCGGCGGCGGTGTGGTGGCCGCAGTCAATTCGGCCACCAAGGGCTCGGAGACGAAGACGGTGACCACGTCGGTCAACACGATCTCGCGCTCGAACGAGGTCGCCGCCACCTCCGGCGGCCGGCCGTCCCTCAACCGGATCTACCGCAACGACGCACCGGGCGTCGTGACCGTCACCGCCACCTCGAGCGTGAGCGCTCAGAGCGGCATCCCGGGGGTCCCGAGCGGCACGCAGAGCCAGACCGCGCTCGGATCCGGCTTCGTGCTCGACAAGAGCGGCTACATCCTCACGAACGAGCACGTCATCGACAAGGCGCGCAAGGTGGAGATCTCCTTCGCCAACGGCGCCGCGGTGACGGCGACCATCGTCGGCTCCGACCGCGCCACCGACCTCGCCCTCCTGCGGGTCAGCATGCCGGCGAGCGCGCTCCACCCCCTGGCCCTGGGCTCGTCCTCGAGCCTCAAGGTGGGCGACCCGGTGGTGGCCATCGGCAACCCGTTCGGGCTCGACCGCACCATGACGGCCGGCATCGTCTCGGCCCTCCAGCGCGACATCCAGGCGCCGAACGGCTTCGACATCGCCAACGCGATCCAGACGGACGCGGCCATCAACCACGGCAACTCGGGCGGCCCGCTCATCAACGCCCTGAACGGCGAGGTCGTCGGCATCAACGCCCAGCTCCCCTCCAACCAGCAGGTCAACGGGAACCTCGGCATCGGCTTCGCCATCCCGGTCGACCTGGCCAAGGGGGTCATCTCGCAGCTGCGCGCCCACGGCGCCGTCTCGCACGCCTGGCTCGGCGTGTCCCTCTCCAACATCGACCAGAACCTCACTGAGAACGCAAAGGTGCAGGCCGCCCACGGCGTGCTCGTCACCGGGGTCGTGCCGAGCAGTCCCGCCGACCGGGCCGGCCTGCACGGCGGCTCCTCGGCCCGGACGTTCAACGGCGCGCCCTACTGCCTGGGCGGCGACGCCATCACCGGGATCGACGGCCAGTCCATCTCGAACGTCAACCAGCTGCGGGCGGTCATCGCCGCCCATCAGCCGGGCGACACCATCGACCTGGCCGTCGTCCACTCGAACGGAGCGCACGCCACGGTCAAGCTCACCCTCGGGACCGAGCCGTCGCAGGCCCCGACCAACTCGACCACGCGCTGCTAGGACCCCTCAGACCTTCCCCGAACCACCCACCCCCCTCCTCCTCCTGTCGCCGGGCTCGTCCCGGCGACAGGTCTTTTAGGACCGGTTCCTGGGGCGTGTGGTTTCCTTCCGGGCGTGTCGCGCGCCGTCATCGTCTCCGCCTGCCGCACGCCCGTCGGCCGCTACGGGGGTGCCCTGGCCAGTGTCCGGCCGGACGACCTGGCGGCGCTCGTGGTGGCCGAGGCGGTCCGCCGGGCCGGCTGTGACCCCGCCGACATCGAGGACGTGATCCTCGGCGCCGCCAACCAGGCGGGCGAGGACAACCGCAACGTCGGCCGCATGGCCGCCCTCCTCGCCGGCCTGCCGGTGAGCGTGGCCGGCCTCACCGTCAACCGGCTGTGCGCCTCGGGGCTGCAGGCGGTCGTGTCGGCGGCCCAGGCCATCGAGTGTGACGCGGGACGCCTCTTCGTGGCCGGCGGCGTGGAGTCGATGACGCGCGCCCCGCTGGTCACGCCCAAGGCCGAGGGACCCTGGAGCCGGGGCGAGCGCCCGCTGTACGACACCACCCTCGGGTGGCGCTTCGTCAACCCGCGCATGGAGGCCGCCCACGGCACGGATTCGATGGGCGAGACGGGCGAGAACGTGGCCGACCGTTACGGCATCACGCGGGAGGAGCAGGACGCCTGGGCGCTGCGCTCGCAGGAGCGATGGCGGGAGGCCGACGCCGCGGGCCGCTTCGCCGACGAGCTCGTGCCCGTGGAGACGCGCGACCGCCGTGGGGCGGCCACGGTCGTCGACCGCGACGAGCATCCGCGGCCGGACACCACCGCCGAGGCCCTGGCCGGCCTCCGCCCGGCCTTCCGGGAGGGCGGGACGGTGACGGCGGGCAACGCCGCCGGCATCAACGACGGCGCCGCCGCGGTGGTGCTCGCCGAGGAGGGCTACGCCCGCGACCACGGCCTGCCGGTCCGGGCCCGTCTGGTGGCGAGCGCGGTGGCCGGCGTCGAGCCCGCGGTCATGGGCATCGGCCCCGTGCCGGCCGTGCGGAAGGCCCTGGAGCGCGCCGGGCCTGACGCCGGACGACCTCGACCGCGTCGAGCTGAACGAGGCCTTCGCCAGCCAGGTGCTGGTCTCGATCCGCGAGCTCGGGCTCGACCCCGAGCGGGTGAACGTGAACGGGGGCTCGATCGCCATGGGCCATCCGCTCGGCTCGACCGGGGCCCGGCTTCTGGTCAGCCTGCTGCACGAGCTCGAGCGCTCGAACGGCCGGTACGGACTCGCTACGATGTGCGTCGGCGTCGGCCAGGGCATGGCCGTCGTCGTCGAGCGAGCCGCCGCGTAGCCCGTCCCAGAGCGCTCTGGCCCCCGCGCAGTCATGTGCGGCGCGGCCACTCATCGGCGCGCCAGAGCGGCTCTCCACCTCGATCCCTTCCCGGGAGCCTCCGTGTCCCCTCCGGCTGTCCTCGTCAGCGACCTGCGCAAGGAGTTCGTCCGGCGCGACAAACGGCGCGGCCTGCGCGCGCGCCGGTTGCGCCGCGCGGCGCTCGCCGGCGTGTCGTTCCGCATGGAGCGAGGCGAGTGCCTGGCCATCCTGGGCCCGAACGGCTCGGGCAAGTCGACGCTCGTCCGGCTGCTCGCCACCCTGCTGCTCCACGACGGCGGACGCGCCGAGGTGTTCGGCATCGACGTCTTCGCCGACCCGGGGCAGGTGCGGCGGCTGGTCAACCGGGTGTCGGTCGAGGCCTCGTTCTTCAAGAAGTTCTCGGCCCGTGAGAACCTGAGCTACTCGGCTCGCTTCTACGGCATGGGGTGGCGGGAGTCGGAGCGCAAGATCCCCGAGATCCTGACCCGCGTCGGCTTCCCGTCCTCCCGCCGCGGCGAGCCCCTGCAGGACCTCTCGCGGGGCATGCAGCAGAAGGTCGCCCTGGCCCGGGCGCTGCTCACCTCGCCCGTGCTCGTGCTCCTGGACGAGCCGACCACCGGCCTCGACCCGCGAAGCAAGCTCGAGGTGCAGGACTTCATCCGCGTCCTGCGGCGCGAGCACGACTCCACCATCCTGCTCTGCACGCACGACATGGCCGAGGCCGAGGCCCTGGCTGACCGCGTGGGCATTCTCGACCGGGGCCGACTGGTGTGCCTGGACACGCCCGAGGCGCTGATCCGCGCCTACGGGGCGACGACCCTCGAGGAGGCCTTCTTCAACGCCACCGGGCGGTCGCTCGAGGACGAGGAGCCGGGCGACGACGACGAGGAGGACGCGTGAGCACCAACGACCCGGGCATGGCCATCCGGCGGGAGCTCATCGGCCTCGCCGGCATCGTCGAGCGCAACGCCTACCTGGTCCGCCGCTACGTGTGGTGGGAGGTGGCCTGGTTCGTCTGGTCGCTGGCCAACTCCCTGACCATCGTCTTCATCGCCAAGGGCATCGACTCCGCCGGCGGCCACATCGACGTCAACCGCGAGACCATCGTCCTGCTCATCGGGACGGTCGTCTGGTCCTACCTCGGCATGATCTTCGAGATCCTCACCGAGACCGTGGCCTGGGAGCGGTGGGAGGGGACCATCGAGTACACGTTCATGGCCCCGCTCTCGCGGCCCACGCACCTCCTGGGGATGGGGGCGTTCGCGGTGCTCTACGGGATCCTGCGCACGGCCCTGCTGTTCGGGGCGGTGGCGCTCTTCCTGAACCTGCACTTCGCTGACGCCAACTTCGCCACCGCCGCCCTCGTGCTGCTGGTGTCCTCGGTGTCGTTCATCGGCATCGGGATGATGACGGCCGTCCTGCCGCTGATCTCGCCCGAGAAGGGGACGCAGCTCGGGTTCATCGCCCAGGGGATGCTGCTGGTCGTCTCCGGCGTGTACTACCCGGTGTCGGTGCTCCCCGGGTGGATGCAGGCGCTGTCGGTCATCTCGCCCGCCACCTACGCGCTCGAGGGGATCCGCAAGGCGGTGCTCGAGGGCGCGAGCCCCGGCGCCGTGTGGGACGACCTGTGGCCGCTGCTCCTCATCGGCGCGGTGGCGATCCCCCTCGGACTGGAGGTCTTCCGCCGCGGCGAGATCTACGCCAAACGCCATGGGCGCCTGAAGCGGTCAGGGTGAAGAAACGGGGGAAACCATGTTCCCCCGTTGGCCCCCTTCTTCCTATGGGCACTCGACAGTTGAGCGATGCGTCCGGGTGCGGCGGGCAACGCGAGCGGCTTCGACCCGCCGGCACAGCCGGCAGATCGACGCAACTGCAGGACGAGTCTGTACCGTCGCGGCGTGGCGGGATTCGTGACGGGGCTCAGGTGCGCGCGCTGCGGCGACGTGGTCGATGCGGACACGGTGCAGAACATGTGCCCGTGCGGTGGGCCCGCTGCTGGCTCAGTACGACCTCGGCGCCGTCGCCTTGGCCGTCGAGCCCGCGCTGATCGCCCGCCGCCCGGCCACCATGTGGCGCTACCGCGAGCTCCTCCCCGTCCGCGACCTGGCCCACGCCGTCTCGCTCGGGGAAGGGGCCACGCCCACGCTGCGGCTCCGCGGCCTCGGCTTCGACGACCTGTGGCTCAAGGACGACGGGGCCAACCCCACGGGGAGCTTCAAGGCGCGCGGCGCGGCCTGCGGGATCACCCGCGCCCGCGAGCTCGGCGTCACCGACGCGGCCCTCCCCAGCGCGGGCAACGCGGGCGGGGCGTGGGCGGCCTACGGCGCTGCCGCGGGCATCCGCGTCCACGTGGCCATGCCGCGCGACGCACCGGCCGCCGCACGGGCCGAGGTCGGCCTGTTCGGCGGCGACCTGCAGCTGGTGGACGGCTCGATCGCCGACGCGGGCCGCCTCATCGCCCAGGGCGTGGAGCGGGAGGGCTGGTACGACGCCGCCACGCTGCACGAGCCCTACCGGGTCGAGGGCAAGAAGACGATGGGGCTGGAGATCGCCGAGGACCTCGGCTGGCGTGCGCCCGACGTCATCGTCGCCCCGACCGGGGGCGGCGTCGGCGTGATCGGGCTGGACCTCGCCTTCGCACAGCTCCGCACGCTCGGGCTGGGTGGCGGGGCCGATGCCGCGCCTGGTGGCCGTGCAGGCGGAGGGCTGCGCGCCCATCGTGCGCGCCTACGAGGCGGGCGCCGAGGACGTCGAGCCCTGGGCCGATCCGGTCACGCTCGCCTCCGGCCTGCGCGTGCCGTCCCCGCTCGGAGGCGCACTGGTCCTCGACGCCGTGCGGCGCAGCCGGGGCGACGCGGTGGCCGTGAGCGACGACGCCATCCTGGTGGCCATGGCCGACCTGGCTCGCACGGGCGGGCTGTGGGTGGCGCCCGAGGGCGCGGCGGCGCTGGCCGGGATCCGCGCGCTGCGCGAGTCGGGGCGCCTCGACGGCGGCGAGCGCATCGTGCTTCTCAACACCGGGACGGGCCTGAAGTACCCGGCCCTGGCCAGGCGCCGGCCTAGGTCGAGACGGAAACGGTCTTGATGACGCGGCCGGCGGCGGAGCTGGCCCGCACGGTCACGCTCAGCGTCCCGCCGCGCCGGGTGCGTCCGGGGACGGGCACGCCGAAGGTCTTGTGCCCGAGGTACCAGGTGCTGGCGGTCACGCGCCCGACCACCTGGCCGTTGCGCCGGACCGTGACGGCCAGGTCGGTGGCCGGTGCCGCGGGGGCCCAGGCGAGCTGCACGTAGAGGGTCTTGTCGACCCCGATCCAGGTGCCCTTCGTCGAGGTGAAGGAGAGCGATGCGGGAGCCGCGGCAGCGGGCATCGAGGCGGCCGGGACGGCGAGGGCGGCGAGGGCCAGGATCAGGGGCAGCGCGCGGCGCATGGCCCTCCTATCGGCGGCTATGCTCGCGCCCTCAAGCCCCCGCCACTGCCGGAGGTTCGCGACGTCCGCCGTCCGCGTCACCGCGCTCTACCGGAACGCCGTCGACGACGCGTTTCGCGCCCGCTTCGAGGAGCACGCCGAGCTCTGCCGCCGGGTCCCGGGCCTGCAGGCCTTCCGCTACGGGCCCGTGTTCGGGTCGCCCACGGGGGAGAGCCCCTGGACCTGGATGGCCGAGTTCGAGTTCGCCGACCGGGACGCCTTCCGCTCGGGCGTGCGCAGCGCGGAGATGGCGGCCACGGGCGAGGACGTGCAGCAGTTCGCGACGGACGTCGAGCTCTTCTTCGCTGCGCTCGATGGCTGAGCTCCGGTCGTACGCGGCCCAGGATCCGGAGGAGCTCGGGCTCGAGCACATCCGCTACGTCAAGGACGGGAACCGGGCGACGATCGCGTTCAACCGGCCCGAGGTCCTGAATGCCTTCGACTTCCAGGCGCTGCGGGAGCTCTCCCGGGCCGTCGAGGACGCCTCCTGGGACGACGCGATCCGCGTGGTCGTCCTCACGGGGACGGGGGAGCGGGCCTTCTGCACCGGCGCGGACCTGAAGGAGCAGGCCCGCATCGCCGAGCGGCCGTCCGACTACTGGAAGTGGATGGGGCAGTTCATCGACGCCCACGACCGGCTTCGCACCGTGGGCAAGCCCACCGTGGCGCGGGTGGCCGGCCTGTGCGTCGGCGGAGGCAACGAGTTCCACATGGCCTGCGACCTGGCCGTGGCCACCGACGACTCCGTCTTCCGTCACGTCGGCCTGCAGCACGGCTCCGTCCCGGCCGGCGGCGCCACGCAGTGGCTGCCGATCATCATCGGCGACCGCCGGGCGCGCGAGATGATCATGCTGTGCGAGGACATCCCCGCGCCCAAGGCGCTCGAATGGGGGCTGATCAACCAGGTGGTGACGCGGGCCGAGCTCGACGCGGCCGTCGACGCGCTCTGCGAGAAGCTCGCAGAGCGCCTTCCCGAGGCCACCCGCTACGCCAAGCAGCAGCTCAACTTCTGGCGCGACCTCGCGTGGCACCAGACCATCGGTCACGCCCGCGACTGGCTGACGCTGCACGCCGGCGCCCTGGAGACCCGGGAGGCCGTGAGCGCCTTCCTGGAGAAGCGCCCGGTCGACCTCGACCGCATCCGCCGGGGGGAGCCGTGAGCGAGCGGCCGCTGGTCCGCCTCGAGCGCCGCGGGGCCGTGGCCCTGCTCACCCTCGACCGCGCCGAGTCGCTGAATGCGCTCTCGGACGACCTGATGGGCGCGCTGAGCCAGGCCCTGGACGAGGTGGAGGGCGACGACGGGCTGCGCGTGGCCGTGATCACCGGCGCCGGGCGGGCCTTCGCCGCGGGCGCGGACGTCGCCGCCATGGCCGAGGCCACGCCCATCGACATGCTCACCGGCGACCGGGTCGCGCGCTGGGACCGCGTGCGCCGCTTCGGCAAGCCGCTGATCGCGGCCGTCCACGGCTTCTGCCTCGGCGGCGGCTGCGAGCTGGCCATGACCTGCGACATCGTCATCGCCGCCGAGGACGCCCGCTTCGGCCAGCCCGAGACGAACCTCGGGATCATCCCCGGCGCCGGGGGCACGCAGCGGACCGCGCGCACGCTGGGCAAGTCGCTGACCATGGAGATGGTGCTCACCGGCCGGTTCCTCGACGCCGAGGAGGCGCTGCGCGCGGGCCTGTGCTCCCGCGTGGTCACCCGCGAGGCGCTCGTCGACGAGGCCATCGCCGTGGGCGCGCGCATCGCCGAGCGGCCGCCGGTGGCCATCCGGCTGGCGCGCGAGGCCGTCCAGCGGGCCTTCGAGACGACCCTCGAGTCGGGCCTCGCCTTCGAGCGCCGCTCGCTCTACCTGGCCTTCGCCTCCGAGGACGCCCACGAGGGCATGCGGGCCTTCCTGGAGAAGCGGCCGCCGGCGTGGACGGGGCGATGAGCACCACCGCTGCCACGGTCCGGGTCGAGCGCGAGGGCGCCGTGGCCACGATCGTCCTCGACCGGCCCGACGCCATGAACGCCCAGACCGCCGCCTCGCGGCGCGAGCTCATCGGCCGCCTGCGCGAGGTGGCGCGTGACGCCGAGGTGCGCGCGGTCGTCCTCACCGGCGCCGGCCGGGCCTTCTGCGCCGGCCAGGACCTGCGCGAGGAGGGCGCGCTCGAGCACGTGGCGGACATCGTGCGCGAGACGTACGCGCCGATCGTCACGCTGCTCGCGGAGATGGACAAGCCCACGATCGCCGCCGTCAACGGCGCCGCCGCCGGCGCGGGGCTCTCGTTCGCCCTGGCCTGCGATCTGCGGATCATGTCCGACCAGGCGATCCTGCTCATGGCCTTCTCGAACATCGGGCTCGTCCCGGACTCGGGCGGCTCGTGGTTCCTGGCCCGCGCGGTGGGCTACGCCCGGGCCTTCGAGATCGCGGCCACCGGCCGGCGCGTCGACGCCGCCGAGGCGCTCGCCCTCGGGCTGGTCCAGCAGGTGGTGCCGGCCGACGAGGTGCTGCCCGCGGCGCAGCGCGCTGGCGGCCGAGCTGGCCGCCCGGCCCACGGCCGCGCTGGCCTGGACCAAGCGCCTGATGCGGGCGGCGCTGACGGGCTCCCTGGAGGACACGATCGAGCGGGAGGCGCAGCTGCAGGCAGCCGCCGTCCGCTCCCACGACCATCAGGAGGGCGTCCAGGCCTTCCTCGAGAAGCGGGACCCCCGCTTCGAGGGCCGGTAACGGCGGGGTGGCCCGGCCCCGGTCCTGCCTCATCGTCAACCCGGTGGCCTCGGGCGTGGGGGCCCGGACGATCGAGGAGGCGCGCGCCGCGCTGGAGGAGTTCTCCGACGTGGAGGTCGTGCGCACGGACCGCCGCGGCCACGCCGAGGAGCTCGCCCGCGCCGCCGCGTCGGATGGGGTGGCCGCCGTGGTGGTCCTGGCCGGCGACGGCACGGCCAACGAGGTCGTGAACGGCGCGGCGGGGAAGGTGCCGATCGGCGTCCTGCCCGCCGGGGGGACGAGCGTGCTCTCCCGCGCCCTCGGCCTGCCGCGCTCGGTGGACGCCAGCGCGCGCCGGATCGGCGCGGCGATCGCCGACGGCCGCACGCGCACCATCTCCCTGGGGACGATCGACGGGCGGCGCTTCGCCTTCGCGGCGGGCATCGGCTTCGACGCCGACGCCGTGCGGCGGGTCGACGCTCGCGGTCGCGACAGCGGCCGCCGGCCGGGCGACGGCTACTTCCTCCTCCAGGTGGCGAGAACGCTGACCCAGGGCCGGTACCGCCGGCCGCTGCTGACGGTGGAGGCACCGGGCCGTGAGCCCGTCCGCGGGGCGAGCCTTTTCGTGGCCAATGGGAATCCATGGACCTATCTCGGGCCTGTGCCCCTGCGCATGGCCCCTCGCGCCACGTTCGAGGGAGGGCTCGACCTCGTGGTGGCCTCGAGCATGGCCATTCGCAACGTCCCTGCGTACGCGCGCTATCTGTTCGTCACCGGCGGGCACGACAGGGACGCGGACCAGCGGCTGCGCTACCTGCACGATGTGGAGTCCGTGATCGTCCGCTGCGACGAGCCGCTGCCCGCCCAGGCCGACGGGGACGACCTCGGCGACGTCACGGAACTGCATCTGGGCGTGATCCGCGACGGGGCCGAACTCCTGGTCTAGAGCCAGGATCCAGAGGCTCTTGACGTTCTCAATTGAAGACCTAAAGTTGTGGGGTGGCCTTCCCACCCCTGTCGCCCGCGGATCGAGCCCAGGCCGTCCTCTCGGCGGTCGAACAGCTGCGGCGGGCGACCCATGAGCACGAGGAGCGGCGGGCCGGCGCAGTGGGCCTTCGGGCCAGCGCGCTGCCCGTTCTGGAGCCGCTCGCGGACGCCCTGGCCCTCCCCGCCGGGGAGCTCGGGCGGCGCTGCGGCCTCTCCGCCTCCGCGCTCTCGCACGCGCTGGCCCGGCACGAGCGCGCCGGCCTGGTGGAGCGCGAGCGCCAGCGGGGCGACGGCCGGGTGGTGCTCGTCCGCCTGACCCGCGAGGGACGGCGTCTCCTCTCGGCCGCCCGCGGCAGCCGGCCCGCGGATGCCCTCGAGGCCGAGTTCTCGCCCGTGGAGCTGGACCAGCTGGCCCAGGACCTGCGCCGGCTGGCGGCGACGCTCGACCGGCGTCCGCCGCCGCGCCTGCCGCCGGCAGGGGCGTAGCGGCCCTGCGCCCCGCCTCGTACCCTGCCGCCATGGACACCGCCATCGCCATTGGACAGGGCGCCGGGCTGGCCGTGGCCTGCGGTCTCCTGGCCGGCGTCCCGCTGGCGGTGGCCGCGCTCGTGGCCCTGACCAGCCTCGAGCCGGGACGGCTCGGTGTCCTCGACAACACGCCCGTCGTCGTCGCGCTGTGCGTGTTCGCCGTGCTCGACGCCGCGGTGGAGATCCGGCTGCCGCGCACCGTGCGCATCGGGCTGCGCGCCGTGGCCGGGGCGGTGGTCTTCGAGCTCGTGGCCGGGAAGGACCTCCCGTTCGCGGGCATCGTCCTCGGCTTCATCCTCGGCGGGCTGGCCGCGATCGTGGCCCTGCCCATCCTCGAGCGGGCGGCGCGGGCGGGCTCGTTCAGCGCCACCGCCGCCCTGGCCGCCATCGCCACCGTCGGCGTGGCGTTCCTGGGCCTCGTGCCCTTCGTGGGCTACGTGATGGCCGCCGCGGTGGCCTGGCTCTACCTGCGCACGCGCCGCCGCGAGGGCGAGAAGTACGCGGGCCTCCGCATCCTCCGCTGACCATGGCCCTCGACTCGCCGATCACCGAGCAGCACCGCGCGATCGCCGAGCAGCACATCGCCGATCACGCGCTCGGCGAGGCCGAGCGCATCGCCCGCCTCTCCCGCATCCGCGAGGTCGTGCTCGGGGCGCAGGACGGCCTCCTCGTCCCCCTCGGGGTGGTCACCGGCGTGGCCGCGGCCCACCCCAGCCGCTCGCTCATCGTCATCGCGGGACTGGCAGAGGCGGTGGCCGGGGCCATCGCCATGGGCAGCGGATCGTTCCTGGCCAGCGAGGCCGAGGAGGCCCTGTTCGCGGCCGAGATCGCCGAGGAGGGCGAGGAGATCGACGACCACCCCGAGCGCGAGGTGGCGGAGCTGGCCATCGTCCTCGAGCGCGAGGGGCTGCCCCGTGAGGGCGCCGAGCGGGTGGCGCGCGGGCTGGCCGCGGATCCGAACGTCTTCCTCCGCACCAAGGTGGAGAAGGAGCTCGGCCTCTCACCCGACGCCGGCGGCGCCGCGCTCGGCGACGCCTTCGTGGTGGGCAGCACCTACCTCATCGGGAGCCGCGGTCCCGCTCTGGCCCTACCTGGTCTTCGCGCGCTCGACGGCCCTCGTGGTCAGCATCACGTGCACGCTGGCCGCGCTGTTCACGCTGGGCACGATCAAGGGGCTCGTGGCCCGTCAGACCTGGTGGAAGGCCGGGGCGCAGGTCCTGATCATCGGCGCCCTGAGCGCGGCCATCGGCTTCGGTATCGGCCACGTCGTGTCGAACGTCTTCTAACCGCTCGCCCGGGCGAGCGAAGACGACCACCTCGGTGACGTAGGACGTCGTCACCCGGCCGCCGCGGCGCTCGGCCAGCGCCCGGACTCGGGCGAGAAGCTCCTCCCGGTCGGCCGCTTCGAGCACCGCCACGAAGCTGATCGAGGAGACGCGCTCGGCCAGCCCCTCGGCGTCGAGCGTCTGCGAGTTGGGGAAGCGACGTGAGTCGACCTCCTCGAACAGCCCGGTGGCCTGGAGCGCCGGGCGCCAGCCCGCCTCGCCGATGCTGGCATCGCGGCTGTTGTCGCTCGGCACCGCCTCGAGAAGGTCGCCGAGCTCCACCGAGAGCGGCTGGTCGAGGTCCCACAGGTTCCACACGAGGCCGAGCCGGCCGCCGGGCCGCAGCACACGGTCGATCTCCCGGACCGACTCGGGCAGCCGGAACCAGTGGAACGCCTGGGCCACCGTCACGGCGTCGACGCTGTCGTCGCCGAGGGGGATGTCCTCGGCGGAGCCCGCGAGCGCCTCCACGCCGGCGAAGGCAGCGGCGTGTGCGCGCATGGCCTCCTGCGGCTCGACCGCGATCACGCGCGCCCCCGTGGGCACCAGCAGCCGGCTGAGCTTGCCCGTGCCGGCGCCCAGATCGAGCACCGTCGCCGAGGGTCCGAGGGAGAGGCGTGCCGCCAGCCAGTCGACCGCGTCGTCCGGGTAGGACGGCCGGCTGCGCTCGTAGATCGCCGCCGTCCGGCCGAAGCTCTGGCGGGCCGCCTCTCGCTCGCTCACGCGGGCACCCTACCCCGGCACGAGCGGGGCCAGGGCGCCGGCGAGCGCCCGCGCGCCGCGCCTCTCGGGATCGCGCCGTGGGGTTCCCGCAGCAGACGCTGATCCCCACCAGCCGGCCGGTGGCCGCGAGGGCGTCGAGCTCGAGGCCGAGGCGCTCGGCGCTCCAGCCCCCTGGCGCGGGGAAGTCGGTGTTGGGAGCCACGGACGGATCGAGCACGTCCCCGTCGAGGTGCAGCCACAGGGGGCCGTCGGGGAGGGCTTCGAGGGCGTCCGCCACCCCGGCCGCCTCGTGGACGCTGCTGTCGTCGAGGGCCGCGCGCTCGCCTGGATCGAGGTCGCGGGCCCCGACGAGCGCGGCCCGCGCCTCCTCGAACGGCGGCTCGAGGCCACCGGCCTCGCGCAGGTCGGCGTGGCACCACCCGAGGAGCGTGGCGAAGGGCATCCCGCCGAGGAAGCCGCTGGGCGTGGTCTCGGGCGTGTTGAGGTCGCCGTGGGCGTCGATCCACACCAGGGAGAGGCCAGGGTGGGCCGAACGCAGCGGCGCGGCCACCCCGGCGGTGAGCGTGCACTCGCCCACGAGCACCACCGGTGGCTCCCCCGGCCGGTCGGCTTCTGCCACGGCCGCCGCCAGGCGCGGCAGCCCGTCGGCCAGGGCCGCGTGATGCTCGGCCTCGAGGTCCATCTCGACCCGGCGCGCGGCCGGCCTGCCGAGGGCCTCCCAGGTCGCCTCGGGGCCTTCTTCGAGGCCCGGCCCGTGGAACTGCGTGGACCAGGGGGCGAGGATCAGCGGCGCCATCGGCCGAATGTATCGTGCGGCGGTGCCAGACAAGCTCGTCCTGATCGTCGTCGACGGCCTCTCGCCGGCCGCGCTCGAGCGGGCGATCGAGGACGGGGCGGCCCCGACGCTGGCCTTCCTGCGCTCGCGGGATCCGGGCACCGCCGTCTCCGCCTTCCCCTCGCTGACGCCGGTCTGCCTGTCGACGATCGCCACCGGGGCCGGCCCCGCCGGCTCGCGCATCCCCGCCCTGCAGTGGTACCACCGCGGCGAGGAGCGCTTCGTGGAGTACGGGTCGTCGTTCGAGGCCACGGTCGTCGCCGGGGCCAAGCAGTCCGTCGACGACTCGATGATGAACCTGAACCACGTGCACCTCTCGCCCAAGCTCACGACGGTGTTCGAGTCGGTCGAGGACGCGGGGCTCGTGGCCGGGTCGATCAACTTCTACGTCTGGCGCGGGCGGGTGCGCCACTCGATCAAGTACCCGTTCGTGCGCTCGTCGCCCGGCGCACCGGCTTCTTCGACGCCGCCTACGGCCCGACGCCGGTTCTTCTTCGGCGAGCTCTTCGGCTCCGACCGCACCGGCGCGCCGCGCAACATCGGCGTCGGCGGCCGCAACGACGACCAGGCGGGCGCCATCGGCGCCTGGCTCGTCGCGCGCGACGGCTTCGACTTCCTGCTCTTCTACCTGCCCGAGACCGACGCGGCCGGGCACCGCGGCGGCGACCGTGCGGCGCCCTCGACGCCGTGGCCCGGGCCGACGCCAACATCGCCCGGCTGATGTCGGCGGCCGGCGGGCCCGAGCCCTTCCTCGAGCGCTACGCCGTCGTCCTGTGCGCCGACCACGGCCAGTCGCCGATCGAGCGCGACGACGACGTCCGCGACGCCTTCGCCGACCTGCGCCTGTTCGTCGCCCGCAGCCGCACCGACCCGGCCGATGCGACCTCGCGGTCGCCGCCTCGAACCGCGCCGCCATGGTCTACCGGCTGGCCACGGACGCGTCGGCCGAGGAGCTCGCGGCGCGCCTGCCCGAGCGCCCCTCGGTCGACGTCGTGGCCTGGCGCGAGGACGGCCACGCGGTCGTCGGCGGGACGGACGGCGCCTGCGCTTCGCGCCCGGCGGCGCGGTCGCGGACGGCCGTGGCGGCAGCTGGACGCTCGAGGGCGACCGCACCGTGCTCGACCTCTCCGGGGACGAGGTCGTCCACTCCCGGGACCTATCCCGAACGCGCTCGAGCGGACGTGGTCGATCCTCACCTGCGTCAACGCCGGCGAGGTCGTCGCCTCGGCCGCGCCGGGCTGCGAGTTCCGCGACGCGGGCGGCATGAGCCACCTCGGCGGCGGCTCGCACGGCTCGCTGCACGCCGTCGACTCGCTGGTGCCGCTGAGCTTCGTCGGCTTCGGCGACGTCCCCGACGGCCTCCCGGGCGAGCGGACGATCGAGCGACATCGCCCCGTCGATCCGCGCCGCACCTCGGAATCCCCCGGGATGCTTGAGGACCGGGCCGGCGCAGCCGATGTCACCACTCGGGTACGGTCAACCCGCCTCCCCCGCCGATGTCGCCGCCCAACGCCTCCGATACCGTTCTGGCCGCCCCGCGCCTCTCGCGGCTGCACCGCTCGCGACGGTTCGTGGCGACGCCGGCCAACTGGCTGCAGCTCGTCCAGTTCGGGCTCGTCGGCGCGTCCGGGTTCGTGGTCAACCTCGTGGTCTACGCGACGTGCCTCAAGGTCTTCTCTCTCCACTACCTGGCCTCCGCCGTCGTCGCCTTCGCCGTGGCGGTGACGAACAACTTCTTCTGGAACCGTCATTGGACGTTCCGCCACCGCCGGGACCGGCGCCATGCGGCGCTGCAGGGGGCGCGCTTCCTGTTCGTGAGCGCGCTGGCCCTGGTCCCCAACCTGATCCTCCTGCACGTGTTCGTGAGCGCCGGCGTCGGCAAGATGCTCGGCCAGGTGCTCGCCGTCTGCCTCGTGGTGCCGGTCAGCTTCCTCGGCAACAAGCTCTGGTCCTTCAACTAACGGGGGGACGCATGTTCCCCCCGTTGGCGCCCCCTCTTCAGCGGGGCGGCGGGAGCAGCGAGCGATTCAAGCGAGTCGAAAGGGGCCACGCTCCTGGCCTCGGCCTGCCGGCGAAGCCGGCACGCCGACGCACAGGCGGAATGTCACCCTGATCGCGATCGCCGTGATGGCGGCCTTCTTTGCTTGCCCGCCCGGGGCAGCCGCCGCCAACGCGCGGCTGACGAGCGCGCAGGCCATCGCGATCGCCCAGCGGAGCGACCGCATCCAGGACTGGATCGCCCGCTACCACGGCGTGGCCACGACCGCGGATTACGACGCAAGCCGCACCTGGACGGTCCACTTCAACGCCAACGGCCAGGAGGTGGCCCAGGCGGCCGTCGACGACGCCACCAGCCGGCTGCTGCACACCTACATCGGCCCACAGGTGGCGTGGCAGATGGCGCGCGGCGACAAGGGCGCCTTCGGGAGGCGGATCAACGAGCCGGCCGTCTGGCTCGCCCTGTGCGTGGTGTTCCTGGTCGGCCTCGTCGACCTGCGCCGGCCCTTCTCACTGCGCACGCTCGACCTGCTCGCCCTGCTCTCGTTCTCGCTCTCCCTGTGGGCGTTCAACGAGGGGAACGTCTTCCTGTCGGTCCCGCTCTCCTACCCGCCGCTCGTCTACCTCCTCGCCCGCCTGGCCTGGATCGGCTTCCGCGGCGCCCGCCGGCCCCTGGCGGCGGGGTCGCTCCCGATCTGGGTCCTGGCGGGGGCGGCGGTGTTCCTGGTCGGGTTCCGCGGCGGTCTGAACGGCTACGACTCGAACGTGATCGACGTCGGCTACTCGGGCGTCGTCGGAGCGGACATCCTCCTGCGGGGAGGCGTGCCGTACGGCCACATGCCCGTGACCACGACCGAGCCCTGCGGGATCCGCTACGCCAACGGGACGTCGAGCGCGTACCGCCAGTCCGACGGGCGCTGCGAGGCGCCCGACGAGCGCGGCGACACCTACGGGCCGGTGACCTACGCCGCCTACGTCCCGGCCGTGGCCGCGCTGGGCTGGAGCGGCCGCTGGGCCGACGACCCCGACGGGCTCCCGGCGGCCCACGTGACGAGCGTGGTCTTCGACGCCCTGTGCGCGCTCGGCCTGTTCGTGGCCGGGCGCATGCTGGGCGGCCTGCGCCTTGGGGTGGCCATGGCCTTCGCTTGGCTGGCCTTCCCGTTCACGGCCTGGGCGCTGGAGTCCAACACCAACGACATGATCGTGGCCGCCGGCCTGATCTGGGCCTTCGTGGCCCTCACCCTGCCCGTAACGCGGGGGTTCCTGCTCGCGCTGGCGTCGTGGACGAAGTTCGCGCCCCTGCTCCTCGCCCCGCTCTGGGCCCGGTACCCGCGGACGACCAGGAGCGGCTCGCCCGGCCGCGTGCGCACCGCGCTGTCGGCCCTCGTCCCCGACCGCCGCGAGCTGCGGTACCTGGCCGGCTTCGCGCTCGGCACCTTGTGCGCCGGCCTGCTGCTGGTGAGCGCGGGGACCGGCGCCCTGGAGACGTTCTGGGACCGGACCTTCGGCTGGCAGGTCAACCGCTCGTCGCCGTTCTCGCTCTGGGACTGGGGCGTGTACCCCGGGTACCCGGACCTGGGCTGGCTCCACACCGCCCTGCAGGTGGCCCTGGCCGCCTTCGCCCTGGCCCTCCTCGTCGTCCCCCGCCGGCTCGATGCCGTCCGCCTCGCCGCGCTCTCGGGCGCGGTACTGGTGGGGAGCGAGATCGTCCTCACCCACTGGTACTACGCCTACATCCCGTGGTTCTTTCCCTTCGCCATGATCGCGCTCTGCGCGCCGGCCGCCGAGGCCTGACCGCCCCGGCGATCGCGCTCGGCTGCGCCTGCCTGGCCGCGCTCGTCTGGTTCGGCCCGATGCGCCATGCCGGGCGCTACCAGGCCAACCAGATCGTGGACACGCCGGTCTACCAGGGCTACGCGGACCGGGTGGCGAAGGGCGACCTGCCCTACCGGGACTTCCAGGTCGAGTACCCGCCGCTGGCCTTCGCCGCCTTCCTGCCTCCGCGGGCGGTGGCCTCGTCGCCGCACGGCTACCGCGTCGCCTTCGAGCGCGAGATGGGGCTTCTGCTCGTCGTGGCCGTGGCGGGCACGGCCATGGCAGCGGCAGCCGCGGGCCTCGGGCGCCGGGCGCATCGCTGCCGCGGGCGGCCTCGTGGCACTCGGCCCCGCGCTGGCCGGCGGGGTCTCGATGACCCGCTTCGACCTGTGGCCGGTGGCCCTTGTGGCCCTCGCCCTGTGGGCGGCCGCGGCCGGGCGCGACGTCGTCGGGGGAGCCCTCCTCGGCCTGGCCACGGCGGCCAAGCTGTGGCCGGCGCTGGTCGCGGTTCCCCTGGTGGCCCTGGCCGTCCGCCGCGGCGGACGGCGGCTCGGCTCGAGGGTGCTCGTGGCCTTCGCCGTGGCCCTGGCGGTGCCCCTGGCCATCGCGCTCGTCCTCTCGCCGTCGGGGCTGTGGCACGCCCTCACCGTCCAGGCGTCGCGGCCGCTGCAGATCGAGAGCACCGCGGCGGTGGCGCTCGTCTCCCTCTACCACTTGGGGATCGGCGGCCCACTGGGCGTCGTCACCTCGGCCGGCTCGCAGAACCTCTCGGGCTCTGGCGTCCGCCTCGCGGCCGCCGTGACGAGCGGGGTCGCGCTGGCCGCGGTCGCCGGCCTGACGGTGCTCGGCGCCCGCCGCGTCCTGGCCGGGCGCGACGCAAGCGTCGGAGAGGCCGCCCGCTGGTCGCTCGCCGCGGTGGCCGCCACGCTGGCCTTCGGCCGGGTGCTCTCGCCCCAGTTCGTCCTCTGGCTCCTGCCCTTCCCGCTCCTCGTCCGGGGCGGCCGGGCGTGGCTCGCCGCCGCCCTCGTGGTCCTCGCCCTGGGCCTGACCCAGGCCGAGTTTCCCCACCGCTACTGGAGCTACGCGGACGCCTTCGACGCCACGGCCACGGCCATCGTCCTGGCCCGGGACCTGACCCTCGTCTGCCTCGTGGCCGCGCTCGCCATCCCCTACCGTTCAGCGTCCGATGCCGGCTGAGATCAGCACGCGGTTCGGGGAGCTCGCCGATGCCTACAGCAGCTTCCGCGTCGGCTACGCCGATGCCGTGTGGGATCACCTCGAACGCCACTGGGGGCTGGCACCCGGCGTGCGCGCGCTCGACCTCGGGGCCGGCACCGGGCTGGCCTCGCGCAGCCTGGCGGAGCGCGGCGCCCGGGTGACCGCGATCGAGCCGGACGCCCCCATGCGCGAGCAGGCGGCTGCGCTGCTGGCGCCGCTCGGCGTCGACGTCCGCGACGGCAGGGCCGAGGCCATCCCCGCCGAGGACGGCGCGTTCGACCTCGTCGTGGCCGCCCAGGCGGCGCACTGGTTCCACGAGCCGGAGGCGGGCCGCGAGGTGCGCCGGGTCCTGCGGCCAGGCGGCGCGGCGGCGTACGTGTGGAAGGTCCCGGATCCCGCCGAGCCGTACGAGTCGCTGGTGGCCGAGGAGCTCGCCCGCCTGGGCGGCGAGCACGAGGTCCCACTCGGGATCGGCGTCTGGCCCTCGCTCCTGGCCTCGGGCTGGGACGGCTTCCGCCGCGACGTGCTCGAGCAGGACGTCGAGTACACGACCGAGTCCTGGCTGGGCTTCATCCGCTCCCGCTGGAGCATCACCCGGTCGGCGGGCGACCGGAAGGCGGACCTCCTCGCCGCCCTCGAGCGCCGGCTGCGCGAGCGCGTCGGCGACGGCCCGTTCAGGGAGCGGAACCTCGTCTACGTACTGGGCGCGCGAACCGTCTGAGACCGGTTCCGACCCGGAAGATGGCGCCCGCGAGGACCGTCCTGTGGGCATGGCCCTCACGCTCAGCAGACCGCCCGCGCTCGATGCCGATCTCGTCCTCGAGGGAGGTGGGGTCAAGGGCCTCGCCCTGGTGGGCGCCATCGAGGTGCTGGAGGAGCGTGGCTACCGCTTCCGGCGCATCGCGGGCACGTCCGCGGGCGCCATCGTCGGCGCCCTCGTGGCGGCGGGCATGCCGGCCGCGCGCCGGCTCGACGTCATGCGCAGCCTGGACTACCCGGCGTTCTGCGACCCGACCTTCCTGAGCCGCTTCGGTGCGCCCGGCAAGGCCCTCTCGGTGGCCGTCCGGCAGGGCATCTACCGCGGCGACCACTTCCGCGAGTGGCTGGCCTACCAGCTCCGCGACCTCGGGCGGGCGACGTTCGGCGACCTGCGCCTGCCGGAGGATCCCGGCAGCGACCTACCAGGCGACCGGCGGTACGGCCTCGTGGTCATGGCGTCCGACGTCTCCCGCGGCGAGCTCATCCGCCTGCCCTGGGACTACTCGCGCTACGGGACGCCGGCCGACACCGTGGGCGTGGCGGACGCCGTGCGGGCCTCGATGTCGATCCCGCTCTTCTACCGTCCGGTCCGGTTGAAGGACCGGCGCCAGAAGGGCCCGTCGTGGCTCGTGGACGGCGGACTGCTCTCGAACTTCCCGGTCGACGCCTTCGACCGCACCGACGGCCTGCCGCCCCGCTGGCCGACGTTCGGGCTGAAGCTCGCCACGCGGCCCGTCATCGACAGCGTCTGCCATCGCGTGAACGGCACGCTCGGGCTCATCGAGGCCATGGCCCACACGGCCACCGAGGCCCACGACCGCATGGCCCTCGACGACCCGCAGGTGCTCGCCCGGACGATCTTCATCGACACCCTGGGCGTGAAGACGACCGACTTCCACATCCGGCCCGAGACCCAGGAGGCGCTCCGGCAGAGCGGCCGGGCGGCGGCAGAGCGGTTCCTGCAGGCCTGGGACTTCGACGCCTACGTCGACGGCCTGCGCACGGCCCCGGTCACCCAGTCGGCCGCGACCTGCGAGCCGGAGGCCGCGTAGCCGTCAGGCCCTGCGGCGGAAGAGCTCGATCGAGCTCGCCCGCCCGGTGGCCGGATCGCACTCGATCACGGCGCCCTCGAGCCGGACGTCCCCCTCGGCCGGCTCGTGGCGCGCCGGCAGCTGCGTGACGAAGCGCCGCAGGGCGATCTCGGCCCGGACCCCGATGACCGAGTCGTGCGGGCCGGTCATGCCCGCGTCGGTCAGGTACGCCGTCCCGTCGCGCACGGTCGGGTCGTTGGTCTGCACGTGCGTGTGGGTGCCGATGACCGCCGTCACCTGACCCGACAGGAAGCGCCCCATGGCCACCTTCTCGCTGGTGGCCTCGGCGTGCATGTCCACGAGCACCACGCGGGCGGAGCGATGGGCCTCCTCCACCAGGCGCGGCGCGACCTCGAAGGGGCTCCGGGCGGGCTCGAGCCCCAGCCGCCCGAGCAGGTTGAGCACCGCCACCGGCGTCCCGTCGGTGGCCTCCACCGTGGTCAGGCCCCGCCCCGGCGCCGAGTCCAGGTAGTTGGCCGGCCGGATCACGCGCGGCTCCCGCAGCAGGTACTCGGCGATGTCGCGCTGGCGCCAGGTGTGGTTGCCGAGCGTGATGCAGTCCACGCCGGCGGCCAGGAGGCGGTCGGCCAGGCGACCGGTGATGCCGGCGCCCTGGGCCACGTTCTCGCCGTTGGCCACCACCAGGCCGAGCTCGAGCTCCTCGCGCACTCCCGGGAGGAGGGACTCCACGGCGTCGCGCCCCGGCCGCCCGAAGACGTCGGCCAGGAAGAGGATGCGCAGGGGCGCCGCCGCGGTCAGGGGACCGCGGGCACGGGGGCCGGATCGACCTCGATGGCCGCGCCGTTGCCGGCGTCGGACACGTAGTGGCGGAGCTCGGACTGGATGACGCCGCTGAGGTCGGCCACCGTCCCGAGGTGGGTCTGCGCCGCCTGCACGGGGTCGCCCACCTTCAGGCTCGGCAGGCCCTTGGGCCCGGTGCCGAGGCGGACGTGCGAGACGTCGACCACCACCGAGGGGTTCGTGGTGGGCTGGATCCCCACCGTCACGCCGTACTGGTGCATGTCGAGGATCTCGGGGACGAGTGAGACCACCCTGCCCGCTGACGGGCGCGTAGACGTCGGTGCCCGCCCGCGCGCCCACGTCCACGGCGTCGGTCGAGCCGTCGGAGACGTAGTAGCGGAGGCCGCCCGAGCCGTCGCCGAACACGCGGTCCCACAGGCTCTGGATCACGCCGGCGTTGACCTGCCGGCCGACGGGCGAGAGCGGGAAGGCGTTGCCCTGGGCCACGGCGTGGAAGGCGATGGCCGTGATCAGGTCCTGCTCGATGGGCACGTAGAGCACGAGACCCTGCTCACGGGCGAGCTTCTGCTTGGCGGGCGGCCCCGAGGGCAGGAGGGCCCGGGGAGCGGTGGGGCCCGTGGCGATCTGGGTGGGCGAGCTGCCGCCCAGGGTGGAGCCGAGGGTCACGCCCGCCACGGCCACGGCCAGGACCACACCGATGATCAGCCGCGTGCGGCGCTGCTCGATGCGCGTGCTCCGGCCGGCCGGGCGACGGCGGGCGGGGCGCCTCGGCGCGGCGGAACCCTCGCGCCAGGCGGGATCCGGCGAGCGCCGGGGGCGGCGCCGGCGACGGCCGCCGGCCGCGGAGGGCCGCAGAACGCCGTTGATATCGTGGCCCGCATGGCGGCGGGAACGCCCACGTTGCAGGTGCCCCGCTGGATACAGCTCGTACTGCTCCCGCTGGTCCTCATCGCTGCGTGGGTGTTGGCCGGTGCCGTCCGTCACGCGCTGCTCATCTTCCTGGTGTCGGGCCTCATCGCCCTGCTTCTCAGTCCGCTCGTGCACGGGTTGACGCAGATGCGTCTCCCGCGGGGCGCCGCCGTCGCCTTGGTGTACCTGTCGTTCGCGACGCTTCTGGTGGCTGGCACGGCTCTGTTGGGCACGCTGGCGGTGAGCCAGGCGCAGTCGATCTCGCGGCAGGTGCAGGACGAGTTTACAGTCAACCCCGCGACGGGCCGCGCTCCAGCCGACACCAAGGTCGATGACCTGCAGCGCTGGCTCGACACGCACGGGCTCGCGCGGGTGCACGTGCGGGATCTCGGGAGCCAGATCGTGAACAACCTCGAGCACCGCAAGCTGAGCTCGTACACGAACACGGTGGTGAACGTGACCGAGACGGTGGCCACGACCATCGTCACGGGCCTCTTCAACCTCGTGCTCATCGTGGTGGTGTCCGTCTACATGCTCCTGGACGCGCCGCGCTTCAGCCGCGTGCTGAATCGGATGTTCCCGCCCGGGCCGGACGGCAAGGAGCTCGGCGCGTCGGTCCAGCGCGGGCTGATCTCGTACGTCCGCGGACAGCTGCTGGTGTCGCTGATCATCGGGGCCAGCGCCGGGCTCGGGATGGCGCTCCTGGGCGTCCTGGGAATCTGGCCCGACGCCACCAAGTGGGCCTTCTTCTTCGGCGTGTTCGCGGCGATCACCGAGTTCATCCCCTACGTGGGACCGATCCTCGGCGCCATCCCGCCTGTGGTGCTGGCGCTGCTGCACTCACCCATCACCGCGGTGTGGGTGATCATCGTGTTCGTCCTCATCCACCAGGTCGAGGGCCACGTCGTGGTGCCGCGCGTGTTCGGGTCGGCGCTCGGCGCCCACCCGCTGCTCATCATCTTCGGCCTGCTCGCCGGGGCCGACCTGTACGGGATCCCCGGCGTGTTCCTGGCCCTCCCGCTCATCGCCATCGGGCGCGAGGTGTACCTCTTCTTCCGGCCGCGGATCCAGTTCGAGCCCTGGTCGTCCGGCACACTGGCCGGGACCGGGCTCCAGCTCAGCCTCCCCGTGCACGTTCCTCCGTCCGAGGAGGCGCCCGGCGACGAGCCGCCGCCCGGCGAGGCCACCGAGCCCCTGCCCGGGCCCGCGCGGACGCGATAGGGGCTTCTCGCCGAGAGCCTTCTCTGCGAGGGGGTAATACTTCGCCCGTGGCGTACCCAGCGACGCGCTTCCGCCGTCTGCGCCGGACCGAGCCGATCCGCCGGATGGTGCGCGAGACGCGCCTCGACCCCGCGGACCTCGTGCAGCCCTTCTTCGTGGTGCCCGGCTCGCGCGTCGAGTCGCCGATCGCCTCGATGCCGGGCGTGAGCCACCTGTCGGCCGACCGCGTGGCCGAGGAGGCGGCGCGGGCCGCGGCCGCCGGCGTGGCCGGGGTGCTCCTGTTCGGACTGCCGCCGGCGCAAGGACGAGGAGGGGTCCGGCGCCTGGGACGACGAGGGCGTCGTCCAGGAGGCGATCCGGGCGATCAAGGCCGTGTCGCCCACGCTGCCCGTGATCACCGACGTGTGCCTGTGCGAGTACACCAGCCACGGCGCCTGCGGCGTGCTGCGGGCCGACGGGGACGTTGACAACGACGCCACTGTCGCCCTCCTGGCTCGCACCGCCGTGTCGCATGCCGCGGCCGGAGCCGACATCGTCGCCCCCTCCGACATGATGGACGGGCGGGTGGGCGCCATCCGCGAGTCGCTCGACGACGAGGGCTTGCTCGACACCGCGATCCTCTCCTACTCGGCCAAGTTCGCCTCGGCCTTCTACGGCCCGTTCCGCGAGGCGGCCGACTCCACCCCGGCCACCGGCGACCGGCGCGGCCACCAGCTCGACCCCGCCAACGGGAACGAGGCGCTGCGGGACGCACTGGCCGACCTGGACGAGGGCGCCGACATGCTGATGGTCAAGCCCGCCGGCCCCTACCTCGACGTGCTGGCCCGCCTGCGCGACCGGACGCTCGCGCCGATCGCCGCCTTCCAGGTGTCGGGCGAGTACGCGATGCTCCGCGCCGCCGGCGGGAGGGACGCCCTCGACGAGCGTGCCGCGGTGCTCGAGTCCCTCGTCGGCATCCGCCGGGCAGGCGCCGACCTGGTGATCACCTACTACGCGACCGAGGCGGCCACGTGGCTTCGGTGAGCGAGCCGGGCCAGCTCGTGGACGCGCGGTCGCGCGCGCTGTACGCCGAGGCCTGCCGCCATATCCCCGGCGGGGTCTCGTCGCCGGTGCGGGCCATGCGCGCCGTGGGGCGGGACCACCCGCTGTTCATCGCCCGCGCCCATGGGGCCTGGGTCGAGGACGCCGACGGCAACTCGTACGTCGACCTCGTGGGCTCGTGGGGGCCGATGATCCTCGGCCACGCCGATCCCGGGGTGCTGGCCATCGTGCGCGAGACGGCGGCGCGGGGCACGAGCTTCGGCGCTCCCACCGTGCTCGAGATCGAGCTCGCCCAGGCCATCAAGGACGCGCTGCCCTCGGTGGAGCTGGTGCGCTTCGTCTCCTCGGGGACGGAGGCCGGCATGGCCACGATCCGCCTGGCCCGCGGCTTCACCGGGCGGCCCGCGATCCTGAAGTTCGCCGGCTGCTACCACGGGCACGCGGACGCCCTGCTGGCCGAGGCCGGCTCGGGCGTCGCCACGCTCGGCATCCCCTCGAGCCCCGGGCGTGCCCGCCTCCACCACGAGCGACACGATCGTGTGCCCCTTCAACGACCTCGAGGCGGTGCGGGCGGCGTTCGAGCGCCACGGCCGGGACCTGGCGTGCGTGATCGTCGAGCCCGTTGCCGGGAACATGGGCGTGCGTCCCGCCGGCGCCCGGCTTCCTCGAGGGACTGCGCGCCATGTGTGACGACGCGGGCGCGCTGCTCGTGTTCGACGAGGTCATCACCGGCTTCCGCGTCGCCCGGGGCGGCGCGCAGGAGCGCTACGGCGTCACACCGGACCTGACGGTGCTGGGCAAGATCGTGGGCGGCGGCCTGCCCGCGGCGGCGCTCGGAGGCCGGGGCGACGTGATGGAGCGCCTCGCTCCGATCGGCGACGTCTACCAGGCCGGGACGCTGTCGGGGAACCCGCTGGCCATGGCCGCGGGGCTGGCCACGCTCACCCGGCTGGCCGAGGCGGGCGTGTACGAGCGCCTCGAGCGAACGGCGGCCGGCGTCGAGGACGCCCTCCGCGAGGCCGCGCGAGGCGAGCCCGTGACCGTGAACCGCGTGGGCTCGATGCTGACCCTGTTCTTCTCGCCCGAGCCCGTGCGGGACTTCGCGGACGCCCGCGCCTGCGACCTCGAGCGCTTCGCGGCCTTCTTCCGCGGGATGCTCGCCTCGGGCGTCTACCTGCCCCCGTCGCAGTTCGAAGCGGCCTTCGTGTCGCTCGCGCACGGGCCCCGGGAGACCCGGTCAATCGCCGACGCCGCGGCACGCGTGCTGGCCGGATGACGGGCGCCCCGCTCGCGGCCGTGGCCCGGGCGGCCGAGGAGGAGGGCGAGGGCTGGGCGGTGCTGCTGCTGCCTGCGGACGCCCGCGGGACGGACACGCCCTGGGCGCCGCTGTGCGGCCCGCGCTTCGCCGATGGGCTCGAGGCGATCTACGAGGGCCACCTCCTCCACCACGGCACGCCGCGCCTGTTCGACGTGCGCGACGCGAACGCCGCTCTGCTCCTGGGCGACTTCCTGTACGCGCGCGGCCTGGCCTGGATCGCCGAGGCCGACGACACGGACGCCATCGCCCTGCTCGCCGAGCTGATCACGGTCGCGGCCCGTGGCCGGGCCGAGTCGCGCTGGGAGAACGACTTCGCCGTGTGGGCGGGCACGGCGCTGGCGCTGGCCGACCGCTCGCTCGTCCCGGGCCTGGAGCACGGCCGGCGGGAGCTCGTCGAGACCGGGGACCCCTCCGCGCTCGAGCGCCTGGTCGGCGACCGCGATCTGGACGAGGCCCGGGCGGCGCACGCGACGCTCGCCGCTCCTCGAGCTCCGCAAGCCGTCTAGGACCGCGCGGCGTCCGGCCCGGCCAGGCCGGCGGAGTCCGGCGTAGGCTTCATGCGTGGCCGTCAACGACCTGCGCGAGTGGATCGACCTGCTCGCGGCGCGAGGGCGAGCTGGTCGAGGTCGACGCCGAGGTCGATCCGTACCTCGAGATCACCGAGATCGCCGACCGCATGGTCAAGGCGCGGCGGCCCCGCGCTGCTCTTCCGCAACGTGACGCGGCTCGCCGCTCCCGCTGCTGATCAACCAGTTCGGCACCGAGCGGCGCATGTGCCTCGCGCTTCGGCGTCGAGCGCCTCGACGACGTCGGCCGCCAAGCTCGCCGGCGGTGCTCGAGCTGCAGCCCGCCGCAGGGGCTCGCCGACAAGCTGCGCGCGCTCGGCAAGCTCAAGAGCCTCGCCGACGCCATCGCCCAAGACCGTCTCGCAGCGGCGCCGTGCCAGGAGATCGTGCTCGAGCGGCCCGACCTCGACCTGCTGCCGATCATGACCTGCTGGCCCGGCGACGGCGGCCCGTTCATCACGCTGCCGTCGGTCATCACGAAGGATCCGAGACACGGGCGGCCGCAACGTCGGCATGTACCGCCTGCAGAAGTACGACGCGCGACCGACGGGCCTGCACTGGCAGATCCACAAGGACGCGGCGGCCGACTGGCGCGACGGCGCGGGCCGCATGGAGGTCGCGATCGCGCTCGGCACGCGACCCGATCACCGCCTACTCCGGGCTCGGCCCCGCTGCCCAAGCACGTCGACGAGCTGATGGTCGCGGGCTTCCTGCGCGGCAAGCCGGTCGAGCTCGTGCAGTGCAAGACCGTCGACCTGCAGGTGCCCGGCGAACGCGGAGATCGTGCTCGAGGGCTACTGCGAGCGCGGCGAGCTGCGGCCGGAAGGGCCCTTCGGCGACCACACCGGCTACTACACGCCCGCGCAGGAGCCGTTCCCGGTGCTGCACCTGACGGCGCATGACGATGCGCAGGGACGCGATCTACCCGTCGCATCGTGGTCGGACCGCCGCCGGCCGAGGACGCCTGGCTCGGCAAGGCCACCGAGCGCATCTTCCTGCCCGCGATCCGCGCGACGCTGCCCGAGCTCGTCGACTACGACCTGCCCGTCGCGGGCGCGTTCCACAACTGCTGCATCGTCTCGATCCGCAAGTCCTACCCCGGGCCACGCGCGCAAGGTCATGCACGCGGTCTGGGGCCTCGGCCTGCTGTCGCTGACGAAGTGCGTGATCGTCGTCGACGCCTGGGTCGACGTGCACGACTACGCGCAGGTCGCCTGGCAGGTCGGCGCGAACGTCGACCCGGCGCGCGACGTCGTGCTCGCCTCGGGGCCGCTCGACCAGCTCGACCACGCGCCGTCACCTGCAGTCGCTCGGCGGCAAGCTCGGGATCGATGCGACCGCCACGTGGCCGAGCGAGGGCTACCCCCGCGAGTGGCCCGAGGTCGCGCGCATGAGCGACGAGGTGCAGGCACGCGTCACGGCCCGCTGGGACGAGCTCGGGCTCGCCGCGCGGCCGGCGCGGCCGACGGCGGCAACGGCGCCGCGCCGGGCCGCCGGCGCCGTCTCGTCCCGGGACGCGCTGACCGCCGGCGCCCTCGAGGGGCGCCACGTCGTCGTGCTCGGAGCGCAGCGGATACGTCGGGCGCCTGCTGGTGCCGGCGCTGCTGCGCCGCCGGCGCGCGCGTGCGGGCCATCGCCCGCGGCGCCCTGCGGATCTCACGGGATGCCCGGCATCCGAGCGCGCTGCGCGTCCCGCTCGGCGACACCGCGCTGATGGCCGAGGCCCTCGCCGGCCAGGACCTCGCGTTCGACGTCCGCCACGGCGCGCCGGCGTACGCGCGCCGGACGAGGCCGCCGGGGTCGGGCGGGTGGTGCCCTGCGCTGCCTCGCCGATCCGCCCGGAGGCGCGCCACCCGGCTTCGCGACGGAGATCCGATCGGGCCCGTCATCGGCGCGGGCTCGCCCACGATGCGGGCCCTGCGGCGCCTGGCCGAGCGTCTGCCGGTGCTCGCCTACCCGCGGTCGCGGGCCCGCTCGCAGCCCGTGGCCGCCGGGGATCTCGTCCCGCTCCTCGTGCTGCTGGCCATCGCCCCGAGGCCGCCGGGCGGGTGGTCGAGGCCGGCGGCCCGGACGTGCTCACCCTCGGCGAGCTGGTCGAGGGCGTCGCCGAGGCGGTCGGGCGCCGCCCCCGTCCGGCGTCCCTCCACCTCGGCCCCACCGGTGCCTCTGCGCTCGCCCTCCGGCTCGTGGCCGGCGTCGACGCCGACGCGATTCGCGTCCTGCTGGCCGACGCCGTGGTCACGGGCCCCGACGCGGCCAGCCTCGTGCCGTTCACGCCGCTGCCCTTCGCCACGGCCGTCCGGGCCGCGCTGGCTCCGCGGAGACGGAATTAGCCTCTGAGCGCTGATCGGTGGTCTGCGCGGTCTCGGCCGGCTGGCCGTTGCCGACTGCCGTCGGCTCGTGGACGTCGCCACCGGCTCGGGCCGGCGGTCCGGCACCACGGGGTCGCGGGAGGTCACGACGGGCTCAGCGCCGCGGTCGTGCACCCGCGCGGGCACCGCGCGCTCGCCCGGGGCGGTGTCGACGACCACGCCGACGAGCGGCTCGACGATGGACAGCGCCAGCAGGAGGCCGGCGCCGAAGGCGAAGGCAGCCGCCCCAGCGACCAGTGCACGAGCCAGGAGTCCGGGAAGATGTAGCGGGCCAGCCGCGCGTACCAGGAGTGCGTGTCGGCCCGCTGGACGACGACGCCGGCAGCGAGCAGCGTCCAGGGCAGGAAGCAGGAGGAAGAGCCACGGGTTGACGCGCAGGCCGGGGCGCGGATGCCACCCGCCTGGTACAGGGCGCCGGCGGCCAGGCCGGCTGCCGCCCACAGGAGGGCGACCCACCAGTAGCTCGAGCCCGAGAGATCGCCCGCACGAGGGGCGACCTCGAGCAGGACGGCCGCGGCGGCGAAGCCGAGAAGGGCTGTCAATGCTCGGATCATGTGTTCCGCCTTCCCGCTTGGGCGCTCATTCGAACCGGCCGGAGCCCGCTCCACGCGTGCAGGCGCGTTGGTGCTCGTGGCAGTGGGCACGTCGTTGCGCCCGTCCGGGTCGGGTTCAATACGCGCCGTCCAGTCGAACTTCGGAGGGGATACGTGGCGGAACCCCCCGCCCCACCGGGCGAGCGCGAGCCCACCGCAGGCGACGAGCCCGGTCAGATCGCTTCGACAGACCCCGGTGCCGGCGCCGTTGCCTACGTCGACCCCGGCGCTGCCCGGTCGGCGATGGATCGCGGGAAGTTCCTCTCCGGGGCGACGGTCGGCGTCGGCGGCCTGATGGGCGCGGTGATCGCGGTCCCCGCGCTCGGCGTCGGCCTCGCGCCGGCGTTCAAGACCGAGCACGTACTACGACGTCGACCTCGGCCCGACGAGCCTGTACCCAGTCGACACGTCCCAGGCCCCGTTCCACGTCGTCACGTTCGACCGCGCACCCCGAGGACCCGTCGGGCATCGACCGCCGCGTCGTCTTCATCCGCAACGACGGCAACGACAAGTTCACCGCGATCTCGAACACGTGCATGCACCTCGGCTGCCCGGTCCGCAACTTCGGCGCCGGCTTCGCCTGCCCGTGCCACGGCGGCCAGTACGACACCGAGGGCCGCCGCACGGCCGGCCCGCCCGTGCGCCCGCTCAACCGCTACGAGAACTTCGGTCGACTCGAAGGGCCACCTGATCCTCGGGCAAGCTCTACGCGATGGACGACAACCTGCACCCGCACCAGCTCAAGGGGCCGGGCCAGCCCGTGACCGGCGTCCTCTCGTACCTCTATCCCGCCCGCCCCGCAGGGCTAGGAGCACAGCCCGATGCCTGCGCACACGACCGACTGCCCGCGAGCTCGTCGTCGACGCCCCGCTCGAGTGGGTCGAGGAGCGCTCCGGCTTCGTCGGCCTGGTCGAGACGTTCCTCTTCCGCAACGTGCCCGAGGACACGTCCTGGCTGCAGACGCTCGGCTCGTCGCTCCTGATCGTCTTCGTCCTGCAGGCCACGACCGGCGTCATCCTCGCCATGATCTACGACCCCTCGCCGGCCGGCGGCCTACGACTCGATCCGCTACATCACGGACACGGCCACGCTCGGCTGGCTGGTCCGCGGCATGCACAAGTGGGGCTCGAGCGTCATGGTGATCCTGCTCTTCCTGCACATGGCGCGCGACGTTCTTCTTCGGCGCCTACAAGTACCCGCGCGAGCTGACCTGGCTGACGGGCGCGCATCCTCTTCATCCTGGTCATGGCGATGTCGTTCACGGGCTACCTGCTCGTGTTCGACCAGCGCGCCTACTGGGCGACGGTCGTCGGCGTCAACATCAACGGCACCGCGCCCGATCGTCGGCCCCTACCTGGCCGACTTCCTCAAGGCCGGGCCCGAACTTCGGCGGTCAGACGCTCTCGCGCTTCTACTCGCTGCACATGCTCGTGATCCCCGGCGGGATCGCGTTCCTTCATCTTCATGCACAACTGGCTCGTCGTCCGCCTCGGCGTGACGTCGCCGCCGTGGTCGCGGACGCGCTACGACGAGGCCGCTGCGCGCGAGCCGTCGAGGCGTCGCGATGAGCCAGCACGCTGACGAGGAGGCCACGTGCCGCGCCTGACCGCGCGCGAGCGCCGCGAGGGGTACCTGCGCGAGTACGCGTACCAGAAGCGCACGGGCAAGCCGTTCTTCCCGTACGCGCTCTTCCACGACGTCCTCGTCAACTTCTTCTTCGTCCTCCTGATCGTCGGCCTGGCGGTGCCTCTGGTACTTCACGTCCGAGCACGGGGTCGACACCAACCACGGCGGCAAGAGCGGCTTGCTCGGGCCGCTCTACGAGGACCGCGCCGACCCGGCGGTCGAGACGCTACGACCCACGCCCGGAGTGGTACTTCTTCTTCCTCTTCGAGCTGCTGCGGATCTTCACGAACCCGAACCTGATCCTGCTCGCGACGATCATCATCCCGACGCATCTGGATGGGCGCTGCTGATCGGGATGCCGTTCATCGACCGCACGCGCGAGCGGCGCCTCTCGCGCCGCCCGATCGCCATCGGCTTCGCCGGCGCCATGGCCGTGCTGCTCCTCGGCCTCACCTGGTACGGGCTCGAAGGCGCCCGGGCGCCGCCGCGGCGGGCACGGCGACGCTCGGCGTTCACGGCGAACCAGCCGTGCGCGACCTGCCACACGCTCAAGGCGACGGGCTGGAACGGCAACGTCGGCCCGAACCTCGACTCGGCGCAGCCCGACCTACGCAGCTCGCGCTCGACCGCGTCACGAACGGCAAGGGCGTGATGCCCTCGTTCAAGGGCACAGCTTCGACCAGGCGAAGATCAAGTGCATCGCCACGTTCGTCGCGACCGAGTCACGAACGGCGGGACAGAGACACCGGCGGCTCGGCGGCTCGCCGTCGTCGCCCGCCGAAGCGCTGCACAGGGCGTCCCAGTTCGCCTGAGCGCACGTGCACGTCGCGGCCCGTGCGCTGAGCCGTCGTCCGGGCGATCCTGCGGCGTGCGCTTCTTCCTCGGCATCACGGGCGCGTCCGGCGCGCCCTATGCGGCACGGGTCCTCGACGGCCTGCGCGACGCGGGCGCCGAGGTCGGCGTGTGCGCCTCGGCCTCGGCGGGCGAGGTCATCGCCTACGAGCTCTACCGCGACCGCGCGCTCGATCCCGCCGAGGCCGTGCGAGCGCCTCGTGGCCGAGCACGGCGGGCCGCAGGCGACGCTGTACGCGCGAGCGCGACTGGTTCTCGCCCTACGCCTCGGGCTCGGCCAGCTGCGACGGCTACGTGATCTGCCCGTGCTCGATGGCGACGGCCGGGACGATCGCGTCGCTCCGGTCAGGCGAACCTGATCCACCGGGCGGCCGGCGTGGCGCTCAAGGAGGATCGCCGGCTCGTGCTCGTGCCGCGCGAGACGCCGCTCTCGGCGATCCACCTGCGAGGTGCTGCTCACGCTCCGCCAGGCCGGCGCGCTGATCGCTGCCGGCCATGCCCGCCTTCTACACGCAGCCCGAGACGCTCGACGACGCCGTCTCGACTTCGTCGCCGGCAAGGCGCTCGACCTGCTCGGCGTCGAGCACGACCTGCTGCGCCGCTGGGGCCAGGCGCGAGGCGGAGATCGAGCGCCGTGACGCCGCGACCGCCTCGACCCGGCCGAGGTCGAGCGCATGTTCGACCGCATCGCCGGGCCGTACGACCTCATGAACCGCGCTGATGACCGGCGGGCTCGACCAGCGCTGGCGCGCCCTCGCCGCGCGCGGAGACGGGGCTCGGCCGCGGCGCGATCGGCGCTCGACGCCTGCTGCGGCACGGGCGACCTGGCGCTCGGCCTGGCCCGCGTCGTCGGCCGCAGCGGCCAGGTGACGGGCGCTCGACTTCTCGGCCGAGATGCTCGACCGCGCCGCGCGCAAGGAGCCGGGTCCCGAGGCCGCGCCGGTCGAGTGGGTCCGGGCGACGCGATGGCCATGCCCTTCGGCGACGACGTCCTTCGCCGCCGCCACCATCGCCTTCGGCGTGCGCAACCTGCCCGACGTCGAGGCGGGCCTGCGCGAGCTCGCGCGCGTCGTGCGCCCGGGCGGTCGCGTCGTCTGCCTCGAGATCACCCAGCCCACCGCGCCGCCGCTGTCGTGGTTCTACGACCTCTGGTTCGACCGCCTCATCCCGGCGCTGGGACGCGTGCTGCGACGACACCGCCTACTCGTACCTGCCGGCGTCGGTGCGCCGCTTCCCCGGGCCGGACGAGCTCGGCGAGCGCTGTTCTGGCAGCGCGGGCCTGAGCAGCGTCCGCTACCGCCTCCTCGGCCGGCGGCATCGTCGCCCTGCACGTGGGCGAGGTGCCGCGGTGAGCGGTCGCGGCCCCGACGCCGTCACGGCTCGCGGGCGCCCGCGACGCGGCCGTTCCTGCGCCGCGTCGAGGAGCGGCTCGGCGCCACCGTGGCCGCCGCACGGCGGCGTCGCGGCCGCGCGGGCGCGCGAGACGCTGGCCGCCGGCGGCAAGCGCCTGCGCCCGCTGCTGTCCTGCTCAGCGCGCCGGCCGAGCGGCGCGCCGACGCCCGACGTCGAGATCGCGGCCGCCGCCGCGGTCGAGCTCGTGCACATGGCGACGCTGGTCCACGACGACGTGCTCGACGCGGCCCCGCTCCGCCGCGGCGCACGCGACGGTCTGGGCGACGCACGGCGAGGCGCATCGCGCGCGCGACCGGCGACTACCTGTTCGCGCGCGCCTTCGCCGAGCTCGCCGCGCACCGGCGACCCCGTCGCGGTCGCGCATCCTCGCGCACGGCGTGCGCTCGACCTGGCCCGCGGCGAGGCGCTGCAGGCGAGCAGACGCGCCGGCCCGAGACCTCGGTCGAGGCCTCGCTCGAGCGCTGCCGCCTCAAGACCGGCCGGCTGTTCGCCGCCGCCTGCGCGCTCGGCGGCCGCCTCGGCGGCCTCGATGACGCCGACGTCGCCGCGCTCGAGCGCTTCGGCAGCCGACCTCGGGCTGGCCTTCCAGCTGGCCGACGACGCTGCTCGACTGCGACGGCGACCCGACGCGCACCGGCAAGGCGCTCGGCACCGACCTGCTCGACGGCACCATGACCGCTGCCCCTGCTCCTGGCCGCGCGCCGCGACGATGCAGGTCGCCGCGGCGCTGCTCGAGCGCGGGATCGCGGCCGCCGGACGTCCTGCCGTCCTCGCGCGCGTCGTCGCCACCGGAGCCGTCGACCGAGACCCGCGCACGGGCAGTAGAGTTCGCGCGGAGTCGCCGAGCGGCGAGCTCGCCGCGTGCAGCGGCGCGAGTCGACGTGTCCGCCCTGCGCCAGGTGCTCGACCGAGCGGTGGCAGCGGCGACGCCTGAGGAGGACCGCGAAGCCATGGCCACACTCGACGACGCACCGCAGCTCGGCGCCGTCCGCGAGAAGGTACGTGGCCGGCGAGCGCCTCGACTTCGACGACGGCGTCACGCTTCTCGAGAGCGACGACCTGCTCGGCCTGGGCGCGCTCGCCGACGAGGCCCGGCGCCTGCGCGGTGGCACCGACGAGGTCTACTTCGTCAACAACCTGTACCTGAACCACACGAACGTCTGCCGGGTGAAGTGCAAGTTCTGCGCCTTCGCGCGCACGGGCAAGCAGGACGGCGCCTACCTGTGGGAGATCGGCGACGCTCGTGCAGCACGCGCTCGAGGCGCTACGAGGCGCAGCCGCTACACCGAGATCCACATGGTCGGCGGCGAGCACCCGCACCTCGACTTCGACGTACTACGTCGATCTCGTGCGCGGCCTGCACGAGGCGCTGCCGGACGTGCACCTGAAGTGCTTCACGGCGTCCGAGATCCACCACATGACGACGCTCTCGGGCCTCGACCACGCCGAGGTGCTGCGGGAGCTGCGCGCCGCCGGCCTCGGCTCGCTGCCCGGCGGCGGCGCCGAGGTCTTCGCCGACCGCGTGCGCGCAGCTCGTCGCGCCCGGCAAGGAGCACCCCGACATCTGGCTCGCACGTGCACCGCCTGGCGCACGGCATGGGCATGCCGACGCACTGCACGATGCTCTACAACCACGTCGAGACCTACGAGGAGCGCGTCGACCACCTGCTGCGCCTGCGCGAGCTGCAGGACGAGACCGGCGGCTTCCTGGCCTTCATCCCGCTGCCGTTCCACCCGCGAGAACACCGTCTTCGAGCGGCGCGGCTGGTCGTTCACGACCGGGCACGACGACCTCAAGATGCAGGCCGTCTCGCGCCTGATGCTCGACAACATCGCCGAACATCAAGGCGTACTGGATCATGATCTCGACGCCGCTCGCCCAGGTGGCGCTGCACTTCGGCGCGAACGACATCCAGGGCACGGTCGTCGAGGAGACGATCGCCCACGCCGCCGGCGCGGTCACGCCCACCGAGGAGAAGGTCGCCTCGCTCGTCCGCGTGATCCGCGAGGCCGGCCGCGATCCCGGTGCAGCGCGACACGCACTACAACGTCGTGCGGCGCTTCGACCGGTGACGCCCCTTCGCCTCGGCCGCGTCGCGTTCATCAACACCTTCCCGGTCGAGTGGGCGCTGTCGCGCCATCTCGACCAGGAGCGAGGCCGTCGAGGTCGTCGGCGTGCCGACGGCGCTCAACCGCATGCTCGCGCGCGCGGCGAGATCGACGTCGCCAACTGCTCGAGCGTCGAGTACGCGCGCGAGCCCGACGCGCTACGTGCTGCTGCCGTCGCTGTGCGTCGGCTCGGACGGCGCGGTCGAGTCGGTGCAGCTCGTCACGCGACTGCCGCTGCGGGCGGTCGCAGACCGTCGCCGTCACGCGCGAGTCGGCGACGTCCGTGGCCCTCGTGCAGATCCTGCTGCCCGAGGCCGAGATCCTGGACCGAGGACGCGCCCGCCGACGCCCGCCTGCTGATCGGCGACAAGGCCCTGCGCTCGGCCTTCTCGGACCCGACGCCCCACCACGACCTCGGCGATGCTGTGGCGCGAGCACACCGGGCTGCCGATGGTCTTCGCCGTCTGGGCCGCCCGCGCCGAGGTGCGATCCCGAGCGCGCTGGCCGCGGATCGACCAGCGCGCTGCGCGGCGCCGTGGCCGAGGCCGCCGAGCACGCCGAGCGAGGTGGCCCGGGCCGCCGCCGAGCGGCATCGGCTTCCCGCGCCGGCTACCTCGCCCGCTACTTCGAGAAGCTGCGCTACCGCTTCGGCGCGCGCGAGCGCGCGGGCCTCGCAGCGCTTCTACGAGCTGGCCGCCGAGTCGGCGCCGATCCCGAGCGCGCCGGAGCTGCGCTTCGCCGACACCGCTCGCGTACGCTGACGCCGATGGCAGTCGACGTCGCGCACCCGCACCGTGTCGGCGAGATCCTCGAGCGCGTCGCTGCGAGGGCGAGCGGCTGGCGGACGACGACGCCGTCGACGCTGCTGCGCTCGCGCGACCTCGTCGCCGTCGGCCGCGCCGCCGACGAGATGCGCGCGCGCAAGCACGAACCCGGACGAGGTCACGTTCATCGTCGACCGGAACATCAACTACACGAACGTCTGCGTCACGGACTGCGACTTCTGCGCCTTCTACCGCCGCCCGGGCGACACGCGCGAGGGCTACGTCCTGCCCAAGCCCGTGATCTTCAAGAAGATCGAGGAGACGCTCGCGCTCGGCGGCACGGCCCTGCTGATGCAGGGCGGCCACCACCCCGACCTCGACATCGACTGGTACGAGGACCTGTTCCGGTCCATCAAGGCGCGCTACCGGATCCACCTGCACGCGCTCTCGCCGCCCGAGATCCAGCACATCTCGCGGCGCTCGAAGCTGACGATCCCGGAGACGCTCTCGCGCCTGCGCGACGCGGGCCTCGACTCGCTGCCCGGCGGCGGCGGCGAGATCCTCGTCGACCGCGTGCGCAAGATCATCGCGCCCGAAGAAGACGAAGACGGCCGAGTGGCTCGGCGTCATGCGCGAGGCGCACCGCCTGGGCATGTCGACGACGGCGACGATGATGTACGGCCACGTCGAGACGCTCGCCGGAGCGCGTCGAGCACATGCGCCGCATCCGCGACCTGCAGGACGAGCACCACGGCTTCCGCGCCTTCATCTCGTGGACGTTCCAGCCCGACAACACGCGCCTCGGCGCGCAGGTCGAGCGAGCACGCCGACGTCGTTCGACTACCTGCTCACGCAGGCCGTCTCGCGGCTCTACCTCGACAACGTCGACCACATCCAGTCGTCGTGGGTGACGCAGGGCCTGAAGATCGGCCAGGTCGCGCTGCACTTCGGCGCCGACGACCTGGGCTCGATCATGATCGAGGAGAACGTCGTCTCGGCGGCGGGCACGACCTACTGCGCCTCCATCGAGGACTTCTGCCGGCTGATCCGCGCCGCGGGCAAGCGCCCCGTGCAGCGCGACACGCTGTACCGCCGCGTGCGCGTCGTACGACTGACCGCGGGGAGCGACGGCGCCCGCGACGAGGTCCTGCGCCTGCAGTCGTTCCTGCGCACCTCGGCCGCCCGCGGCCGCATGGTCCTGAAGGTCGGGCCGTTCGACCTCTTCCTGGACGACAGGGACGCCTCGCCGTTCAGCAACTACGCCATCCCGCGGGCCGGGGCCGAGCCGGAGGCCGGAGCGGTGGGGGATCTGCGGGCGACGTTCCAGGAGCACGAGCGGCGGCCCCGCCTGGAATGGATCGCCGAGACGGCGCCGGACGTGGCCGCCGTGCTCGGCGCCGCCGGCATGCAGGAGGAGCTGCGGGCGCCGCTCATGGCCTGCTCGCCGCCCGACCTGGTGGACGCCCCCGCCGGGCCCGGCACGACGATCGCACCGGTGGGGGACGACGACCTCCGCACGTGCTTCGACCTTCAGCGCCGCGCCTTCGGCGACCCGCCGCTGGCCGCCGACGACGAGCCGCGCGACCCGCGGCGGCACGGCGGCGGGGCGGTGCTGATCCGTGTCGGCGGGGTCCCGGCCAGCGCCGCGACGTGGACGCCGGTGATCGACGGCGTTTCCGAGATCGTGGGCGTGGCCACGGAGGAGGCCTACCGGGGACATGGGTTGGCCGGGCTCGTCACCGCAGCCGCGACCCGCCGGGCGTTCGAGGCGGGCGCCGCGCTCGCCGTTCTCTCGCCCGGCGGCGACCAGGCCCAGCGCGTGTATGCCCGCGCCGGCTTCCGCCCCGCCGCGACCATGCTCCACTGGAGCGATCCGGCCTAGGGACCGGGTTCGCGATGAGCCCCAAGGCGCGGCGGACGTGGGGCAGGACGGCCAAGCGCGTCCTGTCCGTCGGCGTCCCGATCGCGGTCGTGGTGGTCGTCTTCGCCTTCGTCCTGCCGCGCTTCGCCGACTACGGCGAGGTGTGGGAGGTCATCCAGGACCTGACCTGGTGGCAGACGGCCGTCCTCATCCTCGTGGCCGTGCTCAACCTGGCCACCTTCGGGCCGCCGTGGATGGCCGCCCTGCCCGGGCTGGGGTACTGGCACTCGATGATCGTGACCCAGGCGTCGACGGCCTTCTCCAGCATCCTCCCGGGCGGCGACGCCCTGGGCGCGGCGACGACGTTCCAGATGCTGCGGGAGTGGGGCTTCCGCACGCCCGACGTGACCCTGGCCCTGGTGGTGTTCAGCCTGTGGAACCAGCTGGCCAACGTGGGCATCCCGCTGTTCGCCCTCCTGCTCCTCACCCTGGACGGCGAGTCGAGCCCCCTGCTGACCACCGCCGCGCTGATCGGCGCGGGCGTCCTCGTGGCGGTGATCATCGGGCTCGTCCTGATCGTGCGGGGCGACTCGCAGGCGCGGCGAGTCGGGCATGCGGCCGAGCGCGCGCTCAACCCCATCCTCCGCCTGCTGCGCCGCCGGACGGTGCGGCTCGAGGACACGTTCGTGGCGTTCCGGGGCCAGTCGCTGCACCTCGTGCGGCGGCGCTGGCTCGCCCTGACGGTGACCACGCTCGTCGGCCACCTGACGGTCTTCCTCGTCCTCTACACGGCCCTGCGCTTCGTGGGCGTCTCGAGCTCGGAGGTGAACGCGGCCGAGATGCTGGCGGCGTGGTCCCTCGTCCGGCTCCTGACGGCGATCCCGATCACGCCGGGAGGCCTCGGCGTGGTCGAGCTCGGCCTGACGGGAACGCTCGTGGGCTTCGGCGGCCACCAGTCGGAGGTCGTGGCCGGCGTCCTCATCTACCGCTTCCTCACCTACGTGCCGCCGATCGCCGTGGGAGCCGTGTGCTGGCTCATCTGGGCGCGCATGCACGCCCGCCGGCCGGGCGCGCCAGAGCTGGCCACCGTCACGCCGGAGATTCAAAAGCAGGTCGAGCGGGACCCCAGGATCCGAGGCGGGTAAGGAACGGGGGAACCCATGGTTCCCCCGTTTGCCCCCTCCTTGCGACGGGCGTGCGCCAATGGAGCGATGCAGTCGTATCGGCAAGGCGCGACTCGTGGCTTCGGCGCACCGGCAAAGCCGGCACGCCGACGCATGACCTTGGGCTCACGGTCGGCCCCACTCGGGTCGATCGCCGCCCGCTGGTACCCTCCGCCGGTGGCCGAGACGTCCGTGACCTACCTCCTTTCGTCCCCTCGCCGCACGGGTACCGCATCGAGGAGCGCGAGGGCGAGGCGCCGGGTCTGGGGGGCGAGGTCGAGCTCGGGGACGACGGGCGCTTCGTCGTCAACCGGCGCGGCCCGTCGCCGCTGCCGGGGGACGCACGGCCCTGCGCGTACCTCGTGCGCGCGTGACCGCACAGCTCGTCGACTGGCTGACCCGGGAGATCGGGAACCGCGGCCTGCCGGCCGTGTTCTTCCTGATGCTGCTCGAGTCGGCCTGCATCCCGGTGCCGAGCGAGGCGATCATGCTCTTCGCCGGCTTCCTGGTCTCGTCGCACCAGATGTCGTTCTGGGGCGCGGTGGCGGCGGGCGTGGCCGGCAACGTGGTCGGCTCGTGGATCGCGTGGGCGGTCGGCGCCTACGGGGGCCGCACCCTGATCGAGCGGCACGGGCGCTGGTTCCACGTCACCCCGGAGCGGCTGAACCAGGCGGACGCCTGGTTCCAGCGCTACGGCGCCCGCGTTGTCTTCTTCTCGCGCTGCATCCCGGTGATCCGGACGTTCATCTCACTCCCCGCGGGTATCGCCCGGATGGACTTCCGGCGCTTCACCGTCTACACGCTCCTGGGCTGCATCCCGTGGGTGATCTTCCTCACGCTGGTGGGCGTCCAGGTGGGCTCGGCCTGGCGGACATGGCACGACCGCCTCGCCTTCCTCGACTACATCGTGGCCGCCCTCATCGTGGGCGCCATCGTGCTGCTGTGGATCCGCGTGCGGCGCTCACGCGCGGCGAGCGCGGAAGGCTGAGCCAAGGTCGCCGCCGGAGCGTAAGAACCTGCGGCGGTTTTGCGTTCCCAGGATATGGTGCCCCCATCTCTCGTCGGTGCCCGCCCCAGGCCCCGGAGCCTGGTACCCGTGCACCCGAAGAACGCCCTCACCCTCGCCACTCCGCGCAAGGTCGCCGTCGTCGGCGCCAGCGGCTCGGGCAAGTCCACGCTTGCGGGCGCGGTGGCCACGAGGCTCCGGGTCCCGTACGTCGAGCTCGACGCCCTGAACCACGGGCCGGGCTGGACCGAGGCGACGGCCGACGAGCTGCGCGACCGCGTGCGGTGCCGTCCTGGGCGACCACGGCTGGGTGGTCGACGGCAACTACGAGCGCAAGATCGGCGACCTCGTCGTCTCGCAGGCCGACCTGGTGGTCTGGCTCGACGTGCCCCTGCGCGTCGTGCTCTGGCGGCTGATGCGCCGGACGTTCGTGCGCATGGTGCGGCGCACGGAGCTCTGGCACGGCAATCGCGAGAGCCTGCGCAACGCCTTCGTCGGCAGCGATTCGCTGTTCGCGTGGGCCGTGAGGAGCCACCGGCGGATGCGCCACGAGCTGCCCGACCGGCTGGCCGGCCTGCCCGGCGTGCGGGTGGTGCGACTGCGCTCGCCGGCCGCCGTGCAGCACTGGCTCGACGCCGTCGCCGCCACCGCGGCGGAATAGCCGCGGCCCGCGGGGCGTTTGCCAGCAGGCATGTACCTTTCGCTCGTGGCTCCGGAGGAGCAGCGTGTCACCGAGGACGAGGTCTCGCCGCACGACATCGCCGTGCGCGCGCGGGATCGCGTCCACTTCGAGGAGGACGCGCTCGCCCTCGCAGATGACGTCCTTCGCCTCGCGCGGCGCCTGACGGGCAGCCAGCAGGAGGCCGAGGACCTCGTCCAGGAGGCGTACATCCGGGCCTTCCGCTCCTGGCAGCAGTACCGGCCGGGGACGAACCTGCGGGCGTGGCTCATGCGCATCGTTCACAACCTCGCCATCGACGCCGGCCGGAAGCGGGCACGCACGCCGCAGACGGAGCCGGTCGAAGAGGGCGACTACTACCTGTACAACAGGCTCGGCGCCACCGCCCCCCGCCAGGAGTCCGAGGCGGCGATCGAACGGCTGTCGCAGGACGGGGTGGTCAACGCCCTGGCCTCGCTGCCGGACGTGTACCGCGAGACCGTGGTCCTCGTCGACCTCGCCGACTTCTCCTACCAGGACGCGGCGGACATCCTCGACGTGCCCATCGGCACCGTGATGTCCCGCCTCCACCGGGGCCGCCGGATCCTCAAGACGAGGCTCGCCGAGTCGCTCGACGGAGAGGACGACTGAGGGCAATGGCCGAGACCACGGCGATTGAGGCCAACTGCACCGAGGCCGAGCAGCACATGCAGGCCTACCTCGACGGCCAGCTTTCGACGGCCATCGCCGTCACCGTCGACCGGCACATCGCGCACTGTGCCGACTGCGCCTCGGCCTACCGCTTCGAGGTCAAGCTCCGCGCGCACGTGAAGCGCTGCTGCTCGGAGACCGACGACCAGACCCGCTGCCGCGAGGAGCTCCGCCAGCGCCTCGAGCGCTGTCGAGACATCCGCTAGCCGCTCCCGTCGGCAGGGGCTCCGGCGTCGGGTGCGGGTTGGGCTCCGGGCTCGGCTCGGGGATCGACGGCGGCGTCGGCTCCGGGATCGTCGGCGGGGCGGGCTCCGGCGGGGCCTGCGGGCCGGTCGGCGGCTCGGGGTTCGGGACCGACATCAGATGGGATAGGGCTCGGTCGGCGGGTCCGGACCCGGGATGGGCGCCGGCGGACCAGGATCCGGTGGCTGCGGATCGGGCAGCGGATCCGGAAGTGGGCCGCTGGGCGGCCGCGGAGTCGGAGGTTCGGGAACGACTCGGGGCATCCAGGGACCTTCCCTCCCAGGGAGGAGTGAAACCGCCTCACCGCTCCCGGTGGATGGCCACGCCGGCCACCACGAGCGCCACGCCGGTGGCCTCGCCGGGGGTCGGGACCTGGGCCAGGACCACGATCCCGATGACGGTGGCCGTGGCCGGCAGGAGCGCCACCATGAGCGCGTAGGTCGCCCTGGGCAGCCTGGCCAGGGCGAGCTGGTCGGTGATGTAGGGGATGACGGAAGAGGCCACGCCCACGCCGATCCCCGCCAGTAACAGGGTGGGGTCGGCGAAGGCGGGCAGGGCCTGCGCGCCGCCGATCGGCGTGATCACCAGGCCGGCCACGAGCATCGCTCCGGCCAGGGCGTCGATGCCGCCGCCGGGCGCGCGCTTGGCCATGCGGTCGGCGAGCACGATGTAGAGGGCGAAGAGCGCGGCGTTGGCGAAGGCGAACGCCAGGCCGACGGGCTGGGCCCGAAGCTGCACGTCGGTGAGCAGGTAGACGCCCGAGACCGCGGCAGCGAGGGCGGCGGCGTTCCGGGACGTCCGGGCCCCGGCCGCGGCCAGGACGATGACCGGCAGAAACTCGATCGCCGCCACCGTGCCCAGCGGCAGGCGGTCGATGGCCGAGTAGAAGCACGCGTTCATGACGGCCAGAACGGCGCCCCAGGCCACGAGGAGCTGCCTGCCCTCGGCGTCGAGGGCCGGAAGCGCCCGCCAGGGCCGGCGCCAGGCGCCGAGGATCACGGCCGCCGAGGCGATCCGCAACCAGGCCACGCCGAGGACGTCGAGACGCGCAAACAGGAGCACGGCGAAGGCGGGCCCGAGATAGTGGAAGACCGCGCTGACCACGAAGTAGAGCTGGGGCGGCGTGCGGTCACGGACGGCAGCGACAGCCACAGCCGACAGAATCGCGGGCAGAACCGTCCGCCAACAGGGCTATTCCACGGCATACTCCGCGTGGTGCCATCGCAACCACGACAGAACGGCAATTTTGCCGACGATGTTCTGGACGAGACCAGCTGGCGGCTGCTCGACGAGCTGCAGGCCGACGGCCGGCTGTCGCTGGCCGAGCTCGGCCGCCGGGTCTCCCTCTCGCCGCCGGCCGTGGCCGAGCGGCTGCGCCGCCTCGAGGAAGGCGGCGTCATCACGGGCTACCGGGCGATGGTCGACCCGCGCCGGCTGGGCTACGGGCTTGGCGCCCTGATCCGCATCCGCCCGGCGCCACGGCAGCTGGAGGCCGTGGCCGAGCTCGCCCGCAGCACGCCGGAGGTGGTCGAGTGCCATCGCGTGACGGGCGACGACTGCTTCGTCATGACCGCCCACGTGCGCGATGTCGAACACCTGGAGGAGGTCATCGACCGGTTCACGCTCCACGGGCAGACGACGACCTCGATCCTGCAGTCGTCGCCGGTTCCCCGGCGCCCGCTGCGCCGTCAGGCCGGCCGGTCGAGGTCTCCCGGCTCGGACAGGTCGCGGCAGTCCACCGTGTAGTCGGGCGCGCCCAGGGCACGGGCGCCTTCCTCACCGACCGAGGGGAGCTCGGACCAGCGGGACCGGTCGAGGCCGACGGGATGCGACCATCGCCGGGCGTACTGGGCGGCCACGAAGGAGCCGCGGTCTGAGCGGACGGCGTCGGCGACCCGCACCACTGCCTGCCCGTCCAGGCCGAGGGCGTCGCCCAGCACGATGACCGCGGCGTCACAGTCGCCGAGGGCCGCCAGGCCGGCATGGAGCGACGAGGCCATCCCATGTGCCCATCCCGCGTTCACGACCGGCCGGAACGCGCCCAGCTCGACGCCGGCGACCACGTCCTCCGCCGCGTACCCGAGCACGAGGACCTGGTCCTCGAATGGCGCCGCCTCGATGGCCCGGAGCGCGCCCTCGACCAGCGGGCGGCCGTCCACCGGCGCGAGCTGCTTGATCCCCCCGCCCGCCTCGCGGAAGCGGCGACCCTCCCCGGCGGCGAGCACGAGGGCGCCGACGCGCACGGGTCAGGCCACGGCGGCCAGCGCGCGGGCGGAGAGCTCGGCCAGGAGCCGGCGCTTCCAGCCGGTCTGCTCGAGACCGGGAAGCCCGGCGCAGCGGATCGGCCGGATCGAGCGCGCGCGGCTCGTTGGTGACGCCGATGGCGACCAGGCGGCGCTCGCTCCCGTACCGCGCCGCGGCGACGCCGCAGAGCGCGAACGACCACGCGGCGCGCTCGCCGGCGCGCTCGTAGCGCGAGGCGTCGGGAGGCCCGGGCAGCCGTCAGCGGCCGTGATCAGCTCGCCGCGGCTCCAGGGCGCAGCGGCCGAGCGGTGCGCCTCGTCGGGCCGCGCGTAGAGGTCGAGCAGCGGCGACCGTGCGCTCGCGGCCGGCGGCCGCGCGCACCGTCGACCGTCGCGCCCAGCGCCCCGAGCGCGGCCGGCCAGGTCGGACGGCGCGACCGAGATGCAGTCGCCGGGCTCGAGCCCGTGCTTGCGGTGGTCGCCGATCTGCGGCGTAGCAGGTGTCGCCGCCGTTCAGCCAGCAGGTCAGGTCGGGATGGCGGTAGTACCAGCAGCGCACGGCCTGTGCCAGGTTGCCGCCGACGGTGCCGACGTTGCGCAGCTGCGGCGAGGCGGCCGCGGCCAGCGCCTGCGGCCAGCACCGCGTAGCCCTCGGCCACGCGCCGGATCGCGCGGCGAGCGCGGCCAGCGTCGTGCCGGCGCCGATGCGCAGGCCCGTCGCCCGTCCGCCTCGATCCCCGCCGGGAGCGGCGCGCGCACGTCGACGAGCGCGGCGGGGTCGACCTTGCCGCGCGCCATGCAGCGGGACGAGATCGGTGCCGCCGGCGAGCGGCGCGCGCCGCCGCGGTCCGGAGCAGCTCGAGCGCCTCGCTCGAGGAGCGGCGGCCGCAGGTACTGCACGCCGGTGCTCATGCCGGCAGCGCCTCGAGGAAGCGCCGGCGGGTGATCGGCGCCTCGCGGACGCGCACGCCGGTCGCGGCGGCGACGGCGTTCGCGACGGCGGCGGCGGTCGGGACGATCGGCGGCTCGCCGAGGCCCTTGACGCCCGACGTCGAGATGAGCGGGTCGGGCTCGTCGACGAAGCTCGACCGACGATCTCGGGGCAGTCGGCGGTCGGTCAGCAGCTTGTAGTCCTCGAAGCCGGCGTTGACGACGGTGCCGGTGGTCGGGTCGACCACGCGCTCCTCCATGAGCGCGAAGCCGAGCGCCTGCAGGATGCCGCCCTCGACCTGGCTCGAGGCGGCCAGCGGGTTCATGACGCGGCCGACGTCGTGCACGGCGACGATGCGCTCGACCTCGATCTCGCCCGTCGCGACGTCGACCGCGACCTGGGCGATCTGGCAGCCGAACGTGTTGTACGCGCATGCCGTCGGGGTTCGGGCCGCGCGAGCCCGTGCCGACGAGCTGCGCGTCGCCGAGCTTGCCGGTGACCTCGACGAGCGGGCGAACGCAGCGCGCCGTCCCGGCTGCGGATCTCGCCGTCGACGAGATCGAGGTCGTCGGGCGAGACCTCGAACAGGTCGCCGGCCAGGTCGAGCAGCTTGGCCGCGCACGTCGTAGGCCGCCGCGCGCACCGCCGGGGCGACCGACGGCGTCGTCTGCGAGCCGCCGGAGACCGGGGCGTAGACGCCGTAGCGCGTCGACCCGGTCTCGACGCGCACCCGGTCGAGCGGCAGCGCCGAGCTCCTCGGCGGCCACCTGCGCGAAGACGGTCGTCACGCCGGTGCCGATGTCCTGCGCGCCGGTGACGACCGTGACGACGCCGTCCGAGTCCGATGCGCACGAGCGCGTGCGCCGGCGGCCCGCCGCCGCCCCACCAGATCTGGCAGGCGCCGCCGAGGCCGCGCCGGCGGCCGTCCGCGTGGTCGGACGCGGCCAGCTCGTGGCGGCGCGTCCCAGCCCGCCAGCTCGGCGGCGCGGTCATGGCCCGGTCGAGGTCCTTGGACGAGTAGGGCAGGCCGCTGGCCTGGTCGATCGTCGACGGGGTTGCGGCGCCGCAGCTCGAGCGGGTCGAGCTCGAGCACCTGGGCGAGCTCGTCGATGGCCTGCTCGAAGCCGAACGGTCCCTCCATCACGCCGGGCGCGCGGAACGCGTTGGAGAAGCCGAGGTCGAGCCGCACCGGGAACGTCGAGGCGCGCACGTTCGCGCAGCGGTAGAGCGAGAGTGCCGGCTCGACCACGGGCATGACCCACCCGCGGATCCCCATGGCGATCACGGCCGTGGCCTCGATCGCCGTGAGCGTGCCGTCGCGCGTGCGCGCCGACCCGGTAGGTCTGGATGCTGGCCGAGCGGTGGCCGGTCGCGACGCTCTCGGCGCGGCGGTCGTTGAAGACGCGCACCGGGCGGCCGGCCAGACGCGCGCGAGGTCGGCGGCGAGCAGGCCCTCGATCGTGGCGCCCTGCTTGGCGCCGAAGCCGCCGCCCATGAACTCGCAGGTCACGTGCACGCGGTCGGGGTCGAGCCCGAAGGCGGCGGCGAGCTGCGCCGCGCGCGTCGTAGATGCCCTGCGTCGAGACCCAGACCGCTGAGCTCGTCCGGCGTCCACACCGGCGACGGCGCAGTGCGGCTCGAGCGCCTGCTGCAGCTGCGCCGGCGTGCGGTACTCGGCCTCGATCGATCGACGTCGGCCTCCTCGAAGCCGGCCTCGACGTCGCCGCGCTCCTCCTCCTGCGGATCCTCGTGAAGCGCTGCTCGCGCAGGCCCTGCTCGAGGTCGACCACGAACCCGAGCTCCTCCCAGCGCGGCGCGAGCGCGGCGAGCCCGGCCTGGCCGGCGCGCTCGTCCTCGGCCGCGAGCGCGGCGACCACGGCGCCCGCGTATCGGGCTCGGCCGACGAGGACGGCGGCGTCCGCCGAACGTGGGCTTCTCGGCAGGGCCGATGACCGCGTGCACGCCCGGCACGGCGCGCGCCGCCTCGAGGTCGAGCTCGACCCGGGCGTGGGCGATGCGGCGAGCGCACGCACGACCGCGTGGAGCATGCCGGGCAGCGACGACGTCCGAGACGAAGCGCGCGGCTCCGGAGACGCGCTTGGGGCCGCGTCACCCGCGTCGCGGGGCGGCCCACGACGTGCAGGCCGTCGTTGGAGCGGCCAGGCCGGCGGCGCCTCCTCCTCGACGAGCACCCAGCGGTCCTCGAAGCGGCCCTCCATCTCGACCTGCGTCTTGACCAGGCGCGCCGTCACGAGGCCTCCTCGGCCGCGCGCAGGACCGCGCGCTCGATCTTGGGGTAGGCGCCGCAGCGGCAGAGGTTGCCGCTCATCGCCGTGGCGCACCTCGTCGCGCGTGGGTCGCGGGTTCGCGGCCAGGAGCGCCGTCGCCGACACGACCTGCCCGGGCGTGCAGAAGCCGCACTGGAAGGCGTCCTCCTCGACGAACGCGCGCTGCAGCGCCGAGAGCGCACGCTCCTCGTCGCCGAGGCCCTCGATCGTGCGTCACCGCGCGGCCGTCGGCCTGCGCCGCGAGCAGGATGCACGAGAGCGACGGCGCGCCGTCGACGAGCACCGTGCAGGCGCCGCAGGTGCCCTCGGCGCAGGCGATCTTGGTGCCCGGTCAGGCCGACCGGGCCGCGCAGCAGCTCGGCGAGCGTCGTCCGCTCGTCGACCTCGCACCGCGTGCGCCACGCCGTTGACGGCGACGGCCACGGCGATCACGCGGCAGCGCCCCCGACGATCGTGTGCACCTGGGCCCGGATGAGGAGCCCGAACGCCTTCCGGGCCTCGGTGCGTCGGAGATCCAGGTCGTCGATCTCGAGCGAGCGCAGCCACAGCGCCTGCACCCCGGCGATCAGCGTCGCCACGGTCGGCGAGCTCCTCGTCGCCGTCGCTGCAGCGCCCAGCGGCCAGGCCCATGAGGCCGACGAAGTCGCCCTGCCCCGTCCAAAGCAGCGGGCACGGCGGAGGCCAGGTAGCCGTAGATGCGCATCGCGGTCGTACGAGATGGTCAGGTTGGGCCCGTGGACGGGCGGGCTGAGCCGCTCCGGCCGCCGCCCCTCGAGCAGGCCGCATGACCGTGCCGCCCATGATGGCCCGGACGAGCTCGTCCTCCAGCCCCAGCCGGTGCCAGCAGCCGCAGCAGCACCTCCTGCGCGCCGAGCTGGTCGCCGTAGGGGATGTCCGAGGCCCAGAGGACCTGCTCGGGCGCCACCTTGGCGAAGAGGGTCAGCAGGTCGAGCGGCGACCAGGTGGAGGTGTCGAAGAAGATGTTGGGCTGGCCGTTCGCGAAGCTCGCCGATGCGCGCCTGCTCGGCGATGCCGGCGTGCGCCAGGATCAGCGTGGCCTCGGGATGGCGGTCGGCGACCACTCCGAGCTCGCGGGCCATGCCGAGGCGGCAGGCCGCGCCCGGCGTGGATGAGCACCGGCAGGCGCCGGTCGGCCGCGTAGCGCGAACACGGCCTCGAGGCGCGGGTCGTCGACCCGGAACGCCTGGGCGCGCGGGTGCAGCTTGATGCCGCGGGCGCCGCGCTCGACGCAGCGCTCGGCCTCGACCAGCGGCTCCTCGTCGAGGCTCAGGCGCACGAACGGGACGAGGCGGCCCTCGCTCTCCTCGGCCCAGTGCAGGACGCGGTCGTTCGGCGCCCGGTAGGCCGGCTCGCGGTCGGGCTCGTTCAGGGCGAAGACCGCGGCGCGGGCGACGCCGCTCTCGTCCATGGCGCGACGTGCTCGCTCGAGCGAGAGCGAGAACCCGTCCTCGTCGAGACCCAGGTGGGTGTGCGCGTCGACGATCTCGGTCCCCGGCGGTCGCAGGGCCGCCACCTCCTCCCCCTGCCGCTCGACCAGCTCGAGGGCGGAGGCAACGGGGTTCGGCACTGCAAGAGCGTACCAACGAGGCCATATCCTTGGCAGATGCCCGAGACCGTTCTCCTGTACGCCGACTCGCTCGGCCAGCCCGATCTGTTCGCCCTCGCCGGCTTTCTCTCCGGCGATCCGTACACGTACCTCGAGCGCGACGGCCGCCGCGTGCTCGTCGTCCCCGACTTCGAGCTCGACCGTGCCGGCCGCGAGTCGGGCGAGGCCGAGATCTGGACCTTCCGCGAGCTCGGCCTCAACGAGCTCGTCGACCAGGGGCTTCGACCGCAGGCGGTGCGACGCACCGTGGTCCAGCGGGCGGTGGAGCGGTTCGGGGCCACGTCGCTGACGGTGCCGCCGTGGCTGCCTGTGTCGCTCGCCGACCATCTGCGGGCGAACGGCATCGACGTCGAGGTCGACGACGAGCGCTGGCGCCAGGCCCGGCGGGTCAAGGACGACGAGGCCGTGGCCGCCACCCGCGAGGCCGTGGCCGCCACCGAGCAGGCCCTGGCCCTCATCCGCGACCATCTGGTGGGCGCCGTCCCGGCAGCCGACGGGACACTCACCTTCGAGGGCGCGCCGCTGACCTCCGAGCGGCTGCAGGGCGAGGTGCGGCGGCTGTGGTCCGGGCAGGGGCTCGAGTCCGAGGTGCCGATCATCGCCGGCGGCACGCAGTCGGCCGACGCGCACGAGACGGGACACGGCCCGCTCCGCGCGCGCCAGCCGATCATCTGCGACCTCTTCCCGCGCCACTCCCGGCTGCGCTACCACGCCGACATGACCCGCACGTTCTGCGTGGGCGAGCCGCCGGCCGAGATCCTGGAGTGGCACGCGCTGGCCGAGCGCGCCATCCGCGAGGCCGCGGCCGCGGTGCGGCCGGGCATCACCGGCGCCGAGCTGCATCGCACGTGCTCGGAGCTGTTCCGCGACCACGGCGTCACGTCCGATCTGTTCCCGGTCGAGGGCGACCGGGTCGGCCCGCTTCGACCACGCGCTCGGGCACGGGCTCGGGCTCGCCGTGCATGAGGCGCCGTCGGTCGGGCGAGGCGGCCGCGAGGAGCTCGTCCCCGGGGACATCATCACCCTCGAGCCCGGCCTCTACCGCAACGACGTCGGCGGCGTGCGGCTCGAGGACGACGTCCTGGTGACCGAGGACGGCAGCGAGAACCTGTGCCGCTTCCCGTACGACCTGGTCGTCGCCTGAGCGACCCTGGTCAGTACCACTTGCCGCGCACGAACCCGCCGAAGGCGATGAGGCCGACCAGCGCCACGATGATGCCCAGGATGAGGCTCCAGAAGATCGCGATGAGGATCCCCGCGATCACGAGGATTCCTCCCAGCCCGATTCCACCACGCATATGACCTCCCTCGGTTTCCCTCAGGGGTCACCAGCAGCAGCGGAAACCAAACTCAGGCGGAAGCTGTCACGGGCTGAGGCGTGGATGCATGGCGAGCGGCGCGCCAGCTGGGCTGCGCCCCGGCGGCGAAGTGCGTATGCGGTGCAATACGGGCGAGCCGCCGGGTGCGGCCCAGCGCCAGCGCGACGCCGCCAGGCGCCGCGACCTCATCCCGTGACAGCTTCCTAACCTGTAAGGAGCGAGCGGGCGCGGTCCTCGTCGTCGAACGGGCCGACCGTGGCCAGCTTCAGCTCCTCGGGCGCGAACAGCTCGCGCGCGAGGCGCTGCACGTCCTCCGCGGTGACGGCGTCGATGCCGGCCAGGATCTCGGGCAGCTCGCGGGCCTGGCCCTCGAGGATCTCCCCCCGCAGGCCGAAGGCCACGACGGAGCGCGGGTCCTCGAGGCCGAGGACGAGCCGGCCGCGCAGGTAGCTCTTCGTCTTGTCCAGCTCCTCGGCCGGCACGGGGTCGTCGGCGATGCGCCGCAGCTCGCCCACGATGGTGGACATCGCCTCCTCGGCGCGCGACGTGTCCACGCCGGCCTGGGCGAAGAGGGACCCGGTGTCGAGATGCTGGCCGTGCTGGGCGAACACGTAGTAGGCCAGGCCGCGCCGCTCGCGCACCTCGGAGAAGAGCCGTGACGACATGCCGCCGCCGAGCAGGGCCGAGAGCACCTGGGCCACGTAGCGGTCGGGGTGGTCGAGCGGGAGCCCGCCGCCCCCGATGCGGATGTGCAGCTGGTCGGAGTCCTTGACGTCGAGCCGGACCTCCGGGCCAGAGGCCCCGTTGCCCGTGAACGGCTCGTAGCTGCCGCTCTCGCGGTCGCCGAGACCGCCGAAGTGCTGCTCGACGGCGGCCAGGGCGGCGTCGGTCACGGAGCCGCCGAGCCCGACCACCATCCGCCGCGGCACGTACCACTCGTCGATGTATTCGAGGAACGTGTCCCGCGTGGCGGCCCGGACCGTGTCCTTGCTGCCCACGATCTTGCGCCCGAGCGGCGTGTCGCCGTAGCAGGAGCTCGTCGTAGACGTCCGGGAGGTGGTCGCTGGGCGTGTCGAGGTACATGTTGAGCTCCTCGACGATCACGCCCTTCTCCCGCTCGATCTCGTCCCCGTCGAAGCGGGAGTGCAGGAGCATGTCGGCCAGGACGTCCAGGCCCCGCACCGTCTGCTCCTTGGCGCACTTGATGTAGTAGCCCGTGTACTCCTTGCCGGTGAAGGCGTTGAACTCGGCGCCCATGGCGTCGACCTCGAAGGCGATGTCCTTCGCCGTCGGGCGGCGCTCGGTGCCCTTGAAGAACATGTGCTCGCAGAAGTGGGCGATGCCGCTGGCCTCGGGCCGCTCGTAGCGCGACCCGGCGGCGTACATGACCATGGCGGCGGTGGACTGGGCGTCGGCCTGGGGGGCCTGCAGAAGCGCGGACGCCGTTGGGGAGGGTGCGGGTCTCGAACATCGTCCGCAGCCTAGTGGCTCGTCGCTGCACCGGGGACATCCGACGCGGGGCCTACCCTCGCCCCGTGCGTTTGCTCGTCTGCCGCTGCCGGATCGACTATCGCGGCCGCCTCACGACCCGGCTCGGGCCGGGTGAGCGCGTGGTCCTGTTCAAGGACGACGGCTCGGTGTGCGTCCACAGCGTGCGCGGCGCCCGGCCGGTCAACTACATGCCGGGCCCCACGGCGATCCGCGAGGAGGACGGCGTCATCCGCGTCATCCGGCCCGCCTCCGACGAGGAGCTCTGCATCACCGTGGAGCAGGTCGTCGACGACCGGCGGCTCGACCTGCTCGACGCCGCGCCCCTCGAGCGTCAGGGCAGTGAGCGCGAGCTGCACGACTGCCTGGTCGCGCGAGCCCGACGTCATCGAGGACGGGCTCGTGGTGGTCGAGCAGGAGCGCCCCACCGATGTCGGGCCGGTCGACCTGTGGTGCCGCGACTGGCAGGGGCGGACGACGCTGGTGGAGGTCAAGCGCATCCGGGCGATCGCGGCCGCCGTCGAGCAGGTGGTGCGCTACCGCGAGCAGGCCGAGCGCAACCGCGTCCTGCGGCCGGTCCGGGCGCTCGTGGTGGCGCCCGACTTCGCGCCCCAGGCACAGGTGCTGGCCGACGCGCGCGACGTCGAGCGCGTGAGCCTCGACGTCGAGAGCCTGCTCGCGCAGGCCGAGGACGCCCTCACCCTCTTCGGCTGAGCAGGCGGACGCCGGCGCACGGCGCGCGCAGGCCGCCGACGAGCAGGCCGAACGTGGATTCGCCCAGCGCCCGGCGCAGCCGGACGTCGGCCGGCGGCCGGCCCTCCTCCAGCCACCGCTCCAGCCCGACACACAGTTCGAGCAAGCGCTCGTCGCCCCGTGCCCCCATGTCCTGGCTATCGATCAGACGGAGGTGCGGGGTCACACCCGCAGGGGGGAACAGGGGACCGGATCCCCCGTTCGGCGCGGGCATCAGACCTCGACCTCGAGCCCCGGGACGGCCGCCTCGACGGGGCCCCCGAAGGTCCGGCGGGCCGCCTCCACGGTCGCCTCCCGCCGACCCGCGTCGACGTGGGTGAGCACGAGCCTGGCCACGCCCGCCTCGGCCGCGGCGGCGCCCGCGTCGGCGCCGTTGAGGTGGATGTCGCTGCTGCGCGGCGCGTCCGCGCTGGCGGCCTCGCACAGGAGCACGCCGGCGCCGCGCGCCAGGGCGGGGAGGGCCGGCGTGGGGGCGGTGTCGCCGGAGAAGCACAGGGCGCGTCCGTCCGCCTCCACGCGAATGGCCCACGCGCGCCCAGGATGCCGGACCTCGGCGAACCGGACGGCCATCCTCGCCCACCTGCAGGACGGCCTCCGGGTCGTACTCGCGAAGGTCGAACGCGTCCTCCAGGAACGTGGGAGAGGCGCCGCCGACCTCGGCGAGGAGGCCGAGGCGGTCGGGCCCTCCCTCCGGCACGTGCAGCGCCGGCTCCGGCCAGTGGCCGAGCGAGCCGATCTGCCGAGCGAAGGCGAGGGGCACGAGATCGGCCACGTGGTCATAGTGCAGGTGGCTCAGGACGATGGCGTCGACGGGCCGCGGGTCCCGGGCCAGCAGCGAGCCGATGGCGCCCCAGCCGCAGTCGAGCAGGAGGCGCGTCCCGCCGGCCTCGACCAGATAGCAGGAGGAGGCCTCGCCGGCATTCGGCCAGGCCGGACTGCAGCCGATGACCCGGAGCCTCAGCGTCGCCACGGAGATCACCGTACCCAGGACGAGGGCCGAGCCGACGCAGTCAGGGTCGGCGTCGGCCAGGACGAGCCGCCGGAGTCGTCCGGACGGGGTCGGTGCGCCGCTGACGTAGGTCAGGTCACTGAGTTCGAGTGGCCGTACTGCCTGCCCGTGGCCGGCAGCGGCACTCCAGGTCGGAGCTGAGCTCGAGCGCGCGAGTGGCCCGCGCAGAGGCGGGCCACCCACGCGATGACCGTCGGCTATCAGTGAACAGGCTCGAAGTACCGCTCGAGCGTCCAGCCCGCGACGTCGTTCCCGATCCTCACGCCCTGCTTGACGGAGTTGCGGAAATGGAATCCGAGCCAGACTCGCGCATCGACGATCTGGTCCTGCATGTCCTCGACGGTCTTGAAGTGCTGCGTGGTCGTGAGGACAGTGCTCCCGTTCTGTCCGCCCGGCACGGTGACGTCGAGATGGTTCGTGTGCAGCGCGGCCGCGAGCGCGTCGCTGAAGCCCGGCCGTGAAGCAGCCGTGCTGGGACGGGTACTCGGGGTGACCGGGCACCGGCAGCACCGACTGCCAGGTGGATCGGCGGTGGTGTCCGGGTTGCCGTCCTTGTCGGCGTTCCGGATGGCCGTGATCGGGCGCCAGAACTGATAGAAGAACTTCGAGTCGTAGCAGGCGATTCCGGCGTCGGTCGAAACCAGTTGCCATGGCGAACAGGTGCGCGGCGTCGACAAGGTCCATGCCGTGCTGCGCGACGACGTTCTGCATCGTCTGGTTGTACTGGTTGATGTTGTACCCGACCAGAAGAAGGCGATCGCCGTCTGCTCGGGAGTGCGGACGGTGCTGTTGATCGCCCCGTAGGCCTCGGTCTCGTTCAGGTCCTTTGCGTACTGCCGACTCGTAAGCGCGGGCGGCGGCGGCGGCCCGGAACTGCGACGCTCGGTCAAGGAGGAACGGGCGCATCGTGGCGAGCACGGCGTCTGCACCGCCGGCCGGGCTGCAGCTGCCACTGCCCGGGCAGGATCGGCCCGATCGCTCCGTAGCTCGGCGTCGCCGCGTTGAGGCCGTCGCCGGCGCGGAAGGCGATGATGTCCTGCGCCGCCGCCTCGCCGAGCGCCACGCCATCCGCGACGTCTCCGCCGAGCGTTCCGATGTACGCCGCGTACTCGGCGTCGACCGTCGTCTGCTGGTCGGGCAGGTAGTGGTCGAGGATCGTTCGCGCTGCGGCCGCGACGGCTGCCTGGACCGACGCCCCGGCGCCGACGTCGAACGCGAAGTCGTGGTACGGCGAGTAGCGCCCTCGAGCTTCGTCACGGCGTCGTGATGGCCGCCTGGACGTCCGACATGTAGACCATGCCGTCGGTCTGGAACTTGGTCGGCGACGAGGCGCGAACCGCCTGACCGCGTTCGTGTTCCACGTCAGCGACCGCGTCCGGCGTGACACGGACCGTTCTCGGTCGTGCCGACGCGCAGAGTGACAGCGCTGCGGTCACCGTAGGATGCCCATCACGATCAGCGACGCCTGCAGTCGAGCCCTGCGTTCTTCACTTCTCCTCCTTTGCCGACGTGATCGCCTCGACGACGCGGAAGGGATCGAGCTCGGCGCGGTGTGCAGCCAGTGCGGCGTCGCGGCCCGAAGGGGCGTCGAAGATGAAGAAGCAGATCTCGTCCTCGGGAACGTGGATCGAGCGGTCGAAGCGGACCGGCGTCATACCCCGCGTCAGCTCCTCCGCTGCCGAGCGGGCCCGCCGCTCGCGGGCGGTGCGCTCTCCCGCCTGGCCACGGGCCAGATACGTCTCGACGAGATAGCTCGGCACCCGATCGACGCTACGCCGGGCGCGTGGCCGAGAAATCGTCAGAACGTCTGAACTTTGACGGCGCGACCTCTCAGCGAAGGCGACGGGCGAGCTCGGTCCGCGACCGCACTCCGAGCTTGGCGTAGATGTGGGTCAGGTGCGTGGCGACCGTCCGCTCGCCGACGAACAACGTGGCGGCGACCTCCCGATTCGTCCGGCCTTCGGCCACCAGGCCCGCGACGCGGCGCTCGGCGGCGGTCAGCCCTTCCTCGCGCCTGCGCCCGCCGATCCGCTCGAGCTCGCCGCGCGCCTTCATCGCCCAGCCTGCGGCACCGATCGTCTCGAACGCCTCGACCGCGGCCTCGATCGCCTCACGCGCGAGACGCTTCTGGCGATCGCGGCGCCTGATCATGCCGACCGCCAGCAGCGCGCGCCCGCGTCCGAACGGATCGCCGACCGCCTCGTGGTGCGCCACGGCCTGCTGCAGGAGTCGCGTGGCGCCATCGGTGTCGCCCTCGGCGGCTGCGACCAGGCCGCGACAGCGCGTCGCATGCGCGAGCACCCAAGGACGCCCGACACGCATCGCGTCGGCCTCCCACCGGTCGAGGACGTGCTCGGCGTCGGGGATTCGACCGAGCTCGAGCAGCAGCTCGACCGAGTCATCGCTCCACCAGCGGACGCTCGGCTCTCCCCACCCGAGCGCCGCGGCCGTCCGGTCGGCCTCGGCGAACAACCGTGCCGCCTTCGGCAGCGTCGCCGCTCCAGCCGGCGGCGAGCCCGAGGATCGCGACGTGCTGTGGCGGATGGAGCCCGAACTGCTCCTGGGCCAGCTCGAGAGCTCGCTCCGAATGCCTGCGGGCGAGCTCGAGGTCGCCGCGACGGACGGCGACGAGGGCGATGGGGAGGTGGTCCTGGGGAACCTCGAGCCCGTACTGGATCGAGGTGTCGTGGGCGCGAGCGGCGTACGAGGCCGCGAGCTCCCAGCGGCCGGCCCAGTACTCCACCCAGGCGAGGCCCCAGAGCGCGCGGGCGGCGCGCGGCTCGTCGCGCCCACGCCACGCGCGGTGCTCTCGCTCGAGCAACGCGCGGACCTCCTCCCGGCGCCCGGAGGGCGCGTGGGTGTTCACCAGGGCCAGCGTCGCCTCCTGCACGAAGCGCTCGCCACCGAGGGCGATCCCGAGATCGAGGGAGCCCGGGGCCAGCGGTGGCGCTCCCGCATCTCCGACGATCCAGCCGAGGATCGCCCATACCAGCCGGGCCTGCCCCCGAAGCACGGCGTCGTCGACGTCCTCGGCGAGCTCCAGCGCAGCCCGGGCGTGCTCCAGCGCCCGCACGTACCCGGTCCGAAAGCGCGTCGCCCAGGCGAGCCGGCCCTGGATGACCGACTGGAGCTCCGGCCGCCCGGCCGCTTCGCGCAGCGCCTCTTCGAGCAACGAGATGGCCCGGTCCACCGTGTCCAGCTCGGCCAGGAGGACGAGGGCGTCGGCGCGGAAGGAGCCGATGTCGGTCTCGCTGAGCAGCTGGTCGGCGATGGACCGGGCGCGCGTCCATTCGCCGGCAGCGTGATGGGCACGAGCGGCCGCCAGGGCACGGCGACAGCGCTCCTCCCGCGCATCCGCCGGCGTCAGGCGAAGCGCCTGCTCGGCCAGCTCGGCAGCGGCCGCCGACGCGCCGCGCACCACGGCCAATCCCACCGCCTGGTCGAGAACGAAGGCCACGGCAGGATCCGGGGCCTCCTTCGACAGGGCGAGATGTCGGGCGCGCAGGAGCGGGTCCTCGACGATGCCGGCAATCCGCGCGTGGACGCCGCGCCGCTCCACGCCGAGATCCGCGTAGAGCACCGAGGCGAGGAGCGGATGGGTGAAGCGGATCGCACCGTCCTCCCGCTCGATGACGTGCGCTGCGATCGCGGCGTCGAGCGTCGCTCGCTCCACGCCCGCCCGTTCGAGAAGGGACTCCGAGGGCGTGCCCAGCGCCGAGGCCAGGGCCAGCGCCTCCCGGGCGGCCGAGGGGAGCCCGGCCAGCCTGCCGCGCACGAGCTCCTCCAGCGTCTCGGGCACCGGGAGCAGTTGCGTCGGGTCGTCCTCCGTGTCCAGAACGCGGGCCAGCTCCAGGGCGAAGAACGGGTTGCCGCCCGACCGCTCGTGAACACGAAGCAAGGTCTGCCGCGCGAAGGGCCTGTCCAGACGGTCGCGCAGGAACCGATGGAGCGCGCCGACGCTGAGCGGTCCCACGTCAAGTCGCCGGACGTGCTCCGCACCGAGCGCGCGTTCGAGCTCCGGCGGCTGCGCTACGTCAACAGCCCGCCGGGTGGTCAGCAGGAGCACGCGGCTGGCGGCGAGCCTGCGCAGCGCAAACGTGAGCGCGCTCGCGGATGAGGCATCGAACCACTGGAGATCGTCGATCGCGACGAGAACCGGCCGGTCCCTGGCGAGCAGCTGCAGCGAGCTGCGGACGGCGATCCCCAGCGCGCGTGGATCTCCCGGCTCGGCCGGCGCGGTCTCGAGGAGGAGCGCGACCTCGAGCGCGCGCCGCCTCGGCGTCGGCAGCGCCGGCAGGACCTCGTCCAGAACATCGTCGAGCAGGTCGCCCAGCCCGACGTGGGCGAGGCCGCGCTCCGCCTCGGCCGGTCGCGAGGAGAGGACCCGCAGTCCCTGCTCGCGCGCATGCTCGACGGCCGCGAGCCACAGCGTCGACTTCCCGATCCCGGCCTCGCCCTCGAGCGCGAGCGCCGCTGGCCCACCCTCCGGCTCGGCAATGAACGCGTGGATGGCGGCAAGCTCCTCCTGCCTCCCGACGATGTCGAGCGTCACGTTCGTCGCGCGATCGCGGCCGGCCACGGGCACGAGGCAACCTCCGCCGAGGGAGCGCCTTCATACCGGTCGACCGGCGCGTGGTCAATGGAGGCTCGCAGCACAGACGTATGATCGCCGCCCGTGAACGTCCCAGCGCTGAAGAGCGCGGCGCGCGCAGCGATCGTCATGCCGGCGGTCTTCGCCTTCGCGGACAAGGTGATCGCCCAGCCGCAGACGTCGATCTTCGCGGCCTTCGGCTCGTTCGCCATCCTCGTGTTCGTCGAGTTCGGCGGCCCCTGGCGGACGCGCCTCCTCGCGTACCTGGGGCTGGCGTGCGTCGGCGCCGTGTACATCACGGTCGGAACGCTGTGCTCACGAGAGCGCATTGCTGGCAGCCGGCGCGATGGCCGTCGTCGGCTTCGTCACGCTGTACTCGGGGGTGATCAGCGGCTACTTCGCGGCGGCCTCGACCGGCGCGCTCCTCACGTTCATCCTGCCGGTGACGATCACCGGCGCCGAACTCCGCCATTCCCGGACCGCCTCGAGGGCTGGGCCCTCGCGGCAGGGGCAGGGATCTCCGCGGTCATGCTGCTCTGGCCGTCTCGACGACGTGCCGACACGCAGCGCGACGCGGCCGGCGCATTGCGCGCCGTGGCCGACGTCATGGACGCGGATCGCGCGGAGGTCGCCGAGCGGGCACGTCTGGCCCGCGGAACGGTCGCTGCCTTCGGCCGGCGCCTCCTCGGCACGCAGCACCGACCCACCGGCCCCACCGGACCCATGGCCGCGTTCGCGTCGCTTCCCGACGAGCTTGACTGGCTGCTCTCCTTCGTGGCGCCGCCGGGCGAGCGGTCCGTGCTCGATCTCGCCTGCGCAGAGGACGCGGAGGCGCTGGCGGCCGGCGCCGACGTGCTCCGCGTCAGCGCGGAGCGGCTCGATGGTCGTGACGGACGCCCCGACTTTGCGCGGCTCGACGCCGCGCGAGACGCCGTCGCCCAGGCGCTGGTGCGCAGGCTGCCCGAGGTCCCGTCCGACACACCCCCGGCGCCGTCCCCGACGCGCTCGAGTCGCCGTTCCGGATCCGGGCGGCCACGTACTCCGCGCGTCAGGTCGCGGGCTATGCGTTGCGTGCGACCGGGAATGACGCACCTGAGCTGGACGAAGGCGACCTCGCCCAGCCGCGTCCGGCGCGCACACCACTCGAGGTCACGGAGCAGCTTGCGGTCGAGCAGGCCAGCGTGCGCTCGGTGTGGTTCCAGAACGGCATCAGGGGCGCCGCCGGGCTCGCGCTCGCCGTCTACATCGCCCAGCGAACGGGTCTCCAGCACGGATTCTGGGTGGTGCTCGGGACGCTGTCCGTGCTGCGGTCGAACGCGCTCGGCACGGGCTGGTCGGTCCTCAGCGCGCTGGCCGGAACCGCGGCGGGAATCGTCGTCGGCGCGGTGATCGTCATCGTCATCGGCACGCACGAGGCGGTGCTGTGGGGCGTGCTGCCGATCGCGGTCCTGCTCGCCGCCTACGCGCCGCGGGCGATCTCGTTCGCGGCCGGCCAGGCAGCGTTCACGGTCGTCCTCTTCGTGCTCTTCAACCTCATTCAACCCGTCGGCTGGCGCGTGGGGTTGGTTCGGGTCGAGGACGTCGCCATCGGGTTCGCCATCAGCCTCTGGGTCGGTCTCCTCTTCTGGCCGCGCGGCGCGAGGGCGCTTCTTCGGCAGGACCTGGCGGCGGCGTACGGTCGCTGCGCGGACTACGTCGTGGCCACCGCCCGACAGCTGATCGAGGGAGGAACGCCGCGGAAGCGGCTCGCGCAGGGCGAGACGCCGAGGTCGCCGTGCACCGGCTCGACGATGCGTTTCGGCAATACCTCGCGGAGCGCTCGGCGACGCCGGCGAACATCGAGGACGTGGGGGCCCTGGTGGGCGGCGCGTCACGCGTGCGCCGCGCGGCCCAGTCGCTCACGTCGCTCGGGATGATGACGGACGGCGCCACGCGGCTCGAGCGCTGCGGCCAGAACCTCGACCCCGAGCTGCACGCGCTCCAGTCGTGGTACGTCGCCCTGGGCTACGCGCTGGTGAACAGACGCCAGGTGCCGCCGCCGCACATCCGCGACGCCGAGGGCGGGAGCCGTCTCCTCACCTGCGTGCGCGACGCCGCCCGCGGCCGCGACCACGACACGGTCAAGGCGGCGCTGGTGCTCCTCTGGGCCAGCCAGCATCTCGACAACCTCTGGCGCCTCGAGGCGCACCTGGCCGAGCGCGCGAACGCCGCGCAGGCGCCGCCGGCCACCACGGGGCCGTTCCAGAAGCTTCTCTCCTGAAGAGACGGATGTGGCAGGATCGGCGCCATGGCCGATCCCGGCCGGGACGATCGCCCGATCCGCTGTGCCTGGGTCCCGCTCGGCGACCCGCCCTACGTCGCCTACCACGACGAGGAGTGGGGGATGCCGACCCGCGACGAGCGGGCGCTGTACGAGCTCCTCGTGCTCGAGGCGGCACAGGCCGGGTTGTCCTGGGCGACGATCCTGCACAAGCGCGAGGGCTACCGGCGCGCGTTCGCAGGGTTCGATCCAGATGCCGTCGCCCGGTTCGGCCCGCGCGAGGTCGAGCGGCTGCTCGCCGACGCCGGCATCGTCCGCAACCGCCTCAAGGTCGAGAGTGCGGTCGACAACGCCCGTCGCGTCGTTGAGCAGCGCGAGCATGAAGGGCTGGCCGAGCTGCTGTGGTCGTTCGTCGGCGGCGAGCCGCTCGTCGGCCGGTGGCGCGCCGTCTCCGAGATCCCGGCGCAGACCGACGAGTCGAAGGCGATGAGCAAGGAGCTCAAGCGCCGCGGCTTCCGTTTCGTCGGCCCGACGGTCTGCTACTCCCTGATGCAGGGCGCGGGGCTCGTGAACGACCACACGGTCGACTGCTTCCGCTTCGCCGCGTAGCGGGCGCTAGATGCGCGTGAAGCGCCGGGGGCCACAGCCCCACGGACGCCATACCGCGAACCGCAGGACGAAGAAGACGAGCAGCGGGACGGCCAGCCATGCGAGGTGGCCGCCGGTGGCGATGGCCAGGATCAGGACGAGCGGGAGGAGCGGGAACACGAGCGGCCACGGCCGCCGTCGCGGCGGCTGCGCGCTCCTTCGGCGCTCGGCCCGCTCGCCCGGGAAGTCGGCGATGAGCTCGTCGAGCTCGGCGTAGGTCTTCGCCACCAGGCAGCGGTCGATCCGCTCCTGGAACTCCTCGGCGTCGAGACGTCCCTCGAGATGGCGCTGCCGCAGGATCTCGCTGACGGCGTCGCGCTCCTTGTCGCCGACGCGAAGCGAGCGGTCGCGCGGGCCGTCGCCGCGGTCGTAGCTGGCGTTGCTCATTTCACTCATCGCCTTCCTGCTCCGCGAGCATGGAGTAGAGGGATCGGCGTGCATCGGCCAGGACCTTGCGCGCCTTGGCCACCTGCTCCGCCGTGCCGAGGTGGCCGATCTGGGCGGCGGCCATCCCGACCCGCCGCATCTCCTGGAACAACGCGCCGACGTCGTCGTCGACCGACCCGGTCATCTGCTCCCAGGGCGCTCCCGGCTGGTCACCGCGCTCCTCGACCTGGGCCCGTCCCGCGTCGGTCAGCACGTAGGCGCGGCGGTCATCGACCTCCTCGGTGCGGACCAGGCCCTCGTCCTCGAGCTGGGCGAGGGCCGGGTACACCGATCCAGGGCTGGGCCGCCACACGCCCTCCGAGCGCTTCTCGATCTCCTGCATGAGCTGGTAGCCGTTGAGCGGTCCCTCCGACAGCAGCAAGAGGGCAGCTGCGCGGACGTCACCGCGGCGCGCTCTTGGCCCACCGGGAAACCCGCCGGGCCTCCCGAAGAAGGGACCGAAGCCGCCCCTGCGGCCGAACCACGGACCGTGTCGGTGCACGGAGCGAGAATAACACGATATATCGGGATAGCTCGCCGTCCTGCGACCAGGCGGCGCAGACCCGGCTCCGTGACTCCGGCCGGCCCTACATGCCCATCGCGTGGTAGCCCGCGTCCACGTACAGCGTCGTTCCCGTGATGCTGCCCGCCATGGGCGAGAGCAGGTACAGCCCCGCGGCACCCACGTCGTCGGCCTCGATGGCGCGGCCGAGCGGCGCGCGCTCGGTGAAGATCGTCTCCATCTCGGAGAACCCGGCGATCGAGCGCGCGGCCAGCGTGCGCACGGGCCCGGCACTGACCGCGTTCACGCGGATGCCCTTCGGCCCGAGATCCATGGCCAGGTAGCGAACGCTCGCGTCGAGCGCCGCCTTGGCCACGCCCATCACGTTGTAGTGGGGCACGGCCCGCTCGCCGCCGAGGTACGTCATGGTCAGGATCGAGCCGCCGCCCCGCGCCTCCATCAGGGGCTCCGCCCGCCGGGCCATGGCCACCAGCGAGTAGCTGCTCACGTCCACGGCCATGGCGTAGTCGGCGCGGGCGGTGTCGACGAAGCGGCCGGCCAGGTCGTGCGCATGGGCGAAGGCGATCGAGTGCACGAGGATGTCCAGGCCGCCCAGGCCGGACTCCACGGCGGAGAAGGTGGCGTCGAGGCTCTCGTCGGAGGCGACGTCGCACTCGACCACGACGTCCGAGCCGACCGACGAGGCCAGCTCGCGCACGCCGGCCTCGACGCGCGGCCCCTGGTAGGTGAAGGCCAGCTGGGCGCCCTCCTCGTGCAGGCGGCGGGCGATGGCCCAGGCGATGGAGCGGCGGTTGGCCACCCCGGCGACGAGGGCCAGCTGGCCGTCGAGGAGTCCCATGGGCCGGTGACCCTACCGAACGCCCCGCACACCTGGCGATGGTCCCGGAAGGCCGCGCTGTGGTGTACTGGTCCGATGCCGAGAGGACCTGCCCTCGCGACCGCGCTGGCCGTCGGCGCGCTGCTCACGCTCGCAGGGGTGACCGGGGCGCGCGCGGCGGCCGATCCCGCGCGCATCTCGCTGGACAGGGTGACCGTCGTCCGGGTCTCGGACGGCACGGCGGTCAGGCTCGTCCACCGTGGCCAGAACGCGTCGTACCGGGCCCGCTACACCGTCCGGGGCGGGTCGGGGACCGGGCCAGCTGGTCATGCGCATCCGCCAGGGCTCATGGCTCTTCACCATCAGCAGCAAGGCCCAGCCCATCCATCCGGGGGTCTGGCGGTTCGCCGCGCGGGCAGCCATCCCGGCCCGGTTCCCGGCCGGCCGTTACACCCTGACGACCACGGTCACGCTCCGTCAGGGCTCGCGGACCGTGGCCACGGCCGTCGGCCACCGGTCGCTCCAGGTCGCGTAGGCCGGCGTGGCCGGCGGCCCATCGCGACTCAATTCCGTCGGCGACCTGGTCCTTACGGACCCGGAAGCGATGCGGGCGCTGGCGGATCCGGTGCGACTGCGGCTCTTCGATCTGGTTCGCCGCGACGGTCCGGTGACCGCCACGGTCCTCGGCGGGCACACGGACGAGGACCCGGCTCCCGTCGAGGATCACCTGCGGGCGCTGCGATCGATCGGCCTGGTCGAGGATCGGGCTGGAGACGACGGCGAGGTTCGCTGGACGGCCGCCGCGAAGGGCATCTACTTCGAAGTCCCCGACGATCCCGAGGGCGACGCGGCCGCTCGGCAGCTGAGCAAGGTCATGACGGTCATGGCGGCCGATCTGCCGGCCGCATGGGCCCGCGACGAGGAGCCCGGGCTCGACCTCGAGTGGGCACGGGCGGCAGGCGTGTTCAACGCTCGGATCGAGCTGACCTCCGACGAGCTCCGCGGCCTTCAGGAAGGGCTGGAGCGGCTGCTCACGCCCTTCACCACGCGCCCGGCCGAGGCCTCGCCGGCCGGGGCCGCGCCGGTCCGGATCCTCGGCTTCTTCATGCCGGAAGCGCCTACCGGCGGTGAAACAGCCGGCGCAGGCGCGCGACCAGCGCCGAGCCCAGGACCCTGAGGCCCGAGACGGGCTTCGCAGCCGGCGGCGGCGCATCGCCGGCGCCGGCCTGCGCGCCGGCCGGGGCCGCCAGCCGCTGCTCGAGGCAGCGCGCCATGTCGCCGATCATGCGCGTGGCCACGTCCTCCATGATCCCGCGCCCCATCTGGGCCACCCGCCCGGTGACGAGCAGGTCGGTGCTGACGTGGACCTGCGATCCCGTGTCGCCCGGGCGCACGGCCATGGCCATCGTGGCCTGGGCGGTGCCCTGCCCGCGGGCCTCCGCCGCCTTGGCCCGCATGGTTGCGGTGCGCGCGGCGTCGTCGTGCTCGACGATGGCCACCGACCCGCGGTAGGCCATCGTCACCGGCCCGATCTTGACCGTCACCTGCGCGTCGTAGGCGCCGTCGTCGCGGACGCCGGTGACCTGCGCACCGGGAATGCACGGCGCCACGCGCTGGACGTCGAGCATCGTGCGGTAGACCTCGTCCGGCGGCCCGGCGACGGCGAAGTCGTTCTCGATCAGCACGCGGCGGTCACGTCGCCGCGGCGCGGCCCTCGACGCTCTCGTCCACCGGATGGATGCGCCCGTTGGCCTGGACCAGGCGGCCGCCCTCGCGGCCGGCCCGATGCGCGACGATCTCGCCCAGGATCGAGAGCGCGGTCTCCTCGGGCGTGAAGGCCCCGATGTCGAGCCCGACCGGGCCGGCCACGCGGGCCAGCTCCTCGGGGTCGACGCCCGACTCGATCAGGCGGGCTCGCCGCCGCTCCTGCGTGCGACGGCTGCCCAGCGCCCCGATGTAGCCCGCCCCCCGGGCCAGGGCGCCGCGGATGGCAGGGTCGTCGAGCTTGGGGTCGTGGGTGAGGATGACGACGGCGTCCTCGGGCCGCAGGCCCACCGCGTCGAAGCCCTCCTCCGGCCACCGGACGACGATCTCGTCGGCCGAGGGCATTCGCTCCGCGGTGGCGAACGCGCCGCGCGGGTCGATCACGGCCGTGCGCCAGCCGAGCCGCTTCGTCATGGAGCACAGGGCCTCCGCGGTGTCGACCGCGCCCACGATGACGACGCGGGGCGGCGGGACGATGGCCTCGGCGAACAGGACCGCCCCGTCGGCCTCGACGGTGGCGTTGCGCTCGCGGGCGATGGCCTCGCGGCCGGCCTCGACCGCCTGGTCGCGCAGCGGCCCGGGCTCGATGGTGCCACCCGCCTCGCCCTCGGGCGTGACCAGCAGAAACGCGCCGGCGCCGTCTCCTTCGACCACGGTGACCCGGGCGCCGCGGCCCGCGGGGCGCTCCCACCCGCCGTAGCGCTCGAGCCAGATCCACACCTCGCCGCCGCACGCGAGCCCGACGTCCCAGGCCTCGTCGTCGGCGATCCCGTAGAAGAGCAGCTTGGGCTCTCCGCCGGCCAGGACGGCCTGCGCCTCCTCGACGACCGCGCCCTCGACGCAGCCGCCGGAGACCGAGCCCGCCATGTCGCCGCGCGCCGAGACGGCGAACTTCGAGCCCAGCGGCCGCGGCGCCGAGCGGCGGGTGCGCACGACCGTGGCCAGGGCGACGTCGTCGCCGCGCGTGCGCCAGGCATCGGCCACCCGGAGGGTGTCGTCGGTCAGGCTCACAGGAGACGAATCGTACTTTGGACCCGTCGGATGGGAAGGTCGTCGATGGCAGCCGCGAGCGCCTCCAGGCTGCGCAGGTTGTGCCCGGGGAGGAAGCGGTCGACGTAGGGCAGGGCCGCGGCCATGCCCGCCACGAGCGGCCGGTATCCCGCGGTGCCGGCCAGCGGGTTCACCCACACCAGGCTGTGGGCCATCCGCCGGAGGCGGGCCGTCTCGGCGGCCAGCAGCTCGGGGTCGCCGCGCTCCCAGCCGTCGGAGGCGATGACCACGGCCGCGCCGCGGGTCAGGCCGCGCCGGCCCCACAGGCGGTTGTAGGCGGCGAGGTTCTCGCCGATCCGGGTGCCGCCCGCCCAGTCGGGCACCGCCCGCGCGGCCCGGGCCAGCGCGCGGTCGGGGTCGCGGCCGGCCAGGAGATCGGTGAGGCGCGTGAGCCGGGTGCCGAAGGTGAAGGCCTCGACCGGCCGCCCGGACCGCACCGCCGCCTGCAGGAACATGACCATGGCCCGCGCGTACGGCTCCATCGAGCCGGAGACGTCGACCAGGAAGACCACCCGCCGGGGCACGACCTTCGGGCGCCGGTACGCACGGTCGAGCGGCACGCCGCCGGTGCGCATGGCCATGCGCAGCGTGCGCCGCGTGTCCAGCGTGCGGCCGGCGGCCGCGGGCTGGAGGCGCAGCGAGCGCCGCCGCGGGCCCGTGCGCACGATGCGGTCGACCAGCCGGCGGGCGCGCACCAGCTCGTCGGCGGTCATGGCCGCGAAGTCGCGCTCGCGCAGCAGCTCGTCCGACGACCAGACGCGCCGCCGCCGGCGGCTCGTCCTCGGCCTCGGCCCCGTCCTCGGAGCCCGCGTCGGCCTCGCGCTCGACGGTGTGGGCCTCGACGGCGCGCGGGCCGGCGTCACGGGCGCTGGGCAGGTCGACCCCGAGGCGGATCGGGCGCTGGAGCAGCGGTGGGCTGGGCGCCCGCTCCCAGAAGGCGGCGAAGGCGGCGTCGAAGGCCTCGATGTCGTCGCGCCGGGAGGCCAGCGTGCAGCGCAGGGCGAAGTAGACCTCGTCGCGGTCGGTGAGGTTCACCGCGTCGAGGGCGCGTAGGGCGTCCTGGAGCCGCCCCGGCCCGACCTCGACCCCGGCCTCGCGCAGGATGCGCCCGAAGGTGACCAGCTTGCGCACCACGGCGTCGCCGGCCTCGGGCCTAAGAACCGGTTTCAAAATGGGCGAGGCCGCGCTGGACGCCGCTGGACGGCGCCCAGCGCGTGAGTCTCATCTTGAAACCGGCTCTGAGCAGCCGAGGCGGCGCTCACCGTTCGGCCGCGGCCGGGAGCGTCGGGTCGTCCGCCCGGTCGCGGGCCTCGGCCACCAGGTCCTTGAGGCCGCGGTCGCGGACACGCTCGAGGTCCTCGTGGTACTTGAGGACGGCGCCGAGGGTGGCGTCGACCACGCCCGCGTCGAGCTCCTGCTCGCCCAGCGCGGCGAGGGCCTGCGCCCAGTCGATGGTCTCTGCCACGCCGGGGACCTTGGCCAGATCGAGCTCGCGCAGCCGTCCGACGAAGGCCGCCGCCTCGCGGGCCAGGCGCTCGGGCACGCCGGGCACGCGGGCGCGGACGATGGCCACCTCGCGGTCGAGGGCCGGATGCCCGATCCAGTGGTACAGGCAGCGCCGCTTGAGGGCGTCGTGCAGCTCGCGCGTGCGGTTCGAGGTGAGGATGACCACCGGCCGCCGCTCGGCCCGGATCGTCCCGATCTCGGGGATGGTGACCTGGAAGTCCGAGAGGAGCTCGAGCAGGAACGCCTCGAACTCGTCGTCGGCACGGTCGATCTCGTCCACCAGGAGCACGGGTGGCCGCGGATCGCGGTGCTCGATGGCCGAGAGCAGCGGCCGCCGCACCAGGAACTCCGGCCCGAACAGGTCGGGGAGCTCACCGCCGCCGCCGTCGCGTGCCTCGATGAGGCGGATGGAGAGCATCTGCCGGGCGTAGCTCCAGTCGTACAGCGCGTGCGCGACGTCGATGCCCTCGTAGCACTGCAGGCGGATCAGGCGGGCCTCGAGCACCTCGGCCAGGGCCTTGGCCACCTCGGTCTTGCCGACGCCGGCCTCGCCCTCGAGCAGGAGGGGCTTCTCCAGGGCGAGGGCCACGTGGAGCACCGTGGCCAGGCCGCGGTCCGCCAGGTACGCGCGCTGCGCCAGCGCCTCGGTGAGCGCGTCGATCGACCGGTCGGCGGTGTCCGCCATGCCCAGAGCCTACTCGGGCGTTGTAGCCTCTTGGCCTCGGCAAAAGGAGCCCGTCCGATGAAGAAAGTCATCCAAGGCGGCACGGTGGTCACGGCCACCGACACGATCGCCGCCGACGTCCTGATCGACGGCGAGACGATCGTCGGCGTCGGGTCGTTCGAGGGCGTCGACGCCGAGCCGATCGACGCCTCCGGGCTGCTACGTGCTCCCGGGGCTGATCGACAACCACACGCACCTGTCGATGCCGTTCGGCGGGACGTGGAGCATCGACGACTACGACACCGGCACCCAGGCCGCCGCCGCCGGCGGCACGACCTGCCTGGTCGACTTCGCCCTGCAGATGCACCCGGGCGGGCTGCGCTCGTCGCTCGAGGAGTGGCAGGGCCGCGCCGAGGGCACGGCGCACGTCGACTACGGCTTCCACATGGCGATCACGAACGCCGACGAGGCCACGATCGCCGACATGCCCGCGATGGTCGAGGAGGGCGTCATCGACCTTCAAGGTGTTCATGGCCTACAAGGACGTCCTGAGGTGACGGACGACCAGTGCTGGCCGTGCTCGAGCAGACGCGCGAGACGGGCGGCCTCGTGATGGTGCACGCCGAGAACGGCGACGCCGATCGACCACCTCGTGAAGCGCGCTCTGGCCGCGGGCCATACCGACCCGATCTAGCACGCGCTCACCCGGCCCGAGGCGCTTCGAGGCCGAGGCCACGGCGCGTGCGATCCGCCTCGCCGAGTACGCCGGCGTGCCGATCTTCATCGTCCACGTCACCTGCCGTGAGGCGGCGGAGGCGATCATCGCCGCCCGCGCACGCGGCGTCCCGGCGTTCGGCGAGACCTGCCTGCAGTACCTGTTCTTCACCGAGCGACGACCTGCGGCGGCCCGAACTTCGAGGGCGCGCGCTACGTCTGCTCGCCGCCGCTGCGCGACGCGTCCAACCACGCGTTCCTCTGGGACGCGCTGCGCTTCGACCACCTGCAGCTCGTCTCGACCGACCACTGCCCGTTCAACGACGAGCAGAAGCGGCTCGGGCTGCGACGACTTCTCCAAGATCCCGAACGGCCTGGCCGTGATCCAGCACCGCCTGCCCGATGCTCTGGGAGCACGGCGTGCGCGACGGGCAGGCTGTCGCCGAACCGCCTCGTCGAGCTCACCTCGAGCTCGGTCGCGAAGCTCTTCGGGCTGTACCCGCGCAAGGGCACGATCGCGCCGGGCGCCGACGCCGACATCGTGATCTTCGACCCGCAGCGCGAGCTTCGTGTTCGGCGACGGCCACGTCGCTCATGAACGTCGACTACGACGTCTTCGACGGGCGCAGCGCGCGGCGGGCTCGCCGCGCACCACGCTGAGCCGCGGCACGGTCGTGTACGACGACGGCGCGCATCCTCACGCGGCCGGGCCACGGCCGGTTCGTGCGCCGTGCCTGTTCGACCCTCGACGCAACGTCCCTGACCGGAATGGCCATCGATGCGCTTCGGCGTCACCGTTCTTCCCGACCCGCCGTACACGCGCTTCGTCGAGCTCATGCAGCTCGCCGAGCAGCACGGCTTCGAGTACGGCTGGACGTACGACTCGCACCTCCTGTGGCAGGAGCCCTACCCGTTCCTGACGGCGGCGGCGCTGGCCACGGAGCGGATGCAAGCTCGGCCTGTGCGTGACCAACCCCGGCACGCGCGAGCCGACGGTCACCGCGAGCGCCACCGCCACCCTGCAGGACATCTCCGGCGGCCGCATGGTCGATGGGCATCGGGCGCGGCGACTCGGCGCGGCGCACGATCGGCTACGAGCCCGGTCACGATGGCCGAGTTCGAGCGCTCGGCGGCCATGATCCGCGACCTCATGAACGGCCGCACGGTCGAGTGGAACGGCAAGGAGCTCGAGCTCGCCTGGGCGACGCGGCCGCACCGAGATCCCGCTCTACGTGGCCGGCTACGGCCCGAAGGCGCTGGCCGTCGCCGGTCGGCAGGTCGGACGGCGTGATCGTCCAGCTCGCCGACCCCGACATCATCGAGTGGACGATGGACCAGGCGCGGGCCGCCGCGGCCGAGGCCGGCCGCGACCCGGCGGCGCTCGAGGCCGATCGTGTGCGCGCCGGCGTCATCGCCGACGACCTCGAGTCGGCCCGCGAGCAGGTGCGCTGGTTCCCGGCCATGGTCTCGAACCACGTCGTCGACCTGCTGCCGCCGCTACGACCGCGACCTCCTGCCCGAGCGCCTCACCGGCTACCTCGACCGCCGCGACGTTCTACGACTACTCGGAGCACAGCCGCATGGGCGCGCGCCACGGCGAGTTCGTCGACGACGAGACCTGCGACCGCTTCTGCATCCTCGGCTCGTCGACCGACCACGTCGCCAAGCTGCGCGAGCTCGAGGCCATCGGCGTCACGCAGTGGAACATCTACCTCATGACCGAGCGACCCGGAGCGAGACGCTCGAGGTCTACGGCCGCGAGATCATCCCCCACTTCGGGACGCCGGCGCTGGCCGCGAGCTAGAGGCTCTCAGCCGGAGCCCACGCGCTCGATCGCCCGCTGCGCCGTCAGGGCGTAGGCGCGGGCGGCGAGCTCCAGGTGCTCGACGGGCGTGTCCTCCTCGCGGGTGTGGCTGAGCCCGTTGATGGAGGAGGAGAAGAGCATGACCGTGGGCACGCGGCGGGCCATCTCGGCCGCGTCGTGCAGCGGCCCGCTGGGAATGGCCCGGTCCGTCCCGGCCACCTCACGGCAGGCCTCGCGGGCGATGGCGATGAGCTCGGGGTCGAAGGGGATGGGCTCGATCCGCCACAGGTGGTCCCACTCGACCGTGCAGCCCTCCTCGCCCGCGATGAGCTCGGACGCCTCGCGCGCCTCCGCCAGCATCCGGGCCAGGACGTCGGCATCGAGGTGCCGCTGGTCCACGAGGATGGTCGTCGTTCCCGGCACCGCCGTGACGACGCCCGGCTCGCACGACGCCGCGCCGACGGTGCACACGCCCTCGTGGCGCAGCGCGATCTCTCGCAGCTCGAGGGCCAGGCGGGCGGCGGCCAGGAACGAGTCGCGGCGGTGGGAGATCGGCGTCGAGCCGGCGTGCGCCGCCTGGCCGCGGAACACCACGCGATGCCGCTCCACCCCGACGGTGCCGAGGACCGTGGCCACCGGCAGGCCCTCCTGCTCGAGCACCGGGCCCTGCTCGATGTGGAGCTCGAGGTAGGCGCGCACCGGGTCGAGCCGCGACCCGGCCTCGAGCGCACGGTCGAGCTCCACCCCGTGCTCGCGGACGACGTCCTCGAGCCGGCGCCCCTCGGCGTCGGTGAGATCGCGCACGTCGTCGACCACGAGGGTCCCGGCGGCAGCCGAGCTCCCGAACAGGCTGCGCCCGAAGCGCGCGCCCTCCTCGTCCGCCCAGTCCACCAGGGTGAGCGTGCAGGGCGGCGGGTCGCCCTGGGCGTGCTCGCGCAGGACCTCCAGGGCGGCCATCACCCCGAACGCCCCGTCCAGCCAGCCGCCGTTCGGGACCGAGTCCACATGCGAGCCGACGACCACCGACTCCAGCCGCGCGCCGGGCAACTGCGCCCACAGGTTGCCCGCCTGGTCGATCTCCACGGTGACCGGCAGCTCGGCCAGACGCTCGCGAAGGAACGCCCGCGCCTCCGCCCAGACGTCGGTCCAGCACAGCCGCCGTGCGCCGCCCGGCCCGCCCGTTCGCTCGGCCAGCGCGCGCAGGTCGGCGACCACGCGCGCCGGCTCGTAGCCCACGGTCGTGCTCACGCGACCGCCAGGAGGGCGCGGCGGCAAAGGACGGAGGCCACGTGGCGCTTGTACTCGGACGAGCCGTCCAGCCCGCCGACCGGCTCGAGACCGTCGGCGGCGTGCGCAGCCGCGTCCTCCGCCGTCGCCCCGGCGGCCAGCGCCCGCTCCGTCGCGCCGGCCCGGACCGCCGTGGGGGCGACCCCTGTCAGGGCGACCCTCGTACCCGAGGGACCCACCGAGACGGCACATCCGACGAGCGCCCAGTCCATGGTCCGGCGGTTGAACTTGAGGTACGTCCCGCGCGACTGGCCGCCCGGGGTGCGCACCGCCGTGATGAGCTCGCCCGGCTGCAGCGCGGTGGTGTACCAGTCGGTGAAGAAGTCGTCGGCGGCGATCCGCCGCTCGCCGGACGGGCCGCGGACGGCGATCTCGGCTCCCAGGGCCAGGAGCACGGCCGGCATGTCGCCATGCGGGTCGGCGTTGGCGATCGAGCCGCCGATGGTCCCGCGGTTGCGCACCTGCTGGTCGCCGATGCCGGCCGCCGCCTCGGAGAGCACGCGGGCGTGGCGGCGCACGGCGTCGGACTGGGCCACGTCGTGGTGCCGGGTGGCGGCGCCGATGACCAGCGAGCCGCCCTCCTCCCGGATGCCGCGCAGGTCCGCAATCCCGGCGATGTCCACCAGCGCCCCGGGCGCCGAGAGACGGAGCTTGAGGGCCGGGATCAGGCTGTGGCCGCCGGCCAGCGGGACGGCGCCGCCGGCCATGGCCCGCAGCGCGTCGTCGAGGGTCGACGCGCGCTCGTACGTGAAGGCCTCGGGGATCATGCGGCCCCTCCCTTCATCGCCTCCCAGACCCGGGCGGGCTGGAGAGGCATGTCGAGATGGCGGATGCCGAGCGGCGACAGCGCGTCGACGGCGGCGTTGACGATGGCCGCCGTGGCGGCGATCGTGCCGGCCTCGCCGATGCCCTTCACGCCCATCGGGTTCGTGGGCGACGGGGTGACCGTGCGGTCGGTCGTGATGTGCGGGACCTCCGGCGCCGCCGGGATCATGTAGTCGACCAGCGAGCCGGTGAGCAGCTGGCCGTCCTCGTCGTAGACCGTCTCCTCGAACAGCGCCTGGGCCACCGACTGGGCGATGCCGCCGTGGATCTGGCCGTCGACGATCGTCGGGTTGACGACGTTGCCGCAGTCGTCCACGGCGGTGTAGCGCTCGATCCGCACCTGCCCCGTCTCGCCGTCGATCTCCACCTCCGCGATGTGGCACCCGAAGGGGAACGTGAAGTTGGGCGGGTCGAAGAAGGTGGTGGCCTCGAGGTTCGGCTCGACGCCCTCGGGCAGGTCCCAGGCCGCCCACGCCCGTGAGGCCAGCTCGCCGATGGTGGTGCGCCGGTCGGGCGAGCCCTTGACGGACCAGGCCCCGTCGTCCCACTCGAGGTCGTCGGGCGCGCACTCGAGCATGTGGGCGGCGATCAGCCGCGCCTTCTCGCGCACCTTCTCGCAGGTCCGGTAGAGGGCCGTCCCGCCCACCGCCAGCGAGCGCGAGCCGTAGGTGCCCAGGCCGTAGGGCGAGTAGGCCGTGTCGCCGTGGATGACCTCGACCTGGTCGAACGGGATGCCGAGCTCGGTCTCCACGATCTGGGACCACGAGGTGTCGTGCCCCTGCCCGTGAGGCGAGGTGCCGGTGATCACCGTGGCCGAGCCGGTCGGGTGGATGCGCAGGATCGAGGACTCCCACCCGCCCGGCACGAGGCCGAGGGCATGGGTGACGGCGCTCGGCGCGAGGCCGCAGATCTCGACGTACGTGGAGAGTCCGATCCCGCGGTGGTGGCCGCGGGCCGCGGCGTCGGCCCGGCGCTGCTCGAACCCCGCGTGATCGGCGAGCTCGAGGGCGCGGTCGAGCGTCCCCTCGTAGTGGCCCGAGTCGTAGGACAGCCCGCTCGCGGTCGCGTACGGGAAGCGGGTGATGAAGTTCCGGCGCCGGATCTCGACCGGATCGATCCCGAGCTCGTCGGCGAGCAGGTCGATCATCCGCTCGATGAGATGCGTGGCCTCGGGACGGCCGGCCCCGCGGTAGGCGTCGACCGGCGTGGTGTTGGTGAACACGTTCCGGACGGTGACGTCCTCCTGCTTGATGTCGTACGCGCCCGTGGCCATGAACAGCGTGAGGTGCGGGATCGTCGGCGCCAGCAGCTGCAGGTAGGCGCCCACGTTCTGGATCAGCTCGCAGCGGAGGGCCTGGATGCGGCCGTCCTCGTCCGCGGCCACCTCGATGTGCTGCAGCTGGTCGCGGCCGTGGATCGTCGAGTGCATGGCCTCCGACCGCCCCTCCACCCACTTGACGGGCCGGCCGGTCAGGCGCGAGGCCTGGGCCAGCGCGAACTCCTCGGCGTAGACCTGGAGCTTCGAGCCGAAGCCCCCGCCCACGTCGGGCGCGATGACCCGCACCTTGCCCTCGGGCACGCCGCAGTTGGCGGCCACGAAGGTGCGCACGAAGTGCGGGACCTGCGTGGAGGTGTAGAGGACGAGCTCGTCGCTCGAGGTCGTCCAGTTGGCCAGCACGCCGCGGGGCTCGATGGCCACCGGTGTCAGTCGCTGGTTGTCGATGGTCAGCTTCACGTGCACCGGGGCGGCCTCGAACATGGGGTCGAAGCCCTCGGTCTTGTGCACGATCGTGCAGCACACGTTGTCGGGGGCGGCCTCGTGGACGACGGGCGCGCCCTCGGCGAGCGCGTCCTCGGCGTTGATCACCGCCGGCAGGGGCTCGTAATCGACGGCCACGAGATCGGCGGCGTCGCGGGCCGCGTAGCGGTCCTCGGCCACGACGATGGCCACAGGCTCCCCGAGCATGCGGACCACGCCCTCCGCCAGCACGGGCCGGCGCGGCTGGACGGCGTCGCCCGTCGGGTTCGAGGCGCAGGGCACGCCGGTGTCGGGCCCGAGCCCGAGGGTCTCGGCGGTGTGGATGGCCACGACGCCGGGCACGGCCCGTGCGGCGGCGGTGTCGATCGAGAGGATGCGCGCGGAGGCATGCGGGGAGCGGACGAAGGCGGCATGGGCCATGCCGGCAAGCTTGATGTCGTCGACGAAGCGGCCCTGGCCGGTGATGAGGGGCGCGTCCTCCTTGCGGGGCATGCGCGCGCCCACGCCCGTGGTGGGCTCGGTGCGGATGCTGGTGGTGGTGGCCATGGCGCCCCCTACACGGCCGTCGGCACGCCGTTCGCGGCGGCGGCCCGGACGGCCTCGACGATGTTCTGGTAGCCCGTGCAGCGGCAGAGATTGCCCTCGAGCCCGTGGCGGATCTCGTCCTCACTGGGGTCGGGATTCCGGGCCAGGAGGTCGGCGGCGGCCATGATCATCCCCGGCGTGCAGTAGCCGCATTGCAGGGCATGGCGGTCGTGGAAGGCCTGCTGCACCGAATGCAGCTGCCCGTTCGTGGCCAGGCCCTCGATGGTGGTCACGCTGGTGCCCTCGGCCTGCACCGCGAGCACGGTGCACGACTTCACGGCCTCGCCGTTCAGGTGGACGGTGCAGGCGCCGCACGAGGACGTGTCGCACCCGACGTGCGTGCCGGTGAGACCGAGCTCCTCGCGCAGGAGATGGACAAGCAGGAGGCGGGGCTCCACCTCCCGCGCCACAGGCGCGCCGTTCACCGAGAGGTTGACGGTCATCCGCACCACGCTCACCTCCGCGTCCGTATGCCCGGACCGCCGATCCTAATGCACGCGGGCGGGCCGCGATACTCCGCGTCATGGACCGTGTCCGGCTGAGCGCACCGGCCTCCTCGGCCAACCTCGGACCGGGGTACGACTGCCTCGCCGTGGCCCTGCCGCTGCGCACCCGGCTCGAGGTGGCACGGCACGACGGGCCACTCGCCGTGAAGGTGACGGGAGAGGGTGCGGACGAGCTGCCGGCAGACGCGTCGAACCTCGTCGTGCGCGCCTTCGCCGCGAGGTGGGCAGAGCCGCTCGACGGCCTTTCGTTCAGGATCGTCAACGGGGTGCCGCTGCGCGCCGGCGCCGGCTCGTCGGCGGCGGCCATCGCCCTCGGGCTGGGCGCGGCACAGGTCATGCAGGACGGCCGACCTGGAAGCGCCCACGCTCGTGGGGCCGGCCGCGGCGGTGGAGGGCCACGCGGACAACGTGGCCGCAGCGCTCCTGGGCGGGTTCACCCTCGCCGCGGGCGACGTGGCCCGGCGGATCGAGCCGCCGTCAGGCCTCGCGTTCGTCCTCGTCGTCCCGGCCGACGGAGTGGACACGACCGCCGCACGGGCCGTCCTGCCCGATCCGGTGGCCCGGGCCGATGCCGTTCATGCCCTCCAGCACACGGCCCTTCTCGTGGACGCGCTCCACGCCGGGGACTTCGAGGCCGTCGCGGCCGCGCTCGACGACCGCCTGCACGAGGCCGCGCGGGCACCGCTCGCGCCCCTCCTGGGACGCCTACGCTCGGCAGAGCTGCCGGCCCTCGGCGTCACGCTCTCCGGGGCCGGGCCGTCCGTGCTCGTGTGGGCGCGGGAGGCCGAGCGCGACGGCCTCGCGCAAGCCGTCCGCGCACTCGCGCCCGAGGCCCGCGTGCTGGCCGTCGAGCCCGAGCCCGACGGGTTGCGGCTCGAACCGGGCTAGCGCCGGAGCTTGCTCGCCGCGGACTCGTCCACGATCCACACCACCTTGCCGTGCTCGGGCCGCACGCGGCCCGCGGGAAGGTCCTCGCCGGCGTCGATGGCCGCCAGGGCGTCGGCCTTCGAGGCCCCGACGACCAGGAACACCACCAGCCGCGAGCGGTTGAGCGCGGGGAAGGTCAGGGTCAGGCGGTCGACCGGCTCGTAGTGGGCCCGGCTGGGGATGCACAGGCGGTCGATCACGTCCAGGGAGGGCTCGCCCGGGAAGAGCGACGCCGTGTGGCCGTCGTCCCCCATGCCAAGGTGGGTGAGCCCGAACTCGCGCGGCAGCAGCGAGGCGTAGCGGTCGGCCTCGCGCTCGGGGTTGCGGGCCTCGCCCTCCATGCGCTCCACGCGGCCGGTCTCGACGTTGGAGAGGAACGCGTCCGCGGCCAGGCGGAAGTTCGACTCCGGGCTGTCGGGGGGCACGCGCCGCTCGTCACCGAAGTAGAACGTGGTCTCGCGCCAGTCCAGCCGGTCGCGCCACAGGGGCGAGGCCAGGAGCGTGTAGGCCTCGCTGGCGGCGCTCCCACCGGTGAGCACGAAGGTGCTCGGCCGGGTCTCGTCCACCACGTCGCAGAAGGCGCCGAGGGCGTCGGCGTGGGTCTCGTGGATGCGCAGGTCGTCGATCACAGGGCTCGGACCGCCTCCTCGAAGATGTCGTCCCGGTCGAAGATCTCCAGCTCCTGGGCCAGGAGCTCCCGGGCGTGGGGCACGCGCAATGGGATCACGTGGTCTTCCAGGCGCGGGGCGCACACGCGGGCCATGCCCTCCTCGATGCGCTCCACCGAGAACTCCTGGCCGCGGCAGTCGAGCACGACCGACGTCAGCGACCCCGAGCGCATGTCGCGGCGCGGCTGGCCGCGGATCACCACGTCGACGTCGCGGCGCCCGGTGCGGCTGAGCAGCCATGCGGCGGTCAGCTGGGCCTGGGCGTCGGAATGGCCCGCGTGGTGGATCTCGAGGCGGTCCAGCCGCCGGAGCGCGCGCGCGTTCTCGGGCACGTCGAACGGACGGGCCACGGCTGCGCGCCAGCCGGTGACCTTGGTCCAGGAGAGATCGGTCACGTGCCGGTCGGGTTGCCGGCGGAGCAGGCGCGGGAGGGCCTCGAGGGTCCCTTCCTGGAGCGTCGAGTCGAAGACCACGCGCGAGGCCACCGACCACAGCTGCTCGAGGACCATCGGGGCGAAGCCCGGGTCGGCGCGCCATAGGAGAAACACCGGCAGATCGGGCAGGAGCAGGCTCTGGACCAGGCTCGGGAGGGCCAGGCCGCCGCGTCCCGCGGTGAGCGTGACGAGGTCCGAGCACACGAGCGCTCCCTGGGCGCCGCCCGCGCCGCAGAACACGCGGGCGTCGAACGTCGTGCCGACGTCGTCGTCCGAGGCCAGCGCCACGAGCGCCCGCGAAGGGCGGTTGTAGGGGAGCCCGGCGATGACGTCGGAGATCTCCTCCACGGCCTCCGGCCGGTCACACACGACCACGAGGTCGAGGATGTGCGTGCGCATGCCGCCCGCCTCCCCGGCCTCGAGCGACCGCAGGTCGGCGAGGGTGGCCTCGACCGTCTCCGCCAGGGGGCTCATGGCCGGCGCCAGCGGCGGCCGTCCCGGGCCAGCAGGTCGTCCGCGGCCTCGGGTCCCCACGTCCCGGCGGCGTACAGGTGCGGCGCGCCGCCCTGCGTCTCCCAGTCCTCCAGCACCGGGTCGACCACCCGCCACGACTCCATCACCGCGTCGCTCCGGGTGAAGTTCGTGGGGTCGCCGCGCATGGCGTCGAGAAGCAGCGTCTCGTACGCGTCGGCCGGCGGCGTGGCGAACGCCGTCCCGTACTCGAAGTCCATGTTCACGGTGCGGATGCGGGTGCGCGTGGAGGGCACCTTGGCGCCGAAGCGCAGCGAGATCCCCTCATCGGGCTGGATGCGCAGGACCAGCACGTTGGGCTCGAGCTGCTCCGCGGCGGCGTACGAGAACGGCAGGTGCGGGACGCGCTTGAACTGGATGGCCACCTCGGTCACCCGCTTGGGCAGGCGCTTGCCCGTGCGCAGGTAGTACGGCGTGTCGGCCCAGCGCCAGTTGTCGATGACCACCTTCGCGGCCACGTACGTCTCCACCTCGGAGGCGCGGTTGACGCCGTCCTCCTGGACGTACGCGGGCACGGGCTCGCCGTCGGCGAAGCCCGCCGCGTACTGGCCCCGCACCACGTTCTCGGGCGTCAGCGGCCGCACGGCGGCGAGGGCCTTCGCCCGCTCGTCACGGACCGCCTCGGGGTTGAACGACGACGGGGACTCCATCGCCACGAAGGACAGCACCTGGAGGATGTGGTTCTGGACGATGTCGCGCATCGCCCCCGCCTCCTCGTAGAACCGGCCGCGGCCCTCCACGCCCAGCGACTCGGCCACGGTGATCTGCACGTGGTCGATGAAGTTGCGGTTCCACACGGGCTCGAAGATCCCGTTGGCGAAGCGGAAGACCAGGATGTTCTGGACGGTCTCCTTGCCCAGGTAGTGGTCGATCCGGAAGATCTGGTGCTCGCGGAAGCTCTTGTGCAGCTCGCGGTCGAGAGCCTCCGCCGAGTCGAGGTCGCGGCCGAAGGGCTTCTCGATGACGATGCGCCGGAAGCGCCCGCTACCCTCGCGGGCGAGCTTGCGATGGCCCAGGGCGGCGACGATGGTCCCGAACGCGGTGGGCGGCGTGGCCAGGTAGAAGAGGGCGCTGCCGCCCGTGCCGCGACGCTCCTCGAGCTCCGTCAGGCGCTCGTCCAGCGCCTGGTACAGGTCGGGCTCGTCGTGCGAGCCCTGGACGTAGAAGAGGCCGGCCGCGAAGGACTCCCACACGGTTCTGTCGATGGGCTTCGTGCGCGAGAACTCGGCCACCGACTGGCGGAGGGACTCGCGGTAGCCCTCGTCCCCGCCGTAGTCCGTTCGCCCCACGCCGATGGTGGCAAAGCCGGCGGGGAGGAGCCCGCGCAGGGCCAGGTTGTAGAGGGCCGGGACCAGCTTGCGATGGGCCAGGTCGCCCGAGCCGCCGAAGATGACCAGCGCGCACGGTGGGGGCACGGCGGCCATGCGGATGCCCTCGCGCAGCGGATTGACCGCGGCGTGCTCGCGCGTGGTGGTGGCCATCAGCCGCCCTCCCCCGCGGCCGCGCGCACGGCGTGGCCCCCGAACTGCTTGCGCAGCGCGGCGTTGACCTTCGCGGCGTACGACTGATCCTGGCGCGAGCGCTGGCGCAGCATGAGGCTGAGGTAGATGACCGGGGCGGGCACGGCTTCCCTGATGGCCTCCTCCACGGTCCAGCGGCCCTCGCCCGAGTCTTCGACCCAGCCCTCGATGCCGTCGAGGCCGGGGTCCTCCCGCAGCGCGGCGGCCAGGAGCTCGAGGAGCCAGGAGCGCACCACCGAGCCGCGGCCCCAGAGCTCGGCGATGGCGGCCTGGTCGAGGTCGAACTCCGATCCGGCGAGGATCTCGAAGCCCTCGGCGTAGGCCTCCATGAGGCCGTACTCGATGCCGTTGTGGACCATCTTCACGAAGTGCCCCGCCCCGGCCGGGCCGCAGTGCAGCCACCCGTCCGGAGGAGCGAGCGTGTCGAGGGCCGGGGCCAGCCGTTGCACGGCCGGCTCGGGACCGCCGAGCATGAGGCAGAACCCCACGTCGTAGCCCCACACGCCGCCCGAGGTCCCGGCATCGACGAACTGGATCTCCCGCCCGGCCAGGTGGGCGGCATGCTTCTTGTCCTCGCGGAAGTTGGAGTTGCCGCCGTCGACCACGATGTCCCCCGGGTCGAGGAGCTCCCCCAGGGTCTCGATGGTGCTGGACGTCACGTCGCCCGCGGGGACCATGCACCACACCACGCGGGGGCGCTCCTCGAGCTTCTGCACGAGCTCGGCCAGTGAGGCCGCGGGGACGCCGCCGCGCTCGGCCAGCTGGTCGCGCGGCCCCTGGCCGCGGTTGTAGCCGACCACGCGGTGGCCCCCGTCGAGCAGGCGATGGGTCATGCCGGCCCCCATGCGCCCGAGGCCGGCGAAGCCGATTTCCACTAGCGGCGCACCATGGTCAGCTCGTCACGCAGTGACCTTGGCCATCGCCGCCCGCTTCTCGTCGATGGTCTCGATGAGCGACTCGAACGACTTCGCGAACGAGGCCACGCCCTCCTCGACCAGCTGGACCTCGACGATGTCGTCGAGGTCGACGCCGAGCGCCCTGATCTCCTCGAGCAGCGCGTGCGCGGCCGGCACGTCGCGGTCGATGGCCCGTGTCGGGTTGGCGTGGTCACGCGCCGCCGCAATGGTCTGGTCGGGCATCGTGTTCACGGTGTCCGGGCCGATGAGCTCGTCGACGTAGAGGACGTCCGAGTACTTCGGGTTCTTGGTCGAGGTCGAGGCCCACAGCGGCCGCTGGGGCTTGGCCCCCTTCTTGGCCAGCGCCTCCCAGCGCGGGCCGGAGAAGAGCCGGCGGAACGACTCGTACGCCACCCTGGCGTTGGCGACCGCCGCCTTGCCCTGCAGGTCCTGGCGCCCCTTCTCCTCGAGCGCGGCATCGACCTTCGTGTCCACGCGCGAGACGAAGAAGCTCGCCACCGAGCTGATCCTGTCCACGGGCTCGCCGCGGGCCACCCGCTCCTCCAGCGCGCCGATGTACGCCTCGGCGATCTCCTCGTAGCGGGAGACGGCGAAGAGCAGCGTCACGTTGATGGAGATGCCCTGGGCCGTCAGCTCCCGGAACGCAGGGACGCCGGCCTCGGTGCCCGGCACCTTGATGTAGGCGTTGGGGCGGTCGATGATCGACCGCCAGTGGCGTGCGCCCTCGACCGACCCTGGGGCGTCGTTCGCCAGCTCGGGCGGGAGCTCGAAGGAGATGTAGCCGTCGGCCCCGTCCGCGGCCTCCCAGGTCGGGCGCAGGATGTCGGCGCCGTCCTGGATGTCCTGGATCGCCAGGCGGAAGAAGATCCCGCGGGCGTCGAGCCCCTCCTCGACCGCCGCCCGGAACTCCGTGTCGTAGCGGTCGGAGTGCCCCATGGCCTTCTCGAAGATGGTCGGGTTCGAGGTCACGCCGCTGAGGCCGTCCTCGTCGACCAGGCGCTGCAGGTCCCCGTCCTCGATGACCGCACGGGAGATGTTGTCGAGCCAGATCGACTGCCCGAGGGCCTCGATCTCGCGCAGGTGATTGGTCATGGTCTCTTCCTCTCCTAGGTGCCCTAGGCCCGCACGCCGGATTCGACCAGGCGGCGGGCGGCGGAGGCGATGTGGTCGGCGTCGATGCCGGCGGCGCTCAGCAGCTCGTCCGGTGTCCCGGAGGTCGGCATCCCGGAGACCGCGAGCTTGAGCACGCGCGGCCGCTCGTCGGCGTCGGCGAACACGCCGAGCACCGCGTCGCCGAGCCCGCCCTCGGGCCAGTGGTCCTCCACGGTGACGATGCGCCCCGTGGCCTCGGCCGCCGCCAGGAGCGTGGCCGCGTCGATGGGCTTGACCGAGTAGGCGTCGATGACGCGGGCGGTGATCCCCTCTCCGGCCAGCGCGTCGGCCGCCTCGAGGGCCTCGTGCAGGGTGATGCCGGCGCCGACGATGGTGACGTCGTCGTCGTCGGACGACCGCACCACGCGGCTCCCGCCGATGGGGAACGTCTCGTCCGGCCCGTAGATCGTCGGGCTGGCGCCGCGGGTCGTGCGCAGGAAGGAGATGCCGTCGAGATCCGCCATCGCGGCCACGAGCCTGGCCGTCTGGTTCGGGTCGCAGGGATAGAGGACGGTGCTCGCGTGGACCGCCCGCAGCGCGGCCAGGTCCTCGAGCGCCATCTGCGACGGCCCGTCCTCGCCGATGGACACGCCGGCATGCGAGCCGCACAGGCGGATGTTCGCCCGGCTGATGGCCGCCATGCGCACGAAGTCGTACGCCCGGCTGAGGAAGGCGGCAAAGGTCGAGGCGAAGGGCTTGTAGCCCCGCACCTGCAGGCCGACGGCGGCCGCCACCATCTGCTGCTCCGCGATGTACATCTCGAAGTAGCGGTCGGGGTGGGCGTCGCGGAAGAGCTCGGCGTGGGTCGAGTTCGAGACCTCGCCGTCCAGGCCAACCACCAGCGGGTCGGCGCTGCCGAGCGCCGCCAGGGCCTCGCCGTAGGCCAGGCGCGTGGCGACCGGCTTGCCGCCGATCTCGTACCGCGGCAGCTCGAGCGGGGCGCCCGGGGCCGGCGGGCGGGGAGGCTCGCGGTCGTCGGGGCTGGCCACCTCGACCTGGAGATTGCGGATGCCGCCGAGCTCGCGGATGGCCGCCTCGGGATCGGCCAGCGGCTTGCCGTGCCAGCCGTTCTTGTTCTCGACCGCGGCCACGCCCTTGCCCTTGATGGTGTGGGCCACGATGACGGTCGGCCCGTCCTCGTGGGCCTCGGCCTCCGTGTAGGCGTCGTCGACGGCGGCCACGTCGTGGCCGTCGATCTCGATGGCGTGCCAGCCGAAGGCGCGGGCGCGATCGGCGTAGGAGTCGAGATCCCAGCCGTGCATGGTCTCGCCGCGCTGGCCCAGGCGGTTCGTGTCGAGGATCGCCGTCAGGTTGGCCAGGTGGTTGAAGGCGGCGTGCTCGAACGCCTCCCACATCGACCCCTCGGCCATCTCGCTGTCACCGCACAGCACCCACACGCGGTACGGGACGTGATCGAGGCGCGCGCCCGCGAGGGCGAGGCCCACGCCGATGGGCAGTCCCTGGCCGAGCGAGCCGGTGGCCACGTCGACCCACGGGAGCACAACGGGCACCGGATGGCCCTCGAGCCGCGAGCCGAACTTGCGGAAGGTCAGGAGCTCCTCGTCGGAGATCGCGCCCACGGCCTTGTAGATCGAGTACAGCAGCGGCGACGCGTGCCCCTTGGAGAAGATCAGGTGGTCGTTGCGCGCGTCCTTCGGCTGCGAGAAGTCGAGGCGGAGGTGCTTCGAGATGAGCACCGCCATGAGGTCGGCGGCCGACATCGACGAGGTCGGATGGCCCGACCCGGCGGCGGCCGACGCGCGGACGGAGTCGACGCGCAGCTGCTGTCCGAGCTCGCGCCACCGGTCGTGCTCGTTCATGGGCGTCCGGTCTCCCTGTGAGGGTCAGCGATGGAACGGCGCCCACCCCGGCCGGCGGTGGAAGGGTTTTCCGGCGTCGTCCGGGACATGGTGCCAGACACGAGCAGCCTGGATACACCGAGCGGCGTGCTCGCCGGTGGTCCGCCCGGGGTGGCCAGGGCGCGGGCCGGGGCCGAAGGCCAGGCTGGAGGCCTGGGCGAGGTCCCGGATCGCGACGCGCCCCGGCCGGGTGCGGCCCGCGCACGCGGGCTGCGCGCGGCCGGGACGCAGCCTGGGCGCCTCCGGGGATCACCGGCCCGCGCCGCTCGGTGGATCCAGGCCCCAGCCAGGAGGGCTGGTACAAGGGCGCCATGCAGACCTCTACCCGCCGCTTCGGCGCCCAATCCATGACCGGCCGCCTGCGCCGGGTGCTGGTCAACCGGCCCGGTGCCGCCTACGGCGGGGCCTACGACGTGCCAGGGGCCGGGTACGCCTCCCCCGTCGACCTCCCCCGCGCCCAGGCCGAGCACGACGGGCTCGTGGCCATCCTGCGCGCGGCCGGGGCGGAGGTCGAGGACCTGGGCCGGGAGAGCGGACCGGACTCGATCTACACCTTCGACCCGGTGCTCGTCACCGACGGCGGGGCCATCCTCCTGCGCATCGGCAAGGAGGTGCGCCGCGACGAGGCCGCCGTGATGGCCACCTGGCTGCGCGAGGACGACATCCCGGTGCTGGCCGAGCTCGAGGCTCCGGCCACCGCGGACGGCGGCGACATCCTCTGGCTCGACGACCGCACGCTCGTCATCGGCCGCACGCTGCGCACGAACCGCGCGGGGGCCGACCAGGTGGCGGAGGCCGTGGCGGGGATGGGGATCGACGTCCTCGTGGTGGACATGCCGTGGTGGACGGGGCCCGACCACTGCCTGCACCTGCTGAGCGTGATCTCCCCCGTCGACCGCGACCTGGCCGTGATCTACCGCCCGCTGCTGCCCGCCGGGCTCTGGGACCTCCTGCAGGAGCGCGGCATCGAGACCGTGGACGTGCCCGAGGAGGAGTGGCCGACCCTGGGGCCCAACGTCCTCGCCCTGGGGCCGAGGGAGGCGGTGATCCTGTCCGGGAACGAGCGGACGGCCGCCGCCCTCGAGGCCGCGGGCTGCACCGTGCACCGCTTCGAGGGCGCCGAGGTGGCCGTCAAGGGGAGCGGCGGGCCGACCTGCCTGACGCGGCCGCTCCTGCGTGATCCCGTGGCCCCATGAGCCGCAGGAGCTCGGCCAGCTGCTCTTCGACGCCCTCGACCGGGGCGCCGTCGTCCTCGGCCGTCCGGGCCAGGTGCACGTGGTCGCGCCAGGCGCCGCCGATGTGCAGGTAGCGGGGCGAGAGCCCGCACAGGCGAAAGCCGTTCCGGGCCAGCACGCGGCGCGAGCCCACGTTGTCGACCAGCGTCGAGGCCTCGACCCGGTGGAGCCCGAGCGTCCCGAAGGCCAGCCCGGTGGCGAGGCCCACGGCGCGGGTGCCGACGCCGCGGCCGTTGTGCCCCTGCGCGACCCAATAGCCCAGGGTGGCGTTCTGGAAGGCCCCACGGGAGACGTTGGCCAGGGCCACCACGCCGACGAGCTCGCCGTCGGCGAGGATGAGCCAGCGCTCACCGGCCCCCGTGGCGCGCATCGTCTCCGTGATGCGAAGGGCCTCGCGCTGTCCGGCCGGCGTGAAGAACGCCGGCGGCCGGTCCGGCTCGAAGGGCGTCAGGAACTCGCGCTCGCGCGCGTAGAGCCGGGCGAGCGGGTCGGCATCGTCGACCAGGGCCTGCCGCAGCCGGACGTCCACGCCGGGCCGTTCAGCGCTGCGAGCGGGCGAGCCCCAGGTAGGCGCGGACGGCTCCGGCGTCCGCCCCCGTGGCCACGAGCTCGTACAGGGGGCGCGGGCTCTTCAACGTCTTGCGCACCTCCAGCCGCCCGATGGTGATCTGACGGCGCCGGGCGAAGGTCAGCAGGCGGTCGCGGTCGGCCGAGAGCAGGCGCCAGATCTCCTCCTGGCGCGCGGTGTCGTAGTCGGCATAGAAGCCGATGCGGCCGTCGAGCGCGTGATCGACAGCCTGCCGGTAGTCCCCGCGATAGTCGTCGCCCTGTTCGGGAATGCTCATCGTGCTCCGAGCCCGGTCGGATCGAGGGCGCCGGCGATGCCGGCGATGGGCACCGCCCCGGCGTAGACGGCTGCGCGGGTGAGGACGCCCAGCACGTACGACTCCGAGTGGTTGTAGGCGAAGACCGCGCGGGCCAGATCGGAGACCGCGCCGGCGGCGGCCAGGTAGCGCGCAGCCGAGGTGATGGCGTCGGCGGGCGAGTACGGGTTCGGCTTGCCGTCGCCGTTGGCGTCGGTGCCCCAGCGGCGCCACGTGGAGGGCAGGAACTGCATCCAGCCCTCGGCGCCCGCGCTGGAGACGTGGAGGTTGTGGCCGAAGCCAGTCTCGTACTTGTTGATGGCGGCGAGCACGGCCCAGGGGACGCCGTAGCGCTTGCTCGCGCTGCGGTAGAGCGGGATCAGCTTGGAGGGCACCTCGTCGACGCTGCCCGAGGGGACGGCCCCCGCGGTGGCCGAGGCCAGGCCGACCCACAGCTCCGACCCGGCCCGGAGGCCTTCCATGGCGGAGCCGACGTGCACGCGGAGCCCGACCACGCCCTGGCGGGAGATGCCCAGGCCGGGCGCCACCGCCTCCTGCAGGGCAACCAGGTACGTCCCGCCGCCGATGCCGATGACCGTGTTCGGCCCGGCGCGGCGGGGCACGCCGCCCACGCGCAGGCCCGCGACGCTGGCGCCATGCAGGCCGTGCGCCGGTACCACGATCCGGCTGACGGTGACCTCGCCGCCCAGGAGGGAGACGTCTCGGAGCACGACGCGCCGGCGCGTGGCGTGCGACGCGCCGATGCGGACCGCCCAGCCGCGGGCCGGGTAGGAGAACGGCCCGCCCAGGTCATGGGCTACGAGGTGGCCGTCTGGGCCTCGAACCTCGGCCAGGCCCAACGTGCCGGCGGCCACGGCGAACGGCGCCGAGAGCGCGGCCACCGCGGAAGCGGCCAGAAGGGCCGCGGGTACGGCCAGGGCGAGAACGCGCGGTCGCACCCTCTGAGCCTAGCGAGTCGGCCTGCCGGGCGCGTAGTCGGCCAGGGGTCGTCCGGAACCGCGCATTACGCTGTGACGGATGTCGTCCGTGGCCCGCATCCGGGCGCCCGAGATCGCGGGCGCCGGCGGCTTCCTGAACACGCGGGAGCCCCTGTCCCTGGTCCAGCTGCAGGGACGTATCGTCTTGCTCGACTTCTGGACGTCGGCCTCCATCAACTGCGTGCACGTGCTGGACGAGCTGCGCGAGCTCGAGGAGCGGTTCGGCGACGACCTGGTCGTGGTCGGCGTCCACTCCCCCAAGTTCGACCACGAGCAGGACCACGAGGCCGTCGAGGCGGCCGTCGAGCGCCTGGGCGTCCGGCACCCCGTCCTCGACGACCCCCAGCGCGAGACCTGGCGGGCGTACGGTGTTCGCGCGTGGCCGACGCTCGTCCTCGTCGACCCCGAGGGCTACATCGCCCTCCACGTGTCCGGCGAAGGCCGCGCGGGGCAGATCGCCCAGGCCACGGAGACGCTGCTGGCAGCCCACGCCGCCACGGACACCCTCGACCGGGAACGGATCGCCCTGCGGCCGCCGACGGCGGTCCCGTTGCAGACCGGCCTGCGCTACCCCGGCAAGGTCGCCTGGGATCCGGACAGCGGCCGGCTGGCCGTGGCCGACAGCGGCCATCACCGCGTGGTGGTCATGGATGCCGACGGCGCGGTGGAACACGTGATCGGCGTCGGTCACGAGGGACTGGCCGACGGCCCCTTTCACGCCGCCGCGTTCCGCCGCCCGCAGGGCATGTGCTTCCACGAGGGCCTGCTGTGGGTGGCCGACACCGGCAATCACCGCCTGCGCAAGGTCGACCTGGCCGCGGAGATCGTGGAGAGCATCCGCGCGCCGCTCCGTTCGCCCTGGGACGTGGAGCCGTTCGGCGGGGTCATCGTCATCGCCATGGCCGGGACCCACCAGCTGTGGGGCTACGACAGCGAGAGCGGCCGAGTGGGCGTGGTCGCCGGCTCCGGCCGCGAGGGCATCGAGGACGGCTCCGTGCGCGACGCCGAGCTGGCTCAGCCGTCGGGGCTCGCCGCCCTGGGCGACCTGCTGGGCTTCGTGGACTCCGAGTCGTCGTCCCTTCGGGTGATGGTGGGCAGCGGCGAGGCGCTGTCCATCACCACCGCCGTCGGGTCGGGACTGTTCGAGTGGGGCGTGCGCGACGGGCCGGGCCCGCTGGCTCGCTTCCAGCACCCGCTCGGGCTGGCGGCCGCCAACGGCGGGTGGGCCGTGGCCGACACCTACAACCACCGCATCCGCCATTACTCCCTGGGGACGGGCGAGGTCACCACGCTGGCCGGGTCCGACTCCGGGTTCGCCGACGGCCCGGCGACCACGGCCCGCTTCGACGAGCCGTCCGGGCTCGTCGACGTCAACGGCGCCCTCCTCATCGCCGACACGAACAACCACGTCCTGCGGCGGCTCGACATGGCCACCGGCGAGGTCACGACGCTCGTCCCGAGCGGGCTCGACCCGCCCGGCGCGTTCGCCCGCCCGGCCGAGCCGGCGCGCCTCGCGGCGGAGGGCGAGGTGTCGCTCATCGTCGGGCTCCGCACGCCGGAGGGGAGCGTGCTCGACCCGTCGGCGGGAGCGCCTGTCCGCATCCGTGTCCGGGCCACGCCGCCCGAGCTCATCGTCGACGAGGGCGACCACGCCAGCGCGGTGCTGCCGGCGTGGATCACCCTTCACACCGGGACGGGCGTGGGCTCCCTGCGCATCGACGCGCGGGCCGCCTTCTGCGACGAGGGCGGTGAGCCGGGCGCGGCCTGCCGGCTCGTCGAGGCGTCCTGGGAGGTGCCCGTCACCTTCGCCGACGGCGGCGAGGAGCGGCTCTCGCTGAACGGCTAGGGCTCGACCCGGCGGACGACGACGCAGCCGTTGTGGCCGCCGAGGCCCATGGAGTTCGAGAGCGCCACGTTGACCGGCATCCGCCGGGCGCCCTCGGTGACGTAGTCGAGGTCGCAGGTGGGGTCGGGGTCGCGGTAGTTGAGTGTCGGGGGCACCACGCCGTCGCGCACTGCCAGCGCGCACACCGCCACCTCGAAGGCCCCCGCGGCCCCGAACTGGTGGCCCGTGGCGGACTTGGTGGACGAGACGGCCAACGCGGAGGCGTGATCGCCGAACACCTCCCGAAGGGCATGCGTCTCGGCCGTGTCGCCCACGGGCGTGGAGGTGCCGTGGGCGTTCACGTAGTCGACCTCGTCCGGGCTGATTCCCGCGCGCTGCAGGGCCGAGCGCATCATGTCCATCACACCGCTCGCGTCGGGGCGTGGCGTGGCCATGTGGTACGCGTCGTTGGAGTTGCCCTGGCCGGCCACCTCGGCGTAGATGGGCGCACCGCGGGCCCGGGCCCGCTCCAATGACTCGAGGACGACGATCGAGGCGCCCTCGGCGCAGACGAACCCGTCGCGGGTGGCGTCGAAGGGGCGGGAGGCCGTCTCGGGGCCCTCGCCCTCACGCGGCGTCCCCAGCCCGCGCATGGAGGTGAACCCGGCGAAGATCAGCGGATGGATGCATGACTCCGCGCCGCCGGCGAGGACCACGTCGGCGTCGCCCCGCCGGATGAGCTCCGCCCCCTCGCCGATGGCGTGTGCTCCCGTCGAGCACGCCGACACCGGCGCCAGGTTGGGCCCACGGACGTCGAGCATGGTGGCGATGACCCCGCTGGCCGTGTCCACCAGGACGCTGGGCAGGAAGTGCGGGGCCACCCGCTCCCACCCCCGGTTCAGCATCACGTCGTGCTGCTCGATGATGGTGGTGAAACCGCCGATGGCCGAGCCCACGAGGACGCCCACGCGGTCGCGGTCGGCGCCGTCGAGCCCGGCGTCCTCGGCCGCCTCCCGCGCGGCGGCCAGGGCCAGCTGCACGTAGCGGTCGGACCGCCGCAGCTCCTTGGCCGGCAGCAGGCCGTCGGGCTCGAAGCCGTGGACCTCGCCGGCCACGCGCACGGGCAGCTCGGACGCGTCGAAGGCGGTGATCTCGCCGATCCCCGACCGCCCCTCGAGCAGCGCGCGCCACGACGACGGGGCGTCCAGCCCGACGGGGGAGACCAGGCCGAGGCCGGTGATGACGATCCGCTCCACGAGGAGCCGATGCTACCCGGCCACCGGCAGGATCTTCCTGCAGGCATTGAGTCGAGCGGGCATTTCTGCTTGCGTGTACCGGGCAGCCCTGCGTGCGTCGACGGGAGGCAGGCATGTTCCGGAGGATCGGGCGGCACGTGTCCGGCAACGCGGTCGGCTACCTGGCCCTGGTCGTGGCCCTCGGCGGCACGTCGTGGGCGGCGATCACGCTCCCGCCCAACAGCGTCACCACCGTGCAGGTCAAGAACCACTCGCTGCTGGCGGTCGACTTCAAGAAGGGCCAGCTGCCCAGGGGGGCGAAGGGCGACCGCGGGAAGCGTGGGCGGACCGGGCCGACCGGCGCCACGGGCGGGCTCGGCCCGGCGGGGCCGCCCGGGCCGCAGGGCGTGCCCGGGACGGCGCGGGCCTACGCCTGGGTGAGCTCGACCGGGACGGTGGACCCGGCGCGGTCGCGCAACCTGGTCGTAAACCACTTCCAGGCGGGCTCCTACTGCGTGACGCCGGCACCGGGGTCGGGAATCGTCGTTGGCGGCATCGAGCCCGCGGTCTCGGCCGATTGGGCGGACGGGCCCGGAACCGTCCACCTGGCCTTGATCAACGCGCACGGCGACACGGTGCACTGCCCGGCCGGGACAGCCTGGCTGGTCTACACCGAGGCGTTCGACGGTACGACGTTCACACGGCAGGACGTCGCCTTCTCTGTCGTCATCCCGTAGCCGCTATGCGGCGGCCGCGGATCGCGCTGCTCTAGCGTTTGCCGCGTGGCCGACGACCTCGTGGACCTCCTGCGCCGCCTGGTCGCCGAGCCCGGCCCGTCGAGCTACGAGGAGCGGCCTGCGGCCGTCTGGCGTGAGGCGGCAGCGTCCTTCGCCGCCGTGCGCGGGGACGCGCTGGGCTCGTCCTTCGCCACCGTCAACGAGGGCGGCTCCCCGCGGATCGCGCTGATCGGCCACATCGACGAGATCGGCTTCGTGGTCACGAACATCGATGCGGCCACGGGCGCCCTGTGGTTCGGGCCGGTGGGCCACTGGGACCCGATGGTGGTGGTCGGCCAGCGCGTCACCATCGCCACCAGGGACGGCGACGTCCCCGGGGTGATCGGCCGCAAGGCCTGGCATCTCCTGACGCCTGACCAGCAGCGCGAGGCACCCGCGCTCGGCGCCCTGTGGATCGACATCGGGGCGGCCGACGGCGCCGATGCCGCACGGCTCGTCCGCGTGGGCGACCCCGTGGTCCTGACCGGACCGCCGGTCGAGCTCCAGCACGGCCGCCTGGCCTCCCGCGCCATCGACAACCGCGTCGGTGCCCTCGTGGTCCTCGAGGCCGCCCGTCGGGCCGCGGCCGAGCCCGGCCTGCAGGCCGAGGTGGTGGCCGTGGCCGCGGCCCAGGAGGAGACCTCGTACGGCGGCGCGGCCGCGGCGGCCTACGCGCTCGAGCCCGACCTGGCCATCGTCGTCGACGTGACCCACGCCGGCGACTACCCCGATCCCGACGGCGACGTCGCGCGGCGGACCGGCCGGCGCGCGCTGGGCAGCGGGCCGGTCGTGACCCGAGGCGCGTCCGCGAGCCCCGTGGTGGCCGAGGCGCTCCTCGAGCTGGCGGCCGAGGCCGGGATCCCGCATACGCATCGAGGCCGAGGGGATCGAGACGCTGACCGACGCCGACGCCGCCCAGCTCGCCCGGGCGGGCACGCCCTGCGGAGTGGTGGGGATCCCCCTCCGCTACATGCACTCGCCCTCCGAGACCGTGCAGCTGTCCGACATCGAACACACTGCCGAGCTGGTGGCACGCTTCTGTCGCTCGCTTCGGCCCGAGAGGAAGTGGACGCGATGACGACGTACGACGCACCCGAGCAGGTCCTCGATGACGGCAAGCGCTACCGCCTGCGCATCGACACCTCCCACGGCCCCATCACCGCCGACCTCGACCCCGACCTCGGCGGCCCCATCCCCAACTCCATCGCCTACCTCGCCGGCGAGGGGTTCTACGACGGCCTGGGCTTCCACCGGGTCGTGCCCAACTTCGTCCTGCAGGGCGGCTGCCCGCGCGGCGACGGCACGGGCGGGCCGGGCTACGAGGTCGTCGGCACGCCGCCGCCGTCCTATCGCTACGAGGTCGGCGACCTGGCGATGGCCAAGACCGCGCATGCCCCGGCCGGCGCGAGCGGCTCCCAGTTCTTCGTCATCTCGGGCCGCAACGGCACGGCGCTGCCGGCCGAGTACGGCATCCTGGGCCACGCCCGCGACGAGGAGTCGCTGGAGACCATCAGCCGCATCGACGCCCTCGGACGGGGCGACGGCCCGCCCTCCGAGCCCGTCTCGATCCGCTCGATGCGAGTCGAGGCGGTCGAGTGAGGCGCGTCCTCTTCGCCGGTGCGCTGGTCCTGGCCCTGGCGGTGGCCGCCGGCTGCGGCGGCAGCAGCAAGAAGTCGGCCGGCGCCACGGGCTCGACCGGATCCGACGGCTGCAACCACACCGCGCCGGCGGCGGCCAAGAAGGCGCCGCCCAGCTTCACGAAGCCGGAGAACGTGCTGTCTTCGGGCGCGAAGGCCACGCTGGTCTTCGACACCTCCTGCGGCACCATCAAGGTCGAGCTCGATCCGGCCCGGGGCGGGCCGATCCCGAACTCGGTGGCCTTCCTGGCCAAGCAGGGCTTCTACGACGGCGTCACGTTCCACCGCGTCGTGCCGGGCTTCGTCATCCAGGGCGGCGACCCGAACGGCAACGGCACCGGCGGCCCCGGCTATGCGGTCCGAGGTCCCGTGCCGACGGGGTACCACTACAAGGTCGGCGACGTGGCCATGGCCAAGACCCAGGCGCAGGCCCCGGGGACCGCGGGCTCCCAGTTCTTCATCATCCTGTCGCCGCAGGGGCCGAAGCTCGCGCCCGAGTACGGGTTGCTCGGCCACATCACGGACAAGGGCTCGATGGACGCCGTCAACCGGATCGCCGCCCTCGGGACCCCCGGTCAGGACGGCCCACCGGTGGCGCCGGTGTTCATCGACTCGGCCTCGGTCCAGGGCGGATGACCGGCGCGGCGGTCCTGGCGGCCGTCGCTCTCACCCGCGGGCCGGTGGCGGGGAACGTCACCCCGCGCACGGCCACGATCTCGTTCTCGACCTCGAGGCCGGTGTCCGCGACCGTGACCGCGGGCGGCCGCCAATGGACTGCCGGCACGGGCACGACACACCTCGCGCGGCTGACCGGGCTCCGGCCCGGGACGCGGATGGCCTACCGGCTGGTGGCCGGCAGCGCCGCCCTCGGATCCGGCTCGTTCCCCACCGCCCCGGCGCGCCCGAGCACGTTCACCTTCGCCGTCGTCGGCGACTACGGCGAGCCCGGGCCGGCCGAGGCCGGCGTGGCGCGGCTCATCGGCTCGTGGCACCCCGACTTCGTCCTCACGACGGGCGACAACGCCTACCCGCTGGGCGTGGCGGGCCTGCTCGACGCGGACATCTTCCGCCCCTACGCGGCGGTCATGCGGGAGTCGGCGTGGTTCCCGGCGCTCGGCAACCACGACATCTACATCACCGGCGGACGGGACGAGCTCGCCGCCTTCCACATCTCGCGCTGGTACCGGTTCGGGTGGGGACAGGTGTCCGTGACGGTGCTCGACTCCGACTGGCCGGTCGGCCCCGGCTCACCGCAGCTCCGGTTCGCCGCGCGCTCCCTCGGTGTCGGGTCCTGCTTCCGCTTCGCCGCCTGGCACCACCCGCCGTGGTCGCCCCACTCCGCCGGCATTGCCCCGGCCCTGCGCCAGAACATCGTTCCGTTGGTCGAGCGGGCGAAGGCGCAGGTGGTGTTCCTCGGTCACGTCCACTCGTACGAGCGGAGCGTCGTGCACCACGGGGTGACGTACGTCACCGTGGGTACCGGCGGGGCCGCCATCGGCCGCTACGGCGTCTCGACCCTGCGCGACGCACGGCTGATCACGAACACGTTCGGCGCCCTGCGCGTGGACGTGTCCGGACGCGTGGCGCGGTTCCGCTTCTTCGACGTCAAGGGCCGCGTGCTGGACCGCTTCACTCGACGGTGCTGAGCTACCGTCCGTCTCGACGAAAGCGAACGGACGGAGGTCAGATGGAAGGCAGTGGCGGACTCTTCGGGATGTTCGGGGGCGACCCCGAGGATCTCCAGAAGCACCTGCAGGAGATGGCCGAGCAGATGCAGACCGCCCAGCGCGTGACCTGGGCCGACAACGCCATCAACCTGGCCGTCCAGATGACCGTCGCGTGCATCCAGCGCCTCGATCTCACCGGGGGCCCCGAGGACCAGGCCGCCCAGGTGCGCGACGCCATCCGCGTCCTCTTCCCCGAGGCGGTCATGCTCGTCCGCGAGGCGCGCCAGGGGCTTACCTAGAAGTTCTCACAGGATGGGCGCGTGGATGCAGGGCGTGTGGCGCGCCGGCCGGGGGGTGCGCGGCGGCGAAGGGCGTATGCGGTGCAATCCGCGCTCCCATTCTGTGAGAGCTTCTCCGCCACTTCCGCGTGACGCGGCCCGCGGGCGGGCCGTATGCTCGTCGTCATGGCTGTAGAGACGCTCGACACACTGCGGAAGGTCCCCCTGTTCTCGCGCCTCGACCGCCGCGATCTCGAGCGGCTGTCGAAGTCGATGAAGGAACGCACGTTCACCGAAGGCTCGACCGTCACGCGCGAGGGCCAGGGCGGCGTTGGGTTCTTCGTCATCCTCGCCGGCGAGGGCGCCGTCAGCGTTGGCGGGGAGCCACGCGCAACGCTCGGCCCGGGCGACTCGTTCGGGGAGGTCGCCCTCATCGACGAGGGGGCGCGTACGGCCACGATCACGGCGGTCACGGACCTTCGCTGCCTGGGCATGACCGCCTGGGACTTCAAGCCGTTCGTGCAGGGCCATCCGGACGTGGCGTGGGCGCTCCTCCAGGGGCTCGCCGGCCGCCTCCGGCAGTCCGAGGCCGGCTGAGCGGCTGCCCGATACCCTCTCGGCCATGAGCGCACCCGTCACGCGCGCGCCGGCCGGAGGCACGCTCGCCCAGGCCGAGGAGCTCGGCCTCGATCGCGACGCCCTGCGCCGGATGTATCGCGACATGCGGCTCACCCGCGCCCTCGACGAGCGCGGCCTGGCCCTGTACAAGCAGGGCAAGCTCCCGGGGTCGTTCTACACCTCGCGCGGGAACGAGGCCGCCTCGGTGGCCGTGGGCACGGCCATGGGCGCCGGACGACATCGCCACCCCGCTGCACCGCAACCTGGGCGTGCACATCGCGCGCGGGGATCGAGCCCTGGCGCATGCTCTGCCAGTTCATGGGCCGCCGTGACGGCCAGACGGCCGGGCGCGACTCCAACCTGCGCAGCCAGGACCTCGACCGCGGGCTCATCGCCGGCGTGTCGCACCTGCCGGCCATCCTCCCTGTCGCGGTGGGCGCGGCGCTGGCCTTCCGGCTCCGCGGCGAGCCGCGCGTGGCCGTCGGCTGGTGCGGGGACGGCGCGTCGTCGAACGGCATCGCCCACGAGTCGATGAACCTGGCCGGCGTGCGGCGCCTGCCGGTGGTCTTCGTCATCGACAACAACCAGTTCGCCTACTCGACGCCGACGAACCTCAACTTCGCCGGCGAGTCGCTGGCCATGCGCGGCGCCGCCTACGGCTTCGAGGGGGTGTCGTCGACGGCACCGACGCGATCGCGGTCTATCGCGAGGCCGCGCGCGCCATCGAGAAGGCCCGCTCCGGCGGCGGCCCGACGCTGGTCGAGATCGTCACCCTGCGTATGGAAGGCCACGCCGTGCACGACGACGCGGCCTACGTCCCGCATGGAGATGCTCGAGCGCTGGAGCGAGGCCGACGCGATCGCCCGCTTCCACGACTGGCTCGAGCGCGAGACTCGGCTGGACGGCCGAGGACGAGGCCGCGCTCGACGCCGAGCTCGCCGGCGTCGTCGACGACGCCGTGACGCGGGCCGAGGCCAGCCCGTGGCCCGATCCCGCGACGCTCACCGATGGCGTCTACGCCGGCTGAGCTCCGCGGCGCGCCCGTGGCGGCGCCCCCGCAGAGCGCACTCGCCTACGGGGTCCTCCGGGCGGCGTTCGCGCGTCGTCCTGCGCGTGGTCTTCCGCCTCCGCGTCGTCGGCCTGGAGAACGTGCCGGAGACGGGTCCGCGTGGTGCTGGCCTCGCTGCATCGCTCGAACTGGGACACCATGGCCGTCGGCGTCCCGCTCCGCCACCGGCGCCTCCGTCCGATGGCCAAGATCGAGCTCTACCGGAACCCGCTCATGGCCTGGCTGCTCCGCGCGCGCCGGTGCCTTTCCCGTTCGGCGCGGGCAGGGCGACGCCGAGGCAGTCGCCACCGCCATGGCCATCCTGCGCGAGGGCGGCCTGCTGGCCATGTTCCCGGAGGGCACGCGCAACCCGAGCGGCAAGGCGCGCGCCGCGCTCGGGCGCCGCGCGCCTGGCCCTGGCGGGCCACGCCGCCTTCGTCCCGGTCGCGGTCGCCGGAACCGACGACGTGCGCCTGTGGCCGCCGCGCATCCCCCGCTTCCGGGTGGCCTACGGCCCGCCGATCCGGCTGGACGACCTGGAAGGAGCCGGCCTGCGGACGGCCGCGGACGAGGCGACCGAGCGGTGGAAGGCGGCGGTGGCCGAGCTGCGGGCGAAGATCGCCTGAGAGACGGTGGGAGCGGTGTCCACGGCCGACGTCGAGGCGCTGGCGGCGGCCGCGTTCGGGATCGAGGGCACGGCGGTCCCCCTGCACGGCGAGGTCGACCTCAACTACCGGCTGGACGCGGACGGCGGCCGCTCGTACTTGCTCAAGCTGCCCGCGCCCGAGAGCGACCCGGCGGCCCTCGACCTGGCCACCAACGCGCTCGAGCACCTGGCCGGACGCCCGTCCGCGCCGCTCGTGCCCGCCCTCGCCGGGCGCGCCGACGAGCCGCAGCCCATGCGCCTCCTGGGCTGGATCCCGGGACGCCCGTGGGCGGAAGCAGACCCCGCAGGGCCGGAGCGGCTGCGCGAGCTCGGCCGGGCCGTGGCCGCGGTGGACGCCGATCTTGCGAACTTCGAGCATCCGGCCCTCGACCGGCCGCTGCGCTGGAACCTGGCGTCGGCGTCCGAGCAGCGCGGGCTGGCGGCCTTCATCGCCGACGACGACCGCCGAGGCCGTGTCCGGGCCGTGCTCGACCGCTTCGCCGAGACCGTCGCGCCGCGCCTCCACGAACTGCCCGCCCAGGCCATCCACAACGACGCCAACGAGCACAACGTGGTCGTCGGCGACGACGGCCGCGTCGCCGGCCTGGTCGACTTCGGCGACCTCTGCCGGGCGCCCCGGGTGTGCGGCCTGGCCGTGGCCTGCGCGTACGCCATGACCGGCCTCCGCCGGCCGGCGGTCGACGTCCTGCCCGTCGTCAGCGGCTACCACGAGGTCGCGCCGCTGACTCCGACCGAGCTCGAGCTCCTCGACGACCTCATCCGCACCCGCCTGGCCCTCTCGGTGGCCATGGCCGCGTGGCAGTCCGCCGAGCGGCCGGCCAACGCGCCCTACCTGCACATCAGCCAGGCGGCGGTGTGGCCCCTGCTCGACCGCCTGTCGGCCGAGCCGCGCGGCCTGGCCACCCTGCGGTTCCGCGACGCCTGCGGCTACGACGCCGTGCCCAGCGGCCGGGCTGTCCGCGACTGGCTGCTGGCGCACGCGGATCCCGGCCCGGTCCTCGCCGTGGACCTGCTGACAGGCGACCCGCCCGTGCTCGACTGGAGCCGAGGCAGCCCGTCGGCCGGCGAGGTTCCGCCGGTGCCGCTGGCCATCGGCCGCTACCTCGAGGAGCGGGCCGTCTACGACTCCCCCGCCTTCGCCCTGGACGGGACGGATGAGCGGCGCACGGTCCACATCGGCCTCGACCTCTTCGCCGCGGCCGGCGAGCCGGTCACCGCGCCCCTCGACGGCGTGGTCCTCGACGCCGCCTACCGGCCCGAGCGCTGCGACTTCGGCGGGACGGTCCTGCTCGGGCACGAGACCGCGGACGGCGTGCCCTTCGCCACCCTCTTCGGGCATCTCAGCCGGGCGTCGGCCGAGCGGCTGGCACCCGGCAACCGCATCGGCCGAGGCGAGCTCGTCGGCCACCTGGGCGACGAGGACGAGAATGGCGGCTGGGCACCGCACCTGCACCTCCAGCTCGTGTGTGACGACCTCGGCCTGGGGTGCGGGTTCCCGGGCGTGGCGCCGCCGAGCGAGCTGGGCGTGTGGGAGTCGCTCAGCCCGCACCCGAACCTCCTCCTCGGCCTGGCCGCGGGCGTCGACGCCCTGCCGCGCGTGCCCCGTGCCGAGCTCCGGCGCCGCCGGCGCACGTCGCTCTCGCCGGCGCTCTCGCTCTCCTACGACGAGCCGCTCGAGATCCTGGGCGGCCACGGCGCCCGGCTCGTCGACACCGGCGGCCGGGAGTACATCGACCTGGTCAACAACGTCGCCCACGTCGGGCATGCCCACCCGCGCGTGGTCGCTGCCCTGTCCGAGCAGGCAGCGCGGCTGAACACGAACACCCGCTACCTCCACCCGGCTCTCGTGACCTACGCCCGCCGCCTGGCGGCCATGTTCCCGGATCCGTTGTCGGTGGTCTTCCTGGTCAACTCTGGCAGCGAGGCGAACGACCTCGCCCTGCGCCTGGCACACGCGCACACCGGCCGCCGAGGGATCCTCGTGCTCGAGGGCGCCTACCACGGCCACCTCACGTCCCTGATCGACATCTCCCCGGCCAAGTTCGCAGGCCCGGGCGGGGAGGGCCATCCACCGCACGTCGGGGTCTGCGAGCTTCCCGACGTGTACAGAGGCCGCCTGCGGAGCGGTGAGGCCTACGCCGCCGACGTCGCCCGCCAGATCGCGGCGCTGCGGGAGCGCGGGCAGGAGCCGTCGGCCTTCGTGGCCGAATCGCTGCCCGGTGTGGCGGGCCAGATCGAGCTGCCGGCCGGCTACCTGGCCGCGGCGTACGGGCACGTCCGTGCGGCCGGCGGCGTGTGCGTGGCCGACGAGGTGCAGGTCGGCTTCGGGCGCGTGGGCACGCACGTGTGGGGCTTCGAGACCCAGGGCGTCGTGCCGGACATCGTCACGCTGGGCAAGCCCATCGGGAACGGCCATCCCCTGGGTGCGGTCGTCGCCACTCCGCCGGTGGCGCGCTCCTTCGTGACCGGCATGGAGTACTTCAACACCTTCGGCGGGAACCCGGTCTCGTGCGCGGTCGGGCTGGCGGTGCTCGACGTGCTGCGCGACGAGCGGCTGCAGGCGCGCGCCGCCGGCGTGGGCGGCCGCCTGGCCGACGGTCTGCGCACGCTGGCCGAGCGGCACCCCCTGATCGGAGACGTGCGCGGGCGCGGCCTCTTCCTGGGCGTCGACCTGGTGCGCGACCGCGAGCGGCGGACGCCGGCCACCGAGGAGGCCGCCCGCGTGGTGAACCTGGCGCGGGCGGAGGGCGTCCTCCTGTCCACCGACGGACCGGGGCACAACGTCCTCAAGATCAAGCCCCCGCTGGTGCTCGAGGAGACCGACGCCGAGCGTGCCCTGGCCGTCATCGACGAGGCGCTGACCGCCGTCGAGACCGGGGTGTCGATTTCGGGCGACCCGTTCGTCACAGGACCAGAAGGCGGCGATCCCGCGCCGCCCGGGACAAGGAGGACGAGATGAAGTACCTGCTCGCCATCTACAGCGACGAGGACGCCCGGCGGGGCATGACCGAGGACGACTTCTCGGCGCTCTCGAACGAGTACTGGAAGTACAGCGAGGAGCTCGAGAAGAGCGGCCTCGGGCGCGGTGGGGAGGGTCTCGAGCCCGTGTCCACGGCCACGACCGTGCGCGTGCGCAACGGCGAGACCCAGATCACCGACGGTCCCTTCGCGGAGACGAAGGAGACGCTCGCCGGCTTCTACCTCGTCGACACCGGCACGCTCGACGAGGCCATCGACTGGGCCTCCCGGATCCCGGGCGCCCGGATCGGGTCGGTCGAGGTGCGCCCCGTCATGACGTTCGACTAGTGCACGAGGCGCCTAGCGAGGTCGCGGCGCGCCTGTTCCGGCGCCAGTCGGGACGAGCCGTCGCGATCCTCGCCCGGGCCCTGGGCGACCTCGACCTGGCCGAGGACGCGGTCCAGGACGCCTACGCCGTGGCGCTCGCCCGCTGGCCGGAAGACGGCGTGCCGGACGACCCCGCGGCGTGGGTCCTCACGGTGGCCAGGAATGCGGCGCTGGACCGCCTTCGCCGCGACCGCACCTATGCGGAGAAGCTCGCCGCCCTGGCCGCGCTGCCGGCCGAGCCCGCGGGCGAGGAGGACGACCTGCCCGACCACAGCTCCATCGTCGACGACCGGCTCCGGCTGATGTTCGCCTGCTGCCACCCCGCGCTCGCACCCGACGCGCGGCTGGCCCTGACCCTGCGCCTGGTCGCCGGGCTGACCACCGAGGAGATCGCCCGCGCCTTCATCGTCCCCGAGGCCACGGTGGCCCAGCGGCTGGTCCGCGCCAAGCGCAAGATCCGCACCGCCGGGATCCCCCTCGACGTCCCGCCCGACCACCTGCTGCCCGAGCGCGTGGGCGGGGTGCTGGCCGTGCTCTACCTGGTCTTCAACGAGGGCTATGCCTCGGCCGGGGCGGAGTCGCTCGTGCGGGCCGAGCTGTGCGACGAGGCCCTTCGCCTCACCCGCCTGCTGGTCGGCCTGATGCCGGACGAGCCCGAGGGCCTGGCCCTGGTGGCCCTCATGCTCTTCACCGACAGCCGGCGCGGCACGCGCCTCGACGCCGCCGGCGACCTCGTCCTCCTGCCCGACCAGGACCGGACCCGCTGGGACCAGGAGCGGATCGCCGAGGGGACGGCGCTCCTCGATCGCGCCCTGCGCCAGCGGCGCCCTGGTCCGCTCCAGATCCAGGCCGCCATCGCCGCGCTGCATGCGCAGGCGCCACGAGCGGAGGACACCGACTGGGAGCAGATCGCGCAGCTGTACGCCGAGCTCTGCCGGCGAGCGCCCTCGCCCGTGGCCGAGCTCAACCGCGGCGTGGCCGTGGCCATGGCGAACGGGCTCGAGGCGGGCCTCGCGATCATCGACGACGTGGCCGCGGGCGGTGCCCTCGACCAGTACCACTACCTCCACGCCGCCCGGGCCGACCTCCTGCGCCGCCTCGGCCGGAACGAGGAGGCCGAAGCCGCCTACAGCCGCGCGCTGGCACTCGGCTGCAGCCCGGTCGAGCGCCGCTTCCTCGAGGAGCGGCGGGCGCTGGTCAGCAGCCGGAGGTCGTCGAGCCCGGGGGGCAGCCGGTCCGGGTGACGCCGGGCGTGTGGCCGCTGATCCCGCCGTTCCGCCACACCGCGATGCCGCCGGTCACCAGGATGACCGTGAGGGTGATCAGGGCCACGACCATCATCGTCTTCAGGCGGCGGCGCTCGTTCTCCAGCCGCGGGGGAAGGTCCTTGACCACCGGAGGGAGGATGGGCACGGGCGCACGGTAGCCTGCTGAAGATGGCCGCCACCGCGACCCGACCGTGCGTGTGCCACCGGGCACTCGAGCGCTGCGACTCGTCGTGCAGCGCCGACCTGCTCGACGTGTCGTTCTTCATGCCCTGCCTCGACCTGCGGGAGCGCCCGTGCCTGGTCATCGGGGCGGGGCCGATCGGGCTCGAGAAGATCCGCGGCCTGCTGGCCGCCGGGGCCGCCGTCACGGTGGTGGCGCCCGAGGCCGAGGACGAGGTGGCCCGGCTGGCCGGGGACGGCGCGATCGCCTGGCATCGCCGGGAGTACGCCGAGCCCGACCTCGACGGGCAGCTCCTGGTGTTCGCCGCCACCTCCGACACCGGGCTGAACGTGCGCGTCTACGGCGACGCCGAGCGGCGCTCGATGCTCGTGAACGTGGTCGACGTCCCGCCGCTCTGCAACTTCATCATGCCGGCGATGGTGCGGAACGAGCCACTTGCCATCGCCATCTCCACCGCCGGGGCCAGCCCCGCGCTGGCGAAGCGCCTCAAGCGCGAGATCGCCCAGCGCTACGGGGCGCCGTACGCGCGCCTGGCCACCATCCTTTCGGGCCTGCGCGGCTGGGCCAAGGACACGCTGCCCACGTACGAGGACCGGCGCGCTTTCTTCGAGGACCTGGTCAACGGCGACCCTGACCCCATCGCCCTCCTCGCGGCGGGCGACGAGGCCGGCGTCGAGGCCCTGGTGGCCGAGCGCAAGCGCGCCGCCGAGGCCGCCCTGGTGGGGTGAACGACCCCTGGGGCGCCTTCGTGGTGCGCGTGGCCGAGCGCCGGTTCGGCGACGCCTTTCCCATGCTGGCCGCCGAGGATCCTCTCCTGGACCGCCCCGGCGCGGCGGCCATCCGGCGCCGGAACGTGGCCCACTACCTGGCCGAGCGCACCGCTGCACCGCCCGTCCTCCTCGTCGGCGAGGCCATGGGCTGGGCGGGCGGCCGCTTCAGCGGCATCGCCTTCACCGCCGAGCGGACGCTCATGCGCTGGGGGCCGCCGTACGAGCCGAGCAGTCTCCGGCCCGAGGGCTACGCCGAGCAGTCGGGCTCGATCGTGCACGGCCTGCTCGAGACCCTCGGGGCCGAGCACCGGGCCCTGCTCTGGAACGTGGTCCCGGCGCATCCGCATCGTCCAGGCGCGCCGCTCACGAACCGCCTCCCGCGCGAGCACGAGCGGCGGGCGGGCGGCGAGGTCCTGGCGGAGCTCGTCGCGCTGGTCGCCCCGCTGGCCCTGATTCCCGTGGGCCGCACGGCCGAGCGCACCCTGGCCGAGCTCGGGGTCGCGGCCGAGCCGGCCGTGCGCCACCCGGCCAACGCCGGCGCCGCCCGCTTCCGTATCGAGTGCGCGGCGGCCTTCGACCGCCTCGGGCTTACGACTCCACCTTGACCCGGGGCGGCGGCGCCGCGCGCGCCGCGGCCGCATGCTCGGCCTCCGACTCCCGGATCCGCCTGATGCCCTGGCGCAGGGAGAGGCTCTTGAGCATCAGGGCCAGCGCCGTGAACCCGAGAACGAGGGCCACCCCGGTCTGGGCGGCCTGCGCGCCGATGGAGAAGGCGAGCAGCTGCGAGCTCGTGCCGGCGCCGGCCAGGACGTAGACGATCAGGGCCTGCTGCGTGCCCGCCCCGCCCGGGGTGAAGGGCAGGAGGGTGGAGATCGAGCCCACGACGAGCACGAGGATCGCGTTCTGCACGGAGGCCTCGATGTGGAAGGCGCGCAGGAAGGCGTACATGGCCCCGAGCCGGCAGAGCCAGCCGAGGAACTGCGGGAGGATGACCGTCGCGAGCCAGCGCTTCGGCGTGCGCAGGATGGCGAAGCCCTGCGCGCACCCTGGCCCAGAAGTTCCGCACGGCGTGGATGGCCCGCCGCAGCGCGACCGCGAGCAGGAGAACGAGCACCCCCGCGATGAAGCCCGCGATCCGCGCGTGCGCGGCCGCCAGGGACCACTCGAAGGCCCCGAGGCTGGGCAGCGACGGCAGTGACGGCAGCACGTTCAGGTGATAGGCGTACACGAGCATGCAGGAGCCGATGACGATGTCGAGCAGGGTCTCGACGATGAGGGTCGAGAACAGCGTGGCCGCATTGGAGTCCCGCAGGCGCACGCGAACGAGGTAGACCTTCACCAGATCGCCCCCGCGCGCCGGGGCGAGGGCATTGACGCCCACGCCCGAGAGGTACGCGCCGGCGCACGAGCGCCAGGGCAGGCCCGGCGTGCCGGGGTAGGCGGCGCGCAGGATCGAGTACCACGCCCGGGAGCGCAGGAGGAGGTTGGCCGCCAGGAAGCCCACCCCGACTGCCATCGGCAGCGGTCGGACCGCGCTCAGGTGATCGCCGAAGACCTCGACCGCGTGCCAGAACGAACGGAAGTCGCTCATGGGACGCCGGGCACCACGTCAGCCGTCGCTCTCGCGAATCTCCCAGTCGACCTGCAGCTCGGCGTTCGTCGAGGCCGAGATGAAGCAGTCGCGCTCCGCCTTGCCCACGATGGCCCGGGCGGCGTCGCGCTGGCCCCGCCGGACCGTCACCACGGGGCGCTGCCGGACGAAGACGAAGGCGTAGCGGCCGTCCTCGGCTCGCCGCATGACCGTCCCCTCCGCCTGCGACTCGTAGCCCTGCACGGACACGCCGTTGTGCTCGGCGTGCGCCAGGAACGCGTGCATCGTGCAGCTCTGCAGCGAGCCGAGGAAGAGGTGCTCGGGGCTCCAGCGCCTGTCGTCCCCGGCGGGAAAGTCCTCGGGCGGGGCGACGGGAATGGGCGGGCGGTCGCCGGCGCGCACGGTGGCGTCGCGATCGCGCTCCCGCGAGAGCGACACCGTGTACGTGAACGTCTTCGTCTGCGCCGGCACCCCTGCACCTCCGTCCGCCGTGAGTCCCCGCGGCCAGTCTATCCCTGGCCATTCGGCTCTCCAGGGGACCGCCTTTAGCATCCGCGCGTGCCGACGCGCTCGCCGTGGCTCGAGGAGCCGTATCGCCCACGGCCCGCGCTGGAGGGCGACGCCACCGTCGACGTGGCCATCGTGGGGGGCGGCGTGGGCGGCCTGTCGGTCGCCTGGCACCTGCTCGAGCGCGGCGTGTCCCCGGCGCTGCTCGAGGCCGGCACGGTGGCCGGCGGGGCGAGCGGCCGCAACGGCGGATTCCTGGCCGCGGGCGGCGCGCTCCCCTACGACGAGCTCCGGGCCAAGACGGGTGCCGACCGCGCGCGGCGCCAGTACGCGGCCACGAGTGCCGCAGTGGACGAGATCGCCGCCCTCTCGGCCGCGGCAGGCGTGGCCGACGCCGTCCGGCGGACGGGGTCGATGCACCAGGCTGCCGACGAGCAGGAGGAGGAGAGCGTCCGCGCCCAGGTGGCGGCCCTGACAGCGGACGGGTTCGAGGCGGAGCTGGTCGAGCGGGACGACCTGCCGCCGTCCCTGCGCGGCGCGGGCGGCGCGGCGGCCTTCATGCCGCGCGACGCCGCCGTGCACCCCGCCCGCTGGCTGCGGGCGCTGGCCGTCGTCGCCGAGTCGCGCGGACTTCGCATCCACGAGGGCACGCCGGTGGCGCCACCTGGTCAGGACGGCGACGGCCTGGTCCTGCGCACGCCCGGCGGGACCGTGCGGGCATCACGCGTGGTGGTGGCGGCCGACGCCGCCGGGCCGGCGCTCGTGCCCGCGCTCGCCGGCACGGTGGCCGCCCGACGCCTGCACATGGTGGCCACGGCGGGGGCCGCGCCGCCCGTGCTCCCGCTCCCCGTGTCGTGGCGGTGGACGTACGAGTACGCGCAGCAGCTGCCGGACGGGCGGATCCTCATCGGCGGGTTCTCCGACGTCGACGGCGAGCGGTCCTACACGGACCGGGACGTGGGCGACGCCACCATCCACACCCGGATCGAGGCCGACCTGCGCGAACGCCTGGGCGTGGAGGCGCCGATCGGCCACCGCTGGGTCGGCCTGGTCGGTTTCACCGAGGACCGGCTGCCGCGGGTGGGCGCGGTGCCCGGTGAGGACGGGCTGTTCGCCCTCGGGGGCTACTCCGGCTCGGGCAACCTCAACGGCTGGGTCGCAGGCGGCATCGTGGCCGGCCTGATCGCCGGCGACGAGCTCGCGGGCGACGCGCTCTATCCGGCGCCCGGCACATGAGCTTCGACCGGCGCGAGGGGCGGGTCGTGTTCGGGCTCGACCCGGATGGGCTGGCTGCCGCCCGGCCACCACGCCGCCCGCCGACCTGCCTGACGGTCAGTCCTTGGCGATGTCGCGCAGGAAGATCTCGACCACGTTCGGGTCGAACTGCGTCCCGGCGCCGTCGGCGCAGGCGCGTGCGGGCCTCGTCGGCCTCCAGCGCGGCCCGGTACGGCCGGTCGGAGCGCATGGCGTGCCAGGCGTCGCAGACGAAGATGATCCGCGACTCGAGCGGGATCTGCTCGCCGGCCAGCCCTCGCGGGTAGCCGGTGCCGTCCCAGCGCTCGTGGGCCGAGCGCACGATGTCGGCCACCCGGCGCAGGAACGGGATGTCCTTGAGCAGGGACCAGCCGATCTCGGTGTGGCGCTGGACGATCCTCCACTCCTGGTCGTCGAGCGGACCGGGCTTGGTGAGGATCTCGGTCGGGACCCCGATCTTGCCGATGTCGTGCAGGATCGCGGCGTACTCGAGGTCCTGCATCCGCCGCGGCCCGACCTCGAGCGCCGCCCCGACGGTGCGCGCCAGCTCGGCGATCTCCCGGACGTGCTCCGACGTGTACGCGTCCTTGACCGAGAGCGCGTTCGTGAGAGCCTCGACCGTCGCCCGGTAGCTGGTCTCGAGCTCCGCGTAGAGCTCGTCCTGGAAGATCAGGGCGCCGGCCTGCTGGGCCACGACCTCGACCATGGCGATCTGGGCGGTCGTGAAGCGGTGCTCGCGGTTGACCGTGAACACGGCCAGCGTCCCGGCGATCTGACCGCCCGGCGGAGAAGGGCACGAGGGCGGCCGAGCGCACGCCGCGCTCGAGGAAGAAGGGGAGGGCCTGCGGGTGGCGGCGGTAGTCGTCGACGACCACGACGCGTCCCTGGTGCAGCACCGGCCCGGCCAGCGTGAGGTGGACCGGGAAGGAGACGTCCTCGATGTTCGGGTGGTCGAGCCCCGACTCGGCCAGGTAGCGCACGGTGTTCGTCGGGGCGTCGTAGAGGCTGATGGTGGCCCCGTCGGCGTCGATGAGCTTGCACACGTGGTCGGCCAGGGCCTTGAGCAGGCCCGTCCGCGACACGCCGGCCGGGAGGTCGGCCGACACACGGTGGACCCGCCGGCGGCGGCGCGCCCGGCGGTCGGCCGGCTCGCGCACGGCCTCGTCGGCCGCCTGGTCCACCTCGAGCAGGAGCGGCAGGCGGTCGGCCAGCTCCCGCAGCGTCCCGCGCATGGCGCGCTCGGCGGCAGCCGAGTCGGCGCCGGCGACAAGGACCGTCTCGGCGTCGAGGCCGAGGCGCACGGCCCATTCGCCGCGGGCTCGCGCCGGCAGCCGGGCCTGGTCGGCCACGGCCAGCCGCGCGACGCGCCCGACGGGCCCGAGCTCGAGCTCGAGGCCGCGCAGCGAGCGCCCGAGCGCCGCCGGGGCGCTCACCTCGGCGGCCAGCGCGTCGCCGTCGCCCGAGGACCGCAGCAGCACCATCCACTCCGCATCGAGGGCGCGGCGCAGCAGGCCGAGGCGCTGGCGCAGCGAGCCGCGCCCGGCCGCGTCGGCGGCGAGCTTGAGCAGGGCGGCGGCGCGGTCGGTGCTGCGCCGCTGGGCATGGCTCAGCGCGGCGTTCTCGAAGGCCACCGCCGCATGGCTGGCCAGGATCTCGACCAGCCGCCGGTCGGCAGCGGTGAACTGCGCCCGCCCGAGCTTGGACAGGGCGATGGCGCCCACCGTGCGCTGGTCGTAGCGCATGGGGACGACGAGCAGCGACTCCTCGATCTGCGGCGTGCCGGCCAGCTGGACGGCGTTCGGGTGCTCCGAGGCGTCGTCGAGGATGATCGAGCGGCCGGTGGCCACGGCGGTCCCGGTCACGCCCTCGCCCACGCGGAGGCGCAGGTCGGGCGGAGTGGGGCCGTCGAGGAAGAGGTTGCCCGAGGCGGCCACGGGCTCGAGCCACTCGCCGGTCGCGTCGAGCACGTGCACGCGGCAGTGGTGGTAGTCGATCGCCCCCCGGAGCTCGAGGGCGATGAGCTCGCCGATCTCCCGCGGGTCGCCCAGCGAGGCCACGCGGTGGGCCAGCGACTCGAGCACGGCCAGCTCGTTGAGCCGGGGCTCGGTCGGAGGCCACGTCCCGCACCTGCTCGAGGCCGGGCGCGTGCAGGGTCATGCGGTTCTTGCCCGCGCGCTTGGACGCGTACAGGGCCAGGTCGGCGGCCTCGATGAGGGCGGTGGCGTCGCTGGCATCCTCCGGCGCGGCGGCCACGCCGCCCGAGACCGAGAGCGAGCCGACACGCCCGAAGGAGGTGCTCTCGACCGCCCGCCGGACGCGCTCGGCCAGCTCGTGCGCGCCCGCCCGGTCGGTGTGCGGGAGGATCAGGCCGAACTCCTCGCCCCCGATGCGGCAGGCGTGGTCGTTCCCGCGCAGCTCGTTGACGAGCAGGCCGCCGAGGCGCCGCAGCGCCTCGTCGCCCTCGAGGTGGCCGTAGCGGTCGTTGATGCCCTTGAAGTCGTCGAGGTCGAGCAGGACGATGGCCACGGGGTGCCGGTAGCGGTGCCCGCGGTTGAGCTCGGCCCGCAGCTCCTCGTGGAAGAAGCGGTGGTTGGCCAGGCCGGTGACCGAGTCCGTGCGCGCCCGCGCTTCGAGGGCGTCGTGGGCCCGCGCGCTCTCGATGGCCAGCGCGGCCTGGTCGGCGAAGATCTGGGCCAGGCTGAACTCGTCCTCCGTGAACATCACGGTGCCCTCGCGGTAGACGGCGAAGACGCCGCACAGCTCGCCGCGGGCGACCAGGGGGATGACGATCAGCGACTCGGGCTCGACCGGCGTGCCCGGCACCTGGTACAGGCGCGGGTCGTTGTGGTCGACGTTCGCCGGCTCCCGGTGCTCGGCCACCCAGCCCACCAGGCCGCGGCCGTAGGGGACGGGCTCGCGCATGAGGCGCATCCGCCCACGGGTCGTGCGAGAGCACCGGGTACAGCAGGCGCCGCTCGGGGTCCGCCGTGTAGATGGTCACGGCGTCGTAGCTCAGGAGCTTGGCGAGGGCGTCGGCGACGCGCGTCAGCACCTCCTCGAGCGACCCGCGCTCGAGGAGGAGATGCGACGTCTCGACGAGCAGCCGGTACGACTCCAGCTGATGCTCGCCGGCCGGAACGCCCGGCAGGGCGTCCGGCAACAGGTGTGGCCGCGGCGATGCCTCGGGCGCATGCTCGGGGACCGCAGCCACGTCAATGACTCCATCGGCGCACGGAAGGGGTTGCCTGAGCGTGCGTCGACGCCAGCCGTGGCTACTTCTTCGAAGCCTTCTTCGAGGCCTTCAGCGGATTCAGCATGCGCTGCTGAACGTCGGCCGGCGCCTCGGAGAGAGGCACGACCGACAGGCCGCAGAAGCCGCGGCTGCGGGTGCGGAGATGCTTGCAGGAGGCCGGGACGGTGCCCAGCGAGAGCGTGCGATGACCCTCCGAGCACACGTACACGGAGACGGTCAGGGGGGTATTCGAGACGGAAGCTTCCATAGATTTCAATATATCAGCGCCCGGGTGCCGTCTCGCGATCCCCCCAACGGGCGATCAGCGGATCGCAGCGGTGATTTTCTCCCACAGCGCGGGGTCCGTGGCGCTCCGGACGATGTACACGCCGCCGACCGGGACGAACTCGCCCTCGAGCGAGGTCACCGTCCCTCGCTTGGGGCTCGTGGCGTCGACGTACTGGTCGCCGTCGGCCAGGTTCGTCCCCGGCTCGGCCAGCGGGATGTGCTCGACGTCGGCGTCGTCCTCGAGGTTGGCCATCCAGCCGAACCGCTCGCGTCGCTCGGTCACGGTGCTCATGGCCTCGAAAGCTACCGCCCCCGGCGCCGCGCCGACCACAGGTCGTAGGCCAGGGCGCCGGCTCCGATGAGCAGGGCGTAGACGATCGACAGGCCCCAGCTCTCGCCGAAGGCGTAGACCTGCAGCAGGATGACCGCGACCACGCCGACGGCCAGCCCGAACATGCGCGCGGCGGTGGGGCCGCTCACGGCCGTCGCCCCGTACGATCGCGGCCATGCGCACGGCGTGGATCGGGCTCGGGACGATGGGCGAGGCCATGGCCGGCCACCTGCTGGACGCCGGCCACGAGCTGACCGTACACAACCGCACCCGCAGCCGCGAGGAGCCCCTGGCGGCGCGCGGGGCGCAGGCGGGCGGACACGCCGGCCGAGGCTGCGCGCGGGGCCGAGCTCGTCTTCGTCTGCGTCTCGGACTCGCCCGACGTCGAGGCCGTCGTCCTCGGCTCCGACGGCGTCGCGCGAGGGGCTCGCGGCCGGCGCCGTGCTCGTGGACTGCTCGACGATCGCCCCGGCAGGATCGCCGCCGGGTGGCCGAGAGCCTGGCCGAGGTCGGCGCCGGCGCCGTCGACGCGCCGGTCTCGGGCGGCTCCGAGGGGGCCAGGCGCGGCGCCGCTGACCGCCTTCGTGGGCGGCGAGGACGCGCACGTGGCCCTGGCCCGCCCGGCCCTCGAGGCGTTCTGCCGCTCGATCACCCACCTCGGCGGCCCGGGCGCCGGGCAGGCCGGCAAGGCCGTCAACCAGCTCATGATCGCGGGCACCTACGCGGCCCTCGGCGAGGGCCTCGCGCTGGCCGAGGCGGAGGGGCTGCCGCTGGAGGCGCTCGTGCGGCGCTCTGTCGGCGGGGCCGCGGGCTCGTGGATCCTCGAGAACCGCTCGGGCAACGTGATCGCCGACAGCTACCCGCTCGGCTTCCGCATCGCGCTCCACCTCAAGGACCTGCGCATCGCGCTCGCCGAGGGCGAGGCGCATCGGCCTGCCGATGGAGGTGACGCGCCTCGTCGCCGAGCAGGCGCAGCGGCTGGTCGACGCCGGCTACGGCGACGAGGACAACTCCTCGCTCGCGCGCGTCGCCAGGGGCGAGCTCGACGCATGACGTGGATCGAGCCCTACCTGCAGATCCGCTCGCCCACCTGGCCGGCCACCTGCCCTCGGGCGAGCTCGGCCTACCGGAGCGACGTCACCGGCACCGCGCAGCTCTGGCGGGTCGCGCCCGACGGGCTGCATGAGCAGCTCACGTTCGGGGACGAGCGCATCACCGCCGCCACCGCCCTCGCCCGAGCGACGACCTGTTGGTGGTCGCCACGCGACGTCGGGGGCGACGAGCGCCACGCGCTCGTCCGGGTCGACGGCCGCACCGGGGCGCCGAGCTGCCGCTCACGGACGACCCGGGCGCCGTCCACGTGCCGGGCGCGTTCTCGCCGGACGGCCGCCGCTACGCGTTCACCCACACCGAGCGCAACGGCATCGACTTCGACGTCGCCGTGCGTCGGCCTCGACGGCACCGGGCGGCAGGAGCTGGCCCAGCCGGGTGGTCGCACGTGCTCGACTGGTCGCGACGCCGGCATCCTCGTGCAGCGGCCCGCACGCAACTTCGACCACGACCTCTTCCTGGTCGATCCCGACAGCGGCGCGCTGCGCCACCTGACGCCGCACGACGGCGAGGTCGCCTACGACTCGGCCCGGCTGCTGCCCGACGGGTCCGTGCTCTGCGCGTGACGACCAGGGCACGGAGTTCGCGCGGCTCGCGGTGCTGCGCGACGGCGTGAGCCGATTCCTGACGCCGGACGACGCCGACGTCGAGAGCGTGGCGCTCGACCCGACGCCGGCGGCAGCGGGCCTGGACCGTCAACCGCGACGGCGAGAGCGAGGTGTGGCTCGACGGCACGCGCGTCGAGGGCCTGCCGGGCGGCGTCGTCGCCGACGCTGGACTTCGCGCCGGACGGCTCGCGCCCTCACGGTCGGGCCCGCCGACGACACCGACCGACGTGTGGAGCGCGCCCCCGCCGCGCACGCCGCACGCGCTCGGCCGTCGGCGGGCTCGACCGCGCCGGCTTCGTGCGCCCGACCCTGCACACGGTCGAGAGCTTCGACGGCCGCGCGCATCCCGTACTTCCTCTTCGGCGAGCCGGCCGGCCGACGCTGTGCTGGGTGCACGGCGGCCCCGAGTCGCAGTTCCGGCCCCGCAGTCGCCCTGCAACTACCCGGTGATCCAGTACCTGTGCGCGCTCGGGCTCACGGTCGCGGCGCCCAACGTGCGCGGCTCGACCGGCTACGGCCGCACCTACCACCACCTCGACGACGTCGAGCGGCGCCTCGACTCGGTCGCCGACCTGGCCGCGCTCGGCCGCGCGCTGGGTGCCGGCTCGGGCACGCCGGTCGGCGTCATGGGCGGCTCCTACGGCGGCTACATGACGATGGCCGCGATCACCGAGCACCCCGAGCTGTGGGCGTGCGCGGTCAACATCGTCGGCATCGTCAACTTCGTGACGTTCCTCGAGCGCACGGGCTGCCTACCGGCGCGCGCTGCGCGAGGCCGAGTACGGCTCGCTCGCGCACGACCGCGAGTTCCTGGAGTCGATCTCGCCGATCCGCAAGATCGACCGCATCGCGCGCCCCGCTGATGGTGATCCACGGCGCCAACGACCCGCGCGTGCCGGTCTCGCGAGGCCGAGCAGGTCGTCGACGCGCTGCGGGCCCGCGGGGCGCCGGTCGAGTACCTCCGCTACGAGGACGAGGGCCACGGCATCACGCGCCTGGCCAACCGCCTCGACTGCTACCCGCGCGTCGCGGCCTTCCTCCAGCGCCACCTGCTGGCGTGAGCGGCGCCGGATCTCGCCGCCGCCCGGCGCCCGAGGTGGCCGGAGCGCGTCGTGGCGCGACGCCCGCCGCTGCGACGTCGAGCGCCCGTCGACGGAGCGACGAGCTGCGGCGCTCGGAGGCGCTGGCTGAAGTGCGAGCCCTCCAGCGCACCGGCTCGTTCAAGCTCCGCGGGGCCACGAACGCCGTGCGCGCGCTGCCCGCCGGCACCGCGGCGTCGTGGCGGTCTCGAGCGGCAACCACGCCCAGGCCGTCGGCCTACGCCGCGGCGCGCAGGCGGGGCTGCCAGGCGCTCGGTCGTCATGAACGCCGACGCCAAGCCCGGCGAAGCGCGCGGCGACGATCGGCTACGGCGCGACGGTCGTCTCCGAGGGCGTCGACCCGACGAACCGCGAGGAGATCGCCCGCGAGCTCGCCGAGCGCGAGGGCCTGGCCGCTCGTGCATCCGTTCGACGACTGGAACGTGATCGCCGGCCAGGGCACCGCCACGCTCGAGCTGCTCGAGGACGCGCCGGCGCTGGACACGCGTGGTGACGCCGATCGGCGGCGGCGGCCTGCTCTCGGGCGCGTGCCTGGCCCGCGACGCCTCGGGTCGCCTCGACCGAGCGTCTACGGCGCCGAGCCGGCCGGCCTCGCCCGACGCCCAGCGACTCGCTCGCCGAGGGCCGCCGCGTGTCGCCTGGACTACGCGCCGTCGACGATCGCCGACGGCGCGCGCACCGTGCAGATGGGCGAGCGCACGTTCGCGGTGCTGAGCGAGCTGCTGCGCCGGCATCTCGCTCGTCGACGACGACGCGCGCGCGCGCGGCGATGGCGCTCGTGTGGACGCGACCAAGCTCCTGATCGAGCCCACGTCGGCCCTCGCCATCGCCGCCGGTCGCCGCCGGCCGGTGCCCGGGCGCGCGCGTCGGCGTCGTGCTCTCGGGCGGCAACGTCGACGCGAGCGCGCTCGCCGAGACGATCCGCGTCGAGGAGACCGTATGAGCGACGATCCCCGCGTGCAGCGCCGGTCGGCCGCGTCGACGACCAAGGGGCCGGCCGAGGACCGCATGCGCCAGGCCGACGAGGGGCTGCTCGAGCGCCAGGAGGACCCGAGCTTCGTCCACACCGACCCCTGGCGCGTGCTGCGCATCATGGGCGAGTTCGTCGACGGCTTCGACGCGCTCGCGCGCGTCGGCCTGGCCGTGACGGTCTTCGGCTCGGCGCGCACGCACGCACGACTCGCCGTACTACGCGGCCGCGCGCGCGGTCGGGCCGCGGCCTCGCGGAGCGCGGCTACGCGGTCATCACCGGCGGCGGCCCCGGGATCATGGAGGCCGCCAACCGCGGCGCCGACGAGGCGGGCGGCCTCTCGATCGGCTGCAACATCGAGCTGCCGCACGAGCAGCGCGCGAACCCGTACGCGAACCTCGTCGATCGACTTCCGCTACTTCTTCGTGCGCAAGACGATGTTCGTCAAGTACGCCGAGGCGTTCGTCGTCTTCCCCGGCGGCTTCGGCACGCTCGACGAGCTGTTCGAGGCGCTGACGCTGATCCAGACCGGCAAGGTCAAGCGCTTCCCGGTCGTCCTCTACGGCGTCGGAGTACTGGCGCGGCCTGCTCGACTGGATCAGGAGACGCCTGCTCGCGGAGGGCATGGTCTCGGCCGGCGACCTCGAGCTCGTGCAGGTCGTCGACACGATCCGAGGAGGTCTGCGACGATCGCCACCGGCGGCGCGCCACGGTGACCGGCGAGCTGCGCGCTGCGCTTCCTGCAGCGAGGGCGGTCAGTCGGTCGAGCGACGATCGCCGGGCGCCCTGGCCGCGTTCCTCGCGACGGCGCAGCGCGACGTCGCCGATCGCGATCTACGACTTCCACGTCGAGCAGCGAGCAGCGCGCAGGTCATCGCGACGCACGCTGCAGGGCCTGCGCGACCGGGGCGTGCGCGTGCGCATCCTCGACCACGACGAGCGCGACGGTGCGCGCGCGAGGTGCCCGACAACGTCCCGCGCCCCGGCGGCGCCGCCCGAGTACATCGACTCGCTCGGCCTCGACGTCCACCCGGTGATCGGCTTCGGCACGCTCATGCACCACAAGTACGTCGTGGTCGACGGCGAGCGCGTCTGGACGGGCTCGATGAACTGGACCGAGGACTCGCTTCACGCTGCAGGAGAACTGCATCGTCACGCTCGACAGCCCGGCGCTCGCGGCCGCCTACCTGCGCGACTTCGAGGAGCTCTGGAATCGTCCGAGGCACCTGGACGGGAGCGGCGCGCTTCGACGCCCGTGGTCGGAGCGGCTTCGACGGGGCGCGCCGTGCGCGTGCGCCCGTTCTTCTGCCCCGGGCGCGGGCCCGAGCTCGCGGCCGCTGATCGGCAGCCGCATCGCGTCGCCCGCGCGAGCGCATCGCTGATCTGCTCGCCCGTGCTCACCTCGGGCCCGATCCTCGGGGCGCTCGTCCGACGTCGTCGGTCGCGGCGTCGGTGCCGGTCACGGGCGTCGTCGACCGCACGCAGATGCACGACGTGCTGCGCCAGTGGGGCGCGGCTGCCGAAGGCGTCGTGGAAGCCCGACGCCTTCCGCTTCGTCGCCTCCGCAGCGGGCTTCGGCGGCAAGCGCAGCATCCCGTGGGGCCCGCACACCGTGCACGACTTCCTGCACGCGAAGCTCGTGGTCTGCGACGACTGGGCCTTCGCCGGCTCCTACAACCACTCGCGCGCGGGCGAGGAGAACGCCGAGAACGTGCTCGTCCTGGAGAGCGCCGCCCTCGCCGACCACCTGGCCACCTACATCGGTGCGGTGGCCGACCGCTACGCGCGGCCGCCCGGCGACGCCTGGTAGTTACCCGCGACGGTGCGAGGGAGGGACGATCAGGAGCGGGCCGCCCCGAATGCTCGGCGACCTCGTGCGAGACGCTCTGCTGGAGCAGCGCCCGGGCGCCCGCGAGCCCGCGCGACCCGAGGACGATGACCTCGGCGTCGACGTCGTCGGCCACGTCCAGCACGCCCTCCCAGGTCGGTACCGCGAGCACGCCCCGGGCCGTGGCCGTGAATCCCGCCGCCCGAGCGTGCTCGGCTCCCTCCTCGGCCCGCTCGTCGGCGCCTTGCCGGTTCAGCTCTTCGAACTCGGCGGGCCGGGGCGCGTTCGGCGCCAGCAGCGCAAGGCTCTCGGCCTCCGTCACCAGCGGGGCGACGTCGGTGACCACCGCGCGCCGCGGCCCGAGGATCCGCGCTCCCTCGTCGATCGCCCGCTTCGCCTCCTCGGAGCCGTCGTAGCAGATCAGGATCGGGCGGTCGCTCATCGTTGGCGCTCCTTGTCGGAAGCGGCGGGCGCACTCGTCGCGTCGCCGAACTCCTCGGGCAGCTCACCCTCGGCCTCGATCCCGAACAGCCCACCGAGCACCAAGCCGCCGACCACACCCGCCGCGGCCGTTGCCGGCCACCACCAGATGCTCGTATCCGACCCGGAGACGCTCGTGATCACCGCGACGATGACGATCGCGACGACGGCGCCCAGAAGGGCGGCGACCACGAACGACGACATGCGCCGCGGGGCCTTCATCGGCCGAGAGCCTAGTCACTCCGGCGTGGCCTCGTAGCGGCTCACCCGCGATGACCACAGCTCGCGGGCCATGTTCTCGAGCGTGGCTCGCCGGGGATCGCCCGGGACCGGGACCCGGCTCGGCACCACGAGCGGCTCGAGGGAGCGGAGCAGGGGCGAGCGCTCGACGACGGCAGCAAGTGCCAGCCGGTCGCCGGCCAGGACCAGATGATCGAGCGAACGCGCGTGCGGAGCCAGGACCTCGTCGGCGAGCGCGGCCGCGCGATCGTGCAGGTCGCGCGCCTGCTCGCCGCGCCGTCGGGCGAAGCGGCCGGACGAGGAGCCACCCTTGCGGTTGCGGTTCTTCACGAACCTCGTCCCCGACCGGATCTCGATCACGTGCTCGTCGTCGTAGACGCCGGCGCCGAACCCGCCCAGGCGGACGACGACGAGCCCGACCCGCCGCGGGCGAAGGAGGGAGTCGCGCAGCGGGCCCGTCCGCACGACCGCCTCGTCGTGGCGATCCTCAGCGAGGGGGAACGGCGGGACGATGACCAGGTGCTCTTCCGCGGTCTCGAAGCGAACCTCGTCGCCGGCGTAGCGACTGCTGCCGGGGACGCCGTCCAGCCGCTCGCAGAGCCCGAGCATGCCCCGGCGCGAGACACGGCGCACCTGCGGCTCTCCCTGCGACACGCGGTGATTGTCGCGCCGGGCCGGCGACGGGCCGCCGGTACCCTGATTGGCGTACCCGCAATGCCACGCTCCGCCCCGACAGCCCGCACGACGGCCCGTGCCCTGTGGCTTCTCGGACTCCGCCGGCCCACCGACGTCGAGGACGTCCATGCCGCCTGGCGTGCCCGAGTGGCGCAGGCCCATCCCGACCGCCGCAGCGACCATCCCGAGTCCGCCCACCGGCTCACGGCCGCGTTCAACGACGCGCGCGACGTCTGCGAGCGCTGGGCCGCCTCGGGCCAGCCGTGGCCGGAACCGGGGTCGAGCTTCGTGGCGGTGGCCGAGCGCTGGGACGACGTCGAGGAGGACGACGAAGACGAGTCGGGACCACCGCCGCCCTCCCCCGAGGAGGTCCGGGGCACGGCTCGGTCGGGACTGCGCCGCGGCGACGTCGTCAGCCTGGGCGACTCGGTCCGCCGCGTGGCCGACGTCTGGGCCGAGTCACACACGTCGCCGGTGGTCGTGGTGCTGGATGACGGGCACCGGACGACGGCGGCCGAGGTCGAGCCTGCGGGCTACGGCTGCCCCGTGTGCGGATGGTGCGAGGGACCTGCGCTCGAGCATCCGCAGCGGCGCCCTTGCCCGACCTGCCTGAGCGACCTCGCCGCCCTCGAGCGGCACGTGCGCTCTGCAGACGACGTGGCCGCCGCGGTCGCCAGGCGGGCCCGCGAAGGCTGCCGCACGGCGGACGAGCTCGGCGACCACGGGCTCGGAGAGCTCGCCCGCGAGCGGGTGCGCTGGATCGGCGGCGTGCGGCGGCGTCCCCGGGAGGAGCGGCGCGGGGCGCTACTGGCCGCGTTCGCCCACGGCTTCGCCGTGTGGGCCGACGCCGATCAGCGCGTGCCGTAGTCCGCGGGAAGCCGTTCGGCGATCTGCAGGACCTCGTTCACGTACCAGGTGGCGTGGTTGTAGGCGAAGAGTCCGCGGCGGATGTCGTGCGTGCCGCCGGCGGCGTTGAGGTAGCGGGCCGCGCTGTAGATGGCATCGGTGGGGTTGTACGGGTCGGCCACCCCGTCGCCAGAGGCGTCGACGCCCCACCGGCGCCAGGTGCTCGGCATGAACTGCATCCACCCGACGGCGCCCGCGGTCGAGGTGACGTGGTTGAGCCGCCCGTACCCGGTCTCGACCTGGTTGATGGCCGCCAGGATGCGCCAGTCGATGCCGTAGCGGTAGCCGGCCGCGCGATACAGGCTGACCAGCGTCGGGAGCTGGCCGGGCCTGGGCGGAGGCGGCCCCTTGAGATCCGTCACGTCGCTCGGCACCGGCTCGAGGAGCATCCGCGCGGCACGCTCGGCCGGCGGCAGCTCGACCAGTCCGCGGACGGCGCGGCGGGTCATCCACAGCGTCGTCTCCTGTACCCGCGCGAAGTTCCCGTCGAGGGAGAAGACCAGCAGCGGCCCGCCGGTGCGGGGCACGCGCAGGAGGAGGGTCAGGGTGGCCGGAGCGACGCGCCCCGCGTCGAGCGAGCGGCGCGCGGCAGGCGAGAGGGCGATCGACGGCCGCTGCCGGAGCTCGCGCTCGAGGACGGTCATCGGGCGGCCGCTCCACCGGCGCGCCGTCAGGTCGATCATCGGCGGGAGCGCCCAGGGCGAGCTGACCGGGAGGGTGACCGACGGTTGGCGCGGATGGGGCGGCGGCGGCACGACGTGGTGGTGCGCCGCCGGCCGGACCGCCACGTGGTGATGCGGCCTGGCCGGTGGGGCGACGTGGGCCGCCGGCTTGGCTGCCGGGGCGGCGTGGGCAAGCCAGAGCACGGCCACCGCCACTGCGGCCGCAGCAGTGACCAGCAGCGACAGGAGCAGCGCCGGACGTGGAAGGGCCACCACGTGCGCTCTATCGGCGGCCGCCACGCGCGGCCTGAGCGGGGACGGAGAAGCAGCACGCCTGTAGACTGGGCCGGCCGGCACGCCCGTCAGGGCGTCGTCGCCACGGGGGCGTAGTTCAGTCGGTTAGAACGCCGGCCTGTCACGCCGGAGGTCGCGGGTTCGAGTCCCGTCGCTCCCGTCTCACGTTTGCGCTGCTATCGGTGCGTTTCCCGCGACAGCGTCGGCGTCGACGAGTCGCCGGCGCGGCGCAAAAACGGCGCAAACGTCACGCGCGCTGCACGCCGCCGAGCTCGACGACGAGCTTGTCGATCTCGTCGTCGGTGAACGGCACGATCTCCGGCCGGCGCGGCTGCGGGTCCAGCCCGGCGAGCACCGCCGAGTTGCGGCTGATCGCACCCCACTGTTGGTCGGCGGCTTGCCGCTGCAGCCCGCGGCACTTCGCTTAGAGCCTGTCCTTCTCGGCCTCGAGCCACTCGACCTACTTCTTCGCCAAATACGGTTTCCCCGACCGCAGGGCCGACGTGAACACATCAGTTGGCACCGTGCAGATGACGTCGAGCTGGAACGTGGTGTCGGCCCCGCCCGTGTTGGTCACCGTGGCAGTCCAGCCGATGCCCGGAGGAGACGGCCACTCCGGTTCACCCAGTTGATCGGACGAGTTGACCGTGATGTTCGCGCCTTGCACGCCACCGCCGACTGCGAATGTGTCGGTTGGGCAGAACACTTGCTGGGTGGTCGTCTGCCCCGGAGGCAGACTGTGTGCGCCACTGTTGCGATAGATCAAGACGACAGGTCCAGCTGGGCCTGTCGCTCCGGCAGGCCCGGTGACCGACAGGGCCGGCGGGACCGCCAGGGCCGGCAGACCCGGTCGGCCCCGGAAGGCCACGGGCTCCTCGCGGGAGCTGGCCCGCCTTGAAGTCGACGTTGCGAAGCGAGTGGTCGATCACCTGCCGCGTGCCGACGCTGTTTGCTGGAAGCAGATTCGTCGTCGCTGCATAGCCGCCGCTCGTGCATGCGGCGAACAGGGCGAGATAGGCGACAAGGTTGCTCCGAACGTGCCGAAGGATGCGTCCGTGCATGACATTCCTCCCTGCCTGTCCTCATCGATGCTTGAGCGGATGAGGCGAGTTTTCCTACTTTGTATTAATTGCGTCAAGAGGTGCGAGCGGGCATGTGGTCGCGCTTGGCTCCTGCGGTTCCGGCCCGTCGCCGCGCTTGGACAGCCGCTCGGCGTCGGCGCCGTTTCGCGGGCGTTTAGCCTTGGTTTAGGCGTCGAATGGGCGCCCAGGTGCTCGTTCTGGCCGTAGGTCCGAGGCTGCGGCGCGGGCGTGCGGCCTGCGCCGGGCCGCTCGTGGTCGAACCTAATCGCGCTCGAATTGGGGCGACCCGATCGCTTCCTCACTCTCATCACTCCTCCTTCCTGGGATCGCTTCCAGGCCAAAGGATCCTGAGCGCCTCTAACGCGCCGCTAACGCCCGCGTTGGACTAGGAGGAGGGTCTCTTCAAGCTCAGCCCCGCGCCAACGGGCTCGGGAGTCCTCGCGGGGGCGTCTCGAGCCGACGTGGCCACAGGCAGCGGCGCACGCAGCGACGTGAGCGATCGAGCGCAAAGAAAGCGCAAGCGCGGCGCACCCACGCGCCCAGGGGTACTCGTTCGGGAGCGGCAAAACACCCCGCGCAAACCCGCATGGCTCCGAGCGATCGTCGCGGCCTGTCGGGAGCCTGTCACGCCGGAGGTCGCGGGTTCGAGTCCCGTCGCTTCCGTACCCGCAACCGGCTCTCGGAGCCGGTTTGCGACCGCGTCCGGCTTGAGGGGAGGCCGTAGCCGCCGAGCGGCTTGTTGTGTTTCCCCTCAAAGGGCCTGGGTACGGACGCTTGAGTCGCCGCTCCGCGACAACCACTTGGCAGGCAACCGTTCGCGCGTTCGTGGCGCTCGGCCTCTTGAAGGGAGGACACCGTGGACTACGACCGCCCGGTTCCACCGCAGGAGTCGCGCCGCATCGCGCGGACGTTCGGGGTGCTCTACCTCATCACGTTCGCCACATCGATCCCGGCGCTGTTGCTGTACCAGCCGGTTCTGGACAATCCGGCCGGCTACGTCGCCGGTACAGGTCACGCCAACCGGATCCTTCTCGGAGCGTTCCTGGAGTTGCTGCTGATCATCGCCAACATCGGCACCGCCGTTGTCGTGTATCCGCTGCTCAAGCGCGTGAACGAGGTATGCGCCCTCGGCTACGTGACCGCTCGTCTCGTTGAATGCACGTTCATCCTGGTTGGGATCCTGACCATGCTCGCGGTGGTGACATTGCAGCGGAACCCCTCGGCAGGAACTGAGGCGACTCTCGGCGCGATCGCATACACACTCGCCGCCATCAAGGACTGGACGTTCCTGCTGGGGCCCGGTTTCGTGGTCGGCATCGGCAACGGATTGCTGCTTGGCTACCTGATGTACCGATCCGAGCTGGTGCCAAAGCGCATGGCCGTGCTCGGGCTCGTCGGAGGGCCGCTGATCATCGTCTCGGGCATCCTCACGATGTTCGGCCTCGCCAAAGCGGGCGGCACGCTGCAGGGCATCGCAACAATCCCCGAGGCCGTCTGGGAGCTGTTGCTCGGGATCTACCCGCTCGTCTGGGGCTTCAGGGCCGCGCCGATCCTCCGCGGCAGCAGCCAACGAGGCGTTCCTGGTTCGCAGGGGACGCCGGCAGTCGCACCCAGCTAGTCACCGATAACGCCGTTTGCGACGCTTGCCCGCGGGACGCTCGAGCAGGCATGATCCTGCCGTGGATCCGGCGGCGAGGTAGCGGTTTGGCGCGGCGAGCAGCCGCGCGTTTCCGGCGCAGTGTTCCCGACGCCCGTACTGGGGGCTCGGGCGGCTGCGCGCCCACCGCTACGAACTCGGAGGAACCACGGATGAATCGTCAGAACCTCTTCTCGGACGCATGGGACGGAGAGGACGAAGAAGCCGCGACTCGGCATCGAATCTTCTGGCGGCCGGACGACGCCAGGATGGGAGCAACGCTGTACGAGCTCGGCCCGGACGCGCCTGAGGCGCGGATGCACATGCACTTCGGAGCCGAAGAGATGTTCTTCGTCCTGAGCGGTCGGCCCCTCTTCCGGAACCAACACGGGGAGGAGGAGTTGGCCCCGGGCGACTTCGTCTTCTGCCCCGAGGGACGTGCCGGGCTCCACACGTTCAGCAACCCCACCCAGGAACCCGCCCAGATCCTCGCGATGAGTGCCGGGAGCTTCCCGGACGTCGTCGCCTACCCCGAAGACGGATACGCCTGGGTGGCGACTCGCGATCCCGATCCCGACCTGCTCGCGAGAGGCGGCGACCCCGGCATCATCGCTCGCTTCGAGATCCCGATCGAGTAATCGCTCGGCCCCAAGCCGGCGCGGCTCCGGACGGTCATCGCGACCGGCTGCGCAGCAACTCGGCCAGGACGACCGCGTCGTTGTGCTCGGTGTCGCGCGCCGAGTAGACGAGCGTCAGCGTTCCCTTGCGGGCACGGCCTCGGAGCTCGCGCAGCTTCTCCCCCTGCGCGGCCAGCTCGTCCCGGTAGCGGCGACGGAACTCCTCGAATCTCGCGGGGTCGTGGCCGAACCAGCGGCGCAGGTCGCTGCTCGGCGCCAGCTCGCGAGCCCACTCGTCCAGATGGGCTCGCTCCTTGGAGACGCCACGCGGCCAGATGCGGTCGATCAGCACCCGGTAGCCGTCCGAGCTCTCGGGTGGCTCGTAGGCGCGCTTCAGGCGGACAGCCATCGCCTAGAGCTTTCGCCCCTTCACGCGCCAGCGTGAAAGAACGGCGCGTACGAGATGCCGACGATCAAGCCTTCGTTCGACAGCAGCCGCGCGACCGTCTGGCCCCAGGGCTCCTCGCGCGCGTCATGCAGGAGCGCGAACCCCCGCTCCCGCAGCTCGCCGGCGGCCGCGGCCACGGCATCTGGGTCCTGCACCTCGAACTCGATGCTCGCCTGCGGCACCGGTCGGTCGGCGGGCCACACGTCGGTCCCGAAACACGCCTGCGCCGCCTGGGCGAGGGGCCAGACGCCGAAGTGCTTGCTGCCTTCGATCCGCTCGCTGTGGAAGTACTCACCGCCCGTGTCGGACTCCAGCGGAAGACGCAGTGCATCCACATACAGCTCGCGGCTCTTCGCAGGGTCGGGCGCGATCACGGCGACGCTCGAGATGAATTCGATCTTCATGGGCGCCAGGGTAGGGGCGTCGGCCACGGCGCGCTTTCAGAAATCGGACATGTCCGCACGACCCGCTGACGCGGGCCCGACAACGTGATCGGGCCCTACGGCTAGCGTCCTCCGCGTGAGGGTCACCGCCGAGGCCGCGCGCCGGTTCCTCCTCGCCCGGCACTTCCTCGCACCGGCGCGATCGCTCCCCGGCGGCCCAGACGCCGTGCTCGAGGTCTTCCGCAAGCTCGGGTCGATCCAGTTCGACCCGCTCTCGGTTGCCGGCCGGAGCCATGACCTCGTGCTCCACGCTCGGGTCGCGGACTACGAGCCCGGCTGGTGCGACGTGCTCTACGAGCGCCGCCAGATCTTCGACGCCTACAACAAGGGGCTCTCCCTCGTACCGGCAAGCGAGCTCGCGTGGTTCCGCGCCACCGTGACCCAGAGCTCCCCGCGGATCCTCGCCGAGAACGCCGCGGTGGCCGAGCGGGTGCTCGAACGGATTCGCGCGGAGGGCCCACTCTCGGCGCTCGATTTCGACCCCGAGCGCGCGGCGACCTCGGACGGGTTCGGGATGCCGGCAAACGCCGTGCGCGCCGTGCTCGAGGCGTACGCGATCACGGGCGTGCTCGGCATTGCCGGACGCGACGGCAGCGGCCGCCGCTACGACCTGTACGAGCGGCTTCTGCCCGACGGGCTCCAGGAGAGGAATCTCCGACTGAAGGAGCAGCTCCGGCACCAGCTCCTCTCGCGGTACCGCGCCCACGGTCTGCTTGGCGTCGGCGGCGGTGGGAACATCTTCAGCGGTCTCGGCCCTGCGCAGCCGGATCCGCAGCGACCGGAGCTTCCAGGGCGAAACGCGCTGCGCGAGGAGCTCGTCGAGCTCCGTAAGCTCGTTCCGGTCGAGGTCGAGGGCGTTCGCGGCACGCGCTTCGTCGTCGGGGAGGACGTCGCCCTGCTGGACGCGCCGCCGGAGCCACCGCCCTCCGTCGCGTTCCTTTCGCCGTTCGATGCGCTGGTCTGGGACCGCGGCCTCCTCGGCAGCCTGTTCGACTTCGACTACGTGTGGGAGCTCTTCCTGCCGCCCGCGAAGCGCCGTTGGGGCTGGTACGTGCTGCCGATCTCGTTCCGGGACCGCTTCGTCGGCCGGATCGAGCCGCGGATCGACCGGGCCGAGGCCCGCGTGCAGGTGCTCGACGTCTGGTGGGAGAACGGCTTCGCACCGGGCCGCGATGCGGGATTCGTGGAGGCGATGCGCGACGCGCTCCGCGCCTACCTGCGCTTCGCCGGGGCAAGCCGCATCGAGTGGGCGCCCCACCTCGGAACGGAGCGACGGCTCTTCCTCACACGCCCGTGATCGCGCGCTCCAGCGCGGTCCGATCGGTCGGCCCGCCGTGGGTCGCCAGCACGTGTTCGACCGGGAGGGCGAGGAGCGGGCGCAACCGCTCGACGATCTGCTCGCGTGTCGTGACCTTGTCGCTCGGCGATATCTCGAGGCCCTGACCGAAGTCGACGAGCGTGTCGCCGACAACGACTGCACAGCGGTCCGCGATCCACAGGACGAGGTCGTTGTGCTCCCACCCTGGGAACGCCTCCACGCCGACGGGCAGCCGGTCGCCGGCGGCGTACAGACGCGCATCGCCGGTGTCTCCGGCTCGCAGCCAGGCAAGGTCGGGACTGCCGCCCGCAGCCTCCTCCGCAGTGACCCCGTACTTCCGCATGAGGTCCTCTCGAGTGTCGGGAGATGGCGTGAACAACGGCCAACCGAACCGCTCCATCAGGCTGCGGCTGTCTCGCTCGTGCCACGGACACGTCAAGACGATCGTCGTGTCGCGCCCTGCCGAACGGCCGATGATCTCGCTCGGCGGGGCGATCGGATCGACCAGGAGCAGGCGGCCGTCGCCGTCGATCGCGTAGGACGAAACCAGCTGGCCCCGGCGCACGCTCCCCTCCCACTGCGGGTGGCGTGCTTCCCAGTGCCACACGCCCGGCCACAGCTCGCGCACGACGCGATGCTATGGGTGCGCGCCCCCGAGCGCCGGCAGCGGCTCGTCGCCACGCTGACGTTAGTCTCCCGCCCGTCGTGCACCGGCTGACCAAGGCGCAGGCCCGGCGCATCGCGGTGCGCGCCCAACTGCTCGACGCACCCCGGCCGACCGACCTGCTCGCGGTCGTGCACCAGCTGACGCTGCTGCAGATCGACCCGACCGCGGCCATCGCGCCCAGCGCCGACCTCGTCGCCTGGAGCCGCCTCGGCTCCGGCGTACCGACCCGGCGCACCTCCAGCAGGCGCTGGAGCAGGACCGCACGCTGTTCGAGCACAACGCGCTCATCCGGCCGATGGGCGACCTGGGCCTGTACCTCGCTGGCGCCGGACCGCTGGCCCGCGACCACGAGCGCACCCGCGGCGTGGCTCCGCGACAACGACCGCTTCCGGCGCGACGTCCTGGACCTGCTCGGACGCTCCGGGCCGATGTCCTCGCGCGACATCCCGGACACCTGCGTCGTGCCGTGGGCGTCGACCGGGTGGACGAACAACCGCAACGTCACCCAGATGCTCGAGTTCCTGATGATGCGCGGCGAGGTCGCGATCGCCGGGCGCGTCGGACGCGAGCGGCTGTGGGACCTGGCCGAGCGGGTGTATCCGGCCGACGTCGTCGTCCCGTCCGCCGGAGGAGGCCGCGCCGGGTCAGGAACGAGCGCCGGCTCGCGTCACTGGGCATCGCCCGCGCGCAAGAGCACGACCATGCCGCTCGAGCCGGTCGACGTCGGCGACGCCGGCGAGCCGGCCGTGGTCGAGGGCATCACCGGCGAGTGGCGCGTCGATCCCGCCGCGCTCGGCGACGGCTTCGAGGGGCGGACGGCGCTGCTGTCGCCGTTCGACCGGCTCGTCTACGACCGGGTCCGCACCCAGGAGCTGTTCGACTTCGAGTACACCCTCGAGATGTACAAGCCCGCGGCCAAGCGCCGCTGGGGCTACTTCGCCCTCCCGGTCCTCCACGACGACCGGCTGGTCGGGAAGGTCGACGCCACGGCCGACCGCAAGGCCTCCGTGCTGCGGGTGAACGCGATCCACGAGGACGTGACGTTCACGCGCGCCATCAGCCGCGGCCGTGCAGGCCGAGCTCGAGGACCTGGCGTCGTGGCTCGGGCTGGGCGCGGTCGAGACGCCCTCCCCCCGAAGGCGTACTGCCAGAACTCGCGCATGAGCGGCGTCGGCGTCGGGCCCGCCATCTGCACCTGGGTGAGGAGTACGGCGACCGTTCCGGTCGACGGCTCGACGTGTGCGGTCGTGCCCGTGCCGCCGACCCAGCCGTAGCGGCCGTCCTCGGTGACGGCGCCGCCGAAGCCCCAGCCGGCCCCCTCGAGGAACAGCGTCGAGGCGTCGCGCTGCTCTTGGGTCAGGTGGTCCGTGGTCATGGCCCGCACCGATCCGGGCGACAGGACGCCGTCGCCGTCGGCGAGCAGCATCCGTCCGAAGCGGTGCCAGTCGGCGAGCGTCGACACGAGGCCGCCGGAGCCGGACGGGAAGATCGGCGGCTCGGTCCAGAGGCTGCCGCCGGTCAGCGCAGGGTCCGAGGCGTGGTACGGCGGCAGCCGGTCCTGCTTGCCGGCGGGCACGTGGAAGCCGGTGTCGGTCATCCCGAGCGGCTCGAAGATGCGCTCGGCGAGGAACTCCGGCAGGGGCTGCCCCGAGACGCGGGCGATCAGCACGCCCTGGATGTCCGAGCACGTGTTGTAGAGCCACGCCTCGCCGGGCTGGCGGATCATCGGCACCCGCGCGAGCGTCGCGACCCACTCATCGGGCGTCTCCCGCGGCGCGAACACCGGGAGCTTCTGGAAGAGCTCGACGACCGCCGGAAGCGAGAAGTCCGAGGGGTAGCCCCAGCCGGCGCGGAAGGTCATGAGATCGTCGACGGTGACCGGCCGCGCCGCCGGCACGACGTCGTCGATGGCGCTCTCGGGGGTCCGCACGACTCGGGGGGACGCCAGCTCCGGGAGCCACCGCGCGACCCGGTCGTCGAGCGACAGGCGTCCCTCGTCCACGAGGACCATGACCGCGGCGGCGGTGATGGGCTTCGTGATCGAGGCGAGGCGGACGATCGAGTCCGGCTCGACCTCGCCCGCACCCGCGACTTCGATCTCCTCGCCGTGCGCCACGAGCGCGGCCGCGCCGGGCGCCGCGCCCCGCTCGACGGCCGCCTCGAGCAGGTCCTGGAGGCCCGTCACGGTCCCGTCAGGCTAGCCCCGCGCGACGCCGATGAGTTTCCGCCGGCGCGACCGTCCAAGAGACGACAGTTCTCGACGACCAGGAGGCTCACCATGTCCAAGACGACGTCCAGGCTGAATCTCACGCAGGTCGGCCGCGTCTGCGTGACCGTTGGCGACACCGATCGGGCCATCGACTTCTACGTCGACAGGCTCGGGTTCGAGAAGGTGGTCGATGCCGAGATGGGCGAGGGGATGCGCTGGGTCGAGGTCGCCATCCCGGGAACCCCGACGACGATCGCCCTCGCTCCGCCGCCGCCGGGCCAGCAGGCCGGTGGCAGCCAGACCGGGATCTGCCTCGACACCTCCGACGTCGATGCCGACCATGCCGCGCTGAAGACCGCCGGCGTCGACGTCGACGAGCAGGTCACCCGCTTCGGCGGTCCCGTCCCGCCGATGTTCTGGCTGCGCGACCCGGACGGAAACTCGCTGATCATCGTCGAGCCGCTGACGTAGTCCACTGACGCCCGCGCGACCGGCGCCCGCCGCCGGTCGCGCGCCGCGTCGGAGGCTGTCCTGAGGTCTGGCCCGCCACGCGCGATCTCGGTAAACTCGTCTCGCCCGGCGCATCTCGAGGAGAGGAGAGAGCGCATGAGACGGTGGTCGATCATTGCGATCGTCGGTGTCTTGGCGTGGCTCGTCGGAGGCGTGGCGGCATCGGGGACGACCCGTGCCGTTCACGAGACGAAGGCCGCGGCGCCGTCGGTCTCGGTCTTCGCGACCGGCTTCAACAACCCGCGCGGCCTCACGTTCGGCCCCGACGGGTACCTCTACGTCGCCGAGGGCGGTCTGGGCGGCCCGGACTCCACCGTGGGGCTCTGCGAGCAGGCACACGGGGCGGCCGGACCGTACACGGGCAGCACCGGAAACCCGGTCCTCGGCGGCCGAATCTCCAAGGTGAGCCCGCAGGGCGTCGTCTCGACGGTGGTCGACAGCCTGCCGTCGAGCCAGACCAGTCCTGCCCTGGGCAGCCTGGTCAGCGGCGTCTCGAGCGTCGCCTTCCTTGGCCACCAGCTGTACGGCCTGCTCGCCGGCGCGGGGTGCTCCCATGGCGTGCCCACGGTGCCGAACGGCGTGATCAAGGTCGGGCCTGGCGGGACGTGGTCGCTGCTGGCGAACCTGAGCGCCTTTCAGGCCGCGCATCCGGTGGCCAATCCCGACGAGGAGGACTTCGAGCCCGACGGGACCTGGTACAGCATGGCCTCGTCCGGAGGCGCCCTCTACCCGATGGACTCGAACCACGGGGAGCTCGACATCGTGTCGCGCGCCGGTGAGATCGGTCGCGTGCTGGACATCTCCGCGCAGGTCGGACACGTCGTCCCGACGGCGCTTGTCCATCACGGCGGCTGGTACATCGGCAACCTGGGTCTCTTCGGCCCACCGGACGGAACCGTGCCGAACGAGCACGTCTACCGGCTCGGCGGCGGCGGCTTCCAGGTGTTTGCCTCAGGGCTGGAGCAGGTCGTCGGGCTCGCCTTCGCTCGCGGCAAGCTGTACGCGCTCGAGCTGAGCACGACACCGGGTGGCCCGACCCCGGGGACGGGTGCGATCGTCCACGTCGGCCCAGGTGGTCCGCTGGAGACGGTGTACTCCGGCCTCGTCTTCCCGACGGGGATGACGATCGGGCCCGATGGCGCGTTCTACGTCAGCGAGAACGGCTTCGGCTTTGGCGCCGGCCAGGGCCAGGTCGTGCGTATCGCGCTCGGATGATCGGCCGGGGCGTCGGGCCGGCACGCAGCCGGCCCGACGCCCGGTCATCCCCTCGACAGACCGGTCTCCAGCTCCGGCACGAGGCGAATCCTAGGCCGGTGGCAGCCCGTCGTAGCCGACGCCGGTCAGGCGCTCGGAGACCTCCCACAGCCGCCGCTGGTCGCCCACGTCGTGGGAGCGATCGGTGGACTCGACCCGGATCGGAGGCCCCGTGAACTCGAACCGTCCGCCGGGCCCGTAGTACTCCCCTCCCCTGGCGGCTGGATCGACCGCCGCCCGCAGGGTCGGCAGCGCACCCTGCTCGGCGCTCTGCACGAGCCAGAACAGGATCACGTGCAGCCGCGCGCTCACGAACGCCCGCTCCAGGGTCGAGCTCGTCCGCCACAGTGCGGTCGACGCGTTGCCGGGATGAGCGGCGAGCGCGATCGTGGGCGCGCCGGCCGCCTCGAGGCGCGACTGCAGCTCGTAGGTGAAGAGGAGGTTGGCCAGCTTCGACTGGCCGTAGGCGTCCCCCGCCTTGTAGCCGTGCTCGGACTGGAGGTCGTCGAAGCGCATCACGCCGCGCCGGTGGGCGATGCTGCTCACCGTCACCACCCGCGAGCCCTCGGTCGCCAGCAGCCGGTCGAGGAGCAGGCCGGTGAGGGCGAAGTGGCCGAGGTGGTTCGTGCCGAGGGTGAGCTCGAATCCGTCCTCCGTGCGCTGGTACGGCACGTCCATCACGCCGGCGTTGTTGATCAGCAGGTCCAGGTTCGAATGGGCGGCGCGAATCTCCTCGGCTGCCTCCCGGACCGACGCCAGGGAGGCCAGATCGAGCCGCACGATCCGCACGTCGCCGCGAATCCGGCTCGCCGCCTCCTGCGCGGAGCCGACGTTGCGGCAGGCCAGGACGACCGTGGCCCCGCGAGCGGCCAGGACCCTGGCCGTCTCGAGGCCGATGCCGCTGTTCGCCCCGGTGACCACCGCGGTCCGCCCGGACTGATCGGGAACGTCGGCGGCCGTCCAGGTCAACGCCGCCGGAGCTCCTCTCCGCGTCCTACGCCTTGACGCTGGCCACGTACCCGCGAACGTCGGCCGCGGGCTCGCTGTACGCGTCGCCGAGCGCCTCCTCCATGCGCGCCATGTAGTCCTCCGCCCAGCCGGGGAACGGATAGTCGATGGCCCGCAGGAACTCGAGCGTGGCCGCCAGGCGGATGTCGGCGATGGAGGGGCGCGACCCGCCGATGAAGTCGCGGCCGGCCATGAAGAAGGTGTGGAAGACCTCCAGCGGCTCGGCGAGCGCGGCCTCGGCGTCCTGCTGGGCCTGGGCCTTGAGCTCCTCGCTCGCGCCCGAGGTCGCCACCTCACCCGGGTACTGCGGGAAGTGGAGCGTCGGGTAGGTCGCCCGCGTGACGAGCGGATAGAGCGTGCCGATCAGATAGAACATCGCGTTGTCGACCATCGCCCGCTCTCCCGGGTCACGCGGGTAGAGCTCGTCCAGCCCGTGCTTGTTGGAGAGGTAGGCCATGATCGCGCAGCTCTCGCCCAGGGCGCCCCTGGGCAGGTCCGCCTCCTCGAGCATCGGGGTCAGGTGCGCCGGGTACTTGGCGATGTACTCCGGGCTCGTCGTCGATCCCCAGACATCGACCTCGTCGCAGTCGAGATCCGCGGCTCGCATGAAGATCCGCACCGTCAGGTTGTTGACGCTCGGCTTCAGGATGTTCAGCGTGCTCGTGGCCACGTGCTCCTCCTCTGGCGCTCAGGGCGTTGCGCTGCCGTTGGACCCCTGTGAAAGCGACTCGCGTGATCGGGCCACGAGGGCCTCGATCGCGTCCGCGAGGTGCTCCTGGGCGATGTTGTAGTCGCCACGCCCGACCCTGATGCGGTGGGCCTCGAGCAGGACGTCGGCGTGAGTGTGGCCGGCCGGCGGCTCGAAGCGGTAGGACGAGAGCTCGATCAGCAGCCCGAGCGGGTCGTCGAAGTAGATCGAGTCCATGAACCCGCGATCCTTGACCCCGCTGTGCCGGATCCCGCGCTCGTCGAGGCGCTCGACCGCCTGGGCGAAGGTGGCCTGGGAGACCGAGAGGGCGATGTGGTGGACCGCGCCGACGTCGGTCGACGTGCGCGACGGGTCGCCCTCACGGCTCTCGTCGGTGAAGACGGTGATCAGGCGACCGTCGCCCGGATCGAAGTAGAGATGGCTCTCGGAGGGGTTGTCGAGGTTCGGCTGCTCGAACACGAACGGCATGCCGAGCACGCCTTCCCAGAAGTCGATCGACGTCTGGCGGCTCGCGCCGACGAGCGTGATGTGGTGAACGCCCTGGCTCTGGATCCTGCGCATGCGATCTAGCGCTCGATGAGGTTCGACTTGTACTCGCTGCGCTGCAGGCTCCCCCACGGAACCACCCGCACCCGGGTCCGTACGGCGAGCACGGCACGGATCTTCTCACCGATCGCCTCCCCGAGCAACGGATCCTCCGCCGCGCCGGGAGCGAGCTCGACGTCCACCGGGAGCGGCGGGTCCTGCTTGACGCCCGGCGCCTGCGGCCGGACGAGGATGTGGCCGCTCACCGTCGGCCCGAAGCTGCCCACGACCTCCCGGAGCGCCGACGGGAAGACGTTGACGCCCCGCACGATCAGCATGTCGTCGGTGCGCCCGAGGCACCGGATTCGCGGCGCCGTGCGCCCGCAGGGGCAGGCCGCGGTGCGGACGACGACGTGGTCGCGGGTGCGGAAGCGCAGGAGCGGCGCGGCGCGATGCCGCAGGTGGGTGAGGACGAGCTCGCCGGCGGCGCCGTCCTCGAGGGCGAGCGCGCTGCCCGTGGCCGGGTCGATGAGCTCCGCGTGGACGAAGCCGCGTGCGCCGAGATGCATGCCGTCCTGCTCCTCGCACTCGCCCCAGAGCGACACGCCGATGTCGCCGATCCCCATCGCCTCCGTCACCCTGGCTCCCCACCCCTGCTGGAGCGAGGCCCGGAAGGCCGGCTCGCCGCCGCCCGGCTCGCCGGCCACCAGGACGCGCTCGACGCTGCCTGACCGCAGGTCCCGGCGGTGGTCCGCCGCCCACTCGACCACGCGCGCGGCGTACGAGGGCGTGAGCACGACGGCCGAGGGGCGAAGCTGCTCGATCGCCGTGACGAGACGCTCCGTGCTTCCCGTGCCGACGGGGATGTGGCAGAGGCCGATCCGATCGAACGCGGCGAGCGCGGCCCCGGCGGCGAACGGCCCGGCGTTGTAGGTGGAGACGATCCGCTGCCCGGGCGCGACGCCGGAGGCGGCGTAGCTCCGGGCGGAGCCGGTGACCCAGTTCTCCAGATCGCCTGCTGTCAGCGGGATGTAGCTCGGCACGCCGGTCGTGCCGCTCGTCGAGTAGATGCGGACGATCGCGTCGGCAGGTGCCGCCAGGTGCGTGCCGATCGGGTTCTCGGGCGGAGCATGTCGCCCGGAGCTCGGCCTTCTCCGTGAGCGGGAGCTGCGCGATGCTCCGCCAGGCCGCCCGCGGCGCGCACGTCATCGATGCCCGCCTCGGCCAGCTTCCGTCGGTAGAACGGCGAGCGCTCCAGGAGGTAGGCGAGCTGCTCGCGGTAGCTCGCATCGTCGCGCGCCAGCTGCTCCTCCCAGGGGAGGGCCTCGACCTCAGGGGCGAGCATCGGGCTCGTACTCGACCGCCCCCTCCGCCGCGGCCGCGAGCCCCAGGCCGAGCGGCGTCCTCGCGCTCCTCGGCCAGGTGCGCGAGGAGGCTCGCCGTCCGGGCCAGGATGGGCACGGCGCTGACGACGCTCGGCGCGAACCCGAGGTCGAGCATGACCGCGGCGATCGGCATCGAGACGTTCATCGTGAGCGGCCTGCCCCACTCCTCCTCGACGGCACGGTGGAGCCGCCGGGCGAAGGCGACGTGGGCGGCGCTCACGCCGCGCGCGTCGGCGAGCTCGAGGATCCGCTCGGCGCGCGGATCGACGGGCCGGTGCACGGGATGGCCGAACCCCGGGACCCGGCCGCCCGCGGCGTGGATCGCACCGGCGATGTCCGCCGGCGCCCGTCCGGAGGCCTGCGCCTCTTCGAGCAGGCGCGCACACTCGCCCGAGGTGCCGAGGATGACCGGCCCGGCACCGAGGATCCCGGCCGCGACGGCCCCCTGAAGGGAGTCGGGGTCCGCCGCGAGCGTCATGCGCGCCGCGACGTTCGTCGGCATCAGCCCGTGCTCGGCGATCGCCACCAGGAGCAGGTCGAGGAAGAAGCGCTGCTCCTCGCTCGGCTCCTCGCCGGTCAGCAGCAGGTGGACGTACGCGGTGAACGTCAGGCGTCCCATCAGGTCGCCCGTCAGGTCGCGGCCGCGCACGTCGACGCGGTCGGGGTAGGCCTTGGCGATCCGCGTCTTCACGGCTGACCGCCGAGTCTAGGGCGCGCAGGCCGCCGGTAGCATCGCGAGCCGATGGATCCCGCCGCCGAGGTGCAGGCCTGGCTCGAGCCTCGCGCGGAGGAGATGGCGCGGCTGCTCGAGAACCTCGTGGCCATCGACACCTCGAATCCGCCGGGCCGGTCGCTCGGCCGCTGCGCACGCGCGCTCTGCGAGGCGATGTCCGGACTGGGTCTCTCCCCCGAGCTCATCGCGCTGGCGCCCACGCGCGACCTCGAGGAGCCCTGCGTCCTGCGCGGCACCGCGGGAGCGGCCCGCGCACGGTCTACTTCCACGGGCACTTCGACGTGGTGCCCGCCCAGTCCGCCGAGCAGTTCCGTCCCCGCCGGGCGGATGGCACGATCACCGGGCGAGGCACCGCCGACATGAAGGGCGGCCTCGTGGCCATGCTCTACGGCGCCGCCGCGGCCCGGGAGCTCGGCCTGCTCGGCGAGCGGCGGATCGTCCTCCACCTCGTCTGCGACGAGGAGACGGGCAGCGTCGCCGGCGCCGGCCACCTCCGGGCGGCGGGCATGATCGACCCGGCGGCCGTCGCCATGCTGACGCCAGAGCCGACGGGCGGCGTGGTCTGGCACGCCAGCAGGGGCGCGATCACCCTGCGGGTCGACGTGCAGGGCCGCCCCGCCCACGTGGGCCAGGCGCACCTCGGCGTGAATGCCTTCGAGCAGATGGTCCAGATCGCCGAGCCGCTCCGGACGCTGGCACGCGAGCTGCTCGAGCGCCGCACGGCCCATCCGCTGGAGAGCGACGAGGCGCGTGGGTCCATGCTCGTCGTCGGCGGGGCATCCGGCAGCGGCGCGAACTTCAACGTCGTCCCCGGGCACGCGTGGTTCTCCGTCGACCGCCGCTTCAACCCGGAGGAGGACCTCGACGAGGAGCTCGACCGGCTGACCACGACGATCGAGGAGGCGGCGACGCGGGCCGGGGCCGAGGTGCGCGTCGAGGTCCTGCAGCGGCAGCCGTCCGCCCACACCGACGAGACCGGTCCGGCGGCGGTCGCGCTGGCCCGGTGCGTGACGGCAGTCGAGGGCGCCGCGCCCCGGTTCGAGCTCTGCCCTGGCGTGCTGGAGACGCGCTGGTACGCCCAGCTCGGCATCCCGGCGCTCGCCTACGGCCCCGGCCGGCTCGACGTCTCCCACGGGCCCGACGAGCGCATCGACGAGGCGGCGATGCGCCGCTGCGCAGCGGTCTACGCCCTGTTCGCCGGCGCCGTCGTGGTCTGACAGAGTGGCGCCCGTGCCCGAGGACTACTTCGGCGAGGACGTCGCCGCGCGGTACGACGACCCGTCCGACCGCATGTTCGCGCGAGAGACCGATCGAGCCCGTCGTCGACTTCCTCACCGGCCTGGCGGGCAGCGGCTCGGCGCTCGAGCTCGGCATCGGCACGGGGCGGATCGCGCTGCCGCTGGCGGCGCGCGGGGTCCCCGTGCACGGCATCGACCTGTCGGAGGCCATGGTCGCCAGGTTGCGGGCCAAGCCCGGATCGGAGCGGATCGGGGTCACGATCGGCGACTTCGCCACCACCCACGTGGAGGGGCCGTTCTCGCTCGCCTATCTGGTGTTCAACACGATCAACAACCTGACCACGCAGGACGAGCAGGTCGCCTGCTTCGAGAACGTCGCCCGCCATCTCGAGCGAGGCGGCTTCTTCGTCATCGAGGTCGGCGTGCCGAGGCTCCAGTGGCTCCCACCGGGCCAGAGGTTCCGCCCCTTCACCGTGAGCGACACCAGGCTGGGCTTCGACGAGTACGACATCGCCACCCAGGGGCTCATCTCGCACCACTTCCGTCTCGTCGACGGCGCGTTCCTGCCCCGGTCGATCCCCTTCCGCTACGTGTGGCCGGCCGAGCTCGACCTGATGGCGCGCATCGCGGGGATGCGGCTGCGCGAGCGCTGGAGCACCTGGACCCGTGAGCCGTTCACGAGCGACAGCACGAGCCACGTCTCCGTCTGGGAGCGCGGCTGACGGCGCCTCAGAGGCCGAACCAGCGGGCCCGGCGGCTGGCGCCGAACTCCCGCTTCTCCTCGACCAACGCGATCGACGGCTCACGGAAGGTGCCCGTTGGCCTCGGGCCGGAGAGGAAGTCGACGTCCACGCGCCCGACCCGGCCGGCGCCGAACTCGATGTAGCAGGAGCCCTGCCCGCCGTAGGGGGCGGGCGTGTCGCCACCGCGAACGGCCGCGATGATCGCGTCGGCCACGACGCGCGCGGCCCCTTCGGCGAAGACCCCCGCCTTGGGCACGCCGACCGTGGCCACGTCGCCCACGGCGTAGACGCCCGGATACCGCGTCTCGAGCGTCTCGGACTGGACCGGGATGTAGCCGTCCACCGCCATGCCGCTCTCGATCACCACGTCCGGGGCGCGGTGCTTGGGGACGCCGAGGAGGAGGTCGAATGGGCGCTCGGACCCGTCGTCGAGCACTGCCACCTTTCGTGTGCCGTCGACCGAGGCGAGTCGCCGGCCGGGCACGAACTCGATGTCGCGCTCCGCGAACGCCTCGATGAGCGCGACGGACGTGTCAGGTGAGGGCGGCACGGGTGTCTGAAACGGGATCACGATCGACAGCTCGCACGCCTCGCGCAGTCCCCGCTCGGTCAGGTACTCGTGCAAGAGCAGGATCGCCTCGCTGGGCGCGGGCGGGCACTTGAACGGGGCGCCGCACACCCCGACCATCGCCCGGCCGGCCGTGAATCCGGGCAGCAGCTCCGCAAGGCGCACCGCGCCGGCCTCGGAGTAGAACTCGTTCCCGCCCTCGGTGAGCCCCGGCGTGGCCTCGTAGTCGTACCCGGCTCCGAGGGCGACGACGAGCACGTCGGCGTCGTGGGTCCCGGCGTTCGTCGTCACCCGGCGAGCCTCCGGGTCGATGGCGGTGATCGTCTCCCGGAGGAAGCTGACGCCCGGCTTGGCGATCGCGCGGTACGGGAGCCGCACGGCGTCGGGCGCCGTCCGCCCGAACAGCACGTCGAGCTTCGAGTATCCGAAGACGAAGGCGTCGGTCTCGTCGATCAGCGTGACGCCGGCCTCTTCGCCGAAGGCGTCCGAGAGAATGGTCGCGAGCTCGAGGCCGCCGAACCCGGCGCCCAGGATGAGGACGCGGGCGATCCGGGCCTCAGCCGAGCTCATCGAGCCCCTGCGCCACCCACGCCTTGAGCTCATCCGAGGCGCAGAACGGCGCGCCATCCGCCTCGGCGCGGGCCAGGACGTCGTCGGCCGATGCCCCGGCCTCGAGCCCGGCGTACAGGTAGACCAGGGCGGACGAGCGCGGGCCCGTCCGGCACGTGACCAGGGTCGGGCGCGGCAGCGCGTCGAGGGCAGCGACCTGCCGGCGGGCCAGATCCATGTCCATCTGCTTGGGCGGATCCGAGACGATGTTGGCGGAACGAGGAACGGCCGCCTCGACGTCGGCATAGGACATGCCGCCCGGCATGGCCGCGAAGTCGGGGCCGCAGAGGTACAGCCAGGACGCGGCGTTGGCATCCCGGGCGAACGCTTCGGGATCCTCGATCAGGCCACGGTTGAACTTGAGGCTCGACGGGCGCTCGAACTCGGCCACCGGAAGAACCTACCAGCGGCGGCCGCGCCGAGCGACGTGGATCACTGAGGCGGTCCGCTGCCGAGCGTGACGGTCGCGGTGCGGCTCGTCCCGGACTGGTCGAGATACGACACGGTGGTCTGCGAGCCGGGCTTCTCGGTCAGCACGAGCGCCGAGACGTCGGTGGGCGAGGAGACGGTGTGGCCGTTCAGGGCCGTGATCACATCCGCGGCCGAAAGGCCTGCGGAGACGGCCGGCCCGCCGGGCACGACGCCGGAGATCACGGCGCCGGCTGAGGACGCCCCGCTGTCGGCGGCCTGGACCTGCGACCCCGAGGAAGGCCGTCGCGCCGACATGGACGGTCGCGGACGCGGCGCCCGAGGAAATGGCGTGTGCGACGGTCAGCGCGTTCGCGATCGGGATGGCGTACGCCTCGGTTGCGGGGACGTTCTGGAACCCGAAGCGGGTCGACGCCGCCGTGTCCATGCCCACGACCTGGCCCTTGCCGTTGACGAGCGGGCCGCCCGAGTCGCCCGGCTGGAGCCCGGCGTTCGTCCTGATCAGCCCGGTGAGCTGTTCGGCGGCGGCCGTCTCGTCGGAAGCGGTGACCGACTGGCCGAGCCCGGTCACCGTCCCGGCAGCCGGGGTGATCTCTCCGTCACCGTTGGCGTTACCGAGGGCCGTCACCGCCGCCCCGGCGGAGAGGGCTCCCGAGCTGATCGAGACGGTCTTCAGCCTCGAAGCACCCTCCAGCTGAAGCAGGGCGACGTCGGCCGTCCGGTCATAACCGAGCACGTCCGCCTTGTAGCTCTGCCCGGTCGTCGGGACGACGACGTTGATCGTGGTCGCCCCGCTGATCACGTGGTTGTTCGTCAGGACCTCGCCCGACGAGGTCAGCACCATCCCTGTCCCGGCAGCGGCATTGCCCTGGTAGGCGAGATTCGTGCTGATGACGACGACGCCGTCACCGACCGACGCCGTGGTCCCGCGGGCGAGAGCGATCACCGCCGCCGCGGCCGCCGCCGCGGACGCGACGAGCAGTCCGACCACGAGGAGACGCACGGACCGTCTCGGAGCTGCGGGGACGACGCTCATGCCGTAGCGATACCAACGCGTGCTAAGCGCTTCGTGAGAGAGCTGAAGTTCACAGCAACTCCTTACCCAGCGCGCTAGCGCTTGAGGCTCGCGGCACACCGGATGTCGTGGTGCGACACGAGCTTGAGCAGGAGCCCGTGCAGCTCCTGCCGCTCCCCGGCATCGAGGGGCGCCAGGAAGGACTCCTCCACCCCCGCGCTCATCGCGCGGAGCTTGCGCACGGCCGCCTGGCCCTTGCCGGTGAGCGTCACGAGGTGACGGCGCCGGTCGGCCGGGTCGCGCCGGCGCTCGACGAAGCCCAGCTCCTCGAGCTCGTCCAGCATCCCCACGAGGACGCTGCGGTCGTACCCGAGCGCGTCGGCGATCGTGCCCTGCGTCTCGCGCACCCCCTCCTCGAGGGTGAGGAGAACCGCGTAGTGCTGCCCCGAGATGCCGGTGCTGGCGAAGGCATCGGCGGAGCGGTCCTTGACGGCCATGCCGAGGCGCTTGAGCAGGAAGGTGGTGCTGTCGAGCAGCTCCTTCGGCGGGCCGGGAAGAAGAGTGGTGGCCGGCGTCGTCATGGACATGGGCGTCTTCCTTCAGAAAGTGGTCCCCTCAACGATCAGAACGTGCTATCGTGGGCGACGTTCAACGATCTTGAGGAGAAATGAATGGTCGACTCCATGATACAGGACAGGAAGGCGCAGCGCCGGTGGCTCGCCCTGGCGTTGATCGTCACGGCGCAGTTCATGGTGATTCTCGACGTGGCCATCGTGAACGTCGCCCTGCCGTCGATCCAGAAGGACCTCGGCTTCTCGCAGTCGAGCCTGCAGTGGGTCATCTCGGCCTACGCGATCGTCTTCGGCGGCACCCTGCTCCTGGGTGGGCGCCTGGCTGACCTGCTCGGCCGGCGACGGCTGCTCATGACCGGCCTCGGCGTGTTCGCGGCGAGCTCGCTTCTGTGCGGCCTGGCCTGGTCGGAAGGCTCGCTCATCGCCTTCAGGGCGATCCAGGGCCTGGGCGGCGCCATGCTCGCCCCGGCCGCCCTCTCGCTGCTCATGACCACCTTCGCCGAGGGCCGCGAGCGGAACCTCGCCCTGGGCATCTACGGCGCGGCGTCCGGTAGCGGCGCCGCCGCCGGCGTCCTGCTCGGCGGGCTCCTGACCTCCTACCTGAGCTGGTCCTGGATCTTCTTCGTGAACGTCCCCGTGGGCATCGCCGCGATCGCCCTCGCCCCGGTCCTGCTGCGCGAGAGCCGCGCAGACCTGCCTCACCGCCACTTCGACGTGCGCGGTGCGGTGACGATCACGTCCGGCCTCATGCTGCTCGTGTACGCGATGACGCGCGCGACGAGCGACGGGTGGACCGCGCCGAGCACGGTGGCCATGATCGCCGGCTCCGTGGCCCTGGTGGCGGCGTTCGCCGTCATCGAGCTGCGCTCGCACGCCCCGCTCCTGCCGCCCCGCATGTTCAAGCTCCGCACACTGACCGGTGCCAACGTGACGATGGCCATCGTCGGTGCCGTGACCTTCGCCGAGTTCTTCCTGCTCACGCTGTACCTGCAGGAGGGCCTCGGGTACTCCGCCCTGCAGAGCGGAGGCGCCTTCGCGGCGTTCGCGCTCTCGGTCGTCGCGGCCTCGAACGCGGCCCAGGCACTCGTCGGCCGGCTCGGGGTGCGGACGGTCCTGCTTGCCGGGCTGGTCGCCTCCACCGCGTCGATCGCCGTGCTCACGCGGGTGCCCGTTCACGGGCAGTACCTGTGGGACATCTTCCCGGCCTTCGTGCTCGGCGGCGCCGGCCTCGGCCTGACGTTCGTGCCGATCACCATCGCCGCCCTGTCCGGCGTCGGCCCCGCGGATGCCGGCATCGCCTCCGGCCTGATCAACACCGCGCGGCAGATCGGCGGGGCGATCGGGATCGCAGCCGCGAGCTCCATCGCCGCGACCTCCACGAGCACCTACCTCCAGACCCACACGCCGGGCCCGGCCGCGCTCGATCACGGCATCCAGACCGCGCTCTACGCCCTGACCGGGCTGCTGATCGCCGGCACGCTGACCGCGGCCGCGCTGGTCAGGCCCCAGCCGCGCCCCGTCTCCGCCGCTGCGCCCGCACCGCAGCCGGAGTACGAGGTCGCCCGCGAAGCCGCGTGACCCCCGCCTCGGGCACGGCCGCCGACCAGGTGGCCGTGCCCGGGAGGCGAGGATGCTTGCCGGCTCCGGCATCACGTGCTGAGCTTTTTGCGCGCGGGTGTCCTTTCGCGCACATCCCGTTCGTCCACCCCATGTCAACGCACGAACGACAGGAGGACGACATGCAGCTACATGCTGCTGATCCACCAGGGCGAGACTCCGACGCCGAACGACAAGGACGCGTGGAGCAAGCTCTCCGCGGACGAGCAGAAGGCGATCGCCACGGACTACCAGGCGATCAACCAGACGCCGGGCGTGACGCCGGGCGTGTGGATGCAGCCGCCCGAGATGGCCACCACCGTGCGCGTGCAGGACGGTCAGACGCTGACCACCGACGGCCCCTTCGTGGCCGTCAAGGAGGCGCTCGGCGGCTACCTCGTGTACGAGGCCGACGACCTCGACGCCGCCATCGCCCTGGCCGCCCGGATCCCGGCCGCGCGACTGGGAGGCGCGATCGAGGTGCGGCCCGTCGTGGAGTACGGCCAGGGGTGACCCTCGAGCAGGTCTTCCGCGACGAGTGGGGCCGCGTCCTGGCCAGCCTGATCGGCTTCCTCGGCGACTTCGATGTCGCCGAGGAAGCCACCCAGGAGGCCTTTGCCATTGCCGCCTCCCGCTGGGGGCGGGACGGGATGCCCGACAACCCGCGCGCGTGGCTGGTGACCACGGCACGCAACCGGGCGATCGACCGCATCCGCCGCGACCGCTCCCTCGCCGAGAAGACCCACCTGCTCGACGTGCCCACGGCCTACGAGGACGTCATGGACGAGACCACCATTCGGGATGAGCGGCTCGAGCTCATCTTCACCTGCTGCCACCCGGCGCTCGCGCTCGAGGCGCAGGTCGCGCTCACGCTGCGCACCCTGGGCGGCCTCTCGACCGAGGACATCGCGCGGGCGTTCCTCGTCCCCGAGCAGACCATGGCGAAGCGGCTCGTGCGGGCCAAGGCCAAGATCGCGGCCGCCGGGATCCCCTTCCGCGTGCCTCCGCCCGAGCTCCTTCCGGAGCGGCTGGCGGCGGTGCTGGCGGTCGTGTACCTGATCTTCAACGAGGGCTACGGCGGGCGCGTGCCGCTGGCCGCCGAGGCCATCCGGCTCGGGCGCGCCCTGGCGGAGCTGCTGCCGGCAGAGCCCGAGGTGCACGGGCTCCTCGCGCTGATGCTGATCAACGACGCCCGGCGCGAGGCGCGCTTCGCCGAGGACACGGTCGTGCTCCTGGCCGACCAGGACCGCTCGCTGTGGGACTTGGACCAGATCGCCGTCGGCCGGGCGGCGCTCGACCAGGCCCTGGCCATCGGAGGCCGCGGCCCCTACGTGCTCCAGGCCGCCATCGCCTCCCTGCACGTCGAGGATCCCCCGGACTGGCCCCAGATCGCCGCCCTCTACGGGCGCCTCGCAGAGGTCACGCGCTCGCCGATCGTCGAGCTCAACCACGCGGCGGCACTGGGCGAGGCCGGTGAGGTCGAGCAGGCGCTGGCCATCGTGGAGCGGCTCGAGCTCGACCGCTACCACTACCTCCACGCCACGCGGGCCGAGCTGCTGCGCCGGCTCGACCGGGTCGACGATGCCCGCACCGCCTACCACCGGGCGCTCGAGCTCGTGCACTCGGATGCCGAGCGGCGCTTCCTGCACCGGCGGCTGGCCGATCTCCCCGGCTGAGCCGGGGCTCAGACGCCGATGCGCAGGTCGGCCACGACCCCTCGAAGGCGATCGGCCGCGACGACGCTGCCCTTCTGGTCGCAGAGTCGAATGGCCTCGTCGTAGGCGGCGGTCGCCTCCTGCGGCCGGCCGGCGCGCCGTAGCACCTCACCCAGCGCGGCGGAGGCTTCCGCGCGAAGATCGAGGTAGTCGGTCGGCGTGGCCAGGGCGACGGCCTCGCGCGCGAGCCGCTCGCCCTCCGCCAGGTCGCCACTGCGGGCGACCAGCTTCGCGCAGACGCGCCGCCATCCGACCTGGGCGTCGACGTCCTCGGGCACCGTGAGCCGCTCGGGCCGCCACCGCTCCGCAAGCACGAGGGCCTCCTCATCGCGGCCAAGCTGATAGAGGGCCTCGAGGAGCAACGGGGCGGCACTGGCGAGGTGCCCCAGCTCCCCGGTCGCCTCGAGCGACTCGCACGACGCGCGCACCATGCGCTCGGCCGTGGCGGGATCGCCCATGACAAGCTCGACGTATCCGAGGCAGGTGGCGACCCGGCCGGCGCGGAGGGTCTCGAAGCCGTGATCGGCGGCGAGGGCTGCCGCCTCGGCCAGTCTCCGGCGCGCGACATCGCCGTGCCCCCGAACGGCCTCGAGCCGGGCTCGCTCGTACAGGACGACCATCTCGAGCCTGGCGTTCCCTCGCGCCCGGGACTGGATCTGATCGATCGCGGCGAGGGCCTCGGCGACCGGCGTCGGCCCCATCGACAGACCGGTGCACTGGTACTGAAGGCTCTCGGCCTCGACGGCCCGGTCCCCGGCATTCCGCGCGTGTGCGGCGGCTTGCTCCAGCTCGGCGACGGCCGCGGCCGCCTCGCCTGCCCAGAACCGCAGCTTTCCGGCCAGGGTGCGCGCCCGTGCGAGCCCCTCCTCCTCACCGTTCAGGCGGAACACGTCGGTGGCCTGCTCGATCACGCGGACGACCTCCGCACGGTTCACGAGTGCTGCCATGAACCGGACCTCGATCAATGCGACCGAAGCCAGGGCGACGAGAACGGGATCCTCGGCGGACTCGCCGCGCTCGACCGCCTCCTCGAGCACGGACTCCGCCCGTTCCATCTGGGCGGCCTCCCGAAGCGCCCCGCCCAGTCTGGGCAGGAGCTGGATCCGGACGGGCGCATCGGCGGGAAGCAAGGAGGCAGCCCGGTCGAGCAGGTTCACGGCCGCACCGGCGTCGCCGCGGCCGTCTGCGCGCACCCCAGAGGCGGCCAGCCGGACCGCCGCTCGCTCGGCCAGCGCCCGGCTGCGATCGGTCTCCGGGCCAAGCTCGATCCTGCACCGGTAGGCCTGCTCGAGGTGATACCCGACGATCTCCTCGAGCTCCTCGCTCCTGCCGTCGACCCAGCCCGCGAAGCGCTCGTGGAGCTCGGCTCGGAGCTCCTTCGGGGTGCGCGCGTATGCGGCATCGCGGATGAGCATGTGGCGGAACTCGAAGAGATCCTCGATCAGCGCGTGCGGCCGGATGAGCTCCTTGCGGACGAGAGCGGCGAGGCGCGCGCCGGCCGGGCGCCGGCCGTCGGAGGCGAGCTCTCCCAGCGCCTCCCACTCGAACTGGAGCGCCGACGACCGAGGCCCGCTCGACCACGTCGCGCTCCTCGGGTGGAAGCGCGTCGAGCCGCGCCGCCAGGAGCGCCTGGATCGTGGGGGGCACCTGGCGCGGGTCACCGCCCTCAGTCACCATGGCCAGGAGCTGCTCGACGAAGAGCGGGTTTCCGTCGGCCACCTCGCGGATCCGCGCGCGGCTCGCAGCGTCGAGCGGCGTCCCGCCCAGCCGCTCGCCGATGAGCTCGTCTGACTGGCCCTCGGAGAGCGGCTCGAGCGTGATCAGCTCGCCGCCCCATCCAGGGCGCTGGTCGCGGAGCTCCGGCCTGGCCGTGCAGATGATGAGGACCGGCGCGTCCCGGGTCCACTCGGCGACGTGCTCGAGCAGGTCGAGAAGCGTGGGCTCCGCCCAGTGGATGTCGTCCACCACCAGGGCCAGCGGCCGCTCCCGCGCTCGGCGCTCGAAGGCCTTGCGTACGGACCAGGAGATGTCCTCGGCGAGCATCCGCCGACAGCGAGGACGCGAGCTCGTCCTCCCCGCCCGCCTGGCGGAAGATCTCGATCAGCGGCCAGTACGTGATGCCGTCGCCGTAGGCCAGGCAGCGGCCGGACAGGACGGTTGCCTCACCGGCCAGCGTCGGGCTCGAGCTCGCCGGCGAGCCGCGACTTGCCGATTCCCGGGCGGCCCGAGCGACCGTGACCAGGCGGCACCGCCGCTCGGCGACCGCCGCCTCGAAGGCCGCGCGCAAGCGCGCGAGCTCGTCGGCGCGGCCGACGAGGGGCGCGTCCAGCTGCCGGTCGAACGCCGGCGCTCCCTCGACGACGTGGAGCAGCCGGTGGGCCGGCACGGGATCGGCCTTTCCCTTCAGGGAGAGCGCTTCCACCGGCTCCGTCCGGACGGCGGCCCGGGCGAGGCGCAGGGTCTGCTCGCCGATGAGGATCTCTCCCGGGCCGGCCGCCTGCTCCAGTCGCGCGGCCACGTTGACGGCGTCGCCGGTGGCCAGGCGCTCGGCGGTCCCGGTTACGACCTCGCCCGTGTTCACGCCGGTCCGCAGCTCGAGGGACACGCCGTACTGCCGCTCGAGGTCCCCGTTCAGGACGCCAATCGACCGGCGGAGCTCGGCGGCGGCACGGACAGCCCGGAGCGCATCGTCCTCGTGCATCGCCGGGACCCCGAAGACGGCCATGACCGCGTCGCCGATGAACTTCTCCACCGTGCCGCCGTGGCGCTCGACGATGGCCCTCGCCGCCTCGAAGTAGCGGGCCATGACGTGTCGCAGCGACTCGGGATCGAGCCGCTCGCCGAGCGCGGTGGAGCCGGTGACGTCGGCAAAGAGAACGGTGACGAGCTTGCGCGTCTCCCGCGCCGTGCCGACCACGAGGCCGGCGCCGCAGGCCTGGCAGAAGCGAGCACTCGCCGGGTTCTGCTCACCGCAGCTGGGGCACTCGTTCACCGCACAAGCCTACGGCGCCGCTCGCGTGACGGCGTGTGCGACGCCGGGCGGGCGTCAGGAGACGGGGTCGAGGATCTCGGCGTGCTCGTGCTCGGGCGGTGTCCCGTACGCGTAGACCAGCAGCTCGTCCTGGCCATGGTTGACCGACTGCAGCGGCGTACCGGGCGCGATGTGGATCAGGCCGCCCCGTGGGACCTCGTGACGCACGGGCGGCTCGCCGACGTACATCGAGAGCGTGCCGGCGAGGACCACGAACGTCTCCTCCTGGAGCGCGTGCCGGTGGCGACGGCCCCGGGCGCCCGGCTCGTAGCGCCAGATGTTCGCCCGCGTGTGGGCGAAGCCGGCGCGATCGCTGAGCTCCGCCACGTGGCGCGCCGGCTCGTCCGGCTCGTGGGGCCGGGTCGTCCACTCGAGCTCGTCCGGACGGATCACGCTGAAGGCCACCGTGACACCCTAGTGGCGCCAGCGTGATGGAGTCTCCGTCGACAACCCGGGCGCGCGTGCTTCGGCAGGTGGGCAGGCCGCTGGCCGGCGAGACGCTGGCGTTGCACTCCCTGGGTGACGACCTGGTGCGAGTCCGGGTCGAGGCCAGCGGCGTCTGCCACTCCGACCTGCACGTCGCCGACGGCGGCTGGGCGATGCCGCTGCCGATCGTGCTCGGCCACGAGGGCGCCGGCGTGGTCGAGGCGGTGGGCGAGCGCGTGCGTGACCTCCGGCCGGGCGACCACGTTGTGCTCGCCTGGCTGGCGCCGTGCCGCCGGTGCGCGGCGTGCGCCGGTGGCCGCCCCTGGCTGTGCTCCGGGACTCGGTCGCTCGACAACGTCCTGCCGGACGGCGACACCGCGTTCGCCACCATCGAGGATGACGAGCCCGTCCGCGCCTACCTCGGGCTGGGCACGTTCGCCCAGCGGACGGTGGTCCCCGAGTCGGCGGCGATCGCGGTCGATGCGCGCGTGCCCGCGGCGGTGGCCGCGCTCATCGGCTGCGCCGTCACCACCGGTGTGGGCGCGGTCTTGCGCACGGCCCGCGTGCGGCCCTCGGAGAGCGCGGTGGTGGTTGGCTGCGGAGGCGTCGGCCAGGCCGTCCTCCTCGGCCTCGCCCTCGCCGGCGCCGAGCCGGTGATCGCCGTCGATCTCTCGGAGGAGCGCCTCGACCAGGCCCGCGCCCTGGGTGCGTCCGCCGTCCTGCGCGGGGACGACCCCGACCTTGCGGCCCACGTGGCCGGGCTCACGGGCGGCGGCGCCGATCACGCCTTCGAGGCCGCGGGCCGAGGCGGCCACCCTCGAGCTGCTGCCGTCGCTCGTGGCGCGCGGCGGCCAGGCGGTGTTCGTGGGCATGCCGCCGGACGGCACGCGGATCGCGGTGGATCCCTTCGACCTCGCCGACCGCGGCAAGCGGATCCTGGGCTGCAACTACGGCTCGAGCGTGCCCGCCATCGACTTCCCCCGGTTGGCGCGGCTTCACCTCACGGGCGCCCTGCCGCTCGACCGCCTGGTCGGTCGCCGGCTCCCGCTGGACGCCGCCGACGAGGCGCTTCGCGACCTGCGCGACGCCGTCGGCCTGCGAGCGATCCTCGAGCCCAACCGTTGACAGCGGACGTCCCACCGGATACATGAGGCATGTCCAGCGGGGGGCGGACGCGTATCGCCGTCACCGAGGGGGAGGGGTCATGACCGGAACGGATGCTGGGGCGCTGACGCGACGCGAGCTGCTGGTGCTCGGCGGACTCGCTGCCGTCGGGCTGCGTGGCGCGCCCGGCGCGCTGGCCGCGGCCGGCGCGCTCGAGGGCCAGCTCAACATCTACAACTGGGCCCAGTACCAGGACCCGAGCAACCTGAAGGCGTTCTCGAAGAAGTACGGGGTGCAGACGCACCAGACGTACTACACCTCGAACGAGCAGCTCCTGACCCAGCTGCAGACCACGAAGGGCCAGAAGGAGTGGGACATCATCGTCCCCGACGGCGACCACGTCCGCATCGAGAAGGGCGGCGGCGGTCTCGGCCTGCTCGCGCCTCTCGACCACTCTCTCATCCCGAACCTCAAGTACCTGGGCCCGCAGTGGCGCAAGCTCTCGTACGACCCCGGGAACAAGTACTCCGTGCCCAAGGACGCCGGCGTGACCGCGTTCACGCTGCGCACCGACAGGGTCAAGGCGAACCTCAGGACCTGGAAGGACTTCTTCGGCTTCCTGCCGCACGCCAAGGGCCTGCACGTGAACTTCATCGAGAGCCCGGCCGAGGTCATCGGGATGGCCCTCAACGCGCTCGGCTACTCCATGAACACCAAGAGCGACAAGCAGCTGAGCGCCGCCCGCAAGCTCCTGATCTCGGTCAAGCCCTACGTGACCACGATCAACGAGGTCTACATCTCCGACTTCGCCGCGGGCAAGATCGACCTCGGGATCACCTACTCCGGCGACGGCCTGCGCATCCAGGCGGCGCGCAAGGCCAAGCACGACATCAAGGTCGTCCTGCCGCAGGGGCGCTCGGAGCTCTGGATCGACAACTGGGCGATCTCGGCCTATGCGCCGCATCCCATGGCCGCGCACGCGTGGATCAACTACGTGCTGCAGCCGAAGGTGAACGCGGCCGAGATGCGCTACGTCTCGTACGAGGTGGCGACGCCGGCGTCGTTCGCCAGCGTGGGAGCGCTTTCCAAGAACCCGGGCGTGGTGTTCCCGCAGCGGATCTTCAAGGACTACGAGATCCTGCAGACCACGCCCGACGGCATTCAGAAGCGCATCCGCATCTGGGACGACTTCAAGGCGGCGTAGACGCCTGATCAGGCCGCGTGAGCGGCCGGTTGGCGCCCCGTTGGAGCGCCGTTTGAGCCTCGCTCGACGGTCGCGGCATGTCCGCGACCGCACATCTCAGCAGCTCGACGGGCCGCCGCGGCGGCCTGGTCCTTCTCATCGCGATGCTCGGCGCCACGCTGGTGCCGGGCACCGCGCGGGCGTCGTACGGCTGGCCGGTCAAGCCGTTCGACCGCCAGCATCCGATCCGGGGCTTCTTCGGCGATCCACGCGTCAGCGACGTGCATGGCGACATCACGGGGCAGCTCCATTTCGGCATCGACGTCTCGGCCGCGGATGGCACCGCGGTCTACGCCACGCTCTCCGGCTGGGCGAGCGTCGATCCCGACCACCCGGACGTGGTCGACATCGTCAGCGGCCGCAACACGTTCTCCTACTGGCACGTCGTCCCGGCGATTCACGCGCAGGCCGTGGCGGCCGAGCGGACCGTGATCGGCCACGTCGAGGCGCCGTGGGCCCACGTGCACTTCTCGGAGCTCCAGGGCGGTGTCTATGTGAATCCCCTGCGGCCGGGCGCGCTGTCGCCGTACGCCGACCACACCCGCCCGGCGATTCACGCGCTCTGCTTCGAGCGCCACGGCACCCCCGCCGGCCACACCGTGAGCGGCCACGTCGACCTGGTGGCAGAGGTGGCCGACACGACGCCGCTGGCGGTGCCCGGCCGCTGGCTCGGCATGCCGGTCATGCCGGCGCTGGTCCGCTACCGCATCCTCGGACGTCACGGCGCCGTGATCCCGTGGACGACCGCCTTCGACGTGCGGGAGCGCCTGCCCTCGACGTCCGTGGCCGACGTCTTCGCCCCGTGGACGCGCATGAACCACCCGTGGCGCGGAGGCCGTTACCGCGTCTACCTGGACCGCGGCTGGAACACCACCACGCTGCCCGACGGCGGCTACCGGCTCGAGGCCATCGCCGCCGACACGCGCGGCAACGAGATCCGCGCCGAGGCGGCATTCACCATCCTCAACCGTGCGACCTGATGAGTGACCCCGGGCGGGCGCCCCCAGCGGCGCCCGCCCGTTGTCCGCCCGCCGGCCGGCTAGTGGGCGGAGCCCTGGTCGATGACCATCCGCGCGGCCAGCGTCTGGATGGTGGTGGCGTCGGTGTTCTTCGGGGCGCGGACCTTGACCATGCCGCGGTCCCCGTCGGTCACGATGGAGCGGTGGCCCAGCACGACCTTCGTCGAGGAGGTCAGCTGGAAGGTCAGGCTCTGGCCCTTGAAGGCCTTGCCGTGGTGGTTTGAGTGGTTGACGGTGATCGTCACGGACCCGGGCACCTCGGGGGTGACGCCGTTGGCCGGCGTCACCGCGGTGTATGCGGACAGCGTGCCCTTGAGCACGTACGTCACGGCGTGGGTCTTGGTGGGCGCACCCTTGGTCGGGTGGACCGGATGCGCCGGATGGGCCGGGTGCGGCGGCTTGGCCGCGAAGGCCGCCGCCGGTACCGCGAGCACCACCGCGGCGAGGCAGATCACGAAGGCGCGCATCGACTTGTGCTCCTTGTCGGTGGGAACGGTCTGACGTCGAATCCTCACCTGGTGAACGCACCGGCCTGGTCTCCCCTTGCGGCGCCGCGGCGCGACCTCACAGATTCATTACACCGGCTCAACGCCGGTGCCGCGGGTCAGGAGCTCTTCTTGCCCTGGCCGGGCGGCGCCGCGTTGCCGGTGCCCGTCGCGCTCGAGGGGGTCGAGGCAGCCGGCGCGGCCTGGCCCTTGGCGGTCGCATTCCCACCCGGGGTGGTCTTCGGGCCGGAGCTGCCGGACGGCGTCGTCCTGTTGGCGGACCCCTGGGACGTGGGCGGCGGGGACTTCGGGCTCTTGACCGTCTGGCCGTTCCCCGACGGGGTATGCGCCTTCGAGCCCGCCGGCGGTGCCGCGTGCGTGGTCTTCCCGGTCGCCGGCCTGGTCTTCACCGGCTTGGTCTTGACCGGCGGCGTGTGGACATGACCGTGACTCGTCGCCGCGGTGTGCCCGAGCGCCTGGCCGTGTCCCGGGCCGTGCGCCCGCGTGGCCTTGACCGGGCCGTGCACGGCCTGGGTGGTCGCGGCCGAGGCCGCCGCCGGGGAAGTGGCCGCTGCCGCACCCGCGCTCGCGTGGCCATGGATGCGGTGGCGCGCGGCCGACGACACGACTGCGCCGTGCGTGGCGTGATGGGAACGACCCGCGTGCCTGCCTGCCGCAAGGACGTGATGCCCTGCACGGCCAGGGGCGGCGTGCGCCTTCGCGGCGCGGTGGTGCGACGGCCCGCCGAGCGAGAGCGCGGGCACGTGGTGGGTCACCACCAGGCCGCCGGCGGTCAGCGCCACGACAGCAGGGATCGCGACCTTGACGGCAACCGCCTGGGGGACCGCGTGGACCGCGGCCGACGCCCGTCCGCTCCACCGGTGGACCAGGAAGAGCGGGGCCATGGCCATGGCCCGGACACCGCGCGAGCGGCTCTTTCCCTTGAGCGTGCGCGCGAGGCTGTGCCGGGCCCGGTGCAGGGTGGACTCGACGGCGGGGAGCGTGGTCCCGAGCTCGTCGGCGATCTCTGCGTAGGAGAGGCCACGCACCTCCCGCAGGTAGAGCATGGCCCGCTGACTCGGCGCCAGGAGCGCCATCGCGGCCAGCACCGCGCGAGCCTCGTCCGCGGTCTCGACCAGGCGCCCGGCATCGGCCGCCGGCGCATGGCTGGCCTGTTCCGCGATCGAGGCCTCCTCGGTCACCAGCTTGAGCCGCAGGCGGCGCGTCCGGTCGATCCAGAGGTTCCTGGCCACGGTCCGCAGCCAGGCCCGCTGCCCGTCCGGGTCCTCCAGCGTCGGCGGCGCGTTCAGGTACGCGCGCAGGAGCGCGGCGGAGGCGATCTCCTCGGCGTCCTCGTGGGAGGCGCCGAGCCCGCGCACGTAGCGCTCGAGCGGGCCGCGCTGCGACTCGACGAGCGAGGTGAACGCCCGGTCACCGGTGTGCTTGCGTGCGAAGAGCGAGGCCAATGTCTTATTCCTACCCGAATCCAGCGGTAAGGGATACCGCCGGCTCCAGAGGACATCGGCCCATCAGCCGATCATCTTGATGGTGCTGATGCCCTGGTTGGGGTTGTACGTGCCGGTGGCGCAGGGCGCGTACGGATTGGCCGTCGTCGGGCAGATGGCGTTCGAGGGCCCGTTGATCGGGTTGACCAGGTACCCCTGCACGGCTCCGGTGTCGGGCTCGTGCTGGCAGTCCGGCACGTTGGTGTTGGCCGCGACCCCGCCGGGCTGCGTGGTGTAGCCGCTGTAGCTCGTGATGATGAAGTACTCGAAGTCCACGATGTTGAGGGTGCTCTTGCCGTTCCCCCAGGCCTGGATGACCGGGATGACGAGCAGGTTGGGATGCTGGAACGTGGACAGCGAGCGCGTCGTCGGGTCCCACAGGCCGGCGGCCACGGGGTCGAAGGGGGACCGGGCGCCGACGAGGCCCCCGCCGACGTTACGCGAGTTCAGCGCCGCGCACGTGTTGCCGCCCACGCGCCCGGTCTCGGCCGGGACGGTGCCGCCGACCGAGAGACCGCAGCTGTGGTACTGGCCGTCGATCATGTTGCGGTAGTTCGCCGTGCCGTTCGAGGTCGAGCATCCCGGCGTCTGTACGAGGTCGATGGCCCCGAAGTTGCCGGGCGACACCTGGTCGCCTGGCATGACATGCAGCGTCATGGGGATGTTGTAGCCCTGGGAGTACGTGCTCTGGTCGATCGCGAAGGGCGCCGTGTTGTAGCCGTATCCGAGCAGGGTGCGGAGCTGCGCCGTGGCCTCCGTGGTGACGTGCGCGTTGGACAGCCCCACCGAGAGCACGCCCGCGAAGGCCGAGTGCGAGTTCGAGTCCTCGACCGCGCGCACGGTGTCGGTCACCGTGCCGCCGGCGCTCGTGCTCGGCAGAAGCTGGAGCGCGGCGTTCGAGGCGTCCTTCGTCTGCAGGGCCTGCAGGCCCGAGTCGGACTGGAGCTGCGTCTGCGTCGGCTCCGTCAGGAGCTTCTGCGCAGCGGCCAGGGCGAGGGAGTCAGAGGCGTCCTGGCTGTTGCGCTTCTCGACGTAGTGCGAGCCGACGTCGAGCGTGAGCGCGCAGACACCGAGGATCGTGACGATGCTCAGCACCAGGATGCCGACCGCCTGGCCACTCTCGCCGCCGCGCGCGTGCCACCGCTCTCTGAAGCAGGTCCACTCCCCGTAAACCGCGCGCCGCGCCGGCAATCTTGCGGGGTCAGCGCGAAAATCCCCTCATCGAGGGAGGGAGGCGACGAGCCCGTCCACCAGCCGTGACGTCTCGTCGCGGATGCCGCGCACGCGGTCGAGCGGGCCGCCGATCGGGTCGGGCAGCTGCCAGCCGATGTAGCGCTTGCCCGGGATGAACGGGCAGGCGTCGTCGCACGTCGCCACGACCACGTCCGCCCATTCGACGTCCGCGTCGTCCAGCAGGTGGGGAACGTGATCCGAGGCGTCGAGCCCGATCTCGGCCAGGGCCTCCAGCACCTCGGGGTGAACGGCGGTCCCCGGATGCGATCCGGCCGAGCGGGCCTCGTGCCGCCCGTCCACGGCCCGCCGGAACAGGCGCTCCGCCATGACCGACCGGCCCTGGTTGCCGACACAGACGAAGAGGACGTTGCTCACGCCGCCGCACGCGCCCGGACCAGGGCGCCGTGCATGCCGTCGGCGACCGCGTGCGTGAACTCGACCGAGACGTCCTCGAAGCCGGCAGCCTCGAGCCCGGCGACGTACTCGGCGCGGGACAGGGCGCCGGCCACGCAGCCGACATGGCTGCCGCGCTCGGCGCGCTGCTCGGCCGTCAGGTGGTCCTCGGCCACCACGTCGCTGATGCCCAGACGGCCGCCGGGCCGCAGGACACGAGCCATCTCGGTCAGCACCGCGGGCTTGTCCACGGACAGGTTGATGACGCAGTTGGAGATGACGACGTCGACCGAGCCGGCCGGCAGCGGGATCTGCTCGATGACGCCCTTGAGGAAGTGGACGTTCCGCACCCCGGCCTCGGCCGCGTTCGCACGGGCCAGGGCGAGCATCTCGTCGGTCATGTCCAGGCCGTAGGCCACCCCGTCGGGCCCCACGCGCCGGGCCGAGAGGATGACGTCGATGCCTCCGCCCGAGCCGAGGTCGAGGACGACCTCGCCCGGGTGCAGGTCGGCCACGGCCGTCGGGTTCCCGCACCCCAGCGAGGCGAGCGCGGCGGCATCGGGGAGCTCGTCGCGCTGCTCGGCGCTGTACAGGGCCTCGCCGAAGGCCCCGTCCTCACTGTCCTGGCAACAGGAGCCGCATCCACATCCGCCGCCTCCCGCCTGGACGGACCGCGCGGCCTCGGCGTACCGCTCGCGCACCTGCTCGCGCAGCGTCTCGGCGCTCGTGGTGCTCACGCGACGACCTCCTTGATCCGGACGAGCTGCTCGAGCCGGGCGCCGGCCTCGGGATCGAGCGAGAAGTACGCCCACTTCCCACGCTGCTCCCGCTCCAGCAGCCCGGCGCTGGTGAGCTGCTTGAGGTGATGGCTGACCGTGGCCTGGGCCAGGCCGAGGGCCGGCACGAACTCGCACGCACACACCGCTTCGCCCCGGCGGGCGAGCAGGTTGACGATCTTGATGCGCGACGGGTCGGCCAGCGCCTTGAACAGCCGGGCCGCGGCCTCCGCATCGTCGTCGCCGAGCGCCGCGTCGCCGAGCGGGCGGCAGCAGTCGATGACGGCGAGCTCCTTCATATCGACGCTGATCGTAACGACGTTCGTCGATATGTCAAGCAGCGTGGGCGGGGTGCTCGCCCATCGGCCTGTTCATCATCCGCAGCATCGCCCAGCCCCCGCCGCGCCGGAAGTAGCGCCACACGAGAACGGTGCCGAGCAGGAGGAAGACGATGTTCAGGTACGTCGTGTAGTTCCAGCTCACCGACGCCATCTCCACCTTCGCGTTGCGGGTCTGCGGCGTGAGCCCGAGCGCCTGGAAGAGGAGCTCGACGGCGAGCCCGGCGGCCACCATGGCCACGTAGAAGGTGCCGAGCAGGAAGGCGGCCATCCGGATCCCGTAGTACCGGCGGTAGATGTCGAGAATGGGCAGGATGATCAGGTCGGCGAAGATGAAGCTCGAGGACGCCGCCGAAGCTGATGCCGCCGTTCCAGAGCACGGCCGCGAGGGGCACGTTGCCGATGGAGCACACGAAGCTGACGACGGCCACCAGCGGCCCGACGATCGGGCCCCAGAGCTTGGCCAGCGCCGGATGGTGCTCGAGGAAGAACCGCTGCCAGAAGGAGTCGGGGACCCAGGCAGCGAGGGCGCCGGCGATGAGCAGGCCGCCGAAGATGTCCTTCCAGACGGCGGCCCAGTCCATGACGAAGTAGTCGGCCGTGGCCGTGAAGCCCTCGGGCGAGCGCAGCCGCTGCCACAGCGAGCGGCCGCCGGCCTCGATGGACATGTCCATCTCCGCGTGCCCTTCCATGAGGCCGAGCCGGCCCTTCTCGGCCTCGGCCCGCGCCTCCTCCACCAGGCGCCGGCTGAGGAAGGTCCGGAAGAGCAGCGCCATGATCACGATCATCAGCGGGCCCCCGACGAACTCGCCGAGCGTGAACCGCCACCCGAGCAGCACGGTCATGATGATCCCGAGCTCGAGGACGAGGTTGGTGGAGGCGAACTGGAACGCCATCGCCGCCGTGAAGTCGGCGCCCTTGCGGAACAGCGACCGGGCCAGCGCCACCGCCGCGTACGAGCACGACGACGAGACCGCGCCCGAGCCCGCTGGCGACGGCGAGGGTCCTGGGCGAGTCGTCGGGAAGGAGGCGGCGCATCTCCCGCTTCGACACCACCGCCTGCACCATCGCGGAGAGGGCAAAGCCCAGGATCAGCGCCCACAGCACCTCCCACGTCATGCCGAACGCGAAGCTCAGGGCGCGCCACAGCTCGTGGCCGATGTCGACCGACGCGACGGGCACTAGCGCGTCTTTGCGAAGCGGTGGACCGCGGCCAGCAGCTCCTCGGCCTTGGCCGTGGCCTCGTCGTCGTCGCCCGAGGCGAGGGCCGTGCGCACGCAGTGGTTGACGTGGTCGTCGAGCAGCTCGAAGGCGAGGCTCTCGAGGGCGGTGGACACGGCCCCGATCTGGGTCAGGATGTCGATGCAGTAGCGGTCGTCCTCGACCATCCGCTCGATCCCGCGGACCTGGCCCTCGACCCGGTGAAGGCGCTTGATCAGTCCCTCCTTGTGCTCTGCGTAGCCGTGCGGCATCGCGTCCCCTCGCCTCGTTCGCAATACCCCCTGAGGGTATCAGGCTCGGCTAGCGTGGCCTGATGGACGAGGCCTCGCACGACCACGGCCATGGGCACTCGCACGGTCTCGTCGACCGCTCGATCCTCCGTTCCCGGGCGGGGATCCGCGCGGTGTCGTGGAGCCTCGGCATCCTCACCGTGACGGCCCTTGCGCAGGCGTTCATCTACACGCGCACGCTGAGCGTGGCCCTGCTCGCCGACCTGATCCACAACTTCGGCGACGCCCTCACCGCCCTGCCGCTCGGCCTGGCGTTCTTTCTGCGCAGCGCTCGCGGGGAGCGGTGGGCCGGTCTCGCCGTGGTGCTGGCAATCCTCGTCAGCGCGCTCGTCGCCCTTTGGCAGACGATCGAGCGCTTCCTGCATCCGCGCACCCTCACGCACCTCTGGCTCCTCGCCCTCGCCGGCCTGCTCGGCTTCGCCGGGAACGAGCTCGCCGCCCAGGTGCGCCTGCGCGCCGGCCGCCGCCTGTCCAGCCCGGCGCTCGTGGCTGACGGCCGCCATGCCCGCGCCGACGGGTTCGTCAGCCTCGGGGTGCTCGCCTCTGCCGCGCTCGTCTGGATCGGCCTCCCGCGGGCCGACCCGGTCATCGGCCTCGTCATCACGGCGGTGATCCTCCGTATCACCTGGCAGAGCTGGCGCACGATCACCACGACCGAGCCGGGCGAGATGCACGGCTGAGCCTCGGCGCACGATCGGGGGGCGCGACAGCGGCGCGCTCAGGCGGTCGCGCCCGGCGCCACGTCGATCTCCGGCGGAAGCTCGGAGGGCGCCGGTGTGGCGCGCTCGTTCCGCACGCGCGCGTCGAAGTAGACGTACATCGTGGTCAGGGCGACGAAGGGCATGGCGATGGTGTAGACGACGCCGGCCACGAGGTTGAGCACCCAGAGCGGCGTGTCGGTGAGGATGATGAGCACGCCGCCGATCAGGGGTCCGGCCAGCAGCGCCAGGCCGGCGCCGACCACCGTGAGGGTGATGACCTTGAGCCACTCCCCGCGGACCAGCTGCCCGCTGCGGCGAAGCGCGGCCGTGGCCGACAGGCCCTCGAGCTCCACCACGGGAACGACCAGCGCCCACCACACGGCCAGCCACAGGGCCACGGGCAGCAGGACGAGCGAGCCGGCCAGAAGCGAGACGACAACGACGGCGATCACGATCGCCCCGAGCAGCGGACGCGTGCGCTGGAAGGCCAGGCGGTAGGCCTGGAGGGGCCCGACCGGCCGTCCCTGGTCGATCTCGACGAGGGCCCGCGCAGTGGCGGCCTGGACGAGACCGAGCCCGAGCAGGGTGAGCGACGTCCCGATGGCCACCACGAGCAGCGCCAGGATCCCGCCCGTCTGGGCCTCGACCTCGATCCCCGCCAGACGCGCGACCCAGAAGACGCCGCTCTGCAGGAGGCTGGTCAGAACCGTGATGGGGATGAGCATCAGGCCAATGGCCACGAACAGCGGGAACCGGCGGCCGTACATGCGGGCGGCCGCGGCCAGGATCTGCCCCCAGGCCCGTCGCCGGCCGACGCGGAGCGGCGCCGTCGGCCGCCAGGTCACGCGCGCCAGCACCAGCAGGAGGAGCACGATGAGGCCGGCCAGGACGAGGAGGACGGGCCCGGGATCGTCGACGAACCGGGTGACCACCGCCGACCCACCGGCGACGGCGCCGCAGAAGAAGGTCGTCGTCGACGTCCCGAGCACCCCGCCGCCCGGGACCGCGTAGCTGCGGTCACGCCAGCCCTGGGACCAGGTGATCGGCTCGGTCCACTGCGTCTTCAGGTTCGGACCGGTCGGCCCGTTGTAGAACGCGCGCTGGAGCTCGCCCCACCGCCCCTCGAACGCGATCCACGGATAGGCCCGACGGGCGGCGACCGGGTCCTGCGGGATCGTCCGCACCACGGGACGCAGCTCGTTCGTGGGGCCGAGGGTGTCGTCGCACCCGACGCCCTGCGACCCCGAGGCGCCGAGGTACAGCGCTTCCCCGAAGAAGTTCGCGTGCGAGCCGGCGGCGGGGTGCACCACGGGGTGCGTGCCGTCGACGATCTGCAGCTTGGGGTCGTCCCACCGGGCCCGCTCGGCGCCCTCGTGCTGGCTGTAGCCGACCTCGAACGGCGCGCGCTGCAGGGCGTCGGCCACGCTCGAGGCCTGAAAGACGAGCTGGATCATCTCCCAGTCGCCCTCGTGCAGGTTGTTCCAGTCGTTGAAGACGTAGAAGAACCAGTACTGCAGCGCCAGAAGACCCGGGTGGCCCGGCTCGGTGGCCACGTGGGCGTACACCGTCGGCTTGGTGTCGCCCACGATGTGCGCCTGCCAGTGCTCGTAGTCGCACCCGGGCTGGAGCGCGTCGCCCGGGAAGTCCAGGTGGTACTCGTACAGGCCGCCTCCCAGATCCGCGGCGGTGGGCCCGATCTTGACGAGGTCGTACCTGCTCCACGGGCCGCGCAGGGCGACCGTCGGCTCGTCGAACAGGACGTTGACGTCCATGGGGAGGTACGGCTCGCCGTGGCCGCACGCCACGGGCTGGGCCACGAGCTTCACCACAGGTGCGTAGCGCGCGGCGAGCTGCGATTCCTGGGCCGTGTCGCCGGAGGCCACGCCCGGAGCCGCGAGGGCGAGCAGGACCGGGAGCCAGGGCGCGACGCGGCGCAGAACGGTGCGAGGTCGCGCTGGCACGGCACGCGGAGTCTCTCAACGAACCCGGACCCCGCGCACAGGCCCCTCTGATGTCGGCTGGCGAACCTGATCGAAACCGATCGCGAACACCCCAGCACCGGAGGAACCCCATGTCGACCAGCGCAACCCTCATCGCCAACATCGCCTTCATCTTCGTCGCCGTTGGTCTCACGGCTCTGGCCATGTGGCTCCCGTCGGCCCTCGTGGCCTCGGGTGACCGGCCCGGCGACGGCCGCCGCAGGCTGCCGGCGCGGCGCCGCTGACCCCGAGATCCACGGCCGCGCGCCCCCATGCGGAGAGGGGGGCGCGCGGACTTTGCGGGCAACGCGACGGTTGCCACTAGACCTGGGCCGTTGCGTCCTGTAAGGTCGCCCGCCGTGGACGTTGGGGTGACGTTCTCGTCATATAACGCCGGGCAGCGGGAATGAGCCGCACCGCCCGGCTCCTGACCTCCCTCATCGCCGCCGCGGTCGTGGCCGTGGCCATCGTCTTCTACGTCGCGGGGCTCGCGGTTGGCCCAACTCCCGTGGCCATCGCCGGGCCGGGCGCGACGCAGGCGAACCTGACCCTGCAGACCGTGGCCTCCTTCGGCCACGAGCCGAACCCGACCTGGGTCTCGTACCTGGTTCGCGACCCGAGCGGCCAGTGGAAGCACTCGACGATCTGGCGCCTGCCCGCGCACGCGCTGATCCACGTGACGATCTACCAGTACGACACGGCCACCGGGCTGCGGAACCCGTTCTGGTCGCAGCCGCAGGGCGTCGAGGGCGGCGTCATGCAGGTGGACGGCAAGACCCTGCACTCGCTCAATCCCGATCTCGCCTCTCACACGTTCGCCGTGCCGACCCTGGGCGTCTCGGTCCCCCTCAAGGGCGTGGGCGACAACGCGCCCAACCAGTGCTCCGTGGCGCCCTGCACGGCGGCGCAGGCCCACACCACGGTGACCTTCGCGTTCCGCACGGGGGCGCCGGGGCGCTACCGCTGGCAGTGCTTCGTGCCCTGTGGCGCCGGCTTCCTCTTCGGTTTCGGCGGCCCCATGCAGACCGTGGGGTACATGGACGGTTTCCTGGACGTGTCGTAGGCGATGGACGAGCGGCGGACCTTCATGCGCCTGGCGGCTGTCTGGGCCGTCCTGAGCGTGATCGCGGTGCTCCTCATCATCTTCGCCCTGGGGCCGCACATGCCGCCCGGGCGGGTGAGCGCCCAGTCATCCGATCAGACGACGGCGAACATCTTCATCGCCTCGTTCATGGCGCCCATCGCCCTGGCCGTGTGGATCGTCTTCGGCTACGCCATCCGCAACTTCCGCCAGCGCGGTCCACAGATCGAGGACGGCCCGCCCGACCGCGGGGAGCCTCGGATCCAGAGCGCCTGGCTCGTGACCACGATCGTCATCGTCCTCTTCCTCGCCGTGTACGGCAGCTACGGCCTGCTCTCCACCGCCGAGGGCGCGGGCGGCGGCCAGGGCCCGTCGCCGCTCGTCAAGCCGCCGGGGACCCCGCTCGTGGTCCAGGTCATCGGCCAGCAGTGGACCTGGACGTACCGCTGGCCCTCCTACGGGGGCGTCGAGACGAGGCAGCTCGAGGTGCCGGTCGGCCAGCTCATCGCCTTTCACGTGACCTCGCTCGACGTCGTGCACTCGTTCTGGGCCATCGGCCTCGGCGTCAAGGCCGATGCCGTGCCGGGCACCGACAACGTGGCCTTCGTGACGCCGAAGCACACGAACCGCTTCGAGATCCGCTGCGCCGAGCTGTGCGGCCTGTGGCACAGCCAGATGGCGAACCACGGCTACGTCGTCAGCCGCGCCGATTTCGACCAGTGGATCGCGGGCCAGCAGCGCGCCAATGCGCCGACCACCAAGGTCCTGCCGCCGTACAGCCAGACGTACTTCCCCGACCCGCAGCGGAGGGCTGGATGACCCACGGAGGAGGACGCCCGTGAGCGCCGAGGCGGCCACGCCCGCCGGCCCCGTCACGCCCCTGTGGCGGCGGCTCGTCGGCTTCAATCTCCTCGCCGCCGTGGTCCTGGCCGTCGTCGGCTTCTACATCGGGCTGATCATCGGCCACCAGGTGATCGCGTCGCACCTCGACTTCGTCGCCTCCACCGGGCAGAACGACGTGGCCCTGATCCTCGGTTACCTGGGCGCCATCCTGGGCTGGCTCATCGGCCTGGGCTTCCTGAACTACCCGGTGGGCCGCATGTTCGGCCGCACCATCGACCTGCCGCTGCGGGAGTCCACGGGCATCGGGCGGTACTTCCGCTTCACCACCGACCACAAGGTCGTCGGCCTGCAGTACCTGGTCGGCGTGGGCGCCTTCTTCTTCATCGGCGGCCTGAACGCCATGCTCATCCGCACCGAGCTGCTGACCCCGAACCCGACCGTCTTCAACCCCGGCACGTACCTGACCATCGTCTCCCTGCACGGGACGATGATGATCATGATGATGTCGGCGGTCATCCTGGGACCGTTCGGCAACTACTTCGTCCCCCTGATGATCGGGGCCAAGGGGATGGCCTTCCCACGCGTCGAGGCCTTCACCTTCTGGCTGCTGCCGATCGCCGGGGTCATCCTCATGTCGGCGGCCTTCGTGGGCGGCATTGCCAGCGGCTGGACCGGCTACCCCACGCTGGCCGTCCAGCAGCAGATGGGGATCGACGCCTACTGCGTGGCCTTCTTCCTCATCGCGATCTCGCTGATCCTCGTCGGGATCAACATGATCGTCACGGTGGTCAACATGCGCGCCCCGGGGATGACCTGGGGACGCCTGCCCATCTTCGTGTGGAGCGTCCTGGCCACGTCGTCGCTGATGGTCCTCGGGGCGCCGATCCTCATCCCGGCGCTGTTCATGATCCTCCTCGACCGGACGGCGAGCACGTCGTTCTTCATCCCCTCGCTCGGCGGCAGCCCCTACCTGTACGAGAACCTGTTCTGGTTCTTCGGGCACCCGGAGGTCTACATCCTCGCCCTGCCCGGGTTCGGGGTGGTGCTGGAGATCCTGCCCGTGTTCGCCCGCAAGCCCCTGTGGGGCTACCGGCTGGCCGTCGGCGGGATGCTCGGCGTGGCGGTGCTGAGCTTCATGGTGTGGCAGCACCACCTGTTCGTGAGCGGGATCAACTCCGACCTGCGGCCGTTCTACATGGTCACCACCGAGCTCATCTCCGTGCCCACCGGCGTCATCTTCCTGGTGGCCATGGGGACGATCTGGCGGGCCCGTATGCGTCTCACCGTCCCGATGCTCTTCTCCCTGGCCTTCTTCTTCAACTTCCTCATCGGCGGCATCTCGGGCGTGTTCCTGTCCGACGTGCCCAGCGACGTGAGCCTCCACGGGAGCTACTTCGTGATGGCCCACTTCCACTACACGATCATGGGCGGCCTGGTCTTCGCCTTCTTCGCGGGCATCTACTACTGGCTCCCGAAGATGACCGGCCGGCTGCTCAACGAGCGCCTGGCCAAGATCCACTTCTGGGGCATGTTCCTGGCCTTCAACTCCACCTTCCTGCCCCTGTTCGCCGTGGGCATGCTGGGCATGCCTCGACGGGTGGCCTCGTACGCCCCGCACCTGCAGTTCCTGAACGACTGGGTCTCGGTCTCGGCCTTCTGCCTGGGCGCCTTCATGCTCGTCTTCCTGGTCAATCTGGTGTGGTCGCAGATCATCGACCCCGTGGCCGCGCCGCAGAACCCGTGGCACTCGCGCTCGATCGAGTGGCTGTTGCCCACGCCCGTGCCGGCGGAGAACTTCGCCACCATCCCGACCTTCGTGTCCGGCCCCTACGAGTACGGGGTGCCCGGAGCGCCGCCGCTCATCGCTCCCACGACCGCGCCCGCCACCCTCGCCGACTGATGACCGACCCCCTCCTTCACGACCCCGTTCTCAGCACCGAGGGTGCATTCGTTCACACCAGCGCGCGCGCCAACAACATGCGCGTGGGGTCGCGGCTGTTCGTGGTGGCCGACGCCTTCATCTTCCTGGCCTTCGCCTTCGCCTATCTCTACCTGCGGACCCTGAACACCAACGGCCACTGGCACCCGAAGCACATCTCGCCGTCGACGACGCTCGGGGTGCTCGCCCTCATCGCCATCGTGGGCAGCGCAGTGGCGCTCTGGGTCGGTCTGCAGGCCCTGCGTCGCGACCAGACCGGCACCTACCGCAGGCTCGCCCTGCTGGCCTTCGCCCTCATCCTGGCGGCGGTCGTGATCGAGGGCATCCAGACCTTCGACCCAGGGTTCTCGCCCAGCGCCGGCGGCGGCTACGGCAGCGTGTTCGTGGGCTTCACCGCGGTGCTGTTCGTCCAGCTCCTGGGCGCGGCCTACTGGCTGGAGACGGTTCTCGTCGCCTCGCGCTCGTTCGGCCTCCGGTCGCAGGGCGACGAGTCGGCGCCCGCGCTCTACGTGCCGACCGCCGACGCGTACTGCGCCTTCGCCGTGCTCCTGGCCGTGGTCATGATCGTGGCCTTCTTTCTGTTCTACGTCTTCTAGCCGATGCCGAACGTTGACCTGGCGGCACAGGTCGACTGGCCCCCGCTTCTCCTGGCCCTGGCGGCCGCCGCGCTGTTCGAGCGCGGCGCGCGGCGGCGGCCGGTGGGCGCGGCGCTTCAGGGCCGGCGTACGTGGAGCGGGCCACTCTTCGCGGCCGGGCTGATCGTCGCCGTCCTGGCCGTCGAGCCGCCGTTGCACACGGCCGCCGACCGCCATCTGTGGGCGCACATGATCCAGCACCTGCTGCTGCTGCTGGTGGCGGCGCCGCTCCTCGTCCTGTCCGCGCCGTGGATGCCGCTCTGGCACGGCCTTCCCCTGCAGGCCCGGCGACGGCTGGCCCGCACCGTGGCCCGGGCGCCGGCCATGGAGCCGGTTCGCGCCGCCGGGCGGTTTCTCGCCCTTCCGGCCGGCGCCTTCGTCGCGTTCAACCTCAACCTGCTGGTGTGGCACCTGCCGCCGCTCTTCGACCTCACCGGGCGCAACGCCCTCGTGCACTCGCTCGAACATGCGCTCTTCCTGCTCACGGCCCTCGCCTTCTGGGCGCAGGTCCTGCCCTCCTGGCCGCTGCGCCGGCGCCTGAGCGTCGGCGGCCGCGCCGTGTACATCCTCCTGGCCTCCACGGTCTCGTGGGCTTTGGCCGTGACCCTCGCCTTCGCGCCCCACCCGCTCTACGCGGCGTATGCGGCCGGCGCCGGGGGCCTCTCCGGCCTGGCCGACCAGCGGCTGGCCGCCGGGATCATGTGGGTCCCGGGCTCCATCCCCTTCGCGCTGGTGCTTCTGTGGGACGTGTCCGTGTTCCTGGGCCGGGATCCGCCGCCGGCCCACCGCCTTGCCCCCGACTGACGAGGACGCCGATGCCCGACACCCTGATCCTGGCCTCCAACAACGCCGGCGCCGGCTGGCTCACGCTCGCGATCCCCCTCGGCTTCCTGATCGTCGTCCTGGCCGTGGTCGCGACGGTCACGATCGCCCGGCGCTAAGAACTCATTTCAGAATGCTAGTTCTGAAAGGGCCGTTCGCAGCCGTCGAAGCGCCTTCAGCTCGGCCGCCGTCGGCGGCTCTGCAGGCGCCACGGACGAGGCCACCCGCAGATCCCAGCCGGTGGCTGCACGCACCTCCTCCACGCGAACCCCCGGATGGACGGCGGCGAGCTCGAGCTCTCCGTCGGCCCCTGGCTCGAGGACACCGAGGTCGGTGACCACGGCCGCGGGACGCACGGTCGTGGTGCGGAAGTCCAGGCGCTCGACGAACGCGCGCCGCGTGTGGCGGATCATGACCACCACCTCGTCGCAGAACGCGGCGATCTCCGGTGCGCCGCCCGCTCCCGGCAACCGCACCTGCGGGTGCTCGTAGTCCCCGATCACGGTGCTGTTCAGGTTCCCGGCCCGGTCGATCTGGGCCGCGCCCAGGAAGCCGACATCGATGCGTCCGGCCTGCAGCCAGTAGCCGAAGATCTCCGGAACCGACACCACTGCGGTGGCAGTCTCGGCGAGCTCGCCGTCTCCGATGGAGAGCGGTAGGTGGCGCGGCTTTGCCCCGATCGTGCCGCTCTCGTAGATGAGCACGCACGCGGGCGCGTGTGTCGCCCGGGCCAGGTTCGCCGCGCGGCTCGGCACGCCCACGCCGACGAAGCAGACCTGGCCGTCGCGCAGCCGCCGGGCCGCGGCCACGGCCATGAGCTCGTCGGCGGTCGGAGCGCCGGCCTCGGCGTCGCTCACGCCGCGAGGCTCCGGTGGTACTCGGCCACGTCCACCGTGCCCAGCACGTGGCGCTGCATCCACTCCGTGAACCCCTGTCGATCGCGGCTGATCGTGTCCCAGCGGCGGTAGAAGGCGTTGTCGCGATCGGAGTACCCGGCCGCGTAGGACGGGTGGGCGCCGCCGGGGGCGGGAGAGACGAGGTCGATGGCGAAGCCCGGGATGACGACGCCGCCGGGGCGGGGCACCAGCTCGTCCACAACCTCCTCGACGGTCACGATCGACCGCCGCCCGGCGAGCAGCGCCTCCTTCTGGATGCCGACGATGCCCCACAGCTGCACGTTCCCGGCCCGGTCCGCCTGCTGGGCGTGCACGACGGTGACGTCGGGCCGCAGCGCGGGCACGGCGGCCAGCTCCTCGCCGGTGAAGGGACACGTCAGCGAGGCCACCCGCGTGCGGGCGGCGAGATCGGTGTCCCGGTAGCCGCGCAGCACGCCGAACGGCAGGTTCGCGGCGCCGGCCTGATAGGCGGCGGCCATGCCGGCGTGCGTGTGCTCCTCCAGCGCGAGCGGCTCGGGCCACCCGTGCTCGACGGCGTCGCGCAGGCGGTGGAGCGACCCCACCCCCGGGTTGCCGCCCCACGAGAACACGAGCTTGCGAGCGCACCCGAGCCCGATGAGCTGGTCGTAGACGACGTCCGGCGTCATGCGCACGAGCGTCAGATCGCGCCGTCCCTGCCGGGCGACCTCATGCCCGGCGGCGTGCGGGATGAGGTGCGTGAACCCCTCCAGGGCGACCACGTCGCCGTCGTGCACCTGGGCCGCGACCGCCTCGGCCAGCGGGACGATCTCGGCCATGAGCTCGTCACGCGCCCACGCTACCCGGTCGATGGCGGCGCAGGCGCTACGGTGCGCTCGTGGCCCGGTTGCTGGTCATCCAGTTCGAGGACTACGCGCCGCTGGGGGCGCTCGAGGGGCCGCTGCGCGAGCGTGGGCACGAGCTCGCCGAGTGGCGGCTCGACCAGGGCGAGGCGAGGCCCGCCACGCTCGACGGGCTCGGCGGGGTCATCGCCCTCGGCGGCACCATGCACCCCGACCAGGACGCCGAGCACCCGTGGCTGGCCGACGTGCGCGACCTGCTCACCGAGGCCGTCGACCGCGGGATCCCCACGCTGGGCCTGTGCCTGGGCGGCCAGCTGCTGGCCCAGGCGCTCGGCGGCCGCGCCGGCCCGGTACGCGAGCCCGAGATCGGCTGGGTCGACGTCGACCTGGAGCCGGCCGCGGCCGGCGATCCGCTGCTCGGCGCCCTGCCCGCGACGCTTCCTGCCTTCGAGTGGCACCACTACGGCTTCTCGCCCCCGCCCGGCGCCACGCTGCTGGCCCGCACCGCCCGGGCGCCGCAGGCCTTCCGCGTGGGTGACCTGACCTGGGGCCTGCAGTTCCACATCGAGGTCGACGGCGACATCGCCCGGCACTGGATCGTGCTCGGCCGCTCGGAGCTCGTCGCCCACGGCCTCGACCCCGACGCGCTCGACCGCGAGAGCCAGTCGCGCGCCGCGTCCTACCTCGAGGCCTCCCACACCCTGGCCGCCGGCTTCGCGTCGGTGGTCGAGCGCGAGTCGATCGCCAGCGCCGCCCGGTAGGCCCCGACCACGTCGCGGCGCGACCACGGCGCCGGGTCGACCGGGATCCAGTCGAGCAGCGCGCGGTCGGCGAGGTCCTCGACGTCGTCGTCCTCGACGCCCGACGCGCGCAGCGTCGGGAACCCCACGCGCGCGAGCAGCTCGCGCACGGCGGCCACGGCCCGGCTCCCGTCCGGCGGCCCGGGCGGCGCGCCCATGCGCGTCGGCGATGCGCTCGAAGGCCTCGGGGACGGCGTGCCGGTCATGGTCCATGGCCTCGGCCAGGACCAGCCCGACCGTCCGGCCGTGCGGCAGGCCGAAGCGGCCGCCGAGGGCGTGGGCCAGCGAATGCTCCGCCCCACACTCTGAGATGTTCATGGCCAGCCCGGCCATGAGGCTGGCACAGGCCATCTGCGAGCGGGCCTCGTGGGCCGGGGGCCACGGGTCGCCGGCAAGGGCGGGCAGGGCACCGGCGGCCAGGCGGACGGCCTCGACGGCGACCGCGTCCCCGACCGGAGTGCGAACGCGGACGACGATCGCCGCGATGGCCTGGGCCAGGGCGTCGATGCCGCCCTCGATGGTCGGGCCAGGCGGGAGATCCCAGGTCAGGACGGGATCGACCAGGGCGTGCTGGGCCCGCATGAGCGGCGAGGCCACACCGCGCTTGCGGTGCGACGCCGGGTCGGCGACCACGGCCCCGCCACTGACCTCGGACCCCGTCCCCGCGGTCGTCGGCACGGTCACGAGGGGAACGACCGGGTCGCCGGGCGCCTCCTCCCCGGCAGCGAAGCGCACGAACGGCGGCCCCTGGCCGAGGACGAGGCGCGCGGCCTTGGCCGTGTCCATCGTGGAGCCGCCGCCGATGGCCACCACGGCGTCGGCCTCCGCCTCGGCCAACTCCTCGGCCGTGCGGTCCACCTCGTCGAACGTCGGCTCGGTCCGCTCCCGGATACGGCGCACGGCGCGAAGATCGGACAGTGCGGCGTCGACCGCGGGGAGGGCCGCCACGCCGGGGTCGAGGAGCACGAACGGGCGGCGCGCCCCCTCCGTCGCGAGCACCTCGGCCAGCGCGCCGGCCACGCCCTCGCCGAAGCGGATCCGCACCGGCAGGTGGTTCGTGAAGGACTCGACGGCCTGCACGGGTTGGATACTGTATCCCGATCGCGGAACAGCTCCAGGACATCGATCTCGCGGACCCCGACTGCTTCGTGGAGCGGGTGCCCTACGAGTGGTTCGCCCTCCTGCGGCACCAGTCGCCCGTCCACTGGCAGCCCGAGCCCCGCGGCCGCGGCTTCTGGTCGCTCGTCCGCTACGACGATGTCGTGGCCGCCCATAAGGACTGGGAGACGTTCTCCAATGAGGTCGGCGGCACCTCGCTCGAGGATCTCGCGCCCGAGCACCTCGAGGCCCGGAAGTCGATGCTGGACATGGACCCGCCCGAGCACACCAAGCTGCGGGCCATCCTCAGCAAGGGCTTCACGCCGCGGGTGATCGCGGCCTACGAGGAGCGCATCCGCGACCTCGCCCGGCGCGTGATCGGCGAGGCCTTCGCCCAGGAGTCGTTCGACCTCGTGCGCGACGTGGCGGTCGAGATCCCCATACGGGTGTTCATCGAGATGCTGGGGGCGCCGGTCGAGGATCGCCTGTACCTGGTCGAGCTGGGGAATCGGATGCTCGGCAACACGGACCCCGAGTTCGCGGGCGAGGAGGTGGCCGACAAGGCCGACCTCAGCCGCTACGCCCACCTGCCGTTCTCGAGCCCGGCCGCGGCGGAGATGTTCGCCTACGGGCACGCCCTGGCGGAGGCGAGGCGCCGGGAGCCGCGCGAGGACATCACCACGACGCTCGTGCAGGCCGAGGTCGACGGCCGGCGCCTGACCGAGCGCGAGTTCGACGTCTTCTTCCTCCTCCTCACCGTCGCGGGCAACGAGACCACGCGGCACGCCATCACCAGCGGCGCGCTGGCCCTGCTCGAGCATCCGGAGGAGCTGGCCCGCCTGGCCGCCGACCCGTCCCTCGCGGCCACCGGTGCGGACGAGGTCCTGCGCTGGTCGACGCCGGTCTACCACTTCCGGCGCACGGCCACCCGTGACGTCGAGCTGCACGGGCAGACGATCCGCCGGGGCGACAAGGTCGTGACCTGGTACATCTCGGCGAACTTCGACGAGGAGCAGTTCCCCGAGCCGATGCGCTTCGACCTCAGCCGCGCGCCGAACCGCCATGTGAGCTTCGGGCTCGGCGGCCCGCACTTCTGCCTGGGCGCGCACCTGGCGCGCCTGGAGCTGCGCATCGTGTTCGAGGAGCTCGCCGCGCTCCTGCCCGGGATCGAGCTCGCCGGGCCCCCCGAGCGGCTGCGCTCGAACTTCTTCAACGGCATCAAACGGATGCCGGTGCGGCGCATCGACGTTTAGGCTCTCCATGTGAGCACCTGCACGAGCTGCGGTACCGGCAACAGGGCCGGGGCGAGCTTCTGCGCATCGTGCGGTTCCGCCCTCGAGCGGATCTGCCCGAACGGCCACGTCGTGGCGGCGGAGGCGCGGTTCTGCGACCGCTGCGGCGTGGCCCTGGACGGCGCGGCGCCGGAGCGTCCGACCGAGCTGCCGGTGGCCGAGCGCCGCCACGTCTCGGTGCTGTTCGCGGACCTCGAGGGCTTCACCGCCGCCTCCGAGAGCCGGGACGCCGAGGAGACCCGCGACCTCCTCTCGCAGTACTTCGAGCTGGCCAAGACGCTGATCGACCGCTACGGCGGGACGGTGGAGAAGTTCATCGGCGACGCGGTCATGGCCGTGTGGGGAACGCCGGTGGCCACGGAGAGCGACGCCGAGCGGGCCGTCCGCGCGGCGCTCGACCTGGTGGCCGCCATCCCGGAGCTCGACCCGGCCCTCCGGGCCCGCGCCGGCGTGCTCACGGGCGAGGCCGCGGTCACGCTCGGCGCCCAGGGCGAGGGCATGGTGGCCGGCGATCTCGTCAACACCGCCGCGCGCATCCAGGCGGTGGCCGAGCCGGGCACGGTCCTGGTCGGCGACGTCACCCGCCGCGCCACCGAGCAGGCGGTGGTCTACGAGAGCGCGGGCGAGGAGACGCTGAAGGGGAAGACCGAGCCGGTGGCGCTCTGGCGCGCGCTGCGAGTGGTCTCGGGCGTCGGCGGCGTGCTCAAGTCGGTCGGGCTGGAGCCGCCCTTCGTGGGCCGCGAGCGGGAGCTCAAGCTGATCAAGGAGCTCTTCCACGGCTGCGCCGAGGACCGGCGGGCGCACCTCGTCTCGGTCACCGGGCATCGCCGGGGTGGGCAAGTCGCGCCTGGCGTGGGAGTTCTACAAGTACTTCGACGGCATCGTGGAGCCGGTCTGGTGGCACCGCGGCCGCTGCCTGGCCTACGGCGACGGCGTGGCCTACTGGGCGCTCGCGGACATGATCCGCATGCGCTGCCGCATCGCCGAGGACGAGGACCCGGCGTCGGCGCGGAAGAAGCTCGAGTCCACGCTCGAGGAGCATGTGCTCGACCCCGAGGAGCGCAGCTTCATCGGCCCCCGCCTCGCGCACCTGCTGGCCCTGGAGGAGGGCGTCGCGGCGGACCGCCAGGACCTCTTCGCCGCGTGGCGGCTGTTCTTCGAGCGCCTGTCGGACTCCAACCCGGTGGTCCTGGCCTTCGAGGACATGCAGTGGGCCGACGCGAGCCTGCTCGACTTCGTCGAGTACCTGCTCGAGTGGTCGCGGGACACCCCGCTGTTCGTGGTCACGCTCGCCCGGCCGGAGCTGCACGAGCGGCGCCCGGGCTGGGGCGCCGGGCAGCGCAGCTTCAGCTCGCTGTACCTCGAGCCCCTGGCCCGCAGGAACATGGAGCTGCTGCTCGAGGGGCTCGTGCCGGGCCTGCCCGAGCCGCTCCGCGACCAGATCCTGGCCCGCGCCCAGGGCGTCCCGCTGTACGCCGTGGAGACGGTGCGGATGCTGCTCGACCGCGGCCTGCTCGCCCAGGAGGGGCCGGTCTACGCGCCCGCGGGCTCGATCGAGACGCTCGAGGTCCCCGAGACCCTGCACGCCCTGATCGCCGCCCGCCTCGACGGCCTCGCGCCCGAGGAACGCCGCCTGCTCCAGGACGGCGCGGTGCTGGGCAAGACGTTCACGCTCGCGGCGATCGCGGCCCTCGCCGCGGTCCCGCGAGCCGAGCTCGAGCCCGTGCTCTCGGGGCTGGTGCGCAAGGAGGTGCTCGGGCTCCAGTCCGATCCCCGCTCGCCCGAGAGCGGCCAGTACGGCTTCCTGCAGGACCTCGTCCGCCACGTGGCCTACGAGACGCTGTCCAAGCGCGAGCGCAAGGCTCGCCACCTGGCCGCCGCCGCCCACCTCGAGGGCGTCGTGGCCGAGGACGACGAGCTGGCCGAGGTCATCGCCTCCCACTACATGGCCGCGGTCGAGCTCGCCCCGGCCGCCGAGGACGCGGGCGCGATCAGGGCGAAGGCGGTCGAGATGCTCGCCCGCGCCGGCGAGCGCGCCGGCTCGCTCGGAGCGCCCGGAGCATGGACAGCGCTACTACGACCAGGCCGCCGACGCTCGCCGACGACCCGCTCGGCCGAGGCGCACGCTGATCGAGCAGGCCGGGCGGCTGGCGATCCAGGCCCGGCGTCCGGCGGACGCCCGCGAGCGGCTCGAGCAGGCGATCGCGCTCTACGACGACGCGGGCGAGGAGGGAGCGTCGGCCCGCGCCAGCGCCGCGCTCGCCGACGCCGACTTCGTCGAGGGACGGCTCGAGGAGGCGTCCGCGCGGCTCGAGCAGGCGGTCGCCGCAGCTCGAGCGCGGCCGCCCGACCGGCGAGCTCGCCGCCGCGCTCGGCCACGCTCGGCCGCATGCAGGCCCTCTCCGGCCACAACGAGCAGGCCGTGGCGCGCGCTCGAGCGTGCCCTCACGCTGGCCGAGCGGCTGCAGCTGCCCGAGGTGTTCGTCGAGGGGCTCACGGGCAAGGCGACGGTGCTGCTCTGGCAGGGGCGCCTGGCCGAGGCCCGCATCCACCTCGAGGCCGCGGTGGCCCGGGCGCAGCACGAGCAGCTCTACCGGGGCGAGCTGCGGGCGCGGAACAACCTCATCGTGGTGGCCGAGGCCTCCGACCGCTTCGCGGACGCGATCGACCTGACCGAGCACATGCTCGCGCTCGTCCGCCGCCGCGGCGACCGCTTCTGGGAGTCTCGGCTGCGTACCGCCACGCTCCTCGGCCTGCTTCCTGCTCGGCCGCTGGGACGAGGCCGTGGCGATTGCCGCCGAGGAGGACGCGCCGGCCGCCGACGAGATCCTGCGCGGGCAGCTGCTCGACGTGCGTGAGCGTCCACTGCGAGCGCGGCGCAGCTCGAGGCCGCCGAGCGCGCTCCTGGCCACGGGCGAGATGCTCCGCGACAGCGACAACCCCGAGAGCCGGGCCAACTACGCCTGTCTCGAGGCGCGTCTGCTGCGCGCCCAGGGACGGCCGGCGGACGCGCTCGCCGCCGCCGAGCGCGCGCTGGCCACCCTCGGCAGAGGTCGGGATCACGGACGCCTACATCAAACGGGTGCTCGTCGAGGCCTGCGAGGCCGCCCTCGCCCTGGGCGACCTCGACAAGGCCGAGCAGCTGCTGGCCATCCCCGAGTCCCTCTATCCGGGCGAGCGCACGCCGATGCTGCAGGCCCACGCCCTGCGCCTGCGCGCCCGGCTCGACGCCGCGCGCGGCCAGGGCGATCGCGTGGACGAGCGCTTCCGGACCGCCGGCGCGCTGTTCCGCGAGTTCGGGTTCGTGTTCTACGAGGCGGTCACGCAGCTCGAGCACGCCGAGTGGCTCACCGGCCAGGGACGCAACGACGACGCGGATGCGCTCCTCGCCGAGGCTCGCCGGACGTTCGAGCGCCTCGAGGCCGCCCCGTGGCTCGAGCGCGTCGCGGCCGCCGCCCCGGCGCGGCCCGCGCAGGTGTCCGTCTAGCTAGACGCGCCGGGCGAACAGGCGCAGCCGGTCGAGCACGCCGGCCAGCGCCCGCGCGGAGGCGGCCGGATCCTCGAGCTGGAAGCCGTGGTCGCCGCCCTCGATGACCTCGACCTCGGCACCCTGCGCGGCCAGGAGCTCGGCCGTCTCGAGGTCGAAGGCCGCGTCCTCGCTCCCGCCCACGACGAACGCCGAGGACGCGCGGGCGAGCAGCGCCTCGCGCACCTCCGGGTAGTGGACGAGCGGCGCCAGCCACACGGTGGCCAGGTCGCCGAGCAGCCCGCGGGCCGAGAGCAGCGCCAGGGCCCGTGTGCCCAGGGAGCGGCCCACCACGAGCTCCAGGCGCCGTCCGCCCGTGGCAGCGGCCTCGACGCCGGCGGAGGCCGAGGCCAGGAGCCAGCCCTCGATGTCGTCCACCGGCGCCGTGTCGACATCCCACCACACCTCGAGCACGGCGAAGCGCTCGAGCTCGAGCGTGGCGGCGGTGTAGGCCAGGTCGGGGCGGGACGGAGAGCCGCCCCGGCGGCCCTGCCGCGTGACGCGGCCGGGCAGGACGAGCGCGGTCCGCCCGACGTCGTCGTCGGCGCGCAGGACCAGCTGCAGCGGCGCCCCGCGGTAGCCCTCGACGATCACGTCCTCGGAGATGCCGGGGCTCACGGCAGCGGCGTCGATCCCTCGGCCACCTGCAGGGCCTTGAGGTCGGAGTAGAAGTCGAGCGCGTAGTCCCCGCCCTCGCGGCCGATCCCCGAGATCCCCATGCCCCCGAACGGCGCGGTCAGGTCGCGGACGAGGAACGCGTTCACCCACGTCGTGCCCGCGCGCACCGCCCGGCCCACGCGCTCGGCCCTGGCCGCGGACTCGGTGTAGATGATCGCCGACAACCCGTAGGCGGTGGAGTTGGCCAGGTCCACGGCCTCGTCCTCCCCGGCGAAGGTCTGGAACGTGAGGACGGGCCCGAAGACCTCGCGCTGGACGATCTCCGAGTCGTTCGACCGGGGCCGGATGAGCGTGGGCTCGTACCACAGCCCGCCGCGGTCGGCGCGCCGCCCGCCGCGGACGATCTCGTCGCCGTTCGCGCGCGCGCGCTCGACGAAGCCCTCCACGCGGGCCAGATGGTCGCGGTGGATGAGGGGCGAGATCGTCGTCGCCGGATCGCGGGGGTCGCCCAGGACGTGGGCATCGGTGAAGCGGTGGAACAGCTCCAGGAACCGGTCCGCCACGGCCTCGGCCACCAGCAGCCGCGTGCCCGCGAGGCACACCTGGCCGGCGTCGTCGTACTGGCCCGCCGCCTTCCGGGCCGCCGCCTCGAGGTCGGCGTCCTCGAAGACCATGAACGGCCCCTTGCCGCCGAGCTCGCCGGTGAAGGGCACGAGGTTGGCCGCGGCCGCCCGGCCGATCTCCCTCCCGGCCTCGGGCGAGCCGGTGAAGGACACCCGCCGCACCCGCTCGTCGCGGACGAGCGCTGCGCCCACCTCCTCGCCGATGCCCTGGACGACGTTGAACACCCCCGGCGGGAAGCCCGCCTCGGCCGTGAGGTCGGCGAGCAGCGAGCAGGACAGGGGCGACCACTCGGCCGGCTTGAGGATCACCGTGCAGCCCGCCGCCAGCGCGGGCGCGGTCTTCCAGGTCGAGAGCATGAAGGGCGCGTTCCAGGGTGTGATCGTCACCACGGGCCCCGCGGGCATGCGAATGACCCGGTTCGCGGTGCCGTTCGACGACCACCTGCGCTCCTGGTAGGCCTCGGCGAGGTCGGCGTAGGCCCGGAAGTTGCGAGCCCCGCGGGAGATGACCCGCGCCCGCAACGATCCCAGGAGCATGGCCATGTCGGCGCACTCCACCGCGGCCAGGCGCTCCACGTCGGCGTCGATGAGGTCGGCCAAGCGGCGCAGGTACTCGCCCCGGCCGGCCGGGCCGAGCGCCGCCCAGCCCGGGAAGGCCGCGCGCGCCGCCTCGACGGCCAGATCCGCCTCGCGCTGGCCGCCGCGGGCCACGCGGGCCAGGAGCGACTCGTCGATGGGCGACAGATCGTCGAAGCGCTCGGCCCCGCCCACGCGCTCGCCGCCGATGAAGTGATCGGGCGAGACCGGGACCCCGGCCACGTCGACCCGGGTCCCGGGGGCTGCGGTGGTGCTCATCGGGAAGGGTCCTCCCGGCGGTCGGGGTTGAAGGCCGTGAAGGCCACGTCGGCGACGTGGGCGCCTCCGTCCACGGGCAGGGCGGCGCCGTTCACCTGGGTGGCGGCCGGCCCCGCCAGCCAGCATACGACCTCCGCGACCTCCTCCGGGAGTGCCGGCCGGCTCAGCGCTCGCTCTGCCGCAGGTCTCGCACCGTCTCCAGGTCGTCGACGGTGTAGGCGAACGTGAACCGGAAGCCCCGTCCCATGCGCACCGGGGCCAGCGCGTCGTGCTCCTCGTCGGGGGCCGGGAAGAGCTCGAGCTCGGCCGGCCCTTCCCAGATGGCCGAGATCTCCCGGTCGCGGCTGCGGGCCCGGACGAGCTCGTGCACCGCCGGATCGTCGTGCCGTCCGGCCGCCAGGCGCGGGAAGTGGCGAACGTTGACCAGCGGCGGGTCGTTGTGGGTCGGCCCCTGCGGCGACTCGCGCTCGAGCCGGACCGAGCCCTGGGCCAGCCGGCGGTCGTTGGCCGCCAGCGTCCCGGCGAACACGGATCCCGGCCGGACGCCCGGCGCCGCCCGGGCGGGGATCGAGAACGCGCGCGTCATGTGCACCGAGCCGAGCTTCTTGGGGAAGCCCTGGATCCAGCCGCGGGCCAGGGCGAAGTCGCGGTCGACCCAGATGTACGGGCAGGTGGTGACGAGCTCGCCTTCGAGGAGCGCGTTCACGACCAGGAAGAACTCGCGGTACTGGCCCCGCACCGGATCGACGAGCTCTTCGCCCCCCTCGGAGCAGGACTGCCAGTCCACGAACAGGGCCGCCGCCCGCCCGGGATCGTCGGGATACGGCTCGAGGCCCTCCGGCAGGACCCGCGCCACGGCCTCCGGATCGGCCCAGTACTCGAGGACCAGGAAATCGCCCGCGTAGTGCCAGGGCGGTGCCGGGACCAGGCCGGCGCGCCCCTCCGGGGACCGCGGCAGGCTGTAGCCGCGCGGCATCAGTCGTCGTCCCGCATGAAGCGGGCCACGAGCTCCTCGGGGAACGTCTTGTCGGCCACGCGGTAGGCGAGGGCGGTCATGCGGAACGAGTCGGACAGGTAGAAGCGCTCGTACAGCTCTCCCCGGCCCCCGAGGTCGGACCCGACGTAGTCCCAGGCCAGGCGGAAGAGGCGGATGCGCTCCTCGGCCTCGGCGCCGGCCGACTGGAAGTACTTCGCGATGTCCTCGGCGATGGGCCCGTGCACGTCGCGGGTGGACGGCGTGCACATGAACCCGCCCCCGCCGATGAGCTGGATGAGCTCGTTCACGCGCGGCATCCACTTCGGCATCTCACCCCGCAGGGCCACGAACGGGCCGCTCGTCCGGGTACCAGACGCCGCCGTCGTCGAGGGCGGAGCCGGCCTCGGCGGCGACGATGGCCGAGCGCGTGAGCTCGACGCAGTTCCAGATCTGGCCGAGCTTCTCCTGCACGTGGTCGAAGCGGCCCACGCCGGTGGCCTCGGCGATCCGGTGGGCCAGGCCGAAGGCGAACGAGAGCTTGACGTAGGCCCGGGTGAAGGCCTGGTGCATGATGTGCCCGCGCCAGCCCGTGTCGGTGATGACCTCGCTGTAGCCGACGGTGTCGCCGTCCAGGAAGATCCGCTCGCGCGGGATCTCCACGTCGTCGAAGATGGCCACGGCGTCCATCTCGTCGAAGCGCGACGACAGCGGGTAGTCGAAGCGGCTGCGCTGCTTCGAGAACGAGTCGCGGCAGATGAACTTGAGCCCCGGCGTGGCCATGGGGATGGCGAAGGCCAGGGCGTAGCGGCCGTCCTGGGGGCGGATGTCCGAGCCCGGGTAGACGGTGAGCTCGTCGGCGAACGGGGCCAGGGTGGCCAGCATCCGCGCCCCGCGCACGACGATGCCCGTGGCCGTCTCGCCGACCTTGTGCAGCGCCACCTCGCCGGCCGCCTGCTCGGCCTCGGGCTTCGAGCGGTCGACCTGCGGGTTCATGATGGCGTGCGTGGTCGAGAGGTCGTCGTCGCGCATGCACGGCCTGGTAGCGCACGAGGTTCTCGGCCAGGGCCTCGTTGCCCCGGCGCGCCCACACGTCGGCCCGCCCGGCGAAGCAGGCGAAGGTGACGTTCAGGTAGTCGGGCGTGCGGCCCATCATCCCGGCGGTGGCCGCGGCCGTGAGCTCGAAGGAGCGGCGCCGGCGCTCGAGGTCCTCGCGCGAGCGCGGCACCAGATGCGAGACGTTCACCAGGCGCCCGTCGGAGGGCGAGGGAGCGAGGACGTCGTCGGCATGCTCGAGCTGCAGGTCGTAGACGCGGGCGACCGACTCGGCCGCGGCGCGTAGCTGCGGGTGCTCGAGCGGGCGCGTGATGCGCTCGCCGTCGAGCCAGATCTCGCGCTCGTCGCCCCCGAGGCGCTCGAGGTACTCGGCGCCCGAGCGTGCGGCAACGTTGGCGGGCTTGCTGAGGGTGGCCATGCGGCGGCGGTCCTCCAGGTCAGGTGAGCGGCGTGCCGAGGGCCTCGAGCTGGCCGCGCTCGGCGGCGATGGCCTCGGCGTCGAAGCGGAAGTACGAGCGGGGCGGGAGGATGCCCCACACGTTCGAGGAGTGGGCGTCGTCGGGCCACACGCGCGGCTCGTGGTCGGGCTCGAGCTGCTCCATGTCGCAGTAGAGCTCGACCAGGCACTCCTCCTCGGGGATGCGCACGTAGCCGCACAGGTTGCGACCGAGCCCGTGGCGCACCGGCCCCCACGACAGCCACCGCCCGTGCTGGGCCAGATGGTCGAAGGCCACGCGCAGCTCGCCCCAGTCCACGAGCTCGAAGGCCAGGTGGTGGAAGTGCGGCGTGCCCGTCTGGACCAGCGCCATCACGTGATGGTCCGCGTTCACGTGGAACCACACGCCTGCGTCGCCCAGCGTGTCCGTGATGCGCATGCCGAGGACCTCGGTGTAGAACGACGTGCTCCCGGCGAGGTCGCCGCTGAGGACGTTCACGTGGCCGAGCTTGCGCGGGCGAAAGGCCTGGAGCGTGCTCGTCGAGCGCGCCACGTCCGGGAACGGATCGTCGGCCGGGCGGTAGGGCACGAGCTCGATCCCGTTGCCGTCGGGATCGCGGAGGCGGAGCGCGTCGGGCAGGCGCGTGTACTCCACGGCGCGGCGCTCGAGGTGCTGCTCGGCCGCGTCGAGCGTCACCTCGCGGTGGAGCTCGAAGGCGGTGTGCTCGTGGCCGGGCTCGTCCCCCTGGGACGAGCTCCAGCGAGTACGGCTCGTAGGTGCAGCGAAGCCGAACCATGCCGTCGGTGCGCCCGGCCTCCGAGAGCCCGAACTGCACGGACCAGCGGGCCACGGCCTCGTCGAGGTCCGAGACCCGCAGGCACACGTGGTCGATGCGGCGGAGCCGGATCACTGGTCCTCCTGCGGCGGCGAGACGCACGGCCGCGGCGGCCGCGACTTGGATACAGTATCCGAAATCGCGGAGGAGGCACGGTGTCGGAGACCGACGGAACGTCGCGCCGCGAGCGGGGCCGATGACGCGCGCGGTGCGCTTTGCGGCGGACGGCGACGTCCGCATCGGCCGGCTCGAGGGTGAGGTCATCCGCGACGCCGGCCCGTCCGGCCCGATGGGGTTCGTGCCCTCGGACCAGGCGTGGGAGGCCCTCGAGCGGGCGGACGGGGCGGAGCACTCCCTCGCCGGCGTCCGGCTGCTGCCGCCGGTCGTCCCCAGCAAGGTGGTCTGCATCGGCCTGAACTACCGCGACCACGCCGAGGAGTCGAAGCTCGACATCCCCGAGGTTCCGATCATCTTCGCCAAGCACCCGTCGTCCCTGGTCGGCGACGGCGCGCCCATCGTGATCCCGCGCGAGGAGACGCGGCCCGACTACGAGGGCGAGCTGGCGCTCGTCTTCGGAGCGCGCATCCGCCGGGCCCGCGGCACCGCGGCGCGCGCGGCCGTCGGCGCGTACTGCGCCTTCAACGACGTGTCGGGGCGCCGGGCCCAGCTCGAGACGCCGCTCCGCCAGTTCACGTTCGGCAAGAGCTTCGACACCTTCGGCCCGATCGGCCCGTGCCTCGTGCGAGCCGATGGCGTCGACCTCGGCGCGCTCACCATCCGGACCACCGTGTCGGGCGAGGTCATGCAGGACTCGAACACCCGAGAACCTGATCTTCGGCGTCGAGGAGCTCGTCGAGTACATCTCCATCGCCACCACCGTCGAGGCGGGAGACGTGCTGGCCACCGGCACGCCCGGCGGGGTCGGCGACTCCCGCAACCCGCCCCGCTACCTGCGCTCGGGGGACGTCGTGGAGATCGACGTCGAGGGCGTGCCCACGCTCCGCAACCCGGTCGAGGCCGAGGGCTAGGGCACTAGGGCGGGGGAGCGCCGGCGATGTGCCGGCGCGTGAGCCGCTCGGCCCGCTCCTCGTCCCCTGCCTCGACGGCATCGGCGATGGCCGCGTGCTCGTCTGCGTAGCGGCGGTTGAGCGCCCGCGTCACGTGCTGGCGGGCGTAGATCGTGAACCCGATGCGCCCCACCCAGATGGTCTCCACGAAGGTGGCCACGTGGAAGTTTCCCGAGGCGCGGGCCAGGGCGACGTGGAAGTCGCGGTTCGCTCCGAAGGGCACGTGCGGGTCGCGGCTGGTGGCCCGGCGCAGCGCGGTCACCGCGGCCCGCATCGCTCCGAGCTCGTCGCCTCCGCGGCGGCGCGCGGCGAGCCGCGCCGCGCCGGGCTCGACGGCCAGCCGCGCCTCCCAGGCGGCCTCCATGTCGTGCGGGCTGAGGTCGGCCACCATCGCCCCGCGCTGCGGCTGCAGCTCCACGAGGCCCTCGGCAGCGAGCAGCCGCAGGGCCTCGCGCAGCGGCGTGCGCGAGATGCCGAGCTCCTCGGCCAGCGCGGCCTGGCGGAGGCGCGTCCCGCAGGCCAGGTCGCCCTGGACGATGCGCGCCCGCAGGATTCCATGCACCCGGTCGACGAGGCTCTCCACCACCAGCGGCCCGGCAGCCGGCTCGCTCACCGCACCTCGACCTCCAGGCGCCCGTCGACGACACGGATGGGGAACACGGCCACCGGCTCGGTGGCCGGGCCGAGGAGAACCTCGCCGGTGACAACGTCGAACTGCGACCCGTGGCAGGCGCACTCGATGACCTGCCCCTCGAGGTAGCCGTCCGCCAGCGGGCACTCCTCGTGCGTGCAGTCGTCGGCGAAGGCCACCCACTCGCCGTTCACCCGGGCCACGCAGATCGCCTCCCCACCGGCCTCGACGGGACGCATGGTGCCGTCGGCCGGCTCGTCGGCCTCTCCCACGTCGATCCAGTCTCCCACGGTTCAGTCCTCTCAGAGGTGGTGCGCGTACTCGCGGAACTCCCACTCGGTCACGTGGGCCTTCCAGCGGGCCAGCTCGTAGCGCTTGATCTCGAGGAACGTGGCCACGAGCGACGGGCCCATGGCCGCGCAGAGGACGTCGTCGGCCTCGAGCGCCGCCAGGGCGTCGTCGAGGGAGGACGGGAGCGCGGGACCCAGGCGCTCGGGGTCGAGGTCGTACGGGTTCCCGGCGACGTCCGGCGGTGGCTCGAGCTCACGGCGCAGGCCGTCGAGGCCCGCGTACAGCACCGCTGCGGTGGCCAGATAGGGGTTGGCGGCACCGTCCCCCACCCGCATCTCCACTCGCGTGGCCGGGCCACGCTCGGCGGGGATCCGCACCATCGCGAGGCGGTTGTCGTAGCCCCAGTTCACGTTCGTCGGGGCGAGGCTCTCGACCGTCATGCGCTTGTAGGCGTTGACCGTCGGGTTGTGGAAGGCCATCAGCGCCGGCGCATGGTCCAGCAGGCCGGCCACGAATTGCCGGGCGATCACGCTCAGCCCGTCGGGTGCGGACGGGTCGGCGAACGCGTTGGTCCCGTCCCGGTTCAACGAGACGTGCAGGTGGAATCCGGAGCCCTCGTCGTCGTTCCAGGGCTTGCCCATGAACGTGGCGAGGAGGCCGTGGCGGGCGGCCAGGTCCTTGACCGCCGTGCGGTAGCGGAAGGTGCGGTCGGCGGCGTCCAGGGCCGGCGAATGGCACAGGTTGATCTCGTACTGCGACATCCCGTACTCCTGGGCGGCGGCGAGGGCACCCAGGCCGAGGTCCATGCTCGCCGTGAGCATCTCGTAGAGCAGTCCTTTCGGGTCGGCCACCTCGCCCACCGTGTACACGTGGCTCGGGTGCTCGACGTGCCGGCGGTACCCCACCGGCGAGCGCTCGTCCGGCTCGCACAGGTAGAACTCGAGCTCGGGCCCGACGATGGCCTCGAGGCCGAGCGCGGCCAGCTCGCCGGCCGCGCGGCGCACGGTGCCGCGCGGGATCGACCGCGTGGGGCTCGCCGGTCACGTTCACCTCGAGATCGGCGAGGCACCACGCCACCTCCGGCCGCCAGGGGAGGCGCACCAGCGTGCTCACGTCCGGCCGGGCCACGATGTCCTGGAAGCCGTGCTCGAACCCGGCCACCACGTTGTGGGCGAGGTCGATGGTCATGACGGCCTCGCAATGGGGCAGCCCGCCTTCGCGCGCCTGCGCGAAGCGGTCGATCGGGATGTCCTTGCCGCGGGCCACACCGTGCAGGTCGGAGTACGTGACCCGTACGACGCGCACGCCGTCCCGCTCGAGCTCGCTGATCGTCTCGCTCATCGCGGTGAGCCTCTCGTCGAGCGCCGCGGTCGGCTCGCGGCGAGAATGGATACATTACACAGAGCGTGATGGGGACCGTCAAGAGACGGCCGGGGTTGGCGCCATGGCCGTGAGCGACGCTGTCACCCTGGCCTTTCGCGGCTGCGTCGGCGAGTTCGCCACGGGTGTCACCGTCGTGCTCGTCGGCGGCCAGCCGCCGGCCGGCATGACCCTGAACTCGTTCACGTCCGTCTCGCTCGAGCCGCTTCTCGTGCTCGTGGCCGTGGGCCACGACTCACGGACGTGGTCGGCGCTCGGGCGGGAGCAGCGCTTCTCGGTGAGCATCCTCCAGCGACACCAGGGCGAGGTGGCCCTGGCCTTCTCGGAGTGGGGCGCGCCCTTCCCGTCGGAGCTGGTCGAGAGCTCGGACGGCTACCTGGTCGTCCGCGACGCGCTGGCCACGCTGCGCTGCTCGGTGGCCGAGATGATCCGTGCCGGCGACCACGACCTCGTGGTGGGCGGAATCGAGGGCTTCAGCCACCCGGGAGGCGAGCCCCTCATCTTCCACCGGGGCCGGTTCGGGGGCCTCGACGCCGATGCCGTCGTCCCGCGCGGCCACCCCATCGGCGCCAACGAGGGCGCCGGCTGGTGAGATCGGTCTCGAGCGCTTCACACGCCCCTCAATGTCGGCCCCTTCGCGACCGATAGAGGGGGCACATGAGCGTGCAGCCAGCCTTCCTCGACGGCCTGTCCCCGGGCACGGCCATCGAGCTGCGCTCCTTCGAGGGGGATGAGGACGCTGCGCGTGCCGTCGTGGCGGAGCTCGACGACCGCCGCGCCGTCCTCACCGAGCTCGAGCGCACGCCCGGCTTCGGCGAGGCCGTCTCCATTCGCTGGCACGACGAGGACGCTCGCGCCTGGCAGGTCAGCGCCCGCGTCTCCGATCCCGACCCGAACGGCGACCACCTCGAGCTGACACTGCTCGGCGAGTGGTCCGAGGTGGTCACCCGCCGCCGCCAGCGCGTTCCGGCCGCCCGCCGGTCGCTGCTGGGCGAGACGGTGTCGGGATCGCTCCCCGCCAAGCGTCGCGTGGACATGGTCTGCCTCGACGTCTCGTCGGGCGGCGTCGGCGTCTCGGGCGTCGGCCGCATGCCGGCCGTGGGCGACGTCATGCGCCTGCGCGTGGGGTCGGAGGAGGAAGCTCCGTGGATCGAGGCCCGCGTGGCCCGCGTGGAGTCGCAGAGCTTCGGCCGCTGGCTGGCCGGCTTCGAGCTGCGTCCGCGCAGCGCCGCCGAGCGCCAGCTTCTGCTCGCCTGGCGCGACGCGCACGGCGAGCGCGCCGCCTGACAGGTGGCGGGCATGTTCCGGCCGGGCGCTAGAATGGCGGGCGAACACTGAGCGAGTGCCGGTCGGACGCGTCCCGCGCCCACCCGCCCGTTCTTATAGGCGGGAGGAGGTGCGTGACATGGCAACTGGAACCGTGAAGTGGTTCAACGACGCCAAGGGGTACGGATTCATCAGCCCCGAGGGCGGTGGGAAGGATCTCTTCGTCCACCACTCCGCGATCGTGGGCGAGGGATACCGCTCGCTGCGTGAGGGAGCCCGGGTCGAGTTCGAGGCCCGTGAGGGTCAGAAGGGCCCCGAGGCGACCAACGTCACCGCGATCGACTAAGGGGGACAGATCACCACCAAGGAAGCCACTATCGAGCTCGAGGGCGAGGTCACCGAGGCCATGCGCAACGGCATGTTCCGGATCGCCCTCGACAACGGCCACGAGACCATCGGATACGTGGCCGGCAAGATGCGCCGGTACCGGATCCGGATCATGCTCGGCGACCGCGTCAAGATCGAGCTGTCGCCGTACGACCTGAACCGCGGGCGCATCGTCTACCGCTACAAGTGACGGCTGGGGCGGCGGCCGCGCGCCGTCGCCTCCGTGTCATCGTCCGTCCATGGCCGCCCGGCCCGTCCCGGAGGGTGACGGCGTGTCCACGCTGCTGCGGGTATCCGTGACCGCCGAGGCCGCCGGGCTCGATCCGGCGGACCTCCTGGCCCGCATGTCGGCGATGTTCCCCGGCCGGGTGGAAGAGCGGCGCGACGGCGAAGGTCGGTTCGAGGTGGCCGCCTTCGCGGCGCCGCCGCTCACGCTGCCCGCCGACCTCGGGCCATGGCGAGTCGAGCCCGTGGGCGCGTCCCGCATTCGCGTCTGGGAAGAGCACCACCATGGGCTCGAGATCGCGGGCTGCCTGTGGGTCGGCCCGCCCGACGAGGAGCCGCCCGACGGGGTGCAGGCCGTTCGCATCGAGCCCCGCGGGGTGTTCGGATCCGGCGCGCACGCCACGACGAGCGGGTGCCTCGAGCTCCTGTGCGAGCTCTCCGAGCTCACCTCGGTGCTGGACCTCGGCTGCGGGTCCGGCGTGCTCGCGGTGTGCGCCGCGGTCCTCGGCCACCACCCGGTGCACGCCTGCGACAGCGATCCGCTGGCCGTGTCCGCGGCGCGGGCGAACGCCGAGGCCAACGGCGCCGAGGTGGACGTGTTCGAGGCCGACGCCGCGACCGATGCCCTGCCGGCGGCCCATCTCTGGCTGGCGAACGTGTCCGAAGGGGCCGTGGCGGACGTCCTGCGCCGCCCCGACCGGCCGCCGGGCGCGATCGTCTCCGGGCTTCCCGCCGGGGCTCCGCTGGACTATCCGGGGTACGCCGTCGAGCGCCGCCTCGAGCGGGCCGGCTGGCTGGCCGCGCGCCTGAGCAGAAGCCAGAACCGGTTTCTAGGCCACGGCCTCCAGGCCGGCCGACACCGCCGCGGCGAGCTCGTCCACGTGCCCGCGGTCGCAGATCAGCGGCGGCGAGATGGCCAGGCACGGGTTGACGCGGACGTCCGCCCGCACGATGGCGCCCTGGGCCCGGATCGCGTCCCGCGCCCGCAGCACGTGGTCGTTCGAGACGAGCTCGATCGCCCGGAAGAAGCCCGCTCCGCGCGCCTCGACGGCGATCGGCGAGCGGGCGGCCACGTCGTTGAGCGCCGCCTCCAGGTACGCCTCGGTGGCCCGCACGTTCTCGACCACGCCGAGGCGCTCCATGATGTCGAGGTTGGCCAGAGCCACCGCGCACGAGAGGGGATGGCCGCCGAACGTGTAGCCGTGCGCGAAGAGGGCGCCGTCGGCCATGAGCGGCTCCGCCACGCGGTCGCGGAAGAGCACCCCGCCGAGCGGGGCCTGACCCGAGGTGATGCCCTTGGCGCAGGTGATCATGTCGGGCTCGAAGCCGAAGCGCTCGCTCCCGAACCAGGCGCCCACGCGGCCGAATCCGGTGATGACCTCGTCGCAGCAGAGCAGGACGCCGTGGCGGTCGCAGATCTCGCGCAGCGCCCGCCCGTAGCCCGGCGGCGGCACCAGGCATCCGCCCGCATTCTGGACGGGCTCGACGATGACCATGGCCACCGTCGCGGGGCCCTCGGCCACGATCGCCTGCTCGACCGCCTCGGCGCAGCCCAGGGTGCAGGCCTCGGCTCCGCGGCACATCAGGCAGCGGCGGCGGTCGGTGTTGGGCACGTGGCGGGCGTCGGCGAGCAGGGGCTCGAAGGGGATGCGGGAGCCGGGGATGCCGGTGAGCGAGACCGCTCCGAGGGAGCTGCCGTGGTAGGCGCCGCGGCGGGCGATGACCTTGCGGCGGAACGGCTCGCCGGCGGCCAGGAAGTGCTGGCGGGCGAGCTTCCAGGCGGACTCCACGGACTCGGAGCCGCCCGAGGTGAAGAAGACGTGGTCCATGGCGGGCGCCAGGCCGAGCACGCGCTCGGTCAGGGCCAGCGCCGCCGGATGGGTGGCGTCCCAGTTCGGGTAGAAGCCGAGCTGCTCCAGCTGGGCCGCGGCGGCCGCGCCGAGCTCCGCACCGTGCGAGTAGCCGATCTGGGTGGTGAAGAGGCCGGAGACCCCGTCGAGCAGGCGGCGGCCGTCGCGGTCGATGACGTACGGGCCCTCGCCGCCCACGACCACCGGGGGCGGATTCTCGCGATAGTCCGCGTTCCGGGTCCAGCTCAGCCACTCGGCGCTCGTGGTGGTGGCGCCACTCGTGTCGGTCACGGCATGCTCCTTTCCCGGACGGAGTCTACGGGGCTACGCTGCTTCGATCTGATCGTCGGAGAGGAACCGCCTTGAGCACCACGACCCCCCGCCCCGCCACGGACGTCCTGGACAACTACATCGGCGGCCGCTGGACCCCTTCGGCCAGCGGCGAGCTGCTGGACGTCACCAACCCGGCCACGGGCGAGACCATCGCCCGCGTCCCGCTCTCCACGGCGGCGGAGGTGGAGACCGCCGTCGCCGCCGCGCGCGAGGCCTTCGCCGAGTGGCGGCTGCGCCCCGTCATCGAGCGCGCCCGCTGGCTGTTCGGCTTCCGGCAGGCGCTCGTCTCCGAGCATGAGGAGCTCGCCCGGTCGGTGACCCGCGAGATGGGCAAGACGCTGCCCGACGCCAGGGCCGAGGTGGCCCGCATGATCGAGATGGTCGAGGCCGCCACCGCCATCCCCACGACCATGCAGGGCCGGGTCCTCGAGGGCGTGGCCACGAACGTCGACTGCGAGACGATCCGCCAGCCCGTCGGGGTGTGCGCGGCCATCGTCCCGTTCAACTTCCCGGCCATGGTGCCCATGTGGTTCCTGCCCTTCGCCATCGCGTGCGGGAACACGTTCATCCTGAAGCCGTCGGAGCAGGTGCCGCTCACGCAGCGCCGCGTGTTCGGGCTGATCGACGAGCTCGGGCTTCCGCCGGGCGTGGTCAACCTGGTCAACGGCGGAGCCGACGTGGTCAACGCCATCCTCGACTCCCCCGGCATCGACGCCGTGTCGTTCGTCGGCTCGGCCAAGGTGGCCCGCCACGTCTACACCCGCGCGGCCGCCAACGGCAAGCGCGTCCAGGCCCTCGGCGGGGCCAAGAACTTCATCGTCGTGCTGCCGGACGCGGTGATCGACAAGACCGTGTCGGGCATCGTCGGCAGCGCTTTTGGCGCGGCCGGTCAGCGCTGCATGGCGGGCTCGGTCGTGGTCACGGTGGGCGAGGCGCACGACCGGCTGCTCGAGCCGCTGCGGCACGCCACGGAGGGCCTGCGCGTGGGCGACGGCATGGAGGACGGCGTGGCCGTCGGGCCGGTGGTGTCCGAGGCCGCGCGCGACCGCATCCGGGACTGGATCGAACGCGGCGTGGCCGAGGGCGCGAACCTGGTCGTCGACGGCCGCGAGCCGGACGCCGAGGCTGGCGGCTCGTTCGTCGGCCCGACGATCCTCGAGGTCGAGCCCGAGATGGAGATCGCCCGCGAGGAGGTCTTCGGCCCGGTCCTGAGCGTGATCCACGTGAACACGCTCGACGATGCCCTGGCCACCGTCAACGCCAGCCGCTACGGCAACGGCACGTCGATCTTCACCGAGTCAGGAGCCGCCGTCCGCCGCTTCCGCCGCGACGTGCAGGTCGGGATGATCGGCGTCAACGTCGGGGTGGCCGCTCCGGTGGCCTTCTTCCCCTTCTCGGGCTGGAAGGACTCGTTCCTCGGCGACCTCCACGCCCACGGCACCGACGCCGTCGACTTCTACACGCGCAAGAAGACCGTCACGTCCCGCTGGTTGTCCGACGGCGAAACGGGCCGCTTCTTCGTGGAGTAAAACGGGGGAACCCATGGGTTCCCCCGTTGGCCCCCTCCTTGTGGCGGGCCATACGTGAGTGGAGCGACTCTCTCGCGGTGGCCGGCCACGGGACCGGCTTCGGCGCGCCGGCAAAGCCGGCACGCCGACGCAAGCAACCGTTTCAGTGCCGCTGGATGGGCGGCGCCGCCAGTCCGGCGCCGCCCATGCCGTGCGGGTCACTCGGCCGCAGTCGCAACCTCTGCCGCGGCCGGTGCCTCGCCGGGGCGAACCTCCCTGATGAGCAGGAGGGTCGCCAGCAGGCCGAATGCCGCCAGCACGGCCCCGACCAGGAAGGCCTGGTGGAACCCGTCGGTGAGCGCGCCCGGCAGCGCGCTGGGCGCACCGTGGTTCGCGGCCATGACGCTCAGGGTCTTGCTCGACGCCACCGTGACGAGGACCGCCACGCCGAGGGCGCCGCCGATCTGCTGGGACGTGTTGATCAGCCCGGAGGCCACGCCGGCCTGGTCGGGCTTGACGCCCTGCAGGGCGGCGATCGTGTCGGGCACGAAGGCGAAGCCGAGCCCGAAGCCGGCGAGCAGGAAGCCCGGCAGGAGGTCGACGGCATAGGTCCCGTCCACCGCCACGCGGGCGAACCACAGCAGCCCGGCGACCTGCAGGACCATGCCGGCAGCCAGGACCCGCCGGACGCCGATCCTCGTGACGAGGGCCTGTGACACGGCGGCGGCCACGATGATCGAGATCGCCACCGGCAGGTAGGCCACGCCAGTGCGCAGGGCGCTGTAGCCCAAGACCTGCTGCATGTACAGCGAGAGCATGAAGAACATGGCGAAGATCGAGGCGCCGAGAAGCGCGCCGACCACGTTTGCCCCGGTCAGCGTGCGGTTGCGGAAGATCCGCAGCGGCAGCACGGGGTCCTCGCTGCGAAGCTCGATCCACACGAACAGGGCCAGCAGCAGGGCCGAGGCGGCGAACAGGGCGATGGTGGACGGTGCCGTCCAGGAGTGGTTGTTCGTCTGCACGAGCCCGTAGACGAGGAGCACGAGCCCGGCGGTCACCGTGATCGCGCCGGCCGGGTCGTAGCGCCGCTTGGCGACCTCGACGCGGCTTTCGCTGAGCAGGACCGGGGCGAGGGCGAGGACGATGAGCCCGATGGGCACGTTGATGAAGAAGATCCACTCCCAGCTGAGCGTGTCGGTGAGCACCCCGCCAAGGAGGACGCCCGCGGCGCCGCCCAGGCCGGCGATCGCGCCCCAGACGCCCAGGGCGGTGTTGCGCTCAGCCCCCTCCTCGAACGTGTTCGTGAGGATCGAGAGGGCGGCCGGGGAGATGATCGCGGCGCCCAGGCCCTGGACGGCCCGCGCTCCGATGAGCACGCCGCTCGACCCCGACAGGCCGCAGACGAGCGACGCGCCGGAGAAGATGACGAGCCCGATCATGAACAGGCGCCGCCGGCCGAGCAGGTCCGCGGCGCGTCCGCCGAGCATGAGGAACCCGCCGAAGGTCAGCGCGTAGGCGCTCGTCACCCACTGCAGGCTGGACTCCGAGAAGTGCAGTGACTTCTGGATCGACGGAAGGGCGACGTTCACGATGGAGACGTCGAGGACGACCATGAACTGCGTCGCGCACAACAGGATGAGAGCGAGCCAACGGCGGTCGTTGGATTGCGGCATGAGGGGCCTCCGCATTACAATCGGACGTGGACTTCCGGTTCCGCGGCCGCTACTATACGGAACCGACGTTCCGTTTGTCAAATACATAACTGGATGGCCGCCACCTCCACCGATACCGACGCAAGCCGTCCCCGCCGGGCAGACGCGCTCCGGAACCGCGAGCGCGTCCTCGAAGGCGCGTGGGAGTGCTTCGCCGAGCACGGGATCGACGCTCAGATGCACGACGTGGCGGAGCGCGCCGGTGTCGGAGTGGGCACCGTCTACCGGCACTTCGCCACGCGCGACGCGCTGCTCGACGAGCTCTGCGTCCTGTGCCTGACCGACCTCGTGGCGGAGGCGCGCAGCGCCCTGGCCGAGCAGGACGCCTGGACCGGGTTCGAGCGGTTCGTCTGGCACGTGGCCCGCAAGCAGCACACCGACCGGGTGACAGCCGAGGTGCTGCCGGCGGCCAAGCGCGCGAGCGCGAATGGCCAGCGGCTGGGCGAGGAGCTCACCAGCGTCGTGGCCGAGCTCGTCCTGCGCGCCCAGGGGCAGGGGAGCATGCGCGACGATCTCACCGCCGACTCCGTGCCCTCGCTCGTCCGGGCCATGGCCTACGGGGTGGCTGCCGGGCGGCAGGTTCCCGGCTTCCGCTGGGGCGATTACGTGCAGGTGACGCTCGACGGCCTCCGGGCCCGCTGAGCGCCGGCGTCTTCAGAACCAGTTTCAAAATGAGCCTGGGCGCGCTGGGCGCCGCTGGACGGCCCGAGGCGGGTGTCCTCGGTCGGCGCCGTACTGCTGACGAGTACTGCCACCTCCCTCGTCGCGGGCCTCGGACCGTCCATCGACCCCCAGCCCGTAAGTCTTCATTTTGAAACCGGTTTTTACGCCCCTTTCACAACCCCGCGGCGGCCGTTTGCCGCCGATTTGCGCCGATCGGCTATGCCTCCCATCGTGGAGAGGAGCACCGTCGAGGAGCGCGGCGCGCCGGCGGCCGCCCGCCGGGCCCTCACCGACCCCGACGCCGTCTTCCGCCTGTTCTACGGCGTGGCGGCGTCGCTCGCACTGCTGGCCATCTTCACGGCCGTCCTCATCCCGCTGCGCGACCGGCTCAACGAGGGGACGATCGCCCTGGCGCTGGTCGTGCCCCCGCTCGCGGCCGCCGGCGGCGGGCCGGTGCCGGCGGTGGCCATGGCCGCCATCGGCGCCCTGGCCTTCAACTTCTTCTTCACCAGGCCGTACTACTCGTTCGCCATCGACTCGAGCGAGGCGGTGGCCGCGTTCGTGGTGTACCTCCTGGTCACCGTCACGCTCGCGATCCTGGCCGGGCGCCTGCGCGAGGCGCGCGGACTGGCGGAGCGGCGGGCCGCCTCGGCCACGGCGCTCGGGGGCCTGGCCGTGGGCCTGCTGGGCGACGAGCCGATCGGCCCGACCCTGCAGCATTCCCTGCACGACCTGGTGGCCATGCTCCACCTCCGTGGGGCGCACCTTCACGTCGAGCTCGCTGACCATCCGCTCGATCTCTTCGCCGGCGACGTCACGCGCGCGGCGGGGGGCGCGGTCGACGACGGCCACGTGGTCGACCTGCCGGTGACCACCGAGGCCGGCCCGGGCGGCAACCTGGTCGCCGATGCCGGTGACGAGCCGCTCGACGCCGACCGGCGGCGGGTCCTGGAGACGTTCGCCGGCGTGGTCGGCATCGCGGCCGCCCGGAGCCGGACGCAGCGCGAGGCGGCCGTGCGGCAGGCGGCCGACGAGACGAACCGCATGCGCCGCGCCCTGCTGCAGTCGGTCTCCCACGACCTGCGCACGCCGCTCACCGCCATCCGCGCCCTGGCCACGACGCTCGACTCGACGAAGCTCGACGAGGCCGCGCGCCACGCCATGCTGGCCGACATCGAGTCGGAGGCCGGCCGCCTGACGCGGCTGGTGACGAGCCTTCTCGACCTCTCGCGCATCGAGGCCGGCGCTCTTCACCCGGCGCGCACGGCGATGCCCGTCGAGGAGCTCCTCGACGGCGCCGTCGAGGCCGTCGGGCTGTCCACCGGCGGCCGCGGCATCGACGTGCGGGTGGCTGCGGGCCTCCCCACGGTGGCCGTCGACGAGACGATGGTCCGCCAGGTCCTGGTCAACCTCCTCGAGAACGCCGCCCGTCACGACCGCGGGACGAGCCCGATCATGCTGGTGGCCCGGCCCGCCGGCGACGACGTGGAGATCCGGGTGGTCGACCACGGCCCCGGCATCCCCGAGTCCGAGCGGCTCCGCATCTTCGAGCCGTACCTGCACCTGACCGGGCCGGGCTCGCGGCCCGGGACCGGGCTGGGCCTGGCCATCGCCCGGGGGTTCGTGCAGGCCAACGACGGCTCCATCGCCGCCGAGGGGACACCGGGCGGCGGCGCCACCTTCGTGGTCACGCTCCGCGGGAGCGGCGGCCGGTGAGCGCCGACCGGATCCTCGTCGTCGACGACGAGCCCGCGGTCCTGCGGGCGCTCACGGTGGCCCTCGAGGCCCATGACTACGAGGTCGTCGCGGCGGCCACCGGCGAGGCCGCCGTGGCCCGGGCCGCCGATTCGTCCCCCCGGGTCATCGTCCTCGACCTCGGCCTCCCGGGCATCGACGGGCTCGAGGTCATCCGCCGCGTCCGCGCCTTCCTGGCCGCCACCCCGATCGTCGTCCTGTCGGCCTGGGGCGACGACGCGGTCAAGGTCGAGGCACTCGACCTCGGGGCGGACGACTACGTGGCCAAGCCGTTTGCCATGCCGGAGCTGCTGGCCCGGCTGCGCGTGGCCCTGCGCCACGCCGACCGCAGCGACGGGGCCGCGGCCGAGTCGGCCGTGCTGCACCGTGGGGACATCGAGATCGACGTCCCCGAGCGCCGGGTGCGGGTGCGCGGGGAGGAGGTCCCGCTGACGCGCACGCAGTTCGCGCTCCTCCTGCTGTTCGCGCGCCACCCGGCCCGGGTCCTGACCCACCGCACGATCGTGGACGCCGTCTGGGGCGACCCGGACGCCGCGGACGCGGCCAACCTGCGCGTCTTCATCTCGCAGCTGCGGCGCCGCATCGAGCCCGATCCCCATCGTCCGCGGCGCATCGTGACCGACCCGGGCGTGGGCTACCGCTTCGTGCCCTCCGAGGACGGCGAGGCGTGACCGACACCGGGCTCCCCCTGGAGCCACCGCGCCGGCTGCCGTTCAAGCGCGCCCTGCTCGGCCGCCCGATCCCGATCGAGCGCCTGCAGGAGGAGCTGCTGCCGAAGGTGCTGGCCCTGCCGATCTTCGCCTCGGACGCCCTCTCGTCCGTGGCCTACGCCACCGAGGCCGCGCTGGCCGTCCTGGTGGCCGCCTCGCTGGCGTCGGCCAACCTGGTCATCCCCATCTCGGTGGCCATCGCCGCCCTGCTGGCCATCGTCGTCCTCTCCTACCGGCAGACCATCCACGCCTACCCGAACGGCGGCGGGGCCTACGTCGTGGCCCGCGAGAACCTGGGCACGAACTCCGGCCTCGTGGCCGCCGCGTCGCTGCTGGTTGACTACGTGCTCACCGTGGCGGTGAGCATCGTGGCGGGCGTGCTGGCCCTGGCGTCGGCCGTGCCCTCGCTGCAGTCGCACGAGGTGGCGATCTGCCTGCTGGTGCTCGTGCTTCTCGCCCTGGTGAACCTGCGCGGCGTGCGGGAGGCCGGCCTCCTCTTCGCCCTCCCGACCTACGGCTTCGTGGCCTCGATGCTGGTCATGGTGGTGGTGGGCATCGTGGGCGGCGTCGCCGGCGGCTGGCCGTCGGCACATATCCCCGACCCGCTCCCGACCGGCACGGCGACCGCTGTCGGCCTGGTCGTGATCCTGCGCGCCTTCGCCTCCGGGTGCAGCGCGCTGACCGGGCGTCGAGGCCGTCTCGAACGGCGTGACGGCCTTCCGGAAGCCGCAGGCCCAGAACGCGAGCCGCACGCTCCTCATCATGGGCGGCATCGCCATCACCCTGTTCATGGGCGTCTCCATCCTGGCCGACCGGACAGGCGCCCGGCCGAGCGGCACGGTGTCGGTGCTGTCGGAGATCGCGCGCGCCGTGTTCCCCGCCGGCTCGTCCTCCGCGTTCGGCTTCTACCTCGTCCAGGGCTTCACGTTCGCCGTGCTGATCCTGGCCGCCAACACCGCCTACCAGGGCTTCCCCCGGCTGGCGGCCCTGCTGGCCCGCGACGGCTTCGTCCCCCGCCAGTTCTCGAACCTCGGCGACAAGCTCGTCTACTCGAACGGCCTCATCGTCCTCTCGCTCCTGGCCGCGGTCCTGATCGTGGGCTTCAACGCCAACATCAACAGCCTGATCCACCTCTACCTGCTGGGCGTGTTCACGGCCTTCACGCTCTCCCAGGCCGGCATGGTGCGCCTCTGGTGGCGGCGCCGGCGCAAGGCCGCCAACCGCGGGGCGCTGCTGCGCTCGATGAGCCTGAACGCCCTCGGCGCCGTGTCGACCGCGCTCGTGACGCTGGTCATCGTGTTCACCAAGTTCCGCGAGGGCGCGTGGATGGTGACGGTCGCCATCCCGGCCATCGTCGCCCTGTTCCTGCTCACCCGGCGGCACTACGAGCGGGTGCACGTACGGCTGAGCACCGGGTTCCGCGTGGCCAGGGAGGGACGCACCCGGGGGCCGATGATCGTCGTCGTCCAGTCCCTGGACGACGCCACGACCGAGGCGCTGCGGTTCGCCCGCACGGTGGCCGGCACCGGCTACCGGGCGCTGCACGTGGGCGACGGCGGCCCACCCGGCCTGCTCCGCGCGTGGCCCGCCTTCAGCGGGGACGGCGTCCCCCTCGAGGTCGTGCCCCGGAACGGCAGCGTGGCCGGGAAGCGTCGTCCGGGCCGTCCGCTCCACGGAGCACAGCCCGGACCAGTACGTGACCGTCCTCATTCCGGAGTTCTTCGCCCGCCGCTCCTGGCTCGCCGCCCTGCGTGGCCGCACCGGCTTCGCCCTCAAGCTGCGCCTGCTGCGGGAGGAGGGCGTGGTCACGACCGACATCCCCGTGGTGGCCGGCTCGCGGGAGGTGCGCCGGCCGCCCCGGGCCGGCCACCGGCGCACCGTCGTGATCACGCCGGTGTCGGGGACGAACGACGCCTCGCTGCGGGCGATCGATTACGCGCTCGGCCTGCACGGCGACGAGACGTTCGGGCTGTCCGTGGCCCTCGACGCGCAGGACGCCAAGCGGCTGCGCTCCGGCTGGGAGTACGAGTCGCTCCCGCTCGAGCTCGAGGTCGTCGAGTCGCCCTTCCGCGACATCGGCGGCCCCCTGCTGCGCAGGATCCGCGAGGTCACGGCCGACCCGGACGCGGTCTGCGTCGTGGTCATGCCCGAGCTCATCGTCTCGCACTGGTGGGAGCGGATCCTCCACAACCAGCGGGCCCTCTACCTCAAGCGGCTGCTCCTGTTCGAGGAGCGGGTGATCCTGGCCAGCGTGCCCTACCGGCTCTGACGGCGAGCCACGAGCACCGGGAGGGCGAGCGCCAGGAGCGCGCCCGCCATGCCGAGGATGCGCACGAGGCCGCCGCCGCTCCCGCCGAGCGAGACGACCCCCAGGGCCAGCACGCCCGCCAGCAGCGAGGCCGCGAGCGTGCCCGCGATCCACGCGACCTGGAAGAGCCGCACGGCGCCGTCGGTACGCGTCCCCCGCGGGGAGGAGCCGGCGAGGTCGACGAGCTCCACCACCAGCAGCAGCCCGGCGCCCACGAGCACGGCCCGGGCCTCGACGTGCCCGCTGTCGGCGCGCGCCAGGGCGATCCCGTACTGGGCGCCGAGGAGGGCCGCCGCGAAGGCGGCCAGGAAGCTGCGCGGCATCACGACGGCGCCGAGCAGGGCCAGCAGCCCCGGCACGGCGAGCACGGCCAGCGACCGCCGGTCGCCGGCCGGCGCGGTGGAGACGCCGTTCGCCGCCAGGACCGCGCCGACCACCAGCGCCGCGATGGCTGCGCCCCATCTCATGCCGGCACCCGCGCCCGCCGGGCCGAGCGTCGCGGGAGCAGCGCCAGGGCGTCGGCCACCTCGTCGTCCGGACCCAGGGGCAGCACCGGGACGCCGAGGGACCCGAGCTCGGCGCGCTTGTCCTCGCGGGCGAGCCGCCACATGCGGTGCGCGGCACGGCCGGCCGCACCAGGAGCGGGGGCGATCGCCCGTTCCGGCATGGTGTCGACGACGACGAGGTCATAGCCGCGCGCGGCCAGGTCGGCGAAGGCGGCCACCGCGCGCTCGTCGGCCAGGGGCGAGAACGCAAAGACCAGCGCAGACGGCGGCAGGGCGCGGCGCGGGAGGACGTCGATGGCCTTCCACGCATACGAGAGCGAGACGTTGACATCGAGGAGGGCGTCCACCAGCCGGTAGAGCTGCACGTCGCCCATGCCGGCGGCGAGCCAGCCCACGGTTCCACCGAAGGTCACGAACCCGACCCGGTCCTTCTCACGCAGGAGGTGGCGGGCGAGCGTGGCCGCGCCCCGCACGCTCGAGTCGAGGCTGCTGCGCCCCGGCTCCCCCACGTGGCCGAAGGCGTCGAGGAACAGGACCACGTCCGCGTTCCGCTCCGGATGGTGGACGTTCACGTGGAGCGCACCGCGGCGGCTGGAGACCCGCCAGTTGATGCGTCGCGCGCTGTCTCCCACGGTGAAGGCGCGCACGCCTGCGAACTCGATCCCGTCGCCCAGCGCCCGCGACACGTAGCTGCCACTGAGCACGCGCATCGTCGGCGGCCGCACGCCCGCCGGCTTGCGCTCGAGCCGCGGGAAGACCTTGACCGGGACGGCCAGGTCGCGCACGTCCTCGAAGACCACCAGCCGGCCGGGGCCGTGCGAGCGCAGGGCCACGAGACCGAGGCGGTAGCCGCCGAGGTGATCCGCGCCCAGCGGGAGCTCGAGCTCCCGTAGGTCATCCGGGGCGAGCGACACCGCGTGCCGGGTCGCTTCCTTGGCGTCGAGACCCGGCGGCACGGCGAGCCCGATCTCGAGCTCGCTCACACGCCGGGGAGACTCGATCTCGATCGTGACCGTGACCTCGTCGCCCTCGAACACGCGGCGCGGGGTGGCCTGCACCGCGACCTCGACGTCGACCGTGCCGGATGCGGCCACGCCGAGGGCCAGGGCCACGACGAAGGGCACGCCGAGCAGGACGAGCTCCACCTGTCCGGTGACCAGGCCCGCGAACAGGGCCAGGGCGGCGAGCCCGGCCAGGCGCACGAGCTTGGGGGCAGCCGTCCGGGTCACGGGGGCCCGAGCTGCTCGATCTGCGCCAGCGTGGCCTCGAGATCCTCGGCCCCGATGCCGCCCGTCCGCGGGTCGTCCTCCGGGGACACGACCCGCCACAGGTCGGGCGGCAGGATGTCGCGGGCCCTTGCCGGCTGCGCGTCGAGATCGACGGCGCGCTGCTCGAGGAGGCGGGCGGCGATGGCGCGGCGCAGAAGCGGCCGGGTGTGCGCGTCGTACTCCGCCCGCGAGGCCGCGCCGAACGCCAGCTCCCGCTCGATCCGCCGGAGATCGCTCGGGCGCACGTTCTCGGGAGGCGAGACGGCCAGGGCGCGCTCGAACGGCGACGCACCGGCCCGGCGCATCTCGGCCGCGGCCACCCTCACGCCCAGCAGGCCCAGGGCGAAGAGCGCCGTGGCCCACACCAGGAGGGTGAGCTCGCGGCGGGACACGAGCAGCACCGGCCCGGCCAGGACGGTGATGAGGATGGCGGCGGCCACGATGCGCCGCAGGGCCGAGCGGCGGCGATACGGCATCAGGCCGAGCCCTCGAACCGGCTGCGCAGGTCGCGCAGCGCTCGCAGGGCCGCATCCCGCATGCGCTCGTCCACGGGGTGAGGGCTGAAGCGGGCCTGCCGGAACAGCTCCGCCAGACGGCGGGCGCTGCGGCCGGCGCCGCGGTGCTCGGAGAGGACGCGGGTCACCGTCTCGTCGGGGGTGTCGGCCGGACGGACGGCCACGCCGTGGGCCGTCAGCGTGCGCTCCAGCCGGTCGTACGAGGTGAGCACGGCCTCGCGCGGGTCCGCGATGGTCTCGAGGTCCCCGATCCCCTCGGCCAGGTCGGCGGCGATCGCCTGGTCGAGGACTGCGCCGGCGGGGTCACCCCTGCCCCGGCCGGAGCGGCGCATGTAGACGGCCGCGGCGACCATGCCGACGAGGATGAGCGCGAGGGCGATCGTGACCAGCAGGCCGAGCGCCGGCGAGGAGATGGTCTTCGTCGGGGTGCCTCCCGCAGGACCACCGCGACCGTGGCCGCCGACCTGGTGCTCCGCGTTCTGCAGGAAGTGCAGGCGGTTGAAGATGCCTTCGCGCGCCAGGATCACCACCGCCACGGCAATCAGGGCGAAGGAGATCCATCCGCGGCCACGGGCGGGTGTCGACTTCTTCATCGCCTGCTGCAGCTCGGGGTCGCGCCGCACGACGACGCCCCAGCCGATCAGCATCAGCTCCCCGACCACGATCACGCCGACGACGGCGATGGCCAGGTACTGCCCGAGGGTGGGGATCGCCGGTGCGACGGGCCGGCTGTGCGCGGGCTGGCCCGTGAGGAGGAATCCGCCGCCGGCGGCCCAGGCGGCGATGCCGCACAGCACGGCCACGGCGGCGACGAGCACCGCCAGGCCGAGCGGTCGGCGACCCCGGTCCGGCATCGGCTGCACGGGCACCGCCACTATGCCAGCCGCCACGATGGCCGCCGTTACGGCTTGATTAGACCCTTAGAGGGTGACGGCGTCCCAGGCCTCGCGGCCGGGGACCCGCCGGAAGGTGTCCGGGTTCGTGCCGAGCGCCTCGGCGCACTCGAGGGCGACGCGCTGCACCGCCACCGTCAGGGGAAAGATCGAGAGCGGCTCGCCCAGCTCACGGGCCGTCACCCGCCGCACGGGGACGCCGCATCCCTCGGCCGCGCCGGCGACCTCGAGCACCCGCTCGGCGCCCGGGCCGCCCCCGTCGAGGGCCACGAGCACGTCGTCGGCCCCGAGGGCCACGCCCGGCCCGTGCAGGAGCTGCTCGACCGGGAGCCCTTCCGTGGCCAGGTACGCGGTCTCGCGGATCTTGAGCGCGCCCTCGGCCGCGGTCCAGCCGTTGATGCCGGACCCCGTGAGCTCGATCAGGCGCCGCGGCGGCTGCACTCCGGGGCCGGGGCCGTCGAGCGCGGCGGCCACGGCGTCGGGCACGCGGTCGAGATCCCCGAGATCGGCGCCCAGGGCGACGGCGATCTGGGCCAGGCGGAACAGGGCGCCGGTGTGGCTCGCCGTGAAGGCGGACGAGGTCTCGGGCTCGACCGTCTCGACGTCGGCCCCGGGCGCCCCGATGGCGCCGATGCCCACGATCGGAACCCCGGCGTCCTCGGCCAGGCGGCGCAGCTCCGCCCCGTAGCGCTTGGTCCCGCGGTGGCTCATCAGCACCAGGGCCTGGTCCGGCCGCGGCGCCGGGCCGTCCACGACGGCCTCCATGTTCTGCACGGCCCGGGCGTCGACGCCCGCGCGGCGGAGCAGGAACGCACCCTGGGCCGCGGCGTGCCAGCTGGTCCCCGTCCCAGCAATGACCACGGGCCGGCCGCGCAGGCGCTCGGCCGCCAGGCGCGCCGGCCCGGGGTCGGCGGCCAGGCGGCGAAGGTCGGCCGGCTGGCGCCACATCGTCTCGCGCATGGCGCTCGTCATGGGAACGACACTATCCAGCGGCCGCCCGGGGCCACGTCAGTAGGATTGCCGCTTCGTGTACGAGCCTCGGCCGCGTCCGCTCAGCCTTCGCCCCGGGGACCGGCTCGAGCTTCGCGACGCACCCGGAGGGCTGCCGGTCTCGGTCAGCGTGGAGAGCGCCACGCCCGGCGCGCCGGTCGCCGTGCGGGCGCAGGACCGGCCGATCCCCGACGGGGCCCGCCTGGTCGTGCGCTGGCTGGACGGCCAGGGCGTGGCCTGGCAGAACCAGGCGGAGTCGCGCCGCCGGGTGGGCGATCCACAGGGCGCCGAGCTCGTCCTGGGCGAGACCTGGGAGCAGGTGCAGATGCGGGAGTCCGTCCGCTTCCGCACCCAGCGCGTGCCGGTGGTGTGCGAGGTGCAGGCGGGCTCGCTCGTCCCCCGGACCCGGATCGACCTGATGTGCCTGGACGGATCGTCCACGGGCCTCCGGGCCGGCGGCGTCGGACGGGCGCTCGGCATCGGCGACGTGGTGCGGCTCGAGCTCGGCGACCAGTCGGAGCCGCACTGGATCGTCGCCCGGGTGGTGCGCGTGGTGCAGCTCTCCTTCGGCCGCTGGGAGGCCGGGTTCCAGTTCATGCCGAAGACCACCGAGGAGCGCGCCTGGCTCATCGCCTGGCGCGACTCGATCGCGGTCTCGGACCGTCCGGGCTAGCCGGTGGCGGCGAGCTCGGCGCCTCCGAGCTCCGACTCACCGGGAACACTGAGCCGGCGGAGGGCGCCGTCGTCGGCGAACTCGTACACGCCCATCCGCTGGATCGGCGGCGAGTACACGTGCACGGAGACGGCCGGTCCTCCCCCGGCGTGGCTCATGCGATGCACGTGGGCGCCGTCGAACGAGAACGTGGCGCCCGGGCCGTAGATGGCGGCCTGCCGCGACTCGAGGCCGAAGGCCAGCCGGTCCTCGGCCAGCTTGCCGGCGAGGACGTGCACGGCGCCCGAGGAGCCGTCGTGGTCGTGGAATCCGGTGTCGTGGTCGTCCATCCAGCAGATGAGCCACGCCTCGAGGTCATCGTCGCGGTGCAGGAGCGTGTAGTTGCGCCGGCCGGCGTCGTGCCGTACGTGCGGCGTGACGTCGACCACCGCCGGGACGCGCTCGGCCAGAGCGCGGAGGTCCGACTGCGAAAGTGGCCCGGTCACGCGAAGCAGCTCGATCGACGGGCTGTTGCTGGACATCGGGACCTCCTTCGTGGGCGCGGCCATGAGGACGACTTATCTCCTTCATCAGACGCTACCACGGAGCGCCCGATTTGTGAATCGATTCAGTGAATCGATTCAGTGAATCGTTTCACTTCGCCGCCCAAACGGCAACTCCTGCCTCGTGCCGCTACCCTCCCGCGAGAGCAAGGAGAGGCGGCCGAGATGAACGACCGGCCCAAGCGCCCGACCATCAAGGAGCTCGCCGAGCGCACGGGCCTCTCGCCCGCGGCCGTGTCGTACGCGCTCCGAGGAATGCAGGTCTCGGCCGAGACCGAGCAGCGCGTGCGCGAGGTCGCCGACGAGCTCGGCTACCGCTACGACCCCATCGCCCGCGCGCTCCGCGGCGGGGAGACCGGCACGTTCGGGATGCTCGTGGGTAGCCTCGCGGACTTCTTCCACCAGGAGCTCGTGGCCGCCGTCCAGCAGGTGCTCCGGGTCGAGGAACGGCATCTCCTGATCGCCGACGCGGGCGGCGACCCCGCACAGGAGGTGGCGCTGGCCCAGGCCCTGGCCGACCGTCGCGTCGACGGCCTCATCGCCAGCCCCATCGGCCCGCTGGCCGAGGGGTGGGCGGAGATCGCCTCCACGGTCCCGACCGTCACGATCGGCGACTCGCTCCGTGACGCGACCACGGCCGGCGAGGTGCTGTTCGACAACGACCGCGGCGTCGAGATGGTCCTACGGCACCTCCGCGACCTCGGGCACCGGCGCATCGCCGTCCTCTCCTGGTCGCTCGAGGGTGCTCCGGGACGGTCGGCCGAGCGCTCGGTGATGGACTGGGGCCAGCGCCTCGGGGTCGAGGCCACGCTGGTGACCTGCGCCTACAGCCTGAACGGCTCGCGTCCGCTGGCCCGGGACGTGCTCACGGTCCCCGAGCGCCCGACGGCCGTGTTCGCGCTCTCGGACTCGATCGCCTACGGCGTCTACGTGGCCTGCCACGAGCTCGGGCTGCGCATCCCCGAGGACGTCTCGGTCGCCGGGTACGACGACCATCCGATCTCGCGGCTCCTGGCGCCGCCGCTGACGAGCATCGGCTGGGACGTCGATCTCATCGCCGTCACCGCCTGCGGCTTCCTGCTCGACGCCCTCGGCGACGATCCGGGCCCCCAGTCGGAGACCCTGACCCCGGTGATGCGGACACGGCGCTCGACCGGCCCGGTGGCCGAGCAGCAGGCCTAAAGCCTCTTAGAACTCATTTCAGTCCCGCAGAGCGGTCTCGAGCGCGTCGAGGCTGGGTAGCGGGCCGTCGGGTTGGAAGGGCGGGACCGAGGCGCGGACGAGAGCGTGGGCCGCCGCCGTCCCGCGCCCGAGACCGGCCACGGCGCCGCGACGCTCGACGGCCTCGGCGGCCACGGCGAGCTCGACGGCCGCCAGGCGGACCACGAGCCGGGCCATCTCCTCGAGGCGCCGCGCCGCCACGGGGGCGAAGGTCATGCGCTCCTCGATGCCCTCGCCGATGCTCGTGGTCGGTTGCAGACCGAGCACCGGCGCCGCCAGGAGCGCGATCTCACCTGCCAGGGCCGCCGCCCCGTAGCCCACGATGAGGAGCCCGTCCCCCGGATCCTCGGCGGAGGAGCGCAGCCCGGACGGCAGGCCGCTGAAGGCGCCCCAGAGGAGCTTCTGTACGCGCTCGGCGGACAGGCTCGCGGCCTGGGCGAGCCCCTGGCGACGCCCCGTCGAGGGCGAACGCGACCGGCGCGGCGTCGAAGTTGCCCGTGGGCAGGATGCGCTCGCCCGCCACCAGCGGGTTGTCGCTCGCCGAGGCGAGCTCGGTCTCGAGCGTCGCCCGCAGGGCCTCCAGCGCGTCGAGGGCGAGACCGTGCGCTTGGGGGACGACCCGGAAGGAGAGCGGGTCCTGGAGCGTTCGGCCGCGGCCGCGGAGCAGCTCGCCCCCGTCCAGCAGGGCGCGAAGCCGCGCGGAGGCGCGGACCAGTCCCGGATAGGGACGGGCGGCGGCGACGGCCTCGTCGAACGGCGCCGCCCCGGCGCCGAAGCCCTCGAGCGCCAGGGCCGCGCTGCGGTCGAGCGCCGCCACCGCGATCTCGGCCGCGGCGTGGGCCAGGCAGCCCCAGCCCACCGCAAAGGCGTTGGCGTTGACGAAGGCCAGGCCCTCGCGGGCCTCGAGCTCCAGACGGCCGGCGCCCACGAGGGCGGAGGCGATCTCGGCCAGGGGACCGAGGTCGGCCTGGCCCAGCGAGCCGATGGCGTGGACCTCGGGAGTGAACCCCTCGGCCAGGGCGGCGCACAGGGCCTCGGCCAGGGCCGGGCGCACGCCGGCGCCCCCTCGGGCCAGCCCCTGCGCCCGGACGAGCATGGCCGCCCGGACGACGTGGCCCGGGGCCGGCGGCCCGTGCCCGACGGCGTGCGTGGTCACGAGACGGCGGTTGAACTCGGCCTGTCCGGCCCCCACCGGGACGTCGCGCAGGGCGCCCACGCCCGTCGTCAGCCCGTACACGGGATCGCCGCGCTCGAGCGCACGCTCCACCACGGCGCGCGACGCAGCCATCCGTGCGCGCGCATCCTCGGGGAGGACCGCCCGCGCCCCCTCCCGGGCCACGGCCACCACGTCGGCCACCGTGAGCCCGTCGCCGAGCGCCACGGAGCCGGGCACGGCGCTCAGAACTCGAGCCGGGCCAGCGCGCGGATGATCTCGGATCGCCCGATCGTGCCCACGACCTTCCCGTCCTCGAGCACGGGAAGTCGCGCCACGTCGTGCTTGGCGATCAGGCGGGCGGCCTCGTGCACGGTCTCACCGGCGTCGACCGTCACGGGATCGCCGCTCATCAGATCCGACACGGTCGTCCCGAACTCGCGCCGGAATTGCTCGTTCGTATGGTCGCGCGAGAGGGGGATGAGCTCGCCCAGGAACGGGATGGAGTACGGCTGGTGCAGGTCGTCGCCCTCGACCTCCTGGAACACCAGGTCGGACTCCGAGACCACGCCGAGGAGCCGCCCCTCGGCATCGACGACGGGCGCGAAGGTGAGGTTGCGGTCGGCGAAGAGCTCCACCAGGTCGCGCACGGTCGTGTCGGGCGCCACGGTGGGCGCACCGGCAGCCATGTGGTCGCGCACCGGGGCCTCGATCATGGCCCGGGAGCCTACCGTCAGTGGGGCTGGAGGAGGTCGAGCCGGCGGTTGTCGATCTTGGGCAGCACGCGCCCGGCCTCGACGCCCATCCACGACTCGAGCACCGACGCATAGACCGTGCGGAACTCGGTGGAGACGAGCAGGTTGTCGTCGTTGTCCAGCGTGGCCAGGCCCGGGAACTCGCTGCGGATCCCGCCCTTGACCTTGTTGCCGACGAGGAGCACGAGGCCGCCGGCGCCGTGGTCGGTGCCCATGGAGTCGTTGTCCTCGGGCCGCCGCCCGAACTCGCTCCAGATCAGGGTGACCACGCGGTCGGAGAGGCCGCGAGTGTCGAGGTCGGCCTGCCACGCGAGCAGCGAGTCGCCAAGGTCCTTGAGCAGCTTGACGTGGCTCTCGGGCTGGTTCTCGTGGGTGTCGTAGCCGCCACCGGCGTCGATCGCGGCGACGCGCGTGCCGAAGCCCGCGCCCAGCATGCGGGCCAGGTTCTTGAGCCCGGTCCCGAGATCGCTGTCCGGGTACGGCAGCGGTGTGGGCGCCAGCGGATGCTTGTCGTCCACCCGCAGCGCCTGCAGCTCGTCGCGGACGGTCAGGGCGTTGCGCAGCGTCGCGCTGCGTCTCACGCCGGGCCGGGCGGCGGCCGCCCTCGGAGATGCGGCGCATGGTCTTGAGCACCAGGTCGCCGTTCCACACGTCGGGGATGTAGAAGTCGAAGTCGCTCGGGTCGTACACCGCGGCGACCGGCGCGCGGTGGGAGAGCATGATCGGATCGAGGCCCCAGGTGGCGCTGATCCCCTGCAGCGGGTTGTCGCGGGAGCCGATCACGTCGAGCGTGCGCCCGAGCCAGCCCGTGCGGTCGAGGTTCTGGCCCACGACGCCGGTCCGCCAGTACTGGGAGGAGTTGAAGTGCGACTGGTCGGGCTTGGCGTAGTCGACCGCCGGCAGGACGGCCACCTTGCCGGCGTCGTACAGCTTCTGCAGCCCGGTGAGGGACGGGTGCCAGCCGAAGTCGGTGGAGTCGTGCAGCGGCAGCGTCTGGGCGGCCGGGATCCCGATGCGGGCGCGCAGGGTGCGGTAGCGCGCGTCGGTGAGGGGCACGAGGGTGTTCAGGCCGTCGTTGCCCCCGTCGAGGTAGAGCGAGACCAGGATCGAGCCGTTCGGCGCGGTCGCCGCCTGAGCCGCCGCGGCCTCGAGCAGCGCTCGCGGGCCGCGGGTTCCGGCTCCAGCGGCTCCGACCAGCAGCCCGACGCCGCCGGCCAGGAAGTTGCGGCGCGAGAACCCGCCCCGGCGCTCGAACTCGGCCAGCCCGTCCATGGCGTCGGAAGGGATGGGGACGAGCGATCGCATGTCGCGCGTCCGGGAGCCGTGGCTCAGGTACCAGTCGTCGCAGCCGCAGCGGGGCGAGGTGGGCATCAGCAGACCTGGGCGTCGGGGCAGGAGAGGAGCATGTGGCGAAGGGCGCGCTGACGCTCGGGCCAGTAGTGCTTGACCTCCCACGTCTCCGTGCGGTGGTGGACGATCGCGTAGGCGTAGCGCCGCAGGCCCTCCATGGTGCGGTGGCTCATCCACGGCGTGCCCGTGGCTGCGAGGGCCGCCTTGAGCGCGGCGTCGGGCGTCTGCGTCTCGGGGATCGAGCCGTCCTTGACGGCGTGGTCGCCGAGCACGTACGAGGCAGCGGTGAAGCGGGCCCGGATGGTGGCGGTCGAGAGCCAGGAGAGGTCCTGGTCCCAGCCCGCCGACGTTCGGCGGGTAGAAGGGGACCTGGCCCATCTGGTCGAGCAGCCACATCCAGGAGTCGGTGGTGACCATCTGCCCGGTGCGCCGGAGCATCCCGGACAGGTAGACCACCGGCGGTTTGACCTGGTCGGGGTCGTTCAGGTCGGCGTACAGGCGCGGATGGGTGAGGATGATCCGCAGGACCGGGCGCACGTCGGTGTGGCTCCGCGCGTACGCATGGACCATCTCCCGCAGGGTGGACGGCGGGCATGGGCGCGGCGTGAAGTAGCTCCACAGCTTCTGGCACAGGAACGGCGCGTGCCCCGGCCGCGAGAGGGCGATGTCGACGATGTCGAGCGGCATGAAGCGGCCGCGATGGCCGAGCACCCGCTTGACCCCGCCGTCGTGCTGCTTGACGTCGAACCCGAACTTGTGGGTGTCGTAGTGGAAGACGAACCCCGTGAAGGCGCGTGCCGCCTCGCGGATGTCGTGCTCCGTGTAGCCGTCGTTGGCGCCGAGGCGTGAAGAGCTCGAAGAACTCGCGGGCGAAGTTCTCGTTCGGGGCGTCGGCCGTGGAGTCGACCAGGTCGAGCCAGACCTGCATGGCGTGGTCGAACACCATGGCGCGGGCCAGGTCGCGGAAGCGGCCGAGGGCGTGGCGGCGCAACGTCCTGTACTGCGCCATCATCAGCTTCACGTCGCCGACCTTGTTGTTCGAGGTCGCGAAGTGGTCGTGCCAGTTGAGGGTCATGCGCTCGATGAGCGGGTGCCGCGCGCGCACCGTGCGGTCGAGCCACCAGAGGACGTCCTGGGCGTACTGGTTCACCGGATCGAGCGGCTTGCCGTCGACGCTGGCGTGGCCGGGGCGCATGGCCGGGCCGCGCGGCGGAGCGAGCAGGTGGTCGACCGCGGCCACGCGGCCGCCCGGAGCCAGGGCGTCGATCTCGCTCGGCAGGCCGCCGAAACCGGCCCGCCACAGCAGGCGGTCGATCTCGAGGCGCTTCGTCTTCACCGGTGCCTCCGCGGGCGGACGGTGAAGATCGCCTGCATGCCCTGCTGCGCGTGGTTGGCCACCGAGCAGAACAGCCGGTACCGGCCCGGCCGCATTGTCAGGCGAAGCGTGCCCAGGCCCCCCGAGTGCACGATGCCCGTGGTGCGGTACGTGGTCGTGCCGATGGGCGCCGAGGCCGGCGCGACCGCCAGGTCGTGGTCGTCCTCGCCGATGTTGCGCAGCTGGAAGATCACGCGCCCGGCAAGGACGTGCGTCCGGCTCGGGTTGAGCTGGAACTCCTTGGCAAAGACCAGCACGTGCGCGACAGGGGTCGGTTGCGCCTGTTGTGCGCTCAGGGCGACCATGGCCCCGAGTATCGACAGGGAATTCGCGGCTCCTGACCCCCCAGGGCGGCAAACCTTCTCAATGCTCCGCCAGCCTGACGGTGGTAGCTTCGGCGCCCACCCGCTGGAAGGAGCCGCCCGTGAGGATCCGCGCCGCCGTGCTCGAGCAGTTCGGCGCGCCGCTCGTCGTCCAGGAGGTCGATCTCGCGCCGCCGAAGGCGGGTGAGGTGCTCGTCCGCCTCGAAGCGTGCGGCGTCTGCCATACGGATCTCTACACCGCCAGCGGCGCGGACCCTTCCGGCTACGCACCCACGGTGCTGGGCCACGAGGGCGCCGGCGTGGTCGAGTCGGTGGGCGAGGGCGTGGAGAGCGTGCGCCCCGGCGACCACGTGGTCACGTTGTTCTCGCCGCAGTGCCGCGAGTGCATCCACTGCCGCTCGGACCGCACGAACCTGTGCCTGAAGATCCGCGAGCAGCAGGGGCTCGGGCTACCTGCCCGACGGCACGACGCGCCTGTCGCGCGGCGGCGAGCCGATTCGCCACTTCATGGGCACCTCGACGTTCGCCGAGGCCACGGTGATGCCCGAGATCGCCCTCGCGAAGGTCGACCCCTCGGCGCCGCTCGATGTCGTGTGCGTCCTCGCCTGCGGCGCCACGACGGGCATCGGCGCTGCCCTCTACACGGCCAAGGTCGAGGCCGGCTCGACCTGCGCCGTCTTCGGCGCCGGCCTGGTCGGGCTCGGGATGGTGGCCGGCTGCCGCCTGGCGCGGGGCCGAGCGCATCATCTGCGTCGACCGCTCCGAGGAGCGGCTGGCCATGGCGCGGCAGCAGGGCGCGACCGACCTGATCCCGGCGGGGGACGGCGCGGTGCAGGCCATCCTCGACCTCACCGGCGGCTTCGGCGCCGACTACACCTTCGAGGCCACCGGGCTGGTGGCGGTCATGCGGCAGGCCGTCGAGGCGGCGCGGATGGGCTGGGGCCTCGCCACGATCGCCGGCGTGGCGGGGAAGGGCGAGGTCCTCGAGGTCGTCCCGCGGCTGCTCATCACCGGCCGGCGGGTGGCCGGCAGCTCCTTCGGCGGGGCCAAGGGACGGGACCGCGTCCCCGAGCTGGTCGACCTCTACCTGCGGCGGCGACCTCGACCTCGAGAGCCTGATCTCGCCACCGCATCTCGCTCGACGAGGTCAACCACGGCTTCGAGCTCATGGAGCGCCAGGACGGCATCCGCTCGGTCATCACGAGCTTCGGAGGCGCGGCGTGATCATCGAACGCAGCATGGATCCGAGCTGGCTTTCCAACAGCTACCTCGTCGGCGACCGCCCGGACGGCACGGCCGTGCTCATCGACGCCGGCGGCCCCGACCGGGCCGATCGACGCCGCCGTGGAGCGGTACCGGCTCACGGTGACGCACTGCCTCCTCACCCACCACCACGGCGACCACGTGGCGCACCTGGACGAGATCCGCGCCGCGCCATCGGCCGCGCGTGCTCGCCCATGCCCTCGAGGCGGCGCGCCTCGGAGGGCGTGGACGGCACGCTCGCCGACGGCGACGTGGTGGAGACCGGGGACCTCCGCATCCGGGCCATCCACACGCCCGGGCACACCGACGGCATGCTCGCCTTCGTCGTCAACGACATCGAGTGCTTCACCGGCGACACGCTCTTCGCGGGCTCGGTGGGCGGCGTGCACGCCCCGGCCGCGACGTCGTTCCAGGACCTGCGGCGCTCGGTCATGGAGCGGCTGCTGGCCCTCGATCCGGCGTGATCATCGAGCCCGGCCACACCGGGCACTCGACGGTCGCGCTGGAGTGGGAGACGAACCGCTTCGTCCGCCTCTGGCGCGGGCTCGATCAGGAGGGATCCGAGCCGTGCCGCGCGCTCGGCCAGCCGGCCACGCTCATCCTGTGGGGCGACGACTACGACGGCGGCCACAAGGCGTGGGTCCGCTGGCCGGACGGCAGTGACGACATCGTCCCGGGGAGTCGCGTCGAGCGCGGCGGCTGAGCGGCCCGGCGCGGCCGAGACGGCGCGTCGCATCCGGGCGGGCGACCTGTCGCCGGTCCAGGCGGTCGAGGACGCCCTGATCCGGATCGAGGAGACCGATCCCGGTCTGAACGCGTTCTGCCTGGTGCTCGACGATGAGGCACGCCTCGCCGCCCAGGTGGCCGAGGATCGACTGGGAAGCGGCGAGAGCCTCGGGCCCCTGGGCGGCGTGCCCGTCACGATCAAGGACGCGATCTGGCAACGCGGCCTTCCCGCCACCTGCGGGTCGCGGGCCCTGGCCGGCTTCCTGCCCCAGAGCACGGCCGTCGCGGTGGAGCGGCTCGAGGCCGCCGGAGCGATCGTCATCGGCCGGACGAACGTCCCCGAGCTGTGCCTGCGCGGCTCCTGCGCCAACCTCCTGCACGGGCGTGACGCGGAACCCGTGGGACCCCTCGCGCACGCCCGGTGGGTCGAGCGGCGGCGCGGCCGCGGCGGTGGCCGCGGGCATGGGCGACCTCGCGCTCGGGACCGACGGCGGCGGGTCCGTCCGCATCCCGGCCTCGTTCTGCGGGATCGCGGCTCTCAAGCCCACCTTCGGCCTGATCCCCAAGGAGCCCTGGTGGCCCGGGTGGATGACCCTGAACCACTTCGGCCCCCTGGCCCGGACGGTCGAGGACCTGGGCCTCGCCCTGTCGGTCATGGCGGGGCCCGATCCCTCCGACCCGCTCTCGCTCCCCGCGCTGAGCGGCAGCAACGCCGAGATCGCCGGAGCGCGGGTGGCCTGGTCGGACTCGCTCGGGGACGTGCTCGTGGACGACGGGGTGCGGGAGACGTTCCGTGCCGCCGTCGAACGGTTCGGCGCCCTCGGGGTCGAGCTCGAGCAGGCCGATCCGGGCCTGGCGCGCCCCATCGACGCCTGGAACACCATCGCCGTGACCGACACGTTCGCCTCCGACGGGCATCTCCTGGAGACGGGCCTGCTCGAGGACGACACGCGGGCGGTGATCGAGGCCGGGGCCAAGGTCACCGGCCCGCAGTACGCCGAGGCCCGCAACGAGGCGCACCGCTACAGCCAGGCCATGGCCGCGTTCTTCGGCCGCTACGACCTGCTGCTCACGCCCGCCACCGAGGTGGTCGCCTTCGGTGCGGAGGAGGTCGCGCCGCGCGTCATCGGCGGCCAGCAGGTGGGCGAGTTCTATGACGACTGGTGCCACTTCCTCTACCCCTTCAACCTGACCGGGCAGCCCGCGGCGAGCGTCCCCATGGGAACGGCCGAGCACGGGATGCCGATCGGGCTGCAGATCGTGGGCCGCCGGTTCGAGGATCCCCTCGTCCTCGCCGCGGCCGCCGCCTGGGAGCGGCTGGCTCCCTGGCCGCTCCCGGCCTGAGAGTTCCTCAACGCTGGGCGCCGGTACCATCACGAGATGGCCACGACGCCGACCAGGCGCGGCCCGGACGACGACGCGAAGCCAGAGCGCTCGCGCTTTCCCGGTCTCGGCCGCCGGCAGCCGCCTCCGGGCGACCAGCCCGGCTGGCGGGTGGAGGGCGGCGCGCCGAAGCCGCCGAGCCGCCAGGGCCCGCGCGTGAGCTACTGGATCTTCCCGCTCATTCTCGTCCTGCTGGTCCTCAACTACTACGTGGCCCACCAGGTGAGCGGGACGAACAACCCGCGCAAGACGATCTCGTATTCGCCGCAGTTCAAGGACGCCGTCAGCCAGGGCAAGGTCAAGTCCGTGACCTTCACGGGCGACGCCATCCAGGGCGACTTCACCGGCGCCGTGACCATCGACGGCAAGTCCTACAAACGCTTCTCCACCCGGGTGCCACCCACGCCGGGCGACCCGCAGCTCGTCCCCGAGCTCGAGAAGCAGAACGTCGAGATCAACGCCAAGCCGGCGGACACCGGCCCTTCGACGCTGGCCACCATCCTGATTAACGTCGGGCCGACGCTGCTCTTCCTGGCGTTCTTCATCTTCCTGTTCCGCGCCGCGTCGCGCATGGGGGGAGGCGGCGGCCCGCTGGCCGCCTTCGGCCGTTCCCGCGCCCGCCGCTACGAGGGCGCGGCTGCGCCCGAGCAGCGCGTGACGTTCGACGACGTGGCCGGCATCGACGAGGCCAAGCACGAGCTGACCGAGATCGTCGACTTCCTACGCAACCCCGACAAGTACCGGCGGCTCGGCGGACGAATCCCGCGCGGCGTGCTTCTCAGCGGCCCGCCGGGCACCGGCAAGACGCTGCTCGCCCGCGCGGTGGCGGGTGAGGCCAACGTGCCCTTCTTCTCGCTGTCGGCCTCGGAGTTCATCGAGATGATCGTGGGCGTCGGCGCCTCGCGCGTGCGCGACCTCTTCGGCCAGGCCAAGGCCGCGGCGCCGGCCATCATCTTCATCGACGAGCTCGACGCCATCGGGCGCTCGCGCTCGAGCGGCGCGTCAGGCTTCGGCGGCGCGGACGAGCGCGAGCAGACGCTGAACCAGATCCTCACCGAGATGGACGGGTTCGACCCGACGACGGGGGTCATCGTCCTCGGCGCCACCAACCGGCCGGACGTCCTCGACCAGGCCCTGCTGCGGCCCGGGCGCTTCGACCGGCGTGTGACGGTCCAGCCGCCGGACAAGCGCGGCCGCGAGCTGATCCTGCGCGTGCACACGCGCTCGGTGCCGCTCGCCCCCGACGTTGACCTGGGCGCCATCGCCGCCACGACGCCGGGCATGGTGGGCGCCGACCTGGCCAACCTGGTCAACGAGGCGGCCCTGCTGGCGGCCCGGCGCGAGCACAGGCGCGTGGAGCGGTCGGACTTCGCCGACGCGGTGGAGAAGATCCTCCTGGGCGCGGAGCGCAACGTGATGATGACGGAGGCCGACCGCCGCCGCACCGCCGTGCACGAGTCCGGACATGCCCTGGTCAACATGCTCACGCCGGGCGCCGACCCGGTGCGCAAGGTGTCGATCATTCCCCGCGGCATGGCGCTGGGCGTGACCTTCTCCGCCCCGACCGCCGATCGCTTCAACTACGACGAGGCCTACCTGATGGCCAGGATCAAGGGCGCCCTCGGCGGCCGCGTGGCCGAGGAGCTCGTGTACGGAACCATCACCACCGGGGCGGAGTCCGACATCCAGCAGCTCACGGAGATCGCCCGGCGCATGGTCGGCCGCTGGGGGATGAGCCGCGAGCTCGGGCCCATCGCCCTGATTCCGTCGGAGCCGCAGAGCCCGCTCCTGCCCGGCGCGCAGGAGACATCGGAGCGCACGCAGGAGCGAGTGGACGATGAGGTCCGCCGCATCGTCGACGAGGCGTACGCCGACGTCACGCAGCTGCTGTCCGAGAACCGGGACAAGCTCGACGCCCTCACCGACGCGCTGCTCGAGGCCGAGACGCTCGACGAGCCGGAGGCCTACGCGGCGGCGGGCGTAACCCGGCCGTCGCCGGAAGAGGAGGAGGCCCTGCGCGGAGGAACCGTCGTCGCGCCGGCGGCGGAGTAACCGACCAGGTCGCCGGCGTCAGGCGGCGAGAAACTCGAAGCACGCGCCGCGGCCGAAACCTGCCCGGCTCTCGTGCGTTCCGCTAGCGTGACCCCATGACGGTCGTCGCGGGCCCGGCGCGGGACCAGCCCCTCCACGACCTCGAGCGCCTCATCGAGGAGCGGGCCGAGGGCGAGCGCCGCGACCAGCTTCTGACCCTCGCGCGGGCACTTCTGCGGCGGTCGCCCGAGGCGCGGCTCCAGACGATCGGGCCGGAGCGGCTGTACGAGGCCGTCTGCGACCTGCTCGCCTTCGTCGCCCAGCGGCGCGAGCCGCTGGCCGTGCGCGTGGTCGATGCGCCCACCGGGACATCCGCACTGCAGGTCAACCTGCCCGACGCGCCCTTCATCGTCGAGACCGTGCGCGAGGCCGTCGCCGTGCAGGGCCACTCGGTGATCCTGCTGCTGCACCCGGTCCTGGGCGTGGAACGCGACTCCGACGGCCGCCTCGTGCGCTTCGGGGATCCGCGGACGTCACCGGCGCGCGAGTCCGTGATGAACTTTGCGCTCGACGCCCTTCTCGACCCCGAGCAGGCTGCGGCGCTGACCGAGGTCACACGGCTAGCGCTCTCCGACCTGCAGCTCTCCGTGGCCGACCACTCGGCCATGATCGAGACGGCCCACCGGGCCACCGATGCCGCCCGGGCCGCCGCGACGCGCTACTCCGAGGACGAGGTCGACGAGGCCGTGAGCTTCCTCGAGTGGCTCACCGACGGGCACTTCATCTTCCTCGGCGTCCGCGACTACGCCATCCTCGAGGGCGAGGGCGAGGAGGGGCAGAGCATCGTGGCCGTCCCCGGTTCCGGGCTCGGCATCCTCCGCGACGACACGCGCACCACCTTCCAGTCGCCGGTGCCGCTGGCCGACCTGCCGCCTGCCCTACGGGATCAGCTCTCGGGCGGCGACCTGGTGATCATCTCCAAGACCAACCGCTCCTCGGTGGTCAAGCGCCGGGTGCGGATGGACGACATCGCCATCCGCAAGGTCGACGCCCAGGGCCGCATCGTCGGGCAGATCCGGATGCTCGGCCTGTTCACCTCGCTCGTGTACATGCAGCAGGCGGCGCGCACCCCGATCCTGCGGCGCAAGCTGCGGCGGATCCTGCAGGCCGAGGACCTGATGGCGGGCTCGCACGACTACAAGGCCGCCGTCGCCATCTTCGAGTCGTTCCCGCGCGACGAGCTGTTCCAGGCCAGCGCGGACGAGCTGCGGGCGCGTGTCACGGCAGTGCTCGAGGTCGAGTACTCGAAGCAGGTCAAGGTCAGCGTGCGCATCGACCCGGCGGGCCGCAACGTGAGCGTGCTCGTGGCCATGGCCCGCGACCGCTTCAACGCCGCCCTGCGCCGCCGGCTCCAGGCGCTGCTCGTGGAGCGCTACCACGGGGCGTCGAGCGAGTACAACCTCGCCCTCGGCGAGGCCGAGCTGGCGCAGCTCTTCTTCACCATCCACGTCGGCGACGGCGGCATCCCCGACGTGCCGTTCGAGCAGCTCGAGCACGACGTGGTGGCCGCAACCCGGTCGTGGGACGACGAGGTCTCCGACCTCCTGGCAGCCGATGACGGCGAGATCGCCGGCCGCGACCTGGCCCGCCGCTACGCCGGCCGGCTGCCCGACTACTACAAGAGCTCGACCAGGCCCGAGCTGGCGTTGATGCACCTGCACCAGCTCGAGGAGCTCCGCCACGGGGCGCCGTTTTCCGTCGCCCTCCAGAACGAGACCGCGGCCCACGCCGCTGCCGGATCCCGCCCGCTGACGCGCCTCACCCTGGCCAAGCCGGGAGACAAGGTGTCGCTCTCGTCCTTCCTGCCCATCCTCGAGGATCTCGGGCTCGAGGTGGTCGAGGAGGTCCCGACGCGGGTCGTCGGGGACACGGGTGACGGCGCGTTCCTGCACGACTTCGGGGTCCTGGCCGAGGGCGAGGTCGTGGACCTCGAGCGGCTGGGGGACCCCATCGCCGACGCCGTGGCCGCGGCCTGGCGGGGCGAGGTCGAGTCCGACCCGCTGAACGCCCTCGTCACCCGCGCCGGCGTCCCCTGGGAGGACGTCGCCATCCTGCGCGCCTACCGGCGCTACCGGCAGAAGGTCTCGCCCACCTTCACCGAGGCCTACCAGAACGACGTGCTCTGCCACCACGCGGAGACGGCCGCGCTGCTGGTCGAGCTGTTCCATCAGCGGTTCCGGGCAGACGGCAGCGCGGCCCAGGCCGACGCGCTGCGCGCCGAGATCACCGACCGCATCGACGCCGTGCGCAGCCTCGACGAGGACCGCATCCTCCGCGGCTACCTCCAGCTCATCGAGGCGACCGTGCGCACGAACGCGTACCTCGAGGACCGGCCGCACCTGTCCTTCAAGCTTCGCTCGGCCGACGTGCCCGGGGCCCCGGAGCCGCGCCCGCTGTTCGAGATCTTCGTCTACAGCACGGAGATGGAGGGCATCCACCTGCGCGGCGGGATGGTAGCCCGAGGCGGCATCCGCTGGTCGGACCGGCGCGAGGACTTCCGCACCGAGATCCTCGGCCTGATGAAGGCCCAGATGGTCAAGAACGCGGTCATCGTCCCCGTGGGCTCCAAGGGCGGCTTCGTCCTGCGGCGGACGCCTGACAGCCGGCCCGAGCTCATGGAGGAGGTGCGCCGCCAGTACGAGACCCTCATCCGCGGCCTGCTCGACGTGACGGACAACATCGTGGCCGGCCAGGTCGTCCACCCGGACGGGGTGCGCGTGTACGACGGCGACGACCCCTATCTGGTCGTCGCCGCCGACAAGGGCACGGCCGCCCTGTCCGACGTGGCCAACGGGATCGCGGCCGAGTACGGGTTCTGGCTCGGCGACGCCTTCGCCTCGGGCGGCTCGCACGGCTACGACCACAAGGCCATGGGGATCACCGCACGTGGGGCGTGGGAGAGCGTCAAGCGCCACTTCCGCGAACTGGGGCACGACGTGGCCACGCAGCCCTTCACGGTCGTCGGGGTCGGTGACATGTCAGGCGACGTGTTCGGCAACGGCATGCTGCTCTCGCAGCAGATCCGGCTGGTGGGCGCCTTCGACCACCGGCACGTGTTCCTCGACCCGAGCCCCGACGCGGCGGCCTCCTACGCCGAGCGGCGACGCCTGTTCGACCGCGGGGTGGGCACGTCGTGGGCCGACTACGACCCCAGCCTGATCTCGCCCGGCGGCGGCGTGTTCCCGCGCAGCGCCAAGTCGGTGGACGTGAGCCCCGAGGCGGCGGCCGCCCTCGGCATCGAGCCCGGGACGATGACGCCCGCCGACCTCGTGCGGGCCGTCCTCCGGGCCCCGGTGGACCTGTTCTGGAACGGCGGCATCGGGACGTTCGTCAAGTGCAGCGAGGAGTCGAACACCGAGGTCGGCGACCGCACCAACGACAGCATCCGCGTCGACGCCCGCGAGCTGCGAACGCGGGTCGTGGCCGAGGGCGGGAACCTCGGCTTCACCCAGCGCGGGCGCATCGAGTACGCCCTCGGCGGCGGCCGCATCAACACCGACGCCATCGACAACTCCGCCGGTGTCGACACCTCCGACCGCGAGGTCAACCTCAAGATCCTGCTCGACCTCGCCATCGAGCGCGGGGTGATCGAGCCGGAGCGGCGTGACGAGCTCCTGGCTTCGGTGGAGGACGACGTGGCCACCGCGGTCCTGTACGACAACTACCTCCAGGCGCAGATCCTCAGCCAGAGCGAGGCGGCCGCGGACCAGCGGTGGGACGCCTACGAGGACCTGATGCGCGAGCTCGAGAGCGAGGGGCTGCTCAACCGCTCGATCGAGTTCCTGCCCACCCAGGAGGTCCTGGCCGAGCGCCGCCGCTCGGGGCGGCCGCTGACGCGACCCGAGCTGGCCGTGCTGCTGGCCTACGCCAAGCGCAGCCTGCGGGACAAGATCTTCGACTCGACCCTCCCCGACGACCCGTGGCTCGACCGCGAGCTGCGGCGCTACTTCCCGGCCAAGCTGCTCGAGGCCACCGGCGACCTGTACCGCGAGCATCGCCTGCGGCGCGAGATCATCGCCACGGTCGTCACCAACGACGTGCTGAACTCGCTGGGCGTCACGTGGGTCACGCGCCTGGTCACGGAGACGGGAGCCGAGCACGCGGACGTGGTGCGCGCGTTCTGGATCGCCCGCGACGTGAGCCATGCCGTCGAGCGGTGGGACGAGGTCGAGGCCCTCTTCGACGATCCGCGCATCGACTCGGCCCTGCAGATGCAGCTCATGGAGGGCGTCGACTGGCTGGTCGAGGTGCTGGCCCGCTGGTACCTCCAGCACAGCATCGGGGAGGACCTGAGCGAGGTCGTCAAGCGCGACGAGCCCGACTTCTCCGAGCTGGCCCGTAGCCTGCGGCGCCTGGGGTCGTCGGAGTGGCGGGCCGAGCGCGCCCTGCGGCGCGAGGCCATGGTGGCCCAGGGCGTGCCGAGCGCCGTGGCCGAGGCCGCGGCCTGGCATCCGGAGCTCAGCTACGCGCCGGACATCATCGTCGCCTCGCGGTCCACGGGCCGCCCCCTGACGGAGGCTGCGGACGCCTTCTTCCTCCTCGGCGAGCGGCTCGGGATCGACTGGCTGGAAGGGCAGGTCGAGTCGCTCCAGGCGGAGACGAAGTGGCAGCGCTGGGCCCTCGGAGCCATCACCGACGACCTGCGCCGCGTGCGGCGGGAGATCGCCGAGCGCGTTCTCGCCCTCGACGACGGCGACGTCCGATCGGCCATCGACGCGTTTCTCGAGAGCCGGGCCGACGCCATCGGCCGGCTGACCCGGACCCTGGCCGGGCTGCGGGCCGAGGGCGTGCCCGACGTGGCCGCGGCCACGGTGGCCGTGCGCCAGCTGCGGGCGGCGCTGGGCTAGCGCTCGCCGGCGTGCTCGGTCTGCGGCACGTGCGAGATCACGTGACGGACCGGGCGGCCGAACTTCTTGCGCGCCTTCCCGACGACGTCCTTGCGCAGCCACCGGGAGCGCTCGGGCGGATGGGTGGAGATGACGATGATGTCGGCGTCGAACGTGAGGAGCGCGTCGTCGATGGCCGGGATGGGCAGCATGTCCCCGACGTGGCCGTCGGCGTCGAGGCCCTCGCGGCGCATGATGTCGAGGGTGGCCTTGAGGCGCTCGGCGGCCGCGGCGATGGCCCCTTCCTGCGACCAGGTGCCGAGCCCGTGGTCCGCCACGGCGGGGGCCACCACGAAGAAGGTCGAGGTCTTCTCGTCCTCGATGCGCCGCAGCTCGGCCAGGAGCTCGTCGGCCTCGACGGTCTCGTTGGCCACGACCAGGACCCGCGACATGGCTACCTCCCCTCGAACGCGTTGCCACTCATGCTACAAGCGGCCGCTCGGCGGATGAAGCTACTCGACCTGGCCGACGAGGAAGGCCACGACGCCGAGCGTGAGCGCCCCGATGAGGCCCCACACGCCGAAGGGGAAGCCGCTGATCTGCTTGTCCACCAGGACCGCCAGGACGGCCACGAAGATGGCCGCGCTGATGACCCGCATGGCGATCTTCCCGAGCTTGTCCTCGTGCACGGCTGAGGATCCTAATCCATCGGTCCGGTCATCCGCCGGCAGCCTTGACGGTGTGGCCGGCGGCCTGCAGGTGGGCGATGACCTTCTCCCGGTGATCGCCCTGGATCTCGATCACGCCGTCGCGCACGGAGCCTCCCGAGCCGCAGGCCCGCTTGAGCTCGGCCGCCAGGGCGCGGAGGTCGGCGTCGGTTCCCGGCGCTCCGTCGACCGTGGTCACCGCCTTGCCCTTGCGCCCCGCCGTCTCCCGGCGTACGCGGATGACGCCGTCGGCCGAGCCGTGACGCGCCCGCCGGCAGGAGCAGCGGCCGTCCTGCATCGGCTGACCGCAGTGGGGGCAGCGACGCACGCGGCCGCCCGAGGTGGAGTACACGAGGCCCACGGCGCCCAACGCTAGCGTGGCGGCCGTGCACGTCGGCCGCTATGCCCCCAGCCCGACCGGGGACCTCCACCTGGGCAACGCCCGCACCGCGCTGCTGGCCTGGCTCTGGGCCCGGCACGACGGCGGCCGCATCCTGCTGCGGATCGAGGACCTCGACCGCGCGCGCGTGCGACCGGGCTCGGAGGAGGCCCAGCGCCGCGACCTCGCAGCGCTCGGACTGAACTGGGACGGGCCGGTGGTGCACCAGAGCGAGCGGGGGCGCGCTGTACGTCGCCGCCCTCGACCGGCTCGAGGCGGCGGGGCTCCTGTACCCCTGCTTCTGCTCGCGCGCCGACATCCGGGCGGCCGCCTCTGCGCCGCATGGCCCCGAGGGGCCGCCGTATCCCGGCACGTGCCGCGAGCTCGATCCTGCCGCGGCCGCCGCACGCCTGGCCGCGGGCGAGCAGGCGGCCCTGCGCTTCCGCGAGGGCGACGTGGTCGTGCGGCGGCGCGACGGCGTCGTGGCCTACCAGCTCGCCGTGGTCGTGGACGACGCCGACCAGGGTGTCACGCACGTGCTGCGGGGTGACGACCTCGAGCCGTCCACCGCCCGTCAGCTGGCCCTGTGGCGCGCCCTGGAGCTCGGGCCCGAGCCGCAGTACGCACACGTTCCCCTCCTGCTCGGGCCCGACGGGGAGCGGCTGGCGAAGCGCCACGGCGCGGTGTCGGTGGCGGAGGCGCTCGCCGACGGCGCGACCGCCGAGGGCCTGGTGGGCTGGCTCGCCTGGACCGCGGGCCTTCAGGCCGAGCCGTCGCCGCGGCGCCCGGCCGACCTGGTCGAGGACTTCGCCCTCGCGCGCCTCTCGCGCGAGCCGTTTACCGTCCGGAGCGCTCCGGGAAGGGAGCCCGTGCGATGAACGAGGGACACGACTTCGACCTGCTCGTGATCGGGGCGGGACCGGCCGGCCAGCGCGCCGCGGTGCAGGCGGCCAAGCTCGGGCGCCGCGTGGCCGTGATCGAGCGCCCGGCCATGCTCGGGGGCGTCTCCACCAATACCGGGACCATCCCCTCCAAGACCCTGCGCGCTGCGGTCCTCGACCTCACCGGCCTGTCGCAGCACAGCGCCTTCGGCGACGCCTACCGGGTCAAGGGCACGATCACGATCGAGGACCTGCTCTGGCGCGCCCAGCGTGTGATCGACCGGGAGCGCGAGGTGGTCCGTGACCAGCTGCGGCGCAACGGCATCGAGCTGGTACCGGGAAGCGCGCGCTTCGTCGACCCGCACACGCTGGAGATCACGTCCGAGGCAGGTCGCATGCGGCTCACCGGCCGTGTCATCTGCATCGCCGTGGGCACGGTTCCGGCCCGTCCCGAGGGCGTCGAGTTCGACGAGCGCACCGTGATCGACTCCGACGGCATCCTCGGCCTGGCCGCCGTGCCGCGGACCATGACCGTGGTCGGAGCCGGCGTCGTCGGCATCGAGTACGCCTCGATCTTCGCCGCGCTCGGCACCCGCGTGACCGCCGTGGAGAAGCGCGAGCGGCTCCTCGACTTCATCGACGGCGAGATCGCCGAGGCGCTCCTCTACCACCTGCGCGACCTGCGCCTCGTGCCCCGCTTCGGCGAGAGCGTGAAGGCGGTGGAGCGCCTCGACGACGGCACGGCCGTCACGCACCTCGAGAGCGGCAAGGACATCCCGTCCGAGACGGTGCTCTACGCCGCGGGCCGCCAGGGGGCGACGGCCGACCTGGACCTGGCCGCTGCGGGGCTGGAGGCTGACGACCGAGGGCGGATCGCCGTGAGCGACAACTACCAGACCGCGGTCCCGCACATCTACGCAGTCGGGGACGTCGTGGGCTGGCCGAGCCTGGCCGCCGCCTCGCTCGAGGAGGGGCGCATCGCCGCTCTCGACGCCTTCACCGACCAGCACCACACCCTGCCGAAGCTCATCCCCATCGGCATCTACACCATCCCGGAGATCTCGACGGTCGGCCAGAGCGAGGAGGAGCTGACCGATGCCGCGGCCCCGTACGTCGTCGGGGTGGCCCGCTATCGCGAGCTGGCCCGCGGGCAGATCGACGGCGACGTTCAGGGGCTGCTCAAGATCCTCGTCGATCCCGAGTCGCGGCGGCTGCTCGGCGTCCACGTCTTCGGCACGTCGGCCACCGAGCTGGTGCACGTGGGCCAGATGGTGATGACCACCGGAGGCACGTTGGACGACCTGGTCAACGGCGTCTTCAACTACCCGACCTTCGCCGAGGGCTACAAGGTGGCGGCCCTCGACGCCGACAATCGCCTGAACGAGCTGCGCGGCGCGACCGAGCACGGCATGGCGACCGAGGTCCCGGGGACGGAGAGCGGAGTCTGACGGCCGCCCGCGCGGCGGCTCCGCACCCACGCTGGAAGGTCCGCCGGCATTGCCGGGTCCTGTAGGACATGGAGCGCCGGCCGGAGTCCTACCTTCGACCTATGGGCTTTTCGCCGTCGAACGGCGGATAATGGCCGGACCGCCGACATGAGTGCCCCGACACGGATTGGAACCGAGGTCGCCGGGTTCCGGATCGAATCGGTCCTCGGGCGCGGCGGCATGAGCGTGGTCTACGTCGCGGAGCAGGTCCGCCTCGGTCGCAAGGTGGCCTTCAAGGTCCTGACGACGGAGCTGGCCTGGGACGAGCAGTTCCGCGAGCGCTTCGTGCGCGAGTCACATATCGCGGCCGCGATCGATCACCCGAACATCATTCCGATCTACGACGCCGGCGAGGCCGACGGCTTGCTCTACATCGCCATGCGCTTCGTTCAGGGGCCTGACCTCAAGGAGGTCCTCAAGCGAGGAAGCCTCGGTATCGGCCGCACGATCTTCCTGATCGAACAGCTGGCCAACGCCCTTGACTCCGCGCACGCGCACTCGCTCGTGCACCGAGACGTCAAGCCCGGGAACATCCTCGTCGACGAGAGCACCGACCACGCCTACCTGACGGACTTCGGCGTGGCGAAACAGACGACTGCGCGCGGGCTCACGTCGACCGGGCACTTCCTGGGCACCGTCGAGTATGCGGCGCCCGAGCAGATCGAAGGCGGGCATGTCGATGCCCGTACCGACGTCTACGCACTGGGTTGCGTCCTGTACGAATGTCTCACCGGATCGCCACCCTTCGCGCATTCGACGGAACACGCGGTGCTGCATGCGCATCTGGTCGATCCTCCTCCGTCTGTCAGTCGCGCTCGACCTGAGCTTCCCCAGGCATTCGACGGCGTCGTGGCAACCGCCATGGCCAAGGCGGCTGCGGACCGCTTCCCGTCCTGCGGGGATCTGGCGCACGCGGCGCGCAACGCTGCCAGTGGAACCGCGCGTCGCCTCGACGGCGGCGTGACCCCGCCGCCGCGCATGGACACGGTTGCCTCGACACCGGTCCCACCGCCACCCGCGTCGGCACCTCCGGCCGAGCCTCAGGTCGCGATGGCGGCCGCGGCTGTACCCCCTGAAGACGCCCGACCAGCCAGTGCACCGCCGGCCGCCGCCGGCAGGTCCATCCCCCTGAGGCTGTGGGCCCTGATCGCGCTGCTCGTTGCGGCGGCGGCGACGGCATCCGGCGTCACGGTGTACTTCCTCGCCCGGAGCGACCAGCCAGCGCCGGCGCCGTCAACTCCGCAGGCCAGCGCCATCCACCCGCTTTCGGAGTTGGTTGACCCGCCTGTCTGGGAGACGTGCAAGGTGCAGCAAACACCACGCCCTGGGGCGGTCGAGACAGCCGTCTGCCTGCAGCCCAAGGGCGCCACGACCTTCACTCCGGATCGCCTCGAGCTCTCGACATTCGCCAGTGGAGCAGCCGTGCAGCGGGCGTACGAGGCCGAGCGCCGCCGCCACAAGGTTCCGCGCAAATTCGGCAACTGCGACGGCGTGAGCTGGGGCGGTGAAGGAACGTGGCTCCACAACCCGGCTCAGCCCGGCGTGCCACCGAAGCCCGGCGGGTCGCGGTTCTGCTACTTCGCCGGGAACGACGCCGTGATCGTCTGGACGCACCGGAAGTTCGGCCAGTCGAATCACACCGACCTCCTGGGTATCGCGCGGGAGGGGGGCAGCGACCACCCGGGGCTGTTTGGCTGGTGGAGGTTCTGGCACCACCGGATCGGCAAGATCGCGTAATGCGCCCCGCATCCCGCGACGCCGCGGTCGTGGCGATTCTCGACGGCGCGGAGAACGGGCGCCATGTCCAGATCGCTGGGCAGCTCACGGTCGGGCGCGGCGAGGGCGCAGACCTGATCATCGACGACCCCGAGATCTCCCGCGCGCATGCGGTTCTCGCCTCGACCGGCCACGGGCTCGAGGTCGAGGACCTCGGGTCACGTAACGGGACCTGGGTGAACGGGGAGCGCATTGCCGATGCGATGCAGCTCGTACCCGGAGACATGATCACGGTCGGGACGACGCGGATCGAGGTCCTGTCCGTCTCCGTGGCCTCTGAGAGCGCCCCCGCGCCGCTTTCGCGGGCCGCGCCCACCCCCGTTGCGGCCGAGGACGAGCTCCGGCCTGTGAGCGCGCTGTTCGCCGACATCGTGGGCTCCACGGCGATCGCGGAGCAACTGGCCCCGGAGGACTTCAGGGCACTGATCGGCGGATGCATCGATCGCATGTGCCGCGCGGTGGAGCAGTTCGGGGGAGTGATCGACGCGTACATGGGCGATGGGATCGCTGTCTTCTTCGGTTTCCCGACCGCAAACGAGCACGATGCAGACCGGGCCGCCAGAGCCGCCCTGAGCATCGTGAGCAGCATCGACAGCTATGCGGCGGAGGTTCGGAGCGCCTGGGAGCTTCCGGATCTGAGCGTGCGGGTCGGCGTGAACAGCGGCCAGGTGGCAATCGGCGTGGTCGGCGGCGCAGAACGCCATCCGGTTGCTCTCGGCGACACGATGAACGTGGCTGCCCGGCTCCAGACGGCCGCCGCGCCGGGCACGATCGTGATCGGCGCCGCGACGGCCAGGAAGCTCGGTGGCCGCTTCATGCTGGTGCCGTTGGGTCACATCGCTGTGCGCGGACGACAGACTCCGGTCGAGGCATTGCGGCTCCTGCGCGCTCGGCCAGAGCGCGCACGCCGAGAGCCCGGGACGCTGGTCGGCCGAACGGACGAGACCGCGCGGCTCGCGGCGGCAGCGGCAGATCTGCGCGCGGGGCGAGGACAGTTCGTTCTCCTCGGCGGAGAGCCGGGGATTGGAAAGACGCGCTTGCTCGACTGGTTTCGGGGGTACCTCGGTGACGAGGTCACGTGGCTCGAGGGGCACTCCGCGTCGTATGGCGGACAACCGTCGTACTTCGCTTTCACCGAGGCGCTCCGCGGATGGCTGGCCGACGATCGTGCCGCCCCACCGACGACGCTCGCGAGACTCGGCGTCGCGCAGGAGGCGCTGCCGTACCTCTCCACGCTCCTGTCGAGCGCCGGCCGTGAGGCCGACGAAGTGGCACGCGATCCGCCCGACGGTTTCGACGCCGGGGTTCGCGCGGCGTACGCCTGCTGGCTCCGCGCCCTCTGCGAACAGCGGCCTGTCGTGGTCGCCATCCAGGACGTCCATTGGGCGGATCGCTGCACGCTCGAGCTGGCCGAGAGCCTGGTGGACCTGGTGGCCGAGCTTCCCCTCATGGTCGTCGCCACGAGCCGTCTCGAGCCGGACTCGCACGACCGCCGGCTGCGAGAGCGCGCTCGCCTCGTCCATCCCGACCGCGTCGTCATGCTCGAGCTCGGGCCGCTCACAGAGGCGGAGGCGGACCTGCTGCTGTCGGATCGCGCACCAGGAGAGCTTGCCCCCGAGGCGCGGCGCGAGGTGATCGCACGCGCGGAGGGAAACCCGCTCTACCTCGAACAGGTCCTGAGGTCCCTGCTCGAGACGGGAGGTCTGACGCCGCGTCGGACCTGGGCGCTCACGGTGCCCGCGGCGCAGCTGCCGAGCGGGCTCGAGAGCCTGCTCATGGCTCGCATCGCTGCGCTTCCCCGAGACGCGCGCCGGCTGGCACAGGTGGCGGCTGTCGTCGGTCGGAGCTTCGCACCCGCTGTGCTCGCCCTGGTCGACAGCGTCGACGACGTGGAGCGGGGCCTGGCGCGCCTGTTGCGCGCGGACATCATCCGCGAGACTCGTTCGATCCCGAACCGCGAGTACGCGTTCACCCACGGCCTTCTCCATGAGGCTGCCCTCTCGACCCTGACCCGTGCGCGTCGTCGTGAGCTCTACAGGGTCGTCGCCGAAGCCAGCGAGCAGGCCTTCGCAGATTCGGTCGACAACGAGCTCGAACGGCTGGCCTTCTACCGTGCGCGTGCGGGCGATCTTCCACTCGCGCTCGAATACCTCGAGCGGGCCGCTGGCCGTGCGACCTCGCTTCGCGCCCACACGCAGTCGATCGACTTGTGGAGCCGGGCGGCGGCGGTTGCCGACGAGCTCGACGACGACGCTGCGAAGAACCGCATCCAGCGGCAGCTCGCAGAAGTCGACGGCCGGGTCTGACGCCCGCGCGCGCGGCAGGTACCGTGGGCGCGGTCCGGGGCGGTTAGCTCAGCTGGCCAGAGCACCTGCTTTACACGCAGGGGGTCGCAGGTTCGAGCCCTGCACCGCCCACTTCGCACCTTCGCTATGGTCGCTCCGTTCCGGGGCTGGAACTGCGTCTTCACTCGTGCGTCGGACTCGATCGAGGGGGAGAGTGGCATGGCTTCGCATCTGGACCGTTACCCGGTCACACGCCCGCGGCCGCGCGCGTTGGCTCGGGTCGCCCGGTCGCTGATCATCGCTGCCGTTGTCGCGTTCCTCGCCCTCGCGTTCGGAGGCGCGACCGCCTCGGCCGCGGTCCCGAACCTCGGCCCGAACGTGGTGGTCTTCGATCCCAGCATGCCGACGAGCCAGATCCAGGCCACCGTCGACGCGATCGCCAACCAGCAGGTCGACAGCGAGATGGGGACGCAGCGCTACGCCCTCCTGTTCGAGCCTGGCACCTACGGCAGCAGCACGGATCCGCTCATCGTCCGGGTCGGGTACTACACCGAGGTCGCCGGCCTGGGCGCGTCGCCGGACGACGTCACGATCAACGGCCACGTCGACGTCTACAACCGGTGCCTCGCGCCGGACAACTGCATCGCCCTCGACAACTTCTGGCGCTCGGTCTCGAACCTGCACATCAACGTCATGGGCCTGTCGGGCTGCCGGTCCTCGGGCGACTTCTGGGCCGTGTCGCAGGCGGCCCCGATGCGGCGGGTCGACATCACCGGCGGCAACCTGACACTCCTGGACTACTGCACCGCAGGACCGCAGTTCGCCAGCGGCGGCTTCATCGCCGATTCGCGGACCGGTTTCATCATCAACGGGTCGCAGCAGCAGTTCTTCGTGCGCAACAGCAGCATCGGGGGCTGGTCGAACGCCGTGTGGAACCAGGTCTTCGCCGGCGTCCAGGGCGCTCCGGCGCAGTCGTTCCCGAACCCGACCTACACGACGCTGCCGACGAGCCCGGCCACGCGCGAGGCGCCGTTCCTCACCGACTCCGGTGGGGGCGCCAGTGTCTTCGTTCCCTCGCTCCGGACCAACACGGCGGGCACATCGTGGGCGCAGGGCGCGACGCCCGGCGCGTCCATCCCGCTGTCCAAGTTCTACGTGGCCACACCGTCGGATTCCGCGGCGACGATCAACTCCGCCGTGAAGTCCGGCCGCAACCTGCTCCTCACGCCCGGCATCTATCACCTGAGCCAGAGCCTCTCGATCAACCGTCCCGACACCGTCGTGCTGGGGCTCGGCTTCCCGACGCTCATCCCCACGAACGGCAACGCGGCGATGACCACCGCCCGTGCCAAGGGGATCGTGATCTCGGGGATCATCTTCGACGCCGGCCCGACAACCTCGCCGGTGCTGTTGCAGGTCGGCACCCCCGACCACGCGCGGAGCGACAACGAGGCCTCCGACCCGTCGGCCCTGACGGACGTGTTCTTCCGCATCGGCGGCGCGGAGGCGGGCAGTGCCACCAACGCCCTCGTCGTCAACAGCAACAACGTGATCCTCGACGACATCTGGGCCTGGCGAGCGGACCACGGCACCGGCGTCGGCTGGACGAGCAACACGGCCGACACCGGCCTCATCGTCAACGGCGACAACGTCACCGCCCTCGGGCTGTTCGTGGAGCACTTCCAGAAGTACGAGGTCATCTGGAACGGCAACAACGGCACCGACGTGTTCTTCCAGAACGAGATGCCCTACGACCCGCCGAGCCAGGCGGCGTGGATGGAGGCGCCCGGCGTCGACGGCTACGCAGCCTTCAAGGTGGCCGACGGCGTGACCAGGTTCAGCGGCTCCGGGATGGGCAGCTACAGCTTCTTCAACCAGGGCGTGCCCATCTACGCCGCCAACGCGTTCGAGGTCCCGGCCACGCTGCCGGCTGGGAGCCTCCACGACCTGCTGACGATCTTCCTCTCCACGGCCGGTTCGGGCGGGATTCTGAACGTGGTCAACGGGACGGGCGGGTCGTCGACCATCGCCAACCCCGACACCCCGGTCACGGTGGTGAGCTACCCGTAACGGCCCAGGCGTCAAGATGGCGCCGTGAGAATCGAGAGCTCGTTCGAGGTCCCGGTCGCGCCCGAGAAGGCGTGGGACCTGCTCATGGACGTCCCGCGCGTGATCCCCTGCATGCCGGGCGCGACGCTCACGGAGACCATCGACGACTCGCGCTGGAAGGCGAAGATGAGCGTGCGGCTCGGCCCGATCTCGCTCACGTTCGACACCGACGTGACGCGCGAGCTCGCGGACGAGGCCGCGCGGCGGGCGATCCTCTCGGCGCGGGCGCGCGAGGCGCGTGGACGGGGCGCAGCGCAGGCCACGATCGAGTCCACGCTCGCCCCGCTCGACGGCGGCACACGCGTCGACGTGGCCACCGACCTGACCCTCACCGGCGCCGTCGCCCAGTACGGGCGCGGCATCGTCGAGGATGTCTCCCAGCAGCTGGTCACGAGCTTCGCGGACTGCCTGCGGGCGCAGCTCGTGGCGGCGCCGGAGGAGGCGCAGGCAGCGGTCGCGGCCCAGGCGAAGCCGGTCGGCGGCGTCCGGCTCGGGCTCGGGGCCGTCTGGCGCCGCCTGACGAGGGTCTTCCGGCGGGGCTGAGGCCGGGCCAGGAACTGGAAGCTCCGGCGCGAACTCCTCCGCGGAGCGAACAAGGAGGAGCGCGGCCGTGAGCGACATGGTGCAGCACGTCGAGGGCGTCCTGGCGGAGAGGATCGAGCACGAGCTCATCCAGCCGCTGACCGACTTCCAGAACCCGCGGCAGGAGCCACGCCGGCTGTTCTCCGAGCTCTACGGCACCTTCCTGCTCGTCATCGTGGCCGCGGGCGGCGGGATGATGAGCCAGGCGTTTCCGAACACCATCAGCCGCACCGCGGCCGTCGTCGCCCCGGGGCTCATGGTCATGGGGATCATCATGTTCATGGGCAAGGTGTCCGGGGCCCACCTCAACCCCGCTGTCAGCCTCGCCTTCTGGCTGCGTGGCGACTTTCCCTGGCGCCGGGTGCCCGGCTACGTCGTCGTCCAGCTCGTCGGCGCGACCCTGGCGGCGCTGTTCCTGCACGAGGTGATCAACGTCTCGGCCAAGTACGGCGCGAACTTCCCGGCGACCGGCTACTCCTCGTGGCGCGCCTTCCTCATGGAGGCGCTCCTGACCATGGGCCTGGTCAGCGTGATCCTCGGCACCGCCTCGGGCGCCCAGAACATCGGGATCTTCGGGGCCATCGGCGTCGGCGGCTACATCGCCCTAGCCGGGCTCTGGGGCAGCCCGATCTCGGGCGCCTCGATGAACCCGGCGCGCACGTTCGGCCCCGACCTCGTCGGTCGTGACTTCACGAGCTACTGGGTCTACGTGGCCGGACCGCTCGTGGGTGCGGCCATCGCCGTGGGCTTCGCCTACGTCCTGCGTGGGCCGGGTGGCGGCCGAGCTGGCTCCGCCGCGGCCCAGGGCGAGATCAGCACCGAGGTGGCCCGGCCAGGCCAGGCCTAGCGAGCGATGGCCCGCCGGGTCTGCTCGGCGTGCCACGAGAGCCCGAGCGCCTCGAACTGCTCGAGAGCGTGGGCGACCATGTCGCGGTCCGCCCGCAAGCGCCCGAGCGCCCGCAGGGCGAACGGCTCGACGTACGTCCCGGTCTGGTCGAGAAGCGGCGCCGCCTCCTCCTCGACCCGGTCACGCTGACCGAGGCGGAGAAGGGCGTCGAGCCGGGCGACGTCCGCCGAAATGGACCACCAGGAGAGATCGCGCGAGGTCACGTCGGTCCGAGCGTCCACGAGCCGCTCGAGCGCGTCGGTGTCGTCCCTGAGGAGCGCCATCCGCAGGCGCGGCGCGCTCAGCTGGAGGTCGTACCCCTCCATGGCCAGAGCCTGGGCCGCCTCCTCGAGCCGGTCCGCCTCTGCGACCTCGCCGACGGCGAGGCAGGCCAGCGCGCAGACCAGGAGCGAGCGCTGGTTGCGGATGCACGGCGTCTCCCGGTTGTCGGCCACAGTCCCCTCGATGTGCGTTTGCAGTTCGCGGATCGTCGGCCACGCCGCGCACAGCTCCTCGAGCTCCGCTCTGACCGCGACGCCGTGAAGGCGGTGATGCGGCGTCAGTCGCTGCGTGGCACGCTCGTGCAGGAATGAGGTGTCGCGCGCCTCGCCGAAGCGGCAGAGCATCGACTGGGTCGGGATGAGCGCCTCGTAGACCTCGATGATCTCCTCGGGGTCGTGGAGCTGCCCGACGAGCTCCAACGGACGCTCCGCCAGGGCAATGGCTTCGAGATGGCGGCCGGCGCGGCGGGCCAGGAGGGACTCGGCCCGGTATGCCGCCGCCGCGAGGTCGTCATCTCCGAGGGTCCCGGCGATCGCCAGCGCCTCCCGGGCGGGGCCGGTGTCGGTGGTCGTGGACCAGAACGCGCTGGCGATCAGGGCCTTGCACCGCGCCGCGGTCCCGGGCTCGGTGAGGGCGAGCGCCTGGTCCACCCACGACGAGACCGTTCCGGGATTCGGGGCAGTCGGCCACATGGCGGCCCTGAAGGAGGTCTGGTATGCGAGCTCGGCGTACGTCGCGCCTCGGACTGCCGGATCGCTCGTGCGTTCGAGCGACCGCTGCATCGCGTCCAGGAACTCCGGGCCTCGAAAGCCGATCGCGTTCGCGCGCCCGATCTCGCGCCAGAGCTCGGCCTGCGCGACCTCGTCATCCTCGAGCTCGGCTGCCCGGTGCAGGAGCACGATGCCGTCGTCGAGGTCGTACCGCGCGACCGCGAGCTCGCCCGCCCGCCGCAGCCACAGGCAGGCCCTGGCCCTCAGCCGCACGAGCGCCTCGGGATCTGTGCCCCAGGCGAGGTCGACGTCGTCGGGTCGCGCCGCGCTCGCGTAGTGGTGGGCGAGGAGCGGCGCGTCCTCGTCGCGGCCGTGCCCGGTCTCCTCCAACCAGGCGGCGAACCCGGCATGGAGCCGAGCCCGGCGCCCCTTCGGCAGCGTCGAATACGCGACCTCCCTGGTCACGGCGTGCCTGAACGCGTACTCGGCGCCGCCGAACGACGACCCGGGCAGGCGCCGGACGAAGTCGCGGGCCTCGAGGAGCTCGAGGCCCGGTTGCTCGCCGCCAACGAGCTCGCGCACCGCGCGCTCCCAGAACGTCCTCCCCACGACCGCGCCCGCCTGCAGCGTCGCCTTCTCGGCCGGCGGCAGCATGTCGATCCGGGCGGCGACGACCGCCTGGACCGTGTCCGGAAGCTCGAGCGCCGCACCCTCCTCGCCGCCGGCCAGCCCGCGGTCGACGAGGGAGGCGAGCATCTCCTCGGCAAAGAACGGGTTCCCCTCGGCCCGGTCGGCGAGGCGAGCGATGAGCGACCCCGGCATGGTCCCCATCGTGAGCGTCTGCGCGAGCTCGCTGATCTCGTCCGGGCGAAGCGGCTCGAGCCATAGGTGCGACGCGTTGCGCGCGTCATCGCCCCAGCCCCCACGGACCTCGAACAGCTCCGGCCGTGCTGTGCCGACAATGAGCAGCGGTCCGCGGACGTCACGCGCGAGCCGGTCCAGCAGGTCGAGGAGCGGCTGCTCGGCCCAATGCAGATCCTCGACCACGATGAGCACTGGCCGGGCCGTGGTCACCTCGGTGAGGAGCTCGGCCCACGCCTCGTGCAGGCGGTCGCGGGCCTCCAGCGGGTGCATCTCCGGTGCCGGCTCGAGCCCGAGAGACAGCGCAAGGACCTCCCGCGGGCGAAGGCGCGCGCGCACCACGCCGGGGGAGTCGCCGTCGGACAGGCCGAACTGCTCCCTCAGCACCTCGCCCAGAGGCCAGTACGTGATTCCGCGCCCGTACGCCAGGCACCGGCCCGTGCGACGAAGGGGCACCGGCGACATCCCGTCGAGCCGCGCCGAGAGCTCTGCCACGAGACGCGTCTTCCCGAGACCCGCATCGCCGACGATGGTCACCAGGTGGGGGGCTCTTCGCTCGACCGCCCGGGCGTACGTCGCCAGCAGGAGCTCGAGCTCGACGCTCCGGCCGACGAACGCCGATGGGCGTGCGCCGAGGCCACGGGGCCGCACCACACTGACGGCGCCCAGCACCGGGACGCCGATGACGCCGCCCTCCTTTCCCCTGGCCTCGAAGCGGCGCTTCTCGCCGAAGCGAAAGGCCGTGCCGGCCATCGCAGCCGTGCGATCGCCGGCCAAGATCTCGCCCGGGGCCGCGGCCTGCTCCAGGCGAGCGGCGACGTTCACGGCGTCCCCGGTGACGAACGAGCTGCCCTCGCGGGGCCGGCCCACGACGATCTCGCCCGTGTCGACCCCGATGCGAAGCGCCAGCCGGCCGTCGAACAGCAGGCCCATCGCACGCTGCATGGCGAGCGACGCGTGCAGAGCGCGCTCGGGGTGGTCCTCCAGGGCCAGCGGGGCGCCAAACGCGGCCATCACCGCATCGCCGGCGAACTTCTCCACCGTCCCGCCTGCACGCGCGACCTCGGCGGCCATGGAGTCGTAGAAGCGCTCGAGCATCGCGCGGGTCCGCTCCGGGTCCTGGCCGGAGCCGAGCGCCGTGGATCCGACGAGGTCGGCGAAGACCACCGTGGCGAGCTTGCGCTCCGCGATCGCCGTGGGGGCCGCCCCGAACCGCGTGCCGCAGGCCGGGCAGAACCTCGCACCGGCCGGGGCCTGCGCGCCGCACTCCGGACACTCGGGCACAGCGCCATTGTCGCGCGCGGCGTAGGGTTGGCCGAACCACAAGGAGGCATTCCATGGCGCTCGCACGTGTCGTGACGTTCGACGGAGTGAGCAAGGACCGCATGGCGGAGATGAGCCGGGAGATCAGCGAGGGCGATCCGCCTGAGGGCTTCCCGCCGGCCGAGATCGTCGTGCTCCATGATCCCGACGCGGAGCAGTCGCTGGTGATCATCTTCTTCGAGAACGAGGACGACTACCAACGCGGCGACGAGATCCTCGACGCCATGCCCGCCGGCGACACGCCGGGGCGGCGGACGTCGGTGAAGAAGCACGACGTGCACGTCCGCATGAAGTCCTGACGCCGCCACGCCCCCGATCGGCGGTCGGTACGGTCCGTGGATGCCGGCCCTCGTCCTCGGTCCCCTGCTCCGGTACACGGGCAGCACCGAGGCGACCGTCTGGGTCGAGACCGATGCGCCCTGCGAGGTCGACCGTGCTCGACGCCCGGGCCCGCACGTTCGCGGTCGAGGGTCACCACTACGCCCTGGTCGAGCTGCGCGACCTCGAGCCCGGAGCGGTCCGGCCGTACGAGGTCCACCTCGACGGCGAGCGCGCCTGGCCGCCGGACGACGGCCGGCCGCCGAGCGTCATCCGCACCCGCGAGCACGAGCGGCGCTCCACGCTCGTCTTCGGCTCGTGCCGGGTCGGCGCCCCCGAGCGACCGCCCTACGCCCTCCCGGTGGGAGAGGCCCCGGAGGCGGTGGGGGTCGACGCGCTGTGGGCCTACTCCCGCCGACTTCAGGCCGGCCGCGAGCCCTGGCCGGACTGCCTCCTCCTCCTCGGCGACCAGGTCTATGCCGACGAGGTCTCGCCCGAGACCGCGGCGTTCATCCGCAGCCGCCGCGACGTGACGGAGGCGCCCGGCGAGGAGGTGGCCGACTTCGAGGAGTACACCCGCCTCTACCGGGAGGCGTGGAGCGATCCCGACGTGCGCTGGCTGCTCTCGACGGTCCCGAGCACGATGATCTGGGACGACCACGACGTCTCGGACGACTGGAACAGCTCCTCGGCCTGGGTGGAGAAGATGCGGCGCACGTCGTGGTGGCAGGAGCGCATCGTCGGCGCCTTCATGGCGTACTGGCTGTACCAGCACCTCGGCAACCTGGCGCCCCCCGAGCTGGCCGAGGAGCGCCTGTTCGCCGAGGTCCAGGAGGACGCGGACGCCGGCCCGCGGCTGCGCCGCTTCGCCGCCGCCGCCGACCGCACCACGACGTCGGCGCGCTTCGCGTTCCACCGCGACTTCGGCCGCTCGCGGCTCGTGGTGGTCGACTCGCGCGCGGCCCGTGTGCTCACCCCGGGAAAGCGCGACATGGTCGACGACGAGGAGTGGCACTGGATCGACGAGCACACCCGCGGCGACTTCGACCACCTCGTCATCGCCAGCACGCTGCCGGTCTTCATGGGCCGACGCGATCCACCATCTCGAGGCGTGGAGCGAGGCCGTGTGCGCCGGCCGCTGGGGTCGCCTGGCCTCGCGCGGCGCGGAGCAGCTGCGCCGGCTCGTCGACCTCGAGCACTGGCCGGCCTTCTCGCGCTCCTTCGCCACGATGGTCGAGCTCACGTGCGAGCTGGCCACCCCCGGGGGCGGCGAGCCGCCCGGCGACGATCACCTTCATCGGCGGCGACGTGCACACGGCGTACGTGACCGCGGTCGACATGCCCGAGGGTGCGGAGAGCCGCGTGCACCAGGTCGTCTGCTCGCCGTTCCGCAACCCGCTCTCGCGACACGAGCGCTGGATCATCCGCCTGCTCGGCACGCGGCCGGTGACCGCCGCCATGCGACGGCTCGCCCGCGCTGCCGGGGTGACGGATCCGGCCGTGCGCTGGCGGATGCTCTCCGGGCCCACGTTCGACAACTCGATCGCGGTGCTGCAGCTCGACGAACGGACCGCGACGGTCGAGGTCCGCTGCAGCGGCGAGTTCGACGACGAAGGCCCACTCCTGCACTCGATCCACCGGCGCGAGCTCACCGCGCCGCGCCTGACCGGGCTACGCCGGGACGCACACCTCGACGGCGCGAGGCTCGACCTCGATGTCGAGCTTGCGCACCTTGCCGCGCTCGCCGCCGTCCAGCTCGATCGGCACCTTGCGATCGAGCGGACGCGGACCGAGGTGGCCCGGATGGTCTGCACGTACGGCGACCTCTCCGCGTGGCCGATGGTGGCCCTGGTGATCGTGCGGACCCATTCCACGGCGCCCTCGGCGGTGATGAGGCCGACGTCGAGCATGCCGTCGTCGGGCCGCGCGCCGTCGAAGGCCTCGATGCCGCCGAACAGCTTGCCGACGTTCCCGACCAGGAGGCAGCTCGCGTGGCCCCGGAACCACTCGGTCCCGTCGATCGTCACGTGGGCCGTGAAGGGCTTGCGGCCCAGGTTCCTGGCCCCGGTCCAGACGTACGCCAGCCGGCCGGCGCGGTTCTTCATGGTGCGGCTGGCGTCGCCGATCATGTGCGCGTCGAAGCCGGCCCCGGCCATGACGGCGAAGGCCTCGCCGTTCAGGCGCCCGACGTCGAGCCGGCGCCGCGGACCGGCGAGACCGATCTCCACCGCCCGCTCGATGTCCTGCGGGATGCCGAGGTTCGAGGCGAACAGGTTGGCCGTTCCGGCAGGGACGACGGCCATTGACACGCCGGTTCCGGCCAGCACGTCGACGCACCGCTGGACCATGCCGTCCCCGCCCCACACGTAGACCAGGTCGACGTCCTTGGCCAGGGCCTTCTCGAGCTGCTTCGGGGCCTTGCGGCTCTTGGGCACCTCGCGCCAGTACGGCTTGATCCCGCGGCGGTCGAGGGCACGACGCAGCGCGGGCAGGCCGCCGTCGAGGGTCTTGCCCGCGTGCGCGATCACCGCGACCTTGGTCATGACGACGCGGAGGAGGGGCGCCGGTTCTCGAGTGCGTTCCCGGCGGCCCGCGTGGCGAGGAGCGCCACGCAGGATGGCCCCGGCCCCGATCAGGGCGCCGGAGGTGACGTCGAGCGGGTGGTGCATGCCGCGGTACATCCGCGACAGGGCCACGACGACCGGAAGGAGCAGTGCCACGCACCACACCCCAACCTGCGCCCCGCGGTGCCGGAAGCGCGTGGTGAGCAGAAGGGCGACTGCGGCGTAGACGGCGATCGACGCCGCCACGTGCCCCGACGGGTAGCTCTGGTTCGCGGGCAGGTGGTCCAGGCGCGGGCACGGTCGGTCGCTCGCGATGAACGATCAGGCTGGCCACGCGATAGGTCGCAGCCTCGACGAGGATGGCGGCCACGACGAACGCGCCCACTCGCCAGCGCCGCAGGATCGCGGCCACGATGACCACGAGGACGACGACGGCCGGAATCGCCGGGATGTCGCCGACGTCCGAGCCGTACGCCGAGGCGTCGTTCAGCGCGTGGTCACGATGGTGCGACAGCCACGCCGGGAAGCGCTCGTCGAGCGAGCCGATGCCCAGGGAGGGAAGGACGACGTGCACGAGCAGCATCCCGAGCGCGATGGCGAAGGCCGCGAGGGCGATGTAGCCGAGCACCAGGGCCACCACGAAGACGATCGCCGGGTGCCAGCCGCGAAGGCGGGAGGCGAGGGCATGCGCCGGCCCGGTCCGGCGGGGCTCGAGGGCGGGCGAGGTGGCGCGATCAGGTCTTGACGCGGGGGCGTGCCCCGGCCGGCGCTCGGCGATGGTGGTCGTGGGCATGCGCCCGTTTGCCCGATCCTGCCAGTGGACAAACTGATTGCGCTCGCCCACAACGTTGCCGTGCCTGACATCGTCTTCCATCTGACATGACCGTCGTCGTCGCGATCCTGGCGGGCCTGGTCGCCGCTCTCCTGACGTGGGCCGTGGCCCGGCGCCTCCCTCACCGGGCTCCGGGCACGCTGGCCGCGGAGGCCGTCGAGGCGGCGGCGGACGTCGCCCCGGCGCCTGCGGGCCGGCGGGCGTGGCTCGCTGCCCGGCGCGATCCGGAGGCGGCCACCGGTCTGGCCCTGACCATGGCCCTGGTGGCCATCGTCGTCGGGGCGACGGTGCTCGGAGTGCTCGCGCTGCTCCTGCAGGGACACCACGCCGTGCTCCCGCTCGACCGCAGCCTGGCCGACTGGGGCCGGGACGATCACTCCTCGGCGACCGACCGCATCCTCACTGCGATCACCCAGCTCGGCGACACGTGGGGGATCGTCATCACCTGCGTGGTTCTGGCGCTGGTGGCCCTGCGGCGGCCGCCCCGGCTGGCCGTCGTGGCCTTCGTGGCCGTGGTCATCATCGGCGACAAGCTGGCCACCACCGCGGTCAAGGACCTGGTGGAGCGGGCGCGCCCCACGGTCAACCCGATCGCGGCCAGGCTGGGGCCGGCCTTTCCGAGCGGCCATTCCTCGACGGCCGCGGCGCTCTACGCCGCGGCGGCGCTCGTGCTCGGTCGCGGGCGTAGCCGCCGCACGCGGGAGCTGCTGGCCGCGGCCGCGGTGGGCCTGGCGGTCATGGTGGCCGCGACTCGGGTCCTCCTGGGGGTGCACTGGCTCTCCGACGTGATCGGCGGGCTGGCGCTGGGCTGGGCCTGGTTCGCCGTCTGTGCGGTCGCCTTCGGCGGACGGCTGCTCGACTTCGGCGCTCCGGTGGAGGACGCTCCCTCGCCGGCCGGGATGCGGAGGCCCCACCGGCCCGCAGGGGAACGCACGCCCCGAGCCGAACGCTCCGTGCCATGAGGACCTGGCCGCTGATCGCGGCCGCGGGCGGCGCCGCCGCCGGCTGGGCCGCGTACCAGGGACAGGCTGCCATGGCGCAGGGCTTCGGCCGGACGTTCGTCGGCACGCCCGGCAGGGGCCACCTGATGGCCCTGACCTTCGACGACGGCCCGAACCCGGCCTGGACGCCCGCGCTGCTCGAGGTCCTTGCCCGGCACGACGCGCGGGCCACGTTCTTCCTCATCGGCCGCTTCGCCCGCGAGGAGCCGGCCCTCGTCCGCGAGATCGTCGCGGCCGGCCACGCGATCGGCAACCACACCTTCTCGCATCCCACGATGCCGGCCCATCGCGACGCCACCATCCGCCGCGAGCTGCACCTCACCACCGCGGCCATCGAGGACGCCGGCGTCGAGCTGTCACGCGCAGGCGGCCATCGCCTGATGCGGCCGCCGTACGGCCGCCGGCGACCGGGCACGCTCCGCGTGCTGCGCGAGGAGGGCTACATCCCGGTGTTCTGGTCGATCACCCTGTGGGACTGGAAGGCGAAGGCGACGGCGGACCGCATCGTCGAGAGCGTGGAGCGGCGCGGGCGCGGGGGCGACGTCCTGCTGCTCCACGACGGCAGTGACGAGGCCATGGGCGCCGACCGGCGCCACTCGGTCGAGGCCACCGACCGGATCCTCCGCCGCTGGCAGGGCGAGCGGGGATTCCGGTTCGTGACCATCCCGGAGATGATCGAGGGGGCGAAGTAGTCTCGGGCCATGGGCTCGAGGCCGGCACGACCCCGGTACGACGGCATCGGTGAGTGGTACGACCGCGAGGTCCGCTCCGGCCCGGCCGCCCGGATCTCAGCCCTGGCCGTGGAGACGGCGGCCCGCCTGCTCGGACCCGGCCCGGGGCGCTGCCTCGACGTGGCCTGCGGCACCGGCATCGCCATCCCGGCGCTGGCCTCCCTGGGCTGGGAGGTCACCGGCGTGGACGTGTCGAGAGAGCTGCTCGGGGTGGCCGCGAGTCACCTCGACGGCAGCGGCGTGGAGCTCGTCGAGGGGGACGCGGCGGCCCTCCCGTTCCCCGGCGGCTCGTTCGACGCCGTGGTCCTCGTGCTCGCCTCGACCGATCTCGATGACGTCGCAAGCGCCTTCCGGGAGGCGGCGCGCGTCCTCGTGCCAGGGGGCCGCTTCGTCCTGGTCGGGACCCACCCCTGCTTCGTGACCCCGGTCGCCGTGCGCGAGCCGGACGGCAGCCGCGTCACGCTTCTACCCGGCTACCGGCAGGCGGGGTGGTGGGCGGAGGGGCCGGGCTTCGGCCAGGGCATCCGCCCTCGCGTGGGCGTCCACCACCTCCCGCTGGCCACGCTGCTGACCGCGGTGCTCGACGCCGGCATCGGCCTCGAGCGGATCGAGGAGCCGGGAGACGAGGATTACCCGATCCTCCTGGCCCTGGCCGGGCGCACCTCCGCCGCCTAGGAGCCGAGGGCCGTGGCGAGCGCGCCGATGAAGCGCTCGAGCGTGGCGCCGCCCTCCTCGCCGTGCAGCGGGTTGAGCTCGGTGATGGTCAGGGCGGACAGGCGCTCGTCGGCCACCAGGACGGCCAGTGCCTCAAGAGCGGTGGCCAGGGGCAGGCCCTCGTTGCGGCCGGTGTTCTCCGAGAGCGGCGCATCGGTGAAGTCCACGAGGTCGACGTCGAAGTGCACGAGCAGGCGCTCGGCCCCGGACAGGGCCGCACGCGCCGCCGCGGCGGTTGCTGCGGGCGCGGCGGCCACGTCCTGCACCGGGATGGCGGAGGGGCCGAGTCGCTCCATGGCGGCCGTCTCGAACGGGGTGCGGTTGGCCGGCGCGTAGCCTAGGAAGACGATCTCGTCCGGCGAGAGCAGCGGCCGCCGCGGGCCGGCCGAGGCGAGCTCGGGCGCGGCGCCCTCCAGGTCCAGGGCATGGGCCATCCCCATCCAGTCCAACGCCCCTGGGCCGGGAAGCGTGGGCACGTTGAGGTCGGGATGGAGGTCGAGGTAGACGAGCCCTGGCCGGCCGCCCGCTGCGACCGCCCCGGCGAGCGTCCCCACGCCGACGGTGCAGTCGCCCCCGACGACGAGCGGGAGCAGACCCTCCGCGAGCGCCGACTCGACGGCGGCGGCCACAGCCTGCACGCCGTGCACCACGGCCTCGAGGTTCTGGGCCGCCGGATGCTCCCGGTCCGGGCGCCAGCGGAAGTGCGGCGTGTCGCCGCGGTCGACGACGTCGAACCCGCCGGCGTGGAGCCGTTCGAGCAGTCCCGCCTGGCGGAGGGCGGCCGGTGCCCCCTCCTGCCCCGGCGCGAAGGCGCCGGCGCTCGTGGGCGCCCCGATGAAGGCAAGCGGCCGGTCGCCTACCACCCGCGGCTCGCGACCCGACTGCAGCTCACGACGCAAGTATGCTCGCCTCGTGCCCAGTCTCGTTCGCGTGGCCGCGATCCAGGCCACGCCCGTGATCCTCGACGCCGAGGCCTGCGTGGCCAAGGCCGAGCGCCTGCTCGAGGAGGCCGCCGGCCGGGGTGTCCAGCTCGCCGTCTTCCCCGAGACCTTCATCCCCCTGTACCCGTCGAACGCGTGGGCGGCGGGAGCGTCCTCGTTCGGCGGCTGGGACGAGTTCTGGGAGCGCCTGTGGGAGAGCTCGGTCGACGTGCCCGGTCCGCTCGTCGACCGCCTGGTCGGAGGCCTGCCGGCGGCACGGCGTGCACTGCGCGATCGGCGTCAACGAGCGGGAGCGCGAGCGGCCGGGCAGCATCTACAACACGCTGCTCGTGCTCGGCCCGGGCGGGCTTCTGGCGCGGCACCGCAAGCTCATGCCGACGATGCACGAGCGCCTGTTCCACGGCATCGGCGCCGGTGACGATCTGACGGTGGTGGAGACGCCGATGGGGCGCATCGGGGGCCTGATCTGCTGGGAGAACCGCATGCCCCTGGCCCGCTACGCCGTGTACCGCGGCGGGCCGCAGATCTGGCTCGCCCCGACCGCCGACGACACGGACGGCTGGCTGGCCTCGATGCGCCACATCGCCATCGAGTCGGGCGCGTTCGTGGTCTCGGCGCCGCAGTTCATCCCGGCGGCGGCCTTCCCGGCCGACTTCCCCGTGCCGCTTCCGGAGGGCAAGGCCGTGTTCGGCCGGGGCGGAGCGGCCATCATCGAGCCGACGTCGGGAGACGTCATCGCCGGGCCGCTGTACGACGGCGAGGGCATCGTGGTCGCCGACTGCGACCTGGGAGCCTGCCTGCACGCGAAGCGCTGGTTCGATGCGGTCGGCCACTACAGCCGGGAAGACGTGCTCAGCCGGCCGCCGCTCGCGCCGGCGCTCGCCGTGGAGCCGGACGACCGAGACTGACGGCGCGGACCGCCACCAGCCCGGCGAGGACCGGCACCGTGGCGGGGATGACCGAGACGCGGAGCAGGAGGAGCCCGAAGACGGCGCCGAAGACCCCTGTCACCAGGGCGGCCAGCCGGCGCTCGCGAGAGGTGAGCACCGCGCCGAGGACGGCGGCCAGGAAGATGTCGCCGAACCCCAGCATCATCCCCCCGAGGGTGGCGTCCTGGAACGGCGGAAGGGCCACGGGGGCGGCGGCGTGGAGGCGATTCGACGCCGGCCCGATCTGCTGGGCCGCCACGAGGATCGAGTCGCCGACCGCCACCACGAGCACGCCCAGCTCGACCAGCGGGCGGGGCGTGACCGCGGCGATGAGGGCTCCCAGGGTGGTGCAGGCGAGGACGATGAGCACGAGCCGGGCCAGCTGGGCGGCCAGCGAGCTCGCCGGGAGAAGCGCCGCCGGCAGGCTGACGAGCACCAGCACGGCGGCCAGGGGACGGCGCTGGACCACGGCGACGCCGGCAATGGCCAGCGGCGGCACGGTCACGCCCGCCAGGACGGCGAGCGAGTGCGAGGACGACGGCATCGTCACCAGCACCGCCACCGAGGCCACGACCGCGCACGGGGCGATCACGGCCACGGCGGGATGCCGGAGAGCCCGCGGCAGCGCGACGCGGCGGGCCGGCGCGGCCACGGCCAGCGCCTGCGCCACGCACAGGCCCAGGTACGCGAGGACGTCGGGCACGCAGTCAGCGTAGAGCCGGTTCCTGAGACTAGGATGGGCGAGTGACGCCGGCCGTCGAGGAGCAGGTGCTGGCCGCCCTCGACGAGGAAGCCCTGGTCCGCAGCCTGCAGGCCCTGGTGGAGGTGCCGAGCGTCACCGGCGACGAGCGACGCGCCCAGGAGCGCATGGCCGAGCTCTGCCAGGAGGCGGGCCTGGCGGTGGAGACCTGGGACATCGATCTCGCCGCTCTGAAGGCCGATCCGGACTTCCCCGGGCTCGAGGCGCCGCGCACCGACGCGGTCGGACTGGCCGCTCGCCTGGGTGCCGGTGATGGGCGCCGCCTGGTCCTGAACGGGCACATCGACACCGTGGCCGCAGGCACGCTGCCGTGGCGGTTCGGCCCGACCTCGGGCCGTCTCGAGGACGGCGCCGTGCACGGCCGCGGCTCCCTGGACATGAAGGGCGGCCTGGCCGCGGCCCTCGGAGCCCTCCGGGCCGTGCGCGCGGCCGGGGTCGAGCTGCCGGGAGAGGTCGTGCTCCAGAGCGTCGTCTCGGAGGAGGACGGGGGCCTGGGGACGTTCGACGCCGTGCGCCGCCTGGGCGGTGCCGACGCGGCCCTGATCCCCGAGCCGAGCCGGCTCGAGGTGATGTGCGCGCAGGCCGGGGCGCTGACGTTCGAGGGCGTGGTCACGGGGCGCAGCGCGCACGCCGCGTATCGGCTCGAGGGCGTGTCCGCGATCGACCGGTACGTCCCGTTGCACCAGGCGCTGCACGACTACGAGCGGCGCATGAACGAGAGCGTCGAGCATCCGCTCATGCGAGAGCTCGAGCTCCCGTACCCGCTGCTGGTCGGGCGGCTCGAGGCCGGCGAGTGGTCGTCGTCGGTCCCCGACCGGCTGACCTTCGAAGGCCGGGTCGGTGTTCCGGTGGGAACGCCGGTCGAGCAGGTCCGGGCGGAGGTGGAGGCGCTGGCGGACGGGGTCGCCGACCTGCGCTGGGAGGGCGGCCAGTTCGCGAGTGCCGAGACGCCGCTCGACCACCCGTTCGTGGCCCTGGTCCGGCGTGCTGCGGGCGACGTGCTGGGCGCTCCGCCGGCCCTGCGCGGGGTGCCCTACGGCGCCGACATGCGGCTGTTCACGGCCGCCGGCATCCCCTGCGTGATGTGCGGGCCGGGCGATCCCCACGTGGCCCACACCACCGACGAGTCGCTGCCGGTGGTTGACCTCGTCCGGGCGGCGCGCATGATGGCGCTGGTCATCCTGCGATTCGTCGGCGGTGCCGTCGTGCTCGACTAGGGCGCGGACGTCGGCCGCAGGCGCACCTCGCGCAGCGCCTCGCGCATGTCCGCGCGCACGAACACCTTGACCGTCCGCCCGTGCTTGGGCGCCTTGCGGCCCAGCCGGCCCAGCAGCTCCCGCGCCGCAGCCCGGTAGGCCATGGCCGGGGCCGACTTGGGCGCGGCCACCGTCACCGGCACGCCGGCCAACGCGGTGGTGTCGAAGCGGGCGCTGCGCGGGATCTCGGCCTCCAAGCACCAGGTCGCCGAACTGCTCGCGCAGGAGCTCGACCGCGGCCACGGAGCCCGCCCGGCGCCGCTCGACGTAGGTCGGAAGCAGGGCCAGCGGGGCGTACCGGCGGCCGTGCTCCTTCTCCAGGCGGCGGACCGTGTCGAGGGCGCTCCGGAGCGAGTCGAGGGCCAGGAAGTCGGCAGCGACCGGCATGATCACGGCGGTGGCCGAGTTGAGAGCGGCCTCCGTCAGCCCGGCCAGCGCCGGCGGGGTGTCGACGACGGCCACCTGCCAGGCGCCACGCTCGCCGTCCAGCGAGCGCAGGAGGCGGGCGCCGCGCGTCCTGTCGGCACTGACGGCCATCTCCTCCTCGGCCAGGCGCGGGTCGGCCGGCACGACGCCCAGCCGGTCGAGCGGGTCGATCGGCGGGTGGCGAACCGTCCAGTCGGCCTTGGACCGGAAGGCGGCGCTCGAGCCCTCCCCGTCCACGACGTCGACCCCCAGCGCGCGGCCGGCGGAGCCCTGCGGATCGAGGTCGAGCACAAGGGCGCGTTGCCCGTCCAGCGCCAGTGCAGCAGCGAGGTTGACGGCCGTCGTCGTCTTGCCGACGCCGCCCTTGCGGTTCACGACCGCGACGACGTCCATGACCCTCTCCCTCGTCCCCGGCTCATCGCCGGAGACTCTCGCACACGGGACCCTCAGGCCGCCACGTCGGCCTCGGCGATGACGTGCTCGGGGCGCAGGCGGACGAGCAGCTCACCCGCGACGGCGTTCCGGCGGCCGAACTCCTCGGCGCGATCGGCACCCATGTAGCGCCCGCCGATGCGGATGGCCAGCGGGAGCATGGCCTCGAGGTCCTCGCTCAGCGCCACCGGCCCCTCGAGGCTGACGTAGGCATACGGCGGCCGCTCGTCGTCGACGCACAGGCATGCGCGGCCCGTGCGCCGCAGGGTGCGGCCCTTGACGCTGGTCGCGGCGGTGGTGAAGACCACGTCCGAGCCGTCGAGCACGAACCACACCGGCACCACGTGCGGCCGCCCGTCCCGGCGGGTCGTCCCGAGCTTCCCCGTGCGCGTGCCCTCGCTGATGAAGGCGCGCCACTCTCGCTCGTCCATGGTCCGGCTCATACCCGAGACTCTTCCACGGGCTCCAGCTCGGCCCGGGGAACGGCCGCGGCGGGGGCCTCGAGGGGCAGGAACACGCGGAAGGTCGCGCCCTGCCCGGGCACCGACTCGACCTCGACCCGCCCGCCGTGGGCCTGGACGATGGCGGCCACGATGGAGAGGCCGAGCCCGACGCCGCCGGTGCTCCGCGTCCGCGCGGTGTCGGCGCGGTAGAAGCGCTCGAAGACCTGGGAGAGGTCCTTGGTGGCCACGCCGGGGCCGGAGTCGGCCACCTCGACCAGCGCCTGGCCATCCGTCGTCACCGCGCGGACCCGGACGGGCGACGCGGGCGGCGTATGCGTCCGGGCGTTGGCGAGCAGATTGCCCACGACCTGGCGCAGGCGGGTCTCGTCGCCGGTGACCACGAGCGGGACGTCGCCCTCGACGCTGATCGGCCGGCCGGGCTCGACCACATGCGCCGCGTCAACCGCCTCCCGCACGAGCCGGTCGAGGGCCACCGGGCGCCGCTCCAGGGGGCGTCCCTGGTCCAGGCGGGCGAGCAGGAGGAGGTCGTCGACGAGCACGCTCATGTGGGCGGCCTCCCGCTCGATGCGGTCCATGGCCATGGCCAGGTCCTCGGGCCGATCGGCGGCGCCGATGCGGAAGAGCTCGGCGTACCCGCGGATGGAGGTCAGGGGCGTGCGCAGCTCGTGCGAGCTGTCGGCGACGAACTGGCGCAGGCGCGCCTCCGAGCGCGTGCGCTCGGCAAAGGCCGCCTCGATCTGGCCAAGCATGCTGTTCAGGGCCAGCCCCAGGCGGCCGACCTCGGTGCGCTCCTCCGCCGGCTCGACCCGCTGCGACAGGTCGCCGGCGGCGATGGCGTCGGCGGTCGCGCCCATGCGCTCCAGCGGACGCAGGCCGAGGCGCACGAGGTAGAGCCCGAGCGCCCCTGCTCCGATGATCACCAGCCCGCTGACCACGAGCTCCACGATCAGCAGACGCGAGAGCGTGTCGTTGACGTCGTGCAACGAGAGCGCGACGACGTCGCTGCCGCCTGCCGGATCGGGCGAGGCCAGCGCTCGATAGGTGCCGCCGTCGCTCGCCGCGACCGTGAAGAGGCCTGGTCGCCGTCGTTGCCGGGGGTCGGGGGGGAGGGATTGTTCAGGCCCGCCGGCAAGGCGAGCGTGGGGGCGTTCTCGTGGTTCGGCCCGAACGGCGCGGTCTGGACCCGGCCGTTCGGGTAGACACGCGCCAGGTAGAGCGCCGAAGAACGGCGACTGGCCGTGCTCGAGCCCGTGCAGCTGGGTGTCGACGCGCCCGAGCAGGAAGGACTGCAACGAGCGGTAGGTGGCGATGTCGGCCACGCCCAGGCCCACCGTGAGAAGGACGAGGACGACGGCCAGCAGGCGCGCGCGCAGGGACACGGTCAGTCCGCAGGCAGGCGGAGGCTGTACCCCACGCCGCGCACGGTGTGGATGAGCGGCGGCCCGTCCGCGTCCACCTTCTTGCGCAGGTAGCTGATGTAGGTCTCGACCACGTTCGAGGCGCCGCCGAAGTCGTAGCGCCACACGTGGTCGAGGATCTGCGCTTTGGAGACCACCCGGCGCGCGTTGATGAGCAGGTAGCGAAGGAGGTCGAACTCCGTCCGCGTGAGGGAGATGGGCTCGGTCCCACGCCACACCTCGTGCGTGTCCTCGTCGAGCTCGAGATCCGAGAAGCGCAGACGGCTCGTCGAGCTGTCGCCCCCGGCCCGTGTGCGGCGGAGGACGGCCCGCACCCGGGCCACGAGCTCCTCGAGCGAGAAGGGCTTGGTCACGTAGTCGTCGGCGCCCATGGTCAGGCCGCGGACCTTGTCCTCGGTGCTGTCCCGGGCCGTGAGGAAGAGGACGGGCACCTGCCGGCGCTCGTCGGTCAGGCGTTGATGGATGGCGAAGCCGTCGAGGTCGGGGAGCATGACGTCGAGGACGACGAGGTCGGGACGGAACGTGGTGACGGCCGAGAGGGCGTCGCGGCCCCCGGAGGCGGTGGCCACCTCGAAGCCCTGGTAGCGCAGCGCGGTCGCCACGAGATCGGTGATGTTGGGCTCGTCGTCCACCACGAGGACCCGGTCGGCAGGCTCGCCGTCACGCGCTGGAAAGCTCATGTCCTTCAGTGTCGCGCACGGCACTGTGCCTTCGCTGAGCGAATGCTGGGAAGTTCCTGTGAAACAGGAAACCTGAAGTGTCGCGCTAGTCGTACAGCACGCGGGCGTCGATCCGGCGGAGGCGCTGGCGCAGATCTGACTCGCTGAGGTCCCCGGCGGCCACGGCGGCCTCGAGCTGCGGCTGGGCGGCGTTGCGCGCCGCGCGCTGGACCGAGCGCAGCGGGACGCCGCGGTCCCGGGCGATCTGGCGGACCGTGGCCCGTGCCTGCCGCTCCGCGAGCTGGGCCTGGCTCAGGCCCAGCGTGGAGGCAATCGCGGCGGCGATGGAGAGGCCGATCCCCCACTCGCGGAGGGCCTCTCGCCGTCCGCGTCCCGGGGTCTGGGTCATGGCGCGAGCATGGCGGGTCAAGATGAAAGCGGTCTGAGAGTCAGGCAAGAGGTCGCTGTGGCGGATCAACGAGAGAAAGGTGGGCCGTGTTCCCGCCGGCGACCGCCGGCGCAGTCTCGGCCGAGCGCGGTCCCGCTCCGGCGGAACCGCGACTTCATGCTCCTCCAGGCCGGACAGCTGCTCTCCAGCGCGGGAACGCAGGCCACCTCGGTGGCGTACCCGCTCCTCGTCCTGGCGGTGACCGGCTCGGCGGCCAAGGCCGGCATCGTGGGGTTCGCCCGAACGCTTCCGGCCGCCCTTCTGGCCCTGCCCGCCGGCGTCGCGGCCGACCGCTGGAGCCGGCGGCGCCAGATGATCGCGGCGGACGCCGTGCGGGTGCTGGCCGTGGGCAGCCTGGCCGCGACGATCGCGCTCGGCGAGGTGGCCTTCTGGGTCATCCCCGTCGTGGCCTTCGTGGAGGGCGTCGGCGCCGCGCTCTTCTCGGCCGCGCACGCCGGGGCGCTGCGAGCAGTCGTCCCCGCACCGCAGCTTCCGGCCGCCGCCGGCGCGCAGACGGGCCGGCAGGCGGCCGTGCAGCTCGCCGGCCCGCCGTTGGGAGGCGCGCTGTTCGGCCTCGCCCGCGCGCTGCCGTTCGTGGCCGACGCGATCTCGTACGCCTTCTCGACCGTCTCGCTCCTGGCCATGCGGACGCCGTTCCAGGAGGCGCGCCCGCGAGACCGCGCCTCGGTCCGGGCGCAGCTGGCCGAGGGCATCCGCTTCCTGTGGGGCCAGCCGTTCCTGCGCACCTGCGCCCTCCTCTTCGGCCTGGCCAACTTCCTCGGCCCCGGGCTGTTGCTTGCCGTCGTCGTGATCGGCACCCGGCAGGGCCTGTCGGGCGGTGCGGTCGGGCTGCTCGTGGCCGCCTTCGGCGCGTGCCTGCTGCTTGGTGCGCTGCTGTCGCCGCTCGTTCGCCGGGTGCTGCCCGTCCGGGCAATCCTGCTGCTCGAGCTGTGGACGTGGCCCGGGTGCGCGGCGTTCCTGGTGTGGCCGAACGTCTACGTGCTGCTCGCCGGGCTCCTGCCCACGGCCCTGGCCATCCCGTCGACCGACTCGGTCGTGCACGGAACGCGCATCGCGATCACGCCCGACCGGCTGCTCGGCCGCTCAGAGGCCGTGCGGAGCACGATCTCCTTGCTGATCGCGCCGCTCGGCCCGCTCCTGGCCGGAGTGCTGCTCGGCGCCACGACGGAGCGCGCCACGATCGCCGTCTTCGCGCTCGCCGCGCTCGTGCTTGCCGCGTGGGGGACGTTGAGCCCCGCGTTGCGGACGGCACCGAGCATCCTCGAGCTCAGCTGAGCCGGGGGTGGGGCGGGCCGTCTCCCACATACCCCCAACGGGATTCGAACCCGTGTTGCCGGCGTGAAAGGCCGAAGTCCTGGGCCACTAGACGATGGGGGCCCCGCAACCGAGCCTAGCAACGAGATGTGCTCCGTCCGGGGGCGGCTCTACCCTCGGACGGCGTGGAGGCCTCGTCCAGGCGCCCGGCACAGCCCGGTGACGGACTCGAGCGGTGCCGCTCGTGCCTCTCCACCCTCGTCTACCCCCTGAGCTGGCGGCGCGTGGGCGACGACCAGTGGAGCCTCCGCCTCCGCTGCCCGGAGTGCGGCCGGACGTGGCGGGAGAAGCGGTCCACGGCCGAGGTCAAGGGCTTCGACCGGGCCCTCAGCGCCGGGCGCGAGGTGCTCGAGCAGCACCTGCAGGAGATCGAGCGGCTCGAGCGCGAGGCCGAGATCGACCGCTTCGCCCATGCCCTCGCCGCGGACGCCATCCTGCCCGAGGACTTTGGACCCTGAAGTCTGGACCTTGAGTTCCAACCGCTGACAGCGAGTCCCAGAAACCGCACAACCGTGCGGCTTCCGTGCGAGTCAAGCTGAGACGATCCTGATAGGGTGGGCCGTCGGAAGGCCGGCCATTGCCGGTCAGAGAACGATCCGAGCGGTGTCGGTGGCCGTGGCCGCCTCCTGCAAGGCTCGTGCGATTCAGTGTGAAGGAGGTGGAATGGCGACCGGTACCGTCAAGTGGTTCAACGACGCGAAGGGCTACGGCTTCATCGCGCCGGACGAGGGGGGCAAGGACCTCTTCGTACACCACTCGAACATCAGCATGTCCGGCTTCAGGACGCTGACGGAGGGCTCGCGCGTCGAGTACGAGGCCCAGGAGGGCCGCAAGGGCCCCGAGGCCGTCAACGTTACCGCGGCTGGCTGATCCGACCGCCATGGTTGCCCGAGCGCCGGGGTTCGCCCCGGCGCTCGGCGTTTTCGAGCCTGGCCGCGCTGGACGGTCCGAGGCGGATGTCCTCGGTCGGCGCCGTACGCAGGAGTACTGCCACCTCCCTCGTCGCGGGCCTCGGACCGTCCAGCAACGCCCAGCCCGTCAGTCTCACGTTGAAGCCCGTGCTTACGAGGCGAGCAGGCTGTTCGTGTAGAGCGTCTTGGCGTCGACCGTCTTCGTGGTCAGACCCTCCTTGTGGAGGGTGGCGGCCACGGTCGACCACACCGCCCCGTTCGACCACAGCAGGCCGTGGGCCTTGGTGTCGGCGCTCTGCACCGAGGCCACCGTGGCCTTCCAGGCGTCGACGGCCTGCGCCCGGCTGGCCGCACCCGGGTAGCGGTGCAGGAAGATGGTCACCGCCTGCGACGGATGGGCGATGGCCCACTGGAGGCCCTGCCGGTACGCGGTCATGAAGGCCTTGGCGGTCGTCGGGTGCTTGGAGAGGAAGTCCCCGTTCATGGCCAGGACGTCCACGTAGGAGTTGGGCACGCCGTGGTCCTTGCCCAGGACCATGGTCGAGTGCTCCTTGCCGCGGGTGTCGATCTCGGCCTGCTCGCCGTTCGTCACGCCGGTGGTGGCGTCGACCTTCTTGGCCAGCAGCAGCAGGGCCGTGTCGCTCGGAGCCGGGACGGCCGTGATGTCGCTCTCGCTCAGGCCGCAGGAGCCGAGCATGAGCTTCAGCTGCGCCTTGGTCCAGGCGTCCTCGTAGATGCCCACGCGCTTGCCTTTGAGGCCGCAGATGTTCGGCTTGTCGCCCTGGCGGAAGATGATCCCCCAGTTGTTCTGCTGCGTGAGCGCGCCGGTGGCGGTGAGGTTGGCGCCCTGGGCCTTGGACAGGATCACGTCGAGGATCGTGGTGAAGGCCACGTTCGCCCGCCCGGTGGAGATGATCTTGGCCGGATCCGAGACGTTGCCGGGGATGATGACCTTGAGCTTGATCCCCTGCTTCTGGAAGTAGCCGCGCTGGTCGGCCACGATCCAGGGGATCCACGGCGCCCAGGCGAAGGGCCAGTCCTGGACCATGCTCACGGTGGTCAGCGACTTGCTCGTGGACGATGCTCCGGCCGCGGTCGAGCTCGAGGACGAGCCCGAGCCGCCACAGGCTGCGGCAACCAGGGCCAGGGCGACCACGGCCGCCACGGCGGCGGGCACACGGGACTTCATCGGGCGAACCTCCGGCGAATGATGGGGCGCCGGCGGGTGGCCCGGCGCCGCCATGGGGTGAGCAACCACTCGACGGCCAGCACGGACAAGAACGCGGTGATGCCGATGGCCGAAAGGACGACGATGGCAGCGTAGACCCGATCGGTCTGCAGGCGGGAGTTGGCGTCGAGGATGTACACGCCGATCCCCTCGCTTGATCCCACCCATTCGCCGAACACGGCGCCGATCACGCTGTAGGTGGCGGCCAGCTTCATGCCCGCGAAGATGAGCGGCCCCGCACCGGGCAGGCGCACCCGCCAGAACGTCGCCCAGGTGGAGGCGCCCATCGAGCGCATGAGCAGGATCAGGTCGTCGTCCACCTGCGTCAGGCCCTGGTACGTGTTCACCAGGACCGGAAAGAAGACGATCAGGGCCGTGACGATGACCTTGGGCCAGATGTTGTAGCCGAGCCAGATCACGAGCGGCGCGGCGAGGGCGATGGGCGGGATCGTCTGGGTCGTGATGAGCACGGGATAGAGGGCGCGCTGCAGGAAGCGCGAATGCGCCATGAGCGACGCCAGGACGAAGCCGATGCCGGCCCCGAAGAGGAAGCCGAGGAGCATCTCCCAGCCGGTGATCAGCGCGTTGTGCCAGAGCGCGCCGCCGTCGGCCCGAAAGGCGTCGACCACCGCGGTCGGGCTGGGGAGGACGAACGTCTGCACGTGCTTGACCTGCACGAGCAGCTCCCAGCCGAGGAGGAGCAGGCCGAAGACCACCACCGGCGGCCAGACGGCCGCCAGCACGCGCCTCACGTCGGGGCCTCGATGGCGTCGCGCTCGTGGGCCGCGCGCACCGACTCGGCGTAGATCTCCGCGAAGACCTCGCGCTTGAGGCTCACGAACGGATCGCCCATCACCAGCTCGGGCGCGCGCGGGCGCGCGAAGGGGATGTCGAAGATGCCCTTGATCCGCCCCGGCCGGGCCGAGAACACCACCACGCGGTCGGCCAGGTAGATGGCCTCGTCGACGTCGTGGGTGATGAAGAGCACCGTCGAGCCGACCTCGGCCCACACCTCGAGCAGCCACTCCTGCATCAGGAGGCGCGTCTGCGAGTCCAGGGCCCCGAAGGGCTCGTCGAGGAGCAGGACGTCGCGCGCGAAGAGGAGCGTGCGCATGAGGGCCACGCGCTGGCGCATGCCGCCCGAGAGGGCATGCGGATAGTGGTCGGCGAACCCGCCCAGGCCGTAGCGGTCGATGAGCTCGAGCGCCTCCGCACGGTCCGAACGCCGCGCCCGGCCGTGCCGGACCACGCGCCCGAGAACGACGTTGTCGAGCACGGTCCGCCAGGGGAGGAGCAGGTCGTTCTGCAGCATGTATCCGACCTGGCCGGTCGTCCCGGTGACGTCCTTCCCGTCGAGGAGCACCCGCCCGGCCGTCGGCCGGATGAGCCCGGCGACGATGTTGAAGAGCGTCGACTTGCCGCAGCCGGACGGTCCGACGAGAGACACGAACTCGCCCGGCGCCACCGCCAGGTCGACCTCGGCGAGCGCCTCGGCCCCGCCCGGGAAGCGGTGCGCAACCCGCTCGACGGCGAGCTTGGCCGGGGCCGACATGGACGCCCAGCCTACTATCGTGCCGGGGTGGCCAACGACGTCCCCCGGCCGGCCGGACCGCTCGCCCGCCGCTGGGAATCGCTGCCTGGCGCGGTGCAGTTCGCCATCTGCGCGCCGGTCACGATCCTGTTCATGTGGTGGTTCCACGTGGCCCTGCTGAACCAGCCCGTGCTCTGGCGCGGCCTCTTCTACGGCATCTTCTGGGGCATCCCGTTCGCGTTCCTCATCGTCCTCGCCAGCACGCACGAGGCGAACAAGCGGCGTCCGCCTCCGAGCGACCCCGACTGACGATGCACGCCGCCGTCGTGGGCTTCGGCCTGGGCTTCCTCGTCGCCCTCCAGCTCGGGCCGATGTCGCTCTTCCTCATCCGCTCGACGCTCCGCCGCGGCTGGGCCATCGGCCTGGCCATCGGCGCCGGCATCGCCGTCGTCGACGGGCTCTACGCCGCCCTGGGGGCGGCCGGGGCGGCCCCGTTCCTGGCTGTGCCCTCCCTGCGACTGGCCGGCGGCCTGGTGGGCGCGGCGGTGCTGCTGTGGCTCGGCGCCCGGACGCTGTGGAGCGCGATCCGGGTGCGGAGCGCGCAGGAGGTGGAGGGAGACGTCGCCGGCGCGCCCCGAGCCTTTCTCACCGCGCTCGGGGCCACGGCCTCGAATCCCGGCCACCATCGCCTCGTGGGCGGCCATCTTCGCCGCGGCCCACGGCGCCGGCGCGGCCGGCTCGGCGAGCGCGCAGGGCCTCCTCGTGGCCGGCGTCGCGGCGGGGAGCGCGGTGTGGGTGACCACGCTGGCCACCGGGACGGCCGTCGTCCGGCGCGCCGTCGGGCTGCGCGCCATGCGCGTGGCCGACGCGGTCGCGGGCGTCGGGCTCCTCGGATTCGGCGGCGCCCTGGCCTACGGGACCCTGAAGGAGACGCTAGTCCAGGGCAGGCAGGCCGAGGCTGTCGCGCTCGACCAGCCCGGCGTAGCGGCCCTCGAGGGCCACCAGGTCCGCGTGCGTCCCGCGCTCCACGATCTGGCCCTCGTCGAGGACCAGGATCAGGTCGGCGTCGCGCACGGTGGAGAGGCGGTGGGCGATGGTGATCGTCGTCCGTCCCTCGCTCAGGCCGTCGAGCGCCTCCTGCACGTAGCGCTCGGTCTCCACGTCGAGCGCGCTCGTGGCCTCGTCCAGGACGAGGACGGGCGGGTCGCGGAGGATGGCGCGGGCGATGGCGATGCGCTGCTTCTCACCGCCCGAGAAGCGGTAGCCGCGCTCGCCCACCACGGTGTCGTAGCCGTCGGGAAGCGACGCCAGGTGGTCGTGGATGCGGGCGGCCCGGGCCGCGGCCTCGAGCTCTTCGTCGGTGGCGTCCGGCCGGGCGAAGCGCAGGTTCTCGCGCACGGTGCCGTGGAAGAGGTAGGTCTCCTGCGAGACCACGCCCACCGCGTCGTGCAGCGTGTCGAAGGTCAGGCAGCGGAGGTCGTGGCCGTCGAACGTGACCGAGCCCTCGTCGACGTCGTACAGCCGGGCGACGAGGTAGCCGAGCGTGGTCTTGCCGCTCCCGGTCTCGCCGACCACGGCCACGTGGCTCCCGGGCGGGGCCACGAAGTCGATGCCCTGGAGGGTCGGGCGGGGAGCGTCCGCGTAGCGGAAGCCGACCTCGTGGAAGGCGATCTCACCGCGCATCTCGGACCGCGGCACGGTCACGGCGTCGGGCGCCTCGTCGAGGTCGACGGGCAGGTCGAGGTACTCGAACACGCGGTCGAACAGGGCCAGCGAGGACTGCACGTCGGCCTGCACCGTGAGCAGGCTCCCCACGGGGAAGAACAGCCGCGTCTGCAGCGTGGTGAAGGCCACCAGGGTGCCGATGGAGATGGCGGTCGAGCCCGAGGCCAGGGCGTAGCCGGCGACGCCGTACACGAGCGCCGGCATGACCGCGAACGTGGCCTGGATGGAGGCCATCATCCAGCGGCCGGCCATCCGCTGGCGCAGCTCGAGCACGGCCAGGTTGCTGCTCTCGCGGTGGAACCGCCGGGAGAGCTCGTCGCTCTGGCCCATCGTCTTGGCCAGGAGGACGCCCGAGACGGAGAGCGACTCCTCGACCAGCGACGAGATGTCGGCCAGCGACCCCTGCTGCGTGCGCGTGAGCTCGCGCCGGATGCGGCCGATGCGCCGCGTCATGAGCACGAACACCGGCAGCAGGGCGAAGGCGGCCACGGCCAGGCGCCAGTCGAGCAGGATCATGGCCGCCGCCGTGGCCAGCACCGTGGTCACGTTGGAGACGATCGACGTCGCGGTGGTGGTGACCACGTTCTGGACGCCGCCGATGTCGTTCGAGATGCGGGACTGCACCTCCCCCGTGCGCGTGCGCGTGAAGAACGCGAGCGACAGCCGCTGGAGGTGGTCGTAGACCGAGGTGCGCAGGTCGTGCATGACCTGCTGGCCGATGCGGTTCGACTGCCACGTCTGCGCGACCCCGATGGCCCCGGTGATGATCGGGATCAGCACCATGCCGCCGACGAGGATGTCGAGCCGCGTGGTGTCGATGTGGCTCGGGTTGGCGAAGACGCTGTCGAGCAGGTTCCGCAGCAGGAAGGGCGGGATGATCCCGAGCCCGGCGGCCACGCCGATGAGGATGAGGAGGCTCGTCAGGCCGGCGCGATAGGGCCGGAAGAGCCCGGCGATCCGTCGCGCGTTGGCCCGGCGGACGGCCGGGTCCGACGGCCGCTTGGCGTCGCGGTCGTCGTTGAAGCTGAGCAGGCGGGGCTCTCGTGTCGACATCTTTGCGTGGTCAACGATCTGCCGGCGTGCGGCATTCCCGTTCGCCGAAGCATTGCGCCTCGGGTGGAGAACGCCGATAACCGGGTATCTTCGATCCACGCACGACGCGCGACCCTACGGCGAACAGGAGACTCTGTGGAAGGCGAAACGACGGGCGAGCAGGAGCGGGCCACCCCGCCTCTGGCCAGCCGGATCATCACGCTCGTGGCCGTGGTGCTGCCGCTGGCCGGGCTGCTCTCGGTGGTCGGCTTCTTCTGGGGCGTGGCGGCGCGGCCGGCCGACCTTGCCCTCCTGCTCGCCTTGTACGTGATCCCGGGCCTCGGGATCACGATCGGCTTCCACCGCTACTTCACCCACCGCAGCTTCGAGACCTCGCGGCCGGTCCGCGCCGTGCTGGCCGTCCTCGGGTGCATGACCACACAGGGCCCGGTGTCGCAGTGGGTGTCGGACCACCGCAAGCACCACGCCTTCTCCGACGTGGACGGCGACCCGCACTCGCCGCACATCGGCCGCCGGGCCGAGGCCCTCGGGGCGATCCGGGGCTTCTGGCACTCGCACGTCGGCTGGCTGTTCTTCACCAAGGGGCTGGTGGTCCGGACGCGCTTCGGCAAGGACATGGTGGCCGATCGCATGCTGCGCGTCATCGACCGCATGTACTTCGTGTGGGTGGCGCTCGGCTTCGCCATCCCGTTCGCCGCCGGCTACGCCCTGGCGGGGCTCAGGGGCGGCATCGAGGGCGCCGTGTGGGGCGGTCTGGTGCGGATCGCGCTCTTCCAGCACGTCACCTGGAGCGTCAACTCCGTCTGCCACATGTTCGGTCGCCGGTCGTATGCCAGCCGGGACGAGAGCCGCAACAACTGGCTCCTCGCCCTCCCGTCGCTGGGCGAGGCCTGGCACAACAACCACCACGCGTTCCCCTCGTCGGCCGTGCACGGGATCGACCGCGGCCAGCTCGACATCTCGGGCTGGCTCATCGGCCTGATGGAGCGGCTCGGACTGGTGTGGGACGTCAAGCGGGTCGACACCCGCAGCAAGGTCCGCCGCCGGGCCGTGGCCGGCACCGCCTGAGCGCGTGCGGCTGCTCCTGCTGAGCAGCGGCTCCGCGCCCGATCGACCCGGCGAGGCCCTGGCCCACGTCCGGCCGGAGCTCGAGCACGTGCTCGGGCCGGCGCGCTCGGCCCTGCTCATCCCCTACGCGGGCGTGCCCGACAACCCGGCCGGCTACGAGGAGCGCGCCCGGCCCGGCCTGGCCGCGGTGGGCCGGTCGCTCACGAACATCGACGACGCCGCGGACCAGCCGGGCGCGGTCGCCGAGGCCGAGGCGATCCTCGTCCCCGGCGGGAACACGTGGGCGCTGCTCCGCTCGTGCCGGGAGCGCGGCCTGCTCGAGCCCATCCGGTCGCGTGTCCGGGCCGGGGCGGGCTACATCGGCTGGAGCGCCGGCGCCAACCTGGCGTGCGCCACGATCATGACCACGAACGACATGCCGGTCACCGATCCCGGCGGCTTCGAGGCCCTCGGCCTGGTCCCGTTCCAGATCAACCCGCACTTCACCGACGCCGTCCCGCCCGGCCACACGGGCGAGACGCGGGAGGAGCGGATCGAGGAGTTCGTCACCCGCAGCCCGGACGTCTGGGTGGCCGGGCTGCCGGAGGGGACCGGCGTGCTCGTGGACGGGGAGTCGGCGCGCCTGGTGGGTGAGGCCGGCTGCCGGCTGTTCCACGGCGGCCGCGAGCCCGAGGACGTGCCGCCGGGCGCGGATCTCGGCTTCCTGCTCGACCCGAGCCAGCGGGTGGCCGGCGCGGTCGCGCCCGGGCTAGACCCTCGCCTTCGAGGCCAGCCGGCCGTTCGTGAAGCAGAGCTTCCAGGTGTGCAGGATCGTGTGCGGCACGCGGTAGTACACGCACCCGGTGAGCTCCTGGGCGTCGGTGCTTGCGGGCGTTCCAAAGCGGGCCACGATGGCCGTCTTCGAGGTCCCGAGCTTGATCGAGCGCGCCTCAGCAGGCGTCAGGGCGCCGTGCGCCCCGGTGGTTCCGGCCGACGCCGTCGAACCGCCGCCGCCTCCGCTCGAGCCGTAGTTGTTCTTGCTCACGCTGGAGAGGGCGAGGAAGCCGCCGCCCGCGAGCACGGCAACCACGACCAGGCTGATGGCGATGTTCCGCAGCGTGCGCATGGTGGAGATGCGGGCGCGCCGACGCGGCGCCCCGAGACCCGTCGAGTGCGCCCGGCACGATTCGAACGTGCGGCCTCAGCCTCCGCAGGGCTGCGCTCTATCCCCTGAGCTACGGGCGCCTCGGCAGCCCACTGTACCAGTCACCCCGTGAGGCCGAGCGGGGCCACCCGCGCCTGGAAGCCGGCGCCGTCTGCGGCGCGGCCGGCCAGGTCGGCGCCGTCCGCGACCTCGCGGCGGACGTACCCGAGGCCGGAGAGCCCGTACGCGCTCGTCACGCGCCCGACCTCGCGCTCGCCGTCGAGCAGGACCGCCGGCAGGGCCGGCGCAGGGCCCGGGAAGGCCAGCCGCGTGAGCCGGCGGTTGGCGTGCCCGCGGTGGTGCAGGCGGGCGACGGGCTCCTGGCCGACGTAGCAGCCCTTGGTGAACGAGACGGTGCGGTCCACGAGGCCCGTCTCGGCGGGGAGCACGGCCTCGTCCACCTCGGCGCCCAGGCGCGGCACGCCGGCCTCGATGCGGAACGCCTCCCACGCGTCGGCGCCGGCCGGCTGGGCGTCGGCGACCATGGCGCCCACCCACAGCTCGGCCACGTCGCCGGGCGCTCCTGCCACCTCCCGTCCGGGACCGCCGGGCAGGGCGATGACGCCCACCGGCAGCTCGAGGCCCCCAGGGACCGAGAGGATGGCGAGCTCGCCCCGTGCGTCCTCGACGGTCGCCCGGGAGGCGAGCCGGTAGCGGCGGATCGTGGCCGCGAGGGCGTCGTGCGCGTCCGGCTCGCTCTCGAGCACGAAGACGTCGTCGCTCAGCCGCAGCACCCGGAGGAGCGTGTGCGGCCGTCCCCGGGGCGTGAGCACGAAGGCCTCGAAGGCCGCGCCGGGGGCCAGCTCGTCGACGTCGTTCGTGACCAGGCCCTGAAGCAGGCGTGCGGCGTCCGGCCCCGCCACGCGCACGAGTGCCCGCGCGCTGCGGTCGGCCACGGCGGCGCCGGCCCGCAGGGCGGCGAGCTCGTCGTCGATGGCCCCGTAGGAGACCGCCTGGGCCCAGCCGTCGCGCTCCTCGAAGCGGGCGCCGGCCGCCTCGGCCTGCATCTGCAGCGGCAACCGGAGGGTCACGGAGGAAGGGTAGCCTCACCTCCTGGCCAGGATGGGCACGCCCTGGATGGTGGTGGCGGGCCGGTACCGCGTCTCCAGAATGCGCTGGACGGTGCCCGTGCGGTCGATGCTGCCGGGCGCCTGGTAGAGGGCCACGTAGCGCGGGCGGTTCGGCCCGCGCAGCACGTTCTCGAGCTGCCCGAGGGCGCCGGGGATGTGGGCCACGTTCAGGAACCACAGGTAACGGAACGCCGAGCGCCGGTCGGCGGCGAAGTACAGGCTCGCGTCCGCGTACATGGCGTAGATCGTGTCGGTCGGCCGGCTGTGGTCCTTCAGCCAGCCGCCCACGGCCGCGTCGGTGACGATCCGCGAGTCGTCGGTCGAGGCCAGCGACACGGCGCGGTCGCCCGAGGCGGTGTAGGCAGGCCAGAAGGCCACGATCACGGGCACCATCGACAGGGCCAGGAGCAGCACGGTGGTGCGCCGCCCGGCGATCGCAAGGAGACGGTCGACCCCGAGCGCGCCGAGGGCGCACAACGGGGCCAAGAGCTCGACGTAGTAGTGCGGATGGAAGAGCCCGCCGAGGGCGAAGCCGGAGAGGGCGAAGGCCAGCCACAGGACGAGGACTCGGGTCTCGATCCGCCGCCAGGCCGCGGCCACGCCGAGCGGAGCCAGCACGATCAGCGGCACCAGGCAGGGGCCGGCGACCACGAACGAGCTCCACAGCAGATGGAGCCGCGCCGTGACGCTGCCCGTGGCCACGCTCTCCACCGAGAGCCGGTAGCCGGCCACCGCGAACCACCAGTCGTGGAACCCGGTCAGGGCCCCGTGCACGGCGGCCAGGGCGATGGGGGCCAGGGCGCCGGCCAGGACCAGGCCGAGGGCACGCAGGGCATCCCCTCGCGCCCGCCATCCGAGGAACGCAGCCAGCAGCAACCAGAGCGCGATGGCCGCGCCCGCGTCGTACCCCGACTGCTTGACGAGCACGGCGCAGCCGGTCAGGAGCCCGGCCGCCAGGGGCGCCCAGGAGCGGCCCCGGCCGGTGAGCCAGAACGAGAACGCCGCCAGCGCGCCCACCGCCGGGAGGGCGCTCAGGAGCTCGCCGTTGGCCGCGAAGCCCTCGATCGGCGGCCCGACCGAGATGATGGCCCACAACGCCGCGGCCACCAGGCCGAGGCGCGGTGAGGTCAACCGCGCCACCAGGACCCCGAGTAGGCTTGCCGTCACGCCCGCGAACACGGCGGCGAGCAGGCGAACGGCCCAGCCGTGCGGGCCGAACGGGGCCTCGGCCGCCCGGAACAGGAGAAGGAGACCCTGGGGACGGTCGACCCACACGTCCCGGTAGAGGTGGAAGCCTCGAGCCCAGAAGTGGGCGACGTAGGCGTAGCCACCCTCGTCCACGGAGAGCGGCGTCCCCAGGAAGGGCAGACGGACCGCGACCGTGGCCAGGGCGATGCCCGCGAGCAGGAGGCCAAACCGCTTCTGACCCGCCGGCGCCTGGCCGTGCTGGTCGGGGCCTACGCGCTCGGGCTGGGGACGATGATCGCCGTGAAGGGTCTCTACCTGAGCGCTGATCGCTACTTCCTCATCCTGCTGGTCCCGGCCCTGGCGCTCGGCGTGTGGCGCCGCTACCTGCTCGATTTCGCCCCGTTCGTGGCCTGCATCATCGCCTACGAGGAGCTGCGCGGCGTCGCGCACGTCCTCTCCCCGCACCCCTTCTACCGGCCCCAGCTCGACATCGACCGCTGGCTCTTCTTCGGCCACGTCCCCACCATCTGGCTGCAGCAGCACCTGTGGGACGGGCACGTGTCGTGGTGGGAGCTGTGCCTCGTCGTCCTCACCAAGCTCCACTTCATCGTCCCGCCGACCCTGCTCTTCGTGGTGTGGCTCTTCCGCCGCGACCTCTTCTACCGCTTCGCAGCCACCCTCGTGGCGGTGTCGCTGATCGGGGCGATCGGCTTCTGGCTCTTCCCGGCCGCGCCGCCGTGGATGGCGGCCCAGCACCACCTCATCCCGTCGTTCACGCGCATCGACTACCTGGGCGCCGCCCGCCCGGGCGCGAACACGACGTCGTGGCTCTACCACCACATCCTCCCCAACGAGGCCGCCGCCGTGCCGTCGCTGCACGCGGCCTACTCGTTCCTGGTGGTCCTGTTCTGCTTCCGCATCGACCGGCGCCTGGGACTGGTCGCGCTGCCCTACGCGCTGCTCATGTGGTTCGCCATCGTGTACTTCGGGGAGCACTACGTGTCCGACGCCCTGATCGGGATCGCGGTGGCCGCCGTCACGGAGGCGGTGGTCAGCCGCCTGATCGCCCGCACACGCCTTCGCGGACCGTTCCCGGCGCCGCTGGCCTCCTCGCCGATCTAGATTTTCCCCTGGTGGCCGACGTGACCCCCACCCGCACGACCCAGACAGAGCGCGTCACGCAGCGGCCCACGCGGCAGGCGGAGCTCGCCGACGTCAGCGTCCGCTGCCCGCTCTGCGCCGCCGACACGTACCACGTGCGCTTCGAGCCCACGCTCTCCGGCCCGGTCGACCCGCAGCGCTTCTACACCTCGACGTCCCACGAGTTCGGCCGCTGCGGCCGCATCGTCGAGTGCCGCAACTGCAGCCTCGTGTACATGAACCCGCGGCCCCACCACCAGCGGGTGCAGCAGGCGTACGGCGCCGTCGAGGACCGGCGCTACCTCGAGGAGGAGGCCGGCCGCGAGGCCACGTTCGCCGAGAGCCTGCGCCACGTCCGCCGTTTCGTCCCGGAGGGACGGCTGCTCGACGTGGGCTGCCACGTCGGGACCTTCCTCGTGCTGGCCGAGGAGGCGGGGTTCACGGTCTCCGGCGTCGAGCCGTCGCGCTGGGCCGCCTCCGTGGCCCGCGGGCGCATCGCCGGCCCGGTGCACCAGGGCGCGGTCGAGGACGCGCCTGTCCCGGCCGACTCGTTCGACGCCATCACCATGTGGGACGTCATCGAGCACCTGCCCGACCCCGCCTCGACGCTCCGGGCCATCCGCGCGGCGCTGCGCCCGGGCGGGGCGTTCGCGGTCTCCACCATGGACGTCGACGCGCTCTTCCCGCGGCTCGCCGGCCGGCGCTGGCCGTGGTACATGCAGATGCACCTCGTCTACTTCTCGCGCCGGACCCTGGGAGAGCTCCTGCGCCGGGAGGGCTTCGAGGTCGCCGACGTTCGCCGCCACCGGCGCATCGTGCGGGTGTCGTACCTCGCCTCCCGCCTGGAGCCCTACAGCCGCACCGCCCACCGCGTGGCCGCCGTCACCGTCCGCCGCGCCGGGGTCGCCGACCGCAAGGTGGGCGTGGATCTCGGCGACATCTTCACGGTCGTTGCGCGGAAGCCAGTAGCCTGACCCTCTTCCACGACCGGAGGCCCGGCTGAGCACGACCGCCCGACCCCACGTCGCCACCCCGCCGGCGGTCGAGACCCGGCCCGCCCCGACCGCACCCGCGCACCCGGTGCGGCGGCCGTTCTGGTCGCGCTACCGCTACCCGCTGCTGGTGTTCGCCCTGTCGCGCGCGGTGACGTTCGGGCTGTTCGCCATGGAGGGCTGGGTCACGCGCCACCCGGCGCGATCGGGGATCTCGTTCACGCCGCTCTTCCGCGATCTCGGCAGCTGGGACGGCATCTGGTACCGGCAGATCGCCCAGCACGGCTACGACCCCGTGCTCATGCACGGCAACACGGCGGCCTTCTTCCCGCTCTACCCGACGCTCCTGTCGGGGCTGCGGGGAATCCTGCCGTTCTTCGACATCGTCTGGCTCGGCGCGATCCTCTCGACCGCGCTCTTCGCTGCCGGCCTGTGCCTCCTGTACGGCCTGACGCTCGAGCGCTTCGGGCCGCAGATCGCGCGCCGCACGGTGCTGTACCTGGCCATCTCGCCCCTGGCCTTCATCTTCTCCGCCGTCTATGCCGAGAGCCTGTTCCTGGTCCTGGCCGTGGGCACGTTCGTGTGCGTCGAACGCGGGCGCTGGATCCTGGCCAATGCGGTCGGCGCGCTGGCGGTGCTGGCCCGGCCGGTGGGGATCATGCTCGCCCCGGCGCTCGCCTACAAGGCCTGGACGGACAGCGGCCGGCGGTTCGACCGGCGGTTCCTCATCCGCCTCGCGCCCGTGCTGCTTCTCCCGGCCGCGGAGGTCGCCTTCGCCCTCTTCCTGTGGTGGCGGACGGGCGACCCTGCGGCCACGTTCCACGCGCAGGCGCGGGGCTGGGGGCGGGGCGCCTCCTTCCCGCCGGTCCTGCTCTACCAGACGCTGACCAACGGGGTCCTCCACCAGGGCTTCCTGCGCTACGCGGTGGACGCGGCCTTCGCCGTGTTCTGGCTCGCGCTGTTCATCGTCCTGTGGCGCGACCGGCGGGAGGTGCCCGCGGAGTACGCCATCTTCGCCGCCGGCGTGGTCTTCATGCCCTTCGCCGCCGGGAGCATGGTCTCGGCCGGGCGGCTCGGGATGATGGGGTTCCCGCTCTTCTGGGCCCTGGCCATCCTGGGCCGGCGGGAGGGGGTGGACACCGCGGTGAAGATCGTCTTCCCCTCGCTCATGGCCGCGCTCATGTTCATCACCTACGGCCAGGGCACGTTCACGCCCTGACGACCCTGCCCGAGCGGCTGCGTGCGCGCATCGCGCGTGAGGGCCCGATCACCTTCGCGGCCTTCATGGAGGCGGCCCTCTACGACCCGGAGGACGGCTGGTACAGCCGGGGCGCGGCGATCGGACCCGGCGGCGCGTTCACCACGGCGGCCATCGCGCTGCCCTTCCTGGCCACGGCCCTCGGCACGGAGCTGCGTGACCTGTGGGAGCGGATGGGGCGGCCCGATCCCTTCACCGTGGTCGAGGTCGGCCCGGGCGACGGCACCCTGGCGTCGCGCCTGGCCGCGGAGCTCGACGGGCTGCCGCTGCGCCTGGTCCTGTGTGACCGCGGGTCCGGCATGCTGGCCCGCGCCCGCGCCGCGCGTGCCCTCGGCCGAGGCGGTCTCGTCGCTCGACGAGCTCGACCCCGTCACGGGCGCCATCCTGGCCAACGAGGTCCACGACGCCGTTCCCGCGCACCGGCTGCGCTGGCCGCACGAGCTCCTCGTCGGCGTCGGCGAGGACCGGCGCTTCACGCTGGTCGAGGGCGGCGCCGTGCCGGATGACCTGGCCCGCATCCTGGCCGCGGCCGGCGTGACGCCCGCCGCCGGGGACGAGCTCGAGGTGGCCCCGGCGCAGGCGGAGCTGCAGGCGGCCCTGGCCGGCAGGCTCGCGCAGGGCGCGCTCTGGGTGCTCGACTACGGCGAGGCCGGGCCCGCCCGCTACGAGCGCCCCGTTCCCCGGCTCCGCACGTACCTCGCCGGCGTGCCCGGTGGCGACCCGCTATCCGCGCCGGGCACGCAGGACATCACCGTCGACGTCGACTTCGGCGCAGTCCGCGCCGCCGGGGAGGCCGCCGGCCTGACCACGGTGCTCGACACCGGCCAGGCGGCCTGGCTGCGGGCGCACGGCGCGCTGGAGGCGGCCGAGACAGCCGATCCCGGCAGCGCCGAGCGCCTGTGGCTGCAGGCCCTGGCCGGCGAGGGGTCGTCTGGGGAGAGCTTCCGCGTGCTCGTCCAGGAGCGGGGCGGCCGCGCAGTCGCGGCCGCCCCACCACCGGATCAGGGCGCCGGGGAGACGAGCGAGTAGAAGACGTCGCTCGGGTTCGTCGCCTGGTTGATCGCCTGGTCGAAGAAGCTCCCGAAGGAGTTCCCGATCGACACGAGGCCCTCGTAGTCGCCGAGGAAGTAGCCGCCGGCGTCCGCGGCCTGCTCCAGGTCGAACGGGCCTGCCACGTGCGTCTCGTTCCCCGCCCACGAGCTCGGGTTGCTGCAGGCGCCGCCACAGTGAACGAACCAGTGGTCGGTCGGGAGGCCGGGCGCCGGGGTGTTGTTCCGGAGGTCGTAGTACGTGACGCCGACCGTCCCGTCCGCGGCCACGCTGACCTCGGGCGTGAACGCCTGCTGGTCCGCCGCCGGGATGGAGGTCGGAGTCTGGTTGATCTTGATCGGGACCGACCAGGTCGAGCCGCCATCGGTCGACTGGGAGAAGCGGATCTCGTCGATCCCGGGGATGGTCACGTCGTCCTCCCACACGGCGTAGAGCGTGCCGGTCGTGGGGTTGACCGCGAAGGCGGGAAGCTCACCGCCGCGGATCGGATGGCTCGGATGGTCGGGATCGAACGGGCCGAGGTAATTCGGATCGATCGGGGAGATGATGGTCGCCTTCTTCTCCCAGGTCTGGCCCTGGTTGAAGGAGCGCACGACCGCGATCGACGCCCCCGGATCGGCCGCTTGTGCGTGGCGAACTGGATGAGCCCGTCGACCAGGGTGTGGTTCGGGAGGACCGTGATGATGCTCCCGATCGTTCCGGCCTGGGTGCCCGGGTTGTAGAGGACGCGAGGCGCCTCCCAGCTTGCGCCCCCGTTCGTCGTCCTCGAGAAGTACGCCTGCTGCACGAACGACTGGGCGTGGAAGCGCCCCGTGTCGGACGCCCGGAAGCTCGGCGGCGACAGGAAGCGGTCCCAGACCGCATAGACGTTGTTCGCGTTGTACGGATCGGCCGTGATCGACTGCTTGTCGTCGCCGCCGGTCTGATCCTCGTTGACGGTCGTCGGCGGCAGCCAGCTCGTCCCGCCGTTCGTCGACTTCGAGACGAGGATGCCGTTGTCACCGTCGAAGACGTCGAACACGAGCCAGATCCCATACAGGGTGCCGGTCGGGCCGAACGAGACCCACGGGTCCGACGCACGGTCGAACTTTCCGCCGGAGCATTTCGTGATGCCGGGAACGACCGTCTGCGTCCATGTGGCGCCGCCGTCATGCGTGGCGCTGCTGGCGAGGCCGCGATCGCCGCCGTCGGACCAACGGTCCTCGTGGTAGGCGCCGGCGATATTGAGCGGATCCTTCGGGTTGACGGCCGCCTGCGGTTCGGGCTCCGCGGCCGGATAGAGCGTGCTGCCGAGCGCGGATTCCTGCAACCCCGGGTTGTCGGCGGTGCACGTGGCGAACGGATCCGTGGCGCCGAACGACGCGACGGTCGGCGTCGACGCGGTGTACGTCTTCGCCTGGGCTGGCGCCGTCCCGAGCGCGAACGCCGAGGCAACGGCGAGCGCGGACAGAACGCCAAGCCGGCCGGCGCGTCGCGCGCCGGCGGAGAACTGCCTGGCCATCTTTCCTCCCTATGTCGCGGTAGGGCTGGGCCTTGACCCGCGAACTCTTGCAGATCGCAGAGGGGACGGCGCCAGAACGACGAGGGCCGCGCCCGGAGGCGCGGCCCTCAGTCACGGTCAGCTGCCCGATCGCGCTACATCATGTCGGGCATGCCGCCGGGCATGCCCGCGCCCGCCGGCTGCTTCTCCGGCGCCTCGGCCACGACGGCCTCGGTGGTGATGATGTTCTTGGCGATCGACGCCGCGTTCTGCAGCGCCGAGCGCGTCACCATGGCCGGGTCGATGATCCCCGCCTTGACGAGGTCGACCGTCTCGCCGGTCTCCACGTTCAAGCCGAAGCCCGGCTTGGACGAGCGGATCTCGTTCACGACGACCGAGCCCTCCAGGCCGGCGTTCTCCGCCAGCTGGCGGATCGGCTCCTCGAGCGCCCGCTTGATGATCCGGGCGCCCGTGGCCTCGTCGTCCGAGAGCTCCTCGGACTTGATGGCCGAGGCGGCGGCCAGCAGGGCCACGCCGCCGCCCGGGACGATGCCCTCCTCGAGGGCGGCCCGGGTGGCCTGCACGGCGTCCTCGACGCGGTGCTTCTTCTCCTTCATCTCCGTCTCGGTGGCGGCGCCGACCTTGATGACGGCCACGCCGCCCGCGAGCTTCGCCAGACGCTCCTGGAGCTTCTCGCGGTCGAAGTCGGAGTCGGTCGACTCGATCTCGGACTTGATCTGCTTGATCCGGCCCTTGATCTGCTCGGAGTCACCGGCGCCGTCGATGATCGTGGTCGAGTCCTTGTCGACGACGACCTTGCGGGCGCGGCCGAGCTGCGAGAGCTGCGTGTTCTCGAGCTTGAGGCCCATCTCCTCGGTGATGACCTCGCCGCCGGTCAGGATGGCGATGTCCTCCAGCATCCGCTTGCGGCGGTCGCCGAAGCCCGGGGCCTTGACGGCCACGGCCTGGAAGGTGCCGCGCAGCTTGTTGACGACGATGGTGGCGAGCGACTCGCCCTCGACGTCCTCCGCCACGATCAGCAGCGGCCGGCCGGCCTGGATGACGCCCTCGAGCACCGGGAGCAGGTCCTTGACGGCCCCGATCTTCTGGTTGGCGACCAGGATGTACGGATCCTCGAGCACGGCCTCCATGCGCTCCGAGTCCGTGATCATGTAGGGCGACAGATAGCCCTTGTCGAACTGCATGCCCTCGGTGAACTCGAGCTCGAGGCCGAAGGTCTGGCCCTCCTCGACGTTCACCACGCCGTCCTTGCCGACCTTCTCGATGGCGTCGGCGATGGCGTCGCCGATCTCCCGATCACGGGCCGAGATGGTGGCCACCCGGGCGATGTCCTCCTTGCCCGAGATCTCCTTGGACTGCTTCTTGATGTACTCGACCACCTGGTCCACGGCCTTCTCGATGCCGCGCTTGAGGGCCATCGGGTTGGCGCCGGCCGAGACGTTCTTCAGGCCCTCGTGGACGATGGCCTGGGCCAGCACCGTGGCCGTCGTCGTGCCGTCGCCGGCGACGTCGTTGGTGGCAGTGGCCACCTCGCGCACGAGCTGGGCGCCCTGGTTCTCGAAGACGTCCTCGATCTCGATCTCGCGGGCGATCGTGACGCCGTCGTTCGTGATGGTGGGGGCGCCGAACTTCTTGTCGAGAACGACATAGCGCCCCTTGGGACCGAGCGTCACCTTGACGGCGTCGGCCAGGGTGTCGACGCCGCGCAGCAACGAGCGGCGGGCGTCCTCACTGAACTTGAGCTCCTTGTGAGCCACGTTTGCGGTTCTCCTTGGGTCGCAGGGATCGCGGGGGGCGAGGGCTAGGCCGTCGCGCCCACCGTCTCGAACTTGGCCAGGACGTCCGACTCGCGCAGGATCAGGAACTCGTCGGCGCCGACCTTGACCTCGGTCCCGCCGTACTTCGAGTAGATGATCTCGTCGCCCTCGGAGAGGTCGATCGGAATGAGCTTGCCGTCCTCCCAGCGGCCGGCGCCGACTGCGAGCACGCGGCCGCGCTGCGGCTTCTCCTTGGCCGTGTCGGGGAGAACGATCCCGCTCGAGGTGACCTCTTCCTCCTCGAGCACTTCGACGATGACGCGATCGCCCAGGGGCTTCAGATCCATCGCGCGTTGCCTCCGTTCTGGGGTGTATGCGGGGGTCGAAACTGCTGGCACTCGCAGTACGCAAGTGCCAACGGCATGATAGCCAGCGCGTTGCGACTGTCAACTGAATCTGCTGGCACTCCTCGGCAGTGAGTGCCAGAACGGGAGGCTAGCGCTCGTCGGCGAGCTCGGCGCCGCCCACGAGCCACCGCTTCCCATGCCACCTCCATAGACCGGCAGCGAGCCGTATCCAGATGAAGGCCGAGAGGCCGAACCACACGCCGGCGAGGCCCCAGTGGAGCTCGAGGGCGGCCACGGCCAGGGGCAGGTAGCCGAGCAGGGCCGCGCCGATCGTCACGTTGCGCATGAAGCGGAGGTCCCCGGCGCCGAAGAACACGCCGTCGAGGGCGAAGAGGACCCCGTTCAGCGGGATCATGGCCACGAACCACGGCCACAGGACGGCCGCCTGGTGGAGCACCGCCGGGTCGCTGGTGAACAGGCGCGGGATGACGTCGTGCCCGGCCAGCAGCACGGCGCTCGTCCCCAGGCCGAGGAGGGCGCCGGCGGCCAGGAGCCGCCGGGCCAGGGACGCGGCCGGCTCGAGAGCGTGGGCGCCGAGCAGCCGGCCGATCAGGGCCTGCGCCGCGATGGCCGTCGCGTCCAGGGCCAGGGCGATGAGCGTCCACAGCTGCATCCCGATCTGGTGGGCGGCCACCTGGGCGTTCCCCATGCGCGCGGCCACCCCGGTGGCCACGGTGAAGGCGGCGAAGAACGCCGCCGTGCGCAGGGTCAGGTCGCGGGCGGCTGCGAGCTGCGACCGGATGCGCGCCCAGGCCGGCCGCATCGCCGCCTGCCGCCTGAGGAGCACCGCGATGAGCCCCGCTGCGGCCAGGGCCTGGGCGGTGACGTTGGCGATGGCCGAGCCCCGGATGCCGAGCCCGGCGCCGTAGACCAGGAGGGCCGAGAGGGCGATGCTGAAGACGTTGGCGGCGCCGATGGCGATCAGCGGCGTGCGGGTGTCGGCGAACCCGCGCATCCACCCCTGGGCCGCGGCCGTGACCAGCACGAACGGGGCGCCGAGGGCGGCGATGCGCATCCACTCGAGCGCCTGGGCGTAGGCGGCCGTCCTGCCGCCGGCCAGGAGCTGCAGCGCCGGCCCCGCCGCGAGCTCGATCGCCGCCACCAGCGCCAGTCCGAGCCCGGCGGCGAGCCAGGTGGCCTGGACGCCGGCGTCGAGGGCGTCGACCTCGCGCCCGGCGCCCACCAGCCGGGCGGCGCGGGCCGTGGTCCCGTACTCGAGGAAGGTGCAGAAGCCGACGATCTCGGACAGGAGGAGGCCGGCCAGGGCGAGCCCGGCCAGGGGCACGGTGCCCAGGTGGCCGACGATGGCCGTGTCGCCGAGCACGTACAGCGGCTCGGCCACCAGCGCGCCCAGGGCCGGGAGAGCGACGGCCACGATCTCGCGGTCCCGGGGGCGCGTGATCGGTGCGGCCTGGGCCATGGCGGCAGTGTTGACGAGCGTACGCTGCCTGGATGCGGGAGTTCTCGGCCGGCGGTGTGGTCGTCCGGCGCATGCAGGGCCGGCCGTGGGTGGCCGCCATCCGCCCGCGCGGCCGGCCGCGCGGCCACTGGGCGCTCCCCAAGGGCCTCGTCGACCCGGGTGAGCGTGCGGTGGAGACCGCGGTGCGCGAGGTGCGCGAGGAGACCGGCCTCGAGGCCAGCGTCGTGCGGAAGCTCGACGACGTGCGCTACGTCTACGCGCGGGACGGCATGCGCATCTTCAAGGTGGTGTCGTACTGGCTCATGCATCCCGTGGGCGGTCGGCTCGGAGCCATCGACGAGGCCATGCGCATCGAGGTCGACGAGGCGCGCTGACTGCCGCTCGAGGACGCTCCGGCCGCCCTGGCCTACCGCAGCGAGAAGGCCCTGGTGGCCACGCTGCTCGTGAACGAGGCGCAGGTGGCGGTCTGATCGACCGCGGGCGATAGGATCGCAGCCCCGTCCCCGACCGGCCCGGAGCCACCGTGTACGCCCTCAACTTCTACTCGCCACTGGTCGCCGACCAGCTCCGGCACCGGCGCAAGACGGCCACCATCCGCCTCGGGGACAAGTCGGCCAAGTACCGCAAGGGCATGGTCGTGCGCGTTCTCGTCGGCCAGCGCTTCGGCCCGCGGGAGCACATCTTCGACGCCGTGATCGACAAGCTCGAGGTCAAGGCCCTGGGCGACTGCTCGCCCCGTGAGATCCAGCACGACAACCCGGAGATCCGGACCATCGACGGCTTCGTGGCCTTCCTCGGCCGCCTGTACAACCGTGACGTGAACGACGAGAGCACGGTCACGGTCATCCACTTCTCCGAGATCCGCGCCTGACGTGCTCGCCGTGGCCGCGCCGGTCACGGCGCCGCCGGCCGCGACGCTGACGGCCCGCCTGCCGGGCACGCACGCCGCCGACGGGTTCTTCACCCTCCGCCTCCGGGCCCCCGCGGGGTGGATCGTCACGCCCTCGCCGGGCTACGGCGCCGTGGTCGGTCCGCCTGCCGGCGGCGGCGTGGTGATCGAGCGAGTGGGCGCCCGGGGGCCGGGCGTGATCGCCGGAGCCAGCCCGGAGGAAGCCTTCTTTCGCATCCACGCGCTCGATGCCGCCGGCCGCGCTGCCGTGGCCCTGGTGCGCGGGAGCGCTCGCCTGTGGTGGGGGCCCGACGCCCCGGGCTCGGTGCACCCCGGGCGCGCCGCGCTGGCGGCTCTCGGCTCGGCCGCGGCGGCCATGGACCGGCGCGACGCGCTCACGGTGGACTACCGGGACAGCCGCGGCAGCGTCACCCGGGACGAGGAGGTGCGCAGCCTGCGCTACGCGGCGCACTACGAGCACGGCCGCCTGACCGGTGTCTTCCGGGGCGGTCGGGCGTACGTCATCTCGGCCGAGCGCCGCGGGCCACACGTGCTGGGAGTCGACGCCGGCCTACCAGGGCAACTTCGGCGTCCCGTTCGGCTACCGCCTGCGCAACGCGGTGTCCGCCCTGTGGGAGCCCCGGGCGGTGCTCACTCGACGGCCGGGCGGTGACCTCGTGGTCCGCTTCTCGGGCTACCGGCTCGAGGAGCGGCGGCGCGAGCAGGGCATGGCCGTCGTCGACCGGCGGACGGGCCTGGTGACCGAGCTCCAGCTCGACGCGCCCGTGTATCCCTCCGACCGGGCGACGAATCGCCAGGTCCTCCGCTACCGGGTGCGGCCCTTCGCCATCCGGCCGGCGCCGGCGCCGATCTGCCGGCCCTAGGGAGCTTCGGCCTCGGCGAGCGCGGTCGCCACCTCGCCGGCACACTGGGGCGCGGTCAGCGCGTGCTTCTCGGGCTTGCGCCTGATCGGCCGCCCGAACAGCTCAGGCCCGCGCAGCTCCTGCCCGCAGCCCTCGCAGGTCAGGGCCATGAGCGAGCGGATGTCATGCCCGCAGCCCGGGCAGTGGGAGAGGACCGCACCGCCGCAGTCGGGGCACGTGTCGGGCACGCCCGCGTGGTCGGGCGCCATGTAGCGCCGCCCCCAGCCGCAGCTGAGGCAGAAGGCGCAGCGATCACCCAGCTCCACGGTCGCCCGCATGCCCGTCATGGTAGTGGCGGGTCCTCGGGCTCGGCGAGGGCAAAGGCGGCGTGGGCGCCAAGGTCCACCGTCCCGTCGGGCAGGCGCCAGAGGCCGAGGTCGTCGGCCTCGTCCGGGTCCCGCAGCGCTCCCGGCTCCTGCTCGAAGGCCGCCGCCAGGGTGGCGGAGAGGGCGCGGAGCTCGCGGGCCGGCTCCTCCACCGGCACCGGCTGGCGCTCCCACCAGTGGCGCAGGGCCGTCAGCCGCCGTCCCTCGTCCTGGCCGGCGCCCTCGATGCGGACCTTGGCGCTGCCGCCGTGCACGACCACCACGCGCACGAGCTCGCCGGCCCACCACAGGTCGGTGACCCCGATGGCCCCGGACGGGGTGACGAAGACGGTCTCGAGCACGGGCGTGCCCGCCAGGTAGCGCTGCACGATCTCGCAGGGCTCGTCGACCCCGATTCCGAGCACGCGCCCGTCCACCACCGCGGTGCCGTCCCGCAGCACCCTCGCGCCTGGGCCGAGCGGGGCCCCGCCGTCGTCCGGAACCTCGTGGAGCGGCATGCGCGGGAGAACCTACCAACCCGCATTCGGCAACGGTGGTTCCCTTTTGCCCTGCCTCCTGGGACCGCGGTACAGTCCGTACATGGTTGTCGCCAGGGACGCAGCCCCGGTCGGCGGGCCGGAGGAGCTGCGCGAGCTCGGGCTGGACAGCGAGGACCTCCTCCAGCTCTACCGCCACATGCTGGTGACGCGCGGCATCGAGGAGCGCGGCCACATCCTGTACCGGCAGGGCAAGATCCCGGGCTCGTTCTACACCGGACGCGGCAACGAGGCGGCCGCCGTGGCGAGTGGCCTCCGCCATGGGCACGGACGACGTGGGCTGCCCCACGCAGCGCGACATGGGCGCCCACGTGGCCCGCGGGACCGAGCCGTGGCGCATCTTCGCGCAGTACATGGGCCGCGCCGACGGCTACACGCGCGGGCGCGACGGCAACGTGCACATGGCCGATCGCAACCTCGGGATGATCGCCATGGTGTCGCACCTGCCGGCCATGCTCCCGGTGGCCGTCGGCTGCGCCCTGGCCTTCCGCCTGCGCGGCCAGCCGCGCGTGGCCGTCGGCTGGCTCGGCGACGGCGGGGCGGCCCGCGGGGACGCGCACGAGTCCATGAACTTCGCCGGCGTCCGCCGCCTGCCCGTGGTCTTCGTCATCGACAACAACCAGTTCGCGTACTCGACTCCCTCGCAGCTCGAGTACCCCATCGAGCACCTGGCCGACCGCGCCGACGCCTACGGCTTCGAGGGCGTGGTGGTGGACGGGACCGACATCCTCGCCGTGTATCGCGAGGCGCGCCGGGCCATCGAGAAGGCCCGCGCCGGAGGAGGCCCGACCCTGCTCGAGCTCGTGACCCTGCGCATGGAGGGCCACGCGGTGCACGACGACGCCTTCTACGTCCCGCGCGAGCTGCACGACGCCTGGGCGGCCTCCGACCCCATCGAGCGCTTCCGCGGCTGGCTCCGCGAGCACGAGGCAGACTTCACCGAGGAGCGCGACGCCGAGGTCGGGCTCGAGGTCAAGCGCCTGCTGAACGACGCCATCAAGCGCGCGGAGGAGAGCCCGCTCCCGGATGGAAGCGAGCTCACCGACGGTGTGTTCGCCGACCCGTCGGAGCTCGACACTCCGCACCACAAGTAGAAAGGACCGGAACGGCGTGGCCGTGAAGACCTACCTGCAGGCCATCTCCGACGGCCTGCGCGAGGAGATGCGCCGGGACGAGCGGGTGTTCGTCATCGGCGAGGACGTCGGCGTGTACGGCGGCGCCTTCAAGGTCACCCAGGGCTTCCAGGAGGAGTTCGGGGAGTGGCGGGTGCTGGACGCGCCGCTGGCCGAGACGGCCATCGTCGGCGCCTGCACGGGGGCGGCCATGATGGGCATGCGGCCCGTGGCCGAGATGCAGTTCGCGGACTTCATCTCCTGCGCCTGGGACCAGCTGGTGACGGTGGCGGCCAAGCAGCACTACCGCGTCGGCACGCCGATCCCGTTCGTCGTCCGCTGCCCGTCGGGCGGCGGCTTCTCGGGCGGCCCGTTCCACTCGCAGAACCCGGAGTCGTCCTTCGCCCACATCCCGGGCCTGAAGATCGCCTGCCCGTCGACGCCCGAGGACGCCAAGGGCCTGCTCATCAGCGCCATCCGCGACGCCAACCCGGTCCTGTACTTCGAGCACAAGCACCTGTACCGCCGCATCAAGGGCGAGGTCCCCGACGGCGAGGTGACCGTGGACTTCGGCCACGCGCGCACCGCCCGCGAGGGCGACGACATGACGCTCGTCACCTGGGGGGCCATGGTCCACACCGCGCTCGAGGCCGCCGAGCAGCTCGCCGGCGAGGACGGCTCGTCCATCGAGGTCATCGACCTGCGCACCATCATCCCGTGGGACCGCGAGGCGGTGCTCGCCTCGGTCACCCGAACGAGTAAGGCGATGGTCCTGCACGAGGACACGCGGACCGGCGGCTTCGGGGCCGAGATCGCGGCCACCATCGCCGAGGAGGCCTTCGAGTCGCTGGACGGCCCGGTGACCCGCGTGGCCGCGCCCGACACCCCCGTGCCCTTCTCGCCCCCGCTCGAGAAGGCCTTCATCCCGCAGGTCGACGACGTGGTCGCGGCCGCGCGTGCCCTCCAGTCCTACTGAGGCCGAGAGAGAGGTTCACCCCACCATGAGCACCGGAACGGCCACCGACGTCGTCATGCCGCAGATGGGAGTGAGCGTGTCCGAGGGCACGGTCTCCCGCTGGCTCAAGCAGGTCGGCGACCACGTCGAGGCCGACGAGACCATCGTGGAGATCTCGACCGACAAGGTCGACACGGAGGTGCCATCGCCGGGAAGCGGGACGGTCACCGACATCCTCGTGCCCGAGGGTGAGACCGTGCCGGTGGGCACCCGGATCGCCGTCATCAACGGCGACGGCTCCGCCGCTGCGGGGCCGGCCGCCGACGAGGCCGTGGCCGAGCAGTCCGCCGCCGCGGGCGACCGCACGGTCCCCGACGAGGCGCCGGGCACCGTCCCCGAGACGCCGGCCGCCCAGGCCACGGGCGACGTGGCCGAGCCCGCCGGCGACCGTCCCCACTTCGCCGAGCAGACGCTCGCGGAGGCACCCTCCGCACCGGCGGCCCCTGCGCCGGAGCCGGCCGAGCAGGCCAACGGCGAGGCCAGGTCCTTCATGTCGCCGGTCGTGGCCCGGATGGTGGCCGAGCACAACCTCGACGTCGCCCAGATCCCGGGCACCGGGCGCGGCGGCCGCGTGACGAAGAAGGACGTCGAGCGCCACCTCGCCGGCGGCGGCCAGGCCGCGGCACCCGCGGCGGCGGCCCCGGCCCCGGCCGCACCCGCCGCTCCGCCGGCGCCGGCCCCGGCGGCACAGCCGGCTCCCGCTCCGGCCGCCACGGGCACGCAGACGCCCGACGGCCTCGAGGAGGCGAGCCCGCTCTCGAACCTGCGCAAGGTCATCGCCCGCAACATGCGCCACTCCGTGGATACGGCGGCGCACGTCACCTCCGTGAGCGAGGTGGACATGACGCGCGTGGTGGAGATCCGCAAGGAGCTGAACAAGCGCTACGTGTCGGACTACGGCATCAAGCTCTCGTTCATGCCCTTCATCATGCGGGCCGTCATCGACGCCATCCCGAAGTGGCCGTGGGTCAATGCCGAGATCCGGGGCGACGAGGTGGTGGTCAAGCGCTACGTCAACCTGGGCGTGGCGGTGGCCATCGACGACGCCAAGGGGCTCGTGGTGCCGGTGATCCGCCGGGCCGAGGAGAAGAACCTGCTCGGGCTGGCCCGGGCGCTGGTGGACCTCGCCGACCGGGCGCGGGCCAAGAAGCTCACGCCGGACGAGCTCGCCGGGGGGACGTTCACCATCACCAACCCGGGCGTCTTCGGGGCCATCATCGGCACGCCGATCATCCCGATGCCCCAGGTGGCGATCATCGACGTGGAGGCCATCGTCAAGCGGCCCGTCGTGGTCACGGACGTCTACGGCAACGACTCGATCGCCATCCGCTCGATGATGTACCTGCCGATCTCCTACGACCACCGGCTCGTGGACGGCGCCTACGCGGCCCAGTTCATGCGGGACGTGAAGACCAGCCTCGAGACCTGGGGCGCCGACGATTATTAAAAACGGGGGAAACCAGGTTTCCCCCGTTGGCCCCCTTCTTTTCGCAGGGCACGCGTTCGAGGGAGCGACGCCCACGCAACAGGCGGGGCGCCGCGAGTGGCTTCGGCCGGCCGGCGAAGCCGACCGACCGACGCAGCGCGGCTTTACGCTCGGGATCACCAGATGAGTGAGCAACCCCCCGCCGGGCGCGTGCGCGTCCTCGGACCCGACGGCCAGCCCGCCTGGGGCATCGTCGACGGCTCACGCATCGTCCTGCAATCGGGCGACGAGGGCGCGCGGCCGGTCGTGGACGAGGCGTCGGCCACGTACGTGCCCCCGCTCGAGCACGCGCCGTCGAAGATCATCGGCGTCCACCTGAACTTCCCCAGCCGCATCGAGGAGTACGGGGCCAAGACCCCGGCCGAGCCGTCGTACTTCCTCAAGCCGCCGAGCAGCCTGAACGGCCACCGCGGGACCATCGTGCGGCCGGCCGGCACGACGTTCCTGAACTACGAGGGCGAGGTGGCGCTGGTCATCGGCGCCCGCGCCCGCCGTGTGCGGCTCGAAGACGCCCTCGTGCACGTGGCCGGCTACACCGTGGCCGACGACTTCGGCCTGCACGACTTCCGCCACGCCGACCGCGGCTCGATGTTCCGCGTGAAGGGCCAGGACGGGTTCTGCCCCCTCGGGCCCAGCTTGGTCCCGGCCGACGCGGTCGATCCCACGCGGCTGATGCTGCGGACCTTCGTCAACGGCGAGCTCGCCCAGGAGGGCCGCTCGGACGAGCTCCTCTTCTCCTACGCGTACCTGATCGCCGACATCGCGCGCCTCATCACCCTCGAGCCCGGAGACGTGATCCTCACGGGGACGCCCGCGCACTCCCGGCCGGTCGAGCCGGGCGATGTGGTGGAGGTCGAGGTGGAGGGCATCGGCCGCCTGTCGAACACGGTCGTCGAGGAGCCCGTCGACTGGCTCGGCCTGGGTGCGCAGCCCGCCGACACCGCCCAGGCCCGGCACGTCGCGCTGGCCGTCCCCGAGGACGAGGCCGAGCGCATGGTGGGCGGCCGCCGCTGATCCGGCCGGCCGCCGCGCTGGCCGGGCTGCTCGTGCTGGCGGCCGCGGCCCCGGGGCAGGCCGCGGTCACGCGGTCGAGCGTGCGTGCGCCCTCCGGCTCCCCGCCGACGGTGGTCGTCGACCTCGACGCGGGACCGCCGCTCGTCGTCTCCGGCACGAGCGACGGCACCACCGGCGACAGCGTCGACGTCTCCTGCCTGACGGGCGGCGCCTCCCAGGTCGTGGCCGCCGCCGTCCCCGTGGCCGCCGACGGCTCGTTCAGCCACGCCCTGTCGGCCGCCGAGATCACGGCCGTTGCCCCGCGGACCTGCTACCTCCATGCCCTGCCGGCCGGGACGACCCCGGCCGATCCCGCGCCCTTCGCCGGGCCGGCCGTGTCCCTCGACGCCCTGGGCACGGCCACCGGCGCGGGCGGCCCCTACGACTTCAGCGCCGCCCTGGCCGGGCCGGCCGGGCTGGCGCGGATCGCCTCCCTGGGAGGCTGCGGCCTCGACGCGGCGGCCACCGTGCAGGCCGTCAGCCTGGCCACGAGCGAGCCGCTCTTCGCCTGCGCGGGGCGGCTCGCGGCCCATGACCCGGCCGGCGCGCGGGCGGACATCCAGGTGGACGGCTCGGACGCCCTGGCGCCCGCGGCAGCCCACGCGGTGGCTCCGACGGTCCCGGGCGCCCAGCCTCTGAGCCATACCGCCTCGGTGGATCCGGCCACCGGCGGCGCCACGCTGAGCGAGACCGACCCCGTGGTGCGCTGCGGCCCCTCCTGCGGCAGCCTGACCGCCACGGGCGTGTCGGTCAGCCGGACGGGGGTCGAAGATCACGGCGGCCGCCAGGTCACCTTCACGGACACCTGGTCCTCGACGGACGGCGGCTCGCATGCGCTCGACGTCCAGTACGAGGTGGCGCTCCACGACGGCAGCGGCGGCAACCCGGCGCTGGCCCCAGGCTGGAGCGTGCCCTGGGCGGGCGGCGTCTTCTCCGCCGTTCCCGCCGGGGCGACGGCGCCGGCCCCGCCGGCCGTCCCCGCGAGCATCTACGCCCGCGGCGCGCTGGGCGCGGGCGACGGCGACCCGGCCTGGTCCTGGGGCGCGGTGACCACAGACTCCATGCCGGACGCCGTCCGTTTCGCCACCCCGACGACGCTCCTTCTCGACTACCGCCGCACCGTCCGCCCGGGCTCGCCGGTGGTCCTCACCCACGTCTTCTCGTGGGCCACGGCGCTCACCGACGAGCGGGCGGCCGCGCGGTCGGCCGAGGACCGGCTCGCCCCGCCGGTCGTGCACATCGACCGGCCGCGCGACGGAGCTCGGCTGGCCCTTGGACTGGTCACGGTCACCGGCACGGCCACCGACACCGTCGGCGTGGCCTCGCTCACGCTGAACGGCCATCCCGTGCCCGTCGGCCCCGGCGGGGCGTGGTCCGTCGACGTGAACCTCAGCCGCGGCCGCAACGACCTCGTGGCCCAGGCCGCCGACGCTGCCGGCAACACCGCGAAGGCGACGGCCACCGTGACCTTCGCCCCCATCCCGGGGCCGCGGCCCCGGTGCGTCGTGCCGCGGCTCCGGGGCAAGACGCTGCTGGCGGCCACGCACGCCCTGGCCGTGGCCCGGTGCTCGCCCGGGCGCATGAGCACCGCCCGCTCGCGCGTCGTGCGGAGGGGCCGCGTCATCTCCCAGCGGCCACGCCCCGGATCGCGCGTCGCCAACGGCACCAGGGTCCGTCTCGTCCTGAGCCGCGGGCGCTGACGGAGTGGGGAACAATGCCGCCATGGAGGAGCGGGCCGCGGCGTACCTGTACGACCTGCTGGGGCAGCCGGTCCCCTATGCCGAGGCCGTCGAGCTGCAGGCCTACCTGGCCGCCGCCCGGTCGCAGGGGGCGATCCCGGACACGATCGTGCTGCTCGAGCACCCGCCCACGCTGACCCTCGGCTCGCGCACCCGGGAGGCCGACGAGCTGCCGCTCGGCCGGGCCGGCTACGAGGCCCTCGGCTGGGAGGTCGTGCGCACCGACCGCGGCGGCCGCTCCACCTGGCACGGCCCCGGCCAGCTCGTGGCCTATCCGATCCTGGACCTGCGCGCTCACGGCCGCGACCTGCGCCGCTACGTCCACGACCTCGAGGCCGCGGTGGTGGCGGCCCTTGGTGACCTGGGCGTCGAGGCCCACGTCCGCCCCGAGCCCGAGCACGTCGGGGTGTGGGTGGGCGACGCGGACCGGCCGCGCAAGATCTGCTCCCTCGGCATCCGGGCCGACCGCTGGATCGTCAGGCACGGCCTGGCCCTCAACGTCGATCCGGACCTCGAGGCGTTCGCCCGCTTCGACGCCTGCGGGCTGCCCGGGCTCGAGGTCACCTCGGTGGCCCGCGAGCTGGGCGGGCCCGTGACCGTGGCCGAGGCTGCCGGGCCGCTGGCCGACCGTCTGGGGGACGTGCTCGGCCTCCGCCTCGAGCCCGTTCCCGTGGGGTCCGCCGCCTGATGGCCGTGCGCGGCGGCATCACGGTCTTCGCCTCGGACCTCGAGGAGTCCCTGGCCTTCTACCGCGAGAAGCTGGCGATGGTCATCGAGGAGGACTCGGACGGCTTCTGGGCGCGCCTCGACGGCCTGGAGCTCCGGGTCGAGGGCGGCGCCCGCCCGCGCCGCCGCTCGCGCCACTTCTTCGAGGAGGCCGGCATGCTCGTCCGCCTGGAGGTCGACGACTTCGACGGCTTCCTGGGCGGCATCGTGGGCCGGGGCGTGCAGCTGTTCGGCCAGGTCAAGGACTCCGAGGCGGGCCGCTTCGCCGGCTTCGTCGACCCCGACGGCAACCTGTTCGAGCTCATCGAGCTCTCGTGACCCGCCGCGCCTGATGCCCTGGAGCCCGATCGCCCACGACCGTCCGCGCTGGATGCGCGTCCGCGCCCCGTCGGCGCACTCGCGCTTCGCGGAGCTCGACGCCATCGTCCGCGGCGACGGCCTGGTCACGGTGTGCGAGGAGGCCCGCTGCCCCAACATCGGCGACTGCTGGGGGCGCGGCACGGCGACGTTCCAGATCATGGGCGAGACCTGCACGCGCGCCTGCCGCTACTGCGCCGTCCGGTCGGGCAAGCATGGCGACCCGCTGGACCCGCTCGAGCCGGGCAAGGTGGCGGCCGCCGCGGCCCGCATGGGCCTCGGCCACGTGGTCGTGACGTCGGTGGACCGCGACGACCTCGAGGACGCGGGCGCCGCACACTGGGCGGCCACCATCCGCGCCCTCCGCCGCCGCCTCCCCGACGCGGGCGTTGAGGCACTCACACCGGACTTCCGGGGGCGCGAGGAGGAGGCGCTCGTCACGGTCCTCGAGGCCGGGCCGCACGTCTTCAACCACAACATCGAGACCTGCCGCCGCATCCAGCCCAAGGTGCGCATCAAGGGCGACTACGACCGCGCCCTCTGGCTCCTGCGGCGCGCCCGCGAGGTGTGGGAGGAGCGCTGGCCCGAACGCGCGCCCCTGACCACGAAGTCCGGCATCGTGGCCGGCATGGGCGAGACCGACGACGAGATCATCGAGACCATGGCCGATCTCCGGCGGCATGACGTCGACGTGGTCACCGTGGGCCAGTACCTGCAGCCCAGCGCACGCCATCTGCCGCTCGACCGCTGGGTGCCGCTGGACTCGTTCCGCCGCTTCCGCGACGAGGGCCTGGCCATGGGCTTCGGCTCGGTCTTCGCGGGACCGCTCGTGCGCTCGTCCTACCGCGCCGAGGAGCAGCAGCAGGCCGCGGCCGGACGTCTGCCGGCCGCGGCGCTGTGAGCCGGCCGGGTCAGTAGCGCCGGAAGGTGCTGCGGGCGGCGAACGCGACCACCGCCATCACGATGAGGGCGATCAGCAGCACCCACAGGGTGAGCTTGACCGCGCCCCAGATGCCGAGCAGGAGCACGGCGAGAAGGAAGAGCAGAAGCCAGATCATGGCCCCGGCCTACCCGTCGCGCGCAGGGCCGCAAAACCTGCGCGGGAGGCCGCTACGCCTGGACGGGCTGGTTGCCGCGCGCCATGGCGCGCAGGTCGAGCGCACGGTCGAGCGTCTCCTCGTCCACCCCGTGCTCGCGCGCCACCTCGCGCAGCGAGCGACCCGACGCGACCGCATCGCGGACGATCGCCGTGGCCCGGTCGTAGCCGATGAACGGGTTGAGCGCGGTGGCCATGGCCAGCGTCGCCTCCCCGTAGCGCTCGCAGCGCTCGACGTCGGCCTCGATGCCGTCGACGGTCTTCTCGGCCAGCAGCGTGCAGGCCGCGGAGAGGATGCCGATCGACTCGAGCAGCGTCTTGGCCATGAGCGGCACGTAGACGTTCAGCTCGAACGCGCCCGACAGGCCGCCGATGGTGACGGCGGCGTCGTTGCCGATCACCTGCGCGGCCACCTGCGTGCACACCTCGCAGATCACGGGGTTGACCTTGCCGGGCATGATCGACGAGCCCTTCTGGAGCTCGGGTAGCCGGATCTCGGCCAGCCCCGCCCGCGGTCCCGACCCCATCCAGCGCAGGTCGTTGGCGATCTTGGTCAGCGAGACCGCCACCACCTTGAGGGCGCCCGGAGACCTCCACGAGCGCGTCGCGGTTGGCCTGCGCCTCGAAGCGGTCGAGCGGAGCGGAGATCTCGAGGCCCGGTCTCGCGGGAGAGGAGCGCGCGAACCCGCTGCGGCGAACTCGGGGTGCGTGTTCAGGCCCGTCCCGGTGGCGGTGCCGCCGAGGGGGATCTGGCCCAGCCGCTCGAGCGTGCCCGCGACCCGCTCGCGACCGAGGGCGATCTGGGCGGCGTAGCCGCCGAACTCCTGGCCCAGGGTGACGGGGACGGCGTCCATGAGATGGGTGCGCCCGGCCTTGACCACGTCCTCGAAGGCCTCGGCCTTGGCGGCCAGCGAGGCCTGCAGGCGGTCGAGGGCGGGCAGCAGGCGCTCGGTGATCTCGGTCGAGCGCCGCCAGGTGCACGGACGAGGGGAACACGTCGTTCGACGACTGGCCCAGGTTGACGTGGTCGTTGGGATGGACGCCCTCGCCCGCCAGCGCGGCGATGACCTCGTTGGCGTTCGTGTTCGAGGAGGTGCCGGAGCCCGTCTGGAAGACGTCGATCGGGAACTGGTCGTCGTGCTCGCCGGCGGCCACCGCGTCGCCGGCGGCGGCGATGCGCGCCGCCAGGTCGGCGTCGAGGAGGCCCAGCTCGGCGTTCACGCGGGCCGCGGCGGCCTTGATGCGGCCGAGCCAGTGGACGACCGAGGGCGGGATGCGGCTGCCCGGACACCGGGAAGTTGGCGATCGCCTTCGTCGTCTCGGAGCCCCACAGCTGCGCCATCGTCCTGCTCGCCTCCAAGTCCACTGACACTGTCGTCCGATCTAGGGCACGCTAGCGGTACGTGGCATTCTCCGGCACGGATGCTGCTGGTCGTCGCCGCCACCGAGCCGGAGCTCGCCGGGGTCGCCGGCGCGGCGCCGGTGTGCGTGTGCGGCATCGGCCCCGTCGAGGCGGCCGCGGCCACCGCGGCCGCGCTCGCCACGGAGCGGCCGCGCGCCGTCCTCCACGTCGGCCTCGCCGGAGCACGACGCGGGAAGCGGCATCGAGGCGCCGGCCCTGGTCATCGGGGCGGAAGCGCTCTACGAGGACCTGACCGGCCCCGCTCGCGCCGCGTCCGTGCCGTCCCCGACGCCGCCCTGCTCCGCGCCGCACGGCGCGCGCTGCCCGACGCCCGGGTCCTGCGCCATCGGCACGAGCGCCGCCGTGGGCGGCACCCGCACGGCACCGATCGAGGCGATGGAGGGCTTCGCCGTGCTGCGCGCCGCCGAGCTGGCGGGCATCCCGGCGGTCGAGGTGCGCGCCGTGGCCAACGAGATCGAGGAGCCCGACCGCGGCCGCTGGCGCATCGCCGAGGCGCTCGAGGCCCTGACGAGCGCCACCCCGGCCCTCGTCGAGGACGATGCTGCCGTGCACGAGCTGACCTTCGGCTTCTCGCCCTGCCCGAACGACACGTTCGCGTTCCACGCGCTCGTGCACGGGCTGGTCGACGCGCCCTTCCGCGTGCGGCCGGTGCTGGCCGACATCGAGGAGCTGAACCGGCTCGCCGACGACAGCGCGCTCGATCTCACCAAGCTCAGCTTCGGCGCCCTGCCCGGGGTCGCCGGGCGGTACCGCATGCTGCGCAGCGGGGCGGCGCTCGGTCACGGCTGCGGCCCTCTCGTCGTGGCCCGGCAGCCCGCGTCGCTGGCCGAGGCGGCCGCGGGCCGCATCGCGGTGCCCGGTCGCCGGACCACCGCGTTCCTGCTCCTGCGCCTGGCCGCGCCCGCCCTGGGGGACGTGGTGGAGATGCGCTACGACCGCATCCTCCGGGCCGTGGCCGAGGGCGAGGTCGACGCCGGGCTGATCATCCACGAGAGCCGCTTCACCTATCGCGACCACGGCCTGGTCGAGGTGGCCGACCTCGGCGACTGGTGGGAGGACGAGACGGCCTGCCCGTGCCGCTGGCCGCCATCTGCGCCCGGGCCGACCTCGAGCCGGGCCTGGCCGAGGCGGCCGAGACCGCGCTGCGCCGGTCGGTGGAGTACGCCTTCGCCCACCCGGAGGCGAGCCGCCCCTACGTGCGAGCCCACTGCCAGGAGCTCGACGACGCCGTCTGCGACGCCCACATCGCCCTGTACGTCAACGAGCGCTCGCTCGACGTGGGTGACGAGGGCCTCCGCGCGGTCGACCGTCTCACGGCCGCAGCCGTCTGACGTCTGTCCGGCGCGGAGAGCAAATTGTCAGGACGGTGTTACGAGATCGTTCGGGTGTGCGTTGACGGGTGACACGGCCGGGTATGACGCGGTCATATCCGAGGTAGTCGGTCCGCAGACACTGGGAGGGGTCATGCTGGATTCTCGAATTCGATCGGTCCTGCTGGGGGTGGCCGTCGTCGCCCTCATGGGGATGTTCGGCAGTACGGCCGGCGCGGCGGTGACGAAGACGCGCATCACCGCGCCGAGCACGGACCCGACGATCGTGACCTACACGGGCGCGTCGACGCCGACGCTGGCCGTGGCGGGCACGTCGAACGGCGGAAAGGGCGCGCTCGACCTGCGCTGCGACGGCGGGACCTCGACGCTCCTGCAGCAGAACATCATCCCGACCGCCTCGGGCGCGTGGGGCTTCGGGCTGAGCTACAAGAAGCTCGCCCAGATCGCCGCGAGCACGTGCGTGCTGCGCGCCGTGCCGCACGGCAAGAACCCGGCCAACAAGGCACCGTTCGTGGGCATCCGCCTGGGCGTGGACTCCTCGCGCGCCGCAGCCGTCACGGGCGGCCCCAACAACGGGGCGGTGTACGACTTCACGTACACGGCCACCCAGCTCGACGGCCGCGCCACCCTGGCCTCGGCAGGAGCCTGCGGCCTGGCGGGCTCGGGCGTCTACACGGCGAACGTGTTCGCGGCCACGCAGAGCCCGTTCGACTGCGACGCGCACCTGCCGGCCAACCTCGGCGGCCGCTCGGCCGTGCTGGTCGACAACCAGAGCGCGTACCTGCCGGCCGGCGCTGACGCGCTGTTCGCCAACGCGGCCAACGGCGGCGGCTTCAGCCCGCTGACGTACTCGGTGAGCCTCGACGGGGCCACGGGCAACGTGGCCATCCAGGACTCGGAGCCGCTGGTCAAGTGCGCGCCGCAGCCCACGGCGGTGCCCGCCTCGCCGGCCACCTGCTCGAGCTTCGTGTCGGCCGGCGTGCGCCTCGACCGCCGCATCATCCAGCAGGGGGACGGCCGGCTGACGCTGTTCTTCGACACCTGGGTGAGCACGGACGGGAAGACCCACAAGCTCGACCTGTTCTACGAGAACCACATCAAGGGCCCGGCCCCGGTGTTCTCGTTCCCGTGGGCAGGCGGCTTCCAGGGGTACCCGCCCGGGTTCCAGGCGCCCGCTCCGACCACGGACACCACGAGCTTCTACCTCAAGCCCGGCCCGAACGTCCGTGACAACGACCCGACCTACGCGCAGGGCGCGATCAGCTTCCAGCGCAAGCCCACGGCCATCCGGTTCCGCGACAGCTCGACCGTCTGGCTGCAGTACCTGCGGACGGTCTCGAAGTCGACCAAGGGGACGGTCTACCTGGGCTACTCGCGGGCCAAGACGAGCGGGGACCTGAGCGTCCTCGTGCGCCAGGCCGAGAGCGCGCTCTCGCTGCCGTCGTGCCGCGTGCCGCGCGGTCATCAACAAGAGCCTCGGCGCGGCGCGCTCCGCCCTGGGGCGCGCCCACTGCCTGGTCGGCAAGATCATCCACCAGTCGGTGAAGCACCGGAAGAAGAACACGGTCATCTCGCAGGGCCCCAAGGCGGGCTCCGTGCTCGCGTACCACGGCAAGGTCACGCTGCACGTCGCCAGATAGGCCCAACGTCCGAGGGGGCTGGGGCGCGGCGGCCCCGGCCCCCTCTTTCACCAGCGCGCGAAGCGTCGATGTGCCGCTCGCCGGCGCGCCGAGCCACCGGGCACGCCCGCGACCATCGAGCGACTCGGTCGACCACGGCGGCCCGCCCGAAGCTGCGGCGCCCGGCGAAACTGGCACCCCGCTTACTCGGTGGAGTAGGTGGGCTGCACCTTGACGCCGCGGACGCGGGCGACGCACTGGTTGGCCGCGATCGCGGCCTCGCCGAGGCCGATCGGTGATGAGGGTGATCTTGCCGTGTAGTAGGCCACGTCGCCCGCTGCGAACACGCCCGGGCAGGTCCGTCTCGAAGGTCGTCGGGATCGACGCTTGCACCTGCTTCTTGCCCACGACCTCGAGGCCCCAGTCGGCGATGGCGCCGAGGCGGGAGACGAAGCCGAGCTGCAGGATGAGCGCGTCGGCCTCGACCTGACGGCGGTCGCCGGTCGTGGTGTCCTCGATGGTCGACGGCCTCGAGGCGCTCGCCGCCGTGCAGCTCCCGCACCTCGCACGGCGCGTGCACGATGGCCCGCCCGGCCTCCTGCAGGCGGCGGACCTCGCTCTGGGTCGACTCGAGCCCGCGGAAGCGGTCGCGGCGGTGCACGAGGTGGATCGGCGCCTCGGCCGTGTCCTGCAGGTTGACCGTCCAGTCGAGGGCCGAGTCGCCTCCGCCGACGATGACGCAGCGGCGCCCGAGAAGCTCGGCCTTGCGCGTTGACGAAGTACTGCAGGCCGCGCCCCACCCAGGCTCGTCGAGCCCGTCGATGGGCAGCGTGCGGGGCTCGAAGGCGCCGTGGCCGGCGGTGATGACGAGCGTGCGCGTGAGGTAGACGTCGCGTCGGTCGTCGAGCCGCCACACCTCCTCGTCCCCGGCCTCGACGCGCTCGAGCGTGCGCACGTTCTCGCCGAGCTGGACGTCCGCCCCGTACTGCAGGCCCTGCTCGACCATGAGGTCGACGTACTCCTGGCCGTCGATCTTCGGGAAGCCCGCGATGTCGTAGATGTGCTTCTCGGGGTAGACGGCGGCCACCTGGCCGCCGAGCTGCTCGAGGCTCTCGACGATGCGGACGGTGGCCTCGCGATGGCCGACGTAGTAGGCGACGGCGAGCCCGGCCGGGCCCCCGCCGATGACGGTGACGTCGATGACCGCGGTGGCCAGCCGTTTCGTGTCGGGTCGCTCACGCCGGGAGCCTAGAGCAGCGACGCGCCGGACGCGTCAGCGCGCAGCGTCAGTGACTGCAGCCGGAGCCGCAGCCGCCGGCGCCGGCGGGGCGGCGCTCGCATCGGCGTCGGCGCCGGGAAGCTCTTGCCGCAGCCGCAGCTGGCCACCGCGTTCGGGTTTTCGACGGTGAAGCCCTGGCCCATGAGGCCGTCGACGTAGTCGATGCCGGCGCCCTCGAGGTACGGGAGGCTGAAGCGGTCGACGATCACGGTGACGCCGTGCGACCTGGGCCACGTCGTCGCCCGGCTGCGGCGCGCCGTCGAAGCCCAGCGCGTACTGGAAGCCGGAGCAGCCGCCGCCCTGCACGGCGACACGCAGCGACTCGGCGCGCCGTCCACGGCGGCCTCCTCGGCCAGCAGGCCGCGGATCTTCTCCGCCGCCCGTTCCGTGAGGGTGACCATCGCCCTCACTTTAGCAGCGGCCCACTCGGCGGCCCGGCCGACTTTGTGACGTATGTCTCTCCGGTGGGAAACGGCTTGAACATGCGGTTTGCGGCCTGATTTGATGGCACATTCGGGGCGGGATTGTGTGCTATCGTCGCCCTCGGTCCGGCCGACGTGCCGGGGGCTTGGAGGAAGGAGGCGCGATGCTCGGCGACTGGGCGGCAATTCTCGTCTTCGTCATCTTCGCCGCCCTCATCGCCGGCAGCCTGCTCGCTGCCTCGGTCTTCCTCGGCCGCCGCGTCCCGCAGACCGGGCCGCCAGAAGACCCTGCCGTTCGAGTCCGGCGTGGCCCGGGCGCCGTACGAGCCGTCGCGCTTCTCGATCTCGTACTACCTGACCGCGATGCTCTTCATCGTCTTCGACATCGAGACGATCTTCCTGTACCCGCTGGCCGTGCTCATGCGCCAGCTCGAGCTCTTCGGGCTGGTCGAGATGGTGCGTCTTCGTGCTCCTCCTGGCCGTCGGCTACGTCTACGTCTGGCGGAAGGGGGCCCTGGAGTGGACGTAGTCCCCGCGGCCAACCCGCGCAGCGCCATCCGGGCCACCGACGTCGGCGACGTGGTCCTCACCACCACGCTGGACAAGATGCTGGCCTGGTCGTCGTCGAACTCGATCTGGCCGTTCGGCTTCGGCCTGGCCTGCTGCGCCATGGAGATGATCGCCCTCGTCACGCCGCGCTACGACATCGCCCGCTTCGGGGCCGAGGTCATCCGGGCCACGCCGCGCCAGGCCGACCTGATGATCGTCTCGGGCCGGGTCGCCCACCGGATGTCGGCGCCCATCCGCCAGCTCTACGAGCAGATGCTCGAGCCCAAGTGGGTCATGGCCATGGGAGCGTGCTCGTCGACCGGCGGGATGTTCGCCAACTACGCCATCCTGCAGGGCGTCGACAAGATCGTGCCCGTCGACGTGTACGTCCCGGGCTGCCCGCCTCGCCCCGAGGCCGTGCAGGACGGGATCCTGACCCTCCAGCGGCGGATCAAGGCCGGGATGCCGCCGGCCTACGAGCAGCAGCGGTCCGAGACGTGAGCACCGCCCCCGAGCGGACGGCGGGCGACGCGCAGGGACTGGCCGGGCGCCTCGACGGCGCACGTGTGGTCGAGGCGCACGGCGAGGTCACGCTCGACGTCGAGCCCGCCGCGCTGGTGCCCGCCCTCGAGGCCGCCGTCGACGCGGGCTACGACTTCCTGTGCGACATCGCCGCCACCGACCACCTGGGCTTCGGAGGCGAGGTGGCGGGCTACTGGGGCGGCCCGAGCGGCGTCGAGACCCGCGACCTGAACGAGGTCGGCTCCTGGGGGGCCGGCGTCGTCCCCGAGCGGCTCGGCCCGAAGCGCTTCTCCGTCTCCTACCAGCTCCTGGCTCGCGTGCCCGGAGCCGGCGGGCGGCTCCGCGTCCGGCTGTGGCTCGACGACGGCGAGGAGGCGCCCACGCGCCACGGGCGTCTTCCCGTGCGCCGACTACCAGGAGCGCGAGGCCTACGACCTCATGGGCATCGTCTTCACCGGCCACCCGAACCTCGAGCGCATCTTCCTGCCCGAGGGCTGGGACGGCCACCCGCACCGCAAGGACTACCCCATCGGCGGCGAGCCGGTGCAGTTCTCGGACGAGGTCTGATGGCCACGACCACCACCCCGACCGAGCCCGCGGTCCCGCCGCGCTACCCGCCGGCGGAGGTCCTGCGGCCGATCCCGTCGGTCCTCATCCCGCCCGAGGGCGACCCGGACCTGATGGAGATCAACTTCGGGCCCAACCATCCCTCCACGCACGGGGTCCTGCGCCTGGTGGTCACCCTCCAGGGCGAGACGATCGTCGGCCTCCGCAACGAGCTCGGCTACGTGCACACGGGCATCGAGAAGAGCATGGAGTACGAAGTCGTGGTGGAAGGCCATCACCTTCGCCCCGCGCGCCGACTACAACGCCTTCTTCGCCAACGAGCTCGTGTACTGCATGGCGGTCGAGAAGCTGCTCGGCCTCGAGGTGCCGCGCCGCGGGCTGTGGATCCGGGCCCTGTTCGAGGAGCTCGGCCGGCTGCACAACCACCTGGTGGCTTCCTGGGCACCGGGTCGATCGACCTCGGCGGGATCGCCCTCCTCTTCTACTGCTTCCGCGAGCGCGACCGGGTGCTCGACCTGTTCGAGCTCGCCACCGGCCAGCGCATGCACACCCGCTACCCGCAGGTCGGCGGCGTGGCCGAGGACATCCCGGTCGGCTTCGAGTCGGAGGCGCGCACCTTCCTGGCCTACATGCGGGACCGCATCGACGAGTACGACGAGCTCATCGCCGCCCAGCCGATCTGGCGGGACCGGACCGTGGGGATCGGCGTCATCACCCCGGAGTTCGCCCGGCAGATGGGGCTGACCGGGCCGAACGCCCGGGCCTCGGGGGTCGACTGGGACCTGCGCGCGCACGCCCCCTACGGGGCGTATCGCGAGCTGGCCGTGGAGCCGGTGCTGCTGCGGAACGGCGACGTCTTCGACCGCTACTACGTGCGCCTGCTCGAGATGCGCCAGTCGTGCGACCTCATCGAGCGCATCCTCGACGGCCTGCCGGAGGGCCCGTGGATCGCCGACGACCGCAAGGTCGTGCTCCCGCCGCGGCACGAGCTGCACACCTCGATGGAGTCGCTGATCCATCACTTCAAGCTCGTCACCGAGGGCTTCCGCGTCCCGGCGGGCGAGGTGTACACGGCCATCGAGGGCCCGCGGGGCGAGCTGGGCTGCAACCTCGTCTCGGACGGCTCGGCCAGGCCGTGGCGGGTGCACTTCCGCTCGGCCAGCCTGGTCATGCTCCAGAGCGTGGCCGCCATGTCCCAGGGCGTGCTCGTGGCCGACTTCATCGCCGTCCTGGCCTCGCTGGACCCGAACATGGGGGACTGCGACCGGTGAGCCAGCCCGAGGACCGGCAGCAGGGCGGGCAGCCCGAGCCCGGGGGGCCGGGCGCGACCGCGCTCGAGCTCGACGTCGAGCTGGACGAGGACCTGTACCAGGCCGTGCAGGCCCACATCGCGCGCTACCCCACGCGCCGGGCGGCCATCCTGCCGGCCCTGCGGCTGGCCCAGGAGCGCGAGGGCTGGCTCTCGCCCAAGGCCCTGCGCGCGGTCTCGGAGGCCATCGGCTTCTCGCCGGCCTACTGCCAGTCCGTGGCCTCGTTCTACGACATGTTCTACCTCGAGCCCGTGGGCACCCACGTGATCGAGGTGTGCACCAACATCTCCTGCGCCATGCTCGGAGCCGGCACCGTCATGGCCGCCTTCGAGGAGGCGCTCGGCGTATCCGAGGGCGAGACGACGCCCGACGGCCGCATCACGCTGCGCAAGGTGGAGTGCCTCGGGGGCTGCGGCTACGCCCCCGTGGTGGCCGTGGACGAGCGCTACCACGAGCGCTTCCGCCCCGAGGACGCGGCCGCGCTGGTCGAGCAGGTGCGGCGCGAGCGAGGGCACCGTGGCTGAGGATCGCCCCGGCTGGGACCGGCCGCCCTACACGGGGACGGCCAGCGGCTGGGTCCTCCTCGACTTCGACGGGCACCGCCGCGACATCGACGTGTACCTGGACGCCGGCGGCTACGGCCAGCTCCGGCGGGCCGTCGAGACGATGACGGGCCAGGACATCATCGAGGCCGTCTCCGCCTCGGGCCTGCGCGGACGCGGCGGCGCGGGCTTCCCCACCGGCCGCAAGGCGAGCTTCCTCGCCCCGGCCCATCCGCGGTACGTGGTGTGCAACGCCGACGAGTCCGAGCCCGGGACGTTCAAGGACCGCGAGCTCATGCTCCGCGACCCGCACGCCCTGCTCGAGGGCATCCTCATCATGAGCTACGCCGTCCAGGCGGCGCAGGCCTTCCTCTACATCCGCGGCGAGTACCTGGACGAGTACGAGGTCCTGCGCGACGCCCTGGCCCAGGCGACCGATCGCGGGTACGTGGGGTCGGAGCTGTTCGGCTCGGGCTACACGGCCGACATCGTCCTGCACCGGGGAGCCGGGGCCTACATCTGCGGCGAGGAGACGGGACTCCTCACCTCGCTGAACGGCGAGCGCGGCCAGCCCTCGGCCAAGCCGCCGTTCCCGGCCGTGGCCGGGGCCTTTCAGCGCCCGACCCTGCTGGACAACGTCGAGACCCTGCAGACCGTGCCCCACATCCTGCGCATGGGCCCCGAGCGGTACGCCGAGATCGGCACCGAGCAGTCCAAGGGCACGCGGCTCCTCTCGCTCTCGGGGCACGTCCAGCGGCCCGGCAACTACGAGCTCCCGTTCAGCGCCACGCTGCGCGACCTGGTCGAGGGATGCGGCGGCGGCGTCCCCGAGGGGCGGAAGCTCAAGGGGATCATCCCGGGGGGCGCCTCGGCGCCCGTGCTCGGGCCCGAGGGCCTCGACGTCGGGCTGGCCATCGAGGCCCTGGCCGCGGCGGGCTCCATGGCCGGGTCGGGCGCCGTGATGGTCATCGACGACACCACCTGCATGGTGCAGGTGGCGCTGCGCACGGCCGAGTTCTTCGCCCACGAGTCCTGCGGCAAGTGCACCCCCTGCCGCGAGGGCTCCCCGTGGCTCGTGTCCACGCTGCGCCGCATCGAGGAGGGCATCGCCCACCCCGAGGAGGTCGACCTCCTGACCACCATCTGCGACCAGATGGAGGGGCACTGCCTGTGCGCCCTCGGCGACGCCGACGCCATGGCCGTGCGCGGGTTCGCGCGGCGCTTCCGGGAGGAGTTCGAGCAGCACGTGGCCCAGGGCGGCTGCCCCTTCCAGGAGACCTCGCAGCTGTCCACCCTGTACCCGCAGCCGCGGATGTCGCTGCCGCTCGTGACGGCGTCCTGATGGCAGGCTGCCGCCCCGCGTGAGCACCACCGACCCCGGCATCGAGACCATCGGGCTCACCGTCGACGGACGGGAGCTGCAGGTGCCCAAGGGCACGCCCCTCGTCCTGGCCGCCGCTCGGGCGGGCGTCGAGGTGCCGGTGTTCTGCTACGAGCCCCGGCTGGGGCCGGCCGTGGGCGCCTGCCGGATGTGCCTGGTCGAGGTCGAGGGCATGCCCAAGCTCCAGGCGGCCTGCACGATGACCGCCACCGACGGGATGATCGTGCGCACGCGCTCCGAGCGCGCCGCCGGCGGGCAGGCCGCGACGCTCGAGTTCCTGCTCATCAACCACCCGCTCGACTGCCCGATCTGCGACAAGGGCGGGGAATGCCCGCTGCAGGACCTGACCTTCCGCTACGGCCCGGGCAACACGCGCTTCCGCCTGCCGAAGCGCACCTACGAGAAGCCCGTGGCCGTGTCGCCGCTCATCGCCCTCGACCGCGAGCGCTGCATCCTCTGCTACCGCTGCACGCGGTTCTCCTCCGACGTGGCCGAGGACGAGCAGCTCATCGCCCTCGACCGCGGATCGCGCTCGGTCATCGCCACGTTCCAGGAGGGGCCGTACGTGGGCGCGTTCTCCGGCAACGTGGTCGAGCTCTGCCCGGTGGGCGCCCTGACGTCGACCGACTACCGCTTCCGGGCCCGGCCGTGGGAGATCACCAACGTCCCCACCACCTGCGGGCTGTGCCCGGCCGGATGCCAGACGTCGGTCACGGTGCGCGAGGAGGCCGTCAACCGCGTGCTCAGCCGCAACCACCCCGAGGTGGACGAGGGCTGGCTGTGCGACAAGGGCCGCTTCGGCCACGGGCACCTGGCAGCGCCCGACCGCTACCGGGGGCCGCTCGTCCGCGGCCGGCGCGGCCTGGAGGAGGCCACGTGGGAGGAGGCCGCCGACACCGTGGCCCGGCGGCTGCGGCACTACGTCAACCTGCACGGGCCGGAGTCCGTGGCCGTGGTGGCCTCGGGGGAGCAGTCGAACGAGGAGGCCTACGCCTGGGCGGCGGTGGTCGAGGCCGGGGGCGGCGGCTCCCTCGTGGGCTGCCCCGACGCCGCGGCCGGCGCCTGGGAGATCCTCGACCCCTACCGCGCGGCCATCGACGACCTGGACCACGCGGACGTGGTGGCCGTGGCCGGCGACCACGAGCTCGTGGACGTGGCCGGCGTGGTCGAGCTGCGGCTGCGCAAGGCGGTGCGCGGGGGAGCGACGCTCATCCTGGCGGGCGCCGGCGGCACCTCGCTCGACCGGAACGCGAACGAGCGCCTGCCCTCCGCCCCCGGTCGCGTGACGGACACCTTCGACGCCCTGGCCGAGCGGCTCGCCGCGGCCGAGCGCCCGGTCCTGCTGGTCACGGATCCCGTCGACCTGACCCTGGTGGCGCGGCTCGCCCACACGGCGGGGCTGCACGCGCGCCCCGGCGGCGTCCTCCCCCTGCCGCACGCGCCCAACGCCCGCGGCGTCCGCTTCGCCGGCTTCGAGGACGACCCCGAGGCCGTGCTCGAGCGGGCCGAGCGCGGCGAGGTGCGCATGCTCGTGCTGCTGGGCGACGCCGATCCGGTGAGCCGCTGGCCCGGCGGCGAGCGGTGGCGGGCCGCCGTCGAGCGGGCGGACTCCGTGGTCGCGAGCGCGATGTTCCCGAACGCCGTCACGGGCTGGGCCCACGTCATCCTTCCGGCCACGGCCGCGTTCGAGAAGGAGGGCACCTTCAGCAACGCCGAGGGCCGGACGCAGCGCCTGCGCCCGACCGTCGCCCCGCCGCACGGGATCGTCCCGGAGGTGGCCTTCCTGGCCGCCGTGGCCGGCCGGCTCGAGCGTCAGCTGCCCGGCGACGCCCCGGGCGTGCACCGCGAGATGGTCGCGGCCCGCCCCGCGTTCACGGCGGACACGTGGGCCGAGACGATGGGCCGCGCCGGCCTCGAGCGCCGCGTGCCGGACAGCAAGCGTCCCGGCGCCGGCCGCCGCCACGCCTCCGCCGCCCCCGGCCGCCGCCGCCGGCAGCGGGCTGCAGGTGGTGGCCACGCGGCCGCTCTTCTCCGGGCCGGCCGTCTGGCACACGCCCCGCCTGCACTTCCAGCGCCCGGACCGCATCGTGCTCAACCTGTCCGACGCCCGCCGCCTGGGCATCGGCCCGGGCGAGACGGTGACCGTGCGCCACGCCGGCGGCCAGAGCACCGGGCCGGCGCGGCTGTCGCGCACGCTGGTCGAGGGCGCCGTGCGCCTGGCCTGGACCGGCCCGCCCCTGTCGGGCCCCTGCACGGTGGAGGCCGGCGGTGCCTGACGGGGCCATCCTCACCATCGTCAAGGCCCTCGTGCTGGTGAACCTGCTCATGGGCTTCTTCGCCCTGATGACGGTCACCGAGCGCAAGGCCATCGGCCGCTTCCAGACGCGGTACGGGCCCAACCGGGTGGGGCCGTTCGGGCTCCTGCAGCCCATCGCCGACCTGGGCAAGCTGCTGCAGAAGGAGAACGTGGTCCCGGCCGGCGCCCGCCCGAACCTCTACCTGGGCGCCCCCTTCATCTCCCTCTTCGCCGCCATCGCCGCCTTCGCCGTCATCCCGTTCGGAGGCGAGGCCACGATCCCCGGGACGGACTGGCACCTGAACCTCTACATCGGCGATTCCAGCGTCGGCGTCCTGTACGTGGCCGCCATCGGCTCGATGGGGTTCTACGGCATGCTCGTGGGGGGCTGGGCCGCGGGGTCCAAGTACGCCCTCCTCGGCGGGCTGCGGGCCGTGGCGCAGCTCGTGTCCTACGAGGTCGCGTTCACCCTGTCGGTCATCGGCGTGGTCATGCAGGCGGGCACGCTGTCGCTCAACGGGATCGTCCGCGCCCAGGCGGACTACCACTGGTACATCGTCCCCCAGTTCGTCGGCTTCCTCATCTTCTTCACCGCCGCGCTGGCCGAGGCCAACCGGCCGCCGTTCGACCTGGCCGAGGCGGACGCCGAGCTCGTGGCCGGCTTCCACACCGAGTACGGCGGCATGCGGTACGCGATGTTCGCGAACGCCGAGTACGTCGAGGCCATCACGCTGTCGGCCCTGGGCGCGGTGCTCTTCCTGGGCGGCTGGCAGGGACCGGTCCTTCCCGGGCCGGTGTGGATGATCATCAAGATGCTGGCCCTCCTCTTCGTCATGTTCTGGATCCGCTCGACGGTGCCGCGGCTCCGGTACGACCGGCTGATGAAGCTGGGGTGGAAGATCCTGCTGCCGCTGGCCACCCTCAACCTGCTCGCCACCGCCGCCTGGGTGGCGCTCACCTGATGGCGCCGCTCGACTCCGTCAAGGGCTTCGCCGTCACCTTCCGGCACCTCTTCCGCCGGCCGGTGACCGACCAGTACCCGGAGCAGAAGCGGGCGGTGTTCCCGCGCTTCCGCGGCCGCCACCGCCTGCACCGGCACGAGAACGGCCTCGAGAAGTGCATCGGGTGCTCGCTCTGCGCCGCCGCGTGCCCGGCCGACTGCATCCGCGTGGTCGCCGCCGAGAACGACCCTGCCCACCGCGTCTCGCCCGGCGAGCGCTACGCCCGCATCTACGAGATCAACATGGCGCGCTGCATCTTCTGCGGGTACTGCGAGATCGCCTGCCCCTTCGACGCCATCACGCTGGGCAACGACTTCGAGCTCTCGGAGATCTCGCGCGACGCGCTCGTGTACACGAAGGACATGCTCCTCGAGCCGCCGGTGCGACGGACGCCGGCCCGCGACCCGGAGATCTACGACCGCGGGGCGCAGGAGAGCACGGAGGGGGTGCTCGGCATGTACCGCGTGTACGCGCAGAACCACGACGAGGTGGCGTGACGGCGTGACCGTGGCCATCTTCTACCTCGCGGGCGCCGGGGCCCTGGGCTCCGCCATCGCCGTGGTCATCCAGCGCAACCCGTTCGTGGCCGCGCTCGCCCTGATCCTCAACCTGGCCTCGCTCGCCGCCCTGTACCTCGACCTGTCGGCGGACTTCGTGGCCGCGGCCCAGATCCTGGTCTACGCCGGCGCCGTGATGGTCATGTTCCTCTTCGTCATCGCCTACCTGGGCGACCGGGCGGAGCTCGAGCTTCGCCGGGGCGGCTTCGGGGCGGCAGTGGCGGCCGTGGCCGGCACCGCCATCTTCCTGGAGATCGTCGTCGCCGTGTCGTCCTCGAGCGGCATCCTCGGCGGCGCCACGGGGGTGCCCGACTCGTTCGGCTCGCCGGCCACGGTCGGGCGCCTGTTTCTGACGAACTACCTGCTCGCCTTCGAGCTGGTCTCGATCCTGCTCCTGGTGGGCGCGGTGGCGGGCGTCGTCCTGGGGGCCGGCCATCTCCTGCACTCCTCGGAGGAGGGCACCGCCCGCATCCGCGAGGGCGGACCCCCGCCGCCGCGCGCCGTCGTGCCGGCCGAGCCGGCGCCGCCGGAGCCCGTGCCCGAGGAGGTGGCCCCGTGAGCCCGGGCATCGGAGACTGGATCATGCTCTCCGGCGCCCTGTTCTGCGTGGGGCTGGCCGGGGTGATGCTGCGCCGGTCGCCCATCGTGATCCTCCTCTCGCTCGAGATCATGCTGAACTCCGGCAACCTCCTCCTGATCGCCATGTCGCGCTTCGTGGGCGGCAACGACGGGCAGGTCTTCGCGCTCGTCGTCATGGGCGTGGCGGCGGCCGAGGTCGTCGTCGGCCTCGGGCTGGTCGTCGCCCTGTCACGCGCACGCGTCGAGCTGGACGTCGACGAGCTCCGGACCTTGCGGGGCTAGCCGCGTGAGCGCCACCACCCTCGCCTGGCTCGCCCTGCTCACGCCGGTCCTCGGCGCGGGCTTCAGCCTGGCGGTGGGCCCCGGCGTCACGCGCCGCACCGTGGGCATGGTGTGCTCGGCGGCCATCCTGGCCGGCTTCGCGTGCTCCCTCGGCGTCTTCATCCAGCTGCTGCGCCACGGCGACTCCGAGCGCAACCTGCTCTCCATCGGCTGGCACTGGCTGTCGGCCGGGAGCTTCCGCGTGGACGTGTCGATCGTGGTCGACCCGCTGTCGTGCCTGATGCTCCTCGTGGTCACCGGCATCGGGTTCCTGATCCACGCCTACTCCGTCGGGCTACATGGGCGGCGACCGCGAGGAGCGGCGGTTCTTCGCCTACATGAACGTGTTCGTGTTCTCGATGCTCCTGCTCGTCCTGGCGGGGAACTTCCTCATCCTCCTCGCCGGCTGGGGCCTGGTCGGCCTCTCGTCGTACCTGCTCATCGGCTTCTGGTGGGAGCGGCCGTCGGCCGTGGCCGCGGCCAAGAAGGCGTTCGTCATGAACGCCGTGGGCGACGTCGGCATCGCCATCGCCCTGTTCGTGATCTTCGACCACTTCGGCACGCTCGACTACACCTCGGTCTTCTCCCGCGCCCCCACCACGATCGGCACCTCGACGGCGAACTGGATCTGCCTCCTGCTCCTGGTCGGGGCCGTGGCCAAGTCGGCCCAGATCCCGCTGCAGACGTGGCTGCCCGATGCCATGGAGGGGCCGACGCCGGTCTCCGCCCTCATCCACGCGGCCACCATGGTGACCGCCGGCGTCTACCTCGTGGCCCGCATGTGGCCGCTGTTCGACCTCGCGCCCGACGTGCGCGACCTGGTGGCCATCATCGGCGCGGCCACGCTGACCATGGCCGGGCTGATCGCCCTCGTGCAGGTGGACATCAAGCGGGTGATCGCCTACTCGACCATGTCCCAGATCGGCTACATGTTCTGCGGGGTCGGGATCGGCGCGTACTCGTCGGGCATGTTCCTGCTCGTGGCCCACGCCTTCTTCAAGGCGCTGCTCTTCCTCGGCGCCGGCGTGGTCATCCACGCGCTCGACGACGAGCAGGACATGCGGCGGATGGGCGGGATGAGCCGGTACCTCCCGTTCACCGCGGTCCTGATGTGGATCGGGGCACTGTCACTCGTCGGCATGCCGCCCTTCGCCGGCTTCTTCGCCAAGGACCAGATCCTGGCCGACGCCCTGGCCCGCGGGGGCTGGGTCGGCGGCACCGTCTTCGCCCTGGGCGCGGCCGGCGCGCTCGTGACCGGGCTGTACACGTTCCGCATGATCTTCATGGTGTTCTCGGGCGAGCCCACCGGCTTCGCGCGCGAGCACGCCCCCCGCCACACGGCCCACGGCGAGGGGCCGTTCTCGATGCTGTGGACGATCACGGTGCTGGCCGCGGGCAGCATCCTGGTCGGCTTTCTCGAGGTCCCGGGCGCCTGGCACCTGGTGCAGAAGTTCCTGAGCCCGGGCATCCCCGTGCTGCTCGAGCCCACGAGCGCCGAGGAGTGGGTCGCCTCGCTGCTCTCGGTCGGGCTGGGCCTGGCGGGCATCCTGACCGCGTACGCCCTGTACGGGCGCATCACGGATGCGCCGGCCCGGGTCTCTCGCGCCCTCGATCCCCTCCCGCGCCTCCTCGAGGAGCGGCTCGGCTTCGACGCGGCCTACAACTGGGCCTTCTACCGGCCGGCCGCTGCCCTCGGCCTCGACCGGGGCCCGGCTGTGGGAGGAGCCCATCGCCGCCGGGAGCCTGCCCGTCGTGGGCGGCGTGCTGCGCTGGACCGCGACGCGTCTCTCCATGACCGAGTCCGGGCTCGTCCGCGCCTACGCCATCGCCTTCGGGCTGGGGCTGGCGGCGATCTCGGTGTGGTTCCTGGCCCAGGGGATCGCATGATCCTGGCGTCGGCCCTGAACGGCGGGGACTGGGGGACCACCACCCTCTGGCTCCTGCCCGCGGTGGCGGCGATCGTGGTCGGGCTCCTCCCGTGGAACCGGCGCTGGAGCGCGCTCGTGGCGATGGGCGTGATGCTCGCCGAGCTCGGCGTGACGTTGTACGCGGCCGAGCGCTTCCATCCCAACGCGGGCGTGCAGTTCGTGCACACGCACGCGTGGGTCTCCGACCTCGGCATCGACTACGCCGTCGGGATCGACGGCCTGTCGCTCGTCCTCGTGGTGCTCACCGCGTTCCTCTTCCCCTGCGCGGTGGCCTTCGGCCTGTGGGCGGGGCGGACGAGCCTCCGCGCCTACCTGGGCTTCATGCTCTTCCTCGAGGCCGCGCTGATGCTGCTGTTCGTGGCCCACGACCTCGTGCTGTTCTACGTCGGCTTCGAGGCGATGCTCGTGCCGCTGGCCTTCCTCATCAGCGGGTGGGGCGGCCCCGAGCGGGTGGCGGCCACGGTGCGGTTCGTGATCTACACCCTGGTGGGCTCGCTGCTGATGCTGGTCGCCATCATCACGCTGGGCATCGAGCAGGGGACCTTCGACGTCGATCAGATGCATCCCAGCGGCTCAACCCTGGCCTTCCTGGCCTTCATGGCCGCCTTCGCCATCAAGTCCCCGCTCTACCCGTTCCACGGCTGGGTGCCCGGGGCGTACCGCCAGTCCAGCCCGGAGGTGGCGGCGCTGCTCTCGGGCGTGGTCTCCAAGGCCGGCACCTACGGGATGCTGCGCTTCGCCCTGCCCCTGTTCCCGGGGCCGGCGGCGGACTGGCGCGTGGTGCTCATCGTCCTCGCCCTGGTGGGGCTGCTGTGGTGCTCGCTCGTGGCCTTCCGCATGCCCGACTCGCGCGGCGTCATCGCGTACTCGTCGATCTCCCAGATGGGCCTGATCGCGCTGGGCATCTTCGTCCTCAACGACCAGGGGGCGACGGGCGCGGCGTTCCAGATGGTCAACCACGGCCTGCTCTCTGTGACCCTCTTCCTCATCGCCGGGTTCATCGAGGTCCGGTTCCACACCGGCCTCTTCTCCCGGGTGGGAGGGCTGGCGCGGGGCCGGCCGGTGCTGGCGACGATCTGCGTCACCGCCGGCGTAGCCGCCCTGGCGGTGCCGGGGTCGAACCTCTTCGCCTCCGAGTTCCTGGTCCTCCTGGGCTCGTTCCGGCGGAGCTGGGTGATCGGCGTGATCGCGGCGCTGGCCATCGTCCTGGCCGCGATGTACATGCTCCGCTGGATCTCGGCGGTGCTCCACGACCGGCCGTCCGATCCGGTCGTGCTCACCGACACCGAGGCCGCGGCGGCCGCGCACGACGTGCAGTGGGGGGCCGTGTACCTCGTGCCCCTCCTCGCCGCCGTGCTCGCCCTCTCCGTCTATCCGTACTGGGTGACGGGCCGGGTGAGCTCGTCGGTGCACGCCCTCATCGCCGCGGCGGCGCAGGCGGCCGGATGATCCCGACGCCGTCCGTCCGCTGGGGCTCGATCTCCCCGGAGCTCATCCTCATCACCGCGGCCTGCGTGCTGTTCATCCTGGGCTCGTTCGTCAGCGGGCGCACGGCGCGGCGGTTCGGGTCGACCGTGGCCCTGATCGCCTTCGCCGGCGCGGGGCTGGCCTCGCTGATCCTGTTCGGCGGCGCCGACCACACGGTGATGTCGGGCGAGCTCCACGCCGACCACTTCGCCAACGTCATCCGGCTGTTCGTGTGCGCCGCCGGGCTGCTGACGGTGTGCTCGTCCTGGGGCATGCACCGCCTGGACGACCGCGTGACCGAGTACTACGCCCTGCTCTGCACCGCGGGCGCGGGCATGTGCCTGCTGGCCGGGGCGGCGGGGTTCGTCACCCTGTTCATCTCGCTCGAGCTGCTGTCCATCTCGCTGTACGTCCTGTGCGCCCTGGACGTGCGCTCGGTCTCGTCGCTGGAGAGCGGGTTCAAGTACCTCGTCATCGGCTCGGTGGGCTCCGCCTTCCTGGTCTTCGGCTCGGGCCTGGTCTACGGCGGGGCGAAGTCGCTGCAGTTCGAGGCCATCGGCGCCGCGCTCCACAACGGCCCGAGCCACGAGACGATCATCCTCTTCGGCATCGGCATGGTCATCGCCGGGCTGGCCTTCAAGGCCTCGGCCGTGCCCTTCCACATGTGGACGCCCGACGTCTACGAGGGCGCGCCGACGGCCATCACCGGGTTCATGGCCACGGCCACCAAGGCGGTGGCCCTCGCCGCGCTGCTGCGCGTGCTGGTCACGGCCTTCGACCCGTCGAGCAGCGTGTGGGAGGGCGCGGTGGCCGCCATCGCCATCGCCTCGATGCTGTGGGGCAACATCGCCGCCCTGGTGCAGCTGAACGCCAAGCGGATGCTGGCCTACTCGGCCATCGGGCAGGCGGGGTACCTCCTCATCCCGGTCGTGGCCCACACGGCGCTGGCCACCCGGGCGCTCGTCTATTACCTGGCCGTCTACGTCGCCATGAACCTCGGCGCGTTCGCCGTCATCTCGGTGCGCGAACGGGAGATCCGCCGTCCCGTCGAGCTCGACGATCTCGCGGGGATGGGCTGGACCCGCCCGGCCCTGGGCGGCGCCCTCGCCCTGTTCCTGCTCTCGCTCGCGAGCTTCCCGCCCACGGGCGGGTTCCTGGCCAAGCTGTACCTCTTCAGCGCCGCCGTGCAGGCCCACGAGACGTACCTCGCCGTCGTGGGCGTGGCGGCCACGGCCATCTCGGTGGCCTACTACCTGCGCTTCACGCTCGCCCTGTACGCGCGACCGGAGGAGCTGCCGGTCCGGCGGGCGATCCCGGGCGTGCGCATGGCCGGCGTGAGCGCCACTCTCTCGGCAGCGGTCGTCATCTGGCTCGGCATCGCCCCGGAGCCCATGCTGCGCTGGGCCTCGGAGGCCGCGCGCTCCCTCCCCCTCTGACCCTCACCACCCAGGAGGTCCCATGGCCCTCGGACGCGACACCGCCATCACCTGGCTCGGGCACGCGAGCCTCGAGATCCGCAGTCCCAGCGGGCTGCGCATCATCGTCGACCCGTGGCTGACCGGAAACCCGAAGACGCCGGAGGACCGCAAGACGGTCGAAGGGGTCGACCTGATGCTGGTCACCCACGGCCACAGCGACCACACCGGCGACGTCGTGGCCATCGCCACCGAGCACAAGCCCGTGGTGGCAGGGCAGAACGAGCTCATGGGCTATCTCGCGAGCCTCGGCGTGGAGAACACCGTCGGCTTCAACAAGGGCGGCACCATCGAGCACGGGGGCGTGCTCGTGACCATGACCCACGCCTTCCACTCCTCGAGCATGGAGGGGGCGGACGGCTCGATCGTCTACACCGGCGAGCCCGCCGGGTTCGTGGTCACCTTCGAGAACGACTTCAAGGTCTACATCGCCGGCGACACGACCGTGTTCGGGGACATGCGCCTCATCGGGGAGCTCCACCAGCCCGACCTGGCCATCCTGCCCATCGGCGACCACTACACGATGGGGCCCAAGGAGGCCGCCATGGCGGTACGCCTCCTGGGCGTGAAGCACGTGCTGCCGTACCACTACGGGACCTTCCCGATCCTGGTCGGCCGGCCCGAGGACCTGGCCCGCGAGGCGGGCGACGTGCAGGGCCTCGAGGTCCATGCGATCCAGCCGGGCGAGACGCTCACCTGAGCCGGCACCTCCCGTGACCTTCTCCGTCGCCGCCTGCGATCTCGACGCCGGCCAGTGGGGCGTGGCCGTGGCCTCCAAGTTCCTGGCCGTGGGCTCGGTCGTCCCGTGGCTCGAGGGCGGGGTCGGGGCCGTGGCCACGCAGGCCCTGGCCAACACCGCATACGGGCCGCAGGGACTCGCCCTCATGCGCTCCGGGCTCTCCGCCCGCGAGGCCCTCGACCAGCTGCTGGCCGCGGACCGCGGGCGGGCCGACCGCCAGGCGGGGATGGTCGACGGCCGCGGGCGCTCAGCCACCCATACAGGCGAGAGCTGCCTGCCCTGGGCCGGCGGCCGGACCGGCCGCGGCTACGCGACGCAGGGCAACATCCTGGCGGGGCCGACGGTGATCGACGCCATGGCCGACGCCTTCGAGCGGGACGGCCGGCAGCCTGGCCGTGCGCCTCATGGCCGCACTGGGCGCAGGCGATGCTGCGGGCGGCGACCGGCGCGGGCGGCAGTCGGCGGCCCTCGCCGTCGTCTCACCCGGCGGAGGCTACGGTGGGCAGAACGACGTCGCGGTCGACCTGCGCGTCGACGATCACGCCGACCCCGTGGCCGAGCTGGCGCGCCTGCACGGCCTGCACGAGCTCCTCTACGGCGAGACGAGCGATGCCGACAAGATCCCGCTCGAGGGCGCCGTGGCGGAGGAGGTCCGTGAGCTCCTGATCCTTGTCGGCCACCCGCCGGCCGGCGACGAGGACGGCCTCCAGACCGCGCTGCGAGCGTGGGTGGGCGCCGAGAACCTCGAGGAGCGCTGGTGGGGCGAGGACGCCCTCGACCCCGTCGTGCTCGACCACCTGCGCCGGCAGGCCGCCGGCGCGCGGGCAGGCTAGGCGGCGTCGCCGGTCTGGGGCGCGCCGGTCTCGTCCTCGTCGTCCGTCCAGGCCGCGGCCAGGTGGCCGAGGGCCGGGCGGCCGCTGTCGGAGGTGAGGCTGGGCACGACGTGCCCGTTGTCGCGTACGGGAGCCTGCACGCTGGTCAGGATGTCGAGCATGACCGAGGCCTCGTCCGCGCCCTCGCGCAGGCGCAGGCGGTGCGTCACGCAGGGCACGAACAGCTCCTGGACCTGCTCCGCGGTGACCTCGGCGCTGTTGTCGACGAGGGCCATGGCCTGGCAGCAGCGGTGGTAGGAGAGGATGGCGCGCGGCGAGGCGCCGACGAGGACGTCGCGATGGTCGCGCGTGGCGCGCATGAGCCGCACGAGGTACGCCTTGACGTCGCGGGGCGTGTCCATCAGCGTGGCCGTGCGCTGCAGGCGGACGATGTCGCCCGGGGCCACGATGGGGTCGATGTCGGCCAGCATGTCGTAGCCGGAGAAGCGGTCGAGCAGGTCGACCTCGCCCGACTCGGAGGCGTACCCGAGGTCGGTGCGCATCGCGAAACGGTCGCGCTGCGGGTGCGGGAGCTCCCACGTCCCCGCGTTGTCGTGCGGGTTCATGGTGGCGATGACGAAGAACGGGCGGGGCAGCAGGTGGCGGTGGTGGCCGACCGAGACGACCTTCTCCTCCATGGCCTCGAGGAGCGCCGACTGGAGCTGCGGCAGGGCGCGGTTGATCTCGTCGAAGACGACGGCGTTGGCGAAGATCGGCCCCTTGTCGAACTCGACCTCGCGGCCCATGGGCGTGATGCGCTCGTGCTCGACGCCGATGACGGCCTGGGTGGTGAGGTCGGCGGTGCACTGGACGCGGGCGTCATGGCCGCCGATGGCGCGGGCCAGGATGCGGGCCAGCGTGGTCTTGCCGACGCCGGGCACGTCCTCGATCAGCAGATGGCCCTCGGCCAGGAGACAGCAGAGCGCCAGGCGCGCCGGCCGCTCGATCTCGACCATGGACTCGGTGAGGACGGTGAGCAGGGCCCGGGCCTGATCGCGGGCGCGCAGGATCGCCAGTGTTTGAAGCTCGTCGACAGCCATGAGGGGTCTATCGGCAGCCGGCCGGCCCGGCGTGAATCAGCGGCCCGTGGGCCAGTCAGCCGCCGACGACGGCGAAGGGCGCCGGCCGGCGGACCGGCGCGTCGAGGCGCTCGGCCACGGCCGTGATGGCGCGTGCCGAGGCGGTCTCGGGATCGGACAGGACCACGGCCTCGCCGCGGTCGGCCCCTTCGCGCAGCACCGGCTCGAGCGGGATCTCTCCCAGCAGTGGCACGCCCAGCCGGCCGGCGAGCTCGGCCCCGCCTCCCTCGCCGAACGGCGTGGTCCGCTCGCCGCAGCAGGGGCACGCGTAGCCGGACATGTTCTCGACCACGCCGAGTAGGGGCTGGCCGAGCTTGCGCACCATGGCCGCCGCCCGCTCGGCCACCCGCTGGGCGGCCGCCTGGGGCGTGGTCACGAGCAGGGCCTCGGCCCGCGGCAGGAGCTGGCCGAGGGAGAGGCCGACGTCGCCCGTCCCGGGCGGCATGTCCACGAGGAGGTAGTCGAGCCGTCCCCAGTGGACGTCGGACAGGAACTGCTCGAGCGCGCGATGGAGCATCGGCCCGCGCCACACCACCGACCCGCCCTCGGGCAGGAAGAAGCCGATGGAGACCACCTTGACGCCGTGCGCCACCGGCGGGACGATCATCCCGTCGAGGGTGATCGGCCGCTGGTTGATGCCCAGCATGCCGGGCACCGAGAAGCCGTAGATGTCGGCGTCGACGATGCCCACCTCGCGGCCCCGGGCGGCCAGGGCCAGGGCCAGGTTCACGGTGATGGACGACTTGCCCACGCCGCCCTTGCCCGAGGCCACCGCGATGACCCGCGTGGCCGGGTCGACCGACAGGGTGCGCTCCTCACGGCCGCCCTGCAGCCGGGTGCGGAGGGCCTGGCGCTGCTCCTCACTCATGGCCCCGAAGCGCCACGCGCACGGACTGCACGCCCTCGACGGCGCCGACGTGCTCCTGCACCTGGCGCTCGAGGTCCGCCTTCAGGGGGCATCCCGGCGTGGTGAGGATGATCTGCACCCCGACGGCGTCGCCGTCGATCTCGATCGTGCCCACCATGTCGAGGTCCACGACGTCGCGGCGCAGCTCGGGGTCGATGACCCGCGTCAGCGACTCGCGGACCGCGGCTTCCGTCGGAGGGCTCACCCTGGGATCGTACCGGCGCTCAGGTCGAGGAAGACCGTGCCGTCCGGCACCTTGGGGAAGAAGTACGTGGACTTCTGGGGCATGGTCTCGCCCGCCGCGGCGACGGCCTCGACCGCGCCGACGCCGGGTGGCTGAACGAGCAGCGCCAGCGCGGTGCCGGCCGGCTCGCCGCGCACGGCCTCTTCGGCGCCCTCCGGGCGGTGGTCGTAGCGCAGCCGGTCGGTGGTGGCCACGGCCTCCGGGGAGAGCCCGAGCACGTCGTCGAGAACCAGGGCCCCCACCAGGGCGGCGTCGACCTGGCGCATGACCTCGGAGTCGTCGGGAAGCGGCGAGCCCTCGGGCAGGGTGGCGAGGAGCGCCTCCTCGGAGGAACCGCGCCACACGCCGAAGGCCCGCTCCTCCGCGGGCCGGGCAACCGCCTCCTCGTACACCGCGGCGGCGGAGGCGCCAGGCCGGCGCTCGAGCCGGAACCGGTCGCCCAGTCGCTCGCCGAAGGCCTGCCAGCGCTCCCGGTCGATGCCCAGCACCACCCGGTGGGTGGCGAAGATCTGCAGGCCCGGATCGCTGCCGCTGCCCAGGCAGGCCAGGACGTCGTCGTACGGACGCGGGCCGGCGGGGTCGCCGTCGGCGGCCCGGCGCTCGTCGCGATAGGCGCGCGCCGTCTCGAAGCGGTGGTGCCCGTCGGCGATGGTGACCGTGGCCTGGTCGAGGACTGCCGCGACCTCACCGGCCACGCCCTCGCCCGCCAACCGGTAGAGGCGGTGCCGGGTACCGTCCTCGTCACGGCTGTCCACGAGCGGCTCCTGCCCGGCTACCTGGGACTGCGCCGCGGCCGCCACCCGCTCCTCGGGATCGTCGTGGATGGCGAAGATCGGCGAGACGTTCGCCCGTAGCAGCCGCATGAGGGCCAGCCGGCCCTCGCGCACCTGCACCATCGTGCGCTCGTGCGGGCGCACCGTGCCGTCGAGGGAGAGGGCACCGAGCACGCCGGCCCGGGTCCGCTCGATCCCGTCGGGGCCGCGGAAGTCCTGCACCAGCCAGTACAGCGAGGGCTCGGGCTCCTGGATGACGACCCCGTCGGCCACCCAGCGCCGGAAGATCTCGCCCACCTCGGCCTCGCCGCCCGGGGACGGCAGGCTCAGGCGGACCACGTTGTACGGGCTCCGCGCCAGCAGGCGCTCTCGCTGCGCCGGGTCGATGACGTCGTACGGCGGCGACACGGCCGCGGCGGCATCGACGCGCGCGGGGTCGAAGCGCAGGGCCCGGAACGGGCGCACGACGGCCCCGGTGCGGACGGCGGCGGCCACGGGCATGGACCCTACCGGGTCCGTCCGTATACTCGTCCGCGCATGGCCGGCGCCACCCTCGTTCGCGACCTCGTGGCCGGGTCGCTCGTCGAGGGGACGTTTGCGGTGACGCAGAAGCGCCGCCGGGCCCGCCGCGACGGCCGGCCCTTCCTCGACCTCGAGCTCGCCGACCGCTCCGGGCGCGTCCCCGGGCGGGTGTGGGAGGCGGTGCCGCTGCTCGACGGCCGCTTCGAGGTGGGCGACACCGTCCGCGTCCTGGGCCGGGTGAGCGAGTACGCCGGCCGCCTCGAGCTCGAGCTCCGCGACCTGGAGCGGATCGAGCCCGGCGATCCCCTTGAGCTCGTCCCCGGCGCCCGCCGCGACACCGCCGACCTCGAGGGCTTCGTCGACTTCCTGGCGGAGGAGGTCGGCGACCCGGCCCTGCGCGCCCTGGTCCGCGCCGTCCTCGACGAGCCGGGGTTCCGCGAGCGCTTCCGCGCCGCGGCCGCCACCGAGAACGGGCACCACGCGTACGCCGGCGGGCTCGTCGAGCACACCGTGGCCGTGGCCGCCCTGTGCCGCGAGACGGCGCAGCTCCATCCCCGGCTCGACGGCGACGTCCTCCTGTGCGCCGCGTTGCTGCACGACTGCGGCGTGGTCGACGCCCTGGACGCCGGGCCGGTCATCCGGGCCAGCGCCGAGGGCGGGGCGCTCGGGCACGTCCACCTGTCGCTGCGGCGGATCGAGGCCCACGCCGGCCGCCTGAGGACGCCGACCCCGCGGCTCCTGGCCGTCCTGGCCTGCGTGGCCGCCCACCACGGCGGCCCGGACGGGCGTCGCCCTGGCAGCCCCGAGGCAGTGGCCCTCCAGGCGGCCGACCAGCTCGACAGCAGGGTCAACGAGGCGCTGTGACGACCGCCCTCCGCGCCGCCATCGAGGCGCAGCCGGCCGAGCTCGCCCGCCTGGCCCGCCTGCCGGTTGACGACGCTGCCGCCCGCCTCGAGCCGTGCCGCCGCCTGTGGGTGGTCGGCACCGGATCGAGCGAGCATGCCGCGCTTCTCGGAGCCGGCCTCCTGCGCGAGGCCGGGCGGGATGCCCGCGGTGTCTCCTCGCTCGAGCTCGCGCGCTGGCTGCCCAGGCCCGAGCCGGGCGACGGCGTCATCGTCCTCTCGCACACGGGGGAGAGCGCGCTCGCCCAGGCCGCCGCGGAACGGGCCCGCGAGTCGGGCGTCCCTCTGGTGGCCATCACCGGCCGCGGCGCCGGCTGGCCCGACGCCCTCGAGACGGTCGAGCGAGAGCAGGCCGAGACCTACACCGTGAGCTACACGGGCGCCATCGTGGTGCTCGCGCGGCTGGCGGCCGAGCTGGGAGCGACCACGGTGGGGGCGGAGCTCGACGGCCTCGCGGCCCGCATGCGGGTGGCCATCGCCGACCCGGGGATCGAGGACGTCACAGAGCCGGAGCGCGCGCTGGTCTTCGCCGGCGCCGGCCCGAGCGCGGTGACCGCCCGGGAGGCGGCCATCAAGGCCCGCGAGGCGGCGCGCATCCTGAGCGAGGGCTACGACGCCGAGTACCTCCTGCACGGCTCGGCCGTGCCGCTGGACGGCCGCGACCGGCTGGTCATGCTCGACCCCGACGGCGACCCGACCGGTCTCGTGGCCGGCGTGGGCCGCGCGGCGAAGGCGGCCGGACTGGCCGTGGCCTCCCTCCCGGGCGACCCCGAGCTCCACCCGTTGCTCCGCCAGATCCCCCTCACCGCCCGCGTGCAGCTCGCCGCTCTGGCCCTGGCCGAGGCGCGCGGGCGAGGATCCCGACACGGTCATCACCGGGCCGTGGGCGGACAAGTCGCTGTGGCGCCTCGGCGCGCCGGCCGACTGACGGCCCTCAGACGTTGAAGCGGACGTTGATCACGTCGCCGTCGCGGACGACGTAGTCCCGGCCCTCCACGCGCTCGAGGCCCCGCTTGCGCGCCTCCGCCGACGACCCGCACTCGACCAGGTCGCGCCAGTCGATCACCTCGGCGCGGATGAAGCCGCGGGCGATGTCGGAGTGGATCCGGCCCGCGGCCTCGACCGCGGTGGCGCCCTCGGCCACGGTCCAGGCGCGCGTCTCCTTCGGGCCGGCGGTGAAGAAGCTGATGAGCCCGAGCGTGCGATAGGCCGCCCGGGCCAGGCGGGGCATTCCCGGCTCCTCGAGCCCGAGGTCGCGGAGAAACTCCGCCCGCTCGGCGGGATCGTCGATCTCGGCCAGCTCCGCTTCGAAGCGCGCCGCCACGGACACGACCTCGGCCCTGCGCTCCGCCGCGTAGGCCGTCAGCGCCTCCACGCGGCCGGCATCGCCCTCCTCGCTCACGTTGGCCACGTAGATCTCCGGGCGCGCGGTGAGGAGGTCCAGCCCGCCGGGCACCTCGCCGGCGAGGCTGCGCGCCGGCTCGCCTCCGTCGAGATGGGCGGCCAGGGCCTCGAGGGCGGCGAGCTCGTCCCGCGCGCCCGCCTCGCCGACGCGCGCCGCGCGGGCCACCCGCTCACGCCGGCGCTCCACGAGCGCGGCGTCGGCCAGCAGGAGCTCGAGGTCGACGGTCTCGGCGTCGGCCACCGGGTCGACGCGCCCCTCGGGGTGGAACACGGTCTCGTCCTCGAAGCAGCGCACCACGTGGGCCAGGGCCTCGGTGGCCCGCAGGTTGCCCAGGAACTCGCCTCCCAGCCCCTCGGCGGCACCGGCCCCGCGGGTCAGCCCGGAGACGTCGGCGAAGCCGACGGTGGCCGGGATCTGCTCCGCCGAGCCGACGGCGTCGGCCAGCTCGGCCACGCGGGTATCCGGCACGGCGGCCACGCCGACGTTCGCCGACGTCCTCGTGGCGGCGTAGCCCGTGATCTCCGCGCCCGCCCCGGTCAGGGCGTTGAACACGGACGTCTTGCCGACGTTGGGCAGGCCGACGATGCCGACCTCGAGGCTGGCCACGCCCGGGCTAGCCCGTGAAGCCGATGCCGCGCCCGCGCCCCTGGTGCCAGGCGTACACGACGTGCTCGACGCGGATGAGCCAGTACTGGTCGCCGGCCGTCATCTCGACCACGCCGCTGCCTGCCGCGAGGCCGGCCTCGAGCTTCGCCCACTCCGACTCGGGGACCTCGCCCGCCGTGTTCGAGCCGCCCACGAAGCCGATCTCCCACCGCACCGATCCGGTCGCCATCAGCCATCCTCCTGGACGAGCTCGGTCAGGACCCCGAACAGGCTGTCCGGGTGGACGAACGCCACCGAGCCGTAGATCCCGTGGCGCGGCCGCTCGTCGATGAGCTCGGCCCCGGCGGAGCGCAGGGCGCCGAGCTCCTCCTCGAGGTCGTCCACCGCGAGCGCGAGATGGTGCATGGCCTCCCCCCGGCTGGCCAGGAACCGGCCCACGGGCGTGTCCTCGCCGAGCGGGGACAGCAGCTCCACGCGCCCCCCGGCGCCGACCCGCATGGCGGCCACGCGGACGCCCTGGTCCGCCAGCTCCTCGCGCGCCTCGACCTCGGCCTGAAAGAGCTCCCGGTAGCGCGCCACGGCCGCCTCGAGGTCGGTCACCGCGACACCCACGTGGTGGAGGTCGCGGGGTCCCATCGCGCCGCATCGTGACACAATGCCCCGCCCAGTCGACGAAGGGGAGGATCTCCGAATGGGATTTCTGGATCAGGTGAAGGGGACGGCCACCTCGGCCGTCGAGTCGGGCAAGGACCTCGTCCACACGCAGCAGCTCAAGCTCCACCTCAAGCGCCTGCTGGGCGAGGAGGACGCCGCCCTGTCCGCCTTCGGCAACGCCGCCTACACGCAGTGGGAGGCCGGCACGCTGTCGATGTCGTCCGACCTCGGGGCCGCCGCCCAGCGCATCAAGGACGCCCGCGCGGCCATCGAGGCCAAGAAGGCAGAGATCGCCGCCGAGCAGTCGAGCGAGAACGGCCAGGCCTCGAACGGCCAGGCCTCCTAGGCCGCTTCCCAGACTCCTAGACCGGCGGGTCCGCGCGCGGGGCCGGCGCGGCCATGACGCGCGGCCGGCCCACCGCCTGCGCGTTCATCGTCTCCTGGACGACGTCCGCAAGCAGCTCCTCGACCTCGCGGCGGTCGAGGGTCTCCACCTCGAGCAGGCGCGCGGCCAGGCTGTCCAGCGCCGCGCGGTGCTTGGCCACGAGCCGCCGCGCGTCGGCGTAGGCGGTGTCGCAGATGCGCGCCTGCTCGGCGTCGCGGAGGGTCTTCGTCTCCTCCGACAGCGCGTAGTTGTCGGCCCGCATCGTGCGCGAGACGGCCCCCTCGCCCATGCCCCACTCGAAGACCATGGCCCGGGCCACCGCGGTCACGCGCTCGAGATCGTTGGCGGCGCCGTTGGAGATGCGCCCGAAGACCTCCTCCTCGGCCGCCCGTCCCGCGAGCAGGATCATGAGCTGGTCCACCAGCTCCTCCTTGGTGCGCAGGAACCGGTCCTCCTCCGGCAGGCTCATCGTGTAGCCCAGCGCGCCGCCTCGCGGGACGATCGTCACCTTGTGCACCGCCATCTCTCCGCCGAGGAGATGGGACATCAGGGCGTGGCCGGCCTCGTGGTAGGCGATGACCCGCTTCTCCTTGTCGGAGATGACCCGCCGGGTCTGAAGCCCGGCCACGACGCGCTCCATGGCGTCGTCGAAGTCCGTGCGGGTGATGCGGTCGCGGTGGGCACGGGCTGCCCGGATGGCCGCCTCGTTGGCGATGTTCTCGAGGTCGGCGCCGGTCAGGCCCGAGGTGGCGCGGGCCACGCCGTCGAGGTCGATGCCCTCGGCCAGCGGCTTGCCCCGGGTGTGCACGGCGAGGATCTCCCGCCGCCCCGCGAGGTCGGGCGGCGAGACCAGCACCTGGCGGTCGAAGCGGCCGGGGCGCAGGAGCGCCGGATCGAGCGCGTCGAGCATGTTCGTTGAGGCCATGACCACCACGCCCCGGGCCTCGGCGAAGCCGTCGAGCTCCACCAGCAGCTGGTTCAGTGACTGCTCCTGCTCACGATTGAAGCCGCCGCTCGAGCGGTGCCCGCCCACGGCGTCGAGCTCGTCGATGAAGACGATGGCCGGCGAGTGCTTACGGGCAGCGTCGAAGAGCCGCCGGATGCGAGCCGCGCCCATGCCGGCGAAGACCTCCACGAAGGCCGAGGCCGACGACGAGAAGAAGGCCGCGCCGGACTCCCCGGCCACGGCGCGCGCGAGCAGCGTCTTGCCCGTGCCCGGCGGCCCGAACAGGAGCACGCCCTTGGGGACGCGCGCGCCCAGGCGCTCGAAGCGTGCCGGGTCGCGCAGGAAGTCGACGATCTCGATGAGCTCGGCCTGCGCCTCCTCGACCCCGGCCACGTCCGACCAGCCGGCGGAGGAGTCGCTGTCGGGCCGGATGGCCTTGGGCTTGGTGCGCGGCATGATCGCCACGGCCCGCCACATGAGGTAGACGAGGACGAGCAGCAGCAGGACCGGCAGGTACCGGATGAGGGCGCTGTCGATGTTCAGGACGACCGCCCCGCAAGCGAGCTCTGGCACACGGAATCGACGGTCGTCATCTCCACGTCCAGCTCTCCCCATCGGCGGAAGCAGGCCTCAACACGAGCGTCATCGAGCCCGCGGGCGGCATCGGTGACGAAGGACACCGGAATTCCCCGCCGCCGGAGCCCCAGGATGGCGGCGTGGTCACACACGTCGGTGGCCACGCCGAACAGCACCACGCGGCTCGGTGCCAGGGCATCGAGCACCCGCTCGGCGCTCGGGTTGGTGAAGACGTCGAAGCTCTTCTTCAGGAGGAGGATCTCGCGGCGTCCCTCGAGCAGGCGCTCGAGCCGGCCCGGCGGATAGACGATCCCGGCCAGGGGCAGCGGATCGTCCTGCAGGGTCTCGGCCACCTTGGCCGCGCCCGTCGTGCCGCGCAGGCAGTGCGGCGGGAAGGTGTCGGCGTAGTCGGGCTCGTCGGAGATCTCGGGATCGCCGAGCTCGTGGTCGTCGGCCGAGGCCACGTGAACCATCCCGTGCTCCCGGGCCCACTCCACGAGGGTGCGCATCGCCGGCAGCACCTCCTCGGACCCGGGCACGTACAGCCTGCCGTGGGGCAGGCAGAAGTCGTGCTGCGTGTCGACGTCCCAGAGGACGGTGGTCACTCGACCACCGCCAGCCGCGGGTTGGGCAGCTCGCCGCGCCCTGCCTTGGACGCGGGCCGGCCCTCGCTGCGGACGACGTCGGCCGTGAAGTCGTTCTCGCCCCGGATGAGGCTCGAGCCCACGCCATAGGCGTCGACGGGCACGCCCTCGGCCTCGAAGCGCCGGATCTTGTCCGCGGTGAAGCCACCGGAGACGACGATCCGCACCCCGGGGAACCCGGCCCCGTCGAGGGCGGCGCGGACGTTCCACACGAGCTGCGGGTTCACGCCCCGCGGGTCGAAGCGGCCCATCTGCGTCCACAGGGAGTGGTCGACCATCGTCGAGGACGTGTCCAGGCGCACGCCCCACAGGCGGTCGCCGAGGGCGTGGGCCACGTCGAGCGCGGTGCGCACCGAGTCGTTGTCGAAGTCGACGAGGACCACGATGTCCATCTCCGGCGCGAGGGCCTGGGCGAACTGCGTCGCCGCCCGGACCGTGTCGCCCCCGTAGGCGGCGATGAGCCCGTGCGGCACGGTGCCCATGCCGCGACCGCCCCACCACGAGGCCTGCGCGTCGGTGGAGACGCCGATGGCGCCGGCCACGTGGGCGGCGTAGCCGTCGCCGGTCTGCACGCGGTGGTGGTCATGGCGTGCGGGGAAGTAGAGGATCGGCTTGCCGTTGGCCGCAGCCACGACCTCGCGCACGTTGCGCGACACCAGGGTGCGGCGGGCCAGCGCTCCCAGGTAGACGGTCTCGAGGTGGCAGAAGAGGGAGTAGTCCCCCTCGATGGTCATCACCGTCTCCCACGGCTCGATCTCGTCGCCGTCGTAGAGGGCGCGGACCACGATCTCGTCCCAGCCCGGGACCCACTCGCCGTCCGGCCCCACCCGGCCGGAGCACTCGCGCAGGACCGCGATGGCCTCGTCCATGCCCCCGAGCACGGACTGGTGCTTCTGGAACACCTGCATGAGCACGTGCGGCCGGAAGCCGGTGCCCTCGAGCACCTGCTTGGTGAAGACGAAGTACGCGTCGGAGTAGTACCCCTCGCGCATCTTCTCGACCGGCAGGTCGAAGACTGCCGAGGGCAGCCGTGTCCGCGCCTCGCGCAGCGTCGCCATGAATTCCCAGTCTACGCCCGGCGGGGTGGCGCGCCCTCGGCCCGCAGGAGCTCGTCCAGCGCCCGCTCGGCCACCTCGAGCTGGTCGGGCGTGGGCTCCGAGGTCGAGGCGAAGCGCTGCAGTGCGTGCCCCGGCCGGGCCAGGGCGCGGGCCAGGGGCCGCTCGCGGTTGCGGTCCATCCAGGCGAAGACCTCGACGGCCACACCCAGGGCGGCGAGCGAGCCCGTGGCCCGGGCCGCGCGCCGGCTGCGCTCGGGCAGACGGCCCGTCACGGCATTGGCCACAGCCGTGGTCAGGAGGAGCGGCCCGACCAGGTGGGAGCCGCAGCGCTCGTGCTCCTTGGTGGCCTCGGCCGCCGTGCCCCCGTGCTCATAGGCGCCGATGGTCTTGTGCTCGGCCCCGTGATAGCCGGAAAGGGTGCGCGATCCCAGCGCCACCGCCGACGGGGCGAGGCCCGCGAGGGCCGAGGCGAGCTCGGTCCGGAATGTCGGCCGCCCGCCGCGGGCGCGCAGCGCGGCCACGGCCGTGGCCGAGAGCGTCATGGCCGCCATCACCCGGCGCTCGGTGAACGGGAACCGGGCCTCGGGCAGCGCCCGGCGCACGGAGGCCAGCACGCCGAACATCTCGCCCATGCGCAGGACGCCTCGGGCCAGCGGCAGCCCCCCGGCGCGGCCCTCGACGCGGCGCTTCGTCCCCGTGGCGGTGCGGATGCGGCCCTCGTCGTCGCGCACGGCCACTGCCCAGGCGGTGGGCCCGTGCAGGAACAGCCCGTTCTCGAGGGCCATCCCTCCAAGGCGAAGTGGCTGATCGCTCATGACAGACCTCCGATGGTTCGGCATGCGTGTTCCAGGAACTCGACCGCCACGACAAGGTCGTCGCGGCGAATGCGCTCGTCGGCCGAGTGGATCGTCTCGGCGGCGAGCTGGGGATCGGTGTGGCGCAGGGGCAGGAAGCCGAGGGCGACGGTGCCGAAGGCCGCCCGCAGGTAATGGGAGTCGGTGAAGCCCACGCACATGCGTGGGGATGACGAGCGCGCCCGGCTCGAGGCGCTCGACGAAGTCGCGGCACACGTCCTCGAGCGGGGTGCCGAGCGGGGAGCGCGTGCCTCCCATGGGCGGCTTCAACGGGCTCGAGCTCGTACTCGAGCCCGGCCAGCGCGGCGTGGAACTCGCCGTAGAGCTCCTCCACCGTGGTGCCGGGAAGGACGCGGCAGTCGCACACGGCTTCCGCCCGCGCAGGGATGACGTTGCGCTTCCGCGACGCGGCCACCTGGGTGGGCGTGAGCGTCAGCCGGCTCAGGGGGTCGACGATCTGGGCGAGTACGGGATGCAGCGCCCCGGCGCGCTCCATGCGCACCTCCAGGGAGCCGGCCTCGGGGACCAGGGCGTCGAGCATGGCCGCGAGCTCGGGCTCGATCCGGCGGGCCGGCCGGTGCGCGAGCAGACGCTCGATCACGGGGCCCAGGCGGCGGAGGGCGTTGTCGCCGAGCGCCGGGGTGGAGGCGTGGCCCGCCACCCCGCGGACGACCACGCGCGTGGGCATGGTGGCCTTCTCGGCCGTGCTCATGAGGTAGATCACGCGGCCGTCGGCCAGCTCGAGGCGCTCGCCGCCACCCTCGTTGAGGGCGTAGTCGGTGCGCAGATCCGGGCGCTCCTCGACCAGCCACGGCAGCCCGACCTTTTCGGCGCCGTCCTCCTCGTCCGCCTCGGCGATCATCACGATGTCGCCGCGGGGCCGGAACCCGGATCGGGCGAGGCGCACGAGCGCCAGCGCGTTGGCGGCGGTGTGGCTCTTCATGTCCACCGCGCCACGTCCCCACACCCAGCCGTCGGACACGTGGCCGGAGAAGGGGTCGACCGACCATTCGGCCGGGTCGGCGTACACGACGTCGGTGTGCCCGAGCAGGGCGAGCGAGGGGCCATCGCCCGTCCCCCGCAGGCGGGCCACCAGGTTGGCCCGGTCCGGGTCGCGGGCCACGAGCTCGCACTCGATGCCCTCGCTCTCGAGCAGGTCGCGCAGGAAGGTGGCAGCCGCCGTCTCCCGCCCTGGCGGGTTGGTCGTGTCGATGCGGATGAGGTCCGACAGGACCTGCGTGGCCTCGTCCCTGAGCGCGGTATCCACCCTCGGATCGTAGCCTCGGGCCTAGGCTTCCCGGGTGGCCGACCTGTTCGCCGACTCCGCCGAGGACCGGCTGCGCGCCGCCGGCCCCCTGGCCGACCGCCTGCGCCCGCGCGACCTCGACGACGTGGCCGGGCAGGAGCACCTCGTCGGCCCGGGCGCCGCGCTCCGCCTGGCCATCGAGGAGGACCGCGTCGGCTCGTCGATCTTCCACGGCCCGCCCGGAACCGGCAAGACGACGCTCGCCCGCCTCATCGCGGGCCGAACGGGCGCCGCCTTCGAGGAGCTCTCCGCCGTGAACGCCGGCAAGGCCGACGTCCAGGCCGTCATCGCCCGCGCCCGCGACCGGCTGGGCGGCCACGGCCAGCGCACGATCCTGTTCCTGGACGAGATCCACCGCTTCAACAAGGCCCAGCAGGACGCCCTGCTGCCGGTGGTGGAGTCCGGCCTCGTGACCCTGATCGGGGCCACCACGGAGAACCCGTACCACGACGTCATCGGCGCCCTGCTCTCGCGCACCCGGCTGTACGAGTTCCGGCCGCTCGACCAGGCCGCGCTCGATCGCGTGGTCGACCGCGGCGCGGCGGAGCTGGGGCTGGCGCTGACTCCGGAGGTGCGCGAGGCAGTTGTCGCCTCCTCCGGCGGCGACGCCCGCACCGCCCTCTCGACCCTGGAGCTGGCCGCGGAGCACGCCGGCTCGCGCGGCGACGCCCCGACGGTCGAGGACGTGGCCGAGGCCGCCAGACGCCGCCCGATCCTCTACGACCGTGCCGGCGACCGGCACTACGACACCATCTCGGCCTTTATCAAGAGCGTGCGCGGGAGCGACCCCGACGCCGCGATCTACTATCTGGCGTCGATGCTCGAGGGCGGCGAGGACCCCGCCTTCGTGGCCCGGCGCCTCGTCATCCTGGCGTCCGAGGACATCGGCAACGCCGACCCCGCGGCCCTGTCACTGGCCGTGGCCTGCCAGCAGGCGGTGGAGTTCATCGGCCTCCCCGAGGGGCAGCTCCCCCTCGCCCAGACCACGATCTACCTGGCCCTGGCGCCCAAGTCGAACGCCAGCACGCTGGCCATCGGCCGGGCCGTGGCCGAGGTCCGGGCCGCCGGCAACCTGGCGCCCCCGAAGCCGCTGCAGAGCGCGGCCACGCCGGGCGAGCGGGCGGTGGGGAAGGGCGTCGGCTACCGGTACCCGCACAACGAGCCGGAGGCCTGGCTCCCGCAGCAGTACCTTCCCGACGCCCTGGCCGACCGGCACTTCGTCGAGCTGACGGGGCACGGCGCCGAGGAGGCGCTCCGGCAGCGGCTCGAGGAGCTGCGCCGCCGCTCGTCCTCGTCCTGACGGCGCTCAGCGGTCGCCGGGGAACACCGGGCCGGAATCGCCCGCCCCCTGCCGGCTCCCGGGCCGCGGCGAGCCCAGGTCGGAGAGGAGGACGGAGACGACGAGCACCGCGGCCACGAACAGGCGGCGGGCGATCCGGGACCAGTGCACGCCTCCGGTATCGGACGGGCACGCGCCGGACTGAAGCCCTACCGCGCTAGAGGATGCTCTTGCCCAGCGCCGACGTCACGAGCTCGACCGCGAGCTCGGCCGTGCGGTTCTCGCGGTCGACGATCGGGTTCACCTCGACCACCTCCATCGAGTCCACCACCCCGGCCTGGGCGATGAGCTCCATCATCAGGTGGGCCTCGCGATAGGAGATGCCGCCGCGCACGGGCGTGCCCACCCCGGGCGCCGCCTCGGGCTCGACCACGTCCATGTCCAGCGAGAGATGGACGAACGGCGCTCCCTGCACCACCTCCAGCGCGCCCTCCACCACGGACTCGAGCCCGGCGCGGTCGATGTCGCTCATGGTGAAGACCTTCACCCCGGAGTGGCGCAGCCGCAGGCGCTCGTCGTCGTCGAGCGACCGCACGCCCACGAGCACCGTCTGGTCCTCCCGCAGCGACGGCGTGGGCCAGCTGTCGGACACGAAGGCGGGACCGGCCCACCCCAGCGCCGCGGCCAGCGGCATCCCATGCACGTTGCCCGTCGGGCTCGTCTCGGGCGTGTTGGCGTCGGCGTGGGCGTCGACCCAGATGACCGCGCCGGGGCCGTGGACCCGGGCCAGGCCGCCCAGCACGCCCATGGCCAGGGAGTGGTCCCCGCCCAGGACCAGGGCGAAGTCGCTCTCGGCCGCCTGGGCCACGGCGTCGGCGACCTCGCGGCAGGCGGCCAGGATCTCCGGCAGGTACTTGGCGTGAGGGTCCTGGACGTTGAGCGTCTCCACCTGCCGGACGGCCACGTTGCCGAGGTCCGTGACGGTGAGGCCGAGCTCCTCGATGCTCGAGGCCAGATCGGCGTAGCGGATCGCCGAAGGGCCCATGTCGACGCCGCGGCGGCCCTGCCCGAGGTCGAGGGCGCCGCCGATGACCGTGACGTTCCGGCGGAGAGCGGGCCTCACGGGCGCGAGACGATACCGGTCAGCGCTGCTTCAGGCGCCTGCGGACCTCCTCGCGCTGGGCCAGGCCCTCGGGCGTCTGCAGGAAGTGGCGGAGCGGAACCTGCAGGAAGACCGCCCGTCCCTCGGCCAGCACACCCTCGCCGTCGCGCAGGCGCGCGGCAATGGTCACCTGCTTGCCCGCCACCCGCTCCAGCCGGGCCTCGAGCCGCAGCTGGCGGCCGGTGGGCACGGGCCGGCGGTAGCGCACCTCCATGCGGGCCGTGACCGACGGAAAGGCCACGTGCTGGGCCAGGATGCCCATGGCCTCGTCAAGCGCGGCGGACACGATCCCCCCGTGGGCCAGGCCCGGGCCGCCCTGGTGGCGGGCGTCGAGGACGAGGCCGGCGGCGTAGCGCTCGGGCCGCCCCGACGGTTCCACGGCGTCCCAGGGCAGGTGCAGGCCGATCGGATTGTCGGCGCCGCAGCCGAAGCACCAGGAGTGGTGGTGCGGGTCGACCGCCCGGGCCAGGGCCGCCTCGTCGTCGAACTCGGGCTCGCTCATGACGAACGCAGACCGCCCCGCGTGTGGTGGGCCTGCGCGAAGTTGGCCGAGCCGGCGGTGGCCATGGAGGCCACGGCGGAGAGGTCGAGGCAGAGCGCGGCCGCGGCCACGATCTGGGCCAGGCGCAGGGCGCCGCCCTCGCCCTGGCAGCCGAGGACCTGCAGCCACGTGCGGGCGGTGGGGATTCCCGTGCCGCCGCCGATGACGCCCACCTCGACGCCGGCCAGCCGCAGGGAGACGTGCAGGCCGTCCTCCTCCGCCGGCACGATCGCGCCGTGGGCCATCGACGAGGTGCCCACCATGCCGAGGTCCTGGCCGGTGGCCGCGAAGATGGCGGCCACGGCGCTGGCGGGCGTGAAGGCCGAGGACTGCATCCCCGAGGCGATCGAGCCGTGCGTCCCCATCCGCTCCAGGGCCAGGACGTCGTCGGCGCTCGTGCGCAGGACGCGCCGCAGCGTGCGCTCCGGCAGGAGTGCCTCGGCCAGCACCGTCTTGCCGTGCCCGCCGCGCTCGAAGTAGCGGTGGCTGGGCTTCTTGTCCCCGCCCATGTTGGCCTCGAGCAGGATCCGCCGCGGGATGAGACCGGCGCCCTCGAGCAGGTCGCGCACGGCCCCGTGGTTCAGCGCGTAGGCGTTGCGGGTCATCATGTTCGGCCCGCACGCCTCGCCGGTGGTGAAGCGGTACAGCACGTGGCACCACGGGCCGACCACGTGCGTCTCGATGCCCCGGAGCACGGCGTGGCGGGAGACGATCTCGAGGTCGGAAGCCCGCAGCCACTCCCGCAGCTCGGGCACGGCCCCCTCGATCAGGGCCGCCGCCGCGAGGGCCTCGGCCGAGGAGCCCAGCTCGAAGCAGGAGTCGCGCGTCATGGAGTCGGCGATCACGTGCGTGCGCACGCCGCCCCCCTCGGCCGCAGCCACGGCGCCCCGGTAGAGCGAGGCCGTGAGCCCGCCCTCGGTGTGGGCCAGGGGGACGTGGACCTCCTCGGCTGCGCGCCCGGTCTCCACCAGGCGCCCGTCCGGCTCCTCCACCCGGTAGCGCCCGAGCTCGATCGGGACCGGAACCGACGCCCACGGGGATGACAGCCACCCCGGTGACCATCTCCTGGGCGTTCCCCAGGCGGTCGAGATCCACGGCGAAGGCGCCTCCGTCGGCGCCGTCCAGGCCGGCCGCCTCCCGCAGCAGCTGCTCGCGCTCGGCCCTGGCCTCGGCCGTGTTGCGGCGCGGCCAGCCGCGCGGGCCGCCGCTCACTTCTCGTCCGAGCGGACCGCTCCCTCCTGGGTGCCGCTCACGCCGTCGGCCTCCAGCCGGGCGATGAGCTCGTCCTCGTCGCGGTCGTGCGCCCAGCCCTCCTCGTGGTCGCCGTCACGCAGGTCGAGGCGGGTGATCTTGGTCTCGATGTCGTTGATCATGCGGGCGAAGAAGGCCTCGCCGTCGATGCCGAACGTGTCGGTGTCCGGCCGCAGGGCCACGTACATGTCCTCCATGAGCTCGAGCAGCTCGTCGCGCATGGCGATGAGGTTGCGCCGGCCGGCGCGGTCGAGCACCGCGGACTTGAGGAAGTGCTCGGCGAAGGCCTGGTGGCGCGACTCGTCCACCAGGATCCGGCCCGAGAGCTCGCCGAACAGCGTGTCCGGGAACTGGCGGTAGAACGTCCCGTAGAAGTGCTTGGCGAAGATGTCGGAGACGAGGATCCCCCACATCCAGGCCACGGGGTCCTTCTGCTTCAGCAGCGCGGCGTGGTAGCGCCACATCTCCTTGAGCTGGCGCAGCTCGAGCGGCTTTCGCTCGAGTCGCGTGTACAGGCGGGTGAGGATCTCGAAGTGCCGGGCCTCGTCCAGGGCGAAGGAGGCCAGGAACAGGCGCTGGGCGGCGTTGCGCTGGTTCATGAGCCGCAGCTGCACGGCGCTCGCCCCGAACAGGGCGGTCTCCTCGCCCACGAACACCGGCGTGATGAGCCGGGCCAGGGACGTGCGCTCGAACTTGTCGAGGCCGACCTCCTGCTCCCAGTCGATCTCGTCCGCCGCCCACTGCCCCTTGACACCCTTGTGGAAGAGGGTCAGGGACTTGTCGTCGCTCAGGTCGGGCCAGACCCGCAGCATCGAGAGGCTACGCCGCCTCCGCCGCGTTGATCCGCTCGCTGAGGAGGTCCACCGCCTGGTCCAGGGTGCGCACTTCCTCGACGGCCTCGGGCGGGAACTCGATGTCGAACTCCTCCTCGAGGCCCAGGAAGACCTCCATCACGTCGAGCGAGTCGGCGCCGGTCTCCTCGACCAGGTTCATGTCGGGGCGCAGGTCGGCCTCCCGCACGTCCAGGACGCTCAGCAGGACGCGCTTGGCCCGCTCTTCGATCTCCGCTCGCTCCATGCTTCCTTTCGTCCTCCCGGGTCGGCGGCACCGTATACCACGGCTCCGGCCCCGCGCGCACGTCAGGCCGTGTGCACGGGCAGGCGCTCACGGAGCGCCGCGGCCACGGCCGGTGACCCCGCCAGGAGCCCGTCGGGGAGGCCGTCACCGGCCGGAAGGGGCTCGGTCACGCCACCCGCTTCCCGGACGAGAAGCCCGCCCGCGGCCCAGTCCCACGCGTTCAGGCCGTGCTCGTAGTAGCCGTCCAGGCGGCCGGCTGCGAGCCAGGCCAGGTCGAGGGCCGCTGAGCCGGCGCGGCGGATGTCGCGGACCTCGGGCAGGATGGCCTCCAGGAGCTCGGCCTGCCGGGCGCGCACCTCCGCCCGGTAGGAGAAGCCGGTGGCCACCATCGCCTGACCCAGGAGGACGCCCGGGCGCACCTCGAGGGCCCTCTCGCCGAGCGTTGCCCCGCGGCCCCGCACCGCGGTCATGGTCTCGCCCCGCAGCGGGTCGTGCACGACCGCCACGAGCGTGCCCTCCTGGTCCTCGCACGCCACCGAGACGCACCACTGCGGGATGCCGAAGAGGTAGTTGACCGTCCCGTCCAGGGGATCGACGACCCAGCGCAGTCCCTCGCCGGCCAGCGGCCCTTCTTCCTCCGCCAGCACGGCGTCGCCCGGCCGCTCGCGCTCGAGCAGGGAGAGGATCAGGGTCTCGGCGTTGCGATCGGCGTCGGAGACCAGGTCCGTGGGCGAGCTCTTCGTGCCCAGTCCCCGCACCGGCCCGCCGAAGCGGTCGAGGAGCAGGTCGCCCGCGGCCACGGCGGCCCGGCGGGCCAGGTCGAGGAGCGCCGGGGCGTCCGGCTCCTTGCCGCTCAACTGGCCTCGTGCGCGAACCGGGGAAGGCGCTCGAGGGCCCTCGGCAGGTACCAGTTGCGCTCGCCCAGGATGGCCATCGCCGAGGGCAGGAGCACGGCGCGGATCACGGTGGCGTCGAGGAACACGGCGACTGCCAGGCCCACGCCGGCCTCCTTGAGGTCGAGCGAGCTCAGGGTCCCGAAGATGGAGAACACGACCACCATGACGGCGGCCGCGCTGGTCACGACCCCCGCGGTGGTGGCGATCCCGTGCCTGATCGCCTCGTCCGTGCGCATCCCGTCGTCCACTGCCTCGCGGATGCGGCTGAGGATGAACACGTGGTAGTCCATGGACAGGCCGAAGAGGATCACGAACAGGAACAGGGGCAGCCACGCGATGATCGAGCCGATCGAGTGGAAGCCCAGGATCCCCTCCGCCCAGTGGTGCTGGAAGACCAGGGCCAGGATCCCGTAGGCCGCGCCCACCGAGAGCAGGTTGAGGACGATGGCCACGAGGGGCACGACGATCGAGCGGAAGCTGACCAGCAGGAGCACGAAGGCCAGGCCGAGCACGAAGACGATCACGTAGGGGATCGCGTTGCTCATCTCGCGGCTGAAGTCGACGTCCTCGGCCGTCGGCCCCGTGACGGCGGTCTCGGCCCCCGGGAGCCGTCCCAGGGTGGCCGGGACGACCTGGCGGCGCAGCACGTCGATCGCGTGGTGGCTCGTGCGGTCGAAGCCGGCCCCGGCAAGCGGCACGTCGATGAGGGCGGCGCGGCCGTCGTGGCTGCGGAGCACGCCGAAGGGCGGGTGCGCCACGCGGGCCGCCACGGCCTGACGCTCGAAGGCGGCCACGGCCCGGTGCGCCGCCGCCCCGCCCCGGCGGGGCAGGACCACGACCACGTTGGCCGACTGCGAGGTCAGCTGCGGAAACGCCTGCTGGGCCTCGGCCAGGGTGCGCATGGCCGGCAGCGACTGGGAGGCGAGGGCCACGTCGCTGGGCTTGGCCACGCGGATGCCCAGGGCGGGCACGGCCAGGACCACCAGCAGGCCGGCGGACAGCACCAGTGACAGCCACGGCCGCCGGAGGACGACGCCGACCACCGCCGGCCAGAAGCGCGACCGGCCGCGGCGGCGGCCGATCAGCGGCAGGCGCCCACGCTCGATGCGGTCGCCGAGCACGGTCAGGACGGCCGGAAGCACCGTCAGGGAGCCGATCACCGCCATGGCCACGACCAGGATCGAGCCCGTGGCGATGGCCGAGAACACGGGGCTGCGGACGATGAACATCCCCGCCATGGCGATCATCACGGTCAGCCCGGAGATGAGCACGGTCCGCCCCGAGGTGCGGGCGGCCACGGCCAGCGCGGCCGGCGGGGCCCGCCCCGCGGCGCCGCTCCTCGCGCTCGCGGACGAGGTAGAAGAGGGCGTAGTCGACGCCCACCGCCAGGCCGATCAGCAGCACCACGGTGCTCACGCTGTCGTCGAGGGGGACGACGCGGCTGATCGGGCCCAACAGGCCGAGCGTGGCGGCCACCGCGCTCAGGGCCAGCGCCACCGGCACGAGCGCGGCCACCAGCGACCCGAAGGCCAGCAGGAGGACGAGCAGGGTGGCCGGGATGGCCAGGTACTCGGCCCGCTTGAAGTCGCCGTTCACGCTCCGGTCGCGGTCGTGCTGCAGGCTCAGGTCGCCCGTCTCGCCCATGGCCACGGCCGGATGCGCGGCGGCCACGCGGTGGACCACCGCCTGGATCTGCGTGACGTCGATGTTGCCGGTGACGGCGAACCGCAGGCCGACGGCATGACGGTCGGCGGACACGGCCGGCGTCTCGAAGGCCGACAGCGCACGGATGGCATGCAGGTGGCGCTCGAGGTCGGTGACGGCGGCCGCGAAGGCCGGATCGCGATCCGTCAGCCCGGCGCTGCGGACGAGGACGGCCTCGGTCGGCGGCCCGTACAGCTGGTAGCGGTCGATGAGCGTGTAGCCGCGCTCGGACTCGCCCACCGCCCCGTTGGCCAGCTTCTTCGTCCCGCCGGAGATTCCGAGCGCCAGGGCGGCGACCACGAACAGCACCCACAGGCCGATGGCCGTCCAGGGATGACGGGCGCTCCATCGGCCCACGCGCATGAGAAGGCGCATACGGAAGTGGCGAGGGCCGGACTTGAACCGGCGACACCCCGATTTTCAGTCGAGTGCTCTACCAACTGAGCTACCTCGCCGCGGAGCGCGATGATAGCCGACGGGTGCAGGCTTAGCCCGTCGCCGGCGAGAAGCGCGACGGCGTCCTGCGGGCGGCAGCCGAGGGCCTGGGCGGCGTCCGCGCCGTTGAGGGCCAGGGCGGCCACGCCGCGCGAGTCGTCGTAGACCACGAGCTCGCGGGCCGGCACGTCCGAGAAGGTGCGGGCACGGAGGGCGGTCCCCCGCGGGCGGCCGCCGACCACGACGCGAAGCACCGATCCGCGGGCCAGACCGGCGCGGTCGAGGTCCTCCGGCGTGGCCCCCAGGGCGCAGTTGCCGAAGCCGTCCACGTGGACGACGCGGGTGCGGACCGCGCCCGTCTCCACCTCGACCTCGGGCGCCTCGGGGCGGACGAGGGAGCCAGGGTCGAGCGCCGGGCCCACGGCGTCCGGGGCGACGCCGGCAGCCAGGTGCGCGGCCACGGGCGCGAACACGTCGCGTCCGTGGAAGGTGGCCGAGACCTCCCCCAGCATGAGGGCGGAGTCGGTGATCTCCCACGCACCGTCGACGCCGCCGCAGCGGTCGGCCGCAGGCAGGAGCAGGCCGTTGTCGGGGCCCACCAGCAGGCGGCCGTCGCCGCAGCGGATGACCACGGGGCGCCGGTGCGAGCCCACGCCCGGGTCGACGACCGCCACGTGCACCCCGACGGGCAGGTAGGGAAGGGCCTCGGCCAGCGCCGCCGCGCCCTCGTCCACGGACCGCGGCGGGATGCCGTGCGTGAGGTGGATGACACGCGCCGAGGGCGCGATCTTGGCGATCACGCCCTCGCACACGCCCGGATAGACGTCGGCCGTGCCGAAGTCCGTGAGCAGCGAGATGACGGGGTCAGGGGCCGTACGAGAAGACTACGACGACGTCGGAGGTCACCGTCTGCGTGCCGGTCTGCACCGGCACCGCCGCCCTGGGGGACGCTGCGGCCTGAGCCACTCCGTACATGGGCAGGGGCTCGACCGGCGCCTGGTCGGACACGGAGACCACGCCCGTGACGTGCACGCCCATGGCGGCCGCGGCCGCGTCGGCCTTGGACCGGGCGTCGGCGATGGCCAGCCCCAGGGCCTGCCGGGTGGCGGCGTGCTGGTCGGAGAGGGAGAACGACGGGCCGGAGACCTCATCCGCACCGGCGTGGCTGGCGTCGCTCAGGACGTTGCCGGCCTTGGACGGGTCGTGCAGCGTGACCGTCAGGGTGTTCGAGGCGTGCCAGCGGTGCGGCGACTCGTAGTCCTGCCAGCTCGACACGTTGCCGGTCTGCATGTCGTCGGCGGTGATGCCGTCGGCCTTCATGGCCGCGATGACGGCCGCCATGCGGCCGGTCGTGTCCGCCAGCGCGGCCTGCGAGCTTCCTGCGTTCGCGTCCACGGTGAGCCAGAGGTCGGCCGTGTCGGGGCGGGCGGTGACGGAGCCCTCCCCCGAGAAGCGCAGGTAGGGCGCGAGGACGTCCGGGCGGCCGCCCGCCGGCCCCGAGGCGGCCTGGGCGGCCTCCGGGGCGCCCGTGCCGCGCAGGGCCAGGACGGTGAGGACGACGATGGCGCCGCCCAGAGCGGCGGCGAGGAGCGGAGCGGGCTTCATGGCGGGCCTCCAGGGGGTGTGCGGTGCCCCTCAGACGCCCGCGCGGCGCTCAGGGTTCCCGGAGGTGGGACATGAGCGCGTCGACGAGGCCGTCGAGATCGTGGGGGTCGGCCTCGGCCACCACCCGCAGGCCGAGCTCCCGCGCCGTCCGCGTGGTCTCCGGCCCGATGGAGACGGCGGCCACCCCGGACAGGTCGTGGCCCTCGAGGACGGCGGCGAAGTTGCGCACGCTGGACGAGGCCGTGAAGGCCACCGCGTCCGCGTCGAGGGCCCGCTCCGGGGAGCGCGGATGCTCGGCCACGGTCCGGTAGAGCGGGAGCACGGTGACGTCCGCTCCGGCGGCCCGCAGGCCGTCGGGCACCGTGTCCCGCGCGTCCTCCGCCCGGGCCACGAGGACACGGCGGCCGGCCACGCGCTCGCCCAGCGCCTCGACGACGCCCTCGCCGATCGAGCGCGGCGCCACCACGTCGGCCACCAGCCCGACCTCGCGCAGGGCCGCCGCCGTGCCCGGCCCGACGGCGGCGATCGTCCGGCCGGCCAGGGCGCGAGCATCCCCGCCCAGACGGTCGAGCAGCAGGCGCGGCGCGTTGGGCGAGGTCACGCAGACGACGTCGATGCCGTCGAGATCCACGGGCGGCCCCTCGATCGGCTCGATGCGGATGGTCGGGACCTCGACCACCTCCGCGCCCAGCTCGCGCAGGCGCTCCGAGAGCGCGCTGACCTGGGCACGGGCGCGGGTGACCACGATGCGCCGGCCGTGCAGCGGGCGGCGCTCGGCCCACGCGAGCTCGTCGGCCAGGGCGGCCACGGGGCCGACGACGGTGACCGCCGGCGCGGCCACCCGCTCGGCCGCGGCCACGGCGGCCAGGTGGGCCAGCGACGCCCGGACGGTGCGCTGCCGGGCCGTGGTGCCCGAGGCCACCACGGCACACGGTGTGGCCGGGTCCTTCCCCGCTCCCATCAGGGCGTCGGCGATGGCCGAGAGGCGGGAGACGCCCATGAGGAAGACGAGCGTCCCGGGGAAGGCGGCCAGCACCGGCCAGTCGAGATCCGAGCCCTCCTTGGCGGGGTCCTCGTGCCCGGTGACCACGGCGAACTGGGCCGCCAGGCCACGCTGGGTGACGGGAATGCCGGCGGCCGCGGGAACGGCCACGGCCGAGGTCACGCCGGGCACGACCTCGTACGGGATGCCCGCCTCATGCAGGGCCTGGGCCTCCTCGCCGCCGCGGCCGAAGACGAACGGATCGCCGCCCTTGAGCCGGACCACCGTCCGGCCGGTGCGGCCGTGCTCGACCAGGGCGGCGTTGATCTCCTCCTGCGTCATCGTCGGCGCTCCCGGGCGCTTGCCGGCCTCGACGAGCAGGCAGCCGGCCGGCGCCTCGTCGAGGAGCGCGTCGGGCGCCAGCCGGTCCCACACGAGCACCTCGGCCCGGCGCACGAGCTCGAGCCCGCGCCAGGTGATGAGCCGGGGATCGCCCGGCCCGGCGCCCACCAGGTAGACGGTCACGCCGGCCCGCCGGCGTCGCGGATGGCGGCCACGAGGCGCTCGGCCAGCCCATCCCACGCGGGACCCTCCACCTCGGCCGCGACCGCGTTCGAGCCGTCCGGGTCCGCCACCCAGCCGCGCAGGCGGACCCCGCCCGGCCGGTGGTCGCCGTGAATCGCGATGGGGGTCCGGCAGCTGCCGCCGAGCAGGGCGGCGGCGGTGCGCTCGGCCGCCAGCCAGGCCAGGCGGCCGGGGTCGGCCAGCGGCGCCAGCGACGGGGCGTCGGCGGCCCGGCACTGCAGGGCCACGAAGCCCTGGCCGGCCTCGGGCAGCAGCTCCTCGGGGTCGAAGCGGAAGCCGATCTCGTCCGCAGCGTCCAGCCGGTCGAGCCCGCAGGCGGCGAGCACGACGCCGTCGAGACCGCGTTCCTCGCGCCGCCGGAGACGGGTGTCGACGTTCCCGCGCACGGGCTCGACATGGAGGTCGGGACGAAGCGCGGCCAGCTGCGCCGTCCGCCGGACGGAGCCGGTGGCCACCCGGGCGCCGCGGGGCACGTCGTCGAGGGCGTGATGGGGACCGCACCACGCGTCGCGCGGATCGCCCCGCTCGAGCACGGCCGCCAGCACGAGCCCGGGCACGTCCTCGCTGGTCAGGTCCTTGGCCGAGTGCACGGCCACGTCGATGCGGTCCTCGAGCAGCGCCACCTCGAGCTCGCGGGTGAAGATCCCACGGCCGCCGAGCTCGGCGAACGGCCGCGTCCGGTCGCGGTCGCCCGTGGTGGCGATGGTCTCGATGGCCACCGGCCCGAGGCCGGCGGCGCGCAGGGCGCCGGCGGCGAGCCCGGCCTGATGGAGCGCGAGACGCGATCCCCGCGTCCCGACGCGGAGGGGCTCTAGCACGATGAGCTGCGGCGCCTGGCGGCGTCGCGCTGGAGCCTGCGCGCACCTGGCGTCTCGCCCGTATTGCACCGCATACGCGCTTCGCCGCCACTCACACGCAGGCTGGCGCGTCGCTCGCCATGCATCCACATCGCATCGTGCTAGAGCCCCTGAGGGCCTCACGCCTCCCCGGCGCCGTCCGGCTCGAGGCCGAAGAGCTCGTTCACGGTCTCCGCATACCCCACGCCGTCGGAGGTGGCCGCTGTCTCACGCAGGCGCACCGTCGGGTCGTGGAGGAGGCGGGCGGTGATGGCGCGGCCGAGGCGCTCGAGGCGGGCGCGGCCCTCGTCGTCGAGGTCCGGCCAGCGGCCGGCGGCCCGGCGAACCTCCTCCGCCGCCACCTGGGCGCCGTGGGCCCGCAGCCGGCCGATGGCCGGCACGACCACGCGCGCCGCCTGCCAGGCTCGGAACTCCTCGGCGGCGGCGAAGCAGATCTCCTCGGCCCGCGCGGCCTCCTGACGGCGGATGGCCACGTTGCGGCGCACCACGGCCTCCAGGTCGTCGAGGTCGTGCAGGCGGCAGCCCTCGATGGTCCCGACCTCGGGCTCGACGTCGCGGGGCACGGCGAGGTCGATGAAGAGGAGCGGCGGGGTGGTCTTGCGCCGCTCCATGGCGGCCCGCACCGCAGAGGCGTGGAGCACGTGGTGCGGCGCGGAGGTCGACGAGATGACCACGTCCGCGCCGGGCAGGCGGTCGGGCACCTGGTCGAACCGCACCGCGTCGCCGCCCAGCCGCTCGGCCAGCGAGCAGGCGCTGGCGTAGGTGCGGTTGGCCACCACGACGGTGCGCAGCCCCCGTCCCATGAGGTTCAGGGCCGCGAGCTCAGACGTGCGCCCCGCGCCCAGGAGCAGGGCCGAGCGGCGCTCGAGCCCGCCCAGCACCTCCCGGGCCAGCTCGGCCGCCACGGAGGCGATGGAGGCGTTCTGGGCGGCGATCCCGGTCTCGGAGCGGGCCCGCTTGCCCGTCTCCAGGGCGCGCTGGAAGGCGCGGGAGAGCACCGGGCCGACCGCTCCCTCGCCCTGGGCGAGAGCCAGGGCCTCGCGCACCTGGCCGAGGATCTGGGCCTCTCCCGGAACGAGCGAGTCGAGTCCGGCGGCCACGCGGTTGAGGTGCAGCGCGGCCAGGTCGTCACGCAGGTGGTAGAGCGAGCCCTCGAGCTCCGGCGGCGTGGTGTGCGCCGCCTCGGCGAGCTCGTGCTGGGCCAGGGCCTCGAGCACGGCCGCGTCGGGGCCGGCCAGGTAGACCTCGGTGCGGTTGCACGTGGCCAGCGCGACGGCCTCGGTCGCGCCGGCGGTGCGCACGTTGCCCACCAGGCAGCGAAGGTGCGCCTCGTCGAGGGCCGTCCGCTCGCGGACGTCGAGGCCCGCGGTGCGGTGCGAGAGGCCGACGGCGCAGAGACGCATGCTCAGTGGACGACCAGCGTCTCGGACGGCTTCCGATCGGTCTCGCCCCTGGTCTCGGCCAGGCGCCGCTCGGCCTCGTCCAGCTCGCGCTCGAGCCGTCCGAGCTTGGCCCGCAGGATGGCCACGTAGACGAGCGTGAGGATCCACACCACGGCGTAGGCGGCGGCCACGTACTTGACCGACGTGCGCAGGGTGAGGTCGGCGAGGATCACAGCGTCGGCTCACCTCGCAGGGCGAGCCGCAGCCGCCGGAGGCGCGCGTCGACGCGCTTGCCCCGCAGCTCGACCGCGTACAACGCGGTGCCCAGGGCCACGACGGCGGCCCACGACACGCAGAACGTGACGAACATCGAGTCCTGCATCTGGGGCCCGTTGCTCGTGAACACCGTCGGGTGGATGAGCGACGAGGCCACGTGCACGGCCGCGATCGAGAGCGGGATCATGCCCACGCCGAGCAATGCGTACGCCGCGGAGTAGGCCGACCGCCGGGGGCCGGGCTCGAGGGAGAAGCGGAGCATGAAGTAGGCGGCATAGAACAGGAAGAGGATAAGGAAGACGTTGAGCTGCCGGTCGGACCAGTTCCACCACACGCCCCACGAGATGCGGGCCCAGATCGGCCCGGTGAGCAGGACGAGCGTCCCGAAGATGATCCCGATGTGGATGCCGACGTACGAGCGCAGGTCGTCGGCCTCGTCACGGCGCAGCAGGTAGCGGGCGGCGAAGAAGGCGCCCACGCCGAAGAACAGGTACGACGTCAGGGCCACCGGCACGTGGATGTAGAAGATGCGCTGCGAGAAGCCCTGGTCGGCGTCGTCGGGCACCCAGAAGAAGACCAGGACGATGGCCAGGGGAAGCAGGACGGCGGCACATGCCTGGGCCACCGCGCCGATGTCCAGGCGCGCCTTGGACACGAAAGGGCCTCCCTGCGGGGCTTACTCGGTGATCACGGACTCGTACGCGCCCCAGGCGAGCAGGGCGAAGACCGCATCATAGAGCGCGATCAGCCCCAGGTAGCGCGCCGTCCCGGACCCGTCCTGGGCCGCCACCGTGGCCCCCAGCCCGAGGAGCAGGAGCGGCGTGGCCACCGGCAGGAAGAGCAGCGGCAGGAGCACCTCGCGCTGGCGGGCGGCGGAGGCCAGCGAGGCCACCAGCGAACCGACGCAGGCGATGCCGACGTCGGCCAGCAGCAGGGCGGCGACGATGCCCGCCGCCCCGGCCGCGCTGTGCCGGTGCCCGGCGAGGAAGAGGAGCCACGTGAGCGGCACCGCGACCACCTCGAGGACCAGCAGGAAGGCCACGAGCGTCAGCGCCTTCCCGAGCCAGATGGCCGGCCGCGAGACCGGGGCCAGGACGAGCGCGTCGAGCAGGCCCTCGTCCCGCTCGGCGGCGAAGGCCCGGTCCAGGGCGAGGACGGCGCCGAGGAGGACGGCCACCCAGAGAAGCCCGGCGGCCACCCGCGGGGCATGGGCCGCCGTGGTGCCGGCGACGGCGAAGTGGAAGAGCACCAGAGCGCCCAGGACGAACAGGGCCAGAGCGAGCGTCAGCTCCCGCGACCGGACCTCGAGGACGAGGTCCTTGCGGGCCAGCACCCAGGCGGCGCCCCAGAGGCCCCTCATGCCACGCGCAGCAGCCCGGCCTCGAGCGAGGCCGCGGCGGAGCACAGGGCGGCCCCGCGCGCCCGGTCGTGGGTGGCCAGGACCAGCGTCCGCGTCCCCCGGGCGTCCCGGATGAGCCGGTCGACGGCGGCCGCCGACTCCTCGTCGAGGCTGGCGTGCGGCTCGTCCAGCAGCAGCAGGTCGGGATCGTGGAGCAGCGCCCGGGCGATGCCCAGCCGCTGGCGCAGGCCCTGGGAGAGCTCGGTCGTGCGGTCGTCGCGCCGCCCGCGCAGGCCCACGCGGTCGAGGGCCGCGTCCACGGCTCCGTTGCCGACCCCGTACAGCTGGGCGTACAGGCGCAGGTTCTCGGCCGGGGTCAGGCCGCCCCAGACGAGCGGCCGGTGGGCCACGTAGCCGATCCGCCGCCGGCCGGCCGGGCCGGCCTCGCTGGGGACCGAGCCGTCGACCAGGACGCGCCCCCGAGTCGGCCGGCCGAGGCCCGCCACGAGCCGCAGGAGGGTGGACTTGCCCGACCCGTTTGGCCCAAGGAGGGCGAGCGACGCTCCGGGCTCGAGGCGCAGGTCGACGTCGCGCAGCACCACGCGGTCGCCGAAGGCGTGGCTGACCCGCTGCAGCTCGACCCGCGGCGGCGTCACAGGCTCACGTCGAGGATCACCGCCGCCAGGTAGGCCACGGCGATGATCCCGTTCACGCTGAAGAAGGCCGCATCGACGCGGGAGAGGTCGTCCGGCCGCACGAGCCAGTTCTCGTACGCCAGCAGCGCGGCGACCACCACCACGCCGGCCGCGTACGCCACGCCCAGGCCGAGCACGAAGCCGACGGAGGCCAGGAGCACCACCGCGCCCACGTGCAGCAGCCGCGCGATCGTCAGCGCCGGGGCGAGACCGAGGTCGGCGGGCAGCGAGTGCAGCCCCTGCGCGCGGTCCACCTCCACGTCGAGGGTGGCGTAGATGATGTCGAAGCCCGCGATCCACAGGGCCACGCCGCCGCCGATGAGCCACGGCGCGGTGGCGAAGTGGTTCGTCACCGCGACCCACGCGCCCACCGGGGCCAGGCCGTCGACGGCGCCCAGCCACAGGTGGCACAGGGCCGTGACGCGCTTGAGGTACGGGTAGATCACCATCGGGATCACCACGAACGGCCACAGCCAGTGCGTGCGCGGGGCGAGCTGCGAGACGGCGATCAGGAAGACGACCAGGGAGAGCCCGGCGAAGAGCGCGACCTGCCGGCGGCTGAGCAGCCCGGAGGGGATCTCACGCCGGGCGGTGCGCGGGTTGCGGGCATCGATCTCGGCGTCGATCAGCCGGTTCGCGGCCATGGCGAAGGAACGGGCGCCGGCCATGGCCACGGTGATCCACACCAGGTTCGCCAGGCCCGGCCAGCCGTCGACGGCGAGCAGGGCGCCCACGTAGGCGTACGGCAGGGCGAAGATGGTGTGCTCGAAGCGGACGAGCCCGAGCAGGCGCCGGCCGATGACGGTGGGGCCGCGCGCGGCGGCGGAGGCGGGCTCGGCCATCACGACCCCGCCGGGGGCGGCGACGAGGGCGCATGCGACGAGGGCTCCGCCCGCAGCAGCCGCACCGCGTGCTCGGCCACCGGGGCGAGCACGGCGAACCCCTCGCTGCACGCCCGCGGGCTACCCGGCAGGTTGACCACGACCGTCGCCCCCCGGATCCCCGACACCCCGCGCGAGAGCATGCCGTGGGGGGTGTGGCGGAGCGCGTCCGCCCGGAGGGCCTCGTCGATGCCGGGCGCGAGGCGCTCGAGCACCTCGCGCGTGGCCTCGGGCGTCACGTCACGCGGGGCGAACCCCGTCCCGCCCGTGGTCAGCACGAGGTCCGCGGCGTCCCCGTCGCACAGGCGCACGAGGGCAGCGGCGATCTCCTCGCGATCGTCGGGAACGGCGCCGCGCCAGGCCACCTCGTGCCCCGCGGCCACGGCGAGGTCCTCCAGGGCGGCGCCGGAGAGGTCCTCGCGGCTGCCGCCCGTCACGCCGTCGGAGATCGTGAGCACGGCCACTCTCACGGGGCGTCGCCCCCGCGGGACCACGACCCGCTCTTCCCGCCGGACTTCTCCATCAGTCCGAGCCACTCCACGGCGCCCGCGGCGTCCAGGCCCTTGGTCATGTCGTACAGGCAGAGTGCAGCCGCCGACGCGCCCGTCAGGGCCTCCATCTCGACGCCGGTGCGATCGGTGGTCTCGCAGGTCACGTCCACCACGACCCGGCCGCCCGCGTGGTCGACGGACACGTCGGCCTCGACCGAGGTCAGGGCGATGGGATGGCACAGGGGCACGATGTCGGGCGTCCGCTTCGCGGCCATGATGGCCGCCACCCGGCACACGGCCAGGGCGTCGCCCTTGGGCAGCGTGCCGTCCTCGAGGCGGTCGAGCACGTGGGGGGCCAGGCGGACCACGGCACGCGCCCGGGCCCGCCGGTGCGTCCGCGGCTTGTCGCCGACGTCGACCATGCGCACGCCCGGCGACTCAGCCACGGCCGCGCGCCTTTCCCACCGCGTCCAGCAGCGCGCCTCGTCCCGCCCACACGGCGCGGGCCCGCCGGGCCAGGCCGGGAGCGTGGAGGGCCTCGATGGTCGTCTCCATGAACTCCACCGACCGCGGCCCGTACGGCCGCCACCACGGATCGCGCAACCGGCCGGCATCACGCTCGAGGTAGCGGATGTGCGTGCACTCGTACAGGCCGTGACGGGAGTGGGTGCGGCCGTGGCCGGACGCGCCCGCGCCGCCCCACGGCGCCTGCGGGCGGGCGTAGGAGTACGCGTGGTCGTTGATCCACACCGATCCCGCGCGAAGCCGCCGGGCCATGGCCTCGCCCCGGCCGGCGTCCCTCGTCCACACGGAGGCACCAAGGGCGTAGGGGCCGGCCTCGGCGAGGGCCAGGGCCTCCTCGTCGTCCGCGGCCGGCGCAACCGAGACCACCGGGCCGAACACCTCGTCGTCGTCGGGCGCGGGGGCGCCGGCGAGCACCGTCGGGGCGAAGAAGTGCCCGGGCAGGCCCACGTCCACCGGCTCGCCTCCGGCGACCACCTGCGCGCCGCCGTTCCGGGCCGCCTCGACGGCGGCCTCCACGAACCGCAGCCGGTCGGCGTCGATCAGCGGCCCCATGTCGGTGGCGGGATCGTCCCCTCGCCCCAGGTGGAGGGACGACGCCCGGGCGGCGAGTCGCTCCACGAAGCCCTCATACAGGGGCTCGGCCACGTACACGCGCTCGACCGCCGCGCACACCTGGCCCGCGTTCAGGAACGAGGCCCACAGGACGCCGTCCAGGGCCCGGTCGAGATCGGCGTCGTCGAGCACGAGCATCGGATCCCTGCCGCCGAGCTCCAGGACGGTGGGCAGGAGATGCTCCGCCGCGGCGGCCGCCACCCGGCGGCCGGTGGCCGTCGCCCCGGTGAAGAAGAGCTTGTCGCAGCCCGAATGGACGAGGGCCTCGCCCACCTCGGCCCCACCCTGCACCACCTGCACCAGCCCCGGCGGGGCGCCGCCGTCCGCGAACAGCTCGGCCACGACCGCTCCCACGAGCGGCGTCTGGTCGGCCGGCTTGAGCACCACGCCGTTGCCGGCGGCGAGAGCGAAGGCGGCCTGTGTCAGGGGAATGGCCAGGGGAAAGTTCCAGGGGCCGATGATCCCGACCACGCCGACCGGGTCGTAGCGCACGCGGCCGCGCTTGAGCCAGAGCTCGGGCTGCCACAGCGCTGCCCGGACCGGCTCGTCGGCCAGGATGCGCGGCCCGCTGCGGGCCAACCAGCGCAGCGCCTCGAGCGAGGCGAAGACCTCGCCCGACAGGGACTCGACCAGGGGCTTGCCGGACTCGTGGGTGCACAGGAGCGCGATCTCGCGCGCCCGGTTCGCCAGCGTCTTCGCGGTATCGGCGAGGACGCGCGCCCGAACGGCCGCCGGGGTGGCGGCCCAGGTGCGCTGGGCCTCCCGAGCCTCCTCAACCGCGGCCCGGACCCCGGCATCCGTGGCCACCTCGACCTCGCCGAGCGGAGCGAGCGTGGCCGGGTCCACCGAGACGAGGCGGCCCGTGGCGATCGCGGGCGCAGCGGCCGGGGTCACGGCAGCGATGGTAGTGCACTGTCACTCAGACCGATTCCGCTCTAGCGGGAGCCGCGCAGCAGCCGGCGGGCGTCGTCCGGCGACATCGGCTCGCGGCCCAGCGACGCCGCCAGGCCGGCGGCCCGCTCGACCAGCTGGGCGTTGGACTTCGCCGCCGCGCCGTCCGGCAGGTAGGGCGTGTCCTCGAGCCCGACGCGGATGGAGCCGCCCAGGGCCGCAGCGGTGGCGCATACCGCCGGGGTGGCCCCGTCCTCGGCATGGGCCACCCACCGGAGCGCGCCGAGGGTTCCCGAGAGCGCGTCCTTCAGACGCACGAGGTTCTGCGGAGTCCCGGAGAGGGCGGCGTCGGAGCCCGACGGCGGCCCGAGCTCGAGCAGCACCCACGGGGCGTGTGCCAGCAGCCCGTCCTCGTACAGCGCCTCCACGTCGCCGACGCCATCGAAGTCGCCCACGCCCGGCTCGGGCGCCACGCCGGCGCGGTCGCACGCCTCGAGGATCTGGCGCGCCTCTTCGCGGTGAGCAGGCAGGTCCGGCGCCGGCGGGCGGACGTTGACGGTGGCCATGTCGGGCGGCTCGCGCAGGACGTCGAACAGGGCCGTGATCGTCCCCAGCGAGGTCTGCCGCGTGCGCTGCGTGGTGATCGACACGGGCACGTCGACCTCGGCCCGGATGGCCGACACGACCTCGTCGAACGTGAGGTCGAACACCGGCGTGCCATCGGCCTTGCGCGCGTGCACGTGCACGACCCCCGCCCCGGCGTCCACCGCCCGGCGGGCCTCGGCCGCGATCTCGGCCGGGGTATAGGGCACGGCCTTGGACACCGAGCGATCACGCCGGCCGTTCAGGGCGCAGACGATCAGCAGGGGATCGGTCACCGGACGCCGGCGAGGGCGTCGAGATCGTCGAGCTGCCGCTCGACCCACTCGCGCACGTCGTGGCGCCGCACGCGCTCGGCCAGCCCCTCGGCGCGGCGGGCACGCTCGTCGGCCGGCATGGCCAGCGCGGCGGCGATGGCGTCGGCCTGGTCCTGGATGTCGAACGGGTTGACCGACAGCGCCAGGTCACCGAGCTCGTCATGGGCCCCGGCGTTCTCGGACAGGATCAGCACCCCCTGGCGCATGTTCACGAGCGGAGCCTCCTTGGCGATGAGGTTCATCCCGTCGAAGAGCGCGTTCACGAGCAGCACGTCGTAGTGCTGATACGCCGCCACGACCTCGGGGAAGTTATCGTGGATGCGCACGTCGACCGCGGGGTGGCCGTCGGGGTCGAGCCACCGCTCGCCCACCTGGCGCGCCGCCCGCTGGATGGCCCCGAGGTACTCGGCGTACTCCGGGATCTCCTGGCGCGACGGGTCGAGCAGGGCCACCATGCGCACGCGGCCGTGCCACTCGGGGTGCTGCTCGAGGAAGAGGTCGAAGGCGTGGAAGCCCCGGACGATGTTCTTCGACGGGTCCGTCCGGTCCACGCGGAGGACCACCGCCTCGGGGCGATCCTCGTCGAAGCGCTCCGAGGCCTCGGCCACGGCGCGAGACTGGACGAGGGCGTCGAACTCCCCCGGGTCCACCGAGATGGGATAGGCGCGCACGCCGACCCGGCGGGCGCCGACGTCCACCGTGGCCTCGTCCGTGTCGACGCCGTAGCCGCCGACGTCGGCGCAGAAGCGCAGAAACTGCCGCACGTAGCCGCGCGTGTGCAGGCCCACGACGTCGCACGAAAGGAGCCCGTCGCAGATCTCCCGGCGCATGGGCTCGGGGAGCACGCGCCACGCGTTGCGGCCGGGCCACGGGACGTGCACGAAGTGCGTGATCACGGCCTCGGGATGCCGCTCCCGGAGCACGGCCGGCGCCGTGTAGAGCTGGTAGTCGTGCAGCATCACCGTCGCATCGCCGCCCAGCGCCTCGTACTCGGACCCGGCGGCATCGGCCAGGGCGGCGTTCACGGCGCGGTACGAGTCCCACGCCGCCCACGTGCCGCCGTCGATCTCGGGGCGCTCGGCCAGGGCCCACAGCTCGTGGTGGATGAACCACAGCATGGGGTTCGAGAACACGTTGTAGAAGCGGTCGTAGTCGGGCGCGTCGTGGGCCACCAGCCGCAGGCGGAAGTGGTTGCCGGCCCGGTCCTCCTCGTCGATCGCCTGCCCGCCGGCCTCGGCCGCCACCGCGCGGTCCTCGTCGGACAGGGCGCTCGCCACCCACGTGACCTCGTGCGCGGCCACGAGCCCTCCCAGGGCTGTCACCAGGCCGCCGCCGCCGCGCCGGGCCACGCGCTCGCCGCCGTCGCGGGCGTACACCACCGGTCCCCGGTTCGAGACCACGAGCAGCCGGCGCCGGCGCGCGCGGGAGGAGCTCAGACCGGGGCTCCCTCCCGCAGGGCGGCGCACACCCGCAGGGTGTCCCGCAGCTCGCGAGGAGCGAGGAAGTGGCGGCGGACGACCTCCTTGCCGCGGCGACCCATCTCGGCGGCGCGCGCGGGATCGGCCAGGAGGTCGAGGCAGCGGGCGGCGCACTCCTCGGGGGACGAGACCAGGTAGCCGGTCTCCCCGTCGATGATCTGCGTGCGGATGCCGCCCACCTTGCCGCCGATCGTGGGCCGGGCCTTCCAGAGCGCCTCCGACACCGTGAGCCCGAAGCCCTCACGGAGCGACTTCTGGATGACCACGTCGGCCATGACCTGGAACGCGTTCACCTCCACCGCGCCCACGTTGTTCAGGTTGGAGAGGATGAGGATGTCGCGGTCGCCCTCGGCGTGCTCGACCGTCTGCCGGTAGAGCTCCATCCCCTCCGGGTCGTCATGGGCCATCGAGCCCACGAGTGCGAGTTGCAGGCTCGGGTGCTGCTCCTTGACGATGCGGTACGCGTCGATGACCCCGAGCGGGTCCTTCCAGGGATCGAAGCGCGAGACCTGGAGCAGCATCGGCCGATCGACGTCCACGCCGAACTGCTGGACGATGAAGGCCGCGTCCTGCTCCGCCAGCGCCATGTTCTTGGGCGACAGGGGGTCGATGGCGGGGGGCTGGATCACCACCCGCGGCAGGTCGGGCGCCCGGGGCACGTACTCCTGGAGGTGGAAGATGGCCGTGTCGTACGCCCGCAGCGGCCCGACCACCAGGTCGAGGACCTCGGGGTTCGGGGTGGAGAGGTCGATGTGGCAGCGCCAGGCGAAGCGCGGCCGCGCATCGGGCAGGAGCCTGGCGGTGAGCAGCGGCTGGGGGTCGTGCACGATGGCCACGTCGTACTGGTCGATCTCGTCGGCGAGCTTCTCGGCGTTCTCGGCGCTCTCCTGACGGAAGACCTCGATCTCCTCGGGGGTCAGGCTGCGGGGGTCGCCCTGGAGGGCGTTGTGGATCCGCTTGGTGGCCTCGAAGAACTCGTCCCGGCCGCTGATGATGCGCCAGTCCACGTCCAGGCCCGCGTCCCGCATGAGCGGGACGATCGTGTACAGGATCTCGGCCACCCCGCCGCCGAAGGCCGTGGCGGAGAGGTGCAGGACCTTGAGGCCGGCGAGCGGCTCGCGCAGCTCGGCGATCTCGTCCATGACCTCCCGCCCCTGGATCGAGGCGTAGTCGGCCAGGCTCTTGTGCCCGACGTTGACGTGCTGGAGCATCGGCGGCAGAGGTTAGAGGAGAGCGCCCCCCGCGCCGCTAATGAAGGGCGCCGCAGCCGCCCTTGGGGGACAGCGGGCGGTTCGCCAGCCGCACCCCGAGCTGCATCTTGCGGCCGCCACGCCAGACGTGGATGACCACGCGGTTGCCGGGTTTGTACGAGGCCACTGCCTGCTGCAGGTCCTGGATGCTCGTCACCCGGTGCGTGCCCACGCCGACCACGATGTCGGCGTCCGGATAGACGTCGGTGCCGTTCACGGTCTTGTGCCAGCCGCCGTTGCTGAGCTTGGCCTTGGCCGCCGGGCTCCCCTGGGCCACGCCGTTGACCATCACGCCCGACTTCACCGGAAGGCCGAGCGCGGTGGCCAGCGGCGGCGTCACGGGGACGCGCGAGGCCACGCCGAGCCACGCGTAGGGGACCGGCTGCCCGGCCAGGATGGCCGTCATGGAGCGGCGGGCCGAGTCAACGGGCACGGCGAAGGCCACGCCCTGGCCGGCGTTGGTGGTCGTGTCGATCTGGGCATCGATCCCCACGACCTTGCCGTCGCGGTCGAGCAGCGGGCCGCCGGAGTTGCCGTGGTTGATGGCCGCGTCCGTCTGGATGGCGTCGGTGGTGTCGAAGCACACCCCCGCCGGAGCCTGGATCTCGCGGTTGAGCTGGGAGACGACGCCCACGGACAGCGACCCCTCCTCGCCGAACGGGCTCCCGATCGCGGCCACCGGGTCGCCCACGTGGAGCGTGCGCGAGGAGCCCAGGGGCAGGGCCACGAGGTTCAGCTGCGCAGGCGGCACCTGCAGCACGGCCACGTCGTCGAACAGGTCGTAGCCGACGAGGTGGGCCTGGGCCCGCTCGCCGTCGGGTAGCTGGACGTACAGCAGCTGCGCCGACACGACCTTGAGCGGGTCCGAGACGGTGGCCGAGTTCGTGACCACGTGCGAGTTGGTCAGGATCACGCCCTTCTTGGCGTCGACCACGAAGCCCGACCCCGAGGCCGTGGGCTGGCCGCCGTTCCAGGCCTCGATGGTGACCACGCCCGGCGCCCGCTCGGCGTACACCACGCTCGGGTCGAACCCCGCGGTGCCCGGCCCTGCATGGCTGCCGGGCGGAACGGCCAGCGTGGCCAGCTGGGTGATGGTCACGGCCTTCTGGGTCACGATCGTGTGCTCGACCCTGTCCTTGCCGATCTTCACCCCGAGCAGGCCGGCCGTGGCCGCGCCGGCGAGGCCGGCGACGAAGGCGAACATCACCAGGACGAAGGCGCGGACCATGCCGCTTTCAGTCTAGGTCGGCGCGGGCAGGATGATCAGACGCGCATGGGCGCGGCCTCGGGGGCGGCCGGCTGCGGAGCCGCCTCGAGGCCGAGCACGAACACCGTGGAGCCGGGCCGCGAGCGGACCGTCAGGGACCCGCCCATGCGGGAGGCGAGCTCGCGGGCGATGGCGAGGCCGAGCCCGCTGCCGCTGGCCGCTGCGCCGGGGCCGCGCCAGAAGCGCTCGAACACCTGCTCCTGGTCGCCCGGCGGAATGCCGGGCCCGTCGTCCCACACGCGGATGACCGCGCGCTCGCCCTCGAGCTGGCTGGAGACCGTGACGTGCGTGCCGCGCGGTGTGTGGCGCAGGGCGTTGTCCACCAGGGCGCGGACAACCTGCCGCACCCGCAGCTCGTCCCCCAGCGCCCACAGCGCGGGCGCCTGCTCCAGGTCGAGCACTGTCCCGCTGCGACGGGCCACCGGGTCGCTCTCGTGCATCACGTCCGCCACCGCGGCCGCCAGGTCGACGGGCTCGCGCGCGATGGCCGTGCCGCCCGCGTCGAGGCGGGAGAGGTCGAGCAGGTCGGCCGCCAGCTTCGTCAGGCGGTCGACCTGCCGTCGCATCTCGCGCAGGAACTCGTCCCGCACCTCGGGCTCCAGGCCGCCCTCGTCCACCAGCTCGAGGTAGCCGCCGAGCGACGTCAGCGGCGTGCGCAGCTCGTGCGACGCGTTGGAGATGAACTCGCTGCGGCTGTGGTCGAGCTGGGCGAGCTGCCGCCGCATCTGGTCGAACGTGCGCGCCAGGTCGCCGATCTCGTCGGCGCCGTGGTCGACCACTGGCTCGTCGAACCGGCCCGAGGCGATGCGCTCGACCCCGGTCTGGAGGTGCCGCAGTCGCCGGGCCAGTGCCTCGGCCAGCGCGAAGCCGAGGGCCAGGGCCAGGAGCAGGCCGACGACGACCCCCAGCAGCTCCCGGCTGCGGACCAGGCGGACGGCGCTGCTCACGTCCTCCAGGGGCACCGCGTAGAGGACGGCGTAGTTCTTGCCGTTGACGCTCAGCGGGTCGGCCACCAGGGCCGCGCGATGGCCGGCGAAGGTCGCGATGCCGTGCTGCTGCACGCCGGTCTTCACCGCCTGGTGGACGACGGACGGGGCCAGCGGCGTCCCGCCGACCGAGTCCTGGAACGAGCCCAGGGTCAGGGGCGAGTCCTGGATCTCGAGGTAGATGCTGACCCGCCCGCCGATGGCCTCGGCCGTGGTGCGCAGGTCGCGCTGGCTCCCCGTTCCGTTGATGTAGTTCTCGAAGATCAGGCGCTGGGCCGCGGCCGCGCGCTCGAGGCGGTCGATGCGGGACCGCTCCAGGTTGCGGGCCAGCGACGGCACGACCAGGGCGTAGACCAGCACCAGCGCGGCCGCCGCGGAGACGGCCACGGTGAGGGCGATGCGCGTGCGGAGGCGACCGAAGTGGATGCGGTCCATCAGCCGATGAACCGGTACCCGACACCCCGGACGGTGCCGATGTGCCGGGGCTCGGCGGGCTCGGGCTCGATCTTCTCCCGCAGGTGCCGCACGTGCACGTCGACCGTCCGCGGGTCGCGGTAGTCCGCCGACTCCCAGATGGCCTCGAGCAGGTTCTGCCGCGTGAAGACACGTCCCGGGGCCCGCATGAGGGTGCGCAGGATCTCGAACTCGACGTAGGTCAGCCGGACCGAGCGGTCGCGCGCCTCCACCGTCCGCCGCCCGGCGTCGAGCACGGATGCCGTTGATCTCGATGACCTCCTCGTCGGGCGAGGGGCTGGCCAGGCGGGCGCGGCGGAGGACCGCCCGGATGCGCGAGCGCAGCTCGGCCAGCGAGAACGGCTTGGTCAGGTAGTCGTCGGCCCCGAGCTCGAGGCCGAGGACCTTGTCGATCTCGTCGTCCTTGGCCGTGAGCATGATGATCGGCACGGTCGACGAGGCCCGGACGCGCTTGCACACCTCGAGGCCGTCGATCCCGGGCAGCATGACGTCGAGGAGGATGAGGTCGGGGCGCTCCACGGCGGCCAGGTCGAGGGCGCTCTCACCGTCCTCCGCCTCGAGCACCCGGTACCCCTCGCGCTCCAGCGGAAAGACCAGCATGCGCCGGACCGTGTCCTCGTCGTCGACGACGAGAATCGTCGCTGCCCGGCTCACGAAGCGCCAGTCTACCGGCGGGCCGGTGCAATACTCGGCCGCTGTGGCCACGCCGCAACCGACAATGCCGGCCGGCCGACGGCGTGGGCGGCCTGCCTCCGCCCGCCGCGGCGCGCCGGTGGCACCGCGCACCGGCACGCTCGTCAACTGGTCGCTGTACCGCCTGGGCTGGCTCGTCGTCCTCCTTCCGGCGCTCCTCGTGCTCATCGGGGCCCGGACCCCGGGGACGCTCCCCGCGCCCACGCTGCCGGCCACCTTCGACGGCGCGGGCGCGCTCGCCCTCACCTCCGACGTCTCGCACCTGTTCAGCGACCGCTCGCCCGGCAGCGGCGGAGGGGCCAGGGCGGCCGCATGGGTGGAGGACCGGCTCCGGGCCTCCCGCCTGGCCGTCTCACGGCAGCGCTTCAGCGGCTCCGACGCCGCGGGCAACCCCGTCCGGCTCGAGAACGTCCTCGCCATCTCGCGCGGCAGCTCGCGCGACGCGATCCTGGTCATGGCCCCGCGGGACGACATCGCTCCCGGGCCCTCGGCCAACGCCACCGCCTCGGGGACGGGGCTCCTCATCGAGCTGGCCCGCACGCTGGTGGGCACGGTCTCCCAGAAGACGCTCGTCCTGGCCTCGACCGACGGCTCCACGGCGGGTGACTCGGGCGCGCGCTACCTGGCCGCCCATCCGCCGCCCGGGCTGCGCATCGGCGCGGTCCTCTCCCTGGCCAACGTGGCCCGGCCCGGGCCCGTCTCCCTGGCCATCGAGGGCGACGGCCTCCGCCGCCCGGCCGCCGGCCTCGTCCAGTCCGTCGAGGCCACGCTGCACGACCACGGCATCCCGGACGTGCGCGTGCCCACCATCGGACGCCAGGTGGCCAGCCTGCTCGTGCCGCTCGGCCGCGGCGAGCAGTCCGCGTTCACGGCGCGCGGCATCCCCGGCGTGGCCATCGGCGGCGACAACGGCGGCCGCTCCCCGGCACAGGACCGGCCGGAGGACCTCTCCGCGGCCCGCCTGGGCAACGTCGGGACCGCGGTCCAGTCCCTCGTCCTGGCCTTCGACCAGGGCCCGCCACCGGACAGCCCGTCGTCGTCCTACCTGCTCTCCTCCGACCGCGTGGTGCGGGGCTGGACGATCGGGCTCCTGCTCATCGCCCTGCTCGTCCCGCCGGCGCTCCCCCTGGCCGACCTCCTGGCCCGCATGCGCCGGCGCTCGGCGCCCCTGTGGCCGGCCCTCCGGAACTTCGGCGAGCGCCTGGTCGTGCCCCTCGTGTTCGTGGCCGCTGCTCCGGGCCGAGGGCGCCCTCGGGGTCGTGCCCGACGCCCACGAGCACCCCTTCCCGGGGCAGTCGGCGGGCATGGGGGTCATCGGGTTCGGAGTCCCGGTGCTGCTGGCCGGGGCGGCGGCGCTGCTCCTGCACGGTCGTCGGGCGCGCGTTGTCGGCGATCCGGCCGATGCGGGCGCCGTGGGGTTCGGCGTGGCCGTGGCCGGCGTCCTCGCCGGGGCCGCGGTGACGCTCACCGGGAACCCGTACGCCCTGATCCTGTTCGTCCCGGCCGCCCACCTGTGGCTCGTCCTGCCGTACCTGTCGCGCTACGGCGTGGTGGCTCGGCTCGGGCTCGTGGCCCTGGGCTGGATCGGCGTGGCCGCGGTCGTCGGGCTGGTGGCGAGCGCCGACGGCCTGGGCTGGACCGCGCCGGGCTGGATCCTGCGCCTGGCCGCCGACGGCAGCATCCCGCTCGCGGTGTCGGTGGGGATCGCCGTTCTCGCCGCCGCGACGTCGCAGCTCGGCGCGATCGTGAGCGGGCGCTATGCCGCCGCGAGCAACTGAGCAGGCGCCGCGTACGATGAGTCGGTGAGCATCGTCGCCCGACGGCTGTCCCGCCGCGCCGGCACCACGCTGATCGTGGCCGGCGTGGTCCTGATGGCCTACGCCGCGACGATCGTGGTGTGGCGGGACCCGGTCACGGACCTGTGGACGGCCTACCAGCAGCACGAGCTCACCTCGGCGCTGCACCACGAGCAGTCGGTCTGGCGGGCGCGGGTCGGGACGCCCCCGCGCCACGCGGCCACCAGGCAGGACGCGGCGGCGGAGCTCGCCGACGTCCGCGGGTATGCCCGGACGTTCGCGGGCGAGCACCAGGGGCACAACGGCCAGGCCCTCGGGCGGATCCGCATCCCGCGCTTCGGGCTGTCCGAGATCTTCGTCGAGGGCACCGACTACTGGGCCAGCCTGACGCGCGGTCCCGGCCGCTACTCCAACACGTCGTTCCCCGGCCTCGGGAAGACCACCGCCATCGCCGGCCACCGCACGACCTGGTCGGCGCCGTTCCGCAACATCGACAGCCTGCGGGTGGGCGACCCGATCACCCTCGAGATGCCCTACGGCACCTTCGTCTACCGGGTCACCTCCCACCGCATCGTGCGCAGCGGGGACTGGTCGATCATCCGCAACGTCGGCTACGACCAGCTCGTGCTCTCGGCCTGCCACCCGCTCTACAGCGCCTCGCACCGGTACGTGATCTTCGCCCGCCTGATGACGGTCACCCCGGTCGGGCAGACGAGCCCGCAGCGCGCGCTCGGTCCGCGGGCCGCCGTCTCAAGGTCTCAGGTCACGTCGAGAGGTACGACCTCGACCACGTCGCCCGCGGCGGCCTCGCCGGGGCCGGCGGGCACCACGGCCAGCGCGTCCGCGCCCGCAGCACGGACCAGGTGATGGGAGAGGCCGGCCGCGAGCGGCTCGACGGCGTCGCCGCGCAGCCGGGCCGGGAGGACGCGGGCGCGGTCCGCGCCGCCGTGACACCGCGGCCGCGCAGGCGCGCCTGCCGGGGCGGCGCCGGCGCGCGGCCCAGGAGGGCGCCGAGCGAGGGCCGGACGATGAGCTCGAGCCCGGCGAGGACCGACAGCGGGTTCCCAGGCAGGCCGAACACGAGCGTGCGGCCGCGCACGCCCGCCCACAGGGGCCGGCCGGGCTGGATGGCCACGCGCCAGAAGAGCTCCTCCACGCCCAGGGAGCGCAGGGCCGGCTTCACGTAGTCGGCCGGGCCGACCGAGACGCCACCCGAGCCGATGACGACGTCGACCGTCTCGAGCGCCTCCCCGAAGCTGGCGACCGTGGCCTCGAGGTCGTCCGCCACCCGCACCGCCGGCGCCACGTCCGCCCCGAGGGCGGCGCAGCGGGCGGCCACGAGCACCGAGTTGGACTCGTGGATGGCGCCCGGCCGCGGCGGATCGCCGGGACCGAGGAGCTCGTCACCCGTGACCAGTACCGCCACCCGCGGCCGGCGAGCGCACAGGACGCTGGCGACGCCGGTGGCGGCCACCGCCGCCGCGGTCAGGGCGATCGAGCCGGACGCCCGCGGCCACGACCTCGGAGCCGGCGGGCACGTCGTCCCCGGCCTCGCGCACGTTGTCCCCCCGGCGCACCTGCGCCCTCGAACGCCACGCGTCCGTTCTCCTCCCGCGCCCGCTCGATCGGGACCACCGCATCGGCGCCGTCCGGGACCGGGGCCCCGGTGGCGATGCGGAGGGCCGCACCATCCGGCAGAGGCCTGGGCGCGTCGCCCGCGCTCAGCCGGCCGGCCACCGGCAGCGGGCCGGCAGCCTCGGCGCTGCGCACGGCATAGCCGTCCATGGCCGAGTTGGCGAAGGGGGGCAGGTCGTGAGGCGCGACCACCGGCTCGGCGGTGACCCGGCCCGCGAGCCCGGGGCCGACCGCCACCGGCTCCGCCTCCAGGGGTGTCACCCGGTCCAGGACGCGGGCCCGCGCCTCCTCGACGGGGAGCAGGGTCATGGCCCCGTCAGCCGCTGTGCCCGTAGCGCAGGCTCACCGTGCGCCAGGGGACCGGCTGCTTCGGCGACGGCCAGTCGTGCGGCGGAACGCCCTGCAGCGCGCTGGTCATGAAGCTCTTCCAGATCTCGGCGGGGATCGTCCCGCCGAACACCGGCGAGAAGCCCTCGACGCTGTACATGGGCGCGTTCCGGTTCGGGTAGCCGACCCACACGCACGTGGCCAGATCCGGCGTGTAGCCGCAGAACCAGGCGTTCTCGAAGTTCTCGGCCGTGCCGGTCTTGCCCGCCTCGGGCCGGCCGTCGGCCAGCCGGGCGGCCACGCCCGTCCCCCGGATGATGTTCTGCTCGAGGATCTTCGTCACCTCGTAGGCCACGCCGTCCGAGACCCGCCGGTCGCCCGAGCTGGTGAAGTGCCCGATGCGCTTGCCGTCGGGGTTGCGCACCTCCGTCACCGCCGTCGGCGGGTGGTACACGCCGCCCGCGGCCAGCGTGGCGTAGGCGCTGGTGAGCTCGAGGGGCGTCACCTCGTCCGCCCCGAGCGTGATGGCCGGCACGGCCGGCAGGGGCGAGGTCACGCCCAGGCGGTGGGCCATGGCGGCCACGTTCGCGGGGCCGAGGTCCAGACCGAGCTGGGCGAAGACCACGTTGACGGAGCCGACCGTGGCCTCCTCGAGGTTGATGGACCCGCCGTAGCCCGGGCTCGGCGTTGTGGGGGCTCCAGGCCGGATTGCACGTGGGCGGGAAGCAGGTGAAGGCGCTGGACTCGTAGTACGTCGTCAGCGGGTTGATGCCCCGGGAGATGGCCAGGGTCAGGGCCATCGTCTTGAAGGCGGAGCCGGGCTGCCGCCGCGCCTGGGAGGCGTAGTTGAACTTGGTCTGCGTGTTGGAGCTCTGGAGGGCCCGGATCTCGCCGGTCCTGGGATCGATGGCCACGAGGGCCGCGGCCGGGTCGCCGGGCGTCTTCAGCACGCCGCGGATGGCGAAGAGCGCCGCCCGCTGCAGCCGCTGGTCGAAGGTCGTGTGCACCGTCAGGCCGCCGCGATGGACCAGGTTCGAGCCGAACCCGGGCGCGTTGATCAGCTGCTGCTCCACGAAGGACACGAACTGGGGCTGGCGGACCGCCTTGTAGCGGTGGCCCAGGCGCAGGCCGAGCGGGGCCTCGATGGCCGAGACGAAGACCGAGCGGCGCTTGATGTAGTGCTGCGACCACATGGCCCGCAGCACCTCGTTGCGCCGGAACTTGGCCGCGGCCGGGTTCTGGATGGGGTCGTCCTCCGACGGCGCCTGCGGCAGGCCGGCCAGCAGCGCAGCCTCGGGCAGGGTCACGTCCTTGGCGTGCCGGGAGAAGTAGGTCTCGGACGCCGCCTCGACGCCGTAGGCGTTGTTGCCGTAGAAGACGTTGTTCAGCCAGTCCGTGAGGATCTTGGCCTTCGACTCCTTCGACTCCAGCTCGTAGGCCAGGATGGCCTCGTCGATCTTGCGCTGGAACGTCTTCTGCGACTTGTCCTTCGCGATGTAGAGGTTGCGCACCACCTGCTGGGTGATGGTCGAGCCGCCCTGGGCCAGCGAGCCGGTGGTGAGGTCGTGCCAGGCGGCGCGGAGGATGCCCTGGAAGTCGAGCGCGCCGTGCTGCCAGTAGCGCCGGTCCTCGATGGCGACGGTGGCGTCCTTGAGCAGCGGCGAGATCTGCCTCCACTTCAGCGCCGTCCGGTTGCGGTCGGCGGCGATGTAGCCCAGGCGCGAGCCGTCGGCGGCGTAGATGACCGAGTTCTGGCCGATGTCGTACTGCTTCAGCTGGCTGATGCTGACGTTCCCGACCAGCGCGGCCGTGCCGGCCACCGAGATGACGGTGAAGGCCACGATCCCGAACATGAGGAGGGCCATGGTCAGGGCCAGGCGGCCGCTGCGGCGGCGACGGCGCAGGTAGGCCGTCCGGCGGCGGGCCCGGCGCGACGGCCAGTCGTCGGCCCGTGGCGTCCTCATGTGGCGGCCTCGTGCGACCTCGCCGGCCGCGGCCAGGCGCAGCCGCTCCTCGCTCGCCCGCGCCTCACGCCAGGCGCTCGTCCGACCCCGGACCTCGAGGACGGCAGAGTCCGGCGAGAGCTCGGCCACGGCCACCGTCGGCTGCGACAGGCCGGCCTCGGCCGCCAGCTCCAGGAGCCGATCCCGGGCCGCCGTCAGGTCCGCCGGTAGGCGCACGGGGACGCGCACCAGGGCCCGCGAGCTGGCGCCGCGAATGGTGGCGTTCTCGATGGTGGTCTGCGAGATGATGCTGTTCGGGAAGATCACGCGCCGTCCGTCGTCGGCGATCACGTAGGTGTAGGTGAGGCCGATCTCCTCGATCTCCCCCGAATAGCCCTGGATGGTCACACGGTCGCCGATGCGGATCGGCTGGCTGAAGGCGAGCAGCACGCCGCTGACGACGTTCGCAAGCGTGCTCTGGGCGGCAAAGCCGATGACCACGGCCAGGACGGCGCCCGAGGCGAGGGCGGCGCGGCCCAGGTTCGAGGTCACCTCGAAGTTCGACAGGGCGATGGCGATCCCTACGACCAGGATGGCCGCGGTGGCGATCTGGCTCAGGGTCCGCCAGCGGGTGCGGATGGCCGCCTCGTCGCCGGGGAGACGCACGATGACGCGCGCCGCCTGGCGGCCCGCCACCCAGCGCACGAACAGGGCCAGGGCGACGGTGGCGCCCAGGACCACGGCGGCGCTGACAAACGAGTTCTTCAGGCTCTGGTCGATGGCCGGGCTCTCCGGGGCGAAGAGTCTACCGGCGCCCGGGTGAGCGCCTTCCTAGACTGCCGCCCGTGCGCGCCCTCCTCCTCTGCGCCGCCGTCTCGGCGGCGCTCGTCGCGTCGGGATGCGGGTTCAAGGGCGAGCCGACCGGGTCCACCGTCACCGTGAGCTATCCCGTGACGGTCGTCGACGGGATCGGCCGCCAGGTCACGATCGCCGCGCGGCCGCGCACGATCGTCACCAGCGACGCCGGCGCGGCGCACCTGCTCGGCCAGGCCGGCATCACGGCCCGCAGGCTTCCGTCGGGGTCGGGCACGGGACGCATCGCGGGGGCCGGCGGCGATCTCATCGTGCTGCCGCCGTCCACCCCGCCGGACACCGCCGACGCACTCTCTCAGGCCACGCACCGGCCCGTGTTCGTCATGGGCGACGCCGGCCTCGTGCCCATCGAGCACGCGATCGTGGAGCTCGGGCTGGCCACCGGGCGCGCGGAGGACGCCGCCCGGGTGGCGTCGGGCCTGCGCGCGCGCCGCCTCGCCGTCGAGCACCGGGTCGCCGGGGCCACGCCCGTGCGCACGTTCGTCGACGTCGGCCTCGGGCTCGGGCCTCCAGACGGGTCGCTGCTGGACCGCCTGGTCACGCTCGCCGGAGGCAAGGTCATCAACGCCGGGGCGGGAGCGGCTGGTCCGGCGCACATCCGGCGGCTGCACCCCGACGCCTACGTGGCCACGAAGGCCAGCAGCGTCACCCTTGCCTCCCTGCGGCACGACCGCGCCACCGCGGGCATCCCCGCGGTTCGCACGGGCCGAGTCGTGGTCATCGACCAGCGGCGCCTCGTCGACGACGATCAGGCCTATCGCGTCCTCCTCGCCCTCGCTCGCGCGCTCCACCCCGACCTGTGGCGGTGACCGGCCCGCCGCGCGCGGCCACCGTCCGCGCCGTGCTCTTCGACGCGCTGGGCACGCTGGTGCGGCTGGAGGAGCCCGGCCCCCGGCTGGCCGCCTCGGTGCGGCGCCGCCTCGGCGCAGGAGGTCGCCGTCGATCGGTGCGCCGCGGCGATGCAGGCCGAGATGCGCCACTACGCGGCCAACTGCATCCGGGCCCGGGACGACGTGTCGCTGGCGGAGCTCCGCCTCGAGTGCGCCGGGGTCCTGGCCGACGCGCTCGACCTCGGAGCGGACGCGGCGGACCTCCTGCCCTGCCTGACGGACGCCGTCTCCTTCAGGGCCTACTCCGACGTGGCGCCGGCCCTCGACCGCCTGGCCGGCCTCGGCCTGCGCATGGGCGTGGTGTCGAACTGGGACGTCGCCCTGCCCGGCGTGCTCGACCGCCTCGGCCTCGGGGACCGGTTCGAGGTCGTCGTCCACTCCGCCGGGGCCGGCGTGCAGAAGCCCGATCCGGCCATCTTCGCCCTGGCCCTCACGCGGCTGGGCCTGGGCGCCGGCGAGGTCGTGCACGTGGGCGACGACGCGCGTACCGACGTCGAGGGAGCCCACGCCGCCGGACTGCGGGCGGTGCTCCTCGATCGCCACGACGGCGGTGCGGGAGCGATCGCCAGCCTGGCCGAGCTGCCGGCGCGCATCCTCAACCTCGCTGCGGGCGAGGGATGAGACCGCCCCCGCCCGCCTGGGACCCGAGCGTCCGCATCACGATCCGCCGGGCGGCGGCGGCCTTCGGCCTGTGGATCGTCGCCCTCGTCCTGAGCGGCCTCGCCGTGGCCGTCATCAGCGGCACGCCGCGGCGCGACCACCTGCTCTTCGCCCTCGCCCCCAACGTGGCGGGGCTCGTGGCCTACATCTGCCTCATCCTGGGCTGCGTGTGGGCAGCCGCCCCGACGGGCAACGTCCGGCGCTGCCTGGGCCTCGAGGCGCCGGACGACTGGGGCCGCGCGCTCGGGCTGGCCGCGGCCACGATCGTCACCGCACTGATCGCCAGCGCCCTGCTCGAGCCGCTCCTGCACGGCGGGCGCAGCCAGGGACTGACGCCGGCGCGCTTCCCCGGCGGCGCCGAGGCCACCGCCGGCGTGATCGTGGCGATCATCACGTACACCGTGGTGGGCCCGATCGCCGAGGAGCTGTTCTTCCGGGGGGTCGGCTACGCCGCGCTGCGCGGGATCGCGGGGCCGGGCATGACCGCCCTGGGCACAGGCGCGGTCTTCTCCGCCCTCCACCTCGAGCCCCGAGCCTTCGCCGTGCTCCTGGTCCTGGGCGTGCTGCTGGGCCTGCTGTACGAATGGACCGGATCGACGATGCCCGGCATGATCGTGCACGGCCTGAACAACGGGCTCGCCCTCCTGGTGGCGTTCTTCGCTCACTAAGGGAACGAGGGCGGCTAGATTGGCCGCCATGAGCGATCCGGCGGCCGATCCCGTGGTGGCGCAGCTGCGCGAGCAGATCTCCGACACCGACCTCGTGCTCCTCGACGCCCTCAACCGGCGTCTCGAGCTCGTGGCCCGCCTCCACGAGTACAAGAGCGGCCGCGGGTACGACGTCATCGACCAGTCGCGGGAGGACTGGATGCTCGCCTGGGTGGCGCGCTCGAACCGGGGACCGCTCTCGGCGGACGCCGTGCGGACCTACTGGCGGCAGATCCTCGACCTGACCACGGCGGAGGCCGCCCGCCTGCGCGGGGCCGGCGCCGGCCAGGAGGCCGTCAGCCCTCCCCGGGCGGCTCCCGGCCCGTGAGGAAGTCCTCCGGGCTCACGTCGTCGAGGAACTGGCGGAACTCCTCGACCATCGCCTGCTCGGACTGCTCCGGCTCGTTCTCGAGCTCGATGGCCGACTCCTCGATGACCTCGTCGGCCACGAAGATGGGCGCGTTGACACGGACGGCCAGGGCGATGGCGTCGCTCGGGCGCGAGTCGATCTCGAGCTCGGAGCCGTTCGTCGACAGCGTGATGACGGCGTAGAAGGTGTTCTCGCGCAGCTCGGTCACGGCGATCCGGACCACGGATCCCTCCAGGGCCTCGACCACCGACTGCAGCAGGTCGTGGGTCATCGGCCGCGGCGGATCGCTCCCCTGGAGCTTGGCCATGATGGCCGCCGCCTCGCCGGGCCCGATCCAGATGGGCAGGAACCGGCGCTCGTTCGCGGTCTTGAGCAGCACGATCGGCTGCTTGCCGACCATGTCGTAGGACACTCCGTAGATGACCATCTCGCGCACGGTCGCTCCCCTGCCGCCGATCGGTCCTGACCGGCATTGTACGGCGATCCCCACGATGCCGACCTCGGGCCGATGGGCGCTTAACGTGAGCGCCCTCCTGGCGGTGGCGCTCGCGGTCCTCGTGACGGCGGCGCCGGTCGGCGCGGCGGGAGGCTCGCCGCTCGCCCCCCTGCGCGGAGCGACCATCGTCGTCGACCCGGGCCACAACCCGGGGAACGTGCACCACCTGGCCGAGATCTCCCGCCTCGTGAACGACGGGAACGGCCAGAAGGCCTGCGACACCACCGGCACGGCCACGGCGTCGGGGGTGCCCGAGGCCCGCTACACCTGGCTCGTGTCCGCGCGGGTGGCCGCCCTGCTGCGGCAGGCCGGGGCCCGGGTCGTGCTCACGCGCACGGCCACCCGGCCGGCGTGGGGGCCGTGCATCACGCAGCGGGCGGCCATCGGCAACCGGGTGCATGCCGACGCCGCCGTCTCCATCCACGGCGACGGCGGGCCGCCCTCGGGGCGCGGGTTCTTCACCATCGCCCCCTCGGCGCCGCTTCCCGCGGCCGGGCTCACCGCCGCGATGGTGGCCCGCGACGTGGCCCTCGCCGTGGCGGTGCGCGACGCCTACGGCCGGGCCACGGGGCTACCCACGTCCTCGTACGCCGGGCACGCCGGCGTCCTGCGGTCGGACGGCTACGGCGGGACCAACCTCTCCCGCGTGCCGAAGATCTTCATCGAGACCGGCAACCTGCGGAACGCCCAGGACGCCGCGCTGCTCCTCACGCCGGCCTTCCAGGCCCGCGAGGCTGCCGGCATCGTCCGCGGGATCGCCGACTTCCTCTCCCGGCGGTAACACCCTCCCCGGCTGGGCGTCGATGGACGGTCCGAGGCCCGCGACGAGGGAGGTGGCAGTACTCAAGGAGTACGGCGCCGACCGAGGACACCAGCCTCGGGCCGTCCAGCGGCGTCCAGCCCCGAGGGAGTGGGCGATCGTGGACTCGAACCACGGACCTCCTCCTTATCAGAGAGGCGCTCTAACCGGCTGAGCTAATCGCCCCGGGCGGATGAGGATACCAGCGGCCAGGCCGCGGTCACGCGCCCGGCGGGCGCCGGTCGGGCAGCGCGCCGAGGGCATCCGCCACCCGGGCCAGGTCCTGGGCCGAGCGGGCGTCGATCTCGATCCGGCAGCCGTCCTTGACCGGCACGACCCGGCCCGTGAGACCGAGTGCCCGCCACACCCCGTCGACCACGTCGTGGGCCAGGTCGGCGTCGTACCAGGTCGGCCCCGGCCGGCGGCGGGTGCGGGCCGGCCGGCGCACCGCGGTCCGCGCCGCGTCCTCGGTCGCCCGCACGGACAGGCCCTGCCGGGCCACGCGCCGGGCCAGGTCGCGGCGGGCGTCGTGGTCGGCGAGGCCGAGGATGGCGCGGCCGTGCCCTTCGGTCAGGGAGCCGTCCTCGAGCATGCCCAGAACGTCGTCTGGAAGGTCGAGCAGCCGCAGGCTGTTGGCCACGCTCACCCGGCCGCGGCCGACGGCGCGGGCCACGTCCGACTGGGAGAGCCCGAACTCGTCCACCAGGCGGGCGTAGCCCCGCGCCTGCTCCACGGGGTTGAGATCGGCCCGGACGACGTTCTCGACCAGCGCGAGCGCCAGTGACTCGCGTTCGTCGACGTCGCGGACGAGCGCCGGGATGACCTCGAGGCCGGCCGCGGCGGCCGCGCGCCAGCGCCGCTCCCCGGCGATGAGCTCGAAGCGGTCGCCCGACGGGCGGACCAGCACGGGCTGCACGACGCCGTCGCGGCGCACGGACTCCACCAGCTCGGCGAGCTCGGTCTCGTCGAGCCGCACGCGCGGCTGGCGCGGGTTCGGGTCGATGTCCCCGAGAGGGATCTCGAGCAGTCTGCCGCGGCCCTCCTCGGCGGCTGCGCGATCGCCGAGCAGGAGGGACAGACCCTGGCCCAGACCGCGCGGCGGGCGGGCCGGGCGCGGCGGGCTAGCCACGCTCGACCACCTCGAGGGCGAGGCGCACGTAGGCGTCGGCGCCGGTGGAGCGCGGGTCGAAGCGTGTGATCGGCAGGCCGTGGCTCGGGGCCTCGGCCAGCCGGACCGAGCGGGGTACCACGCTCGAGAAGACCTTGGGGCCGAAGTGCGTCCGCACCTCCCGCACGACGTCGCCGGCGAGCCTCGTCCGCCCGTCGAACATGGTCAGCAGCAGGCCGGTCAGGGAGAGCGCGGGGTTCAGGCCGGCACGCACCCGCTCCACGCTCTCCAGCAGCTGCGCCAGTCCCTCGAGGGCGTAGTACTCGCACTGCACCGGGACGATGAGCCGGTTCGCCGCAGCCAGGGCGTTGATGGTCAGCAGCCCGAGCGAGGGCGGGCAGTCGAGGATGACGTAGGGGTAGCGGTCGTCCAGCGAGGCCAGGGCCGCACCGAGCACGGCATCGCGGTCGTCGCGCGCGGGAAGCTCGACGGCGGCAGCGGCGAGGTCCGGGTGGGCGGGCGCGAGGTCGAGGTTCGGCACCTCCGTCTCGACGATGACGTCGTCGAGGGCCGCCCCGTGCAGGAGGTCGTAGGTGGAGCGCTCGGTCGTCCCCGGACGAACACCGAGCCCGCTGGAGGCGTTCGCCTGCGGGTCGAAGTCCACCAGGAGCACGCGTGTCCCTGCCTCGGCCAGGCACGCGGCGACGTTGATGGCGGTGGTCGTCTTGCCGACGCCGCCCTTCTGGTTCGCGAGCGCGTAGATACGGGCCATCGCCCCGGCGATGCTAGTCGGAACGCCGGACGGCTCGAGCCTTGAGGCTCTAACAGAATGGAGCGTGGATGGATGGCGAGCGGCGCGCCAGCCAGGGCGTGCGCGGTGGCGAAGGTCGTATGCGGGGCAATACGGGCGAGCCGCCGGGTGCGGCCTGGCGCCAGCGCGACGCCGCCAGGCGCCACGGCTCCATTCTGTTAGAGCCTCTTAGGCGAGTGGCCTGCGGGCGGCGACGCCGGGGCGCCGGGGGAAGCGCGCGGGCGTCGGAGCCACCTTGGCGAGCACGGCGAGCCCGGGATCGGGCCACGCTTCGGGTGCGGCCCCGACGGCGCCGGCGACCCGGGCGAGGGCCTCGCGGTCGGCGCTCGGGCCGATCCAGAGGACGATCCGGCCGCCGATCGAGCAGAGCGGAGCACACAGCTCGGCCGCCACCGGCGGCGCCGCCAGGGCGCGGGCGCATACGCAGGCGAAGCCCTCGCGCCACTCCGAGGCGGCGAGCTCCTCCGAGCGCACGGCGTGCACGGTGACGGACAGCTGCATGGCCTCTGCCGCGGCCCGGATGACGTCCGCCTTGCGGGCGACGGACTCGATGAGGTGCACCTCGCGATCCGGCCGGGCCGCGGCGAGCACGAGGCCGGGCAAGCCGCCCCCGCTCCCGACATCCGCAAGCGGCCCCGGCGGCGCGTCGTCCACGGCCGGCAGGCCGCGGAGGGCATCGACCACGTGGCGGCGCGCGCCCTCTGCCGGCGCGCGCACGGTGGTCACATTGACGGGCGTGGCGGCCAGGACGGCGAGCAGCTGCGCCACGGCAGCCCGGGCAGGCTCGTCCAGCGCCAGGCCGGCCTCGTCCAGCGCGTCGTCGACGGCTGCTCGCGCCTCCACCCCGGCGACGCGGCCGGGGAGGTGTTTCACGTGCTACACCCCTCGCGGGCTGATGACCACAAAGCGGGCGGGCTCGCGTCCCTCGCTCGTGGTCTCCACGTCGTCACGATCGGCAAGGGCCAGGTGCACGACCTTGCGCTCGGCACTGCTCATGGGATCCAGCTCCATCGGGCAGCGCTGGCGCACGGCGTCCGTGGCCGCGCGCATGGCCAGGTCCCGCAGGGCCCGCTCGCGCCGCGCCCGGTACCCCTGGGCGTCGACCACCACCTCACGGTGACTGCCCCCACGGGCCAGGAGGACGGCGATGGTCAGGTGCTGGATCGCGTCGATCGTCTGTCCGTGGCGGCCGATGAGGAGCCCGGCCTCGGAGCCGTCCACCGTGGCCAGGATGTGCTCGTCGTCTTCCTCCACGTCCACGCGGAAGCCGTCGGCGATGGCTCCCGCCATGCGGGCCACCAGCTCGCGGATCCCCTCCGCCTCCTCGCCCAGCGGAGCCGCGGCGGCGGGCGCGGTGGCAGGCGCCGCAAAGCGGGCGATCACCCGGGCCGGCTCGCGACCCACCCCGAGCAGCCCGCGCTCGCCCTCGCTCAGGACGACGTACTCGACGGCCTCCCGGTCGAGCCCCGGCACCTGGCGCTCTAGTTCGCGCAGCGCCGTCCACCGGGCCTCTCCGACCGTCTCGCCCGTTCCCTCGACCTGGATCGGGTCCCCCGCCTCGCTCATCGCCCGCGGCGCCGGCGGCCTGTCGAGGAGGGCGGGGTACGGCTCGTGCGCTTCGGCGGCGCCTTGGGCTCCTTGCTGCGGCCGAGGCCGTTCCGCCGGCCCGTGGCGGCCTTCCCGTCGGAGGGCGCCGGCGTGCCCTTCGCCTTGCCGCCTCCGTCCCTCCCGCCGCCGCCGTCCTTGCCGCCCGGAGACGGCGACTCTCCGCCGCTCGCGCCGCTCGCCGCGATCGGCAGCGGCGGGGGCATCATCTTCCTGATCACGACTGTCTGGCCCACCGTCCACAGGTTCGTGGTGATCCAGTAGATCATCAGCCCCACCGGGAAGTTGATGACCACGAAGGTGAACACGAACGGCATGGCCATGAAGATGTACCGCTGCGTGCGGTCCATCGTGGCCGGGGCGAGCAGCGTGGCCGCGAGCTGGCTCCCGATGTAGACCACGACCAGGACGATCCCGGCCAGGCCCGCGTTGTTGACGTGCACGGCGATGCCCAGCGGGTGGTTGTGGTCGTAGGGAATGAAGCCCCAAAGCCAGCCGAGGTCGCCGGGCGGAGGGTGCCCGTGCGAGATCTGGCTCGAGAAGCTGCGCAGCTCGTAGAAGAGCGCGATGAAGATCGGGAACTGCAGCAGGAGGGGCAGGCAGGAGCCCAGCGGGTTGACCCGGTGCTCCTTGTAGAGCGCCATCATCTCCGTGTTGAGGCGCTGCCGGTCGTGCTTGTACTTGGCCTGCAGCTTCTTGACCTCGGGCTGCAGCCGCTGCATCGCCTGCATCGGCCTGCATCTGCTTGATGGTCAGGGGCAGGAGCGCGATGCGGACGATGATCGTCATGACCACGATCGACCAGGCCCAGCTGATGCCGAGGTGATCGTGGATCCCGTAGAGCAGGTTGTGGACGAGGTCCTGGATCGGCCCCAGGAAGCTGGCGACGATCACCGCTGCACCGTCCTCGCCGGAGCCACCGGGTCAGGTCCGCCGGCCGCCCAGGGATGGCAGCGGGCCACCCGGCGGGCGGCCATCCAGGACCCGCGCAGCACGCCGTGGCGGCGCACCGCCTCCTCGGCGTAGCGCGAGCACGACGGCTCGTAGCGGCAGCCGCCGTACGAGGTGCCGCCCGGGATCACGGCCGCGAGCACGTAGCGCCAGAACCAGATCGGCACGAGCGCCGCACGGCGGGCCGCGGTCACGGCCGGGCCCCGTTCGACGCCTGGGCGAGCAGGTCGCCGAGCTCGGCGGTCAGCCACGTCAGGCCACGGGCCTCGGCGGTCTCGGCCAGGCCGGCGCGGGCCACCACGACCACGTCGGCGCCGCTGGGGACGCCCGGGCCGAGCGCGGTCAGCGCCTCGCGCAGCAGGCGCTTGAGGCGGTTGCGCTCGACGGCGCCTCCCACCTTGCGCGACACGGAGAGTCCGAGCCGGGCCGGCTCGTCGTCAGCCGGCTCGCGCCGGAAGACGTACGCCACCAGGTGACGCGACGACGCGGAGCGGCCGTGGCGGTAGACCGCGTCGAACTCGCCCGCCCGGGAGAGCCGGCGGCGGGTCGCCGGTGGCGACGACGTCACGAGGTCAGGCCGAGAGCCGCTTGCGACCGCGGGCCCGGCGACGCTTGACGATGAGCCGGCCGGCCCGCGTCGACATGCGCGCGCGAAAGCCGTGCGTCTTGGCGCGCTTGCGGCGGTTTGGCTGGTAGGTGCGCTTCACGGCATGCTCGAGTCGTCGGGGACAGGCTCGGTCGGGCAGTGTAGCCGCAGGCAGGCGGCGCCAATGCCACCTGGCCGCGTGGCTGTGGACAACCCTGTGGATGACCGATTCGGCTCCCAGGCCGTGCTTCCTGCGGCGTGTGGCCGATCCCGCGCCGAGACGGGGCGAACGAGCCTGTGGATGAGGCTGTGGAGGAATTCCCATGATCCCCGCAACGTGCGCCAAATCGGGCGGCGGGGGCGATTGGCCGGGTTGCAGCCGTGGCCTATGGTGAGCCGGTTGCCGCCCGAAGGGGACGGCGGGAGGAGGAACCGGGAGCGCGGTGACAGAGGCACGAGCAGACGCAGTCTGGGCGGACGTGGCCGCACATCTGCGGGCGGGTCTGAGCGAGACGGCGTACTCGGCCTGGTTCGGGTCCGCCCGCCCCGTCACGCTCGACGACGAGGAGCTGCGGGTCGAGGTCCCGAACGAGTTCACCCGGGGCTGGATCGACGGCCACTTCGCCGACCTCGTGGCGCGGGCGGCCCGCGACGCCGCCGGGACGGACCTGCGGGTGGCCTTCGCCGTCGCGCCGGAGCAGCCCCGCGCCGAGTCGCGCGAGGCCGAGCTGGGCGAGACCGGGGCGCCCGCGCCTGCGGTGGCGCCGCCCATCGTGAACGCCGCGCCGGCGCGCTACCTCCCCAAGTACACGTTCGACTCGTTCGTCATCGGCAGCTCGAACCGGTTCGCCCACGCCGCGGCGCTCGCGGTGGCCGAGGCGCCGGGCCAGGCGTACAACCCGCTGGTCATCTACGGCGGCACCGGCCTGGGGAAAACCCATCTCCTCCAGGCCATCGGTGCATACGTGGCGCAGCACGCTCCCGACCTGCGCTCGCGGTACGTCACCTCGGAGGCCTTCACGAACGAGTTCATCGCCGCCTTGCGGGACAAACGCATGGAGGCGTTCAAGCAGCGCTACCGCGCCGAGCACGACCTCCTGCTGGTGGACGACGTCCAGTTTCTGGGTGGGCGAGGCCGCATCCAGGAGGAGTTTTTCCACACCTTCAACAGCCTGTACGAGGCCGGGCGGCAGGTCGTCCTGACCTCCGACCGGCCGGTGCGCGAGATCGACGGGCTGGAGGAGCGGCTGCGCTCGCGCTTCGAGTGGGGGCTCATCGCCGACGTCCAGGCGCCGGACCTCGAGACGCGCATCGCCATCCTGCAGAAGCGGGTGGCAGCGGACGGTCTTCGGGTGCCGCGCGACGAGGTGCTCACGGCCATCGCCCGCCGCGTGACGTCCAACATCCGCGAGCTCGAGGGCGCACTGACCCGCGTCCTGGCCTTCGCCTCGCTCACCGGCCGGCCGCTCTCCGGCGACCTCGTGCGCGAGACCCTGCACGACGCCGTGAACGGCGACGGGCCCGTCTCGATCGACTCGATCCAGCGAGTCGTGGCCGCCTCGTTCGGGGTGTCCGTCGCAGACCTCTGCTCGCCGCGCCGCAGTCAGGACGTCGTCCACCCGCGACAGATCGCCATGTACCTGTGCCGGGAGCTCACGGATGCCTCCCTGCCCCGCATCGGCGACTCCTTCGGCGGCCGCGACCACACCACCGTGCTCTACGCCGTGAACAAGATCACCCAGAAGCTGCGCGAGGACCGGGTGGAGCTCAACCTCGTGAACGAGCTCATCGCCCGCCTGAAGCGCGCCGGGTGAGCGGCCGGCCGGTGGACAACCCTGGGGAACAGGCGGTGGATGGCCGGTGGACGTTCTGGGGACGGACGGCCCGCGTGGCCCAGAGCGGCTTCGGCGGTGGATGGCCGTGCAAACGACTCACAGCCCATCCACAGGCATGCGCCGCTCAACCAGGCCGTTTCGGGAGTTCTCCCCATCGTCCACCGGACCTATGACTATGACGATCCTTTTCTTCTCTCAACCACGATCAAGAGCGCCGGGCCACCCTCTAGACTCACGATCCCGATGAAGATCAGCCTCTCCCGAGACGAGCTCCTCCAGAAGCTCCAGGTGGTCGGACGCGGCGTGTCCGCGCGCTCGAGCGTGCAGATCCTGTCCGGCATCTCGCTGCGGGCCCCGTCGCCCGAGCAGCCGGCCGAGCTGGCGGCCACCGACATGGAGATCTCCGTGCGCGCCCCGTTGACCGCGGACGTCGAGGAGCCGGGCGAGACGGTCCTCCCCGGCCGGCTCGCGCTCGACATCGCCCGCCGCCTGCCGCAGGCGCCCGTCGTTCTCTCCCAGAGCAACGGCTCGGGTGTGGCCGAGCTGGAGTGCGGGGCCAGCGACTACCGGCTCAACACCTACCTGGCCGAGGACTTCCCGCGGCTGCCCGAGGTCGACCGCGAGCGGCTCTTCCCGGTCGACCGCGAGGCGTTCCTGACCACGGCCGAGCGCGTGGCCCGGGCCGCCTCGCGCGACGAGTCCCGCCCGGTGCTGACCGGGATCATGGTCGAGATCGGACCGACGTCCCTGACCATGGCCGCCACCGACTCCTACCGCATGGCGGTGAAGCACACCCCGCTCGAGCGCGGACCGGTGGAGGAGCTCCAGGCGATCGTCCCCGCCCGGGCCCTGGGCGAGCTGGTGCGCATCGCGGGGCTGGCCGGCGGGGAGGGGCTCGAGGTGGCCGTCGAGCCCAACCAGGTCATCTTCGGGACCGGCGACGTGTGGGTGTCCGCCCGCCGCATCGACGGCCAGTTCCCGAACTACGCGCCAGCTGCTGCCCGACGCCTTCGAGCACGACGTCGTCCTCGACCGCGCGGAGCTGGCCGGCGTCCTCGGCCGTATCGAGCTCCTCGCGCACCGCAACTCGCCGATCCGCCTGCGCTTCGAGCCAGGCGAGGTCACGGTCTCGGCCTCCACGCAGGAGGTGGGCGAGGGGCGGGAGACCATTCCCTGCGACTTCCGCGGCGAGCCGCTCGAGATCGGCTTCAACGCCGGGTTCCTGCGCGACGGGGTCGAGAGCATCGACGACGAGCAGGTGCACCTCAAGCTCATCAGCCCGCTCCGCCCCGGGCTCGTGACCGGCGCCGGTGACGACTACTGGTACCTGGTCATGCCCATCCGCCTGTCGGGCTGAGCCGGGCCGGGATCGACCATGCGGATCGACCGGGTCCGCGCGACCTCGTTCCGCTGCTACGCCGAGCTCGACTGCGCCTTCGCTCCGGGCCTGACCGCCGTCGTCGGGCCCAACGGGGCCGGGAAGACGAGCCTGATCGAGGCCGCGCACTTCGGCTGCCTGGGTTGGACGCCGCGCACCAGCGACGATGCGCGCGTGGTCGCCGACGGGGCGGCCCTGACCAGGGTCACGGTGGACGTGCAGGACGGCCGGGGGCCCGCCGAGGTGGCCGTGGGCTTCCAGCCTCAGATGCCCAAGCGCATCACCGTCGACGGCGTGCGCCAGCCCTCCGCCGACCGCCTGGCCGAGCGCTTCGTCGTGCTCGTCTTCACCCCGGACCGGCTGGCCCTGGTCAAGGGCGCCCCGGCCTTGCGCCGCGCCTACCTCGACCGCGCCGTGGCCCGCCTGTGGCCGCGCTTCGGCCAGACGGCGGCCGAGTACGCGCGCGTGCTCTCGCAACGCAACCACCTGCTGCGCCGCATCCGCGCCGGCCAGTCGAGCCGCGAGTCGCTGGCCGCGTGGGACGCCCAGGTCGCCCAGCACGGGGCGGAGGTCGCGGCCGCCCGCCTGCGCCTGGTGGAGCGGCTGGCGCCCACGTTCGGCGAGCAGCTCGAGGCCATCGGGGCGACCACGCCGTCCAGCCTCGAGTACCGCCCGCACGGGCCGGTCGACGCCGAGGGCATCGCTCGCGAGCTCGAGCGGCGCCAGGCCCGCGACATCGAGCGCGCCACGACCGGCGCCGGCCCGCACCGCGACGACCTCGCCCTGGCCGCCTCCGGCCGCGACGTGCGCGCCTTCGGGTCGCAGGGCGAGCAGCGGACGGCGCTCCTGGCCCTCCTCCTGGCCGAGGCGGACCTCATCCGGGAGGTGCGGGAGGAGACGCCCGTGCTGCTCCTGGACGACGTGGCCTCGGAGCTCGACGGCGACCGCCGCCGCCGCCTCCTCGAGGCCGTGGCGGCGCGAGGGCAGGGCGTGCTCACGACCACGGACGCCGGCCCTCTGGCTGCGTACGTCGAGGCCGTGATCGCGGTCGAGGCCGGCCACGTACGCCCATCGGCGGTCACGGCGGCATGAGCGCCGACCGCCGCCGCATCCGGCGCCTGGGCGGCCTCGAGCCCGTCGGGCGCGTCCTGGGCACGGCCGCGGCAGGCGCGCCCGAGGCCCTGGTCCGGCTCGTGCGGGCCTGGCCCACCGCCGCCGGCGAGCTCGTGGCCCGCGAGGCCTGGCCGGTCCGCATCGGCCGCGACGGCACGGTCGTCGTCCACTGCCGCAGCGCGGTCTGGGCGAGCGAGCTCACGCACCTGACGACCCGTCTGAGGGCCGCACTCGAGGCGGCCGGGGGCGGCCCGGTGGCCGGCCTTCGCTTCGTCGTCGGCTCGGTCCCCGAGCGCGCCGCGCCGCAGCCGGCGGTGCCCCGGCGCGACGTGTCGCCGGGCGAGGCCGCCGCCGTCCGCGGCTGGGCCTCGGCCGTGCGTGACCCGGACCTTCGTGCCGTGGTCGAGCAGGCGGCGCTGGCGAGCGTGGCGCGCCGTGCCGAGGGCGTGCCGGCGGCGGGGTCCGACGGGCCGATTTGCTAGATTTCATGCGGGTTTTCGGAGCATTCAACGGAAGGTAGACGCTTGGCGGAATCGGACTACGGGGCAAAGGACATCACCGTTCTCGAGGGGCTCGAGGCGGTTCGGCGGCGGCCCGGCATGTACATCGGATCGACCGGCCACCGCGGCCTCCATCACCTCGTCACAGAGCTCCTCGACAACGGCGTGGACGAAGCCCTGGCCGGCCGCGCCGACGCGATCACCGTCACGCTCAACCCCGACGGCTCGGTGGCCGCCACCGACAACGGCGCCGGCATCCCGGTCGACGTCATGCCCGAGCTCGGGCTCCCGGCCGCCACGGTCGTCCTCACCGCGCCTGCACGCGGGCGGCAAGTTCGGCGGCGACGGCTACAAGGTCTCGGGCGGCCTTCACGGCGTCGGGGTGTCGGTCGTGAACGCGCTCAGCGAGTGGCTGACCGTGACCATCAAGCGCCAGGGGCACGTCTGGACGCAGTCGTTCGCGCGCGGCGAGCCCACCAGCGAGCTCGTGCGCGGCGACGCCGACGGACGAGACGGGCACGACCGTCGTGTTCCTTCCCGACCTCGACGTGTTCGAGGACGGCGACTTCGAGTTCGAGACGCTGGCCCAGCGCATGCGCGAGATGGCCTTCCTCACGGCCGGCCTCCGCCTGACGCTCGTCGACGAGCGCGGCGAGCCGCGGACGGAGAGCTTCTACTACGAGGGCGGCATCTCCGACTTCGTGCGGCACATCAACGCGCCGCTCGGCCCCATCCACAAGAACATCATCCGCATCGACAACGTCACCGCCGACGGCGACGTCGAGATCGCGATGCAGTGGAACTCGAGCTACCAGGCCAAGGTCTTCTCCTTCGCCAACAACATCAACACGCACGAGGGCGGCTCGCACCTCTCCGGATTCCAGGCCGCTCTCACGCGCACCCTGAACGTCTACGCGCGCGCCAGCGGCGCCCTGAAGGAGAAGGACGACCGCCTGCTCGGCGACGACGTCCTCGAGGGGCTCGCGGCCATCATCTCGGTGAAGCTGCGCGAGCCGCAGTTCGAGGGCCAGACGAAGACGCGCCTCGGCAACCCGTCGGTGCGCGGGCTCGTCGAGAGCTCGGTCAACGCCGCCCTGCGCGCAGTTCCTCGAGGAGCAGCCGACCGACGCCCGCGCGATCGTCAGCAAGGCGGTCGAGGCGGCGAAGGCCCGGCAGGCGGCGCGCAAGGCGCGCGACCTCACGCGCCGCAAGTCGGCCCTCGACACGACTGCCCTGCCGGGCAAGCTGGCGGACTGCTCGATCAAGGACCCGGCCCAGTGCGAGCTCTTCATCGTCGAGGGGAACAGCGCCGGCGGCACCGCCGTCGACGCCCGCGACCGGGAGTTCCAGGCCATCCTGCCCCTGCGCGGCAAGATCATCAACGTCGAGAAGGCGCGCCTGACCAAGGTCCTCTCGAACGCCGAGATCCAGGCCATGATCACGGCCATCGGCACGGGCATCGGGGAGGAGTTCAACCTCGCCGGCGCCCGCTACCACAAGATCGTGGCGATGACGGACGCCGACCACGACGGCGCCCACATCCGCACGCTGCTCCTCACCTTCCTGTTCCGGCACATGCGCGAGCTGATCGAGGCGGGGTACGTCTACATCGCCCAGCCGCCGCTGTACCGGGTCAAGATCGGGCGCCAGGAGTACTACATCAAGACCGACTCCGAGCTCGAGAAGGTCCTGCTGCGCGAGAAGCTCGGCGACATCGACGTCAGCGACCGCTACGGGACCCCGCTGCGCTTCACCGAGGTCAAGTACGGGCGCTTCGCCGCGGCGCTGCGCGAGTACGACGGCTGGGCCTCGCGCCTGCGGGCCGAGTTCGGCTCGCCGGCGGTCGACTACGTCAAGGACCACCGCCTGATCGAGGAGCCGGTCGAGACGCTCGACGACGTGGAGAGCTACTTCCGCCGCGGCGTCCCCGCCGAGGAGCCGCACGCGGCCGAGGTGGTCGCCCGCCACGACGACGGCTCGAGCTCGCTCCTGCTCAAGGTGACCGAGAAGCGCACCGGGGCCGTGGCGACGGTGCCGCTGCCCGAGCGCCTGTTCCAGGCCGGCGCCTACGCGGGGCTGCGCCGCGCCCACCTGAAGCTGCGCGAGCTCGCCGGCCACCCGCCGTACACCGTGGCCATGGGCAAGCGCACGCGGGAGGCGAACACGTTCGAGCAGCTGCGCGCGCGCATCATCGACCTGGCCAAGGAAGGCACGAACCTCAACCGGTTCAAGGGGCTCGGCGAGATGAACGTCGACCAGCTCCGCGACACCACCATGGACCCGGCCACGCGCACGCTGCAGCAGGTGACCATGGACGACGCCCAGGCCGCGGACGAGATGTTCACGATGCTCATGGGCGACCCCGTCGAGCCGCGACGGGACTTCATCGAGCGGCACGCCCGCGACGTGAAGTTCCTCGACATCTGATGCGTCACCGGGGCGAAGGAGAAAGGGGGTAGGGCATGGCCATCGACTACGGCAACATCGAGCCGCGCGAGCTCGCCGAGGAGATGCGCTCCTCCTATCTCGACTACGCGATGAACGTCATCGTCGGGCGCGCGCTGCCCGACGTGCGCGACGGCCTCAAGCCCGTCCACCGGCGCGTGCTGTACGCGATGTCCGAGCTCGGGCTGCAGCCGAACCGGCCGTACCTGAAGTGCGCCAAGGTCGTGGGCGAGTGCATGGGCGACTACCACCCGCACGGCGACACGGCGATCTACGACACGCTCGTGCGCCTGGCCCAGCCCTTCGCCTCGCGCTACCCGCTCGTCGACGGCCAGGGCAACTTCGGCAACATCGACGGCTACGGCGCCGCGGCCATGCGCTACACCGAGTGCCGGCTCGCCCCGATCGCGACGGAGATGCTGCGCGATCTCGACGAGGACACCGTCGACTTCGAGCCCAACTACGACGAGCGCAAGATGATGCCGTCGGTCCTGCCGGCGCGCTTCCCGAACCTGCTGGTGAACGGGTCGGCCGGCATCGCGGTGGGGATGGCCACCAACATCCCGCCGCACAACCTGGGCGAGGCCATCGACGCCACCATCGCCCTCATCGACAACCCGGACATCGCCGTCGATGAGCTGATGCGCCACCTCCCCGGCCCCGACTTCCCGACGGCCGCCCGGATCATGGGCCACGCGGGCATTCGCGAGGCCTACGAGACGGGCCGCGGCCGCGTTCGCATGCGGGCCGTGGCCCACATCGAGCCGCAGAAGGGCGGCCACGAGGCCATCGTCGTGACCGAGCTTCCCTACCAGGTGCGCAAGGGCGGCGACGACGGCGTCATCCGCAAGATCGCCGACCTCGTGAACGACAAGGTCATCCCCGGCATCCGCAACGTCGAGGACCAGTCGGACAAGTCCGGCATGCGGATCTGGATCGAGCTCAAGCGCGGCGAGATCGCCAAGGTCGTCCTCAACAACCTCTACAAGCACACGCCGCTGCAGGCCACCTTCGGGGTGAACATGGTGGCGCTGGTCGACGGCGTGCCTCGCACGCTCGGGCTCAAGCCGATGCTCGAGCACTACGTCGCCCACCAGCGCGAGGTCATCACCCGCCGGACCAAGAACCGCCTCGAGCGGGCCGAGCGCCGGGCGCACGTGCTCGAGGGCTACCTGGTGGCCCTCGACAACCTGGACGAGGTCATCGCCCTCATCCGCGAGTCGGCGCGACGGCGACATCGCCCGCGCCGGCCTGGTCAGCCGCTTCGGGCTGACCGAGGAGCAGGCCCAGGCCATCCTCGACCTCCGCCTCCGGGCCCTGACGGCGCTGTCGCAGAAGGACATCCGCGAGGAGCACACGAGCCTGGTCGAGCTCATCGCCGAGCTGCGCGCCATCCTCGGCGACGAGGCCCGCGTGCTCGGGCTGATCAAGGACGAGCTGCGCGAGATCCGCGACCGCTACGGCGACGCGCGCCGGACCGAGATCGTGCCCGGCGAGGGCGAGATCGACCTCGAGCAGCTCATCCGCGAAGAGGACATGGTCATCGCCATCACGCACTCCGGCTACATCAAGCGGCTGGCCCTGTCGCAGTACCGGCAGCAGAAGCGCGGCGGCGTGGGCGTGATCGGCATGGACACGAAGGACGACGACTGGATCGAGACGCTCTTCGTGGCCTCGACGCACGACTACGTGCTGTTCTTCACCAGCGTCGGGAAGGTGTACCGGCTGAAGGTCTACGAGCTGCCCGAGGGCGCGCGCCAGGGGCGCGGCCGGGCGCTGGTCAACCTCCTGCCGCTGCGCGAGGGCGAGTCGGTGCGCACCGTCATGGCCACGCGCGACTTCTCCGAGGGCAAGTACCTGATGCAGGCCACGCGCCGCGGCATCGTCAAGAAGACCGCGTTCCGCGAGTACGACACCCCGCTGCGGGCCGACGGGATCATCGCCATGAACATCCGCGAGGGCGACGAGCTCGTGGGCGCGCGCCTGACCTCGGGCGACGACGACATCCTGCTCGTCTCGCGCAAGGGCCAGGCCGTGCGCTTCAGCGAGACCGAGGCCCGGGCCATGGGCCGCGCCACGGGCGGCGTCATCGGGATGAAGCTGCGGTCGGGCGACGAGGTGATCTCGATCGACATCGCCCACGACGACTCCGACCTGCTCGTGGTGACCGAGAACGGCTACGGCAAGCGCACGCCGGTGGCCGACTACCCGCGCAAGGGCCGGGGGACCATGGGCGTCCTGACCATCCGGCTGGTCGAGGCCCGCGGGGCGATCATGGGCGTCATGGCCGTGCACGAGGGCCAGGAGCTGATGATCATCACCCAGGAAGGGATCATCACCCGCACGCCCGTCAGCGGCATCTCGCGCATGGGCCGGGCCACCCAGGGCGTGATCGTGCAGCGCCTGCGGGACGGCGACCAGGTGGCCTCGATCGCGCTCGTGGCCGACCCCCAGCAGGTCAACGGGGACGGCGACGAGCCGCAGGAGGACAGCCTGCTCGACGGCCAGGCCGGACCCGAGGGCGACGGCGCCGGGCCCGAGGACGCGGTCTAGGAGCGGAGCCGGCCGGCCGCCTCGGGCGGGTCGACGACGCAGATCGGGAGGCCGGCGCCCAGCTCGAGCCCGGCCAGGGTGGTGACGCGCGGGAAGGCCTCCAGGTGCCAGTGGAAGCCGGCCGCGCCGGCGCACGGCGCCGTCTCCAGCCAGGTGTTCCACGACACCGGGCCGAGCCGGGCGAAGGCGCGGGCCACCGCCCCGAGGGCGACCGCCAGGGCGGCGGGGTCCGCGAACCCGTCGGGGCGGTGCACGAGAGGTGCGGCCCGCAGGTGGAAGGGCACCGCGCTCGCCCAGGGCGCCCAGGCGAGCACCCCGTCACGCTCGGCCACGACGAGGGTCGCGTCGAGCTCCTCCAGCTCGCGACACAGCGGGCAGCCGGCGGCGAACTGGGCCTGGCGGTGGGCCGTGAGCGGAGGCAGCTCCCCGAGGGCCGAGAGCTGCGAGTGCGAGTGGTCGAGCGAGGCGCCCGAGGCCGGTCCCTCGTTGACCGAGGCCATCACGTAGGCGAAGCCGGCGGCGCAGTGGGCCCCGGCGCGCAGCGACCACGCCTCGGTGACCAGGGCGAGCGCCTCGGGCCCGAGGTCGGCCAGCGCCGTCACGTGGGTGGGGGCGTGGATGACCACCTCCTGCGCGCCGTCGGGCGGCTCGAGCGCCGGGTAGAGGTTCGGCACCACGCGCACCGACCAGGACGCGCCCCGGGGCGGCAGCCGCAGGGACTCCGGCGGCGTGCGGTCCTCGTGCCCCGCGCAGAACGGGCACTGCTCCGGCGTCTGGCGGACGGGGCGCGGGCCCTGGGCCGAGAACGCGCCGGGGCGCGACGCCCGCGTCGGGGCGACAACCGTGCGCACGCCGCTGACGGCGTCGAGCCGGAGCTCCCCCACGCGCCGGGGCCTCTAGTGCGTGGTGACCTGGTTGGTGCGGTCCGCCGCCTCGATGAACGGCCTGATGAGATCGATGGGGATGGGGAAGATCGTGGTCGAGTTGTTGTTGGCCGCGATCTCGAGCAGGGTCTGCAGGTAGCGCAGCTGGAGCGAGATCGGGTGCTCCGACAGCACGCCGGCGGCCTGGGACAGCTTCTCGGACGCCTGGAACTCGCCCTCGGCGCTGATGATCTTGGCCCGCCGCTCGCGCTCGGCCTCGGCCTGGCGGGCCATGGCCCGCTGCATGGTCGAGGGAAGCTCGACGTCCTTGACCTCGACGACCGTGACCTTCACGCCCCAGGGGGCGGTCTGCGAGTCGATGATGCCCTGCAGGATGTCGTTGATCTTGTCCCGCTCCGACAGGAGCTCGTCCAGCACGTGCTGGCCCAGGACGGCGCGCAGCGTGGTCTGCGCGATCTGCGAGGTGGCCACGAGGTAGTTCTCGACCTGGACCACGGCCTGCTGCGCGTCGATGACGCGGAAGTACGCCACCGCGGTCACGCGCACCGGGACGTTGTCCTTGGTGATGACCTCCTGCGGCGGGACGCTGAGGGTCACCGTGCGCAGGTCCATGCGCACCATCCGGTCGATCACCGGGATGAGCAGGAACAGACCAGGGCCCTTGGGGCCGCCGGTCAGCCGGCCGACGCGGAAGACCACCCCGCGCTCGTACTCGCGCAGCACCTTGATCGACGCGCTCAGGAGGAGCACGGCGAGCAGGACCACGACGACGAGGATCACGAGGGCAACGGTCATGTCTGGGGCTCCCTTGTCGGGGATGCGGGCAGGGGCTTGCTGATCGGCGGCGTGATGAGGGCGGTCCCGGCCGGGGCCGGCTCGGCGGCCGGCGCGGGCTCGACGACGAGCACCAGCCCCTCGTCGACGCCGGTCACGCGGACCGGCTCATCCCGCTCGATGCGCACGTCCGGCGGCTCGACGCGGGCGGTCCAGCGCTCGCCCTGGACGGCCACCTGGCCCTCGGGGCTCAGCGGTGTGCGGGCCACTCCGAGCAGCCCGACGAGGCCGCTCGAGCCGGTGGTCACGGGCCGGTGCCGGGCCGCGATCACGCGCTGCGCCACGAGGAGCGTGAGCACGCCGCCACCGATGACGAGCGACAGCACGAGGGGAACGGACACCTGGCCCGCCGTGCCGGGGACACGGAAGAGGGCGATCGCCCCCAGGGCCATGGAGAGCAGGCCCACGGCGGCGAACGCCCCGTGAGCCGGAACGTGGGCCTCCACCCCGAGCAGCACCACCCCCAGCACCAGCAGGGCGACGCCGGCCCAGGAGAAGGGCACGATCGAGAGCCCGAGGAGGGACAGGATCAGGGCCACCCCTCCGAGCAGGCCGGGCAGGACGATTCCCGGGTGCGTGAACTCGAAGGCGATGCCGGCGATGCCGAGCAGGAAGAGCAGGACGATCAGGTTCGGGTCGATGAGCACGTCCAGGATGCGCAGCGTCAGCGGCAGCCCCTGCTGGTCGAGGACCGCGTTGCGGGTGTGCAGCACGATGTGCTTGTAGGACGTGGTCTTGCCGTCGATCTGGTTGAGCAGGGTGTGCAGGTCGGGCGCCACGGCGTCCACCACGTGCAGGCGGAGGGCCTCGCTGGCGGTGTAGTTCGACACCACCTGGTGGCCCGGCGGCCCGTGCGGGACGATCGTGTTCACCGCGGCCTGCACGTTCCGGTGGTGCTCCTCGGCCAGCGTGCGCGCCAGGGCCGCGGCGTCGGCGATGACCTTGCGCCGCAGATCGCTGCTGATGTTCTGCCCGCTCGAGTCGATGGGCGTGGCCGAGCCCGCGTTCGACACGGGGTTCATGGCGGCCACGTCGGAGGCCTGCAGGATGATGAAGCCGGCGCTCGCCGCGCGGGCGCCGGCGGGGGCGACGTAGACGATCACGGGCACCTTCGAGGCGAGCTCCGCCTGGTAGATGTCCTTCATCGACGTCTCCAGCCCGCCCGGCGTGTCGAGCTGCAGGACGAGCGCGGCGTCGTGGTTGTTCTGGGCGGCGTGGATCTGGTCGATCACCCAGGGCGCCGTCACCGGGTCGATGTCGGCCCGCAGCGTGGCCACGCGGACGGTCGGGGTGGCCGCTCCGGCCGTCGCGGGACCGGCGCACAGAAGCGCCACGGCGGCCACCAGACCGAGGCACCAGCGACGAAGAAGCAAGACCTGAAGTGTATCCCCGGGGAAGGAGTGGCTTCGGGCGGGCGCGAACCTTGGTCGTTCGGGATCGTCCTACTCTGACGTCGCGCCCGACCGCGCCGCTCGTTCCATGGCACGCGCTTTCCTTGTCGCCGGCGGCCTCCTGGCCGCGCTGCTCGCCGCCGCCCCGGCTGCCTCCGCCGCGGCGCCGGTGCCGCGCGTGGCCAGCACCGGCGTCCAGGCCACCGTCACGACGGGCGGCCGGACGCTCGCGGCTGCGCCCATCGGGCTGACCCCGGTCGTCCAGGCGCCCTTCGTCTTCGATCTCGCCGGCGCGCGCTGGCGCGCCACGGGCCGGCCGGTGGTGGCCATGCGCATCCGGGCCGCGTCGGGGCGCTGGGGCGGCTGGACCGTGCTCACCGCGCTCGACCCCACCCGGGAGGGCCCGGCCGGCGTCGTGCACGGCGAGCCGGTGTGGGCCAAGGGGTCGTCGGCCGTGCAGCTCCGCGTCACCGGTCCGGGATCGGTGCACGGCCTTCGGGCCGTCTTCGTGGACGGCTCGCGCGGCCCGAGGCTCCTGGCCGCCGCGCGGCACGTCGCTGCGGCGGGTGTGCCGCCGCCGATCATCACGCGCGCCCAGTGGGGGGCGAACGAGTCCATCCGCCGGGCTGCGCCGATCATCGCGCCCACGCTCTCCGGGGTCATCGTCCACCACACCGTCAACGCGAACGGCTACGCGGCCGGCGACGTGGCGGCCATCGTGCGCTCGATCTACGCCTACCACGTCCGCTCCAACGGGTGGAACGACATTGGCTACAACTACCTCGTCGACGCCTACGGGCGGATCTACGAGGGCCGCTACGGCGGGATCACCGCCAACGTGGTGGGCGCCCAGACCGAGGGCTTCAACACCGGCACGGCCGGGGTCGCCTACATCGGCAACACCGACACGGCCCCGGTCACGGCGGCCGGCCGCGCGGCGCTCGTCTCGCTCATCTCCTGGCGCCTCGACCTGGCCCACGTGGACCCGCTGTCCTCGGTGCAGCTGACCTCCGGCGGGAACCCGAAGTACCCGGCCGGCCGCGTGGTGACCGCGCGCGCCGTGAGCGGTCACCGGGACCTCTATCCCACCGACTGCCCGGGCCGCTCGCTCTACGCCGCCCTGCCGGGGATCGCCGCGGATGCGGCGAAGACCGGGCTGCCGAAGATCTACGCCCCACGCTCGGCTCCGGCCGTGCCCGTGGCGCTCGCCACGGGTGGGATCCAGCCGATGACCTTCAGCGCCACGGCGGCCGGCGTCTCCACCTGGACGATCCGTGTCCTCGACCCGGCGGGCGCGACCGTGGCCAGCCAGAGCGGCCACGGCAACGTCCTGGCCTGGGCCTGGAACGGCCTCGACGCGACGGGCCTTCCGGTGGCCCGCAGCCGGGTGGCCGCAGTTCGTTTTGAGGCTGCCTCCCCGTCCGGGGCCGCGGCGCTGCCGGCCACCATCTCCTTCACCGGCAAGGCTCCGGCCACGGTTCCCGTGCTGTCCGTGTCGCCGCGCGCGCTCACGCCCAACGGCGACGGCGAGGCCGACTCGGCGGCCATCCGGTTCTCGCTGGCGGCCAAGGCCCCGGCCACCATCACCGTCATCGACGCCACGGGGACCATCGTGGCCACGCCGCTGGAGACGGCGCTCCTGCCCGCCGGCCAGCACACCGTCACCTGGGCCGGGACGGGCGCCGACGGCGTGACGCCGGTCCCCGATGGCAGCTACCGGGTCGATCTGGCCACGGTCGACGCCACCGGGAAGCCCGTCACCCAGGAGACGACCGTGTCGGTCATGCGCGCCGCGGCCGCCTTCCGCCTCGGCCGCGCGGTGGTGAGCCCCAACGGTGACGGCCAGATGGATCGCCTCCCGCTGACCTGGCGCATGGACGAGCCGGCCACGGTGACCATCGACGTCCTGCGGCAGGGGGTGCCCGTGGCGCACGTGCTCTCGGCCCCGCTGCCCGCCGGCCCGGCGACGGTGACCTGGGACGGCACGGCCGTCGCCCCGCTGCGCAGCGGCCCGGTGCTGGTCGTGCTCAGGGCCCAGACCGCCGCCGGCGTGGAGGTGATGACGCGCCGGTTGACCATCGACCTCGCCCCGCCGGTGCTCACCCGGGTGCGCCTGCACGGGCGCTTCCTGCGCGTGCGGCTGAGCGAGCCCGCGTACGTCACGGTGTTGGCCCAGGGGCGCCCGGTGATCTCCTTCGTGCGGCGGGCACAGGGCGTGAACGGCTTCCGCCTCCCCGCCGGGCTGCGCCGTGTGCGGGTCCTGGCCCGCGACCTGGCGGGCAACCGCGCCCCGCCGCTGGTCGTGCGCGCCTCCTAGGAGCCGGTCTCCACGGCCTCCACCTCGCCCGCCACGTGACGCTCCTCGCCGCGATCCGTCCGGAGGACCAGCGAGCCGTCGTCGCCGATCCCGTCCGCCGTGCCCTCGACCGCGCCACCATCGGCCAGGCGGAGGCGGATGTGGCGGCCGGCCAGGCCGTCGAGCGCGGCCAGGCGCGGGACGAGCACCGCGAAGCCGCCCGCCTCGAACATGCTCACGGCGTCGCACAGGCGGCCGACGACGTCGGCGAGCAGCGCCGGCGGCGACGGGACCGGGTCGACGCCCTCGAGCAGGAGCGAGGTGGCGGGGAGGCGGCCCGGCGGGGGAAGCTCGTCTTCCCGCTGGGTGAGGTTGACGCCGATGCCGAGGATCACCGCCGGCCCGGCGAGCAGCTCGGCGAGGATTCCCGCGACCTTGCCCCCGGACGCGACGACGTCGTTGGGCCATCGCACGCGAACGGCCGGAAGCGACGGCCGCAGGGCCTCGGCCACGGCCAGCCCGGCCACCAGCGAGAGGGCGCCCAGCTCGTCCGCCCGTCGCGCCGGGCGCAGGAGGACGGAGGCCGCCAGCGCCTTCCCGGCCGGGGTCGACCAGCCACGCCCCCGCCGTCCCCGCCCTGCGGTCTGCTCGTCGGCGCGGACGGTGGACCACGCCGCCGCGCCGTCCTCGGCCAGGCGCCGGAGCTCGTCCTGGGTCGAGCCGACCGTGGCCAGCTCGAGGTGCGTGGGCGCGCCCGAAGTACAGTTGCCGTCGCCGTGGCCCAGGTTCCCGCCCCTCCGTTCGGCCGTGCCGAGATCGAGCGGATCATCCCGCATCGCGACCCGTTCCTGCTGGTCGACGAGATCCTCGAGCTCGAGCCGGGCGCGCGCGTGCTCGGTCGCAAGACGGTCCGAGGGGACGAGCCGTTCCTGGCCGGGCACTTCCCGGGGCGCCCGATCATGCCCGGCGTGCTCATGGTCGAGGCCCTGGCCCAGGCCGGCGCCGTGGGCGTCCTCTCCCATCCCGACCACGCCGGGCGCCTGGCCCTGTTCGCGGGCCTGGACGATGTCCGCTTCCGGCGCCTGGTGACGCCCGGAGACGTGCTCGACCTCGAGCTGGTGATCGATCGCCTGCGCTCGCGCGTGGGTCGCGGGACCGGACGCGTGATGGTGGGCGACGAGGTCGCGGTGGACGCGGTGCTGACGTTCGGATTCGCCGATGGGTAAGCTCCTTCCAGGATGACGAACACCGTGCAGACCGGACCGGGCAAGGTCGCGTTCTGCTTTCCCGGGCAGGGATCGCAGGAGGCGGGCATGGGCCGGGCCATGGCCGAGGCCAGCCCGGCGGCGCGGCGCGTGTACGACCGCGCCTCCGAGGTCCTGGGCTACGACCTGGCCGAGGCCTGCTTCTCCGGCCCGATCGAGCGCCTGTCCGAGACGCAGGTGACGCAGCCGGCCATCGTGGCCACGTCGCTCGCCTGCCTGTACGGGCTGCACGACGCCGGCATCCGCCCCGACTACGTGGTCGGCCACTCGGTGGGCGAGTACGCGGCCCTGGCCGCGTCCGGCGCCCTCGACGTGGAGACCGCGGTCAAGCTCGTCGGCGAGCGCGGGCGGGCCATGGCCGAGGCCGCCGCCGCCTCGCCTGGCGCGATGGCGGCCATCATCGGCCTCGAGGACGCCACCGTCGAGCGCCTGTGCGCCGAGATCGAGGGTGTGTGGCCGGCGAACTACAACTGCCCGGGACAGCTCGTCGTCAGCGGCACCGAGGCCGGCGTCGCGGCGCTCATGGCCGCGGCCGAGGCTGCGGGCGCCCGGCGCGTCGTGCGCCTGCGGGTCTCCGGCGGCTTCCACAGCCCTCTCACCGCCATGGCCGCGCGTCATCTCCGGCCGGTGCTGGCGGCGGCGCGCATCGTCGAGCCCGTGACGCCCTTCCTCTCCACCGTCACCTGCCGCGTGGAGTCGGCCAAGCGCGTCGTCCCGATCCTCGTGCGGCAGCTCACGGCGCCCGGTGCGCTTCACCCAGGCGGTCGAGACGCTGCGCAACCACGGCGTGAAGACGTTCGTGGAGGTCGGCGCCGGCAACGTGCTCTCCGGCCTGGTGCGCCGCATCGACCGCGGGCTCGACGCTCTCTCGGTCCACACGCCGGTCGAGGTCACCCGCCTCCAGGAGCACCTCAGCGCCCGTGCCTGAGCTCGACGGCCGCGCGGCCCTGATCAGCGGGGCCTCGCGGGGGATCGGGCGGGCCATCGCGCTGGAGCTGGGCGCCGCCGGCGCGGCGGTGGGCGTCAACTACGTGCGGGACGAGGCGGCCGCGGGCGAGGTCGTCGAGGCCATCACCGGGGCCGGGGGCCGGGCCGTGGCCCTGCAGGGGGACGTGTCGGAGGCCGAGGGCGCAAGGGCGCTCGTGGGCGCCGCGGAGGAGGCGCTCGGCGATCTCGAGATCCTCGTGTGCAACGCGGGCATCACACGCGACAACCTGATCGCCCTGCTCAAGCCCGAGGACTGGCAGTCCGTCATCGACATCAACCTGGCCGGGACGTTCTGGCTGTGCCAGGCGGCGAGCCGCCGGATGATGCGCCGCCGCCGCGGGGCCATCGTGGCCGTGTCGTCCATCGTCGGCGTCCACGGCAATCCCGGGCAGACCAACTACGCCGCGGCCAAGGCGGGCCAGATCGGCCTGGTCAAGTCGCTCGCCCGGGAGCTCGGCTCGCGCCAGGTGCGCGTCAACGCGGTCACGCCGGGCTACATCGACACCGAGCTGACGCGCGCCCTGCCCGAGGCGGCCCGTGAGGGCATCCTCGGGGCCACGCCCCTGGGCCGGCTGGGTGAGCCCGAGGACGTGGCCAAGGCCGTACGCTTCCTCGTCTCCGACTCGGCCTCGTTCGTCACGGGCGCCGTGCTCGGGGTCGATGGCGGCCTCGGCATGTAGGGAGCTCGAACCGGTGAGTACGAGGGAAGCGAACGGCCGTAGGGTCGTGGTCACGGGCATCGGGATGGTCACCCCGCTCGGGGTGGGCCGCGGCCCGAGCTGGGAAGGGCTGATCGCCGGCCGCAGCGGCGCCGGGCCCATCCACGGCTACGACGCCTCCGACAGCCCCGTGACCTTCGCGTGCGAGGTCGACGGCTTCGACCCCACGACCGTCATGCACCACAAGCAGGCGCGCCGCACGGACCGCTTCGCCCAGTTCGCCCTGGCCGCCGCCCGCGAGGCGGTGGCGGATGCCGGGCTCGACATCGCCGGGCACGAGGCGCCGGAGCGCATCGGCACCTCGCTGGCCACGGGCATCGGCGGCCTGCGCACGCTGCAGGTGGCGCACCAGCACCTGTTCGAGTCCGGGCCCGGGCGGATGAATCCCATGTGGATCACCATGCTGATCCCCAACATGGGCTCGGCCATGATCTCGATGGAGCTCGGCACCCGCGGGCCGTGCGCCGCGTCGTGCACCGCGTGCGCCGCCTCCTCGATGGCCATCGGCGACGCCGCCACCTACATCCGCCAGGAGAAGGCCGACGTCATGCTGGCGGGCGGGAGCGAGGCGCCGGTGACGCCCATGGGCATCGGCGGCTTCTTCGCCATGCGCGCCATCTCGCAGCGGAACGACGACCCCGAGCGCGCCAGCCGCCCCTTCGACGCGGGCCGTGACGGGTTCGTCATGGGGGAGGGCTCGTCCGTGCTCGTGCTCGAGGCGCTGGAGCACGCCCGGGCCCGCGGGGCCACGATCTACGGCGAGCTCCTGGGCTACGGCCTGTCCTCGGACGCGGCCCACGTGACGGAGCCCGATCCCACCGGGATCAACCCGGCGCGGGCCATGCGGATGGCGATCGACGAGGCCCGGCTCTCGCCGGACCAGATCGGCTACATCAACGCCCACGGCACCTCGACGCCCGTGGGCGACACCGCGGAGACGCGCGTCATCAAGCACGCCCTCGGCGAGGAGGCCGCGCGCCGCACGCCGATCTCGTCCACGAAGTCCATGACCGGCCACATGCTGGGCGCGGCCGGCGCCACCGAGGCGGCCATCACGCTCCTGGCCATGACGGAGGGCGTCCTTCCGCCGACGATCAACCTGGACGAGCCCGACCCGACCTGCGATCTCGACTACATCCCGAACGTCGCCCGGGAGGCGGACGTGGCCTACGGCCTGTCGAACGGCTTCGGCTTCGGCGGGCACAACGCCAGCCTCGTCTTCGGCCGCTGGGACGACGCGGACGGCCGCCGCTGAGCCATGCCCGCCCGGGCCCGCTGCCCCGCCTGCGGCTGGTTGACGAGCGTCGATCTCGGCGCCGGGGAGTACGAGTGCCATGCCTGCGGGGCCACGGCCGCCGTGGCCGAGCGGTGCCCCGGCTGCGGCAGCGAGGTCCCGCCCCGCCAGCACGACGCGGAGGTCGCCTGCCCGGCCTGCGGTGAGCCGCGGCTCCGGCTCCGCCAGGGGCCGCTGACGGCCGGCCCGTGACCGTCCTTCTGGGCGCGGCCACGGCGCTGGGCTCGGCCCGGCCCGACCAGGCCGGCGAGCCTCGCCGCCTGCGCGACGAGGGGCTGGCCGGGCTCCTGGCCGAGCTCGGAGTGGAGGCGCAGGATCTCGGCGACGTGGCGGGGCTCGAGCCGCCCTGGGAGGCCGCGCCCGCGGGCATGCGCGTGCGCAACGTGGTGGCCCTGGCCGATCAGGTCCGCCGGATCCGTGGCGCCGTGCTCGCCGCGCTCCTGGCCCACGGGCCGCCCGTTGATTCTGCTCGGGGGCGACGCGGTGGTGCAGCTCGGTGGCCTGGCCGGGATGCGCGACGCGCTCGGCGACGATCCCGGCTGCGTGTGGCTCTCCCCGGCCCCGCCGCTGGACACCCCCGAGACCTCGTCCGACGGCCACGTGGCCGGCATGGCCCTGGCCGTGGCCCTGGGCGAGGGCTCGGAGCCCCTCGTGGACGCCGCCGGCGGGCCAGCTCCTCGACCGCTCGCAGCTGGCGGTGGTGGCCGCGCCGGAGGAGGTGGCCCGCTTGATCGTCCCCGAAGGGCCGCTGTGGGTGGCGGTCGAGGGCGCGGTGCTCCTGCCTGCGGGCCTCGGGATCGACGCGGCGCGCCAGGCCGCGCTGGCCGTGGCGGTCCGGGAGCCGGTGGCGGCCGTGGCCTTCACCGGATTCGAGCCCGGGCTCGGTGGCGCAGTCCAGGTGGCGGCCCTGGCGGCGGCAGCGCTGCGCTGACGACGGCGCCGGAGTACCCTGCAAGGCCACGGCCTCGAGCCGTTCTCCATGTCCGTGCCGCCCGAACAGATCAGGGTCGAGGTCGCCCGCCGCGAGCCCGACGGCCAGGCCCCGTCCCCGCCGGCCGGACGCCCCCACCGCAACACGTGCCCCGAGTGCCGGTCGCATTACCGGGACGAGGAGCTGGAGGCGGCGCTGCGGGTATGCCCGGCGTGCGGGCACCACTTCGCCGTCGGGGCGCTGGAGCGCATCTCGCAGCTCAGCGACCCGGGCTCGTTCCGGGAGGCCGCGGCCGACCTGCGCTCGGCCGACCCCCTGGCCTTCACCGACCTCAAGCCGTATCCCGACCGCCTGGTGGCGGCCGAGGCGGCCACCGGCCTCGACGACGCCATCGTCGTCGGCTCCACCACCATCGAGGGCCGCCCGTGCGTGCTGGCCGTCATGGACTTCGACTTCATGGGCGGGTCGATGGGCTCGGTGGTCGGGGAGAAGTTCTGCCGCGCCTCCGACCTGGCCATCGACCTGGAGATCCCGCTGGTGTCCGTGGCCGCCTCCGGCGGGGCCCGGATGCAGGAGAACATCCTGGCGCTCATGCAGATGGCCAAGACCACGGGCGCCGTGGACGCGATGCAGGAGGCCCGGCTCCCCTACGTCTCGATCCTGGCCCATCCCACCACCGGCGGGGTCATGGCCTCGTTCGCCGCCCTGGGCGACGTGGTGCTGGCCGAGCCGGGCGCCCTCATGTCCTTCACCGGCCCCCGGGTCGTGCAGCAGACGATCGGCGAGGAGCTGCCGGCCGACTTCGGCCGCGCCGAGTCCACCTTCCGCTTCGGGCATGTCGACCTCGTCGTGCCGCGAGGCGAGCTGCGGGCCACCACGAGCCGGCTGCTCGGCCTGCTTGGCCGGCGGGACGGTTCCGGCGGAGGCGCCGCCCGAGCCCGTCACCGACCGCCGGGTGACCCGGCTGCTGCGGCTCCTGCGCCTGCGCCGCCACGGCGCGGCCTCCGGGAACGGAGCGCCCGCGTGAGCCGCGTCCGGGCAGAGCTTCGCGGCCTGCGCCGGCGCCTGGCCGAGCGCTCGGCCGAGTCGGACATCTGGGATGCCGTCCAGCTCGCCCGGCACCAGGAGCGGCCGTACACCCTCGACTACGTGAGCCGGCTGTTCGACGACTTCGTGGAGCTGCACGGCGACCGCGTCTCGGGCGAGGACCCGGCCATCGTGGCCGGCCTGGGGCGCTTCCGCGGGCGGCCGGTGGCCATCGTGGGACACCAGAAGGGGCGCGACCTCAAGGAGCGCACGTTCCGCAACTTCGGCCTGGCGCGCCCGGAGGGGTACGGCAAGGCGGTGCGCATCTTCGGGCTGGCCGACCGGCTCGGCCTGCCCGTCGCTGACCTTCGTCGACACCCCGGGCGCGCATCCGGGGGTCGAGTCCGAGCAGCGCGGCCAGGCGGGTGCGATCGCGCGCTCGATGCTGGCCATGCTCCGGCTCCGCGTCCCCTCGGTGACCACGGTCATCGGCGAGGGCGGTTCCGGCGGCGCGCTGGCCATCGCCGTCGCCGACCGCGTGCTCATGCTCCAGAACAGCATCTACTCGGTCATCACGCCCGAGGGGTGCGCGGCCATCCTGTGGAAGGACGCCAAGCAGGCGCGCAGGGCCGCCGCCGCCTTCAAGCCCACCGCCAACCACTGCCTCGAGCTGGGCGTGATCGACGCCATCGTGCCCGAGCCCTCCGGCGGGGCGCATCGCGACTTCGACCGCGCGGCCCGGCTGCTGGGTGAGGCGCTCGACGCCGAGCTCGCCGTGGCCGAGGAGACGCCGCCCGAGCAGCGCCGCCACCACCGCCGGGCCAAGTACCGCCAGATGGGCGTGTGGCTCGAGCCCGCTCCCGAAGACGAGCAGCTCGCGCTCGACCTCGGCGGCATCGGCTAACGCCTCACTCGGCCCACACGGCGGCGCCCAGGATCCCGTAGGCGATGAGCAGCCCGACGGCCTCGGTCGGCTCCATCTCGCCGTCGTGCACGATCATCCACAGCGCGATGAGCGACAGGGACAGGGCCAGCGCGAGCACCGGGTCGTAGCGCAAGCGTCAGCGGGTGCGGGCCGACGAAGCGGCTGAGGACGAGCAGGATGCCGGTCACGATCAGGGCGATCTGGACGACCGAGTGCATGATCACGGCCATGGCCTCGTCACCCTGGTCGTGCCAGGCATAGCGCAGGGCGACGTAGTTCTCGGCCACGTTGCCGAGGAACGGGATGATGATCAGGCTGGCGAAGGCCACGGGGATGCCGAGGCGCGCGATGGCCGGCTCGAACCCGGCCACGAACCAGTCCGAGGTCAGTGCGGCCACCACGCCGCCCGTGGCCAGGAAGAGCACGCCGACAGACGGCGTGATGGGCGGCCGCTGCTGCGGTTGCGTCCGCCGACCGGATGGGCCGGTGCGGGCGCCGCAGCTCGCTGTAGATGAAGAATGCACCGGCCACGAGCAGGGCGATGCCCGCCGCGAGCGAGACCGTCTCGTCGTTCTGCACGTTGCGGCTGAACGAGCTCGGGAACGAGAGCAGGGCGATGGGCAGCACCGAGATGAAGCTCAGGGTGGTGATGCCCGTGAAGAGCTGGCGGTCGAAGCGCAGCGGCTCGAGCTCGCGGCCCCGCCGTCGCACGAAAGGCATGAGCCCGGCCACGCCCCCGAGGAAGATGGCGTTGCCCAGGATCGACCCGGCCAGGGCGAAGCGGACGACGTCCGGCAGGCCGTCGGCCAGGGCCACGATGGTCAGGGCGAGCTCGGCCGCGTTGCCGAAGGCGGACTGCACGATCCCGAGCAGGCTGGCCGACAGTCGCGGGGCCAGGCCGTCGCAGCCGATGGCGATGAGCGGCGCCACCAGGATGAGCGGTACGGCGCTGGCCAGCGTGCCGGCGTCGTTGCCGACGGCGTAGTGGATGACGCCGGCCACGACGGTCAGGGCTACCGTGGCGGCGTACAGGCCCCAGGCCCGGCTCACGGAGGCGGTCCGTCGCCCTCGAGCGTGGCCACGAGGGCCTCGGCGATGGCGCGCATGGGCCGCCCCGTCCGCTGGGAGGCACGGCGGAGGCGGGCGTAGGCCTCATCCTCGGCGAGGCCCTCGCGGGCCATGAGCATGCCCTTGGCCCGCTCGACCACCTTGCGGCTCTCCAGCGCCTCGGCCAGCGAGCTCGCCTCGCGCCGGACGGCCTGCAGCTCGCGGAAGCGGGCCCGGGCGGTCTGCACAGCCGGGATGAGGTCGTCCTCGCGGAAGGGCTTCACCAGGTAGCCGAAGACGCCGGCCTCGGCGGCGCGGGTGACGAGCTCCTGCTCGGCGAAGGCGGTGACGATCACGATGGGCACTGGGCGCTCCGAGAGCAGGCGGCGGGCCACCTCGATGCCGTCCAGCCGGGGCATGCGCACGTCCATGATCACCAGGTCGGGCGCGAGCGACACGCCCAGCGCCAGGGCCTCGGCTCCGTCGCGGGCCTCGCCGACCACGTCCAGGCCGGCGCGCTCGCAGATGCCCCGCAGGTCGAGGCGGATGATGGTCTCGTCCTCGGCGATGAGGACGCGGTCGCCGTCGCTCACGCTGCGACCTCCAGCGGGAACCGCACGACGGCGCGCGTGCCGTCCCCGTCCCCCTCGACGGCGAGCGTTCCCTCGAGGTCCGCCTCGACGAGCGCCCCGGCGATGGCGAGCCCCTGGCCCCGCGGGGCCCCGGCGGCCAGGCCCGGCCCCTCGTCGAGCACGCGCAGCTCGGCGAAGGCTCCGTCGCGGCGCAGCACCACCTCGACCGGCCCGGCGCCGTGCTCGACGGCGTTGGCGAACAGCTCGCAGAAGACCAGGGCGAGGGCCGTGGCCCGGGCCGGGCCGAGCACCACCGGCGCGAGGACGGTGGATACGGGCCGGTCGCCGTGGGTTCGCCGCAGCATGTCCGTCAGCCGCTGGACCAGGCCGGCGGCATCGATGTCGTCGGCCCGACCGCGGGTCAGGGCGTCGTGCACCTCGGCGATCGACAGGACCCGCCCCACCGAGTCGCGCAGGGCCAGGCGCGGATCCCCGTCCCCGGAGGCGGCCAGACGCAGGAGCGACGCCACCGTCTGCAGGTTGTTCTTGACGCGGTGGTGGATCTCCTGAGCCAGCAGGCCGCGCATCGCGCCCCGCGCGCGGGCCACGGCCGCGGTGGCCTGCGCGGCCACCGAGCCCAGCAGGGCGCGCTCGGCGCGGGTAAAGCGCCCGGCGCCCCGCGCCACCACCAGGGCGCCGAGCGGTCCGCGCCGCGTCTCCAACGGGAGGGCCAGGAGCCCCGGCTCCTCCAGCGGCGCCTCCGCGGCGGCCCGAAGGAGCGCCTCGTCGTCCGGCCCCTCGGGCGACGAGCGCACGGCCAGGGTGGCGGGCTCGCCGGCCGCGGCCACGAGGGCCAGGGCGCAGACGTCGGCGCCCACCGCCTCGGCCGCGGTGGCCACCACGTCGCGAAGGGCCTCGTCGAGGTCGGCCGGGGAGAGCACGGCCCGGGCGATGCGGTCGAGGGCCTCGAGCTCGGCGAGCCGGCGCTGCGACCGGCCCCACAGCCGCGCGTTCTCGATCGACTGCCCGACGGTGGCGGCGATGGTGGCCAGGAGCTCGACCTCGCCCGGGTCGTAGGCCCGGGGCGCCACCGTGCGCACGTTGAGCGCCCCGACCAGCCGCTCCCGGGCGAGGATGGGCACGGCGAGCATGGACTCGTATGCCTCCTCGTCGAGGCCGGCCAGGGGCTGGAAGCGCGGGTCCAGGTGCGCGGCGCGCTCGATGACAACTGGCGCGGCGAGCTCGGCTGCGTATCCGGTCACGCCCTCGCCCAGCCGCAGACGCGGGGGCGGCCGGCCCGGGTCGGGCGCCGAGCCGACCGAGGCGCCGAGCACGAGCTCGTCGCGGTCCTCGTCCAGGACGTAGACGAAGCAGGCATCCGCCTCCAACGCCCCGGCGACGCTGTCGGCCACGCGGCCGAGGACCTCGTCCAGCTCGAGCGACGCCGTGGCCGCGAAGACGACGTCGGACAGCAGGCGCAGGTGGCGGGCGGCGGTGTCGGTCATCCCAGGGACAGGAGACCGTAGACGGCGGCGGCGACGAGCGCCGCCGCGGGCAGCGTGATCACCCAGGCCAGGGCGATGTTGCCGGCCACGCCCCAGCGCACGGCCGAGAGGCGGCGGGTCGAGCCCACGCCGATCACGGCCCCCGAGATCACGTGCGTGGTGGACACCGGGAAGCCCAGCTGGGCGGTGGCCAGCAGCACGCCGGACGCCGCGGTCTGGGCCGCGAACCCGTGCGGCGGATCGAGCCGGAAGACGCGCATCCCGAGGGTCCGGATGATGCGCCAGCCGCCGGCGTAGGTCCCGAGGGCCATGGTGGTGCCCGAGGCGAGGACGACCCACGTCGGCACCGCGAGCGTCGAGAGGCGGCCCTCCGCGAAGAGGGCGAGGACGATCACGCCCATGGTCTTCTGCGCGTCGTTCGCACCGTGCACGAAGGCCATGAACGTCCCCGAGGCCACCTGGGCCAGCCGGAACCAGCGATGCAGCGGCGCCGGGCGCGTGCGCGCGAACGCCCACATCAGCGCCAGCATCAGGACAAAGGCCAGGGCGAAGCCGAGGATCGGCGAGAGAACCGCCGGGATGGCGAAGTTGCCCACCACGCCGCCCCAGTCCACTCCGTCCGGCCCGGCGGCGGCCATGGCGGCGCCGATCAGGCCTCCGATGAGGGCATGGGAGGACGAGGAGGGGAGGCCGAGCCACCAGGTGACCAGGTTCCAGGCCGTCGCCCCGATGAGCGCCGCGAGCAACGTCCTGGTGGTCACGAGGTCGGCGTGCACGATGTCGGTGGCGACGGTGGTGGCCACCGCGGTGGAGACCAGCGCCCCGGCGAAGTTGGCCACCGCCGCCACGAGCACGGCCACGCGCGGCGACAGGGCCCGCGTCGAGACCGACGTGGCCACGGCGTTGGCCGTGTCGTGGGCGCCGTTCGTGAAGTCGAAGACGAGAGCGGCCGCGACCGCTCCCCAGAGCAGCACGTTCACGCGCTACCGGTGCTTCAGGTACGCACGCTCGAGGACGTCGGCCACCCGCTCGCACGCGTCCAGGGCCAGCTCGAGCTGCTCGTGGATGTCCTTCCAGCGGATCACCACCAGCGCGTCCTGCCCGTCGGAGAAGAGCTCGCCGAGGGCCGCGCGCTCGAGGCGGTCGCCCTCGTTCTCGAGCGTGTGCACCTCGACCAGCAGGGACCGGACGTCGTGCAGGCCGTCGAGCTTGCCCACCGCCGCCTGCAGGTAGCGGCAGGCCCGCCGGATGAGGTCGGCCTGGGCCACGGCAACGGGCGGGATGCGCTGGACGCCGTAGAGCACGACGTCGTCGGCCGCCTCGTCCACGTGGTCGGCGACGTCGTCGAGGCTCGAGGCCAGCGAGTGGATGTCCTCACGGTCGAGCGGGGTGACGAAGGTGGTATCCAGCAGGCGGACGATGTCGTGTGTCACCTCGTCCCCGGCCCGCTCGAGCTCGTGGATGCGCTCGGCCAGCGAGCCGGCCTCCGGAAAGCCCGCAAGCATGGCGTGGAGGGCGTCGGCGGCCTCGACGAGGTTCTCCGACGCCCGGTCGAGAAGCGCGAAGAACTGGGGATTTCGCGGGAAGAGGGGGACGCGGGGCACGGGCCGGCTCGTGACCGGCCAGGCTACCCGCGGGCGCAGCGCTAGGCTTCAGGGGTGCAGCGAAGCGCGACCCCGCTCGGCGAGCGATCCCCCGCGGTGGGAACGGCCACGGCTGCCGGCCTGCCCGGCGGGCTCCTGCGCGGCGCCGACTCGACCTGGACCGGCGCGGGCCTCGATGAGGGCGCACTCCCTCCGCCCGACGCCACGCACGGGCCGGGCTGGGGCGCCTCCACTCCCACGGGCGCCTGGTGGCGCCCGCCGAGCGCGTAGCGCTAACCCGGCCTACGCGGGGACGGCAGCGGTGGCGGCCTTGCGGCGGCGCGGCGCAAGGTAGAGCTCCCACGCCGGATGGACCTCGGGCACCGAGAGCGTGAGGAACAGGCCCGGGGCGGGTGGGCGCGGGTGGATGCGCGGCGTCATGCCGACCTCGTGCGGGAGCCGGTCACCCTTGCGCACGTTGCACGGGGCGCACGAGGTGACGATGTTGTCCCAGGTCGAGCCGCCCCCTCGTGAGCGGGGGACGACGTGGTCGACCGTCAGCCGGCTCGGCCCGCCTCCGCAGTACTGGCAGCGGTAGCCGTCGCGGGCGAACACGGCCCGCCGGGTGATGCGGCGGGCGGCGAAGCGCGGCGCCTTGACGAACGACACCAGGCGGATGACCGTGGGGTGCGGGAACGTCGAGCTCGACGTCCGCAGTGGCACCGCCATGGTCTCCACGAGCTCGGCCTTCTCCTTGAGCAGGAGCACGCACGCCCGCCGCACCGTGCACACGTTGAGCGGCTCGTAGGTCGCGTTGAGGACGAGCACGTGCTGCGCCATTTGCGCCTTTGCTCCAGGGGAAACCCGCTGTCGAGCGGGAGGGTACCAGAGCCCTTCCGCCCCTCTGGCGCCGCGTCAGGGGTGCGGCAGGAGGAGCTCGAGCCCGTCCTCGCCGGGGACGTATCCGCGGCCGGCGTAGAACACCCGGGCCCGGAGCTCGTCCTCCCCGACGTCGACGCAGACGCGCTCGAAGCCGCGGCTCATGGCGTAGCCCTCGGCCCAGTCGCACAGCTGCCGCTCGACGTGCTCCTCTCCGTGGGCGGGGGCAACCAGCAGCTGGCGAATGTGCATGGCGCCGCCGCTGTCGACGAGGGCCACGTAGCCCGCGAGCTCGCGCTCGCCGGCGACCTCCTCCCGCGTCTCGGCCACGAGCACGTGGCACCGGGTGAGCACGGCCACCGTCTCGCCGGCGCCGAGCCCGGCCCCGAACGCCTCGCCCGCCAGCGCCAGCAGCCTGGGCCGGTCTTCCTCCCGCAGCTCGCGGACGTCGACCTTCACGTACCGCACGACGGGTATGGTCTCCCCCGTTCGGAGCGGTGTCAACCGCCTGCCAGAGCCTGGTCGACGGCCTGCTGCTCCTCGGGGGAGAGGGCGATCCCGGCCGCCTTCCCGGCGGCCACGTCCTTGACGTAGACGCGTGCGTAGGCCCGGTCCTGGATGGCCGAGAGGACCAGGCCGGTGCCATGCTCGTCGAGCACCGCGATGGTGGTGGACTGCCGGCCACCGGCGTCCGCGTAGGCGTCGTAGCGGACCACGGCCTGGCGGGAGAGGCAGCCGTCGATGCGCCCCTGGGCCGTGGCCAGGGCGGCCTGCGCGTCGGCCACCACCCGCTCCACCTGCTCCTGGCGGGCCTGCATGCCCACCGCGAACTCCACGAGGTCGACGTTCTCGCCGGCCAGGAGCGCTCGCTGCGCCCGGCGGACCCGGCGCATCCACACCAGATACCAGGCCGCGAGCCCGAGGTCGATCACGGCCAGGGCCAGGGCGGCCAGGGCCACGATGGTCGTCGGAGAGCCGAGATCCATGGGCGCCTGAGGCTACCGGCGCGGCCGTCGCGCCCGCTCTACCCGGCGAGTCGCCAGGAGATCTTGTACTGGGCGCTGTTGTTGCTCTTGTTCGTCTCGCACGGCACCGGGGTGACCTCGACCCGCACCGTCACCGGCGGGCCGCCGAGATTCGGCTCGGGCGGCCTGAGGCTCACCGTGGTGCGCTCCCCCGGGTTGAGCGAGGGGATCGACGTCGTCACCGGCGCACTCCCGGGCACGGCCAGGCGGACCTGGACGTTCGTGACCTGGATGTCGCCGCCGTTCGTGACCTGGGCGACGAGTGCGGTCTTGCCGGTGGAGTAGTTCACCGTCTGCGGCGTGGACGAGTTCGGCGTGAGCACCGTGCCGCTCGGCTCTGCCGTCACCGAGTCGAGCGACGTGCCCACCCGCACGGTGCTGGTGCAGGTCGACTTGCCCCCCTGGGTCTGGGTCAGGTTGGAGGCCGCCTTGATGCGCTTCAGCGCCTGGAGCGAGTTCGCGGGGTCGATGTAGGAGTGCTGGAGCGCGAACTGCGAGTCGTCGAGCTTCACGTCGTTGATGCCGGCGGCGGTGAGGTCGGACTGGGCCGGGGTCTGGAAGGAGTCGGCGTAGATGACGTCGCTGGCGAGGAGGCGCGAGTAGGCGTCCGACACCGCCTTGGCCCCGTCCGCCGTCGGGTTCTTGGGCGTGAGGGCGCGCGCCAACTGGGTCTGCAGGGCGTCGAGGCCCTGTGTCCTGTACAGCATGGTCGTGGCCAGCCAGGGCTGCAGGCCGCGCAGGCGGCCGGTGTCGTGCAGGTTGAGCGTCTCGTTCTGGACGTCGCGCTGCCGGGCCTCGAGCTTCTGCAGGTTGGCGACCACCTCGGCGGGTTTCTGGTCGGAGGCGCTGATCGTCTGGTCGACGGACTTGGCGATGGAGTTCGACTGCGTGACCACGGAGTTCACGTTGTCGACGTAGTGGTGGTACGCGCTGCGCTGAGCGTCGGCCTCGCAGGCGCGGATCCACCACACCGCCACCACGAGCACGACCACGAAGGCGATCACCACGGGCAGCAGGCGCTGCCACTGGATCCCCTGCGGCCCCTGCGGTCCCTGACCCCCGGCCCGCCGTGCTCGACGAGGACCTCGACCCCGGCGGGCCGGCCGCTCCTCCTGCGGCTCGGTCGCAGCCCCGTCGTCGAAGTCGAGCTCCTCGAAGAAGGACAGCGTCATGGACCTGCCGAATTGTCGAGGGCGCCACGGGGACGCGTCGCAGGGGGCGGCGGGCCGCCCCGGGGAGCCGACCCGAAACCCCAGTGCCCCTTCAGCATCGCCGGATAGTACACCGCGCCTTCGGACGTTCTGCCTCTCCTGAGGGGAGCCGCGAGGGATGACCACGGCCGCCCAGACGCCGGCCAGCATGGCCCGTCACCGAGCGCGCCGGACGCCGGCGCTCTTCCCCACCGGAGAGATCCTGGGGCGCTTCCGGATCGACGGCGTGCTGGGTATCGGCGGCACGGGCACCGTCTTCCGCGCGCACGACGAGGGGAACGACCGCGACGTGGCCGTGAAGGCCATCCCGCACGACGCCGTGCTGCGCCAGCGCGCCCGTCGCGAGGTGGCCGTCGCGGGCCGCCTCGACCACCCCCACGTGGTGCGGCTGTACGAGGTCCTCGAGGACGACGACTACGTCTACGTCATCTCCGAGCTCGTCGACGGCAGTGACCTGGCGGGCGCGGTGCGGGACGGCGCGCTCTCCGACGCCACCATCCTGCGCATCGCCGCCGCGGTGTGCGAGGCCCTGGCCCACGCCCACTCGCGCGGCATCGTGCACCGGGACGTCAAGCCGGCCAACGTGCTCCTCGGAGGCGACGGGGCGGTGCGCCTGGCCGACTTCGGCATCGCCGCCATCTCGGAGCCCGAGGCGACGGTGGACGACCGCCTGCTGGGCACGCTCTCGTACATGGCGCCCGAGGCGTGTGCCGGCGAGCCGCCGGCGGCGCCCAACGACGTGTGGGCCGTGGGCGTGCTCCTGTACGAGTGCCTCACGGGCGCGAACCCCTTCCGGGCGCGCACCCCGGCCGAACTGTGGGAGCGCCACGGCGAGGGCGCCCGCCCCCTGGCCGAGATCCGGCCGGACCTTCCGCGCACCCTGTCGGCCGTCATCGCCCGCGCCCTCTCGCCCACGCCCCGCCGCCGGCCCTCGGCGCCCGCGCTGGCCGCGGCGCTCGAGCAGGCTGCCGACCGCCTCGAGGCCCCGATGGGCGGCCTCGTGCACCTGCGGCCGCCGGACGACGAGCCGGGCGTCGACGTTCGCGACCTGGCCATCCGCGCCGGCGAGCACGCCCGGGCGCTGGCGAACCGCGCCCTCGCGGCGGGCATCCCCGAGCCCTCCTTCCGCCGGGCCGAGGCCATTGCCCGTCGCCTGGGGCCCGGCTTTCTCGCCGGGCTGGCGGTGGGCGCCACCCTGACCGCCTTCCCCTTCTGGCCGCCCTCCTGGATCTGGCCCATGGCCGTCGGCATCGGCGCGCTCGCCGTGGCCTGGCCCTGGGCCGGGGCCGCGCTCGGCCTGGCGGCGATCGTCCCCGCCATGGGCAACGTCTCCGCGGGGCTGGCCTGGACGGTGGGCGCGGCCGGGGCGGCCTGGCTCGTGACGTGCGCCGGCGCCGGCCGCCGGGCCCTCCTTCCGGTGCTCGCCCCGCTGCTGGCGGTACTGCTCGCCTGGCCCGCCTACCTGATGCTGGCCGGCCGCCTGCGTGCGCCTGCGGCACGGGTCCTCGCCGGCGCGGCCGGGGCTCTGGCCGTGGCCCTCTGGCAGGCCGGTCCCTCGGACGCGCACATGCTGAACGGCGTCGGCGACGCCGCGCGCGTGGCCGACGTCCTCCGCCACGGCCTGGACGGGCCGGTGCTCGTCCTGGCCCTGGCCTGGGGCTGCGCGGCCGCCCTCTGGCCGGTGGCCTGGAACCCGCCCCGCGGGTCGCGGGCGCTCGCCGTGAGCGTCTGGCTGTCGGCCGTCTGCCTCGCCCAGGCCCTCGGCCCCGCCCTTGCCGGCGGGTCCGCCGGGACGCCCTGGGCCATCCTCGGAGCGATCTGGATGGCTGGTATCGTCCTGCTGCTCGCGGTCCCCGCTCCGCCACTGGAAAGGGAGCCATGAGCGTCGCAACCATGGGGTTTCTGCGCACCATCGAGAGTCGGATCGAGGGCGCCTTCGAGGGCACCTTCGGCCGCGCGTTCCGCGCGAACGTCGAGCCGGTCGAGCTGGCCCGCAAGCTGGCCAAGGAGCTCGAGGACGGCAAGGTCGTCTCGCTCAACCAGGTGTACGCCCCGAACGACTACGTCGTCTACCTGAACCCGCGCGACCGCGAGCGGTTCGCCGAGTACGAGGCCTCGCTGCGCACCGAGCTCGGCGTGTACCTCGCCGACCACGCCCGCCGGCAGGGCTACACCCTGACCACCAGGCCGCGGGTGCGCTTCGAGACCGAGCCGTCGCTGGCCCTGGGCACGTTCGGCATCGCGCGCCAGCTCACCGAGGAGGAGGCGCTTCCCGAGGAGCCGGAGGGCGAGGCCGTGGCGGAGGACATCCCGCCGCCCACCCCGGAGGAGCTCGACGCCATGGCGCCCGTGCCCCCCGCCGCCTTCCCCGAGGAGCCGCTGCCGGTGCCCGTCCCGGTACCGCTGCCCGAGCCCGAGCCGGCGACGGAGGTTGCGCCGGCGCAGACCACGGCCTTCACGCCGGACGAGGTCGCGGCCGCCGGTGCGCGCGCCGTGCTGACCGTCGACGGCCGCAGCGTGCCCCTGACCGGCGACGTGGTGGCCATCGGCCGCTCGTCCGGCTGCGACGTCGTCCTCGACGACCCGAACGTGTCCCGGCGTCACGCCGAGCTGCGCCTCGGCGGGGCGACGCCCGTCGTGGTCGACCTCGGCTCCACGAACGGCACCTCGGTCAACGGCCGCCGCGTGCGCGAGCAGGCCCTGGCCTTCGGTGACCGCATCGTCCTCGGCTCCACCACGCTGGTCCTCGAGCGCCCGGAGGGCTGACACCCGGTGGTCGAGCAGCTTCTGCTCGTGCTGAAGGTGGTGTTCGTCGTCGTCCTCTACCTGTTCATCTGGCGCATCATCCGCCTCTCCGTGCGGGACCTGCGCGCTCCGCAGGAGTCGATGCTCCTGGGCCCGGCCGCCGCCGAGGCGGCCGGGTTCCGCAAGGTGGCCGAGACCCCGATGCCGGGACCGGCGCCCCAGCTCGTGGTCCTCTCGAGCCCCAGCTACCCGCCGGGGACCCTCGTGCGCCTCGAGCGCGACGTGACCTTCGGCCGCTCGGGCGAGTGCGACGTCGTGCTCGACGGCGACGGCTACGCCTCGGCCCATCATGCGCTCGTGTTCGCGCGTGACGGCGCTCGGTACGTGAAGGACCTGGGCTCGACCAACGGGACCCACGTGGACGGGCACGCCATCTCGGTCGAGCACCGGCTGCGGCCCGGCGACGAGCTGCGCATCGGCGAGACCGAGATGCGCTTCGAGGGCGACTGATGCGCGTCGTCGACTGGTCGAGCAGCACCCACACCGGCCGGGTGCGCTCCAAGAACGAGGATGCCTACCTGGCGGATCCGCCCCTGTTCGTGGTGGCCGACGGCATGGGCGGGGCCCGGGCGGGCGAGGTGGCCTCGCGCCTGACCATCGAGGCCTTCAAGGATCTGGCGCAGGACGACGGCGAGGTCTCCGGGGAGGAGCTCCTACGGAGGACGATCGAGGAGGCCAACCACCGCATCCGCGAGCGGGCCGAGCAGGACCGCGACACGGCCGGGATGGGCTCCACCGTCACCGCCGCCCTGGCCGGCCCGAGGGAGATCGCGTTCGGGCACGTGGGCGACTCGCGGGCCTACCTCCTTCGCGCGGGACGCGTGCAGCAGCTGTCCCGCGACCACTCGCTCGTGGCCGAGCTCGTGCGCCAGGGGCGGCTGTCGGCCGAGGAGGCCGAGAGCCACCCGCAGCGCTCGGTGATCATGCGCGTCCTCGGGGTCGAGCCCGAGGTCGAGGTGGACACGTGGAGCATCGAGGCGGCCGACGGCGACGTCGTGCTCCTGTGCTCGGACGGCCTGACGCGCTTCGTCGACGACGACCGCATCGGCAGCACCCTCGCCGGGCCGCTGAACGGGGCCGTGCGCGAGCTGGTTCGCGCGGCGAACGCCGCCGGCGGCGACGACAACATCACCGCGGTGGCGTTCCGCGTGGCAAACGGCGACGCGCCGGCGGGCGGCGACACCCTCGTGGCGGCGAAGGTCGACGACCGCGACACGCTGAGCGAGGCAGACGACGTGCCGGTCATCCGCGATGCCGGTGGCCCGGCGGCCGCGCCGCCGCAGGAGTTCAACCTCCTCGGCGAGCCTCGGGATGGAGGTCGCGGCCGGGGGCGTCTGGCCGTGATCGGCGCCGTCCTCGTCCTGCTCACCGCGGGGCTCGTGGCCGGCGCCTTCTTCGCCTTCCGCTGGTCCCACTTCGTCGGCGTGGACCAGACCGGGCACGTGGCCGTGTACCAGGGGCTGCCCATCGACCTCGGCGGCGGCCACACGCTTTACCGCGAGACCTACCGCAGCGGCGTGGCCGCGGCCACGCTGTCCCACGCCCGGCGCGTGAAGCTGCTCGACCACACGCTCCGCTCGTCGGGCGACGCCCTGCGCGTGGTGCAGCAGCTCGAGCGCGGCCAGCCCTGATGCTGGCCGCCCTCCGCACGCCCCGGAACCGTGAGGTGGTCGGGCTCGCGCTTCGTCGCCGTGCTCACCGCGGCCGGCTTCACGTCGGTCCTCGTGGCCCGGTCGAACGCCATCTCGAGCCGCTCGCTCCTCTACGCCGGCCTGTTCCTGGCCCTGTTCACCTGCGCTCACATCGCCGCTGCGGCTGCGTCTCCCCGACGCCGACCCCTACCTGCTGCCGCTGGTCGGGCTTCTCTCGGCCGTGGGCCTGACCGAGATCTACCGCATCAACCCCTCGCTGGCCCGGGACCAGGGGATCTGGATGCTGGTCGGGGTGGCCGTGTTCATCGCGGTCCTGGTCCTTCTCCCGGACCCGCGCGTGCTCGAGAGCTACCGCTACCTGCTCGGGCTGACGGCGGTCGCCCTGCTCGCGCTCACGGTGCTCTTCTCCTACGCGACCCACACGGTGATCAACGGCGCGCGGCTGTGGATCCGCGTCGGCGGCCTGCAGATCCAGCCCGCCGAGTTCGCCAAGATCGCCCTGGTCCTGTTCCTGGCCGGCTACCTGCGCGAGAAACGCGAGCTCCTGGCCCTGACCTCGCGCCGCGTGCTCGGCCTCGGCCTGCCGCGCTTCAAGCACCTGGGGCCGCTGCTGGCCATGTGGGGCGCGGCGCTGCTGGTCCTCGTGGTCATGAACGACTTCGGGACCTCGCTCCTCTTCTACGGGATCTTCCTGGCCATGGTCTACGTGGCCACGGGACGGACCGCGTACGCGGTGATCGGCCTGATCGCCTTCGCCGCGGGCTCGGTCGTCGCCTACGAGGTGGCCCCGCAGGTGGGCGAGCGCATCTCCATCTGGCTCGATCCCTGGAAGACGCCGCAGCATCAGGGCTACCAGATCGTGCAGTCGATCTACACGATCGCCGACGGCGGGATCTTCGGCACCGGCCTGGGGCGCGGGTACATCCTCACCTCCGCCGGCCATGCCGTGATCCCGGCGGTGCAGACGGACTTCATCTACTCGGCCATCGCCAGCGAGGTCGGCCTGGCCGGGGCGGCGGCGCTCGTCCTGCTGTTCCTGCTCTTCACCTACCGCGGCCTGAAGATCGCCAGCCGGGCCGGGGACGGGTTCTCGAAGCTCCTCGCCGCCGGGCTGACCACCGTCGTGGCCCTGCAGGCCTTCCTCATCATCGGGGGCGTCGTCCGCCTGATCCCGCTGACGGGGATCACGCTGCCGTTCGTGTCCTACGGCGGCTCGTCCATCGTCTCCAACTTCCTCCTGCTGGCGCTGCTCCTGGCGGTCTCCGACCGCAACGAGCGCCAGGCCCGGATCGGCCCGGCCCGCCTGTGAACCGGCAGATCTCGCGCCTGTTCGTGGCCTTCGCCACCGGCTTCGCGCTGCTCGTGGCCTTCACGAGCTACTGGCAGCTCTGGGCCGCGCCGTCGCTGGCCAACCGCCGCGACAACCTGCGGCAGGAGGTCCGGCAGCTCTCGATCAAGCGCGGCCTCATCCTGGCCGGGAACGGCGACGTCCTGGCCCGCAACCGCCTGGCGCACACGCCCGACGGCCGCAAGGTCTACCTGCGCGTCTATCCGCACCGGGCGGCTGTTCGCGCATGCCGTGGGCTACTCGTCGCCGACGGCCAACCGCACCGGCCTGGAGCAGAGCCAGAACGACTACCTCACGGGCGCGAACACCGACCTCTCCGGGTTCCTGCAGAACGAGCTGAGCTCCGTCACGGGCTCGACGGCCGCCGGCAACAACGTCCAGACCTCGCTCGAGCCCGCGGTGCAGCAGGCGGCCATGAACGGCCTGCGGGCCACCCACCTGCGCGGGGCGGCGGTGGCCATCGAGCCGAGCACGGGGCGGGTCCTGGCCCTGGCCTCGATCCCGAGCTTCGACCCCAACCACGCCGTGGCCGACGACGCGGCCTGGAGGCGCATCCTCACCTCGAACGACGCGCCGCTCCTCGACCGGGCCACGGCGGGGCTGTTCGAGCCCGGCTCGACCTTCAAGGTGGTCACCCTCTCGGCCGCCCTGGAGACGGGCGCCTACACACCGACGAGCACGTTCGACGACAAGGGCTTCTTCACCGAGTACGGCCAGCAGATCAGGAACGCCTCGGGCGAGGTCTTCGGGCCGGTCGACCTGACCAAGGCCCTGACGAACTCGATCAACAGCGTGTTCGCCACGATCGGCTACCACCTCTGCGGCGGCCGCTCGCGCTGCCCGGTGCTCATCAACCAGATGCTGAAGTACGGCTTCTACAGCCGGCCGCCGATCGACCTGCCGACGGACGAGGTGCTCCCCTCGGGCCTGTTCAATCCCCGGACGGGCCGGCTGGCCCGCCCCACCGACCCCATCGACCCCGCCCGCACGGCGATCGGCCAGTACACGCTGCGGGCCACGCCGCTCCAGAACGCCATGGTGGCGGCCGCCATCGGCAACGGCGGGGTGATCATGCAGCCCACCCTGGTGGACGCCATCCGCACCCCCGGCGGCCACACCATCGCCACCACCCGTCCGCACGCCCTCGGCTCGGCGGTGTCGTCTCAGACCGCAGCGGAGATCACGCAGATGATGACCCACGTGGTCGAGGAGGGGACCGGGCGGGCCGCGGCCATTCCCGGCGTGACCATCGCCGGCAAGACCGGCACGGCCGAGACCGGGATCACCACCCTGAACCGCGCATGGTTCATCGCCTTCGCGCCGGCGCAGAACCCTCGTGTGGCCGTGTCCGTGGTGCTCGAGAACTCACCCACCTTCGGCGGCGTGGTGGCCGCCCCGATCGCCAAGGCGATGATGCAGGCGGCCCTCCGCCTGCCCAAGAGGGGCGCATGACGGCGGGCCGCCAGCGCACGCTGCTCGGCGTCGGGCTGCTCGTGCCGAGCCTGCTCGCCCTCGCCCTGGCCGCGGCCTTCCGGGGCAACGGCGCGGCGCCCCCGGCCACGCCGTCGCTGCCCGCGAGGGTCACCGTCCCCGAGGGCCTCAAGGGACGGGACCTGGCCGCGGCGCAGGCGATCGTGCGGCGCGCGGGGCTCACCCCGAAGAGCACGGCGGTGGCCTCTGCTGCCCGTCCTGGGGTCGTGCTCGAGGCGGAACCGCCGGCCGGGACGCTGCCGCGCGGCGCCCGCGTGATCCTCGTCTACGCCAGGGCGGAGCACCCCTGAGATGACCCTGGCCCGGAACAGGACGAAAGCGGGGTGCGTGCGAGAATGGCGCCGATGAGGGGCGGCGACGACGGCAGGCCGTTCGACGGCCGGTACCGCCTGCTCGGTCCTCTCGGGACCGGGGGCATGGCCACGGTCTACCTGGCCGAGGACGAGTCGCTCGGCCGGAAGGTGGCCATCAAGATCCTGGCCGACCGCTACGCCGAGGACGAGCAGTTCGTGGAGCGGTTCCGGCGTGAGGCCCGGTCCGCGGCCGGCCTGAACCACCCGAACATCGTCCAGATCTACGACCGCGGTCAGGCCGAGGGCACCTACTACATCGCCATGGAGCACCTCGAGGGGCGCTCCCTCAAGGACATCATCGGCGCCGAGGCGCCGCTCAAGCCCGACCGGGCCATCGACATCACGCTCCAGATCCTCCAGGCCCTGCGCTTCGCCCACGCCCACGGCGTGGTGCACCGCGACATCAAGCCGCACAACATCATCCTGGCCACCGACGGCCGCCCCAAGGTCACCGACTTCGGGATCGCCCGGGCGGGCGCCGCGTCGCAGATGACCGAGGTGGGCTCCATCATCGGCACGGCGCAGTACCTGTCGCCGGAGCAGGCCCGCGGGCAGCCCGTGCAGCCCCAGGCGGACCTGTACTCGCTCGGGGTCGTCCTGTACGAGATGCTGACCGGGCACGTGCCCTTCGAGGGCGACTCGGCCGTGGCCATCGCCTTCAAGCACGTCTCCGAGCCGCCCGCTCCGCCGAGCGAGCTCAACCCGCTCGTCCCGCCCGCGCTGGAGCAGGTGGTCATGCGCGCCCTGGCCAAGGATCCGGCCCGGCGCTACGCGAGCGCCGACGAGATGGCCGCCGACCTCGAGCGCGTGCGCCGCGGCCTCGCCCCGGCCGCCGAGACCCAGGCCTTCACCGAGGTCATCGCCGATCCGCTGCCGGTGGTCGCGGCGGCCACTGCCGTGGCGCCGCCCCCGACGGCGGCCACCCGCGTGTACACCCCCGCGCCCGCGGCCGCCCGGGCCGATGAGTGGGAGCCTCCGCCTCCGGCCGCCCCACCGCCGCGCCGGCGGCGGCCGCTGTGGCCGTGGTTCCTGGTGCTCGGGCTGCTGGCGGCCGCCGGGGCGATCGCTGCCGTGGCCATCGGAGGGCTGAGCTCCGACAGCTCGACCACGGGCTCGACGACGGCCACCGTTCCCACCGGGCTCGTGGGCAAGACCTACGACCAGGCCAAGGCCGATCTCGCCGCGCAGGGGCTGACGGCACAGCGACATGACGTGTACGCCCAGCAGCAGCCCGGCATCGTGATCCAGGTGGAGCACCCGGCTGAAGGGTCGACGGTGCAGCGCAACACGACCGGTGCTCCTCAAGGTCTCGAAGGGGCTCGTCCAGGTTCCGGTGCCCAGTGTCATCGGGGAGTCGGCCGACCAGGCGAGGTCGACGCTGGAGGCGAAGGGCTTCAAGGTCGGTGTGGGCGCGACGCAGGCCAGCAGCCAGCCGGCCGGCACGGTGGCCAACCAGGATCCGACGGGCGGCCAGTCCGCGGGCAAGGGGACGACCGTGCACATCTTCCTCTCCCAGGGCCCGCCGCAGGCCACGGTGCCGGACGTGCGCGGACAGAGCCAGTCGGCCGCCCAGGCCGCGCTCACCCGGGCCGGTCTGAAGTACAGCGTCACCCGGCAGCCCAGCGACAGCGTGAACGCCGGTGACGTCATCTCCCAGCGCCCGGCCGGCGGCCAGGTGGATCAGGGCTCGACCGTCGCGCTGGTCGTCTCCAGCGGGCCGAAGAAGAATCCGGTGCCCGACGTGTCCGGTCAGACCGCAAACGCCGCCGCGGCCACCATCACCCAGGCCGGCTTCACGCCGCAGCTGAGCGGCACCCCGGCCACGAACTGCGACCCGAGCCAGGACAACCTCGTCGTCAACCAGTCCCCGCAGCCGCTCGTCCTCGAGCCCGCGGGCGCAAACGTCCGCTTCCAGATCTGCCAGTCGAGCGGCAGCAACGGCAACGGCAACGGGAACGGGAACGGCAACGGGAATGGCAACGGCACGTCGGCGCGGGAGAAGCCTCCGAAGCCCGGCAAGGGCAAGCACGGCCCAGGACAGTTCCCCGGTGCCTGAGCCCGACCGCCGCCGCCGGATCCGAATCGCCATCCTCGCCGGGGGCCGCTCCTCGGAGCGGGAGGTCTCCCTGAGCTCCGCCCGCTCGGTCCTCGGCGCCCTCGACCCCGAGCGCTACGAGGCCGTCCCGGTGCTCATCGAGCGCGACGGGGGCTGGCGCGTCCTGGGCGACGCTGCCGCCCTCGAGGCCGCCGCGGAGGCGCCGGCCCTCACCGAGGGCGCGCCCGGCACGGCGCTCGTCCCGGGCCAGGGCGCGCGGGCGCTCGTCAACGGCACGGGCGGGGCAGACGCCGGGCCGATCGACGTGGTGTTCCCCGTCCTCCACGGCCCCTTCGGGGAGGACGGGACGGTCCAGGGGCTGCTCGAGACCGTCGGGCTGCCCTACGTCGGCGCAGGTGTGGCCGGCTCGGCGGTGGCCATGGACAAGGACCTCGGCAAGGCCGTCCTGCGCAACGCGGGCATCCCGGTCACCTCGTCCCTCACCCTCCGCGACGGCACGGTCGATCCGGGGGACACGGCGCTGGCAGACCTCGTGGAGAAGGAGCTGGGCTGGCCGGTCTTCGTCAAGCCGGCGTCGCTGGGATCGAGCGTCGGGATCACCAAGGTGGGGTCGCGCGACGAGCTCCAGGCCGCGGTCAAGCTCGCCTTCGCCCACGACCCGAAGGCCCTGGTGGAGGAGTTCGTGGCCGGGCGCGAGCTGGAGTGCGGCGTCCTCGGCAACGACGAGCTCCAGGTCTCGGCCGTGGGCGAGATCCGGCCACACGCCGACTGGTACGACTACACCGCCAAGTACGACGAGGGCGGCTCGGACATCCTCATCCCGGCCGACGTTCCGGACGACGTGGCCCTACGTGTGCAGGACATGGCGGTGAGCGCGTTCCGGGCCATGGAGGCCGCGGGCATGGCGCGGGTGGACTTCTTCCTGCGGCCCGACGGCGGCCTGCTCGTCAACGAGGTCAACACCATCCCCGGCTTCGCGCCGACGTCGGTCTACGCGCGGCTGTTCGCCGCCCGCGGCCTGGACTACGGCGCGCTCGTCGACCGGCTCGTCGAGCTCGGCCTCGAGCGGCACGAGCGCCGGTCGCGCTACCGCTACTGACCGCTCGGGCCGAGGAGGCGGACCGTCCCGATCGACGCCGACAGCGGGTGGACCGTGTCGGGGGCGTTCGGGTCCCCGTTCTGCACGAGGCTCGTGATCCACACCAGGTAGAAGCGGGCGTCCTTGCGGCCGGTCAGCGGGATGGTCTTGGTGGCCTTGTCCACCACGGTCACGGCGGAGTCCGGCGACCACCCGGCGAACGTCGTCGGCGGGCTGGCGGCGCGGCTGTAGAGGATCTGCGCGCTCCAGCCCGGCACCGGGGTCTCGAGGCGCACCGAGTCCGCCCGGACGCCCGCCCCCGCGTCGAGCACCAGGCCCACGCCGTGCTTGACGAACGCGCTGTAGTGCTCGGTCGTCCACACCGTGGCCGGATTGCCGTCGGTGGCGTTGGCCATGCTCTGCGGGTTCTCCACGCCGTCTCCCTCGGGGTCGAACGTGGCGATCGCGATCGCCGGGATGACCGCCGACGCCGCCGGGGGCCGCGGTGCGCTCGAGCTCGAGCTCGAGGTCGTGGGCGGGGTGGCGGAGCGTGCGGGAGTCGCGTTGTTGCCTGCCAGGGCGATGGCCACGATGGCCACGCATACGCCGGCGGTCACGAGCACGGCGGCCAGGAGCGCGAGGCCGCGGACCGTGGAGGTCCGGGAGCGCCGGGGCGGCTGCACGGCCGGCGGGAGCGGGATCGGATTGCCCAGTCCCTCGTACGGGGTGGTCGCCTCGGGGCGCCGTGCCGGGACGACGGCCGGCACGTCGTCGGGAGCCTCGGCCGCGCCCGCGGGCGTGGCGGCCAGCAGGTCGTCCAGGGCGTGGCGCATCTCGATGCAGTTCGGGTAGCGGTCGTCGACGCGCTTGGCCAGCGCCCGCCCGACCACCGCGTCGACCTCCTCCGGAAGGTCCGGCCGCCGGGTGCGCACGCTCGGGATCGGGGCGCGCATGTGCTGGGCGGCGAGGTCGACGAAGCCCTCCCCCTGGTACGGGGTCTCGCCGGTCAGGCAGTGGAAGAGCATCACGCCGAGGGCGTACACGTCGGCCCGCTCGTCGAGCCCCTCGCCCGCGGCCTGCTCCGGGGCCAGGTACTCGCCGGTCCCGAGGACGCGCCCGGTGCTGGTCAGCGAGGGCGCCTCGATCACGCGGGCGATGCCGAAGTCGGTGAGCTTGGCCGTCCCGTCCTCGGCCAGAAGAACGTTGTGCGGCTTGACGTCGCGGTGGATGACGCCCTGGTCGTGGGCATAGGCGAGGGCGTCGGCCACCTGGGAGCAGACGGCGTAGGCCTCGGCCGGCTCGAGCCCGCCCTGCTCCGCGATGCGGGTGCGGAGGTCGGGCCCGCGGACGTACTCGAAGACGATGTACGGCCGCCCGTCCTCCTCTCCCCGGTCGATGACGGTGACGATGCCGGGGTGGGCGAGCGAGGCCAGCGTGCGGGCCTCGCGCTCGAAGCGCTCGACCGCGTCGGCGCTCTCGAGCCGCCGGGAGTGGAGGATCTTGACGGCGACCTCGCGCTCGAGCTCGCCGTCCCAGGCGAGCCACACGGCGGACATGCCGCCACGGCCGAGCAGACGCTCGATCCGGTACCGCCCCGAGAGCGTCTCACCGATCACATCGACAAGGTACCCCTCCCGCGCGGTTCTCCCCGTAGCAGCGCGAATCACCACATCCGCGTCGGTGTGCCGGCTTTGCCGGCATGCCGAAGCCAGAAGCGATGCCCCGCACGGACGATCGCGTCGCTCCGAGAACCGCCGCCCCGCCCCAAGAGGGGGGCCAACGGGGGGAACATGGTTCCCCCCGTTAGAAGTCGATCGGCTCGATGTGGCCGGCGTGGAGGGCGTCGATGAAGCGGTCGACGTCGGCTTCCATGTTCTCGCGGCTCACGCGCTCCAGCGCGTCCACGAGGGCGTCGGTGCCCTCGTTCAGGGCCTCGTCGTAGCGCTCGACGACGTCCTGGGGGAACTCGCCCCGGTGGCTCCACGCGCACGAGGGGCACTGGAGCTCGATGTCCCAGCGCTCGCCCTCGGCCTCGCGCCAGTCCACCGGGTGGACCAGGTCGCAGGCACACGCGGGGCAGTGCTCGAGCCCGTGGCCGGTGTCGGGAACGGGGACGGGGGAGGGGGCAATCTCGGCCGCGGGCTGCGGCGTCAGGGCGTCCTCGGGATGGAAGTACACGATCTGAACGGCCTTGCCGCTCGGGAGGATGATCTTCTTGACGTGGTAGTCGCTCATTCCGTCCAACGTATCGGCGCAGGCTGAACGCGCCTTAAGGGTGATTCTGCTGAAATCTCATCCACCGCCGGACGGCCCGCCGCCGTAGGGTCCGCGCATGGCCGAGGAGCTGCCGCAGCACGTCCGCCAGAACCGCGTGGCGTGGGACGTCCTGGCCGCCGAGTACGCCGAGCCGGGCCGGCGGAGCTGGTCTGCCGGCGAGCCCAGCTGGGGGATCTTCGGCGTCCCCGAGGCGGAGCTCGGCGTCCTTCCCGGGCGGCTGGACGGCCTGGACACGATCGAGCTCGGGTGCGGCACCGCCTACGTGTCGGCCTGGCTCGCCCGGCGCGGGGCCCGCCCGGTCGGGATCGACAACTCCGAGGCGCAGCTGGCCACGGCCCGGCGCGCTCCAGCAGGAGTTCGGGCTGGAGTTCCCCCTGCACCACGGCAACGCCGAGGCCACGCCGTTCGCGGACGAGAGCTTCGACCTGGCCATCTCCGAGTACGGGGCGAGCATCTGGTGCGACCCGTACCGCTGGATCCCGGAGGCGTCGCGGCTTCTCCGCCCGGGCGGGGAGCTCATCTTCCTCGTCAACGGCACGATCCTCGTGCTCTGCATGCAGGAGGACGACTCCGCGGCGACGGACCGGCTCCGCCGTTCCTACTTCGGGCTCCACCGCATGGAGTGGCCGAACGACGACCCGCCCGCGGTGGACTTCCACCTCGGCTACGGCGACTGGATCCGCCTCCTGCGCGCGAACGGCTTCGACGTGGAGGACCTGCTCGAGGTGCGTCCGCCCGCCGGCGCCACCACGCGCTACCCGTTCGTCACCGGCGACTGGGCCCGGCAGTGGCCGTGCGAGGAGGTCTGGAAGGCGCGGAAGCGGGGCTGAGCCCCCGGCTCAGCTGCCGAAGTCGGCGGTCACGTAGACGGTGACCTCCGGCCCGAACACGCCGGCCGCCGCCCCGAGCCCCACCACGTGGAAGGCGGAGTTGAGGAGGTTCGCCCGGTGACCGGGGCTGGCCATCCATGCCCGGACGGTCATGACCGGGCCCATGCCGACGGCCAGGTTCTCGCCGATGTACGTGCCGTGGTAGCCCGCCGCCGCGACCCGGTCCTCCGGCGTGGCCCCGTTGGGGGAGACATGGCTGAGGGTCCGGAGGCCGGCCAGCTCGTTGCTGTACTGCTCGGCGGCGCGGCCGAGCGCGCGGTTGAGGTGGAGCGGCCGAAGCCCGTTCATCGTGCGCGCCAGGTTGATCTGGCTCAGGAGCTTGCCTTCGAAGGTCCGGGAATGCCGGGACGCGCTCGCCGAAGGGGCGGCGACGGCAGCGAGAACGAGAACTGCGAGCAGCGCAACGAGGCGGATACGTCCGGTCGGGAACATCCGTGAGCTCCTGGTGTCGGGGCCAGAGCTGAGCTTCGAGCATGGCACGCGGCGCAGTCGGCGGAGCAGCTCCGGCGGCCGCGCCCGGTACCGATGGCTGGGCAAAGCTTCGCGAAGCTCGCCCTACCTGCCCGTGTAAGGACCGGAAACCGGGGCCGTCAGGCGACGGCCGCGGGCATCGCCGCCTCGAGGATGGCCTCCTCGAGCACGTCGAGCGCCTCGTCGAGCTGCTCGTCGGTGATGACGAGGGGTGCGAGGTTGCGGATCACGTTCCCGTACAGCCCGGCCTTGAGCAGGATCACCCCGCGCTCCAGGGACCCCTGGACCACCCGGGTCACGATGTCCGGCGCCGGCTCCTTCGTGTGCCGGTCGCGCACGAACTCCACGCCCAGCATCGAGCCCATGCCGCGGACGTCGCCGATCTGCTCGACATGGCCGGCGAGCGCCTCGAAGCGCGAGCGCATCCGCTCTCCGACCACCTGCGCCCGTCCGCACAGGTTGCGGCCGTCGATCTCGTCCAGGACGGCCAGCGCGGCGGCGCAGGCCACCGGGTTGCCGACGTAGGTGCCGCCGATCTGCGAGTCGCCCGGCGCGTCCATGAGCGCCGCGCGCCCGAGCACGCCCGACAGCGGCAGACCGGCGGCGATCGACTTCGCCACGCACACGAGATCGGGCTCCGCCCCGAGCTGCTCGCAGGCGAACAGGGTCCCGGTGCGGCCGAAGCCGGTCTGCACCTCGTCGGCGATGAGGACGATGCCGTGCTCGTCGCAGAGGTCGCGCAGCGCCTGGAAGTACGCGGGCGGGCAGGGGATGAAGCCGCCCTCGCCCTGAACGGGCTCGATGACGATCGCGGCGACCGACTCCGGCGCGATCTGCGTGATCAGGGCCTCGCGCAGGTGCTCGAGCGCGCCCTCGACAGCCCCCGGCCCCCAGCGGTAGGCGTCGGGGAACGGCACCCGGTACACCTCGGGCGCGAACGGCCCCATGCCCGCCTTGTACGGGTACTGCTTCGAGGTAAGGGACATGGCCATCAGGGTGCGGCCGTGGAACGCGTTCGTGTAGGCGATGACGGCCTGGCGCCCCGTGGCCCGCCGGGCGATCTTGACCGCGTTCTCCACCGCCTCGGCGCCGCTGTTGAAGAAGGCGGCCTTCACGGGCCCCGACACCGGCACCCGCGCGGTGAGGCGCTCGGCCAGCTCCACGTAGGAGTCGTAGGGAACGATGGTGAAGTCGGTGTGCAGGAAGCGGTCGACCTGCTCGTGCACCGCGGCGTTCACCGCCGGGTTGGCATGGCCGACGGTCAGGCAGCCGATCCCGCCCGCGAGGTCGAGGAAGGTGTTGCCGTCGACGTCCGTCAGCGTCGCGCCCTCGGCCCGGTCGACGAAGACCGGCGTCCACAGGGTCTTGGCGTCGCTGACGACGGCCTCCTTGCGGGCGATCCACTCGCGCGAGCGGGGACCGGGAACCGGCGTGACGATCGAGATCGAGCGGGCCAATGCGCCTCCTGGCAGACGGCGCGCGAGGACGGTCGTCCCCGCGCGAGATCACGCTACCACGGCGATTTTGGCGCCCGTGCACGGATATCGTTGCCGTCCTGTGAAGGCGGCCCTGGTCACCGGCTCCTCGAGCGGCATCGGGCGCGCCGTGGCCGCGGCCCTGCTCGAGGACGGCTACGCGGTCACGGCCGTGTCGCGCGATCCGGCGCGGGGCGAGCTCGACGGAGCCGACCTCCACCCCGCCGATCTCACCGACCCCGAGGCGGCCGCGGCCGCCGTCGCCGCCCACCTCGAGCGTCGCGGCCGGCTCGACGTGCTGGTCAACGCGGCCGGCATCGGCGTCGGGGGGCCGGTGGCGGCGCTCGAGACGCGCCACTTCGACCTCCAGTACCAGCTGAACGTCCGCGCCCCCTTCGTGCTCACGCGGGAGGCCCTGCCGGCGCTGCTCGAGGCGCGCGGCCTGGTGGTGAACGTGGCCTCGTACGCGGGCCTGCACGGCGTCCCGGGGCTCGCGGGCTACGTGACCTCCAAGCATGCGCTGGTCGGGCTGACGCGCGCGCTCCGGCGGGAGCTCGAGGGGACCGGGGTTCGGGCGACGGTCCTCTGCCCGGGCTTCGTGGACACGCCGATGTCGGAGTGGATCCAGGACCAGATTCCGCCCGAGAAGATGATCCAGACGGCCGATCTCGTGGCCACCGCTGCGCTGGCTGCTGTCCCTCTCCGCGGCCTGTCTGGTCCCGCAGGTGGAGATCGAGCGGACGTGATCCTCAGCGACCGCTCCATCCGCGAGGAGATCGCTTCCGGCCGCGTGGGGCTCGACCCGTTCGACCCCGACCTGGTCCAGCCGTCGAGCGTCGACGTGCGCTGCGACCATCGCTTCCGCGTCTTCCACCCCGGTCGCTACCCGTTCATCGACGTCCGCCGCGCGATGCCGGACCTCACCGAGCTGGTGGAGATCGAGGACGGCCGGGCCTTCATCCTCCATCCGGGCGAGTTCGTCCTCGGGGCCACGCTCGAGCGCCTCTCCCTCCCCGACGACCTGGTGGCCCGGCTCGACGGCAAGAGCTCGCTCGGCCGGCTGGGCCTGCAGGTCCACTCCACGGCCGGCCTGGCCGACCCCGGCTTCACGGGCCACATCACGCTCGAGCTCTCCAACGTGGCCAGCCTCCCCATCGCCATCTACCCGGGGATGCGCATCGCCCAGCTCGTCTTCGAGCGCCTGAGCACACCGGCCGACCGCCCCTACGGGCACGGCGAGCTGCGCTCGAAGTACCAGGACCAGGCCGGGCCCACCCCGAGCGCGTACTGGCGCAACTTCGCCGACGACGAGGATGACGCGCTGACTTCGGCGCGTCGCCCGCGTCGGGTACGATTTCGCTACCGCGGAAAGGAGGTGGTCTCGTCTTGAGTGATGACAGTTGTACGGCGAGCGGAGGTGCTCGCACGTAGGGGCGAGTCCCCTGGACCGACAGGGAATCGCCGCAGCAAGCGTTGGGGACGCCGCGACCGCGACCGGTCAGCGGCCCCGCCCCTACCGAATACCGGCGAGTGACCGGCTCCGGGCCGTCTCAGGCGAGGCGGCCCGGAGTGCTTTTCCGGGCGAACGTCAGCCCACGTGCACGACGACGCGCAGGCGCCGCACGTTGCCCAGGCGGTCGGTGGCCGTCACGGTGACCGTATGGCGCCCCGCGGCGGCATAGCGATGCCGGGCCTTGCGGCCGATGACCGCGGCGGTGCCGTCCCCGAAGGACCAGCGCACGCGGCGCACGCCCGACGGGTCCTTGGCACGCGCCGACAGGACGATTGTCGCCCCGGCCGGCCGGCGTGATCCGCTGATGCGCATGGTCGGCCCGCGGGTGTCCACGGTCCAGCGGCCGCCGGCCACGGTCGTGTTGCCCGCCGCGTCGCGGGCCTTGACGAACAGGGAGTGGCGGCCGTCGCGCAGGTGGCGGAGCGTGATCGACTGCGCCGTCCTGTAGGCCCCGTACGGGTCGCCGTTGATGCTGCGCGCGAAGGTCACCGGGCCGCTGGCGTCGCTGGCCGACCAGCGGGCCGTGACGCGTGTCCGGCGGGTCCGCCCGTGCGGGACCCCCGTGAGGCTGAGGACGGGCGGCGTGCGGTCGCCCAACGTGCCGGGGCCGGGGACGAACAGGTTGTCGGCGCCGGCCGCAGTGCCGGAGCCGTTCGTGGCCACGACCCGGTAGTGGTACGTGACGCCGGCGGTCAGCCCCGTGAGCGCGGCCGTGACGCTGTGGTTCAGCTGGTCGGCCGGAAGCGACACGGAGCTCGTGCTGGAGCCGTAGCCCGCCGTCGTCCCGTAGTCGACGTGGAACGTCGTCGGTTGCCCGCGGGGCGTGACCACGCCCGACACGGTGGCCGTGGTGGCGCCCACCAGGGTCGGCGCGCCCGTCATGGCGCGTGGCGGCTGCGAGTTGCCGTCGGCGGGGCCGAGGATGGTGGCGTCGATCTCCTCGTTGCGGCCCGCGGCGATGTCGCGGCTGTCGGTCCACAGCGGATGGGCCGAGCCGTTGCTGTCCACGGCGAGGCCCTCGTAGTCGCCGAAGCCGTTGGCCGAGTCGGCGCCCGGCTGCGTCTCGTCCGAGGGGCTCGAGGCCGCCGCCATGGGCGCGGACCAGGTCAGGCCGCCGTCGCTGGAGACGCTGCACGACTCGGTGGCCGTCGCTCGCGCGATGTCCCCGAACGTGTCGTAGTAGCAGGACCAGAGATGGCCCGACGCGTAGGCCGACCAGGGCAGGAACTGGTCGGAGGAGACGGACCCGTCGGGCGGGTTGACCTGCCGCGGGCCGCTCTCGAAGCCCGGGGCCGGGCCGAGTGACTGGGTGAGGCCACGCACGAAGACGTCCTCGGAGCCGTTCGCCGCTGCGTCCGCCCAGGTGACGTACAGCGTGCTCCCGTCGGTGGCCAGGGACGGGTTGGGGAGCACGCACCGCCGCGGTTGGGCCGGCGTCGCGAGGCCGATGCGAGTGTCGCAGGACGGGTTGGGGTCGTAGGCGCTGCTGACCGGCGCCACGAGTACGTCCTGACTGCCGAGGAAGGACGGCGCGCCGGAGGCAGGAGCCGAGGTGACGTAGATGCCGTTCTGGTAGTCGCCGGAGGGCGCGGGCGAGGCGTCGTGCCAGGCCACGTACAGGTTGCTGCCGATCACCAGGGGCACGGCGTAGATGGTCGAGGTCCCGGCGCTGCTGCGGTGACTGACGGCCACGGCCGGAGATGCGATTGGCCTACGGCATCGAAGGCCGCCACCTGCACCTGCTGCAGGCCCGCGTTCGGGTCGTTGTGGTCCCAGGCGACGAAGGCGTACTCCTTGGTCCGCCGACCGTCGCCGACCGTGAGCTGGTCCTTGTCGTCCGACTGGCCACCCGCCGGGGAGTCCAGGGGCACGGGCGCCGTCCAGTTCGTGCTCGCATTCGTGGCGGCTCGGTGACGAAGATGCGGAACGTCGACTCGTCCGTCCCCTTGCCGGCGAGGAACGACAGGTACTGCGTTCCGCTGGCCCCGATCCCGACGGACGGGTCGCCCTCGAAGGTGTAGTGCCGGTCGGGACGGCGGCGCGGTCGCGGACGTCCAGGTGACCCCGCCGTCGCCCGAGGTGTAGACGCGAACCCCCGGCGCGCCGATGTCGTTCGACGCGGCCACGAGGTTCTGCGAGTTGTTCGGGTCCACGGCGACGCTGACCTCGCTCTGCGAGCCCGGCGTGTTGGAGACGTCGATCTGCGTCCCCAGCGCGAAGGAGAGGGCCAGCGGGCTGCCGAAGAGCGCGGCGTCGGCGCGCAGGGGCGAGGCGTCCGGGTCGCCGGCGCCGTTGTCATCGGCCCCGGCCGCAGGCACGGCGAGCAGGCACCCCGTCAGGGCGGCGGCCAGTGCCGCCGCGATCCTGGCCCTCATGGCTTCAGCGGCCCCAGCCGGAGCCGGAGAGGACGTCGAGCTCCGCGAGCGTGGCCGTCGACCCGTCGCCGAGGCGGACGATCGCCACCGACACGGTCTGGGCCGCCTCCAACGGGATGGCGTGGTCGCCCGCGCCGGTGACCACGTGCATGGCCTCGTCGTCGACCCCCTGCACCTCGATGGTGTCCCCGGGCTCGAGGCCCGTGCGCTTGAACAGCCGCAGCAGCTCCGGCTCCTCGTTCTCGAGACGCAGGACGCGCACGGCCGAGCCCACGGGGACGGCGGCGAGCAGCTCGCCCGGCTCGCGCGGCGCGTCGCCGATGGGATGCCCGTGCGGGCACGTCTGCGTGTCCGCCATCAGCTCGTACATGCGCTGCTCGAGGTTGGGGGAGATCGCGTGCTCGAAGGTGTGCGCCTCCTCGTGCACCTCGTCCCAGGGGATGCCGAAGACCCGCACCAGGAAGGCCTCGATCAGGCGGTGGCGGCTGACGATGTCGTGCGCCACCTCCTCGCCCTGCGCGTGAAGCGCAGCCGCCGTCGCTCGTCGCGCTCGACCAGGCCCTCGTCCATGAGCTTGCGGACCATCTCGGTCACGCTGGGCTGCGAGACGCTCATGGCCCGGGCCAGGTTGGCCTGCGTCGGCTCGATGCCGGCCTCCTCGAACCAGTAGAGCTTCTCCAGGTAGTCCTGGGCGGCACCCGTCAGCGCCATGCGGCCAGTCTAGCCCTGGCGTCGTGAGCGGTCCGGCCACGAGGTCGCTCAGGGCCAGCTCCTGCGCGGCCCCCGCGGCTGCGCCCCAGTGCGCCGTCAGGCCGCGGACCTCGTCCTCGGACGGCATGCGGCCGTCGAGGTAGAGCCGCCCGACGGCCTTCCGCACCGCCGAGGTCGCCGGCCACGACGCGGGGCCGGTCGAGGGTGCGGGCCAGGAACCACTCGGCGGTCCACCGGCCGATGCCTCGGAGGGCGACGAGCCGCGCCAGCACCTCCTCGTCGGAGGCGGCGGCGAGCGCGTCGAGGTCGAGCTCGCCATCCGCGACGACCTGCGCGAGGCCGATGAGGGCGCGGCCCTTCGCCTCCGTCAGCTGCAGCGCCCGCATGTCCGCCACCGTCGCCGAGGCCATGCGCTCGGGCGCGAGCTCGCGCACCTCGCGGCCCTCGAGGCGGTGCACGGTCCCGTACCGCTCGGCCAGCCGGGCGCGCGTCGTGGTCGCCCAGGCCAGGTTGACCTGCTGCGCCGTGATGGCGCGGACGAGGCTGGTGAACGGATCCGTGGCCCGCACGCCGCGCACGGGCGCGCGCCGGCGCACGAGCGCGGCCACCGCCTCGTCCCGGGCGGCGAGGTCCGCCAGGGCGTGGGCGTCGCCGAGGAAGAGGCCCGTGACGTGCGCCTCGACGGCGAGCGTCGCATGGCCGCCGACGACCACGTGCGCGCCGGGCTCGTCCACCGTCCCACCTGGCTCGATCGACACCGGCCGGCCGTCCACGACCCGCAGCAGCGTGCCGTCCACGAGGCGGTCGAGGAGGTCGTCGCCGTGGCGGCGGAAGCGCTCGAACGACCCCGGGATGTCGAGCGGCCCCGGCCAGGCCACCTCGAGCGCCGCGACCTCAGAAGCCGGCAGCGTGCCCGTCCTTGCGCGGCTCGGAGCCGCCGGCGAGGGCCTCGCCGACGCGGAGCACGACCTGGCCGCCGCCGAACGGCGCCGGGCTCGTCCTCGACCCGCACCTGGTGCCCGCGGGCGGTCAGCTCCTCCGCCAGCGGGGCCAGGCCGGGCTCGAGGGCGAGGATCCAGCCGCCCGCCGTGCGATCGAGGCGGAAGCGCGGCGCGGCCAGCGCGGCCTGCGGGTCGAGGCCCTGCTCGACGAGGCGGGAGAGCAGCTGGACGTGGCCCTGCGCCTGCATGTGGCCGCCCATGAGCCCGAACGGCCCGAGCAGGTCGCCGTCCCGCAGGAGCATCCCCGGGATGATCGTGTGGAAGGGCCGGCGTCCCGGAGCGACCTGGTTCGGGATGGCCCGCCTCGAGGGTGAAGCCGGCACCGCGGTTCTGCAGCATCACGCCCGTGCCCGGCGCGGCGACGAGGGAGCCGAAGCCCCAGAACAGGCTCTGGATGAAGGAGCAGGCCGTGCGCTCCTCGTCGACCACGCACAGGTAGACGGTGCCGCCGCGGGGCAGCTCGCCGCACTCCGGGTCGCCCGCGCGCTCGGGATCGAGCTGGGCTGCGCGCTCGGCGAGCGACGCAGGATCGAGGAACCAGCCCGGCAACGGCGCGTCGCCGATCACCCGCTCGGCCTCGGCCAGGGCGACCTTCAGGGCCTCGGCCTGGGCATGGACGCGCTCCGCCGGCGTGCTCGCGGGGAGGCCCTCCGCCAGGGCGAGGGCGGCGAGCACCGTCGCGCCCTGCCCGTTCGGCGGCAGCTCGCACACCTCGACGCCGCGCCAGGCGGCGCGCAGGGGCGTCACCCACTGCGGCTCGAAGGCCGCCAGGTCCGCTTCCTCGAGGGCCGTCACCGCGCACACGGCCTCGGCCACCGGGCCGCGGTAGAACGCGTCCGGGCCGTCGGCCGCCATGCGCTGCAGGGTGGCGGCCAGGTCGGGGAACCGCGCCGTCTCGCCCACGGCCGGGGCGCGGCCGTAGAGCCGCGCGGCCTCGCCCTCGAGCGCCGGCGCCAGGGCGGCCCAGGCGCGGGCGATCACCGGCGTCACCGCGAACCCGCTGGGTCGCGAGCTCGATGGCCGGGGCCAGGCAGCGCGCCAGCCCGAGCCGGCCGTGGCGCTCGAGCAGCGCCGCCCAGCCGGCGACCGCGCCGGGGACCGTCACCGTCAGCGGCCCCCGCAGGGGAACCTCGTCGAGCTCCGCCAGGGCCTCGGCCGCCGCCGCGCCGGCCGGGCCGCTCGCGTTCAGCCCCTCCAGCGCGGCCGTCGCGCCACACCATGGCGAAGGCGTCACCGCCGAGGCCGGTCGACATGGGCTCGCACACGCACAGGACCGCGGCGGCGGTGACGGCGGCGTCGCAGGCCGTGCCGCCGTCCTCGAGGGCCCGCAGCGCGGCCCACGTGGCCAGGGGATGGCTGGTCGCCGCCATCCCGCGCGCGGTCACCGTGGGGGGCGCCGCGCCGCCTGACCTCACTGCCAGGTGATCTCGTTCGTCCCCGGCCAGTCCGCCGGGAGCGGCGTGCCCGAGTGCCGGTTGAGGGCCACCTTGACCACTCCGAGCCCGAGCAGCGCGCACTTCAGGCGGATGGGCGAGAGGGGGATGCCGAGGAGGTCCATCACGGCCGAGCGGTCCATCGAGGCGACCTCGTCGACGGGCCGGCCCTCGATCTCCTCGCTCAGCATGGAGAGCGAGGCCTTGCTGATGCTGCAGCCGTGGCCGTGGAAGCGGACCGCCCCGATGCGGCCGTTCGTCGATCTGGAGGTCGACCGCGCAGCTCGTCGCCGCACAGCGGGTTGCGGCCCTCGGCCCGGGCGTCGGGCGACTCCATCTCGCCGTAGTTGCGGGGGTACCGGGCGTGATCGAGGATGTTCTCGCGCGCGAGCTGCTCGTCGATCACGCGAACGACCTCGCGGACGCGCTCGAGCCCGTCGGCGAGCCGGTCGATCTCGTCGCGCGTGGTGTAGAGGTAGACGCTGGCCCGCGTGGTCGCCGGGACGCCGAAGGCCGCCATCGCCGGCTGCGTGCAGTGGTGGCCGGCGCGCACGCAGATGCCCACCTTGTCCAGCTCCTCGGCCACGTCGTGCGGGTGGATCCCGGCGAAGGTGAAGGACAGGATCCCGCCGCGGGCCTCGGGCCCCGGGCCGAGGATGCGAAGCCCCGGCAGGGCGGCGAGCCGGTCGTAGGCGTAGGCCGTGAGCTCGTGCTCGTGGCGCTCGATGGCGTCGAAGCCGATGGCCGTGAGGTAGTCGACCGCCGCGCCGAAGCCGACGCACTCGGCGATGGCGGGCGTGCCCGCCCTCGAACTTCCAGGGCAGCTCGTTCCAGCGACGTGCGCTCGAGGGTGACGTTGCCGATCATCTCGCCGCCGGTGATGAACGGGTCCATGTCGGCGAGGAGCTCCTCGCGGCCCCAGAGCAGCGCCGGCCCCGGTGGGACCGCACATCTTGTGGCTGGAGAAGGCGAAGAAGTCGACAGCCGAGCGCGGTGCACGTCCACCGCGCGGTGGGGCACCGACTGGGCGCCGTCGACGACCAGCACGGCCCCGAGCGCGTGCGCCCGCTCGGCCAGCTCGGGGATCGGGTTCAGCGTGCCCAGGGAGTTCGACTGGTGGACGGCGGCCACGATGCGCAGCGGCCCCTCGGTGGCGAAGCGCTCGAGCGCGTCGAGGTCGAGCCGGCCCTCGGGCGTGAGCGGCAGGTAGCGCAGCTTCGCCCCGGTCTTGCTGGCCAGGAGCTGCCACGGCACCAGGTTCGAGTGGTGCTCCATCTCGGTGGCGACGATGACGTCGCCCGGGCCGACCCGGTCGCGCCCGTAGGCGTAGGCCACCAGGTTCAGGCCCTCCGTGGTGTCGCGCACGAAGACACACTCGCGCCGGCTCGGGGCGCCGATCAGGGCGGCGACCTTGTCCCGGGCGCCCTCGTACTGCTCCGTGGCCTCCACCGAGAGGGTGTACACGCCGCGGTGCACGTTGGCGTAGGAATGCGTGTACAGGTGCTGGACGGCGTCGAGCACCGCCCGGGGCTTCTGGGCCGTCGAGGCCGAGTCGAGATAGGCCAGCGGATGCCCGTGGATCAGGCGCTCGAAGATCGGGAAGTCGCGCCGCAGGACGGCCGGATCGAGCCCGGCAGGGGCTCGGGAGGCGGGGGTCACGGCCATCGAAGCAGTGTAGGTGACGTCATAATCGGGACCGTGCCTGCGTCCGCGCCCACCCGGCGCCCCCGCACGAGCAGGCCGGGCGACGACGTGCACGGCCGGCCCTGGCGGGTGGTGGTCCTGAACGACGACCACAACACGTTCGAGGGCGTGGCCATCGCCCTGAGCCGGACGCTACCCGGCGTCGGCTACGACCAGGGGCTCGAGCTCGCCAACCGCATCCACTTCAGCGGGCGCGCCGTCGTGTACACGGGGCCGAAGGAGACGGCGGAGCACTACCACGCCGGCCTGGGGGCGTACGGCCTGACCATGGCGCCGCTCCAGCAGAGCCTGAGCGGCGCAGGCGCGCCGAGGGCGACGCCGCACGCGTCGAGCACGCAGTAGCCGCCGGCGATCACGCTCGGCGGGTTGCCGATCGGCAGCAGGCCCGTCGGGTCGTGCAGCGCCCAGGCCCAGTCCCCGGCATGGGTGCCGACGCAGCTCGAGGAAGCTCGTCACGAGGAACGCCGCGGCGAAGACCAGCGGCGCACGGCCGGCGAGCGTGAACCGGACCAGGGCCAGGACAGGCCACGGCGCCCAGCACGTCCCGCCGCGGCGAGACGGCCAGGCCCCAGGCCGCCCAGGTCACGGCCGCGGCCAGCACGGCCGGGATGACCATCCGCCTGGCGCCGCCGAAGAGGGCCGAGCGCCCGAGCGACAGCGGCGAACAGGTAGACGACGCCGTGGCCGGGCGGCACGTACGCCGGCACGTTGTGGAGGCGGTACGTGTAGAGGCCGAGCAGCGGCGAGGCGGTGTACTCCACCACGCGTGGCCACCGCCACGACGGCCAGGACCTGCAGCCGCACGCGCCGGTCCTCGCCGCGCAGGAGGGCGAGGAGGATGGCCCACGTGGCCACGCCGATGAGGCGCTGGCGCCAGATCCCCGCGCCGGCGTCGAGCAGCAGGCCCGCGCCGACCCAGCCTCCGGCCACGGCGGCCACCACGAGATCCCGCGGCGGCCGTCGTGCCACGCTCACCGCGAGACGGTCAGGCGATCCGGTCGCCGAGGGACTGCGAGAACGCGCTGCGCACGTCCTCCGAGGGCACCCGCTCGAGCGCGTCGGTGAAGAACCCGGCGACGATGATGCGCTCCGCCTCCGGCCGCGAGAACCCGCGGGCCATGAGGAAGAAGAGCAGCTCGCGGTCGACCTGGCTGATCGTGGCGGCGTGCGTGCAGCGCACGTCGTTGGCCAGGATCTCGAGGCCGGGGATGGAGTCGGCGTGGGCCCGCTTCGAGAGCAGCAGGTTGCGGTTCTCCTGGAAGGCGTCGGTGCGCTGGGCGCCCTCGTCGACCTTGATGATCCCGCGCCAGACCGCCCGGCTGCGGTCGAGCAGCGCGCCCTTGAAGGCCAGGTCGGAGGTCGTGTGCGGGGCGGCGTGCTCCTGCGAGGTGTCGAGGTCGAGGTGCTGGCGGTCGTTCAGCGCGTACAGGCCGGTGACGCGAACCGAGCGCGCCCGGCCCCGAGAGCCGCGACTCCATGCGCGCCTTGCCGAGGCGGCCGCCGGCCTCGAGCGACGACCAGCGCAGCGTGGCGTCGCGCCCGATCTCGGCCCGCGTGGTGGTGAAGTGCAGGCTGCCGGGGTGCAGGTCCTGGACCTGGACGAGGTCGACCTGCGCCCCGTCGCCGAGGACGAGCTCGACCACGCCGTTCAGGTAGCCCGTCGGCGCCGGGCAGGTGCTCCTCGACGATCGAGACGCGCGAGCCGGCCTCCGCCACCACCAGCATCCGCCACACGAGGCGGGCGCCCGGCGACGGGATCTCCACCGCCACGTGCAGCGGCGCCGCGACCTCGACCCCGGCGGGGACGTGGACCAGCGCGCCGCCCGACCAGCGGGCGGCGTTCTCGGCCAGTGAAGCGGTCGGACAGGCCGACGACGGCGCCGAGGTTGGCGGAGACGACGGCGTTGCCCTCGTCGGCCGCGGCCTCGAGCGAGCCCGAGGACGACGCCCGGGGCGGCGTCCAGGTCGCGGTGCACGATCGCCTGGCCGCGCTGGACGAGCGTGCCGGCCGTCTTCAGGCCGCCCAGCAGCGCCGGCCGGCGCCTCGCCCGGCGCCTCGGCCGCGGGCTGGAAGGCGTCGAAGTCGATGCCCCGCAGCGACGTGTAGCGCCAGTTCTCCTCGCGCAGCGTGGGGAGCGGCGTGCGCTCGTAGACCTCCCGCGCCTCGGCGCGCCGCTCGTCAAGCCATGTCGTCATCGGCGTCGGTGTGCCGGCTTTGCCGGCGCGCCGAAGCCCCGGGCTTGGGCCCGACGTCCGGCGAGGCATCGCTCCCGAAACCGGCGCCCGGAGAAGGGGGCAACGGGGTGAATCTCGGGTTCCCCGTTATCCAACCGAGCCTTCCATCTGGAGCTGGATCAGGCGGTTCATCTCGACGGCGTACTCGAGCGGGAGCTCCTTGGTGATCGGCTCCACGAAGCCGGCCACGATCATGGCCGAGGCCTCGGTCTCGCTCAGCCCGCGGCTCATGAGGTAGAAGAGCTGCTCCTCGCCGATCTTCGAGACGGTGGCCTCGTGGCCGACGTCGACGTCGGGCTCGCCGATGTTGATGTACGGATACGTGTCGGAGCGGCTGTCCTCGTCGAGCAGGAGGGCGTCGCACACCACCTTCGCCTTCGACCGCTCGGCGCCCGGGTTGACCCGCAGCAGCCCGCGGTAGCTGGCCCGGCCGCCGCCGCGCGAGATCGACTTCGAGGTGATCACCGAGGTGGTGTCGGGGGCGAGGTGCGTGATCTTGGCCCCGGCGTCCTGGTGCTGGCCCTCGCCCGCGAAGGCGATCGAGAGCACCTCGCCGTGGGCGCCCCGGCCCTTCAGCAGGACGGCCGGGTACTTCATGGTCAGCTTCGAGCCGAGGTTGCCGTCGACCCACTCCATGGTCGCGTCCTCGTACGCCACGGCGCGCTTGGTGACCAGGTTGTAGACGTTCGCGGACCAGTTCTGGATCGTGGTGTAGCGGCAGCGGCCGCGGGGCTTGACGATGATCTCGACGACCGCCGAGTGCAGCGAGTCGGTGGAGTACGTCGGCGCGGTGCAGCCCTCGACGTAGTGCACGTAGGCGTCCTCGTCGACGATGATCAGCGTCCGCTCGAACTGGCCCATGTTCTTCGCGTTGATGCGGAAGTAGGCCTGCAGCGGCAGCTCGACCTTGACGCCCGGCGGCACGTAGATGAACGAGCCGCCCGACCACACGGCCGAGTTCAGGGCCGCGAACTTGTTGTCGTTGGGCGGGATGACCGTGGCCCAGTACTCGCGGAAGAGGTCCTCGTGCTGGGCCAGGGCCTGGTCCGTGTCGAGGAAGATGACGCCCTGCTCCTCGAGCTCGCTCTGGAGGCTGTGGTAGACGACCTCGGACTCGTACTGGGCGCCCACGCCGGCCAGGAACTTGCGCTCCATCTCGGGGATGCCCAGGCGGTCGAACGTGTTCTTGATGTCCTCGGGGACGTCCTCCCAGGTGCGCTCGGGGCCGTCCGAGGGCTTGAGGTAGTAGTAGATCGACTCGAAGTCGATGTCGTTCAGGTTCCCGCCCCACTGCGGCAGCGGGCGCTTCTGGAAGATCTCCAGGGCCTTGAGCCGGAAGTCGAGCATCCACTCGGGCTCGTTCTTGTGCTGCGAGATCTCGCGCACGACGTCGGCGTCGAGCCCCTGCGCGCGTCTTGAAGACGGGCTTCTCGGGATCGAAGAAGCCGTAACTGGTACTCGCCGAGTGGGATATCGGGTGTCTGGACGGGCGGGGTCATACCGCCGTCTCCTCCCCGCGGACGGCCGCGTAGCCGCCGGCCTCGAGCTCGGTGGCCAGCTCCGGGCCGCCCGAGCGAATGATCCGGCCGTCGACCAGGATGTGGACGACGTCCGGCGTGATGTAGTCGAGGATGCGCTGGTAGTGGGTGATGAGCAGCACGCCCAGGTCGGGCCCGCGGAGCGAGTTCACCCCGTTGGCGACGATGCGCAGGGCGTCGATGTCGAGCCCGGAGTCGGTCTCGTCGAGGATGGCCAGGCGCGGCCTGCAGCATGGCCATCTGGAGGATCTCGAGGCGCTTCTTCTCGCCGCCCGAGAAGCCGTCGTTGAGGTAGCGGTTGCGCAGGGCGGGGTCGATGTGCAGGAGGGCCAGCGACTCCCGCAGCCGATCTGCGAACTCCTTGACCGGGATCGGGTTCTCGGGCCCGTCGGGGCCGCCCTTGCGGTGGGCGTTGATGGCCTGCCGCAGGAACGAGCTCACGGTCACGCCGGGGACGGCGTGCGGGTACTGGAAGGCCAGGAAGAGGCCCTGGCGCGAGCGCTCGTCGGGCGCGAGCTCGAGCACGTCGACGCCGTCGAGCGTGACGCTGCCGCCCGTGACCTCGTAGGCGGGGTGCCCCATGAGCACGTGCGCGAGGGTGGACTTGCCGGAGCCGTTCGGCCCCATGACCGCGTGGACCTCGCCCGTGGACAGCTCGAGGTCGACGCCCCGGAGGATCGGGGTGCCGTCGATCTCGGCCGACAGGTTCTTGATGACGAGGTCGCTCACCAGCTGATCATTCCCTCCTGGGGACGCATGAACACGGCGACGCCCGAGGGGGCCGCCTCAGGGGCAGTGTACCGGCAGCATGAGAGCGGTCAGGGGTTCGCGCCCGGCGCGCCCTCGCGCAGGTAGGCCAGGATGGCCCGGTCGGTCAGCCACTCGATGGGGGCGCGGTCGTCGGTCAGCACGGCGCCCGGGTCGGGCGGCACGGGCCGGAGCTCGCGGGCCAGCGCCCGCGAGGCCGCCCGGGGCAGGCCGGTGGCCGCCCGCAGGCGCGGCCGCGGGTCCTCCGGGCGCTGCAGGCCGATGACGATGGAGGTGAAGCGGTCCCAGCGGGCCGACCAGACCTGGCCGAACACGGCCCGCATGGTGGCGGCGATGCGGCCCACCACCTGCTGCTCGTCGGGCGGCGTGCCCGACGTTGATGGCCACGACGCCGCCCGGCGTGAGGCGGTCGCGGACGAGGGTGAAGAACTCCTTCGTGGTCAGGTAGAACGGGATGTAGGGCTGGCGGTAGGCGTCGACCACGATCTCGTCGTAGCGCGTGCTCGTGTGGGCCAGGTACGGGCGGGCGTCGTCGGTGTGCACCGTGAGCATGGGCAACCGCCCCTCGCCGAAGTAGCGCCGGCCGACCTGGGTGACCAGCGGGTCGAGCTCGACGCCGTCGACATGGGTCTGCGGCCAGGCCGTCCCGTACGCGCGAGCCACCGTGCCGGCGGCGTTGCCGAGCACCGCCAGGCGCCCGGCCGGCGCCCCGCTGAGCAGGGGCAGGGCCAGGAACGTGTCCCAGTAGCCGCCCGTGAGCACGGTGCCCGGCCGGTACTCGGAGTGGATGGCCCAGCCCTCGTTGAGGTGCAGCTCGGTGACGCCGTCCGACCTTCACCACCTGGACGAACTGGTACGGCGACTCGCCCTCGAAGAGCGACGCCGGCGCCGGGCTTGACCAGCCCCGTGGGGATGAGCAGCAGCCCGACCGCGACGGCCGGCGCGCCCAGGCTCCTCGGGCCCAGCATGGGGACGGCCGCCAGGGCCAGCAGGGCCGCCACCACGAGGAAGGTGCGGCGGCTGCCGATGGCCGGCACGAGGACGAGCACGGGCAGGAAGGTGCCCGCGATCGAGCCCAGCGTGGACAGGGCGTAGAGGCGGCCGGCCACGGTCCCGGCCTCGCCCACGTCGCGCACGGCGAGCCGCACGGCCCACGGGGCGACGGCCCCGAGCGCGGTGACCGGGAGGGCGAACATCAGCCATGGCGGCCACGAACGAGCCGACGAAGGCGCCGGCCGACAGGTGCACGAAGGCGTCCGAGGACCAGCGGAAGATCGGCTGCGTGGCGAACGGCAGGACCGCGATCCCGGCCGCCGCGACGAGGGCCACGAGCCCGAGCGCTCGCTCGCTGGGGTGCCGGTCGGCCAGCCGGCCGCCCCACAGGTAGCCGAGCGAGAGGAAGACCAGGATCAGGCCGATGACGTTGGCCCAGACGACGTCCGAGGCGCCGAAGAAGGGGGCGAGCAGGCGGGCCCCGGTGACCTCGACGGCGAGGCTGGCCGCGCCCGCCACCAGGACCAGGGCACCCAGGCGGATCTGCGCGCTCCGGGACATCCGTCGCCCGAGAGGGTAGGGCGCCTGCAGGGAGCTAGACTGTGGCCGGTCGTTCGACCCTTTGTCAGGAGACGCAATGCCCTCGTTCATCGGTCCGTGGGAGCTCATCCTCGTCCTCATCGTCGCCCTGCTCGTCTTCGGTCCCAAGCGCCTGCCCGAGATGGGCAAGTCGCTGGGCAAGGGGATGCGGGAGTTCAAGGAGTCGATCAGCGGCGAGGACAAGGACCACGAAAGCCACGACGCCCCGCCGGTGACGCAGACGCAGGCGCTCCCGCCCGCCGCGCCGCCGCAGGCTGCCGCGCCGACGCCGCCCGCGGCCGAGCGCACCAGCACCGGCACGCCACGCTGACCTAACCCCTGTGAAGCTGCCGCGCCGGCTGTCCTCCGGGGAGGAGATCACCCTCGTCGAGCACCTCGACGAGCTGCGAAACCGCCTCTTCGTCTGCATCGCCGCGGTGACCGTGGGGTTCGCGCTTGCGTTCTGGCGGCACGCCGACATCCTCCGGCTGCTGAACGACCAGCTGCCGCACCACATCCACAAGCCGATCACGCTGGGCGTCTCGGAGCCGTTCACGATCGCCGTGACGGTGTCCCTGTATGCCGGCCTGTTCCTGGCCCTCCCGGTCGTCTTCTACCAGCTGTACGCGTTCGTCATCCCGGCCTTCGCCCCGCACGCGGGCCGGAAGGCGCTCCCGGTCCTGATCTTCGTCCCGGCCCTGTTCATGGCGGGAGTGGCCTTCGGGTACTTCGTCGTCCTGCCCGCCGCGGTCAGCTTCCTGCTCGGCTTCGACGCGAGCTCGTACCAGATCGAGGTCCGGGCCAAGGACTACTACACGTTCGCCATGCTGATCCTGGCGGCCATGGGCATCATCTTCGAGATGCCCGCGGCCATCCTGGCCCTCAGCCGCCTGGGCGTCGTGTCCTCGCGGATGCTGCGCAAGAACCGCCGCTACGCCATCTTCATCCTCACCGTGGTCGCCGCGGCGCTGCCGGGCGTCGACCCGGTCTCGATGCTGCTCGAGCTCGTGCCGCTGCTGGTCCTGTTCGAGCTGTCCGTGTGGCTGGCGCGCCTGAGCGAGGGCCGGCGGGCCCGCGCCGCCGACTCGGGCGAGGAGGCCACGACCTCGGCGTGACCGCCGTCTACCGCGCCCCGTGGGTCGTCCCGGTGGCGGGCGCCCCGGTCGCGGACGGGGCCGTGGCCGTCGAGGGGAGCCGCATCGCCGCCGTTGGCCCGGCGGCGGAGGTCCTGGCCTCGCGGCCGGAGGCCCGGGTGGAGGACCTGCCCGGCTGCATCCTCGCCCCCGGGCTGGTGAACGCGCACACGCACCTCGAGTACGCGGGGTACGGCGGGTTCGGCGACGGCCTGGCCTTCGGCCCCTGGCTCCACGACCACATCGCCCGCAAGCGGCGCCTGGTCGACGGCGACGCCCGCGCCCTGGCGGTCCTCGGGGCCCGGGCGTGCCTGGCCGGCGGGGTGACGACGGTGGCCGACGCCTCCTTCGCGGGCGAGGCAGTGGGCGCCGCCACGGACGCGGGCCTGCGGGCCGTCGTCGCGCTCGAGGCCTTCGGGGGCAGCGGGGCCGACCCGGTCGCCGTGGCGGACGACCTCGACGCGCGCCTGGCGGCTCGGGCCACCGAGGCCGGGGACCTGGTCGAGCTCGCCGTCTCCCCCCACGCGCCCTACACGGTGGCGCCGGACGTGTTCGCCGAGATCGTCACGCGGGCGCGGGCGCGCGGCCTCCGGGTGATCACCCACCTGGCGGAGTCCCGGGCGGAGATCGACGCCCTGCGCGACGGATCGGGCCCGTTGCTCGGCCATGCGGACGGGGCCCCGCCCCCGGTCCAGTCCTTCGGCCGGCATCCCGTGGCCGAGCTTGCCGCGCGCGGGCTGCTCGGCCCGGAGACCCTCGCCGTCCATGTCGTGCACGTCGGGCCGGACGAGATCGCCCTCCTGGCCGAGGCGGGCTGCGCCGTGGCCCACTGCCCGCGCTCGAACGCGCTTCTCGGCTGCGGCACGGCGCCCCTCGCTGAGCTGCGAGCCGCGGGCCTGCGCGTCGGGGTCGGCACCGACAGCCCGGCGTCGGCCCTGTCCTTCGACCTCTTCGAGGAGCTGCGTGCGCGTGCTCGCCGCGGCTCGCGCGCGGGCCGAGGACCCGGGGGCCCTGCGCACGCCCGAGCTCCTCCGGCTGGCCACGATCGGTGGAGCGGAGGCCCTCGGCCTCGCCCATCTGGTGGGCACCCTCGAGCCCGGGAAGGAGGCCGATCTGGTGGCCGTGGAGCTCGGCCGGACCGCCTTCTGGCCGACCGACGACCCGGCGGCGGCACTCGTCCTCGGCGGCCGCCCGGACCTCGTCCGTCTCACCCTCGTTTCAGGTGCCGTGCGGTACCGTGCGGGTGACGGGTCCGTCGAGCAGGCACGCGCGCGCGTGGCCGAGGCGCGGGCCCGCATGCTCAGGCTTCCGACGTGAGGGTCACCCGATGTTGATGGAAATCCGCCAGCGCAAGGGCTGGATCAAGGCCGTGTTCATCGGCCTGATCATCGTCTTTGCCGGCGGCTTCGTGATCGGCGGCGTCGGCTCCGGCAACGGCGGCTTCTCCATCAGCGACATCATCGGCCAGAACAACAGCAGCAGCCCGACCACCGGCTCGATCGGCGAGCCTGCAGGCCAAGGTCAAGGCGAACGCGTCCGACGAGACGGCCTGGAACCAGCTCGGACACGCCTACCAGGGCGCCTCGCAGAACGACCAGGCCATCACCGCGTTCGAGAAGGCGGTGGCGCTGAACGCCAGGGACACCGACGCCCAGACGACGCTCGCGTCCCTGTACCAGGGCAAGGCCACCACGCTCGCCAACCAGGCGGCCATTCTCTCGAACCAGGCCCAGTCACTGCGCCTGGAGGATCCGCTCCAGTCGGCCACCGCGCTCGCCCCGACCAGCGCCCTCGGCACCGCCCTCGCGTCGCCCATCGCCCAGGCCCGGTCGTCCTCGCTGACCACGGCCGCCTCGAACATCCAGCAGCAGGCGAGCGTCATCCAGGCGCAGGCCCAGAGCTGGTTCCACAAGGCGCTGTTCCCCTACGCCAAGCTCACGCAGCTGCAACCCAAGAACGCCCAGCTGTGGATCCAGTACGGCCTCGTCTCCCGCGACGCGGGCGACAACGCCGGGGCCGTGCGCGCCTTCAAGCACTTCCTCGTGCTCGCCCCGCAGGATCCCGACGCCGGTCAGATCAAGGCCCTGATCAAGCAGCTGCGGGCCGCCGGCACGGTCTCGACCGGAACGAGCACCAGCGTCTCCGTCGGCGGCTGAGCGCCCCGCCGTGGGTGTGACGCTCGAGCGGCCGGCGCCCCGCACGGCGCTCCTGGTCGTGGACGGCGCCCTCGACCACCATGCGGTCGAGGAGCTCGAGGCCGCGCTCGGCCAGGCCGTGGGCGAGGGCGCCGTCGGCCTGGTGATCGACCTCACGGGCGCGCTGCCGGTGGACGACGGGGCGCCGGGGCTGCTGGTCCGCGCCGTCCGCGTGGTCCGTCCGGAGGGCGGCGCGTTGGCCGTGGTGACGGCCGACGAGGCGCTCCGCGGCGTGCTCTCGACGATGGGCCTCGACCGGATCCTGCGCGTCGAAGGCGACCGGGAAGCGGCCCTGGCGGCCATTGGGCGGGCAGTCGAGCTTCGCTAGACTGGCGCGCCAGCGCCCGGGCCGATAGCTCAGCTGGCAGAGCAGGGGACTCTTAATCCCAAGGTCGGAGGTTCGATCCCTCCTCGGCCCATCCCCGGGGCATCTCCCGAGCCTCGGGCCGCCGCGCGCCCTCTCGAGGGCGCCGACGAACAGGAGACCCCATGAGTGACCACAGCACCCCGCTGATCGAAGACGAACGGGTCGAGGAGGAGCGCAGGATCGCCAACAGCGGCGGCCTGGCGCGCGTGGCCCGGGCCTGCGCCCGACACCCGTGGCGGGTCGTCGGCGGCTGGATCGTCATCATCATCGCCCTGATCGGCCTGAACGTGGCCTACCACGGCACCCTGGTGAACGACTTCAAGGTGCCGGGGACCGACTTCCAGAAGGCCACGGACCTGATCAACGCCAAGTTCGGCGGCGAGAAGGGCGCGGCCCTGCGCGTCGTCGTGGCCGCCCCGCCGGGCGAGACGCTCACCACGCCGGAGCGGCGCGCGGCGATGTCCCGGATGGTCCAGACAGCCCACACCGCCCAGGGCACGCTCGACCAGAACCCGAAGAACTCGCGGGCCATCGACAACCCGCTGGCTCCCGGCTCCCACAACCTGTCGAAGTCGAAGCAGATCGCCTTCTTCGACGCCCAGTTCGACCGGAACGGGTTCGCGCTCCCGCGCAGCAAGATCGTCAGCCTCGAGGACCAGCTGCGGGCCATCGGCCAGCCGGCCGGCATCCAGGTGCAGTTCACGGGTGAGGCCGAGGGCGCGGCGCCCACGCAGGGCCTGAGCGACATCATCGGCCTGATCGCCGCGTTCTTCATCCTGATCATCCTCTTCCGGGCCCTGGTGCCCACGGTGATCCCGATCCTGTTCGCGGTGACGGCGGTGGCCACGGCCTTCCTCCTGCTGTTCCTGGCCGCCCGGTTCACGCACTTCAACACCGTGACCGAGATCCTCGTGCCGATGATCGGCCTGGGGGTGGGGATCGACTACACGCTGTTCATCGTCACGCGCTTCAGAGGGTTCCTGCACGACGGGCTGGAGCCCGCGGAGGCGGCCGCGGCCGCGGGTGCCACGGCGGGCCGGGCCGTGATCTTCGCCGGCGTGACGGTGGCCATCTCGATCACCGGCCTGGCCCTGATCGGCATCGACTTCATCACCAAGCTCGGCATCGGGAGCGCCCTCGGCGTCCTCACGGCCGTGCTCCTGGCCAACTCGATGCTGCCGGCCGTCCTCTCCCTCCTGGGCCACAAGATCGACCGCGGCCGCCTCGGCATGAAGATGGTGGACGAGTCGCGCGAGGGCCGGCAGAAGACCCTCGTGGCCCGCTGGGGCCGGTTCGTCTCCCGGCGGTCGGTGGCGGTCTTCATCGTCGCCGTCGTCGTCCTGGTGGCCATGGCCTCGCCGGTGCTCAAGGCGCGGCTTGGCCTGGCCGACAACGGCACGGCGCCCAAGCAGCAGACGACGCGCAAGGCGTATGACCTGCTGAGCCAGGGCTTCGGCCCGGGCTTCACCTCGCCCATCCCGGTGGTGGTCGACATGCGCGGCGACAGCGGCGCTCCCGAGAAGATCTACAACGCCATGAAGGGCGTGCCGGGCGTGAAGGACGTCGTCAAGCCGATCTACAACGCCAAGACGGCGAGCAAGGCGTCGGTGTCGATCATCAACGCGTACTCGAGCTACAAGCCGCAGGACACGAAGACCGACCACATCGTCTCCGTCCTGCGCCACACCACGATCCCGGCCGTGCTCGCAGGCTCCACCGCGAAGGCCTACGTGTCGGGTGAGAACGCGGCCTTCACGGACATCGGGGACAAGATCCTGTCCAACACGCCCTGGTTCCTGCTCTACGTCATCGGTGTGACCTTCCTCGTCCTGGCCATGGCCTTCCGCTCGCTGGTCATCGCCCTCAAGGCCGCCTTCACGACGCTCACGTCCGCGCTGGTCGGCTTCGGGGCGCTGACCCTGATCGTCCAGCTCGGCCACGGGCTGTCGTTCGTGGGGCTGGACCGGACGGGGCCGATCGAGAGCTTCGTTCCGCCGATCGCCTTCGCCATCCTGTTCGGCCTGTCCATGGACTACGAGGTCTTCCTCATGAGCCGCGTGCGCGAGGAGCACGTGCACGGCAGCGACACGAAGACGTCCGTCGTGGACGGCGTGGCCGGCGTGGGCCGGGTGATCGTGGCCGCGGCCCTGATCATGTCCACGGTCTTCTTCTCCTTCGTGCTCACGCCCGACCGGGTGTCGAAGGAGTTCGGGCTGCTGCTCGGGATCGCCATCCTGACCGACGCCCTGATCGTGCGCATGACGCTCGTCCCCGCGCTGCTGACGATGCTCGGCGAGCGCTCCTGGTACATCCCGCGGTGGCTGGACAGGGTGCTGCCCCGCATCACGATCGAGCCTCCCGCCACCCGCGAGCCCGTCGAGGCGCCGCCCCTGCGGCCCGCCCCGGCCGGCGCGCAGTCCGAGTAGCCCGTCCGCTGACGGCCGACCGCCGGCGCCGCCTCACCGGAAGGCGGCGCCGGCGCCGGCGTCAGTACGCGCCCTTGTCTTCGGGCAGGCCGTACACGGTCAGGCCGTAGACGACCAGGACGTTCAAGAGGACGAGAACGAGGCTCGCGATCGGGAACGTGAAGATCCAGAACATGTTCAGGACCGCCGCCACGGTGGCGAAGACGATGCCGACCATGGCGGCCCACGGTTGCCGCGCGAAGACGGCGAACCCGGCCACGATGAGGACGATGCCGAGGATCACGTAGAACCAGCCCCAGGCATTCAGGTTGTTGTTGAAGAACAGCGAGTCGACCTGGGTGTCCGACGTGCGGATGGCCCACAGGCCGTCGAAGAAGTCGATCAGTCCGGCGATGATCAACATGGTGCCCGAGAAGGCGATCCACCCTCCGCCCGCCCGGCGTGCGACAGTTGCCATGACCTCCTCCTTGGTGTTGGCGAACCGTCTCGCCCCTTCGGCGCGGCGGAGGCCGCTCCTTCCAGGAGGTCCCCGGTCAGGCCTGCGCACCGCCGGCGTAGGCGGCCACCAGCTCCAGACGGTCGTCGAGCACCGCGATGTCGGCGGCACGCCCCGGGGCGAGGACGCCGACGTCGTCCCGGCCCAGGATCCCGGCCGGCACGGAGGTGGCCGCGGCCACGGCCTCCGCGAGCGGGACGCCGAGCGCGCACAGGTGGCGGACGGCGGCGAGCATCGTGATGGTGCTGCCGGCCAGCACGCCGTCGTCCCGCCGAGCCACGCCGTCTCGGACGGTGACCTCCACCCCGCCCAGCCGGTAGCGCCCGTCGCCGCGGCCGGCGGCGGCGATGGCGTCGGTGACGAGGGCCACGCGCCCGCGCGCGGCACGCCACGCCACGAGGGCCGTCTCGGGCGCCAGGTGGTGGCCGTCGAGGATGAGCTGGACAGTGACGTCCTCCCGGGCCAGGGCCGTGCCGGCGATCCCGGGGTCGCGGTGGGCGAACGGCCGCATGGCGTTGAACAGGTGGGTGACCGTGCGGATGCCGGCGTCGAAGGCGCGCGCCGCCTCCTCCGCCGTGGCGTCGGTGTGGCCGGCGGAGACGACGACGCCCCGTGTCCGGAGGGCGGCGGCCAGCGTCGAGGGCGCCGGGGCGCTCGGGAGCGAGCGTCATCTCCGACACCGGACCGGCCGCGAGCAGGCGCTCGGCCAGGGCGAGGTCGGGCTCGCGCCGCGCCTCGGGCGGGTGCGCGCCCATGCGCTCCGGCGCGAGGAACGGGCCCTCGAGATGCACGCCGAGCACGCGGGCGCCCGGCCCGTCGACCGGGATTCCACGCAGGGCCGACACCAGGTCCGACTCGGGGGCAGTGATGAGGGTCGGCTGGAAGGCGGTCGTGCCCGCCGCGGCGAGGGCCTCGGCGGCGTGGCGGTGGGCGGCGTGATCCGCCGTGGCGAAGTCGACCCCGGCGAAGCCGTTCACCTGCAGGTCCACGAAGCCCGGGACCGCCAGCCCTCGGCCCTGTCGCCCGTCGCCGAGGCCGACGGCCGCGACCCGTCCGTCGGCGACCTCGACGTCGCCCGGCACGCGCGCGCCGTCGACGAGGGCCGCGGCCACGCCGAGCCGGCGGGCCCTCACAGGTAGAGCTGGCGCCAGGCGGTCCACCAGTCGGCGGCGCGGGAGGCGATGACCCGGTCGTCGACCCGCTCCACGCCGGCGCGGTAGCGCACCTCGTCCGCCGCGCCGGTGCTCTTGTACTCCACACGCACCTCGCACGGCTGACCCGGGTCGTAGACCGGGACCTCGTCCCGTCGCGCCAGTGCCTGCTCCGCCGCGGCCTCGATGAGCTCGCGGGCCCGGAGCGGGGCCACCTGCCTGGCGCTCTGCACGCCGAACCCGCGCTTGACGCCCACCGTGGTCAGGCCCGGGCCGAGCAGCGCCGTCGCCTCCCGGCAGACCGCCTCGTCGCCCGTGACCAGCACGACCGGGCATTCCCACGTGCCGCAGAGAGCGGCGTTGATGCCCGTCTCGCCCACGCGGGTGCCGTTGAACCAGAGGTTCTGCCACTCGCGCCCCGACACGGTGTGGTTGAGCACGCCGTCGCGCGTCCCGGCCATGGCGTGCATTCCCACGAACAGGGCCGCATCCACGCCGTCCTCGAGGAACTCGGTGTACTCCGTCCAGCGGCTCTGCACGACGAAGTCACAACCCGGGTCGAGTAGGTCGGGCACGAGGGAGTTGAAGTCGAACTCCTCGCCCGCGCCGTGACAGTCCATGACCACGATCTCGGTGCCCCCGCCGGCGCGCGCGCCGCGGACAGCGGCGTTGATCTCCTCCGTGTACAGGCGCCGTCCCTCGTCGTACAGGCGTGCCCCGCCGGCCGTCTGCGGCCCCTTGACGATGCCCGACACGCCCTCCATGTCGCTCACGATGAAGACCCGCACGTTGCCTCCGGCGTCGAGGTGCCTGACAACGCTAGTGCACCGGCCACACACGGAACCGCCGCCCCCGCGAGGCGGGGACGGCGGTCCGGCGAGCCGGGATCTTGGGGACCGGCTACGCGAGCTGTGCGCGACGGCGTCGCAGCATCAGCACGAGCGAGCCGCCGCCGATGAGCAGCAGGCCGGCCGCGGAGGCCGCGAGCAGGATGTTGCGGGTGTCGTTCGAGCTGGAGACGGTGGCCGCGGGCTGGCTGGGCACGGCGGTCCGGACGTCCTTGCCCCACGAGTCGTGGAACGTGGTGCTGGAGACGGCGGGGGTGACGCCGACGCGGGAGCCGCGGATGTCGCCGCCCCAGGTGTCGTGCGCGATGGCGATCGTGCCGGCGCTCGCCGAGGCGACGGCGGGCCGGTAGAAGCTGTAGCCGTTGGAGGCCGGCGCCGACGTCGTCGCGTTCGGCGTCAACACGCTCGCCGGGTCGATGTACGGCTTGGCCAGGGCGTTCGGGACGATGACGACTCCCATGGCGAGGCCGAGGCCGATGGCGCGACGGAGCCGGGTGCGGAGCTTGCGGGTCACGGTGTCCTCCTCAAGGAACATGTACTTTCAGGACGCCGCTTGTGCCGCCGATCTTCCCGCCGCACCATGCCCTCGTGGTCGGCCGGATCTACCTCGAGCGAGGGCAGCCGGTGGTCGTGGTGGCCGCCTGGCTCGGCACGCGCGGGCCGCGCAACGTGCTCGTCCGCCGCCAGGACGGCTCGCTCGTCGTGCGCCCGCTCCGGGGTCTTCGGCGGACTACCGCCCGCGGATCGTGAACGCGTACGGCGCCGGTGCGCCCACGGCCTGGACGGTCGTGCTTCCGGCCTGCGCGAGCTCGACCCGGTAGCGCGCCCGTGTCAGGTGCTGCGTGCGGAACAGCCACAGGAAGTGTCCACGCCAGTGCGGCCGCCTGCCGGCGCCGATGAACACCCGGGTCGCGCCGCCCCGGACGGTGGCATGCGCGCCCGCCAGCCGGCGCCAGCCGTGCCCCGCCCGCTTCTGCAGGGTGAAGTGGAGCGCCAGCGGGTGGGAGAGGTGGAGGTCGAAGCGCCCGCCGGCCCTGGAGCGTGAGAGCCACGCGGCGGCGCTCCAAAGCAGCGTGGCCACGTTGGAGGAGGCGCTCTCGTTGCCCGCGGCGTCGAAGGCCCGCACCCGGTAGGTGACGGGATCGATCCCGGCCTTCACCGTGTCCACGAACCGGGTCGTCCCGGAGACCGGCGGGAGGTGGGTGCTCCCGCGGTCGATGTGGTAGCCGATGACGCCCACGTCGTCGTGGGAAGCGCCCCAGGTCAGGGTCACGGAGCGGCTGCCGTCGGCCCCGGCCGGGCCGGCCGAGAGGCGGAGGTTGGTCGGTGCGCTCGGGGGCGTGGTGTCGTGGCCCGCGCCCTTCCCGGGGACGTTCACCACCAGCGGGGCCGACTGGGCGCTCTGGTTGCCGGCCGCGTCGAGGGCGCTCACCGTGTACGTGTAGGAACGTCCCGCCTGGACGGTGTTGTCCGCGTACGTCGTCCCGTTGGTGACGAGTGCCTGGAACGCGCCGTTGCGGAGCACGCGGTAGCCGGCCACGCCCACGTCGTCGGTCGACTGGTTCCAGCTCAGCGTCAGCACGGGCGGGCTGCCCGCGACCTTCGCGCTCAGGCCGGCCGGCACGGAGGGCGCCGTCGTGTCTGGCGCCGCCTGGGGCGCGCCGGCGACCTGCACGGTGGCGCCCAGGGGCGTGGCGCTGACCGTGGTGATGTGCGCGCCCGAGGCGGGGTCGACGAACGTCTGGCCGGGCATGAGCGGTGCGTCGAGCAGCGTGGGCGAGGCGGGCTGCATGTCGAGCAGCTGCGACTGCGTGATCGTCGTCAGCGAGGGGGCGAGGCGGATGCTGACGCCGTTGACGACCGGGTCCGTCGAGGAGAACACGTCGAAGCCGAACGGCTGCCGGTAGTCGAGCCACAGGCTGTTGGCCCCGACGGAGGGCACGCGGACCAGCTGCGGCTCGTTGCCGACGGGGAACTCGTCCGGGGCGATGGTGGTGGTCCCGCTGCTCAGGGTCTGCACGGCGCCCGCCGCCAGCCAGCCGGACTGGGCCTTGTGCCACGCGTTCTCGTGCAGGGCGTTGCCCGACCCCATGGTGTCGAACGGGTCGCCGTACTCCGAGCTCGTGCACCGGGAGGAGACGGGCAGCGCCAGCGGCACCGGTGAGCCGTTGGCGTCGAGGCAGCGGAGGCTCGAGGCGTGGTGCACGCCGAGGTTGTGGCCGAGCTCATGGCCGATCACGCGCACGCTGATGTCGCCGTTGATCCAGACCTCGCGGCCGGGCATCATCCCGACGCCCGAGAAGGCGCAGGACGTCTGCTGGGGGAAGATGTAGGCCACGTGGTCGTAGGCGCTGAGGTCGACCCCCGCGGTCGCCGCGGCGGCGTCGGCCGAGGCGCTCCACGTGGTGAAGGCGCAGCCGGCGGAGGGCGAGCGCGCGACCGTGTACCAGCCGAAGACGTCGCCGTTCGCGCTGACCCGGCCCGTGAAGCTCACCCGGCCGAAGGACTGCTCGGCGAAGAAGGCGCTCACGGAGTGCGGGTCGGTGAAGACCTGCGAGCGCATCTGGTCCGTGGTGAACGGCGTGCGCGTGTCGTCGGTGAAGTTGACCAGGACCACGGCCAGCGTCTGGGTCGTGGCCGCGGCGGGCTGCGCCGAGGCCGGCCTCGCGCCCGTGCCTGAGCCGCCCGAGGCCTGGATGTCGGACGGCGCGGCCACGCTCAGCGATCCGGGGGCCGCCGTGCCGCGCACGGCCACGGGCGTCCCGCTCGGCAGGGCTGGTGCGCCGCCGCTCAGGTTGAGCCGGACGACGCTGCCCCCGGCGGTGGCCAGCAGGTAGGCGGGGCGCGCCAGGCCGCGGCCGAACTCGTCGAAGTGCGTCACCTCGAGGGTGCCGTGCTCCACCGTCGGGGCGGGGGCCGCGGCGACGGCGGGAGCCGCGAACGCGGCGGCCGCGCACACGCCGGCCACGCTCGCTGTGACGGCGGCGAGCACCCTCACGGCGCCGCCGACCGTACACGACGGGAGCCAGAGGTCGTGCCGGTGATGCTCGTGCGTGTGCGCTGTCTCGCCATCGGCCTCCTCCGTCGCCCGTTCGACACCGGTATCGGCGGGCCTGCCCGCGAGCACGACCCCCGATCGCCGGGGGCATTTCGGGCGTAGCATGTGGGCGTGCGTCGCTGGCTGGTCATCGGCGCGATCGCCGCCATCGGGGCGGTGGCTCTGGCTGTCGGCCTGGCCCATCGGCCCACCGCCAAGGCGGCCGCGCCGCCGCAGGGCGTCGACCCGACGTTCGCCCGCTTCGAGGCCCCCCTGTTCACCGCCACCACGCTCAGTGGCCGCCACTTCTCGCTCCTGTCCATGCGGGGCCATCCCGTGGTCATCAACTTCTGGGAGCAGCACTGCGGGCCGTGTGCCCAGGAGGCCCCGGAGCTCTCGCAGTTCGCACGCGCGGTGCCCGACGGCGCGCGGATGATCGGCGTCGCCGTCACCCCCAACGCCGGGCAGGCCCGCCGCTTCGCCCGCGCGCACGGGTGGGGCTACCCGCAGATCATCGACGCGGACGGGTCACTGTCGACCGCCTACGGCGTGGGCGGCCTGCCCTCGACGGTCATCGTCGACTCCCGCGGGGTCGTCGTCGACACCATCGTGGGCATGACGAGCAGGGCGCAGCTGCGCGCCAAGCTCGACAGCCTCGCCTGAACCGGTGGCCGTCCCGCTCGCGGCCATCCATGCCGACGTCTACGGGGTCCTGGCGGCGTTCGCGGCGGGCTTCGTCTCGTTCGCGTCGCCCTGCATCTGGCCGGTGGTGCCGGCGTACCTGACCTACGTCTCGGGGGTGGCCTTCGCCGATCTCGGAGACCAGGCCGGGCGCGTCACTCGCGCCACCGCGGCCTTCGTCCTGGGCTTCGGGGCGGTCTTCACCCTCGTCGGCGCGGGGGTGGGCGTGGCCGGCGGCGCCTTCCTCCACCACCGGCGGGGGCTCGAGCTCGTGGCCGGCCTGGTGGTGGTGGCCATGGGCGCGGTCCTCCTCCTCGGGGGCGGGACCCGGCTGCTGGCCCGGGAGCACCGCGTTCGCCTCGCCCACCGGCCCGCCGGGCCGATCGGGGCGGCCGTGGCCGGGGTGGCCTTTGCCGTCGGCTGGACGCCCTGCATCGGCCCCACGCTCACCGCCATCCTCGGCCTGGCGGCCTCGAGCGGGCACGCCGGGGCGGGGGCGGTCCTGCTGGCCGCCTACTCCGTGGGGCTCGGCGTCCCGTTCCTGCTCACGGGGCTGTTCTTCACCCGGGCCATGGGCGCCCTGCGGCCGCTCAGACGCCATTCCGGGACCGCCATCCGGGTGGCCGGGGCGCTGCTGGTGGTGGCGGGCGTGCTCGTGGCCAGCGGCGAGCTGACCACGCTCAGCCGCAACCTGGGGACCTGACCGCGCGTGGCCCGGGCCAGGCGCGCGCCCGCGTAGAGGGCGAGCGCTCCCGGCCACATGAGCCAGAGCGCGGCGAGCGGGACGATGTCGACCATGCGGGCGGCCTCCGGAGGCGGGCCGCCCCGGTGGCGGCCTTCATCCGGGAGTCGCGCGACGCGCCCGAGGTGTCTCACCTTTCTTGCGTCAGCGCCGCGGGAGGCGGATGACGACGACCGGCCCCGGGCGGTCGAGCCAGGGCCAGGTGGTGTCGCGCGCGGCCAGCGACGAGCCGGAAGCGGAAGCGCAGGCCCCTGGCGGCCGCGGGGATGGGACACCCGCCGCGGATGCGGCCGCGACGGTCGAGGCGCACCGCGCGCCGTCCGACGAGGCAGGCGTCGACCCACGGGCCGCCCGCCGGGGCGCCCGCCTCGAGTCGGACCCAGGCCGTCTCGCCCCGGCCCGCTGTAGCGCGCCCGGACCCGCAGCCGGCCCCCGTGCGCGTCCAGGCGGAAGCCGGTGATGCGCGCGGCCACGATCACGGTGCCCGCCGTCACGGCTCGCCGACGGCCGTACGTGCTCGTCGCCCGTCACGGCCAGCTCGTAGCGGGTCGTCCGCGCCGGCCGCACGCGCACGGCCACCAGCCCGTGCGTGTCGGTGACCGCCACGCCGGCCGTCTGCACTGGGCGGCCGCGCGGCGCCGCCGTCAGGGTGACGCCGACGCCTGCCAGAGGGCGGCCGGCCTCGTCCGTTACGCGGGCCCGGACCACGGCGCAGCCGGGGGTCGGGCGACAGGAGCCGCGCCGCAGCACCCTCAGCTCCGGCGTCGCCCGGGACGGCACCGACGGCGCGGTTCGCGAGAGCACGTTCGCCGGACGCGCCAGGTCGTGCGCCTCGACGGTCACGGGCAGCCCGTCGAGCGGCTCCTCTCCCGGGACGTGCACCGTGGCCACGACGGCGTCCGGCGAGTCGGGGACGACGGCGGCGTCGAGGCGGCGGTCGCCCACCGTGATCGCCACCGGGCCCACGCCACTGGCCGCGTCCCGCAGCTGGACGGACAGCGTCCGGGCCGCGAACGACACGCGCGGCGCGCCCACGAGCGACGGGGCCGTCTCGTCCACGCGCACGTGAGCCGTGGCCTCGCGGTCGTTGCCGGCACGATCGGTCACCCGGACGTGCACGAGGTGGTCGCCTTCCGCGGCCACCGAAACGTGGCCGGCGACCACCGCGGCCGGCGCGCCGTCCAGGCGTCGCCTCGACGCCAGCCACGCCGCTGCCGGCGTCGGCGGAGGTCGCCGTCAGGGTGGCCCGGCCACCGCTCCAGCCGGCCGGCGCCTCGAGGGCCAGGGTCGGCGGCTCCTCGTCCACGCGAATGCAGCGCGTGCCCACCCGCTCCGGCGCGAGCGAGGCGACGTGCCCGGCGCCCGAGACGGGGATGACGGCGACGCAGACCCGGCCGGCCCCATGGACGAGCGCAGCGGGCACCGCCGCGAGCGTCTCGCCCGGGCGCCCGGCCTCGGGCGGCCCCGACGGCGGGGACCACGCCCGGGCGCCGGTCACGGCCGCCGCCTGGGCCTCCGCCCGCCCCGGGCCGAGACCGACGAAGGCGGCGGCCACGCCGCTGGCGGGGGCGGGGCCGCTCAAGGGCGGCCAGGCGCAGGCGCGTCCCCTCGGCGGCCGCGGCAGCACCCAGCCACCCGGGCTCGTCCACGGTGCCGGCGTCCGGCGGAGCGGCCGGGTCGAAGAGCCCCTCGAGCCGCGCCGCGGGACCGCAGTGGCCGACGTCGTCGCACTGCCAGGCGTCGATCGCGAACGGTCCCGCCCCGGCAGGGTCGGGGAGGACGGTCGTGCCCACGGGTGCGCCGATGCTCGTGGACCAGGCGACCGCGCCGGCGCCGTCGAGGAGACGCACGCCGGTGGCCACCGCGTCCGGCGCGGTGCCGGCCACCGTCAGCGCACCGAGCCGGCCGCGCCAGGGGCCGAGGCTGAACGGGTCGGGCACGAGGGACAGTCCGGGTGGCCCCGGAGCGCCGTGGTCGGTGCGGAACGTGACCGCCGTGGTCGCCACGCCACCGGCGGAGCTCGCCTGGAGGTCGAGACGGTGCCAGCCGTCGGCCAGGCCCGACAGCCCGGTGAGCGAGACGCTGCCCGAGCGGGTGGCCCCGCACTGGAACACCGACACGCACCCGTCGCCGACGACGGGGACCGTGAGGGTGCCGTCGATGGTGGCGGTGACGCGCCCGATCGAGGACTCGGGGTCGGTGGCCGACCACGCCACCGCCTCGGCGTCGCCGGTGACCACGTGGCCGATCCCGGCCAGGGACACCGCGGCCGGGCCGGTCGGGTCGTCGAGGAGGACCCAGCCGCGCTCGAAGCGGATGTTGTTGGCCCGGGCGGTGGTGAGCGTCACCGGGGTCGAGCCGTCGTTGTAGAGCCCGAGCTCCACCCACTTCGCCCCGGCCGACCCGTCCACGGGGATCGAGGCGTGGGCATCGCTCACCGAGGCGCACTGGTTGAGCGGGACGCGGGAGAAGCCGCCGGTGAAGGACCGGGCGCAGAGCGCCGGCGCGGTCGACGCCTTGGCCAGCGTGAACCACACCTCCACCCCGAGGATCGAGGACTGCGCCGGAGCGTTGAAGAGCTCGAAGCAGCCCGTGTGCGAGGCCAGGGTGCCGGCCCCGAGGAAGACGGTCCCGATGTCCTCGAAGCCGCACTGGGCGCCCGTCGTGCCGTCGAGCCTCGTGGCCCAGCCGTTGCCGTTCATCGGCCCGGAGCCCCAGCCCACGGCGAACTGGCCGGCGGCGGCGCTCCCGGGCAGGGTGAGGATCCCGGCCACCACGGCCAGGGCCGCGAGCAGGCGCGTCCTCACCGGCGGCAGTAGTAGGAGGCGGGATCGAACGTGCACAGGGCCGACGGGGCGGCGGCCCGGCGGGTCACGACACGCGGGGCGACCGGCGCAGCCGCCACCGGGCGGGGCGCGGGCTGCACGACCCGGCGGGCGGCGCGGTCGCGGCCGCGGCGGCGACGCGTGGCGCACCGGTCGGACCGCCGGGCGGAGTGCGGGCCGGGGCAGAGGACGGGGCACGGCCACGGCCGGCCCACCGCGGGCCGGCGGCGGCGGTGGATGGTGCGGCCCGGGGCCCGTGGCGAGTACGAGCACGGCGGTCGTCACCACGGCGGCCCCGCCGCCGGCGGCGGTCACCTGCGCCACGGGCTCGGCGGCCGTCCGCACCGCCAGGCGGGCCAGCGCCGCCGGCAGGCCGAGGATGCCCGCCAGCTTCCCCTGCAGGCCCGCGGCCAGGCGGGCGTGCGAGCGGGCCAGCAGCCGGTGGTAGGTGCTGCGGGCCAGGCCGGTGTCGGCGTGCCCCCCGCCCGCGGCGTGGACGAGCACCGCCTGCCGCTCGCGCTCGGGAAGCGCTGCCAGCAGGCGGCCGAGCGCCAGGCGCACACCCCTGCGGTGGGCGGCTGCCTCGGCCGGCGTGAGGCCCGCGCCCAGGCCGGTCGGGGCGGGCACGGGGCACTCGGGAAGCTCGTCCACGCCGCCGGTGGGGCGAGCCCGGGCCTGGCGGCGGTGGTGGTCGACGGCCTTGTTCCGCGCGATGACGGCGACGCGGGCACAGACCAGGTCGAGGGGCTGCCGCTCATCCGTCGCCCTGCTGCTGAGGAGGGCGACGGCCACCTCCTGCCTGACGTCGTCGCGGTCGCCGTCGCGGACGCCCGCGCGCGACAGGCTCGCGTCCACGGCGCGGCGGATGCGGCGGCCGGGCCCGTCCGGCACGGACGGCCCCGCCAGCGCGAGCGCGGCCGCGCGCAGCGTCACCGCCGGCGCGGGCGGCGCCTCTCGACCTTCGACCCCCACGCCGCGCAGGATGGCCGGACGGCGGCCAGGGCCAATCCTCCGTTTGGAGGGGGAGGGGGTCGGGTGGCCCATCCACTAGCGTCACCCCGTGCGCCTCCTCTCGATCACGGGCAACCGGCCGCAGTTCATCAAGTCGGGCCCGCTGGCCCTGGCCCTGCGCGAGCACCCGGAGGTCGAGCTCCTCTCCCTGCACACCGGCCAGCACTACGACCACGGCCTGAGCGGGGTCTTCTTCGACGAGCTCGGGCTGCCGGAGCCCACCCTCAGGCTCGAGCCGGGCTCGGGGTCGCATGCCGAGACCACGGCCCGGATCCTGGTGGGGGTCGAGGCCGCCGTGCGCGACCTGGGCCCCGACGGCGTGATCGTCTACGGGGACACCAACTCGACCCTGGCCGGCGCCCTGGCCGCGGCCAAGCTGCACGTGCCCGTCGCCCACGTCGAGGCGGGGCTGCGCTCCTTCGACCGGCGCATGCCCGAGGAGCTGAACCGCGTCCTCACCGACCGCCTGTCGTCGCTCCTCCTGTGCCCGTCCGAGCGGGCGGTGGCCAACCTCCGGTTGGAGGGCATCGACGAGGGGGTGCACGTCGTGGGCGACGTCATGCTCGACGTCGTCCGCCGGCTGGCGCCCCTGGCCGCCGAGCGGTCGCCCTATCCGGAGGCGCTGGGCCTGAGCCCCGACGGCTACCTGCTGGCCACCGTGCACCGCGAGTCGAACACCGAGGAGCCCTCGCTCGGCCGCCTGGTGGAGGGCCTGACCGCGCTCGAGGAGCCCGTCGTCGTCCCGGCCCACCCGCGCCTGCGGGCGGCCCTCGAGCGGGAGGGCCTGCTCGACCGCCTGGCCGCCGGGGCGATCGTCATCGAGCCGCTCGGGCTGCTCGACCTCACCGCGCTCCTGCAGGGCGCCCGCCTGTGCCTGACCGACTCGGGCGGGCTGCAGAAGGAGGCCTACCTGCACCGCGTCCCCTGCGTCACCCTGCGCGACACCAGCGAGTGGGTCGAGACCGTGGAGCTCGGCTGGAACGTGCTCGTGGGGGACGACCCGCGACGCCCTGGCCGAGGCCGTGGCCACGCTCGCCCCGCCCGAGCGCCACCCGCCCCTGTACGGCGACGGGAACGCCGCCCCGGCGGCGGCCGAACGGCTCGCCGATCCGGCCTGGCTGACCGCAGGGGGCGCGCGGGCGCACGGCTAGAGTGGCGCGGGATGGAACCGCAGATCGCCGTCATCGGGGCCGGCTATGTCGGCCTGCCCCTGGCCGCCGAGCTCGCCGAGGCCGGCCGCCCGGTCGTCCTCGTCGACGTCGACGCCGACCGCGTGGCCCGCATCAACCTGGGGCAGTCCTACATCGCCGACGTGCCCTCCGAGCGCCTGCGCGCCCTGGTCGAGCGCGGCGCCGTCCGGGGCACGACGAGCGCCGGCGCGGTGGTGGCCTGCGAGGACATCGTCATCTGCGTGCCGACCCCGCTCACCCGCAACCGCGAGCCCGACCTCTCGTACATCGAGGCCGCGGCCGAGGCCATCGCCCCGCACCTGCGCCGCGGGCACCTCGTCGTGCTCGAGTCGACGACCTACCCGGGGACGACGCGCGACCAGCTGAAGCCGATCCTCGAGCGCGTCTCGGGCCTGCGGGCCGGGATCGACTTCAACCTGGCCATGGCCCCCGAGCGCATCGACCCGGGCAACCGCACCCACACCATCCGCACCGTGCCCAAGGTCGTGGGCGGCCTCACGGCCGCCTGCACCGAGCGCGCCATGGCCCTGTACGCGCCGGCCATCGACAGCCTGGTCGCGGTCTCGACGCCCGAGGCGGCCGAGCTCACGAAGCTCCTCGAGAACATCTTCCGCTCGGTGAACATCGCCTTCATGAACGAGATGGCCATGCTCTGCGACCGCCTCGGCATCGACGTGTGGGAGGTGGTGGACGCCGCCGCCACCAAGCCCTTCGGCTTCATGCCATTCCAGCCCGGTCCCGGGCTGGGCGGCCACTGCCTGCCGATCGACCCCTTCTACCTCTCCTGGAAGGCGCGCGAGGTCGACTTCCACACCGAGTTCATCGAGCTCGCCGGCAAGGTCAACGAGAACATGCCCTACTTCTGCCTGCAGAAGGTGGCGCGCGCCCTCAACGGCGCAGTCCAAGTCCGTGCGGGGCAGCCGCATCCTCGTCCTGGGCGTGGCCTACAAGTCGGACGTCGACGACCTGCGCGAGTCGCCCGCCCTGAAGCTCATCCAGCTCCTGCAGGCCGAGGGCGCCGAGATCGCGTACCACGACCGCTACGTGGCCGAGCTCGACGGCATCCCGGCGGTCGAGCTCTCCGAGGCGGAGCTGGCGGGGGCCGACTGCGTGGCCATCGTCACCGCCCACTCGGGCGTCGACTACGACCGCATCGTCGAGCTGGCCCCCGTGGTGGTCGACTTCCGCAACGCCACGGGCCGCAACGGCACCCTGGCCAACGGCAAGGTCGTCAAGCTGTGAGCGCCGCGCCCGTGCGCGTGGGCGTCGTCGGCCTCGGGTACTGGGGGCCGAACCTGGCCCGCAACTTCGACCGGGTGGCCGAGCTCGCCTGGTGCTGCGACCTGTCCGAGGAGCGGCGGGCCCGCACCGCCGCCCTCTATCCCCGGACCCGGGTCACGGCCGACCTCGAGGAGCTCCTGGCCGACGACGACCTCGACGCCGTCGTCGTGGCCACGTCGGTCCCGACGCACCACGCCGTGGCCATGCGGGCGCTCGAGGCGGGCAAGCACGCGTTCGTCGAGAAGCCGCTGGCGACCTCCTCGGCCGAGGCGCGGGAGCTCGTGGCCGCCGCCGACCGGGCGGGCGTCCGGCTCATGACCGGGCACCTCCTGCTCTTCCACCCGGGCCTGCGGCTGGTGCGGGACCTGCTCCACCGGGGCGAGCTGGGCGAGCTCTACTACCTGTACGGGAACCGCCAGAACCTGGGCAAGGTGCGGGCCGACGAGAACGCGCTCTGGAGCCTCGGCGCCCACGACGTGGCCGTGCTCCTGGACATGGTGGGCGCCCGGCCGACGGAGGTCTGGGCCCGGGGCGAGTCGTACGTCCGCCCCGGGGTCGAGGACGTGGTCTTCGGCTACCTGAGCTTCCCCTCGGGCGCCGTGGCCCACCTGCACCTCTCCTGGCTCGACCCGCACAAGATGCGCCGGCTGACGGTGGTGGGCTCGGACAAGATGGCGGTGTTCGACGACATGGAGGCCGACCGGAAAGTCACGGTCTACGACAAGGGCGTGTCCCTGCCGCCGACCGACACCTACGGCGAGTACGTCGGCATCCGCACGGGTGACATCTGGATCCCCAACGTGGCCAGCGACGAGCCCCTTCGCCTCGAGTGCCAGGAGTTCGTGGCCGCCATCCAGGAGGGACGCGCCCCCGTGGCGGACGGCCGCGCCGGTCTCGCCGTGGTCGAGGTGCTCGAGGCGATGCAGCGCTCGCTCGAGCGCGGCGGCGAGACCGTCGCTCTCGACACGGCCTTGCTGCCGTGACGCTGCGCCCCGACCCCCGCGGGCCCAACCTCCTCGTGGGCGACGACGTCGTGCTCGGCGATGACGTCGAGGTGGGCGCCAACGTCGTCCTTCACGACGGCTGCCGCATCGGAGCGGGCGCGCGGCTGGGGGACGGCGCGGTCCTGGGCAAGCGGCCGCACCTGAGCGCCCGCTCGACGGCCTCGCGCGCCCCGCTCGACGGACTGGTCGTGGAGGAGGGATGCGTGATCTCCACCTACGCCATCGTCTTCGCCGGTACCACGCTGGGGGCGGGGACGATCGTCGGCGACCGCGCCACGATCCGCGAGCGGTGCCGCATCGGCCCCTCGACGGTGGTCGGCGCGGGGGCCTTCGTGGAGAACGACACCGAGATCGGGGCCCGGGTCCGCATCCAGGCGGATGCCTACATCACCGCCTACTGCCTGCTCGAGGACGACGTCTTCATCGCTCCCTGCGTGGTGACCACGAACGACAACTTCATGGGGCGCACCGAGCGCCGCCACGAGCTCATGCGGGGAGCGACGATCCGCCGCGCCGCCCGGGTGGGCGGGGCAGCGGTCCTCCTGCCCGGCATCGAGGTGGGCGAGGAGGCGTTCGTGGGCGCCGGCTCCGTGGTCACCCGGGACGTCCCGCCCCGGGTCGTGGTCGTCGGCTCGCCGGCCCGCTACCTGCGGGACGTGCCGGTCGAGGAGCTGGTCGAGCCGGTGCCCGACTGACCGAAGGTGGTGTGCAGGTGGTACGCACCGCCGCCGCGCAGCGCCTGGACCTCGATCCGATAGGACCCGGTGCGGGCGGCGACGATCGTCACGGTGTCGTGCGGGCCGGCCTCCGAGCGCGCGGCCATGAAGCGCGAGGCGAGCGGGCGGGCCAGGGTGCGCACGCCCGGCTCCCACACCGTCAGACGGGCCGAGGCCAGCCCCGGATCGTCGGCGCTCAGGTCGACGGTGAGCAACGCGCCCTTGTGGAGCTGGAGGCGGTAGACGTCCACGGGATCGTCGCCGCTGTCCGCGGTGGCCTGGATCACGCGGCCCCCCAGCGGGCGTGCCTCGGCGGCCGTGTCGTTGGGCTCGAGCGTGTCCGGGGGCGGGACCGCCAAGGGCTGGCTCACCGCCTCCCGCACGGCCGCGGCCACGTCGAGGAGGCCGAACCCCGTGGCCGGGTCGCGGACGCGGGCACCCGTGTCCGAGCCGGCCCCCGCGCCCGTCGTCGAGGAGACGAGCGGATGGGCGGTGTCCTCGAGGATCCTCATGACCTGGTCCGGCTGGAGCGGCGACAGGCCGAGGAGCAGGGCGGCGGCGCCGCTCACGTGGGGCGCGGCGAAGGACGTGCCGTCGAGCGTGTGGTCCTGGTCGACGATCGGGCCTGGCGGGGCGTCGCGTGAGATCCCACTGGCCGCCGTGCGCAGGGAGACGGTGGAGATGAGGCCCTCGCCCGGGGCGGCCAGGTCGTTGTACAGCCGGTCGCGGTTGGAGAAGTCGGGCGTGTGCAGGCTCGCGTCGACCGCGGACACGCCGAGCACGTGCGGGAGCGCCGCCGGGTAGCTCGCGTGGTACCACGGCCGCAGCGAGTTGCCCGTGGCCGCCACCACCACGGCGCCCTGCTGGTAGGCATAGTTCACCGCCGCGGCCTCGGCCGCCGAGCGGGTGCGTCCGCCGAGCGAGAGGTTGATGACCTGCGCGTGCTGGCTCACCGCCCAGCGGATGCCCTTGGCCTCGGCGACCGGGTCGATCACGCCCCCGGCCCCGACGATGCGCACGTCGAGCAGATCGGCGCCCCACGGGTCCACGCCGGCGATCCCGTGCCCGTTGTTGGCCTGCGCGGCGATGATGCCGGCCACGGCCGTCCCGTGGTCCATGGCCCACTGCGGCGCGCCCTGGGCGAAGCTGCGCATGTTCCTGATCACCGACGTGCCGTCCGGGCGCAGGAACTCGGGGTTTCGCGGGTCGATCCCGCCGTCCACCACGGCGACCATCACCTTGCGCGGGAAGGTGGGGGGCGAGGGCCAGTAGTCCCAGGCGTGGATGGCGGCCATGTCCCACTGGTTGTTGCCGAGCGGGTCGGTCGGCACCCAGGCCAGCCGGCGGGCCGCCAGGACGCCCACCGCGCGCCGGTAGACGCCGTGCCCGTTGAACACCACCTGCAGGCGGCCGTGGGGCGCCAGCTTGAAGCGGAAGGAGCCGCCGGCGTGCGTGCGGACGACCCCGACCGTGTGCCAGTGCCCTGCGCGCACCGTCTGGAGCAGGATGTGCTGGCTTTTGAGGGCTGGGTACAGGCGCCCCGTCAGGCCGGTGGCGCGGCGCCGCAGGATCAGGCTGGTCTGCACCGTGACCTGGACCGTGTTCGAGTTGCCGATGGTGGCCGTCAGGCGGTAGCGGACGGCCTCCCCCAGGCGCCGGCGGAACGTCGTCCGCCCGTTCGCGAGCACGAGATGGGTGGCCACGTTGCGCCATCCCGGGCCCTGGCCGGCCTGCAGGGTGACCACGCCGGCGGGGACCGTGCCGGTGAGGTTGACGCGGTCGCCCTGGCGCACGGGCCGCGCCAGGCGCAGGCCCGTGGTGGGCGTGACGGGGACGGTGGTGCCCGCGCCCTGCGAGAACCAGGTCGAGCGCAGGCCGAGGGCGGTGCGGAACGTGCCCGCGGGCACGCTGACCGCCCCGGCGCTCCCGTTCAGGGTCACCGACTTGACCCGCCCGGACGGGAACGCGCTCAGGGTCAGCGAGGTCACGGTCCCCGAGTAGTGGAGGGCGGAGGCCACGTCGGCGGCCTGGAGCGTGGCGGTCCAGGTGTGATTGGGCGAGAGGGTGTCGTACGGGTCGTCCACCGACACCAGGTAGGGCGCCGGAGCGGCGTTCGGGAAGGCCTCCTGCACCGCGGCGGTCCGGCCGCCGGTCGAGGACGAGAAGTACGTCACCGCGACCTTGCCCGCGTAGAGGACCACGCGTTTGGCCGTGGCCGCCACCGCGGCGTCGGTGGTGGGCCGCTCCGCCTGCATGCCGCCGTAGACCTGGCTGCGCTGGTCGGGGTAGACGTCGAACGGCGACGCCGCGCCCTTGGCCGTGGCCAGGGCGTAGGAGCGCGAGGCGATGGCCTGCGTCTGCAGGGCCGCGGCCGGCCAGCCGGACGGCATCTCGCTGGGGACGACCCCACGCAGGTAGTCCTCGACCGCGACGACGTTGACGGCGTCGACGCCCTTGGCGGTGGCCACCACGCGGATGCGCCCGCGGTACGTGCGGCCGCTGGTGGCGTTCAGGGCCGGGCCGTCCAGCTGCACGGGGCTCGTGCCCGCGGGCGCGATGCTCACCGGACCGGTCCACCCCGTGGCCGCGGGCGTGCCGCCGCTCACGCTGAACCCGGCGGCAGTGTGCTTGACCACGGCCGCCGTCGCGGTTGGCACGTGGACGACCCCCGTCCCGCCCTCGTCGCGCACCACGAGGCCCCCGGCCGACCGCGCGCTGACGCGGGCGGCGTCCTGCTGGAGGAGCACGCGGACCTGGCTCGTGGTCGCGGGGCCGAGCGTGGTCCCGGGGAAGTAGTGGGCCAGGATCTGCGCCGCCGTCTGCCCGTTCTGGGCGTAGCCGAGCGTGCCGTACTGGCCCATGCCCACGCCGTGCCCGTACCCGTGGCCGGTGAGGACGAACGTGGTCGCCGCCGGCCGCTGCGCCGGGCCCGTGCGCGCCGTCAGAGCAGCAGCAGGCGCCGCGCCGACGGCGAGGACGGCGAGGGAGAGCAGGAGGAGTGAGCGTTGCGGTCGTCGAGGCATGAGCGGCGTCCGGGCCGGATTCGGGCGCGGTCAGCGGCGGGTCGCAACCCCTCTCAGGGTACCCCAGGCCCGTGCCAAGACACCCTCGGCGCCGTCCAGGCCGCGGTCGAGGAGGACCGGCAGGGCGATGGCCGACAGCAGCACCGGCGTGACGATCACGCGATGGGCCGAGGTGCTGAGCAGCGTGCGCGCGGGCGTCACGGCCGTCCAGTACACGCCCACCAGGCCGACCATGACGGCCACGAGCGCGGCCAGGTAGCCGGCGGCGGCGTCGAGGCGGCGGCGGCGCACCAGCACCAGGGCCGCGGCGGCCACGGCCAGTGGCACCGTGGCCATCCAGCCGCCGCTCAGGAGCGGCGGCGTCAGGCGGCGCACGGCCAGTGAGATGTTCGCGGTCTGGTGGGCCATGCGGGTCAGCGAAGGCGAGATGTCGCGATCCGACAGCCCGTGGCGGTGCAGGTAGACCTGCCACGGGAGGGCGGCCAGCACGCACAGCCCGGCGGCGATCCCCAGCGGGCGAAGGGCGCGCCGGCGCCGCTGGATGAGGAGCGCGGCCCCGGCCAGGACGAAGAGCACGAGCGTGAAGACGATCCCCTCGCCCTTCGTTCCCAGCGCGGCCGCGGCGAAGAGGGTGGCCAGCGCCAGGCGGTCAGGCCGGTCGCCCGACAGCCACAGGGCCATGGCCACCGCCGAGGCCACCCAGAAGCAGGCCAGTGGCACGTCGGCGTACGCGGACAGGAGCTGGGTGCGCATGTCCGGCAGGAGAAGCGTCGCGCCGAGCCCCACGGCCAGGACGAGCGGGTCCACGCGCGGCCGCAGGAGCACCCAGGCGGCGGCCAGGAAGGAGCCGAAGAGGAGCACGAACTGGACGTGCACGACCTGCCCGTTGGCCGCGCCCATGGCGTGGAAGGCGAAGGCCTCGAGCGAGGGGATGCCCAGCGGGTACTCCGGATGCGTGAACCGGTAGGCGCCCTGGCCCAGGACCCGTGGGTCGATCGCGCCGGTGAACGTGCCTCCGTGCGCGTAGAGCATCCTGGCCTTCAGCGCCCAGTCCGCGAACGCGTCCGTGGCCCGCATCGGCTGCACGGCGCCGGCCGCCAGGAGCACGAGGAAGGGCCCGGCCAGCAGCAGGGCGGCCAGGATCCCGCCTCCGCTCGCGTCCGGCTCCCGCGGGGGCCTCCGTCGCCACCGGATGGCGAACCCCACGCCCAGGCCGGCGGCGGAGAGGATCGCCACCACCGGCACGGTGGGCGCGAGGCCGGCGTAGAGGAGCGGGGGCACGAGGGCCACGAACGCGGCCTGCCCGGCGAAGGGCGTGATGGCCGCGCGTCCGCCCCAGCGGCAGCGGTCCCAGGTGCCGATCGCGGCGAGGATCCCGGCGCCCAGGGGGAGGAGCAGGGCGTTTGCGGCCAGGAGCCGGAGGACGGCCTCGATCATCGCTCCACCAGCCAGTCCTGGCCGTAGCGCCACGCGTGCAGCGGGTGCAGGCCCACCGCGGCCGGCGCCGCACCCAGCACCAGCGCCCAGGGCGCCCGGCTGCTGTCGGTCGCCACCCGCGGGGCGAGGTAGTACTGCGCCCAGTCGGTGGCCAGCACATAGCGCTGGTGGTACCGGCTCGGTCCCAGGTGCAGGTACGGGCCGCCCGTCAACCACTGGTACTCGGCGCCCGGGGGGATGGCTCGCTCGGCCGCCCGGATGAGGGGCAGGTTGCGGGCATCCCGCTCCTTCCCGGGCGGAAGGTCCACCGCCGCCCGGCTGGGGCCGAGCTTCTTGTTGTGGTCGTAGAGGAAGTGGTCGCGGTCGAGCGTGTCGGGCGCCCAGACCAGGACCGGGACGAGGATGACGGCCACCGCCAGGGCGCCGCGCCCGCGCCGCAGGGCCAGGCCGACGAGCAGCGCCGCCACCGCCCACGTGCCCACCTTGAAGATGGTGGGCCACGCCGCGGCGAGGACGACGCTAGCCGTACTGCCGCTCACGGTAGGCGGTGAAGCCGGTCCCGTGCTTGATGGGCTCCCACCAGGCACGGTTGTCGCGGTACCACTCCACCGTGCGGGCCAGCCCCTCGCGCAGGCCCACCTGGCAGGACCAGCCCAGAGCCCTGAGGCGCGAGGTGTCGAGGGAGTAGCGGCGGTCGTGGCCGGGCCGGTCCGTCACGTGCCGGATGAACGTCTCGTCCCGGCCGGTGAGCTCGAGGAGCAGGCGCGCCGTCTCCAGGTTCGGCACCTCGTGGCCGCCGCCCACGTTCAGGACCTCGCCCCGCTGCGCGCCGTGCAGCGCCGTCTCGATGCCGGCGCAGTGGTCGTCCACGTGGATGAGGTCGCGCGACTGCATGCCGTCCCCGTACACGGGCACGGGCTCGCCGTCGAGGAGGTTCGTGGTGAACAGGGCCACGAGCTTCTCCGGGTACTGGTTCGGGCCGTAGTTGTTCGCCCCCCGCGTGATGACGGCATCGACGCCGTAGGTGCGCACGTAGGCGAGCACCTGGAGGTCGCCGCCGGCCTTCGCCGCCGAGTACGGCGAGGACGGGCGCAGCGCGTCGTCCTCGCCTGAGGAGACGCCGGGCGGGACGTCGCCGTACACCTCGTCGGTCGAGACCTGCAGCAGGCGGCCGCCGTGCTCGCGGATCCACTCCAGGAGGACGCGCGTGCCGAGGACGTTGGTGGCGATGAAGTCCTCGGAGCCGAGGATGGAACGGTCGACGTGGGTCTCGGCGGCGAAGTTGACGATGGCCTCGGCGCCCTCCGCGGCGTCGGCCACGGCGTCGGGGTCGCAGATCGAGCCGTGCACGAAGCGGTATCGAGCGTCGCCGGCCACGTCGGCCACGTTGGCGGGGTTGCCGGCGTACGTCAGGGCGTCGAGGTTCACCACCTCGAGCTCCGGGTGGCGCCCGAGCATGCGGCGGACGAAGTGCGAGCCGATGAAGCCGCAGCCGCCGGTGACGAGGATTCGCTTCACGGGTGAGTGATCTCCTTGAGGCAGTCGGCGAGCCCCTGGCGCCAGTCGGGGAGCCGGGGGGTGCAGGCATGCTCGGTTCGCAGCACGGAGCATGCCGGACGCGGCGCCGGACGATCGAGGTCGGCGCTGCTCATCGGCTCGACCCGGGCCGGGAGCCCGGCGGCCGTCATGGTGGCCGAGGCGAGCTCGTACCAGCTGCAGGTCCCGCCCCCGGCGAGGTGGTACGTGCCGGGCGGGCAGGCATCGAGCAGCGTGCGCGTGGCCGCGGCCAGGTGGGCGGTGTAGGTCGGGCAGCCGCGCTGGTCGTCGACGACGGTGACTACCTCGCGCTCGCTGCCGAGGCGCAGCATCGTGCGCACGAAGTTCTTCCCGCGCGGCGCGAAGACCCAGGCCGTGCGCACGACGTAGGCCTTGGGGTGCGCGCGCCTGGCCGCCTCCTCCCCGGCGAGCTTGGAGCGTCCGTAGGCCGAGCGTGGGCCCGTGGGAGACGACTCGACGTACCCCGCCGGGTCGTCCCCGTCGAACACGTAGTCGGTGGAGAAGGCCACGAGGCGGGCGCCCACGGCGCGGGCGGCCGAGGCCACGTGGGCGGTGCCGTCGCGGTTGACGGCCAGCGCACGCTCGGGGTCGGCCTCCGCCCCGTCGACGTCGGTCCAGGCGGCCGCGTGGAGCACCAGGTCCGGGGCCGCGTCCTGCAGGAGCCGCTCGACGGCGGGCCGGTCGGTGACGTCGAGCTCGCGCCGGGGCGGCGCCAGGACCTCCGCGTCGGGCCAGGCGGCGACGAGGTCGGCGGCGAGCTGGCCGCCGCCGCCCGTCACCAGCACGCGGCTCATGCGTCGCGGGCCGAGAGCACCGGGCTCGACGTCGACCACAGGTGGGCCACGCGCTCGTCGTCCCAGCGCACGTTGTGCTCGTCGGGGTCGGCCGGGTCGTACTCGGAGGTGACGTGGTAGCAGAGGACGGCGTCGGTCAGGGCCTCGAAGCCATGGGCCACGCGCCCCGGGATGTACACGGCCAGGCAGTTGTCCTCGTCGATCTCGACGGACCAGGCCACACCCTCGGTGGGGGAGCCCGGCCGGCGATCGAGGAGGACGACGCGGGCGCGGCCCACCGGGCAGAAGAAGAGGTCGTCCTGGCCGTGGTCGTGCCAGTGCAGCCCGCGGATGACTCCCGCGCGGGAGAAGGAGAGGTTCGTCTGCAGGGACGGCCGGCCGCCCGAGAGGTCCTGGTACCAGGACTCGCGCCGCAGCTCGCAGAACCACCCGCGCTCGTCCTCGATGCCGCGCAGCTGGACCACGTGGACGCCGTCGATGGGAGCCGTCTCGGCCTTCACGGGATGTCCACCACCGCCTGGTCGCCGACGAAGAGGCGGAGCGACCGCGGCTTCCTGTCGCTGCGCTCGACCACGACGTCGCGGCCCACGAGCGAGTCGACCAGGCGCGGCAGGTGGCGGACGACCGAGCGCTCCATGATGATCGAGTGCTCGACCTCGGTGTGGTCGATCACGGCGCCGTCGGCGATCGGCCGTGTACGGGCCGATGAAGGCGTCGGTCACGCGGGCCCCGGCGCCGATGATCACGGGGCCGCGGATCACGCAGCGCTCGAGCACGGCGCCCTCGCCCACGCTCACCCGCCCCTCGAGCACGGCGCCCTCGCCGGGCTCGGCCTCGAGCACGGGCTCGAGGCGGTCGAGGACGAGGCGGTTGGCCTCGAGCATGTCCTCGATGCGGCCGGTGTCCTTCCACCACCCGGTGACCACGTGCGGCTCGCACGCGCAGGCCGCGGTCGACGAGGTGCTGGATGGCGTCGGTGATCTCGAGCTCGCCCCGCGCGCGAGGGCTCGATCGTCTTGGCCGACTCCCAGATGGCCTCCGTGAACATGTACACGCCCACCAGGGCCAGGTCCGTGCGCGGCTCGGCCGGCTTCTCGACCACCCGGCTGATGCGCCCGTCGCCGTCGAGCTCGGCCACCCCGTACTGCGTCGGGTCGTCCACGTGCTGGAGCAGGATCATGGCGTCGGGCCGCTGCTGCTCGAACTGCCGGACCAGGTCGACGATGCCGTCCGGCAGGAGGTTGTCGCCCAGGAACATGACGAAGGGCTCGCGGCCCAGGAACTCCTCGGACACGAGCACGGCATGGGCCAGCCCGCAGGGGCGCCGACTGCGGGATGTAGGCCACCTCGAGACCCCACGCCGAGCCGTCGCCGATGACGTCCCGGAACTCGCCGGCGCTGTCGCCGACGACGAGGCCCACCTCGCGGATGCCGGCGTCGCGCATGGCCTCGAGGGCGAAGAAGATGACCGGCTTGTTGGCCACCGGCACGAGCTGCTTGGCGCTCGTGTGCGTGATGGGGCGCAACCGGCGGCCCTCGCCGCCCGCCAGGATGAGTCCCCGCATCCCGCGGAGGATAGGGTCAGGCCGCCGCGTCGGGCGCAGCGGCCGGCGCCTCTTCGCGCTCCGGCACGCCGGTCGTCGCCGGCGGCTCCCGGCGGCCTCGCGTCGGCGGCCTCGCGGCGGCGGCGGCGCCGTCGGCGGCGGCGCTTGGCCTTCGAGGGCGCATCGGCCGTCGACCCGTCGGGCGTCTCCGGCCTCCGCCGCGGTCGCCTCGGTGGCGGCGCCCTCCGCCGTCTGCTCCTCGACCGCGGCTGCCTTCGGGGGCGACGGCGCGGGCTCCCGTGCCGGCGCGCGCGGTGGCGTTTGCGCTTGGCCTTGGCCCGGGCCTCGCGCTGGACCTGCGCGGGGACGTTGTTGGCCAGCGCGGTGGCCAGGCGCTCCGGCTCGCGCCCGAAGTCGCTCCGGGCGGCCTCGATGGTGCGGCTGGCCAGGGCGTCCTGCGGGGAGGCCGCACGGCGAGCAGGGCCGCCCCGACCTCGAACTCGGCCTGGTTGGCGGCCATCACCAGGAGCTTGGCCCGCATGTGGTGCTCCTCGCCCCGCGACGCAGGCCAGGCCGCGCACGAGCTCGCGCCCGTTCGGCAGCGCGGTGGCCACGCGGTACTGCGCATCGCGCGCAGCCCGGGCCAGCCGCCAGGTCCAGCCGAGCCGCTGCGAGAGCGAGCCGGGGAAGCCGCCCTCGCCCAGGGCCAGGAGCAGGATCCGCGCGCCCTGGGCCCGGTCCGCGGCCCAGGTCGGGGCGGCCTCGATCAGGCGAACCACGCGGTCGACCGTGTTCGAGTCGGGCCGCCGCGAGGCCAGGTCCCCGAGGGCGGCCAGGCGCAGCGAGCGGTGCTTGCACTCGGCCGCGCAGGTGGCGAAGAAGGCGACGCGCGTGGCCTCGTCCACCTTGGTCAGGGTCTCGGTCAGGCGCGTGCAGGTCGTTGGGCGAGACCTTGCGCGCGGCCACCTGGGCCCAGAGCTCCTGCTCGTCGGGCGGCAGCCGGTCGGCGGCGATGACCTTCCAGTCCTGGAGGATGACCGCCTCGCGCCGGGCCACGATCGTCGGTGACCGGGATCAGCCAGTCGGCCTCGCGGACCACCGGCTTGGCCTGGCGGCGCCAGCGCTGCCGGCGACGCGGCGGCCGCGGCGTGACCAGGGCGCCGGGCCGGTAGACGTCGGCGTCGAGGAGGCTGTGCAGGGTGACCGTGCGGTCGGAGTGCGTGGCCCCGGGGTCGGCCAGGTCGACCACCACGCCCGCCTCCTTGCGCCGGTGGAGGCGCATGATGCGGCCCACGCGCTGCTGGTAGACGCGGCGGCTGGCCGTCGGGGCGAGGTGCATGCAGATGGTGGCGCGCGGCGCGTTCCAGCCCTCGGCCAGCAGCTGGGCGTTCACGAGGACGTTGGTCTCGCCGCGCTCGTAGGCCGCCAGCGTCTCGGCCAGGACGCGCGGCGGCGTGCGCCCGCTGACGGCCTTGGCCTTGATGCCGGCGGCGCGCATGGCCTGGGCCACGCGCTCGGCGTGGTCGACCCCGGCGGCGTAGACGATGCCGGCGCGGTCGCCGAAGCGGTCGGCGTAGTACATGGCCGCGGCCATGTTCAGGGCCTCGTGGTCGAGGGCCTCGGCCAGCAGCTTCTGGTCGTAGTCGCCACCCACGACCGGGACGTTGCGCAGACTCGGCCCCGGGCCGCACGCGCAGGCAGCGCAGCGGGGCGACCACGCCGCGCTTGACGGCGTCGGCCAGCGGGAAGTCGGCGATCTCGGCCGGGAAGACGTCGCCGACGTGCTTCTGCAGGAGCTGGTCGGTGGCCGTCATCCCGACGTAGGTCGGGCGGGAGAAGCGGCGGATGGTGGCGCTCGTGCGCTCGCCGAGCGCCGTGTGGGCCTCGTCGCAGATGACGACCCCGTAGGCGTCGGGGTCGATCGAGTCGGCGTGCTTGATGAACCAGGCGTAGGTCTCGACCGTGACCGGCGGCGGCTCGGGGATGCGCTTGCCGCGCTCGATCGGCCGAGCGCAGCGCGGCCGCCGTACCCCTGCTCCTTGAGGTCGCGGTGGAACTGGTCCACCAGCAGGCGGCGGTGGGTGAGGATCAGGACGCCGACCGTCCGGCAGGCCTCGACGAAGCCGGCGGCGGCCACCGTCTTGCCCGAGGCGGTCGGGTGCTTGAACCGGTAGCGGCGGCGGGCGCCCGGATCGGGCGGGGCGCGGCTCGGCTCCTCTCGGCTCCTCCTCGTCCCCGTTGGGCAGCTCCGCGAGCTCGCCCTCGCCGTCGTCCTCGTCCAGGTCGCCGTTCGCCTCGCGTGAGCTCGCCGTTGGTCTCGTCCTCGTCGTCGGCGCCCCGCTCGACGTCGGCGATCAGGGCGGCCAGCATGCCGGCGAGGGCGTCGACCTGGTGGGGCCGCAGCGTCAGGCCCGAGGCCAGGGCGGGCGTGTCCTCGGAGAGGATCCGCTCCAGGCCGAGCATGAGGCGCGAAGCGCCGCCGGAACTCGGGGCTGGGCTCGGTGCGGCCCTCGGCCATCTCCTGGCGGGCGGCATCGAGGGCCGCGCGCCGCGCCGTCCCCTCGGCGAGGGCCACGGCGGGGTTCTCACCCCCGTGGACGAGCGACTCGCCCGCCCAGGCCGAGGCCGAGGCAGCGTCCCTCGCCAGATCGGTTTCCTGTGTTGTGGGCTCCGTCCCTGTCGGAGCCGTCATCTCGCGCAAGCGCGCGCTCCTTGTGATGTGACCGCGCTCGAGGTTCGAGCCCGGGCGCAGCCTTCTCCTCTGGGCTGCGCGAGCACGGTGAGACCGGGCAGTCGGCACCGGATCTCCGTCGCCCCGAACGGTAGCAGGAGCGGCGCGGAATGCGCTGTCGGAGGCGTGCTACTCGTAGGCCAGGGCGTCCAGCACGTTCAGGCGCGAGGCCCGCCGCGCCGGGAAGATCGCGGCCAGCACGCCGACGATGATGGCGAACACGAGGAACAGCAGCAGGCGGCCGATGGGCACGGCGAAGACGAGGCCCTGGTCGGACAGGCCCAGGGTGAAGATCCAGGCGAAGAAGATGCCCAGGACGAGGCCCAGGATCGCCCCCAGGACGGCCGTGATGACGCTCTCGTAGCGGATCATCCGCCGCACCTGCCGCCGGCTCGTGCCGACGGCCCGGAGCAGGCCGAGCTCGCGGGTGCGCTCGAAGATCGAGAGCACGAGCGTGTTCACGATGCCGAAGGCCGAGATGATGATGCTCAGGCCCAGCAGGGCGTAGAGCAGGCCGAGCAGGTTGTTCACGTCGTTCTGGTTCTGCTGCTTCAGCTGCTGGCGCGTCTGGACGGAGACGTTCGGCACCACGGACAGCGACTGCTTCACGGCGGCCTCGACCGTGGCGAGGTCCTGCCCGGGCGCCACGTTGGCGGTGATCCCCACGTCCTGCCGCACGTCGAACAGCTTCGTGAACGTCGACAGTGGGATGACGAACCCGGTCAGGTAGTTGTTGTCGCGGTAGATGCCTCTCAGCGTGAACGTGCCGTGCTGCCCGTTGGGCGTGAGGATCGAGAACGTGTCGCCCACCTTGAGGTGGGTGTTCTTGGCCACGTCGCGCTCCATGAGGGCGTCGTTCGACCCGAGGGAGCGGAAGGTGCTGTCGTTGCCCTGGCGCCAGTCGAAGCGGTAGGTCTTGACGAAGGTCGCCGGGTCGACGCCCAGGGCTTCGTGCGTGCCGTGCCCCGTGATGCGGGCGTTCTCGGCCCGCACCGGGGAGACCAGGGCGATCCCGGGCACCTTGCGGATGCGCCGCTCCACGCCCAGCGGCAGGACGCCCACGTTCGAGTTCTGGCTGGGGGTGATGACCAGGTCGGCCGTGAAGGTCTTGTCGATGGCCGCGTTGGCCGAGACCCGCAGGCCCTCGGCGAAGATGGTCACGAACGCGACCAGGCCGAGGCCGATCATCAGGGACGCGGCCGTGACCGCCGTGCGCCCGGGGTTGCGGGTGGCGTTTTCGCTGGCCAGCCGTCCGGTGAGCCCGAACAGGCGGCGCAGCGGCCAGCCCACGACCATCACCACGAACGGCACCAGCCGCGGAGTGACCATGGCCACGGCCACGAACAGGAGCACCGAGCCGACGGCGATGGTCAACAGGCGGGCCGAGGTGCTCGGGTTCCCGAACACCCCGTAGGCCACGGCCGCGGCCGCCAGGACCACGAGGATGACGCCGGCGATGGCCGTGCGGTGACCGGAGCGGCCGGTGCTCTCCGCGGGCCCCTCGCGCAGGGCGGCGACGGGCGAGACCCGGGTCGCCCGGATGGCCGGGACCAGGCCGGCCACGAGCGTGACCCCGACGCCGACGAGCAGGCTCACGACGACGGTGCGGGTGGCGAACACGAGCCCGACGTGCGGCAGGTCGATCCCGAAGGACTTGAGCAGGGCCTCGAGCCCACTGGCCAGGAGGATGCCGAGGCCGAGCCCGACGAGTGAGGCGATCACGCCCACGACCAGCGCCTCCAGCATCACCGAGCCGAGCACCTGGCGGCGGCTGGCCCCGATCGCGCGCAGCATCCCGAACTCCCGCGTCCGCTGCGCGACGGTGATGGAGAACGTGTTGAAGATGATGAACGCGCCCACGAACACGGCGATGCCGCCGAAGGCGAGGAGCGCGTAGGTGAAGAAGCTCAGCCCCTGCGCGACGCTGGACGAGTCGTCGTGCGTCTGCTGCTTGCCGGTCTCGATCTTCAGGGGCACGGCGGAGGTGAGGTGGGCGTCGCGCAGGCGGTTGACCAGCTCCTGCTGCGCCACGCCGGAGTCGGCGGCCACCGAGATGCGGTCGAACTTTCCCTCGCGGTCGAACAGGCTCTGCGCCGTGCCCACGTCGAAGAGCGAGATCGTGGCCCCGCCGAGGCTGTCGAGCGTGCCGTACTTGACGATGCCGGTGATCCGGAAGGGCTGGGCCGGCCGCTGGGTGGCGATGAGGATCGTGTCGCCCACGTGCCAGTGCTGCGCGTCGGCGGTGCCCTTGTCGATGGCCACCTGGCCGGCGCCGGTCGGATAGGTGCCGCTCACCAGCGTGTAGGGGTCGAACTGCTTCTGGGGCACGGTGAACCCGAAGGTGGGCGCGTTGCCGCCGACGGCCTTGCCCTTGTCGTTGAGGATCTGGGCCGCGTCGGACTGGACCGAGCCGTCCACCGCGGCCACGCCCGGGACGCGCTTGATCTGGTCGACGAGGCTCGCGCTGATCGGCGGCGGCGCGGAGTTGCGCGCGGTGACGATCTTCTTGCCCGTGATCGACGCCGCCACGCCCTTGTTGCCCTGGGTGAAGATCTGGTTGAAGGCCACCTTGATGGTGTCCGTCAGGACGAAGGTGCCCGCGATCATGGCCACGCCCAGGAGGATGGCCAGGGCCGTCAGGATGGTCCGCAGCTTGCGGGTTCGGATCCCGCGCAGGACGATCCGGGTCATGTGACCTTGAGGGCGTCCAGGATCTCGTCGGCCGACAGGTGCCCGCGGTCGCCGGCCACCTCGCCGTCCCGCAGGAAGACGACCCGATCGGCGTTCGCAGCGGCTCCGGCGTCGTGCGTGACCATGACCACGGTGCGGCCGTAGTCGTCGACCGACGACCGGAGCAGGTCGAGCACCTCGGCCGAGGAGCGCGAGTCGAGGTTGCCCGTGGGCTCGTCGGCGAAGATCACCGCGGGCTCGCTGACCAGCGACCGGGCCACGGCCACGCGCTGCTGCTGGCCGCCGGAGAGCTCCGAGGGGCGGTGGGACAGGCGGTCGGCCAGCCCGACCGAGTCCACGAGGGCACGCAGCTGGTCGCTGTCGGCCTTGCGGCCGGCGATGGAGAGCGGCAGCGTGATGTTCTCGCCGGCGGTCAGCATCGGGAGCAGGTTGAAGGCCTGGAACACGAAGCCGACCTTGTCCCGGCGCAGGCGGGTGAGCTCGCGGTCGCCCATGTTCGTGATGTCGGTGCCGTCGATGAAGACCTTGCCCTTGGTGGGCCGGTCCAGGCCGGCCAGGATGTGCATGAGCGTCGACTTCCCCGAGCCGGACGCGCCCATGACGGCCGTGAACTGGCCGCGCGGGAACTCGAGGCTGACGTCGTTCAGCGCATGGACCTCGGCCCCGCCCGTTCCGTAGATGCGGCTGACGCCGATCGCCTGGACGGCCGGGCCCGCGACCTCGCTGGGGACGACCGTTGCTGGGACGGTCTCGGCCACGGGTTCACGCTACCAACCTCCGGGCGAAGTGGCACCCCTTTCACCGGATCGTCACCGGCGCCGGTGCGGGCCGCGCTACCCTCGGCCCATGGAGCCGGAGCGGGGGCGAATGGAGACGGCCGAGCCGCCCGTCGTCTGGAGCGACGAGGAGATCGAGGAGTTCGAGGGCACGGACACCGGCGACGGCGACTGGTACGCCATCCGCACGGACCCGTGGCCCTGCCCGACCTGCGGGACGACCTTCGAGTACGTCACCGGCGCACACTTCGTCATCGTGGCCCCCGAGCGCGACGACCTCCTGCAGATCGCGGCCCGCTGCCAGCAGGTGGGCCGCAACCCGCGCATCGTCCTCTACGACGACGGCCTCCCGACGATGACCCTGTTCCAGTGGCAGGCCCAGGGACGGCCCGTCCACGGAATGCGCTCGTAACGGGGGAAACCATGTTTCCCCCGTTGGCCCCCTTCTTCCGGCGGGCCGGCGTCGCTGGAGCGATGCTGCCGTGAGCTCGGGCCCGCACTCGCGGCTTCGGCGCGCCGGCGGAGCCGCCACGCCGACGCATCGGCCGCGGCGACCCTAAGAGGGTTCGCAGCCGCTAACGCCTTTCAATAATCACCGTGGTCGCCTTGACGACGGCGGCGGCGGGCATTCCGGGCCGCAGCTCGAGCTCGTCGGCGGCCTCGCGGCTCATCAGCGAGACGACGCGGAAGGGCCCGCAGGCGAGCTCCACCTGGGCCATGACGCGGTCCCGGCGGACCGCGACGACGATGCCGTCGAGCCGGTTGCGCGCGCTCTGGCGGCCGGGCGCGGCGCGGTCGTGAAGCAGCCGCGCCACCTCGGCCGCGGGTACCACGCGCTGGCCCGAGGCGGTGCGGCCGAGCTCGATCCGCCCCGCACGCTCCCAGCGGCGGATCGTGTCGACGCTGACACCGAGGGCGGTGGCGGCGGCGCCGATGCGGAGATCGGACCCGAGCTCATCGGCCACGGCGCGGGCGAGCATACTGGCGGGCCATGGTCCCCGTCGAGCGCTACGCCCTGAAGGGCGTGAAGGCCGTGGGCCTCACCGCGGATCCGCAGGAGGTGGCCGGGCTCCTGGCCCACGAGAACGTGCGCGACGTCCTCGTGGTCGACGCCGCCGGCCGCCTGGCCGGCATCCTGACCGAGGCGCTTCCCGAGGGCGCCACGGCGGCCGGCGCCATGTCACCGGCGCTGTCGGTCCAGGCCGGCGAGGACGCGGAGGCGGTGCTCGCGCGGATGGAGGCGGAGGACCTCGACCGCCTCGCTGTCGTGGACGGCGACGGCGTGCTGGTGGGCATCCTGGCCCGGTCCGTGCTCGAGCGCCGCGTGGCCGGGGACCGGGCCTGACGGCGGCGGTCATCCTGGCCGGCGGCTCGTCGCGCCGGATGGGGCAGGACAAGGCGAGCCTGGCGTGGGGTCCCACGACGCTGCTCGGCCACGTCGTCTCGGTCGTGGCCGGAGCCGTCGACGAGGTGGTGGTGGCCGCGGGCCCGCGGCAGGAGCTGCCCGGGCTGCCGGGTGAGGTGGCGGTCGCGCGGGACCCCGAGCCGGGGCTCGGGCCGCTGCGAGGGCTGGTCACCGGCCTGGGCGCCGTCGGGCAGGCTGGGCCGGTCGTGGTGGTGGCCGTCGACCAGCCCTTTCTGACGACGCCCGCGATCCGGGCCCTGATCGGGGCCCTGGGCGAGGCCGACGTGGCCGCGCCGGTTGTCGACGGCGTCCTCCGGCCGCTGCCGGCCTGCTACCGGGTAACGGTGAAGCCACGCGCGGAAGGGCTGCTGGCGGCGGGCGAGCGCCGTCTCCGTGCGCTCCTCGACGGGTCCCGGGTGGTTCCGGTTCCCGTGGACGACCTCGGCGGCCCGGATGCCCTGGCCGACCTCGACACGGCGGCGGCCTACGAGCGGTCCAGAGCCCGGAAGTGACGCCTGCGCGCGGCGTCCCCGGTGGGTACACTCTGCGGCCGATGCGTCGCCGCGCCCTCCGGACGTTCGGGCCGACCCTCGCCGCGCTGGGCCTCGCCGTGGGGCTCGCCCTGCCCACGGTGGCCATCGGCCTGAACGGCGGCCCGCGCACGACGGCCGGCACCATGGCCGTCGAGGTCATCGTCCCCGGCGGCGCCGGGGCGCAGGCGGGCGCCAACTCCGCCGGCTCGTACTCCGACGCCATCGTCTCGGTCGGCTCCTTCAGCTCGGGGCGCTCCGTCCTCGGCTCGCACGCGAGCGCGTCCTCGCGCCTGTCGGGCGTGAGCGTGCTCGGCGGCCTGATCACCGCCGGGTCGCTCGAGAGCGCGGTCACCGCCGACGGTGCTTCGCGCCACCCCACGGGCACCTTCTCGAGCTCGGACGGCGGGCTGGTCGTCGGAGGTGTGGCCGCCGGCGGCCCCAACGCGCGGGTCGACCTGCCCAACGGGCTCGGCTACGCGGTCAGCGACGAGCGCGTGGTCCTCTCGCCCCCGGGCTCGGGCGCCTATCGGGCGTTCGAGGTCGCGCTGCACGTCCACCTGACGTCCCAGTGGCAGAGCTACCCCGCCGGGACCGAGATCCTGCTCGGCTACGCCGACGTGGGGGCAGAGGCGCCGCGTGCGCCGGCTCCGTCAACGCCGTCGTCGTCCACCACGCCTCCCGCCCACACGACGCCGCCGGCCAAGCCTGCGACACCGGCCGCACCCCCGGCGCGGGGCGGCGGCAGCCAGACCCAACCGGGCTCCGTGCCCGGCACGCCGCCGGTCGTTCCGGGCGTCCTGCCCACGGGCATGCCCGGCAACAGCAACGGCATCCCGGCCGACATCGAGAACCCGCCTCCCGGCGGCTTCACGTCCAACCCTCCGGTCGATCCCGCCATCAAGGCCAAGCTCCTGGCCGGCGGCTACGTCTTCCCCGTGGTCGGGGGCGCCCGGTTCAGCGACGACTTCGGCGCCCCGCGAGCCGACACCGGCTTCCATCAGGGCATCGACCTCCTGGCCCCGCTGGGGACGCCGGTGGTCGCGGTCTCCGACGGGACCCTCCTGGCCGTGGGGTGGAACCGCCTCGGCGGCCACCGCCTCTGGCTGCGCGACACCGACGGCAACTACTTCTACTACGCGCACCTCTCGGCCTACGCGCCGGTCGCACGGGCCGGAGCGAAGGTGCACGCGGGCGACGTCCTCGGCTTCGTGGGCAACACGGGCGACGCCGCGGGCGGCCCGTTCCACCTGCACTTCGAGATCCACCCCGCGGGCCGCTGGGCCATCCCGCCGTTCGCGTACGTCACCTCCTGGCTGAACAACGCCGGGCCGTTCGCGGCGCAGGCGCGCGAGATCTCGGTCCAGTCGGCGCTCGCCCCGGCCACCGCGCCGCCGCTGGTGTCCCTGGGCTCGACGGACATCTCCACCGCCTCGGGGCTCGACCCGAGCGCCGTGGTGGCCGCCGGCTCCGCCGGGGCGGCGACGACGGCTGACGACGGCTCCTCGGCCGTGTTCGGCGGGCTGCCCGCTCCGTCGGCGCAATCCCTGCTGGCGCCTGCGAGCAAGCACTCGCCCTTCACCCTGACGCCGTAGGAGCCGCCGGCCGCGCGCCGGTACCCTGCCCGCCGTGGAGCTCGCCCTCGTCGACCGGCTGCTCGCCGAGGCCGGCGAGCCCGACTTCCGCCGCCGCCAGGCCCGCCGTGCGGCCACGGTCGAGCTGGCCGAGCGCTGGTCGGACGTCACCACGCTTCCCCGCGCCCTGCGGGCGGACCTCGACCGCGACGCGCCGCTGCGCGAGCTCGTCGTGGACGAGACGCAGCGCAGCACCGACGGCACCGTGAAGCTGCGGCTGCGGACCGCCGACGGCTACCCGCTCGAGGCCGTGGCCATGCGCCACGGCGACAGGCGCACCGTCTGCCTCTCCTCCCAGTCGGGCTGCGCGCTGGCCTGCCGCTTCTGCGCCACGGGCGCCATGGGCTTCGGCCGCAATCTGACCGCGGGCGAGATCCTCGAGCAGCTGCTCGTCCTGGCCCGGCTGCTGCGCGAGGAGCAGGGCGCCCGGGTGCACAACGTGGTCATGATGGGGATGGGCGAGCCCTTCCAGAACACCGAAGAGGTGCTCGCCGCCTGCCGCGCCTTCAACGACCCCGACGGCTTCGGTCTCGGCGCCCGGCAGATCGCCATCTCCACGGCTGGCTGGGTGCCCGGGATCGACCGCCTGGCCCGCGAGGCGCTGCAGCTCAAGCTCGCCCTCTCCCTGCACGCGCCCAACGACGCTCTCCGGGCGGAGCTCATGCCGGTCACCCGCCGCTACCCGGTCGCGGAGCTCATGGCGGCGTGCCGGCGCTACCGCGAGGCCACGCGGCGCCGCGTGTTCGTCGAGTACCTGCTGCTCGAGGGCGTCAACGACGGCCTCGACCTGGCCCGCGAGCTCGGGCGGCTGCTCCGCCCGGCCGGCCGCGGGGCCTTCCACGTGAACCTCATCGCCTACAACCCGACCGGCTCGGGCTACACGGGGTCGAGCCCGGCCCGGGTGAAGGCCTTCGGCGAGGCCCTCGACCGGCAGGGGCTCTCGCACTCCTACCGCCTCTCCCACGGCCGCGACATCGACGCCGCCTGCGGCCAGCTGGCCGCCTCGGGCCTTCCTGCCCGCCGGGCGCGCGCCGCACGCTGACGGCCTTTACCATCGCCTCACTGACCGAGGAGGGAGCGATGGGCGAGCTCGAGGGGCGCGTGGTCATCGTCACCGGCGGCAGCCGCGGGATCGGGCGGGCCATCGTCCGGGCCGTGGCCGAGCGCGGTGCCTCCGTGGTCCTGAACTACTGGTCGTCGCCGGAGGCGGCCGAGGCCTCCGCGGCCGAGGCCGAGGCAGCCGGCGCCCCCGTGGAGCTCGTCCGCGCGAACGTGGCCGAGGAGGGCACGCCGCAGGTCATCGTGGGCAAGGCCATGAAGCGGTTCGGCCGCATCGACGGCCTGGTCAACAACGCCGGCATCACGCGCGACGCCCAGCTGCGCCGCCTCGACCGCCGGGCCTACCACGAGGTCATCGACCTCAACCTCATCGGGTCCGTCATGCTCGCCGCCCGCGCCATCGACGAGATGGTCGAGGCCGGGTACGGCCGCATCGTCAACATCGCCTCCTTCGTGGGCCAGAAGGGGAACTTCGGCCAGTCGAACTACGCCGCCGCGAAGGGCGGCCTCATCGCCTGGACCAAGACCGCCGCCCTCGAGCTCGCCCGCTACGGGGTGACCGTGAACGCAGTGGCGCCCGGCTTCACCGAGACGGACATGCTGGCCAAGGTGCGGCCGGAGGTGCGGGAGAAGATCCTCGCCCAGATCCCGCTCGGGCGGTTCGCGCACCCCGACGAGGTGGCGCATGCCACCATCTTCGCTCTCGAGAACGGCTACGTCACCGGCACCATGATCAACGTGAACGGCGGGGTGTACATGTGAGCCGCGCCCGAGCCCGAGCCAAAGGACGCCCGTGCAGCGCTACCTCATCACCATCGAGGGGTCCGGATACACGGACGTGCAGGAGATCGAGCTGCCGCGCCCGCCCGGTCCCGGCGAGCCGATCGAGACCCAGCTGGGCACCTGCATCGTCAGCAGGGTCGAGCCGTTCCCATCCGAGTCGCGCTTCGACGGGCGCATCTTCTGCACGAAGCCCTGAGCGCCGCACGACCCGCGCTCAGGGCGCAGCAGCGGAGCGCGTGAATCCTCCCAGGTGCTCGCCGTTCACGTCGATCTCGACGCCCTGGCCCGCCTGCTGCCGCAGCGTCTCCAGGATCGCCTCGCTCGGCTGGCCGAAGACCTGCACGCGTACCGTCGCGTCCAGCGTGTCCCCATACGCGGCCCGGGCGCACTCGGCCACGATCTGCATGTGCGCCTCCATGGAGGCCGCGTCGGGATGGACCTGCACCACCGTGACCTCGGTGCCCGTCTCGTCGACATACTCGTTGAACGCGATCAGCCGCGGCTCGTTGGCCTCGATGAACTCGACGAGCCCGGGCACGCGCGCCCGTTCAGCCTCGAGTCGCCCGGGCTTCAGGCGGTTCGTGGCGATGAAGATGAACGGCGGCGGTGTCATGGGACCGTCTGCGGTCAGCCGCCGATGTGCGACATCTCCACCCGGGGCTGCTTCGCCGTGGCCTCGGTGCGAAGCTCGGAGTAGCGGTCGCGCCGGCGGCTCCAGATCCGGTCGAGGAAGGCGCCCACCTCCTCGTCGGGGGCGCCCGCGCGGATCGGCTCGCGCAGGTCGTGGCCGGCGGCTCCGAAAAGGCACGTGTACAGGCGCCCCTCGGCGGTCAGGCGGGCGCGCGTGCAGGCGCCGCAGAACGGCCGCGTGACGGAGGCGATGAGCCCGATCTCGCCCGCGCCGTCGCGGTAGCGGTAGCGCTCGGCGACCTCCCCGGGCGCCGTCGGAGCCACGGGCTCGACCGGGTGCTCGGCATCGATCGTGGCCAGCATCTCGGCCGCGGGGACGACGTCGGCCAGGCGCCAGCCGTTGCTCGAGCCCACGTCCATGAACTCGATGAAGCGGACGATGTGGGGCGTGCCCCGGAAGGCCCGGCACAGGTCGAGCACCGCGTGCTCGTTCAGCCCTCGCTTGATCACGGCGTTGACCTTCACGGGGGCCAGCCCGGCGGCGGACGCCGCCTCGATGGCGGCCAGGACTCGCTCGACCTTGACCGGAGTGTCGGCAACCGTCGCCGCGGTCACGTCGTCCAAGGCGTCCAGGCTGACCGTCACACGCCGGAGCCCGGCCTCGCGCAGGGCCGCCGCGCGGCCGGCGAGAAGGAGGCCGTTGGTGGTCAGGGCGATGTCCTCGATGCCCTCCACCGCGGACAGCATGGCCACCAGGTCCTCAAGGCCCCGCCGGAGCAGGGGCTCGCCGCCGGTGAGGCGGATCTTCGTCACGCCCCGCTGGGCGAAGAGGCGTACGAGCCGGGTGATCTCCTCGAAGGTCAGGAGCTCGGCCCGCTCCAGGAAGCGGTAGGAGGCGCCGAACACGTCGCGCGGCATGCAGTAGACGCAGCGCAGGTTGCAGCGGTCGGTGACCGAGATGCGCAGGTCGTGGAGCGGTCGGTCGAGGCGATCGTGCACCGGCATACGCGCATCCTGCCAGGGATACGCTCTGGAGGCTCCGAACCATCGAGTTCGAGGCAGGGGGTCGTCGTCGTGCCCGAGCCGGGCCAGCGCGCGGTCGAGGAGTTCGAGGTCACCGAGGAGCGCGTGCGGCAGTTCGGCGACGCGAGCGGCGACCACAACCCCGTGCACTTCGACGAGGCCTACGCCCGCGGCACGCCGTTCGGCGGCCGCATCGCCCACGGGCTGCTCACGGCCTCCTTCGTCTCTGCCGTCCTGGGGAACACGCTCCCCGGGCCGGGGACGATCTATCTCGCGCAGACCCTCTCCTTCCGGGGGCCGGTGCCCCTCGGGTCGACCGTGCGCGTCGAGGTCGAGGTCCTCGAGCACGACGCCGCGCGGTCGCGCACGACGCTGGCCACGCGCGCGTACATCGGCGACGCGCTGGTCCTCGACGGCGAGGCGAAGGTCATCTCCCCGCGGGACGCCTGAGCGCCGTGGCCAGCCTGAGCCAGGAGCTGGCCGCCCGGCTGCGGGCCCGGATCGACGCCGGCGGGCTGGCTCCGGGGGAGCGCATGCCCACGGTGCGCGAGCTGGCGGCGGCCGAGCACGTGTCGCCGGCCGTCGTCGGTCAGGCCTACGCACAGCTGGCGCGCGACGGCTGGGTGATCTCGCGCGTCGGGCGCGGCACGTTCGTCTCTCGGCCGGCTGACGGGCCGCGCGCGCCGCTCGTCGACCTCGGCCTCGAGCGCCGGCCGGGGACGGTCTCGGCCACCCTCGACCTGCAGGAGCGGCTGGCGGCGGCCGCCCGCCCGGGCTCGGTCAACCTGGCCTCGGGCCTTCCCGCCGTCGACTCGCGGGTCTCCCGGGCCATCCAGGCGGCCGTGGTCGAGGCCGTGACGCGCGAGGGCGAGGCCCTCTTCCGCTACGCCGCCCCGCAGGGCGAGCTGGCCCTGCGCGAGGTCATCGCCGCCGACCTCCGCGCACGCGGCGCCGACGTCGATCCCGCGCGGGTCCTGGTGACGACGTCCGGCCAGCAGGCGGTCGATCTCGTCGTGCGGGCGCTGGTGGAGCCGGGGGACGCGGTGCTGTGCGAGACGCCGACCTACGCCGGCGCCATCGACGCCCTGGTGGCGGCGCGAGCGCGGATCATCCCCGTCCCCGTCGACGCGCTCGGCCTGCAGGCCGACGCCGTGGAGCGGGCGGTGGCCGGCGAGCGCCCGGTGCTCCTGTACGTCAACCCCACCGCCCAGAACCCGACCGGGACCGTGCTCGCCCCGGAGCGCCGCGCCCGCCTGGCCCGTCTCTCGGCCTCCGCCTCCCTGGCGGTGCTCGAGGACGACACCGGCGCGGACCTCACCTACGACGGCGCCGCCCCGCCGCCGCTGGCCGCCTACGAGCCCGGGGCCCCGATCGTCGTCGTGCGGTCGTTCGCCAAGAGCGTCCTGCCCGGACTGGCCCTCGGGTCCGTGGCCCTGCCCGCCGCGCTGGAGCGGCCCGTGCTGGCCGCCAAGCTGGTGGCCGACCGCTACACCAACCCGCCGCTCGCGCTGCCGCTGGCCCGCTACCTGGCCGGGCCGGATGCGGCGGCCGACACGGCCCGGGTGCGCAGCGCCTACGGGCGGCGCAAGGACGCGTTCTGCGCGGCGCTCGAGCGGCGTCTCGGCCGGCGTGCCTCCTGGGTCGAGCCGCGCGGCGGGTTCAGCCTGTGGCTGCGGCTCCCGGACGGCGCCAGCGAGGTCGAGGTCTTCGCCCGCGCCGCCGAGCGCGGGGTGGTGGTCGCGCCCGGGTCGGCCTACGTCCCGCCCGGCGTGGCCACCCGCCACCTGCGGCTGTCGTTCTCGGCGGTGGACGAGGACGCCGCCGACGAGGGCCTCCGGCGCCTGGCCCTGGCCCTGCGCGACGTGACCGGGAAGGGCCGGCGGGCGACGCCGCCCGAGCCGGGCGACGGCGCGCTGGCGGTCTGATCAGCGGTTGCGCGGAAGCGCGTCGATGTAGGTCGAGAGCGCCTCCAGCCGGGCGTCCCAGCCGGCCCCGACGTCGGCCATCCACGACATGGCCTCGGCCAGCGGCGCCGGTGTCAGGCGGTAGCGCGTCTCCCGGCCGCGGCGCTCGGCCTGCACCAGCCCCGCGTCTCCCAGGGCCGCGAGGTGCTTGGCCACCGCCTGGCGGGTGACCGGGAGCTGGGCGGCGAGCTCCGTGGCCGTGGCCGTCTGGCGCGCGGCCACGAGGCCGACGACCGTCCGTCGGGTGGGATCGGCGAGCGCCGTGAACACGGCGCCCACGGGGTCCTGCGACACGTCAGGCAGCGAGCATGGAGGCGCCGGCGCTCGCGCAGGCCGAGAGGGTCGTCTCCCAGGCCCACGCGGCCACGGCCTGCAGGCCGGCGTCGGCGTGGCCCGACTCGACCACGGTCAGCACGGTGGCCTCGTCTCCCTCGGGGTCGAGGCTGATCTCGACCCGGGTGGGAGGCCCGGCGTCCTCGTCGGTGGAGCGCCACCAGAAGGCGTAGCGGCGGCCGTCGTCGACCGACTCGACCACGGCGTCGCGCTCGCTGCCGTCGTCGAGGCGGAAGCGGCCCTCGCCGCCCGGACGCAGGTCGAGCTCGACCTCGCGCGCCAGCCAGCCCTCGAGGTGCTCGCGCTCGGTGACCACCTCCCACGCCTCCTCGGCGGGCAGGGGCAGGACGACGGACCGCTCGACGGTGGGGGTGGCGGGCTCGGGCACGGGCACGGGATCCTTCCTGAACGACGACACGCAAGCACAGGGTTGCACATGTTCTGCCGGTGGTCTAGCTTGTGCAACTACACAGTTGCGTATCTGGAGGTACGGCATGTCTCCCCTGATCCCCATGGTGGTCGAGCAGAGCGCCCGCGGCGAGCGGTCGTTCGACATCTACTCGCGCCTGCTCAACGAGCGCATCGTCTTCCTCGGGACGCCGGTCAACTCCGACGTGGCGAACCTCATCGTGGCCCAGCTCCTGCACCTCGAGTCGGACGACCCCGACAAGGACATCGCCCTCTACATCAACTCCCCCGGGGGCGACGTCTACGGCGGGATGGCCATCTACGACACGATGCAGTTCATCCGCCCCGACGTGTCCACGATCTGCTTCGGCATGGCCATGTCCATGGGGGCGATCCTCCTGGCCGGCGGGGCCAAGGGGAAGCGCATGGCCCTCCCGAGCACGAAGGTGATGATCCACCAGGGGACGTCCGGCTTCGAGGGCACGGCCACGGACATCGAGATCCGGGCGCGGGAGATCCTCGACGTGCAGGCGCGCATGGAGGAGGTCCTCGCGCACGACACCGGCAAGAGCCGCGAGGAGATCCACCGCGACACCCAGCGCGACAACTTCATGTCCGCCGAGGAGGCCAGGGACTACGGGCTGATCGACAGCGTGGTCGCAAGCCGGGAGCCCCGGCGCGCGGCGGGCTTTGCGGCCTGAGCTCTTGTAGCCTGGCCATGTGGCGATAGGGGCGTCCTCGCGCACGGCCGCGGCCGGCCGTTCCCTGCGCGACCGCCTGGCGGGCCGCGTGCTTCCGGCCACGGCCGAGGGGTTCGTCCCGTTCACGCTCGGCGTGGCCCTGGTCATGTACGCCAACGTGGTCTCCGGCGCCTCGGTGCGGCTCACCGGCTCGGGGCTCGGCTGCCCGGACTGGCCGCTGTGCCACGGCGCGCCGGTGCCCCCGGCGGCGTACCACTCGCTGGTGGAGTACTCGAACCGGGTGGTGGCCTTCGCCGGTCTCGTGGCCGGCGTCCTGGTCTACCTGGCCGCGCGCCGGCACGGCGACCGCACGAGCCGGATCCTGGCCGCGGCCACGGCCATCGGCGTCCTGGCCCAGGCCCCGCTGGGGGCGATCACGGTGCATCTGAAGCTCAGCCCGCTCGTCGTCATGACCCACTTCATGCTCGCCGTCGTCGTGGTGGGCCTGGCCACGGCCCTCTGGGCCCGCGTGTCCGATCCGCGGCCGGCTGCGCTGCCGCGGTCGCTCACCCTGCTGGCCGCCGGGACCGCCGTCCTCGGGCTGGGCCTGGTGTGGTCGGGAACCTTCTCCACCGCGGCCGGTCCGCACGCCGGCAGCGCCGAGGTCCACCGACTGGGCAACCTCCACGACGCCACCTGGTGGCACGTCCGCGTGGCCACCACCTTCGTCGTCGTCCTCGCGGTGGCCCTCCTCGCCCTGTGGCGGCGGGACCAGCGCCCGACCGGGCTCGGCCCCCTGACCCTCGCCTTCCTCGTGCTGCTGCCCGTGCAGGCGGCGGTCGGCGAGTACCAGTACCGCAACGGGCTCCCGTGGGGCGTCGTCCTGGTCCACGTGGCCCTGGCCGGCCTGGTGTGGATGAGCGTGGTCACCCTCGCGGTGCGCGCGCGGGGGTCGATAGGAGCGCGGGGAGTGTGAGACGTGGATGCACGGCGAGTGTCGTGCCAGCCGGGGCGTGGACGACGGCGAAGCGCGTATGAGGTCAAATACGGGCGAGGCGTCGGGTGCGGCCCGGTGCCAGCGCGACGCCGCCGGGCGCCGCGGCTCACACTCCCCGCGCTCCTCTGCCCGAAAACGCCGTGAGGGCCGCGGAGTCGCGGCCCTCACGGGTCACAGCGGGCGTCTGAGCCCGGGCTACTTCATCTCGCCGACGATCTGCCGGCCCTGGCGCACGACCAGGTCGGTGGCCTTCACGGCGAGGTCTGCCTGGACCTTGGCGATGTCGTGGGCGTACGGCCACGGCAGGTGGTCGACGGCGCGCACGTAGAGGACAGCGCTCTCGTGCACGACCTTCTCGGTGGCGTCGAGCCCGAACACGGCCAGCTGGCGTCCGAGCTGCAGCGTCTGTGCGCGCAGCTCCTCGGCGCCCTGCATGGAGTCGTCGATGATCTTGCGGGTCTGCTTCGTCTGGGTGGCGCTCACGGGAGCCTCCTTGGGCTTGGTGGTGGCGCGGCGGCCGCTCTTCGCCCGGGACGAGGTCTTGGCCTTCGGCCGGGTCTTGGGGCGGGCGGCGCGCGGAGTGGTCGAGCGGGGAGTGGTCGAGCGAGGGGTCTCCGCAGCCCGGGGCGGCGTCGGCGTGGCCGGGGTGGCGTCGCCCGTGCCGGTGGGGGTCTGATCGCTCATGCGGCGTCCTTTCCGGTGGCGCGGTCATTGAGCTCGACGAACGAGCGGTACATCTCCGCCAGGGCGAGCCGCTGGCGCGAGGTCAGGTCCGGGTCGCGGTCGATCGCGGCCAGCACCTTGGGGCGCCGCGCTTCGGCGGCCTCCCGGGGAACGTGGGCCTCGACGACGTCGGCCGAGAGCTGGAGGCCCTGGGCGATCGAGGAGAGCACGGCCGACGACGGGCGCCGGAGGCCTCGCTCGATCTGGGACAGGTAGGCGTTCGAGATGCCCACCGAGGCGGCGAACTGGTTCAGCGTGAGCTCGGCCAGCTCGCGCTGTGCGCGCAGGTAGGCGCCGAGCGTCTGCTCGACCTGGTCGTCGCTCTCGGGAGCGGGATCGTGGGGGAGGTCGCTCATGACTGTTAACACGTTAGCAGCTACTCCTGCTAACAGGCAAACGAGGCCCGGCAGTGGGGTAGGCTCACCCACATGGCCGATCCCGCCCGCTCGTCTGAACGAGGCCTCCGCGCAGGCCGAGCGCTCGCTCGAGGAAGAGCTCGCGCCCGTGGTCGCGTCGCCCTCCTTCGCCGCCCTCCTGGCCGAGGCCATGGGGACGACGATGGCCATGATCCGGCTGACCAACGACGCCTTCGAGCTCGGCCTCCGGACGATGCGCCTGGCCACGCAGGGCGAGCTCACGCGACTGGGCACGCAGATCGGGCGGGTGGAGGACAAGCTCGAGGATGTCCTCGTGGCCGTCGAGCGGCTCGAGGAGGACCAGTCCCGGCGCGAGCCGCGGACCGAGAGCCGCCCGTCCCGCATCCGGCAGTGAGCGCGCTGGCGGCCGCCCGGGCCACGGCGACGTTCGTGAACGTCCTGGCCACCGCCCCCGATGCCACCACGGGCGTCACGCCCAAGGACCGGGTGTGGCACCACCGCAAGACCACGCTCTACCGCTACCGGTCGGCCGAGCGGCGGCACGCGGTGCCCGTCCTGCTCGTCTTCGCCCTCATCAACCGGTCGTACATCTACGACCTCCGGCCGGGCGGCTCGTTCGTCGAGCACCTGCTGGCCGAGGGGTACGACGTGTGGCTGCTGGACTGGGGCGAGCCGGGGGACGAGGACGGCGAGCTCGGCCTCGACTACTACGTCAACCGGGCCATCCCGGCGGCCGTGCGCGAGATCCGCCGCGCCACCGGCGCGGAGTCCCAGACGCTGGTGGGCTGGTGCATCGGCGGGACCCTGTGCGCCATGTACGCGGCCCTGAACCCCGACGGCCCGGTGCGCAACCTGGTCCTGCTCACGACTCCGATCGACATCTCCGACAACGCTCTCTACCAGCGCTGGACAGGCCGCGAGGACTACCGCGTCGAGGCCATGGCCGAGGCCTTCCCCTCCGTCCCCGGGCCGCTCATCGACGTGGGCAACAAGCTGCTCAAGCCGGTCACCAACGGCTTCACCACGTATCGCTCGCTGTGGTGGTCCCTGTACGAGGGGACGGCGAAGGTGGACCAGTTCAAGGCCTTCAACAAGTGGGTGAACGACTCGCCCGCCTTCCCCGGCCGGGCCTACGTGGAGTGGATCACCTGGATGTACAAGGAGAACCGGCTGATCCGCGACCGCATGGTCCTCGACGGGCGGCGCGTGCGCCTGCGCGACATCGACCAGCGCCTGCTCGTCGTGACGGCCACGCAGGACCACATCGCCCCCCGGCCGCAGACGGTGGCCCTGATGGACGCCGTCTCGAGCGATGACCGCACGCTGCTCGAGATCGCGGGCGGCCACGTCGGCCTGATGGCCGGCGGCAAGGCCCGGCACGTGACCTGGCCGCGCATCAGCGAGTGGCTGGCCCCGCGGTCGGAATGACGCGGCTCGAGCTCGTCCAGGGCGACCTGACCGAGCAGGAGGTGGACGCCGTCGTGAACGCCGCCAACCAGTCGCTGCTCGGAGGCGGCGGCGTGGACGGGGCGATCCACCGCCGTGGCGGGCCGGAGATCCTGGCCGAGTGCGAGACGCTCGGCGGCTGCCCGACCGGCGAGGCGCGCCTCACCGGCGCAGGGCGGCTGCCGGCCCGGTACGTCGTGCACGCCGTCGGCCCACGCTGGCGCGATGGGGAACATGGCGAGCCGGAGCTTCTGGCCTCTGCCCACCGCCATGCCGTCGAGGCCGCGGCCGCCGCCGGCGCCCGCACAATCGCGTTCCCCGCCATCTCGACCGGCATCTACGGCTACCCCGTGGAGCAGGCTGCGCCCGTGGCCATCAGCGCGGCGATGGAGGCCGCCGAGGCCGCGCCCGACGTGGAGGTGGTGCGCTTCGTGCTCTTCTCGCCCGACCACCTGTCGGCCTTCCGCCGGGCCGCCGGGGAGGCGGGCTACTCGGCCTGAGCCACGGCCTCGAGGGCCTCGGGGTCCTCGAGCGTGCTAGACGTCGCCCGGGTCCTCGCCCAGGGTCACGGCGCGCACGGCCCGGCGCACGATCTTGGCGCTGCGCGTCTTCGGCAGGGCCGTCGGTGAAGCGGATCTCGGCGGGCGCGAAGGCCTTGCCGAGCGCCGTCGGCGCAGCGCTGCGCGCAGGATCGGTCCGCAGCTCGTCGCGAGGGCTCGGCGCCGCGGGCGCAGGACGCACGAAGCAGACCACACGACCTCGCCCTTGACCTCGTGCGGCACGCCGACCGCGCACGCCTCGGCCACCGCGGGGTCGTCGACCAGGGCCGACTCGTACTCCGCCGGCCCGATGCGCTTGCCGGCCACGTTCAGCGTGTCGTCGGAGCGGCCGTGCAGGAACCACTCGCCGTCGTCGTCGATCGAGGCCCAGTCGCCGTGCGTCCAGACGCCGGGGAAGCGGCGCCAGTACGTCTCGAGGTAGCGCTCGCGGTCGCCCCAGATGCCCGCGCGTCATCGCCGGCCACGGCCGCGTGCAGACGAGCTCGCCGACCTCGCCCCGCACCGGCCGGCCCGTCGCGGGTCGTAGACGTCCATCGCCATGCCGAGCAGCGGGCCGGCCGAGCGAGCACGGCTTGTGCGGCAGGTACGGCGGCGAGCCGAGGAAGCAGGCGGCGACCTCGGTCCCGCCCGAGATGTTGATGATCGGGCCGCGTGCCGCCGCCGACGGCGTCGAACAGCCACAGGTAGGGCTCCGGGTTCCACGGCTCGCCGGTCGAGCCGAAGAGGCGCAGCGCTGGAGAGGTCGATCCCCGTCGAGCGGCGTCGTCGCCGTGCTGCTCGAGCGCGCGCACCAGGGTCGGCGAGACGCCGAGGAAGGTCAGCCGGTGCCGCTCGACGAGCCGCCAGAGCCGGCCGGCGTCGGGATAGTCGGGCGCGCCGTCGTAGAGCAGCACGTCAGCCACCGAGGCCGTGCGTGCTCGCCGAGCAGCCACGGGCCCATGATCCAGCCGATGTCGGTCACCCAGTGCAGGCGGTCGCCGGGCTGGAAGTCGGCCAGGTAGGCGACCTCCGCAGGCGATCTTGACCAGGAATCCGCCGTGCACGTGGACCGCGCCCTTGGGCCGGCCGGTCGTGCCCGGACGTGTAGGCGAGCATGAACGGGTGCTCGCTCGTCGACGGGCGTCGCGCGTCGAGCTCGCCGGGCTGCGTCGTCGAGCGAGCTCGTGCCACCAGAGGTCGCGGCCCTCCCGTCCACGGGATCTCGGCGCCCAGCCGGCGCACGACGACGACGTGGCGGACGGTCGGGCTCGCGGCCACGGCCTCGTCCGCCGTCGCGCTTGGCCGACGACCGGGCGCTCGCGGCGCGGGAAGGCGTCGCAGGTGATGAGCGCCACCGCGCCCGAGTCCTCGCAGGCGGCTGCGGCCACGGCCGGGGCGGAGAAGCCGGAGAAGATCGGCACGGCCAGGGCGCCGACGGCGCAGCACGGCGTAGAGGGCGATCACGACCTCGGGCATCATCGGCAGGAGGAGCGCCGACGGCGTCGTCGCGGCGCGACGCCGAGCGCGGCGAGGCCCTCGGCCGCGCGCCGCACCTCGTGCGCGAGCTCGGCGTAGGTCAGCTCGCGCGTCTCGCCCGCCTCGCCCTCCCAGACGATCGCCGTCGGTGTCGCGATGCGCCGCGTCGTCGGCGAAGCGGTCGACGCAGGCGTGGGCCAGGTTGAGCTCGCCGCCCACGAACCAGCGCGCCCACTCCGGCCCGTCCGACTCGTCCAGGACCCGCTCGTAGGGGGTCAGGAAGGGGAGGTCGAGATCGTCGACGACCGCGTCCCAGAACGTCTCGAGGTCGGCGACCGAGCGCTGCAGGAGGTCGTCGTAGCCGTCGGCCCCGAGGCGGCGCGCCAGGCGCGTGACGTTGGCCCGTTCGATCACCTCCGGGCCGGGCCGCCAGACGGTGTCGGTCACGGGCGGAGGCTACCCGGGCGCCCGTGGCGCCAAGCCCGGAACGCGAACTGCACCGCGACGCCCGCCAGGAAGAGGCCGAACAGCGCGCCGCAGCGTGCTGTCGGAGAGGGAGGTGGCGACCGCGGCCCCGGCGATCACACCGCCGAGCGAGGCGAGGCCGATGAGCGTGGCCGCCCGCCGCTGGACGAGACCGGCGCGGTCCTGGCGGATCGCCCCGACGGCCACCACGGGCACGATCGCCGCCAGCGAGGTGGCCTCGGCGGCGAGCTGGCCGAGCCCGAGGGCGAGCGTCAGGAGCGGCACGAAGATGATCCCGCCGCCCACGCCGAAGAGGCCGGACATCACCCCTCCGGCGACGCCGAGCACGACGATCTCGACGACCGCCATCAGAAGGCCAGGAGCTTGACGGAGACGGCGCCCGCCACCGCCGCGAAGGCGAGCTCGAGCCAGCGGGTGGGGATCCTGGGCTGGAGCCACGTGCCGAGCGCCGACCCCGGCCACCGCCGGCAGGCCGACGAGCAGGGCGTCGAGCCAGTGCACGTCCCCGCGCACGCCGTAGCGGACGGCCCCGAAGACGGCCGTGAAGCCGATGGCGGCCAGCGAGGTCGCGGTGGCCCGCCGCAGGTCGTACCGCTGGAGCATGACCAGCGCGGGCACCACGACGAGGCCGCCGCCGACGCCGAAGAGGGCCGAGAGGAACCCCGCAGCCAGGCCGATGCCGAGGAGCACGAGGGCCGGCCGCACCGCACTACTGTAGGCGCCCGTGCCTCCGGACCCGCTCCTGCCCTTCCGCTCGCAGCCGGGCAGCTCGGCCGTGCTGTTCGACGTCGACGGCACGCTCGCGCCCATCGTGGACCGGCCGGAGCACGCGCGGGTGCCGGCCGAGACCATCGCGGCCCTCGACGACCTCGTGGGCCGCTACCGGTTGGTGGGGCTCATCTCGGGCCGGCCGCTGCGGGACCTGGACTGGCTCGTCCCCGTCGACGGCCTGCTGCGGGCGGGGAACCACGGCCTCGAGCTCGACCTGGGCCACGGGCCGGGCCTGGCGCCCGGGGCGGAGGGTGCGGCCGCGCAGGCCGAGGACCTCGCCCGCCGGCTCGAGCCGGGCGTCGAGGCCGCCGGAGGCTGGATCGAGCGCAAGGGCCCGACCCTCACCGTGCACTGGCGGGAGGCTCCCGACCCCGGGGCGGGCCGCAGCGGCCATCGAGTCCCTGGCCCGGCCGGCGGCCGAGGCGGCCGGGTTCGAGACGCGCCCGGCGCGCATGGCCCTGGAGCTGCGGCCGGTCCTGCCCGTGGACAAGGGCACCGCGGTGGCCGAGCTGCTTGCGGCCCGGCCCTCCCGGCGCTCGCTCTTCGCCGGCGACGACGTCACCGACATGGATGGGTTCCGGGCCGCGGACGTGGGGGTGGCGGTGCGCAACGCCGAGGCGCCGCCGGCCGTGGCCGAGGCCGCCGACGTCGTCGTGGACGGCGTGGACGAGCTCCTGGCCCGCCTCTAGCCGGCAGCCGCCGAGGCCGCGGGCACGTAGTAGCGCTCGACGTACTCGCGCACCATGCGTTCAGCGTCGACCGCCGGCCCGAGGGTCTCGAGCGAGTGGCGCACCATGGACAGCCACGCCCGCGGCAGCCCCCACTCGTCGCGGTCGTAGAAGCGGGGCACGACCTCGCCCTCCAGCAGGTCGAGGATGGCCGCCGCCTCGGCGTCGTCGCGGCGCTCCGGGTCAGGGTCCTCGGAGGACGGGACGGCCCAGCCGTTGGCACCGTCGAAGAGCTCGTCCCACCAGCCGTCGCGGATGGAGAGGTTGAGGCCGCCGTTGAGCACGGCCTTCATCCCGCTCGTCCCGCTCGCCTCCAGGGGGCGCAGGGGGTTGTTGAGCCACACGTCGGCCGCGGAGGTCAGTGCTGTCGCGAGCTCGATGTCGTAGCCGGGCACGAACACGAGGCGGTCCTCGAGCCCGGCCTCGGCGGCGAAGCGGTGGAAGCGCCGGATCAGCTCCTTGCCCTCCTCGTCGGCCGGGTGCGCCTTGCCCGCAGCCACGAGCTGGAGCGGCCTGCCGGCGTCGCGGACGAGCGTGACGAGGCGCGGGTCGCGCAGGATCAGGGTCAGCCGCTTGTAGGCCGGGACGCGCCGGGCGAAGCCGATGGTCAGGGCCTCGGGGTCGAGCACGTCGCGGCCCAGGCGCCGGCGCACGAGCTCGATGCCCGCGGCGCGCAGTGACGACCTGCACTCCCACAACCCGGCGTCGTCGAGACGCACCAGGTCGACGGCCGGGGCCGCCGTCCAGGTGGGGACGTGGACGCCGTTCGTGACGCTCCCGATCGGGACCTCGTCCACCGGCCGCCCGGGCCACAGGCCGGCGAACATCTCCCGCGCCACCCGGCCGTGGAGCCGGCTCACCCCGTTCGCGTGACGGGCCACGCGCAGGGCGAGCACGGCCATGTTGAAGGCGCCGCCCTCGTCCGTTCCGAGGCCCATGGCCACGGCGGGGGGCAATCCGGGGAAGGCCGCGGCGAGGTACGGGCGCACGAGCTCCGCCGGGAACCGGTCGATGCCGGCCGGCACGGGCGTGTGGGTGGTGAAGACGGTGGAGCGCCCCACGGTGGCCGCCGCCTCGTCCGCCTCCACGCCGTCCTCCATGGCCACGCGCATGCGCTCGAGGATCGAGAAGGCGGCGTGGCCCTCGTTGAGGTGGAAGACGTCGGGGCGTAGGCCGCACACCACCAGCGCACGCGCGCCGCCGACGCCGAGCAGGAGCTCCTGGCGCAGGCGGTGCTCGCCGTCCCCGCTGTAGAGACGGTCGGTGACGGCGCGGCCGGCGGCGCTGTTCTCTTCCACGTCGGAGTCCAGCAGCAGCGAGCATGGTCCCGCCGACCAGCGCGCGCCACACGCGGGCCTGCAGCCGCCCGTCCGGGAGGTCGAGGCTGACTCGCACCTCGTTCCCCGCGTCGTCCGCCGTCATGAGCTTGAGGGGAAGCGCGTGCGGGTCGAGCTCGGCGTACTCCTCCTGCTGCGTGCCGTCGGCCGAGAGCGTCTGCTCGAAGTACCCCTCGCGGTAGAGAAGCCCGACCCCGACCACTGGCACGCGCAGGTCGCTCGCCGCCTTCAGATGGTCCCCGGCCAGGATCCCCAGGCCGCCCGAGTACTGGGGCAGGATCTGGGCCACGCCGAACTCGGGCGACAGGTAGGCGATCTGGCGTGGTGCCCCGGACAGGCCGTCGTACCAGGCCGGACCTTCGAGGAGGCGTTCGAGCCGCCCCCGGGCCGTGTGCAGCAGGCGGTCGACCTGGGCGTCGGCCGCCGCCTCTGCCAGGCGTTCCCGGTCCAGCGCGGCGACGACCGCGAGCGGGTTGCCGCCGGTGCGCGCCCAGGTCTCGGGGTCGAGCCGGGCGAAGAGCTCGCGCGCGGCCGGGTCCCAGGTGGCGAAGAGGTTTCCCGCCAGGGACTCGAGGTCGAGCCGGAGGTCGGGGTGCCGCGGCACGGCCCTCAACCCTACGGATTACCTGAGCCCGAGGTGCTGCTTGAGCGCCCGCGTCTGGCGGCGGGCGACCTCGAGCGTCGTGGCCGCCCGAGTCGGACAGCCGCACGACCAGCGCCCGGGCGTCGGGCTGGGCTCGAGCGCCGCCACCTTCTGCAGGTTGACGAGGTACGAGCGGTGGATGCGGAAGAAGCGCGCCGACGGGCAGCGCGTCCTCGAGCTCGCGCATGCGACTGCGTCGAGAGGAAGCGCTCGTCGTAGGTCGCGACGCGCGCGTAGTCGCCGTCGGCCTCGCGCGAAGTAGACGTCGTCGGGGTCGAGCAGGAGCGTCTCGCCCCGCCGCGTCGACCGGCGACCTTCGGACGAGCTCCGGGCCGCGCGGCGCGCTCGGGCTCCGGCCGCGGCGCGGCTGCGCAGGCGCTCGACGGTGCGCGCCAGGCGCTCCTCCGACGACCGGCTTCAGCAGGTAGTCGAAGCCGTCGACCGAGAAGGCCTGCACGGCGTAGTCCTGGTGCGCGGTCACGAACACGACGTGCGGGCCGCCGGGGCCAGGACGCGATCTCGCGCGCCGCGTCGATGCCGCGTCAGCTCGGGCATCGAGATGTCGCAGAAGACGACGTCGTAGTCGAGCCGCGAGGCCAGGGCCAGCGCCTCGCGCACGCTCGCCGCCTCGCCCACGACCTCGACGCCGCCGACGCGCTCGAGCAGGTAGCGCAGCTCGGCGCGCGCCGGCGCCTCGTCGTCGACGATCAGCGCGAGCAGGCTCACGGCCGCGGGCGCTCGGCGAGCGCGGCCTGCGCGGCCGGGCGGAACGGTGGGCATCACGATCGAGACGAGCGTACCGAGGCGCGGCGCCGAGACGATGCGCAGCCGGCCCTGGTCGCCGTAGAACGCGGCCACCCGCTGGGCCGACCGAGGCCAGCCCGAGGCCGGCCGCGCCCTGGCCGACGCCGGGCTCGCGTCACGCGGTCGGCGAGCTCGCGCGGGATGCCGCGGCCGTTGTCGCGCACCGTGATGCGCAGCCGGCCGAAGCGCACCTCGCCGCGCACGACGACGCGCAGCGGCCGGTCGGTCTTGCCGTGCTTGATGGCGTTCTCGACCAGCGGCTGCACGAGGAACGGCGGCACCAGGGCCGAGCGCGGCCGAGGGCGCGACGCGCACGTCGACCTCGAGCTGGTCGCCGAAGCGCGCGCGCTCGAGCGCGAGGTAGGCCTCGACGTGGCCGCAGCTCGTCGCGCAGGTCGACGAACGCCGCCGGCCGGCGCAGGCTCCAGCGGCAGTAGTCGGCGAACGAGAGCACGAGCCGCCGCGCCTCCTCCGGCTGGGTGCGGCAGAACGCGGCGATGGTGTTGAGCGCGTTGAACAGGAAGTGCGGCTCGATCTGCGCCTGCACGGCGGCGAGCTCGGCCGAGGCGGTGGCCCGCGCGTGCAGGTCGAGCTCGCCGAGCAGCACCTCGGTCGAGACCAGCTGCGCCGAGCTGGCGGGCGATCGCGCGGTCGCGGTCGGAGACGGCGAGCGGCGTCCTCGCGAGAACAGCACGATCGACCCGATCGACCTCGCCGCGGCACGACGATCGGCGCGACGACGGCCGAGCGCAGCGGGCAGTCGCGGCCGTCGCAGCCGTGCTTCCAGCCGACCGGCAGCCGGGAGACGCGGCCCTCGATCATCGCGTCGACGGCGCCGGGCGGCGCCGGGCGGCCGGCGCCGTGGTGGTCGGCGCCGAGCCCGACGTGCGCGAGCACGCGCTCGCGGTCGGTGACCGCGACGGCGCCGTAGCCGAGCCGCTCGTGCGCCTCGAAGGCGAGGATCCTGCGCGCTCGTGCGCGTCGAGCCCGCCGCGCAGCGCGGGCCGCGCACGCCTCGAGCGATCTCGAGGATCGTCGCCGCCGGCGCCTGCCCGAGCGGGACGACGCGCCCGAAGGCCGCCCGCACGAGGCCCATCCAGGCCACGAGCGCGAGCGTCGTGAGCGGCGACGATGGGCACGAGCCAGCAGGAGCGAGATGCCCAGCTCCTGCAGCGCGCGCCGGACGACCGTACACGACGAGCGGCCTGGACCGAGGCCGAGCGCCGCGGCGACCAGCAGCGGCCCGCGCATCTCGTGCCAGCGGCGCCCGACCGCGCGGCGCCAGGCGCCGGCCCGTCGAGGCCCAGACGAAGCCTCCGAGCGCCGCTCGCGGCCGAGGGTCGCTCCACGGCCGTCAGGCCCGACCGCCTGGCGCCCGGCTTGCGCAGCTGCTGGAGCTCGGCCAGCGGGCGGGTGTTCGCGATGTCGTCCGCGGTCGCCCAGGCGCGCCGCGCCATGGCGACGCCGAGCGCCAGGTGCGCGAACGAGGCCGGCCGGTGGGCGTCGGTCGAGATGACGAGCTTGACGCCCGGCCGCGAGCGCCAGCCGCGCATGGGCGGGGCGCAGGTCGAGCCGGTGCGGGCTGCGCAGTTGATCTCGAGGAAGGTGCCCGTGCTCGGCGCACGCGCCGACGACCGCCTCGACGTCGAAGTCGTAGCCCTCGCGCCGGCCGATGCAGGCGGCCCGACGGGTGCCCGATCGACGTCGACGTAGGGGTGCTCGACCGCCGCCAGCAGGCGGCTCGTCGATGCGGTCGGAGTCCTGCCGCTGGCCGACGTGCAGCGAGGCGACGCACCCAGTCGAGCTCGGCCAGCAGGTCGTCGGCGTAGTACAGCGAGCCGTCGACCATGACGTCGACCTCGGCAGCCGGCCAGCAGCGTCGAAGCCCGTCGAGCGTCGCGGCGAACTCGCGCACGCGCTCGATGTGGCGCGCGCACGTCGTCGGGCTCGAGGCCGATGCCCATGCCGACGCCGGCCGAGTGGTCGGTGATCGCCAGGTACTCGAGCCCGGCGCCCGCGCCGCCTCGACCATCGTCGAGCGAGCGGCGCCTTGCCGTCGCGAGCCGTCGGTGTGCGGGTGCAGGTCGCCGCGCATGTCGGCGACCTCGACGAGCTCCGGCAGCTCGCGTTCCGGCGCGCGCGGCCGAGCTCGCCGTTGTCCTCGCGCAGCTCGGGCGGGATCGGCTCGTAGCCGAGGTGGCGGTAGACCTCGTCCTCGTCGCGCGTGCGGAAGACCTCGCCGGTCTCGACCGTCTCGATGCCCCACTCGGACACCTTCAGGCCGCGCTGCTGCCGCGTCCTCGCGCATGCGCGACGTTGTGGCGCCTTCGAGCCGGTGAAGTGCTGCAGGAGGTTGCCGTAGCTCTCGGGCGGCACGACGCGCAGGTCGACCTGCACGCCGTCGTGCGTGATCGACGGAGCCCTTCGTGTCGCCGCGGCCGACGACCTCGGCGACGAACGGCTGCTCGCACGAGCCAGCCGATCAGCGCGCGCGGCTCGTCGGAGGCGGCGATCAGGTCGATGTCGCCGACCGTCTCGACGCGCCGGCGCAGCGAGCCCGGCCTCGTCGGCGCGCACGCAGGCGGGGTGCGCGCGCAGGCGGCTCGAGGACGTCTCGCGACGAGCTCGAGCGCCCGCTCGAGCAGGATGACGCTCTTGCGCGGCGCCGCGCCCGGCGGCGAGCTGCTCGAGCAGCGCTGCTCCTTCGTCTCGGCCGAATGCCCGCCTGGCCCGCGCAGCGTGCCCTCGCGCGCTGCCGCCTCGCAGCTGCGTCGAGCGTCGTGATGTCGAGCTCGTCGTAGAGCGCGTCGCGCCGTCTTCGCGCCGAGGCCGGGCAGGCGCACGATCTCGACGAGGCTCTCGGGCACTTGCGCCCGCGCAGCTTCTCGAGCGCGGCGCATCGTGCCGGTCTCGCGCAGCTCGTCGACCTTCGCCGCGATCGTGTCGCCGATGTCGTCGCAGCTCGGTCAGCCGGCCCTGCTCCGACAGGCGCCAGACCGACTCGGGGGTCTCGCGCATGCGCTTCGCGGCCTTGCGGTAGGCGAGCACGCGGTAGACGACCGCGCCGTCCAGCTCGTAGAGGTCGCCGAGCAGGTCGAAGAGGTCGGCGATCTCGCCGTTGCGCAGCGGCACGCCTCAGTCATGATGCATCACGGCGCGCGAGTGGCGGGTCGACCGGTTCCTGCTGTGCCTGCCGACGTACGACGAGCGCGAGAACCTCGAGCGCGATGATCGAGGCGCTCGGCGCGGTGCGCGAGCGGACGCCGGTGCCGGGCGACGTGCTCGTGATCGACGACACCTCGCCCGACGGCACCGGCGACGATCGCCGACGAGCTGGCGCGCGACGCGGCCGTGGCTGCACGTGCTGCACCGGCCGGACAAGGAGGGTCTCGGCCGCGCCTACCTCGCCGGCTTCCGCTGGGCGCTCGAGCGCGACTACGACTACGTGCTCGAGATGGACTGCGACTTCTCGCACGATCCCGGCCGCCGTCCCGTCGCTGCTCGAGCGCGCGCGATCGGCGGCGCCGACCTCGTGCTCGGCTCGCGCTACTGCCGCGGGCGGCGGGGTCGCGGACTGGGGCCTCGGCCGCCGCGTCGATCTCGCGCGGCGGCTGCCTGTACGCGCGCACGCTGCTCGGCGTGCGCGTGCGCGACCTGACCGGCGGCTTCAAGTGCTTCCGCCGCGCGGTGCTCGAGGCGCATCGACGCTCGACGCCGTCGACGCGCAGGGCTACATGTTCCAGATCGAGATGACGTACCGCGCGCTCCGCCTCGGGTTCACGCGTCGTAGGAGGTGCCGATCACGTTCGCCGACCGCGCGCGCCGGCGGCTCCAAGATGTCGCGGCGCGATCGTGCTCGAGGCGGTGCGGCGGGTGCCGGTCCTGCGTCTGGCCGCGCTCGGCCGGGCGCATCCGCAAGCGCGTAGCCGGAAGCGATCCGAGCCCGCCGGCGCGTACCTCGGCCGGATGCGACCGCCTCCGGCTCGCGCATCGCGGTCGCCGCTGTGCCTCGTCGCCGGCCTGGCCGCGTGCTGGGCGGCCTCGCCGCGCTCCGCTGGCCCGCCGAGGCCAGCGTCGAGGCGCATCGGCCCGACTGCGCTATCCGCACCGCGAGCGCCCGGTCGCTCCGCGCTGCCCGGTGGCGAACGCCGCGCAGCCTGCGGCAACGTGCGGGTCACCCTCGACGGGGTCGACGTGACGCGGCACGTGCGCGTCGACGACGATCGGGCATCGCGCTGCACGGGCTGCGCCGTGCGCGACGGCTGGCACCGCGTGCGCCTGCAGGCCAGCCCGAGCGGCATGGCTTCGGGCCGGGTGGACGACGAGTTCGCCGATCGTGGTCGACACGCACGGGCCCCAGCTCGCGCTCGACGACACCGGCCATGCCCGGCCCGCGGCCGGCGGCCGTCTTCACCGGCACGACGGAGCACGGCGCCGTCGTCACGGTGCACATGGCGCGGCGGGAGCCTGACGACGCAGGCCCGCGGCGGGCAGCTTCGCCCTCGATCCCGCGCCTCCCGAACGGGCCGCTACGCCGTGCGCCTGATGGCCCGCGACGCCGCGGGCAACGTCCGCGCGTGCGCTGGCAGGATCGTCACCCTCGACAGCACGGCCCCGACCGTGCGCACGGCCACGCGCGTGCCCGCCATGGTGCGCGTGCGTCGACCCGCTTCTGACGGGCACGATCCCGGACGCCTCGCCGGTGACGGCCACGGCGACCTTCGACGGCCAGCCCGTCCGCCGGCTGCGCTTCGCCGCGGACGCGCGCGGGCCCTGGTCGGTGCGCCTCCGCTCCCTGGCCGAGGGCCGGCACGTCTTCACCCTGAGGCCACCGACGCGGCCGGCAACACGACGCAGGTTCCGCCGCGTCTTCGTCGTCAACTCGATCGAGCGCCTCGTGCCCGGCATCAGCCTGCGCCTGGGCGCCGGTGGGCGCCGACGTGCGGCAGCTCGAGCGCCGCCTGCGCGAGCGAGCACCTCTGGACCGGGCCGGCGACGCCGTCTACACGGCCCGCACGGCGCGCGCCGTGAGCCGCTTCCAGGCCGCGCAACGGCATGCCGGCCGACGGCGTCGCCGGGCCCGGCGGTGATCGCGGCCACGGCGGGCCGCATCGTGGTCTCGCTCCACCGGTTCCGCGTCTTCGTCTACCACGACGGCCAGCGGGTCTTCTCCGCGCCGATCGCCGAGGGGCAGCCCGCGTACCCCACGCCGCTCGGGCACTTACGTGATCACGGACAAGATCGAGAACCCGACCTGGGTGCCGCCGAACTCGCCCTGGGCCGCCGGCCTCGAGGCCATTCCGCCCGGGCCCGGAAACCCGCTCGGCACCGCGCTGGATCGGGACGAGCGCGCCGAACGTCGGGTTCCACGGCACCCCGGAGACTGGTCCGTCGGCCATGCCGCCTCGCACGGCTGCATGCGCATGTATCCGGCCGACGTCATCCGCATGTATCCCCTGGTCAGCGTGGGGATGCCGGTCGACATCCAGCCATGAGCGCGGTCACGGCGTCCTCCATACGGGGGATGGGGCGGCGTCGGGGGCCGTTCCTATACTGGCGCGTCTCGGAGCCCTGGCGGCGACCCGAACCCACAAGGAGCACGATGGCGATCATGACGATTCAGCAGGTGACCGACTCGACCTTCGAGCACGAGGTGCTCGCGAGCGAGGTCCCCGTGATCGTCGACTTCTGGGCGCCCTGGTGTGGTCCCTGCAGGCTCATGGAGCCGGTGCTCAACGAGCTCGCCGCCGGCCAGGCCAAGGTCCGCGTGGTCAAGGTCAACGTCGACGACAACCAGCAGACGGCGGCCCGCTACGAGATCCTCTCCATCCCCACGATCCTGGTGATCGCCGGCGGAGAGGTCCAGAAGACGCTCGTCGGTGCGGTGCCGAAGGGCAAGCTCCTGTCCGAGCTCGAGCCCTGGCTCCCCCGCGCCGCCTAGTCGCGCTCCGGCGAGGCGAGATGGTCGAAGCCGCGCGGCGGGTCCTCTGACCCCGCCCCGGTGAACGTCACCTGACCGGGCGGCCCGTCTGCGAGCTCGCCCACCACGGTGAGCGAGACGCCTGAGGCCGCGAGCTCGCCGGCCGGCCCGGCCACGAGCAGCTCGTAGTCCTCGCCGCCCGCGGCGGCGTACCAGCCGGGCGGCCGCCCGGCCGCCGCGGCCACATGCTCGACACCCGGCTCGACCGGGACCGCGTCGAGGTCGATGCGCACAGCCACGCCCGAGGCCGCCGCCAGCCGCACTGCGTCCCCGGCGAGGCCGTCGGAGAGGTCCAGCATGGCGTGGGCGATCCCGGCCAGGGCCCGGCCCTCGTCGAGCCGTGGCCTCGGCCGCACGTGCCGCGCGACCAGGGCCTCGTTCATCTCCCCATGCTCCTCGAGGATGGCCAGGCCGGCGCGCGCCCCGCCGAGGGCCCCGGTGACCGCGAGCACGTCGCCGGGGCGTCCTCCATCACGCCGAACCGGGCGCTCCGCCCGCCCGATGGCCGTGACCGCGATCACCAGTACGGGACCCGCGGTGACGTCGCCGCCCGCCAGCTCCAGGCCGTAGGCCGCGGCGCATGCGTCGAGGCCATCGGTGAGCGCGTCGGCGGTGGCGCCGGCGTCCTCCGCCGGCAGGGCCAGTGCGGACAGGGCCGCAATGGGCGCCGCGCCCATGGCGGCGAGATCGGAGAGGTTGACGGCCAGGGCCTTCCAGCCCAGGTCCTCCAGCGAGGTGGTGGCGCGGCGGAAGTGGACGCCCTCGACCAGCAGGTCGGTGGTCACGCACAGCCCGCCGGCCAGGACCGCGGCGTCGTCGCCGATGCCGGTCTCGACCTCCGGGTGGCGACCCCGCAGGCGCTCGCGCAGCCGGTCGATGAGCGCGAACTCCCCCTCCATGCGGGTCACCGTACCCTGCAGGGATGGTCGTGGCCGCTGCGCCATGGGAGGACGTGCTCGGGGGCGTGGACGACGCCCGCCTGGTCCACCTCACGCGGGAGCCCGCGCGCGATGCTCGTGTGGAGCCGTACCCGGCCGACCTCGACCCGCGGCTCCAGTCGGCGCTGATCGCCCAGGGGGTGACGGCCCTGTACGGGCACCAGGCGCGCGCCTGGGAGGCGGCCCGGGCCGGTCGCCACGTCTGCATCGTCACGGGCACGGCCAGCGGGAAGTCGCTGGCCTTCAACCTCCCGGTGGTGGCCGGCCTGCTCGAGCAGCCGGGTTCCCGGGCGCTCTACGTCTACCCGGCCAAGGCCCTGGCCCAGGACCAGGCCCGCGCCCTGGCCGCCTTCCGCGGCCGGCTGCGGCCGCTCGTCTACGACGGCGACACGCCGCGTAACCGCCGGGCCATGGTCCGCCGCTTCGGCAACCCGGTCATCACCAACCCCGACATGCTCCACATCGGCCTCCTGCCGAACCATCCGCGCTGGGCGGAGTTCCTCGCGGGCCTCACGCACGTGGTGGTCGACGAGGCCCACGCCTACCGCGGGGTGTTCGGCTCGCACGTGGCCTGCGTGCTCCGCCGGCTCCGGCGCGTGTGCGCCCTGTACGGGAGCGAGCCGCAGTTCCTGCTCGCCTCGGCCACGGTGGCGAACCCGGCGGAGGCCGCGGCCGCGCTGACCGGCCTCGAGGTGGAGGTCATCGACGAGGACACCGCGCCGCGGGCTGAGCGGACGGTGGCCTTCTGGCAGCCGATCCTCCTGGACGAGGCCAGCGGCGAGCGGGCGTCGGCGCTGGGCGAGGCGGCGGTCCTGCTGGCGACCCTCGTGGGGCGGGGGCTGCGCACCATCTGCTTCACCAAGAGCCGCAAGGGCACCGAGCTCGTCTACCGCCTGGCCCGCGACCGCCTGGCGGCGGCCGGGCTCGAGGAGGCCGCCGAACGCCTGGCTCCCTATCGGGCGGGATACACGGCCGAGGTGCGCCGGGCGATCGAGGCCGACCTCGTCTCGGGGGCGCTGCTCGGGGTGGTGGCCACGGAGGCGCTCGAGCTCGGCATCGACGTCGGCCTCCTCGACTGCGCCATCACCACCGGCTTCCCGGGGACGGTGGCCAGCCTCCGCCAGCAGTGGGGGCGGGCCGGGCGGCGGGACGCCGGCCTGGCCGTGTTCGTGCCCTCCGAGGACGGGCTCGACCAGTTCTTCGCGCGCCACCCCGAGGCGCTTCTCGAGCGCCGCGTGGAGGCCGTCATCATGGACGCGGCCAATCCCGAGATCCGGCTCGGCCACGTGCGGGCCGCGGCCGACGAGGTTCCCATCACCCCGGCGGACGACGCCGTGCTCGGGCCGGGTGCCCACGAGACGGCCCTCGAGCTGGCCGCCGCGGGCGAGCTGCTGCCCAGTCCCGCCGGGCTCGTGTGGCGGGGCGGTGGGTCGCCCGCGGCGGCCGTGCCCCTGCGCTCGGTGGGCACCGCGACGGTGGTCGTGGTCGAGGCGGGGACGGGTGCCATGCTCGGCACCGTCGACGAGATGCGGGCGGTCTCCACCCTGCACGACGGCGCGGTCTACCTGCACCGCGGGGAGTCGTACCTGGTGGAGCGCCTCGACCTGGACGAGGGCGTGGCCCTGGTGGCGCCGTTCGACGGGCGCTGGTACACGCAGCCCCGCCGGGAGACCGACACGCGGATCCTGCGCCGGCTGGAGGGACCGGCGCCGCCGGGCCGGAGTGGACCTCTCCTACGGCGAGGTCGAGGTCACCGATCACGTGGTGGGGTACCAGCGGCGCGAGCTGCCGGGCCACGCCTTCCTCGACAACATCGAGCTCGACCTCCCCGAGCAGCGCTTTCGCACCCGCGCCCTGTGGTTCGAGCCGCCGGGGACGGTGCTGGCCGGGTGCCTCTCGCCCCTGGCCGCCCTGCACGCGGCCGAGCACACCCTCATCTCGGTGCTCCCCCTGTACGCCATGTGCGACCGCTGGGACATCGGGGGCCTGTCCACCAACCTGCACGAGCAGACCGGCGGCCCGGTGGTGTTCATCTACGAGGGCCACCCCGGCGGGGTGGGGCTGACCAGGCGGGGCGTGGACGCCTTCGAGGGCCTTGTGGCCGACGCCTGCCGCATCGTCCGGGAGTGCCCGTGCGAGAGCGGCTGCCCGTCCTGCGTGCAGTCGCCCAAGTGCGGGAACCTCAACGAGATGCTGGACAAGGCCGGCGCGGCCCGGCTGCTCAGCGCGATGCTCCGGCGAGCCTGAGCGCCAGCTCCACGGCCTCGGCCGGGGTGGAGGCCTGGTGGAGGCCGTCCAGGTCCGGCCCGACGAGGACCACCACGGGCCGCCCGATCTTGCGGGCCAGGGCGATCTCGGAGAGCGTGCCCCAGCCGTGGCCGATGGCGATCGCGGCCTGGCCCGAGGCGGCCACGGCCAGGTTCCGCCCCTGCCCGGCGCCGGTGGCCACCACGGTCGTCGCGTGGGGGGTGGCCTCGGCCGGGTCGAGCCCCGGGAGCACGGCCACCACGTCGCCGCCGGCGGAGCGGGCTCCGCGGGAGGCGGCCTCCATCACTCCGCCCAGGCCGCCGGTGACGAGGGTGGCCCCAGCCTCGGCCAGGAGGCGGCCGACCTCCTCGGCCGCGGCGGCCTCCTCCGGCGTCGCCTGGCCCGCGCCGAAGACGCTGATCTGGGCCATGGCGGGACGGTAGCCTCCTCGGCGATGGACACGGCGCTCATCCTGCCCGTGCCGCAGGTGGAGACGCCGGCCGTCCGGGCCCTGCGCGAGCGCCACGATCCCTCGGCCGCCGCCGGGGTCGGCGCACATGTCACGCTGCTCTTTCCGTTTCTGCCGGTCGAGCGGATGCCCACCGACGAGGTTGGCGCCCTCATCGGCGGGTTCGCGCCCCTCCACCTCCGCTTCGCCGAGATCCGCTCCTTCCCGGGCGTCCTGTGGCTGGCTCCAGAGCCCGCGGAACCCGTCCTCCAGCTGATCCGCGCCCTGGCCGAGCGGTACCCGGAGGCGAGGCGGTACGGCGGCGAGGTCGCGCTCGACGACGTCGTCCCTCACCTCACCCTTGCCATGCGCGACGACGAGGCGACGCGTGCCGAGGTGGAGGACGCCGTGTCGGGCCTCCTGCCGGTCGAGGCGGTGATCGGCGAGGCCTGGCTGATCGCCCAGGATGAGGGCGGCCGCTGGCACCACCGCGAGTCCTTTCCCCTCGGCGCCCACGCGACGTGAGCCGCCTCGTCCTCCTGCACGGGGCGGGGGGAGGCCCGGCGCTCTGGGACGCGGTCGCCCGCCGCCTGCCCGGCCTCGACGCTCCCGCGCTGCCGGGCCATGGCGACGGCGGGGAGGGCCGCGACACCATCGACGGCTACGGCCGCTGGGTGGCCGACAGGCTCGCGGGGCAGCCGGCCGTGGTGGGCGGCTCGTCGATGGGCGGGGCGATCGCCCTCTGGCTGGCCCTCGAGCGGCCGGCGCTGGTCGAGGGCCTGGTCCTCATCGGCACGGGCGGCCGGCTGCGGGTCGACCCCGGGATCTTCGATCTCCTCGAGGGGGACCACGCGGAGGCGTGTGCCGTGCTGGCCCGGCGGCAGCTGCGCGAGGGCGCGGCGCGGGCCACGATCGAGCGGAGCGCGGACGTCATGGGGCACGTCCCGGCCGCCGTGACCGCCGGCGACTACCGGGCGTGCGACCGCTTCGACGTCCTCGACCGCCTGGGCGAGATCACCGCCCCGACGCTCGTCCTGGTCGGCGCCGAAGACCGGATGACGCCGCCCCGCTACGCCGAACGGCTGGCGGACGACATCCCGGGCGCCCGCCTGGTCGTCATTCCCCGCGCCGGCCACCTGCCGATGGTCGAGCGACCCAAGGAGACGGCGGCGGCGATCGCCGGATTCCTCGAAGCACTAGACTCTCGCGCCGAAGGATCCGAGGGAAGCCGGTGAGAGTCCGGCACGGTCCCGCCGCTGTGAGCGGGCACCGGCCGCTCCGATGCCCGTCATCCGTCACTGGGGGCCGCCCCCGGGAAGGCGAGCGAGCGGTCCGGCCCGGGCAATGCCCGGGAGCGCGCCCCGAGTCAGAAGACCTCCCCTTCACCACCGACCGTCCCCTCGTGGAGAAGGAGGCGCCGGGTGCAGCGCACCCCCCGACCGGCACTGCTCGCCGCCGTGGCGCTGCTCCTCCTCGCCCCGGCGTGCACGAGCAAGCGCAAGCCGGCGCCGGGCGCGGGCCGTCCCGCTGCGATCGTGGCGGTGACGGACGACTTCGGGGCCCGGGCGGTGGCCGCCGGGCGGGTGGCGCCGGGCGAGTCGGCCATGACCGCGCTCCGCACCGTCGCCACCGTGGCCACGGCCGACGGCGGGCGCTTCGTCAGCGGCGTCGACGGCCTCTCCGGCAACCGGTCCACGCGCGACTGGTTCTTCTTCGTCAACGGCATCCAGTCCGACGTGGGCGCCACCGACGTGACGCTCCATCCGGGCGACCGCATGTGGTGGGACCGCCGCCCGTACTCCCCCTCGCATGCCATGAACGTCCCGGCGGTGGTCGGGTCGTACCCCGAGCCCTTCGTCCACGGTTGGGGCGGCCGTCCGCCGGCCCATGTCCAGGTGTCCGGGAGCCCCACGCTGGCCCGCGCGCTCCGGGCGGCCGGCGCCCCCGTCGGCTCCGGGCCATCCGCGTGGCGCGTGCTCGTCGGGCCGGCGCAGGCGCTCGGCCGTGACGCGGCCTACCGGCGAGCGCGCTCGGGCGCCCTGGTGGAGGTGGCCGGCCGGCGCGTGCTGGTCGACGACGGCCGGCGGCTCGCGCCTCGGGCCGGCGCAACCGCCGGCGTGTGGGCCGCGGCCGGGGCCTCGGCGGGCGACGGCTTCACGCTGGTGATCGCCGGGGTCGACGCCACCTCGGCTCAGCGGGCGGCGGACGCCCTGGCCCGCGATCCCGCCCTCCTCTCCGGCAGCTACGCCGCCGCCCTCGACGGCCAGGGCCGTGTGGTGGCCCGGAGCGGCCGCCCGTGACCGGCCCGCCCGGACCGCTGCTGGCCCTGGCAGCCGCGCTGAGCCTGCTCGTCCTCGCCTCGTCGCAGCCACTCGTGCTCGTGGCCTGCGCACTGGGGGTGGTCGTGCTCGTGGCTCGCGCGCCCGGCCCGCGACTCCCGCCCCTGATCGGAGCGGCGCTGGCAGTGGTGACCTTCACGCTCCTCAACCCGTTCGTGGCGGTGCAGGGGAACACCGTCATCTGGTCGGGCCCGCACATTCCGGTGCTCGACACCGAGATCACGGTCGAGGAGCTGGTCTACGGCGCCTGCGCCGGCCTCCGGATGGCCACGGTCGGGCTCGCCTGCGCCCTCCTCGTCCTGCGCTGTGACCCCGACCGCCTGACCGCGCTCGGAGCCCGCATCCTGCCGCGCTCGGCCCTGACCGTGGCCCTCGCGGCACGGCTGGTCCCGACCCTGGTGCGGGACGCCGGTGCTCTCGGAGACGCCGCGCGGGCCCGCGGGCTGGCGCTCGACGCCGGAGGCCGGACGGCACGCGTCCGGGCCCGGGGTCGCCTGGCGGCGCCCACTGCTCGCGTCCGGGCTCGAGCGCGGGCTGGAGGTGGCCGAGGCCATGACCGCCCGCGGCTACGGCGCCGGGCCCCGGACGCAGCTTCCCGCGGCGCTCCCGCGACTCGTCGAGCGGCTCGTGTACGTGCCCTCGGCGGCCCTGGTGGTCATCGCCGCCGCCCTGGTCCACGCGAACGCGGCCGGCTTCCGGTTCTACGACACCCTCGGCCCGGTCGCCACCGGGCCGGCCGTCCTGGCCACGGCCGTCGCCGTGCTCGCCCTCGCGACCACTGCAGCCCTCCTGGAGCGATGGACGCCGCCCGCCTAGACCGCGTCCGCTACCGCTACCCCGGGGCGGCGGACGACGCCCTGCGCGGGCTCTCGCTCCGGCTGGCCCACGGCGAGGTCGTGCTCGTGGCCGGCCCCAGCGGCTCGGGCAAGTCCACGCTGCTGCGCGTCCTCAGCGGGCTGTGCCCGCACTTCCACGGCGGCCGCTTCGCCGGCGTGGCGCTGGTGGGCGGCCGCGATACCCGCCGCGTGCCGCCGGCCGAGATCTGCGCCCGGGCGGGCATCGTCTTCCAGGATCCCGAGTCCGGCACGGTCGCCCGGACGGTGGAGCGCGAGGTGGCGTTCCCCCTCGAGAACGCGGCCGTGGAGCCGGCCGCGATCCCCGGGCGCATCGACGAGGCGCTGGCCCTCGTCGGGGCGAGCCACCTCCGGGGTCGGGACCTGGCCGAGCTCTCCGGCGGGGAGCTGCAGCGCGTCGCGCTCGCCGCCGCGCTGGCCGCGCGCCCGGCGCTGCTCCTGCTCGACGAGCCCACCTCGCAGCTCGATCCCGACGGAGCCGACGCGCTGGCCGCCCTGCTCCGCCGCCTGGCGGACGAGCAGAGCGTGACCGTGGTCGTGGCCGATCACCGCACCGCCCGTCTCGAGCCCGTCGCCGATCGAGCCCTCGTCATGCGCGACGGGGCGATCGTGCCCGGGGCCACGCCCGAGCCGCCCGGGCCCGAGCCCCTGGAAGAGCCCCGCCCTCCGGGCCGGCCGCTGGCCTCGCTGCACGGCATCGCGGCCGGCTACGGCGACGGGCCGGCCGTCCTGGCGGAGGCGGAGCTCGAGCTCCCGGCGGGCACGGTCACCGTCCTGGCCGGGCCGAACGGCTCCGGCAAGACCACGCTCGCCCGCGTGCTCGCCGGCCTCCATCCCGCGCGCGGCGGACGGGTCGTCCTGGCCGATCGCGACGTGACGCATCAGCCGGCCGAGACCCGCCTGCCCGCGCTCGGCTACGTGGGGCAGGACCCCGGCCGCTACCTCCTCCACGAGGAGGTGCGGAGGGAGGTCGGCTTTGCCCTGGAGCTGGCGGGCACCGGCGAGCAGGAGCGAGACGCACGGGTGGCCGAGACCATGGCCGCCGTCGGCCTCGACGGCCTTGCGGAGCGCCATCCCCGCGACCTCTCGGGCGGGGAGCGCGAGCGCACGGCGATCGCCTCCATCCTCGTGGCCCGGCCCAGGCGTGCTCGTCCTCGACGAGCCGACGCGCGGGATGGACAGCGCGGCGCGCGCGCGGCTGCGCGACCTGCTCCGCCGTCACGCCGGCCGACGGCGGGGCGGCACTCGTCGTCACCCACGACCTCGAGCTGGCCGCCGCCGTCGGCGACCGGCGCCTCGAACTGGACGGGGGGCGTGTGCGCGCCTGGGCGGAGGTGGCGTGAGGCCGGCCGGGCTCCTGGCGGTGCTCGGCCTCATCCTCGGCCTGGCCGGGGTGTGGCTCACGGTGGTCGACGGCCGCACCGCCCCGGCGGTGGTCGTGGCCGGCGCAGGGCTCGCTGGCCCTGGGCATCGCCGGCTGGGAGGGCGGCCCGAACGGGGCCAAGGAGGTCGCCCTGGTCGCGGCCGTGGGCGCCGTGGCCGCCGCCGGCCGCGTGCTCTTCGCGGCCATCCCGAACGTCCAGCCCGTGACCACGATGACGGCCTGCGCGGGGGTCGCCCTCGGCCCGCGCGCCGGGCGCCGCCGTCGGCGCGCTCGCCGCGCTCCTCTCGAACGGCTTCCTCGGGCAGGGCCCGTGGACGCCGTGGCAGATGCTGGCCTGGGGCCTCGTCGGGGCGACCGGCGGCGGCCGCTCGGCCCCGCGCTCCGGCGCCGCTCGGCGCTGGTCGTCTTCTGCTTCGTCTGCGGGTTCGCCTTCGACGCCCTGCTGAACGTCTTCGAGCTCGCCACCTTCGGCCCCACCTGGAGCTGGGACGCGTTCTGGGCGCTCGAGGTTCGCGGGCTCGGCTTCGACATGGCCCACGCCATCGGCAACGCGCTCCTGGCCCTGGTCGCCGGCCCGGCGCTGATCCGCCTCCTCGACCGCTACGGCCGGCGGCTGCGGGTCGAGATCGAGTGGCTCAGCGGTGCTTGATGACGAGCCGCAGCGCGATGGCCGCGGCCACGACGCCACCCACGATCGGGGCGATCTTCTTGGCCCGCCGCTTCAGGTCCTGCTTGGTCTCGTCGATCGTCCGCCCGATCTCGCCGACGGTGCCCACGAGGCGAAGGCGCGCCGCCTCGACGTCTGCGCGGAGCTGCTCGGTGGACTTCGACTGCTGGCTGGTGGCGCTCATGCGCGGGCCTCCCGGATCGACTCGGCGGTGACCTTGGCCTCTTCGACGGCCTGGGTCGGGACGGGCTTCGCCCGCTTGGCCGAGCGGGCGGCGAGCAGGCCGATGAGGCCGGCGAGGACGAGGACGGCCCCGCCGACGATGAGGGCCGAGAGCCACAGCGCCGACGGCGTGGGCCAGGCCGAAGATCCCGGCCAGCACGAACGCGAACAGCGCGAGCAGCGCGAGCATGGCGGCCACCGCGCCGAAGGCGGCGACCCGGCCGATGGTGGTCACGCCGTCCTTGACCTCCGACTTGGCGAGCTCGATCTCGGAGCGGACGAGCGCGCGTCGAGTCCTCGGAGAGGCGCTGGACGAGTCCCTGGATGCGATCGGTGGTGGCCATATCGAGGGCGATTGTACCCCGGTGCCGCAGATCGGAACCGGGAGCTCTCACCCGGGACGCGGCCCTCCTGCAGGTCCTCCCAGCGACGGAGCTTCCAGGCCAGCTCCTCCTGGAGCTCGCGATGGCGCGTCCCGGTCGCGGCCAGCCGGTCGGGGTCGCCGAGCACGTCGGGGTCGGCCAGGTCGCCTCGAGGCGGCGCTGCTCCGCCTCGAGCCCCTCGATCTCCTGCTCGACGCTCTGCAGCTCGCGCTGGATCCGGCGCGGCGGCCCGGCCGGCTTCCGCGGCGCCGGCGCCGCGGCGCTTCTGGACCGGCGCGGCGCGGGCGGCGGGGGCTGGCGCCGCCGGCCGGGTGGCGGCCAGGTAGTCGTTGTAGTCGCCGTGGCGCAGCGACGACGCGCCGGTCCTCGATGGCTCGCGGTGTGCGTCGCGACGGCGTCGATCAGCGCGCGGTCGTGCGAGACCAGCAGGATGGTGCCGTCGTAGGCGTCGAGCGCCTCCTCGAGCGCCTCGCGGCTCTCGACGTCGAGGTGGTTCGTGGGCTCGTCGAGCACGAGCAGGTTGGCGCCGGAGGCGACCAGCGCGGCCAGCGCGAGCCGCCGCCGCTCGCCGCCCGACAGCACCTCGACGCGGCGCTCGACCTCGTCCTGGGTGAACAGGAAGCGGCCGAGGATCGTGCGCGCCTGCGTCGAGGTGAGCCGCGCCTGCGTGCCGGCCTGCGACATCGCCTCGATCACGCGTCAGCTGCTCGCGCATCTCGTCGATGTGCTGGGAGAAGTAGCCGGGCTCGACGTTGTGCCCGAGCTTGACGCGGCCGGCGACCGGCGGCCGCAGCCGAGCAGCGTCTCGACCAGCGTCGTCTTGCCGGCGCCGTTCGGGCCGATCAGCGCCACGCGCTGGCCGCGCTCGACGGCGAAGCTCGCGTCGTCGCAGGAGCGGGCGCTCGCCGACGCGAGCGTCGAGGCTCTCGGCCTCGATCACGATGCGCGCCGGCGCGCTCGACCTTGGGGAAGCCGAAGGCGAGCGCCCGCTCGCGGCGCGGCGCCTCGACGCGCTCCATGCGGTCGAGCTCCTTCTGCCTTCGACTGCCGCCTGGCGCGAGCGCGTGCCCGCCCGGAACTTGTCGACGAAGCGCTGCAGGCGCGCGATCTCCTCCTGCTGGCGCTCGAACGCGCTCGGCCTGGTTCGGCCAGCGCCTCGGCCTTCTCGCGGCGGTAGGCGCTGTAGCGCATGGCGTAGAGCTTGCGCGCGCCCGCGCTCGAGCTCGAGCACGCCGGTGGCGACGCGCTCGAGGAACCAGCGGTCGTGCGAGACGAGCAGGACCGCGCAGTCGAGGCGTCGCGAGCTCGTCCTCGAGCCACTCCAGCGAGCGCAGGTCGAGGTGGTTCGTGGGCTCGTCGAGCAGCAGCAGGTCCGGGTTGCGCGGCCAGCGCGCGGGCCAGCGAGGCGCGCGTCAGCTCGCCGCCCGAGAACGACGCGAGCGGCCGGTCGCGCGTCCTCGTCCGCGAAGCCCAGGCCGCGCAGGATCGACTCGAGGCGCGAGCGCCAGGCGTAGCCGCCGGCCGCCTCGAGCGCCGCCTGGGCGTGCGTCGTAGCGCGCGCATGACGTCGGCGGAGTCGGTCGCCGGCGGCCATGCGGCTCTCGAGCTCGGCCAGGCGCCCCTCGGCGGCGTGCACGTCCGTCGAGGCCCTCGCCGACGTAGCCGCCGAGCGTCACGTCGCGGGCCAGCGGCGGCCGCTGGTCGTGCAGGGCGATGCGGTAGCCGCTTGGGGCATCGCGACGGTGCCCGCGTCGGGCTCGATCTCGCCCGCGATCGCGCGCAGGAGGGTCGTCTTGCCCGCGCCGTTGCGACCGATCAGGGCCAGGCGCTCGCGCGGCGGCAGCCGGAACGAGACGTCCTCGAAGACGCGTCGGCGCCGTAGGCCTTGGCGCAGCCCGGTGACGTGCAGGGTCGACACGCGGCCAGGGTAGAGGCTTCGTCGTAGACGGAGCCGAAAGGACAGCCTGATACCCTTTGGGTGTTCGCGCGCCACGCTTCGTGGACCGCGCTCCGCGCCGAACCGCGGCAGCCCTGCCGTGGTCTTCACCTCAGCAAGGAGCTGCATGTCCGGTTTCGACCGATCTCGGCCTGTCCGACGCCGTGCTCGAGCGCGTCGAGGCGCTCGGCTACACCGAGCCGACGCCCATCCAGGACGAGGCCATCCCGCTGGTGGTCGCGCGGCCGCGACGTCGATCGGCCAGGCCCAGACCGGGAGCGGCAAGACCGCCGCCTTCGGCCTGCCCGGCCGATCGACCACGTCGACCCGCACGTCGCCGGACATCCAGGTGCTCGTCCTCGTGCCGACGCGCGAGCTCGCCATCCAGGTCGCGCAGGCCATGCGCACGTTCGCGCGAGCGTCAGGGGCATCGAACGTGGTCGCCGTCTTCGGCGGCCAGCCCATCCGCGAGCAGACCGAGCAGCTGCGGCGCGGGCCCGCAGATCGCCGTCGGCACGCCCGGTCGCGTGATGGACCTGATCCGCCGCGGCTGGCTGCAGCTGCACAGACGCCCGCTACGTCGTGCTCGACGAGGCCGACGAGATGCTCTCGCTCGGCTTCCTCGAGGACGTCGAGTGGATCCTCAAGCAGACCCCCGCCGGGACGCCAGACGCTGCTCTTCTCGGCCACCATGCCGCCGCCGATCCGCCGGCTCGCCGAGCGCTACCTGATCGAGCCCGAGCACGTGAAGGTGGTCTCGCCGACGCTGACGGTCGAGTCCGATCAGCCAGGTCGTGGTCGAGGTCGAGCCGCGCGAGAAGCTCGACACCCTGATCGCGCTGCTCAAGGCCGAGCAGCCGACGGCGGCGATCGTCTTCCGCCGGCGCAAGATCGGCGTCGACGAGCTGGCGCGCGCCCTGCGCGACCGCGGCGTCGAGGTCGCGCCGCTGCACGGCGGCATGACCCAGGGCCAGCGCGACTCGCGTGATGCTGCGCTTCCGCGCCGGCCGCGCCCGGACTGCTCGTCGCCACCAACGTGGCCGCCCGCGGGCTCGACATCTCGCACGTCTCGCACGTCATCTCCTACGACGTCCCGGACGACCCCGAGGAGTACACGCACCGCATCGGGCGCACCGGCCGCGTCGGTCGCACCGGCCTCGCCTTCACCTTCGCCGGCCGACGCGACACCGCCGCCGTGGCCGAGATCGAGCGCGTGACCGGCGCGGCGATCGAGCGCATCCCGGCCTCGGAGGTGGCGCGCGGCGGCTTCGACCGGCGTCCCGTGGCGGCCCCGAAGCCGGACGCCGAGGAGGCCGTCTCCGCCCGCTCGGTGGCGCGACCCGCACCGTCCGGGGACACCGTCCGCCTGTTCGTGGGCGCCGGGCGGCGCCACGGCCTGAAGCGCGACGCCCTCGTGGAGCTGTTCCGCGACCGCACCGGCGTCGAGCCGGCGCGCACCCGCGTGCACCACGCCTTCTCGTTCGTCGACGTCCCGGCCGCCCAGGCCGCGCAGGCCGTCGAGCGTATGGCCGGGACCGACCACGACGGCCGCGACCTGCGGGTCACCGTGGCCGAGCGCCAGCCGGAGCCCGGCCCCGCCGACGAGCGGGAGCAGGCCCCGGCTGCGGCCTAGTCCTCGAGGGGCTAGACGACCTCGGGAGTGATCTCGACGGGCCGCTCGGCGCTGGCGGGCGCGGTGCGCACCTGCAGGGTGAAGGCCACGAGCGCGGCGACGGCGGTCAGGCTGGCGCCCACGTAGAGGGCGGCGTCCATGCCCTGGACGAAGGAGTCGAGGGCGGCCGACTGGGCGTTCGCGGGGAGGTGGTGGACGACTGCCGGCGCGGCGTTCGTGATCTTGTCCGAGAGGCCGATCAGGTGGGTCTGGACGGCGCTCGGCACGCCGAGGGCATGCACCTTGGTGCTCCACGCCGAGCTCGCCACGGAGGCGGCCACGGCGCCCAGGACGGCGATGCCCAGCGCGCCGCCGACCTGCCGCATGGCGTTCACGACGCCCGAGGCGATGCCGGAGCGGCTCGGATCGACCGCGCCCATCGCCGTGGAGGTGACGGCCGGCATGGTCGAGGCCATGCCCACGCCGATCAGGCTGAAGAACGGCCACAGCTCGTTGTAGGACGAGCCCACCGAGAGCTGGGCCAGCCCGAGCATGCCCACGGTGGCGGAGCTCATGCCGAAGGTCATCATCGTCCGCGGGCCGAAACGCGCGGACAGGCGCCCGGCCAGCGGGGCCACGATCATGATCATCAGCGTCAGGGGCATGGTGCGGATGCCGGCCTCGACGGGCGAGTAGCCCTTGACGTTCTGCAGGTAGAAGGTGATCCAGTAGAGGGACCCGAACAGGGCCAGCCCGACCAGGGCCACGATGAGGTTCGAGACCGTGAAGGCCCGGCGCTTGAAGAAGCTCAGGGGCAGCATGGGCTCCTTGACGCGAGACTCCCAGACCACGAAGCCCACGAGGAGCACGGCCGCCAGGCCCAGGAAGGCCAGGATGTAGGGCGACGTGAACGAGTGGCTGTTGGTCTCGATCAGCGCCCACACGAGCGCGAACAGGCCGGCCGTGACCAGCGACGTGCCCACCACGTCGAGCGAGCGGGTTCGCGGGTCACGCGACTCGTCGACGGCAAAGAGCGCGACGACGGCGGCCACGATGCCCACCGGGACGTTGATCCAGAACACGGCCGACCACGACACATGCTCGACGAGCAGGCCGCCGACCACCGGGCCGAGGGCCAGGCCGAGGCCCGAGACGCCGGCCCAGATGCCGATCGCCGTCGGCAGCTGCCGGCGCGGGAAGGCGTTCACCAGGATGGACAGGGACAGCGGGTTGAGCAGCGCGGCGCCCACGCCCTGGACCACGCGCGCCCCGATGAGGACGCCCATCGATCCGGAGAGGGCACAGGCCGCGGACGAGGCCGTGAAGATCACGAGCCCGACGATGAACATGCGCTTGCGGCCGAAGCGGTCGCCGAGCTTCCCGCCGAACAGGATGAGCGCGGCGAAGGTGAGCACGTAGCTGTTGAGCGCCCACTCGAGCTGGGACTGGGTGGCGGACAGCGAGCGGCCGATGGACGGCAGCGCGATGTTCACGACCGTGTTGTCGAGCATGATCATGAACAGCGCGAAGACCATCGCGCCGAGCGTCCACCACTTCCGGTTTGGGTGGTCTGCGGTCACGCGTCGGGCTCCTTCCGAATGAGATGCACGAGAGCCTTGAAGCTCCCGAAGGCGTTGCTGTCCCGGTCGTAGAGAGCCCGCTCCACGGCCGAGGTGGTCGAGATGCTTGTCCACATGCGGGCCACGGCCTCGGGGTCGACCCCGTCGCGCAGCTGCCCGAGATCCTGGGCCCGCCGCACCGCGGCCACGACCACGCGCTGGAGCTGGCGGATCGTGTCGCGCAGGGCGTCCCGCACGGCGGGGTCGTGGGCCATGGACAGGGCCACGAGCCGCAGGCGGCCGTACTCGCAGTACTCCTTGTCGGTGTGGATCTTCCGGGCGCTGGCGAGCAGGTACCCGAGCGGGTCGTCGCTCGCCTCGACCTCGGAGAGCCGGCGCGTCTTGGTCGCCGCTCCGCGGGTGAGCACGGCCACGAACAGGTCCCGCTTGCCGGAGAAGTGCTTGTAGAGCACCGGCTCCGAGCAGCCGCAGGCGGCGGCGATCTCCGCCGTGGAGGCGCCTTCGTAGCCACGCCGGGCGAACACGCCCAGGGCGGCGTCGAGGATCGACTCGCGGCGGGCGTCCGCGCTCAGCCGGGCCGGGCGCAGGGGAACAGGCGTCGGTGTGGCGGCCATCGAACACAGGTTAGTGAACGTTCACTAGTCTGTCAAAGTGAATGTTCACTAACCGGCTTCTCCGCCGCATCGATCGGCCCTGAGCCGGCTAGACCGACGTGCCCGACTGGGCGAGCACGTCGCGCAGCGAGCCCCGCAGGCCGACGGTGAACGGGCCGAACAGCGCGTAGCGCGCCGAGGCCTCGTCGAACCGCATCTCGTAGACCACGTCCTTGATGGCCTTCGGGTCGTCGGCGAGCAGCGTCACGCCCCATTCCCAGTCCGAGAGGCCGACCGCGCCCGTGATGAGCTGCAGGATCCGCCCGTGGAAGCGGCGGCCGACGGCGCCGTGGGCCAGCATCAGCTCGCGCCGGGCCTCGTACGGCAGCCGGTACCAGTTGTCCTGGCCGTCCCGCTTCTTGGCCATGGGGTAGAAGCACAGGACCTTGCCTGCCGGCAACCGCGGGTGGAGCCGGGCCTCGAGCATGCGCATCAGGCGCTCGTCGCCCTCGGTGGGCGTGTACTCGGAGAGCTCGGTCAGGGAGACGAAGGAGAGGTCGCCCACCTCCTCCAGGCGCTCGCCCAGGGGCGTGGCCAGGAGCTCGCCGTGCAGCCGCTGGAGCCGGGCCAGGTCGGGCCCGATGAGCATGAGCCCGAGGTCGGCTCGCTGCCCGAGCACGGCGAAGGGCAGGGCCTGGTAGGGATCCTCGGCCTCGAACTCCTCGAGCAGCCGCTCCGCCTCCGCGACCTCGACCGGTACCGCCCGCGGGCCGCGCACGCGGAAGAACAGGTGCAGGACGCCCCAGCCCTGGCTCGGGACGACGGGCTCCGCCTGCGTGTCGGGCCGCGCGTCGGGCGCGGCGCTCACGCCAGGGTGATCTCGTCGCTCAGGTAGACGTCCTGGACGGCGTGGAGGAGGTCGATGCCCTCGTCGGTCGGCCGCATGAAGGCCTTGCGGCCCGTGATGAGGCCCATCCCGCCGGCCCGCTTGTTGACGATGGCCGTGCGGATCACGTCCGCCAGGTCGTTCTTGCCCGACGCCCCGCCGGAGTTGATCAGGCCGACGCGGCCCATGTAGCACCCGGCCAGCTGGTAGCGGGTCATGTCGATCGGGTTGTCCGTGAGCAGGTCGTCGTACACGCGCTGGTCGGTCTTGCCGAACTTGAGCAGCTGGAACCCGGGCGCCGCCGTCTCGGGCGCCTTCTGCTTGATGATGTCGGCCTCGATGGTCACGCCCAGGTGGTTGGCCTGGCTGCTGAGGTCGGCGGCCAGGTGCAGGTCGGGGCCGCCCTCCTTCGTGAGGTCGAAGGCCGGGTTGCGCAGGTAGCACCACAGCACCGTGGCCATCCCCATGTCGTGGGCGATCGAGAAGGCCTCGGAGACCTCCTGGATCTGCCGGCGCGACTCGGGGGAGCCGAAGTAGATCGTGGCGCCCACGGCCACGCAGCCCATCTCCCGGGCCCGGTGGACGTTGGCGAACATGATCTGGTCGTACGTGTTCGGGTACGACAGGAACTCGTTGTGGTTCAGCTTGAGCAGGAACGGGATGCGGTGGGCCCACTTGCGGGCCACGGCGCCCAGCACGCCGAACGTGCTCGCCACGGCGTTGCAGCCGCCCTCGACCGCCAGCTCGACGATGCGCTCGGGGTCGAAGTAGTCGGGGTTGGCCGCGAAGGACGCGCCGGCGGAGTGCTCGATCCCCTGGTCGACCGGCAGGATGGAGAGGTAGCCCGTGCCGGCCAGACGCCCGTGCCCCGCCAGCATGGCCAGCGACCGCAGCACCGGCGTGGGCCGGTCCGTGTCGCGCCACAGGCGGTCGACGAAGTCGGGGCCAGGGGCGTGGATCCGCGCCCGGGGGATGGTCGTGCACTCGTGCGTGAGCAGGGCCTCGGCCTCGTCGCCGAGCACGTCCTCGGCCCGCTCGATGATGCCCGCTGTCGTCTGGATGGCCATGCGGTGATCGTACCGCCCCTGCGAGGAACGAATCCGGCCCTCGCGTCGCCGCCGTACCATGGATGCCGGTGACGCCGCGGACCCTTCTCCCCCTGGTCGCAGTCGCGGCCCTCGTCGCGGCCGGCTGCGGCGGGTCCTCGCACGCGGCCACGACGGCGACGACAGCGAGCACCACCACCACGGCGGCCGCCTCCGGCCTCTACGCGTACGACCCCTCGGCGCCGCTCGACGTCCGCGACCGCGGCGTGGTCAACCACGGCTACCCGATCGCGGTCCACGACGTCTCCTACCGCAGCCCGCGGGGCGGCCGCGTGCCGGCCTACCTGGCCGTCCCCCCCGGCAAGGGGCGCCACCCCGCAGTCATCTACCTGCACGGGTCGGGCGGCAACCGGCTGCAGTTCCTGGTCGAGGCGACCTGGATGGCGGCCCGCGGGGCGGTGGCCATGACCATCGACTCGCCCTACGCCCGCACTCCGGCGCCCGTCATCCCCCGCGGCCTGCCGGGCCTGAGCCGCCAGCGCGACCTCGAGGCCCAGACCGTGGTGGACCTGCGCCGGGCGGTGGACCTGCTCCAGCGCCGGCCCGACGTCGACCCGCACCGGATCGCCTTCGTGGGCTGGAGCGCCGGGGCCAAGACGGGGGCGCTCCTGGCGGGCGCCGATCACCGCATCCGCGCCTTCGACCTCATGTCCGGCGGCTCGCTCCCGCCCTCCGCCTACGCCGCCGCCGCGCCCGCGGCCCTGAGGCCGGAGCTCCTGCGCGTGCTCGGGTCGACGGATCCCCTGGCGGCCATCGCGCACGCCGCGCCCTCGGCCCTGCTCCTGCAGGACGGCCTGCACGACCAGGTCGTCCCGCGCGCCGCGCTCGACGACCTGGCCCGGGCGGCCAGTGAGCCGAAGGAGGTGCGCTGGTACGACCAGGGCCACGCTCCTGGAAGCGCGGCCTTCCACGACCAGCTTCGCTGGCTGGCCGCGCGCCTCGGCCTCGGCGGCCCGGTCGTGCACGGCGCGCACGCCGGACCGTAGAGGCCGGTTTCAAAAGAGACTGGCCGCGTTGGGCGCCGCTGGATCGGCCGAGGCGGGTGTCCTCGGTCGGCGCCGTACTGCTGACGAGTACTGCCACCTCCCTCGTCGCGGGCCTCGGGCCGCCCATCGACGCCCAGCCCGTGAGTCTCACTTTGAAACCGGCTCTTAGACCTCGTCTACGGTGGCGGTCGTGGAGGGCGAGGCCGTCTTCGCCGATCGCTACGAGCTGCGCCGCCTGCTCGGGGACGGCGAGCGAAAACGCGTCTACCACGCCTGGGACCGACGCCTCCAGCGGGACGTCGCCCTGGCCCTGCTGCACGTGGCGACGGGCGAGCGCGAGGCCATGGAGACGGAGGTCCACACCGTGGCCCGCCTCGGCCAGCACCCGAACATCGTCACCCTCTACGACGCCGACTGGCGCGACGGCCAGGCGTACGTCGTGACCGAGTACATGCGCGGCGGGGACCTGGCCGACCGCTGCCGCCGGTGCTGGGACGGGGGCCATGCGCTGCCCCTGCCCGAGGCGCTGGCCCTGGCCGACGATCTGTGCCTGGCCCTGGCCCACGTGCACCACGCCGGGCTGGTCCACTCCGACGTCTCGCCCGGCAACATCTGGCTCGATGGCAGGGGCCGCTCGCTCCTGGGCGACTTCGACCACGCCGTCGAGGCCGGGACGCCGACCGACGTGGCCTCGCTGGACCCCGGCGGCAAGCCCTTCCGCGCCCCGGAGACGGCCGCGGGCGAGCCCATCGACGAGCGGGCCGACCTCTACGGGCTGGGCGCCGTGCTCCGGTTCGCCCTCTCCGCGGACAGCGGGGGCCCGTCGCCCGGCATCCCGACAGCGCTCGGTGCGCTCCTCGGCCGCCTGGTGGACCCGGACCCCGACCGGCGCCCGCAGACCGCGATCGCCGTCCACGCGCAGATCGCCGCCGCTCGCGGGAGCGAGACGCCCCGTCGCCTGGCCGGGCTCCTGGAGGGCGGCGAGGGCGCGCAGGTGGAGTTCAAGTCCTCGCTGAGGACGCCCTACGGCGACATGGGCAACCGCACGCCGAAGGAGGCACGGGCCGTGGTCGAGCGGGCCATCGCCAAGGCCGTGGCCGCGTTCCTCAACTCATCCACCGGCGGGACGCTCGTCGTCGGGGTGGCGGACGACGGCACGATCCTCGGCCTGGAGCCCGACATGGAGTCCATCGGCTGGAAGCCCAACCGCGACGGCTGGGAGCTGGCCTTCCGCGACGTGATCAAGAAGTACCTCGGGGCGGACGCTCTGGCCCACGTGCATCTGGGCTACGAGGAGGCAGAGGGCCACCTCGTGGCGCTGGTCCACGTCACGCCGCGGCCGCGGGAGACGTGGCTTCGCGACGGCGGCACGGACGAGCTCTACGTCCGGCTGGCCAACTCGAGCGAGCCGTTGTCCGGCCGCCGACTCGTCTCGTACATCCGGGAGCGCTGGCCGGACCGCGCGTAGCTCAGCCGGACGCGTTCGCGCTCTGGTTCACCGCCACGGCTTCGCGGATGAGCTTCTTCAGTGCCTCTTCGTCAAGCGTGTCGTCTTCCCTGATGTCGATGGCACGCCTGACCTTCCCGTCGAGGCTGGAGTTGAACAGACCCGAGGGATCGTCCAACGCCGCACCCTTGAAGAACGTCAGCTTGACCACGCTCTTGTAGGTCTCGCCCGTACAGAGACCGCCGTCGTGCGACCAGACCGGTGTTCCGGGGCTCGTGGCCTTCGCCCACTTCCACTCCTCGACGACGTCGGGGTCCGCGTCCTTGATGATCGCCCGCACCTTGCCGAGCGTCTCGCCGCGCCAGTCCCCGAGCTCGCTGATCCTCTCGTCGATGAGCTTGGACGGGTTCGTCGCCGTATCTGCCACTTGGATCACCTCCGGAGTTGAACCAGCGCAGGTTAGGCGCCTGCGGGCACCAGACCGTCGGGGAACGGTGAGAGCTTCTCCGGCGCGCCCGAGGTGACGAGGAAGTTGTCCTCCACGCGCAGGCCCCCGCCGCCCTCGAGGTAGCACCCCGGCTCGATGGCCAGGACCATGCCCTCGGCCAGCTCGCCGCCGCCGGCCTGGTGCGCGTACGGCGGCTCGTGCGCCCGCGCGCCCACGCCATGGGCGATGGGATGGGACGGCTGGCCCGGGAACCCCATGGCGGCGATGCCCTCACGGACGCGGCGGTCGAGCTCGGCCAGCGACGCGCCCGGGCGGCAGAAGCCCACGGCGTCGTCGTACACCGCCGTCAGGCCGGCTTCCAGCTCGCGGTAGCGCTCCGTGGGCTCGCCCAGGACCAGGTTCTTGGTGTGGTCGCACCAGTAGCCGTCTGCGCACACCCAGATCTCGAACAGGGTCGGCTCGCTCTCGACCACCGGGCGGCTGGTGGTTGCCGTGAACGTCCGGATTCCCGACCCCGACCACACCAGGGAGAAGCCGAGGGCCAGGTCGACCCGCCCCTGCCAGCCGGTGCCCTCGCCGTGGACGAAGGACTGCCACTCCGCCGCCGCCTGCGCCTCGGTCATGCCCGGCTGGAGCACCGTGGCCGTGTACTCCATCGCCGCGGCCGCGATCTCGTTGGCCAGGCGCATGCGCTCGAGCTCCTGCGGCGTCTTGATGGCCCGGGCCTCGGCCAGGAGGCCGGTGGCGTCCACGGCCCCGGAGAAGGCCGTGAACCAGGCGAGGGGGAAGGTCGTCGGCTCGCCCACCATCCGGTCCGACGCCTGCGTGCCGAGGGAGAGCTCGAGGCCGACGCGCCCGTGCCCGGCGGCCACCGCCACGGCCTGGTCCAGGGCGCGCAGCGCGGGCGGCCGGGGATCGGCGGGGTGGTAGCCGTCGAACAGCCGGACGTCCGTGGTCCAGGCCGTGCGGGCCGCGTCGTCCGCCGAGGGCTCCAGGCAGATGAGCGTCGGCTCACCCTCCCGTGGAAACACGACCGCGTCGTAGCCCTTCATGCCCCAGAAGTTCGTGAGGTAGACGACGTTGTCGGGGGCGCGCACGACCAGCGCGTCGAGGCGGTCGCGCTCCATCAGCGCCCGCACCCGGTCCAGGCGCGCGTCATCGCGCGGCCAGCCCATCGCTACCGGTGGACCCGCGGCGGCGGATCGGTCCCGTGCCCCTCGCGCCACGAGATGACCGGCGTGCGCAGGATGCCGATGCCCTCGATCTCGGCCTCCATCACGTCGCCGGGCCGGAGGTAGAGCGAGGCGGCGTCGGGCGAGAAGCCGGCCACGCCTGCCACGGTGCCCGTGGAGACGACGTCCCCGGCCGAGTACCCGAGCGGCGAGTAGTGGCTCAGGATCTCCGGGATCGTCACGGACATGTTGGACGAGTGGGAGCGCTGGCGGGGCTCGCCGTTCACCCGCAGCTCCATGGCCAGGGCGTGGGGGTCGGGGATCTCGTCCGGCGTCACGATCCACGGCCCGAGCGGGCAGAAGGTGTCGATGGCCTTGCAGAACGAGAACACGCCCGAGCGCATCTCCCGCCGCTGGATGTCGCGCGCGGTGATGTCGTTGAAGATCACGTACCCGGCGATGTAGTCCGCGGCTTCCTCGGGGCCGAACCAGGCCCCGTCCTTGCCGATGACCACGGCCAGCTCGAGCTCGTAGTCGAGCTCCTCGGTCAGGTGCTCCGGGTAGATGACCGGCTCGTCCGGCCCGACGATGGCGTCGACGTTCTGGAAGAACACGATCCAGGGTGCGATCTCGTGCGACCAGCCGACCTGCTTCGACTCCTGCTCGTGCTCGCGGAAGTTGCCCGCCGTGTGGAAGAACTTGCGCGGGATGATCGGAGCGCGCAGGCGGGTGTCGGCCAGGGCCACGTGCTCGCCGGTCTCGCCCGCCCCGCCGGCGGCGAAGTAGCGGCGCATGTCGGGCGCGTCGAGGACGGTGATCTGGTCGCCCTCGAGCCGGCCCACCCGGCCGTCGCCCTCGCCGAAGGTCACGAGCCGCATCTCATCCCTCCCCGCACACGCGGATCGCCGCGCGGGCGTAGACCTCGGCGGTTTGCACGAGGCCGTCGATGGCCAGGTTCTCGCCCTTGACCGTGTCCAGCAGGCCGGTCGAGGTCCCGTAGTTGACCGTGGGCACGCCGTAGCGGGTCAGGGCCGAGGCGTCGGAGAACCAGCGGGTGACGTCCCGCGCGGGCGCCTGGCCGAAGACCTCCTGGTGGGCGGCGTCGACGGCGGCCACCACCGGATGGTCCTCGGCGATCTCGGCCCCGGGCGCGGTCACGTAGACCTCGCCCTCGACGCCGTGGTCCGGGAACCGGTCGGCCAGCGCTCGGACCGTGTCCAGCACCTCGCGCCGGGCCACGGGCATGGGCTTGGTGGGCGGCACGCGGACGTCGAGGAACAGGTCGGCACGATGCGGGGTGCGCGACACCCGCCAGCCGAAGCCCCCGGCGACGGCGCCGATGTTGACGATCGCGGGCACGCCCCGGTAGGCGTTGGCCGGGTCCTGCTCCCACTGCGGGATCCACTCCAGCACGGCGTCGAGGACCTGGCGCAGGCGGAGGATGGCGTTCTGGTCGCGCTTCCCCTCGCTGAAGGCGGTGTGGATGAACGGGCCGTGGGTGGAGATCCGCAGCCACAGCGAGCCGAAGTGCCCGAGCACGACCTTCGACTCGGTGGGCTCGCCCAGGATGCACATGTCCGCCACGCCCCCGTGCGAGACGAGGTAGCGCGTGCCGGCGGCGTAGCCGCGGTACTCGGCGCCCTGGGCCTCGCCCCATTGCGTCTTCTCGATCTCGCCGCACACGGCCGCGACCATGAGGTCGCCACGCAGGCGCACTCCGGCGTCATCGAGGGCCCGGACGGCCTCGACGTAGCAGGCGAGCGCGCCCTTCATGTTGGAGATGCCCAGGCCGTACAGCCGCCCCTCCTCCACGAAGGCGCGCGGCTGGAAGCCGGGCACGTGCGCCAGCCAGGGCTCACGGCCGGAGTACGAGGTGTCCATGTGGCCGTTGAGCATGAGGCTGGGGCCGCCGCCGCCTCCGGCGCGGACGCCGAGGACGTTGGCGCGGCCGTCCTCCACCTGCTGCCACTGCACGGCCAGTCCCATGTCGGTGAAGGTGTCGCGCATGAGCTCGGCCATCGCCTGCTCGTCGCCGGTGAAGCTTGGGACGTCCACGGCGGCGCTGGCCCACGCCACCAGGCGGTCGCGGTCGATGGCGATCGCCGTCATCGCACGTGCGGGAGCACCCGCTCGCCGAACAGGCGGATCTGCTCGCGGCGGTCGTCGCCCCAGAGCTCGAGCATCACGTGGCTGCAGCCGGCCTCGCGGTACGACCGGATGGCCTCGATGCAGTCCTCCGGCGTGCCCGCGATGGGGTGGCAGCGGTCGAGCACCGAGTCGGTCACGGCCGCCTTGGCGGCCAGGCGGCCGCCGCGCTCCATGGCCTCGGCCACCGGGCGGATCTCCTCCGGGTCGATCTCCGCCAGCTCGAGCAGGGTGTCGGCCGACCCCTGGATGTTCTGCACCTTGTTGGCCAGGTACATGCCCGCGATCTCACGCGCTCCGTCGCGGCCCTTCTGGCGGTCGGTGGCGTGGATGGAGGCCACGATCGTGCAGCCCACGTCCACCGAGCCGGGGTCGCGGCCGGCGCGGGCGGCGCCCTCGGCCACGTTCCCCCGCGTGTAGCGGACGAAGGCCGGCGTGGTGATGGACGGCGTGAGCAGGCCGTCCCCGACCTCCCCGCCGAGCTTCTGCATCATCGGCCCGGTGCCCGCCACGTAGACGGGCACGTCCCAGCGCGGCGCCTCGGCCTCCGGGCTCAGGGCGGGGACGTCGGCCGAGAACACCTTGCCCTCGTAGGTGAACGCCTCGCCGGAGAGCACGCCCCGGGTGATGGCCACCGCGTCGCGCACGGTGGCCAGCGGCTTTGTCTGGGACGCGGGCCCGGCCTGGAGGGTGTTGTTGAGGAAGATCTTCGACGTCCCGAAGCCGGCCAGGAAGCGCCCGGGCCCGGCGGCCTCCTGCACCAGGCGGGCGTCCATGGCCGCCTGCACCGGGTGGCGGCTGTAGGCGGAGATGATCCCCCAGCCCACCGCCAGCCTCCGGGTGTGGGTGGCCACGAGGGCGGCCAGGACGGTGGAGGAGCGCGCCTCCATCCCGTGCTTGCGCCACCACGGGTACGCCTCGGCCAGCCACACCGTGTCCATGCCGGCCTCGTCCATGGCCCGCGCCGAGGCCAGCATCTCCTCGAGCGGCTCCATGGTCAGCTGCATGACGCCGACCCGGAACGGCGGGGCGCTCACGCCGCGGTCAGCCGGCCTGGACGTTCGCCACGCGCTGCTCGAGGGCGGCCAGCACGTGGTCGACCTGCTGGTGCACGACCGGCTGCAGGATGCGCTGGCCCATGGCTCCGCCGGCCCCGAGCATCTTGACGTCGGCCTCCCAGTCCATGGAGGTGTGGGCGTCGTCGCCCGAGAGCCTGAACGACGTCGTCATGTCCATGAGGGCGCCCACGCCGCGGCCCTTGGCCCGCAGGGAGGCGAGCTCGAGCGGCCGCTCGTCGAGCTGCTCGAAGTCGATCGTCATGCGCAGGCCGCCGATCCCGAGAGGGACCTTGACCTTGGCCCGCCAGTGCTTGGAGTCCTGCACCTCGAAGCTCTCGAAGCCGGGCATGAGCCGGGCCATGCTCCTCGGGATCGCTGATCGCGTCCCACACGACCTTGCGCGGGGCGTCGAACTCCTTGGTCCCGGAGACCTTCATCGCGACTCCACCGTGACCGACCGGCGCGAGGCCTCGGGGTCGCGCAGCAGCCGCCACACCCGCTGGTAGGGGTTGTGGCTGTCGGTGACGATGCCGCCGCCGGCCGCCCGCAGCGCGTCCTGGAGGGCCGCGCACACGGCGTGGATGCCGGCCCCGCCGCCCTCGCCCATGCCCTTCGTCCCCAGCGAGGAGAAGGGCGAGGGCGACTCGATGGCGCCCAGGTGCAGCGGCGGCATGTCGAGGGCGTGGGGCACGTGGTAGTCGTAGAAGTTGGGCGTCAGCAGGTTGCCGTCCTCGTCGTAGGCGAAGGTCTCCCAGATGGCCGCGCCGATGGCGTGCGCCGTGGCGCCCATGACCTGGCCCTCGACGATCATCGGGTTGATGCGCGTGCCGCAGTCGTCAACGGCGGCGTAGTCGACGATCTCGTAGGCGCCCGTCTCGGGGTCGATCTCGACCACGCAGGCGTGGATCTGCATCGCGTAGGTCAGGGTGAGGTTCCCGTACGCACGCTCGGTATCGGGGACCTGGAACGGCGGCCGGTAGACGTAGCGGCAGTTGAGGGTGGGCGGATCCTCCTCGAAGCCGGCGTTGTTGGCGTTGACGATGGCGCCGAGGGCCATGAACGGCAGGGCCGCCTCGTGGTTGACGCGCATGCGGGCGAAGCCGTCGGCCAGCTCGATGTCGTCGGGCTCGCAGCCGAGCACCGTGGCGGCGAGCTCCTTCATCTCCCCGGCGAGCATCCGGGTGGCGCCCTCGACCGCGCCCAGCCCGGTGACGGCGAACTGGCTCGCGTACGTCCCCGAGAAGCCGGCGTGGGAGTTCCAGTAGCTGTCGTGGCCGGCGCGGACGTTCACGTCGTCGACCGAGCAGCCGAGGATGGCGGCCACCACCTGGGCGGCCGTGGTCTCGTGCCCCTGCCCCTGCGGCGTGGTGCCGAGCGTGACCACGATCTCGCCGAAGAGGTCGAGCTTGACCGTGGCCACCTCGTTGTTGCCCGAGAACTGGAGCTCGGGATTGATGATCCGCGACTGGCCGAAGTTGTTCGTGCCCGAGTCGAGCGTCGAGCCGATGCCGAAGCCGAGCAGCTTTCCGCGCGAGGCGGCCTCGCGGCGGCGCTCCTCGACCCGCTCGTACCCGGCCAGCCCCAGGGCCAGCTCGAGCGCCCGCGGGTAGTCGCCCGAGTCGTAGACGCAGCCGTTCGGCGTCTCGTAGGGCATGTCCTCGGGCTGGATGTAGTTGCGCCGGCGGACCTCGACCGGGTCCAGGTCGAGCTCGTGGGCCACGATGTCGACGACCCGCTCCGTGAACCACAGCTGCTGCATGCGCGAGTAGCCGCGGTTGGGCGAGCACGGGGCCTTGTTGGTCATGACCTGGGTGAAGTCGACCCCGATGGCGCTCCAGCGGTACATCCCCGGCGTGACCTGCGCCCAGATGACCCCGCCGAGCGGCTCGTAGCGCAGGTAGGCGCCGGCGTCGTCGAGCGCCTTGCAGCGGTAGCCGAGGAGCGTCCCGTCAGCTGAGACGGCCACCTCGACGTCCTGGAACCAGCGCTCGTTCCCGTGCGACATGGACTGGTGGAACTCGGTGCGCCACTCGGTCCACTGGATGGGCCGGTTCAGCTTGCGGGCCAGCAGGCAGCAGGCCACGAGCTGCGGGTGCGAGGTGATCTTGTTGCCGAAGCCGCCGCCGATGTCCTGGGTGACGAAGCGGAGCTTGTCCAGCCCCACCCGCATGGCCGGGCCCATCATGATGGCCGCGAACCCCGGGAACTGGTTGTTGCACGTCAGCGTCCACTGCCCGGTGCCGCGGTTGTACTCCACCAGCGCGCCGTCGGTCTCGAGGGGCGTGGAGTTGAAGCGGTCGAAGTGCAGCTCCTCGATGCGGACGACGTGGTCGGCCGCGGCGAAGACGCCGTCGACGTCGCCCCACGAGAAGGAGCGATGCCAGGAGAGGTTCCCCTCCGCCTCGCCGTGGAGGACAGGCGCGTCGGGGTCGAGGGCGTGCCGGGCATCGACCACCGGGGGCAGCGGGTCGTACTCGACCTCGATGAGCTCGGCCGCGTCGCGGGCCTTCTCCCGGGTCTCGGCCACCACGGCGGCCACGGGCTCGCCCACGAAGCGGGCCTTGCCCACGGCGAGGGCGAAGTCGCGGATGTTGCCGCCGGGCGGCCCGCCGATCTGGAAGAACGGGTCGGTGAGGGTGGCGACCTCGTCGCCGGTGAGGGTGCCGTACACCCCGGGCGCCTCGAGCGCGGCCGCCACGTCCACGGAGAGGATCCGGGCATGGGCGTAGGGCGAGCGCACGAAGTGCACGTAGCCCATGCCGTGGCGCTTGACGTCGTCGACGAACACGCCCTGGCCCTGGACCAGCCGGCGGTCCTCCTTGCGCGGGACGCTCTGGCCGATGCGTGGCGGTCCCGGGGAGGAGCGTCTCGGTGCGCTCGGCGGTGCTCACTCGAGGCCTCCCGCGCCGGCCGCGACCACGGCGTCCACGATGTTCCAGTACCCCGTGCAGCGGCAGATGTTGCCCTGCAGGGCGGTGCGCACCTCGTCCGGGCTCGGGCTCGGGACCCGCTCGAGGAGGGCCGCCGCGCTCATCAGCATCCCCGGCGTGCAGTACCCGCACTGCAGGGCGTGCTCGTTCGAGAAGGCCTGCTGCAGCGGGGTGAGCTCACCGTCGCCGGCCAGGCCCTCGACGGTGTCGACGCGGGCGCCGTCGGCCTGCACGGCGAGCATCATGCAGCTCTTCACCGGCTTGCCGTCGACGTGCACCGTGCAGGCGCCGCAGTTGCCGGTGTCGCAGCCGATGTGCGTGCCGGTCAGGTCGAGGTCGTCGCGCAGGAAGTGCACGAGCAGGCGGGAGGTCGGGACCTCGCGCTCGTACGACGTGCCGTTGACGTCGACCTCGATCCGAAAGCTCGTTCCCGGACCCTCCACGCTCACCCCCTGGCCCGCCGGGCGGCGGCACGGACGGCGCGCACGGCGGCCACCTCCGCCAGGTGGCGGCGGTAGTCGGCGGACGCATGGACATCGGAAGGCGGGTCGAGGGAGGCGCCGAGCCCCTCAGCCGCCGCCTGCACCTCGTCGTCACCGGGATCGGCGCCCAGGCGCTCCTCCAACTGACGGGCGCGGACGGGCACCGCGTCGACGCACCCCAGGACCACGCGCCACGCCCCGTCGCTGACCGAGGCCGCGGCGCAGGCGATGAAGGTGCCGTGACGGCCCAGGGTGGTGCCCTCCATGGCGTCGCCCGTCCCGGGGCCGGCCGGGGGCACGTCGATGCGGGTCAGGAGGTCGCCCTCCCCGGCCGCGGTCTCGTACACGCCCACGAAGAAGTCCTCGGCCGGGATCGAGCGCTCGCCGCCGGCGCCGCGCACGATCATCGTCGCCCCGACCGCCACGAGCAGCGGAGGCAGGTGGTTCGTGGGGTCGTTGACGCAGACGTTGCCGCCGATGGTGCCGCGGTTGCGGACCTGGACGTCGGCGATGGTCGAAGCCACCTCGCCGAGGATCGGCCTTGCGGCCTGCACCTCGGGGGACTCGATCAGGCGGGCCGTCGTCACCATTGCCCCGATGGCCAGGCCGCCGTCGGCCGAGCGGCCGATGGCGTCGAGCTCGGACACGCGCCCGAGGTCGACCAGGAGGTCGGGCGAGGCCAGGCGCTGCTTCATCACGTTGAGCAGCGTCTGGCCGCCGGCCAGCGGCCGCGCCCCGGGGTTGTCGGCGAGGAGGCGCACGGCCTCGTCCACGGACGAAGGCCGCACGTACTCGACCTCGCGAAGAAGCATGGCCGGGATTCAGTCAGATACCGGCACTCCGAGTCAAGTTTGAAGCGGGGGAACCCATGGTTCCCCCGCTGGCCCCCTCCTTGTGGCGGGCTGTCGTTCGTGGAGCGATGCATCCGACAGTGGCAGGGCGCCCCGCTCGGCTTCGGCGCGCCGGCAAAGCCGGCACGCCGCCCCGAGGCGTTTCGCGGCGTTTGTCGATCCATTAGCGTCTTCGCCGTGCCGGGGCACGACGCCGTCTTCGTGGGGGCCGGGATCAACTCCCTGGTGGGCGCCGCGCTCCTCTCGCGGGCGGGGTGGGACGTGTGCGTGCTCGAGCGCGACACCCGCCTCGGCGGCGCGATCCGCACCGCCAACGACCTCACGCTCCCCGGCTTCACGCACGAGGTCCTGTCCTCGTGGCACCCGCTGTTCGCGGGCTCGGCGGCCTACGCGGAGCTCGGCGAGGAGCTCGGGCGCCACGGCCTCGAGTACCTGCCCGCCGACATCGCCACGGGCTCTGCCTTCCCGGACGGCTCGGCCGCGTTCCTGACCACCAACGGCGAGGAGAACGCCGCCGAGCTCGAGCGCCACGCCGCGGGTGACGGCGCCGCGTGGACGCGCCAGTTCGAGGAGTTCATGGGCGAGGCGGACCTCGCCTTCGGGGTCCTGAGCCGCGAGCTCTGGTCCGCCTCCGGCCTGCGCTTCGCCGGGGCCGCCCAGCGGCGCCTGGGCCGGCGGGGCTTCCTCGCCTTCACCGGCCATGCCCTCTCCAGCTGCCGCGACTGGGTGGAGGCCACCTTCGCCTCGCCCCAGGCGCACGGGCTGCTCGCGCCGTGGGTCCTGCACACGGGCCTCGGGCCGGAGCAGGCCACCTCGGGGTTCATGACGCAGGTCATCGCCTGCGCGATCCAGCTCGGCGGGATGCCCGTGCCCCGGGGCGGCGGCATCCGCCTGGTCGAGGCCCTCGCGGCCATCGTGCGCGAGCACGGCGGCACGCTGCGGACCGGGGCCGAGGCCGAGCGCATCCTCGTCTCGAGCGGCCGGGCCACCGGCGTCCGCCTGGCGGGCGGAGAGGTGGTCGAGGCCTCGCGGGCCGTGGTAGCCAGCGTCACCCCGACGAAGCTCTACGGGCGACCTGCTGACCGACGGCGTCGTGCCGCCGGAGGCCGCGGCGGCTGCTCGGGCCTTTCGCTACGGCCGGGCCGGCATGCAGATCCACCTCGCTCTGAGCGAGCGGCCGCAGTGGCGCGGCCCGGAGGCCGACCGGCTCGCGCGCACGGCCATCGTCCACGTCACGCCCGGGCTCGACGGCGTCTCCCGCGCCGTGAACGAGGCCGAGCGCGGCCTCCTCCCGGCCGAGGCCACGATCGTGGCCGGCCAGCCGTGCGCCGTCGATCCCTCGCGGACGCCAGAGGGCCGCTGGATCTTCTGGATCCAGCTGCAGGAGCTGCCCCGGCGGCCCAAGGGCGACGCCCTGGGTGAGATCGACGTCGGCGACGGCACCTGGACCGAGGAGCTGCGTGAGGCCTACGCCGACCGCATCGTGGCCCGCCTGGGCGAGCACGTGACCAACCTGGGCTCGGCCACGCTGGCCCGGGTGGCCCTCTCCCCGGCCGACCTCGAGGCCATCAACCCGAACTTCGTCGGGGGCGACATCTACGCCGGCTCGTGCGCGCTCGACCAGAGCTTCCTCTGGCGCCCCTCCGGGCGGCTGCCCGGGCACCGCACGCCCGTGGACCGGCTTTGGCACATCGGGGCGAGCACGCATCCTGGCCCCGGTCTCGGCGCCGGGTCGGGCTACCTGGTCGCCACCGAGCTCATGCGCCCGCCGCTACCCCGCCGCATGCTCTCCACCGTCTCGCGAGGCCGGCTGTGAAGCTCTCCCTGAGCGAGATCTCCACCGTGGCCGCGCCGTTCTCCGAGGACGTCGAGGCGTACGCCGACGCCGGCTTCGACGGGATCGGGCTGTGGGAGTTCAAGCTCCCAGCCGACGACGGGGCCAACGTCGAGCGGCTGGAGCGGGCCGGCCTCGGAGTGTCCAACTGCGTGCCGACGGTGCCCTCGATCCTTCCCCTGCGCATCGCTGGCATGGAGGGACCGCAGGATCCGGAGGAGCGCATCCGCGCGCTGTGCGCCAGCATGGCCCGCCTGGCCCAGTACCACCCCGCGTCGGTTCTCATCCTCACGGGGCCATGTGGCGATCTCGGGGCCGTCGAGGCGCGGCGCGTCGTGGTCGACGGGCTGCCGCGCGTGGCCGAGGCGGCGGAGGCAGCCGGTGTGCGCCTCGGCCTCGAGCCGATTCACCCCAACGAGGTCGACGAGGCCTCCTTCATCCACACCCTGGGGGAGGCGGCCGGCCTCCTGGCCGAGGCCGGGCTCGACCGGCTGGGGATCATGCTGGACACGTTCCACGTGGCCGACGGCCCGGACTTCGAGGCCGAGGCGGAGCGCTACGCCGACCGCATCACCGGTGTGCACGTGGCGGACCGGCGTTCTCCCGATCACGAGGAGCGCGTGCTGCCCGGCGAGGGGCTGTCCCGCACGCGGGAGGTCGTGGCCCGCCTGGCCGCGCTCGGCTTCGACGGCTACCTCGACGTGGAGATCTTCTCCACCCCGGACGGCTTCTGGGGCCTGCCCGCCGCCGAGGCGGCGCGCCGCGCCCACGCAGCCGCGTCGACCCTGCTCGCGCCGGCTTGAACCGCGTCTGCGTCGTGGGCGCCGGCTCGATCGGCAGCCTGTTCGCCGGTCATCTGGCGTCGGTGGCCGAGGTGACGGTCCTGACCCGGCGGCCCGAGCACGCCGAGGCCCTGCGCCGCCACGGCCTGCGCGTCAGCGGCCGCAGCGACCGGCTGGCCCGGGTGGCCGCCACGGACGACCCCGGCGAGCTCGGGCCCACCGACCTCGTCATCGTCGCCACCAAGGCCGCGGGCCTCGAGCCGGCGGCGGCCGCCCTGGCCGGCCACGTCCCGGAAGCAACGGTGATGACGGTGCTGAACGGCCTCGGGGCGGAGGACGTCGTGCGCAGCCACGGGGCCTGGCCCATCCTCTCGGCGGTCACCTTCATGAGCGGCACCCGCCACTCGGACACGCACGTCGAGTACGTGCTCGACACCGAGACCTGGATCGGCCCCTACGAGGACGCGCCGTATGCCAGTGCCGTGGCCACGGCCGACCTGGTGGCCGCCTCCGGGCTGAAGGCGGCGGCCTTCGAGGACCTGCGGCCGGCGCAGTGGTCGAAGCTCATCTTCAACGCCACGGTCAACGCCGTGGCCGCCCTCACCGGCCTGCCCCATGACGCCCACTTCGCCGCCCGGGAGCATCCGGGCGATCTCGGGCATCTGGTCTACGACCTCATGGCCGAGGGGCGCGCGGTGGCCGACGCCGCGGGCATCCCCCTGCACGAGGACCCGTGGGAGATGAACGTCCACGCCACCCGGCGGGGGAGCGCGCACTGGCCGTCGATGCTCGAGGACGTCCTCGCCGGGCGGCCGACCGAGATCGAGCTCATCACCGGCTCGCTGGTCCGCGAGGCGGCCCGCCACGGGGTGCCGGTGCCCCTGCACACGGCCATGTATCGCCTCGTCCGCGCCCGTGAGGCTTCCATGACGACGCCCGACATGCGAGCATGATCCGTCCGACGTTCGTCACCACCAAGGAGGGGTCATGAAGGGAAGGCGCATCGCGGTCTGCGCGTTGGCGGCCGCGGCGGTCGCGCTCGCCGTGGGGCTGGGCATCGGCTCGGCCGGGGCAGCGTCGACGAAGCCGATCGTCATCGGCTACGCGGCCGATCTCAAGGGGCAGATGTCGCCCTTCGACGATCCGGCTCTGGCCGCCGCCCAGCTCGAGGTGAACGCCCTGAATGCGACGGGCGGAGTCAAGGGCCGCAAGCTCAAGATCATCGTCTGCGACACCCAGAACAACAAGTCGACCACCGCCAAGAGCTGTGCGCTGAGCCTGCTCTCGAAGGGCGCCTCGGTGCTCTTCACGACCTGCGACGTCGACTTCGCCACGCCCGTGGTCCAGACAGCCATCAGCAAGGGCGTGCTGGCCATCGCCCCCTGCATCGGGACCGATCAGATGGGCCCGAAGCGCTTCGGGGCCAAGGGCAAGCTGGCCTTCAGCTTCGGCAACGTGGCCCAGGACGAGGGCGCGGCCATGGCCAACTTCGCCTACAAGGTCAAGCACTGGAAGTCGGCGGACATCGTCACCAACAAGCTGCTCGTGTACTTCCAGAACGTGACCGCGGCCTTCGAGAACCGCTTCAAGCAGCTCGGCGGCAAGATCGTGGCTCACGAGAGCTTCACCACGGGTGACAACACGATCCAGAACGTCGTCTCGCGCGTGAACGGCGAGAAGGCCGACGTCGTGGTCACCTCGACCTCGTTCGGAGAGCTCCCCGGCCTGGTCTCGGGGCTGCGCTCGCTGGGCAACAACACGCCGATCCTGAACTCGTGGGCCGGTGACGGCACCTACTGGGTGACCAAGAGCCCGCAGGTCACGAACTACTTCGCCGTGACGTACGCCTCCGTCTTCGGCGACGACCCGAGCTCGGCCGTGCGCGGCCTGATCGCGAAGCTCAAGGCAGCCGGGCATCCCCCGGCGACGGGCGGCTTCGTCACCGGCGCCGCGGCCGTCGATGGCCTGGCCACGGCCATCAGGCGGGCCCACGGCAGCACCACCGGCTCGGCGCTGGCGGCCCAGATGGTGAAGTTCAAGAACGTGCCCACCATCTCCGGCAACGTGAGCTTCTCGAACCAGTTCCACACCGTGTTCGGGCGCTCGTACCGGGTCATCGAGATCCAGAACGACAAGGGCAAGTACATCGGCAACATCTCGGCCGGAACGCCGGCCAAGATCTAGCCCGGATAGCGCGCCGGTGGGCGAGCCGACCGACGCGGCGAACGACCGGTGGCCCGGAGATCCCCTCCGGGCCACCGGCCTGTCGCGCGCCTTCGAGGGCGTGCAAGCCCTGCAGGACGTCTCGCTCGAGCTGGCCCGGGACGAGGTGGTGGGGCTCATCGGCCCCAACGGCGCCGGCAAGTCGACGCTCGTCAACGTCCTCAGCGGCTTCGATCTCCCCGATACCGGCACGGTCGTCCTCGGCGACCGGGATGTGACGCGCTGGTCGCCCAGCCGGCGCGGACGGGCGGGGCTGGCCCGCACGTTCCAGCACAGCCATTCCTTCGGCTCGCTTCCGGTGCGCGAGAACGTGGAGGTGGCGGCGCTCGGCGCGGGCGCGGGTCCGCGCGAGGCGCGGCGGCGGGCGTCCGAGCTGCTGGCGCTGCTGGGGCTGGAGGGCCGGGGCGACCTGCCCGCCGTGGCCCTGGCCCACGGCGAGGAGCGCCGCCTGGGTGTGGCCCGGGCGCTGGCGACGCGCCCGCGCTTCGTGCTCATGGACGAGCCGGCCGCGGGCCTGCCCGAGGCCGAGGTGCCCGCCTTCGCCGAGGCCGTGCGCGCCGTCCGGGGTGAGCACGGCGCCGGCGTGCTCCTCATCGATCACAACATGGCCCTGATCATGGAGGTCTGCGACCGGATCCAGGTCCTCGACCAGGGACGGACGCTGGCCGAGGGGACGCCGGCGGAGATCCGGGCCAACCTGGACGTGGCCGCGGCCTACCTCGGCGAGAGCGCCGTGCACGAGGAGGCGACGCCGTGAGCGAGCCGGCCGCGCCTCCCATGCTCGAGATCGACGGCCTCGAGGTGCGCTACGGGGGAGTGGCGGCCGTGCGGGACCTGTCGCTTGCGGTCGGCAAGGGCGAGATCGTGGGGCTCATCGGCCCCAACGGCGCGGGGAAGTCGACCACGCTGCACGCGATCATGGGGCTGGCCCGCATCCGCAACGGCGACGTGCGCCTGGCGGGCCGCTCGCTCCGCGGCCGCCGGCCCGAGCAGGTCGCGCGCGCCGGTATCGCCCTGGTCCCCGAGGGCCGCCGCATCTTCGGGCACCTGACGGTGGCCGAGAACGTCCGCCTGGGGCTGGCGGGGCGCCGCTCCCAGGCCGGCGCGGCCGAGGACGTGGCGGCAGCCGAGGAGCTCTTCCCCGTCGTGGGCGAGTTCCGCCGCCGGCACGCCGGCTCGCTCTCGGGCGGCCAGCAGCAGCAGGTGGCCATCGCCCGCGCCCTGGTGGCCCGGCCGGACGTCCTGCTCCTGGACGAGCCCTCCCTCGGCCTCTCGCCCACCCTGGTGGACGTCGTCTTCTCGGCCCTGGAGCAGATCCGCGAGCGCGGCGTCACCGTGCTCCTGGTGGAGCAGCGCGCCCAGCGCACCGTGGCCCTGGCCGACCGCACGTACGTGCTCTCGAACGGCGCCGTGCGCCTGACCCTCGGCCCGTCCGAGGCGGGCGACACCGACCGCATGGTGGCCGCCTACTTCGCATGAACGCCGCGCTCCAGCTCATCGGCGGGCTCCCGCTCGCCTCCGTCAACGGGCAGACGATCGTCAACGCCGTCGCCCTGGGCGGCGTCTATGCCCTGATGGCGGTGGGCATCGGCCTGGTCTTCGGCGTCCTGCGCCTGGTCAACTTCGCCTACGGGCAGCTGATCATGGCCGGGGCGTACACGCTGGCCCTGACCAGCAACTGGGCGGTCGGCTACAGCATCGCCCTGTGTGTGGTCGTGGTGTGCGTGCTCTCCATGGCGATGGAGGTCCTGGTCTTCCGGCCGCTGCGGGGCCACTCGCCGGCGGTGATGCTCGCCGCGACCTTCGCCGTGGCCTTCCTTCTGCAGAACATCGCCCTGCTCAAGTTCGGGGCGCTGGGCAAGCCGGCCGCCTCACTGGCCCCGCTGGCCCAGGCCGTGAAGGTCGGGGGCCTCGACATCCGCAAGATCACGATCGTCACGCTGATCGTGACCGCCGTCGCCCTCGCCGCGGTGGCCCTGCTCCTCGGCCGCACGCGCATCGGCCTGCACATGCGTGCCGCCGCGGCCGACTTCGAGACGGCGCGCCTGCTCGGGGTGCGGGCCGACCGTGTGATCGCCACGGCGGTGCTCATCTCCGGCGTGCTGGCGGCTGCGGTGGCCGTCATCCTCACCGTGTCGGAGCCGCTCGTGACCTCCGACTTCGCGCTCAACGAGACCATCATCGTCCTCGTCGGGGTGGTCGTCGGCGGGCTCGACCGCCTGTGGACCGGGACGCTCGGCGGCTTCATGATCGGCTTCGCCACCGGCGTGATCGGCGACGCCCTGCCCACCGCCGACTCCGTGTACCTGCCCTCGGTGGTGTTCGCCCTGGTCATCGCCGTCCTCGTGATCCGGCCTGCCGGGCTCTTCTCGCGCCGCCGGGCGACGTTCGTGGAGCGCGTGTGAGACGGCTCGACACGATGGTCCAGCTGCTCGGGCCCATCCTCCTCGTGGTCCTCACCGGGCTCATCGGGAACCGGGCCTCGCTGGCCAACCGCATCTACTTCAGCTCGGCCCTGGTCGACGTGGCCATCGTCGTCGCCCTGTACGTGTTCGTCGGCAACACGGGCGTGCTCTCGTTCGGGCACATCAGCTTCGTGGCCGTCGGTGCCTTCGCCGCCGGGGTGATGTCGGTGCCGCTGGACTCGAAGCGCGGCGTCCTGCCGGGCATCTATCCGCTGCTGCGCGACCACACGATCGGCTACCTGCCCTCGCTCGCCCTGGCCGCCGCGGCCGGCGGCCTCCTGGCCCTCGTGGCCGGCCTGGCCCTCATGCGCCTGTCGGGGCTGGCGGCGGGCATCGCCACCTTCGCCGTGCTCGAGATCACGCACAACATCCTCACCTACTGGACCAGCATCGGGCCGGGATCGACCACGCTCTCGCTCGTGCCCGAGCAGACCGACGTGCGCCAGGCCGCCACCGCCGCGGTGCTGGTGATCGTGGTCGCCTTCGCCTACCAGCGAAGCCGGTTCGGCCGGATGCTCCGGGCCACCCGCGAGGACGTGGCCGCGGCCCGCGCAGTGGGGGTGAACATGTACGTCCAGCGGCTTGGCGCGTTCACCCTGTCCGGCGTCCTGGCCGGCTTCGCCGGCGGCATGCTCGTCCACCTGCTGGGCTCGCTGACCACCAACGACGTGTTCCTCGAGCTCACCCTCATCACCCTGGCCATGCTCATGATCGGCGGCGCCTCGAGCCTGCTCGGAGCCGTGGTGGGCGCGCTGCTCGTGAGCGGCCTCGACTCCTTCCTCTCGCAGGCGGAGAACGGCGTCCACGTCGGGATCGCCATCAACCTGCCGGCGGGCACGCGCCTGGTGGTGCTCGGGGCGCTCATGGCCCTGGTGCTCATCCTCCGCCCCTCCGGCATTACCGGCGGCCGTGAGCTCTCCCTGCCCCGTGGCCTGCGGCAGCGCCTGAGGGGAGGAGGGGCGTGAGGATCGGCATCGTCGGCTGCGGGGCCGTGGGCTCGCTCTTCGCGGCCAACCTCGCCACCCTGGAGGACGTGGAGGTGTGGGCCTACGACCTGAACAAGGCCCACGTCGAGGCCATCAACGCGCACGGCCTGCGCCTGAGCGGGGCCGGCGACGTGGTCGGACGCCTGCAGGCGACCTCCGACCCGGCCGCGCTGCCGCCATGTGAGCTCGGCATCGTGGCCACCAAGGCGATGTACGCCGACGCGGCCGTGGCCGAGGTGGCCCATGCCTTCGCGGACGGCTCGCTGGCTTCGGTGATGAACGGCATCGGCAACGAGGAGACGCTTGCCCGCCACGTCGAGCGGGTCATCCGGGGGACGACGTTCCCCGCCGGCCGACTCGTCGAGCCGGGCCACGTGCAGTGGGACGTCCGTGGCGACACCACCTTCGGCCCCTTCGAGGGGCGCCCGGCGCCGGCCGCGGACGTGACCAGCTTGGCCGACGCCTGCACTCGAGGCGGGATGCCCGCCCGGGCGGTGGCCGACGCCCGCCCGGTGCAGTGGCGGAAGGTCATCTTCAACGCCGCCTCCAACCCCGTCGGGGCCTTGACCGGTCTCACCCACGGCCAGGTGTGCGAGCGCCCCGACCTGCGGGCCCTGGTGCACGAGCTCGCGGTGGAGGGCCTGGCCGTGGCCGCCGCCCAGGGCATCGAGCCCGACCAGGACCCCGAGGGGCTCATCGACCACGCGGCCCGGCGTGACGTGGCCTACGGGCACAAGGCCAGCACGCTGCAGGACGTGGAGGCCCGGCGTCCCACCGAGATCGACTACCTGAACGGCGGCATCGCGCGCTTCGGCCTAGAGCTGGGTGTGCCGACGCCGCTCAACGACGCCATCACCGCGCTGATCAAGGGGATCGAGGCATCGTGGAACTAGATCGGGAGCTCGAACGCCGGTTCGGCCTCGTGCGCGCCGCCATGGCGGAGCACGGGCTGGACGCGCTGGTGGTGGCCGGGAGCGAGTACACCGGGTTCGAGGGCGCCGTCACCTACCTCTCCGGGTTCCAGATAGTCCACCGAGTGGCCTACGTCGTGGTGCCGGCCTCGGATGAGCCCTTCATCGTCTTCCCCAGCGAGGCCCGCTACGTCGGAGCGCACGGGACGGCGCACATCGAGCAGGTCTTCCACGAGCTGCCGGGGGCGGCCATCGCCGGGCGGGCCCGCGACCGCGGCTGGCGCCGGATCGGGGTCTACGGGCTGGAGCACGTCATGGCGGTGCGCGACTACCGGGCCCTCGAGGACCTCGCGCCGGTCCCCTTCGACGCCGAGTTCGACCTCGCTCGGGCGGTCAAGAGCCCGGCCGAGCTGGAGTCGGTGCGCGACTCGGTGCGCATCAACGAGCAAGGCTTCGAGGTCTTCGCGCAGGCCTACGCACCGGGACGCACCGCGGCCGAGGTCATGGCCGAGGCCGAGGCCTACTTCGTACGCGAGGGGTGCGGCCGGCTGACCATGAACATGGTCCTCACCTCACCCGGCGAGCACGGCCGGGCCGGCCCCGAGTTCAAGATCGCCCGGCGCGAGGAGGTGCTCGGCGACTTCGTCCTGCCCTCCCTCGAGGTGGCCGGGCCGGGCATGCACTGGGTGGAGGTGTCCCGCGCCGTGGCCGCCCGCGGCACGCGCCCCTCGGATGAGACCCTCGGGATGCTCGAGGCCTACCACGAGTACATGGACGCAGCGCGCGCGTCGATGCGCGCCGGGGCCACCTGCCACGACGTGCACCGGTCCGTGGCGCGCGGCTTCCTCGACCGGGGCTTCCGCCTGGGCCACGTGACGGGGCACTCCATCGGCATGACCATGATCGAGTCGCCGCGCGTGGGCGAGGGCATCGATGTCCCGCTCGAGGCCGGCATGGTGTTCTCGATGCACCCGCACGCCGTCTCCGAGGACGGGTTGTCCTGCCTCTACATGCAGGACACGTGGCTCGTGGAGGAGGACGGCGGCGAGCCACTGGCAGGGCTGCCGATGGAGATCCGGATGGTCTAGTTGGGGACGTCCGGGTCGCCCGGCAACCGCGACCAGATCTCGGTGTCCACGCGGACGTCCTGCTTGAGGTGCAGCGAGCGCAGCACCCCCTCGCGCACGTATCCACACCGCTCAGCCACGCGCTTCGAGGCGTCGTTCTCCACGCTGATCAGCAGCTCGAGGCGAAGCGCCCCCAGCTCGGAGAACGCCCACGCCGTCAGGAGGCGAAGGGCCTCGGTGGCCACGCCCCGCCCGCGGGCCGCCGGGAGCACCACGTACCCGAGCTCCGCCGTGCGGGCCCCAGGGTCGATCCGCGGCGCGACCGCGAGCGCGGCGACCGCCTCGTCGCCGTCGACGACGGCGAAGGCCTCGCGCGTGCCCTCGCGGCGGCCGTCCTCGTAGAAGCGGAACCACGTCTGCGCGAAGTCCGGCGGCGGGGGCGACGGGACCCGCGTGAACCGCAGCACGTCCGGATCGTCGAGGAGCACCGAGATCGCGTCGAGGTGCGTCTGGCCGAACGGCTCGAGCCGCATCACCGGCCGAGATAGGCCTTGCGCAGGCCCTCGTGGGCAAGGAGCGCTGCTGCCGTGTCGGCCAGCACGACGCGGCCGGTCTGGAGCACGTAGCCGCGGTCGGCGACCGACAGCGACATGTTCGCGTTCTGCTCCACCACCAGGATGGCCACGCCGGACTCGTGCACCTGCTGGATGACCTCGAAGCTCTTCTCGACCAGGATCGGCGCCAGCCCCATGGAGGGCTCGTCCATGAGCAGCAGCCGCGGGTGGGACATGAGCGCGCGCCCCATGGCCAGCATCTGCTGCTCGCCCCCCGAGAGCGTCCCGGAGAGCTGCTTTCGCCGCTCGTACAGGAGCGGGAAGAGGCCGTACACCCGCTCGAAGTCCTCGGCCGAGCCCTTGCCTCGCACGTACGCGCCCATCTCCAGGTTCTCGAGCACGGACAGCGGGGCGAATACACGGCGGTTCTCGGGGACGATGGCCAGCCCCCGGCGCACGCGGTAGCTGGTGGAGCGCCGGGTCACGTCCTCGCCGGCGAGCACGACGCGCCCGCGGCGCGGTTGGACGATGCCCAGGATCGTCTTCAGCGTCGTCGACTTGCCGGAGGCGTTGCCGCCGAGCAGGCATACCAGCTCGCCCTCGCGGACCTCGAGGTCGACGCCCTGGAGGATGTGGATCGGCCCGTAGAAGGTGTCGACCGAGTCCAGGCGCAGCAGCGGCGGGGGGGCGCCGTTGGCGCTCGCGTCGGTCACTTCGTCCCCGCCGTCCCGCGGCCGAGGTAGGCCTCGACCACACGCGCGTCCGTGGCCACCGTGTCGAAGCTGCCCTCGGCGATCTTCTCCCCGTAGTCCAGCGCGATGACGCGATCGGAGACGCCCTCCACCACGTGCATGTCGTGCTCGATGACCAGGATGGTGATGCCCAGCTCCTCGCGCAGGCGCCCGATGAGCTCGGTCATCTCGTGCGTCTCCACCGGGTTCATCCCGGCCGCGGGCTCGTCCAGGAGCAGGATCTTCGGGCGCGTGGCCAGGGCGCGCGCGATCTCCAGGCGGCGGCGGTTGGCGTAGGAGAGGCTGTACGCGGGCTGGTCCCAGCGGTAGCCCACGAGCCGGTTGCCGAAGAAGGCGAGCTCCTCCTCCGCACGGGCCCGCATCTCGCGCTCCTCACGGCGGAACCGCGGGGTGCCGAGGACGGCGCCGACCGGGCCTGCTTTGGCGGAGCCGTACATGGCCGCCATGACGTTCTCTCGCACGGTCATGTTCAGGAACAGCCGGATGGTCTGGAACGTGCGCGCCACGCCCATGCGGGCGATCCGGTGCGGCGCCCGCCCGACGAGCGGCTCGCCCTCGAGGCTGATGCTGCCGTCGTCCGGGTGATAGATGCCCGTGATGAGGTTGAAGAGGGTTGTCTTGCCGGCCCCGTTCGGGCCGATGACGCTCACCACCTCGCCCTTGTTCACGTGCAGCTCGAGCCCGTGCACGGCGGTCAGGCCGCCGAAGGACTTCGACACGCCCTTCAGCTCGAGGACGCGCGGGCGCCCGGCCGTGGCCTCGGCGCTCACAGCATCTCCACCCGCGGCTTGCCCAGGAGCCCCTGCGGGCGGGCGATCATCATGAGCACCAGCAGCGCGCCGAAGAGCATCAGGCGCGTCGTGGTCGGCTCCTGGATCAGCCGGTTCTCCCACACGAAGGCGGCCAGGTACAGCACGGGGACGAGCAGCGCGGCCCGCAGGTTGGCGTTGCGCACGAGCGTCAGCCCGAGCAGGGAGAAGATCAGGACCACGAACCCCACGTTGCCGAGGGTGTGTGCATTCGCGGGCAGCAGGACCCAGTGTTCGACGGCCCGCCCGATCCAGCTGCCGCTGGCCGCGCTGCCCACGGTGGCCCGCGAGGTGATGGCGTCCGCGACGACGCGGACGACGAAGCCGAAGGCCACGAGCCCGGCCAGGACCGCGGCCAGGCGTTTCCAGGGCCGGACCAGAGTCACGAGCGACAGCAGCACGGCGACGTAGAACAGCGTCTCGGCCTTGCTCGGGTCGCGCAGCACCTCGGGCAGCACGGCGACGACGATGGCCCCGAGCACGACGCCCGGCATGCTCCCCTCGCCCCCGAGCACGACCGCCGCGTAGACGGTGATGAGGACCGGGATGTCGAAGTTCGTCGGGAAGACGGAGATCTGCTGCGAGGCGAAGATGGCCCCGGCCAGCCCCGCGATGGCCGCGCCGATGGCGAAGGCGAAGATGCGCAGCCTGAACACGGGGATGGTCATCTGCCCCGCGGCCAGCGGGTCGTCCCGCAGCGCCCGCCACGCGCGCCCCGTCCGGGACGCGTTCATGCGGTAGAGGATGATGGCCACGATGGCGAAGACGCCGAGGAGCAGGTAGTAGTAGTCGGCCACGCTGAAGAGCGTCTTGGTCGGGAACGGCTCCCCGAGGATGCGCAGCGCGTCGACTCCGACGATGCCGTTCGGGCCGCCGGTGAGGTCGAGCGGGCCGTTGTGGAACGGCACGTGCAGCCGGTCGAGGTTCGTCGCCAGGGTGACGAATAGCTGGCCGAAGAAGAGCGTGACGATGGCCAGGTAGTCGCCGACGAGCCGGCGCGACGGCAGGCCGAGGATCACGCCGAGCAGGCCGGTGGCCACGGCCACGGTGATCAGAGCGGGGACGCTCGGCCAGTGGTGGCCCAGCTGGGGCGAGGCGAGCTCGGCGAAGAGGTAGGCCCCGAAGCCGTAGAAGGCCACGTAGCCGAGGTCGAGGATGCCGGCGAAGCCGACCACGACGTTCAGCCCCAGGGCGAGGAGGGCCAGGAGGGCGGCGTTGACCGCCACCTGGTCGATGTAGTCCGAGCGGGCGAAGTGCGGCACCAGCGCGGCCAGGGCCACGAAGGCCAGGATCCGCAGGCTGATCGGGATGCGGTCGAGCGGCCGGAGCTTGCGCACCAGCCAGGGGTCGGTGCGCCGGCCGCCGACCTGCGACACCCACTCGTCCACCCCGATGGTGGGAGCAGCAGGGGGCTGCGGGGTGGCTTGCTCCTCTGCCATCAGACCTTCTGGATCGCCGGGGTTCCGAGGAGGCCGCTCGGCCGGATGAGCATGACGGCGATGAGGATGAAGAAGACGATCGCGTCCTTGTAGGTGGACGAGATGTAGCCGATGGTGAACGACTCGGCCAGGCCGATCAGGAGGCCGCCGAGCATGGCCCCGGGGATGTTGCCGATGCCGCCGACGACGGCGGCGGTGAAGGCCTTGAGGCCGGCGCTGAAGCCCATGAGGGTGTAGATGCCGCCGTACACCAGCCCCACCATGACCCCGGCGGCGCCCGCCAGGGCCGAGCCGATGAAGAACGTCCACACGATGAGGCGGTCGACGTCCACGCCCATCATCGCCGCGGCCTCGCGGTCGTGCGCGGTGGCGCGCATGGCGCGGCCGAGCGTCGTCCGTCCGATGAAGATCGTCAGGGCCACGCACAGGATCGCCGTCAGGACCACGACCAGGATGCGCACGAGCCAGATGTGCACGCCGTCGATGGTGACCCCGTCGCTCAGGCGGAATGAGGAGCGGCGTGCTGTAGCTGCGGATCTCCGCCCCGAACAGGAGCAGGGCGGCGTTCTGCAGGAAGAAGGAGACGCCCAGGGCGCTGATGAGCGGGGCGATGCGGGGGGCGTTGCGCAACGGCCGGTAGGCGAAGCGCTCGATCATCACGCCCATCACGCCGGACACGAGCATGGCCCCGAGGAACATGCACAGGATGACCACGGCCACCGGGACGACCGGGTTGGCCGCGCCCCCGAGGACGGTGAGCACGCCGTAGCCGGTGAAGGCCCCGAACATGTACACCTCGCCGTGGGCGAAGTTCAGGAGCTTCAGGATCCCGTAGACCATCGAGTAGCCCAGGGCCAGGAGCGCGTACACGCTGCCCTGGGTCAGGCCGCTGACGAGCTCTTGAAGGAAGAAGCTGAAGTTCACGGTCGCGATGGAAGGCTGGAAGCGACGCGGCCCGCCCGATCGATCCGGGCGGGCCGCGAGTGCCTCACACGCCGTTCGGCGCTAGTGCACGAGCTTGTAGCTGCTGTTCGCCTGGATCTGGAAGATGAAGAACCGGGCGCCCTTCAGGTTGTGGTTGGAGAAGCTGATCGGGCCGAGCAGCGACGTCTTGAAGTGGGTCTTGGCCACGTTCTTCAGCACGGCCGAGCGCGACGGCTTGCCGCCGCCGGTGCACGTCTGCGTGATGGCGCTCGCCAGCACCTGGGCCGCCACGTACGTCGGCGGGCCGAAGGTGCCCCACTTCTTGCCGTACTTCTTGTTGTACGCCGTCACCGTGGCCTTGTCGGCCGGGATGCCGCGGATGTCCGGGGCAAACGACGAGACGTACGCCTTCGCGGCCGTGAACGTCCCCGGCGAGTAGAGGCCGTCGGAGCCGAAGAGCTTGACGCTCCCCTTGCCGGCGGCCTGCAGGGCCTGCGCGAACTGCTGCCCGTTGGCCGCGATCTGCCACGGCAGGAACACCGCCGCGGTGTCGATCTTGCTCGCCAGCGGGCCGAAGTCCTGACCGGTCTGCTGCGTGACGGAGTCGGTCTTGACCGTGACGCCGTCCTTCTTCAGCTGGGCGGCCGTCGAGGCGGCCAGCCCGGTGCTGTAGCTGCTCTGGTCGTCGATGATGTAGACGCTCTTGAGGTGCAGCGTCTTGGCCATGTAGTCGGCGTCTGTCGGGCCCTGCTGGGCGTCCGTGGGCACGACCCGGTAGAAGGTCGAGTACTTGCTGAGCTTCGGATCGGTGGCGGACATCGACACGTACGCCAGTCCGGCCCGCGTGTAGATCGGCCCGTCAGCGGCAACCTCCTGGCTGCCGGCCGGCCCGAGGACGCCGACGACCGAGCTGTCGGAGGCGAACTTCCGTCCGACGGTCGTGGCCTGCGCGGCGACGAGCTGGGTGTCGCCGAGCTCGAACTGGATGTTCGTGTGGTGCGCCTTGTTCCAGTTCGCCAGCCCGAACTGGCCCCAGTGGAGCTGCTCCTGGCCGATCGGAGCGGCGGCGCCGGTGAACGGCCCCATGAATCCGATCTTCGCGTTGCAGCTCGATGCCGCGGCGGCAGTGCGCGCCAGAGGCGCGGCGCCCGCGGGCACGAGCCAGACCCCGGTCAGGCCGGCGGCTGCGAGTGCTGCCAGACCGACCAGCAGATGACCTTTTCTCATGCACACGCTCCTGTTCGAGGGGAGGACGATTGTGCCTGGCGGCCAGGGCGGCCGTCAACGACTGGAATCCCTCCCAGGCTTCCAGTGATCCCCTATGACGCTTTCGCGGCGTTTCTGTCAGTGATCGGGTCCCTCGCGGTGCGTCACGAGCAGCGTCGGCGGGCCGGCGTTGCCGGCGCGTCGAAGCCACGCGCGTGCGGCTCGGCACCGACGATCGGATCGCTCCTGCAAGCCCGGGCCGAGGAAAAGAAGGGGCCAACGGGGAAACCTGGTTTCCCCGTTTCAGGGAATCTCGCCACGAAGGATGGTGGCGAGGCGGTCAGAGTCGATGTTGCCTCCCGAGACGATGCACGCCACGCGGCCCTCGCCGGCCCGTCCGGCGAGGGCTGCGGCCAGGGCCAGCGCCCCCGCGCCCTCGGCCACCACGCGGGCGCGCTCGGCCAGGAGGCGCACGGCGGCGGCGGTCTCCTCGAGGCTCGCCGTCACCGCCCGGTCCACCAGCTCCTGCCCCAGCTCCCACATCTTGGGCAGGAGCGACTGGCTGCCCGACCCGTCCACGAACGAGGGCGTGTAATCGACGCCCACCGGCTCGCCGGCGGGGAGGGAGGCCGCCATGGGCGCGCCGGTCTCGGGCTCCACCGAGAGCACGCGCACGCCGGGGCGCAGGGCCTTGATGGCGCTCGCGATGCCGCAGGACAGCCCGCCGCCGCCCCAGGGCACGACCACGGCGTCGAGGTCGTGCAGGTCCTCGAGCAGCTCGAGCCCGATGGTCCCGTTGCCCGCCATGACCGAGTCGTCGAGCACGGGGTGGATGAAGCGCCCCTCCACGCCGGGGAAGCGCGACTCCTGAATCGCTCGCCACCAGTCGGCGAACGGGACGGCCACGATCCGGCCTCCCAGGCGCTCCACCGCCTCGAGCTTCGTGCGGGGAGCGTGGTCCGGGACGATCACGGTGCAGGGGACGCCCCGGGCGCGCGCCCCCCAGGCCACGCCCTGCGCCATGTTGCCGGCGCTGGCGGTGATCACGCCGTCCGCGAGCTCGTCGTCGCTCAGCCGGCTGATGGCGTTCGTCGCCCCGCGGATCTTGAACGAGCCGATGGGCTGCAGGTTCTCGAGCTTGAGGAAGATCTCGGCCGGCGCGTCGGTCAGCGACAGCCGGACGAGCGGCGTGCGCACGGCGGTCCCGGCGATGGCGGCGCGGGCATCCTCGATGTCGGCGAGCGGGATCAGCTCGGCCTCACCAGTCCACCACCGTCCCGGCCCCGGCGGCCTCGGCGTTGGCCACGGCGAGCTCCGCCGCGGCCAGGTCCTCCACGGCGAGCCCGAGCGACTTGAACAGCGTGATCTCGCCGGCCGAGCGGCGGCCCGCGGCCGTGCCCGCGAGCACCTCGCCCAGCTCGGCCCGGATGTGGTCCTCCCCGATCGCTCCCTCCTTCAGGGCCAGCAGGTAGTCGCCCGCCTCGTTCACCGTCGACTCGCGCCGGTCCACGAACATGGTGGCCGCGGCCACGGCCGCACCGGAGAGCTCGCGGGTGGACGGGATGCTCGATCCGACGGCGTTCACGTGCGTTCCCGGCGCGAGGTCTGCGCCCTCGACGAGCGGCTCGCGCGACGTGGTCGCCGTGACCACCACGTCGGCGTCGCGAACGGCGTCGGCCGGCGTGGCCGCCACCTCGACCGGCATGCCGTGGCGCACCGCCATCTCCTCCGCGAACGCCCGGGTGCGCCCCTCGTCCCGCGCGGCGATGCGCACGCGCTCCAGGTCGAGGACGACGGCCATGGCCTCCACGTGCGAGCGGGCCTGCACGCCCGAGCCCAGCACGGCCAGGGTGCGGGCGTCCGGACGGGCGAGGGCGCGGGTGGCCACGGCGGAGACGGCGGCGGTGCGGATCTCGGTGATGGCCGAGCCGTCGACGACCGCCCGCAGCTGCCCGGTCTCGCCGTCGTTCAGGAGGACCGCGCCCTGGTGGGCGTCGAGCCCTCGCCGCGGGTTGTCCGGGTGGATGACGATGGCCTTGAGCGCCCACAGCGGCGCCGCGCCCCCGCGGTAGGCGGGCATCAGTCCCATGAACTTGCCTTCTCCCGGCGGCGCGTAGACGCCGCGGAGGGGCTGGTACAGCTCGCCTCGGGCCAGCGACACGAGCACGTCCTCCATGGCCGCCACGCAGTCGGCCATGGACAGGTTCGCTCGCACGTCGTCGCCGGTGAGGACGCGGAGCGGCACCCGGGCAACCCTACGCCGCGGGCTCGGCCGGGGCGGCGACGAGGCGCTCGTAGACCTCCGCAGCGGCACGATGGAAGCCGTCGGGCAGGTCCGACGCCGCGAAGGTGTCGGCGATCTCATGCATCTCGCCGATCCAGCGCCAGCCCTTGGCCGCGGCCGATCGCGCCGCAGCCGCCGACCGGCCCTCGAGCTCGGGAAGCGAGCGAGCCCATTCGGCGAAGAGCGCGTCCTCGACGCCTCGCGCTCGCGCCAGCTCGCGGATGGCCAGGAGCAGCGCGGCACTGCCCTTCGTCCAGGCGGCGTAGGCCATCTTGACGGCCGACGCCGCGCCGGCCTCGTCCGAGACGACGATCGCCTCCAGGGGCGAGCCGGCGAAGAGGGCGGCGATGGTCCGCGCCTCGTCCCCCGAGAGGTAGAGGCGGGTCGTCCCCGTCTCGCGGGGCGGCGGGCCGATGACCCCGCCGTCGACGTACCGTGGGACGCGCGCGGCGATGGTCCGCGCCTTCTCCGGCGAGACGGCGTTGGCGTCCACGTACAGGCCCGCGAATCCGGGCACCAGGCCGGCGACGTCGAGGGCGGCGTGCGGCGGGCAGAGCGAGATGATGACGTCGCTCCGGCGCGCCAGCTGGTCGACGGTGCCGGCATCCTGGAGCCCGGCTGCCGCAGCCCGGGCGGTCGTCTCGGGGCTCCGGCCCGCGGACGCCCACAGCACGACCTCGCCGCGGGAGCGCAGGGCGGCGCCGACGGCGGCGCCCATCTCGCCCGGGTGGAGCAGGCCGACGGTCACGGCTGCACCGCGAACAGCTCGCCGAGGGCGCGCCAGTCCTCATCCGCCAGCTGAAGGCCCAGGGCCGCACGGACAGGCTCGAGCTGCTCGGGCGAGCGCGGCCCGACGACCACCGCGGTCACCGCCGGCTGGTGCAGCAGCCACCCCAGGGCGAGTGCGGCCATCGAGGTCCCATGCTCCTGCGCCCGCCGGCTCAGCCCGTCCAGGGCGTCGAAGGTGGAGGCGCGCACGAGGTGGCCGTACGGCTCGGGGCGGAGGGTCATGCGCGAGCCCGGGGGCGGCTCCTCGCCGCGCCGGTACTTGCCGGTCAGCCACCCGCCGGCCAGGGGCGAGAAGGGCGTGAACCCGAGTCCCAGGTCGGTGATCGCGGGGAGCAGCTCGCGCTCCGGCACGCGGTCGAGCAGGCTGTACGAGTTCTGCACCCAGGCGAAGCGGGCGTAGCCGTGGCGCTCGGACAGCCACAGGGCGCGCACCAGCCGCCAGGCCTCGATATTGCTGGCGCCGACGTAGTGGATGGTCCCGGCGCGGACGAGGTCGTCCAGCGCGCCGAGGCTCTCCTCGAGCGGCGTGCGTGGGTCCGGCTCGTGCGTCATGAACAGGTCGATGCGCTCCACGCCCAGGCGGGCCAGGCTGCGCTCGACCTGCCGCTTGAGGTGGCGCCGCGACAGGCCGCGGTCGTTCGGCCCAGATCCCACGGGGTTGAAGGCCTTGGTGGCGACGAGCATGCGCTGGCGCACGTCCTCGCCGCGGGCCGCGAGCCAGCGGCCGATGGTCTCCTCGCTCCGGCCGCCGCCGTAGGCGTCCGCGGTGTCGAGGACGGTGATCCCCATCTCGTCGGCCGCGTCGAGGATGGCGAAGGCCTCCTCCTCGCTCTCGCCCTTCCCCACGAGATCGCGGGCCGAGCCGATGCCGCCGAAGTTCCCGCACCCCAGGATGACCCGCGAGACCATGAGGCCCGTGGGTCCCAGGGGCACCTGCTCCATCGGGCCACGATACCGAGGGGCCGCGCCGCCTGCTTGACGGCCACGCGAGGCGACCGGGAGAATCGAGCATGGCCGACGACGCGGATCCCGACGTCCCCGACCTGCGGGAGCCCGTGCTCCCCGGCGAGGGCGCGTCCGATTACGAGCGCTACCTACGCACCGATGCCCTCCTCCAGCTGCAGAAGCGGCCGGAGGAGATGGTCCACCGCGACGAGCTCCTCTTCCAGACCACGCACCAGTCCTCCGAGCTGTGGCTGAAGCTCGCCTGCTTCGAGGTCGAGGGGGCCACGGAGCTCCTGCAGGAGGACGACGTGACCGGCGCCCTGCGGCTCCTGCGGCGGGCGCACCACTGCCTGATCCTGGTCACCGACGCGCTCCACGTGCTCGAGCACATCTCCCCGTGGGAGTACATGGAGGTTCGCCGGGTGCTCGGCCACGGCAGCGGGTTCGACTCACCCGGGTTCAGCCGCCTGCGGACCCTGGCCCCCGAGCTCCATGGCGCCTTCGAGGAGGTGCTCGAGCGCGAGGGCGTCGACCTCCTCACCGTCTACACCCGCGGGCGCGAGTACGAGTCGCTCTACCAGCTGGCCGAGGCCCTGATCGAACTCGACGAGCGGGCGACCATCTGGCGGATGGTGCACGTGAAGATGGTCCAGCGGGTGATCGGCGGCGGGGCCATCGGCACGCAGGGGACGCCGGTCGAGGTGCTGGTCAAGCTCACCGGCCGGATCCTCTTCCCCGATCTCTGGGAGGTCCGCAACGAGCTCACGGACCTCGCCTCGCGCGAGCCGTAGGAGCAGGCGCCTACGGGCTACTCGTGAGCCTCGCGCACAAGCACGGCATTCACATCGTCGAATGAGACGTCGAGGGTCGCGAGTGCGCGGGCGGCGACCGAGTCGGGCACGCTGAGCATTCCCAGGAGGACGTGCTCGTCGGCCAGCGGCCGATCGCCCGCGACGTCGAGCGCGTGGGCGAGGGCGAGCTTGAGGCGCGGCGCGATGCCCAAGCACGAGGCGCGGCTTCGTTCGAGCGCTCCCGGCCCGAACGTCTGCTCGAGCCTGGCTCTCACAGCGTCGAAGTCGATCCCGAGTGATGCCAGCGCGGCCGGATCGATCCTGGTGCCCCCGGGGGCCGCGCCGAGCCAACGGGCGAGGGCGCGCTCGACGGCGGCCGGGTCCACATCGAGCCGTGCGAGCAGCGGCACGACGGCACTCCTGTCGTCGCGAACGAGGGCGAGGAGTACGTGCTCCGTGCCCACGAAGTTGCAGCCGAGCCTCCGCGCCTCGGACGCGCCGGCGGTGAGGTAGCGCTCCGCCGGTCGGATCGTTTTCGCGCGCGGTGCGTCACGGCCGCGAGAGCGCAGCCTCATCGAACCCTCCGGCGTGGCCGCCGGTCCCCGCGGCCGAACTTCTGGTGTGCGGCCTGTTTCGAGATGCCGAGCGGTGCGGCGATCTGCTGCCAGCTCCAGCCGTGCTCGCGTGCCCGCTGGACCTGGAGCTCCTCGACAGCCTCGACGAGAGCGCGCAGCGACGCGACCGCGCGCAGCCCGACCTCTGGGTCGTCGCTTGCGACTTGCGTCATCACATCGCTCGGCTCCGTCACCGCAGTCGTCAAGATAACTTGACGAGAGGGTGGCGTCAACATCCTCGCCGGTCGTCGTCAGCGGGCCTCCGCGCTCAGCGCCGCGCGAATCCAGTCCGCGTCGGGCCGGCCGCCCAAGCCCTGCGCGGTGCGATAGAGGCGACAGGCGAGGACGAACTCGGTCCGATCCTCGGCGCCGCGCTCCACATCACGGCCGTCGACCCTGACGGTCGGCGAGCCAAGAAAGCGCAGTCGCGCTGCAGCCTCACCGTCGGGGACCTCGATCAGCTCGATCGTGGGCTGGAGCCCGAGCTCGGCCGCGACCTGCTCGACCAGCTCACGCGCTCCGCCGCGGTTCGCGCACCCCGGCACGAAGAGAATCTCGACCCGCGGCTGCCTCACGGCCTTGGCATCCGGCTCGACCTAGGCCAGGGCGGCCGGTCGCTCGGCCAGGCGGGCGAGCTCGTCGTTCACGCGGTCGATCTCGGCCGGCGTGTTGTAGTGGAAGAGCCCGAGGCGCACGGCCTGGTCGTCGTACGGGAGCCGCTCGTACAGCCCGAGCGAGTAGTAGCTGTCGTGGCTCCATACCCCGAAGCCGCGGGCGGCCATGGCAGGCGCCACCTCCTGCGCCGGGAGGCCGTCGAGGTTGAGCAGGAAGGTGGGCACGCGGCCCTCCATGGTGGGGAGGCCGTAGACGGTGGCGGCATCGGTCAGGCCGGCCAGGAAGCGCTCGCCCAGCTCGAGCTCGTAGGCGGCGATGGCCTCGATGCCGCCGATGGAGTCGAGGTAGCCGATGGCCGCCGAGAACCCGGCCAGGAGCTCGTAGGGCAGCGTCCCGGTCTCGAAGCGACGGGCCACGGGGGAGGTGGCCGACGGCCGGGCCTTGTACGGCCGCCAGGTCTCCGCGAGCGACGCCCGGACGGCGGCCATGCCGAGGTGCGGCCCGCAGAACTTGTACGGCGAGCAGAGGAGCACGTCGGCATCCACGGCCCGCACGTCGACCGGCAGGTGGGCGGCGTAGTGGACGGCGTCGATCCAGGCGATGGCCCCGGCCTCGTGCGCCAGGGCGCAGATGCGGGCCGCGTCGGTGATGGTCCCGACCGCGTTCGAGGCCCAGGGGAAGGCGACGACGCGCGTCCGCGGCGAGAGCTTGGCCTCGAGGTCGTCGAGGTCGATCGTGGTGTCGGGCTGGACCTCGGCCAGGCGCACCTCGAGCCCGAGGTCGTCGGCCAGCTCGAGCCACGGAGCCACGTTGCCGTCGTGGTCGAGGCGCGTGACCACGATCTCGTCGCCGGGCTCGAAGTCGCGCGCCGCCGTGCGCGAGAGGGCGAAGTTGAGGGTGGTCATGTTCGTCCCGAACACGACCTCGGAGGTGTCGCAGCCCAGGAAGCGCGCGCCGTCTGCCTTCGCCTGGTCGACGATGGCCTCGACGCGGCGGCCGGTCTCGTACGGGGCGCCGAGGTTGGCGCTGGCCTCACGCAGGGCCGTGGCCATCGCCGTGCCCACCTCGTCGGGAACCTGGGAGCCGCCGGGGGCGTCGAGGAAGACGAAGCCCTCGTCCAGGGACGAGAAGCGGCGGCGCACGGCCTCGACGTCGAACGGGGGCATCGGTCCTCCTGGGAGATTTGCCGTCCCATACGCTGCCCGTCCACCGACGAGGCAACCGAAGGAGCGGTGATGGCGGTCCGGATCGTACGCAGGGCGCAGGTCCAATGGACGGGGCCGGAGAGCGGATCGGGCCGGATCTCGCTCGGCAGCGGTGCCTTCGACGGCGAGTACTCGCTGCGCTCGCGCGTCGAGGACACGCCGCAGACGAATCCGGAGGAGCTCATCGGCGCGGCCAGCGCGGCCTGCTTCACCATGTCGCTGGCCAATCTCCTGGAGGAGGAGGGCCACACCGGCATCGAGCTCTCGACCACCGCCACGGTCTACCTCGAGCCCACCGACGCCGGCTGGCGCATCACCCGCATCGAGCTCGACTCGACCGGGCGCTCCGACGACGTCGACGAGGCGCGCTTCACGCAGCTGGCGCTCCACGCCAAGAACACCTGCCCCGTCTCGCGCGCCCTGGCCGGGACCGAGATCAGCCTCGCCGCCCACCTGGCGCCCGCTCCGGCATGACGGCCGAGCAGCTGGCCTGGGACGACGGCCGGCCGGGGGACCAGGTCCTGCACGACTCCTCCCGCGGCTGTCCGGATCTCTGGCAGCGCGTCGTCCGGCTCGGCCCGGGTGAGCGCTGGACGCGTGAGCCGGCGGACGGTGACGACGTGCTGTTCGTGCTTGCGGGTCACGGGCGGCTGCAGGTGGGCGAGGCCACCGGGCTCGAGCTGGAGCCGGAGACGGCCGCTCACGTCACGGTCGGTGCGGGCTACGCCCTCGACTGCGATGGCGACGAGCTCGTGGTCCTGGTGGTGTGGGCGCCCGGGGCGGCCGAGCCCGGCAGCGGGCGCGGCACGGTCTTGCGTCTCGGCGACCAGGAGGATCAGGCCGCCACGGCCGACCGGCAGTTCCGGCTCCTGGCCGGCCCGGAGGTCGGCTGCCAGAGCGTCACCCAGTTCGTGGGCGAGATCCCGCCGGGCCGGGCTCCCGACCACTACCACCACTACGACGAGGTGATCTACGTCCTCGAGGGGGAGGGCGTGCTGCACCTCGGCGACCGCCACGACACGGTCGGCCCCGGCGCGGCGATCCACCTGCGCCCGCGGCAGGTGCACTCGCTGGAGAACAGCGGCCCCGCGGCGATGCTCGTCCTCGGGGTGTTCCGGCCCGCTGGGTCGCCGTCGGAGGCGTACTACCCGGACGGGACGCGGGCCACGTACTGACCGGAGGCCCGTGGGCCGATGGTCCATGATGTCGATGCCTTGCGCGTGACCCGTGCAGGAGTGGGGCTCGTCCTCCTCGCCGCCGCGGCGGGGCTGCTGCCATGGGCGCCCGCCGGCAGCCAGGCCGCGTCCCCGCCCGCCGTCCTGACCACGGTGGGGAACTTCTCCTCGCCCACGGACGTGACCGCGCCGCCGGGCGACGCCCACCGCGTGTTCGTGGTGCAGAAGGCCGGCCTGGTGCGCATCGTCAAGGACGGGACCGTGCTTCCGACGCCGTTCGTGGACCTGCGGCCGTACGTCGTGATCAGCGGCGACACGGAGCAGGGACTGCTCTCGATCGCGTTCCCGCCGGACTACGCCACGTCACAGGTCTTCTACGCGTACTTCACCGGGACGCAGCGGGACGATCCACGTGTGGGAGCTGCAGGGTGGCTTCGGCGTCGAGCGATGTTGCTCTCGACCCTGCCGCCAACCATCTCGAGCTCTTCGCCATCCCGCATCCCACGAACACGAACCACAACGGCGGTCAGCTCACGTTCGGCCCGGATGGCGACCTCTACATCGGTGTCGGCGACGGTGGCGGGGCGGGCGACGTTCCGAACAACGCCCAGAACCTCGGCACGGACCTGGGCGAAGATCCTGCGCGTGCAGACGACGCCGGGCGTCGGCTCCGGTTGGGTGACGCCTCCGGCCAGACCGTTCTCAGGTGCGCTGCCCGAGATCTGGGCCTACGGGCTCCGGAATCCGTGGCGCTTCTCCTTCGATCCGGCCACCGGCACGCTCGTCATCGGCGACGTCGGCCAGGACTCGTGGGAGGAGGTCGACGCTCTGCCGGCCGGCACGGCGCCGGGGACCAACCTCGGCTGGAACTACTGCGAAGGGACGCACCCCTACCCGAGCGGCAACCACGGCCGCGCAGTGCCTCACGACGTATACGCCGCCGGTCTTCGAGTACCCGCACACCCTCGGCCGCTGCTCCATCACCGGCGGCGTCGTCGTTCGCGACCCCGCGCTCACGGCCCTCGACGGCCGCTACATCTACGGCGACTTCTGCGGTGGCGACATCCACAGCTTCACCGTGCCGGCGCCCGGCCAGGGCGCGGGTGACGATGCGGCCACGGGCCTGCACGTCGACGGCCTCGACTCCTTCGGCGTCGATGGGCTGGGACACGTCTACGCGGTGTCGCTGAACGGCCCCGTCTACCGCCTCGACTCGCCCGGGGGAACGCCCCCGCCGCCGCCCGGCGGAGGCGGTGGTGGAGGGGGCGGCGGCCCGGCCGGCGGGACGCACGCGCTGTCCATCAAGCTCGCCGCCGTGCCCGGCCGGAAGCTCCGAGCCGTGCTGCGCCGCGGCCTCGTCATCCACACGGCTGCCGCCGAGGCCGCCCGGTGCACGGCGGCGGTCTACCTCTCGGCCGGTGCGGCGCGGCGATTGGGGATCCACGTCCACAAGGGGGCCGTCCTCCGCTGGATCGCCGGCAAGCCCGTGGTCTTCACCAAGGCAGGCACGCGGACCGTGACCCTGCGGATCAGCGCCGGCCGCGCGGCCCTGCACCGGGCGAAACGGGCGCTCCTCCTGCTCCGGCTCGGCTGCCACACGCCTGACGGGCGCTCCGCCAAGGCCCGGGCGGCCGTGCGCGTCTGACCGGGGCGGGAGACGTACGGCCGGCTGGTTCAGGCCCGGCGCGAGGCCATGGCCGAGCTGCTGGCCGACTGGTCCCCGGAACAGCACGCCGAGCTGGGCGCCATGCTCAACCGGCTGGCCGGGCGGCTGGTGGGCGACGAGCCGGGCGAGCGCGCCCTGACCGCCCCGGCGAACTGACTCTCCCCGCCGCCACGGCGGGTCATGGCCACCACCGACAGGCCCTCGGCCGTGAAGGTGTGGGTCGGGCGGTAGTGGCTGGCCAGCACCCGTTGCAGTCCGCCGGAGCGGTCGACGGACGGGGCCGGGGTGTAGACGAGCACGAGACGCGGGCCGGTCGGAGAGGCGAGCGTGCGCTCGAGCCGGGCCATCGCGCCGGGGATCTGCTGGACCTCCGCCTCCCACAGGTACGGATACGGCGACGGCCGTCCGGCCAGGAAGTACAGGTCCGCCTCCGACACCAGGGCGTAGATCGGGGACCGCGGCGACGTGTGGGCGTCCACGTAGTCGGCCACCTGCTCGTCCACGCTCGAGCGGTAGGCGTAGGCCACGCCGCCCGGCCCCAGCGGCGAGGGCAGGGAGGCCAGCGAGATCAGGGAGAGGACGACCGGGGTCCAGGCCAGGCCGACGCCCGCCACCCCGGCCCAGGCCCCGCGGCGGCTCAGCGCGACGACCCCCGCGCCGCCCAGGAGCGCGAGCGGCGGCACCATCTGCACCCAGTAGTGGGCCCAGTACAGGCCGCCGACGTTGAACGCCGCGAAGGCCACGGCAACCCAGGCCAGCGGCACCACGCGGCGCAGGCCGCGCTCCTGCGCACATGCCCAGACGCCGACCACGGCGAGGAGGGCCAGCGCCCACAGGTCCGCCTCCCCGCTGGGCAGCGTGTGAAAGAAGTCCTGCAGGCGGAGGCTCAACGGCCGGGCCCCGCCGCTGGCCGCGTTCAGGCGCCAGCCCACGACGGCGTACCAGTAGGCGTGCCAGCCGGTGAGCAGGCCGTGGAGCGCGGAGGCTCCGACCGGCAGCGCCGCGCCGGCCAGGACGATCCCCACCCGCTGCAGCCGGCGGCCGATACGCACCGAGGGAGTGGCGGCGGCCACGAGCAGCGCCACGGCCAGCCCGTCGAAGCCGGACTGCTTCATGGTCAGGGCGACGCCCCCGGCCAGGCCGGCCGCGAGCAGCCACCGCTTCTGGCCGCTGCGCCTCCACCACAGGGCGGCGGCGACGGCCGCCGTGGCCGGGAGGGCGGCGGCGAGCTCCCCGTTGAACGTGAACCCCTCGATGTGCGGGCCGACCCCGATGACGGCGTACAGGCCGGCGGCCGCGGCGCCCGCCCAGGGCGAGAGCAGGAGCCACCCGATGACCCCGAGCAGCAGCGTGATGCCGACCCCGGCCAGGAGCATGCCGAGGCGGATGGCCCACGCCGCGTGCCCGAGGTCGAGCATCCACCGGTAGACGAGCATCAGCCCCTGCGGGCGGTCGACCCAGGCGTTCTGGTAGAGGTGGCCGCCCGAGGCCCAGCGGGAGGCGACGTAGGCGTACCCGCCCTCGTCCATGCCGATGCCGCTGAACAGGAAGGGCAGCCGGAGGGCCGCGGCGACGACGGCGCACAGGCCGATGACGGCCCGCGGCGAGCGCGGCAGCGGCCACGCGGCCACGCGGGCGGAGAGGGAGGGGAGGGCGAAGCTGGACAACGGCACAACCCCCCGCCGAGGCGGGGCCTCGGCCCGGCAGGAGCCTAGCCCAGGGAGCCCGTCTTCAGCCGCAGAACGCGCGGGCCGTGCGCTCGAGCACGCGGGCGCAGGCCTCCACCGAGGCCAGGTCCACCCACTCGTCCGCCGTGTGCTCGCCCTCGCCCACGGGGCCGAAGACGACGCAGGGGATGCCGGCCTCGACGAGGATCCCGGAGTCCATCCAGCCCATGTCGCCGCGCACGACGGGCGCGCGGCCGAGCTCGCGCTCGGCGGCGCCCACGAGCGCGCCCACGATCCGCTCGTCCGGGGAGAGCTCGACCGGAGCGCGGGCGACGATGGTCCGCAGCGTGGCCTGCAGGTCCGGTTCCGCCGCGCGGCCGGTGTCGAGGAGGGCGGCAACCTCGGCCTCGGCCTGCTCGAGCGTCTCGCCGGGGACGAGGCAGCGCTCGACGCGCAGCGTGCACCGCGCCGGGTAGGACGGCAGCGTCTGCCCGCCCTCGATGGTCGAGGCGTGCACGCTGGGGCGGCCGAAGGGCGCGTGCGGCCGGCTGTCGAGCCGGCGATCGAGCGAGCGGAGGCCGCTGAGCACCGGTCCGAGAAAGGAGATGGCGTCGCGCCCGTGGTCGGGGTCGTCCCCCGCGGCCTCGACGCCCCGGCTCTCGATCTCGTACCAGGCGAACCCGCCGTGGGTGGTGACCACGTCGAGCCCCGTCGTCTCGGGCAGGATCGCCGCGTCGGCCGCCACGGCCGCCGCCAGGGCGCCCGCGCCCGCGCTGGCCCACTCCTCGTCGATGCATCCGGCGAGCACGACGTCGCCGCGGGGCGGATTCGCGGCCAGGCGCTCGACGGCCAGGATGGCCGCGGCGAGCCCGCCCTTCATGTCGTTGGTGCCCCGCCCGTGCATGCGGCCGTCCCTGATGGTGGGCCGGAATGCGCCGGGCTCGGCGCCCACCACGTCGAGGTGGCTGCACAGGAGGAGGGTCGGGCCCTCGCCGGAGCCGCGCAGGGTGCCGACGACGTTGGGGCGGCCGGGGAGGACCTCCGGCAGCTCGACCTCGAGCCCCGCCGCGCGCAGGCGCCCGGCCACGAGCTCGGCCACCACGGCCTCGCCCGGGGCGCCGGGCACGAGCTGGGGATTGGTCGAGTCCACCGAGACGAGCTCGGCCAGGAGCGCCGCTGCGGCCTCGGTCACGCGGCCCTCGCGGCGGCCCCGCACGAGCCGCGCACCACCAGGCGCGTGCGCAGCCGGATGCGCCGCGGCGGTCCGTCCTCGCCGTCGATCCTGGCCAGGAGGCGCTCGGCCACGCGGTGCCCGAGCTCGGCCACGGGCTGGGCGATGACGGTGACCGGAGGATCGACGAGCGTGGTCCAGTCCAGGTCGTCGAAGCCGACCAGGGCGAGGTCGTCGGGGATGCGCAGCCCGAGGGCGCGGACGGCGCGCATGGTGCCGGCGGTCATGAAGTTGTTGGCCGTGAACACCGCGGTCGGGCGGTCCGGCCGTGAGAGCAGCTTGGTGGCCGCCGCCCGGCCGCCCTCCTGGGTCGAGTCGCCGATCGAGACCAGGCCGTCGTCCGGGGGGATGCCTGCCCCGGCCAGGGCGCGGCGGTAGCCGGCCAGGCGCTCGGCCGTGGAGGCGATGCCGGGCAGGTCGCACACCATCCCGATGCGGCGGTGGCCCAGATCCAGGAGGTGGCGCACGGCGCGGGCGGCGCCGGCCGCGTTGTCGACCATCACCGTGTCGGTCTCGAGGCCGGGCACGTGGCGGTCGAGGAGGACGAGCGGGATCCCGCTCCGGGCCACGGCCCCCAGGTGCCCGGCCGCGTCGTCGCCCGAGCTGGGCACCACCACCAGCCCGTCCACGCGACGGGTGCGCAGGGCGTCGACGGCGGCCCGCTCGCGGGCGATGTCCTCGTCCGAGTTGGCCAGCAGGAGCGTGTAGCCGCGCCCCTCGGCCACGTCGGCGATGCCGCGGGCGGCGGCGGCGAAGAAGGGGTTCTCGATGTCGCCCACCACGAGCCCGAGGGTCATGGTCGAGCCCGAGACCAGCGAGCGGGCGACCGCGTTCGGGCGGTAGCCGAGCCGGTCGGCCTCCCGGCGAACGCGCTCCCGGGTGGCGCTGCTGGCGTAGCCGTAGCCGGCCAGCGCCCGCGCGGCGGTGGCCGAGGACACGCCCGCAGCGCGGGCCACGTCGCGGATCGTGGTGCTCATCGAGACGATGATAGCGTTCTCAGATCTCGTGTGATAGCGTTCTCATCCCACGGGGTAGGGGGCTTGGATGAACGTCGAGGCGCGGGTGGAGCAGGCGCGGCGGTCGGAGCTGTTCACGGCACCGCGCCTGGCGGGCGACCTGACGCGGTTCCTCGCCGACCATGCGGACGAGGTGGCCGCCATCGCGGCCCGCGCGCACAGGCGCGACGTCCGCAGCGCCTACTTCGTGGGCAGCGGCGGGAGCTGGGCGGCCATGTACTCCGGCAAGTACCTGGCCGATCGCTTCACCACGCTGGCCACCGACGCGATGCTCTCGTACGAGCTCACCTGGCGGCAGCCGCGGCGGCTGGGGCCTGACTCCATCGTCTTCGTGGCCTCGTACTCGGGCGCCACCGAGGACACCCTGGCCGCCCTGCGCCACGCTCGCCGGGCAGGCGCCCGCACCGTCGCGCTCGTGCGGCGGGCCGACTCGCCGATCGGGCTCGAGGCCGACGAGACGATCGCCTACGAGTCCACCGCCCTCTACGCGCTGCCGATGGCGGCCGTCTCCCTGTTCGCCCTCGAGTGGGCGCGGCTGGAGGGCGACCGCGAGGCGGAGGGCGTCATCGAGGGGCTGCACGCAGTCGCGCCGCTGATCGAGCGCGCCTTCGAGCACGACCGCTCGCGCGGGGAGGTCCTGGGGCGGGAGCTCCTGCCCGCGCAGACGCTCTACTGCCTGGGCAGCGGTCCTCTCTACGGCCTGGCCTACAAGTTCGGGCTCACCGTCTTCATGGAGAACATCCGCACCCACGGCTCGGTCGTGGAGACGGCGGAGTTCCGGCACGGGCCGGCGGAGATGCTCGAGCGCCAGCGCGCCGACCTGGCCTTCCTGCTCGGCACCGACGAGTCACGCGACCTCGGCCTGCGGACCATCGACTTCGCCCGCGGCCAGGGCGCGAACGTGATCGTCTTCGACGCTGCCAACTACGAGGGGCTGCACCCGCTGCTGACGCCGTTCGTCCTCAAGGTGCCGCTCCAGTGGATGGTGGTGTACTCGGCGCTCATGCGCGGCATCGACGACCTCGACGAGCGCGTGCTCATGGGGCACCGGGTGCTCTCCGACGGCGAGGCCTCCTGGCCGTGACCGGGCGGACGGCGAGCGTGGGCGACAACTGCCTCGATCGCTACGTCGAGCCGCCGGGCGCACGAGCTCACCGGCGGCAACGCGCTGAACGTGGCGGTCGGCCTGTGCCGGGCCGGGCACGAGGCGGCCTACCTGGGGGCGGTCGGCGACGACTCCGAGGGCCGCACGGTGCTGCGCGCCCTGCGGGCCACCGGCGTCGACGCCAGAGGGGTCGACGTGCGCTCGGGGGCCACCGGCGTGACCATCGTGCGCCTCGAGCGCAACGGCGAGCGGACGTTCGTCGACGAGCGCTACGGCGTGGCCGCCGAGTACCGGCTGACCGCTGCTGCCGTCGAGGGCCTGCAGGGCTGCCGCTGGGTGCACGGGGCCCACCAGCCCGGCTTCGAAGCTCTGGCCGCACCTGCGCGCCGGGCGGGACGCGCCTCTCCTACGACTTCGGCGACGACCTCGGCGACGGCGGCCAGGCCGCCTTCGCCGCCGACCTCGACGTGGCCTTCTGTGCCGCGCCCGGCGGCGATCCCGACGCCGGCGAGGCCATGGCGGCGGAACTCCGCCGGCGCGGGGCGTCGATCGCCGTGGTCACGCTCGGCCAGGCCGGGCAGCCTCGCCTGTGCCGACTCCACGCACCTACCGCCAGGCCGCCATCCCCGTCGAGGTCGTCGACACCCTCGGCGCCGGCGACGCGTTCATCGCCGGGTTCATCGCCGCGCTGCTCGCCGGCGGCTCGCTGCCGCGACGCCCTCGAGCGCGGGGCGGCCGACGCAGCCGAGACCTGCCGCCACCTGGGAGCATGGCCCCAGCCCGACCTTGAGGAGGCCCGATCGTGAGCACGACCGAGACCGGCCGCTCGACGACCCGCTCGCGCGAGCTGTATCGCCCGGGCGCAGGAGCACCTCGCCGGCGGGGTGGGCTCCGGCACGCGCTCGCCGAGGGCGGGCTGGGTGCCGGTGCCGATCTTCGTGGAGTCCGGGCCAGGGGTCGCGCCTGCGCGACGTCGACGGCAACGAGTACGTCGACTGGACCATGGGCCTCGGGCCCGCTGATCCTCGGCCACCGGCCGCCGGCGCGTGATCGAGGCCGTGACGCGCGTGCTCCAGGAGCGAGGCTCCATGGTGGCCTTCGCCACCGACCTCGAGGGGCAGGCCGCCGACGCCATCTCGGCCCGCGTGCCCTCGATGGAGCTGCTGCGCCTGGGGAACTCGGGGACGGAGTGCGTGCAGTACGCCATGCGCTTCGCCCGGGCCGCCACGGGCCGCGACCTCATCCTCCGCTTCGAGGGCCACTACCACGGCTGGTCGGACGCCGTCCACTGGTCGGCGCACCCCGACCTCGCGGAGGCCGGCCCGGCGGATGCGCCCCTCGCGGTGCCGAGCTCGACCGGCATCCCGGCCGCCGTCGGCCAGTCGCTGCTCATCTGCCCCTGGAACGACGCCGGGGCCGTCGAGCGCCTCTTCGCGGAGCACGGCGACCAGATCGCGGCCGTGATCACGGAGCCGATCATGGGCAACTGCGGCGGCCTGATGCCCGAGGCGGGCTACCTCGAGCGCCTGCGGGACGTGGCCCACGAGCACGGCGCGCTGCTCATCTTCGACGAGGTGCTGACCGGCCTTCGGGTCGGTCCCTCGGGCGCGCAGGGGCTGCTCGGGGTCGAGCCCGACCTGACGGTGCTGGCCAAGGCCCTGGCGGCGGGTTCCCGGTCGCCGCCGTCGGCGGCTCCCGCCGCGTGATGGACCTGGTGGCCGAGGGCCGGACGATGCACGGCGGCACCTACAACTCGAACCCCATGGCCTGCGCGGCGGTGATCGCCGCCATGGCGGAGACCGGCCGCCCCGGGTTCTACGAGGAGCTCGACGCGCGCGGGCGAGCGGCTGGCCGATGGCCTGGTCTCGATCGTCCGCGAGGCCGGCCTTCCGGCGCTGCTGGAGCGGGACCGGCGGCCTGTTCCAGCTGTGGTTCGCCGAGCGCCCGCCGCGCGAGTACCGCTCGGCCCAGGCGATCGTGGCCACCAGCCCGTTCCCCGTCCTCCAGGCCGAGCTGCTCGAGCGCCGCGTGATCGTGCAGCCGCCCCAGGAGGGCCTGTTCCTCCCCAGCGGCGCCCACACCGACGCCGACGTCGAGCGCACGCTCGAGGCCACCGCCGAGGCCATGCCCGCCGTCGTGCAGGCGGTCGAGTCGGGCCGGGTCGGCCCGCGCGGAGGCGTGCGATGAGAGCGCGCTCGCGGTGGGCACGCTGGCCCTGGGGGCGGCCGCCCTGCTCGCGGCCGGCACCGCGGCGCAGGGGGCGCGCGGCCCCGCCGCACGGGCCGCGAGCCCGAGCGCCTCCGGGCCGGGATCGCCGACAACCCCGACCACCTCGACACGGGCTTCTCCTACGCCACCGAGGGCTGGGAGATCCTCGAGTCCACCAACGACGGCCTGCTGCGCTTCCGGCCGGCGTCCGGCGCCGCGGGCGCGCAGATCGTCCCCGACCTCGCCACGGCGATGCCGAAGGTCTCGGACGACGGGCTGACCTACACGCTTCCACATGCGCACGGGCGTGCGCTTCTCCCCGCCCGTCAACCGCGCGGTGCAGCCGAGCGACATCAAGTTCGCGATCGAGCGCCTGTTCCGGGTCGGACTCCGGGGGCGTCGGCTTCTACACCGGCATCGTCGGGGCGCGAGCAGGTACGCCAAGACGCGCAAGGGCGGCATCTCGGGCATCGTCGCGAACGACCGCCGCCACACGTCGTCTTCCACCTGACCAAGCCCGACGGGACGTTCCTCGACTACATCGCCATCCCGTTCGCCGTCGCGGTCCCGAAGGGCACGCCGGACAAGGAGATCTCCACCATCGACCGCTGGCGCATCGCGACCGGCCCGTACCGCATCGCCACGTACGTCCCCAAGCAGCAGATCGTCCTCGAGCGCAACCCGAACTTCCACCAGTGGACGACGAACTCGCCCGAACGCGCACCTCGACGAGATCGACATCAAGATCGGCGTCGACGCCGGAGCAGGCCGTCAACGAGACCGCGAGCGGCCAGCTCGACTGGTACTTCGGGCCGTCGCCGGCGACCGCCTGCGGCGAGGTCGAAGGCCCGCTACCCGAAGCAGGTCTCGATCTTCAGCCGCAACAACATCACCTACTTCGAGCTCAACCACCGCAAGCCGCCGTTCGACAAGCTGGCCGTCCGGCAGGCCCTGAACTACGCGGTGGACCGCAACGCGCTGGTCAAGATCTTCGGCGGCCAGGGCACGCCCACCGAGAACATCGTGCCGCCCACCATCGGGCCCGCCTACCGCACGCACCACTTCTACCCCTACGACCTGGCCAAGGCGAAGGCCCTGGTCCAGGCGTCGGGTGACGCCGGCATGGCGGTGACGGTCGAGAGCCACAGCGTCGACCCGGTGCCCAAGGCGGCGCAGTACCTGGCCTCGGTGCTCGACCGCTCGGCTTCAACGCCACCGTCAAGACGCTCGACGAGTCGGTCTACTGGGACACGATCTAGCACGCAGACGGGCGACCCGCAGGTGGCCTTCGTGCAGTTCGACCAGGACTACCCGGAGGCGCAGGACTTCATCGACGTCCAGCTCAACGGCGAGCACATCGCCAACGTGGGCAACCAGGTGCACTCGAACGTCGACATCCAGCCCTCAACCGCCGCATCGACGCCGCGCGGGCCATGCCGCCGGGGCCGCGCCGCGACGCCGCCTGGGCGAAGCTGGATGCTGATTTCATGCGCAAGGACGCACCGTGGGTGCCGTTCATGAACCGCACGCTGCCGAAGTTCGTACTCACCAAAGCTGCACGGGCTCGTCTTCAACGGAACGTATTACGAGATGTTCCCGCTGATGTGGCTCGCTCATTAGGGGTCTACCCGCAAGGAGGTCGTCGATGGTCCGCCGTCATCCCGGGCGCTCTGCGCTCGTGCTCGCCGTCCTGGCCGCTTCGGCCCTGGCCCTCTGGGCCGCCGGGGCCGGCGCGACCACCCGTCGCGAGCAGCAACGTCCTGCAGGCGGGGATCCCCGACAACCCCGACCACCTCGACCCCGGCCTGACGTACACCAACGAGGGCTGGGAGATCGTCGAGGCCACGAACAACGGCCTGCTCACCTTCAAGAAGGCCTCCGGCGGGGCGGGCGCGCAGATCGTCCCCGACATCGCGACGTCGATGCCGACGGTCTCGCGCAACGGCCTGACCTACACGTTCCACGTGCGCAAGGGCGTGCGCTTCTCGCCGCCCGTCAACCGCGACGTGCTCCCGTCCGACGTGAAGTTCTCCATCGAGCGGCTCTTCCGCATCGACTCGGGCGGCGTCGGCTTCTACACCGGCATCAAGGGCGCGAACAAGTTCGCGAAGACGCGCAAGGGCGGCATCTCCGGGATCGTGGCCAACGACAAGGCGGGGACGGTGGTCTTCCACCTGACCCAGCCCGACGGGACGTTCCTCGACTACCTGTCCATCCCGTTCGCCTTCGTCCTGCCCAAGGGCACGCCCGCCAAGGACATCTCCACCATCGCCAACTGGCGCGTGGCCACCGGGCCGTACGTGATCTCGAAGTACGTGCCCAAGCAGGAGATCGACATCACGCGGAACCCGAGCTTCCACCAGTGGACGCCGAACTCGCCCAACGGGCACCTCGACGGGATCCAGGTCAAGATCGGGATCACGCCCGAGCAGGCCGTGAACGAGACCGCCAACGGCCAGCTCGACTGGTACTTCGAGTCCGTGGCGCCCGACCGGCTGACCGAGGTCAAGGCCCGCTACCCGCACCAGGTCTACGCCTTCGAGCGCAACAACACCACGTACTTCTCCATGAACATGCGCAAGCCGCCGTTCGACAAGCTGGCGGTGCGGCAGGCGGTCAACTACGCCACCGACCGCAACGCGCTGGTCAAGATCTTCGGCGGCCAGGGAACGCCCGACGAGAACATCCTGCCGCCGGGCTTCGGCGCCGCCTACAAGGCGCACCACCTCTTCCCCTACAACCTGGCCAAGGCCAAGGCCCTGATCAAGCAGTCCGGCGACGCCGGCATGTCGGTCACGGTGTGGGGCCACAACACCGACCCGACCCCGAAGGCCGACGCAGTACATGGCCGGGGTGCTGAACTCCATCGGCCTCAAGGCCACGGTCAAGACCGCGGACGAGTCGGTCTACTGGGACACCATCGCGACCCAGAAGGGCGACCCGCAGATCGCCTTCAACGACTGGAACGAGGACTATCCGGAGGGCCAGGACTTCATCGACGTCCTGCTGAACGGCGAGCGCATCACGAGCATCGGCAACAACAACCAGTCGAACCTCAACGACCCGGTCGTGAACAAGCTCATCGACCAGGCCAAGCGCATGCCCGCCGGAGCCGCCCGCGACGCCCGCTGGGCGAAGCTCGACGACCTGATCATGAAGCGGGACGCCCCGTGGGTGCCGTTCATGCACCGCCAGTGGCCCAAGTTCGTCTCCACCCGCGTGCACGGCCTGGTCTTCAACGGCACGTACTTCGAGCTCTTCCCGTCCATGGAGCTCTCCAAGTGAGGGCGTAGGTAGGAGTGTCGGCCTCTTCGGTCGAGGTCGAGGCTCTCTCCACGGCGCCGGCGACGCCGGGAACGTGGGCCTTCGCCTGGCGCCGCCTCCGCCGCAACCGGGTCGCCATGGCATCCCTGGGAGTCTTCCTGGGGATCATGGTGGCCTGCTTCCCGGGGGCCCCGCTGTGGGTGAAGTACGTCGCGCACCACGGCCCCAACGACCAGAACATCGAGGGGACGATCATGGTCGGCGGCAAGAAGGTGCCCGTGGTGGCCCTGGACGGCACGCCCATCGGCCCGGGCTGGCGCGGCCCGTACCTGCTCGGAGCGGACTCGAACGGGCGTGACCTTTTCGTGCGCATCCTCTACGGAGGGCGGACCTCGCTCGAGGTCGCGCTGGTCTCGGCCCTGATCTGCGTCACCCTGGGCGTCAGCCTGGGGCTCGTGGCCGGCGTCTCGGGGGGGATCATCGACGCCACCGTCTCACGCACCCTCGACCTCATCTGGTCCTTCCCGGTCTACCTGCTGGCCGTGGCCCTGGCGGCCGCGCTGGCGGTGAACGGCTTCAACCTCGGCGGGTTCCACGTCTCATCCGACTCCCTGGCGATCCCCATGGCCGTGATCGCCGTGGTCTTCGTCCCCTACGTGGCCCGGCCGATCCGCGGGCAGGTGCTCTCCCTGTGCCGCCAGGAGTTCGTCGACGCCGCCGTGTCCGCCGGTGCGACCCGGCTCTGGATCATGCGCTCCGAGCTGCTGCCGAACGTCGCCTCGACGGCGCTCGTCCTGTTCACGCTGATCTTCGCCAACAACATCCTCACCGAGGCGGCGCTGTCGTTCCTGGGCGTGGGCGTGTCGGTGCTCACGCCGTCGTGGGGGAACATCATCGAGCAGGGCTACAGCTCGATCGTCACCGCGCCGGCGCTGACCGTGGCCCCTGGGATCGCCATCCTGCTGGCGGCGGTGTCGCTGAACGTGTTCGGCGACGGCCTGCGCGACGCTCTCGACCCGCACTCCAGCCTGCGCCTGCGGACCTAGCTGATGTTGGCCTTCGCCATTCGGCGCGTCGTTGGGCTCGTGATCGTGCTCTTCGCGATCTCGGTCCTCGTCTTCCTGATCTTCAACGTCATCCCCGGGGGCGACCCCGCGCTCCGTCTGGCGGGGCGGCATCCGACCCAGGAGAACATCCGCCAGATCCGGCGGGACTGGGGCTTCAACAAGCCGCTCTACGTCCAGTACGCGGACATGATGAATCACCTGCTGATCAAGCGGGACCTGATCTCGTACCAGGACCAGACGCCCGTCATCCCGACCATCGAGCGCGGGATACCGCGCACCGTCTCGCTGGCCGTGGGGGCGGCCATGATCTGGCTGTTCTTCGGCGTGGCCATCGGCGTGCTGTCAGCCGTGTACCAGGGAGGGTGGGTCGACCGCAGCCTCACGATGGTGGCCATGGCCGGGATCTCGACGCCGATCTTCTGGCTCGGCGCCGTCCTGCTCTACCTGCTCACGTTCAAGTACCACTCGTGGGCCGTCTTCTCGTGGATCCCGAGCGGCGGCTACGTGGGCATCTCGCACCCGCTCGGCTGGGCGCAGCACCTGTTCCTGCCCTGGATCGTCCTCTCGGTCGTGTCGATCGGCTTCTACGCGCGCGTGGTGCGCTCGTCGCTGCTCGAGACGCGGTCGGCCGACTACGTACGCACCGCGCGGGCCAAGGGGCTCCCCTCCCGGCGGGTGCTGGTGCGCCACATCCTGCGCACCAGCCTCATCCCCGTGGTCACCCTGTTCGGCCTGGACTTCGGCGCCGCGCTCGGCGGGACGGTGATCCTCGTCGAGCCCATCTTCGGGCTGGAGGGCGTGGGCCAGTACGCGCAGGAGTCGGTCGCGCACCTCGACCTTCCGCCGCTGATGGCGGTGACGCTCTACGGGGCGTTCTTCGTGGTGGTCTTCAACGCCATCGTGGACTTCGCCTACGCCTGGCTCGACCCGCGCATCCGGCTCGAGTGATGCGCCTCGTCAGCTCGGGGTGGCGAAGCCGGCGAGGACGACGTCGACGGTCTCGTCGACGAGGCTCGGGTCGAGCCGCTCGCCCCGCACGACCGAGCGCAGGAAAAGGGGCCCGAGCAGCAGGTCGTTGACGAGCTCGAGGTCGACGCCGGCGGGCAGCTCGCCGCGCGCGATCGCCCGCTCCAGGATCTCCTTCGGCCTGGCGTTGCGGTGCCGGTACCAGCCGAGGAAGGCCTGGGCCAGGTCGGGGTCCGCGACGGACTCCGACACGAGGCCGGCCACGACCGCCCGGTTCGCGGGGTCGTTCATGATCTCCAGCCGGGCGCGTTGGAAGGCCACGAGGTCCTCGCGGAGGCTGCCCGTGTCGGGTGGCTCGGGCAGCGGGATGCCCCGGTCGACGGCGGCGGCGGCCAGCGCGGCCTTGGACGGCCAGCGCCGGTAGATGGTGGGGCGGGCGACGCCCGTCCTCGCGGCGACGCCGTCGATGGTGAACCCCGCATAGCCCTTCTCGACGAGGAGCTGGAGCGCCGCCTGAAGGATCTTCCTGTCGTAGCCGGCGGTGCGCGGACGACCGGGCTGCCGGCGGACTGGCGTTTTCGGCTTCAGGGTTCTCGGCTTCATATACGTTACAGTACAAGATGTAACGATACGGTTCCTCGGAAGGAGGATCCATGTTCAGGCATATCCTCGTCGGATACGACGGCTCGGCGTCCAGCCAACTGGCGCTGGGTCAGGCCTACGAGCTGGCGCACGCTCAGGAGGCCGAGGTGACGATCGTCACCGTCGCGCCGCCGGTGACGCGGTACGCGGCCATCGCCGGTGCGAGCGGCGCCAACCTCGAGGCCGAGCTCGAGCAGTGGGCCGCCGAGACGCTGGCCGAGGCGACGGCGTCCGCACCCCGCGGCGTCGTCGTCCACACGATTTCCCGGACCGGGAACGCGGGGCGGGAGATGGTGGCCGAGCTCGAGTCCGGCGACTACGACCTGGTCGTTCTCGGCTCCCGTGGCCACGGGCGCATCAGCTCCGAGATCCTCGGCAGCGTCAACGCGTACGTCCACTTCCACTCGACCGTCCCGCTGCTGTCCATCCAGCTGCCGGCGCCACGCTCCGGGACCCGAGGACACCGGGCTCGCACGCCGGGACCGGTCATGGCGCTCGCCCCGTCCCAGGCTTAGAGCTCATTTCAGAATGACATTCACGCGCTGGGCGTCGATGGACGGTCCGAGGCTCGCGACGAGGGAGGTGGCAGTACTCGGAGCAGTACGGCGCCGACCGAGGACACCTGCATCGGGCCGTTCAACGGCGTCCAGCGCGGTCAATGGCATTCTGAAATGAGCTCTTGGTCAGCCCCGGGCGGCTACCTGCAGGTCACGCTCTGCGGGCTCGCCCCGGCGGAGCTCGCGGCTGCGCTCGGCCTCGGCGTTGATCTCGGCGCCCACCAGCAGGGCGAGGCTCGAGAGCCACAGCCACGTGAGCATGATGATGACCGCCGCGAGCGCGCCCCAGGTCTTGTTGTACGAGCTGAAGTTGCCGGCGTAGAAGGCAAAGGCGCCCGAGGCCAGCAGCCACACGACCACGGCGAAGATCGCGCCGAAGGACAGGAACCGGAAGCGCGGGTGGTTCGACGTCGGGGCCGAGGTAGAGCACTCCGGCGAAGCAGACGAGCAGCCCGAACAGGAGGATCGGCCACTCGGCGATCCACCACACCCACTCCGTGGCGGTCCTTGCGCCGATGGCCTGGCCGACCCAGACCGAGAGCTGCGGGCCGAGGACCAGGAGCCCGAAGGCCAGGATCACGGCCAGGCCCACGCACACCAGCATCGCCAGGGCGGTCAGGCGCTGCTTGACGAAGCCGCGGGTCTCGTCCCGGTCGTAGGCGATGTTGAGGGCCCACATGAGAGTGGTCATGGCCCCGGTGAGAGTCCAGATGGCGAGCAGCGCGCCGATCACGATCAAGAGGACGCTGCCGCTGTTGGCGTTCACGGCGCGCGTGAGGCTCTGGTCGATGAGCGTGACCGCGCTCTGCGGGACGACGCCCTGGAGGTGGGACATCAGCGTCGACACGTCGGCCGGCGTGGCCACGAGGGTGAAGATCCCGACCGCCACGAGGAGTGCCGAGGGGATGGCCAGGAAGCCGTAGTAGGCGAGCGCCGCGGCCACGTTGGTGAGGTGGTCCTTCGACGTCTCCTTCAGCGCGCGAAGGAGAATGGCCGCGTAGTCGCGGCCCGACAGCGTCGTGGGGCTCGGGTCGGCCTGCCGCACCTCGGCTCGCTCGGGCTGCGGGGTCGGATCCGGCCGGGCCTCGGCGGGCGGCTGGCTGGTGGCGGTATCGCTCATGGACCCGTCTCCCCGCAGGTCACGCATGGAAACCTGGCCGGGAGCCGCGCGCGGCGCGCGAGCTCCCGGCCGGCCGTTCGCTCGCCCGGCCTACGCGGCTGCGGGCGCGGGATCTGGCCGCACGATCACCGTGTCCGCCACGCGGATGATCTCGTCAGCCGGCAGATCGGCGAGCGAGGCGTGCTTGCGGATGGCCTCCGGGCTCGTGGCCTCGTAGATGCAGACGGTTCCCAGGGAACCACCGCCCTCCTCGAGCACGTAGCTGCGGATCCAGCGCACGTCGTCCGGCATGTCCTCGTTGCCGACCTTCGTCGAGCGGGCCGCCGCCTCCTCGAGCTCGGGGCCCGAGCTCCAGCCGCTGCGGCGAAGGATCACGTACAGCTCCATGGCCGTCCTTCCTCTCGGGAATGGATCACGGACGACCTTACGCCGCTCCCTCGTATCCCACATTTTCAGCTCGCCCTCTGTCCGGCGAGCCGTCTAGCGTCTCGGCGTGCTCCCCGAGAGGCCGATCGAGCAGCGCCTGGATCGCTTCGTGTCCGAGCCGGTGTCCGTGCGAGGCGCCGTCGAGCGTGATCGCCACCGGCATTGCGGTCGTGGTCGTCGCGGCGGCCGTCGCCATGCGGCTGCTGGATCGCAGCGAGTATCCCCATCTCGGGCGGGCGCTCTGGTGGGCGATCCAGACCGTGACGACCGTCGGCTACGGCGATGTCACGCCGGCTCACCCCTCGGGACGCATCGTCGCCGTGATCGTGATGCTCTTCGGCATCGGCTTCCTGGCCATCCTGACGGCGGTGATCGCGTCGTCGTTCGTCGCTCGTGCGGAGGGGCAGCGCGCGCGCCTGGCGGAGGCCGTCGACGAGCGTCAGGACGAGAGGATGAACGCCCGGCTCGACGACCTGACGGCGCGCCTCGAGCGGATCGAGCAGATGGTGTCGCGGCTGAGCCGCTGATCCTCAGAGCTCGGACTGCGCGACGTCCTTGAGGACCTGCGCCCGCGCCACGGGATCGAGGTCGGCGAGCTCGGAGCGAATCTCGCTCTCGGCGGCATCGATTCGCTCACCTCGCTCGGCGAGCACCTCGCGGGCGTAGATGCTCCCGCCGGCGACCGCGGCGCCGATGCCCACCAGCCGGAGGAGGCGGGAGCCGGCGACCACGCCGAGCACGAAGGCGAACGCTCCGCCGGCGCCGAGTGCGATCGCGACCGTCTCGTCGTCCTCGAAGTCGAGCGTCCGCAGCTGGTCCCGCACGGCTCCGACTCTAGCGCGTCCGCGAGGTCGCCCGCTCGCGAGCTATGGCTGCGAATCTCACCCGGATCGCGCCGTGCTGGACGGGCCACGGGTACTTCGGGTCGGGCGCGGCGTCGCAGTAGGACTTGGCCTGCCCCGGTGCGCCGACGCCGAGGAGCGTGGTCATGTCCCTGGCCCCGGGGATGCCGCGGTTGTCGGCCGCCTGCCACCACCCGTCCTGCCCGACCTGGGTCGGATCGTTGCTCGCCGTCACCGGTCCGCCGGCCCACACGCGGGTCCCGCGGATGACGAGGCAGGTGATGGGACCGCTCGCCGTGAACGGGGCGCCGTCCTCGAGATCGGAGTAGGAGTAGGTGCCCTCGACCGTCCCGTCGGCCCGCAGGCGCGCGGAGAACGTGAAGTCGCGCAGGTCGAGCACCTTCAGCCCGAACACGTAGGTCAGGACGAAGTGGCTCTCGCCCTGGGCGCTCGCCACGACCGGGCTCGATCCGGCGCGGGTGGGCGACCCGGTCTGGGCGAGTGCGACCCCGGCGCACGCGACGAGGATGAGGCCCGCGCCCAGGATGCCGCGGATGGTTCGCATGCAGTCTCCTTCTCGATGGCGAGCGCGACGCTACGGCCCGGTGGGCGCCCTGTCTTGAACGGCGGGAGCACCCGCTTGTACGAACGGAACCCCTCAGAGGCGGTTTCAAAATGAGCCTGGCCGCCCCGGACGTCGCTGGACGGCCCGAGGCGGTTGTCCTCGGTCGGCGCCGTACTCTCTTCGAGTACTGCCACCTCCCTCGTCGCGGGCCTCGGACCGTCCATCGAGGTCCAGCCCGTAAGTCTCATTTTGAAACCGCCTCTAACTTGTCCCGGCGCGGTTCGTCGTGGCTCGCACAGTGGCTGCGCCGGCCATCGCCGTCTCCGCCGGCACCTCGCGGGCCTCGTCCGCGGTCGTGCGCGGGTTCCGCGTGTCCGACCTCACCTTCACCGGCGACCTCACGCTCGAGGGCCACGCGCACGAGCGGTCGTGTCTGGCGGTGCTGCTCGAGGGCGGCGTGGACAAGGCCTTCGGCGGGCGCCGGCTGGTCGTGGCCAGTGGCGGCGCGGTGACCATGCCGGCCCATGCCTGGCATGTCGACCGCTTCTCGTCCGCCGGCGCGCGCATCCTGGTCATCGAGCCGGACTCGGGGTCGGAGGTCCTGGCGCCGTGTGCCCGGCTGGTCCGGGACGTGCACCTCGTCGGTGCCGGGCTCGGATCGCAGGCCTGGCGGCTCGCGGGCGAGCTGGCGGCCCACGACCAGGTCTCGCATCTGGCCATCGAGGCCGGGGCCCTGGAGCTGTACGCGGGTGCCGCTCGCATCGCCAGGCCCGTCAACGGCACGCGCCGGCCACCGGCGTGGCTGCGCGAGGTGGAGGAGCGGCTCCGTGACGTGCCACCGGGCCAGGTCACGATCGCCGGCCTGGCCAGGGACGTCGGGGTCCACCCCATCCACCTGGCCCGGGTCTTCCGGCGCTACCACGGCGCCGCACCGGCGGCGTACGTCAGGCGGCTCCGGCTCGACTGGGCGGCGAGGGAGCTCAGCCGGTCCGACACCCCGCTCTCCGTCGTGGCCAGCGAGGCCGGCTTCGCCGACCAGGCGCACTTCACGCGCGCCTTCAAGGCCGCCACCGGGCTCACGCCAGGCCGCTACCGGCAGGCCGCCGCCCGGCGCTAGCGGCGGCACCCGGGAGGGCCGCCGTTAGGATGCCGCGGTGCGCGAGGGCGGCGATCAGCGCGGCCCCCGGGGGGTCCGGAGGGCGCGCGCGAAGCGTGCTGCCCGGCGCCGGCAGCGGCGGGCCCTGGCACTGCTCGTAGCGGCCGTGTTCGCGGCCGTCGGCATGGCCCTGGTGCTGACGCGGGAGGAGGCGCGCGACGCCGAGGCGGCCGAGCACCATCACGCCGCTCACGTCAAGGCGAGCGCTCGGGCGCACGCTGCGCTGCGGGTCCCTGCAGGCCCCATTCCGGGCCTCCTGCTCGTCGCCGACCGGGGCAACAACCGGATGCTGCTGCTGGACTCCGCCAAGCACCTGCTGTGGCGCTATCCGTCCGCGGGCCGGCGCCCTTCCTACCCCTTCCGCTTCGACGACGACGCGTTCTTCACGCCGGGCGACCACTCCATCGTCTCGAACCAGGAGGATCAGCACACGATCCAGGTGATCTCGTTCCCCGGCGGCCGCGTGCTGTGGCACTACGGGCACCCGGACGTGGCCGGCTCGACCCATGGCTACCTGCGCACGCCGGACGATGCCTACCGACTGCCGAACGGGGTCGTGACGGTTGCCGACGCCTACAACTGCCGTGTCCTCTTCATCGCTCCCAGTGGCCGCATCGTGCGCCAGATCGGCCGCGCCGGGGCGTGTGTCCACAACCCACCGCACACGATCGCCGACCCGAACGGCGCCACCCCGCTCCCCAACGGCACGATGCTGATCAGCGAGACCGTTGGGTCATGGGTCGACGCCGTCACGCGCACCGGGCGTCTGGCGTGGTCGTTCCGCGCGCCCGTCGCCTACCCGTCCGACCCGCAGTGGCTCGGTCACGGTCACGTGCTGCTCGCCGACTATCACCGGCCCGGCGCGGTGGTGAAGCTCGACACGCGCGGCCACGTGCTGTGGCGCTACGGGCCCGCGTCAGGTCCGGGGATGCTCGACCACCCGTCGCTGGCGCTCCCGCTGCCGAACGGGCTGATCGCCGTCAACGACGACTACCGCCATCGCGTCGTGGTGATCAATCCGCGGCTCGGCCGCATCGTGTGGCAGTACGGCCACACGGATGTCCCCGGCTCGGCGCCCGGATATCTGCACACGCCCGACGGGATGGACCTCCTGCCCGTGGCGGCGGCCCGTCGCCTCTCCCTCGCGCCCGCGGCCGTGCACCACGCGCGTCCGGCCGCACCTGCCGCCGCCGGCCTGCGCTTCCACGTTGCGCCCTTCTCGCTCCCGGCGCCCGTGCAGCGCGAGGTCGCGGTGCCGTACGGGGGACGGGTGCTGATCGCCGGCGGGCTCGACGCCTCCCAGCAGTCGGCGTCGGGCGTCTTCGCCCTCTCGCTCCCCGGCGGCGGGCTGCGCTCGCTCGGACGGGTGCCGGTGGCGTTCCACGACGCCGCCGGCGCGCTGATCGGCGGGCGCCTGGTGGTCTTCGGCGGTGGGGCCGCGACGAGCACCGCCAACGTGCAGAGCTTCACGCACGGCGCGGGGGCGGTCGTCGCGCACCTGCCGCGTCCGCTCTCCGACCTGAGTGCGGCCACCGTCGGCGGCACCACGTATCTGGTCGGCGGCTACGACGGCGCCTCGCCGCAGACGTCGATCTACGCGACGCGCGACGGCCGGCGCTTCCACCTCGCGGGGCGCCTGCCCGTGGGGCTGCGATACGCCGGCGCGGCGGCGCTCGGGAGCGCCCTCGTCGTGGCCGGAGGCGAGACGGCGGCCGGGCCGAGCGACGCGGTCTACCGGCTCGATCCCGCGAGCGGGCGGGTGTCGGTGCTCGCCCATCTTCCTCAGGCGGTCGGTCACGCCGCGACGTTCGCCCTCGGCGACTCGGTCTACGTGGCCGGGGGGACGACCGCGAACGGGAATACGACGACCGCGGTCGAGCGCATCGACGCCCACGGCCGCGTCACGCAGGAGCCGCCGCTGCCACGCCCGGTCTCCGACACCGCCGCGGTGGTCGCGAGCGGTCACGTCTGGCTCGTGGGCGGTGCCGCCGGGCGGGCGCTGCGAGTCGTGCTGGTCGGGTCGTAGCTAGGTGCCGAAGCGCTCGACGAGCAGACCGTGCCGTAGGCCCCGGTCGCTCACTGTCAGCGACTCCTCGGCGAGCTTGGCGCACACCGTGCGCACGATCAGGGCGCCGGCCAGGATGACCTCCGCCCGCTTGGGCTGCAGGCCCGGGATCTGCCGCCGCTCGTCGGCGCTGCGGGCGCGGTAGAGCTCGATCTGCCGGTCGATCTCGGCGGCCTCGAGGACGGTGCCCTGGATGACGTCCGGGTCATAGCGCTCCAGCCCGTGCTTGACGGCGGCGAGGTTGGTGACTGCGCCGCCGAGGCCGGCGAGCACGTCGGGGGACGGCCGGCCGTCGAGCCGGGAGAGCTCGGCCGCGACCGCCTCGCGGGCGGCGTCGATCGCTTCCTCGTCCACGGCCCGGTCGAGGCCGAACTGCTCCGTGAACCGGGCCGCACCGACGTTCACGCTGAACTGCTCCTCGACCTGCCCGTCCCGGCCGAACGTGAACTGGGAGCTGCCGCCGCCCGTGTCGAACACGGCCAGCGAGCCGCCCGTCAGGCCCAGGCTGGAGACGGCCGCCAGGTAGGCGAGGCGCGCCTCCTCGTCTCCCGGGATGACCTCGACCTCGATCCCGGTCCGCCCGCGCACCGCCTCCACGAAGTCCTGGCCGTTGGAGGCCATGCGCAGGCCGGCGGTGCCCACGGCCGCGATGGCCTCGACTCCGGCGCGCCTCGCCTCCTCCACCATCTCCGCGATGACGTCGGCGGTTCGCCGCATCGGCTCGTCGCCAAGCTCACCGGCCTCTCCCAGGCCCTCGCCGAGCCTGGTGATCTCGGAGCGGTCGACGACCGTCGTCCAGGAGCCGTCGGCCCGGCGCTCGCCGATGTGGAACTTGACCGAGTTGGTGCCCACGTCGATGACGGCGAACCGCCGCGCGCCGAGGCCCACCAGAGCCTTGAGGCCGCGCGCCATGTTGACGTTCGGACGCGTGGCCAGGCCGAGCTCGCGCACCGCGGCCAGCACCCGCCCGGGGTCCTCCGACTCGACGGCGATGGTCCGGGTCGCTCCGTGCTCCGTCCGCACCGTGGAACGTTCCGCCATGCAGCCGCCGACCGTGAAATGCTGGCGCCGCTTGTGCACCTCGACGGCGAGCAGGCCCGGGTCGAGGCGCACCAGCTCGTCGACGTTGGCGGCGGAGCGTCCGGACGGCGCCTCCGTCCCGAGAGCGTCCATGACGGTCCCGAGCTCGTCCGCCCCGAGGGGGAACGACGCCTTCAGGACGGGTCTCCATTGCTCGAGGCCGGCGTCGTCCGCGTGCTCGAGGCGCTTGACGTCCATCAGCCCCTCCCGCACCTTGACGGAGGCGTCGCTCTGCGCTGACAGGAGATAGAGCTCGTCGCTCTCCTGCTCTCGCTCGGGCGTGGCTGCGTCGAAGCGGCGGTCGGCGTCGCCGAAGTCGTCGCCGAAGGTCCGCCACTCCCAGCGCGGGACGATCACCGCGTCAGGTTCTTGGCGAAGTACTGGAGCGCCTTGCGGGTCTTGGTCTCCTGCTCGCCCGTGAGGTCGACGCCGCGGCTGGCGAGGAACGCGCGCAGCTCGGCCGCCACCTGGAACGGCTCGTGCGTGGCGCAGCGGGTGGAGAGCTCGAGGATGCGCGAGCCGTCCGGGTAGAGCCACATCTCGGCCACCAGGCGGCGCTGGAGCCCCTCCGGCGTGAATCGCAGCTTCAGGACCAGGATCGGCCCGAGGATGGCGAGGTCGTTCAGGTCGAGCCCATCCGGCGCGTGCTCGGCGTAGAAGGCCCGCTGCTCCTTGGAGAAGAGCTTGCGCACGGCCCGCTCACCCGCGGCGGCCCGCCGCACGTCGTCCGTGCCGACGGCGGACTTGAGCGCGCCCGAGCACACGAAGCCGCCGGGGAGCGCGTCGACCTCGACCCGGAAGCTCGGGGACCGGCGCAGGCTCGTGGGCAGCTCGTCCGGGACGACCGGCCGCAGCTTGACGGCGGAGTCGGCGCCCTTGTTCTGGATGCGGCGGGCGCGGACCACGACGCCCGCCTCGTCGAGCGCCAGGTCCGGCGTGTCGAAGAAGAAGACCTGCCGGATCTGTGCGTCGAGCGGGTCCATGCCGAGCGCCACCACGGTCGAGCGGTGCTGGGTGTCCGGCACGGTCAGCTTGAGCTCGATGCTGTCCGACGACCGGGCCAGGGCGAGCAGCTCCCCGGTCTGATCGGCGGAAAGGGTCGGTGCGGCTGTGGCGGAGGGGGTCATGTTGCTCCCTGTCGTCTCGAGTCCTTCAACACTACGGGTCCGCGAACACCGTCGTGAGGCGCGCACTCTGGGCGGCCGCAAGGAGTCGACGCAGGGGGGCCTGCTTGAGGTAGTGGTCGAGGAAGGCGATCGTGACCCGCTCGACGATCCCGAGCTGCGGCTCCTCGCTCGTGTAGGGCGGCCGGTGCGAGGCCCCGGTCAGGAGCACCAGGAACTTGGGTCGTCGTGCGCGCCGGAAATAGGCCTCCGTGTAGGCCGGGTCGTTGATCGCGTCGGCCGTTCCCTGCATGGCGAGCAGCGGCGGCCCGCGCGCCGGGAACGCACCCATCCCCGTCATCTCGGCACCCGAGAGGATGACCGCCGCTCCGACCCGGCGATCGCGAAAGCGGCTGTCGTACGCCGTGGCGAGCGCCGTCACCGCACCGTCGGAGTGCCCGGCGACGGCGATACGGCCTGGCTCGATGCGGCCGTACAGGAGGCTCCCCGGTTGGACGTCGAGGGCGAGCAGGCGGGTGATCACGAGGCTCATGTCGGCCGGCTGGTTCGGCAGATCGGACTCGGTCGGCCCGCCGGGCGCGTTCGCGTTGCCGCGCGGGAAGACGGGCGCGGCGACGACGTACCCGGCGCGCGCCCAGGCCTGCAGAAGCCTCCAGTACCCCGCCGGGGTCAGCGCGTAGCCGTGCCCGAACACGACCAGCGGGTACGGGCCTCCGCTCGACGGGTAGCGCACGACAGTCGTCACCGGCCGCGCCACGCGTCGTCCGCCGGGCGCGGGGATGGTTCGCGTGTGATCGACGAAGCGGAAGACCTGAAGGCTGACCTCGGGCGACTGTCCTTCGCCGGGCGCCGCCGCCAGCGCGGTCGCACCCGCTGCGATCGCGATGACGGCCAGCGTTCGCAGCGCCCACATGCGTCGGCTCGGCGCTACTTGAACGGGACGGAGACCGGGCCGGGCACACGGCGGTAGACGGCGAAGAAGTCGCGGTCGTCGGGGACGAGGTACCGCGTCGCCGACTGCTGGTAGTTGGGAACCACCATTGCCGGGTCAAGGCCGCCGTGATGCCCGTAGGTGTTGAGCGTGGGCCACTCCGGATTGATGTCGAGCTGCATCGCGCGCACGGCGCCGGCGCGCTGCAGGATCTGGGCCAGCGAGATCACCGTCTGCCAGTCCGCGGCGGCGTAGATCAGGTTGCCGTGGCGGTCGATGCCCGCTCCGGTGCGCCACACGCGGACCGCGTTGCCGAGCGTGTATCCCCACTGGGAGCTGTCGTTCAGCAGCGGGTTGAGACGGCCGTGATCGATGATGAGCGGGAGGCTCTGGCGCGCGAAGGCGATCTGCCTGCCTGCGACCTCGCCCCCGTTCCAGGTCTTGATGTCGACGCGCCCGTCCCGGTAGGCGATCATCGTCGCGAGGCCGCGGGTGAGCGGCTCGTACATCGAGCCGTTGATCGACGATCCGTTGTTGCCGTCGGCGTGAATGAATCCGCCGTTGAACGTCGCCAGCAGCCGCCACCGCTCGCCGGGTGGGACCTCCATCGGCCCGCGGGCGGGAGCGCTCGGCGGTTCGTAGCGGCCGGGGTAGAACGCGACCGACGTGCGGGTGTGATCGAACCACGCGACGTAGGCGACGATCCGCGGGTAGTCGATCTCCGAGCGGAACGTGCTGACCAGGACCGGCGGGCCGCCGTTGACGAGCGGGCCGGTCCGCCTCCAGGCGCCCTCGCCCGGCAGCCGGTTGGCGAAGACCGTCCTGATGTGCGGCGGCGACACGACCGGGTGGTGGTGCGCCCTGGTCCGACGGGACACGAACGTGTGCGCCGGCCGCTCTCCGACGGTGGGGAGGGTCTTCAGCTGCGGGCCGCCCTTGTCGGGGGCCGTCCACGAGTAGTAGTAGTGCTCGACCTGGTCGACGAGCCAGTTGCCGTTATTCGCCCGGATCCACTCGACCGTGTTCGGCCACCACCCCAGGCTCGAGGGGCGGGTCATCCAGTCCGCGTACGAGTAGATGGCCGGCGACAGCACCACGAGGACGACCAGGGCCGTCGCCCCGAGCCACCGCCGGCGCCGCCTCCGCCGCAGGGCAGCCTGTCGCCGCCCCCGGCTCGCGGCCAGCCCCACCGGCTGCTCGCGCTCCAGTGGAGTCTCAGCCGGCTCGGGACCGACACCAGGCTGCGGCCCGTCTTCCACCACGCCGCGGAAGCGTACGCGGGATGGTCCGGGCTTCTCCCGGTCAGTCGCCCCGGCGATCCGCTGCGAGCTGAGCCTCGACGGCCCGGTGGACGTTTCCGTGAACGCGTTCTCCGCCGAAGCGCTGCAGAACACCGTCTTTCCCGAGCACGCTCGCCACGGCGGGCTTCACCCTGGCGAGGCGTAGCTGGAGACCGGCACTCTCGGCGAAGTCGAGGATCTCCGCGAGCTTCGCCGCACCCTGGGAGTCGACGAAGTCGACGCCCTCCAGGTCCAGGACCACCGCTCTGAGGGGCGGGTCGGCCTGCTGCGCCAGCCCACGGACGCGCTCCTCGAGCGCCTCGGCGGTCGCGAAGAACAGGCCGCCGTCCAGTCGCACGACCGCGTAGCCGGGGAAGGTCTCGTCGCCGGGATGCTCGCGCACGTCGCGAAACACCTGCGTCCCCGGCTCGCGACCGAGGAGGGGCATCCCCGGGGAGGTGCTGATGTAGACGAGCCAGACGAGCGAGAGCCCGATGCCGATCACGACACCCGCCAGGACACCGGCCGAGAGCACGGCGACGACGGCAGCGGCCGCCACCCAGAAGTCGAAGCGCTTGACGCGGTAGAGACGCCGCAGCTCGGGGATGTCGATCATCCCGAAGACGACCGCGTCGATGATGATCGCTGCGAGGACGGCCTTCGGCAGCTGCGAGAAGAGCGGCGCGAGCGCGACCAGCGTCAGCAGCACGAGGCCGCCGGTGGCCAGAGATGCGACCGGCGTGCGGGCGCCGGCCGATTCGTTGAGCGAGCTCGCGGACAGGCTCGTCGAGACCGGCATCCCCCGGAACGCACCCGACGCGATGTTGGCCATCCCCTGAGCGACCGACTCCTGGTTGATGTCGATGCGGTAGCGGTGCCGGACTGCGAACGCACGTGCATCGCCCGCGGTCTGAGAGAAGCCGATCAGGAGCAGCCCGGCCGCGGCCGCGAGGATGGTCGCGTAGTGCTGCTCGAAGACGGCGCGGCCCGGAAGCGCTGGGGCAGGCAGGCCCCGCGGCACATGGCCGACGAGCGCGACCCCGTGGGCGCCCAGGTCGAGCAGCCACGTGGCGAGGAGCCCTCCGACCACGAGCACGAGCGCGCCCGGCACGCGGGGGGCCAGGAAGCGCAGGCTGAGGATCACCGCCAGCGCCGCCGCACCCACGAGCGACGGTCGTCCCGCTCACGTCTCCGAGCGTCCGTATCCACGACGCAAGCTCTCCCCATGCGGTGTCGCCGGACGTCGAGGTTCCGGTCAGCTTCGGCAGTTCGCCGATGACGACGTCGACCGCGGCGCCCGCCAGGAAGCCCGTGACGACCGCCCGGGAGAGGAACCGCGCCACCCAGCCGAGGCGAAGGACCGCGAGCAGGAGGAAGAACGCCCCCGCCACCAGCGTGATCGCTGCTACGAGCTCGGCTGCCTCGCGCGCCGCCGACCCCCGTAAAGAGGACGGCGCCGCCCGCGACGGCGGCCAGCGACGAGCTCGGCCCGGTCGAGATCTGGCGCGACGTGCAGAACAGCGCGTAGACGATCGCGCCGGCCGCAGCCGCGTAGAGCCCGTTCTGCACGGGTACGCCCGCGATCCCGGCATAGCCGAGATCCTTCGGCACGATCATCGCCGTCACCGCGATCCCCGCGAGCAGATCGCCGCGGAGCAAGCTTCGGTCGTACCGCGGCAACCAGGCCACGATCGGCATCACACGACCGAGCCGACGGGGCCGAACGTGATCGGCGCTCCCCACTGCCGGCATCGGTCAGCCGGCGAGCAACGTCTCCGCGGCCGCTGAGGGCTCGGGATCGGGCAGCCGGGTCATGCGGAAGCCGTTCACGAGGCCGAGCAGGCCGGCGAGCAGCGGGACGAGCAGGGCGATCTGCAGCGCGATCGGCCTCGACATCGGTGTTGATGTCGAGGATCTCCGCCTTGACGTCGGCCGGCTGCCCGGCGAGCAGCTCCTCGAGATGCGTGTTGGTCATCACCTCGGCGTTCTTCTCGAGGCCCTTCGAGACCTGCTGCTTCTCGGCCGGCGAGAGCACCGTGCTCGAGTCCGCCTGGTGGGTGAAGACCAGCGAGAGCGACGCCAGCATGATCGCCCCGGCGAAGGCCAGCCCGAAGGCGAGCCCGAACGAGCCGCCGGCCGAGTTCACGCCCGCGGCCTCGCTCACGCGCTCCTCCTCGATCGGCGACAGCGTGTAGTTGTTGAGCTGCGACACGAGCAGGCCGAGGCCGGCGCCGGCGATCAGCAGCGGCACGACCATGGCCCAGCCGGAGTGGGCGCGCGGCACGATCGGGATCAGCACGGCGACGCCGACCGCGAGGAGCAGGAAACCGGCGCGGATGATCTTGCTGGGGCTGCGCCCGCCGGCCTTCTTGCCGGCGACGAGCGCGACGGCGAACATGCTCAGCGAGAGCGGCGCGATCGAGAGACCCGCCTCGAGCGCGTTGTACTCGAGCACCATCTGCAGGTAGATCGGCAGCGCGATCATCAGGCCGCCGAGGGCGATCTGCTGGAGCGTCTGCGACGCGATGCCGAGGCGGAAGTACTTCGACCGGAACAGGCCGGCGTCGATCAGCGCGGGCTTGCCCTCGCGCTTCCGCCGCACGAGCCACCAGGCGAGCGAACCGAGCCCGACGACGCCGACCGCGAGCAGCGCGACGACCGCTCCGCCGCCCTCCTCCCAGACGAGGATGCCCGAGCACGACGCCGCCCATGCCGACCGCGGAGAGGATCGCGCCGACGACGTCGACCTTCCGTTCGCCGGTGTACGGCACGTCGTGGACGCGCCTGCTTCCGACGAGCACGATCGCGATGATCACGACCTCGCCGAGGAACGCGATCCGCCACGAGAGATAGGTCGTGATGAAGCCGCCGACGAGCGGCCCGATCGCCGCGGCGATCGCGGCGGCGGCGCCGACGAGCGCGTACGCGCGCCGCTGCATCGGCCCCTGGAAGTTGCCGTGGATCAGCGACTGCATCGCGGGCAGGAGGAGCGACGCGCCGAGACCGCCGATGATCGCCCAGAAGATGACGATCGGCAGGAGGCTCTGCGACGAGCGTCATCGAGAGCGCGCCCGACCGCGTACGCCGAGCAAGGCCGATCACTGTAGGCGCGCTTGCGGCCGATCAGGTCGCCGATCTTGCTGCCGATGAGGATGAACGCCGCCGAGACGAGCGCCTCGAGCGCGATCGCCGACTGCACGCCGCTCGCAGTCGTGTCGAGGTCGTGCACCACCGCCGAGATCGAGACGTTCATCAGCGACGTGTCGACGACGAGCACGAACATCGCCATCGCGAGCAGGATCGCCAGCGTCTGATCGCCGCCCGACTCCTCCGGCGGCACGGTCGTCGCCTCCACGCTCACCGGCCCATGACCTCCCCTCCCTCGCGCGATGTGCACGAGGGCAACGTCTCGCGCCGCTCGAGCCTGCCGATTATCGCGAATGAGCCAGTCGTGCGCGCGAGCCGTCGGCGGCGACGCCTCCAGCGGTTCTCGGCACGGCATTCGGGCTGGAAGGCAGTTCCACACGCGACCTTGCGGGACGGCAGGCCGGCCCGGTACGGTCGTGACCTGGCACGCGGACGGGCTCGACCTCGGTCGGCGCCGCCGGGCGATCGAACGGGGACCACACGAGGAGGCGGGGGATGGCGACGACCGACAGGGCTCCGGGACCACCGACCGCGGTCACCGACGCGGGATCGGTCGCGTGGTACGCGCTCGGCGCCGATGACGTCGCCGGCCGCCTCGGGGTCGACACCGGGAGCGGTCTGTCGGGCGCCGAGGCCGCGTCGCGACTCGCCTCCGTCGGGCCGAACATGTTCGCGGTGGCGGCTGTCGAGCCGCGCTGGCGCGCGTTCGTGCGGCAGTACCGCGACCCGATGCAGATCGTCCTGCTGGTGGCCGGGATCGGCAGCCTCTATCCCCTCAAGGAGCTCGGGACCGGCCTCGTCCTGCTCTTCCTGACGCTGTTCAACGCGGTGCTCGGCCTGCGGCAGGAGGGCAAGGCGGCGGAGGCCGTCGCCGCGTTGCAGAAGATGATGATCGTCAAGGCGCGCGTTCGCCGGGACGGGGAGCTCATTCAGATTCCGGCCGAGGAGCTGGTGCCGGGCGACGTCGTGTCGATCGAGGCCGGCGACGTGGTGCCGGCGGACGGGCGCCTGTTGTCGGCGGCCACGCTCGAGGTCGCCGAGTCGGCGCTGACGGGCGAGAGCATGCCGGTCTCGAAGGGCGTGCAGGCGCTCGAGTCGGCCGACACGCCGCTGGGCGACCGGACGGACATGGTCTTCATGAACACGAACGTGACGCGCGGCGCGGGCAGCTTCGTCGTGACGTCGACCGGGATGGCGACGGAGGTCGGCCACATCTCGCACATGCTCCAGAGCGCAGGAGGACGCGGACACGCCGCTGACGGTCCAGCTCAAGAGGCTGACGAGCCAGATCCTGGTCATCTCGGGTGCGGCCGTGGCCGTGTCGATCATCCTCAACCTGTCGCGCGGCGAGAGCTTCGACACCGTCTTCACCGCCGCGATCGCGTTCGCGATCTCCGCGATCCCGACGGGCCTGCCGGCCGTCGTCACCACGATCCTCTCGTACGGGACGCAGATGCTCGCGAAGGCGAACGCGATCATGAAGCGGCTGCGCTCGACCGAGACGCTCGGCTCGACCTCGGCGATCAACTCCGACAAGACCGGCACGCTGACGCTCAACCAGATGACCGCGGTCGAGCTGACGATTCCCGGCCGCCGCTACACGGTCTCCGGGGGCGGCTACGGCATCGAGGGGAGGATCGAGAAGGTGTTCGGGCCGCCCGACGTTCCGCTCGACCAGTTCCTGCTGCCGATGGCGCTGTGCGCCGACGCGGTCGTCAAGGACGGCGAGCTCGTCGGCGACCCGACCGAGGGCGCGCTGGTCGTGCTCGCCGAGAAGGGCGGTCTGGCCGCCGCGGCGACGCGAGAGCAGTACCCGCGCATCGCCGAGCTGCCGTTCGACGCCGCCTACAAGATGATGGCGACGTTCCACCGCATGCACGACGAGGACGGCCATGAGGTCGTCCGCTGCCTGGTGAAGGGCGCCCCGGACCAGCTGCTCGCCCGGGCGGCGCTCGCGGCCCGCTCCGGAGGACCTGTCGATCGTGCCCGTCGACGACGCGTTCAAGCAGCGCTACATGGCGGAGAACGAGCGCCTCGCCAGCCAGGGCCTGCGCGTCATGGCCACCGGGCGGAAGGACTTCGACCCGGACGGCTTCGATCCGTCCGCCGACCTGCTCCCGCTGCTCGACGGAATGACGGTGCTCGCGCTCGTCGGCATCGTCGATCCTGCTCGCGCCCACGGCCAAGTCGGCGATCGCGACCGCGCACGAGGCCGGGATCCGGGTGCGCATGATCACCGGCGACCACGCCGTCACGGCCGCGGCCATCGCCAAGGAGCTCGGCATTCCCGGCCGGGCGATCAGCGGCACCGAGTTCAAGGCCATGTCCGACACCGAGCTCGAGGCCGCGATCGACGACATCGGCGTGATCGCCCGCGTCGCGCCCGAGGACAAGGTGCGCCTCGTCGACACGCTGAAGCGCAAGGGCGACATCGTGGCCATGACCGGCGACGGCGTGAACGACGCGCCGGCGTTGAAGAGGGCCGACATCGGCATCGCCATGGGGATCACGGGCACCGAGGTCTCGAAGGAGGCCGCGACGATGATCCTCACCGACGACAACTTCGCGACCATCGTGAAGGCCGTCGAGCTCGGCCGCGGCCTCTACGACAACCTCACGAAGTACATCCGCTTCCAGATGGGCGTGCTGATCGGCTTCATCGTCACGTTCCTCGGCGCGAGCATCTTCAACGTCGTCGGCGGCGTGCCGTTCGTGCCCCTCCAGACCCTGTACGTGAACTTCACCACCCAGGTCCTGCAGGCGATCGGGCTCGGCTACGGCCGCCCGGCCGACGCGCTGATGCAACGCAAGCCACGCCCCTCCGACGAGCAGATCCTGCCGCGGCCGCTGCTCATCTGGGTCGCGATCGCCGGGGTCGTGCTGGGCGGTGCCACGCTCGGCCTGATCGCCTGGGCCGACGACACCTACGGCAGCACGGTGGCGCGCACCATGGGCCTGACGACCTTCGCCATCAGCAACGTGCTCTTCTCCCTGACGACGCGCGACGAGCGGCGCTCGGTCTTCTCGCTCGACATCCTGGAGGACAGGATGTTCCTGCTCTGCAGCGCCGGCTCCGTGGCCGCGATCCTGCTCGGGACCGAGCTCGGGCTCCTGCAGCGAATCCTGCACACCATCCACCTGACCCTGCACCAGTGGCTCGTCTGCATCGTCGTCGGGCTCGCGATCGTGCCGGTCTCGGAGGCGAGGCGGCTGCTGCTCCAGCGCCGCAGCTCCGCGACTGCCGAGAGGATCGCCAGCCCACCGACCACGACCACGGCGCCTTGATGACGCCGTGAGCGTGACCTCGGGCGTCGAGCGTGGAGCGGAGACCGGTCGCCGCGGGCGGCCTTCGCCCGCGGTCGGCGTACCATCGGTGCCGGACTCGCCTGAAAGGGGAGCACGATGAGCAGCCACGTCATGCAGGTGTTTGTCGCCACGTTCGACAACGAGCACGAGGCAGGCGACGCGTTGAAGGACTTTCGTGCGATGGACCGCGAGGGCTCGATCGAGCTGATCGACGCGGCGGTGATCGTCCACCCCGCTGAAGGAAAGATCACCTTCGAGGAGACTGCTGACCCGAGCGGCAAGAAATGGGCCAAGCGCGGCGCGATCGCCGGCGGCCTGGTCGGCCTCATCTTCCCACCGAGCATCATCGGCGCAGCGATCGTGGGCGGCGCGGGCGGTGGTGTCTGGGGCAAGATCCGCGATAAGGGCTTCAAGGACGAAGATCTCAAGGCCATCGGCGAGAGCCTGCCGCCTGGCACTTCGGCGATCATCGCGATCGCTGAGGACCAGGTCGTGGAGCGCCTGCAGCGCGGCATCCAGGGCTACCAGAAGATCGCGCGGCACGCACTCAGCGCCGAGGCGTCGGCGCAGATCCTGGCCGAGGTCGACCAGACGAAGGAGGACGCGGCCGCTGAGAGCCCGTCTTAGCGGACCGGGCCCTTCGTTTACGAGTCGGCTTGGGTGCGCTATCCCGTCACGGCTGGCGGAGCGGTGACGCTCGCAGTGGTTCGGGCGATGCGCACCGTCGCTGCGGCGCTCACCGTCTTCGCGTTGCGGGCCGTCGCCGAGGCCGGATTGCGGACCGTCTTCTGCCCGAGAGCCGGCTGAACGCGTGCCACCAGGCGATAGGCCTTTGAGCGTCCGACTTTGAGAGTGCCGGCCGACCAGCACAGCTGGCCGCCGCGCATCTGGGCTTCCGGTGCGCGGATCACGGTGAGACCAGATGGGAGCGCGTCGCACACGCGAGTGTCCAGGGCCGAGGCTTCGCCGCGGTTGCGGACGACGATGGTGAAGGTCACGGCGTCGCCCGCGTGCGCGGTGGCGTGGTCGACGTGCTTGCCCAGTGAGAGGTTGGTATCCGCAGGCCCCGGTGGCCTCGGCTCCGGGGGAACCGGCGGGGTTGGCATTGGTGGCGGTCCGGGCTCGACCGCGTAGACCGTCGCGGTCGCGTCGTCGCGGTTCGGGTGGACGTCCGGGGTGGGCTCGGGCTCGTTGCCGGCCACCGTGGTGGTGTTGACAAGCGCGGTGCCGGCCGGGGTGCCGGGCGCCACGGTCGTGGTCACGACGAGGGTAACGGAGGAAGCTGGGTCGGGTACGGCCGGGATGCTTGGCGCCGTGCAGGTGATCGTGCCGGTGGCCCCGACCGCCGGCGTCGTACAGCTCATGGCCGGCGCGGTGGTAAGGGAGACGAACTGCGCCTGTGGCGGCAGCTGGTCAGCGATCACGACGCCTGTCGCCGTGCGGGGGCCGTAGTTGGTGGCGGTGAGCGTCCAGGTGAGGGTGCCGCCCGCCTGCACGAAGACGGGGGCCACCGATTTGACGATGCCGAGGTCCGCGGCCGGGTTCGGCGGGACGATCGTGCTCGCGTCGTCACAACCCTTGAACACAACGCCGGGCGTGTCCTCGTCATTGGCCGTGTAGCAGGCGCTGTTGATCAGGTTGTCAGGGGACGGCCCGGCCGCCGAGGCGCGGACGCGGGCCTGGACGCCGTACGTGAAGGTGGCGTCGGGGTCGAGCGTCCCCACGATGCAGTCGATCTGGCGGGTAGCCGCGGTATACGTGCAGGCTCCGCCGGGATTCAACGTGAAGGCCACGAAGTCAAGGCCTGACGGCAGTGGGTCCGAGATCGTGGCGTTGATGGCCGGGCTTGTGGGGGTCGGGTACAGCGGGTCGCCGGGCTGACGCTGCGGGTTGCTCATTGTGACCGTGTATGTCAGGACGTCGCCGGGGACGGCGGTGGCCTTGTCGACGTCCTTGGTGATCTTCGTGTTGGGCGCGCGGATGAGCGTGCTGAAGGAGAGGCCCCCGAGGAAGTAGGTGTCGCCGTCGGTCCCGAGGCAGATGGTGGCCCCGGTGGCGCCGTGGTCCAGTGTGAGCGTGTTGTCGGCCAGCCGGTCGAGGTCGAAGCCGAGCTGGTTGACATAGGCGGGAACACGGTCGGTGACCTGCTGGCCCAGGTTGCTGATCGTGCTGTTGAAGAAGTTCGTGGCGGGGTTGAGGGCGTTGGTCAGTTTCTGGCCGGCGGTGCACTGCGCATTCACCGGTCCGAGGGTGGCGTAGTCGCCGCTGATGCCGGCGTCTCCCTCGTAGGCCCAGAGGCCGACGCGGGCATCGGCCGATCCCGTCGCGGGCGTCTGGAACCCGCTCACCTGAACGGGGCCCACAACGAGCTGCTGGCCGCCGGCGACCTGGACGTACTCGAATCCGTCGAACAGGGTGACGTTGCGGAACGCGGCCGCGTCGTTCTCCCAGATGACGGTCAGGTTCCAGCCGCCGGAGCGGTTGTAGCCGCGCCCCGCCTGCACGTTCGCCACCGTGATGGTCGACTGCAGTTGGGCGCGGTTGGCCTTCCGGACGTGGAACATCTTCGCCGACTGCAGCTCCGGGGTGACGTCGGCCCGCACCTGGTAGGCCCATCCGGGCCGGTTCCCGGGCTGGTTGTACCAGCTGGCGATGTAGTCCCAGCGGCCGTCACGGCCCGCCTGCGTCGCGTCGATCGGGACGTATCCAGCGGTGCTCGGCGTCCGCAGCAGGGCGGTGCGCCAAAGCGGGTTGGTCTGCGGGGATCCACCCCCTGGCGCGGCCGTGTCGGGGCCGTTGTTCACGCCCGGGCCAAGATCTGCGCCCCAGTACAGGTACGCCTTGACGATCCGCGACCCTGCCGGGATGGTCAGGGTGGCCGTGCTCGAGTTGAAGTGACCGCCGCTCGGGTCGACGTTCACGTACTTCATGTCCTGGTCGTTGTTGTTGGCCGTGGCGCTGCAGGTCTCGCCCCGCAGCTTCCGTCGCGCCGTGTTGCCCGGGCAGGTGAGCAGGGTGTTGCCCACCGACACGACGTCACCCCGGATGTTGGCGGCGTAGGCCGGGTCGTTCGCGAAGTCCTTCAGAGCCACATGGCGGCCGAGAATGTGCCGGCCAGGGCTTTCGGGCCAGAACTTCTTCGGCGGCGCTGCGCTCGCCGGCGCCGACGTCACGAGGACCGCCGCGCACGATACGAGCAGGATGACGAGTCCCCGCACTCGGCGCATCCCGTCCTCCTCCCGGGTACTGGCGGCTCACGCTAGCAGCAATTGGCTCTAACGAACCACTACGGGCACGCCCGGCAGGTTGGACGCACCCACGGTGGCCACGATCCAGCGCATGGCCGCGTTGGCGAGCCGGATGCAGCCATGGCTCGCCGCGGAGCCGAGCGCATCGGCAAGGCTCGCACCGCCCCGGCCGTGGAGCCCGATGCGTCCTGGCCCGCCGCCGAACTGCCGGAGCGCGTCACTCTCGGCCGTCAGGGCCAGGACCCAGGCCCCGTCGAAGGTGTTCGGGTCGTTCGGCGTCACGCTGAGGACGGCGAAGCGGCCGGCAGGTGTCGGCGTCGACGGCTTGCCCACGACCACCTGAAAGCGCCGCACGACCTCTCCGGCTCGGATGACGAGGGCCCGTCGCAGCGACCGGTTGATCTCGATCCTCCACCGCGTCCAGGCGAGCTGTACCTCGTCGGCGTTCACCCAACCTCGGCGTCCGTTCGGCCGCGTCGGCAGCTGCAGGGCCACATAACAGCGCCCGTCCACACCACGGCTCGCCACGACGGCTGCCCAGCTCATCGACAGCGGCGACCCGGGAACCGGGGTGACCACGTCACCCGGGCCATGTCCGGGCCGCGCGAGGACGATGGTCGGAGCAACGAGGCGCGCCCGCCAGGAGCCGGCACCGGTCACGCCGTGAGGCGCCCCGTCAGCCAGGCATGCGGCGCCGGCCGGCGGAGCCAGCGCCAAGGCGGTGAGGGCGGCGACGCCCGCCCACGATACACCTCATCCGGCCTCGTCGGTCATGGGGATTCGGTGTAGGAATCGCCGGAGGCCTCTGCCGTGTCGGGCGACCGCAACGTGGTGGAAGCCGTGCCGGGCGCGCACCACCGTCATGAACTCGCCCAGACGCGTCCCCTGCCGAGCGATCCCCTCCGGCTCGCCGCTGCGCGCCGCTGACGTTCGACATCATCCGATGGTGGCTGCGACATCTTCCGTCCTCCCGCGCTCGACCTGCGCCCTGCCGGGATCGGACGACGCGGGATCGAACCGACGACGTCCCCGATTATCCGCGACTTCGGGCCTTTTGGGATTCGAGCCCGCACCTTCGCTACAAGATGGCGTGTCGGAGATGGTCCGTCCTCGCATCTGCCGCAGGATCCTCACGCTCGTCGACCCTGAGCTGTGCGCTGACCGCGTGCGGGTCCGGCGGTGCGACGTCCTCGATCGTGGCGCTCGGAGACTCGGTGCCGCGCGGCACCAACTGCGACTGCACGCCGTACCCGCCGCTGACCGCCGACGGGCTGACCACGAGCACCGGCCGCACTGTCACGGCGGACAACGACGCTGTCGCGGGTGCCACCACCTCATCGCTGCTTCAGCAGCTTCAGTCGGACGCGCAGGTGATCGACCGCGTGCGCACAGCGAACGCCGTCGAGATCGAGATCGGCGCGAACGACGTCGCGCACTCGGACGCCTGCGGCACGACGATCACCTGTTACGAGCCGAAGCTCCCTGCCCTCGAGACGAACCTGGCGGCGATCGTGTCGCGCGTCCACGAGCTGACCTCCGGCCACAAGGTGCTCGTCGTGCTCCTCGACTACTGGAGCGTGTGGCTGGGCGGCCAGTACGCGGCCGCGCGAGGCGACAGCTACGTCGATGCGGCGGCACGGATCACCGACGAGGTCAACGCGATCATCAGGTCCACCGCAGCCTCGACCGAGTCAGCCTACGTCGACCTCCGAGCCGCCTTCAAGGGGCCGACTTACGCCTATGACGAGACGCACTACCTCTCGGACGACGGCGATCATCCCAACGCGGCCGGGCACGAGCAGATCGCCGTGGCCGCCGAGGCCGTCATCGAAGGTGCCCTTCACCTCTAGCAGCCTCGCTGTTGATCCGGCGACGGCAACCGTGGTCATGCAGTCCCCACTTGACGACGACGCCGCCACCACCACACGAGTGCGCCAACGACCACCGCGGCCAGGAGGATGCCGAACGCGATCCAACCCCACTGAGTGCTCGACTCCTCCGGGGCCGCTTGCTTGGACGAAGCAGCCGCCGCCCCCGCAACGGCAGCCCCGCCAGGGCTGACGCTGGTTCCCGTCGTCGTCGTCTTCTCGACGGTGGTGGTCTCAACCGTCGTCGTCGTGACGGGCGGGCTCGCCACGGTGGTGGTGACGGCCGGGCTCGTGACGGTTACCGTCGTCGTCCGCTCGACTGTCGTCGTCTGCTTGCCAGAGGTCGGGCCGGTTTCGGTCGCGCCAGACGAGGTCTCGGTGGTCGTGGTCGGCGCCGTCAACGTCCGCGTCGAAGCCGTCCTCGTCGCGCCGCCGGCAGCGACCCTTGTCGTCCCGCCCGTGCCGCCCCCGTTACCGGCTGTACCGCAGCCGGCAGCCAGCCCGAGGACGAAGAGCGTGACCAAGACGCCCGCTCCGAGCGGGCCCTGGCGCGCGCCTGGCGAATCGTTTCATCGACCGCCGCTCGCCTGGTCTGGCGTCAGGCGACGGCGAACACGATCCACCCGGTTCAGGCGTTCCGTTCCACGCCTCCTCGCTTTCCCGCTGGGTCCCTCGCGGGAATCGTGCCAGCCGGACCAGGTCACAACAAGTGTGTGGCCCGGCGCAGTTCCCGACACACGTTTAGAAATCGACCGAAGAGGTAGGGCCCGGTGCCGGCGGTCGTACGACCGCCGAGACGAGGGAGCAACGAGGAGGAGCGTCCCGAGGGCGCGGCCTCGCCAGATCGTTGCTACGGCAGCCGGCACGAACTGCGGCCCCGCCCTCGGACATCCCCGGAGAGGAGGACGAATGAGGCGCATCTCGACTGCGGCCGGCGCGCTGGTCGCAGTGCTTGCGATTGCGACGATCGTCGTGACGGCGGCCGCGCGGGGAGCCGGTCAGCCGGTCTACCTGGACCGGCACGCATCCGTGGAAAGCCGGGTCAACGACCTGCTCCAGCGGATGACGCTGGCCGAGAAGGTCGGGCAGATGGACCAGATCGTGATCGGGAAGCTCCGCGACACGACCTCGCCGGCCAGCGGCGACTGCAATAACGCCGGTGGGAACAACGACCCGCTGCAGACGACGTGTCTTCAGCGGACGCTGATCGACTACCAGACCGGTTCGATCCTGTCGGGCGGCACCGACAACCCGGCCGACAACACCGGCCGCGGCTGGGCCGAGCAGTACAACACGATCCAGCACTACGCCGTCGAGCACTCGAGGCTCCACATCCCGGTCATCTACGGCGTCGACGCCGTCCACGGCTTCGGCCATCCGTACGAAGCGACGCTCTTCCCGCAGTCGATCGGGATGGGAGCGACCTGGGACACGGATCTCGCCCGAGCGGCGGGCGCGGCAACGCGCCAGCAGCTGCTCGCAACCGGCGGAAACTGGGACTTCGCCCCCGTGCAGGATCTGGCTCGCGACAACCGTTGGGGCCGCTACTACGAGACCTGGGCCGAGGAGCCGGAGCTGTCCGCGGCGCTGGGCGCCGCCAACATCCTCGGGCTTCAGGGCGGAGGGTTCGACTCGCCGCAGGTGGCCGCCACGGTGAAGCACTTCGCCGGCTACTCGGAGTCCATCAACGGGCACGATCGGGTCGAGGCTCAGCTGCCGATCCGGTACCTGCAGGACATCTTCCTGCCGTCCTACGCCGGCGGCATCGACGCGGGCGTCGCGACCGTGATGGCCGACTCCGGGTCGATCAACAACGTCCCTGCGACCGCGTCGCACTTCCTGCTCACCGAGGAGCTCCGTCACCGGCTCGGCTTCAAGGGAGTCGTGATCAGTGACTACGGGGACGTGCCCGCTCTGCAGACCACCTACCACGTCGCGGCCAACTTTCCCGACGCCATCGCCAAGGCCGTCAACGCCGGCATCGACGTGAGCATGACCCCGTTCGACTACGTCGGCTGGGACAACGGCCTGATCCAGGACGTGCAGAACGGCCTGGTCTCGACGAATCGCATCGACGAGTCGGTGCGCAGGGTCCTGACGCTCAAGTTCGAGCTCGGTCTCTTCGACCATCCGTACGTCGACCCGGCCGCGGCAGACGCCGCGGTGAAGGCGAACAGGGACCTCGCCCGCAAGGCCGCCGACGAGTCGATCACCCTGCTCCGCAACGAGGGGACCCCGCCGACGCTCCCGCTCTCAGCGAGCGCAAAGCTCGTCGTGACCGGCCCGAGTGCCAACCGGGTCGCGAACCAGCTCGGCGGCTGGAGCGTCAGCTGGCAGGGCGTCTATGACCCGGGCAACCACGTCTGCTGCATGGGGCCGCCCGACCAGATCCCACCCGCGACGACGGCGCTCGACGGCATCAAGGCCGCCGACCCGAACGTCGTCTCGGTCCCGACCGACCAGACGGTCACCGACGCACAGGTGCAGGACGCGGTCGCGGCGACACAGAACGCCGACGCTGCGGTTGCCGTGGTCGGCGAGCGGGCCTACGCCGAGGGGCTCGGCGACAGTCCGGTGCCGACACTGGCCGCCGACCAGCAACATCTGATCGCCGCGCTCGAGGCAACGGGCAAGCCGGTGATCGTCGTGATCATGGCCGGCCGGCCGCTCGGCCTCGGCCCGGCGGAGAAGGCGAATGCGCTGCTGATGGCCTACCTGCCCGGTACCGAGGGCGGCTCGGCGGTCGCCGACGTCCTCTTCGGAACGGTGAACCCGAGCGGCCACCTGCCGGTCACCTGGCCCTCGGCGGCCGATCACAACGCCGGCGACTTCGACACGGGCGGTCCGTCGACCGCGGGTGACGAGCCGAAGTTCTTCGACCAGCTGCCGGGGACGAACTCCGGCCCAGGGTCCGGCTACAACCCGCGCTACCCGTTCGGCTTCGGGCTCTCGTACACGACCTTCGCGACGAGTGGCCTCTCGGTCACGAGCTCCGTCTCGCGCCGCGGGACGGCGACCGCCACGTTCACGGTTGCGAACACGGGGAGCCGTGCCGGGGCGACGGTGGTTCCGGTCTACGTGCACCAGCCGGTCAGCGACGTGCTCGCGCCGCCTCAGCGCCTGGTCGGCTTCGCGAGGCTGAAGCTCGACGCGGGCGCATCGCAGATCGTGCACGTCTCGTTCCCGGTCTCCGAGCTGGCGGTCACGCTTGGCGACATCGACGGGAGCGGGCGCCGCGCCGTGGAGCCGGGTCAGTACCAGGTTCAGGTCGGCGACATGAGTGCCGACTTCACGATCGGCACGTGAGCAACCGAGGAGGAGGCGGGGACGACCCGCCTCCTCCTCGACCTCTCAGCTGTGGGAGTGGGTCACCCCTGGTCGAGCGAGTGCCCCCGGCAGGACTCGAACCTGCGACACACGGTTTAGGAACCTCCGTGCATTCCGGTCAGGAAGCGGCACCGGGCGCGCGTTCCGTCTTCGATCCGTCTCCATGACGCGGTGTCATGCCGGAAGCTACCGCCAGCGTTACAACCGCCGCCGCGACGCCGTGGACGACCACGCCTCGGCCCTCCTGGAGGCCCACGTCGGGCTGAGGGCACCTGTACATCATTCTGTGAAATCCCGCGCAACCAGGCCGCAAACCGCCGCCCAATGGCTACGTTGCATGCCAGGACAACCAGACGGCTCCCGGGCGTGACGGCCGAGGCTGGAAAGCGAGTGACGGGATGGACAGCAAGTTCTACAAGCGCGACGGCCAGCACTACTGGGTCGAGGACCTCGGCCACGGGCGCGGGCAAATGCACGTCGACCTGATCGAAGGCGGCAAGTTCGTTTCGACCAGCGTCGATGGTCCGCCCGCCGATTACGAGATCGTGCGCAGCGTGGCCATCCAGCTCCAGATGGCGGCCACGCTGGAGGCCGCGTCGTGAGCAAGCCGCGATTCACGCCGGCCGAGCGCGCCGAGCACTGGGAGCGGGTCAGGACCGCGCAGCGCATCCGCGACAACCGGGTCTACGAGGCGCATGTGGAGGCCAAGCGAGCCGCGGTGCGGGCGCGTGTGCTGCTCTCGCCCCAGGGCAAGCTGCACCTGGCCCACCCGACCGGCGCCCGGCTGACGCTGTGCAAGCACCCGATCGAGACCGGACGGTCGCCGAGCGTGGCCGACCACCCGGGCTGGTCCACGGCCGACGTGCGCTGGGAGCAGGCAGGCGACAGGCGCTGCGAGAGCTGCCTAGCGGCCTCCTGATGGGCCGGCGAACTGGCGCGGCAGGGTCTGCCCTGGCCGGGTCGTCGAGGTGCGCTGGCTGCGGTCGGCGGCCGGCGTTAGGCGCCGCGTCCTCGCGGGAGCTATACGGCCTCGTGCTCCGCGAGCGAGCGGGCAGGTGGAGTCGGAGCGAGCCGTGTTCCGTTCGGGAGCCAGCGGCCCTGGGGATAGCCTCGACTCGCTGGCTGCGCTCGCGGGAACTGAGTGCCGTCGGCGCTACTACCCGGCGAAAGGGCCAGACGCGTTGCTCGTCACCGAACGGAACGGCGCGCGGATCAAAGGCACGGAGGCGCCGCCGCGCCAAAGGCGTCGGCAAAAGCTACAACGGCGAGCCTCTGCCTCGGTCTCCTGCCGCCATCCGCCGGCAACCTGCATCGCAGTCGGTTACACCGCAGACCAGGTCCTTAACCAGCGCGGACTGATCGTGACGATCCGCAGCGGCTAACGCGCGGCGAGGACCCGAAGAAGCAACGCTCGGCTGCGCGAGCGTCCTTACGCCTGGATGGCCACCCATGCGCTGTTCGACAGCCAGGTCACGACGTCACCTGGCATCTGGTCCTGGGTCGGCCCGTCAGGCGGGCGCGAGCAGGGCGGCAGTCTTGCCTCCGCCGGGCAGGAGCTTGCAGTACACGTCGAGCGTGATCGGACCGAGCTGTGGACCAGCCTGGCGAGGCCTCGGGCGTTGCGCTCGTCCGCGATCGCGGAGGCGATGAGTAGCGGCACTCGTGCAGGCCGACGGCTCGAGCAGCCTCGTCGAGCGCGAGCCCCCGGTGAACGGTCGGCCCGCTGATCGCGGCTAGGCACCCGAGCACGCCGCGCCATTGCTCGGCCGGAACGCGGCGGATTCCGTCGACGGCGTTCAGCACGAGCTCCCGGACGGCAGCGCGCCGGGGTCGGTCCGGAGCTCGCGTCGCGGATCAGCCGCGAGAACTTCCCGGTCGTGGAACTCAGGGACGCTGGGCGTCCGTCGGGCACGAGCTGTTGGCCGTCGTCTGAAACGTACCCGGCCGCTCGTAGAGCCGCCGCGCCGGGACGTGGCCTCGGTCGCCGCGGTCCCGATGACCGCCACGCGCATGCCAGCGTCACGCAGCCAGGCGGCGGCGTGGTCGGTGAGCGCACGCCCGAGCGCGTGGCGCTGGTCTGGGGGTCGACGGCGAGCATGGCGATCTGTCCGATGCGCGTTCGGGTCCGCGATGGTGGCCACGACGAAGCCGATGGTCTGCCCGTCTGCCTCCGCCACCCAGCTGTGGTTCATCGGCGGTCGAGCGTTTCGCGACCGATCGCGCTTGATGCACCGCCAGCCTCCCCGTGCAGGAAGTGGCAACTCGGCGCCCAGAACGCCCTCCATCGAGGCGAACACAGGAGCCCAAGCGCGAAGCGACGCTCAACGACCGCGTCATCGTCCGCGGTGTCGTAGTCACGGAGTGCACCGCCACGGTCGGAGCATGACAACGCGCTCGCCGACGGGAGCCCAGACGCTCGCTCAGCGCCGTCAACGAAACGGAGGCTACGACGAAACGGCACAGGTGGGGGCGGGTCAAGCCCGCCCCCATCTGTGCCTAGCCGGTGATGTTGCCGATGTCCCCGCCGCGCACACGCTGAGCGGTTAACCCAGCAGGCCGTTAGCGCCCGCGTCGTACTGATACTCCCACCCGTCGTGACCGGCGAGGTCGCCGCAGGGCCACCGCGAGCCGGGAAGAAGGTCGCGAGCATCGCGGCGGTGGTGCAGGGATCGGGACAGGTCGCGTTCGGAGTGAACACGCCGCCCGTCACCACCACGACGTCGAAGCCTGTGATCGTTCCCGTGACGCCACCCGTCCTGCAGAGTGCCGGGGCACGAGGCCGGATTGGGCTGGAGGCGCCCGCGATGGTCGTGAACGTTCCGTCGTAGGAACGAACGACCTGGATCGTCCCATCGTCCTGCGGGATGAACTGCAGCGTCCGCTTGTAGTCGTCATTCGCCCAGTCACCCCCGCAGTGGCTGGAATCGCCGCCGGTGACGTGCGTGACGACGACGCCAGGCACGCTCAGTCCAGCAGGCCCGGCGGGGCCAGTTGCGCCGGTCGCCCCGGTGGCTCCGGCTGCACCGACGGCACCGGCTGCACCAGTGTCACCCTCGGCCCGGAGCACCACGGCGCCCGCGGGTCCCTTCGGTCCCTTGATGTTCCACGAGATCTTCGTGTAGCCCTTGCGGCAGTTGGCCAGCTTCAGGTCACCCGAGGTGGCCGGGTTGTGCTTGATGGCGGCTCAACGCAGCCGTGATGACGCCGTTGTGGACGCCGAGCGTACGGCGCTCGGCCGCAGCGAGCGAGGCCGCAGCCGCAAACACGAACACGACGGCCACCGCCACCAGCTTGCGCGATGGTAACTTCCTCATCTCGACACCTCCTCATGGCCTCCGGGAGGCGAACCGGACCGAACGACTCGCAGCTCGAGCAACTCAGGTCGCATCCTCGACCTGGTTCTCCGGGGGCGAGGTCTCGGTCGGCTCGTGGGGCGCCCGCGCCGTGTCGGGCGCAGTCTGCCCAGGTCGAACGGATAGATCGGCGTCACGGGACGCCCGCCTGCATCTCCCGCCGCATCGTTCGACGCAAACGACACTACGGAGCCCTCGGTCGTCGGGAGGTCTTAAGCTCGACCACGAGCAGGCACTCGCGGCTGGGTAAGCACCAGGTCGGGGAAGCCGGGGTCGGAATCTTCGACCTTGATCGCCGATACCACGCCATCCGAGCCGCGGTGTAGAAGCTGCCGCAGGCGAGATGCGGCACTCCGCCGGTGCGGTCATTCGCGCAGACACGTCGACCGTCGCGTCTGCGGCTGATCCGTGCTCGCTCCGAGTGGTTTGTACACGGTGGCATAGGCCTTCCGTGAGGTCGGAATCACCTTCTGCACGGCGGATCGGTCGGTGCCATCGGATTCCACGCTAATGGCTGCGGCCGGCCTCGCGCCTCGCGTACGCACCCGCACGCGGCTGAGGCTCGCGAGTATCGTCAAGGTGAGTTTCGCCATTGCGACCGGCCCGGCGACCGAGGTCGAGTAGGCGTCGCTCGGCCCCCGTGGCCCCGTGTCGCCTTTCGCTCCCGTCCCTCCCGTTGGTCCCCTGGGCCCGGGCGGACCGGTGGTCCCCCTCGTTCCCAACGGCAGCTGGCCAAGCTTGAAGTCGGCCTTCAGCAGCGAATGGTTCTTCACTTTCGACGAGGTGACGGCGTTGTTGCGAAGCTGCCTGGTGCCGACGCTGTTTCTCGGCAGACTCGCGGCCGCGATCCCTACACCTCCGAGCGCGACAAAGAGTGCGAAGCAGGCGACGGCCATGCTCGGCGACGGCCTGCGTACAAAGCGTCGCATCTTTCCCTCCTCTACCGTAGGGGTCGATTCTACGGCCTAGCGAAAGCGGAACCCTAATCGTCGCCGGACGCTTGAGCGCGGCGCAGTCCGGGGCCGGTGCGGTGGTCACAGGTCGGCCCGTGCGCGCCTGGATGACATGCCGCCGGACCATGCGTGCCCGCCGCCGCTGACGGGCGTCGAAGCGCCCGGGGTGGGCCAGGGCCTCGTCGGGCGTCGCGCCCTCGCTAGCAGGCCACGAGAACGACGAGGTCACCTCCCGCTCTCCGATCTCGACGCTCCACCCCCGCCTGGCCTGGACCGACGCGGCAGGCGCTCTGGCGCATCGTCACCCGCCAAGGGGCCGCAACCGCGCAGTGGTGCGGAAGCCGGGGCGAACGCGCCACCCGTTAGGAAACCGTTGCTCTATCCCCTGAGCTACGAGGGCATCCGCGCCGCGCCGGGCGGCCTGCCCATCGTAGCCCGCGCCAGTCAGGCGCCTGGGCCCTCGTCGCGGGCAGGAGGACCAGCCCCGTACCCTCCGCCGCCATGCGCGCGGGCACCCGGCTTACCGTCCTCGTGGCGTCGATCGTCTTCCTCGACATCGCGCTGTGGTCGGCGATCGTGCCGCTCCTCCCGCGCTGGCAGCACGACATCGGCCTCGGCAAGGGCGCCGCCGGGCTCGTGGTCGGGATCTACGGCGGGGCCGTGCTCGTGGCCGCGCTGCCCGTCGGCCGCTTCGCCGACCGCGTCGGGCCGCGCAGCATCACCGTGGTCTCCACGGGCATCTTCGCGGCGTCGATCCCCCTGCTCGGCGCGGTGGACACCGTCTGGCAGCTGATCGCCGTGCGTGCGCTCCAGGGTCTCTGCTCGGCCGTCTCCTGGACGGCGGGTGTGGCCTGGCTCGCCGCCTCCGTGCCCTCGGAGCGGCGCGGGTCGGCTCTGGGAACGGTCAACGGTTCGGCGGCTCTGGGCGCCCTGGTCGGCCCGGCCCTGGGCGGCCCTCTGGTCACGGCCGTGGGTCTGGAAGCGGCCATGCTCGCCATCGGCGCCTGCATGCTCGCCGCGTTCGCGTGGACGCTGTTCGAGCCCGCCCCGCCCCGCGGCGGCACGCACGAGCCGGTCGAGCTGCGGCAGGCCGCGCGCATGTCCGTGCGCGACCGCAGCCTGCGCGCCGCGTACGTCGGGATCCTCTACGTGTCCGTCACGTCGGGGGTCGTGCAGGTGCTCGGGCCGCTCCACCTCTCGGCCGAGGGCCTGAGCGACGCCGCCGTCGGCTGGGCGTTCACGGCCGCGGCCGCCGTCGGGGCGGCCGTGACGTTCCTGGCCGGGCGGCTGGCCGACCGGGTCGACCGCATCAGGCTCTCGCTGGCCGGGACGGCGCTCCTCGGCGGGGCGGTGGCCATCCTGGCCTTGTTCCCGGCGAGCGCGCCCTACGTACTCGCCATCGTGCTCGAGTCCGCGTTCAACGCCGTGGTCTTCGTGGTCGCCTTCCCGCTGACCAGCGAGGGCGCCGAGCACGCCGGGATCGGCCAGGGCTCGGCCATCGGCGCCCTAAATGCGCTGTGGGCGCTGGGCGCGCTGGTGAGCCCGGTGGGCGCGGCCGCCCTGGCCCGGGCCACCAGCGACGCCCTGGCCTACGGGCTCACGGCGGCGGCCGCCGGCCTGGCCCTGGCGGGCATCAGCCGGCGATAGCGGCGCGGACGCCGGCCGAGAGGGCGTCGACGGTCTCGCCCGCGCGATGGCGGGGCGCGAAGGGCGGCGGGTCGAGGATGCTCCCAGGCCGGGTGCGCACGTCGACCAGGCCCCACGCGCCGGCGTTCTGCGGTGCGGCCGGGGCCAGCGCGGCCACGGCCGCGCGGGCAGCCGCTCCCTCCGCGCTCGCCCGCGCCAGGTTGACCGGCGCGGGGCCGGCCTCGGCGCAGCCGTGCAGGTCCACGACGACGCGGTCGTCCGGGCCGCCCGAGACCGTCACCGCGAGATCGCCGTCCACCCAGCTGCCATGGAGCGGGCGCCAGGGCCGCGCGCAGCTCGCGCTCACCCCGGGCCAGCGTCTCGTCGAGCTCCGCCGGGTCGAGCTCGCCCGCCGCCCGGGAGGCCGTCGCCAGCTGCTGCCGGATCGCCAGCTCCACGCCGTCGGGGTCGCGAACGTTGGCCCGCAGGAGCTCCAGCATCTCCCTGTCGACATCGCCGCCGGCGGCGATCGGCGTCGGCGGGACGACGAGACCCTCGCCGAACCGGTCGAGCGCGCGGGCCGGCACCTCGTCGAAGCCGGGCCATCGCGCGCTCACGACGACGAGCCCCGCCAGCTTGCCGTCGGGGTACGCGCCGACGACGAGGGCCACGTCGCCCGGCACGGCGGCCTCGTCCCCGACCAGCCAGGCCCGGTCCGGAGAGAGCTCGTCCGGCTCCAGCCGTTCGAGCAGGCCGGGCAGGCCGTGGGCCGCGAGGGCCAGGTGGCCGCCCGGCCCGTCCTCGAGGGCCACGCGCCCATCGGCAGCGGCGAGTGCGATTTCCACCCGGCGACCCTAGCCGGGCCGGGGGCCGCCGGGTCGGTAGATTCCGACCCATGCAGCGTCGCTACGTCCTCCTCGACGTCTTCACCGACGAGCGGTTCACGGGCAACCCGCTGGCCGTCTTCACCGACGCGCGTGGGCTCGCGGACGAGGTGATGGGCCGGATCGCCAACGAGCTCAATCTGTCGGAGACGACCTTCATCCTGCCGGCCGACGGCGCCGAGGAGGGGGACGCGCGGGTGCGCATCTTCACGCCCCGGCGGGAGCTGCCCTTCGCCGGGCATCCGCTGGTCGGCACGGCCTGGGTAGTGGGGCGGTCGGTGGCCCTCGGCCGCATCGTGCTCCAGACCGGCGTGGGGCCGGTCGAGATCGAGCTCGAGCGCCGCGACGGCGAGCTCGCGCGCGCCGTGATGGCGCAGCCCCGGCCCCGGTTCTCGCCTGTCGAGAATCCCGAGGCGCTCCTCGCCGCCCTCCGCCTCCCCTACCGGGGGCACGTGCTCGAGCTGGCAGACAACGGCATCCGCCACGCCATCGTGCCTCTCGACTCGGTGGAGGCGCTCGCCGCCGTGGCCCCTGACATTGCCGCCCTGTCCGCCTTCGAGGAGGCCGTCACCGTCACGGTGTGGGCCGACGCCGGGGACGTCATCCGGAGCCGGGTGTTCGCGCCCGCGGCGGGCGTTCCCGAGGATCCGGCCACCGGCTCGGCCGCCGGCCCCCTGGCCGCGCAGCTGGTGCGCGACGGCGTACGGCACGCCGGGCGGGTGACCATCGTGCAGGGCGTCGAGCTCGGCCGGCCGAGCACGATGGAGGTCGACGCGGACGACGCCGGCGACGTGCGTGTCGGCGGCGCCTGCGTCGTCACCGGCCGGGGGTTCCTCGAGATCTGAGGATCTCGGCCACGCCCCGCGCGGCCTGCTCGGCGGCCTCGGCGGGCGCCACCTCCCGGGCCCGCGCGGCCACATAGAGGGCGAGGAACGAGTCGCCGGCTCCGGTGGCCTCGGCCACCGGCACGGGGTCGCCGCGAATCTCGCGGGTCTCGCCCCCGGTGGCCACCGAGACCCCGGTGCGGCCCAGGGTGACAACGACCTCGGCCACGCCAGTCGCCTTGGCCACGGCGCCGGCGTCGGCCGTGCCGTAGCCCGCCATGGCCTCCTCCTCGGAGAGCTTGAGCACCTGCACGCTGCGCAGCAGCTCGGCCGGCAGGGCGCCCGTGAGCAAGAGCGGGCCGAGCCGCGCGGCTCGCATCGGTCCCTGGGCATCGAGGGCCAGGCGGCGTCCGCCGGCGGCCAGCGCGCGCAGGACGTCCGCTCCGAGGTCGCCCGCCCGCTGGGTGCCGACCTGCACCCAGGCCACCTCTCGCAGGGCAGGCGCCGCGAAGCCTTCGACGTCGGCGGCCGACCACTCGGTACCCAGGCCGAGGAGAGCATGGTCGCGCTCCCCGTCGTGCCGGTACCGGAGCTCGCTGGACACGCTCTCGCCGTCCAGCCGCAGGCACAGCGGGCGAGCCAGCGAGGCGAGCTCCGTGGCCAGGCCCGCGTCGGCGCAGCGGGTGGCCACGCTCACCGTGTCGCCTGAGGCCGCCAGCGCCCGCGCGGCGAACAGCGGTGCGCCTCCCGCTCGCACGGCCGGCGGCCGGCCGGGCTCGAGGATGACGTCGCGGACGGTCGAGCCGACGACCGCCACCCGGCTCACGCGCCGGCGCCCACCTCGGTGGCCTCGTCGAGCTTGACGTCGACCTCGTGCTCGGCTCCGGCCAGGCGGACGACGAGCGCGTCCTCGGGCACCTTGTAGGCCCGCACCACGCCGGTGCCGAGCGGCGTCTCCACCGTCCGGCCGACGGCCGGCGCCCGGTCGCGGAACGAGCGGTACACGGGGTGCTCGAAGGCCAGGCAGCAGCGCAGGCGCCCGCACAGGCCGGTGATGCGCCCGGGATTCATGGGGAGCTCCTGGTCCTTGGCCATGCGGAGCGTGATCGGCTGCTCGTGGGAGGGGAAGCGCGTGCAGCACATGCGCTCGCCGCACATCCCGCCGCCGCCGCAGGTGCGCGCCCCCTCGCGCGGGCTCACGTGGCGCAGCTCCACCCGCCGCCCGGCGCGCTCGGCGAGCGGTCCGGCGAGCGACCGCAGGTCGATCCGCTCCTCGGCCCGGTAGGTGAAGATGACCCGCCGCCCGTCGAAGGGGATGTCGGCAGCCAGTGGCTTGACGCTGACGCCGTGCTCACGCAGCACGGCGCGGATGGCCAGCATCGCCGTCCGCGCCTCCTCGGCGTGGCGGCGCGCAGTCTCCTCGTCACGGGTGGACGCACGGCGGACGACCTTGCGCGGCGGCGGCCCGCCCTGGTCGGCCGGCCGCGTGGCCTGGACGACGCGCCCGAGCTCGAGCCCGCGGGAGGTCTGGCAGACCACGCGGTCGTTCCAGTGCAGGTCGAGCCCGTCGGAGTCGAAGGGCATCACCTTGCCGCCGGGCGACAGGGCGACGCCGACGATGGCGCTCATGCCCGCACCTCCACGCCCGGTGCGAAGCCGGTCTCGCGGGCGGCGAGCCATACGCGGTGGAAGAGCGACTCCAGGGCCAGGAGCGGCGTGACCGTGAGGTCGAGGCCGCGCCGCACGTCGCGCGCGATCTCGAGCCCCCGCTCGGCAAAGGCGCTCGGCCCCGGGCGCCTCGGCGTCCTCGGCCAGCTCGGCGCGCGCCTCCGGGCGGCTGATGGTCTCGCCCGCGCCCAGGCTGGCTGCCCACAGGTCGCGGTACCAGCCGGCCGCGGCGTCGGCCGCCTCGCGCGCCGCCTCGACGTGGACCGCCCGCCGGCGGCGCTTGGCCAGGTCGTCGTAGTAGCGCGCCCACCGTCGCGACTCGGCGTCGGTGGCCTCGCGCGGCGGCTTGCGCTTCTCGACCGCGACCGCGGCCCGGGCGCCGAGCTCGGCCCCGTGCCGGTCGACCTCGGACGCGGCCCGCCCGGGGTCGAACGCCGGGTCACGGTAGGCGGCGCGGGCCAGCTCGCGGTAGCGCTCGGTCTCGGGGCTGTCGGCGACCACGGCGCCGGCCGGGAAGGCGATGGTCTGGCAGCGGGAGCGCACGGTAGGGAGAAGGATGCCCGGCCGGGAGGTGACCAGGATGACCACCGCGTACGGCGGCGGCTCCTCGATGGCCTTGAGCAGCGCGTGCTGGACCACCTCGGGCATCGCCTCCGCCTCCCACACCACGAAGGCCCGGCGTGAGGCCAGGAGCGGGCGGAGCTGGATGGTGTGCCACAGCTCCTCGATCTGCTCGATGCGGATGAGCGTGCCCTCCGGCCACACCTGGACGATGTCCGGGTGGACGTCCCCCGGGCCGAGGTCGGGCACGCCGCAGAGCTCCCCGGCCAGCCGCAGGGCGGCGGCCTCGGCCTGGCCGCCCGCAGGCCCGGTGATGAGGTACGCGTGGGCGGGGTCGCGCAGCGCCGCCTCGAGCAGGGCGTTGGGGTCAGACACCGAGCGCCTCCCGCACCCGGCCGGCCACCGACTCGGGGGGCCCGGTGGCGTCGACGACGACGAACCGCTCGTCGTCCTCGGCCAGGCCGGCGTACCCGCGGGCCACCGAGGCCTGGAAGTCGCCGGGCTCGGACTCGATGCGGTCCGGGCGGCCCTGCCGGCGCGTGGCCGCCTCGGCCGGCTCGAGCTCGAGCAGCACGGTGCGGTCGGGCAGGCGGTCCTCGACCGCGAACAGGGAGAGCGTGCGCACCTGGCCCACCCCGAGGCCGCGCACGATCCCCTGGTAGACGAGCGAGCTGTCGAGGTAGCGGTCGGCGACCACGGCCGCCCCGCGCGCCAGGGCGGGGGCGATCACCTCCGCCCACAGCTCCGCCCGGGCGGCGGCGAACAGCAGCGCCTCCGTGCGGTCGGACATCGTCGCGCCCGGGTCGAGGACGATGCTCCTGATCCGCTCGCCGACCTCCGTGCCGCCGGGCTCGCGCACGTCCACGACGTCGTCGCCGCGGGTGCGCAGATATTCGGCCAGCAAATGCGCCTGGGTAGTCTTCCCGGCGCCGTCCACGCCCTCGAAGGAGACGAAGCGCGGGGCGCGCCGAGATGTCTGCGAGAAGCCTGATGGCGAGGACGATACCCGCAGCGATTCCCCGACCGGGGAAGGGACAGCCGGACGCGTGACGAACAGCGACAACCCCGTGTCCACGATGCCTCCGTACACGGTCTACGGCGTGTCGGCCGAACGGACCCGCCACACGAACCGGCTCCTTGCGGTCGGGGCGCTGCTGGTGGCCGTGGTCATCGCCTTCGGCTTCATGCTCTCATCCGGCTCCGGGTCGTCCACCCCGTCGAAGGGGAAGGCCAAGGCGACCGCCACGCACCACGCCGCCGCCGGTGCCGCGGCCACGACGGCACACGCGGCCGCACGTCGCCGCCCAGTCGCGCCCCACGCCGCAGCCGGTCAAGCGGCTGAAGCCGGCGCACCACCCCACCGTGATCCCGCCGCCGTCGAAGACGCCCGTGATGGTGCTGAACGCCAACGGCGTCACCGGCGCCGCCGCCTCGGCCGCCGCCAACCTGCAGCGCTACGGCTACGCCACCCCGGTCGTGGGCGACGCCCGAACCAGGGGCCTGCCGACGACGATCCAGTACCAGCCGGGCTACGGGCCGGCCGCCCGGTCGCTGGCCCGGCGGGTCGGGAACGTCCAGTACGTGACGCCGCTCGACGGCTACCGGGAGAGCGACCTCCACGGGGCCGACCTGATCCTCATCCTGGGCCCGTAACCGACCCCTGGCACGGGCCGTGGGGCGGCAGGGTGGCCGCGGTCAGCCGCTGCCCCGACAGCCGCACGGCGCGCGCGAAGCTCTGGCGAGCGCCTGCCGGGTCGCCCCAGCAGTCGCGCTGGAAGATGCCCGCCCGCTCCCAGATGACGTAGTCCAGGGGCGAGAGGCGCAGGGCCTGCCGCATCGCGTCCTCGGCGTCCCGCGTGCGCCCCAGGGCCTGGAGGATCCCCGTGCGCTGGAGGAGGACGTCGGTCGACACCGGCTCGAGCGTCCGGGCCAGGTCGTTCTCGACCAGCGCCTCGTCGTTGCGCCCCTCCGCCGCCAGGTTGCCGGCGCGCGTCTGCGCCAGGTCCGCGAGGTACGGGAGCAGGGCCAGGAGCGCGGCCACGACGGCCACGGGGACGAGGACCGCGGCCATCGTCCGCGCCGGGGCGTCGACAGGGCGGCGCTCGCCTCCGGCGGCCACCAGGATCCCCGCGGAGGGATACGCGATCAGGGTGATGGTGGCGAAGTCCCAGTCCCAGTCGAGCTGGGCGTGGACCGCCAGGGCGCACAGGATGGCCAGGATGGCCACGCCGGCCTCGCGCTCGCGCCCCGTGAGCCGCCGCAGCCCGCGGATCGCCCCGGCCGCGACCGCGACCAGCGTGCCCAGGGCCAGCAGGCCGCCGGGCAGGCCGAGCCCCGAGAGGACGTGGAGGCCGGCGTTGTGCGTCTCCCCGGCGATGACCGCGGTGTGGCGGAGCAGCGTGTCGACCAGGGCGAACGTGCCCGCTCCGAACCCGTACCAGGGGCGCAGCCGGAAGGCGTGCCAGGCCTCGCTCCACCAGGTGCTGCGCAGGTTGGAGCCGAGATTCGTCAGCCGGCTGCCCGCGGCGTTGCCCACCTGCCCGCCGCCGGCCAGGCCGTCCCACACGCTCCTCACCGCCCCGACAGGCCCGCCGTGCCGGATCGTGAAGGCGGCGAGGCCGGCCACGACGACGGCGGCGCCGGCGCCGAGGACGATGCGGAGGGCGCGCCGCCGCCGCTCGGCCCCCGCCAGGTCCGTGAGCGAGAGCAGGAGCGTGGCCAGAGCCGCACCGCCGAGAGCCACGCTGGCGCCCGTGAGGATGAGCCGCGCCCCCGCGGCGCCGGTGAACTGCGGGGTGGCCGCGGGAAAGCGCGAGAAGGTCCCCAGTGAGGCGGCCCACAGTCCGGCCGGGACGGCGAAGAGCGCCGCCGAGCCCAGGACCACGAGGGCCTCGAGCGGCCGGCGCGACAGCGAGACCAGCACCACGAGGCCGACGGCCAGGGCCAGCACGGACCCTCTGGACCCCGTCGCCGGCAGGGTGTACAGGAGCAGCGCCAGGGCGCCCGCTCCCACCGGCGCCCGGAGACCCCGGCCGGACAGGGCCACCGAGAGCGCGGCCAGACACCCGGCCGCCAGTGTGATCCCCAGCGCGTTGGGATAGGGGAAGGGCTGCTGCAGCCGCGGCGTGAGCTGGAAGTCCGAGGCGAAGCTCGAGAACGAGCGGTCGACGAGGGCCCACGCCGCCACGCCCACCGATGCGCCGCAGATCACGCTGCAGGCCGCCCGGGCCGGGCGTGGGAGCAGGGAGGCCAGGCACAGGCCCGAGGCGAAGCCCGCGAGCGCCACGATCGTGCGCGTGCCGTCCGTCCACGACCGCGCCGGGGCGATGGACCACGCCATCGAGGCCAGCGCGAGGGCCGCCCACCCGGCGAGCAGGCACAGGGCCACGACGCCCAGGGTCGGGATCGCGGGCGGGCGGACACGCCCGGCGGCCACGAGGATGCCGTACGCCGCCACTCCCAGGAGCGGCACTCCCGCCGCCAGGGCGAGGCCGCGCGCCGTGGACCCACCGCCGTCGAACCAGGCGGTGAACAGCAGGAGCGCGGCCCACGCGAGGGTGAGCGAGGCCGACAGCGGGCCGCCGGCGCGGACGGCGCTGTCGTCGGCCTGTCGCACGCCGGGACACGGTAGCGACGTGGCCTCCCAGGCCGCGACGGGTAGACCCTGGCGGACGCGGGAAGACCGCCGGCCGCTCCCACGTCCTCGTGACAGGAGGTACTTTTGCCAATCGGCAGGATTTACAAATGCCTTACCGAAGCCCCGGTCCGGCGTGAAGGCCGCTTCGCTATCGTCGAAACGACGCCCACTGGACGTCACCTGGCCATGCTCCGACCCATGACCCGCCGACTCGCCGTTCTCGCCGTCCTCGCCGCGTGCCTGCTCCTGCCGGGCGCCGCCATGGCGGACTGCGCGAGCGTCATCATCTCCAAGGCCTTCAACGGGCAGGTGGTGAAGGGCTATCCGCCGGCCTGCTACCTGACGGCAAAGCACCGCGTGGGCGACATCGCGGAGATCGTCGACTACACGAACGTCGTCCAGAACATCGACGCGGGGTACCAGCTCGCGCTGAACGCGGCCCGGCAGGCCAGGCCGTCTACGGCGACGCAGTCCACGACGAGCTCCACCAACGGGCCCGCGGCCATCCCCGGGGGTCGCGGCACGCCTCCGAAGGCCCACGCGCGGCCAAGGTCACGCGCGCCGCCGATCCGGGATCTCCAGGGCGGGGGACCGGTGGGCAGCCTGCTGGCGAACTCGTCCAAGCCCTCCGAGGTGCCCACCGTGGTGTTCGTCCTCGGCGGGTTGGCGATCCTGCTCGTGCTCGCCGGCCTGGTGAGCCTCTGGCTCCGCCGGCGCATGCAGCGCGGCGCGCCCGACGACGGGCTCGATCACACGCTGCACAACTAGCGGACGCGGCGGTCCGTCCGACGGGCCTGGCACGCTATCTGGCGTGCGGGCGATGCAGGCACCCCCAGATGTGGTGATTCACCCGTGATCTGCCCGATCTGCGGTCACGAGGACACGCGCGTGCTCGAGTCGCGCCTGGCCGAGGGCGGCGAGGCCATCCGCCGACGGCGCGAGTGCCTCGAGTGCCGCGCGCGCTTCACGACGTTCGAGCGCGTCGAGGAGCCGCGCGCTGTGGGTGCGTCAAGCGCGACGGCCGCCGCCAGCCGTTCGATCGCGCCGAAGCTGCTGCGCGGCCTCGAGCGCGCGTGCGCCAAGCGGCCGGTCGCGCTCGAGCAGGTCGAGCGCGTCGCGCTGCCAGGTCGAGGCCGAGCTCCGCGCCGACGGCTGTCCGGAGGTCGCGTCCGGCGCGATCGGCGAGGCCGCGCTGCGCCATCTGCGGTGAGCTCGACGGCGTCGCGTACGTGCGATTCGCGTCGGTGTACCGGCAGTTCGACGACGTCGGAGGAGTTCCAGCGCGAGCTCGAGCTCCTCGACGACGAGCGAACATCCGTTCGCTCGCGATACGTCAGTTCGATAGAATTCTTGGACCCAGCCAAGGAGGGGATGGAGCCATGGCGACCACCAGGAGACCACGTAGCCCGCGAGCCGTCGGCCGACGAGCCGCAGCAGCCGGCTCGACGCGACGCGTCCGGCATCGGCATCACCCGCCGCAACACGACGCCCGGGCGTCGACCCGTTCGACAAGGTCGAGTGGGAGGTGCGCGACGCCCTCATCCCCGGCAAGGACGGCCCCACCTTCGAGCAGCGCGAGGTCGAGTTCCCGACGACTGGTCGCAGACGGCGACGAACATCGTCGCCCAGAAGTACTTCCGCGGGAAGCTCGGCTCGCCCGCAGCGCGAGCGCTCGGTGCGCCAGATGATCTCTCGCGTCGCCGACACGATCACCGAGCTGGGGCCGCAAGGACGGCTACTTCGCCGACGCCGAGGAGGCCGACGCCTTCCACGCCGAGCTCAAGCACCTGCTGCTGCTACCAGATAGGCGGCCTTCAACTCGCCGGTCTGGTTCAACGTCGGCTTCGAGGAGCGGCCGCAGTGCTCGCGCCTGCTTCATCCTCTCCATCGACGACTCGATGGACTCGATCCTCGAGTGGATCTCCGAGGAGGGCCGCATCTTCCGCGGCGGCTCCGGCTCGGGCATCAACCTCTCGCGCGCTGCGCTCGTCCGCGCGAGCAGCTCTCCAAGGGCGGCTACGCCTCCGGGCCGGTCTCGTTCATGCGCGGCGCCGACGCCTCGGCCGGCACGATCAAGTCGGGCGGCAAGACGCGCCGCGCGGCCAAGATGGTCGTGCTCGACGTCGATCACCCCGACATCGAGGAGTTCATCTGGTGCAAGTCGCGCGAGGAGGAGAAGGCGCGCGCGCTCGCAGGCGGCCGGCTACGACATGAGCCTCGACTCGCCCGACTGGGCCTCGATCCAGTACCAGAACGCGAACAACTCGGTGCGCCTGACCGACGAGTTCATGCGCGCGGTCGAGATCGACGGCGACTGGCACCTGACGGCGCGCACCACCGGTGAGGTCGTCACGCACCGTCCGGGCCCGCGACCTCATGCGCCAGATCGCCGAGGCGGCCTGGCGCTGCGCCGATCCGGGCGTCCAGTTCGACACGATCGATCAACGACTGGCACACGTGCCCGAACACGGGGCGCATCAACGCCTCGAACCCGTGCTCGCGAGTACATGCACGTCGACAACTCGGCCTGCAACCTGGCGAGCCTCAACCTCATGCGCTTCCGGCGGCGGACGGCGAGTTCGACGTCGACGGCCTTCGAGCACGCGGTCGACGTCATCTTCACGGCGCAGGAGATCCTGGTCTCCAACTCGTCCTACCCGACCGAGAAGATCGGCGAGAACGCGCACACGATGCGCCAGCTCGGGCTCGGCTACGCCAACCTCGGCGCGCTGCTGATGGCGCGCGGCCTGCCCTACGACTCCGACGAGGGCCGCGCCTACGCGGCGGCGATCACGGCGCTGATGACCGGCCGCGGCCTACCGCCAGTCGGCCGAGCATCGCCGCCGCGCATGGGGCCGTTCGACGAGTACGAGCACAACCGCAGCCGATGCTCGCGCGTGATCGAGAAGCACCGCGCCGCGGTCGCCAACATCGAGCACCGCGACACCGATCGCCGACGACCTCGTCGACGGCGCGCGCGGCGCCTGGGACGAGGCGCTCGAGGCTCGGCCGCGAGCACGGCTACCGCAACGCGCAGGCCACGGTGCTCGCGCCGACGGGGACGATCAGCTTCCTGATGGACTGCGACACGACCGGCGTCGAGCCCGACTTCTCGCTCGTCAAGACCAAGCGCTCGTCGGCGGCGGCGAGCTGACGATCGTCAACAGCACCGTGCCGCGGCGCTCGAGCGCGCTCGGCTACGCCTCGCACGAGATCGACCAGATCGTCGCCCACATCAACGACCGCAACACGCGTCGTCGGGCGCGCCGTTCCATCAAGCCCGAGCACCTGCCGATCTTCGACTGCTCGATCGGCGATCGGGCGATCGACTACATGGGCCACGTCAAGATGATGGGCGCCGTCCAGCCGTTCGTCTCGGGCGCGATCTCGAAGACCGCGAACATGCCCGAGTCGGCCACGGTCGAGGACGTCGCGAAGCTCTACCTCGACTCGTGGAAGCTCGGCGTCAAGGCGCTCGCGATCTACCGCGACAACTGCAAGGTCGCCCAGCCGCTGGCCGCCAAGCAGGCCGAGCTCGTGCACAAGCCGCATGCGCCGCACGATGCCGATCGAGCGGCAGGAGATCGGCCGCAAGTTCCAGGTCGGCGAGTACGAGGGCTACATCCACGTCGGCCTGTTCCCCGACGGCACGCCGGGCGACGTGTTCGTCGACATCGCCAAGGAGGGCACGACGCTCGCCGGCCTCATGAACGCGCTCATGATCTCGGTCTCGCTCGGCCTCCAGTACGGCGTGCCGCTCGACGTCTACGTCTCGAAGTTCAGCCACATGCGCTTCGAGCCGTCGGGCCTCACGAACGACCCCGACATCCGCGTCGCCAAGTCGCTCGTCGACTACATCTTCCGGTGGCTCGGCAAGAAGTTCCTCGACGCCGACACGCAGGCCGAGCCTCGGGCATCATGTCCGCCGAGGTGCGGGCCCGCCTGCAGGGCCAGCACGCCGCGCAACGACCCGCTCGGCGACGGCTCGGCCGTGTACGACGTCGGTGCTCGCCCGACGGTCGAGGTCGGCCAGGTCGAGACGAAGCCGCTCGACGGGCCAGCGCGCGCTCTTCAACGCCTGGGAGGACGCCCAGGAGTGCGCGAAGTGCGGCGGCCGCAAGGTGCGCACCGGCTCGTGCTACACGTGCCGCGACTGCGGCGACAACTCCGGCTGCGGCTGAGGCGATGTGACGCCGCGGCGCTCGACCCCTGAGCGGGCCGAGCGCCGCGCGTCGGCTCAGGCCGGCTCGCCCAGCCGGAGGTCGAAGCGCTCGAGCGAGCCCGGGGACGCTGCCGGGGTCCATCTCGAGCTCGTAGCGCGCGCACAGCTCGGCCAGGACCTCCGGGTCGGCCTGCGATGACGCCACCGAGGTCGACGAGCTCGGCGAAGAACTGCTCGAAGCCCGGCCGGGAGCGATGATCTCGAGGATCCGCGCCGGCTCGTCGCCGGCGTTCCAGAACGTGTGCCACTGGTTGCGCGGCTTGAAGACCAGGTCGCCGGGACCGCGCCTCGAGCACCTCGTCGCCGAGCAGCGCGCCGATGCGTCCCTCGAGGACGTAGCTGTACTCGTCCTCGCGCGGTGCCGGTGCAGCGGCGCGGCCAGCGCTCGCGGCGACATCGGGTGCTCGACGAGCGAGAAGCCGCCGCCCGACTCTCGTCGCCGTCGATCATGAACCGGACGCCGATGCTGCCGAGGAATCCCGCCTTGCCGTCGCTGCGGCCCAACCACCTTGGCGGCTGTCGCGTCCATCGTCGCTCCTCTTTCAGTAGACAGTAGTGTCTCGTCAAACGTACGCTGCGTCCGGGCGATCTGTCAATATTCGTCGAACAGTCATGTCTGACCAAAAGCGACCCTACCGGATGAAGCGCCGGGCCGAGCTCGAGGAGCTCACGCGCCGCCGGATCACCGAGAGCGCCGTCGAGCTTCACGGCACGCTCGGCCCGTCGCGCACGTCGATCAGCGCGGTGGCCGAGCACGCCGGCGTGCGCCGCTCCACCCTCTACCGCCACTTCCCGGACGAGCCCGCGCTCTTCGAGGCCTGCACGGCGCACTGGCGCGCGGCCAACCCCGTGCCGGATCTCGCGCGCTGGGCGGCGATCGCGTGACCCCGACGAGCGCCTGCGCAGCGGCCCTCGCGCGAGCTGTACGCGTACTACGGGCGCACCGAGGGGATGATGAGCAACCTCGTGCGCGACGAGACGACGGTGCCCATCGTCAAGCAGCTCTTCGGGGGCTTCCACGACTACCTCGCAGACGCCGCGCGACACGCTGATGACCGGCAGGCGCGCGCGCGGCCGGGCCCGCCGTGCGCGGCCGCGATCGGCCACGCGCTCGCCTTCACCACGTGGCAGTCGCTGGTCCGCGAGCAGGGGCTCGACGACCGGGATGCGGTCGACGTCATGTGCCGCCTCGTGGCGGCCGCCGGAGAGTCAGCGCGTCACGGGCAGACCGCCGCGTAGGAACGGCTGCCGACGAACCGCGCCCACTCCTCGCGCGTGAAGCTCCGGCCGGCCACGGCGCATGCGTGCTGCTCCCACGCGCTCGACCGTCGACCGGCCACCGGTAGGCCGTACCGTTGCCGAAGGCCGCGAACAGCTCGCGACCGTCCGGCGTGTAGGCCACGTTGGCCCAGGTGCCTGCGCCGCCCGGGAAGTCACTGCCCAACTGCTGCTGCGTGGCGGTCACCCAGATCTTGGCCTGGCCGCTCGAGCCGCCCGACGTGGCGAACGTCTTCCCGCCGGGCGCGAAGGCGATCGCGGCCACCGGCGCCGGGGCGACGAGCATCGAGTGGCCGATCGCCTTCCCCGTGCTCGCGTCCCAGAGGTTGACGATGCCTGTCCACGCGCCGCTGGCCAGCGTGTCGCCTGATCCGAACGCCACCGTGATCGCTCCGGTCGACGGATGCAGGATGCGCTCCACCCGGCCCGTGCGGGCGTCGATGACGAGGACGGGACGCGCGAGGTCGTCGGTCGCGACCGCGACAGTTGAGCCGTCCGCCGACATGGCGATCCCGTTCCCGAAGGTATGAAGGTCCATGGTGCGGCCGATGCGCCGCCCGTCCCGCCACAGCGCGAACTGCCCCTTCTCCGCCGGGAGGACCGCCGGCCCGAGGGCCCGGGTACCCGTCCACGGCGGCGACGACCCGTCCACCGTCTGCCGTCGCCACGGCGCGCACCTCGGCGTTGCCGGAGAAGCCCTTCAGTGACGTGACGAGCTTCGGGCTCGCGCCGGTCGCGTCCCAGACCTGCACGATCCCGTGTCCCGAGCCGAGCACGAGCCTGCTCCCCGCCCAGGCCACCGCGTTCGCGGTCAGGCCCGCCGGGCACCGCGATCGTGGCCAGGCGGCGGAGCGTCCCGGTCGAGTAGAGGTTGACCATGGGGTCCAGCGTGGCGGCCGCGAGCGTCCGCCCGTCGGGGGAGATGGCCAGTGCCGGCGTGATCGGGGCTCCGGCGGGACCCCCCGCGCTTGGCGCCGGCGGCCCCGTGCGCATCGGACTGCCGTAGCGGTGGTCGCGTCCGAGGTCGTACCGCAGGATCGTCCCGTCGAGGCTCGCCGTGTACAGCGTCTTGCCGTCAGAGCTGAAGTCGGCGTCGATGACCCGGGAGAGCGAGTGCCCCGTCAGGCGATGGACCGGCGTGGCGGTGGCCGTCTTCCAGACGATGGCCAGCCCGTCGTCTCCGGTGCTCACCGCCAGGCGGGAGTCGGGTGAGAACTCGATGCTCTGGACGGGCGCCGAGTGCGCTTCGGTCCCCGTGACGCTCGTCCCGGTGGCGAGATGGAAGAAGTGCACGCTGCCGTTGCCGAGGCCATAGGCGAGGGTCCGCCCGTCGCCGCTGATGCCGGCGTTCACGAACTCGGCGCCGAACCGCGGGCCGGGCACCGCCGCGACCCGTCGCCTCGTGGCTAGGTTCAACGTCAGGATCCGGCCATCGGTCGCGATCACCACCCGGTCGCCGGCCGTCGCCGTTGCGGCCACGACGCCCGTGGCGTGGAGCGCTACGAGCCGGGAGGGCCCGGGATGCCGGAGGGCCCAGGTCTCCGCGTACGTGGCGCCCGGGATCCCACTGGGGGTGACGAGGGACCAGACGACGAATCCGTAGCGCCCGTCGCGGGTCACGCCTGCTGGCTCGACCGGGGTCGAGAGCTTCGTCTGCCAGAGCTTGCTGAGCGTGTAGGTCCCGAGCGTTCCGCCGCGCCGCGGGTCGACGAGCTGGAAGGCCGGCAGCGATCCGGCGGCCGGGCCGAACAGGTCGCCGGTGGAGCGGACGTAGGCGTAGCTGCCGACGGCGGCGGCCAGCGGCATCTCTCGCAGCTCGCGAAACGTTCGCGTGTCGTAGAAGCGCGTGATCTGATTGTTCGTGCCCACGGCGATGGACCGGCCGTCCGGCGACGTGCGGACCACCAGCGGGCGATCGGTGATCGGGAGGCTGAACGATCCGGTCACCAGGGGCGCCCGAAGCAGCGTGGCCAGCAGCGTTCCCTCGGTCTGCAGCGAGCGGTCGAGGTTGAGCGATTCGCGCGCGAGGAGCATCGCCAGGTCGATGCGCGATTCGGAGACCGCCTCGGCGCCCAGCTGGCGTCCGAGAGCGACGGTCGCCTCGTGCTGGGCGGAGCTCCGCTGTTGCAGCGCGATCGCCCCGCCCGCGACGGCGGCCAGAAGCAGGACGCCGGCGCCGACGAGGAGGCCGCGCAGCCGGCGGTTCTGGCGGCGCTGGCGTTCCGCCTCGAGCTCCGAGTGGCGCCTGCTCTCCGTCAGGAACTCGCGCTCGCGCTCGTTCAGCTCGCGCTGCCGCCCGGCGGCCCAGTCGAGCGTCGCGGTGAGCCGTGCCCCGCGGTACAGCTCGGCGGGATCGCGGTCCGCAGCGTCCCAGCGCTTCGCGCTCTCGGTCAGGTGCTCCCTGAGCTCGCGCCCCTGCGTGTCCTCGGCCAGCCACCCCTGGAACCGGGGCCACTCACGAAGCAGCGCCTCGTGCGCCACCTCGACGCTCGATCCGTCCGCCGTCAGGAGCCGGTCCGCGGTCAGCCGGGCGACGACGTGGCGAGCACGGGGTCGCGGTCGAGGTCGAGCTCCGACAGCGGCACTCGTCGCCGGGCGAGGGCACCCTCGTCCCCGCTGGTCGCCAGTCGCAGGAACAGCCGGCGGGTGGCCTCGCGCTCCTCGCCCGTGAGGTTCTCGTACGAGCTGTCGGCCAGGCGGGCGACCGCACCATGCAGGCCGCCGAGACGCTCTGAGGTGGCCAGGCGCAGCCAGTCGTCGTCGCGCTCGCGCCAGAGCTCGACGAGGGCCGTCGAGAGCAGCGGCAGCCCTCCCGCCTCGTCGCCGATCTCCTCGACGAGGGCGTCGACCAGCGAGGACTCGACCCGCACGCCCCGGCGGCGCGCGGGCAGCTCGATGGCGCGGCGAAGCTCGTCTGGGCTCATCGGCCCCACCAGCACCTGGTTCGCTCGCCAGGAGGCGGGCCAGCTCGGGGTAGGCGCCGCAGTGGCCGTAGTAGTCGCCGCGCAGGCCGATGACCACGACCGCGCTCGCGGGATCGGAGGCCATTGCCGACCAGCCGGCGCGACGAAGGCCGCGCGCTCGACCTCGTCGCGGCAGAGCGTGAAGACCTCCTCGAACTGGTCCACCACGACGACGAGGCGCTCCCCGTCGCCGCTCGCCGGGAGCTCGGCCAGCGCGCTCAGGGGGCGCTCGCCCGGCCGCATGACCGCGGGGTGCCAGCGCTCGCTCCCCGGCAGGAGGCCGGCGCGCAACGATGGGAGCAGGCCGGCCGCGATCGACGGATGACTTCCCGCTCCCCGAGGCGCCCACGACCGCGAGGAGGCCGGTGGCCACGGTGCGCGCGGCCAGCTCGCCGACGAGCTGCTCGCGGCCGAAGAAGAGCGCTGCGTCGCGCTCCTCGAACGAGGCCAGGCCCTTGTACGGCGCCTCGTCGCGCGGACCGTCCGGCCCGACCCCGTCGCCGGCGTAGAGGCGCGCCAGCTTGAGGCCGATGACGTTGTTGGCGAAGTCCAGGTCGGCCTGGCGGTGGCGGCGCTCGACGGCGAGGAACTCGGCCGCAGCCGAGAGCCGCCTGGTCGCCTCCGCCTGGGCCCACTCGCTGGCCAGCTCGTGCACGCGGGCGGGAACGCCGCCCGAGGCGCGCGCGATCGACTCGAGGGGCACGCTCTCGACGTCGTGCGGCGCGTACAGCGTCGCGATCGCCTTGATGCCGTTCGCATCGAGTGGCCCGAGCTTTCGGTGGCCGTCACCATCGCGGTCCGCGGCGTGGACGAACTTCTCGACGGCGGGCCCGAGCTGCGGGTTGCGCAGGAGACAGATGATGAGCAGGGGGCGATGGCCCGTGACCTCGGCGGCGTCGACCAGGACTGGCGCAAGGAGATCGGCGACCGGGTCGAGATCGTCGAGTACCAGCAGCGCCGGCGACGGCTCGCGGAGCGCCGTGCCGAGCCGGCCGGCGGCGACGGCCGCCGCGGTCCCCCCGGCGCCGGCGTAGCGCACGAGGGCGCCGTCGGCCCCGGCCCAGGAGGCGATCTCGGCCGCGAGACGCGTCTTGCCGATTCCCGCAGGCCCGGAGAGCACGACCAGGCGACCACGGCCGCGCAGCGCCTGGCGCCATGCTCCCCGCAGCCAGGAGCGCTCCCGTTCCCGCCCGGCCAGCGGGCTCGCCATCTCGAGCTCGAGCGGGAGGCGTGTCTGGGGGCGGCTGCGGGCCGCGCCCCGTTCGCCCGACAGCCGCTCGACCGCCTCGACGAGATCGATCGGAGCCTCGAAGCCCTTGAGCTCGAACGATCCGGCCGGCGAGAAGCGCACGTCGGGCACGCCGGCCGCCCGCTCGGCGACCGCCTTCGTGACGAGCACCTGTCCCGCGACCGCCTGAGAGCACAGGCGGGCCGCGGTGTTCAGGGCTGCGCCGCGGTATCCGTTCTCGACCGGAACGGCCTCCCCCAGGTCGATGCCGACGCCGACGAGGAGCGGCAACCCGCGCGGCGCTGCCGCCTCCTCGCGACAGACGGCAGCGAGCTCGGTCGCCGCCCGCACGGCCTGCGACGCCGACTCGAAGACCGCCAGGGCCTCGTCGCCGCGCAGCTCGATCACCTGGCCGCTGCGGGCCTCCATGGCGTCGCGTGCGAGCTCGGCGAAGCGCGAGGCGAGCCGCGCGGCCTCGGCGTCGCCGTGAACGCGGGTGAACCGCGTGTACCCGCGGACGTCGGCGATCAGGAAGACCCGCTCCACGCCCTGCTCCCAGGCCTCGCCCTCACCCGCGCTCGGGCGGGCCGCGACATCACTCATGCCATCAGGAGCTCATGGGCGGCTGGGATCTTCTCTTGTGCCAGGGGTTACGAGCGATCCTACGCTCACCCGGTGGGTCTGTCACGCCTCCGCAGGGCCTGCAATCCACCGCGGGCAGCCAGGCCGTACTCCAGGTGAGAAGCACCTCTCGAAGGAGCACCTGATGAGTACGAACGAGAACGATCCCGCCCGCCGCCGCCGGCAGCGCCTCGCCGTGGCCATCGTCGGCGTGGCGGTGGTGGCCGTCGGCGGGGTGGCCCTCGCCGCGAGCATGTCGAGCTCGAGCTCAGGCGGCCTCGTCCGCACGGCCAAGAACATGACGCTGAACCGCACGGTGCTCGTGACGAGCTCCGGCCGCACCCTGTACCACCTGTCGGCCGAGCATTCCGGGCACTTCATCTGCACCAACTCGACGTGTCTGCACCTCTGGCATCCGCTCGTGGTCTCGAGCGCGTCCAAGGCCAAGGGCGCCGTCGCGCTGACCACCATCCGCCGGCCCGACGGCCGGCTGCAGGTGGCCTACAAGGGCGGCCCGCTGTACACCTTCACCGGCGATCACGCCAAGGGCGACGCCAAGGGCAACGGCTTCAAGGACGTCGGCACCTGGCTCGCAGCCACGACGACCGCGGCCGCCGCTCCGGCCACCACCACCAGCGACCTCCGGCGGTGGCGGTGGGTACGGCAACGGCTACTGACGCCTGAGCCGAGGGGTTCCCTGGGCGAGGGCCACGCCGGCCAGGACGACCAGGCCGCCGACGGGCTGGTTCCAGCTCAGGCCCTCGCCCAGGAACACGACACCCGCCACCGTGGAGAAGAGCGGGACGACGTAGGTGACGGTCGAGGCGATGGTGGCCCCGGCGAGGCGCACGATCCCGTAGTACAGGACGTACGCGATCCCGGTCCCGAGCGCTCCCAGCACGAGCACGCTGGCCGCGACCTCGGCCGTCACCGGCCCCGGCGCGGGCGATGAGAACGGAAGCACGAGGGCCAGCTCCGCCGTCGCACACAGGAGCTGGGCGGCCGAGAGGCCGACGAGGGTCACGCCACCGCCGTTGGTCAGGAAGCGGCGCGCGTACGGCGTGCCCAGGCCGTAACAGGCCGACGCGGCGAGGCACGCCAGGCTTCCCATGAGCGAGCGCCCGCCGAGGCCGTGCCAGGCCCCGATGACCACGAGCACGCCGGCGAACCCGACCACCAGGCCGGCCACCCGGCGGCGCGTGGGCCGCTCGTCCGGGAGCAGGGCCATGGCCGCCAGCAGCGTGAGCAGCGGCGTGGTGGCGTTCCAGATGCCCGCCAGCACGGACGAGATCCGGTTCTCGCCGTAGGCGAAGAGCATGAACGGGAGCGTGTTCAGGAGGAGCGCGGCCACGGCCAGGCGGAGCCAGAGGGCGCGCCCCCCGGGGAGGCGCTCCCGGCGCCAGGCCAGGATGGCGAGCAGCGCGAGCGCCCCGGTGGCCACGCGCCCGAACGCGACCTCCGGCGGCGCCAGCCCGCGGTCCGCCACCTTGATGAGGGCAAAGCTCGAGCCCCAGATGGCCGACAGGACGATGAACGGGATCAGCCATTCCGGACGGCCTCCGGCCGCCCGCGGCGGGGGAAGCGGCTCGGCTTCGGGCGCACGGGTGGCAGAGGCGGCCATCGCTCCTACAACGTGCCTGCCCCGGGATCCGTTACCCATCGGACCTGTGTTCGACATCTATTTGACAAACACAGTGTCATACGCATATAGTCAGCGGCCATGAGAGGAAGGAGAGGACCGCATCACCACCACCGGACCCGGGTCCGCCATCGCGGCCCCGACGGCGCCTGGGGCGTGCACGGGCGTGTCGAGCGCTTCGTCGAGCCGGCGCTGCTGCTGCTCCTGCGAGAGCGGCCGCGCCACGGCTACGAGCTGCTCGAGGGGGTGCCGGAGCTCGCCGCCGAGGAGCGGCGCGTCGACCTCGGGAACCTCTACCGCGTCCTGCGCGCGCTCGAGGACGAGGGCATCGTCACCTCCCGCTGGGAGGCCGGCGTGCCCGGCCCGGCCAAGCGCGTCTATCAGCTGACCGACGCGGGCCGCGCCCTGCTCGACGAGTGGGCCGCCGCCCTGGGCCGCACGCAGGCCTCGATCAGCGCCTTCCTCGACCGCTACGAGCGCGGAGAGGAGGTGAGCACATGACCCATGAGAGGCATCACGGCGGCTGCGGCCGCCACGGGCACGGCCGGCGACGCTTCGGCCGGCGCGAGGGCTTCGGCCCGCGCGGCCGCTTCTCCACCCGCGAGGAGTGGCTGGCCCATCTCGAGGAGTACCAGAAGGACCTCGAGCAGCGGATCGCCGACGTCGCCGACATCATCAGCCGGCTGCGCCAGGAGCCCGCCGACACGACCACCGTGTAGCTCGAGACCTGAGATAGGGCGGTGCGGGCGCGCGCCGGCCAGGCACGATACGAGGCGTGCAGCTTGCCGACCTCGTGTCCACCTGGCAGGCGGTGCGCGCCACGCCTGCCCGCACGGCCAAGATCGAGACCCTGGCCGCCCGGCTGCGCGGCGCCCGGCCGGACGAGGCCGCCGCCGCGGTGGCCTTCCTCTCCGGCGACCTCCTGCAACGGCAGATCGGGGTCGGCTGGGCCACCCTGCGCAGCGCGCCGCCGCCGGCCGCGACGCCTTCCCTGACGGTGGCCGAGGTGGACGCGGCATTCGCGGCCATCGGCGCCGCCTCCGGACCCGGGGCGCAGGGAGAGCGCCGGCGCCGTCTCGACGCCCTCATGGCCCGGGCCACCGAGGATGAGCAGTCGTTCCTCCGCGGTCTCTTGGTGGGCGAGCTCCGCCAGGGGGCGATGGCCGGCGTCATGGGCGACGCCGTGGCCCGAGCCGCCGACGTGCCCGCGCCCGACTTCCGGCGCGCCCTCATGCTCGGCGGGGCGCTGCCGGCCGTGGCCGCCGTGGCCCTGGGGGAGGGCGTCGAGGGTCTCCGCGCCTTTCGCCTGCAGGTCGGCCGCCCGGTCCTGCCGATGCTCGCGCAGACGGCCGAGGACGTCGGCTCCGCCCTGCGCAAGACGGGACCGGCAGCGGTGGAGTGGAAGCTCGACGGCGTCCGCCTCCAGGCGCACCGCTCGGGCCCGGACGTCCGGATCTTCACGCGGACCCTCGACGACGTCACCGGCCGCGTGCCCGAGGTGGCCGACGCCGTGCGCCGGCTGGCGGTCGAGAGCGCGGTCCTCGACGGGGAGGCCCTCGCCCTGCGGCCTGACGGGCGGCCCCGTCCCTTCCAGGTCACGAGCAGCCGCCTCGGCACGCGAGCCGCCGACGGCGACCACGCGCGGTCGCTTCCGCTCTCGCTCCTGCTCTTCGACCTGCTCCTGGTGGACGGGCGCGAGCTCGTCGACCGGCCCGGCGAGGAGCGGGCCGAGGAGCTCGCCCGCGTGGCGCCCGAGGAGCTGCGCGTGCCTCGCACCGCGGCGCCCGATGCGGCGGCCGGTGAGGCGTTCCTGGCCGGCGCCCTGACCCAGGGGCATGAGGGCGTCATGGTCAAGTCGCTCGCGGCGCCGTACGAGGCCGGTCGCCGCGGCGCCGCCTGGGTCAAGGTCAAGCCGGTGCACACGCTCGACCTCGTGGTGCTGGCGGCCGAGTGGGGCCACGGCCGGCGGACGGGGAGGCTGAGCAACCTGCACCTCGGCGCCCGCGATCCCGCTGGGGGCTTCGTGATGTTGGGCAAGACCTTCAAGGGGCTCACCGACGAGCTCCTGGCCTGGCAGACCGAGCGCCTGCTGGCCCTCGAGTCGGGCCGCCACGGGCACGTCGTGGACGTGCGGCCGGAGCTCGTGGTCGAGATTGCCTTCGACGGCGTGCAGGCGAGCAGCCGCTATCCCGGCGGCGTGGCCCTGCGCTTCGCCCGGGTCAAGGGCTACCGCCCGGACAAACGGGCCGCCGACGCCGACACCATCGAGGCCGTTCGCGCCATCCACGCGGCCGGCCTGGGGGACGTCACCTGAAGCGATCACCGAACGGCGATCGTGACCCGCGAGAGGGCGCACAGACGGCCCTCGTCGTCGGTGAGCTCCACCTCCCACACCCAGGTCGTGCGCCCACGATGCCGGGGCCGGGCCACCGCGTGCACCGTCCCCTCGGTGACGGGGCGCAGGAAGCTCGTGTGGTTCGAGAGGCCGACGGCCACGCGCCCGTCGTCCACGACCGCCACGTGCGTCCCGACGGAGGCGAGGGTCTCAGCCATCGTGGCGTAGGTTCCACCGTGAACCAGGCCGAACACTTGCAGCGCCGAGGATCGCACCGGCACCCGGCCGCGCATCACGCCTTCGTCGTCGGGGCCCTCGATCTCGTGGCCAAGGACGCCGTCGAGGGAGTCGTCGAAGGAGAGGCGGGCGCCGGGCCGGTCCACCACGCGATCTTCGCCGATTAGTGTGGGCGGCGTGACCACCGCCGTCAGCGTGACGGGCCTTCGGGTTGTCCGCGGGGCCCGCGTCGTGCTGGACGGGCTCGACCTCGAGATCGAGCAGGGCGAGATCACCGGGCTGCTGGGCCCGAGCGGCTGCGGCAAGAGCACGCTCATGCGAGCGATCGTCGGCGTGCAGGTCGTGGCCGGCGGGACCATCACGGTGCTCGGGGGACCGGCCGGGTCGGCCGAGCTGCGCCGGACCGTGGGCTACGTGACGCAGGCCCCGTCGGTCTACGGCGACCTCTCCGTGCGGGACAACTTCCGGTACTTCGCCGCCGTCCTCGGCGTCGGGCGCGACCGGGTGGAGGAGGTGCTGCGCATCGTCGACCTCTCCGACTACGCCTCCTCTGCGGTCGGCCGGCTGTCCGGCGGCCAGCGGGCCCGTGCGTCGCTGGGCATCGCGCTGCTCGGCCACCCGCAGCTGCTGGTCCTCGACGAGCCCACCGTCGGGCAGGACCCGGTTCTCCGCGAGGCGCTGTGGGGGACCTTCCGCGAGCTGGCCGACGCCGGCGCGACCCTCCTGGTGTCGAGCCACGTGATGGACGAGGCCACGCGCTGCGACCGGCTCCTGCTCATGCGGGACGGCGGCCTCCTCGCGGCTGACCGGCCGGAGGCCATCCTCGCCCGCACCGGCGCGGACACCATGGAGAAGGCCTTCCTGCGCCTGATCGCCGCGTGAGCCCTCGGATCGCCGGGGCCACCGGGGCGCGGATCCTGCGGCAGCTCCGGGCCGATCCCCGCACCGTCGCCCTCCTCCTGGTCGTGCCCTGCGTGCTGGTGGCCCTCATGAAGGGCGTCTTCTACGGCCAGGAGGAGACCTTCCAGCGCATCGGCGTGCCCCTCGTCGGGCTGTTCCCGCTGCTGTCGATGTTCCTCGTCACCTCGATCACCATGCTCCGCGAGCGGACGACGGGGACGCTCGAGCGCCTGATGTCGATGCCGCTGGCCCGCATCGACCTCCTGACCGGATACGCACTGGCCTTCGGGCTCTGCGCGGTGGCCCAGGGTGCCCTGACCTCGGCCGTGGCCTTCGGCCTGCTCGGCCTGAACGCGGCGGGGTCGACGGCCCTCATCATCGTCCTCGCGGTGATCAACGCGCTCCTGGGCATGGCGTTCGGCCTGTTCGTGAGCGCCTTCGCCGCCACCGAGTTCCAGGCCGTCCAGTTCCTGCCCGCGTTTCTGCTCCCCCAGATCCTCCTGTGCGGGCTGTTCGTGGCGCGGTCGAGCATGTGGCGCCCGCTGGAGCTCCTGTCCGACGTGCTGCCCATGACCTACGCCTACGACGGCCTCGCCCGGGTGGCCGCGAGCACGAGCCCCGGCAGCCGCCTCATCCTCGACGTGGTGGTCGTTCTCGGCTCGGCCGTGGCGTGCCTCGTGGGAGGCGCGGCGACGCTTCGCCGGCGGACGCCCTAGGAACCGCTGAAACCGGTTCTAGGAGCCCACTGTGCCATCCTGCAGCACGGAGAGGATGTTCCCCGCCGGGTCGCGGAACCAGGCGATCGGCGGTCCGCCCGGATCCCGGGAGATGCCGCGCTCGTCCTGGTTGAACCCCTCGTAGCGCTCGAAGCGCACCCCGCGCCCAGCCAGCTCGTCCACTGCTCCCTCGAGGTCGTCCACGGGGAAGTTGAGGATCGTGAACACCGCCGGCTGGTGGTCGGGCTTCGGGTAGACCAGCACGGTCTCGCCGCCGCCCAGGGTGAGGAGGAGAAGGCCGTTCTGCTCTGCGGTGCGCAGCCCGAGGGTGTCGCCGTAGAAGGCTCGCGCGGCGGCGATGTCGGGCACCGCGAACCCGCTGAAGGCCTTGCTGTCGGTGAGCATCCGCAGCTCCTTTCGTCGGCAGTCGATATCCGGTGAGACCGGCCGTGAGGCGCAGAATCATCGCCGAGCACGGCCTCGCGCTCGGCGCCTTCGCCGCTGTGGCAATCCTCTACCTGGGCGTGGCGGTGCTGCGGCACCCCGGCACCGACATCCTGGGCATCGGCGGCGACCAGGAGATCTTCGTCTGGGCGCTCGGCTGGTGGCCGCACGCCCTCGGCGCGGGGATCAACCCGGTGATCACGCATGCCATCTGGGCGCCCACGGGGGTGAACCTGGCCTGGGCCACGTCCGTGCCGGCCGCCGCGCTGGCCCTGGCCCCGCTCACCCTCGCCGCCGGCCCGGTCGTGGCCTACAACGCCGTCGGCATCGCCGCCCCGGCGCTGGCCGCCTTCACCGCCTACCTGCTCTGCCGGCGCCTGGCCGGCGGCCGCCTGTGGCCCGCGGTGGCCGGCGGGTACCTGTTCGGCTTCTCGAGCTACGAGCTCGGCCAGTCGCTCGGCCACCTGCACATGACCCTCGTCTTCCTGGTGCCGGTGGTGGCGCTGGTCGTGGTGCGGGCCGTGGAGGGCGAGCTCACGCCGCGCCGTCTCGTCCTCTGGCTGGCTCCGCTCCTGGCCCTCCAGCTCGGCTTCTCGACCGAGCTCGCGTCCTCGCTGACGCTGGCCCTGGCCGGCGGCCTGGCCCTCGCCTGGTGGCAGATGCCGTCCCGCCGCGCCGCCATCCGGGCGCTGTGGCGGCCGCTGCTGGCGGCTTACGTGGCGGCGGCCGTGCTCGCCGCCCCGCTCACCTGGTATCTGCTGACGGGGTTCGAATCGGGCTCCGTCAACTCGCCCTCGGTCTTCTCGGCCGACGCCGTGAACCTTCTCGTCCCCACGCGGATCACGGCCCTCGGCGCGGCCGTGTCCTGGCCGCTCATCGGGGACATCCGCGGGGACCTGGCCGAGAACGGGGCCTTCCTCGGGCCCATCCTGTTCGTCGTCGTCGCGCTGTGGGCCCGGCGGGCGTGGGCGACCGCGGGCGGCCGGGTGCTCACGCTCATGCTGGTGGCCACGATCGTCGCCTCGCTGGGGCCGGTTCTGCGGGTGGCCGGGCACGCCGTGGCGCCGCTGCCGTGGCTGCTCGTGGTCTGGCTACCGGTCTTCGACAACCTGCTTCCGGTCCGCTTCGCCCTCTTCACGGCCCTCGTCCTGGCGGTCATCGTCGCCCTGTGGCTGGCCGATCGCCGCGCCGGGGCCGGCCGCTGGCTCCTCGTCGGGGCTGCGTCTCCTCTGCCTGGTGCCGAGCGTGGGGAGCTCGATCTGGCACGCCTCGCCGCCGCGGCCCGCCTTCTTCCAGCACGACGCCTGGCGAGGCCACGCTCGGAAAACACGCCCGGATCCTGGTCATCCCGTTCGCTGCCCGCGGACACTCGATGCTCTGGCAGGCCGACGCCGGCTACGGCTTCGACCAGTCGGGCGGGTACGTCCGCGTCGCGCCGCCGGCCGCCGTCGCCCACGACCCGTTCGTCCAGGACCTCCTGGCCGGGGCGCCCGGGCCCACTGCGCCCGGCCGACCTGCGGCGATTCGCGCGCGACCGCGGCGTCGAGGCCATCGTCGTGGACGAGTCCGCGGGCGAGCCGTGGGGCCCGACGCTGGCCACGCTGGGCGTCACGCCCGTGCGCACCGGTGGGGTGGCCGTCTACCGTCTCGCCCGCCGATGATCGCCGCCCCCGCATCCCGCGCCGTCGAAACGCGCGCGCGGCCCTGGCGGACGTCGGTGGTGGAGGCGCTCGTGCTCTTCGGGGCCTCGCGCCTGCTCGTCCTCCTCGTCCTGCTCCCGAGCGACCGCGCCCCGCACTCCTACCTGTGGGACTGGGACACCGGCTTCTACCGCACGGTCGCCGAGAACGGGTACCACGCCATCGGCGTGCCGGCCATCGACCATCGCACGCCCGCGTTCTTCCCCCTGCTGCCGATGCTCGAGTGGCTCGGGTCCCGGCTCGGTGGAAGCGTGCCGGCGTGGGGCGCGGTCATCGGCACGGTGTGCTCCGCCGCCGCCCTGATCCTGCTCCACCGCCAGATGTCCGGGCGCTTCGGCGAGCGGCCGGCGCGGCTGGCTGTGGCGGCGGTCGCGTTCTTTCCCTTCTCCTTCGTCCTCTCCACCGGCTACACCGAGGGCCCGTACCTCCTGCTCAGCATCGGCGCCTACTGGCTCGTGCAGGACCGCCGCGGGCCGGCCGCGGGTCTCACCGCGTTCCTGGCCGGGCTCTCGCGGCCCACGGCCGTGTTCCTGGCCGCCGGCCTCGCGTGGGATGCCTGGCGCGACCGGCGCCGCCGGACGGCGGCCCTGGCCGCGGTGGCGGGCGTGGCGGCGGCCGTGGCCGCCTACGCCCTGTACCTGCGCCACGTGCGCGGCGACGCGCTGGCCGCGGTGCACGCCCAGCAGGTGGGCTGGGGCCGGAGCGTGAGCCCGCAGAACGTGCCCGGGGAGCTGTGGAAGTACGTCGACCAGGCGGTCACGTGGCCGCGGCTGACCTATCTCGCCTACCTCACCGGCGTGCCGCTGGCCATCGCCGGGCTGGTCGTCCTGTGGCGGCGGGGCATCCGCGACGGCGCCTTCGTCTACGCCCTCATCGGCCTGCTCGCCCCGCTGGGCACCGGGCTCGGCCATGTCCCTTCCGCGCTTCCTCATGGCCACGTTCCCCTACGCCTGGGCCGCCGGCCTGGGGCTGGACAGGCTGCCCCGCCGGTGGGCGGTCGCCCTCCTCGTGCTCTCCGCGGCCGGCCTCGTGGCCTGCCTGTGGGGAAGCTACTGGGAGAGCGCGAAGCTCCCGCCCTAGCGGAGCGGCCCGCGTAGCCTGCCGCTCGTGCCAGTGGACGTCGTCGTCATCGGCTCGGGCGGAGCGGGGCTGCAGGCCGCGCTCGCGCGCCGCCGACGCCGGGCGCGCGCGTGCTGCTGGCCACCAAGCTCGGGCTCGCGTCGTCGAACACGGCCAAGGCCCAGGGCGGCATCCAGGCCGCGCTCGGCGACGACGACGACGCCGGCCGTGCACGCCGAGGACGTCATGCGCAGCTCGCACGAGACGGCCGATCCGCGCGCTCGTCGAGCGCTGACCGCCGAGGCGCCGGACGCGATCGCCCGGCTCGAGCGCTTCGGCGTCGCGTTCACGCACGACGGCGACGGCCGCTACCGGCTCGCGCGCTGCGGCGGCGCGACGCGCAAGCGGCTGCTGCAGGTCGGCGACCGCACCGGGCACGCCATCGCGACGGCCCTGCGCGCCGCGGTCGGCGCCGACGGGCGCATCGAGACGCTCGACCACGCGCCGCTGCAGGCGCTCGAGCCGACGCCCGGCGGGCTGGCGCGCGACGCTCGGGCAGCGCGAGCGGCGAGCCGCTGGCGGTGGCTGCCGGCGCGGTCGTGCTCGCGGCCGGCGGCCGCTGCTACGCCGAGGCCAAGCGGCTCGGCACGTTCTCGACCAACGCCGCCGGCGCCACCGGCGAGGTGACGGAGATCGCGCTCGCGGCCGGCTGCGAGGCGCGCGACCTCGACGCGCTGCAGTACCACCCGAACGGCGGCCTCTGGCCGTCGGCGATGCAGGGCTACTCGATCCCCGAGACGACGCGCGCCTACGGCGCGCGTGCTGCTCAACGCCGAACGGCGAGCGCTTCGTCGACGAGCTCGCGCGGCCGCGACGTCGTTGCCGCGGCGATCGTGCGCGAGTGCGAGGAGGGGCGCGGGCTGCACGACGCCCGAGGGCCGCCCGTCGGTGCTGCTCGACTGCCGCCCGATCGCCGATCGCCGACGCCGAGATCTCGCTGCCGTTCATGCTCACGCCGCTACCGCGCCGCGGGCATCGACCCGCTCGCGGAGCCGATCCACACCTACCCGGTGCTGCACTACCAGAACGGCGGCCTCGTGATCGACGAGCACGGCGCGACGACCGTCGACGGGCCTCTACGCCGCCGGCGAGATCACGGGCGGCGTGCACGGCCGCAACCGCATGATGGGCAACTCGCTGCTCGACTGCTCGGTCTTCGGCTGGCGCGCGGGCCACGCGCCGCGGCCGCCGGCTGACTCGGCCTAGAAGCCTCTACTCCGCGCTATCAGCTTATGGCGCGCATAACCTCGCTGCGATGAGCATCGCAGCACGCGCCAACGGCTTCCTCGGTCTTCCCGAGCGCGCCGGCCAAGCCGCGCCAGCGGCGGCATCACGCACGTCATGGACAAGGGCATGACCCTGCCGCAGATCGAGGGCCTGTTCGCGACGGCCGGCGACTACGTCGACATCGTCAAGCTCGGCTGGGGCACGTCGTACGTGACGCAGAACCTGCGCGAGAAGCTCGCGCTCTACCGCTCGCTCGGCGTCGCCCGTGGTCTGCGGCGGCACGCTGCTCGAGATCGCCGAGGTGCGCGGCAAGCTCGACGGCTACCGCACGCTGGCTGAGCGAGAACGGCTTCGAGAGCGTCGAGGTCTCGGACGGCACGATCGACATGCCGCGCGAGCGCAAGCTCGAGATCATCGAGACTGCTGGCGCGCGACTTCCGCGTGCTCTCCGAGGTCGGCTCGAAGGACGCCGAGGCGATCTTCGCGCCCTACCAGTGGGTCGAGTGGATCCGCGAGGAGCTCGCCGCCGGCGCCTGGAAGGTCATCACCGAGGCGCGCGAGTCGGGCACCGCGGGCATCTTCCGCGGCACCGGCGAGGTGCGCAGCGGCCTGATCGACGAGATCGTCCACGAGATCGCCGGTCGAGCGACCTGCTCTTCGAGGCGCCGCAGAAGTCGCAGCAGGCCTGGTTCATCCGCCAGTTCGGCGCCCGACGTCAACCTCGGCAACATCCCGCCGGACGAGGTCATCCCGCTCGAGACGCTGCGCCTCGGGCTGCGGTCCGACACGATGAGCGCATTGCTGCTCACGCGCGAGCCGCCGTCGAGCCCGCCTGATCGACCTCCACTGCCACTCGACGGCCTCCGACGGGGCGCTGTCGCCCGCCGCGCTCGTCGAGCACGCGCACGCGCTCGGCGTCGGCGCGCTCGCGCTGACCGACCACGACACGCTCGACGGGCTGCGCCGAGGCCGCTGGCGGCCGCCGACCGGCTCGGCGTGCGCTTCGTGCCCGGCACCGAGCTCTCCGTGCGCCCGCCGTCGGGCTCGATGCACCTGCTCGGCGTACCTGCCGGCGGCCAGCCGCCGAGCCGCTCGCGACGCGCATCGCGCGCGATCGCCGACGTACCGCGACACGCCGCAACCAGCGCATCGTCGAGCGCCTCAACGAGCTCGGCTACGCCCGTCGCGTGGGAGGACGTCGCGCGGCGCGCGCAAGGGCCGCGTCGGCCGGCCGCACATCGCCGACGGCGCTCGTCGACGCCGGGCACGTCGCGACGCGCAGGAGGCCTTCGACCGCCTGCTCGCTGACGGGCAGCCCGGCCTACGTCGACGCGGGCTCGCTCGGCCCGGAGGAGGCCGTCGCGCTGGTCGCCGCGAGCGGCGGCGCGCCGGTGCTCGCCCATCCCGGACTCGCTGCGGCTCGAGCCGCCCGAGCTGGCCGCGTTCGTCGCCGGGCTCGTCCCGGCCGGCCTGCGCGGGCTCGAGGTCTACCGCCCCGACCAGGATCCCATCGAGCAGAACCACCTGCTCGGGCTGTGCCGGCGGCACGGCCTCGTGCCGACGCGGCGGCTCCGACTTCCACCGCGTGGACCCGCTCGCCCCCGACCTGGGTGGCGGGCCACCGCTCCCGCCTGACACGGTGGACCGGCTGTTTGGGCCATCCTCCGCCTGACCCCAGGATCGAAAGGAGCGCCATGGATCCCGATCGCGCCCGCCAGCTGCTCGCTGCCGAGCGGCGCCGGATCGAGCGCGGGCTGGCCGACGCCACACCGGCGGAGCCCTACGACGAGCCCAGCGACACCGAGGTCGCCGGCCGCGCCAGCGACCTGTATGACAACGAGTTCGACGAGGGCCGCGCCGACGACCTGCGCGAGGAGCTCGCGGCGGTGGAGCGCGCCGAGGCGCGCCTGGCGAGCGGCACCTACGGCCTGTCCATCGAGAGCGGCGAGCCCATTCCCGACGAGCGCCTCGAGGCCTTCCCCACCGCCGAGCGGACCCTCGAGGAGCAGGTGCGCTGGGACGCCGGCCGCTGATGCGCCTCTGCCTCATGATCGAGGGGCAGTTCGGCGTCACCTGGCCGCAGTGGCAGGCGCTCGCGCGGGCGGCGGAGGACCACGGCCTGGAGGCCCTCTTCCGCTCCGACCACTACGAGTCCGGCGACGACCGCGCCGAGAAGGGCTCGCTGGACGCGTGGGCCACCCTGGCCGGCCTCGCCACCATCACCTCGCGCCTGCGCCTGGGGACGCTGGTCTCGCCGGCGACGTTCCGCCATCCGTCGGTGCTCGCCCGGAACGCCGTGACCGTCGACCATCTCTCCGGCGGCCGCGTCGAGCTGGGCATCGGGACCGGCTGGTGGGAGCTCGAGCACCGGCGCTACGGGTTCCCCTTCCCGCCCATCGGCGAGCGCATGGACGTGCTGGCGGAGCAGCTCGCGGTGGTCGCGGGCCACTGGGCGGACGGGCCGTTCTCGTTCGACGGCGAGCACTACCGGATCGAGGACCTCGACGCCCAGCCGAAGCCCGTGCAGCGGCCCAGGCCGCCGCTGGTCATGGGCGGGGCGGCGCGGCGGCGGAGCGCCGAGCTGGCCGCCCGCTACGCCGACGAGTACAACCTGGTCTTCGCCACGCCGGAGGAGTGCCGCGAGGCGCGCCCGCGGCTGGACGAGGCCTGCCGCCGCGTGGGCCGTGATCCGGCCACGCTCGGCTACTCGCTCATGACCGGCACCGTGATCGGCCGCGACTCGGCCGACCTGCAGTGGCGGGTCGAGCGCCTGGCCGCGCAGGCGGGGATCTCGCCCACGGTCGAGGCCCTGCGCGAGGACATGGGCGAGGGCTCTCTGGTCGGCACGGTGGACGAGGTCGCGGCGCGGCTCGAGGAGTACCGCGCAGCGGGCATCGGCCGCGTCATGTTCCAGCACCAGATCACCGAGGACACGGACACCGTGGAGATCATCGGCCGCGACCTCGCCGCGCGCCTGCGCTGATACCGGGCATCAGCGATGCTCATGCTACGGTCTGAGCATGGCGACGACCGACGCCGCGCTCGCCGACATCGACGACCTCGCCGACCGGCTCGAGCCGATGGCCGCGGAGGACGTGCTGCGGCTGGCCGTTGACCGCTACGCGCCCCGCATCGTGCTCACCTGCAGCTGGCAGAAGCAGAGCTCGATCCTCGTCCACATGCTCTCGGAGGTCGCGCCGGAGACGCGCATCGTCGAGCTCGACACCGGCCTCCTCTTCCCCGAGACGTACGACACGCGCGCCCGCCTGATCGAGCGCTACGGGCTGACGGTCGAACGGGTCCTTCCGGAGCAGACCGTGGCCGAGCAGGCCGCCGCCCACGGCCCCCGGCTGTGGGAGCGCGAGCCCGACCGCTGCTGCGGCCTGCGCAAGGTGGCCCCGCTCGAGCGCGCCCTCGTCGGCATGGACGCCTGGATCACCGGCATCCGCCGGAGCCAGTCCGCGACGCGGGCGGGCGCCCGCAAGCTGCAGCTCGACGTGCGCCGCGGCGTGGTCAAGGTCCAGCCCCTGGTGGACTGGTCCGACGAGGACTGCTGGCGCTTCATCATGCGCCACCGCATCCCCTACAACCCGCTCCACGACCAGGGCTACCCCTCCGTCGGCTGCGTCCCGTGCACACGCGCGGTGACCGCCGGCGAGGACGAACGCGCCGGACGCTGGGCCGGCACGGGCAAGACCGAATGCGGGCTCCACTGACCCGATGACGGGCGGCTGGCTGCGCGACGTGGGCGCGCTCCGGCCGGTGCTCGAGGCCCGCGCGTCCTGGATCGCCGCGCGAGTCGAGGCCACTGGACGCAGCGGCGTCGTCCTGGCCCTGTCGGGCGGGATCGACTCCGCCCTCTCCCTGATGCTCGCGGCCCGCGGGCTGGGGCCGGAGCGGGTGACGGCGGTGCACCTGCCCTCCCGCCATACCGATCCGGTGCACCTGCGGGACGCGCGCGCCGCCGCGCGCGCCGCCGGGCTGCCCGACGAGCGCCTGCAGGTCGTCTCCATCGAGCCGCTGGTCGAAGCGGTGGTGGCGACGCGGGTGCAGGCCGGCGACACCGACCTGCGCCTGGGCAACGCCAGCGCCCGCTGCCGCATGATCGTGGTCTTCGACCTGGCGGCCGAGCACGGGGCGCTCGTCCTGGGGACGGAGAACCGCACCGAGAACCTGCTCGGCTACTTCACCCGCTTCGGCGACGCCGCCTCCGACCTCGAGCCTCTCAGCGACCTGTACAAGACGGAGGTCCGCACGGCCGCGGACCTCCTCGGCGTGCCCGAGTCGATCATCGCCAAGGACCCGACCGCGGGTCTGTGGGCGGGGCAGACGGACGAGGGCGAGCTCGGGTTCACGTACCGCGAGGCCGACCTGGCCCTGTCGGCCCTGCACGACGGCGGGCTCGACCCCGCGGCGGCCGCCGAGCTGACCGGCGTGCCCCGCGAGGTGGTCGACCGCGTGGCGGCGCGGGTGGCCGAGGTGGCGTGGAAGCATCAGGTCCCATACCTGCCGCCCACTGCCTGAGTCGCCTCCGACCTCTGGCAGACTTATGCGTCGGATAAGGGAAACCGCCGACGGAGGAGATTGCCATGCCCGTCCACGAAGAGGTCCGTCGCGCCAACGAGGAGTACGCCGCCGGCTTCGGCGAGCGCGGCTCCCTGCCGCTGCCGCCGGCCAGGCGGTTCGCGATCCTGACCTGCATGGACGCGCGGCTCGACCCGGCGAAGTACGCCGGGCCTGAGCGAGGGCGACGCGCACGTGATCCGCAACGCCGGCGGCCGCGCCAGCGACGACGCCATCCGGTCGCTGGTCATCTCCTACAAGCTGCTCGGAACGCAGCGAGTGGTTCGTCATCCACCACACCAATTGCGGCATGGAGTTCTTCACCAACGAGGTGATGGGCGACCTGCTCGAGAGCAGCCTCGAGACCGCGGAGCTCGGCCCCGACGGCTTCCGCGACGTCGGTGAGGGGCCGGGCTCGCCGGCCGGGCGCGAGGTTGACTGGCTGACGATCTCGGACAGCGAGCAGGCCGTGGTGGACGACGTCAAGGCGATCCGCAACCACCCGCTGGTCCCGGATCGCATCGCGATCTACGGCTACCTCTACGACGTCTCGACCGGCAGGCTCATCGAGGTGCCCGCGGCGACCGAGGCCGGAAAGGCCGCTGCCTGAGGAGTGCCAGGTAAGCTCACCGGCCCTGCATGCGAGCGTCGGGGTGCCGGCTTTGCCGGCGCGCCGAAGCCACCAGTCATGCCCGTCAGTCGGCCGGCGTCGCTCCACCGAACTGCGGCCCCGCCGAAGAGGGGGGCCAACGGGGGGAACATGGTTCCCCCCGTTTAAAGGCGGTGGGTCTCGACCGCGCGCCGGCGCGGGACGGCCACGAGCTCGGCCACCGCGGGCCGCTCGCCGGCCGCCACGTCGTCGGCGTGCTCGAGGCGCGTGTGGTACTCGGTGTCGCCGCCGAAGACGTACTGCAGGGTCCCGGCGATGCGCTCGACAGCGGCGTCGGCCGTCTCGCGTCGCTCGGCGGGCTCCGCCGGGGCGTCCGCGGGCGAGGTCGACTCCAGGGCAGGCCCCGGGGCGGCGGTCGCCTTGGGACGGGCCTCGGCCGGCAGGAACTCGGGGCAGAGCATCATCGAGTCGAGCTCGAAGCCGGGCGGCAGGCACACGGGGACGAGGATGGACTCGCCCGCCGGGCCGAGGACCTGGAGGCCGTAGCCGGTCGGCAGGGGCATGCCCGGGACGGGCGGCGCCTGCGGCACGGGCTGCGAGGCGATCGCCTCGACGTCCTCGGCGATCTCATCGACCTTGCGGTCGATCTCGTCGTTCTTCCGGTGCTGCGCGAGGCCCGACAGGATCATCGCCCCGCCCAGCAGTACCGAGTCAAATCGGCGCTTCATCGCGTACGTCACCCCAGAAATCGCTGGATACGGCTCTCCAGCCCAGATATCGGATGCGGCGGACCCAGTCGTGCTCCCCCAAGTGGGTACTCTCTCGACGTGGAGCGCCGCGAGGTCGTGATCGCCGGGGCCTCGTTCGCGGGCCTCGCCTGCGCCGCGGCCCTCGGGCCCGAGCGCGACGTGCTGGTGCTCGACCGCCGGCCGGTGGGGGAGGGTGAGACGTCGGCCTGCGCGCTCCCGGTCTCGGTGGTGCGCTACCTCGGGCTCGAGGACACCATCGAGGAGCAGCACGACGACGCCTGGGTGTGGGTCCGCGAGCGGGCCCACCGCTTCCGGCTGCCGGAGCCGTTCTGCACCATCACGTACCGGGACTTCTGCACCACGCTCGCCGAGCGCGCGGGCCACGAGGTGCGCGTCGATCCCGTGAAGGGACGGTCCGGCGAGGTCCTCACCCTGGGTAGCGGGGCAGAGGTCACGGGCCGCTTCCTGGTCGACGCCGCCGGCTGGCGGCGCCTGCTCGGCGCCGGCGGCCCGCTGGACACCGACGCGCCCGGCTTCTCCATCGGAGCCGAGGAGCACGTTGCCTATCCCGGTCCCCGGCACGTCGGCGGTCTGCACATCTACGTCAGGCGCGACATGGTCGAGCGCGGCTACGGCTGGAACTTCCCCTCCGGCGACCACGCCCGGGCCGGGATCGGCTCCTACCGGGCCCGCACGCCGCTCGCCCCGGGCATGCAGGTCCTGCGGGGGCGCGACTCCATGGCGCAGGCAAGGGCCAGGCAGGGCGGGGTGATCCCGCACCTCCTGCGCGAGCCGGTCGAGGACGGCGTCCTGTTCGTCGGCGACGCCGCCGGGCAGTGCCTGCCGCTGACGGCGGAGGGCATCCGCACCGCCGTGGCCTTCGGAGCGGCGGCGGGCGAGCTCATCGATGCCGCCCTCGCGGGCCGGCTCCGCGACGACGAGGCCCGCGCTCGCTACGCCGCCGCCGTGGCGCGCCACGCCTCGCACTATCGCGCCCTCCTGCGCTACCAGCGGCTGCTCCCGGCGCTGCCGCCCCGCCTGCTCGCGGCCGTGACCAGAGGGTTCGAGCGGACCGGCGTCGGCGCCGCCTTCACGCGCCGCTACCTGGACCGGATCCGCCCCGGCCATCTGGATGCTCCCACCGGGTGACGCGCGGCGCCTGGCGGCGCCGCGCTGGCGCCGGGCCGCACCCAGTGGCTTGCCCGTATTGCACCGCATACGAGCTTCACCACCGAGCACGCCCCGACTGGCGCGACGCTCGCCATCCATCCACGCCTCACCCGGTGGCAGCATCCCGGCCGCCTGACGACGCTGGCGCAGCGGGCCGCGCATAGAATCGCCCGCTCGTGCAACGCGCCGTGACCCTCGTCCTCGTCCCGGCGCTGCTCGTGGCGACGGCGGCCGCGTTCATCCTCACCGAGGCGCTCAAGCTCGACCGCTCGCCCGTCAAGATCGCCACCAAGGGCTTCCAGGGGGCGACGTTCTCGCCGGTCTGCCACTGCCCGACCGACCGCGCCCGCGTCCTCTTCCGGCTGCGCTCGCGGCACCGGCTCTCGATCGAGGTCGAGAACGCGGGCGGGACCGTCGTCCGGCACCTCGAGCCCGCCCACAACGCCTCGGGGCTGCAGCACGTGGTGTGGAACGGGCGGATCGACAACGGCGCGCTGGCTCCGCAGGGGAGCTACCGGCTCCGGCTCAGCCTGAACCGCTCGGTGTTCCTCAGCCCCACCGGTCGGACCATCGTCCTGCCCGACCCGATGGTGCTCGACACGACGCCGCCCCGGGTCAGGACGAGCGTTCAGAACCGAAGCTTCTCGCCCGACGGCGACGGCCGGGCCGACCGGCTCGAGGTCGCGGTCCGGTCGAACGAGCAGCCCTTCGACCCGTGCCGCGTCCTGCGCCGCCGCGCAGGTGGCGGCCTGCGAGACCGGCCCACAGGGCGGGGGCATGGCCCTCGAGGTGCGGCAGGGCCGGCGCGCTGGTGCGCACGGTCGTGCCCTTCCAGACCCGCAAGAGCTTCGTGCTGAGCTGGAACGGGAGGATCAACGGCCGGCTCGCGCCGGTGGGCGACTACGCGATCTCCGTGCGCGTGCGCGACCGTGCGGGCAACGTCACTCGCGTCGACCTCGGGACCGCTCGCCTGCGCTTCGTCGACCTCGCGCCGGTGGCGGTGGGGCGGCACCGCATCGTCCTGCACCTGAGCACCGACAGCCGCCGGGTGCGCTTCCGGCTCCAGCGGCTCGGCGCCGCCCCGGCCGTGGTGGCCGCCGGTCGGCTCCCGGTGAGCCGGTCGACCGCCATCGTCGTCTCGGCGCCCCTCGCCGCAGGGCGCTACCGCGTGACCGTCGCCACGCCGAGCCGCCACGCCGCCTCCGCCGTCGTCCGGGTCCGCGGCCCGTGATCGCCGCCCTCCTGGCCCTCGTCGGCGTCGGCGGCCTGGCCATCCTGATGCTGGTCGAGGAGCGCCGGCCCCGGCTCGTCGGACTGGGGCTCGTCGGGGTGTCCGCCGTGGGCCTGGCCGTCGACCTCGTCCACGTGCACCGGATCGTCCACCAGGTCACCCACCGCCCGCTGCTGGCGGGGGTGGGGCTCATCCTGGTCCTGGGCGGCCTGGCCGCCGGGACCTACCTCTTCCTCCGCGGGCCGTGGCTCCTGGCCTTCGCCACCCTGCTCGCGGCGCCCATCCGCGTCCCCGTGCACCTGGGCGGGCAGGACGCCGCGCTGCTCCTGCCGCTCTACGGCGTGGTGGCCTGCGCGTACCTGACCCTCGCCATCGAGCTCTGGAAGGGCGTGGCGCAGCCGGTGGTGGGGCGGACGCTGGGCGTGCCGCTCTCCCTCTACCTCGGCTTCGCCGCCCTCTCCCTCTCGTGGAGCGCCGACACGCACCAGGGCGAGGTGACGATGCTGTTCTTCCTGCTGCCGTTCGCGTTCCTGCTCGTGGCCCTGGCCCGGCTGCGCCCCGAGCCGGGGCCGCTGCGGGTGCTGGTGTGGACCACGTCCGGCCTCGCCCTGCTCTTCGCCCTGGTGGGGTTCTTCCAGTTCGCCACCGGCCGCATCTGGTGGAACGACAAGGTCAAGGTGTCGAACACCTTCGCCCCGTTCTTCCGGGTGAACTCGATCTTCTACGACCCGTCGGTGTACGGCCGCTTCCTGGCCGTGACCATCGTCATGGTGGTGGCGCTGCTGTTCCTGGTGCGGGTGCGCCGGCCGCTCGTGATCGTGGCCTTCGTGGCCGTGCTCTGGCTGGGCCTGTTCCTCTCCTACTCGCAGTCGTCCTACGTGGCCCTGGCCGCGGGGGTGTTCGCCTGCGGCGTGGCCGCCTGGCGCCTCCGCGCCGTCGCTGGCCCTGGGCGGGGCGATCCTGGCGGTGCTGCGTGATCGGGCTGGCGCTGCCGCAGCTCCACGCCTTCCGCCATGCGGTGTCGCAACCACAACCTGACCCGCGTCACCTCGGACCGCTCCCACCTGGCCGGCACCGGGGTGCGGCTGCTGCGCGACCATCCCCTGCGCGGCGTCGGCCTGGGCGGCTTCGTCCAGGCCGCCAACCCGAAGAAGAACGCCAACGCCAAGGGCGCCCGGGGGGCGTCGCACATCATGCCCCTGACCGTGGGGGCCGAGCTGGGGCTGCCCGGACTGGCCTTGCTGGGGTGGGTGCTGGTGGCCCTGACGCGCCTGGCCCTGCGGGCGCGCGAGCGCACCCTGGGGCTGGTGGCCGGGGTGGCGCTCCTGACCATCCTCGTGCACTCGCTGTTCTACGCCGCCTTCTTCGAGGATCCGCTGACCTGGGGCCTGGCGGCCCTGCTCGTCGCGGCGTCGAGCGCCCGGCATGATGCGAGGCGCCATGATCGAGGCCGTCACGCACGCGTTCTCGTGCTCGCGCCCGCACACCGACGACGGCGAGTTCGGCTGCGGCGGCACGATGGCCCGGCTCGCGAGCGCGGCGTCGACGTGCGCCAGATCGCCTTCTCGACCGCCTCGCGCTCGCTGCCCGACGGGCTTCGCGCCCGACACGCTCGCGCACGAGTGCGGCGCCGCGTCGAGCGCGCTCGGCCTCGCCCGAGGACGCGCTCACCGTGCACGACTTCGAGGTGCGCACGTTCCCCGAGGCGCGCCAGGAGATCCTCGAGCTCCTGATCGACGTCGCCCGCGACGTTCGAGCCCGAGGTGGTGCTGCTGCCGACGCGTCGGCGACATCCACCAGGACCACGCCGACGATCGCCGCCGAGGGCCTGCGCGCCTTCAAGCGCACGACGGTGCTCGGCTACGAGATCCCGTGGAACCAGTTCCGCTTCCACAAGCAGGCGTACGTGACGCTCGAGGAGCGCCACCTGGAGGCGAAGGTGCGCGGCGCTCGACTGCTACCGCTCGCAGCAGCACCGCAACTACGCGAACGAGGAGTACATCCGCAACCTCGCCCGCACGCACGGCATCGAGATCGGCCGGCCCTACGCCGAGTGCTTCGAGGTCGTGCGCTGGGTCGTGCTGAGCGCGACTGAGCGCCCGCTGCCGGCGTCGCTCGCTCACGGCGACCGGGCGCGCCGGGCGCGGCCGCGGCTCATCCGCGCCCTGCGCGAGAACGGCGAGCGCGAGCTCGTGGTGATCGGCACCGACATGCAGCCGAGCGCGCGGCGGGCGCTTCCTGTGCGACGCGTTCCACGTCGTGCCGCGCGGGCGACGACCCGAGTTCGCGCCCGCCGTGGCCGACGCTGGCGCGCAGCGCGAGGGCGTCGACGTCGTGTTCCCGCAGTCGTCGGCCGAGGTGCGTGCGCGCTGGCCGCCGGCCGCGAGCTCTTCGCCGATGCCGCTGCTGGTCGCCTCGCCCGAGGCGATCGCGCGCCTGCCACGACAAGTACGCGACGATGGACGCTGGCGCCGAGCGCGCGGGCGTGCGAGGCGCCGCGCGACCCGCCTCGTGCGCAGCGCCCGACGAGTTCCGCGCCGCCGCCGGCGGAGCTCGGCTACCCCGAGCGCGACGTCTGCATGAAGCCGCCCGCGGCCAAGGGCTCGCGCGGCTTCCGCGTCCTCTCGGCGAACGTCGACCGCCGCCGGCGCGCTGCTCGAGGCCCGGCCCGGCCCGCTGCCGCTGTCGGTGGACGAGGCGCTCGAGGCGATCGGCGAGGACGGACTTCCCGCCGCTGCTCGTGATGGAGCTCGCGACCGGCCCGGAGCACACGGTCGACGGCATCTGCCGCGACGGCCGGCTCGTGCTCGGCCACGCCAAGACGCGCGAGGCGCATGCGCGCCGGCCTCGCCATGTACTTCGAGACCGTCGACCGGCCCGAGCTCGTCGAGGCCGCGCGCGCGGCTCGTCGGCGAGCTCGATCTCGACTGGTTCGTCAACGTGCAGTTCATCGGCGACGCACCTGCTCGAGATCAACCCGCGCATCTCCACGATCGTCTACCAGGAGGACCTCAACCTGCCCTACCTCGGCGGTCCGCCACGCCCTCGGCGAGACTCGGCGAGGAGGAGCTCGCCGCGCCTCGTCACGCCGCGGTGCGGCCGACCCGCCGCGCCCTCCGCTACTACGACCAGGTCGAGTACGACGAGCCGTGAGCCACGCCGCAGCGCTCCCCGGGCCGGGGACCCGGCGCCTGCGGACGCTCGGCCGGCCAGTCGGCGATGTACGGCCTCGGCCGGTGGTCTCGCGCTTCGCCGTCGCTGCTCCTGCTGCCGGTCTACACGCACTACCTGGGCCAGGCCGACTACGGCGGCGGTCGAGATCGCTGACCGCGCTCGTCGCGGTCGGCGCGACGATCGCGCAGCTCGGCCTCGTCAACGCGCTCTTCCGCTTCGCCGCTCGAGCGCGAGGGCGACGCGCGCTGCGGCCGTGATCCGCACGGCGCTCGCGCTTCTGCGCCGTCTCCGGCGTCGTCGCTGGCGGCGATCGCCGCGCTCGCCACGCCGTGGCGCTCGCGCCGCTGCTCTCGGGCCGGGCCAGCGAGGACGCTCTGGCTGGTCTCGTGCGTCGGGCTGCTGGATCGCGCTCGCTCTACGAGCCGACGGTGGGCCTCTACCGCGTCGAGCAGCGGCCGCTGCGCTACCTCGGCGATCACGGTCGTCAACGTCGCGGTCACGGTCGTGGTCAGCGTGATCGTCGTGGTCGTCACTGTCGACGCCGGCGCGCTCGGCCTCGTCGCCGGGCTCGTACACGGGCACGCGCGGTCGCGCTCGTCGTGGTGGCCGTCGACCGCCGCCACGTGCTCTTCGGCCCGCTCGACCGGTCGAGCTCGTCGGGCCGATGCTGCGCTTCGGCCTGCCGTTCATGCCGTCGCGCGCTGGCGCTCTGGGGGCTCAACCTCTCCAACCGGTTCCTGCTCGCGATCTTCGCCTCGCGTGGCCGCCGCCGGCGTCTTCGGCTTCGGCGTGCGCATCGCGCAGGTCGCGTCGCGCTGCTCGTGACGGCGTTCCAGCTGGCCTGGCCGCCCTTCGCCTACGCGCATCAAGGACGACGGGGAGGCGCGGCGCGTCTACCGCGCGGTGCTCACGGTCTGGTTGCGTCGCTCGCGCGTCGTGGGCTGTCGCTCGGCGCTCGCGCTCCTGCGGCGAGCCGATCGCTCGCCCTGTTCGCGCGCGCGAGTGGGCGGCGGCCGCCGAACCCGATGGCCTCTCGCCGCTCGGGCTCGGCGTTCTACGGCGCCTACTACGTCGTCGGCGTCGCCGTCGGCCGCGTCAAGCGGACGCAGTTCAACTGGGTCGTCACCGGCATCGCCGCGGTCGTCGAACGTCGTGCTCTGCGTCGTCCTGATCCCCGACGTACGGCGCCGACCGGCGCGGCGCGCCGCCATCGCCATCGCCTACTCGGCTATGGCGGTGCTGATGATCCTGCGCGGCCGAGCAGGTCTTCCCGGTGGGCTACGAGTGGCTGCGGATCCTGCTCCTCCTCGCCGTCGCGGGCGTGCTCTTCGCGGCCGGCGACCGGCTGCTCCCCGAGCACGGCGGCGTGGCCTGGGTGACGCGCACGCTCGTGGCCCTGGCGTTCCCGCTGGCGCTCGTGGTGGTGGGCTTCTTCCGCCCGGAGGAGCGGCGCCGCCTGCGCGCCCTCGGCTCCCGGCGGCCCGTCAGGGCGTGAAGGACGGCAGCGCGTCGCCCACCGCCGTCCGGGTGGTCGGCGCGTTGGGATCCCCGAGCTCGGTGTCGGCCGCCGCGAACACCCGCGCCGCGGCCTGGAGCGAACGCGCCCTTGCTCAGCGCCGCCCCTGGTCGTGCGCACGAGCACCCAGGGGCCGAGCGGCGCGACGTCGAAGCCGGCGCCGAGGTCGCGCTCGAACGCCGGCCAGCCGGCCCGGGTTGTGCGCCAGGGCGACGTACCAGCCGTGCGCGATCGGCCCGTGCAGGCGCTCGAGCGAGCGCACGATCAGCGGCCCCTCGGAGCGGGCCGTCCCGCGCGCCGAGCCGAGGGCGGCGTTCGGGCCGGGATCGAGGACGCCGTAGGCGAAGGCCTCGTCGTAGCCGAAGAACAGGTCTTGCGGCGCGAACTCCTTGCGCAGGTAGGCCGTGTCCCGGCTGACGGCGAAGCGGTCGGCCGCGGTCATCTGGTTCCGGTAGCGGTAGTCGGCGAGGGCCGATCCCCGGCCGAGGTCGACCGCGACCAGCGCCACGCCGACGGCCAGCCCGCCGCGAGGGCGCCGCGCGTCCCCGCCCGCCGGCCGAGCACCACGGCGCCGTGGGCGACCAGCAGGACGAGGGCCGGCAGCGCCTCGATCACGTAGCGCACGTGGTTGTCGGTGTTCGGGATGCGGACCACGGCCAGGGCGAGCACCGGGAAGACGAGCCACAGCGTCAGCAGGACGCCGCGCACCAGGTCGGCCCGGTAGGCGAACACGAGGCCGACGGCGGCCAGGGCCACGGCGGCCAGCAGGTAGGCCAGCGACCAGCCCGCCGCTGCGCGGCACGCCGAGGAAGTGCGGCCGAGGCCTGGTGGACGACGTCGCCGAGCGACGGCTTGGGAATGCGCACGCGACCCGGGGGTCTGTGCACCTGCCCGAGCCGCGAGGCGAGCACGAGGTAGCCGACGGCGAGCGGCGCCGTGCCGACGAGCGACGCCGACGCCGGTGAGCAGCGGCTTGCGCCAGGATCCCCGGCTCGCGCCGCCGCTGGACGCAGCATCGCCACGGTGGCTCCGCCGGCGATCAGGCCCGACCACGACGCCGTAGGGGTGCGACGTAGACGTCCAGCACCAGGAGCACGGCCGCGGCCGCCCACCAGCGCCCGTCGTCGGTGTCGAGCGCGCGCACGAGGCACCACAGCGCGAGCGCGCTGAAGGCGAGGAAGAGCGCAGTACATGCGCGCGAACTCGCCGTAGAAGAGCGCGACCGGGCGAGACGGCGACGATCCAGGCCGCCGACGACGCCCTCGATCGGGCCGAACAGCGCGCGCCCGAGCAGCCCGATCGCGACGACCGCGACGGCAGGAACGAGGGCCGAGAGCGGCGCGCGTGGCCGACGAGGCCGCCGCCCGGCGTGGGCGACGAGCGAGGCGAGCAGGAAGTGCAGCGGGCGCGCCGCCGCGCACGAGCTGCACCGTCTCGAGCAGCTCGCCCAGCGGCCGGCGGGCGACCATCACGGCGAGCGCCTCGTCGCGGTGCATGACGCGGTCGCGCAGGTACGGGAGCAGGAGGGCCAGGCTCGTGGCCGCTGCGGCGAGCACCGGCCCGTAGAAGCCGAGCTGCGCGCGGCGACGATCGTCATCGGCGCCGGAGGGTACGTTCCGTGGGATAGCCTCGCGCCGCATGCCGGCCCCCGCCGTGACCCTCGATCCGGGCCTCGGCGGCCCGGAGCGCTGGCGCTCTCCGCGCTCGTGCCGCCGCCGGCGCGCGCGTCGTCGCCCGCGGAGCGCCGGTCCTCGAGCTCGCGCTCGGACGTCGCGCGCGGGCTGCGATCGGGCCTTCGCCCACCTCGCGCGCGTGGAGGAGGCGGGCGCCCGAGCCCGACGAGCACGGGCGCTTCCCGGCCTCGGCCTCGTCGCCTCGCGCCGGGCGAGGCGCCGGTCGACGCCCTCGTGCGAGCCCGTCGCGAGCGGCGTTGCGCGCGAGCGGCGTCGAGCCCCCGCCGGCGTACCCGGGCGGCGCGCGCTTCGCCGTCGCCCTCACGCACGACATCGACACGCCGTGGCGCTGGAGCGGCCGCGGCGTGCTCGGCGCCGGCGCGCGGCTCAAGCGCGCCGTGTTCGAGGGCCGCTTCGTCGACGCGCGGCGCGAGGCGGCCGGGCTGGCCCTGGCGCCGCTCCACCGCCTGCGCGGCAGCGATCCCAACTGGTAGCTTCGCCCGCGTCGCCGAGCTCGAGCGGCGCCACGGCTGACGCTCGACGCTCGCTACGTGCTCGCCGCCCATCGCGACCCGCACGACGGCGCCGCGCCCGAGGCCTACGCCGCGCGCCGCCCGCGTCTCGTCCGGCTCCAGCTCGAGCAGCTCGGGGACGAGGTCGGGCTGCACGCCAGCTACACGCGCCGGCGACGACCCGGCCGCTGCTGGCCGGGGAGCGCGCCGACCTCGAGGCCCTGCTCGGCCGCCCGCTCGCGCGGCCTCCGCTTCCACTACCTGCGCATGCGCTGGCACGAGGTGCGTGCGCACGCTCGACCGCCTCGGCTTCGCCTACGACACGACCCTCGGGTACGCCGAGCGGCCGGGGCCGCGCGCCGGCTTCTCGTTCCCGTTCCTCCCCTGGGATCTGGCCCGGCGAGCAGCCGGCGCGGTTCGTCGAGCTGCCGCTCGTCCTGATGGACGCGACGCTCGCCGAGGAGCGCTACCTCGGGCTCTCGCCGGAGGAGGGCTGCCAGGAGGTCGACCAGGTGCTCGACCGCGCTGGCCGCCGTCGGCGGGTGCGCCGCGCGTGCTCTGGCACAACGACCGCTTCGACCGCGTCTACGGCCGCGGCTGGGACGGCGTCTACGAGCACCTGCTCGACGGCATCGTGCGCGCGCGGCGGCATGGGCCGGCACCGGCAGCCGCGCTCGTGCGACTGGTGGAGGGCCGAGCGCTGCGCGTCCTGATCGTCTCCTTCTACTTCCCGCCGGCCGGCGGCGGCGGCGTGCAGCGCGTGCTCAAGCTCTGCCGCCACCTCCCCGAGCTCGGCATCGAGGTCGCACGTCCTCGCGCCCGACGATCCGAAGTGGGAGGCGCAGCGATCCCGGGGCTGCTCGACGAGGTCCCGCCGTCCACGATGGTGCACCGCGCCCGCTACCGCGGGCCGTCCCAGCGCCAGACGCCCGGCGGCGCGGCTGGCCGAGGCCGACGGGGCGCGCCGGCTCGCCCTGCGTGCGCGCGCCTGGCCGGGCGGCGGCTGCTGCTGCCCGACCCCGAGGTGGCGTGGTTGCCCGACGCGGTCCGCACGGGGACGCGGGTCGTCCGCGAGCACGGCATCGACGGCGTGCTCTCGACCTCGCCGCCGACGTCCGTGCACCTGGTCGGCGCGGCGCATCGCGCGGCGGACGGGCGCGCGCCTCGTGACCGACTTCCGCGACTCCTGGCTCGCCAATCCGCACCGCCGCTACGAGCGGCGCAGCGTGCGGGCCAAGCGCGCGGTCGAGGCCCGCATGGCCCGTGCGGTCCTGCGGCGCGCCGACGCCATCACGGCGGTCACCGACGCCATCGCGGGCCGAGGCGGCGTCGCTCGCCCCGGCCGGGACGCCGGCGGCGATCGTGCCGAACGGCTGCGACTTCGACGACTTCGAGGGCCTGCCGTACGCGCGGTCGAGCGGCTGCGCATCGTCCACGCCGGCTCGTTCTTCGGCCAGCGGAGCCCGCGGCCGTTCCTCGAGGCGCTGCGCGGGCTCCTCGACGACCGCCCGGAGCTGGCCGGGCGCATCGAGGCCCGCTTCCTCGGCGAGTTCCGCCCGGCGGACCGGGACTGGGCCGCGGACCTCGGCCTCGGCGACGCCCTGCGCTCGAGGGCTTCCGCCCCACGCCCGGACGCGTCGCGGCCATGGCCGGGGCCGACGTCCTGCTGCTGCTCGTCCCCCGCGCCGGCGGCCGCGGCCTCTCGGTGCTCTCGGGCAAGGTCTACGAGTACCTGGCCGCCGAGCCGGCCCGATCCTCGCGCTGGTGCCGCCCGACGGGGCCGCGGCCGCTCTGCTGCGCGACACGAACGCCGGGATCGTGGCCGACCCGGACGACCCGGCGGCGATCCGCGCCGCCCTCGAGCGGGTCGTGGCCGAGTGGGAGGCGGGAACGCTGGCGCGGCCGCCTCTGTCGGCCGCGTGGCGCGACCGGCTGGACCGCCGGGGCCAGGCCCGGGTGGTGGCGGCGCTTCTGCGCGGCGAAGGCTAAGCTCAGGCCGCGCGGCTGCCGAAACACGCGCACGAGCCCCGTTGTCGCGCCTTCGCCTCACCTTCGCCGCCCTCCTCGGGCTCGTGCTGTGCGCGTTCGCCGCCGCCCCCTCCACGGAGGCCACGCGGCTGCCGCTCATGCTCGGCCTGCAGGACGACGCCCTGCTGACGTCGGGCGAGTCGTCTGCGTGGCCCCTCGCCAAGACCCTCGGGGTCGGCGTCGTGCGCTTCAACGTGGCCTGGAACAACATCGCCAGGCGCAGGCCCAAGCACCCCGGCAACCCGGCCGATCCCGCCTACAACTGGTCCCAGGCCGACCTCATGGCCGAAAGGACGCGGGCCATGGGCGCCGAGCCGCTGTTCACCATCGTCGGGGCACCGCGCTGGGCCAACGGCGGCCACGGGCCCGCTTGGGCGCCGCAGAACATGAACGCCCTGACGAGCTTCTGCCGGGCCGTGGCCACGCGCTACCGGGGCGATTACGTCGACCCGGAGACCGGCGAGACGCTGCCCGAGGTGGACCGCTACACGGTCTGGAACGAGCCGAACCGGGGCCAGTACCTGCAGCCGCAGGGCAAGGGAGGCCTCGCCGCCGCCGGTGCCGAGGCCTGGATGATGAGCACCTGCGCGCCCATGATCGGCCTGGTCAACCCGAGCTCGCAGGTCGCGCTCGGCCCGCTGGCCAGCCGCGGTGGCCAGGGCGGGCTCGCACCCATCCCGTTCCTCCAGGCCTACCTGCGCGCCGGGGGGACGACGCCCGACGTCGTGGCCCTGAACCCGTACCTCAACGGGCTGCTGCCGGTCTACCGGCCGAACGAGCGCCGGGGCGGCATCGTCACGCTGCGCAACCTCGACCAGCTGGAGCGGCGCCTGCGGACGCTGGCCCACCACACGGTCCCGGTCTGGCTGACCGAGTTCGCCTGGCGCGTGGGACAGACGCCGACCGGCTACGTGTCCCCGCAGCGGCAGGCCGCGCTCACCCTGCAGTCCATCGCCCTGGTGCGCGACCACTACCCGTACGTCGACACCTTCATCTGGTTCCTGCTCCGCGACCAGGCGCCGTTCAGCTACTGGCAGAGCGGCCTCGTGGGCTACGACTGGCGCCGGCGGCCGGCGTTCTCGGCCTGGACGACTCATCACCCGGCGCCCGTCACGCCGCCCGTGCCGCCGCCCACGGACCCGGTTTCGCCGACGCCACCGGTGACAGCGCCGCCGGGCACGCCCTGAAGCGTCGGCGTGCCGGCTTTGCCGGCGCGTCGAAGCCACGACCTGGGCCCTGAAAGCACGGAGCGCATCGCTCCGACACGCTTCCGGCCGACGATTCAGAAGGGGGGCCCACGGGGGCGCTCGGCGCCCCCCGTGTATCCTCGCGGGGCCGATGTCGCATGAGATCGCGATCGCCGAGCCCGAGGCTGCTCGCGCCTCCGACGACGGCGGCGCGCCGAGCCTCTCCGTCGTCGTGACGGTCTTCAACGAGGCGGCCGCCATCCCGACCCTGGCCACGCGGCTGCGGGCGGCGCTCGACGGCTCGGGCGGCCGTGGGAGGTCGTGCTCGTCGACGACGGCTCGCAGCGACGGCTCGCGCGCGCTGCTGCGCGCCGCGCACGAGCGCGATCCGCGCTTCCGCGTCGTCCTGCTCAAGCGCAACTTCGGCCAGCACCCGGCGATGGCCGCCGGGCATGCGCGCACGCGCGCGCCGACGATCGTCGTCACGATGGACGGCGACCTCGCAGAACGACCCCGCCGACATCGGCAAGCTCGTCGCGGCGCTCGAGGACAGGGCGTCGAGGTCGCCTCGGGCCGCCGTCAGGCGCGCGCCGACGCGCTGATGAGCCGCAAGCTCCCCTCGCGCGCGATCAACGGGATGCTGCGGCGCGCTGACGAGCGTCGAGATCTCCGACTACGGCTGCGCCTTCAACGCCTACCGGCGCAGCGCCATCGAGCCCGTGCTGCACGCGCGTCGGCCGCCAGAAGTTCACGAAGGCGCTCGTCCTCTCGACCGGCGCGTCGGTGGTCGAGGTCGACTCTCAGCACCACGCGCGCGAGGGCCAGGCGCTCGCGCTACTCGTCGATGCGGCTCATGCGGCTCGCGCTGCACGTGCTCTTCGGCTTCTGGCCGCAGCCGATCCAGTGGGCCGGCGCGGTGCTCGGCCGGTCGTGCGGCGCTCGCCTCGCTCGGCCGTCGCGACGTACGGCGTCGATCTTCTGGATCGCTGAGTCGAACTTCCCGGGCCTGACCTTCCTGGCCGCGCTCATCCTCGGCGTGCTGGCGGTGCAGGGCTTCATCCTGGCGCTGCTCGGCGAGTACGTGATGCGCATCCAGCGCGACGTCGAGCAGCGCCCGCTCTACGTGATCGACGAGGTGCTCGAATGACGCGCGTGCTCGTCACCGGCGGCGCCGGGTTCATCAGCTCGAACCTCTGCCGGCACCTGCTGCACGCGACCGATCACGAGGTCGTGATCATGGACGCGCTCACGTACGCCGGCAACATGGCCAACATCGCCGACGTGCTCGACCACGAGCGCCTGCCCTTCGTCGAGGGCGACATCCGCGACGCCGCGCACGTCGAGGAGGTCGTCGCCGGGCGTCGACGTGATCGTCAACGCCGCCGCCGAGTCGCACGTCGAGAAGTCGATCGTGGACGGCGCGCGCGAGTTCGTGACGACCAACGTCGAGGGCACGCAGGTGCTGCTCGACGCCGCGCGCCGCCACCCGGTGGAGCGCTTCGTCCTCATCTCCTCGAGCGAGGTCTACGGCACCGCCGAGCGCGACTCCCATGGACGAGGAGCACCCGCTCAACCCGCGCTCGCCGTACGCCGCCACCAAGGCCGGCGGCGACCGCCTCGTGTACGCCTACTGGTGCACGTACGACATGCCGGCCGTGGTCGTGCGGCCCGTTCAACAACTACGGGCCGTACCAGCACCCCGAGAAGGTCATCCCGCGCTTCATCACCGCCGCGCTGCAGGACCGAGCCGCTGACCGTGCACGGCGACGGCTCGCGCGAGCCGCGACTGGCTGTACGTCGAGGACACCTCGCGAGGCCATCGCGGCGGGCGATCGAGCGCCCCGCTCGAGCGACGTCGCAGGGCGAGGCGCTCAACGTCGCCACCGGCGTCGACGTCGACGTGCTCGAGCATCGCCGAGCGGATCTGCGACAGCCTCGGCAAGCCGCGCTCGCTGATCCGGCTACGTCCCCGACCGGCCCGGGCCAGGTCGACCGCCACATCGGCTCGACCGAGCAAGGCCGCCGGCTCGGCTCGGCTGGCGGCGCGCGCATCGGCTTCGACGAGGGCCTCGAGCGGACGATCCGCTGGTACGCGGACAACCCGGCCTGGTGGGCGGCGCACGCCGCCGCGACCCGGCGACCACGCGGCGTTCTGAGCAACGACCCGCTCGTCGTGCTCGGCGCCGGCGCCGGCGCAGCTCGGCGCCTACCGCGGCCGCCCGGCGCCTGGGCGTCGCGACGTCGCCTGCGACGTCGACCCCGACGCGCTCTGCGCTGCGCCTCGGCCTGGCCGACCGCGTCGAGCAGGTCTCGACGATGGACGCGGAGGGCGTCGAGGGCCGTGGCCGCGCGCCACGGCGCCGGCGGGCCTGCTCGCGCCCGGGACCGACGGCCCCGTGCGGGTCGCGGCCGCGCGTCGCCGCCGCGCTCGGGCTGCCGCACCCGCGTCGACGCCCGAGGCCGCCGTGCTGGCCACCGACAAGCGCGCGCAGCGCCGCGCGCTCGCCCGGCGCCGGCGTTCCCCAGCCCGGCCTGGCTCGAGCCGCCGGCTCTGGCTGCCGGTCGCCGCGTCGTCGTCAAGCCGGCGGCGGCGCAGGGGCAGCGCGGGCTCTCGGTCGTCGAGCCCGAGCGGCGACCTGGACGCCGCCGCTCGCGCAGGCCGCAGGCCGCCTCGCGCGACGGCGACGGCCCTGGTCGAGGAGCTCGTGCGCCGGCCCCGAGGTGACCGTCAACGCGTTCTCCGTCGGCGGCCGCTTCGTCACGCGCTCACGGTGACCGATCGCGAGCGCGCGTCGGCGTTCGGCGTGGCGACGGCGCACCTCTGGCCCTCGGGCGGCGGACCGTGAGGTCGCAGCCGCCGTGGCCGAGGCCGCCTGCGGGGCGCTCGGGCATCACGGACGGCCCCGACGTACACGCAGCTGGTGCGTCGGGCCGGACGGGCCGCGCGTCATGGAGGTCGCCGCCCGCCTCGGCGGCGGTCACGACGCCGAGCTGTGCCAGGCGGCCCTCGGCGTCGATCTCGGCGGAGCTCGCCGTGCGCGCCGCGCTCGGGCGGACGTCGCGGCGCCGGCTCCCGCCGACCGCGACCGCGCCGGCCGTCGTGCGCTTCCTGATCGGTCCGCCCGGCACGCTCGACGGCGTCGACGGCCTCGACGAGGCCCTGTCGGTGCCGGGCGTGCTCGACGCCCTCGTCTACCGCGCCCCGGGCGACCGCATCGCCCCCGCTGACGGTCGGCGCCGACCGCGCGGGGTTCGTGCTGGCCACGGGACCCACGCGCGAGGCCGCCGACGAAGCGGCGCACACGGCGGCCGGCCGCATCGTCTTCCGCGTCAGCCCCTGACCTCGACCCGCATGGGAAGGCCGCCGCGCGGGCGCAGGGTGGCACCCGGCTCGATCTCGACGGCGCCGTTCACGGCGTGGAGGACGATGCGCCGGGCGATCTCGGACACGGCGATCGTCCCCTCGAGCCAGGCCAATCGCTCCCCCAGGCACTGGCGCGGCCCCGCCCCGAACGGGAACCACGCCGGCTGACGCTCCCCGTCGGCGAACCGCGCGGGGTCGAACCGGCCGGGGTCGGAGAAGAAGCGCGGGTCGCGGTGGGTGACCCAGGGGCTGAGCAGCACCACCTGGCCCGCGGCCACGTCGTGCCCGGCCACCGGTCCCCCCTCGAGCGCGCGCCGCCCGATGGTCCACGAGGGCGGGTACAACCGCAGGGTCTCGGCGAAGGCCGCACGCGCGGCCGCCTCGTCCTGGACGCCCTCGCGCGCGGCCGCATCCGTGGCCAGCAGGTGCCAGGCCCAGGCCAGGGCGCTGGCCGTGGTGTCGGCGCCGGCCACGAAAACGAGCAGCGCGTCCACCGGGGGGTCGCCCTCCTGGTCGGCGGCCAGCAGCCCGGGGACGTCCTCGGCCGGCGCCCGGCGCCGGGCCTCGATCAGCGCGCTCATCCGCTCGAGCAGCCGCTTCCGGGCCTCGCCCGCGCGGGCCAGCGCGGACACGCGCGACGGCGAGAAGCGATCCCGGCCGGGCGCGGCCACCAGGGCGAAGGGGGCCATGACGCCGGCCACGTCGCCCGTCACGGCGCCGTAGCCGTCGGCCGGTGCCCCGCCGAACAGGGCCCGGCTGGCGATGGCCAGGGCCAGCGTCGTCATCTCCACGGCGATGTCCACGACCTCGCCGTCGCGTGCGGCCAGGCGGTCAGCCACGGCCGCGGCCTCCTCCCGCACGACCTCGGCGTGCGCGGCCTGCCGCGCGTTTCCGAAGGCCGGCTGCACCAGGCGCCGGCCGATGACGTGCCCGCGCCAGTCGGGGTCGGCCAGGTGCGCGCGAGAGGCCGGCGGGCGACCGCGCTCGTTGAGCACGTTGACCTTGGCGAAGCGCTTGTTCTGGGTGAGCAGCACCTCGCGCACGACGTCCGGATGCACGCCGAGCAGGACCTGCTCGCGACCCACCCGGAATGGCACGGCATCGCCCTCCGCCCCCAGCCGCGTCAGGGTCCCGAGAGGATCGCGCCGCAGGGCGGAGACGGGGACCTCGGCGCCGGCCACGCGCCCAACTGTGGCAGGTGGGGCGCCGCGTCCGCGGGCCTCGTGCGCGAAGCTACAGCCCATGGCCTCCTCTCGACCGGCCCGGCCGCGCAGCCAGCCGCTGTCGTTCGCCCCTCCGGCCCTCGGCGACGAGGAGCGCGAGAACGTCCTGCGGTCCCTGGAGACGGGCTGGCTGACCTCGGGCCCGTTCGTGGAGCAGCTGGAGGCCGAGTTCGGCGACTACCTTGAAGCCCGCCACGTGGTGACAACGAGCTCGTGCACGGCGGCCATGCAGCTCGCCCTGGCCATCCTCGAGATCGGCCCCGGCGACGAGGTCGTGACCAGCGCCTTCACGTGGCCCGCGGCGCCGAACGTGATCGTCGAGGCCGGGGCTCGCCCGGTGTTCGCCGACGTCGACCCGGTCACCCTGTGTCTCGACCCGGCCGCCGTGGCCGATGCGATCACCCCGCGCACCCGAGCGGTCCTGCCCGTCCACTACGCGGGGCATCCCGCCGACCTCGGCGCCCTGGAGCGCCCTGTGCCAGGCCAACGGGGTGCGACTGGTCGACGACGCCGCCCACGCCGTCGAAGCGCGGATCGACGACGGCCGCAAGGTCGGCTCGGTGGGGGATGCGAGCGCCTTCTCGTTCTACGCCAACAAGAACCTCGCGGCCGGCGAGGGCGGCGCGCTGGCCCTGGCCGACGACGCCCTGGCCGAGCGGGCCCGGTCGCTGCGCACCCACGGGCTCGACCGCGACTCCTGGCAGCGCTACCGCAAGGCCGGGCCCGGCAGCTACGACGTCATCGAGCCCGGCTACAAGCTCAACCTCTCCGACCTCCACGCGGGCGTCGCCCTCGGCCAGCTCCACCGCCTCGACGAGCACCACGCCCGCCGCACGGCCCAGGCGCGCCGGTACGACGAGGGCCTCCGCGGCCTGCCCGGGATCGAGCCCGCCGGCCGCCGGCTCGGCCCGGGCGCGGTCCACGCCGAGCACCTGTACGTGGTCCGCATCGACCCGGACCTCGCCGGCGGGGACCGGACGGCCTACGCCGAGGCCCTGGCCGAGGAGGGCATCGGCACCGGCCTGCACTTCCTGGCCGCCCACCGGCTGACCTGGTACCGGGAGCACCTCGGGCCCGTCTCGCTGCCGCACACGGAGGCGGCGGCCGCGCAGGTCCTGTCGCTCCCGCTCTCGCCGGCCCACGCGCCGTCCGACATCGACGACGTGATCGAGGCGCTGCGCGCCGTGCACGGGCGCCTGGCTGGACGATGAGCCTGTCGCGCCGGTCGGTCCGCGCGGGCCTCGGGATCGGGCTCTCCGTCGTCCTGCTCGCCGCCGTCCTGTGGCGCGCGGACCCGTCGAAGCTCCGTCACGCCCTCGAGGCCATCCAGCCCGGCTGGTTCGTGGCCGCCCTGGCCGTGAACCTGGCCGCGACCTGGGTCATGGCCGTGCGCTGGTGGGTCCTCCTCGTGGCCCGGGGACGGCGCGACGTGCCCGTCGGCTGGCTGTTCGAGACCTACCTCGTGGCCCTCCTGGCCGGCCAGGTGCTGCCGACGGCGGTCGGCGGGGACGCGGTGCGCATCGTCGACCTCGGCCGGCGCACCGGCTCCATGGCCGAGGCCACCTCGTCGGTCGTCGTCGACCGGGTGGTGGGGAGCGCCGCCGTGGTCGTGCTGGCCGCCGCGGGCGCGCTGGCCGGGGGCGGCGGCCTGGGGACCGGCGCCGTGGCCGCGCTCGAGATCGGGCTCGCCCTGGCGACGGCGGCCGTGGCCTTCCTGCTCTTCTCCCGCCGGGCCCGCGTCTTCCTGCGGCCGGTGGTCCCGGTGGCCCGCGGCCTGCGCGTCGAGGCGCCGGCCCGATCGCTCTACCACGCCATGCACGCCTACCGGAACCACGCCGGAGCGCTCGGGTGGGTCTTCGTCCTCGGCCTGGTGGCCCAGCTCCTGCGCGTGGCGGTCATCGGCCTCCTGGCGCACGGCATGGGCCTGCACATCGGAGTGGCCACGCTGCTGCTGCTCGGCCCGATGCTCTTCCTGGTGACGATGGTGCCGGTGTCCCTGAACGGCCTCGGCCTGCGCGAGGCCACCTTCGTGGTCGTGCTCGGCGGGGTCGGGGTGGCGCGCGAGGACGCGTTCGTCCTGGGGCTGGCCTTCTTCGCCGTCGGCGTCCTGACCGCGCTCCTGGGTGGGGTGGTCCTCCTCCGGCGCTCCCTCGTGGCGCACACCGCTTGACCCGGTGGCTCCTTCGCACCATGCTCCCAGAGTGGTGAGCGGAGTCATCGGCCCGAGGGGGGCGGGCTTCCGTCGCTACTGGCTCGCGGCCACCATCTCGGCCATCGGGACGTATGCGGCGGCCATCGCGCTCGCCGTCCGCACGTTCGACCGCACGCACTCGTCGCCGTGGGTGGCGGCCCTCTTCCTGGTCGAGTTCGTGCCCCCGGTGATCATCGGATTCTGGTTCGGGGCCTGGCTCGACCGACTGCCCTCGCGGCGGCTGCTGGTGGGTGCCGACCTGGCCCGCACGGCCGTCTTCGCCGTCCTCATCTGGGTCACGGCTCCCCTCGCAGTGGTGGCCCTGGCCCTGGTGGCGGGCGTGGCCACCGGCCTCTTCCGGCCCGTGGTCGGGGCCCGCGTGCCCGATCTCGTGGAGGACACCGACCTCGAGCTCGCCAACGGGGCCCTGGGCATCGCCGAGAACGGCGCCGTGCTGGTGGGGAGCGCCGTCGGCGGCGCGGCCGTCACGGCCTTCGGGGCCAACGCCATGCTCGGGGTCAACGCCGTCTCGTTCGCCCTCTCGGCGCTGCTTCTCCTCACCCTCCCGGCCCTTGCCCGCCGCCCCGCGGCCGCGGAGCTGCCGGAGGAGCCCGAGGACGCCCTGGGCCGGCGCATGACGCGCGGGCTGCGCATCGCCGGCCGCACCCCGTCGCTGCGGGCCATCGCCGTCTGCTGGACCGTGGTCTGCGTGGGCATCGGGGCCACCAACGCCATCCAGGTGCCGTTCCTGCGGGGCACGCTCCACGGCTCGGCCACGACGGTCGGCCTGGCTTTCGCCGTGGCCGGCGCCGCGCTCGTGCTCGGCAACCTCGTCGGCGGCCGACTCGGGGGGCGCGATCGCCGGTCGCTGTACGTGGGCGTCCTCACCCTGATGGGCATCGGCTGGTGCGCGGTGGCGGCCTCGCCCTCGGCGGCCGCGGCCGTGGGCCTGTTCTTCATCGCCGCCTTCGGCAACGGCGTGGCCATCGTCATCAACATGACCACCGTGCAGCGGGACGCCGGCGCCGCCGTGAGAGCGCAGGCCATCGCCTTCCTGGTCGGGCTCACCTCGCTGGCCGTGGTCCTCGGAGGGATCCTCGGCGGCGCCCTCGCCGGGGCCTTCACCCCGCGCTGGCCGTGGGCCCTGTCGGGCGTCCTGACGCTCGTGGTCGCCGTGCCGGCGGCCATCGCCATCCTGCGGCCCTGGGAGGCCGAGGGAGCGGCAATGGTCGAGGGCAGCCGCCCCTCCGCCTGAGCGCCCGAGAGGAGTTGCCGAACCCTCGTCTAACCTGATTCCCGGTGCGCCGGCTCGGGTTCATACTGGCCTGCGGCGCCGTGCTCGGGGTCGCGACGAACGCAGCCCCCGCCGTGGCGGGGAAGATCGGCGCGGCCGCGCACGTCCGCACGGTGGAGGTCAAGGCCGCAGAGGGGCACGTGGCCGCGGCCGTGGCCGCCGTCCACCGGGCCGGCGGACGCGTGACGGTCCGCCGCGGGCAGCTCATGCAGGCCCAGGTCCCGCCGCGGCGCCTGGCCGCGGTGCGCCGCGCCACCGCCGTGGCCGGCGTCGGCCCGGCCTACACCGGGCACGCCGACAACATCATCTCCCAGGGCGTGTACCGGACCGGGGCCGACGCCCTCCAGGTGGCCGGGATCACGGGCAAGGGGATCCGCATCGCCATCCTCGACCTCGGCTTCGGCACCAACTGGCAGCGGCGCGAGGGCACCGAGCTGCCGCCGGCGAGCCAGATCGACGCCGTCGTCGTCCTTCGACAAGACCACCGGCCAGCCCGGCGTCGCCGGCCTGAGCTCGAGCGACAAGCCGACCGGCCACGGCGAGTCGGTCGCCGAGGTCGTGCACGACATGGCCCCGGGCGCCCGGCTGACCGCTCGTCAACTACCACACCGAGCTCGAGTTCGTCGCAGGCCGTCGACTGGCTCATCAACGGCCCCGACGGCAAGCCGCGGGTCGACATCGTCGTGCACTCGAACTCGTTCCTCGACGGCCCGTTCGACGGCACGGGCGATGACGGCCCAGGAGGTCGACAAGGCCCGCGCCGCCGGGATCCTGTGGGTCAACAGCGTCGGCAACTACGCGCACCGCCACTGGGAGGGAGCGGCCATCGGCGACCGCGGACGGCGACGGCTACGCCGACATCGGCGCACCCCACGAGAACGGCGTCCACTTCCGTCAAGACGGAGGGCGACGGCGTCGGCGTCACCCTCTACTGGTCGAACTGCACCGTCGGCGGCGCGCCCGTGCCGGCGACCAGCGTCGGGTACGAGCTCGACAGTCACCGACGCGAACGACGTCCATCCGCTGGTGCTGGCGCGCGGGGTCCGCGACGCCACCCGCCCGCTCGAGTCCACCGGCTTCATCCCGGCGGCCGACGGCACCTACGCCGTCCGGGCGCGGCATGCTCACCCCCGGCGCCGTCTGCACGCTCGAGATCTTCGGCGGCGGGGCTCGATCTCGGGACCGAGGCGACCGTGCGCCTCGAGCGTCCCGACGCCCGGGCGACGCGGCCGGGTCGCTCTCCGTCGGGCGCCACCAACTGGGTCGACGACTCGCTCGCCGACTACTCCTCGCAGGGCCCGACGCAGGACGGCCGCCTGAAGCCCGACATGGTGGCGCCCGGCGTCGACCCTGGTCTCGCCGGGCATCGCGATGGTCGGCACGTCGGCCTCGGCGCCGCACGTCGGCGGGGCCGCCGCGCTGCTGATGCAGCGAGGCGCGCCAGGCCGGGCAGCCGAGCGACGCCGGCACGATCACCCAGGAGCTCGAGTCCGAGCGCGCTCGACATCGGGCCGCCGGGCCCGGACAACGCCTACGGCTACGGGCGCCTGCGCCTCGACCTCACCCCGCCGGCCATCGTGGCCACCACGCCCGCGGCCAACGCCATCGTGCACGGGACGATCCGCCTCGGCCTCTTCGCCGCCGACGCCGGCACGCTCGACGGTCGTCGGTCTCGATCGACGGGCAGCCGGCGATCCAGGCGCCCGGCGATCTCGGCCAGCCGTTCTCCACCCGCATCCTGGCCGACGGCGCACACACCGCGCTGTTCACCGTCCGCGACATGGCCGGGAACTCCACGCAGCTCGCGGTGCCGTTCGTGCGTCGACAACACGCCGCCGCTGATCTCGCGGTCGTTCGCCGCCCGGACGGTCGCGGGCGGCCCGCTCGACGTCACGGTGGAGGACGCCGGGCCCGGGCGACGGTCAGGTGCGGATCCGCATCGTGGACTCGACGGGGCTCGTGCTGCGCTCCTCCGTGATCCCGCTGCACACGGTGAACGGCACGGCCACCCTCGCGGATCCCGGTGCCGCCGGGAGCCCGCGGGCGCCTGCGCATTCGCGTGCGAGGCCGTCGACGGGGCCGGCAACCTCGCCGTGCCGCTGGGCGCGACCCTCCAGGCCGCGCCCCGGCGCTCCGCCGTGACCGACGCGCCTCGCGGCGCCTGCGCCGCCATCTGGCCCGCGCCCTGCGGCCGCCCGCCGTGGTGCTCGACGTCTCGCTTCGTGAACGGCCTCGCCGCGATCCGCTCGCTGGCCGCGGACCGGCGCGCCCGTGATCGCCGTCGATCACCGCCCGGACGCGCTCGGGCTTCCGCTCGCGGCTGGCGCACCCGGTCCTGCTCGCCCGATCCGGAGGCCGACGAGGACGGCGTACGTCGCGTTCCTCGGCCGAGCTCGCGGACGAGTACTTCTCCGAGCCGGCCGTGGTGTTCCCGACCCACGACGCGCCGCTCGCGGGCCGTGGCCGCCAACGCCGGACGGCTCGCCGGCTACCAGCTGCCGGGCTCGGGCTGGGACGTGCTCGAGCCGCTGCAGCGCAAGCGCCACCAGTACGAGGCCGCCGAGGCGCGCGGGGGTGGGCGTGCCGCGCACGCGCTACCCGGCCGACCGAGGCCGAGGCCCGAGCGCGCCGCCGCGCGAGCTCGCGCTATCCCGGCGGTCGTGAAGCCGTCGGATCCGATCGCCGTTCAAGCGGCGCTTCGGCCGCCCGGCGCTCGTCTGCGCGCACCGCGGAGGAGCTGCTCGAGGCCTTCGACGCGGCCGCCGGCTCCGAGCCGATGCTGCAGGAGGTCGTGCCCGGCGACGACGCCACGCTCTGGACGGTCGGCACCTACACGACCGCCGACGGGGCGCCGCTCGGGCGTCTTCTGCGGCCGCAAGCTCCTGCAGATGCCCCGCGGCTTCGGGACGTGCCGCGTGGGCGAGGCGCGCTGGCGCGACGACGTCGTCGAGCAGGCGCTGCGCGCTGCTCGGCGCGCTCGGCTACCACGGCATCGCGCAGACCGAGTTCCGGCTCGACGCGCGCGACGGGCGGCTCAAGCTGATGGAGGTCAACCCGCGCCTCTGGCAGTGGCACGGCTGGCGCGCGCCTGCGGCGTCGACCTGCCCCGCATCGCCTACGACGACGCGCTCGGGCCGCCCGCCGCCGCCCGTCCGCTCGGGGCCGGAGCACGACGGCCGGCGCTGGGTCGCCGCGGCCGCCCACCTGCGCGCCGTCGCGCGCGGAGGGCGGCTCCGCGGCGCTCGCGCCCTGCGCGGTCTGCGCGACCGGCCGGTCGAGGCGACGTTCGACCTGCGCGACCCGCTGCCGGCGCTGGTGCCGGCGAGCGGGCTCGTCACGGCCCCCGTCCTGCGCACGCGCACGCGGGTCGATGCGACGATCCCGCCCGTGAGCACCCGCGCTCCGAACCCGTGGCTCGACTGGCTGCTGCTCGCGACGCTGGTCGGTCACGACCTGGGCCAAGATCCACTGGTCAGGCGGCCGGGCAGGTCACGCTCGAGGACATCCTCGCCGCCGCTCTTCGTGGGCCTGTTCGTCGTCGGACCGCCTCGTCCGCCGCGACTGCACGCTGCACCGCGGTGGCGGGCGCGCTCGCTGCTCGTCGGTGCTCGGGCTCGAGGTGGTCTACCTGGTCGGCTTCTTCGACCTGCGCACCCACGAGGCGCTCGACCAGTACGCGAAGGGGATGACCAAGTTCCTCATCCACTTCGCGCTTCCTGGTCGTGCGCGGCCGCCGCACGTCGTGCGCCGCGGCAAGCGCTCTGCTACTGGCGCACGTTCGGCGCGCTCGTGCGGCGGCATCGCCCTGAACGCGCGTCTACGGCGTCTTGCAGCTGCGCGGCCAAGGTCGGCGCGGGCGTCAACCTCGACAAGGACGTCGTCGGGCCGCTGACGTTCGGGCAGGGCGGCGTCGGCGGCATCAACGTCTACGGCCAGGCGACCGGCGTGCAGGGCGGCAGCTTCGTCTCGCTCGGCGTCTTCCGCGTGAACGCGCTCGCGCTCGACCCGAACCACCTCGGGATCATGCTCTGACGTCCCGATCCTGCTCCTGCTGCCGTTCGCGCTGCGCGCCGGGATGCGCACGCGGCGCGGCCTCGTGCTCTGCGGCGCTGATCGCGTTCCTGGCCGCGGTGGAGCTGCTCACGCTGTCGCGCTCGGGCTACTTCGGGCTCGCCTTCGGCCTCGCTGGTGCTGGCCATCCCGCTGCGGCGCGAGATCTTCTCGCCGCGCGGGTGGTCGCCGTCGTGCGGCATCGCGCTCGTGCTGCGTGGGCGTCGTCATCGCCTCGCTCGCCCTACGTCCGCAGGTCGTTCAAGAGCGCGGTCACCGTCTCGGACCGCTCGGCCCAGGTGCACTACCAGATCTTCGGCCTGGTCCCGCCCGTGCTCGACGACCATCCGCTGCTCGGCCTCGGGCCTGAACACGTTCTCGGTCTACTACCAGTTCCAGACCGGCCGCACGGACTGGGGGCCGCACTCCTTCTACGTCGCGCTGATCGCCGAGACCGGCCTGATCGGGACCGTCGCCTTCGGGCTCTTCCTGATCTGGCTGTTCGTCCGCCTGGCGGTGTTGCACCGCGCGCCGCGCGCGCTGATGCGACGCGCCGGCGACCCGGACGAGGCGCGCGCCGGACCGCTCGCTCTACGGGCTGCACGGCGGCGCTGGTCGGCCACGCTGGCCGCGAACGTCTTCTACCTGACGATGCAGTTCTACTACTTCTACGCGCTCGTGCTGGTGATCGTGACCGCGCCGGTGTTCTTCGCGCCGGCGGCCGAGCGCGTCCGCGCCCGGGCCCGCGTGGCTCCCGCCACGGCGCCCGTGCCGACGGCGACGTGACCGACGTCTCGGTCGTGATCGTCACCTACAGGCGCCGGCGAGCTCCTTCGCCGCTGCCTCGACGCGCTCGGCCGCCGACGGCACGGCCGCTCGACCGCGCGAGGTGATCGTGGTCGACCAGGCCTCGGACGACGGCACGGCCGTCGTGGCTGCGGCGCGAGCGCATCCCGAGGTGCGAGCTCGTCGCGCTCGACCGCGAACGTCGGCTTCGGCGCCGGCAACAACCGCGGCAGTCGGCCGCTGGCGCGCGGGCGCCACGTCCTGCTCCTGAACAGCGACGCCTTCGTCGACGCCGGGCGCCATCGGACGAGCTGGTGCGGTTCCTCGACGCGCACCCCCAGCGCCGGCGCGGTCGGGCCGCGCCTGCGCTACGCCGACGGGACGCCTGCAGCGCTCGTGCCGGCGGCTTCCCGACGCGTCTTCCGGGTGGCCACCGAGTACCTCTTCCTGCGCAAGCTCGCGCCGCCGCTCGCGCGCCCTGAACGGCTTCTACTGCGGCGGGTTCGACCACGACCGCGCCCGGCGGGTCGACTGGGTGACCGGCGCCTGCGTGCTCGTGCGCGGCGAGCCCCTGCGCGCGGTGGGCGGCTTCGACGAGGTCGTTCTTCCTGTACTCGGAGGAGATCGACCTGCTGCGCCGCGCTGGCCGACGCGGGCGGCGAGACGTGGTTCGACCCGGCGGCCGAGGTCATGCACCTGTGGGGCGGCGACCACCGCGCCGCGACCCGGGGCCGGCCTTCCGCGAGCAGCTGCGCAGCCACGTCCGCTACCTCGACACGCACCTCGGGCGGGGCGCCGCCCGGCGCGTCCGCCTCGTCCTGCTGGCCGGCCTGGCGCTGCGCGCCCCGCGGGGACGCGGGCTACCGCGAGGCCGTCCGCTGGCTGCTCGGCGCGCGAGTGTCGACGCGCTGCTCGCTGGCGAGTGACCCTCCGTCGCTACGGTGTCGCCGTGATCATCCTCGTCGTCTTCTGGGCCGTCGCTGGCGCTGCTCGCCTGGACGCACGTCGGCTACCCGCTGTTCGCGGCCGCCGTGTGGCCCGCCTGCGGCCCCGGCCGGTCGCCGCCGCGGACACCGAGCCCCGCGTCGGCGCTCGTGATCGCCGCCCACAACGAGGATGGACGTGATCGAGGCCAAGCTCGAGAACGCTCCTGCGCCCTCGACTACCCGGCGCGAGAAGCTGCGCATCGTCGTCGCCTCGGACGCCTCGCAGCGACGGCACCGACGACATCGTGCGGGGCTTCGCCGACCGGGCGTCGAGCTGCGGCAGTGCCCGCGCGGCGGCAAGGTCAACGCCCAGAACGTGACCGTGCGCACCCTCGACGACGTCGACATCGTGGCCTTCTCGGACGCCAACTGCCTGTGGGAGCCCGACGCGCTCCGGCGCCTCGTGCGTCCCTTCGCCGATCCCGCAGGTCGCCTACGTCTGCGGCCGGCTGCGCCTCCAGAGCCCCGAGGGCACGAACCAGGAGGGCGCCTACTGGCGCTACGAGCTCTGCGCTGCGGGCCGCGGAGTCGCGGATGGGGTCGGTCACGGGCGGCAACGGCTCGATCTACGCCGTGCGGCGCGAGTGCTACGAGGAGGTCGACCCGCGCTTCGGGCACGACCTCTCCTTCCCGTACCTCATGGTCAAGCGCGGCCGGCGGGCCGTCTACGAGCCCTCGGCCGTGGCCACGGAGAAGATGTCCACGGACCTCGGGGACGAGTTCCGCCGCAAGGTGCGCATGTTCGGCCACTGCTGGCTGCTCGTCTTCCGCGGCCGGATGTTCGGCCTGCGCGCGCTGGGTCCGCTGTACTGGGTCGAGATGGTGTCGCACCGCCTGCTGCGCTACGCGAGCGGGCTCCTGCACCTGGCCCTGCTCGCCTCCTCGATCGCGCTGGCCCTGAGCCGGGGCGGCATCTACACCGTCGTGCTCGTCCTGCAGCTCGTGCTCCTGGTCGCCGCCGCGTCGGGCGCGCTGCTGCGCGGGCGGGTCCGCGTGCTGGCCCTGGCCGAGTACTACCTGCTCGTCACCTGGGCCACCGTCGTCGCGCTGGTCGAGGTGGCCACGCGCGGCGTGCCGCCCGTCTGGGAGAAGGCCGAGGGCACCCGGTGACGGCGGCCGAGGCGATGGCCAAGCGCGCCCTCGACATCGCCGGCGCCGCGCTGGGACTGGCGGTGACCGCCCCGGTCCTGGCCGCGGCCGCGGCGGCGGTGAAGCTCGAGGACGGCGGCCCGGTCCTCTTCCGCCAGGAGCGGGTCGGCCGCGACGGCCGGCCGTTCCGCATCATCAAGCTGCGCACGATGGTCCTCGACGCCGACCGCCTGGCCACCAGCCATGCCCTGGACGAGGGCGATCCGCGCATCACCAGGGTCGGGGACCTGCTGCGCCGCACCTCGCTCGACGAGCTGCCCCGAGCTGTGGAACGTGCTCGTCGGGGACATGAGCCTCGTGGGCCCGCGCCCGACGCTGGCCTACCAGGTCGAGCGCTACACCGACCACCAGCGGCGCCGGCTCGAGGTCCGGCCGGGGATCACCGGGTGGGCGCAGGTCAGGGGCCGCGCATCGCTCCCCTGGCCCGAGCGCATCGAGCTCGACGTCTGGTACGTGGACCACGCCTCGCTGGCACTCGACCTGCGCATCCTGGCCGCCACGGTGCGCGTCCTCCTGCGAGGCGAGGGCGTGTACCGGGGCGAGGCCGGTGGATGGAGGGAGGCCGCATGAGCGCACGACGGACAGCCCGACCTGACGGTCGTCGTGCCGGCCTACAACGAGGCGGACACCATCGCCCAGGTCGTGGAGCGCGTGCAGGCGCTGCCCTACCGCTGCCAGATCATCGTCGTGGACGACTGCTCCACCGACGGCACCTACGACGCGGCCACCGCCCTGGGCGACGGCGTCGAGGTGCTCCGCCACGAGCGCAACCAGGGCAAGGGCGCCGCCCTGCGCACGGGCTTCGCCAACGCCCGCGGCCGGGTCGTCGTCATCCAGGACGCCGACCTCGAGTACGACCCGGTCGAGATCCCCAATCTCGTCGAGCCGATCTTCGCCGGCCACGCCGACGTGGTCTACGGCTCGCGCCTCATCGGCGGCCGCCCGCAGCGCGTCCACCTGTTCTGGCACAAGGCCGGCAACCGGGCGCTCTCGCTGCTCACGAACGTCCTCTACAACACGACGCTCACCGACATGGAGACGGGCTACAAGGCCTTCACGCTGGAGGTCCTGCGCGCCATCGAGCCGCTGCGCGAGTCCGACTTCCGCATCGAGCCCGAGCTCACGGCCAAGATCTGCCGGGGCGGGTTCCGCGTCTACGAGCTGCCCATCGCCTACTACGGCCGGAGCTACGACGAGGGCAAGAAGATCACCTGGAAGGACGGGTTCCCGGCGGTGTGGGCGCTGCTCAAGTACCGCTTCCGGGATTAGTCGCAACGTGTCGAAGCGCGCGCTCCTCCAGGGCCTCCTCGGCCTCGCCGTGTCGGCGCTCTTCGCCTGGCTGGCGCTGCGCAACGTCTCGCTCCACGCCGTGGGCCAGGCGCTGCGGCACGCCAACTACTGGTGGATCATCCCGGCGGTCGTCATCCTCCTGGTGGGCGTGTGGATGCGCGCCGAGCGCTGGCGCTACCTCTTCTCCCCCCAGGAGCGCCCGCCGATCGTCCCCACCTTCTGGGCCCTGAACGTCGGGCAGCTGTTCAACAACGTCCTCCCGGCCCGGGCCGGCGAGGTGGCCCGGGTGCTGGCCCTCTCGCACGAGACCGGGATGTCCCGGACGTACGGCTTCGTGACGGTGGTGGTCGAGCGCGTCTTCGACCTCGTGGCCATCGCCATCCTGGCCCTGCTGGCGTGGTCGATGTTCCCGCACGACCGTCTGACCACCAACCTGGCCTACGTCTCGCTGGCCATCCTGGCCGCCGTGGTCGTGCTCGTGGCCCTCATGGCCGTGGCCCCGCTGCGGCGCAAGGCCGAGCGCCTCCTCCCCCGGGTGCCGGTGCTGGGCGGCGCGCGGAGCGAGCGCACCGCCCGGGCCCTCCGCCTGGGGCTCGGGCCCGCTGCGCGACGTCAGCCTGGCGGCGCCGGTGGCCCTGTGGACGGTCGGCTCGTGGGTGGTGCTCTCGGCCTCGAACTGGTGCGTGCTCCAGGCCTTCCCGGTGCACATCCCCTGGCCGGCGGCGCTGCTCAGCATCCTGACCACGAACCTGGCCATGGTCGTCCCCTCCTCGCCCGGGGCCCTCGGCGTGTACGAGCTCGCGGCCCAGTCGGCCCTGACCACCTACGGCGTGAGCTCGTCGGTGGCCCTGTCCTTCGCCCTGGTCGTGCACGCCGTGAACCTGGTGCCGTACCTGATCCTGGGAACGATCGGGCTGACCCGCCTGGGGATGCGAAGCTCCGAGGTGCTTCACCCCGAGGCGGAGGGTGCGTGAGGTTCGTCCACTACCCTTCGCGTCCGTGACGCCCACGAACGTGCTCCTCACCTGCGCCGGCCAGCGGGTCGACATGGTGGGCGCCTTCCGCGCCGCCCTGTCCGAGGAGGGACTCGGCGGCATCGTGGTGGCCGCCGACCTGAACCCGCTCTCGCCGGCGCTCTACGCCGCCGACGAGCGCGTCATCGCCCTGCCCGTGTCGCACCGGGACTACATCCGGTCGCTGCTCGAGCTGTGCCACGAGCAGGCCATCCGCGCGGTCATCCCCCTGACCGACCTCGACCAGCGGCTGCTGGGCGAGGCCCGGGACGCCTTCGCCGCCGCGGGCGCCACGGTCATCGCCTCCGACCCCGAGGTCTCCGACCGCTGCGGCGACAAGTACGCGGCGGCCCGCTTCTTCGAGGCCAACGACATCCCGTCGCCCCGGACCTGGCTCCCGGACGACCTGCCTCCGGCCGCCGAGATCCCCTTCCCGGTGCTGGTCAAGTCGCGCCGCGGCTTCGGCTCGCGGGACATCTACCGCGCGGCCGACGCCGACGAGCTCGCCTTCTTCCTCGCGCTACACGCCGGTGGCCTCGATGGTCCAGGAGGTGTGCGCCGGCGAGGAGTTCTCCATCGACGTCCTGTGCGACCTCGACGGCCGCTGCCTGGCCGCCATCCCGCGCTCGATGATCGAGTCCAAGGGCGGCGAGTCCATCAAGGGCCAGAGCCTGGACGATCCCGACCTCATGGCCTTCGCCGTGCGCGTGGCCGAGGTCCTGCCCGTCAAGGGGCCGGCCAACGTGCAGTGCTTCCGCACCGCCGCGGGCGTCACGAGGTCACCGACGTCAACCCACGCTTCGGCGGCGCCTTCCCGCTGCCGGTGGCGGCGGGCGGCCGCTACCCGGCCATGGTGCTCGCCCTCGCCCGCGGTGAGCGCGTCGAGCCCCGCCTCGGCGACTACCGCGCGGGCGTGTTCATGACCCGCTTCTTCTCCCACGTGGCCCTGGTCCAGGGGGAGGACGGGCTCGAGCCCTTCGACGGCGACCCGGCCCGGCCCGCCGAGGTCACCCGCTAGTGGCAGACCGCTCGGACGACGACGTCGAGATCAACCTCGGCCGCTACGCCCGGATGGTGCTGCGGCGGTGGTGGATCGTGCTCGCCGCCGTCGTCGTCGCCGTGATCGTGGCCGAGGTCGGGGCCGGGGGAAGCACGACGACCTATCAGGGCAAGGCGCTCCTCTTCATGGGGCAGCCGTACACCGAGAACGGCGTCCCGATCACGGCGGCGCTCGGGGCGAACCCGGCCACGCCGGGCCTGCTCATCCACCAGCCGGCCGTGCTTCAGAAGGCCGCTGCCGCCGCCGGGCTGCGCCCGGGCCAGCTCAGCGGCCACGTCTCGGCCCAGGTCGTCTCGTCGTCCATCACCAAGACGAGCTTCACGCCGCTCGTGAACATCATCGTCCAGGGCCCGTGGAGGGACAAGGTGGCTCCGGCGGCGAACTCCTTCGCCCAGCAGGTCGTGGCCCTGACGTCGACGTACCAGGGCAGCCGCAGCAAGGTCCTGGCCACCCTGGTGAAGCGGGAGCAGGCCGAGCAGGCCGGCCTGAACGCCCGTGAGAAGGCGCTGCTGCAGAGCCTGAACGCCGTCAACCACGACAGGAGCCTGACCCCGCTGAACCGGATCATCGCCGGCGGCCCGATCCAGGGTGCGATCACGAACATCGGGACGCGGCTCGGGCAGCTCGAGGACACGCTGTCGAGCAACGAGCAGCTGCTGGCCCAGGTCAAGGGCGTCGAGCAGGGACAGGTCGTCACGCCCGCGGTGTCGTCATCGTCCTCGGCGGCCGGCGGGGGCGCCCACCTGAGCATCGCCGTGATCCTCGGCCTGGTGGCCGGGGTGATCCTGGCGCTGCTCTCCTACGCGGTCTGGCCCGAGTCCAGGTCGTCGGTGCCCAGGGAGAAGGCCGCGACGTAGGCCTCCCCGGCCAGGGTGGCCGCGAGCACGACGCCACCCGCCACCAGCGAGGCCACCACCCGCCCGGCCGACGTCTGGAGCTGCCAGGTGAGGTCGGTGTGGGAGATCCAGTACACGACCACCAGGCCGCCGAAGGAGAGGGCGAGCCAGGTGGCGGTGAAGGCCACCAGCGCCCGGGCGCGCACCGCCAGGCCGGCGGCCAGGCCGAGGCCCACGAGCAGCGCCGCGTAGCCCCAGCCCCGGCCGCTCACCTGCGTGAGCAGGGCGTGCGCGGCGGGCCCGGCGCGGCTCGCGTGGTCGGCCAGGTACGCCGGGTCGACCAGGCGGCCGAGGTCGAAGTCGTTGGAGTGGAGCCCGTGCGCGGCCACGAACAGGCGCCAGGGGATGACGGCCGCGGCCACGCCCAGCGCGGCCGGCAGGAGGTAGCCGAGACGGTTGCGGCGACCGTCGGCCAGCAGGGCCACGGCCGCCGCCACGAGGGCGGCGAGGGCAAAGAGGGCGCCCTCGTTCTTGGTCAATGCCCCCGCGGCGAAGAGCAGCGTGGCCGAGCCCAGCGCCCAGGTGGCTCGCTCGTCGAGCAGCCAGCGGGCCAGGCCCGCCACCCCCGCGGCCACGAACAGGGCGAGGGGCACGTCGGCGTAGTTGGAGCCCAGCTGGGGCAGCGTCTGCGGCGCGGCCACGAGGACGAGCACCGCAAGGCCGGCCAGGAGGAGCGGCGTCCGCCCGGCCAGGAGCGTGGGCACGGCGGCCGCGAACCCGAGCCCGAAGAGGGCCAGCTGCAGGTGGACGAGGGTCGGGTCGTACGTGCCCATCGCGCGGAAGCCCAGGGCCTCCAGCGAGGGGAACAGGGGCGGGTAGTCGAGATGGGTGGCGCTGTAGGCGCTGCTCGTGAACGCGGGGCTCGAGGCGTTCGGCGTGGTCAGCAGCGCGTGGGCCTTGAACCCCCAGATGGCCCAGCCGTCGAACTCCGCCAGCGGGTGCACGGCGAAGGCGCGCGCGGCGTCGAGGAGCACGAGCACGGCGGCGCCGAGGAGGATCCCGCCCCCGATGAGGGCCACGAGCTGCGCGCGCGAGCGATACGGCATCGCCTGCTCGGACGGCGAGCGGTCGTGTTCGTGCTCGTGCCGGAGGAGCAGGCCGCCTGCGGTCAGGAAGGCACCGGCCAGGAGTCCGAGCGTGAGGGGCCCGAGGCGGACGCCCACGAGGGCCAGCAGGGCCGCGGCGATGCCGACCGCCGCCAGCCCCAGGAGGTAGGCCAGGCCGATGCGGCGCACCAGCCCGGCCCGGGTGCGGACGCCGGCCACCAGCGGCAGAAGGCCGACTCCGGCCACGAAGACGAGCAGGTTGATGCCGAGGAGGAGGAGCGTCCTATGCCCCACGGCGCACTCCGGCGAGGGTGACGGGCCCCAGGCGATGCGCCGGCCCGAGGGGGAGGCCCGCGGCGCTCGCGGGCACGCCCACGGCCAGGACCTGGGTGGCCTGGGTCGGCCGCGTGACGAGCACGGCCGGGAGCAGCGCGTAGCCCGCCGCCAGGCGGACCCGGTCGCGCTGGCGGATGGCGCTCGCCCGGGCGGCGCGGGTCGAGCCGGCCGGCGCCGCCGTGATCAGCAGGACCCGATCCCCCGAATGGACGTTCGCGTGCAGGAAGGCGAGCGTGCCCGCCGGCAGCCCCGAGTGGAGCAGCGGCGCCGCCGCCTGGGCGGCCGGGGTCAGCGCCGCGCCGGCCTGCCGCTCGCGTCCCAGGGCGTCGATCGTGCCGGGCAGGAAGCGCAGGACCGACAGGAGCGCCACGGCCACGAACGCCCCGGCGAGGACGGCCTGGGCCCGGCGGCGAGTGTCCTCTGGCACCCGGGCGAGTATGCCAAGCGCCCGTCCCGGCGATCTCCGCGGCTGCGCCGGGCGGGGCAGCCCCAGGTCAGTCATGCGGCTTCGAGGATCGGCTTCGCGCCGTCCGCGAGCTCGCCGGCCACGTTGGCTGCGAACGAGCCGAGGTCGGAGGCCTCGAGGTCAAGCGCCTGAAGCGCCGCCTCGTCCACCTCCGGCCAGCGGTCGCCGGGCGTGTCGAGGCGGGCGGCCACGGCGATGCCGACGTGCAGGGCGCAGGCCAATCGGCTGCCCTCGGGGGACCCGAGCGGCGTGCGCTGGTCGTGGATGGCCCGGCACACGGCTGCCGGGAGGCCCCACTCGGCCGCGGCGCGGGCGCCGAGCTCCGGGAGGGCGCCGAGGCCCGGCGCGGCGCCGGCCGGCGGGCGCAGGCAGGCCACGACCATCTCCCCGGCCCGGCCGAAGAGCCCGGCCAGGAAGGCGTGCTCGACAACGAGGCGCCGGTACCCGACGGCACGGCAGGCCACGGCCGTGGCCCGGGCCTCACCGGCCAGTGCGCTCGCTCCGGCCGCGGAGCAGGCGGAGAGGAGGCCGGCCGCCATGGCCAGCGTCCTGATGGTGTCGAAGCCGAGGAGCTCCACGGCCTGGGGCAGTGAGCCGATGGCCCACCCCGCATCGGGGTGGGCGGCGTGGGCCAGGTCGAGGACGGCCTCGGCCAGCCGGCGGTCGTCCGCCATCAGCCGGGCCAGGGCCGTCACGGAGGCATCCGGGCTGTCGCACTCGGCCAGCACGTGTGGGAGGGCGGCGGAGCCCGATGCCGGGAGGGAGGCGGCCTCGACCACGAGGGCGTCGAGCGTCTCGTCTGGCATGGGCGCACCTCCTTCGATGGCCGGGGGACCGTCACTCCATCGGCGGGAGGACCGCCGTGCTCAAGCGCGAAGGGAAAACCGGCCGGCGCCGATCCGCCGGCCAGTGGCTACCATCCCGCCCCAAGCGACGGGGTCTCGCCCGCGGTTCGCACGCCTTCATGCCCACCTCCGTCGTGACCGGTGGAGCCGGCTTCCTCGGCTCCCACCTCTGCGACGCGCTGCTCGAGCGCGGCCACCGCGTGCTCTGCGTCGACAACCTCGACACGGGCTCGCTGACCAACATCGAGCACCTGCGGCGCGACGACTTCGTGTTCGTCCAGCACGACCTCGATCGAGCACATCGAGATCGACGAGCCGGTCGACTTCGTCTACCACCTCGCCAGCCCGGCGAGCCCGATCGACTACCTGCGCCTGCCGCTGCACACGCTCAAGGTCGGCGCCTACGGCACGCACAACGCGCTCGGCCTGGCCAAGCGCGCACCGCGCGCGCTTCCTGCTCGCCTCGACGAGCGAGGTCTACGGCGACCCGCTCGTGCACCCGCAGCCCGAGAGCTACTGGGGCAACGTCAACCCGATCGGCCCGCGCGGCGTCTACGACGAGGCCAAGCGCTACGCCGAGGCCCTGACGATGGCCTACCACCGCCAGCAGGGCGTCGACACCGCGATCGTGCGCATCTTCAACACGTACGGGCCGCGCATGCGCGCCCACGACGGCCGCGCCATCCCGACCTTCGTGCGCCAGGCGCTCGAGGGCAAGCCGATCACCGTCTTCGGCGACGGGGCCCAGACGCGCTCGTTCTGCTACGTGTCGCGACCTCATCGCCGGGATCGTGCGCCCTGGCCGAGTCGGGCGAGCACGAGCCCGTCAACATCGGCAACCCCGAGCGAGTTCACGCTGCTCGAGCTGGCCGAGAAGGTGCATCGAGGCCTGACCGCGCTCCGAGCTCGACGATCGTGTACGAGGCGCTGCCCGTGAACGATCCCCAAGCAGCGCCGCCCCGACATCACGCGCGCCACGCGAGGTGCTCGGCTGGGAGCCGCGCCATCGAGCTCGACGAGGGCCTGCGCCTGCTGCTCGAGCGCTCGCAGCCGCGCCGACGCTCGTCGGCCGGGTGGTGGGCGCATGATCCGCCGCTGCCGCCGCCCTGGCCGTGGCCCTGGCCGCCGTGGCCGTCGTGATCACGGCCGCCGTCACGGCCGACCGCCGGCGCCGCCGCCCGGCGCAGCCAGCCGATGCTGCTCGGCGTCATGGACGACGCGCTGCTCTCGGCAACGCCGACCGACCGTGCCTTCACCGGCATCCAGCAGCTCCACCCGCAGATCATCCGCTACGACGTCTTCTGGCCCAGCGTCGCCCGCCGGCAAGCCCGGCCAAGCCGACGGACTCCGACCGACCCGGCCTACAACTGGTCGCCAAGATCGACGACATCGCGGAGCGGGCCGACACGCTCGGCATCCCGGTGCTGCTTCACGATCTCGAGGTCACGCCCGCCTGGGCCGGCGGCGGCACGGGCCTGAAGGCCCCGATCAACATGGCGCCGACCTGCAGGACTTCGCCTTCGCGGCGGCCATCCGCTACAGACGGGCACCACAGTCGACGCCGGCGACCGGCCAGGTCCTGCCCGCGGTGACCCGCTGGGAGGCCTGGAACGAGCCCAACACCGCGATCCACCTGATCGCCGCAGTGGACGACGGCGAGGCACGGGATCCGCTGCCTGGGCAAGACGTGGAGCACGACGCCCGTCTCCCCGCGCATCTACATCGGGATCCTGAACGCGATCTACCGCGGCGTGCACTCGGCCGGGAGCGCCGCCGGCGATCACCGAGACAGGTCGCCGGCGGCGCGACGAAGCCCAACGGCAACGGGCCCTGCGACGTCCGAGCCCGCCGTCGTCGCCGCTGCGCTTCGTGCGCGAGCTGGCCAAGCGCCACGCCAAGTTCGACGTGTACTCCCATCACCCGTACCGGACCTGCCGCTCGGTCGAAGCCGTGCCCGCTGCGGGAGCCCCGACGACGTCGGCTTCGAGACCTGGGCAGCCTGATCAAGGCCCTCGACGCGGCCTTCCCGGGCAAGCACCTCCACCTCTGGATCACCGAGTACGGCGTCCAGACGAACCCGCCCGACCGCTACCTCGGCGTCAGCCTGGGCCCAGCAGGCGACCTTCAGCTGCGCCGCAACGTCACCGCCGCGCGGGCCAACTCCGCGCATCGACATGTTCGTGTGGTTCCTCATCAACGACGAGGTCATCCACGCAAGCCGTTCGCGGCCGGGTTCCAGACCGGGCTGGCTCACCGTGACGGGCGCCAAGAAGCCGTCGTGGTCGGCGTTCCGTCGCTCGCCAGATAACGGCCAGCCAGACGCAGCAGGACGAGGTTGCGCACGACCAGCAGGGCGATGGCCCAGCTGTGAACGTGCGGCAGGTGGTCGTAGGCGAACGAGACCTCGAGCCGGGTCAGCACGCAGGCGAGCGCGAACACGGCCGCCTGGAGCGGGCAGCGCGGGGCGCGGCCAGGGCGCACAGCGGGGCGAGCCAGAGCAGGTACTGGGGCGAGAGGATGGGGGAGAGGACGACGATCCCGCCCAGGGCGACGAGAACGCCCTCGGGCGTCGGCCGGAGCCGGCGGACGCAGGCACACCACGACGCCAGGCCACCAGGGCGACGGCGAACAGCCGGGCCAGGGTGTCCGGCAGGGTGCCGGTGAGGTTGTCGCTGCCGTGGTCGAAGTGCCAGCCCACCGACGCCCCGAGAGCCCGGCCGGTGTCGCCTCCGAGCGCGGCCAAGCGACTCGATCTGCGCTCCCCGGCCTGACTGGTAGCGGAGCCAGCCCAGCCCGGGGTCGCCGGTGATGGCGAAGAAGAGCACCTGCACGGCGATCGGTACCGCCACGGACAGGGCCACGTAGCGCCCCGGCCGGGCGCCGCGGGCCAGCGCCGTCAGGGCGGCGAGCGGCGCGGCCTTGATCGCGCCCGCCACCCCGAGCAGCAGCGCCGAGGCGCCGGGCCGGCGCTCGCGCACGAGCACCGCCCCGAGCAGGGCGAGCCCGACCGAGAGGTCGAAGCGCGTCAGGGCCAGCCGCCCGAGGACGAGCACGCACACCGACCACACCGCCAGGCTCACGATGAGGTCACGCTCGCCGGTGCCGGGAGGCCCAGGCGAGCACGCCGACGACCGCCAGGTCCACGAGGCCCCAGAGCCAGATCGTGCGCCGCTGGTAGGGGACCGGGGCGTCGCCGCCGGCCGCCAGCGGGGCCACCAGCAGCGGGATCGTGGCCGGCGGGTACTCGTAGACGAAGTCGCGGTAGGGCGTGCGCCCGTCCTCGGCGACCGCGTGGGCGCGCGGGTAGAAGTAGGTCGACGGCAGGTCCCCGGCGGGCGCCCGCAGGACGGCGATGGCGGCCACGTGAACGAGGACGGTGATGGCCACGATGGCCGCGGTCCGGCCGCGCGGCATCGCAGGAGTCTACGATCCGGCCGTGACCGCGACGGCCATGGTGACGGGTGGGGCCGGCTTCATCGGCTCCCACCTCGTCGATTCGCTCGTGGCCGAAGGGACGCGGGTCGTGGTCGTCGACGACCTCTCCTCCGGCCGCGCCGACCGGGTCAACCCCGCGGCCGAGCTCGAGACGGTGGACGTCGCCGACGAGTCGGCCTTCGCCGCCGTGGCCGACCGCGCCGAGCCGGAGGTCATCTTCCACCTGGCCGCCCAGGCCAGCGTCACGGTCTCGGTGCAGGACCCGCAGCGCGACTGCGCGGTGAACGTGGCCGGCACGCTGAACGTGCTCGAGGCCGCCCGCCGCCACGGGGCGCCGGTGGTGTTCAGCTCCACCGGGGGCGCGCTGTACGGCGACGGCGTCCCCATGCCCACGGGCGAGGACCAGGCGCCGCGCCCGCTCTCGCCCTACGGGGCGTCGAAGCTCGCGGGGGAGGCGTACGTCGGGACCTGGTCGCGCGCCCAGGGCCAGCCGCACGCCGTGTGCCGGCTGGGGAACGTCTACGGGCCGCGTCAGAGCCCGCACGGCGAGGCCGGGGTGGTGGCCATCTTCAGCCACCGGCTGTACCGCGGCGAGACGCCCACGGTCTATGGCGAGGGTCGGCCGACCCGGGACTACATCCACGTGGACGACGTCGTCCGCGCCCTGCTCGCCGCCCGCGGCCGCGCCGGGACCTTCAACGTGGCCACCGGGGTGGAGACGGACGTGCTGACCCTGCTCGAGCACCTGCAGCGGGCCGCCGGGACATCGCTCGAGCCGACGCTGGCGCCCCTGCGCCCGGGCGAGCTCGAGCGCAGCCGCATCGACCCGGGCAAGGCCGAGCGCGAGCTCGGCTGGCGGCCCCGCATCGGGCTCGACGAGGGCCTGTCCTCGACGTACCGGGCGCTCGTGGCGGAGTTCCAGGCGAACGGCCGATGAGGCTCGGCCGGCGCGACGCGCTGGCCCGCGAGTTCCGTCGGCGGGGGCCGTGGGTCACGCGCTTCACGGTCGACGGGCGCACCTACGGGGGCGACTTCGACGCGGCCGGCGACGCCCGGGTGGCGGCGTTCGCGAAGGCCTTTCCCGGCGCCCGGCGGGTGCTGGAGCTCGGGAGCCTCGAGGGCGGGCACTCCTTCGCCCTGGCTGCCCTCCCGGGGACGGAGGAGGTGGTGGCCGTGGAGGGCCGGGAGGCCAACCTCGAGCGCGCCCGCTTCGCCCAGGGGGTGCTCGACGCCCGTGGCGTGACCTTCGTCCACGCCGACCTCGAGCGCACCGATCTGCGGCCGCTCGGGTCGTTCGACGCCGTGTTCTGCGTCGGCCTCCTCTACCACCTCCCGAACCCGTGGGACCTGCTCGGGCGCATGGCCGCCGTGTCGGACGGCGTGTTCCTGTGGACGCACTACGCGGCCGCGGAGGCGTTGCGCGCCGGCGGCTACCCGGGTGTGGCCTACCGCGAGTTCGGCCTGGCCGACCCCCTGAGCGGGCTCTCGGACGCCTCGTTCTGGCCGACCCGGGACGCGCTCCTGGCCATGCTGCGGGACGCCGGCCTGGGCGAGGTCGACGTGCTCGAGGACGACCCCGAGCACCCGCACGGCCCGGGCATCACGCTGGTGGCCCGTCGTACGGCAGCGACTCCCGGGTGAGCAGCGGCCACAGCTCCCGCACGGGCAGCGCGCGCCGGACCTCGCCGCGCCGCCGGGCTGCCCAGCGCCACTCGGTGGCGTAGGGGCGCAGCCGGGCGGCCCAGCCGGACGGGCCCTCGCCCGCCGCCCGGGCCTCGCGGGCCTCGCGCAGAGGCAGCAGTGCCAGGAAGGGGACGAGCAGCGGAGTTGGCAGCCCCTTGAGGGCCAGGCGGGCCTTGTTGCGCCGCTCCAGGGCCAGCCGGCCGTCGCTGGACGAGGCCCCCTGAACGTGATGGACGACCGCCGTGGGGACGTACAGGCAGCGCCGGCCGGCGAGCGCGGCGCGGAGGTCGAGGTCGACGTCCTCCCACGAGAGGAAGAACTCCTCGTCGAACAGGCCCACGTCGGCGAACA
>CAVOLG010000003.1:0-15478 GCA_963696735.1 uncultured Actinomycetes bacterium
CAGCATCGGCGTCACCGGCATACGGAGATCATCACCGAGGTCGACCCAGGCCGATGGGATGATGTGCCCGATGCCCGCCGCGGCCCGGGATCTGCGCCCGCTGTTCGACCCGCGGTCGGTGGCGGTGGTGGGCGCGTCGAACGACCCGGCCAAGTGGGGGCAGTGGCTCGCGCGGGGCGCGCTCCGGGGGCGGCACAGACGGGCCGTCTACCTCGTCAACCGCGCCGGCGGGACCGTGCTCGGCGAACCGGCCTACCCGTCGCTCGAGGCGCTGCCCGAGGCCCCGGAGCTGGTGGTCCTGGCCGTGCCGGCGACGGCGTTCGAGGAGACCGTGGACGCCTCGCTCGCGGCCGGCGCCCGCGCCATCGTGGCCATCGCCGCCGGCCTCGGGGAGAGCGGCGAGGAGGGGCGCCTCCGCGAGGCAGCCGTGGTGGAACGCGTCCGTGCCGCCGGAGCAGTGCTGCTCGGCCCGAACTGCCTCGGCGTGTACGACGGCCCGGCCGAGCTCGACATCGGGTCCGGGGAGTTCACCGCAGGCCCGATCGGCATCGTCTCGCAGAGCGGGAACCTCGCCCTCGAGTTGGGCCTGCTGGCGGCCGAGGTCGGCCTCGGCGTATCCCGATTCGTGTCGCTCGGCAACCAGGCCGACCTCGAGGCAGCCGAGCTCGTCGAAGACCTCGCCCGCCATACCGAGACACGGTTGATCGCGGTCTACCTCGAGGACTTCCGCGATGGCCGGGCCTTCGCGCGGGCCGCCCTGGCCGCGGCGGGCGCGTCGAAACCCGTCGTCCTTCTCGCCGGCGGCTCGAGCGACGCCGGCGTCCGCGCGGCCCGCTCCCACACCGGGGCCCTCGTGAGCGACTCCGCAGCGGTGGACGCCGCCTGCCATGCGGCGGGCATCTTCCGCGTTCGGACACCCCGTGAGATCGTCGAGGTCACGCAGCTCCTGCTGGCCGGAAGCCGGCCGCGGGGCCGGAGACTCGCGGTCGTCACCGACGGCGGCGGCTCCGCGGTCGTGGCCGCCGACCTGGCCGGCGCCATGGGCCTGGAGCTGCCGCGGCTCTCTTCCCCGCTCTCGGCGGAGCTCGCCGCCGTTCTTCCACCCGCGTCGACGACGACGAATCCCGTCGACTTTGCCGGAGCCGGCGAGCAGGACCTGCGGTCCTACGAGCGCGTCCCGCGCCTTCTGCTCGAGTCCGGCGAGGTCGACGTCGTCCTGCTCACCGGATACCTCGGCGGCTACAGCGCCACCTCCGACGACCTCCGCGAGCCGGAGACGGAGGCGGCGCGCGCGCTCGCCCGGGCCGCCGCCGACACATGCCGACCGGTCGTCGTCCAGACGATGTACTGGCAGGAGGCCCCGGCTCAGGCCCTTCGCGCCGGAGGCGTGCCTGTCTATCGCGACATCGGCTCTGCGCTCGCCACCCTTGCCATGGTCGCGGGTGAGGCGCGCCCGCTCGGGAGCATCCCCGAGCTTCCCCCTCCCGCCCCGCCGTGGGAGGGCCACGACGGCTACCACGGCGCCCGTGCCCTGCTCGCGGCCGCGGGCGTCGTTTTTCCCGAAGCGCGGCACGCCCGGACGCCCACAGAGGTGCTCGAGGCCGCGTCCGAGCTCGGGTATCCGGTGGTGCTGAAGGCGCTTGGCCTCCTGCACAAGTCGGACGCCGGCGGCGTCGCGGTCGGGCTCGTCGACGAGCAGGCGCTCGGAGCGGCCGTCGCCGACATGACGGCGCGCCTGACGCCCGACGGCTTCTCCGTGGAGCAACTGATCTCCGCCCCGGCCTCGGCGGAGCTGATCGCCGGCTGCCGGCGTGACCCGCGCTTCGGGCCGATCCTCCTCGTCGGCCTCGGTGGCATCGCGGCCGAGATCCTGCGCGATACGGCGGTCGCGCTCGCGCCGGCCGAGCCGGACGAGGTGGAGGCCCTGATCCTCGGCCTCCGCGGGGCCCGCCTGCTCACGGGCGCCCGAGGACGCCCGCGACTCGCCGTCCGGGCGGCGGCCGAGGCCGCCGCGGCGATCTCCCGCGTGGCCGCCGAGAGGCCCGGGCTGGACGAGCTCGAGGTGAACCCGCTGCTCGTCACCCCCGACGGTGCCATCGGCCTCGACGCCCGGGCCGTCTACTCCCAGCCGAGGTAGGGCGCCGCGCCCCGCTTGAAGAGGCCCCCGGAGATGATCAGGCGCTGGATCTCGCTGGTGCCCTCCCAGATCCGGTCCACCCGCAGCTCCCGGTAGAGGCGCGCAGCCGGGCTCTCGACCATGTAGCCGCGCCCGCCCAGCACCTGCACGGCACGGTCGGCGATGCGACCGGCCGCCTCCGAGGCATACAGCTTGGCCATCGAGACCTTGCCGTGAACAACCTTCCGGTCGGCCAGCTGGTCGAAGGCATGGGCCGCGTGGTAGGTCACGAGGCGGGCCGCGTGAAGCTCGGTGAGCGAGTCGGCCAGCGGGAAGGAGACGCCCTGGTACGCGGCAATGGGCGACCCGAAGGCCTCTCGATCCTGCGCCCACGCACGAGCCAGCTCGAGCAGCCGAAGCGCCGCGCCGCAGCACCGCGCGGCGATGAAGAGCCGCTCGACAAGGATCCACTCCTTCGCGCCCGCGTCGCCGCCGCCGCGGATGCGGTTCGCGTCGGGCACGCGACAGTCGCGCAGCACGAGCTCGGGATGGTGGTCGAGGTAGGGATCGTGGAGAAAGCGCGGCGTCCGACTCACGGTGAGGCCTGGCGCATCCGGCTCGACCAGGAAGAGGATCTGCTCGCCACGGTCCACCGCCGCCACCACGTAGACACCGGGATCGCCCTCGCTCGTCACGAACCACTTCTCGCCGTTCAGCAGCCAGTGGTCGCCGTCGCGTGTCGCGCTCGTCTGCAGGTTCGCCAGGTCCGAACCGGCCCCGGGCTCGGTGAGCGCCCAGGCCTCGCGGTACTCCCCGCGCACGATCGGCGCCACGAAGCGCTCGGCCTGCTCGGGCGTGGCGTACGCGAGCAGCTCGCGCGGCCCCCGGTCCACCACGGCGAAGCCGAGCCCGTTGGTGGCCTTGCCCGACTCCTCCTCGATCGCCACCTGTCCGAGCATCGAGAGGCCGATGCCCCCGTGCTCGGGCGGCATGTTGAGCATCGCGAACCCGGCCTCGCGGGCGCGGCGGCGGAGCTCGGCCACCGTGTCCGCATCGATCGACCCGCGTTCTGCGATGCCCGCTTCGACCGGGTAGACCTCCTCCTCGACGAACCGGCCGACCCGCTCCTTGAGGTCGCGGACGTCGGGCGGGAGTTCGGGGACGATCACCGGCGGCTCCGTCGGGGGGCGTTTGACCGTGCGGTCAGGACCGCACGGAGCCTACGCCATGGGCTCGCGCTCGAGCGCCGCCCGTTCCCCCGGAGTGAGCGGCCGCGGCCGCGCGGTGCCCGGGTCTCGTGCGACCAGCACCGCCTCGGCCTCGGCGCTCAGCTCGCCCGCGGCCAGGATCTCCTCGCGGGTCGTCACGCTGGCCGTCCCGATGCGCTCGAGCCGGCAGCGAACGAGCACGCGGTCGTCCTCGAGTCGCAGCTCACGGCGGAAGTCGACAGCGACACGGGCGAGGACGAAGTCCCACGTCTCGTCGCCGGAGCCGAGCGCGTGCTCGAGCCACTCGTCCCGGCACTCCTCGAGGTAGGTCAGGTAGACGGCGTTGTTGACGTGCCGGTAGGCATCGACGTCGCTCCAGCGAATCTCGATCTCCTTCTCGTGCACCGCACGTCATGGTGACGGACCCGGTCCCCTTGACCTCACGGTCAGGACCCAGGTTCAATCCGTCCTGATGTGAGCCACCCGAAGGACCGCAACGCTCTCACCCGGCGCCAGCTCCTGCTCGGAGCCGCCGGGACGGCCGCGGCGGTGGGCGGCGCGGGCTTGGTCGCCGGTTGCGAGAACACGACAACCCCTCTCGGAGCATCGTCGGGCGGGCTGAGCGGCGAGGCAGCCAAGCTCGTCGTTCCCAAGCCCCTCGGGCCTGGCGGGCTCCCCCTTCCGCGGCCGGACAACGCCGTCACCTGGGCCATCACACACGAGAACCCGGGCATCGCCGACGGGCGGCCGGCCGAGCGGGGCCCGCTGCAGGTCTACAACTACGCCGACTACGTCGCCCCCGACCTGCTCAAGAAGTTCAAGCAGAAGTACGGGGCGTCCGTGCAGGTCGCGACCTACAACTCCTCGGACGAGGCCATCGCCAAGCTCGCCTCGGGCGCCGTCGGGTTTGACGTGATCATCGGGCTGTCGGCCTCGAACATCGTCAACCTGATCGCCCAGAAGCTCCTGCAGCCGCTCAACCACTCGTACCTGCCGAACCTCTCGAAGAACATCTGGCCCGAGCTGCAGGACCCGTTCTATGACCGCGGCAGCCGCTACACGGTCCCGTACGTCGTGTGGATGGACGGGATCGGCTGGCGCAACGACAAGGTGCGCCACGACATCGCCGCCATGCCCGTCCCCTGGGACATCTTCTGGCACTCGCAGCCGTACCGTGGCCAGGTCGGGCTGCTCGACGACAAGCGCGACGGGCTCAGCATGCCCATGCAGCGCGACGCCATGCGCACCGGCGTCCGGCCGGACCTGAACACCGAGGACCCGGCGTTGATCAAGAAGGCCGAGCATGACCTCGCCGAGCTGAACGGCATCTGCAACATCAAGGTCACCATCACCGACTACCAGACGCTGCCGGAGGGGCGGACCGTGCTCCACCATGCGTGGTCGGGGGACCTGCTCAGCGGCGCCTTCTACTACATGCCGAAGGGGGTCAAGCCAGACGTCCTGTCGTTCTGGGGCCCGGACAAGAACGGGGTCGTCCAGAACGACTACCTGTGCATCGGCCGGACGGCCAAGAGCCCGGTCCTGGCGCACAAGTTCCTCGACTTCCTTCTCGACGAGAGGAACGCGTACGAGAACTTCGTCACATTCACCGGCTACACCCCGCCCCAGAAGGCCATCGACGCGCAGGCCCTGATCAAGCGGGGCGTCATTCCCAAGAGCCTGACGAAGGCGGTCGTCCAGCCCAGCCAGTTCGCCGCGAACCAGGAGCTGCTCCAGCTCAGCGTCGAGGGCGAGCGCCGCTGGGACGATGCCTGGTCGAAGTTCAAGGCGGGATAGAAGTGGATCACTAGTGCAGTCGCGCTGGACGTGGCGCTTCCTGGCGATCCCGGGCGCGGCCTGGCTCTCGGTGTTCTTTCTCGTGGCCTTCTACGCCGTCCTGTGCGTGGCCCTCGGGAACCAGGACTCGCTCTCGCAGCCGGTTCCGTACTGGAACCCCCTGCACCTGGAACGTCGGCTACCTGGTGGCCGTGCTGCAGAACATCTGGCACGGGCAGCAATTCCTCACGGTCTTCCTGCGCACGCTGGCCTTCGTGTTCGTGGCCATCGGCCTGTCGCTCCTCATCGGCTACCCCGTGGCCTACTTCGCAGCCCGCCACGCCGGGCGCTGGAAGGGGCTCGTCCTCCTCGCCCTGATCGTGCCCTTCTGGATCAACTACCTGATGCGGATGCTGGCCTGGATCAACCTCCTGTCCCCGACCGGCTGGGGCACCCGGATGCTCCACGACGTCGGCATCGAGCGGCTGTTCCTCTCCCTCGGCCTGCTCTCGTCCCCCGGTGGGTGGCTCGACGGCCAGCAGTCGACGGTGATCCTCGCCCTGGTCTACGGATACATCCCGTTCCTGATCCTCCCCCTGTTCGTCGCCCTCGACCGCATCGACCAGCGGCAGATCGAGGCTGCCCGGGACCTCGGCGCGAGCCCGAGCAGTGCGTTCCTGCGGGTCACGCTGCCGCTCTCGATGCCGGGGATCCTGGCCGGCGTCGTGCTCGTCGCGCTGCCGATGTTCGGTGACTACTACACGCCCGACCTCGTGTCGGCGTCCACCGGGACCAACATGATCGGCAACCAGATCGACGAGCTCACCCGGCAGGGCTCGGAGAAGGTCACGGGCGCCGTGCTCACGATGCTGCTCGCCCTCGTCCTTCTGGCGCTGATGTTCTACTACCTGCGCTCGACGCGTCGCGCGGGCACGGGGGCGTCGGACACGTGAGGTGGCTGCGCAACTCCTGGGGCCGGCCACGGTGGCTCGCGCTGATCACGATCGTCTACATCGCGTGGTCGATCCTTCCCGTGGTGATCGCGATCGCGTTCGCGTTCAACGGCGGCCGCTCGCGCACGACCTGGCAGGGCTTCTCGTTCCGCTGGTTCACGGGCGCGACGGGAAGCGTCTTCCACGACCCGGCGCTCCAGGGCGCGCTGAAGCACACCCTGATCCTGGCTGTGATCTGCGTGGCCGGCGCGGTCCCTCTGGGGGTGGCACTGGCCCTGGGTTTGCAGCGATGGCGCGGCCCAGGGGGCGGGACGATCAACACGGTGATGCTCCTGCCATTGGTCACGCCGGAGATCGTGATGGGGGTCGCCCTCCTGCTCCTCTTCCTGCGCGTCTTCCCAGGGATCGGCCTGGGCACGCCCGCCCAGGCCATCGGGCAGATCACCTTCACGCTCTCCTACGTGGTGGTCATGGTCCGGGGCCGCTTGACGTCGATCGGCCCCGAGTACGAGGAGGCGGCGGCGGACCTCGGCGCGCCGCCGCGCGACCTGCTCCTGCGGGTCCTGCTCCCCCTGCTCGCCCCGGCCATCATCGCCAGCGCCGCGGTCGCATTCGCCCTCTCGATCGACGACTTCGTGGTCACCCAGTACCTGTCGAGCGACGCCAGCACGACCACCGTGTCGATGCTGCTGTACGCGTCGGCGCGCGGCGCCCCCACGCCCGCACTGAATGCGATCGCCACCATCTCACTGGTGATCACCCTGGCCACGCTGGCGCTGGCGTTCATCCTCTACCGCCGGTTCGCCGGCGGCCGCGAGGCCGCGGCCGTCGCGACCCTCGAGGTCTAGCGGGATGCTCGGCGAGATCCGGCTCGAGGAGCTCACGAAGACGTTCGCCGACGTGGTCGCGGTCGACGGGATCGACCTGGACATGCCCCCCGGAGAGTTCTTCACGATGCTCGGGCCGTCCGGGTGCGGGAAGACGACGACGCTCCGGATGGTGGCAGGGTTCGAACGCCCGACGAGCGGCCGCATCCTGCTCGACGGGACCGACGTCGCCCGCGTCCCACCGCATGCACGCAACGTCAACACCGTCTTTCAGAGCTATGCCCTCTTCCCCCACCTCGACGTGGCCGGCAACGTGGCATTTGGGCTCAAGTACCTGCGCCTGACCAAGGACGAGAGGCGCCGCCGGACCGCCGAGGCGCTCGAGCTGGTGCAGCTCATCGGCCTGGCCAAGCGCAAGCCGTCGCAGCTCTCCGGCGGCCAGCAGCAGCGCGTGGCCCTGGCGCGCGCCCTCGTCCTGCGGCCGCGCGTGCTGCTCCTGGACGAGCCGCTCGGGGCACTGGACGCGCGACTGCGCAAGGGGCTCCAGGTGGAGCTGAAGGCCCTTCAGTCGGAGCTCGGGATCACCTTCGTGTTCGTCACCCACGATCAGGAAGAGGCACTCACCATGAGCGATCGCGTGGCCGTGATGAACGACGGTCACGTCGAGCAGGCGGGCTCCCCGCGTGAGGTGTACGAGGAGCCTCAGACCGAGTTCGTGGCCGACTTCCTCGGGGTCTCGAACCTGCTCGTGGCCGAGGCCGTCTCCGATGATGGCGACTGCTGCCTGCTGAAGATCGGCGAATGGCGGTTCCGGGCCGCGCAGGGAGCGATCGGCTCACGCGGACCGGTCAAGGCCATGATCCGGCCTGAGCGCATCGGCGTCGAGCCACACGGGCCTTCCGAGGACAACCGGCTGCCCGGGATGGTCGAGCGGGCCGTCTTCCTCGGCGGGTTCCAGGAGGTCCACGTTCGCATCCCCGGCGGCGATGTGCTCAGGGCGACGGTCGCGAACGACGGCCGGCCGGCCGCCGTCGCCCTCGAACAGGGCACCCCCGTGACACTCCATCTCCCCCGGGACGGCCTGCGGGTACTGGCTCCGAGCGCGCCGCCGGCGGCGCCTGCCGACGAGACGGAGCTCGCGTCCACGCCGCCCGAGGCCTCGCCGTCGGGCGCGGGTCAGGCGCGGCCGGCGTAGGTCGGCGCCTCGCGGCCCAGGGCCGCGGAGGCGGCGGCGCGTCCCGTTCGCACCGCGCCCTCCATGTAGCCGGCCGCCCACTGGTCGGAGCCGCAGACGTAGAACGGCGGGGCGTGCGTCCCGTGACGCGGGCCGACGCGCAGGACATCGCCGGGCCACCAGTGCGTCACATAGCCGCGCGAATGGGGGTCGAGCGCCCACAGCCGGTGGTGGATCGCCACGGTCTCGCGGGCGGCAGGCCCGTACATGCGGGCGAGCTCGTCGCGGACGACCTCGTCCCGGTCTTCCTCGGCCAGAGCCAAGAGATGCGCGAGCCGCTCCGGGGGGACGAGGATCGACAGCACGCCCTCGCGCTGCGGCCACGTCGAGCCGAGCAGGTGCTCCCCCTCGGCCAGGCCGTCGGCGCCCACGTCCGCCCACACCGAGCGCTCGTAGACGACAACGATCTTCGCCGCCAGGGCCAGTCTCTGGCGCCGAAGGGAGCGCATTCGCTCGGGGTCGACGCCCTCGATCTCGAGCCGCCGGGCGACGCTTGCCGGCAGGGCGCAGACGACGGCCGGCGCCCGCAGCTCCTCTCCCGACGAGAGCCGGACGCGACAGCCCTGGGGCGACACGGCGACCCCCGCAACCTCGGCTCCGAGGCGCACCCGCCCGCCGAGCTCGGCCGCCATCCGCACGGCCACCTCGGCGCTCCCCTCGGCCACCTGGTTGGACTCCCACAGATCCTCGGAGTAGAACGTCCGGTCGCCAACGGCGGCGGCCTTGCGCAGTGCGGCGAGAAGGGAGGTCCGCTCGATCGAGCCATCGGCCAGCGAGAGCGCGCTCAGCTCGAGCCGCCTGATGGTCGACGGGAGGGCGTCGACCGAGCGCAGCCAGGTCCCCTGCGACAGTCGGTCGAGCTGCGTGGCCTCGGGATGGGACCAGGGGTCGTCGGCGTCAACGGTGTCGACGAGGTGCCCCCAAAGCCGCTCGACGCGAGCGTAGTCGTCGCGTTCCCCGGGACTCGCGAAGGGAAAGTCGTCGCCACGGCTAACGCCTTCGAGGAGGTCGTAGGTCGTGGCTCCCGCGACAGAGGTATAGCTCGACTCGAGGTTGAGGCCGAGCTCCGCGACGAGCTCGAGGTAGGCGGTGTGCACCAGGCCCACGACCTCGCCTCCGAGCTGGACGGGCCGGCCCGCACCGGCATCCACCTGCTCGACGCGCCCACCGACGCGGCTGCGCGCCTCGAGGACGGTGACGTCCGCCCCGCCGGCGGCCAGGTCACGTGCGGCCGAGAGCCCGGCGAGGCCGGCGCCGAGGACGATCACGTCGGTCACGCAGCAAGCTCCCGCTGGATCGCGGCCGCCATGAGCTTTCGGGCCCGCCGCCGATCCACAAGCCCGAGATAGAGCATCGAGTCGAGCCCGTCCGCGGCAGCCGCGAGCCGCCAGGCGGCGCCGGTCGCATCCGTCGCCGCCGGGATCGAGCCATCCCCGCGGCCGCGCTCGATGAGCCCGGTCAGCCGCTCGAGCCACGCCCGGTACGACGCCTCGACCACCGGCCGGAGCTCGTCGTCGAAGCGGAGGCTGCTCCACACCTCGTTCCACAGGGCCCGCTGGTCACCGAATGGCTTCGCCGGCTCGAGACTGGCCAGGACGGCCCGCTCGACCTGGGCGGCACCCGTCGCGGCGAGGGCGATCTCCTGGGCGAGCGCGGCCTGCCAGCGCTCGTCGGACCACGCGAAGGCGCTTCGCAGCAGCTCCTGGCGGGTGGAGAAGTAGTAGTGAACGAGCGCCTTGGAGACCCCGGCCTCACGGGCCACGCTCGCCATGCGCAACCCGTGCGCGCCCTCCTGGACGGCCACACGGCAGGCCGCCTCGAGGATGCTCACCACGCGCCCACGGGTTGGTGCCGTCGTGCTCACGGCGCTCATCTTGACCCACCCACGACGCCGAGGATATCCTGACTGACCGGACAGTCAGGATTGGGATGCGGAGGAGAAGGTCGATGTCGGCATTCGGCGACCAGACAGGAAACGGAGCGCCGGTCGACCTGCCCGCGCTCATCCACCCGCTCGAGGAGGGCTGGACCCTGCCCGCGGCGTGGTACTCCGACGGTGCGGTGCTGACGGCCGAGCGCGAGCGGATCTTCGCCTCGACGTGGCAGTACGCGGGGTGGACCGAGCAGGTGGCCCGGCCGGGGAGCTACTTCTCCTCGGTCGCTGGGCACGTCCCGATCATCGTGACGCGGGACGCGGCGGGCACGCTCCACGGCCTGGTCAACGTCTGCCGGCACCGAGGGCACATCGTGGCCGACGGGGCCGGTTGCCGCGGCACGCTGCAGTGCCCGTACCACGCCTGGACGTACGAGCTCGACGGGACGCTCCGCCGCGCGCCTCGCTCGGAGCGCGAGGCCGTGTTCGATCCCTCGGAACGGTCGCTCCTGCCCGTGGCAGTCGATACCTGGGGACCGTTTGTGTTCGCGAACCCGGATCCGGGAGCGGCGCCCCTGGCCGAGGCCCTCGGAGACCTGCCCGGGATCGTGGCGGAGAGCGGCGTCGACGTCGACGCCCTCCACTTTCACTCCCACGAGGAGTGGGACCTCAAGGTCAACTGGAAGGTTGCTCTCGAGAACTACCTCGAGTGCTACCACTGCGCGGTCGCCCACCCGGGCTTCAGCAAGGTGATCGACGTCGACCCGGATGCCTACCGGCTCGTCAGCGGTGGGCTGACCTCGAGCCAGATCGGCCCGGTCCGAGAGGCCGCGCTGGCCGGCCGCGGCGCGCTGCCCTACGACCCGCGCGGCGAGGTCCGGCAGTCCCAGTACCACTTCCTGTGGCCGAACACGACGATCAACATCGCCCCGGGCCCGCAGAACCTGTCGATCGAGCGATGGGTACCCATCAGCGAGCGGAGGACGGTCGAGGTCACGGACTACTTCTTCGGCTCGGACGTCTCCGACGAGCTCATCCACGAGCTGGTCGCCTGGGACACCCAGGTGGCCGAGGAGGACGTCGCGCTCGTCGAGGGCGTCCAGCGTGGGCTTGACTCGAGGACGGTCCTCCAGGGCCGGCTCATGACCGAGAGCGAGCAGCTGATTGCCGGGTTCCAGCGGCGGGTGCTGGATTCCCTGGCGGAGAGCGGGAGTCCTACACTCGCGCCGTGAAGGTCTGCCCGAGCTGCGGGGCCGAAAATCGACGGGAAGCGCGCTTCTGCGACTCCTGCGCAGCCCCGCTGGCAGAGCAGCCGCCGCCACGCGAGCTGTTGAAGACGGTGACCGTTCTCTTCTGCGACGTCACCGGCTCCACGAAGCTCGGCGAGCAGATCGACCCCGAGAGCCTGCGACGGGTGATGGCGCGCTACTTCGAGGTCGCCAAGGAGGTCGTCGAGCGCCACGGCGGCACGGTGGAGAAGTTCATCGGCGACGCGGTGATGGCCGTGTTCGGCATCCCCGCAGCGCACGAGGACGACGCGCTCCGCGCGGCGCGGGCCGCCGTCGAGCTGCGCGGGGCCCTCGTCCCGCTGAATGCCGAGCTCGCCGAGGCGTACGGCACGCGCCTCGAGCTCCGCACGGGCCTGAACACGGGCGAGGTGGTGACCGGGACCGAGGAGCGGCTCGCGACCGGCGACGCGGTCAACGTGGCGGCGCGCCTCGAGCAACAGGCCTCGCCCGGCGAGATCCTGATCGGCGAGCGCACGCTGCGGCTGATTCGGGACTTCGTCGAGGTGGAGCCCGTCGAACCGCTCACCCTCAAGGGAAAGTCCGAGCCCGTCGCTGCCCACCGCCTGGTCGACGTCGCCGGGGTACGGCCGGCCGGCGCACGCACACGGTCGCCATGGTGGGCCGCGGACGGCAGCGGAAGCTCCTTGACGACGCGTTCGCCAATGTCGCCGGAGAACGGGCGTGCCACCTGTTCACCGTGCTCGGAACGGCCGGCGTCGGGAAGTCTCGCCTGGCGGCGGAGTTCCTGGCCGGCGTGGACGGGACGATCGTCCAGGGGCGCTGCCTCTCCTACGGCGAGGGGATCAGCTACTGGCCGGTCACGGAGGTGGTGAAGCAGCTCCTCGGCGAGGCGAGCGAGCGACCCGCCGGGCTCGGGCTCGATCAGCCGACAGCCCAGGCCCTCGCGCCGATCCTCGGCGACGAGGCGGTGGCAAGCTCGCCGGAGGAGATCGCGTGGGCAGTGCGCAAGCTGTTCGAAGGTGCGCGCCGCCGGGCGACCGCTCGTGGTCGTCTTCGACGATCTCCATTGGGGCGAGCAGGTCTTCCTCGATCTGGTCGAGCACGTGGCCGACCTGAGTCGCGACGCTCCCATCCTGCTGCTCTGCATGGCTCGCCCGGAGCTGCTCGATCGCCGCCCGACCTGGGGCGGGGGCAAGCTGAACGCGACGAACGTCTTGCTCGAGCCGCTCGCGCCCGCCGAGACCGACGAGCTGATCGACCGCCTGCTCCCGGGCGGCCGCCTGGACGCCTCCCTGCGCGAGCGAATCCGCGAATCGGCGGCGGGAATCCGCTGTTCGTCGGGGAGATGCTGGCGATGCTCGAGGAGCGCGGCGACGGAGACGTCTCGACCGATGTCGTCGTTCCACCGACGATCCAGGCGCTCCTGGCCTCGCGGCTCGATCAGCTCGACACCGCAGAGCGTGGGGTCCTGGAGCGCGGCGCGGTGGAGGGTCACGTGTTTCACCGCGGCGCGGTGGTGGCGCTGGCCCCCGACGAGCCGCACGTCGACGGCCGGCTCGTGACGCTCGTCCGCAAGGATCTCGTCCGGCCCGAGCGCTCGCTGCTTGCCGGCGACGACGCCTACCGCTTCCGCCATCTCCTCATCCGGGACGCCGCCTACGAGTCCCTGCCGAAGGCGACCCGCGCCGAGCTGCACGAGCGCTTCGCCGACTGGGTCGAGCAGCACGCATCGGAGCTGGTCGAGCTCGACGAGATCGTCGGCTACCACCTGGAGCGCGCGTACACGTACCGGGCGGAGCTCGGACCGCTCGACGATGCCGCTCGGGCGCTCGGCCCGCGCGCATCAGAGCGCCTGCGGTCGGCGACGGAGCGTGCCCTCGCGCGAGGCGACATTCTCGCGGCGCGCGTCCTGGCGCCCCGGGCGCTCGCGCTGGCCACGCCAGGGACTGGGGGCCACCGCCGGGCCTTGCTCGAGCTGGCGAAGGTCCTCTTCAACGACAGCGACGTCAAGGGCTCGGTCGCGGCGGTGCAAGAGCTCTCCGCAGCCGCGGCGCTTGCTGGCGACGACAGGATGCGCAGCCGCGCGCTGCTCCTCGGCCTCGAGATCGCAGTCGTGAACGATCCGACAGCACGCCTGGACATCGCCCTCGCTGAGGCGGAAGCGATGACGCGCGAGCTCGAGCGCGTGGGAGAAGACGAGGGCATCGCGTGGGGACTGCGATTGGTGGCGACCTTCCTCGGCTGGCTCGGAAAGACGAGCGAATCGGGTCGGGTCTTCGACCGGGCGCTGCGGCACGCCAAGCTCGCCAAGAGCTCGTCAGAGGTCTCCGAGATCCTGATGTGGCAGGCCTGGGAGCTCTGGTGGGGGCCGGTCGCCGCCGCCGAAGGGGTGCGTCGCCTGGACGAGATCATCGCTGAGGCCGCGGGGCTTCCCCGCCTCGAGGGCGCGGCCCGCACGATGCGGGGGTGCTTGAAGGTGCTCCAAGGGCAGCTTGCCGAAGGCCGCGCTGACATGGTGACCGGTCGTGCCCTCCTGGCCGAGGTGGGCCACCTGAACAACTGGTCGGGCACTGCAATGGTCCATGCGGACGCCGAGCTTGCTGCTGGCCAGCCCGCCGTCGCCGACGCGATCCTCCGAGAGGCGTACGAGTTCATGAGGGCCACGTCCGAAACGGGGTATCTGGCCACCGTCATCGGCTACCTCGGCGTGGCCGCCCTGGACCAGGGCAAGGACGACGAAGCCCTTGCCTTCGCCGACGAGACCGAGAAGGTCGCGCAGCCTGACGACTTCGAGCCGCACGCCCGCCAGGCCTGCGTGCGGGCAGTCGTCCTTGCCCGCCGCGGTGACCACGCCGGCGCGACGGTCGTGATCGACGAAGCGTTCGCCTCGATCGAACGAACCGACTACACCACGCTGCACGCATTCGCCGCCATCTGCCGCGCCCAGGTGGAGCACCTGGCGGGCCGGCCGGAAGGCGAGCGGGCGGCGCTCGAGGAGGCGCTTCGACTCTCCGAGTCCAAGGGTGACGTCCTTACGGCTGCGCGGGCGCGCAAAAGGCTCGCCGCGCTGGCGACGGCGGCGCCGGCCGGCGAGTAACGCGAGGGCCTCTACTATGTGCGTCCCATGGCGCTCATCGGCGATCGGGACCGAGAGCGGGCGGCGGCGCAGCTCACGCAGCACTACGTTCGAGGGCGTCTCTCGCTCGACGAGCTCACGGAGCGGCTGGACCGCACCCTGTCCGCTCGGCGCGACACCGAGGTTCGGGACGCGTTTCGGGACCTCGAAGCTCCCTGGCACGAGCATTCCGCCGCGGCACGCCAGGCGGTCGAGGGCACGTGGCGCGCGGCCCGGCGGGCCGCATTCGCCCTTGCGCTGTGGTCACTGTGGTGGGTGGCGAGCCTTTTCCTGCTGATCGGATACATGGTCAGCCTGGTTGCGGGCCGTGTGACGTGGACGAACACTGCCATGGTCCTCGCGCTGTGGCTCCTGGCGACCTTCGCCGTGCGCCGCACCACCCGGCGCTAGTTGCCGGGATCGAGGTGCGAGCGATGACTCGCGGGATCGGCGGTGGAGCGCTGTTCGTTGAGGGTTTTCATCGATCGAGCGGACGTCGAGCTGGCGTAACTTGGTGATCGCGCTTCGGCCTGCGAACGAAGCCCTCGCGCACCCGTGTCTGACCGTCGCTTTCACATGTCTGCGTCACAGCGGGTGGGGGCGCGCGTGGTCTGCACGGCGGGGTACATCGTGGTTGGCGCCGGCTGGACGGTGGCCCTGCTCAGCTCGTTTCTCCCGTACGCGACGTCACCGGATGGCCCGATCACAGGTGGCGGCACTGTGGCCGAGATTGACCCCGTGCTTCCTGTCGCTGCGGTGATCATGCTGCTCGTCGCGCTACGCGCTTTGTGGCGCCGCGCCGGCAGCTCCGGGTTCGTGGACCTCACAACGTTGGTGAGCGTCCTCGCCTACGGGAATCCTCGTCACGGAGTACCCAGCGAACCGATTGGGCGAGCAAGATCAGGCCGAGCGAGCTCGCCGGAACCTCCATCCGGGTGGACCACGGGTTGGGCTGTGTCTTGGTCTCGGCCGCGGTGCTCACTGTGCTCGTCACTGCGACCGTCCTGTCAATTCGCATGCGGCGAACTCGGGATCGGCTCAAGCATGCGCCGCCGGAGATGAAAGACGCCAATCGTCTCTAGATGTCGCCTAACGGCTAGAGCGGTACCACGTCCGAGCCGTTGAC
>CAVOLG010000004.1:0-6744 GCA_963696735.1 uncultured Actinomycetes bacterium
ATCACCCGTAGGCGTCATGGTTGAGCCACAAAACGCAGCGCGGCCACGCGCGCGGCTCTCTCGTCATCGTTCTCGGGAGCCGCGAGCGCGAGCGTGGCGCCCCTTCTACGCCGGTGTAGACAGGGGGCGCCTCGCTGGCGCCGCCACGCCGTTCGGGTCACCCGACACATGTCTCCGCGCGAACTGCAAGGGTTGACGAGCGTGCAGATGATCTGCCGCCACCGAGTCCGGAGGTTCGCATGGTCGCCAGGACGTCAACGTGGACTGGCTCTCCAGAGGCGCTCGACAACTGGGAGCGGCACGTGAAGACCCAGGTGAGCGGCTTCGTCGCCGGGCTCTCGGGTAATGCAGGCGGAATGTTCTTCATAGATCGGGATTCCGGTACGGCCCTCACGCTGACGCTCTGGGAGAGCGAGGAGGCGGCGGCGGAGACGGACAAGTTCGCCGATCAGAGCCGCGCGAGCACGGTCGATGCGACAGGCGTGGAGCTCGTCGGGCGCGGCGCGTACGAAGTCGTACTGCGGGTCTAGCTCATCAACGCGCTCACACGAATGCCGTGCGCGTCGCCGCCGATCGCGCTTTCGGGGCCATATTCGGTCGGTGTCCACCGCGAGGAATCTCGCCGGAGGTCGTAGACACGCCGAGGATGGATTCCTGCTCGGCACTGGCTCCCGCGCCCATTTCGGCAGCGCCCCCGATGTGAGGGAGGAGTCCGCGATTTCGTAGGGGTTTCCCCGCTTTGCTCGCGCGTCCGGCGCTCCTAGCGTCGGACGCGTGGTCGAACAGCAAGCGAACGGCTCGGTGGCCGAGTGCCACTGGCCCGACGTCAGCGAGCAGGTCGTGCGCATGGTCGACGAGCGCCGAGGTCCCGTTCGAGCGGGTCCTCGAGAACACGACGTATCGAGCAAGAGGGGGAACCGGGCATGAAGCGCACGTCGAAGATGCCGGCGGCCGCGGCCGCCATTGCTCTCGCGGTGGCACTCGCTGCTGGCGCAGGCAACAGCAAGGCAAGCCCAGTCGCCGGGACCTTCCACCGGCTCGCGACCGTGAGCGCGTCGTCTGCCGCTGCCGTCGCCGCGGCGCGCACGGGAAACGGGACGCTCCACCTCGTCTACCAGACGTTCTCCGGCCGCTCCTTCAGCGGCCTCGCGTCGATCGGGATCAGCGCCGCCGGCCATGCCGGCCCCCAGGCGCCGGTGCTCTCGGGCTGGCAGGCTGGTCAGCCGGGCCTCCTCGCGCTGCCAAACGGCGAGCTCGAGGCCCTCTTCGGCGCGGTCTCGCCGGGCCTCGTCTCGAGCGTCTGGGGCACGACGTCGAGCGACGGCGGCGCGACGTGGTCGCCGCCGGCGGACGTCCGCGGCGGGGGCCCGACTGAGGCGCTCGCCTACGGATCGAACGTCACCGCGGCGATGACCGGCACCACGCCCGTGCTTGCGCTCCCGCAGGCCGGCAACCTCGTCGTCCAGACCGGCCTTGGCGGCGGCTCGCCGAGCTTCGTGGTCACGAACAGCACGGACGGGTCGACGACCGACGCCGATATTGCGGTCGACGCCGCGACAGGCGAGGTGGTCGCGAGCTGGCCGTCGATCGCGCACAACCCGAGCGTCTACCTGCAGGGCGTTGCGCCGACTGTCGAGACGCCACATGTCGTGCCGGGCCAGAGCCGGAACGCCCTCGTCCTCGCCGGACGCGACAAAGGCGCCGGGGTGTTCGCCGCGTACACCTCGGACGGGACCCACGTCCGCCTCCTACGCTACGGCGGCGGCACGGTCGCAGTCGGCATGCGTCGCGGCACGACCGCGAAGGTGCTCGGCGTCGCGACTGGCATCGACGGCCGAATCTGGGTGATGTGGGGCGACGATTCGGGCGGCGGCGTGGCGGTCACCCGCTCGAACAAGGCCGTGACTCGCTTCGAGCCGATCCAGCACCTCGACCCGAAGGCGGGCAGCCTCTACAGGATCCAGGGCGATGGCCGGCTCGGCCCTCTCGACCTCCTCGTCGACGAGATCCCGAACGGGACGGGCCCGGTCCAGCCCGCGGGAATCTACTACGCGCGCGCGCTGCCCCTGCTCTCCGCCTCGGTCTCGGTGACCGCAGTCAAGAACAAGCAGGGCGTCGTCGCGCACAAGCTGGCCGTCACGGTCGTCGATGCCGGCGACCCGGTCGCGGGAGCGAGCGTGTCGGCCAAGGGCCAGAAGAAGACGACGAACACGAAGGGCGTCGCCGCGCTCACACTCCCGGGCTCCGCCGTCGGCAACGTGACAGTCACCGTCACGAGTCCCGGCTACCGCGTTCTCTCGAAGAGCGTCCATCTCTGACACGTGGAGGTCATCAGGTGGGGTCGCCAGGGCGACGCGCTAGTTTCAGCGAACGGCGCCAGCGACTGTGCCCGGTCCGGTCACCCGGCGACGTCCTGGCGGGTCAGCATGAACACGGGAATGCGGCGCGCGATTCTCGCCTGGTAGTCGCCGAGCTGAGGAACCTCTGCGACCAGCTTGGGCCACAGCTCGGCGCGGGCGGGGCCGTCGACCTCTTCCGCCACCACCGTGAAGGTCTCGGTACCCGCCTCAACCGTGATCCTGGGGTTGGCCCTCAGGTTGTAGGACCAGTCCGGGTGGATGGGCGATCCTCCATTCGAGGCGACGATGGCGCAGCGGCCGTCCCCCTGGGGGAAGCTGCCCAACGGCGTGACGCGCTCGATCCCGGATCTGGCGCCGATGTGGTGGATGAGGATGAGCGTGGTGTCGGCCCATGGCCCACCGACGTGTCCGTGGTTCGCTCGGAACTCCTCGATGATCTCGCTGTTGAAGGCATCGGCCTCGGTCTTGTGATCGGTCATCGTCGTCTCCTTCGCGCTCCCGCTCGTCTTCGATGTAGATGCGAGGCGGCGGCTCAATTCATCGCTCGGGTCTCACGGCGCACCCCCGCCGACGGACGTCGATCGCCGTCGATGGCGCCACCACTCGTAGCCCACGACCGCCGCCACGAGGGCTGCGGCGACGATCGCACCGGCCGGCGATGCCTGGATGATCGCGAAGGCACCCGCGCCAAGCAGCAGGACGGCCAGGGCGTACGCGAAGTCACCGACGCCGGCAGCCAGCGCGAACTCGGCGGTGCTCATCGAGCTCCGCGCGAAGGCGATGTTCAGGACCGAGCTGATCGGCAGGAGGCGGGTGAGTGCAACCGAGAACGGGCCGAGCTCATGGAAGTGAAGGCGGGTGGCCTTGGCCTGCCAGCGCTCGGGCGCCCGGCGCCAGCCGTGGCGCCAGAGCTCGAACGCGGCCACGTCGCCGAGGGTGAAGCCGATCCAGGCCGCGAGCAGCGCGATGGCCGTCGCGCCGCCCGTGGTGGAACGGGCGACGAGCGGCGCCTCGGCGGGCACCGGAAGCCCGGCCGCGTCGAGCGCCGAGAGGATGAAGAGGCCGAGCGGCCACAGCAAGCTGAACATCGGGAGCGGTCCGGCATCCTCGCAAGGATGCCGAAGCAAGCCAGATCTCAGTCGACGTCGTAGTGATCGACCGTCGGGCTGCGCTCGACCAGGAAGCGATCGTCCTTGGGGTAGTAGACGGCGCGAGACGGGTCGTCGCCGGCGAACCCGCGGACGGCGTCCATGCTCTCCCACAGGGAGAAGGCCAGGATCTCGGTGAGATCGCCGATCGGCCGGCGGAGGATCCAGGCGCCGTGGTTTCCCGGCGTCGACCGATACTGCTCGACTCCCGTGTCGCGGACATACGCGACGTACTCGTCAGCGTCTTCCGCTCGTACGGCACCCCGCCAGATTCTCGCCACCATGACGCCTCCTTTGCGACCGCGGTCGCCTCAAGGTTGCCGTGCGCCGCGCAGCGTCCGCAGGAGACATCGCCTTCGGGCCGAGCTAGCCCTTGGCCGGCAGCGAGCGGGCGTAGCCCGTGCCGCGCTCGACCCACGGGACGAGCGCGGCCTCGCTGTCGACATGCTGCGGGGCGACCCGGAGCCATCCGGGCATGGTCCGGCCACGCATCTCCATGAGCTCTGCCGGCGTCGTGGCCACGAGCTCGTCCGACTGGTCGGGGTCCACACGGACCAACAGCCCACCCTGGCCGCTCGCGGCCACGGCCATGTTGCCGCCGATCAGGAATGCGAGGCCGCCGAACATCTTCTGCTCCGTCAGGTTCGGCTCGCCGGCGACCAGGGCTCGGATGCGCTCCGCCAGCTCCTCGTCGTAGGCCACGCCGCGATCGTAGGTGGACGTCAGTGGACGAGGGCGACCTTCGCCGCCACCACCGAGACTCCGAAGAGCAGGTTGACCACGAGGATCACGGCCGTTTCCAGCGGGCCGAGCCGGGCCACGCGCGTGTAGCGGTACCCCTGGACGGCGAGGATCCCGAGGCCGAGCGCGATGGCGAGCCAGATCGAGGCGCTCTCGCTGATCACCCCGGTGACGCCGACGAGGAGCGCGAGGATCGGTACGAACGCGGACAGGACGATGCCTATCTCCCGGTCGGCGATGCGGGCGAGCGTCGGCCTGTTCAGCCGGTTCCCGCTCTCGATGCTCTCCGAGAGGGCGTTCGCGTAGACGTACGCCGCCCAGAACACGAGCACGGCGCAGACGACCAGCTCGACGAGCTTGGCCGGATCGTGGCGCTCGGCGGCATATGCCGCCGTCAGGGCCGCGAGGACGAGGATCGTGCCGTAGATCGTGCTGCCGATCCGCCCGTTCGCGCCGACCGCGATCCTGGCCGTGGCGCGAAGGATGGGCCTCGGCCGTCCCATGCGTTGAGATTAACCGGCGCGCCGCGGACGGCCTGTCCCAGCTCCAGGCGCACGGCGTGCAGCGCAGGTCAGCTAGCGTCGGTGCTCCCAGAAATAGGAGGCACCGGATGACCCCGACCGCCATGATGCTGGTGCACGGCGCGTGGCTCTCGGCTCGGAGCTGGGAGACGTTTGCCGACTACTTCGGCAAGCACGGCTATGCCGTGGCGGCGCCGGAGTGGCCGCGGAAGCACGGCGACGTGGAAGAGCTTCGCGAGAGCGCAGACGACCTCGCCGGCCTCGGCCTCGCCGAGATCGTCGACCACTACGAGGGTCTGATCAACGACCTCGACCAGCCGCCGGCGCTGGTCGGGCACTCCTTCGGCGGGCTGATCGTGGAGCTGCTGCTTGACCGCGGGCTCGGGCGCGCGGGCGTGGCCATCAGCCCTGCCCCGCCCAAGGGCATCCTCCGTCTGCCGTTCTCCCAGCTGAAGGCCGGCGCGCCTGCGTTGGCGCACCCGTCGAAGTGGCACGGCGTCGTCCCGCTGACCCTCGACGAGTTCACGTACGGCTTCGTGAACACCTTCACGCCGGAGGACGCGAAGGCGGCCTACGACCGCTACGCCGTCCCCGAGACCGGGCAGATCTTCTACGAGGCGGGCTTCGCCAACTTCCACCTGCACCCGCCGACCGAGCTCGAGTTCAAGCGTGCCGAGCGAGCCCCGCTCCTCATCGTGGCCAACGGCAAGGACCACACCGTGCCCGCCTCGTCGTCGAAGGCGCAGTACAAGAAGTACCAGCACTCGCCGGCCAGGACGGACCTGATCGAGTTCGAGGACCGGCCGCACTTCGCGATGATCGGCGAGGGGTGGGAGACGGTCGCCGACGCCATCGACAACTGGCTCACCGGCGTGCTCGAGGCCTCGCCCGCCGGCGCCGCGAAGAGCTCCGTGTAAGCGAACCGGCACCGTGCCCGGCCCTCGCCGCATCAGCGAGGGCTGGGCCCGTCCGGTTCCAGTGCAGCCCGACGTTGCCGAGCCAGCGGTCGTCGCTCACGGGCGTCAGTGCGAAGCGGCTGATCGTGCGCTGGCCGCCGACCTGGTCGCTGTACAGCAGGTCGATGGTGAAGGCCTGGCGCTCGGCCCGGTCGGTGGCGATCGCCCCCCGAACGCCGTCGTCCGCGTCGCGCAGCGCGCCCTGCCACATGCTCACGTCGCCGGGGGCGACATAGATGTCTCGGGGCTGGCGGCGGAAGTCCTCGGGAGCCGGGTGGCCAACCTCGGCCCGCATGAGCTCGGGCCAGACATACCAGCCCTGCAGGACGGCGATCCCGGACCCGACATTGCGCACGGGGATCCCCAGGTAGACGGTGCCGTTCTCCTCGTCGACAACGGCCTGGCTGCCCTCCGAGTGGATCCAGTGGCCGTCGGCGAAACGCACCTTCTGCGCGGGATCCTCGAGCCTGGCGTGGACCAGGAGCGGCCGCCGCTGCTCTTGCAGCGCCTGCTCGGCGATGCGGGCCGAGCGGTTGGACGAGCGGACGGCGGAGAATGTGGCTCCCGCCAGGACGAGCGTCCCGGCCGCGGTGGCCAGCGAGGAGATCGTCACCCAGTCCGCCATGCGGTGACGCTAACGCACCTCTCGGGGTCGACACCTCGACGGCCTTTGCCGATTGCCTTCACGCACCGCCTGTGCACGTACTACCTGCCGCCGTTCTGGGGCTACGCGTCGCTCAAGTGGCTGGAGCGCAAGGGCTACGTCTAGGAACTGGTTTCAACAGTGGCGGGGTGCCCCGGCCTGGCTGGATCGTCCTCCTCCGGTCTGGTGGTCGCGCGCGGGGCGCGCGCTCACCAGACCTGCATCAGGAGCCCGCTCTGAAAGGGCGGCTCGCTGCGCTTCGCCGGGCCACCGGCCGGCTCTCGCCCAGGCCACCAGCCTGGCCTTCGGAGCCGGCCCGGCACCCCGGCTCGCTCCAACCACCCCGGACACGAACGCCACCGTTGAAACCAGTTC
>CAVOLG010000005.1:0-54748 GCA_963696735.1 uncultured Actinomycetes bacterium
CGCTGGGGCCAGGCGACGACCGGAGGCAGCATGAGGGTGAGCGCACGCAACCAGCTCGACGGCACGGTGGTCGACGTCACCAAGGGTGCGACCACGGCGCACGTCACCCTGGAGGTCCAGGGCGTCCGCATCGTGGCCTCGATCACCAACGAGGCCGTCGACGACCTCGGATTGGCCCCGGGGGCAGCGGCCACGGCCGTGATCAAGGCCTCCGACGTGATGGTCGGGGTACCGCACGACTGAGGCGGCTGGTGAGACGGGTCGGCCGTCAGGCCGCGGCGACGGCCTCGCGGACCGCGTCCGCCCAGGCGCCGAGCGCTTCCACCAGCCGCTGCAGCTCCTGCTCGACCTCGTGATCGGTGATGCGGCCGTCGGCGTCGATCACACGGTGCGCGCGCGAGAGGGCGAACTCGGGCTCGGTCATGGTCTGCGCCCCGCAGTAGGCCAGCGCCGCCCGTAGCTGCCGCTGCGCCTCGGCCGTCGCGCCGATGCCCGTCGACGCGCCGAGCAGGCCGACGGGCTTGAGGTCGAGGACGGACTGCTTCGGCGGCCGGGAGAGCCAGTCGACGGCGTTCTTCAGCCCACCGGCGAGCCCGCGGTTGTACTCGGGCGTCGCGAACAGGACTGCGTCCGCGTCGCGCACGGCGTGCTTGAGGTCGAGGACGGGCTCCGGGTCGCCGTCGGCCTCGACGTCCTCGTTGAAGGTCGGGATGGCATGGATGCCGCGGATGGTGATGTCCATCCCCGGCGGCGCCAGGCCCTGGGCAGCCCGCAGCAGGGCGAGGTTGTAGGACCTCTCCCGCAGGCTGCCGGCGATACCCAGGACGCTGAGGCCCACCCGGTCGGCTACTTCTGCTTGACGGCCTCGACGTTGACCGTCACGTCGGCCTTGTCGCCGACCAGGTTGCCGCCGGACTCGAGCTCGGCGTTCCAGTCCATGCCGAACTCCGGCGGGTTCACGGTGCCGTGCAGCTCGATGCCGACGCGCTCGTTGCCCCAGGGGTCGTTCGCGACCCCGGTGACGGTCGTATCCCAGGCGAACGGGCGGGTGACGCCATGGATGGTCAGGTCGCCGTGGACGACGTAGTTGTTGCCGCCGGCGTGCTCGACGCTGCTCGAACGGAACGTGATGTCCGGATACTGCTCGGCGTCGAAGAAGTCGGGCGAGCGCAGATGCTCGTCGCGCTTGGCCTCGTTGGTGTTGATGCTGGCGGTCTTGACGGAGCCCTCGGCCGTCACGGTGCCATCCTCAGCGGTCTTGAAGCTCCCCTCGAGCTCGGTGAACTGGCCCTTGATGGTGGTGATCATGAGGTGCTTGATGCCGAACTCGACGACGGTGTGCGTCGGGTCGACGTTCCAGGTCCCGACGGGGACGAGTGTCTGGGTGGTGGACATTTCCTTGCCTCCAGTGGTGGCGGGTCGCCCGGCACCGTAGCAGGAACGTGCTTGCACACGCAAAGATGTGCCGCGAGGGCCTAGCGGCCGAAGAGCACGACCAGCGCGATGCCGGCCCCCAGGAGCATTCCCGCGATGGTGAGGACTGCAACCAGGCGTTCGTCAGGGTGAACGTACTCCCCCCGGCGCACGTGCTCGCGCACCGAGCGCATGCGCACCGCGCCATAGGCGATGAAGACCACGCCGAGGACGGCGAAGGACACGCCCAGCAACTCATACGGCCAGGAGGAGCCCGAGGTCAGGCCGGGGACGATCTTGCCCACCGCGATGGCCACGCCCAGGCACGTGAGGCCCGTCCGCCACCAGGCCAGGTACGTCCGCTCGTTGGCCAGGTAGGTCCGGCGAGTGGCGTCGCCATCGGCGTCGAAGGAGCCGCCGCCGGGGGGCTCGCGGTCGATTGCCATCGACCGGTGATTGTGACGGCTTCGCCACCGCCCGGCGCGGAATGCCTCGCGCGATAGGGTCCGCGGCCATGGTCTCGCGCACGGTCGTCGGGCAGGCGCTTCTCGAGGTCGGGCGGCCGGAGGGCCTGGTCGCCGTGGGCCCGGCGCGAGACCCGGGGCCGGGCGACGCCTCGGCCGTGGCGTCGGCGGTGCGCACCCGCTCCGATCCCGGGCCGCCCACCGGGGGCCTGGACGAGGCCGATCGGATCCTCTCCAGCGGCCAGGACGTGACGAGCGGTGTCGACGCCCACGTGGCCGCGCTCGAGCGTCAGCAGCCCGCGCTCGAAGCCGTGGCCGCCGGTCGGGCCGGCGAGCCGCCGGAGCTGGCGCGCGAGCTCGACGTCCTCACCGCCCTCCTCATCCGGCTGGCCCGCGACGGCCGCCGCGCCGAGCTCATCCGCACCGTGCGTGCGGTCGAGCCTGCGCTCATCCTCTCCCGCCGCTGGCCCGACGTGGCCGCCGCCCTGCAGCGAACGGTCGAGGCGGGCCGCGCGCTGCCCGACCCCGCCGCCGAGGCCTGGGCGCTGCACGAGCTGGGGACGCTCGCCGCCGCCGGGGGAGAGGTGTCGCGAGGCGGATCCTGGCTCCGCGAGGCACTCAACCAGCGCCAGGCCCTGGGCGACGCCGCCGGCGCGGCCATCACCAAGCAGAACCTCGCCGTCCTCGCCGCTCCGGCGGGAGCGACGGTCGTGCAGACGGTCGACCGTGGACCCGCCGCGGCGGTCGTCCCGGCCCCGGCCGGCGGGCCGCCGGGCGGCGGGCTGGCGTGGCCGTGGGTCATCCTCTGCCTGGTCCTGATCGGGCTCGCCGGCGGGGCTGCGGGCTGGGCGGTCGGGCAGTCCTCGTCCTCGTCGACCACGGTGACGTCGACCACCACGGGCACCGGATCGACGTCCACCGTGACCACGTCCGAGACGACCACGGAGCGGGTCACGACCACCGAGCAGGTCACGACCACCGAGACCGTGCCCACCACCGTGACGACGACGACCTCGACCGGTCCCTGATTCGAGCCGTTCTTAGACCGGCGCGGGCGCGAGGGCGCGACCGGTGGCGACCGGCTCGGCCAGCTCGACAAAGCGGCACAGCGCGTTCACCAGCCGGACCTGCTCGACGGTGCGGCAGTCGACGTCGAGCAGCCGCTCGCTGGCCACGAGCACGGCCAGGCAGCGCGCCCGTGACACGGCTACGTTCAGCCGGTTGCGGCTGAACAGGAAGTCGAGCGTGCGCGGGACGAGGTCGGGGCTCGACGTCGCCATGGAGAAGAACACCACGGCCGCCTCCCGGCCCTGGAAGCGATCGACGGTGCCGGCCTCGACACCCGCCGGGAGCGCCGCGCGGAGGCACTGCACCTGGGCGTTGTACGGAGCCACGACCAGGATGTCGGCGGGCTCGAGCGGGCGGGTGGTCCCGTCGGCCGCGGTCACCGTCCCTCCGGCCAGGAGCGTGCGCACCTCCTGCGCCACCCGGGTGGCCTCCTCGGGCGCGCTCCGGGCATGGCCCTCGTGCTCGACGGGGATGTACCGCAGGCCGCCGCCCGAGAGGCCCGCCGAGTCGACCCGCTGCCGCTCGCATCCCGGCCCAGGCTCCAGCCGGCCCTCGTAGGCGATCTCGGAGACGAAGCCGCAGATGGCGGGGTGCATGCGGTAGGAGCGGTCGAGAAACACGCCGCGGTCCGGCGGCACGGTCTGGTCGTCGCCCAGCATGTGGGCCAGCACCGATGCGCCGGACCCCTCCGGGTGGATGCCCTGGCTGACGTGGGCGAGTTGCATGGGGTCGCCGAGAAGGACGACGTTGCGTGCCGCGGTGCCCATGGCCACGGCGTCCGCCAGCGACACCTGCCCCGCCTCGTCGATGACGAGGACGTCGAGCGTCTGGTCGAGCTCCGGGCGCGCGAACAGGTATGCCGTCCCGGCGACGAGCAGGACGTCCGCCGCCGGCGGGAAGGCCCCCGGCTCGGTGGTCGAGCTGATGAAGCGGCCCTCGTAGTGGCTCTCGGGGTTACCGCCAGTCGACTTCTTGCGCCCCTGGAAGACCACCCCGCTCTCCTGCGCGCACTGCTCGACGGCGTCGAGCAGGTTGTGGATGGCCTTGTGGCTCGTGGCCGCCACGCCCACCCGCCGCCCCGCTCGAAGCAACCCGACGATGACCCGCGCGCCGGTCCAGGTCTTGCCCGAGCCGGGCGGCCCCTGGACGACGAGGGCCGAGCGGTCGAGGGAGGCGACGATCCGGCCCACCTCCGCCGGGTCCACGTGGCCGCGCTGGAGCGGCGTCCCCGGCGCCATGCCCAGGACGCGCGGTGGGGCAGCGGCGAGCAGATCGGCCACGGCCGGGTACCGGCCGTCGCCGGCCACCGTCGACCGGGCGACACGCGCGATGGCCTCGCGCTGAAACCTGTCGTCGAACGGCTGCGGCGGACCGAGGGCGCGCGGCAGCGGCTCGCCCGTCCGCGTTGGACCGCGCTTGATGCGAACCAGGCCCGGCTGGTCGTCGGTGGGCTCGCGAATCTCCTCCACGTACTCCCGGGCGTCGTGCAGGGGATCGACGACATCGCCCCGGCGGAGGTTGTGGTCCTGGGCGGGGAAGCGGAGCGCGAACACCGTCGAGTGCCCGACCGTCTCGAGCGGGATGTCGGGGGCCGGCGTGAGATCGCCCAGCGCCTCGCCGTCCTCGACGAGCTCCTCGGGCGACAGCTCCTGGCGGCGGAACCACTCCCACCAGGCCGGCCGCGCCTCGCGCCGGTGGTAGTGGAGCAGGCGTGCCAGCAGGTGGGCCGGCGCGTCGGGCTCGGCCATCAGCGCCGCCTCGAGGGCTGCCGTCTCGGCGTCGGACTCCAGGCGGGCCTCCGAGCGCGGCGCCTCGCGGGTCGCCCGCCAGGCGATGGGCGCGCCGAACTCGATCTCGGCCTCGTCCCGGCGCGCGAGCAGCCAGTCGCGCAGGGCCAGGGTGGAGACGCAGTCCTCGCGGTTGTACTCCTCGATGGCGTCGAGCAGCGTGCGGTCGCCCTCCTGCAGGAAGCGCTCGTAGGCCACGATCGAGCCGCCGGCGTCCGTGACCTCGGCGTCGCGGCCGTCGAGGTAGAACGTCTCGACGGCCTTCAGCCCGTAGCGGTCCAGGGAGTGGCGCAGCGTGCCCCGGACCACGGCATACAGGTCGACCAGCACGCCCTCCCGCAGGAGGTCGTCCACCGCGTCCTCCCGGGTCCCGTGCTCGGCGGCCAGGCGCTTGAGCGCGGTCTCCTCGTACGGGGCGTAGTGGTAGACGTGCAGGCCGGGGTCCTCGGCCCGGCGGGCGCCGACGAAGTCGACGAACTTCTCGAAGGCCCGCCGCTCCTCGTCGCGGGAGTGCGCCCAGAAGGCGCGGTAGCCGATCGCACCGTCCTCGCCGAAGGCCACGCCGAACAGGTACTCGAGGCCGCCGTCGGCGAACGGGTCGCCCTCCATGTCGAAGAACAGGTCGCCCGGGGACGGCGACGGCAGCAGCGTGAGCCCCGAGCCCGGCCGCGGTGGCAGGAGCTCGTACCGGTGGACGCCCGTGGCACGGCCCTCGGCCTGCATCCGGGCCTGGCCGGCGAGCCGGGCCACCGTGTCGGGGTGCATGCGCGGCACCTCGGTGGCGGGAGGGAGGCGGCCCAGCTCGGCGAGCGTTGTCACCCCCACGCCGCGGAGCCTCGCGATCTGGTTCCGCCGCATGCCGGCTACCAGGCTCAGGTGGTCGTCGGCCGCCCGCTGCGCGTCGCAGCGCTCGAGCCACTCGCAGCGGCGGCAGTGGGCCACGCGATCGGGGTACACGGGTCGGACCTCGGCCAGGGCCAGCGGGAGGAAGCGCTCCTTCAGGCGCCGCAGGTACGCGGCGAACTCGGAGACGGCGAAGGTCTCCACCGCATCGGTGCCGAGGATCACGTGCACGCGCTCGGGCAGCACGCCCTGCACCGACGCCACGGCCTCGGCGTACAGGCCGAGCTGCACCAGGTGCGAGGGGCGCACGCGGCGTGCGAGCTTCGTGTCGTAGGGCTCGTAGCCGAAGGAGCCGAGCGCCGTTTCACCGGGCACGCGGACGAGGAAGTCGGCGACGCCGTTCCACTGGCCGTCGACGAGCACGCCCTGGTAGATGACCTCGGCTCCGGCGGCCATGGCGTCGCGCGTGACCTGGGCGGCCGCCAGGCGCTCGTCCCAGCCGCGCGCATCGGCGATCTCGACGACCTCGCGGCCGTCCTCGCGCAGCCGCTGCAGCCAGTGCGCCTCGTGCTCGTCGCCCTTGCGGGCCACGAGCTCCCGCTCCTCGTCGCGCTCGGGCGGCGGGCCGATCTCGCCCAGGGCCAGGGCGCGGTCCAGCCGCGTGAGCCGGTGGCAGGCGAGGAAGTTGGTGAGGTCGGACGCCGAGAAGGCCCAGCCGTCGGGGGTCTTTTGCACCTAGTGCACTGTCCCGGGAGTCGCGTGATGATCCTGGCGAGGGTGGAGCAAGTCCAGGGTGTGGTCGTGAGCATCGCTCATATCCGGAGGAATATGGGCGATGTCACCGGGCGCGGCCTGGCGATCTGCTCCCACCCCGTCAGGGCGCGCGGGACTCCCGGGACAGTGCACTGAGTCAGCCGAGGCGCTCGGCCAGTAGGTCGCGGAGGGTCCACGCGTTCCGCACCGCGTAGTCCTGGTAGCAGTTGTTCATGAGGAGGTGCGTCTCGTCCGCGGCCTCGGCCAGGCCGGAGACGGAGTCGGCGATCCCCGCCAGCTCGCGATCGGAGTAGTCGTAGCGAAAGCGGTCGGCCGCCCGGCCGGTCGTGGTCGTCCAGGCCTTGTCGTCCCGGCCGTGGAAGCGCACCACGGCCAGCTCGGCCGTGGTCGCGGCGATGACCGACGGCAAGCCGGACGCGGCCGGGGCGTCCACGGCCACGAAGGCGAGACCGAGCTCCTCCAGGAAGGCCAGCGTGCGCTCGCGGTCGGCCGGCTCGGCGGTCCAGCGCGGCGAGCGAAACTCCACGCACACCCGGTAGTCGGGCAGGCGCTCGCGCAACGCCCGCACCTCGGCGCGGTTGTCGCGCCGCGGGCCGAACCACTGCGGGTACTGGAAGAGCACGGCGCCGAGCTTGCCGACCTCGTGGAGCGGCCGCAGGGCAGTGTCGAAGCGGCGCCATGCCTCCTCGAGCGCCTCCGGGTCGAGGTGCGTGGCGTAGACGTTCTTCTTGCCCTCGGCCTCGGGGCTCAGGTGCTCACGCAGGTCGGGCCAGAGGGACTGCGGGCGGGTCGGATGCCCGGTCAGGAGGGAGTAGGCCTTGACGTCGAAGCGGAACCCGTCCGGCGTGCGCTCGGCCCAGAGCTGCGACTGCTGCTCGGCCGGTGGGCGGTAGTAGGTCGAGTCCACCTCGACCAGCGGGAAGTGCACTGCGTAGAAGCGCAGGCGGTCCTCGGCGCTCATCGTCCGCCGCGGATACCAGTCGCTGCCCTCGGTCAGCGTCTTGTCGGTCCACGAGCAGGTGCCCACGCGCACCGCGTGCTCGCCGACCGTCAGCATCGCCCCGAGGTCCGGCCTCTCCTCGATCACCACGCCAGAGTAGACAGTCGGCGCGACCGGTTCCTTACGCCAGGGCTGCGATCCTCTCGGCCGCCCGCCGGGCGCCGCCCCCGTTCAGGGGCGTGTAGCGCACGGGCGCGCGCAGGGCCTCGGCCACCGCAGCGGCCAGCGCCTCCGGCCCCGCGTCGCGATACTCGATCCAGCGCGTGGCTCCCAGGCGGTCGAGGCGGTGGCGGACGTGGACCCGCTGCTCGAAGTGGCGGGCCAGCGGCACGGCCACGAACGGGCGGCCCGCGGCGACGAGCTCCATGGTGGTGGCCAGGCCGCCCTGGACCAGGGCCACGTCGCCGGCCGCGAGCAGCACCGGCATGTCGTCCACGTGACCCAGGAGCTCCACTCCCTCGGCGGGCTCGAGCGAGCCCGGGTCGATCGACGGGCCGCAGACGCACACCATTCGCATCCCGGGCACGAGCCGCCGGAGGGGTGCGGCCGCGGCCACGGCCTTGGCCAGCAGCTGTGCCCCGCAACCCGAGCCGCCCACCGAGACCACGCACACCCGCTCGTCCGGCCCCCAGCCGAGCCGCGCGCGGGCGGCGTCGCGGTCGATCCCGCCCTGATCGAGACCGGTCTCGTACCCCACGAAGTCGTAGTGCTCGGCCATCCAGTCGCGTACGGCGGGCAGCCCGGGCCCGAAGCCGACGGGCGCCACGTCCTCCTTGTCGCCGAAGAACAGCGCCAGGTCCCGCACCCGCGGGTAGCGGGCCACATGCTCGAGCATCTCGGCGTTGTAGTCGGCAGTCAGCAGGGGCTCGCGCTCGCCGTTCTCGGGCAACGGGACCCAGCCCACGAAGTCGGTCAGCCACACGTAGGCGGCGCGCTTTCGCTCGGGGTTCTCGTGCAGGTAGTGGTCGAGCTCCCAGGCCTCGTCCCCGATCCACAGGTCGTAGCGCCCCTCGGCCGCCACCTCGTCGAAGAGCATGAAGTTGGCGAGCAGGATCTCGTCCATCCGGCGGAAGGCCTCGAACACGTGCAGCTCGTGCTCGCCCGCCTCCGCCGAGATGTGGGCGTTCTCCCCCGCGAGCTCGGCGCTGGCGGGATGGATGCGCTCCTCCGTCGATTCCAGCAGCCTGGTCACGGGTGGCTGCGCCAGCCAGTCGATCTCGAGGCCCGGGACCAGCCGGCGGAGCTCGCGCGCCAGGGCCAGGTCCCGCCGCGCGTGCCCGAGGCCGATGGGCGAGGAGACGAACAGGGCACGTCGCGTCCGCACGGGCGCGCGGACGTACGTGGGCTCGGGGGACGAGGGAGCCAGGAACTCGCCCAGGATCAGGTTCGCGGCCACGGGATCGCGGAGGGTCGGGCCGTGCCCCGACCCGGAGAAGGTGACCAGCGCCCCGCCGGTCTCCTCGGCCAGCTCCACGCCGTTCTGGTAGGCGACGATGTGGTCGTCGTCGCCGTGCATGACCAGCACCGGGCAGCGGACGCGGCGGGCCAGGGCACGATTGTCCGGCGACGTCCCGCCCACCATCGTGGCGACGAGCGTCTCCGCCGACGTATCGAGCCCGAAGGCGACGGAGTCGTCGATCTGCTTGGTGGAGTGCGGCTCGCTGTAGACCTGGCTGAAGAAGTACTCCAGGAAGCCGCGGTAGTCACGCAGCCAGGAGCGGCGGTTGTAGCGGTGCCAGCCCTCGTCGTCGGGCCAGTCCGCCTCGAAGTCGATGTCGCGTGGGAGCGTGGCGAAGCCGACGGTCGGGGCCACGAAGACGGCGCGGTCGACCCGCTCCGGGTGCTCGGCGGCGAGGACGAGGGCGTAGCGCCCTCCCAGCGACCAGCCGACCACCGCTGCCCGCGCCACCTCGGCCGCGTCGAGCACGGCCAGCGCGTCGGCCACGTGCTCCTCGTACCGGTACGCGGCCGGGTCCAGCGGCCGGTCCGACAGCCCGTTGCCGCGGGGATCGAAGAGGACGACGCGCATCCGCCGCGCCAGGTAGGGCACCTGCGCCTTCCACGCCCGCGAGGAGACGATCGACCAGGTGGGCAGCAGAAGGACGGTCCGCGGCCCCTGCCCGAACGACTCCCAGTGGATGGAGACGCCGTCCCGGTCGACCGACCCCTGCTCGTCGGGCAGACGAGCAGGGGTGCCGGTCGACGTCCGGCGCGGTTGGGTCGCCGTCGCCGCGCTCATGTCACGGCCGGGCCTCGAAGATCAGGTTGATGGGCGTCTCGGCCGCACGGCGGAAGCGCGTGAACCCCGCGGCGGTGATGACGTCGTGGATGCGCCCCTCGCCGGCCTGGGCGCCGAGCGCCAGCCCGACCTCCTGGGAGAGCGAGGCCGGCGTGCACAGGAAGGTCGAGAACGAGTAGTAGATGCGCCCCACGGGGTTGAGGTTGTCCTCGACCTGGTCGTTGGCGAACGGCTCCACGATCAGCCACGTGCCGCCCGGGGCCAGCGCCTTGCGCACGTGCCTCGCGGCCCCCACCGGATCGCCCATGTCGTGCAGGCAGTCGAAGGTGCAGACGAGATCGTACGCCTCGCCGGGGAACTCCTTCGCCGGGGCGACCTCGAAGCTCACGCGGTCGGCCACGCCCGCCTCGGCCGCCCGGCGGCGGGCCGTCTCGATCGACTCGGCGTGGTAGTCGGAGCCGACGAACGTCGAGTTCGGGTACGCCTCCGCCATGACGATGGTGGACGCGCCGTGCCCGCAGCCGACGTCGGCCACGCGGCCGCCGGCGCGCAGCTTCGCGTCCACGCCGTCGAGCGCCGGGATCCACGACGGGACCAGGTTGGCGTTGTAGCCCGGGCGGAAGAAGCGCTCGCATCCCTCGAACGTGTCGTGATGGTGCTCGTGCCAGCCCACGCCGTTGCCCGTGCGGAAGGCCTCGGTGATCCGGGGCTCGTCCTTGGCACAGGCCGAGATGAGCTGGAACATGCCGGCCATGCAGGCCGGGCTCGAGTCGTCGGCCAGGACGAGCGCCTGCTCCGGCGTGAGCTCGTAGCGCTGCTCGTCGGCGTGGTACTCGACCAGGCCGCCGGCGGCCTGCGCGCTCAGCCACTCACGCACGTAGCGCTCGTTCGTCCCCGTGCGGTCGGCGAGCTCGGCCGAGGTGAGCGGCCCGGCGCCGGCCATGGCCCGGTACAGGCCGAGCCGGTCGCCGATGACGATGAGCGCCGCCGAGACGGCTGCGCCGGCCTCGACGACCATCTTCCCCGCGAACTCCTCCAGCTTCTCCTGATCGATCGGTCGTTCGGACACGGTGGCCACGGCCACACCTCCTGAGATCGGGTCGCGGCCAGCGTCCGTCGCGTGGCATCAGGGTCGCATCAGGGGGTGCCCCCAAATGTCTCACGCAGGGGAGAGAATCGCCCCATGCTTCTCGGGCGGGACGACGAACGCCGGCGGCTCGCCGCCCTCCTCGCCGACGCCCGCATCGGCACCAGTGGGTCCCTGGTCATCAGGGGGGAGCCAGGGGTGGGCAAGACGGCGCTGCTGGACGCCGCGGCCACGGAGGCGGGCGGCATGCGCATCCTGCGAGCGAGCGGCGTCGAGGCCGAGAGCGGTGCGCCGTTCGCCGGCCTGCACGAGCTCCTCGGCCCCGTCGCCGCCCTGGCCGAGCGGTTGCCCGGACCGCAGGCTGCCGCCATCGGCGGCGCGCTGGGGCTCCGGCCGCGTGTGGCGGCCGATCGCGTCGTCCTCGGGGCGGCCACCCTCGGGCTGCTCGCCTCGGCCGCCGAGGAGACACCGGTTCTCGTGCTCGTGGACGACGGCCAGTGGCTGGACGCGGAGACCGCGGAGGCCCTCGCCTTCGCCGCGCGCCGGCTGGTGGCGGATCCCATCGCCGTCGTCGTGGCCACACGCGACGGTGAACCCACCCCGCTGCTGCGGGCCGGGCTGCCCGAGATCGTCCTGGGCCGGCTCGGCCAGGCCGACGCCGCCGCCCTGCTCGCCGCGGTCGCCGGGCAGGCGGTGACACCTGAGCTCGTCGACCGGGTGCTCGCCGCCGCCTCGGGCAACCCGCTGGCCGTGCTGGAGCTGGCCCGCGAGGCCGAGCGCCTGCTCGACGTGCCACCGGGCGCGCCGGTGCCGGTGTCGACCAGCGTCGAGCAGGCCTTCGCCCGCAGGCTCGTGCCGCTTCCGCCCGACTGCCGCAGCGCCCTTCTCCTGGCCGCCACCACGGCACCGGCCGATGTGGGGACGCTGGCCGCGGCGGCCGTCGACACGGGAGTGAGCATCGACGACCTCGAGCCCGCCGAGGCCGCCGGGCTCCTCCACGTCGAGCCGGGTCGCATCGAGTTCCGCCACCCACTCGTGCGGTCGGCCGTGTACCGCGCCGCCTCGCCCGCCGAGCGGCGGGCCGCCCATCGCGCCCTGGCGGCGCGCGAGCCCGATCCCGACCGCCATGCCTGGCACCTCGGGGCCGCGGCCATCGGTCCCGACGCCGAGGCGGCGGCGGCCCTGGCCGGCGCCGGCGAGCGCGCCCGGCAGGGGGGAGCCCACACGGCGGCTTCGGCCGCCTTCGAGCGGGCGGCTCGCCTCCATCCCGACACGCGCGGCCCGGGCCGCGCTGCTCACGGACGCCGGTGCCGCCGCCGGTCTCGGTGGCGACGGCGAACGGGCCCGGGCGCTCCTCGACGAGGCGCGGGCAGCGGCGGTCGAGCCCGGGCTGCGCGCCCGCATCGCCCACCTCCAGGGCCTGCTCGCGTTGCGCCACGGCTCTGCGCCGGCTGCCCGGGCCATGCTCGAGGCCGCGGCCATCGAGGCGGAGCCGTACGACCGCACGCTGGCCATCCGCGCCCACCTGGATGCGGTCTGGGCCGCGTTCTACGCCGGCGCCATCGACGAGATGGTGGCCTCGGGCGAGCGCGCTTCGCGCCTGGCCCAGGATGCCGACGACGACTCGGCCAGTCTCGTCCACATCGCCTACGGCATGGGGCTGGTCCTGGCCGGGCGCGGCGCCGAGGGATCGGACGAGATACGGGCCGGCGTGACCCTCCTCGAGGGGATGCCCGCACTCGAGCCGGAATCGCTCGGCCTGGCCGTGGCCGGGCCCCTCTTCCTGCGCGAGGCGGGAACGGGCAGGGGCCTGCTCGTGCGCGCCCTGGACACGGCCAGGGCCCAGGGCGTCACCGGCGTGCTGCCCAACCTCCTCCAGCTCGAGGCGCGTGCCGTGGCCGCAGGCGAGGACTGGAACCGCGCCCACGCGCTGTACGAGGAGGCCATCGCGCTGGCCCGGGAGATCGGCCAGCAGCCCGAGCTGGCCGTGGCCCTGGCGGGCCTGGCCTGGCTCGAGGCCCGTGAGGGCCGCGAGGCCGAGTGCCGGGCGCACGCCGGCGAGGCGCTGGCCCTGACCACGGCCCACGGCATCACCTTCTTCGCCGCCTGGGCCGTGGCCGCCCTGGCCGACCTGGCCCTGGCCATGGGGGCCGTGGACGAGGCCATCTCCCGGCTCCTCGAGCTCGAGCGCCACTGGGACGCCGCCGGGCGTCCGCGACGCCGACATGGACGCGCGGCCGACGCTCGTGGAGACGTACGTGCGGGCCGGCCGGCTCGAGGAGGCCGAGGCCATGTGCGCCGCCTTCGCCCCGCTCGCCGGGGCCCGCGGACAGCCCTGGGCGCGGGCCCGCCTGGCACGGTGCCGGGCGCTTCTCGCTCCCGGACGATGCGTTCGACGAGCCGTTCGCCGAGGCCCTGGCCCTGCAGGAGCTGACGCCGGATGCGTTCGAGCAGGCGCGGACGGCTCTGGCCTACGGCGAGCGGCTGCGCCGTGCCCGCCGGCGAACCGAGGCGCGCGCCCAGCTGCGAACGGCGTTCGCCACGTTCGACCGCCTCGGCGCCGTGCCCTGGGCGGAGCGGGCCCGGGAGGAGCTCGCCGCCACCGGCGAGCAGGCCCGCCGGCGCGAGGCCGCGACGCGCGACCTCCTCACCCCGCGCGAGCTCTCAGTGGCCCTGGCCCTGTCCGAGGGACGCACGACCCGTGAGGCCGCCGCCACCCTCTACCTCAGCCCGAAGACGGTGGAGTACCACCTGCGTCACGTCTACCAGAAGCTCGGCGTGGCCTCGCGGGACGAGCTCGCGACGGCCATGCGCGGTCAGGGCTGAGGCGCCCACAGGGCGTCGTCGCCGAGGGGCGCCCGGCGGGCTCGGCCCTCGGCCACCAGCTCGAGCAGCGACCGCTCGGTGCCGGGCCCGTCGGGCTCGTCGTTGGCCGCCGCCATCACGGTGGCCACCTCGTAGGTGGTCAGGCCGGCCGGGAACTCCGCCAGCGCGGCGGCGACGTCCTCCGGCTGGGCCCGGCGCTCGATCTCGGGTGCCAGGTTGGCCACGCACACGTCGTACGCGGCGAGCGGCTGCCATCCGCCCGCCACCAGATGCCGACCGTTGACGGCAAGGGTCACCGAGGGCGCGGTGAAGCGGACGGGCCCATCGCTGGTCGATGTCTTGCCCTGGAGCTCGGCCGCCGAGCCTGCTGCCGATCTGGCCTCGGCGCGGTCGGACTCGTAGGCGGCGGTGACCTCGGGATCGTCCACGCGGGAGACGATCTCCTGTGGCTCGATCCCGGGCACGCCCTCGAGCGCCCGGACGAGGTCCGCGTCGTCGTCCAGCAGGAGCGGCGTGGTGAAGGCGGCGAACTGGAGCGCCCGGAAGACACCCCACTCCGATCCCGGAGCGACGAGCCGCGCGGCGACCGCCGCCCGGCAGGCGCGCGAACTGGCGATGACGCGCGCGCGAGGCGCCGGCGCGATCGGCATGCCGAACCGCCGGTAGCGCAGGTAGCCCTGGGCCGAGCGAAGGGGCGTCGCCCCGCGGGCCACGTTCTGCTCGTACGACTCCGAGAGCCCGATGAGGACGAGGCGCCAGTCGAGCTGGTCGCCGTAGCGCCACTCAAGGGCCCGGAAGGCCGGGTTCGCCGAGTAGGCCCAGGGGCACAGCGGATCGCTGTAGAGGGTGACGGCGAGGCGCTCGGGCACGAAACCCGCACGCTACCGTTGAACGCTCGACCGGAGGTGCCGTTCGTGTCCGCGCGACCGACCGAGTTCGACCATCACACGCTCATCCTCCTGCGCCGGCCGCCGGACGCGCCGGAGCTGACCGATGCCGAGGCCGAGGAGCTCCAGGAGGCGCACCTGCGCTTTCACCGCGACCTGCGCGACCGGGGGCTGCTGGCGATCAACGGGCCGGTGCTCGACCAGCCCGACGAGTCGCTGCGCGGGCTCTGCCTGTACCGCGTGCCCCCGGCCGAGGCGGCGGCCCTGGCGGCCGGCGACCCGCTCGTCCAGCGCGGCCGGCTCGTGGTCGAGGCCATGACCTGGATGGTCCCGGCCGGGATCATGCGCGTGTGACCGTCACGGTGCTCGTGGCCTCCCCGCTGGAGGAGGAACAGGTCGCCCGGATCGCCGCCTTCGACCCCCGCCGGGTGCGCGTCATCCACGAGCCGGCGCTCCTGGCCGACCCGGAGTACGAGGGGCAGCACATGGGGGTGCCGGCGCTGGACTCGGCACAGCGTGCGCGCTGGGACGAGCTGGTTGCGCAGGCCGAGGTGATGTTCGACTTCGACGCGTTCGACCCGGCCACGCTGGCCACCCGTGCGCCCCGGCTGCGCTGGCTCCAGGGCACCAGCTCGGGCATCGGCGAGCGGCTGCGCCGGAGCGGGCTGCTCGAGACGCCGATCCGCTTCACCACCGCGGCCGGCGTGCACGACACGGCGCTGGCCGAGTTCGTCGTTCTCGGCCTGCTCACCTTCACCAAGGACGTCCCGGCCATGCGCGCGCACCAGGATGATCGGCGGTGGGAGCGCGCGACCACGCGCTCTCTGGCGGGCACGCGGTCGCTGGTTGTCGGGTTGGGCGCGGTGGGCGGCGAGATCGCCCGGGTCCTCGACGCGCTGGGCGTCGAGGTGTGGGGCCTGCGGCGGGGCGCCGGCGAGGCCGTCGGGGTCAGGCGCCTGGTCGGCAGGGCGGAGCTCCTCGAGGTCCTGCCGCAGGTCGACTCGCTCGTGCTCGCCTGCCCGCTGACCGAGGAGACCCACCACCTCATCGGCGCCCCTGAGCTCGCCGCGCTGCGGTCCTCGGCGATCCTCGTCAACGTCGCGCGCGGTGCGGTGATCGACGAGCCCGCGCTGGTGCGGGCCCTGTCCGAGGGACGCCTCGCCGGCGCGGCGCTGGACGTGTTCGAGGAGGAGCCGCTCCCGGCGGCGAGCCCGCTGTGGGGGATGCCGAACGTCCTCGTCTCGCCCCACTCGGCGAGCACGATCCCAGGCGAGAATGCCAGGATCGTCGACATCTTCCTCGACAACCTCGGGCGCTATCTGGACGGCGCGCCGCTGCGCAACGAGTTCGACCGCGAGCGCGGCTACTGATGCTGGCGCTGGCCACCCGCGACGGGCTGCACTGGAGCGAACCGGGCCGGGCGCCGGTCCTCACGGGCCGGTCGGTGACGTGCGTCGTGCGCATCGGCGACACCGTGGTGGCAGGCACGACCGACGGCGTGGCGCTCTCCGCCGACCGGGGCGCCACCTGGCGGGAGCTGGACGAGGGACTGGGCGAGCCGCACGTCCGCTGGCTCGCCGACGCCGGGGCGCTGGACGCGCGGCGTCTCCTGGCGGGGACCGAGCCCGCCGCGATCTGGCGAACCGAGGACCTCGCCGCCTGGACCGAGAGCGGCGGCGTCACCGATCTGCGCGACGAGCACGGCTGGTTCCTGCCCTACTCGCCCGAGGCCGGCTGTGTGCGTGGTTTCGCGCCCGCCGGCGAGCGGGTGTACGCCGCGGTGGAGGTCGGCGGCCTGCTGCGCTCGGACGACGGCGGACGCGGCTGGCGGCTGGCCGGAGGGAGCGACGGCGTGCCCACCTTCGGTGAGCCCGCGTCCGGCGCGATCCATCCGGATGTGCACTCCGTGCATGTCCATCCCAGCTCGGCTGACCACGTGCTCGCCGCCACCGCCGGCGGCCTGTATGTCAGCACCGACGGCGGCGACCGCTGGGAGCGGCGAACGCCGGTCTGTTACACGCGCGACCTGTGGGTCGACCCCGCCGATCCGGACCACATCGTGCTCGGGGTGGCCACGCGCGTGGGCGACAAGCAGGGCCGCATCGAGCGGACGCGGGACGGAGGCCGGACGTGGGCGCGCGACCCCGGCGCCGAGGGCCCGTGGCCGGCGGCCATGGTCGAGCGCTTCGCCGTGACGGCGGATGCGCTGGTCGCCGTGCGCAGCGACGGCCGGGTGCTCGAGCAGCGGGCGGACGGCCCTTGGCGGGACGTCGACGGGATCGCGGACGGGGTGCGGGCCGCGTGCGAGGTGCCAGACTGACCGCCTCGTGCCGCGCTACGTGACCGAGATCACGACGCCTCGCCCGGCGCCGGAGGCCTTCGCCTACATGGCGGCGTTCGACAACATCCGTGACTGGGATCCGACCGTGACCTCGGCCAAGCGCCTGGATAAGGGGGAGCTGCGCACGGGATCGGCGTTCGAGGTCGTCATCGCGCTCCGCGGCCGAGAGCAGCGGCTGCGGTACGAGATCGTCCGCCTCGATCCAGGGCACCTCGTGGCCCTCGAGGCCGATGCCCGCTCGTACCGCTCCTTCGACACCATCAGTGTGCGGCCAGATGGCGACGGATCGGTGGTCACCTACGAGGCGGTGCTCGACCTGCAGGGGCCCGCCAAGATCCTCTCGCCGCTGTTCGGGAAGGCCTTCAAGCGCGTCGGCGACAACGCCGCGCGAGGGCTGCGGCGGGAGCTGGGCTCGACCGACTAGCGCTCGGCCGCGGGTCGCTCGGCCGTCAGCCCGAGGTTGAACAGCCGCCAACCCATCGCGATCTCCGAGACGCCCATCTCCTCGGCCAGTGCGCGGCACCCGGCATCGCGCGCGGCGAGCTCACGGACGACGGGCTCGGGCATGAGGAGCTCGGCGGCGAAGCGGTTGGCCTCGCGCTCGACCGGATCGGACGGGCGCTCGGCCTGCTCCTGCACCTCGCTGTGGCGGCAGAAGACCGGCGCGGCCTCCGGTGCGGTGGCGTGGAGGAGCCAGTGGCCGACCTCGTGGGCGACGGTGAAACGCCGGCGACCGGGCGCCTCGCGGCACTCCCCGGCGTCGACGAGGATCTCGCGCCGGGCGGGCACGAGCATGCCCGAGACGCCGAGGTCCTCGACCTCGACCACATGGAGGCCGCAGAGCGAGTCGGCGATGTCCTCCACCGCCGTCGCCGTCGAGCGGTCCTCGAGCGCGTAGGTCGCCGCGAAGCGCTCGAGGGTGCGCCGGGCCGCGCGTGTCTCCCGGTCGATCGGTTCCGCCATCGCCCACTCACGCTACTGCGGCGTATCGCCGGCGTCGACCCGCGCGCGTAAGGCGTTCGCCCGACGCGTCCGTCTCTCTCCTCGAACCCGAGAGGAGGAGCACGTTGCCCCACTGGCGGAAGATGACATGGCTGATCCTGATCTTCACGGCGCTCATGGCCACGTGGGTGATCGCCGGCGCGGCGACCGCGGACAACGCGGCCCAGTGCGCGCGGGATGCGGGCGGCCTCTCCCAGCAGGCCTGCACCGATGCGCGGAACGCCGGCACCGGGCTCGGCGTCGCCCTCATCGTCCTGCTGTGGTTCTTCGGGTTCGTCGTTCTCAGCCTGGTGTGGTTCATGAGCCGCCCGAAGGGCCGCCCGTGCCCGGTGTGCGGGACGATCGTCAAGCGCGGCCGCACGGCCTGTCCGAGCTGCGGCCACGACTTCGAGGCCGCGGCCCGCACGACCGTGAGCGTGCACCCCGGCTGACCGGGCGTCGGGCGCGTATGCCACGATGGACCGGGTTGGCCCTGACCGAGCTGAGCGACGAGGAGCTCGTCCTCCGCGCGCGCAGCGCGCATGCCGCCGGCGACGCGCGGACGGCGCGCCAGTGCGCGGGCCTCGTGGTTGGGCGCCACCTTCCGCGCATCCGGGCCCTGATCGGGGCGAAGGTGAGCCGGAACGACGCCGAGGACGTGTCCTCGCTCGTGGTCGAGCGCATGCTCCGCCTGATCTACGACAAGCGGGAGAAGCCGCGATCCTTCCGGGCGATGCTCACGACCCTGATCGGCTGGTGCATCGCCGACCACTACCGCGGCCCGCGTCCCGACGAACCCGTCGACACGCTTCCCGAGCCCGCCGCCGAGGATCAGGGCATCAGGGAGCTCCTCGACCACGACGAGGCGGACCGCCTCCTGGCCGTGCTCGAGCCGCGCGAGCGCGAGATCCTCATGGGGCTCGCCGAGGGTCGCACCGGGGCCGAGCTCGCCGCCGCGCTGGGCACGAGCGAGGGCAACGTCCACGTCATCGCTCATCGGGCGCGCGTGAAGCTGCGGGCGTCGCTGCCGCCGGAGGCCGCGGCATGACCGGGATCGACGCCCTTTTCATCGAGTTCCGGCAGGCCTACGAGGCAGGCCGGAATCCGGACCCGCTGGCATACCTCGACCGCGCCGGAACGGACCGCGACGAGCTGGCCGCCGCGCTCGACGTGTACCTCGAGCTGAACCCGCCGCCCCCTCCTTCGGCAGCCGAGCTCGAGGCCATGGCGTCGGACGCGTCCCTCGATCCGCCGACCTGGTCGCGGCTACTCGTTGAGGAGCGCACCCGTCGAGGGATCCTGCGGCGGACGGTCGTCGAGCGGCTCACAGCGGCACTCGGCCTGAGTGCGGCGGCCGAGCCACGGGTCGCCCTGCGGTTGCACGAGCTCGAGGCGGGGACACGGTCGCCGGTCGGCGTGTCGGAGCGCGTCGTCGATGCGCTCGACCAGGTGCTCGCGCCCATCGCCGAACGGCTGCGACAGACGCGCAGTCTCGGGACGCCCGCGGCGGCGCCGGCGGGCGCCACCTTCCGGCGAGGTCCGGGCGACGTCGAGCCCGGACCGAGCACGGCGCCGGCGGGGCCTGGCTCGGAGGACGCGGAGGTTGACAGGCTGTTCGGAGCCGCGCCCGAGTGACTCTTAGGGCGCCGAGAGATGCGCCCATAGGTTGGCCATCAGCCGCGACATCGGCCGGTTCTCGACGGAACCCGCGAAGTTGAGAACGCCGGCAGAGAAGACCTTCCCACCCGACCGCGTCTCGTAGTACGTCATCTCGGCCGTCTCACCCGGGCCGAAGATGTCGGGGATCGCGGCAAGGACGTGCGTGCCGGGCGGCGATGACGCTGCCCTGGCATCGATCTCGATGCCGAAGCGGCCGAAGCGCGAGCCGTCGTGCAGGCCCGTTCCCGCGAACAGCCACGGAACGCTCGCGGCATCGGTGACGGTGTACGGCTCGTTCGGGTAGACGCCGTGATTCCAGTCGAGGTACTGCTCGCCTTCGATCGCTGCCTCGGGGCGCCCGAGGTCGCGGAAGCGGGCCACCAGGCGCAGTCGCGTCCCGACGCGCTCCACCAGGCGAAAGAGGTTGTTCGCCGACAGAAACGCGAGGTTGCCGCCATCGTTGCGGTAGCTCTCGATGAGGTCGAACTCCCGGGCCGTGACGTACTCGGTGTGGCCGGGGAACACGAGGAGCGCGTACCGCCGTGCCAGGGCCCGGCACTGTGAACGCGGTTGAGGTCGTCGTCCCCCAGGACGTCGGCCTGGAGATGCCGGGCATCGAGCCAGTCCAGGAACCGGAGCGAGTCCCGCGGGAGGCCGTGGTCGAGAAACGGACGTGTGGTGTCCACACCGCTCGCGCTCATGGCGGACCAACACGACGCCGTGTGGCACGCGTACCACGTGTCGCCGACGCCATCGCCGTCGTCGTCACGCCGGTTGTACGCCTGCCAGGTGTTCGTCGGCAGGACGATCGCGACGCGGGCCGCGTCGGCGCCGCTCGGGCGAAGGATCAGCGGCGCGAAGCCCGTGCGGCGACCCGCTTGCAGTCGGGCGAGGTAGAACCCGCTGGGCGCGCGCGGCGCGGTGAGCGAGAGCGAGAGGGCGCTGCCGCTCGACGGTGCGCACGCGATCCGCGCCGCTCCGGAGACCGGCGCTCCTGACCGCACGAACTGCATCGTGAGCGCGCCGACCGGCGGGCGCACGAGGAGCCGAATCGCCCGCCCAGCGGCCGTGCTCGTCTGGGCGAACGCTGCCTCGACGCTGCCGGCCACGCGGGGACGCGGGGCGAAGGGAGTGAGCCGGGCGCTGCGCACCCCGAGATCGGCGAGGCGCTCGACGAGCGGGCCGGCTCCGCGGAAGCGGCCGCCGGCGAGCACGTGGCCGCCGGCGACGCTCACGGAGAGGATCTGGGGCCGGCCCCGGCCGGCGTGGAGCTCGGCATCCCAAGCGGTCGGCAGACCCGATGGGGCCAGCGCCACGAGGCCGGCTCGCGGCTCGCCCGAGGCGTGAGCGAACCCACCACCTGCATAGGCGATCCCGTCGCGCACGGCCAGGGCGTTCACAGCGCCGTCGAGCCTGGGCGCGAACACAGTCGGCGATCCCGTGGCGAGGTCGAGTGCGGCGAGGTCGCGGCGCGGTTCGCCGTCGACCGAGGCGAAGCGACCGCCGACGTAGAGGCGCCCCGGCGCCACGGCCAGCGCGCGCACACTCCCGCCGGCTGAAGCCTCGAAGGGAAGAGCCGCACCGGTCTGATCGTCAACTGCGGCGACAGCTACGGGCGCCGCGTTCTGACGCTCGGTCGACCCTCCCACATAGAGGACGGAGCCGGTATCTGACAGCGCATTCACGGACCGGACATCGACAGGATCGAACGGCAGCAGGGCGCCCGTCGCAGGGTCAATCGCGGCGAGGTGGCGGCGCGAAACGCTGTCCACCGTCGAGAATGCCCCGCCGAGGTAGAGCGCGGTCGGCGCAGCTGCCAGGGCGCGGACCGGGCCGTCCACCGTCGCAGCGAACGGGCGCACGGCACCCGTCAGCCGATCGATGGACGCGAGATACGGATGAGGCGCTCCGTCGACGGTGGTGAAGCGCCCCGCCACCACGAGCGAGTCGACCGTGCGTGCGATCGCAAGGACGGGCGCGTTGGCCGTGGCGTGAAAGCGTGCGTCGACCACGCCGGCCGCCGTCACGTGCGCCAGCCGCTGCTCCGGCTTGCCGCCGAGGGCGGAGAAGGCACCGCCGACGTACCACCCGCCTGCGCCGTCGGGAACGCCGGCCAGCACGGCGCCCCGGACGAGCGGCCACGGGGCTGGTTGCGCAACGTCCGCTCGTACTCGCAGCAGCACGCCGCCTCCGGTCGGTGTCGCCGGGACGGGGACGACCACGTGCGGCAGCGACACGCGGCACGTGCTCTGCGCAACCAACCTCGCGGAGGGGCCGGTTCCACCTCGCACCGCGGCGCCCAGCGTCGCGGCCAGCGCCAGCCCACACCCGAGGGCCGACGCCCGCGCCACGCGAGCCCAGGTCACTCGCCCTCGTCGGCCTCGCGCGCGGTGAGCCACATGCGAGCGGCAAGGACGCGGCGGTTGTCATACGGCGTGTCCGGCAGCTCGAGCTTGGCGAAGATGTGCCGAAGGTTGCACTCGACCGTCTTGACGCTCAGGAAGAGCCGCCGCGCGACCCCGCGATTCGTCTGGCCCGCGGCGATGAGCGCGAGGACCTCGCGCTCGCGCGGGCACAGGCGGGAGACCAGGATCTCGACGTGGTCGGTGGCAAACACTGCCATGCGCCGCAGGGTGCCCAGGGCCCCTAACGCGGCCGTAACGCGCGTCACGCGTTAGCGCCGTATGAGGGCGGGGCGCCAGGCTCGCGCAGAGATGCGACGAGCGCCGTGGCGTGCCGTGCTGGCCCAGCGGGAGTTCCGGCTCGTGCTCGCGGCGCAGGCCACCTCGGCCATCGGCTCGAGCCTGGTCCCGGTTGCGCTCGCGTTCGCGGTGTTCGACCTGACCGGCTCGGCCGTCGACCTCGGCCTCGTGCTCGGGGCCGGTGTGGCCACCCGGCTGGCCCTGCTTCTCGTGGCCGGGGTGTGGGCCGACCGCCTCCCGAGGCAACGGGTGATGCTCGCCGCCGATCTCCTGCGCTGCGGCACGCAGTCGGTCATGGCCGTGCTCCTCCTGACCGGCAGTGCACGCCTCTGGGCTCTCGCCCTCCTCGTCATCGTCTACGGCGCCGGCGACGCCTTCTTCTCCCCGGCCGCGACGGCGCTCCTTCCGCAGGTCGTCACCAGGGAGCACCTACAGGACGCCAACGCCCTCGTGAGCCTGGCGCGCAACGTGTGCTGGGCCCTCGGACCGGCGATCGCCGGTCTCGTCGTGCAGGGCGCAGGCCCGGGATGGGTGTTCGCGGTCGACGCCGCGACCTTCGCCGCGTCAGCGCTCGCGCTGTCTCGCATTCGGTCGAGAGGGCCGGCCCGCGGACAGGCTCTGCTCGGTTCCTCGCTGACCTCCGGGACGGATGGCGCGAGGTCTACGGGCGACCCTGGCTCCGGGCCAGCATCGTGTACTTCTCGATGACGAACCTGGCCATGGCGCCCTTCTTCGTGTTGGGACCGGGCGTCGCGGTGCGCTCGCTGGACGGGGCCGAGAGCTGGGGACTGATCGGTAGCTGCGCCGCCGCCGGCTCGCTGCTCGGCGACCTCGTCGCGCTCCGCGTCCATCCGCGCCGGCCGCTCGCGACGGGGTACTTCCTCTCGGCGTCCGCCGCGGTTGCGCCGCTCCTCCTGGCCGCGCCCGCATCGGCACCGGCGATCGCTGCCGCCGCCGGGCCGGATTCGCCGCGCTGGGATTCTCGAACGCCATGTGGTTCACGGCGCTCCAGCAGCACGTGCCCGCGTACGCGCTGTCGCGGGTGAGCTCGTACGACTGGATGGGGTCGTTCGTCTTCCAGCCGCTCGGCTTCGTCCTGGCCGGGCCGGTCGCCGCGGGCATCGGCGTCCCGCAGACGCTGGCTCTGGCAGCCGGCATCCGCGTGGCGGCGACCGTCTGCGTATTGCTCGTCCCGGGCGTGCGGCGGCTCGGGGCGGACGAGCGGGTGATCGAACGGTCCGTGGACCAGCTGGCCCACCAGCAGTAGCGACCCGTTAGCGAGCCGTTGGCTCGCCGTGTGCGGCCGGCAGTGACCTGGCCCTCCGAAAGGAGGTGCCACATGCCTGAGGGCAATGGCGGCGGCGGCCGTTCTCGGCTCGACTGACGCAAGTAGGACGAAGGGCCCGCGAGGGCTCTTCGTTTTGTCACCGTTCAACTGCGGCGGCGGCGGCGAGATTACCCTTGAGCTCGTATGTCGCAATAGCACGCTCGACGAAGACGCCAGACTCGCGCGCCCGCCCCGCGGCACGCAGCACCTCACTCTGATCGAGGTGCGCTCGTGCAAGCCGGTTCAACGCATCAGACCCCTGGGCGAGACCGACCGCCACGTCGCCGAGAGCGACCGCCGCCTCCAGTTCGCCGCGACGGGCGAGCAGACGCGCGCGCGTGCCCTTGGCGATCACCTGCGTGACGAGGTCCTGCGCGCCGAGCGCCTCAGCCCGGCGGCACACGATGTCCGACTCGTCGTCGCGCCCACGCCGTAGGAGGACATCTGCGAGCTCCGCCAATCGCGTGGCCAGAGTGGCGAGGTCACCCATCGTCTCGAGCTCGGCGCAGGTCGCCTCCATGACCTCTTGCGCCGTCGCGTACTCGCGGGCGAGGAGCTCGATCTGTCCACTGACGACCCCGCAGTTCCCGACGACGGCCGCGGTCTGGCCGAGTTGCTCGTACAGCTCCATCGCTCGCGCGACCTGTCGGCGGGCCGCCTCGAAATGGCCGAGCATGGCCTCAAAGCCGCCGAGGAAGACGAGGAGCGCCGCCTGGCCGTTCAGATCCGCCTCTTCGAGCAGCGCGCTGCACCGTTCGATGCCTTCATGCACCGGGGTCGGCCCGTAGTAGAGGATCGCGGCGAGATCGGCGACGCAGGCGGACGGGGGCCATCCGGCAGCGTGGTAGTACGTCAGCGCCCGCTCCGCCGCAGCAGCCGCTTCGCGGTACGCGCCCCGCTATCGGACCCCGCACATCCGCGACGAACCGCCAAGCCCGTGCCAGCGACCAGTCGTCGTGAAGGGCCTCGAACAGAGGAATGGCCTCGTCTGCCAGCGTCAGCACGTCATCGCCGGGTCCGACCGCGTCGGTGTAGAGCCGGAAGTAGGAAAGCGCGAGACGGGCCCGCAGCTCGAGTGGCCGGTCTCCCGCGGCCCGCGCGTCTTCGGCTGCGTCGGTGAGCGCCTCTATCGCGCCTGACCAGTCACCGGCGGTCCGACGGGCATGTCCGAGCTCGCAGAGGAGCGCTCGACGTTCTGGATCGTGTGACGAGAGAAGTGCCGTCGCGCGCGAGAGCAGGTTGACAGTCGCCACGACGTCGCCGCGCTTCCAGCTCTCGATCCCGGCTGCACCGAGCCGCTGGCCGGCCGCGGTGCCCAGGCGGCTCGCCCGCCCATCCAGCCCCTCGACCTCGACACGACACTGGTAGGCACGCTCGAGGTGCGAGCCGACGAGCTCACTCGATTCGCCACGCCCGTCGAGCCAGTCCGCAAGCTCCTCGTGCAGCTCCGCCCGCTCGAGCATCGGCACGGCGGCGTAGGCGGCATCGCGGACGAGTCCGTGCTGGAAGCGAAGACCGCCGCGCGCGCGCCGGATCAGCCGGCGCTCGGCCAGGGACTGCAGGGCAACGGCGAACTGGCCGAGCTGGTCTCGGGGCGTGATGTGCTGGACAGCGGCACGCGAGAACACTCGCCCGACCACCGACGCGCGGCCCAGCACTGCCCGCTCGGCCGGATCGAGCAGGTCGAGACGGGCCGCGATGAGCGCGTCGAGTGACGGCGGCAGCGCATCGACGTCGCCACCCTCGGCGCCGTATGCCAGGAGCTGTTGTACGAACAGCGGGTTGCCGCCCGACGCCTGCGCGGCGCGGCGACGAACTCCCTCGGGCGCGTCGCTCCCGAGCGCGGTCACCAACGTCTCGACATCGCTCGCCGCGAGGGGAGCGAGCTGGAGGGCTCCTGCCGTCAGGCTCGGGCGTTGGTCGCCGAGCTCGGGGCGAGCCACGCACAGGGTGAGGATCGGCCCTTCGACGCCGACCGTCGAGCTGCTCGACCAGATCGAGCACCCCGGCCTCGGCCCAGTGGGAGTCTTCGAAAACGACGGCCAGCGGGCGGACGCGGGCCAGGTCCTCGAAGAATCGGCGGATCGCGAGGGTCTGCTCGCCTGCGGAGGCTCCCGCCGGAACAACGGTCTCGAAGCGGCTGCCGGCCTCCACCATCATCTCCCGCAACGGCAGGGACGCGGAGCCCTGGCCGTACGCGGAACAGCGGCCGATCAGCACGGTCGCCTCCTCGCGGAGGCCGGCCACGAACTCCCGCACGACACGGGTCTTTCCGACTCCGGGTTCGCCCGTCACGGTGACCAGGCGACCGCGGCACTCTTCGCGGGCTCGCGCGTAGGCCTGGCGGAGCGCCTCGAGCTCCCGGAGCCGGTTGACGAGACGCGTGTCCACGGTCCGGGCGGGAGGCTCCTGACCGACCTGCACCTGAAGGAGGCGCAGCGAGTCGCCGACCTCGTCGACCGTGATCGCCGAGCCGCAGAGGGCGCGCGTGGCGGGGCCGATCCGGACCTCGCCCGGCGCGGCCGTCCGCTCGAGCCGCTTTCCCGTCGAGACCACGTCGCCGCTGACGAAGCCGTGGCCGACGAGCACCTCGCCCGTGTCGATCCCGATGCGGAAGGCGACGGTCCCCTGAATACGCCGCAGCTCGTCGGCGGCACGCACCGCGCGAAGGGCATCGTCCTCGTGCGCCGCGGGAACACCGAAGACCCCGAGGAGCTCGTCACCGGCCCGGACCTCGACCGCCCCGCCGTATTGCTCGATCGCCGCGCGGGCATCGGCCAGGGCTCGTGCCGTGAGGCCGTGAAGCCGCTCCGGATCGACATCCGCCGTCGTCAGAGCGAGCTCGCAGAACATGACCGTGACCGTCTTTCGCCGCTCCTCGACGGGCGGAAGCGCCGTGGCGAGGTCGAGCGACAGGGTCCTGGTTGAGGATCGACTGCTCCAGCGACCGCAGGCCTGGACTGGGATCGAGGCCGAAGTCGATCAGCCGCCGGTGCGCCTCACGGTAGGCCTCGAGTGCCTCGGCCTGGCGACCGGAGCGGTACAGCGCCAGCATGAGCTGTCTCCACCGCCGCTCCTTGAGTGGATCCTCCGCCACGCGCGCCTCGAGCTCCGGCACGAGCTCGGCGTGTCGGCCGAGCTCGAGCTTCGCGTCGATGAGCGCCTCCTCCGCGGCCATGCGCGCGGCTTCCAATCGGTCGGCGTCGGTCGCCAGCGAGCTTTCATAGGTCAGATCCGCGAGTGGCCGACCGCGCCACAGAGCGAGGGCGCGCTCGAGGATGGCGACCTTTTGCGCGGGCGCCGACGTCTCATACGCCTGGGCGACGAGACGATCGAACCGAACGGCATCGATCTCGTCCGGGCCGGCGTTCAGGACGTACCCGCCGTCGCGGGTCTCGAGCACGCCGGCACCGAGCACCCTGCGCAGCTGCGAGACGTAGTTGTGGAGCGCCTCGCGCGCCGTTGCCGGAGGGCGCTCACCCCACACCGCATCGATCAGGCGATCGACCGACATGACCTCGCCCGCGTGCAGGACGAGGAGGGCCAGGAGCGCGCGGTGCTTATGGCGGTGGACCGGGATCAGCCGGTCGCCGTCCCACACCTCCAGGGGGCCCAGGACCCGAAAGTCCATCCTACGCTCGATTGTGTCATCCGGCACGCGCCGAATCCACGTTAGTGGCGCGTTAGCGGGGCACGCGATCGTCGTCGGGATGCCGAACCCGGCTGATCTCGGACGCTTTACGCCCGTTGTAGTCAGGTGTTACAAAGGGGAAGGTGCTGGATTTCCGGATCCTGGGACCTCTCGAGGTCTGGGGACCGACCGGCCGCCTCGACGTCAGTGGCCAGCGTCAGCGCGCGCTTCTCGCGATCCTCGTCCTGCACGCGAACCACGTCGTGTCGACTGACGCGCTGATCGACGCGCTCTGGCCCCAGCCGCCCCGGACGGCGTCGACCTCGCTCCAGAACGGCATCTCGCAGCTCCGAAAGCTGCTCGGCCCCGACACCGTCGAGACCCGCCCGCCTGGATACGCGCTGCGCATCCTGCCGGAGCAGCTCGATGTCCTGCGGTTCGAGCGCCTGGTCCGCGAGGCGCGATCGAAGGAGCCCGAGCAGCGGGTCATCGCGCTCCGACATGCGCTCGATCTGTGGTACGGGCCACCGCTCGGCGATCTGGCCTACGAGGCATTCGCCCAGGACGAGATCCGGCGCATGGACGAGCTGCGGCTCGCCGCGACGGAGGAGCTGCTCGATGCGAAGCTGGCGACGGGCGGCCATGCCGAGGTCGTCGCCGACATCGATGGGCTCGTCGCGCAGGAGCCGCTCCGCGAGTCGCTCCGCGAGCTGCAGATGCGCGCCCTCTATCTCTCGGACCGGCAGGCCGACGCCGTCCAGGCGTTCCACGACACCCGCCGGCTGCTCGACGACCATGGCCTGCGTCCCCGGCGAGCGGCTGCGCGCGCTGCACCGCCGGATCCTCCAGGGCGACACCACCCTCCGGCCGCTCGACCCCTCGGCGCACGCGCAGGCTGACCACTACGAGGACATCGTCCGGGCGCTTCTCGCCTCGCGCCTCGTGCCCGTGCTCGGCCCCCAAGCCGCCGGGACGGCAGAGGATCCGCCGCCGGACGCGGCGGGCGCAGCCGCTCATCTCGCGCAGGTCTTCGGGTATCCGGCCAACGGCGCGGCCGGCCTGGCGCGGATCTCGCAGTACGCGGCCGTCACGCGCGGCGTCGGGCCGCTGTACGACGAGCTCCACGCGCTGTACGGGCGTGAGTACGCGCCCGGGATCGTGCACCGGGCGCTGGCCGCCATTGCGGTGGCGCTGCGGGACCGCGGGCTGCCGCGCCAGCTCGTCGTGACCACGGCGTGGGATCGGCGGCTCGAGACGGCGTTCGCCGAGGTCGGGGAGGAGTTCGACGTCCTCTCGTACGTGGCCGTCGGTCGCCACCGCGGGCGCTTCCTGCACATCGCGGGCGACGGCAGCGCGCGCATCATCGACGAGCCCAACGTCGAGGTCGGGCTCACCCCGGAGAAGCGCACGGTCATTCTCAAGGTGCACGGCGGATGCGACCCGGACGTCGGGCGCGAGCGCGAGAGCTACGTGGTCAGCGAGGACGACCACATCCAGTACCTCGCGCACACGCCCCCGGCCGCGGTCCTGCCCGTCGGGCTCGCCGCCCGCCTGCGCCGCAGCCATTTCCTCTTCCTCGGCTACGGCCTCGAGGAGTGGAGCCGGCGCGTCTTCCTGTGCCGGCTCTGGGGGCACGAGCGGGTCGACTACCGGTCGTGGGCCGTGAGCGTCGCTCCCGACCCCATGACGGTCGAGTACTGGCGCCAGCGGGGCGTGGACGCGTTCGACATCCCGCCCGACGAGTACGTCGAGGAGCTTCGGCAGCGCCTCGACCAGGATGGCGCGGGCGAGGTGGTCGCGTGAAGTCTCCACTCGCCCGCGCCTCCCGCTCTCAGCCGACCAGTCCCTACAAGGGGCTTGCGCCGTTCGACGACAGCGAGCTCGACGTCCTTCTCTTCTTCGGGCGGGAGCGCGAGCGCGCGGTCATCACCGCGAATCTCGTGGCCACGCGAGTGACCGTGCTCTATGGCGCCAGTGGAGTGGGCAAGAGCTCGGTGCTTCGGGCCGCCGTGAAGCCGTCGTTGGCCGCGCTCCCCGAGCACCCGCTGGTCGTGTATCACGACACCTGGTCTGGAGACCCGTCGGATGCGCTAGCCGGGTCGATCGCAGCCGCCTCAGGGATCGAACCGCGCTCGCTGAGCGAGACGCTCGACCTGGCCTCGGCCAGGCACGGCGACGTGTTCGTGCTCCTGGACCAGGTGGAGGAGTACTTCACCTACCACGCCGGCAACGAGGCGATGGGTGCGGCGCTGGCAGAGTTGGCCACGCGCACCGAGTTGCCGGTGCGGGTCCTCATCGGCATCCGGGAGGACGCCCTCGCTCGGCTCGACGGCATGAAGCGGCAGGTGCCGGGCTTGCTGGCCAACTGCCTTCGGTTGGATCACCTGTCGCGCGAGGCCGGCCGGGAGGCAATCCGAGGACCAGTCGAGCGCTTCGCCGCGCTGGTCCCCGAGGAGCAGGCTCTCGCCATTGAGCCCGGGTTGACCGACGCCGTCCTCGATGGGATCCGCGCCGGAGCGCTCATGTCGCTCGCCCGAGGACAGGGCGCGGTCAAGGAGGCGGCAGATCAGCAGCGGGTCGAGGCGCCCTATCTGCAGGTCGTCATGCAGCGATTGTGGGAGGTCGAACGCGCAGCCGGGTCGCGAGTGCTGCGCCTCCAGACGCTCGAGGAGCTCGGTGGGCCGGCGCGCATCGTCCAGGACCACCTCGCCCTGGCGCTCGGGACGCTCACGCCGGAGCAGAAGGTGCTGGCCGCGCGGATGTTCAACCATCTCGTCACGCCTTCGGGGACAAAGATCGCGCATGGGGATGCCGATCTCGCTGGGTACGCCGCCGTCTCTGAGGCGGAGCTTCAGCCAGTGCTGGCGGCGCTGGGACGGGAGCGGATCCTTCGGCCAATCGGCGGCGACGGGGGGCAGCAGTACGAGATCTTCCACGACGTGCTCGCGGATGCGGTCTTGGCGTGGCGCGGCGACTTCGATGCCAACCAGGCGCTCGAGCGGGAGCGCGCGGAAGCGCGGCGGCGGCACCGGCGATTGATCGCGGCCGTGGTGATCGCGCTCATCGCGTTGGCGGCGATGACCGGGATTGCCGGGTTACGCCTTGGCGGAGCGGAACGCCGCGCAGCAGAAGTGCAGGAGCCGCAGGCTCCAGAAGGCACTACGCGGAGCTGCAGGCCGACAAGGCCAGGCACAGACGCGCGCAGGCGAACGCGCTCGAAGCGGATTGCCGTGCAAGAAACGGCAAAGAGAGAAGGTCTCGCGACGCTGAAGGCCGAGTGCGGCGCAGGCGAACGAAGCGCTCTACGCGCAGAACGGCGAACCGGCAGCGGAAAGCCGCAGAGCAAGCCAACGTCCAGTGCTCAGCACGAAGCGAAGCGTCGCGACACTGACGAAACGCAAGCCGGCTCAAATGCGAGCGCGTGCGAATGGCGCCAGCCGAGTGCATGCGCGCGACGAAGGCACAGCGCTGCGCGTGAGAGGGCGGCCGCGCTTGCCGCGAAGCGCGAAGCCTCGCCGCGCGGACACGCGCGCGCTGCCGCAAAGGCCGCGGAACAGCACCCAGGACGCTTGGTCTATCGAGTCGCAGAGCCTGCTCGGGAGCAATCCCGAGCGGAGCCTCAGCTCTCGCCCTGCAGGCAGAGCGTCGTGACCCGAGCGCCGCTCGTCGAGGGCGCGCTCCGACAGGCGCTTCTGGCCACTCGCGGCCTCCGCGTGCTGCGTGGCGTCGGATCAGTCCCGGTCAACGGCGCGGCCTTCAGTCCCGACGGAGGGCTGCTCGATCACGGCGGGACAGGAAGAACGCGCGCGTGTCTTCGACGCCACGTACTGGCCGTCACGTCGCTCACGCTGCGACACGGCGGCTCCGTGACGCAGCGCGGCGTTCTCGCCCGACGGCCAACGCGTGGTCACGGTCGACGGCGAATCATCAAGCCGTGCTCTGTGGAGCACGTCCTACGTGGACAGCGACGCTCACGACCTCGCCACCGCCGCGCGGTGACGAGCGCCGCGTTCTCGCCGGACGGCCAGTCTCGTCGTGACCACGAGCAGCGATCACGCACGATCGTCTGGCAGGTCGACGACCGGCGCAGGCGTCGCGACGTTCGGCCAGACGAGGGCTGTCCTCGGGGCCGCGTTCAACCGGGATGCGACGCCGCGTCGTGACGTTCGGGTGCGGCAACGTCGTGCGCGCGTCATCGACGTCTGCCACGCCGGACGGGTGCGTCTTTACGCCTCGACCAGACCGGACAGGTCACGGATGCGCTCTACTCGCCCGACGGCTCCCTGATCGTCACGACGGGACGAGACGGGAGCGCGCGGCTCTGGGACGCCGACGACCGGCAGCCCGAAGGCGGCCTCACGGTCGACGGGTGAGGGCCAGGTCACGTCCGCCGCCTTCAGCCCGGACGGCGACGGCGCTCGTGACACCGTCCAGCGGACGGCGACGTTCGCGTCTGGAACGTACGCGAGCGGGAAGCTCGTGACGACCCTCGTCGGCCATCTGACGACCGTCCCGCACGGCGTCGTTCTCGCCCGACGGGAAGTGGATCGTGACGGCTGGCAGCGACGGTTCGGCACGGATGTGGGAGTTCCCGTCCGGCGTCCAGCGGGCCAGCCTTCTCGGGCACACGGCCGCGGCTCACGAGCGCGTCGTTCGACCCGACCGGCGGCGCGACGGTTGTCACCTCGAGCGACGACGGGACGGCCCGGATCTGGGACGCCGTCATCGATCCGCCGATGCAGCTGCTTCGGCCAGATCGGCGGCTCCGTGAGGGCCTTGGCCTATTCGCCCGACGGCAAGCTGCTCGCCTCGGCCGGCGGCGACGGAACGCTCCGCCTGTGGAATGTCGCAGCGACCGTCGCCTCGCTGCGCGCAATCCGGTCCGGCACGCCGCTCGACGGCGTCGCCTTCAGCCCCGACGGACGGCTGGTCGCGGCGGCCGGGAAGGGCGTCGCGCAGATCTGGCGCGTCGACGGTGCACCGAGTCGCGTCGCTGACGCCAGCCCGGCACGTCGCATGCCGTCGCCTTCTCGCCCGACGGCACGCCACCTGGCCATCGCCGGCCAGGACGGCGTCGCCCGGATCCGACTCGCTCACCGGCGGACACGAGCGTCGAGCTCATCGCCACGGCGGCGCGGTCAACGACGTCGCGTTCAGCCCGCGACGGCCACCGCGTCGCGACGGCCGGTGACGGACGGCCTGATTCGCCTCTGGACGCCGACGGACGGCTGGTCGGACTCTTACCGGGCACCTCAGCGGCTGTCACCTCCGTCGCCTTCAGTCGCGGACGGCAAGCTACTCGTCTCAGGCAGCGGCGATCACGACATCCGCATCTGGAGCGTCGCCACGGGCACGACCGTGCGCCGCCTCAATGGGCCCGTCGCGACCGTCAATGACGTCGCATTCAGCTCGGATGGTCGCTGGGTCGTCGACGCTGGCCCGGCGAGCGGTCGGCGTGTGGTCGGTGAGCGGCAACGAGCTCCCAGACGACCGGCTGTTCTACCTCTCCGGGGCCACGACAGCCGTTCCGCGCGGTTGCCGTTCGCGCCGAACGGCTGGCGCATCGCGGCGGCCGAGCGACGACGGCGACGATCCGGACCTACATCTGCAAGCTCTGCGAGCGCGCGCCGGGCCTGGCCAAGCAGGCCGCCCAGCGCCTCGCCGACCTCAAGCCGCGCGGTTAGCTCCGCGAGCTGACCGTCACCGCCGTGTCCCCCGCCCGGTCCTCATGGCACGGGATGGCCGCATCCTCGTGGTTCGTCCGCAGCTTCCCGTCGATCATCACCGAGCAGTAGGCCTCGATGTGCGGGTCGCCGAAGTTGACGTTGCAGCGCACGATGGGCGCACGCTGGAACGCCCGCCCGTTGGGGACGCAGGCCACCCAGCGGTAGTTCAGGTGCTGCGACTGCAGCCTCGCCACGAGCGCCGCCTTCACGGCACGAGTCGGCGACGCACCGGTCGTCGACGCGCGACTTCGAGCCCGAGTCTCCGCACCCGGCGCCGACCAACGCGGCCGCGGCACAGAGCACGGCCACGGCCAGGCGGGCGCCGCCGCTCACGGCGTGAGGACCACCTTCGTCGCCTCGCGCTCGTCGAACAGGCGATACGCCTCGGCCGCGTCCTCGAGCGCCATCCGGTGCGTGATGACCGGCGTCGGGTCGAGCTCGCCGCTGGCGACGCGCGACAGCAACCCGAGGCCGTCGTTGGACGGGTCGCCGATGGTGAACCGGAGGGTGAGCTCGCGCTCGAACATGAGGGCATTGTTCAGCGGATAGTCGGGCTCGAAGTGTGCACCGACCACCGACACGGTTCCCCGGCCCCTCGCCAGGCCGAGCGAGGCGGCCAGCGCGCCCGGCGACCCTGCGGCCTCGATGACCACGTCCGCCCCGAGCCCGTCGGTCGCCTCGCGCACGGCCTCGGACGCGTCCTCGGGGGAGATCGGCTCCGCCCCGAGCGCCGCGGCCAGGTCCCGCCGGGCGGGCACCGCGTCGACCGCGAACACGCGGCCCGCCAGCCGCGCCGCACACAGCACGGCCATCAGCCCGACCGGTCCGCAGCCGACGACCACGACCACGTCGGAGGACCCGACCCCGCCGCGCACCACCGCCCCGTAGCCGGTGGGCAGGATGTCTGCCAGGAACACCGCCGCGTCGTCGCTCACGCTGTCCGGCAGCACGCGCAGGCACCGGTCGGCATGGGGCACGCGCACGAGCTCGGCCTGCCCCCCGTCGAGGCGCGGATAGACGCCGGAGTAGCCGAACATCGACCGCCCGGCGCACTGCGTGATTCGACCCGCCCGGCAGGAAGGGCAGGTCCCGTCCGAGATCATCGACGTGTTGACCACGCGCTGCCCCGGCTTCAGATCCCGTACGAGTGGGCCGACGTCCGCGACCACGCCCGCGAACTCGTGCCCGAGGATCGTGCCGTTCACGAATCCCGGCGTGAAGCCATGGAATGGGAACAGGTCGGCGCCGCAGATCGCCGTCGCCCGCACCTCGACCAGTGCGTCGTCGGCCTCGCGGATGGTCGGCGCGTCCACGTCGTCGACGCGAACGTCCCCCACGTCGGCGAGGACCACGGCCCTCATGCGGGCCGCTCGATCTCGACCAGGTAGCCGTCCGGGCAGCTGGAAACACCGATGTCATGCATGAGTCCGATCCTGCCGGTTCGCGCGTTTACTCGCTGACGCCAGCGAGTCTAGATCGACGACGTGTGAGCCCACCCGGCCAGGAGCTGATAGCGGTCTCCGCCGGCCGCTTTCGCCGTGTAGAGAGCGGCGTCGGCGCGGGTAAGGAGCTTCCTGGCAGGACCCTGATCGGCGAGCACGATACCGGCGCTCATCGTGAGCTCGATCGTCCTGCCGGCTACGGTGATAACCGTATCCCGGACGACGGTCAGCAGATCGCCCACCAAGATGCAGGCCTCGTTGCCGCTGGCGTGCGGCAGGATGACCGCGAATTCATCGCCGCCGATCCGGCCGAGCACGTCGTTGGTACGAAGCCGCCCCGCGAGGGTGCGTGCGACGAAGCGCAGCACCTCGTCGCCGGCCTGATGGCCGAGCGCGTCGTTGACGCCCTTGAATTGGTCCAGATCAACCAGAGCGAGCGAGCCGACTGCTCCGCCATAGCGCGCGAAGTGCTCGATCTGATCGTCGAGCTCCTGCCGGAACCGGCGTCGGTTGAAGACACCGGTGAGGTCGTCGTGATCGGCCAGATGCCCAAGCCGCTGCTCGCGACGCTTGCGGGCCGTGATGTCGTGCGCCTGAACGATGATCCGGGATGGGGAGCCGGATGGCCCCCGGACCAGCCCCACCGTGATGAGCAGCCACAGCGGACCCACCGGTCCCGGCAGCAGTCTCTCGAGCTCGTACCCCGAGATGGACCCGCCCCGGAGGGCGGCGATCCCGGGCGTCTCCGGCGCCTCGCGAACGGGGGACACGAGCGCGGTGAGCGTGCCATCCTCGAGCAAGTGCCCGGCCGAGCAGAGGTATTCGTCGAACCTCGCGTTGGTCCGCAACACGCGCAGGTCAAGGTCGGCGACCGCCATCCCGACCGGCGCGTTCACGAACGCCTCGCTGAGGAGCGATTGCTCGTCGGCGAAGATCGGCGAGGCACCCTCAGGCCTCAGCATCGCGGCCCTCGATCCAATCGTGGCGTGGATTGCCCACGAGGACGATCCGCCTCGATGTGGCCAAGACGACGTCGATGACGGCAAAGCCCTGGCGCTCCGCGATCACGAACGCGCTGGTGGGGTTCTCGTGATTGACGCTGATCAGGAAGCGGCTGCCCCACTCTCGAACTGCCTCGTAGTCGTCGTGGCTGATCAGCAGCAGGGACAGGCACGAGGGATCGCCGCACTCACAGCGGAGCTCGTGCAGGCCGGCCAGCGCGTCGCGCTCCACCACGACGCGCTCGCGCGCCTCGTTCGTGTCGCGAACGACACACTGGTGGTCTGCTTCGCGCCCGAGCCACGTCTCCGATTGGACGATCATCCCCAGAGCCCCGTGCCCGTGTGCGGCGTGGGCCGTTCGAGCGCATCCGCAACGGCTCCGAGCTGGACGTGAATGCGGTGGTCTCGGCGGCGTAGGGCGGCGGCGACCGGCGCGGCGGTGACGATCGAATCGCGATGCTCGCAATCGGGGCAGCGCCGGCTGACGATCATGTCGCCGTCGTAGCCCGCAGCGTCGGTTGTATGGATCAACCGGCTCGCGCAATGCGGGCAGCGAAAGAGACCCGTGCCGGGAAGGCCAGGCTCACGCGACCGCTGAACCATGCCGTCTCTCCGACGATCGGCACCCTGTGGACGCGACTCCGGTCGGCCGGGACGCGGGCACCCGGTTCGCGGTGGGCGAAACTTCGAGTCCTGCCGGGCCTGCCACCGTCGCACCTCCGGGCTCTCCCGCGACACGGGACGTGATCGCGGGAAGGCCGCCGGGGCAAGGGAGGCCGGTGCCAACCGAGAGCTGGGGTCGGCGAAGGCGAGACTAGCAGGCTGCGTGGGTCGCCGCCGTCCGCGCCGAGCACCTTCGCTAGAGTCGGGTCAGCGGATGAGCCCTTCCGAGGAGCATCTTCGGGTTCTCGTCGCGAACGAGCGCGAGGACCGTATCGGGTTGGTCACGACGATCGTCAAGTCGCTCGGCCACACCGTCATCGCTGGCTCGACGGACGTCGCCGAGGTTGGCGCCCTGACCACACACGAACACCCGGACGTCGCCCTCGTGGGCCTTGGCCAGAGCTCCGGGCACGCCCTCGAGCTAATCGGCCGGATCGTTCGCGAGGCGACGTGCCCGGTGATCGCGGTCCTCGAGAACCGCGACGCCGCCTTCGTCGACGAGGCAGCCAAACGCGGTGTGTTCGCCTACATCGTGGACGGCGACCCCGAGCAGCTCCAGAGCGCGCTCGATATCACCCTTCGCCGGTTTCACCGAGTTCCAGAACCTGCAAGGGGCGTTCGGCCGCCGGGCGGTGACCGAGCGGGCCAAGGGCATCCTCATGGAGCGACATCAGATCGACGAGCAGCAGCGCGTTCGAGCTCCTGCGCGACCACGCCCGGCGAACCGGGCGCAAGCTCACCGATGTCGCGCAGGCGACGGTCGACGGACACGCACTGCTCCCGCCGAGACCGGCCACAGCGGTTCCCTGACGTCGACCACGCCGACGGGGCACCGAACTTCTCTCCTTTGGGCACATCGGCGAGCAGCTGGGCCTACGTACTTGCTACCTTCCTGTGCCCCAGGAGAGCCACCTCGAGGGAGTGGTCCCGGAATGAGTCGAGCGGACCGTGCGGACTCCGCGCTGCCATCGGTCACGAGCGTCTCCGCGGAGCGCTTGAGTGATCGCTTCGAGGTCGTTGTCGTCGGCGCTGGTCAGGCGGGCTTGGCGATCGGTTACTTCCTCGCGCGCCAGCGCCGGCGGTTCGCCATCCTCGAGGCCGAGGGTTCAGTTGGGGCCGCTTGGCGGAGGCGCTGGGAGTCGCTGGTCCTGTTCACGCCGCGGCGCTACGACGCCCTTCCGGGGCTCGCCTTTCCCGGAGACCCCGACGGTTACCCGACCCGCGACGAAGTAGCTGTCTACCTTGAGCAGTACGCCGCGACGTTCGAGCTGCCGATCACGTTCAACAGCGCCGTTCGATCACTTACGAGGAAGAACGGGAGATTCGTCGTCGGGCTCGACGACAGGCAGATCGTGGCCGGCCAGGTTGTCGTTGCTACCGGGCCGTTTCAGGTGCCGAACGTGCCGGCCGTCGCCGCCGGCCTCGCACCGGAGGTCTTCCAGACGCACAGCATCGCGTATCGGAAGCCGAGCGACCTACCGGAGGGGCGCGTCCTGGTCGTCGGGGGTGGTAACACCGGTTTCCAGATCGCAAAGGAGCTCTCGGGGACGCACCCGGTTCACCTCGCCGTCGGGTCTCGTCAGACGCCGCTGCCGCAACGGGTGCTCGGACGGGACCTCTTCTGGTGGCTGACGAAGCTTGGACTGCTCGAGAAGACGGTCGACTCGCGGGTTGGCCGCAGGGCCCGAGACCGCGACACCCTCATCGGTTCAAGCCCACGGGAGCTCCGGCGTCGCTATGGCGTTGGTCTAAAGCCGCGGGTGGTGGGCGCCTCTGGACGGACGGTCAGCTTCGCGGACGGGAGCGGACTCGAGATCGACGCCGTGATCTGGGCCACTGGGTACCGTCCCGACCACTCCTGGATCGAGCTTCCGGTGCTCGATTCAGACGGCCTTCTTCGGCACCGCAGAGGGGTGACCGACGTTCCGGGTCTGTACTTCCTGGGCCTCTCGTGGCAGCACACGCGCGGCTCCGCCCTGCTCGGCTGGGTCAAGCAGGACGCCGCGTTCATCGCGGCGCAACTCGATGCCGCTGCCCCCCTTGGAGGCGCGGGGGCCGGAGAAGCCTCGGAACCCGCGGGCACTCGCGCGTCGCGCGCAGCAAGCGTCACACAAGGAGTCTGATGATGGACCCGCACATCAAGCAGAGCCCCGTTAACACGGCCGACCACTTTCCGACCGACACCGGCGGCCTCCCGGACGTCGTTGGTTCTGAGGTCATCGACCTCCGCGACGGTGAGGACGTCGAGCTGCGGATCGGCCCCGTCGCCAAGCGCCTCGGGGACGACACGGTGCGCATGCTCGCCTACGGTGGCTCCATCCCCGGGCCGACGCTTCGCGTTCGGGAGGGCTCCCAGGTCGGCGTCAACGTGACGAACGATGGCGATCTGGCAGACACGGTCCACTGGCATGGCCTGCGACTTGATAATCGCTATGACGGCACGCACGAGACCCAGGCCCCAATCCCAGTCGGAGGATCGTTCTCCTATCGGGTGTCGTTCCCGGATCCGGGCCTGTACTGGTACCACCCGCATATCCGTGAGGACTACGGCCAGGAGATGGGGCTCTACGGGAACATTCTCGTCCAGCCGGCCGATCCCGACTACTGGCCGCCCGTGCATCGCGAGGTGGTGCTGACGCTCGACGACGTCTTGCTGGAGGACGGAAAGATCGCGCCGTTCAGTCGCACCGAGACGACGTATGCGGCGATGGGTCGCTACGGGACCCTGTTGCTGGTGGGCGGCGAGACGGAGCGCTCCATGAGCGCGCAGCGCGGGGAGGTCGTCCGCTTCTATCTCACCAACACGGCCAACACGCGGGTCTTCAAGGTTGCCTTGCCGGGCGGAGAGATGAAGCTTGTCGGAGGCGACAGTGGCCGGCACGAGCGCGAGGAGCTCGTCGACTCCGTGACCTTGGGGCCGTCGGAGCGAGCCGTCGTCGACGTGCGCTTCGCGGTACCGGGACACCTGACGCTCGAGCACCAGACGCCGGGGAGGATCTACGCGTTAGCCCGGATCGACGTCGGCGCCGAGGAGGCGGCGGCACTCTCGGAGCCGTTCCATGCACTTCGCCGGAATCCGGAGTGGGCGGCCGAGCGGGAGCGGCTCGCGACCTACATCGACGCGCCGCCCGACAAGACGCTCGCCTTCGTGGCGGAGATGAACATGCCGGTTCCGGAGGGCCCCGTCGTCTACGTCTGCCCCATGCACCCCGATGTCGTCAGCGACACACCCGACCACTGCCCGAAATGCGGGATGAAGCTCCTGGCCACGGCAGGGACGACCAGCTATGTCTGTCCCATGCATCCCGACGTCGTCAGCGAGAAGCCAGACCACTGCCCGAAGTGCGGCATGAAGCTCCTTCCGGCAGGCCTCGTGGCGGAGGCCTCAGGAGACGCGCCCCACGGAGGAGGGCACGACCACGAGCACGGAAGCGTGGCCGACGGGATCGAGTGGGAAGACGACATGGTCGACGTCAACCGCATCACCACACCTGCGAACACGCGCTGGAAGCTGGTCGACCGGTCCACTGGAGACGAGAACACCGCCATCGACTGGCACTTCCGTGTCGGCGACAGGGTCAAGATCCGCCTCGTCAACGAGATGGACTCCGACCATCCCATGCACCACCCCTTCCACATCCACGGCGCGGGCCGCTTCATCGTCCTGGCACGCGACGGCGTCGCGGAAGAGAACCTCGTCTGGAAGGACACCGTGCTGCTGCGCACCGGCCAGACCGTCGACATCCTGCTCGACGTCACCAACCCAGGCCGGTGGATGGCCCACTGCCACATCGCCGAGCACCACGAGAGCGGGATGATGTTCAGCTTCAACGTCGCCCCATCCGACGGCGACTGAGCAAGTTGCTGTGACCCCATCTGTGATCCGCTAGAGGGCGAATGTCCCTGCTCAGAGGAGTTTGCCGAAGCGGTAGCGTCAGGCGCCGTCGGCGCGTTCGGCGTAAGCAACACGCTCGAACGGCCACTCGTCCGCAAGCCAGGCTGTCACGGCCCGCCACAGCTGCACGTCAAGCTCGGGCCGGCTCGCCCTCACCCACGAGAGCACACGCGCATCGTGCTGCTCGCTGTCGTCGGGGTAGATGTACACGCAGCCGATCACGTCGCTGGTCGCTGGATCGAGGACGGTGTAGGTAAAGCCCGTCCTGTTCTCGAAGTCGTCGGCGTGCGCTCGCAGGTCGCGCAGGTTGTCCTCCAAGCTGCGGTCGTCGGGCCAGGAGCTCGCCTCCCAGCCAGGCGTCATGTGGACGTGCTCCACCGACGACGACCACGCCTCATAGTCGGAGTCGTTGTGTTGCGGCCCGAGTGGCTCGAGCCTGAACTGCTCCGTCACGAGAGCGAGCGGAACGACGAATCCGGACGGGACAAACGGCGCCTCCACCCCCACATCTTCGTCCATCCGGCCGGCCGCCTTGATAGTTCCAAAAAGCACTATGCTGGCTCCGGACTCGGGTTCTCGGGTCGACCCAACTGGAAGGACGGCGCCATGACGAGCCTCACGCGCTACCCGGCACGGCGCATCGTCGGCGTCGCCGCGATTCTCGCCGTTAGCGGCTTCGTGTCGTCGGTCTCGGGAGCCTGCGCCCCGAAGCGGACCGCTGCACGTGACCAAGGATTGCTCGGGAAACAAGGGTCAGATCGGCGGCTTCTGCACCATCAGGTCCTCGAACCTTTCGGCGATCAAGGTCGGCTCGAGGATCTTCTACTTCCAGGCCGGCCGTAAGGACGCGCTGGACAGCGACACCGGCCTCTACGTCGGGCACGGCAACCTGGCAGTCGGCCATTGCCTTCTCCACATTGCTACCGGACTCGGACTGTGTACGTTCTCGGGCGGGACCGGGACGCTTGCCGGATTCCACGCGAGTGTCAAAGTCTCGACCGACTCGAAGACCCCCGGGCTGTGGCACTGGGACGGGACGTACAGCTTTGGTCACCGCTAGACGCGGGCGCTCTTCAGCGACACCACGTTGAACGCAGGCACAGGCTTCGCGAAACCCTTCAGCGCGAACTCGCCGGCCGCCTCCGTCGCGACCTCGTCGTCGACGTCGGCCAGTGTCCGCTGGCTGATGAGGACCTGGCCCTGGACGGCCTCGTCGCACAGGCGCGACGCCAGGTTCGTCACGCTTCCGATCGCGGCGTAGTCGGACCGCCCCTCGAAGCCGATCTCGCCGCACGTCGCGTAGCCGAGCGCAATCCCGACGCCAAAGTCGAGCGCGTAGCCCCGCTTGGCCCAGCGCGGCGTGAGATCGGCCATCTCGTCGCGGAGCGCGAGCGCCATCCTGACGGCACGCAGAGCGGGATCCGGGATCTCGATCGGGTCGTTGAAGAAGACCTCGACGCCGTCGCCGGCGAGGAACCCGACGGTCGCCTCGAAGCGCTGGACGAGCCGGCCGATCGCCTCGTGGAACTCGCCGAGGACGCGCAGCAGTTCCTCCGGCTCGACGCTGTCCGCGAAACCTGTGTAGCCACGCAGGTCGCAGAACAGCACCGCCACCTGGCGCCGGTGGCTCCGCAGGACCGAGTCGTCGCCGGACGAGACGATCGCGTCTGAGAGCTGAGGTGACAGGAAGCGGCGGAGCTGCCCCAATCGCTCCAGCTCCTCGACCTGGTTTCTCACCCGCTCCTCGAGCGTCCGATTGAGCTCGCGCACCTCGGCCGCCTGTGCCTTGATCGTGTCGTGATAGCGCTTGATCCGAAGCAGCGACTTGACGCGCGTCAGCAGCTCGTCATGGTTGAACGGCTTCGGGATGAAGTCGTCGGCGCCGGCCTCGATCGCCCTGGTCTTCTCGGGCCCGATACTCGAGGTGACCATGATCACCGGCAGCATCGCCGTCTCCTCGTTCTCCCGCAGAGCGCGGCAGACCGTATAGCCGTCCATCTCGGGCATCACGACGTCGAGGAGGATCAGGTCCGGCTCTTCGGACGCGACGATGCCGAGTGCCTCCTCGCCGTTGGCGGCGGAGAAGACCTCATACCCGCGCGGGACGAGGACGGCTTCGAGCAGACGCACGTTCTCGGGCACGTCGTCGACGACGAGGATCTTCGCCCTGCGCTCCGTATTCACGCGCGTCACCCCTTGCACCGATGCCGCACGCATTCCACCAGTTCGCGGATGTCGACGGGCTTCGACATGTAGTCGTCAAACCCGGCCGCGAGGAAGCGCTCGCGGTCGCCGCGCATCGCGAGCGCCGTCACCGCGACGACGGGGATCGCGTTCGTGCGCTCCTCCCGGCGGAGGCGTCGGAGCGTCTCGACGGCGTCGATCCCGGGAAGGCGATCACAAACAACGCCAGGCCGTACACGACCGACGCGGTCAGGACGAAGATCTTCCGCCGGGCCGTCCGGTCAGAGAGCCTCCCGCCAATGAAGGAAGCGGCGACTATGACGGCGGACTGGACGAGCGTGCCCACAAATATCTGCTGCGGCACGTCGGCCTGGGCGGTGCCGATCTTGTCCAGCAGGTAGAAGGCCTGGTAGGACACCAGGAACGCGTAAGCCAGAACAAACATGAAGCGGCTGGCGAAAGCCCAGGCGAAGTCCGGGTTCTTCCGCGGGTTGACGTAAAACGTGCTGGCAAATTCCCGCAGCGACCAGGCCGACTTCTCCGCCCTGGCGAGCCGGCGATCTTGCAGGGTGACCGCGAAAAGGAGGATGAAAAACCCGCCGATCGCGCACGGGACCAAGAACATGGCGAGCAGGCTGCCGGTGAACAGCTTGACCAGGAACGTGGCGCACACCGACGCGACCGGCAGACAAACACCCAGAACACCGGAGACCAGGCCGCGCTGAACGGACGGGACCTGGTCGGGCAGCACCGCCACCATGGCGGCGAGCAGCGCATTGAACAACAACTGGGCGATACACCACCCAGCCAGGACAACCAAGATGCTGGGCGCGAACGCGACGATGAGGATGCCGAGGGAACCGCCCACCAGGCCGGTGACCATCCATGGCCGCCGCATGCCCAGCCGCGACGTGGTGCGGTCGCTCATCTTGCCGAAGAACGGATTACCAACCATGGCCAGCAGGGCACCGACCCCAGCAACAAGGGCCAAGCTGTTCGGTGCCTGTTCGATCCCGACGAGCGAGTTCACCTTCAACGGCAAGGTGACCAGCAGGGGCGCGACGAACAGCAGGCTCGTGCTCATGTACGCCAACGCGTACAGCGAGATGAAACCCCGTCCGACCCGCCCCGGGGCGGGTCGGACTCCAGCGCAGCAGGCGTCAGGCCCAGCGTCGCGCTTCGGGAGCATCCACCGGACGAGCGGGTGCGGGCGGTACCGGATCGGGGAGGCGTCCTTCCAAGGCGATGACCCGGCTAGACAGGTGTCTTGCTGTGCTCGGCCTCCCTCTCGAAGATCTGGACGACCTCCTCGACGGAGTGGCCCTTCGTCTCGGGCAGGAACTTGAACACGAACCCGATCGCCACCACCGACAGGACCGCGAAGGACACCATGACCCAGGCCAGCCCCCACGAGTTCTGCCAGGCCGGGAACGCCTCGATCAGCGCGAAGTTGGCCACCCAGTCCACGGCCGCGGCGATAGCAGCCGCCCGGCCGCGGACAGATGTCGGGAAGACCTCGCCCTGGATCAGCCAGCCCGTCCCGCCGACACCGATCGCGAACGAGGTGATGAAGAACGAGAAGCCGACCATGACCACCACGGTCTGGGGTATGTCGGTGAGGAACCCGACCGCGGCCGCCGTGACCAGCATGAACACCGCCATGCCCGCGTAACCGCCCATGGCCAACGGGCGCCGGCCGTGTTTGTCGATCCACCGGAACGCGAAATAGGTGGCGATCACGTTGACCGCGCCCAGGATGGCGGTGACCTCGACCCCGGCCACGGCGGCGGCGACGGCATTGTGCCCGCTCTGGAAGAAGGTCGCCAGGATCTTCGGGCCGTAATAGAACGGAACGTTGATCCCGGTGATCTGCTGGAAGATGAAGAACACGCAGACCACGATCAGCGCCCGGATCACGCCCCTTGTCCACTGCCTCTTCCGCTGCTGTTCTTCCACCGTGCCCCTGAGCTGCTCCGCGGCCATACGGATCTCTTCTTCGGTGGTCTCCATCCCGAGCTGGCCGAACGCCTTCTGAGTGTCGGCGTGGCGGTCATGCAGCATGAGCCACCGGGGGACTCGGGCATCCTGGACCGCAGCGCTACCGCCAGAATCGCCGGGAGCGCGCCGATACCGAGGATGAACCTCCAGTCGAAGCCGCCGGCGCTATGCGGCAGAGCCACCAGGACGACCACAGCCACCAGATAGGACACCAGGATTCCCACGGTGATCATCCACTGCTGGATGATGCTCAGCTGGCCTCGCCGGTCGCGGGGCGCGAACTCCGCGATGTAAGCGGTGGCGATCGCGGAGTCGGCCCCGATCGCCAGCCCGATGAGGGTACGGGACGACAGCAGCATGAACGCATTGACGGTGAACGCCGACAACAGCGCGCCGATCGCATAGATGGCGGCGTCGGTGATCAGCAGCGTCTTGCGCCCAAACCGGTCGGTCAGCGGCCCGGCCAGCAGCGCCCCCACCCCCGCGCCCAGCGACGCACCGGCCACCAGGTAGCCCGTCCAGAAGCTCGACAAATGGTACGGAATGAAGTCCAGTGCCGAGCCGATGTTGGCGGTGTCGTAGCCGAACAAGAACCCGCCGACGCAGGCCAGCACGGCCAGGTACCAGTAGAAGTTCGTCGGGATCCGTGAATCCAGTTCCTCGAGCACATTGCGCCCTGACGGCCGCGTGGCTCTCGTCTCCGACACCATTCGGACAGACCTCCCCGTTCCGCCTGGCCACCTTGCCCAGGCCAACTGGGGCGCCCCGCTACCCGCGTGTCCGGGCGGCAAACCCCGCATGGCCGGGCGGCAAACCCCGCGGCAGCGGGCGACATACTCAAACCGGCAGCCACAGAAGGCCAGAAGGTTAGCCCCTGCCAGGGCGAACTGGGCGGATGAGGTGCAAGAGCAGGAGCGCCAGGCTGGGGTCTTCTTCGACACGATCGTGGTCTGTGGACCGTCCGATGCCGCGGGCCAAGGCCAGATCCCGCGGACCAACCACTGGCCAAACGATCAAAAGGCCCGACCGCCTTCTGGCGATCAGGCCTTTGACCTGGTACTTCCTGGTAGCGGGGGCGGGATTGGCGAGCTGGGGGTCTTGCCGGCGGGCGGTGCCGACGGCGCGGAAGAAGGTTGCGCGCAGCAGGGAGGGCCCGGCCTTGCTCATCGGCTGGCCCTTGCGGTCGGTCTGCCCGGTCTCGCTCGCCCGTGGCGCGAACCCGGTATAGGACTTGAACCGGGTGCCGTCGTGGAAGCGGCCGGGCCGGCCCATGGCGGCGATCAGCACCGGTGCGCTGATCTCGGCGAACCCGGGCAGGGACCGGGCCAGCTGGCTGGGGCCGGCCTGCCGGTAGTGGGCTTCGCGGGCGGCGGCGTGGGCGGCGAATCCGGCCTGGATGGCACGCAGCAACCGGACCTCGGTAGCGACCTCGGCGGACAGCTCCGCAGAGGGCACCGCCGGGTGGTCGCCATAAAGCTCGACGGCGGCGCGCCATTGGCGGGGCCGCCCGGCCCACCCCCGCATCCCCCACCACGAGCACCATCCGGGCATCCCCGCTTAGCGCCCCCACCAGCCGGGACAGCTCACCCTCACGGCCAACAAAGACCACCGGCCCTGCCACACACACAGCCCACCAGCCCTAACCCTTCCAGGTCAATGCCTTCCAGCCCCACACCACCAACAGCCACGGCACCGGACCAGGCCCTCCGCCCCCAGCTTGATACAAGAGCCACCGAACAACTATTCGGGCGCGTCCTCATCGGCCAGCAACCGACCGGGACTGACGCGCATAACGTGGCCGCGGTGGTGGACCGGGTGGGCCAGGTGCTGGGCACCGAGGCCTTCCCGGCCACGGCGGCCGGGTACCGGGCGGCGCTGGCCTGGATGAGCGCGCACGGCGAGCTGGCCAGGGTCGGGGTGGAGGGCACCGGCAGCTACGGTACCGGGCTGGCCCGCTACCTGGCCGGCTGCGGCATCGAGGTGGCCGAGGTGATCCGGCCGAACCGCCAGGCCCGCCGTCGGCGCGGCAAGTCCGACGCCGCCGACGCAGTGGCGGCCGCGCTGGCCGCCCTCAGCGGCGAAGCATCCGGGATGCCCAAGAGCCGCGACGGGGCCGCCGAGTCGATCCGGGCGCTGCGAGTGGCCCGGGCCGGGGCGGTCAAGGCCCGCACCCAGGCCGGCAACCAGCTGCGCGACCTGATCCTCACCGCACCCGAGCCGCTGCGCCAGCAACTGGCCGGGCTGCCCTCCGGGCGGCAGGTCGATGTGGCGGCCCGGTTCCGCCCCGGCGACCCGGCATGCCCGGCCGAGGGCACCAAGGCGGCGATGGCCAGCGTGGCCCGCCGCTGCCAGCAGCTGACCGCGGAGATCACCCGGCTTGACACCATGCTGGACGAACTCGTTCGTCATGCCGCCCCGGAAGGGTTCCTGGCCAAGCGGGGGGTGGCCACCCAGGTCACCGCCGCGCTGCTGGTCACCACCGGCGACAACCCCGGCCGGGTCCGCCGCGAGGCCAGCTTCGCCGCGCTGTGCGGCGCCAGCCCGGTCGATGCCTCCTCCGGCAAGCAGATCCGCCACCGGCTCAACCGTGGTGGCGACCGGCAGGCCAACTCCGCGCTGTGGACCATCGCCATGACCCGCCTGGCACACGATCCGCGCACCAAGGCCTACGCCGCCCGGCGGACCGCCGAAGGCAAAACCAAGAAAGAGATCATCCGCTGCCTGAAGCGTTACATCGCCCGCGAGATCTACAAGGCCCTCTGCCGCCCCCAACGGCCAGGAATGCCATCCGCGCCGCAAACAAACAAGATCTTTCCGCTCCGGTCTTGACGTAGGAGCTTCGGCGGCTCCGCGCGTGTTCTTCCTGATCTTCCCGTCACGCAGGGTGATACCGTCACTCGATGCAGTGCGATGCCGACCGTCGGCTTGTTGGCGCGCGGCCTAGTCGGACGAATGCCTCCGAGAACACGGTGGGCTAGTCGACGCTCTCGCCGGCACGCAACCCGGCGTCAGGACCGTCCTGGTCCGCCACGGGACTTCGGCTGGCGGCTGACCGGGTCTTGAGTTCGCGCTCAATTGCCGCCACCAGGTCCGGGTACGCGCTCAGGCCCCACAGGATTTCCGGCGGAACCCCGAGCTGACGGCTTGCTTCCGCCACCACTGGTTGGGTCATCCGCAGCGCTTTCGCCAGCATCTCGTCCCGCTGGTACGTCGGCGGCAGGTCATCAAGCGAGAGTTCGGCCGGCCGGTGGAATGTCCCGTCCGGCCCGGGGAGCCATGCCCCGCGGGTCGCTGCCATGCCGATCGCCGATGTGACCTTCTCCCGGCTGGAGTCCACGAACTCCTGGCGAACTGACTTCTCGACGACTCCGGCAACAAGGTGCCGGTTCGGGACGAGCAAGACATTCCAGACGTACTCCGATCGGGCATGGCCTGGGTGGCGCAACGCGAAGTCCAGGCCGTCGATCTCCGCCCCGGGATCAAAGCCCCCGATGCCGCGTTCGTGCCGGGCGAATTCGTCGGCGATGACGACATACCCGAGCTGATTCTTGTCTCGTGTGCGAAGCTCCACGTTCTCCCGGACACCCATGCCGCGTAGCTGAACGAGCCACGGCCCGTAGGTATCGTCCGCGAACCAGGCGTCAGGGTTCCCGTCGAAGTAGATCTCCAGGTCTTTCGTCCGCTGGTACAAGCTGGCCGGCGTCATCAGGCGCTCCTCGCCTGTCGCAGCGTTCTCCCCGATGAGGAAGGCAGTTTGCTGCAGCTGCCCTAGAAGCCGTTGTCTCCGGCCAGCAGACGCCTCGGCCAGCGCGCGCACGACGCATTCAAGGTCAGCGTCGTGCTGCGCTGCGTCCAGATCCGCAAGCTCCAGGCGGCCGTACCGGGGAAGGATGCTCTCCAGTACCTCGGCCACCACGTCCGGCTCGGTGAACCTGAGCGCTTCCAGAAACTGCCGGGCAGCGGGGAAGTCCGCTACCGCGCGCCGTACCGTGGGAACGCCCGTCACGGCCGGACCTGGGAGATAGGCGGCAGGGTGGTCCTCGGAGTCAAACGGTGTCACGTGGCTGCCATCTTCGAGCCGGATGATCGGCCTGGCCCGCGCGGGGCCGGGCTGTTCACCCGGGCCCGGCCCCCGCCACAGAGCGGGGCTGCGATGGAGGAACTCGTAGAAACGCCCGGTCCACGCATCTGACTGCGCCACGAGGAATTCGCGGGTGATCCTCCCGGCCACGGCCTCCGGCGTGACTTCCTCGATGCCGATCTCTTCCCGGAGGTAGCGCCACAGCAGCGGCGTCCGGTTTTCGGTGATGGACTCATGCGCGAAAGCGAGCGGCTGGCCGGCTCCGTAGAGCACGCCGAGCTGATCCGGGAGGAGAAGCTCGCGAAGTCCTGCTCCGCGGGCCAGCTTCAGTTCCCCGGCGGCGCCGTAGCCGCCCCCGGCGACGGGAAGGAGCTCCTCGGCGGCAAGGGCCGTGCGCACCGAGTCGAACAGCGGGCGGAACATCGTGCCGGGCTGGAATCGCGCGGGGTCGAGCGGCAGCGCCTGCAGGACATCGGCCGTGAGCAACCCGTCATCGCGGAGTTCGGTGAGCACATCGGAGAGCAGCGCGGCTGTCTCGCGCACCAGTGCCTGGTTCGATGGATCGTGCTCAGGGACGTTGTCGCGGGCTGGCGTCGTCCGGTAAGGACCCTGGATCAAAAAGCCGAGGAAGGTCTCCTTCTGCGTCGGGAAGGACACCACCAGCGGGGAGTCATCACGCTTAACGAGCCGGCGTTCGCCGTTCACGGTGCCGGCAAGGAAGGCGATCTCGACACGCAGAGCCGGATGACCGAGATCCTCGAGCTGACGGTGCCAGACAAACCATTCCTCGTCCCGGTGGCCACTCCCCTTCGCCAGTATGACGCGGCGGCTGGAACTCGTGCGGCTTACCGTTGCGCGCTCAAGGACCGAGCCGGCGACGGCAGCGCCGCGGATGTGCATGCGTTCGATGTTCCTGAGGAACAGCAGGGTAGCGGGTTCGATCGCGGTCAGGGCGGAGGAGATCTCCGCAACGGCCATCGCCGCGGAGACGGTGTCATGGTCGAAAGGGAAGACAAAAAGAGTCCCGGGCACCGGCTCATCCAGCGGATCTGCAGAAAACGGCCGGACGTAGTTCTCGATCCGGAAATGCTCGCCCGAACAGTAGACGCGCGGAGCCTTGGTGTACGCGTACACCGACTTGAAACCGATGCCGAACTTGCCGATCTTCGTGAGATCTCCGGACTTCCCGCTCTTGCCGACCCCGCAGATGCCACGAACATCGGCCTCGGTGAAGGGCCGGCCATCATGCCTCACCTCCAGGCGATCTTCAAAGAGCTCGAAGGTCAGCTCTGTCGCGCCGGCATCCTCAGCGTTCTGGATCAGCTCGAAGATGAAGTGGGTGCGCTCGCTGTAGAGCTGCCCGAGCAGATCCAGCACAGCTGTATCCCAGCCGTAGCGGGCGATGTTCTCGTCGCGGATCTTCTCGTAGTCAGTTGACACCGGTGACCTCCACAACTCCCGCAGCTACCCGCAGCGACAGGACCGCGCCCTGCCGCGCGCTCGAGACCTGATCTTCGCGCGAAGTCAGCCTCGACCGTGACAGCCCCATGGCGTCGCAGTGGAAGGGACGATGGCCCTGCCCATGCTCGGCTTGCTGGTATGCCCCGACGTGCCGCCCTTGCCCGATCCTCCGCGCCCGGTGCCGCCATCTGGGACCTGCTGCGGTCAGATCCTGCTGCCCCCGTGCTGCCACAAGATCAAGGCCCGACCGCCACTCCTGGCGATCAGGCCCCTGACCTGCACTTCCTGGTAGCGGGGGCGGGATTTGAACCCGCGACCTCTGGGTTATGAGCCCAGCGAGCTACCGAACTGCTCCACCCCGCGTCGGTGTCCCTTCACTTTAGGGCTCGCGCATCCCGGAGGCAAATCACGCCCGGCCCGCGCCCAGCCGGGAACGGCCCGGCGGGAAGATCATGCCCCGCCCGCCAGGCCCCCCGCGCCGCCGCCCGTTCCCGGCCCCGACATCCACAGGACATAACGCACGGGCCAGCCCGACGCCGGTGGCTGGGTCAGCACGTGCGCGTCCTCGACCGTCGTCAGGTCGACCACCTGGCGGGGCGTCCCCCCGTAGGGGGTGAGCTCGGCCGGGCGGGTGGCGAGCAGCACCGCCTGGTGCCCCGTCCGCATGATCTGGCCCACGACCGCCTGCACCTGGGCCGGGGTAGCATTCGCCATGACCCCGGCCGGGGTGCCGCACATGCCGCGGATCACCTGGGCGAAGCGCCGGGCCGCGACCTGGTCGAGGATCAGCACCGGCGAATCGCCGGGCAGGGCCCCGCACAGGTCGGTGATGGCCGCGAGCTGGCCGATGCCCGTCCGCTGGAACGCCGGGGCGGCGCTGGCCGGGTAGGGCGCGGGCGGGCTGATCTGCCTCGCTCCGATCCCGAACGTGGTCACCACGGACGGCACCCCCAGCGCGGCCACGAAGCAGACGACCGCGGCCGCTATCGCCACCACCCCGGCGCCCCGTTGCCTGGCCCGCACCGCCAGCAGAGCACAGACCCAGATCGCGGCCACGATCAGGCCGGGGAGCAGGACCGGAACAAGCTGCCGGCTCGCCCACGGCTGGTCGGGCACGGTGTGGGGCAGCCACAGCACCGCCACCGCACCCCACCCGATGATCATTAGCGGTAGCGCCCAGGCCCGGGCCGCCCCGGTGGGGTCCTGCCAGGCGATCAGCGCCCGCAGGCACCGCCGCGTGAGCAGGGCGAGCCCGGCCACGCCCAGCAGCAGGGCAGGTAGCCCCAGGTACCAGACCACCCAGTACAGGCTGTCCTCCGCGTACAGTCGCCGCGGGTCCACCGGCAGCTGCGATATCCGCTGCAGGGCAGCGATGTAGGGGTTCGCGGCGCCCTCGGCCCGCTGCAGGTACGGACGGATGAGCAGCCCGGCGGCGGCCGCCACCACGATCACCGCGCCGGCCTCGGGCAGCCAGCGCAGCGGGCGGGCCCGGAGCGCCCGGGCCACACCCCGCCGGACCGGGTGCTCCAGGCCGGCGGCGGCGCCGACCAGGGTCACCGCCAGGAACGCGGCGGCGGCCAGCGCGACCAGGCCAAGCTCCGGGGCCAGCGCCGCCATCATCGGCCCGGCGAGCACGAAGCCGCCGGCCAGCCCGTAACCAGTTCCGGCCAGCAGGCCCCCGGCGAACGGCAGCGCCTGCGGCCTGCGCACGGCGATCAGCGTCCCCAGGAACAGGATGGCGGGCAGCAGGTTCACCAGCGAGCCGATCTCCACCAGCACCGTCAGGCCGAGCGCGAGCCCGCCGAGCGCGGCCAGGGTGCGGGACTGCCGGGGGGCGAGCGAGTCCACCACCAGGCACAGGCCGCCGAACAACAGCGCCTGCGCCACTATCTGGCTGAAGGCGGACCGGCTGGTGTAGGTCTCGGGCAGGGTGAGGGCCAGCAGGAGAGCGCCCGCCGGGGCCCATTGCGGGCCGGCCAGCCGGCCGGTGAGGCCGCCCACGCTGAGCACCGCGAGCGCGCCGAGCAGCGGGCTGAGCGCCACACCGCCCGCCAGCCCATGCGTCCACAGGCCGGCCGCGAGCGCGATGGGCAGCCCGGCCGGCAGCCCGGGCACGACCGCGTCGCCCTGGCCGGCGAAGCCGAAGCTGCCAAAGGTGAGGCCGGCGTGGCTGCCGCCGAACGCCGCGAGCTGCGCCGGGATCGGCAGCGACCCGTGCTCGGCTATCCAGTAGGCAAACTGGAAAAACGCCCCCGGGTCGCGGTCCACAATCAGCTGGGGCGAATTCGCCCGGAGCTGCCAGATGCCGAACCCGGCCGCGACCAGGAGCGTTCCGGCCAGCCCCCACAGGGCGGACCAGTTCGCGGTCCCGCCCCTGGTCCCGAACCTCTCCTTGGTGCCGGGGCCGGGCCAGCGGCCGGGAAGCTGCCGGCTGGCCATCAGCACCAGCCCGACCACGAGCGGCACCGAGATCAGCACCATCGGGACCGGGAAGAACCGGCCGGCGAGCAGCAACGGCAGGCCCGGCAGCAGCCAGGCGGTGATCATCAGCGTGGGCAGGACGGTGACGATCGCGAACGCCTTACCGCCGGGATCGGCCGCCCGGTGCAGCCCCAGCCGCTGCAGGCCGAGCGATGGCAGCCCGGCGCGCTGCGCGGCGGATCCATTCGGGCGGTCACCCTGGGTCTGCCGACTGGCCGGGCGAAGTCCCAGACGCACGCCATCCACTGTAGATCGGGCCGGTGCCGCGGCAGTAGGGCGGACCTACAGGAGGCAGATCAACAGCCAATTCAGAGTAATTGCACCGCATACCATTGGGTTCCGGGGTGACAATGGGCCAACCCCCGTGCGATTCATGAGCCACGCCGAGGAGCGATGAGCCGCTACCACGATCCGGAGGGCATGGGTGGGGACCCTTCATCCGGAGCACGCAGGGCGGATAATGTGGGCGATTCCGGCCTGCCGCGCCGCCGTCTGGCCTTTCTCGGCCCGCACCCCATCCTGGGCGCGGCCGCGATCATCTCCACCGTCCTGGTGGTGGGCGTCTCGCTGGTGGCCTACGCCGCCGTGCGCAACGTCTACGACGGCATCAACCACGAGGCCGTCACCGCTCAGATGCTCGGCAACCGCCCACCCAAGCTCAACGGCTCGACCAACATCCTGCTGATCGGCTCGGACTCCCGGGCCGGCGCCAAGGGCAAGTTCGGCAAGGACGTGCTGGGGGCGCGCTCGGACACCACGATGCTGCTGCACATCGCGCCCGACCACTCGCACGCCTACGTGATCAGCTTCCCCCGCGACTCCATGGTGCCGATCTACAACTGCGAGCCCGACCAGCAGGGCCACCCCGGCCAGACGGCGCAGGCCGCCGGCGTGCTGGAGCCGCTCAACGCGACGTTCTCCGACGGCGGCGCGCCCTGCCTGTGGAAGACCCTGGAGCAGACCACCCACATCCACATCGACCACTTCGTCGAGGTCGGCTTCGACAGCTTCAAGACCATCGTCAACGACGTGCACGGGATCAACGTCTGCCTGCCGTTCGCCGTCCGCAACTACCAGGCCCACCTGTACCTCTCGGCCGGGCTGCACAAGGTCTACGGGGCGCAGGCGCTCGCCTTCGTCCGGCTGCGGGAGAACATCGGCGACGGCAGCGACCTGCAGCGGATCCAGCGCCAGCAGCTCTTCCTGGCCTCGGCCATGCAGAAGATCAAGCAGACCAACCTGCTCGGCGACTACAAGGTGCTCAAGGACGCCGCCGACGCGGTCACCACCGACCTCAGCCTGACCGACATGCTCGGCATCGCGAACAGCATGAAGGGCCTCAACACCAGCTCGGTGCGGTTCATCTCGGTCCCGGTAGTGGAATACCTGCCGGACCCGGCCAAGGTGCAGTGGGAAGACCCGCAAGCCACCGAGCTTTTCTCCGCCGTCGCCCATGACAACCACATCCTCAAGGCGGCGAAGAGCAAGCCCTCCCCGGCGCCCACGGTCAGCCCGGCCAAGGTGCAGCTCGAGGTGCTCAACGGATCCGGCGCCGCCGGGGTTGCCACCACCGCCGCTACCGGGCTGGCCAACCTCGGCTTCAACGTCATCGGCACCGGCGACGCCCCCAACGGCTTCGGCTACACCGCGTCCGTCATCGAGTACGGTTCGACCGCCCAGCTGCCCGCGGTGAACACCCTCAAGAAAGAGGTGGCCGGCGTCCAGGTGAAGCAGGTCAGCACCCTCCAAGCCGGTACGCTCAGCCTGATCCTCGGCTCGAAGTTCACCGGGCTGGCCGGCAGCCAGCCGGCGTCGAAGCCGTCGGCGGCCACCCTGAACTCGAACAACTTCCAGGGCATCAGCGCGAGCCAGAACATCTGCAAGGACAGCGCCGCGTTCGACGGGCCGAACAGCCCGGTGCCGGCCGGCGGCTGACCGCGGCAGCGCCGGCGGAGCTGTTACGACCATCGGACACATCGTCCCGCTGGCCGGCACCAAGCCCTGGTTCCGCTACTGGTACGCCTCCTGGCGGGCGGAGTTCGCCGATCTGGCCACGGCGGGGCCCGGCGGCCCGGGCGGCTCGGCCGGCTCCCCCGGCGCCCCGGCAGGATCCGCGGGCGCTGCGGGCGCCCTCTGACCCATCCGTGACACCTCCAGCCAGGCGAACAAGCCCACCGGGTACACGAAGTAGCCGAACCTGGTCGCGGGCGCCAGCACGAACATCGCGGTCAGCGCGATGATGAGACGCCAGGTCGCGGCGGGCACGCTGCGCGGCGGCCGGAACGCCAGGCTCGCGATGACCGCCAGGCCCGCCAGCGCGAGCAGCGCCACCGCGATCAGATGGCCCGTGTACCCGGTCTCGGCGAGCAGGCGGCCCGGCAGCGGGCTCACCGCGTCGGATTTGAGGCGGGTCAGGCCGAGCGGGAACGCGATCGTGTTCTGCACCAGGGACCGCGGCCCCAGGGCCGCCACCGGGCCCACCACCGCGGCGACTATCACCAGCGCCGTCGCGGCCATGCTCACCGCCGCCCGGCGGCCATCCCTGGCCACGAGCAGGACCGCCACCACCACCAGGGCCGGCCAGGCGGTCGCCTTCATGGCCGCGGCCGCGCCGAGCGCGAGCCCGGCCAGCACCGGTCTTCGCCGCCACAGCAGGGCGAACCCGAGGCACAGGCACGCGAGGACAGGCATATCGGTGCCGCCGACGGTCAGCGAGAACGCGATCAACGGCGATGCCGTCACCAGCGCGGTCCAGCGCACCACGTCCCGGGCACCCGCCACGGCGAG
>CAVOLG010000006.1:0-185199 GCA_963696735.1 uncultured Actinomycetes bacterium
CCATGGCTGCATCCACTGCTACATCCGGTCTGCTTCGGCCTCCTGGCGGCGCTCGGCCTTGCGTGGCTGGTGGCGATCCGGCCGGTGCCCCGGGACCGTCTCCTGCCGACCCTGGCCGAGATCGCCGGCTGTGGGGCGCCGCCCGTAGTCGGGTGGGCGTCCGTGTCCTGCCGGCGGTGGCGCTCCCGCCGATTGCGAGCTTCGTCTTCATGGCCTACGAGTTCGACAAGTGGTATGGCAGCCCGTCCTGGCTGGCGACGAGCAGCGGCCGGGCGCCCCCAGCGATCACTCCCGGCGGCCTACGTGGTTGGAGGGTTGCGGTCGACTGGCTGCCTTGCCCCCGTCTTCGTGCTCGGCCTGGCAGGCATCGCGTGCCTCTGGGTGCTCGCCCCGCGTTGGACCACCTACGGAATCGGGCTCGTCGCCGGCTATCAGCTCGTGCTCGCCGTCAGTGGAATCTACACGCCCGGCTTTACCTTTCCGGGTCGCTACGAGCTCATCTGCCTTCCATTTGCCGCGATCCCATTGCTCGTCGTTCTTGCTCGCGTCCCGGCCGCGTGGGTGGGGTTCGTGCCGCTAGCCCTACTCAGTTTGGCGCTGACGTTCAATGCCGCAGGACACTCCGGCTACGTACTTCTGAATACCGGCACGGTCGATCTACCACTGGCCCAGCATCTGCAGAGCGCGTGGCCCGACACTGAGCAGCCGGCATCGGCCACGAGCTTCATGGCGAGCCAGTCAACGCAGCAGCGGCAGATCGGACACCTGAGACGGAGATCTCGCGCCGTCCTGGTCGAATAGCAACTGCGCCCCCCTCGGCAGGATCGGGATTCTTATCCTTCGGGCCGGGAATCGTCCTGGCTCCCGGGGCCTACGTCGCTCGCTTCTCGCTGGCTCGGACGGGTGGACCGTCTTTCGGGCCGCTCGGCTACATCGAGGCCTGGGGACCAACGACCGGCACCTTGGCAAAGGATGTCGTGACGGCGTCCGACCTCCCGCCAGATGGTCGCTTTCGCGTCTTTGTGATGCCCTTCTCGACACCTGGAAGTGTCGGAGTCCAGACTCGGATCTTCACGCTCGGGCGGTCCACGATGCGTGCCGCGGACATCCATGTGGTCCTGTCTGCCCTAGGCGGTCAGTACGCCGTCGACGCCGGCGACCGCTTCCCGAAACTCGCTCAGTCGACTGCATGGCTGTTCGGCATCGTCTTCACGGGCGCGCTCTTGCTCGGAGCAATGCGCGGCCGGCCGCCGCTCAGGCGTCGCGGCGCGCCGTGATGAGCGTGACGCTCGGCGCCGCGCCGTCGTCCGACGGCGACCACGCACCGTCCTGGTCTCGGTGAACCGTCCGACGATCGATCACCACGAACGGTGCAAGAAGCGAACGGAGGCGTGCCGCATCGTAGATCCGTGTGCTCTCGGTCACCTCGGCCGTCGGACCCGTCGGTGTTGTCAAAACGAGCAGACCCCCGGTCGAAGGAGATCGTGCAGTCGATGCATGGCAACAATGTCGGCGTCAGGATCGCTGGCCGGCTGGTCGTATACGGGAAGGCCAAGGTGCTCAATCGTGGAGAGGCAAACAACAGCGTCGAAGGGCTCCGCATCCGAAACTCCTCGACCGTTGTGGCTACCTCGCGCAGATTAGGATGGGTCAATGCATAGCCGCGCGGGTCGAGTGCCGTCACCTGGTGGCCGAGGCTTGCCAATGACAGTGAGACGGTGCTCTCTTGAGCACCCACGTCCAGGATCCGGGAAGGCACGGGCAATGCGGCGAGACTTCCGAAGACGTAGGGAATCTCGGCGATGCGCTCATTGACCCCGAGGAGGAATGGACCTCCCTTCCGATATGCGATCGCCACAGGGGAGTTGAACCACAGGCCCATCTGCGCCGCGAACCCCTCATGGCCCACCGCAGTCGTCAGAAAGCGCGCCGTGTCCCCATCGAGCTGGGATGCAGGTACGCCTGTGAGGGCCGCGAGCCGGTTCGCCGGGCTGCCTGCTCGCAGGTCGGCCGTTCCGGCCTGAAGCTCTTGGATCGCGGCCTCGAGGCGTTGCTGCTCGGCCCGGGCTGCGACGGCCCTTCGCGTAACGTCCTCCGAGAGCCGCTCGAGGGCCGTTTGAGTGCCTCGAAGCGACTTTTCGAGTCGCACGAGCGATCCTTCGCCGCCTGGCCCGAAGGCCCGATCGAGACGACTTCCCAGGTCCGCGTGGGCCATCGTGATGTGGCTGTCCACACCGGCGAAACGTGGGTCGAAGAAGCGCCGCACCGGCCACAGGACGCCACGCACGACCCGTCTGACAGCCGGACGCGGTGGCCGCTGATCTCCCATGCCTGGGAGCCCCCACGCGTTCTCCTCCTCCTCCGCGATTGCGGCAAGCGTGCGCCGGCGCTGGCGAGCAACGGGTCGGACTGGCTCGGCTCGGAGCTCCTCGTAGACGTCAAGTACACGCTTGGCGACCTCTGACCACGTGTGACGCTCGTCGAGTTGCGCGGCGGCGAGCCTCGCGCGCAGGCCATCGTCGGTCAGTACGCGTTCAATATGCGCGCGGAGATCGGCAGCGTCGCGTGGGTCGAACAACGCCTCCTCAAATCGGACGACCTCGACGAGCGAGGAGCTGCGACTCGCGATGGTCGGGGCGCCGCAGGCGATCGCTTCCGCCGCCGGCAAGCCAAACCCTTCATACAGGGACGGAAACACGAAGAGCCCTGCCGCCTGGTACACGGGCACCAGGTCGTCGTCGTCGACCGCACTGGCTAGCCGCACGTCGCGGGAAACCCCGAGTGCCCGCAGCCGTGGACGAAGCGCGTCCAGCTCGGCACGAGCGAGGCGGGAGACGATCAGGAGTTGGTGCCGCCGCCGCAGCTCCTCCGACAATCCGGCGTAGGCCTCGAGCAGAACACCAACGTTTTTTCGATGGTCCACGGCGCCGGCGTAGAGGATGTAGTCCGGTCGAATGCCCGGGTTCGAGGCCTGGACGGTTTGAAAGGCCCGCTTGCGGCTCTCCGGTCGGTGGAAGTGCGCCGAGACCCCCGTTCCGACGGCGACGACCCGGCTCGGTTCCAGGCCAAGACGGTCGATCGCGTCTGCCCTGGTTGCGTCGGAGATCGCCAGGACGCGATCGGCCTGGCGCAGGAGTTGCAGACGGTTCTCGTACCGCCGTCGGTAACCGGCGTCCGCCAGGTAGTGCTCTGGATAGATGTACGGGATGAGGTCGTACAGCGTGACGGCGAGCCGGACCTGGCCGGTCCGGGCGCTTGATGGCCAGACTCGCGCGATCGGCACGGGCTCGAAGAGGGACGTGATGTGGAGGACGTCGCCTGGCGCCGAGCTGAACCTCGTTCGCCGGCGCCATTCGATCCGCGGCCGGCACCCGTCGAGGGTGCTCGCCGCGGGCAGGTCGGGATTGGTTAGGTACGCGTCGACTGCTCGATCGTCCGCCTTTTCGAGCGCCGCAGCTATCTCCCGGACATACCGTCCGATGCCCCGGAGCCCACTATCGCGGCTCTGGACACCTTGGATGTCGACGTAGGTCGCGATCCTAGCCTCCGCCCGCGCCAATATAGGGCGCCGTCGCGAGACGCAGCGGCGGAGCAGTTCCCGTCACCCGCGCCGATGCTAGTCGACCTTCGCCGCTGCTGGCGCGGAGGGCTACTGAGGCCGCTGGTACGATGGCTGGCCGTGGCCGTGGAGACAGCACGCCCGCTGGCGCTCCCGGCCCGCCTCGCCTGGATCTCGACGCATCGCGAGCTGCTCTGGAGCCTGCTCCGGCGCGAGGTCCGACAGCGCTACAAGGGCTCAGCGCTCGGCATCCTGTGGTCGTACCTGCATCCCCTGCTCATGGCGGGGGTCTACACGCTGGTCTTCAGCGTCCTCTGGCGGGCAACGACCATTCCCGCATTACGCGCTGTTCGTGCTCACCGGGCTGGCTGTGTTCTCGTACTTCCAGTCGGGCGTGCTGTCCGGCACGACGTCGATCGTCGACAACGCCGACCTGGTGAAGAAGATCTGGTTCCCGCGCGAGGTCGTCGTCATGTCGAGCGTGCTCTCACACGTGCTGGCGGCCGCGGTCATGTTCGCCATCGTCATCCCGGTCGCATGGTCATCGAGCCGGACACGGCCGAGACGTTCTGGCTCGTCGTCCCCGCCTTCGCGCTGCTCATCACCCTGACGGCCGGTCTGGCCATGATGTTCGCGGCGGTGAACGTCTACTTCCGCGACGTGTCGCACCTGCTCGGCGTGCTCTTCTTGCCGTGGTACTTCCTGACCCCGGTCCTGTACACGTTCGGGCAGCTGCCCGGCGCCGCGTCGCACCCGCACCTGGTCACCGCGCTGCGGTACGGAAACCCGGTGACGCCATACGTCGAGGTCATTCGCGACGCCGTGCTCGCTGGGGCGGTTCCCGCCGGCGGTCGAGCTGCTCTACATCTTGCTCGTCGGGCCCGCCTTCTTCGTGCTCGGCCTGCGGCTGTTCCAGCGCCGCGCGGACAGCTTCGCGATCGAGCTCTAGTGGACGACGACCGGATCCTCCCCGGCGACGTGATCGTCGACGACGTGAGCCGGCGGTTCCTGCGGAACCCAGGAGCTGGCCCGATCGCTGAAGCGGACGATCGTCCGGCGCGAAATCGATCGTCATGAGTGGTTCTGGGCCCTTCGCGACGTGTCCCTGCGAGCACGGCCCGGCGAGGCGGTCGGGGTCATCGGTCAGAACGGCTCGGGCAAGTCGACGCTGCTCAAGCTTCTCGCCGGGATCTTCCGCCCATCCTCTGGCGCGATCGCCATCGGCGGGTCGATCTCGTCGCTGCTCGAGCTTGGCGCCGGCTTTCACCCTGAGTTCACGGGCCGTGAGAACGTCTACCTGAACGGCGCGATCTTCGGGCTCTCGCATGACTACATGGAGCGCCATATGGACGAGATCATCGATTTCGCCGAGCTGTCGCGACTTCGTCGACCAGCCCGTGCGCACGTACTCCTCCGGCATGTACGTGCGCCTCGGCTTCTCGGTGGCGATGCACGTCAACCCCGACGTGCTTCTGCTCGACGAGGTATTCGCAGTCGGCGACGAGACGTTCTCGAAGAAGTGTTACGGGCGCATCTTCGACTTCAAGCGAGCGGGACGAACGATCGTCTTCGTTTCGCACGACCTCAGCAGCGTCGAGATGCTGTGCGATCGCGCCGTGCTTCTCGAGCAGGGCCGCGTGGTCGCCGACGGAGTGGTCGAGGATGTCGTTCGGGCGTACCACCGACGTCTCGCTGGCCGCCGACGCGTCCGCCCGTAGCGACCGGCCGGGCGAGAACGCCGATCAGCCGACGCAGGCTAGTCGACGCCAGCCATCGTCAACAACGCGGGCGAGGACACCGACGTCATCCTCGACGGCCATCGGGTGCTTTTCTGCGCCTCGTTGATCGCCGGCTGCGGACGAGTCCGCAAGCGCGCGTGGCGTTCATGTTCCGGGACGCCGCCGGCAAGCTCGTGGCCGGCCGCACCGGAACGGTGGATCTGGCCGCGGGAGACGTCAATGACGTCCGGCTTGACGTCGACGCCGTGCCGTTTCGTGAGGGCCGGTTCACCGTCGATGTCGTCGTCACGCAGCGAGGACGGCAGCCGCGAGCTCGCGCGCGTCGACCACGCGCTGAGCTTCACGGTGCTGAGCGACGACGCCGAGGGCATCGGCCCGGTGCGCGTGCAGCGGCGTCATGGGTGCGTCGAGCGGCGGCCGGCCGAGCCGGCGGCGCGCGATGCCACCGCCGGCGGCCTGACGGGCGGGTCGCACCCCTGAGCCCGGACGCGGCGCCGCGGATCCTGCTGCTCGCCCCGGAGCCGCCCCCGGCGCCCGGGGCCCTGACCTCTGGTCCCGGCATCCGCTACGCGCGAGCTGGCGGCCGCCCTTCGAGCCGGCGGCCTCGACGTCACCCTGGCCACGCCCGCAGCCCGCTCCGGGCGCCGACGCCACGTGGTCGCCGACCGGCCTCGCCGATCTCGCCCGAGGGCCACGCTGCGGTCGTGCGTCCCCCAGGGGCTGGCCGATCTCGGCCACGCGGTCGTCCGCCGGCTGCCCGCCGACCTCCCGGTGGTCGTCGACTGCTACGCCCCGGCGCTGCCGGAGCGGCTCGGGCTCGCGCCCTTCGACGCCCGCTACGACGGGTTCCGGCGCCGGGTGCTCGAGCTCGTCCGCCGCGGCGACCTGTTCCTGGTCGCCAACACGCGGCAGCGCCTGTTCCGCTCGGTCTCCTGGCCGCCGCGGGCCGGCTGAACCCCGTCACGATCGACGCGCCGCCGCTCCTCGAGGCGCCGTTCGGCGTTCCCTCGGAGCCGCCGCCCACGCCCGCGAGCGAAGGTGGCGCGCGGCGTCCTGGTGGAGGACGACGCCGCCGCTGGCGATCTGGTTCGGCGGCCTCTACCCGTGGCTCGACGGCGTCACCGCGGTGCAGGGGTTCGCCGCCGCTGGCCGAGGAGCTGCCGGGCGCGCGGCTCGTCATCGTCGGCGGCAGCCACCCGTCCGCCCCCGGCGCCGCCACCGAGCTGGAGCGGACCCGGAAGGCCGTCGCCGATCTCGGGCTCGGCGGAGCGCGTGCTCGAGGCGCCCTGGGGCCCGTACGAGGAGCGAGTGGCCTGGTACGCCGAGGCCGACTGCGCCGTCTGCCTGAGCAAGCCGGGCGTCGAGCTCGAGCTCGCCCATCGCACGCGGCTCGTGGACCTCCTGTGGGGACGCGTCCCGATCGTGTCCACCGCGCGGCGACGAGGTCGGCGACCGGGCGGCCGCCGCCGGGGCCGGGCAGGCCGTGCCGCCGGGCGATGCCGCCGCCGCCGGAGGCGCGCTCGCGCGCTACCTCGGAGACGCGGACGCGCGGGCCCGCGCCCGCGAGGCGGCCGGCGCGCTGGCGCCGGACGCTGGCCTGGCCGCACGTCCTCGCCCCGCTGGTCGCCTGGCTGCGACAGCCCCAGGTGGCCGCCGACCGCTTCGGCGCCGCGTCGTGGCCGGAGGCCGTCGGCACGCTGCTGCGCACCGCGGTCGCCTCGCGCCGCGGGCTCAGGTAGCGGCCGGCAGCAGCCGTCCCAGCCGCTCGAGGTCGGCGTCGACCATGAGCTGCATGAGCTCCTCGAAGCGTCGTCTCGGGCTCCCAGCCCAGCTTCTCGCGCGCCTTGCTGGCATCGCCGAGGAGCAGGTCGACCTCGGCCGGGCGCTCGAAGGCCTCGTCGTGCTTGACGTACTGCCGCCAGTCGAGGCCGACGTGCCCGAAGGCGACCTCGACGCAGTCCCGCACGGAGTGCATGCGCCCCGTGGCGACGACGTAGTCGTCCGGCTCGTCCTGCTGGAGCATCAGCCACATGGCCCGCACGTAGTCGCCGGCGAAGCCCCAGTCCCGCTGGGCGTCGAGGTTGCCCAGCCGCAGCTCCGTGGCCAGGCCCAGCTTGATGCGGGCCACGCCGTCGGTCACCTTGCGGGTCACGAACTCGAGCCCGCGCCGCGGCGACTCGTGGTTGAAGAGGATGCCCGACACCGCGAAGAGGCCGTAGCTCTCCCGGTAGTTGACGGTGATCCAGTGGCCGTAGACCTTGGCCACGCCGTACGGGCTGCGCGGGTAGAACGGCGTCCGCTCGGTCTGCGGCACCTCCCGCACCTTGCCGAACATCTCGGAGGACGAGGCCTGGTAGAAGCGGATCGCCGGGTCGACGAGCCGGATGGCCTCGAGCATCCGGGTCACCCCGACGGCGGTGAACTCGCCGGTGAGCACGGGCTGGCTCCAGGACGTCGGCACGAAGCTCTGGGCGGCCAGGTTGTAGACCTCGCTGGGCCGGGCCGCGCGAAGGGCCTCCTGGAGCGAGGCCTGGTCGAGCAGGTCGGCCTGCAGGAGCTCGACCCGGCCCTGGAGGTGGGCGATGCGCTCGAAGGACTCCGTGCTCGACCGGCGGACCATGCCGTAGACCTCGTACCCCTTCTCCAGCAGCAGCTCGGCCAGGTACGAGCCGTCCTGGCCGGTGATGCCGGTGATCAGGGCGCGTGGCGACTCGGTGCTCATAGGGGGACCTCCGCTCGGGCGCGTGCGTCACGCATGATGTCGGACAGCGTTGCGCGCAGGTCGCGCTCGGGCCGCCATCCGGTCAGGGCGCGCAGGCGGCCGGCATCGCCGCACAGGAGCGGGACGTCGGACGGGCGGAGCCGCTCGGGATCGACGACCACCTCGATCGGCTGCGAGGCGAGCTCGAGGAGGCGGTCGAGGATCTCCTCGAGTGACACCGCCCGGCCGCTGGCCACGTTGACCACGCCTCGGGCCTCCGGCACGGCCAGCAGGCGCAGGTAGGCCTCGACCACGTCCCGCACGTCGGTGAAGTCGCGGCGCGCGGCCAGGTTCCCGACCCGCAGGACGGGCTCCGACTGGCCGCCCTCGACGCGGGCGATCTGGGCGGCGAAGGAGGCCACGGCGAAGCGCTCATCCTGGCCCGGGCCGATGTGGTTGAACGACCGCGCCACCACGGCGTCGAGGCCCGAGCCGAGCACGGCCAGCTCGGCCGCGGCCTTGGTCTGCGCGTAGGGCGAGAGGGGGGCCACAGGCCGGTCCTCGGCGATCGGCTGCTCGGCCTCGGGCACGTTGCCGTAGACCTCTCCGGTGGAGGGGACGAGCAGGCGCGCCCCAGGCGCCGCCCGCTGCATCGCCCGCACCAGGGCCAGCGTTCCCGACGCGTTCACGCTCCAGGCGTCCGACGGCGCGCCCCAGGCCTGGCCGACCGACGAGGCCGCCGCCAGGTGCACCACCGCGTCGGGGGCCGCGCGCTCGAGCTCGGCGCGCAGCGCGTCCTCGTCGCGGATGTCGGCGGAGGACGCCTCCGTGGCGACGCCGTCCCGGGCCAGGCGGGCGACCAGGTGACGGCCGACGAACCCGCCCGCCCCGGTCACGAATATCCGCCTCACGCTCCCGACCGTACCAGGGCGCCCGCGTCGCCAGGCGGCCTCTAGACTCGGCTTCGTGCCACTGCCGACCGCCGTCGTCGTCACCTGGCAGGCGGCGGACCGGACGGCCGCCTGCCTCGACCGCCTGGCCGAGGTGGCTCCGGCGGCGCCGGTGGTCGTGGTCGACAACGAGAGCGACCCGGCGCGCCTCGCGCGCGTCCTGGGCGACCGGCCGGTGACGGCCGTGCCTCTGGCCGACAACCGTGGCCTGGCCGGCGGGGCGAACGCCGGCCTCGATCGAGCGTTTGCCGACGGCGCGAGCCAGGCGGTGCTCCTCAACGACGACGTGCTCGTCGCTCCCGACTGTCTGGAGACGCTCGGCGAGGTGGCCGGAACGGACGGCGCGGCCTCGCCTCGCATCCATGCCGACGGACCGGACGCGTTTGCCGGCGGCCTCCTGGACAAGCGCGGGTTCGGCCGGCACGCCGAGGGCGCGGTCGAGTACCTGACGGGGGCCGCGCTGTGCATCCCGGCTGCCGTGTGGGAGCGGGTCGGCCCCATGGACGAGCGCCTCTTCCTCTACTACGAGGACGTCGACTGGTGCCTGCGCGCCCGGGCGCTGGGCGTGCCCCTGCGCGTCGCCGACCAGGCGCGAGGCAGACCATGCCGCCGGCAGCTCCACCGGCGGCGCGAGCGGCCCGACGTGGGCCTACTACAGCACGCGGAACCGGCTGTGGATGCTCGCCCGGAGGCGGGGCGCGGCCGTGGCCCGCCGTGAGGCCGCGGGCACGGCCCTGCGGGCGCTGGCCCGCCTGGCCCAGCCGAGCCGGCGAGCCGTGGCCCGGGCGAAGCTCGACGGCGTCGCCGACTTCCGTCTCGGGACGCATGGGCCGGGGGCCATACCCGCGATGAGGGTGGCCTTCGACGCCGCCTGCTTCCGCCTCGACCGGGCCGGCACCGCGCGGGCCGCGGCGGGGCTGCTCGGCGCTCTCGTGGCGATGGCAGAACCGCCTGACGTGGCCCTGCTCGGAGACGGACCGCCGGTCGACCGGGGGACGGTGGCGCGCCGGCTGACCGTCCTCGACCAGGACCTGGCCTGGTACGGCCGCGGGCTGGCGGCGGCCGCGCGGCGGGCCGGCGCGGACATCCTCCACTGCCCGACCTTCCGTGGGCCGCTGACGCGGCCGGCCCAGCCGCTCGTGGTGACCGTGCTCGACCTGGCCGTGCTGCGCGAGCCCGGCTGGTTCCCGCGCTGGAGCCGCACCTACGGGGCCTTCGCCGTCCCGCGGCGTGGTGCGATCGGCCGACCGGGTCATCTGCGCCTCGCAGGCCACGGCCGACGACGTCTCCGAGCGGCTCGGCGTCGCGCCTGAGCGTCTGCGCACGGTGCCGCTCGGCATCGATGCGCTGTTCTCCGAGCCGCCCGGGCCGGCGCCGCTGGCCGGGCCGTACGTTCTGGCCGTGGCCACGCCCGAGCCGCGCAAGAACCTCGACCGCGTCCTGGCCGCGCACCGCCTGCGCCGGGCGCGCGGCTCGCCGCGAGACGCTCGCGCTCGTGGGCGGCGGCGGCTGGGGCGACGTGCGCCTCGCGCCCGAGGACGGGGTGACGGTCCTCGGCCGCGTCGGGGACGTGCGGCTGCGCGACCTCTACGCCCACGCCTCCGCGACCGTGGTGGCGTCCCTGTGGGAGGGCTTCGGCCTCCCGGCCGGAGAGGCCCTGGCCACGGGCTGCCCGCTCGTCTGCTCCGACATCCCGGCTCTGCGCGAGGTGGCCGGGGAGGCCGCGGCCTACTGCGATCCCGCTGTCCGTCGGAGAGCATCGCCGACGCCGTCGACCGGGCCGTGTCCGGGCCGAGGCCGGCTCCCCGCCGGGAGCTGACGTGGGAGCGGACCGCCGCCGGGACCCTCGACGTGTGGCGCGAGCTCGCGTGAGCGGCCGCCCGCGCGTCCTCGTGGACGCGGACGTCGTCGGCCGGCAGCGGACGGGCGACGAGACCTACACCGTGAACCTGCTCCGCGAGCTGCCGCACGTGGCCCCGGACCTCGACCTGGCCTGCTCGCTGCGCGACCCGAGCGCGCTTCCCGCCGACGTCGACCCGAGGGTCGAGCGCCTCGAGCTGAGACGTGGCGTCGCCGTACCGGCGCATCCCGGTGGCGTTCCCGCGCCTCGCCTCGCGGGCCGGCGCCTCGCTCGTGCACGTCCAGTACTTCGTGGCTCCGCGCCTCCCGTGCCCGGCCGTGCTGACGGTGCACGACCTCTCCTTCGCCCGCGCCCCCGAGCTCCTGCGGGCGCGCGACCGGCTGCTCTTCCGCCGCTTCGTGCCCGGCTCGCTGCGCCGCGCGCGGCGCATCATCGCCGTGTCCGAGTTCACCCGCCGGGACCTGGCCGACGCCTACGACGTGCCCCTGGACCGGATCACGGCGATCCCGAACGGGGTGGGCGAGGCCTTCCGGCCGCTCCCCGACGCCCGCCGCCTGGCGGCCGAGCGGCTCGGGCTGGCCGAGGAGTACGTGCTCTTCGTGGGCGCTCTCGCCCCGCGCAAGAACCCGCTCGCCCTGCTCGAGGCCTTCGCGCGGGTGGCGCGTCTCGGCGGCGCCCACCAGCTCGTGCTGGCCGGCGCCGACCGCGGCTCCGGGGCGGCGATGCGCCGCCGGGCGGACGAGCTCGGGCTGACCGGGCGGCTCCGGCTGCTCGGTCACGTGGCCGAGGCGGACCTGCCCGCCCTCTACGGCGCGGCCGAGGCCGTGTGCGTGCCGTCGCTCTACGAGGGGTTCGGCCTGCCGGCGCTGGAGGCCATGGCCTGCGGCACGCCCGTCATCGCCAGTGGGACGACGGGGCTCGGCGAGGCCGTGGGCGAGGCCGCCCTGACCTTCGACCCGCGCTCGGTGGCGGAGATCGCCGACGCCCTCGAGCGGGTCCTGGGGGATGCGTCGCTCCGGGAGCACCTGGTCGCCGCCGGCCGGGCGCGGGCCGCGGCCTTCACCTGGCGGCGCTCGGCCGAGGCCACGGCGCAGGTCTACCGGGAGGCGCTGTGACCAGCGAGGTCGTGGCCGCGATCGTGTCGCACGGCCACCGGGAGTACCTCGGCCCCTGCCTCGACGCGCTGGCGCGGGACGACGTTCCCGCCGTGGTCCTGGAGAACATCCCGGATGGGAGCGCCGCCCTGGCCGCCGACCGGGGCGCGAGGGCCGGCCGCAATCCCGAGCCGCGCTCCCCGGCGGTCAACTGGAACGCCATCGTGGCCGCCACGACGGCGCCGTACGTCCTCCTCCTCAACCCGGACACGGAGGTCGCGCCGGGGGCCGTGCGCCCGGCTCGTGGCTCACGCCGAGGCGCATCCGCGCTGCGGCCTGGCGGGCCCGCGGCTGCTCGATCCCGACGGCTCTCTCCAGCGCTCGCGGCGGCGCTTTCCGACCGTCGGCGGCACGCTCGTCCGGCGCACGCCCATCCGCCTGCTCGTCGGCGACGTCGAGGCGGCCCAGCCCGGTCACTACCTGGCCGACGTGCCGGACGGTCCCGTGCGAGTGCGACTGGATGCTCGGCGCCTGCCTGCTCGTCCGGCGGGCCATGCTCGACGACATCGGCGGCCTCGACGAGGGCATGCCGATGTACGGCGAGGACATCGAGCTCGCGTACCGGGCCATGCGGGCGGGCTGGGAGCGCTGGTACGTGCCGGACGCCGTGGCCGTCCACCACTACCAGCGGGAGACCGACCGCAGCCTGGTCGACGCGCGCGGAGCTCGCGCACGCCCGGGGCATCGCTCGGTACGTGCGCCGGCATCCCGAGTCGCTCGTGCGGCGGCCGTGATTCAGTCCTTGCGCAGCGCGAGGTGGACGCTCGTCCACGTCTCCGGGCCGGTGGTGAGGACGATGTGCGGATAGTGCGGGCTCGCCGCCCGCGCGTCACGACGTCCGGGCAGGTACTGCACCGTCCCGCGCGTGCCGGCGGACACGTGCACGTCGAGAGGCGACAGAAGGCCGCCAGCGCGAGGTCCGCCGATCACGGTCTCCTCGAGCTCCGCCCCGCTCGAAAAGCAAGGGCGCCCGGGAATGCCAGGCGGCGGCCCTTCGATCCGATACTCCGTGGACAGGCTGAGGACGCCACCCGGCCGCAGGACCCGGAACATCTCGTCGATGCTTCGGCGCACGTCTTCAACGCGTCCCGAAGTGCTCGATCGAGCTCGACGAGAAGATGCGCGTCGAAGGAGGCAGTCGCCCATAGCGCAGGTCCCGTGCGTCCATGTGCTGCACCACCGAGGCGCCGCGGGTCCCAGGCGCCGCTCCAGAACTGCCCGGGGTCGATCAGCATCGACGTGCTTGCCGTCTCCTGCCAGGTGGTCGGGTCGAGGTGAAGGTCTGTGGCGAATACCCGGCGGCACGCGTCGTCAGCCGAGACGATCGTCGACTCGTCACCCGCGCCCACCCCGAGGACTCTCCGCGATTCGGCCCCAGGACGCCGCCTGCCTCGAGGGCCCTCGCGGCCATGGCGACCTCCCAGCGCTTGCGGTGTTCGCGCCCGCGCGGCAAGTCCGGCCCGTAGCGCTCGACCTCGTGCCGGAAGACATCCCGAAAGGTCTCGAGGAACGCCGGGTCGCGGAAGTCTTCGAGCTCGCAGACCTTGCAGTACGGAGCCTGGGCGCGTGACGCGGTGCTCAGGCGCTCTCGCTGGCCGCCGCCCGCAGGAAGCTCAGGAACGCCTCCATCAGGCGCGACGGCTCCCGCGCCGCCGCCCGCACCAGCACGTAGCGCCGCGTCGGCCGGATCCCCTGCACGCGGGCCTCGGCCAGCAGCCCGAGCGCCACCTCCTTGCGGATCGCCGCCCGCGAGGTGAAGGTCACGCCGAGGCCCTCCTCCACGGCCGTGGTCGAGGACTCCTGCAGCCCCAGCTCGGCCACGACGTCGAGATCACGCACGCGCACGCCCGCGGTCCGCAGCTCGCGCTCGATGACGGACCGCACGCCCGACCCCTCCTGCTGAAGGATCAGCGGCGCGGCCCGCAGCTCGTCGAGCGTGATCGAGCGCCCGGCGAACGGGTGCCCCGCCGGCACGGCCAGGACCACGTCGTCGTGCAGCCACGGCTCGTACACGAGGCTGCGGTGCTGGCGCTCGGCGCCGACCACGCCGAGCTCGAGCTCGCGCTCGAGGACGCGGTCGATGACCGTCTGGGTGGAGTCGATGCGCAGGACGACCCGCACGTCCGGGTGCGCGCGGTGGAACTGCACGAGCAGGCTCGGAAGCAGCCGCGTCCCCGGGCCGGTGGAGGCGCCGACCACCAGGTCGCCGCCCAGCGTCTCGGCCTCCTCCTGCAGGGTGGCCGTGATCTCGCGCTCGAGCTGGAGGATCCGCTGCGCGCGCCCCAGCACGACCTGCCCCGCGGCCGTCGGCTGCGCCCGCCGCCCGGACCGATCCAACAGCTTCTCACCGAGCCGCCGCTCCAGCGCACGCACCGCCAGCGACACCGCCGGCTGCGTCACGCCGAGGCTCTCCGCCGCCTGCGAGAACGAGCCCCTTCTCGACGACCGCGACGAAGGCCGCGAGCTGCCGGGTGTCCATCGTCAGATGGCGGTCCCGACGCCGGTGCGGCGCGGGGCGGCGATGACCCGCCGGAGGGCGACCTCGACCGCGGCGCCGTCGCCGGCGGCCACGAGGTCGGCGAGGGCCGCGAGCTCGGCGTCGAGCCACTCGGCGTCGATCGGCGGCCGGGTGGCGCGCCGGATCTTGTCGTGGTGCGTCACCTCGACGTGCTCCCAGGGCTCGAACAGCTCCTCGTGCAGCTTCTCGCCCGGGCCGGATGCCCACGATCTCGATGGGAACGTCCCGCCCGGGCTCCCGGCCGGAGAGGCGGATCATGTCGCGCGCCAGGTCGAGGATGCGCACCGGCTCGCCCATGTCGAGGACGAAGATCTCGCCGCCGTGGCCGATGCCGCCGGCCTGCACGATCAGCTGGGCCGCCTCGGGGATGGTCATGAAGTAGCGCGTCATCTCCGGGTGGGTGACCGTCACCGGGCCGCCGCGGGCGATCTGGCGCCGGAAGATGGGCACCACCGAGCCGGAGCTGAGCCAGCACGTTGCCGAAGCGCACGGCCACGAAGGCCGTCTCGTCCGTGCGCTGGGCCATGGCCTCGACGACCCACTCGGCCAGGGCCTTGGAGGAGCCCATCGTGGTCTGCGAGTTGACGGCCTTGTCGGTCGAGACGAGGACGAAGCGGCCGACCCCGTGGGCGGCCGCGGCCCGAGCCACGGTCTGGGTGGCCAGGGCGTTGTTGCGCACCGCCTCCATGGGGTTCGCCTGCATCAGCGAGACGTGCTTGTAGGCCGCGGCGTGGAAGACCACGGCGGGCCGGTGCTCGGCGAAGAGGCGGTCGACCTGGGCGCCGTCGCGCACGTCGGCGATGACCGGCACGAGCCCGGCCATGCCGCGCTCGGCCAGCTCGCGCTCGATGAGGAAGAGGTTGTTCTCGGCGTTGTCGAGCAGGATCAGCCGCTTCGGCCCGACCTTGATCAGCTGGCGGCAGAGCTCCGAGCCGATGGAGCCGCCCGCGCCCGTGACCATGACCACGACGTCGCGGGCGTAGGTGCCGACGCCCCCCTGGTCCAGGTGGACCGGCTCGCGGCCGAGCACGTCCTCGACCCGCACCTCGCGCAGCTGCTGCACCAGGTCGGCGTCACCGTTCAGGAGCTCGGGCAGCGTCGGCAGCGTCTTCACCGGAACGCTGGCGTCGCGGCAGGCGTGGACGATCCGGTTGCGCACGTCGCCGCCCGCGGACGGGATGGCGATGTGGACCTCGTCCGGCCGGCGGTCGCGCAGGACGGTCGACAGCTCCTTGGTCGTCCCGAGCACGCGGACGCCGTGGAGGCGCATGTGCCGCTTGCGCGGGTCGTCGTCGATCAGCCCGATGGGCGTGTAGCCGGCGGCGCGGTTCTTGAGCATCTCGCGCAGGACCAGCCCGCCCGCGTCGCCCGCGCCCACCACCACGACCTCCTTGCCGCCGCGGCACGAACGAGCCCGGCCGCGGGCGCTCGACCAGCGAGCGTACGAGGACGCGCGCGCCGCCCAGGGCCACGAGCGTGAACACCGCGTCCATGACCGCCACCCCGAGAGGCAGGCGATGGTGCGAGTCCACCGGTGGGATCAGGGTGAAGCCGATCCACAGGACCCCCTCGGCGATGAGCACCGCCCGGGCCAGGACCTGCAGGTCGCGCAGCGACGTGTACCGCCACCACTTGGTGTACACGCCGGAGAGCAGGAGCACGGTGAGGTTCACCGCGACCACGATGAGGATGGTCCGGTGCCAGTACCGCGCGTACAGCGGCCCGATGCCGCGGTCGAAGCGCAGGGCGAAGGCCAGGTACCAGACCCCGGCGACCAGCAGCCCGTCGACGGCGACCTGCCAGAGCCGGTAGCGGCTGATCAGGCGCACTGCGAGATTCTAGGCCGTCACCGCGGCGGCATCGCGCACTGCGGCCACGACCTCGGCCTGGCGCGCCTCGTCCAGGGTGACGAACATCGGGAGCATCAGGTTCTCGCGCGAGGCCCGCTCGGTCTCGGGCAGCGCGCCCTCGGGCACGCCCAGGTGGGCGAAGGCCGGCTGGCGGTGGAGCGGGGTGTCGTAGTACGACGGTGGCCCCGATCCCGCGCTCGCGCAGGGAGGCCTTGAGGGCGTCGCGGCCCTCGGTCCGGCACACGAACAGGTGGTAGACGTGCCGCGCCCCATCGGCCACCGCCGGGAGGTCCACCAGCTCGCCGAGCCCGAGCTCCGCGTAGCGGGCGGCCACGGCGATGCGGCGGTCGTTCCAGTCGTCGAGCTGGGGCTCGAGCTCGAGCAGGACCGCCGCCTGCAGCTCGTCGAGGCGCGAGTTGAAGCCCACCCGGTCGAAGGTGACCTTGTCGCGCGAGCCGTGGAAGCGCAGGAGCCGCGGCGACCTCGGCGACCTGCTGATCCGACGTCGTGATGAGGCCGCCGTCGCCGAAGCAGGGCAGGTTCTTCGTCGGATAGAAGGAGAAGGTGGCGGCGTCGCCCATCGACCCGCACAGCTCGTCGCCCAGGCGGGCGCCGATGGCCTGGGCCGCGTCCTCGAGCAGGGCCAGGCCGTGCCGCTCGCACACCGCCCGCAGGGCCGGCGCGTCGGCAGGGTGGCCGAACAGGTGGACGGCGCACACGGCGCGCGTCCGCGGCGTGACGGCCGCGGCCACGGCCTCGGGGTCGAGGCAGAAGGTGGCCGGGTCGATGTCGGCGAAGACGGGGACCGCCCCGGCCCGGGCGATGGCCTCGGCCGTGGCGAAGAAGGTGAAGGAGGGGCAGATGACCTCGTCGCCCCGCTCGATCCCGAGCGCCTCGAGCGCGATGACCAGCGCATCGGTGCCGTTCGCGACCCCCACGCCGTGCGCGGCGCCGACCCGGGCCGCGAGGCGCTCCTCCGCCTCGGCCACGCGGGGGCCGAGCACGAAGCGGCCCGACCGCACGACGTCCTGCATGGCCGCGGTGACGCGGTCGAGCAGGGGCGCGACCTGGGAGTGGGGGTCCATCAGGGGAACGGGCACGCAGAAACCTTCCTGTCGGAGACAGGTTCGACCCTAGCAGCGGATTCCCCGCCTCCGCGACGGACGAACCGACCGGCAGGCGCGCCCGTAGGGTTCAGGATGGCGATGTACGACCACGAGGCTCCCGCCCGCCCCCCGCGGCCGCCCCGCGCCCCGACGTCGGGGTCGCGACGCGTCCGCGTGGCGGTCGCCGTGGCCGCCGCGCTCCTGGCCGTCGGGGCCAGCGCCCTCATCTGGTTCGGAGCCAAGGGGTCGACGGCGCCGCCGCTCCCGCCGCCGACCGTGGCGGCCGCGGTGCGCCCCGGAGTGCCGCCCTCGCCGCCACGCGGCGCCCTCGTCCTCGCCGGGCAGGATCGCGACCTGGCCGTGGCCATCGCCGCGCGGCACACGGGCCCCGACGTGGACGTCCAGACCACCATCCTCGCCCCCACCGGCGACGGGCAGCGCGGGCTCCACGTGGGCCTTCGCCTGCTCCCGGGCGGGCGCGCACAGCCCGCGCCGGCCTGCGGGGCCGGGTGCTACGCCGCCACCCTGCCGCCCGGGCACTCGGCGCAGGGGCTCGAGGTCCACATCACGGGCCCGGGGCGCCGTCCGTCGACGGTGACCTTCGCCCTCCCCAAGCGCTGGCCGGTGCCGGCCTCGGGGCTCGTGCGCCGGGCCAGCGCCACGTTCCGCAGCCTGCGCACCCTCGTGTACCGCGAGTCGCTGGCCTCCGGGCCCTCGGGGGGCATCGTCACCCTGTGGCGCGAGGAGGCTCCCGACCGCCTGAGCTACCACATCAACACGGGCAGCGCCGGGATCGTCATCGGCGGGCGCCGCTGGGACCGCTCCAAGGGCACGCCCTGGCAGGCCTCCACCCAGGACCCGATCCTCCCCATGCCGGTCGTTCCCTGGGGGACGTCCTGGGAGGACGCCTCCCTCCTGGGATCCGGGACGCTCAACGGGAAGCCCGTGTGGCGGATCTCCATGGTCGATCCGGTCACCCCGGCCTGGTACACGATGACCGTGGAGCAGTCCACGGGCCGGACGCTGCGGCTGGACATGATCGCCGCGGCCCACTTCATGCACCACCGGTACCTGCGCTTCAACCCGCCGATCCGCATCGTGCCGCCGGCGCGGTAGGCGCCGGCGGCAGAGGCGGACGGGTCAGGCGGGCGCGGCGCCGGCCGGCACGGTGCCGATCAGCTTCGCCTTCTCGCTGGCGAACTCGGCGTCGGTGAGCTTGCCTGCGTCGTGCAGCTCGGCCAGGACCTTGATCTGGCTGGCCGTGTCGTTCGGCGCGTAGGTCTGCACGGACTGCTCGATGGCCTGGCGCTCCTCCCGCGTGGCCCCCGGCGGGCGGGTGAGCAGGTAGACGAGCGTCCCGAGGAACGGGATGAAGAGGACGACGACGAACCACAGGGCCTTCCAGCCGCCGCTCAGGTCGTCCCGCCGGAAGATGTCGAAGATCGAGAAGCCCCAGATCAGGAGCAGCGGGACGTAGATCAGCATGAGGAAGAACACGTCCCAGAAGTTGTGATCCATCAGGCCTCCTCTGTCGCCGGGGTCGCGGGCTCGATAGTAACCCCCGCGTGGAGCGCCTCCAGGGCGCGGGCCTGGCCCAGCGCGTCCTCACGCCCGAGCAGCGGCTGCCCGGAGCCGTCGGCGGCAGCCGCCAGGTCCTCGAGCTCGAGCCGGTACGGATCCGCCTGCTCCACGGCCAGGTCCTCGCTCCTTCCGTCGCGGTGGAGCGTGATCCGCGCATGGGTCCCGATCCAGGGATCGTCGAGGACCAGGGTCCCGTCGGAGCCGTTGACCTCGAGCCTCGCCAGCGCCGGCAGGTCGATGGCGGCGTCGATGACCCCGAGCACCCCGCCCTCGAAGCCCAGGACGCCGGCCACGCGCACGTCGGCCCCGCCCGGGCCGGGGACCTTGACGCCCTCGGCGGCGATCGGCTCACCGGCCAGCAGGCGGCAGCCCGACACGCAGTAGCAGCCGACGTCCATCAGGGCACCGCCGTCCAGCTCGTCGGAGAACCGGATGTCGCCCGGCCGGTCGAGGCTGAAGCGGAACGTCGACCGGACGAGGCGCAGCTCGCCGATGACGCCGTCGCGGACGAGCTCGACCAGCCGGCTCGCCTGCGGGTGGTGGCGCCACATGAAGGCCTCGGCCACCACGAGCCCCGCGGCATCGGCGGCGTCGAAGACCTCCTCGACCTCCTCCGGGTGGCGCGACAGCGGCTTCTCGCACAGCACGTGCTTGCCCGCCTCCAGCGCCCGCAGGGTCCAGGAGACGTGGAGGCTGTTGGGCAGCGAGATGTAGACGGCGTCGACCTCCGGGTCGTCGAGCAGGGCCTCGTACGACCCGTGGGCGCGCGCCAGCCCGTGCTCGCCCGCGTACGCCTGGGCCCTGGCGCCGTCGCGGCTTCCCACGGCCACGACCTCGACCCGGTCCGAGGCCGCGGCGCCGCGGATGACGCGCGTGTTGATGCGCGCCGTCGAGAGCAGTCCGAGGCGCAGCATGGGCTTGCGGTCAGGCTGCGCCGGAGGCGGCCAGGCGGCGGCGGGAGAGCGAGTCGACGACCACGGCGGCGAGCAGGATGAGGCCCGTGACGGCGAACTTCTTGCCGTCGCTGATGTTGATCAGGTCCATCCCGTTGGCCACGCTGGCGATGACCAGGGCGCCCAGGAAGGCGCTCGTCACCTTGCCGCGGCCGCCGAAGAGGCTCGTGCCGCCGATGACGGCGGCGGCGATGGAGTCGAGCAGCAGCGTGCCCGCCGCCGGCCTCGGTGTCGACCGAGTACAGGCGCGAGGCCAGGATGACGCCGCCGAGGGCGGCCATGGCGCTCGAGATCATGAACCCGTAGATGCGGATGCGGTCGACGCTGACGCCGGCCCGCCGGGCGGCCTCGGCGTTGCCGCCCACGGCGTAGAAGTAGCGCCCGAAGCGCGTGCGCAGGGAGATGAACGACCAGCCGACGACCAGGACGAGCAGGATCACGCCCACCACCGGCAGGCCGCGGTTCGGATCGCGGTTGCAGACGTCGACCACGAAGATCGCGGCCGCGGCCACCGCGGCCACCTTGATGGCGATCACGGCCAGCGAGCCCGACGGCAGGCCCGCCCGGCGGCGACTCATGATCCCGATCCACCTGCACCAGCGCGTAGAGGGCGATCACCACGCCTCCCACGACCCAGGCCTGGTTGTGGGAGAGGAACTTGTTGGCCGTGTCGGTGACGACGTAGTCCTGGATGATGATCGTGCCGCGGCCGCCGATGAGGATGCAGGACCATGCCCTGCCAGAAGAGCAGGGCGGCCAGCGTGGCCACGAATGACGGGATTCGCAGCCTGGTGATGATCAGCCCATGGACGAGCCCGATGCCCGCCCCGATGATGACCGTGAAGATGATCGCCACGATGCCCGGCAGCTGGTCGCCGCCGGGCCAGATGAACGTTGCCGAAGCGGTAGAACGGGTTGTTGTCCGGCAGCAGGAAGAGCGCCGTCATGATCCCGCAGGCGCCGCTGACGTAGCCGATCGAGAGGTCGATCTCCCCCAGCAGGAGCACGAACACGACGCCGATGGCGATGGTCGTGAAGCCCGCCATCTGGACGATGATGTTGATGAAGTTGGGCGCGGTGAGGAAGTTGCGAGTTCTTGGTCTGGAAGAAGACGCAGATGACGAGCAGGCCGAAGATGATGGGCAGGCTGCCCCAGTCGCCCGCGCGCCAGCCGGCGATCCGGCGGCGGATGGCTGCGCCGACGGAGTCGGCCGCGTCGATCGAGCCCGGCTGTCGCCGTGGGGGGTGGGGGGCAGTTCGGGTTCGGCGACGTCGGCCATCAGGTGGCGCTCCCCTCGGTGTCGCGGGGCCGCGAGCCCTCGGGGATGCCCGAGGTGATGGCCTCGACGACCTCGAGGTTGTTGGTGTCCTTGGCCATGTACTCGGCCACGTTCTGGCCCAGGCGCAGGACCGTGATGCGGTCGGCGACCTCGAACACGTCGCAGCAGGTTGTGCGAGATGAGGACGACGGCCAGCCCCTGGTCGGCCAGGCGCCTGACCAGGTCGAGCACCTGCCGGGTCTGGGCCACGCCGAGGGCGGCCGTGGGCTCGTCGAGGATGACCAGGCGCGAGTTCCACATCACGGCCTTGGCCACGGCCACCGACTGCCGCTGACCGCCGGAGAGGCCGGCCACGACCATGCCGCACGGACCGGATCGTGGTCACCGAGAGGGACTTCAGGGTCTCGCGCGTGCGCCGCTCCATGGTCGGCCTCGTCCAGCACGTGCACCGCGTTGATCGGCCTCACGGCCCAGGTACATGTTCTGGACGACGTCGAGGTTGTCGCACAGGGCCAGGTCCTGGTAGACGATCTCGATGCCCAGGCGGGCCGCGTCCTTGGGCCCGTGGATGGTCACCGGGCCGGCCGTCGAAGATGATCTCGCCCTCGTCGATCGGGTGGATCCCGGCGATCGACTTGATCAGGGTCGACTTGCCGGCGCCGTTGTCGCCGACGAGGGCCATGACCTCGCCCGGGCACGCCCGGAAGTCGACGTCGGTGAGGGCCTGCACCGAGCCGAAGTGCTTGGACACGCCGCGCAGCTCGAGCAGGGGGGTCGCGCTCGCTGGGGTCGGTGCGCTCTCAGGCGCCTGTGGAGCGGCGGTGCTCACCTCGGTCCTCGGCAGAAGGTTACGGGGAGGGGCGCCACGCGCACGCCCCTCCCCGCCGGACCGGCCTTCCTACTTGTTGTAGGGAGCCGGGCAGTACTTCTTGTAGCTCCCGATGCAGATCTGCTTCCAGGTCAGGAACTTGTCCTTGATGACCGTGGAGGCGATGTTCTTCTTGGTCACGGCCACCGGCGTGAGCAGGACCGACGGGACCTGACGCACCCCGTCGCTGATCCTCTGCTTCGCCAGTGCGCTCGCGTTCTGGCCCTTGATCAGGGCGATGGCCAGCTTCGAGGCAGAGTCGGCCTCGCGCTTGATGGCCTTGTAGACCGTCATGCACTGGTCACCCGACAGGACGTACTGGACGCCCGTGAGCGTGGCGTCCTGTCCCGTCACCGGGATCTTGGGCAGATGGCGCGAGTGCAGCGCCGAGATCACGGAGCCGCCGAGGCCGTCGTTGGCCGCGAGCACGCCGTTGATCTTGTTGTGCGTCTGACGCGAGCATCTGCTCGAAGATCGTCAGCGCCTTCTGGTTGTCCCAGGCAGGCACGGACTTGTTCGGGCCCTTCACGAACGTGTGGTTCTTGTACAGCGGGTTCAGGACCGAGTTGTAGCCCTGGGCGAACAGCGTCGCGTTGTTGTCGGTCGGCGAGCCGTTGAGCTCCGCCACGACCGGCTTCTTGACGCCCTTCGCCTTGAGGCAGTTGACCAGACCCTGGCCCTGCAGCTTGCCCACCGTCACGTTGTTGAACGAGACGTAGTACGACGCGGCGCCCTTGAGGGTGAGCCGGTCGTAGTCGATGACCTTGACCCCACGAGACTTGGCCAGCTTCTCAATGGCCGCGCCCGACCCCGAGTCGAGGTTGACGAGCAGCAGGACCTTGGCGCCGTTCGAGATGTCCGCCTCGGCCTGGCTCTGCTGTGTGGTCGGGCTGCCCTGGGCGTTGGTGATGTTGTCACTCAGACCAGCGGCCTTGAAGGCCGCGTCGAGATAGGGCCGGTCGGCGGTCTCCCACCGCACCGACGACTGACTGTCGGGGAGCAGCACACCCACGTCGATCCCCGCCTTCTTGGCGGAGGGGTGGTTTGCCCCGAGCGCCGTCGCGGCGGTGATCGCAAGCACGAGCGCTCCCCCAGCGCAAGCGCCCGCAAGCACGCGGCGGCTCCGGTACCAGCTCTTCATCCTATGTCCCCCAGTGTTTCTTCCGCCGGCGGCGGAAATTGGCTCCGGGAGGGTATGAGCGAGTGGCTCATATTGCAAGCGGGTGGGAACTCAGGCGCGCGCGCGAGGCACGTCGCGGAGCGCCGGGTAGAGCGCGCGATAGGTCCTCGAGGGCGCCGGGATAGGCGGCCGCCCAGGCGGCGTCGGGCTCCACGATCCCGGCCGGATGCACGCACGCGGCCACGGCCTCGGCGGCGTCGGCGAAGGCCCCCGCGGCCATGCCGGCCAGGAGGGCCGCGCCGTAGGCGGCGCCCTCGTCCACGGCCACCCGCTCGAGGCGAAGCTCGAGCACGGAGGCCACGATGCGCAGCCATTCCGTGCTCCGCGTCCCGCCGCCCGAGACCCGGCCGCGGTCGGCGCCGACCCCCAGGTCGCGCAGGAGGTCCAGCGAGTCGCGCAGGCCGAAGGCCACACCCTCGAGGACGGCGCGGACCAGCGCGCCGCGGTCGTGGCGGAGGGTGAGGCCGGCGAAGGCCCCGCGCGCCTCGGGGTCCGCGTGCGGGGTGCGCTCGCCGGCCAGGTAGGGCAGGAACACCAGCCCCTCGGTGCCGGGCGGCCAGGCCGCGGCCTCGGTCACGAGCTCGTCGTAGGACGCCCCGCCCGTGGCATCGCGCAGCCACCGCAGCGCCCCGCCGGCCGAGAGGGTCACGCCCATGAGGTGCCACCGGCCGGGGACGGCGTGGCAGAAGGCGTGGGCGCGCGCCATCGGGTCCGACGCGTACGACGGGCAGCGCGGCGAAGACCACCCCCGACGTCCCGAGGGCCACCGACAGCGGGCCGTGCTCGTCCACCACGCCCACGCCCAGGGCACCCGCGGCCTGGTCGCCCGCGCCGGCTGCCACGGGGACGCCGCCGGCCGTCGTGCCGCTCACCTCCGGCGACTCGAGGGCGGCCGGGAGCCACTCGAGCGGGATGTCCAGGGCCTCGGCCACCTCCGCGCTCCAGCGCCGGTCGGCCACGTCCAGGAGCAGCGTCCCCGAGGCGTCCGAGACGTCGGTGGCGCAGCTCGCCGGTCAGGCGGAGGCGGACGTAGTCCTTGGGCAGGAGCACGTGGGCGATGCGCCCGTAGAGCTCGGGCTCGTGCGTCCGCATCCACAGCAGCTTCGGCGCGGTGAAGCCGGCCAGCGCGCGGTTCCCGGTCAGGCGCACCAGGCGCTCGAGCCCGATCCGCTCCTCGATCTCGCGGCACTCCTCGCCCGTGCGCGCGTCGTTCCACAGGATGGCCGGCCGCAGCACGCGTCTGCTGTCGTCCAGGGCCACCAGCCCGTGCATCTGGCCCGAGAGCCCGATGGCGGCGATGCCGTGCCGCGACAGCGCCTCGAGCGCGCCGCGCGCGGCGGCCCACCAGTCCTCGGGGTCCTGCTCGGACCAGCCCGGCCGCGGCGTGGAGAGGGGGTAGGGACGCTCCTCGCGCCCGACCACCTCGCCGTCGGGCGTGACGGCCAGGGCCTTGACGCCGGTGGTCCCGACGTCGAGCCCGACGAGGACGCTCACGCGCCGAGCGCCGCGTAGACGATCTCGTAGGCCCGCACCGCGTCCTTGGCGGCCTGCGCCTCGCGCAGGGCGTCGTCGTCGATGCGGGCCGCGATCCCGTCGATGAAGCGCCACTGCAGGACGCTGCGCTTGACGGCCGCGACCGCGTCCTCGGTGTACGGGAAGAGGTCGAAGCCCAGACGCTCGCCGCCGTTCCCGTACCCGGCGCGGCGGAGCTCGACGGCGAGCTCCAGCGTCTCCATGAACGAGGTCGCCCCGACCATGTTGTCGTCGTCGAAGGTGCCCCAGCCGGAGTTCGCGTGCAGGTGGCCGAGCAGCCCGTCGCCGGCCAGCAGCGCCGCGTACTCGGCCAGGTTCTCGCCGTTCATGATCAGGTGCTGCCAGTCGAGGTTGACCTTGACGTTGTCGATCCCCTGCTCGCGCAGCCGGTGGATGACGTGCAGCGTCATGCCCACGTTGCGCATGAGGATCTTCATCGCCGGCTCGGAGTTCTTGTGCTCCAGGAAGAGCAGCACGCCGTGGCTGCGGCAGCGCTCGGCCGCCTGGCCGATCCCGTCGATGAGCCAGGCCCAGCTCTCGCGGTACGGCGTCTGGAACGGGTAGTTGTAGCCCTCGATCCCGGGCCAGATGATGAAGTGGGCGCCGAGCGAGCCGGCCATGTCGACGGCGCTGAGGGTGCGCCGGACGGCCTCCTCACGCGTCTCGCGGTCGGGCGAGACGAGGCCGCCGCGGCCGAACCGGGGATCGAGGTGCAGGCCGGTGGCCAGGCAGTAGATGCCGTGACCGTCCAGGGCCTCCCGCACGGCGTCGAGGTTCGACTCGTCGAGCTCCTGCGGGTAGTGGAACTCGTAGTCGTCGATCAGGTCGCCGAGCCCGGTCACCGCCCGCCGGACGCGGTCGGCGGTGGTCTCGTTCTCGTACTCGGGTTTGTATCCCCCGGGCACGAAGCGCGTGACCATGGGCCCGAGGGCCCAGATGCCGAGGCTCGTGCGCAGCTCGCTCATGCTCTCCTCCTGGGGCGACAGGGCGACGGCGCCATCATCCTTCACGGCGCCGGTACAGTCGCCCGGTGCCGCCGTCCATCCCCGTGCCCGGCCACGCCCGGTCGTTCTGGCTGCAGCAGGCGCTGGCCGCCGATCCCGGACATCCGTGCCCGCCCCTCGACGCCGACGTGCGGGCCGACGTGTGCATCGTGGGCGGCGGCTACACCGGGCTCTGGACCGCGCTCGAGCTCAAGCGGCGCGACCCCTCGACCGACGTCGTCCTGGTCGAGGCCGACATCTGCGGCGGGGGCGCCTCCGGCCGCAACGGCGGCTTCGTCCTCTCCTGGTGGGACGAGCTCCCGGAGATGGTCGAGCGCTTCGGGGCCGAGCAGGCGCTGTTGCTGGCCCAGGCCTCGACCGACGCGGTGGGCCAGGTGGGTGAGTTCTGCGCCGACCACGGCATCGGCAGCTACCGCCAGGCCGGCACCATCACCGCCGCCACGTGCGAGCCGCAGCTGGGCGCCTGGGACGCCGTCGTCGAGGCCTGCCGCGCCGTCGGCCGGCCGGAGATGGCGGTGCCGATCTCGGGCGAGGAGGCGCGCGCCCGTACGGGCTGCCCGCTGCTCCTGGCCGGCGTCCTCTATCCCGACGCGGCCACCGTCCAGCCGGCCTTCCTGGCCCGGGCCATGCGGGAGGCCGCCCTCGACGCCGGCGTGCGCATCCACGAGCACACGCCGCTGCTCGAGCTCGACCGGAGCTGGCCGGCGCGCGTCTCGACGCCCCGTGGGTCGGTCGAGGCCGACCGCGTCGTCCTGGCCCAGAACGCGTGGCTCGCCCGCTGGCGCGAGCTGCGGCGGGCCATCGTCCCCGTGGCCAGCTACATCGTCCTCACCGAGCCCGCCCCGGAGCGCATCGCCCAGATGGGCTGGACGGGCGGTGAGTCGCTCGGCGACGCCCGCCTGCTCGTCCACTACACGCACGTCACGGCCGACGGGCGCATCGCCTTCGGGCGTGGCGGCGGGGCCATCGGGCCGCTGGGGCGCGTGACCCGCGGGATGGAGCATGACGCGCGTGTGGCCCAGACGGTGGCCGACGACTTCCGGCGCTTCTTCCCGGCCCTGGCAGACCTCCGCATCACGCACGCCTGGGGCGGCCCCATCGATCGCGCGCCCAACCACCTCCCCTTCGCGGGCACGCTCGGCGCCGCCGAGCACGTCCTGTACTTCGGGGGCTACTCCGGGAACGGGGTCGGCCCGACGCGCCTGGCCGGGACGCTGCTGGCCTCGCTCGTGCGCGGCGAGCGCGACGCCCTCTCCACGTCGGCCCTGGTCTCGGGGCCGCCGGCGTACCTCCCGCCCGAGCCCGTGCGCACGCTGGGCGGCGCTGGTCATCCGCGAGGCCGTGCGGCGCCGGGAGGGGGCGGAGGAGCTGGGCGAGCGGCCGGACCGGGTGTCCGAGGCCCTCTCCCGGCTGGTGTGGTTCACGATGCCCGAGGCCGTGGAGCCGCGGCTGCGAGGAGCTCGGCCGCGCTCTCCTGCAGCAACGCCGTGATGCGGGCGTCGGAGAGCCCGGCCTCGCGCAGCTCGCCGTAGGTCTCGTAGCTGGTGAGGACCATCAGCAGGGCCAGTGCCCGGGGCGCCGTGACGCCGGGGCGAAGCCGTTTCGTGCGGCGGAGGTTGCGCACCAGGCGCTCCAGCTCCCCACGCCGGTCGCGGCGCTGGCGGTCGACGAGGTCCCGGGCCGCGGGGTCGATGGCCGAGACGCCGTAGAGCGGGCGCAGAACGGCGTCCTCCGAGGACCAGAAGGCCATGGAGCCGGCGATCGTCCGGCGCAGCGCGTCGTCGCCGTCGGGCAGGTCGACGATGCGCCGGAGCTCGCGCAGCGCCGGGTTGGCGTCGAACGTCTCGCACATGGCGTCGACGAGCTCGAGCCGTGAGCGGAAGTGCTGGTAGAGGGTGGCCCGCGAGACGCCGGCGCGGTCGGCCACCTGCTCCACCGTCGACTCGTGGAACCGCCCCTCGGCCATGAGCTCCCGGACGGCGGCGTTGATGCGGGCCCGCGTGTCCGAGGAGGAGCTCCGGCGGGCGCGGGTGCGGTACGGACGAGCGGACATAGACACGATCAGTCTAGACAACGAGTCCACGATCTGCTTAGACTAGACAGTGTGTCTAGATTCATCGTCTACCGACCGAGAGGAGAGCACCATGCCGAGCGAGCTTGAGATGGCCACGCGCACGCCCGCGATCGATGTCACGCCGGTCGACCGGCCGACCGCCGCGGCCATCGAGGAGGCCGAGTGCCGGGCCTGGGCGGATCTGTACGGGGCCGCTCCGGCCGACTGGGCCACCGAGGCCGGCCTCGGTTGGCACGAGGCCGACGGCGCCCTGGTCCTGCGCTGGGCCGTCACCGGGCGGCGGTACTTCAGCCGGGTCATCGGCCTGGGTGTGACCCGGCCGGCGACGCCCGAGGCCCTTGACGCGATCCTGGCCGGCTACGCGGAGGCCGGGATCTCGCAGTTCCTGCTGCAGTCGCTCCCCCACTGCCTCCCCGATGCGTACGAGGATTGGCTGCGCGACCGCGGGCTGGAGCCCTTCGACGCCCAGGACCGCGTCGTCCGCGACGGCCGTCCCCTCGGTGGCAGGGGGCCATCGGTGCGCGAGGGGCTCGTGGTCGAGAAGGTCACGCAGGAGACCGCCGACGAGTGGGCCGGGTTCCTGCAGGAGGTCTACCGTCTCGACACGGGGCCGTGGCTCCAGCGCCTCGCGGGACGGCCGCGCTGGCACCAGTACGTGGCACGCGAGGACGGGCGGGTCGTCGCCGCCCGGGGCATGTACGCCGGCCCCAACGGAACGGCGTGGCTGGGCATGGACGGTCCCGTCCCCGGGCTGTGGACTGACGACTTCGACCCCGACGCGGCCATCCTCGAGGCCATCGTCCGCGATGGGCTTGCGCTCGGCATGCGCCGGTTCATCGCCGACATCGAGGCGCCGTCGCCTGACGCCACCGGTCCGGCGTACGACGTGTTCGCGAGCCTCGGCTTCTCCCGCCCGTACGTCCGCACGCACTGGGCGGTCGTCAGCTAGGCGGCAAGCTCCTGCTCGCCGGCGCCGAGCTCCAGGAGAAGCGCGTCCACGACGGCGGGGTCGAGCTGCGCCCCGGCCACCCGGCGCAGCTCGGCCAGGGCTTCGCCGAGGGGCAGCGCCTTGCGGTACACGCGGTCGCTGGTCATGGCGTGCCAGGTGTCGCACGCGAACACGATGCGCGCTGCCAGCGGGATGTCCTCGGCGGCCAGGCCGTCGGGGTAGCCGTGGCCGTCCCAGCGCTCGTGCGAGTGGCGGACGGCCGGGGCGATGTTGCGCAGGAACCCGATCTGGCCCACGATCCGCGCCCCGTCGACCACGTGACGCTCGATGGTGGCCCGCTCCTCAGGCGTCAGGGCGCCTGGCTTGCCCAGGATCTCCGTGGGCGTGGCGATCTTGCCGATGTCGTGGAAGATCGCGGCGTACTCGACCAGCCGCGCGTCCTCCTCGGACTGGCCGAGGCGGCGGGACACGGCACCGGCCAGGGCGGCGAGGGCCCGGGCGTGGTCGCCGGTGTCGGCGTCCTTCGCCTCGAGGGCCGTGGCCAGGGCGCCCACCGTGTCGCGGTAGGCGGCCTCGAGGGCCACCGCCTGGTGCTCCCGGGAGAGGGCCAGGCCGGCGATGTCGGCCACCGCCACGGCGTGCTCCAGGTCGGCGTGCCCGGGGCCCGAGCGGTCGCGGAAGCAGAGCTCGATCAGCCCGGCGGACGAGCCGTCCACGGGCACCGGGATGTTGACGAGCGAGCCGAGGCCGAGGGAGCGCAGGTACTCGGCCTCGCACGGCTCGGCGCCGGGGTCGTCGACGCGGACCGTCATGGGCTCGGCCGACTGCAGCGTCCGGCGCCGGCTCGTATGGGTGGTCAGGTCCGTGGCCTCCGGCAGGGGCGTGGGGACGAGGCTCGGATCGAGCGTCCGGGACTGGCGGCGGACCAGGCGGTCGGTCTCCGGGTCGTGCTCGTAGTAGCTCCCGCGGTCGGCGGCCAGGGCGTGCACGAGGCCGTCCAGGAGCGTGACCAGCAGGTCGCTCGAGCCCCCGGGACGCCACGCGGCCCGCTCCAGGGCCTGGGTGAGGGCGGACGAAGGGGAGCGCGACGGCCGCAGGCGCGGCTGGTACACGTGTGTCCGGCCCCGGCCCGCCCGCTTGGCGGCGTACAGGGCGAGGTCGGCGGCGTGACGAAGCGAGGGGCCGGAGTCGGCGTGCTCGGGGACGGCCGCGGCGCCGGCGCTGAAGGCCACGCCGACCTCGGCCGCACGCTGGCGCACGGGCTCGAGCACGGCCGAGATCCCCGCGGCCTCCAGGTCCTCGGCCAAGACCGCGAACTCGTCGCCGCCGAGGCGGAACGTCCGCATGTGCGGCGGGAGCGCGTCGACGAGCGCCTCGGCCAGGTCGCGCAGCAGCGCGTCCCCCCGCAGGTGCCCGGCCCGGTCGTTGATGGCCTTGAAGCGGTCGATGTCGAGCACGGCCAGCGCCGCCCGCTCGCCGCGGGAGACGACATCCTCCAGGGCCGAGGCGAAGGCGCGGCCGTTCTCGAGGCCGGTGAGGCCGTCGCGCGTGGCCATGTCGCGGGCCGCCTCCAGGCTCCGTGCGCCCTCGACGAGCAGCGCCGCCTGGCGGGCGAACAGCTCGAGGCGGCGGATCTTGCCGTCGGACGGCAGCAGCAGGTCCACCGGCTCGTCTACGAGGAGGAGCCCGAGGGCTGCGCCGCCGCCCGTGGTCAGGGGGACCGCGAGGCTGTGGTGGTTCCACCCGCGGGGGCCGCTGCCGTTCCGCTGCGTGCTGTGCAGCAGGCGCTGGTCGGCCGGCCGCGACGCCGCCGGCACGAGGTAGGACTCGCTCACGCGGTGGGCCGGTTGCATCATCAGGCGGTACTCGCCGGGCCCCATGGTCTCTCCGATCAGGCGGCGGCCCACGTCGCCCGCCCCGGCCACCATGACGAGCCGCGAGGCGTCGTCGAAGAGGCCGATGGCCGCCACCTCGAAGCCGCAGGCCGCGCACACGCCCTCGGCGGCGCGCTCGAGGATCTCGCGCTCCGAGATGCCGGCCGCGAGCGACGCGGACAGGTACGAGAGCTCGGCGGCCTCGTGCTCGGCCCGCTCTGCCTCGGCGAAGGCCAGGCGCGCCTCGAGCGCGGCCGCGCCCTGCTGGGCGGCGATGGCCAGGGCCTCGAGCCGGTCGGCAGACGGGTGACGGCCGTCCTCGGGGTCGTCCGCCACGATGATCGCCAGCACCTCGCCGTGCGTGTCGCGCAGCGGGATGCACAGGCAGTCGCCCGGATGCCAGGCATCGGGCGTGTCGAGCATGATCTGCTGCTCGATGACCACCGCGCCCTCGAAGGTGTTCCAGAGCGGTGCGTCGTGGGGGACGACGTAGACGCCGTCGCGGGCATAGGCCTCGTCGAGTAGGCACAGCATCGACTCGGGGCGGTACGTCTCCCCCAGCAGCGAGCCCACCTGCTCGCCTCCGCCGAACTCGTGCGTGACCTCGAAGAGGTCGAGCTCCGGGCGCAGGCGGTTGACGACGGCGGTCATGCCGACCGTCGTGTGGACGACCTCGGCCAGCACCACCAGGACGTCCTCGGCGTCGCGCGCGCCGGCCAGGCGGCGCGCGGCCTCGAGGGCAGCCTGAAGTGGGCGCTGACTCACCTCCCAGATATCGGGAGATTTCGCCCGTTGCTTGATGGCTAGACGGCGGCGATCTCGCGTGCCCGCCCGAGCAGAGCCTGCTCGGCAGCCGCGCTGCGCGCCCGCGCGGCGGCGCTCCACTGGCCGCCTTCCGACAGCGCCTCCTCGGCCGTGGTCAGCATCGCGGCCATGGCCTCCGGTGCGCAGGAGCCGGGCTGGGGGCGGTGGCGGATGTCCACCGCCGGGTCGAGGGCGGCGGCCACGCTCTCGGCGGGAAGGTCCACCGGGTGCCCCAGGACCTCCTGGGCGGCCTCGGCCAGGACGTCGGGCGTCATCGCGATCGGGGGCGCGCCGGCCTCGTCGAGGTCGCGCACTGCGCGTCCCACCACCTTGTGGGCGCTGCGGTAGTCGAGCCCGCCCTCGAGAGCCAGGACATCGGCCACGTCCGCCGAGGCCACGAAACCCTCCCGGGCCACGCGGGCCATCCGCTCGAGGTCGAGCTCGAGCCCGTCGGCCACGGCTGCCGCCAGCCGGGCGACGGCCGCGGCCTCCTCCAGCGCGCGCGGGACGAGGCCGTTCAACAGGTGGAAGTGGTCGGTCCGGGCCGAGCCGGTGTGCAGCGTGGCGAGCGCCGCGGCCAGGTCCCCGGCCGCCTGGCCGGCCTGCGTCCGGATCACGGCCAGGGCGTAGGGGTTGCGCTTCTGCGGCATGAGTGCGCTGGCCCGGCTGTGGCTGTCGGCCAGCTGGACGAGGCCGAACTCGCGGCTGGCGTAGATCTCCAGGTCCTGGCCGAGCTGGCTCAGGTGGGTGGCGGCCACCGCCATGGCCGAGAGGAGCTCGAGGTAGACGTCGGCCTGCCACGCCGCGTCCTTGGCGTGGACGACCAGGCCCTGGCATCCCAGTAGCTGGGCCAGGCGCTCGCGTGAGACCGGCCAGCGGGACCCGGCGCTGCCGCCGGCGCCGGCCACGGAGCGCTCGAGCTCGGCGTGCACGGCCCGCAGCCGCCGGGCGTCGCGGAGGGCCGGCTCCACGTAGGCCAGGAGCAGGTGGCCTGCGGTGGTGGGCTGCGCCGGCTGGAGATAGGTGTAGTCGGCGGCCAGCGCGTCGGCCGTGGCCGTCGCCTTCCGCACGAGCGCCGCGGCCAGGGCTTCGAGCGCGTCGTGGAGCTCGACCACGCCCTCGCGGGCCACGAGGCGCAGGGCCACGCGGAAGGCCTCGCGCCGGGGCCGCCCGGCGCTCAGCCAGCCTGCCGCCCGCCGGCCCACACGGGCGGTCAGCTCGGCCTCGCGCGAGTTGAAGGCGTCGCCGAGCTCGGGCCGCCAGGGAAACTCGGCAGGATCGATGGCATCGAGCTCGAGCAGTCCCCGGCAGAGCGGCGCCGCGTCCTCGGCGGGGAGGGAGCCGCTCTCGGCCAGGGCCACGGCGTGGGCCATGTCGGCCTGGGAGAGGGCGTGGGCCAGCCGCGGGCCGTGCGCGATCTCGCGCGCGTAGCCCGCCGCCACCAGCTCCTCGGCGGGGCCGCCGGCGAGCCGGCCGCCGGCCCCCAGGTACTCCGCCCCGGCCATGGACGCCAAGCGTAGAGGGGTTTGGCGCACCGCTCGCCGGGACACGCCCCTACTCCGTCACCCAGAGGAGAACCTCACATGCCCGCCCTCACCCTGGCAGCTCTCGGGACCGGCATCGGGATCATCGGCCTGATCGTCATCGTCCTGCTCGTCATCCTGCTCCTGCGCATCCTCTGACAGCCCCCTTGCGCGACCGCGCCCGGCGCCGTAGCCTGGGCGCGTTCGCGCTGTCTCGCCCGAGGAGGTGGTTCCCGTGCATCGCACTGACGTTCGTCCCGCCCATTGCACGGGCGTCCCCGCCTCCCCCGGCCGCTGACCGCGGCCGCCGGCGCGCGCGGGCGCCCCTCACCACGAACGAGGGAGCAGCACGTGTCCGTCAGCACGCATGCCGTGCGCCTGGCCGAGGTGGCCGGCGACGGCGACATCGAGACGTGGGTCGGCGTCGTCGACCGGGTCGACCCACTGGTTTATATGACCGTCGAGCAGGCCGTCCACGGCCGCGCCAAGAATCCGCAGCGCCTCGACCTCCTGGCCTGGTCGGGATCACGCGCCGTCGGCGCGGCCACCGTCGGGCCCAGCACGTGGGTTCCTGACGCCGATCACTGCCATGCGGGGATCTGGGTCGAGGCGGGGAGTCGGCGGCAGGGCATCGGCACCGCCCTCTTCGCCGCGGTGAGCGGCCGCGCGCGGCGCCTCGGCCGGCACGAGCTGACATTCGAGACGCGCGACGACGACTCCGGCGGCCTCGAATTCCTCCTCCATCGAGGCTTTCGGGAGACGGAGCGGGAGCTCGAGGTCGAGCTCCCGCTGGAAGGCCTCGAACCGCCCGCCGTCGACCCGCCCGAGGGCATCCGCCTGGTCACCCGCGACGAGCGGCCGGACGTGGTCGACGGGATGTGGGTGGTGGCCTGCGAGGCCATCCCCGACATCCCCGGCGAGGAGACCATGGCGGCCCGGCCGGACTGGGAGGCCGTCGACATCCATCGGCCCGACCGTCGGCCCGACCTGTGCGTCGTGGCCCTGGAGGGCGACGTCGTGGTTGGCTACGGGATCCTGGGGGACGACGGGCGTGGGCGCGCCTCGCACGGACTCACCGGCGTCCGTCCCGCCTGGCGCCGGCGTGGCATCGCCTCGGCCATCAAGCGCCGGCAGATCGGGCTGGCCATCGAGAAGGGCTTCACCACGCTGATCACCGCCAACGAGGTGCGCAACGAGCCCATGCGCCGGCTGAACGAACAGCTCGGCTACCGGCCCGCCGGCGCGGTGGTCATGCTCCGCGGGTCGGTCCCTGGGGCGGTCGGTAGCGGGTCTGCGAACTGAACTGAAACCCCCCGAACGCGTCGGCGCGGCGGCTTCGCCGGTGCGCCGAAGCCACCAGCGTTGGCCGTACGGAACATCAGCATCGCCCCTGAAGCCGCGGCCCAGAGGAAGGAGGGGGCCAACGGGGGAACCACGGGTTCCCCCGTTTCTAGCCCCACGGTTCGTTGTACTGGTGGAAGAACGGGCAGGCCTGGGGCTCGCCGATGGTCACCGCCGGGTTGCCGCCGTCCTGGGCGAAGTGGAGGTGGGCCACGCCGTTGGCCTCGCCCGAGAGGCCGAGCTGCTGGCCCGCCTGCACCAGCTGGCCCGGCCGGACGTCGATGCGGGAGAGGTGCGCGTAGTAGAACCGCTGAGCGCCGGTGTCCAGGTTGACTCGCAGGCCCTGCAGACGAGGGTCGGTGGAGTTGAGCGAGCCGATGCCGCTCCCGATCACGCCGGGAGCCACGGCCAGGACGGGCGTGCCGATCGGGCACCGCGATGTCGACGGCATCGTCGGAGGCAAGGTTGAACGGCCAGGTGAACGGGCTGTGCGTCGAGCCGATGACGAACGGGCAGCCGATGATCTGGCCGCGGCACGGCCAGCGGGTACGAGTACCCGAGCCCCCCGGGGTGGGCGAAGAAGACGGCGGAGAGGGCGAGCGGCGAGGCGGCCACCGCCGGGGCCGCGCGGGCCAGGCGCGATGCGGCGTGGCGGCGGGCCGGGGCCGTGGGCAGGCCGAGCAGGACGTCGGAGCCGGGGCCCAGGGCGCCGTCGGCCCCGGCCAGGTGCAGGCGCAGGCCGACGAGGCCCGCGCTGCCCGGCGCCACGGCTTCCTGCAGGCCGACGAGGTAGCCGCGCGTCCCGAGGGTGACAAGGGTGTTGGCCCCGACGGTGCGCGCCTGGCCGTCCACGGTCAGGCCCGTGACGCGGGCGCCGTAGAAGCCGTGGCGGGGGACGACGATGGTGGCTGCCCGCACCTGGCCGCCGAGCAGGCTGACGCCCCGCAGCACGGTCTCCCTGCGGGTGGCGGAGACGGACTGCACCCGCACCAGCGAGCCGCTGCCCGGGTAGGCGAACCGTCCCGTGCTGGCAGACGCCACGACGACGCCGCCCGGGTCGTGGACCTCGACCGCGGCCGCCTGCGCGGCGCCGGGGAGGACGGCCGCCGCCAGCGCCACGAGGAGGACGACCGCGCCGCGAGCCACGACCGCGAGGATAGCGAGCGCCGCGCCGGCGTCCGGCTAGGGTTCGCGCGCATGCCGGTGACCACCCGGTCCCCGTTCTGGCGGGTTCGCACCCTCGGGGCAGCGGCCCTCTGTGCCCTGGCCGGCCACGCCGCGCTCTACCGGAGCCTCTGGCCGGGCGGCGGCGCCCACGGCTACCTCGGCTGGTACGAGGCCGCGCTCGGCGCGGCTGTCGTGCTCGCGCTGGCCGGGCTGGCCGCGCTGGTCGTGATCCCCGGGCCTCCGCCGGCGGCTCGCCGTCTCGCCGGGGCGCTCCGTCCCGGTCGGCGACCGGGCACGCGTCCTCACCGGCTTCGCCCTGGCCTGGCTCGCCGGCCAGGAGGCCGCCGAGCACCTGACCGCGGGCGGCTCGCCGAACGTGGCTCCGAGCGCCTGGCTGCTGGCCGTCATCGCCTGTCTCGCGGCAGCCCTCGTCGTGGCCTGGGCCGAGCGGGGCGCACACGCCGTCCTCGCCGGGACCGCCGCCATTCCGCGCTCGCGGGCCGCGCGGGCGACGGGCCTGCGGCCGCTCGTGGTCCGCTCGCCCCGCCGCCGTCCGATCGCCCTGCACCGCGCCCTGCGCGCGCCGCCCGCCCTCCTCGCCTAGGCCACCTCGCGCCCTTCGGGGCGCCGACCAGCGAGGAACGTGACCGTCGATCCGCCCTGCCGCCGGCTGCGGCCGGCCTCGATCGCCATCGCCACCCTGGCCCTGCTCGCGGGGCCGGCGCCCGCCTGGGCGCACAGCGGCTCGGCCACCGCCGCGGGCGCGAGCTACGAGGTCCGCGGCCTGCGCTTCGACCCGCCCGTGCCCGGCCTCCAGGCGCGCGTCATCGGAGGCGACCAGCAGTTGCGCCTGCAGGTTCCCCCCGATCTTCCGGTCACGGTCCTGGGCGACGAGGGCGAGCCGTTCCTCCGCTTCACCGCCAGCGGGGTGGACGTGAACCTGGCCTCGCCGACGGCTGCCGTCGCCCGCCTCGGCCCCAAGGGCGCGCAGCCCGGGGCCTCTCGCTGGCGCCACCTCACCAACGGACATGCGCTGGCCTGGCATGAGGGGCGCCTGCGCCCTCGCCCGCTCGGTGGGGCGCCGGCCTCCGCCCAGCTGGCCGGGGACGTGGCCATTCCGCTGCAGGTGGCGGGCCAGCGCGTCCACGTGGTCGGGCAGTCCTGGTACGCCCCGGGACCGCCGGTCTGGCCGTGGCTGATCCCGGCCGTGGTGATCGTGCTCGGGACCGCCCTCGTGCTCCTCCGCGGCCGGGCGCCGGTGGCCGCCGGCGCGGTGCTCGCCCTGGCCCCGCTGGCAGTGGTGGCCACACTGTGGAGCATGGCCGGCATCACCCTGGCCGGCCCGCACTCGGCCCTGGCCTCGGCGGTCGAGATCGGATCTGCCGCGCTGCTCGGCCTGGCGGGTCTGGCCTACCTCGGCCTCAGCGGAGCCGGGGCGCGGCTCGGCGGCGCGGTCGTCCTGGGGACGCTCGCGTGCCTCGAGGCCACGGGGCTCCTCGGCGCCCTGACCCACGGGTTCGTGCTCTCGGCCTCCTCGCCCGACCTGACGCGCGGCGCCATCGCACTGGCCTTCTGGGCCGGCGTGGGGATGGTGGCCATCGCGGGGGGCGAGCTGGCGCGGGAGGCTCTCACGGTGCGGGGGAGCCGGTGAAGGCGGCCGTCATCCTGCTCGCCGCGGCGGGTACCGCGGCCGGTGGTCTCCCGCCCGGGTACGAGCCGCGGCCCGTAGGCCCCTCGCCCGCGTATCGGCCCAGCGCCGTCGGTCCGCTCGCGCCGCCGCGTGGACTGCCCTGCGGCAGCGCGCACGGGCGCGGGACTCTCGTCCACGTCGAGCTCTTCGTCCATCGCTACGTGGTCGTGGTGCCCGCGGGGATCGGCATTGCCCGTCCGCGCCGCCACGGTGCGTACGTGATCGGAGGCGCCTGCCGCCGGCCGCTGTACACGCTCGAGCCCACCGGCGTCGTCCACGTGGCGGTAGGCCGGCCGGCCACGTTGGGAGCGCTCTTCGCGGTGTGGCGGATGCCGCTCGGGCCGAAGCGCCTGGCCGGCTTCGGCGGTCAGGGCGTTCGCGCCTACGTCGGCGGGCGCCGGGTGACGGGGGATGTCCGGCGCGTGCCATTGCGGCCGCACGCCGAGATCGTGCTCGAGCTCGGCGAGTACGTCGCGCCCCACCACACCTACGCGTTTCCGGGGCGGCCATGAGGATCCCCCTCCTCGCCGTCGTGCTCGCCCTCGTCGCCGCCGGCTGCTCCTCGGGAGGCGGCGGCGGCGGACTGACGGCGCACATCCAGCCCGCCCGGGTGTTCGCCCTCTCCGGCGTCCAGCCCACCGGTGCCGCGCCGGTCGGGCGGCCGACGACGGTGGCCTTCACCATCCGCCAGCCCTCGGGGCAGCCGTTGACGAAGTTCCGCACCGGCCCTGGGCCGCACACCGGCGTGCACGTGATCATCGTTCGCGACGACCTGTCGAGCATCGTCCACGAGCACCCGCCGGTCGCGCCGAACGGGCGCATCTCGCTCCCGGTGACCTTCGCCCGGCCGGGTCACTACCGGATGCTGGTCGACGTCTACCCGGCGCTGGGCGGGCCGCTACGGAACTTCCAGCTCCATACCGACCTCCGAGCCGGCCGGGGCGGGGTCCGGCGCCCGCTGCCGCCCCCGCGCCAGGTAGTGACCGTGGACGGCTACCGCGTGGCCATGACGAGCAAGCCACGGCTCGCTGCCATTCAGCCCGCCTTCATCCCCTTCAAGGTGACGGACACGAACGGCCGGCCGGCCCGGTTCGAACCGTGGTTCGGCGCGCTGGCCCACGCGATCTTCTTCCACGCCGGCAACCTCGACTACTTCCACACGCACGTGTGCTCTCCGGGAGCGACCGGCTGCGCGAGCCTCCTCGGCAGCTCGTCGGTCACCGGCCGGAGCACGAAGCCCGGCATCCTCACCGTCGGCGTCCTACTGCCCGAGCCCGGAACCTGGCGCCTGTTCTTGCAGACCCAGGTGAACGGCCACGTGATCACGGCCCCGTTCACCCTCAAGGTGCACTGACCGATTCGTGTCAGGCCAGAGCGGTCTTGACCAGCAGGATGGCCACGATGATCGCCACGACGCCTGCGCCCAGGGCGACGACGGCGGCCACGAGCCGCAGGCGAACGCCGCCAAACGGCGTTTCGGGGTCGCTCATCCGTTCGCCTGATCGAGGATGAGCGCGTTGAAGGCCGTCCCGCCCCTGGGCGCGACCTGGAAGTTGAGCGCCCACTTTCCGACCATGACGAGCGCGGGCGCGGCGCGCGAGTAGAGGCCTGGCTGAGTCTCGGCCAGCTGGTACGTCTGCTGGGGCATCTGCATCTCCGTATGGTTCAGTGTCAGCGTCACGTTCGCGCCCCGCACGGGCTGTCCGCCCTTGGTGATCCGAAGGGCGAAGCGGTCGGGCTGGACCGCCTTGTTGGGTGTGACGATCAGCTGCAGCGTGTAGCCGTCCTTGTTGATGGTCTTCGCGACCTGGCCGGGGCCGACCTGGGCAAGCGCCGAGTTCTGGAGCGCGAACGCCGGCGGCGGCGGCGCCAGGCTGGAGAGAACGGCGGCTGCGAAGACGGCGATCGCGATCAGCAGCGTCTCCCCGCTGATGAGCCTGCGCAGCACGCGCGCCGTGGGCTCGCCGAGCTCCGGCCGCGTCCGGGCGGCGACCAGTCGTGGCTTGGTGAAGAGCAGGTTGGCGGCGCCGAGCAGCATGGCCGCCGCCAGCAGGCCGATCTTCACCAGGATGGCCACGCCGTAGCTCGTATCCCAGAGCGCGTTGAGGACCGGCAGGTGGTTGATCGTCGCCCACGTCCCCGACGCCAGGAGCACCATCACCGAGACGAAGGCGACGTTCGAGAAGCGCGGCACGACGATCGACAGGCCCTCGCCCCGCCGACCGCGCGCGGTGGCGATGTAGAGGACGAGCAGGCCGACCAGTCCGCCGAGCCACAACGAGCCGGAGAGCAGATGCAGCCAGTCGAGCAGGACCGACAGGCCGCGAGGAGCGGTCTGCGCGGCGTGACCGGCAGCGCCCGGCATGACGAGCACCGCCGCGGCGGCCAGCAACGCGCCGAGCAGCGAGACGATCTCGGCTAGCGAGCGTTGCTCGCGGGTCGGAGTGTCCAGCCAGAGCGCGATCCAGGCCGCGGCGCAGAAGAGGGCAAAGCAGAGCGCCATGTCGACGTAGCCACGGCCGAAGGCGGTGACGCGGAACAGCGGCACCAGCGATGGCACGGCGAAGACCGAGCGCAACGAGTCGGTGGCCGTGGCGAAGTCGAGGTACGCCGGAATCGCGACCAGGGCGACGAGCGAAACGACCACGAAGGCCCATGAGACGGACGTCAGGCTCGAGCCCGGCACGCGTCGCATGAGCGGCCGCGCGATCAGCATCCGGAAGACGAACAGCCCGATCGCGAGCATCGTGGAGAGGAACATCGCCCAGCGAGCGATCAGGAGGTTGGTCGACGTCGCCGAGGCCGCGATGCTGGGCACCCGGAACTGCGGCGCCGGGCCGGGGTTCGGCCCGATGGCATAGGTGAAGGCGCCCTGAACCGGGTGGCCGTCGACCGAGATCGCCCGCCAGTAGACGAGGTACCAGCCCTCGGGAAGATGCGGTCGAAGCGGCACGACCAGCGTGTCCGGATTGGCGGGCGACCTCGTGACCGGACCGGTCGTCACCTGCTGCCCCGCGGCGTTGGTCACGGAGATGATCGCGAACTTCGGCTCGACCGCTTCGTCGTACGTCAGCTGCACGCTCGGGGGCGGAGCCGCGAGGACGCCACTCGCCGCCGGCACGGTCCTGATGAGATAGGCGTGCGCCGACGCGGTCGCCGGCAGCACGAGGCCGGCGGCGACCGCCGCCAGCGCGAGAAGGATCAGCCCCCGCCGTCTCACGCGAGCGGGCGCTGCTTTCCGCTCCCGCTGCCCCTGACGAGCGCATAGCCGCCGGCGGCCAGCCCGAGCAGGCCGACGACCAGCGCGACGATCGTCAGCGTCGAGACGCTGCCGCCCCCGAGCGAGCTCTTGGCCTCGATCGTCGGGGCCGGAGCGTCCGAAGTCTCCGGGCCGGACCAGTTGACGATCGAGCCGTCGGAGTAGGTCTGCTCGACCTGGAACGTGTAGGTCTTGCTCGACGCGGGCTGGGCGAGGAACTGGAAGAGCGAGTCCTGCCCGGTCGGGGTCTTCCCGCCGGTCCACGTGACCTTCGTGATGACCGCGCTGTCCCCGGAGCCGCTCTGCTGCTCCGACTGCTTCCAGCCCGGCGGCGGTGGCACGAACGAGTCGATTCCGAACCCGGCCGGCACCGTCAGGACGATCTTGGACGTCGTCAGGTTGCTCTTCTCGGTCGGCACAGCGAGGCTGTAGAGCTGGAGCTTGCCCGAGAGCGATACGGGCGGGCTGACGCGCGCGTGGGCGGACGCCGACGCCGCGAGCGCCAGCGAGCCCACGGTCACGACCGTGATGCCGAGCAGCCGCGTGATGCCACGCCCAGGGCCCGTGTGTCGAGGCATGTCGATCACCTTTCTGTCGTTGCCTTTCCGGAAGCCATGGCGCGGCCAGCAGCCGACGCCCGCTTGCTCAGGCAACGGCTAGCGGGCTATGGCGCCGACCGCGGGGCGAGGCGGCGGCCCGCGGCCGGAGGCCCCGCTCGCCAGCACCCGCACACGGCGCAAGCACGCATCGGCCACGAGCCGGCCGGGCGAAGCCGCGGGGCGACGGCGCTGGGCGAGCCCGCTCAGCATCCGGCCGAGCCGCTCGGTGACGCGGAGCAGGAACCTGGCGATCAGGTAGGCGGCGAGCGCAAACGGCAGCTGAAGCAGCAGGCCGACGCGGAAGGTCGGCTGGAGGACGGTCCACCACGGGAACGACGCTCCGGCCAGCCAGCGCTCCAGGAACTCCTGCAACGTGAAGCCCAACACGGGCAACAGTGCGAACGCCCAGGCCGGCACCGGCCGCTGGCGGCCACGGCCGAGGCAGGTCGCGAGCCAGGTGAGCGTGACGAGCTCGACCGCAAACCCGAGCCCCATGAGGAGCGGCAGAAACGCCGGGTAGCGCGCGTAGCCGTGGCCGGTGGCCAGGAGCTCGCTCCAGCGAACCCGGGCTTCCGGATACACCAGCCGGAACGCCAGCACGTGGGCCACCTGCGAGCCCGCCACCATCAACGGCAACGAGGACAACCAGGCAGCCAGGCGACGCCCGCGCACACCCGGATTGAACCACAGGCCGCACCGAGGTCAGCCCCGCGGAGACGGGGCCGGGTCCGGTCAGGTCCGGAGGCGGCGGCGGGCCAGCAGGTAGCCGGCCCCAAGGGCCAGGGCCAGGATGGCAGCCACGACCAGGGCCACGATCACGGTCGAGCTCCCCGTGTGGGCCGGGCCGCCCGAGCTCGAGGGCGGGGCCGGGGCGGTGGTGGGGAGAGGATGGCCGCCGGCCGCCGCCAACCGGCGGGTGCCGTCGAGCGCGGCGCGGCCCAGGCCGTTGATGCCCGGCGCGATGTGCAGACCCGCCAGGGCCCGGCGGGCGCGGGCCGGCGGGAGGCCCGCCGTCCCGACCCCGTTGGGCATCACCACCAGGAGCCCGCCGCGGTACCCGTACAGCTCCGCGTAGAGGAACCGGGCGTAGCGCTTCGGCTGCTTCCACAGGCCCGTGATCGCGCCCAGGTCCAGGGTCGAGCCGATCACCGCCACCCGGATCGGGTAGTGCGCCTTCTTGGCCGCCGCCGTGGCCTGGTCGATCTGGGCCGCGAGCGCCTTGTCCATCGGCGGGTTGTAGGGCAGGAAGGTGTTCTGGAAGAGGAGCACGTCGCTGGCCGGGTCGCCGTCGGCGGCGGCCGTCCCGGCCTGCAGCGCGACGGCAACGGCCAGGGCGGCCGCGAGGATCGCCAGTCGCATTCGGCTACGCCGCTCCGGCGAGCAGGCCGGCGTCGTGCAGCACCTGCCGCGGGTCGAGCGGGCTTGCCGGGTAGAGCGTGCGGATCAGGCCCTGCGGGTCGATGCCGTAGATGAGGGCGGTGTGCTCGACCAGCTCGGGGTCGGACTTGATGCCGTGAATGCGCTTGCTCCCGACGTCGTACTCCTTCCAGACGGGCGCGAGCTGGGCGCGGGTCCCGAGCAGGAAGTGGACCTTGTGCAGCAGCCCCCGGGCGGCCAGCCAGCGCCGCACGTGCGCCGGCCTGTCGCCGGCCGGGTCGACCGATACGGCCACCACGGCGAAGCGAGGGCCGACCGCGTCACGGCTTCGGGCGAGCGTCTGCAGGATCAGCGGGCACGTGTTCTTGCAGTGCGAGTACACGAACGTCAGGCCGATGGCCTTGCCACGGAACTGGTCCAGTGACACCGGTCGGCCGAACTGATCGTGCAGCTGGAAGTTCGGGGCTGCGCGGCGCGCGGTGACCACCATCGGGGCAGCGAAGTCGCTGCGCGCGGCCTCCTTGTGGCCGCTGTTCCCGCAGGCCGTGGCCGCCAGGACGGCGGCCAGGACCGCGCCGAGCACGAGTGGGCGCACCGGGGCAGGATAGGCGCAGCGACGCGCCGCCGAGCGGAGGGGCTAGAGCCCGTTCCAGGCGAAGGTCGAGCGGATCTTCTTCGGCATCTGCGCCGGCGTGCCGTACGCGAGGACGATGACCTGGTGCGAGGCCAGAACGAGCGCGCTCGGGTCACCATTCTGCGGCGTCCCATTCAGCCACCAGCGCAGCTCCTTGCCGTTCCCGGCGCAGTACATGCCGATGCAGTCCTTCGTCAGCTTCACGCCCCAGACGCCGAAGGCCTCGCCCAGGGTGTAGGGCCGGTTCTTCGGCGACTCGTCGTGGAGGACGCCCGGGTACTGCGTGTGCACGTGCAGCGGCGACAGGAACCGGCCCACGAGGTCGATGCCCATGTTGCCGGGGATGAACATGTGCTTGCCGTCGACGTAGATGTCGATGTGCTGGTGGATGTGGACGATCTCGCGCTGATGCGTCAGCTCAGGGAGGCCGAGGGCGGACACGCGCCCTTCGAGGGCCAGGGTCGATCCGGAGTTCCACGGCGCAGGCCCGGTCTGCATGCCCTCCAGCTGGCTCCAGTCCACCTTGGTGGAGACCGAGGAGCCCTGGCCGAACGCGGCATAGGCCCCGAGGGCGACGAGGACCACGACGAGGGCCGCGCCTCCGGCGAGGAGGCCGACGCGGCGGCGGTCGCGTTGCGGAGTGTGCCCCGGAGGCAGCCGGCGTCCGCTCCTCTTGCCGGCGGCGGCCCGCCTGGCCTGGTTGGCCTTGGTGGCCTCCAGCTTGCGCTTGCTCATGCCCGCAGAATAGGTGCGGATTCAGCAGATGCCCGCACCAGCGGGTCCTGCGTCAAGTCAGGCCGGGGGTGACCAGGCCGCTCTCGTAGGCGTAGATCACGGTCTGCACCCGATCGCGCAATCCGAGCTTGTGCAGGATGCGCGCGACGTGGGTCTTGGCCGTGGCCTCGCTGATCACCAGCCGGTCGCAGATCTCGGGATTGGAGAGACCGCGGGCCAGGAGGTCGAGCACCTCGCGCTCCCGCGGCGTGAGGCTCTCGAGGGCCGGCGACGCCCGGTCGGCGGGCGCCTCGGACGGCCGCCGGCGGGCGAACTCCTCGATCACGGCCCGTGTGACCGCCGGTGCGAGCAGGGCATCGCCGTTGGCCACGATGCGCACGGCGGCGGCGATCTCCTCCGGCGGGGCGTCCTTGAGCATGAAGCCGCTGGCCCCCGCCTGGAGCGCGTCGTAGACGTACGCATCCAGTCCGAAGGTGGTCAGGATCAGGACCCTGGTGGAGGGCTGCGCGCCCACGATCCGCCGGGTGGCCTCGATGCCGTCGAGGACCGGCATGCGGATGTCCATGAGCACCACGTCCGGCCGCAGGGCCTGGGCGGCGGTCACGGCCTGCTTGCCGTCGGCCGCGTCACCGACGACGGTGGTGCCGGGCTCGACCTCGAGGATCTTGCGCAGGCCGACGCGCACCAGGCCCTGGTCGTCGGCGATGAGGACGGTGATCATCGAGATCGACGGTAGTGCGCACGCCGCCCGTTGTCATCGGCCGTGCGGCTGATCTCAGACGGCGTCCTCACGGGCGGCGGGGCCGAGCAGGCGCTCGACGAGGACGCAGTCCTGCCAGCGCCCGTCGAGGCGGCCGTGCCGGCGCTGGACGCCGACCTCGCGGAACCCCGCGGCCCGATGCGCCCGGAGGCTGGCCGCGTTCGTGGTCAGCACGCGGCTCGTCAGCTTGGTCATGCCGCTGCGCTCCGCGACCTCGGCCAGCGCCTCGAGCAGGTCGCGCCCGATTCCCCGCCCATGGACGTCCGGATGCACGTACACGGCGTGCTCCCCCACACCGGCGTAGACCGCCCGCGGCGAGTACGGCGTGACGCGCGCCCAGCCCACGACCTCGCCGTCGTCGGCCGCGACCAGGAAGGGCAGCCCGCTGTCGAACCAGCGCAGGACGTCGTCCGGCCTGCGCGGTTCGGTCTCGAACGTGGCCTCGCGGCCGGCGATGCCATGGTTGTAGATGTCGCACACGGCCTCGGCGTCCGCGCGGGTGGCCGGGCGGATGGTCGTGGTCGCCGGCAGGGTCTTGGCGAAGAACACGCGCTCGAAGCCGTGCTCGCCGCGGCGTTCCGTCTCCCGGTACCCGAGATGGCCGTACAGGGCCTGGTTCTCGGTCATCGTCACGTGGGTGTACAGGCGCAGCTCGGGGAGCCGGCGCTCCCGGGCCTCGCGCTCGGCGAAGGCCAGGAGCTCGCCGCCGACGCCGCTGCCCTGCCGCTCGGGGTCCACGGCCACGTTGTCGATCAGCAGGTGATCCTCGTGCGGGACGAGCACGATGAGCCCGGCGATGCCCTGCTCGTCCTCGGCCACATAGGCCTCGTCGTCGCGCACTCGCGCGTCGTAGTCGTCGTCCATCGGGGCCGGGCGGCGGCCGATGCGGTCGACGTAGCGGCCGTAGGCCCGCTGGACCAGCTCGTACATGGCGCGGCTGTCGGCCGGGACGGCAGGACGGATGTCCACGTCCGGAGAGTTCCAGATCAGCGGCGGCGCGCGCCACCGGCGGCCTGCTGCACGTTGGCAGGGCTCATCCATGCGGGTGCCCGCGTCGCGCCAGGGGCGGCCGCCAGCCCATAGAGTCGCGTGATGCGCAAGTGGCTCCCGCTCGTCATCCTCGCGTCGGCCCAGTTCATCATGGTGCTGGACTCGAGCGTGATGAACGTCTCGATCTCGCAGATCGTGGCCGACCTGAACACGACGGTCACGGGCGTGCAGAGCGCGATCACGATGTACACGCTCGTGATGGCGGCGTTCATGCTGGTCGGCGCGAAGCTCGGCGACATCCTCGGGCGTGACCGCGCCTTCGGCCTCGGCCTGGCGGTGTACGGGCTCGGCTCGCTGATCACGTCGCTCAGCCCGAACCTCACGGTGCTGCTGATCGGCTGGTCGGGGATCGAGGGGCTCGGCGCGGTGCTCGTGATCCCGGCGATCGCCGCGCTGACCGCCGCGAACTACGAGGGCAAGGAGCGCGCGTTCGCCTACGGGATGATCGGCGGCGCCGCGGGCGCGGCGATCGCCGCCGGCCCGCTGATCGGCGGCTACGTGACGACGACCTGGAGCTGGCGGTACGTCTTCGTCGGCGAGGTCGTGGTGGTGATCGCGGTGCTTGCCGTCCACCGTCGCATGAAGCGCGCGCCCAAGCCGGAGCAGGCGCCGAAGCTGGACTACGGCGGCGCCGCGCTCTCGGCGCGTCGCGCTCGGGCTGATCGTGTTCGGGATCCTGAAGAGCAGCACCTGGGGCTGGATCAAGCCGATCGCCGCGCCGACGATCGACGGGCACGAGATCACGCCGCTCGGCTTCTCGCTGGTGCCGTTCCTGATCATCGGCGGCTTCGTCGTCCTCGGCTGCTTCCTCGACCTGGGAGGAGCGCCGCGAACGGCTCGGCCAGAGCACGCTCCTCAACCGCGCGCTGCTGAAGATCGAGACGCTGCGCGGCGGGCTGTCGTCGCTGTGCGCGCAGCAGCTGATCGTGATGGGCACGTTCTTCGTCCTGCCGGTGTACCTCCAGGTCGTGCTCGGCTTCGACGCGTTCGAGACGGGCAAGCGGCTCTTCCCGATGTCGGTCTCGATGCTGGCCGCTGCGCTCACTGGGCCGAAGGTGGCAGTGCGGTTCGGGCCGCGGGCCGTCGTCCAGGTCGGCCTCGGGGCAATGGCGATCGCTGCGCTCGTGCTCGTCGGGACGATCGACGTGACCCTGAACGGGACGGCCTTCGCCGTGTCGCTCATCTTCTTCGGGATCGGCGCCGGGCTCCTCATGTCGCAGCTCGGCAACGTGATCATGTCCTCCGTCCCACCGGAGGAGACGAACGAGGCCGGTGGACTGCAGGGGACTGCGCAGAACCTCGGCGCGTCCCTCGGCACCGCGCTGATCGGCTCCGTGCTCCTGCTCGGGCTGCTGAACGGGTTCAACGCGCGGATCGAGCAGAACCCGGCGTTGCCGTCCGACGTGAAGACGCAGATCGCGGCCGCCACCGAGAAGGGCATCCCCATCGTCACGACCGAGCAGGCGCACAAGGCGCTGCTCGACGCCGGGCTGACGCCGGCCGAGGCAGACGCCGTCACGGCCGACTACGGCAACGCCCAGCTCGACGCGCTGAAGACGTCGATGCTCGCGGTCGCGTTCCTCGCGGCGCTTTCGCTCTGGTTCACGCGGCGGTTACCCGGAAGGCCCGAGGAAGCTGCCTAGCACGCACGCTCGGCTGGCCAGGCGCATCCCGAGGACGCAGTCGCGCGGATCGCCGGCGCAACCGCGGGGCCGTTTCGCGAATGGCGTGGCACTGTAAGCCGCATGGCGACGATGGCGGACCTCGACGCGCTGGCCATGGCCATGCCGCAGACGACGAAGGAGCTGACGCCCGACGGCCGGCCCCGCTACCTCGTGCACGGCAAGCTCTACTGCTGCCACCGCAGCCGCCGCCCGGATGCCGTCGATCCGGCCACGGGCGAGCGGCTCGACGACGTACTGATGTTCCGCGTCGCCGACGTCGAGGTGAAGGACATGATCCTGGCTCGGACGATCGGGGCGTGTTCTTCACCACGCCGCACTTCGACGGCTACCCGGCGGTGCTCGTGCGCATCCGCGACCTGGCCCGCCTCGACCGGGAGGAGCTGCACGAGACCGTCGTCGAGGCCTGGCTCACCCGGGCGCAGAAGCGCGTGGCCAGGGCGTGGCTGGCCGAGCACGAGCCCGAGCCGGGCTAGACGCTAGCCAACCGCGGCGCCGAGGTACAGCTCGGCCACCCGCGGATCCTCGAGCAGGGCCTGGCTCGGCTCGGCGAGCCGCACGACGCCGGCGTCCATGACCGCGCCCGCGTCGGCGATCGCGAGCCCGGCGCGCGCGTTCTGCTCGACCAGCAGGACCGTCCGGCCGCCGTCGTTGAGCGTCGCGGATCGTCTCGAACACGATCTGCCGCGACTTCGCGGCTCGAGGCCCATCGACGGCTCGTCCATGAGGATGACGCGTGGGCTCGAGCATGCAGCGCGCGGGCGATCTCGATCAGCTTCTGCTGGCCGCCCGACAGCGACCCGGCCCGGTCGCGACGGCGCTCGCGGATGAGCGGGAAGCGCTCGGCGAGCGCGTCGGCGCGCGCGGCGCACGAGCCGCTGGTCGCGCATGACTGTGGCCGCCGATCAGCACGTTGTCCCAGACCGTCATCAGCGGGAACAGGCTGCGCTCCTGCGGCACGTGCACGGCGCCGAGCGCCAGCACCTCGCGCGGCGACCGGCCCGTGACCGGCGGTGTCGCCGAGCGCGATGCGTCCCGAGCGCGGCAGCGCAGGAGGCCGCTGATCGCCTTGCAGGACGGTCGACTTGCCGGCGCCGTTCGGGCCGATCACGCAGGTGATGGTGCCGCTCTCGACCTCGAGGTCGACGCCGCGCAGGATGTCGCCCTGGCCGTAGCCGGCGACCAGCGCCGCGGATGCTGATCGCGGTCACGCGACCCCCAGGTAGGCGTCGAGCGACCCGCGGGTCGCGCTGCACCTCGAGCGGCGTCCCGCGCGCGATCGTCGCGCCGTGGTCGAGCACGATCACCGTGTCGCTCAGGCGCATGACGAGGTGCATGTCGTGCTCGACGACGAGGAACGTCAGCCCGCGCGCGTGCAGGTCGCGGATGTGGCGCTCCATCGTCTCGACCATCACCGGGTTGACGCCGGCGGCCGGCTCGTCGAGCAGGACGAGCCGCGGCTCGCCCATCAGCAGCGACGCGAACTCGAGCAGCTTGCGCTGGCCGAACGACAGCGATCCGGCCCGGTCGTCGGCCAGCGCGCGTGAGGCCGAACTCCTCGAGCAGCGTCGTCGGCGCGCTCGCGCGTCGGCGCGGCTCAGCGATCGTGCGCAGGAGCGAGCGCCAGGGCTGCTGGAGCGCGACGGCGAGGTTCTCGCGCACCGTCAGCTCGGGGAACACGCGCGCCCGCTGGAAGGTGCGCGCGAGCCCGGTCGCGCGCAGAGCGCGCGTCGGGTCCGGCCGGCGCACGCGCACGCCCGCGAAGGTGACCGTCGCCGGCGTCGGCCGGCAGGTAGCCGGTGATCAGGTTGAAGGCCGTCGTCTTGCCCGAGCCGTTCGGCCCGATCAGCGCGGTGATCGTCCCCTGCTCGACGGCGAAGCTGCAGTCGTCGACGGCGGCCACGCCGCCGAAGCGCTTGGTCAGGCCCTCGACCGCGAGCAGCGCGCGTCACGGCGCCGCCACCGCGTCGCGGCCTCGGGCGCGATCCGGGCGCGGGCCGCAGCGGCGCGTGCGCCAGTCGCCGAGCGACGGCAGGATCCCGCGCGGCAGGAGCAGCATCACGACCAGGAAGACCGCCGAGTAGCCGACGAGGTAGAGCTCGCTCGCCCCGAGCCGGTAGGCGAGGTACTGCTGGGCGGGCACGAGGATGAAGGCGCCGAGCGCCGGTCCCCAGAGCGTGCCCTTGCCGCCCAGGTAGGCCATCAGCACCATGCCGATCGTGATCAGCGGATCGAACGCGAACTGCGGGTAGATGAAGCCGATGTAGTACGCCCAGACGGCGCCGGCCATGCCGACGAGGCCGGCGCTGGCGGCGAAGCGCGGCGACCTTCACCGCGGTCGTGTGCACGCCGAGGCCGCGCGCGCGGTCCTCGTCGTCGCGGATGGCGAACAGCAGCAGCCCGAGGTTCGAGCCGCGCACCCACCAGCAGATGAGCATCGCGAGCGCGAAGACGGCCGAGCATCGCGAGGTAGAACGGGCAGCTCGAAGTGCGCGAGCGCGAACGGCGGCAGCGGCATCGACGATGCCCTGCGAGCCGCCCGTCAGGCGAGTGCAGGTTGAAGGCGAGCTGCTGGCCGACGAAGACGAGCGTGAGCGTGACGATGGCGAACGTCGCCGCCCGCGTCCGCAGCGCGAGCCAGCCGATCGGGCATCGCGACGAGCGCGCACGCCGACGCCGATCAGCGGGCACGAGCAGGAACGGCCCGTAGCCGGAGACGAGGCCGAGGTGCTCGAACGCGATCGCGTTCGCGTAGGCGCCGACGCCGAAGAACGCCACGTGCCCGAGCGAGAGGTAGCCCGAGAAGCCGCCGATCAGGTTCCACGGCGGTCGCGAGCGCGGCGTACATCACGACGAAGATCCCGATGTTGACGCACCCAGTGCTCGCCGAACACGAACGGGAGCGAGCGCGAGCGGCCCGAACACGCCGAGCGCCCGCGCGCCACGCCGGCGCGGACGTCGGCCGCCTCACAGCGCGCCCCGCTCGACGCGGCCGAACAGCCCCTGCGGCCGCACGATGAGCACGGCGATCAGGACGCAGGAAGAAGGTCAGCGAGGCCCAGGTCGGCGAGATCTCGGCCGACAGCACCGCCTCGCTCACGCCCACGACGAGCGACGGCGACGACCGCGCCGCCGAGGCTCCCGAGGCCGCCGAGCACGATGATCGTCAGGAGCCGCGAGATCAGGTCGTAGTGGCTGCCCGGGTTGAACGAGAAGACGATCCCGTAGACCGCGCCGGCGGCGGTGGCCGTCGCCACGCTCAGCCGAAGCCGATCGCCGCGCACCCGCTGCGGGGTCGATCCCGAGGAGCTCGGCCGAGCACCGGGTTCTGGATCGTCGCGCGCATCGGACCGGCCGAAGCGGCTGCGCGCCAGGATCAGGTACAGCAGCGTCAGGATGACGAGCGAGTCACGAACGCCGTACACGCGCACCTCGAGACGATGTAGCCGTCGACGCTCCACGAGGCGTTGGCGTAGCTCGTGATCGTCGAGCCCGGTAGGTCGTCTTGTAGACGACGCTCAGCAGGCCCTCGATGCCGAGCGCGACCGCCCACGTGACGAGCAGCGAGAGCTCCTCGCGCTCGTCGCTGCCGCAGCGGGCGCAGGAAGGCGAGCTGCAGCGCCGACGCCGAGCGCGAACATCGACCGGCGTCATGATCAGGATCGACGACGAACGGGTCGATCCCGTAGCGCGTGAAGAGGCTGTGGCTGACGTAGGCGCCGAGGATGATCAGCGCGCCCTGGGCCACGTTGACCACGCGCATCACGCCGAACGCCAGCGTCAGGCCGCTGGCCATCAGGGCGTAGACGCCGCCGGTCAGGAGCCCGAGGATGCACGGCCTGGACGAAGAGGTGCACGGGCCCGAGCGGCGCGGGCCCCGGACCTAGCCCTGTCCAGGCCGGCTTCGGGATCGTCGGCGCGTGCCGCGCGACGTTCGCCGGATACACCGGCAGCAGCTTGCCGCCGATCCACTCGACGAGGCTGTCGTTGCCCTTCGGGCTGCCGTTGGCGTCCCAGCTCAGGTTGCCCTCGATCGTCGGCCACACGCCCGTGGTGCAGGGTCTTGATGATCGTGCGCGTTGTCGACCGAGTGCGTCTTGGCGGCCACGTCCTGGATCAGCTGGCCGACGGCGTAGGCCTCGGCCGAGCCGGAGTCGATCGTCAGCTCGGTCGCCGCCGTACTTCTTCAGGTAGGCGGCCACGAACGCCGGGTTGCCGGCCGACTTCGAGTCGGGGAACCAGTCGCCGCTCGAGAAGATGCCGTTGACGTTGCCTGGCCCCGACCTTGCTCGGGAACTCGACCGGCGAGTTCGCCCCGTTCGACAGGAACAGGAACTTGCGGGCTGAACTTGAGCTGGATCATCGCCTTGACCTGGGCGTAGGCGTCGTCCGACTGCGTCCCGCCGACCACCATGTCGGGCTTGGCGGAGGCGACCTTGCTCGACGATCGGCGTGAGGTCGGTCGTCTCCGGCGGGTAGATCGTCTTGAAGACGGTCTTGATGCCCGGCCTTCTCGAACTGGCTGCGCATGCGGTCGGCGATCGGCGACGAGAACGGGTCGTCGAGCGACGGGTAGGCCGCGGTCTTCGGGCGCTTCGACTTCGGCAGCGAGAGGATGTACTTGACGAAGGCGTCGCCGCTGTTGAGCACCGGCGCCGGCTGCACGAAGAACACGTTGCCGAGGTGCTCGGCGAACACCGCCGGGCCGCCGCCGGCCGGCTCGACGAACGCGTAGTGGTAGCGGTAGGCGACGCGCGCCGCCGGCGCCGTCAGCAGCGTCGAGAACGGCCCGAAGACGAGGTCGACCTTGTCGCGCGAGATCAGGTTCTGGTAGTTCGTGACGACCTGGTTCGGGCTGCTCGTGTCGTCGACGATCTTGAGCTGCGACCTTGCCGCCCGAGCACGCCGCCGTGCGCGTTGGCCTGCGCGGCCCAGAGCTGGTAGCCGCGCATCGCCGCCTTGCCCGGGTCGGAGAAGTCGCCCGACAGCGAGAGCGAGATGCCGATCACGAGCGGCTTCGTCGCCGTCGTCGCGGCGCGAGCGGGCCTGGCCCGCGCTCAGCCGACGCCCGGCGAGCGCCGCGGCGATGCCGATCGCGAGCCCGATGCGCGTTCTGGTCACCGTGATCCCCCTTCGGATGCAGCCCACTCAGTCTGATCGTCAGACAAGGCGGCGACTATACGGAGCGCCGATGCGGCGTCAAGCGGACCTGATTTCGCATGGTTGCAGCGGTCGAGATCCATGTTCTAAGCTCGTCGCCCCGCTCATCGTCCGCTTGTCGCGACAAGGACGCGCCTCGATGCGGGCACCGATCGCGAAGCGGAAGACCTACGAGCTGATCGCCGACCAGCTGCTCGGCGAGATCGGCACGCGCCTGCGGCCCGGCGACCCGCTGCCCACCGAGCGCGAGCTGACCGAGTCGTTCAAGGTCGGGCGCTCGTCCGTGCGCGAGGGGCTGCGCATGCTCGAGTCGCAGGGGCGTGATCGAGTCGATCGGCAACGGGACGCTTCGTCGTCGCCGAGCTCCGCAGCCCGCTCAACCGCTCGCTCGCGCTGCTGCTCTCGCTCGACGAGGCCAACCTGCGCGAGCTCTACGAGCTGCGCCGCATGCTCGAGGGCGAGGCCGCCGCGCTCGCCGCCGCTGCGGCGCTCCGACGCCGACCTCGCGACCATGGCGGCCGCCATCGAGGACATGGCCGCAGGGCCTCGACGACCGCGACGCCTACGCGCCCGCCGACGTGCGCTTCCACGTCGCCGTGGCGGCGGCGACCGGCAACCGGGTCGCGCTGCACGCGATGCACGCCATCCGCGATCTGCTGGAGCGGGCGCTCGAGCAGGTCTACGGGATCCCCGGCAGCGCGGCGCGCTCGCTCGAGCAGCACCGCGCAGATCCTCGAGGCCATCGAGGCCGGCCGACGCCGAGGAGGCGCGCGGACCGCATGCGCGACGCACCTGACGCGCGTCGAGCGCGAGATCCACGACGCGGTCACGACGAGCCGGCTCGCCGACTTCAGCACGCCGCCGGTCCAGCCGCTCGACGAGAAGGAGTAGCACGATGGCGCGCATCGGCTTCGTGGGACTCGGCGTCATGGGCGGCGGCGTCGCCCGCCGCCTGCTCGAGGCCGGCCACGAGCGTGACCGGCTACAACCGCACGCGCAGCAAGGCCGACGCCGCTGATCGTCGACGCGGCATGCGCCTCGCCGAGACGCCGCGCGAGGCCGCCGAGCGCAGCGACGTCGTCTTCTCGATGGTCACGAACACGCAGGCGCTCGAGGCGGTCACCGAGGGCCCCGACGGGATCCTCGCCGGGCTCTCGGCCCGGGCAAGGTCTACGTCGACATGAGCACGGTCAGCCCGGCGGCCAGCCGCGCGCTCGCCGAGCGCGTCGCGGCGCGCGGCGCCGTCGATGCTCGACGCGCCCGGTCTCGGGCAGCGTGATCACGCTCGAGGAGGGCAAGCTCTCGGTGATCGTCGGCGGCGACGAGGCGACCTTCGAGCGCGTCGCTGCCGATCCTGCGCGACATCGGCCCGACGGTCACCCACGTCGGCGGCAACGGCCAGGCGGTGCTCATGAAGATCGCCACCAACCTCAGCCTCGCCGTGCAGATGCTGGCCTTCAGCGAGGGCGTGCTGCTGGCCGAGAAGGGCGGCATCTCGCGCGAGGACGCGGTCGCAGGTGCTGACCAACAGCGTGATCGCCTCGCCGATGGTGCAAGTACCGCGGGCCGTTCGTGCTCGAGATGCCGGACGAGGCCTGGTTCGACTGCAACATGATGCAGAAGGACATGGTGCTCGCGCTCGATCTCGGGCGCGAGCTCGACGTGCCCGCTGCCGACCACCGCGGTCGACCAACGAGTTCCTCACGGCCGCGCGCGGCATGGGCCTCGACAAGCACGACTTCGCCGTCGTGTTCGACGTCCTCGCGCAGCTCGCCGGCGCTGGCGGCGCCGGCGCCGCTGATGGCGGCCGACCCCGCATCGCCGGCGCGTCGCTGGCTCGAGCTCTACGAGCGGATGCTGACGATCCGGGTCTTCGAGGAGCACGTCAACGAGCTCTACACGACGGCCAAGATGCCGGCCTCGCCCATCTCTACAGCGGCGAGGAGGCGGTCGCGGTCGGCGTCTGCGCCGCGCTGCGCCACGACGACTACATCACGAGCACGCACCGCGGCCACGGCCACTGCCTCGCCAAGGGCGCCTCGATCGACCGCATGTTCGCCGAGCTGCTCGGGCGCGAGGCCGGGTACTGCCGCGGCAAGGGCGGCTCGATGCACATCGCCGACCAGCAGAGCGGCAACCTCGGCGCGAACGCGATCGTCGGCGGCAGCGCGGGCATCGCCACCGGCGCGGCGCTGTCGGCGCAGATGCGCGGCAGCGGCCAGGTCGCGGTCTGCTTCTTCGGCGAGGGCGCGCTCGGCCAGGGGCTGCTCTACGAGGTCATGAACATGGCCTCGCTGTGGAAGCTGCCCGTCGTCTACGTCTGCGAGAACAACCTCTACAGCGAGTACACGCACTACCGCGAGACGACCGCGGGCAGCCTGACGGCGCGCGCCGAGGCCTTCGGGCTTCCCGCCGAGCGAGGTCGACGGCCAGGACGTGCGCGCGGTGCACGCGGCCGCGGCCCAGCGCCGTCGAGCGCGCCCGGCGCGGGCGACGGGCCCGCGCTTCCTCGTCTGCGAGACCTACCGCTACTGCACGGCCACCACGTCGGCGACGTCGACCGGGCCTACTACCGCTCGCGCGAGGAGGAGGCGGCCTGGCGCGACGAGCGCGATCCGATCGCGCGGCACGGCGCGTGGCTGCGCGAGCAGGGCCTCGCGAGCGCGGCCGACCTCGCGGAGATCGAGGCGCGCGTCCGCGGCGGCGGTCGAGGCCGGCGTGGCGTTCGCGCTCGCCGCGCCGTACCCCGATGACGACGGAGGTCGGACAGCATGTCTACGCCTAGCGCCGCGGCTGCGCCGGTCGCAGGCGCCGGCGTCCGCGAGCTGACCTTCGGCGCAGGCCATCAACGAGGCGCTGCGCGAGGAGCTGCGCCGCGACCCGACGGTCTTCGTCATCGGCGAGGACGTCGCCGAGGCGGGCACGCCGTTCAAGGTGCTGCTCGGGCTCGTCGAGGAGTTCGGCACCGCAGCGCGTCATCGACTCGCCGATCTCGGAGGCCGGCATCACGGGGATCGGCGTCGGCGCCGCCATGACCGGCATGCGGCCCGTCGTCGACATCATGTTCGGCGACTTCCTCACGCTGGTCATGGACCAGCTCGCCAACCAGGCGGCCAAGGTGCACTACATGTCGGGCGGCACGCTGCGCGTGCCGCTGGTGCTGCGCACGACGCTCGGCGCGACGCGGCGCTCGGCCGCCCAGCACAGCCAGAGCCTGCACGCCTGGGTCAGCCACATCCCCGGCCTCAAGGTCGCGCTGCCCGCGACGCCCGTACGACGCGAAGGGCCTGCTCAAGGCGGCGATCCGCGACGACAACCCGGTCGTCTTCTTCGAGGACAAGCTCGCCTACGCACGTGCGCGGGCCGGTGCCCGAGGAGGAGTACGTGATCCCGCTCGGCGTCGCCGACGTCAAGCGCGCCGGGCACCGACGTCACGATCGTGGCGACGAGCAGCATGGTCTACGTCGCGCTCGAGGCCGCGGAGCTGCTCGCGGGCGAGGGCATCAGCGCCGAGGTCATCGACCCGCGCACGACGATCCCGCTCGACCGCGAGACGCTGATCGCGTCGGCGCGCAAGACCGGCCGGGCGCATCGTCGTCGACGAGGGCCACCAGAGCTACGGCGTCGTCGGCCGAGCTCGCGGCGGTGATCGCCGAGGGCGCGTTCCACTACCTCGACGCTCCGGTCACCCGGCTCGGCGCGATGGACGTGCCGGTGCCGTTCTCACCGCCGCTCGAAGATCTGACCGTGCCGACCGCGCAGACGGCGTCGCCGCCGCCGCGCGCGACGCTGTGCCGTCACCTGCGTAAGGGGAGAAGGACATGGCACTCAAGACGTTCGGCCTGATGGCCGTCGACTGGGAGCAGCGCGTCGACTTCGAGCGCCTGCGCACGCGAGCGGCTCGCGCGGGCGAAGCGGCTGCTCGCCGAGTCGGAGCTCGGCGCGCTGCTGTGCTTCGACATGAACAACATCCGCTACATCACGGCGACGCACATCGGCACGTGGGCGATCGACAAGCTCGCGCGCTTCACGCTGCTGCCGCAGGACGACGAGCCGATCCTGTGGGACTTCGGCTCGGCCGCCCGCCACCACCAGCTCTACTGCCCGTGGCTCGGCGAGCGCTCGCGGCCCGGCATCTCGACGCTGCGCGGCGCGCTCGGGCCCGAGGTCGGGCAGGCCGAGGACGTGGCGCGCAAGATCCGCGTCGAGCTCGAGCAGCGCGGGCTGCATGGGCGAGCCGATCGGCGTCGACGTCATCGAGCTGCCCGGTCCTGCTCGCCCTGCAGGCCGAGGGCATCACGGTGCTCGACGGCCAGCAGCTGATGCAGCAGGCGCGCGTGATCAAGACCGAGGACGAGATCACGCTGCTCAACACCGCCTGCATGATGGTCGACGCCGCCTACGACGAGCTCTACCGCGCGATGAAGCCGGGCATGCGCGAGAACGAGTGCGTCGGCCTCGTCTCCAAGGTGCTCTACGACCTCGGCTCGGAGCACGTCGAGGGCGTCAACGCGATCTCGGGCGAGCGCTGCAGCCCGCACCCGCACGTCTTCGCCGACCGGATCCTGCGCCCGGGCGATCCGGCCTACTTCGACATCCTGCACGCCTACATCGGCTACCGCACCTGCTACTACCGCACGTTCGCGGTCGGCAGCGCGTCGCGCGCGCAGGTCGACGCCTACAAGCGCTGCCGCGACTACCTCGACGCCGCCATCGCGCTCATCCGGCCCGGCGCGACGACGGCCGAGGTCGTGTCGAGGTCTGGCCGAAGGCCGAGGAGTTCGGCTTCCCGAACGAGGAGGCCGCCTTCGCGCTGCAGTACGGGCACGGCGTCGGGCCTCTCGATCTGGGAGAAGCCGATCTTCAGCCGGCTCGTCTCGCTCGAGCACCCCGAGGTGATCGAGGAGGGCATGGTCTTCGCGCTCGAGACGTTCTGGCCCGCCTCCGACGGCTGGTCGGCGGCGCGCATCGAGGAGCAGCTCGTCGTCACCAGCGACGGGCTGCGAGGTCATCACGCGCTTCCCGGCCGAGGAGCTGCTCGTCGCCGGCGGCGCGCTACTACACGGTCGGCGGCCCGCTGCCCGGCGACGCGCGAGACGCAGTCGCACCTCAACCGCCGTGCCGACGGCGCGGCGCTCGCTGCCGCGCGGCGACCACGCGGTGCGTCCCGGCCTGACGTGGCCGACCGACGTGATCATGCCGGCGCTCGGCGTCGCCCAGGACACCGGGCGCGTCGTGCGCTGGCTCGCACGCGGAGGGCGACGCGGTCGCGCAAGGGCGAGCCGCTGATCGAGATCGAGACCGACAAGGTCACGGTCGAGCTCGAGGCGCCCGGCCGGACGGCACGCTCGTCGGCGTCACCGCGCACGCGGGCGACGACGTTCCGGTCGGGACGCGTGATCGCGCTGATCCTCGCCGCCGGGGGAGGCCGCGCCGCGCGCCGGCCGAGCCGCGGCCCCGGCCCGCCGCGCGGCCCGCGGCATCGCCGCTCGCGCGGCGCATGGCGCGCGAGTCGGGCGTCGATCTCGCCGCGCTCGCGCCGCGCCTCGGCCGTCCGGTGCAGGCGAGCGACGTGCCGCCGTCGCGCAGCGGCGCCGGCCGCAGCGCCGCCGAGCGCCCGCGCCCGCCGTCGCGGAGCCGCGAGCGCGGCCGTCAGCAGCGCGTGGCGCACGATGGCCGAGCGGACGCTCGCGAGCTGGACGACGGCGCCGCACTTCTCGCTCCAGCGCGACGGTCGACGCGAGCCGGCTGCTCGGCTGGCAGCGCGCGCGCGCGCGAGCGCACGGGCGTGCACATCACGGTCACCGACCTGCTCGTGCGCTCGGTGCGCGGACGCGCTGCGCGCGCACCCGGTCGCTCGAACCGCTCGTGGTCGCGACGACGGGCTCGTCGCGCAGCGCCGACGATCGGCATCGGGCTCGCCGTCGCGCTCGACGACGGGCTGGTCGTGCCGGTGATCCACGACGCCGACTCGCTCGACCTCGCCGAGCATCGCCGCGCGCCGCGAGGAGCTCGTCGGCGCGTGCGCGCGAGGGGCGCCTCGACGCCCGGCGACGTGCAGGGCGGGACGTTCACGATCAGCAACCTCGGCATGTACGGCGTCGACGCGTTCACGGCGATCATCAACCCGCCGCAGGCGGCGATCCTCGCCGTCGGGCGCATCGCCGATCGGGTCGTGCCGCTCGGCGGCGTGCCGGCCGTGCAGCCGACGCTGACGCTGACGCTGTCGTGCGATCACCGCGTCGTCGACGGCGCGCGCGGCGGCGGCGTTCCTGCACCACGCTCGTCGAGCTGATCGAGGAGCCGGCGGCGCTCGCCCGCTGAGGGGGCGCGAACCCGGTCGCGCCGGAGGAAGCTGGTACGGTGCGACCGTGGCTGCCCAGTTCTCCGCCGGTGATCGTGTGGCGGCCACTCGCGTCCCGTTCAAGGGCCAGCACGGCCGGGTTCTCGGCGTGGACGGCAAGCGTAAGCGTCTGATGGTCGAGGTCCTCCTCGACGGGACGCAGCGCGCGGTGGAGATCAACGCCCGCGAGCTGCGCCGCATCACGGACGACGCGCCGGCCGGCTGACCACACCCCCGGCTGCTACGGTTCATGTGCGGGTGATCGCCGCCCGCTGAGGCTTCAGCTCGTTCGGCTCGCAACGCGGGTTTCGGGTGTGCGTGACACCTCACACCCAGAACGAGGCAGGTCATGTGGCCTGCAAAGGAGTCTCCATGGAAGGATCGTTCCGCGACGCGGGGGTTTCGCCCCGCGTGGAGGAGGCGCTGCGGGCCACCGGGGTACGCGCGCCCTTTCGCATTCAGTCGCTCGTCCTCGCCGACGCCATCGCCGGCCGCGACGTGCTGGCCAAGTCGCCCACCGGCTCGGGTAAGACGCTCGCCTTCGCCATCCCGATGGTGGAGCGGCTCGACCCGCGGGGCTCGACGCCGGCCGCGCTCGTGCTCGTCCCGACGCGCGAGCTCGCGCAGCAGGTGACGGACGTGCTCGACGCCCCTGGCCCGGGTCCGCGGCCTGCGCGTCGCCGAGGTCTACGGCGGAGTCGGCATCGACCCCCAGGCCAAGCGCGCGCGCTCGGCGCACGCGGTCGTCGCCACGCCGGGCCGGCTCGAGGACCTGCTCGCCCGCCGGCTCATCCGTCTCGACGGCGTGCGCATCCTCGTCCTCGACGAGGCCGACCGGATGCTCGACCTCGGCTTCAAGCCGGCGGTCGACCGCATCCTGGCCCGCATTCCCCGCGATCGCCAGACGATGTACTTCTCGGCCACGCTCGACGGTGTGGTCGCCCGCCACGCCGAGTCGGCGACGCGCGACCCGCTGCGCGTCGAGGCCGAGGTGCCCGTCGAGCGGATCGGCGACGTGGCCCACCGCTTCGTCGCCGTCGATCGCGCCGACAAGCTCGAGCGCCTCGTCGAGCTCCTGAACGTGGAGCGCGATCTCGCCCTCGTCTTCGTGCGCACCAAGCGCGGCGCCGCTCGCCTCGCCCGGCGTCTCGACCAGCACGGCGTGCGCGCCGCCGCCCTCCACGGCGACATGACCCAGGGCCAGCGCGCTCGCTCGCTCGAGCACTTCGAGCGCGGCCGCGCCGACACGCTGGTGGCCACCGACGTCGCCGCCCGTGGCCTGGACGTCGACGACATCACGCACGTGATCAACTTCGACCTCCCGGAGGACGCCGTCAGCTACACGCACCGCCTCGGACGCACGGGGCGCGCGGGGCGCTCGGGGACCGGCATCACGCTGGTGGAGTCCGACCAGCACGACGACGCTGCGCGCATCGCGACGCGCGTCGACCGTCACCAGGAGCTCGAGACCGCCGGCATCCGGGGCGGGAACGGCGCTGTCGGGACCTCTACCCGGCGCGGACGCCGGGGCGGGAGCGGACGGCGCCAGACCCCGACCCGCCGCGGTCGGCCGGGGCAGGCGAGCCGCCCCCGCTGACTCGCTCCTGGCCGGGGCTATGCTGCCTCGGCGCTCACGAACGGCGGCCCGACGGCTGCCGGGGCGGGTGGCCGACATCGACGACCAGAGACGCCGCGTCTCCGACGCCAGACGGAACCTCGATCGCGCGCACGACGCGCACGATGAGGCGCGCCGCGAGTCGGCTGGAGCTCAGGAGCGGTTGGGAGAGGCGGAGGACGAGCTCACGGCGGCCGCGTCGGGTCGCGACTGGCTCGAGGAGGGCGAGACCCCTGCTCCCGCCGCGCTCGACGAGGCCGAGGCGCGGGTCGGGCGGGCCGAGGACGAGTGGGCCGAGCGGGAGGCCGAGGCGAAGTCCGCCTCCGGCCGGCGAGACGAGGCCGCGGGCGCCGAAGACGACGCCCGCGCGAGCCTCGACGAGTGCAACCGAGATGCCCCCTATGATCGAAAGTCTAAATAGGAGGCCCACCGTGGCTGCACGACTCGAGCAGTTGAAGGCGTGGTGGCGGGACCGCATGGCCCGCCGCAGCTCGTCCAAGGTCTGAGCTCGTCGCGCCCGCGTCTCCGGGTCACGTGATGCGCTCGGAGGCGCGTCAGCGCGCAGGCGGCGGAGGAGCGGTGGGCCCACCCTCCATCTGATCGCGCCGGGGGCGATCGTTCCACGCGCGGAGAAGCTCGTTCTCGGTGACCAGCCGCAGTTCGACACGGCGCAGCAGGGCCGACGACGCGCCGTGGGCATCGCTGTGGGCGATCTCCTCTTCGAGCTTGTCGATCCGCAGCTCGTTCCGGGCGATGCGCGTGCTGAAGTCCGCTGGCCGGTCCATCCCGCTAGGCCGCGAGCAATGTCGCGCCGGCTGCGTCCTCGCGGCCGTTCTCGACCACGGAGACGTCGTCCTCGTTGCCGAGCGTGTCCGAGTGGTCGATGGTGAGATCGTTGCCACTCACGGCTGGGCCGACGACCTCGGGTCGGCTTGCGTCATCGATCGGTACGACAACGCCGGTGGTCCTGTGCATCCGGGTCCCTTCGTGGGGAACGACGCAGACGGGGCGCGGACGCGTCCAACCGGCACTCGCTCGTATCGATCCATCCTAGCGCACGACTTTTCGGGACCTCTGGCGGCCGCGCGTTCCGAGACTGTTCAGATTGGGGCCGCAGGGCGTCGGTAGCGTCGTCGGCGACATCGCCCCCGCGGGGCCGTGACGGGAGGAGCTTCGCGGAGGTGGCCACCAATCCCTGAGGAGGGACTGATGACGCACGCCATGACGCCCGTGCTCGACCGCCCGCACGCCCGGAGACCGCCGGCAGCGAACGGCAGGTTCCTTCGACGCGCCGTCTTCGCCGCTCTTGCAGGCGCCGCGTGCCTGCTGGCGGTAGGAGGCACGGCAGCCGCGTCCGCAGAGAACACCTCGCGGGTCGTCGGGCACCTGTACGTGAACGAGAACACCACCGGCACGAACACGGTCGCCGGATTCGACCGCCACGCCGACGGGAGCCTGTCGCCGATCCCGGGCTCGCCCTTCGCGGCCGGTGGGGCCGGGACCGGCAGCGGCATCGCCTCGCAAGGCGCGCTGCAGCAGAGCAGCGACGGGCGGTTCCTACTGGCCGTCGACGCGGGCAGCAACGAGGTCTCGGTGCTCAAGATCAAGCACGACGGGAGCCTTCGCGCGGTTCATGGCGGGACGGTCTCCTCGAACGGCATCGACCCGGTGAGCATCGCCGTCCACGGCGACCTGGTCTACGTCGCGAATGCCGGACTGGGTGGCAGTGACTACACCGGCTTCCGCTTCTCGGGTGGGCACCTGCGCGCCCTCGCCGGCTCGACGGTGTCGTTGCTTGACGGCTCCCAGCCGGGCGACGTGCTCTTCAACGGCACCGGCACGAAGCTCGTCGGCACGCGGATCGGAACGTCGCTCATCGACAGCTTCACCGTGGGTCACGACGGACGCCTCAGCGCCGCTCCGGGCTCGCCGTTCGCCGCTCAGGGCCTGGGTCCGTTCGGGAGCGAGTTCCGGCCCACCGACCCGACGCAGCTGTTCGTGTCCAACGCGCACGGCGGCAAGAACAACGGGAGCGTCTCGGCCTTCGCCGACGCGGCCGACGGCACCCTCACTTCGATCGGGACCTCGCCGTTCCCCGACAACCAGACCGCCCCGTGCTGGGTCGAGATCAGCCACGACGGCCAGTTCCTGTTCACCGTCAACACGGCCGTCCAGACGATCTCGCGGTACTCGATCGCCGGCGACGGCTCGCTGGTGCTCCTGGGGAGCACGCCCCTTGCCGCACCGGCGGCAACGCCCGAGGACGCGCGGCTGTCGCCCGACGGGTCGACGCTGTGGGTGGTCGACCCGAAGGCGAACACGGTCAGCGGGTTCTCCGTGAACGGCGGCAGCCTGTCCGAGCTGGCGTCGTCGCCGACGTCGACGTCGGCGGGAGCCGCCCCTACGGGGATCGTCGTCACGTGAGGCTCGCGTAACGACCCCTCCCACCGGGGAGGCGGGGCGGCGGTGCCGCCCGCCTCCCCGGCCGCGCCAAAGCCGTTCAGCGACGATCACGTTCCGCGCTGGAGCACAACGCTTTCCCAGAGCGCGCCACGCTGGTGGTGGGCCGAGTGGAAACCGCAGGAGTCGGCGAGCCTGATCATCTGTGCGGGCGGGTGGACGTAGCCGCGGAAGGCGATTCGGCGCAATCGCAAGCAGGTGTTCATGCCCCGGAAGCCGAGCTTCACCCACCACGTTTCGCGGGGGATGGTGATGGCGATGCGGTCACCGGCGCGGGCGCAGGCCGCCGTGATCAGGGCCTGAGGGTCCGGGTAGCAGCAAATGACGCGGTGCATGATCACGATGTCCGCCGCGGGCACAGCCTCCGGGCACTGCGCGAAGTCGGCGACGCGGCGCTCGACGCGCCCCGCCATGCCGCCCTCGGTGATCAGCGCGCGGGCGGTGGCCTCGTAGCTGTCGACAATCTCGACGTTGGCGGTGCTGGCCGCGCCGGCCTTGAGCAGTTCGAGCTGCAGGCCGCCGATGCCACCACCGACCTCGAGGACCGAGACCCCGTCGACCCCATCATCAATGAGCGTATGGAGGAGCCAGCGGGCGGAGCCGGTCAGGCCTTTGCGCCGGTAGCGGCGGGCGTCTCGTTCCACGGTCTTGGCGCCGAAGATGGCGCCGTAGCCGGTTGGTGTGCAGCAGCTCATGCTCCGGGCGCGGTTCTGAGGGCCGGAACGACCGGGCGTTGCTGCCAGTTGCTGAGTGCGACGGCGAGGCCGCTGACGGCGGTGAGCGCGGCGACGATGGTGATCGCGGCGGCGGGGCTGGTGGCGTCGGCGCCGACGCCGGCGATCAGCGCGCCGAGCACGAAGCCGAAGTCGCGCCAGAAGCGGTAGACGCCGACGACGCGGGCGCGGTCGCGCGGCTGGGTGGCGTCGGAGACGGCGGCGATCAGGGTCGGGTAGACCATCGCGGTGCCGACGCCGAGCAGCACGGCCGCGACGAGGGAGGGCGTGAAGGCGCCGCCGCCGGCGACGAGCAGTCCGAGCGCGCCGGCCTGCACGAGCATGCCGATCGTGATCAGCGGTTTGCGGCCCGTGTGGTCGCTGAGCCAGCCGGTGAGGAGCTGGCCGGCTCCCCACACCACCGGGTAGGCGGCGGCGACGATCGCGATCTGGCGTACGCTCGCGCCGTGCGCTGCCAGGAAGAGCGGCGCCAGGCCCCAGGCGAGCGCGTCGTTGAGGTTGTTCACCAGCCCGGCCTGGCTGCACGCCCGCAGCACCGGGTCGCCAGGTGGCGTGCGCGAACGCGCGTTCGCAGCGTGTGTGAGGCGACGCTCGGTCGTGGTCGCGCTGCTCGAGGGCGACGTGGGCGCCGGTGTCGCGCACCCAGACGAGCGAGATGACGAGGCCGGCGGCGGCGATCAGGGCGGCGCCGACCCAGACGACGGTGCGCGGCGCGTAGCTGGCGGCGAGCGCGCCGGTGATGAAGGCGGTGGCGGCGACGCCGAGGTAGCCGGCCGCCTCGTTCAGGCCGAGCGCAAGGCCGCGCCGGGCCGGGCCGGCCAGGTCGATCTTCATCACCACGGTCATCGACCAGGCCAGGCCCTGGTTGACGCCGAGCAGGAGGTTGGCGGCGACGATGAAGCCCCAGCTAGGCGCCAGCCCGATCAGCAGCGGCACCGGCAGTGCGACCAGCCAGCCGATCACGAGCAGCCGTTTGCGGCCGACGCGCTCGGCCAGGTCGCCGGCGGCGAGGTTGGTGACCGCCTTGGCGGCGCCGAAGGCGAGCACGAAGGCGAGGATGGCCGTGTTCGAGCGCAGCCCGAAGTCGTGCTTGCCGACCAGCGGCAGCACGCTTCGCTCGAGGCCGACCATGCCGCCGACGAGCGCGTTCAGCGCGACCAGCAGCGAGAACTGGCCGGCGTTCGCGCGCAGGCCGAGCCGGACGGCGCGGTCACGCGGCCGCGATTGACCTGCCGCGACGGTTGGCGGCGACGATCCGCTCCTGCTCGGGCGGCGGCGCGGCAGTGTCCTTGACCAGTGCCTCGGCGAAGGCGTCGGCGTCGGCGAAGGCGAGCATCTCGTTGTGCGCGCGCTCGAAGCCGATCGAGGAGATCGGGTTGCCGGACAGGCCCCGCCCGCAGACCGAGCCGGCGTAGTGGCTGGGAAAGACGACGACGTGGTCGGGCAGCTCGAGCAGCCGCCGAAGCGACGCGTGCAGGATTCGCGCCTGCCCGCGGGCGTCGCCGGCGACGTGCAGGTCGGGCCGGCCGACGTCGCCGATCAGCAGCGAGTCGCCGCTGAACACGAGCCACGGCTCGTCGGTCCCGCGGCGCAGATCGGCCACGGCGTAGGCGTGGTGGGCGGGCGCGTGGCCGGGCGTCGCGATCGCCGTCACGCGCGTGTTGCCGAGCTCGACCACGGTCGCCGTCGTCGAGCGGCGTGTGCTCGAACTCGACGCCGGCGCCGGCCGGAAGGTACGCGGTCGCGCCGGTGCGCTCGACCAGCTCGGGCAGGCCGGAGACGTGGTCGGCCTGCACGTGTGTCTCGAACACGGCCACGATCGGCTGGCCGACCGCCTCGGCGGCGGCCAGGTAGCGATCGACCAGGTCGACGTGCGGATCGACGACCGCCAGCGTCCCATGTGTCGTGCACCCGAAGAGGTAGCTCGCACACGACGTGGCGTCGTTCAGGAACGGACGCAGCAGCATCAGGCAGCCCCTTTGACGGGCATCTCGACGGGAAGTCCGGCGCGACGCCATTCCGGGAAGCCGACGTCGAGCCGGCGGGCGCGAACACCGCGTGCCCGCAGCAGCCGCACGGCGTCGTCGGCGTACACGCAGTACGGACCGCGGCAGTACGCGACGACCTCACCTCGCCGCGGCAACTTGGGCGGTCGTGCCACGAGCGTCTCGGCCGGCGCGGAGACTGCGCCGGCGATGTGCCCCGCCTCGTACTCGGCCCGCGGCCGCACGTCGAGCACGACCACCTCACCGCGCGCGAGCCGCTCCGCCAGCTCCTCTGCCGACACCTGCTCGATGCCCTGACGATCGCCCAGGTACTCGCCGGCAAGCACGCCCACCTCGGCCACATGCTGGGCCGCGACGTCGCGCACCGCCGCCCACAGATCCGCCACCCGGTCGCTCGCCAAGCGGTAGACGACTCGCGCCCCGTCGCGGCGCGAGCGGACGAGGCCCGACCTGGCCAGCAGCCGCAGGTGGTGCGACGTGTTGGCAAGGCTCTGCCCGATCTCGGTGGCGACCTCGTCCACCGAGCGCTCGCCCTGCGCCAACACATCCACGATCTCTGCCCGCCGGCCACTGCCCAGCGCCTGCGCCACCGACGCAAAGGCATCGAACAGGGCGTCCTTCGCCACTCGCTCACTCATACGATCAAACTATCATTTGAGCTTCGGCTCGCCTAGCCCCGCTCGCCACTCGGGATCTGAGGCCCGCGCCGTGGCCCGATATTCGAGAGTGGCTCGCGGACGTGCCGACGACTGAGATAGCCGCGGCCGCCGGAGTGTCCGAGCGCCAGGCCCGCGACTACAAGACCGGGCGCTCTAAGCCGACCGGCGAGCGGTACCGCCGCCTGCTCCGGTTCTACCGCGAGCAGGCCACAGACGCGGCCTGAACGTGCTGGAGTTGTCGCAACACGGCTACGTAGCGGCGCTGTGCCAACGGCGGCGACCTGACGGGCGGGGACGGGACGAAGGTTCGTCGGGAGAGCGTGCGTTAGGCCAAGAGCCCGATCGCGCCGCGGACGACCAGGGCGACGCCAATGACGGCGGCTCCGATTGCGCCGGCCCGGCGGCCGTGGCGATTGAGCCAGTCCTTGAGCCGCTCGACGGCGGCAGGCGTCCATTCCGGCGCAAGCGCATAGCCGATGAGGGGCAGTTCGAGCAGCATGAGCATGATGACGTTGACGGCGAGCACGGTCAGGAAGATCCCCGCCGAGCTGAGGTCCTGCTTGTGGATCTGGTCGAGCGCGGCCAGGTAGGACGCGCCGGGGAAGCTGAGGAGAACACCGACAACGAACGTGTCTCGTGCCTGGCCCTTACTCATCGTCCGCTGCCAACGCGGCGTCGTCTTCGGTTTGTCGGCGCTCCTGCGCGTACGCCGGTCAGCGAACGCTCCTTTCCCGACCACAAACGCGACCAAGAGCGCGAGCAGGCCGAGCGTGATGTCGACAATCGGGCTGAGCGTGTGCTGTGTCGTGCTGACCGTGCCCGACCCGTGCAGCCAATAGAGGATCGCGAGGCCGACGGTGATGCTCGTCGTGTAGGCGCCGAGCAGGTAGCCGAGCAGCAAGCGCTTCGGTCTCGGCAGGAGCAGCATCACCGTCGTCGCCGCGAGCAGCGTCGGATTGAGCGCCGCGGTCAGGGCGAAAAGAAAGACCTTGCTCAACGGGTGACTGCTCCCGAGTGAATCCCCAGCCGAGCATCCCGCCGCGACGGTTGGTCCACCTGCCCCCTACGTGTTCGTGTGGTGAGCGTCCGCCGAGTGGTTATGGCCGCGACTCCTCGCCACGCGGCTCATGTGGCTTGTTCTCAAGCGTGTCGAGTCGTTCAAGGATCTGGTGGAACAGAGCGCGCGCCTCGTTTTCGCTGGCCGCTCGCCGTTCCTCGGCCTTTGCTGTGGATTCTTCGCGAGGCCCGGGATCGCACGATTCAAGCCTCACGGCAGAACCGAGACATCGCCCGGATCGGGTGAAACGTCCTCCGATCCGTATGCCGAGTCCGCCAGGCTAGGGGCACGACTGGACCACCGGGGTAGCCCGGCGCGCTGAGAGCCCGGTCTCTGCGTCGCGACGTGCCCGGATGGCCGGACGCGTGGGCGGCGCGCCGACCCGGCCGTGGCGCAGACGCGCGCCGATTATGAGGACAAACCGGGGACAGCACCGCATGCGCTTTTCCGCCCTCTCTGACACACCTGACCCGCGTAACCAAGCTGTTCCTGAGTAGAGACGGGGGCCAGACGAGGCGGCGCAGGAATCGAACCTACCAAGCGCCGGGCTACGACGCCCTGCCGGTTTTGAAGACCGGATGGAGCACCAGCTCCGAGCCGCCCCGCCGCAAGCCTAAGCCCGGCGGGGCGGCCGGGAGCCACGCCCTCAGAGGATCCCGCGGAGCCCCGGCAGCGCGCCCGACTTGATGCGCGCGATCGACACCCGGATGCGCCCGTCGCGCACCGTCAGCACCTCGCCGTGCGCCGTCTGCAGCCACACGCGCAGCCGCGTCTGGCCGACGCGGAACCCGCCCTGCGTGTGGAACGGCGTGCGCAGCAGCGCGCGCCGGGAGACGGCGATGTTGAAGTGCACCTTCGGCCCAACCTTGAGCTTCAGCCCGCGCACGGTCCCCAGCACGACCGGCCCGTCGCCGGGCAGCCCCTTGGCATCGCCGCGCTTGTAGATGCGGCCGCCCAGCCGCGTGCGGATCTCGGCCCTCGCCTTGCATGGGTTGGAGCACTGCAGGCGCACCACGTACTGCACGCGGATGTAGAACCCCTTGCCGTGCTTGGCCGGCTGCAGGGTTACGTCTGGCGGGCCCGGGGCGATGACGGCGGTCTGCGGCGGGGCGACGTGGTTGACCCACACCGCCAGGCCCTGACCGGTATCGGCCACCGTGCCGATGAGCAGGTCACCGCCGACCGGCAGGAGCTCGATGTCGTACGGCCCGTCCTTGAGCTGCGCGGCCGGCTGTCCGGCGCTCAGCACGGTCCCGCCCGCGCCCCGGGCATCGCCGAGCGTGTAGTAGATGCCCGCCTTGGTCCCGCCCGTCGCTCCCCGGTCGTACCAGGCCACCCACAGCCTTCCGTCCGGCGAGTAGGTCGCCGCCCACCGGGAGCCGAGGGTCGCCGACTTGACCACCTTGACGGGCGCACTCTCACCAGGGCCCCAGCTGACCAGCGTGCCGCTGCCGAGCGTCGGGCTCGACGGGTTCTGCGTCTCGTACACCACCCGGCAGCCGGCGGCCACCGGGTTGCACGCCAGCCACGCCTGGCGGTTGTTGTTGTCCGTGGGCAGGCTGTCCGGCGCCTTCACGGCAGGTCCGGCCGGCGTGTCCGTGGCCGGATCGAGCTGCTCCATGTAGATGCCCGTGTTGTTGGTGGCGTTCGACGCCCACGCCACCCAGACGTTTCCGGCGCCGTCCTTCTCCATACGGGGCGAGTATCCGCAGCAGCCGCCCAGGCCGGTCTGCAGGTCGGCCGTGATGCCGGAGGGGACACTGCGCGTGACGCGGATCCCGCCGGACTGGTCGCCCACCGTGAGAAGCGTGCCGTCGGGCAGGTACAGGCCCGCGGGATCGGAGCTGTACTGCGACGCGTTGATCACGACCGGCGCGCTGAAGCTGCCGTCGGCGTTGCGGTGCTGCACGGTCGTCCCGCCGAGTGGGTCGCTCGTGTTCGTCGAGTGGATGCCGGCCTGGATCAGATCGACCCCGCCCGGCGCGCTCGAGGGGACGAGGGCCTGCGTGGCCCCCGGGCCGACCCAGTCGCTGTCGGTGGTGAACGGGCCGCTCAGGCCGCTCGCGTCTGCTCCGAGAGAGGTGGAGAAGGCGACCGAGTGGAAGCCCGAGAAGTTGGTGCTCTCGAACGTCTTCACGGTCGCCCAGGCGGCGATCACGTTCGAGCCGCCGCCGGGCCCGTGGGCCAGGGAGACGCGGACGATGTTCGGCAGGCCGGTCTCGGAGATGCGCGTCCAGGTCGTGTCCGCCGTGACCGCGGGGATGCTCACGGCTCCGGCGGCCAGGGCCGCGAGGATGACAACGAGGCGCAGACGGCGCATGCGCAAGGCTCCTTCAGTCGCGTTCGGGAGGGGGCTCGACGCCTGACTCAGGCTGATTCAGCGCGCCGCCAGTGTCAACGAGCGGCCGGACGCCAATCAGGGGAGCTCGACGCGCCCGAGTCGACGCGCGCCGAACGCCGTGGCGACCACGGCCACGAGCACCAGGACGAGCACGGCGGCCCCCGCGGCCACGTTCGGCACGTTGTAGGTCTTCACGCCCGGCAGCCCGTGGGCGGTCAGGGCCCGCCCATAGGCGGCGATGGAGAAGCGCTCCGCCGACGGGGCGAAGGAGGCGATCGAGCCCTCCCAGAGCACGACGTACAGAAAGCCGACGACCACCGGCCGCCCCACGCCGAGGGACACGGCGGCGAACACGGCGACGTAGGCCGCGGCCGTCAGCAGGAGCGCGAGCACGGACCAGGCGCCGGCCTGTCCGAACGCCTTCCCGCCAAGGGTCAGGACCGCGCACAGGACCACGCCGGGCAGGCATAGGGCCACGGTGGCGATCCAGGCCGCCGCGCCCTTCGAGGCCACAATCGTCCGCCGCGGAAGCGGCGTGGCCGCCAGGTAGAGGATGGTGCCGTCCTCCCGCTCGTCGCCGATGGCGCTCGCCCCAAGCACGAGGGCGACGAAGGCGATGCAGGTCGGGAGCAGCAGCGACTCCATGAGCGCCGCGAAGATCTCGTGGCCGCTGGTCGAGCCGAAGCTCGAGGACGCGGGCGCGAGCCGCCACGCCGCCGCCACGATCACCGGCACCAGCGGGATGAGTCCAAGCGCGATCACGCGCTTGCCCCGCAGGAGCTGGCGCAGCGTCAGGCGGAGGATGTCGCCGTTCATCCGGCCCGCCCCCGGGCGCGCTCGGTGAGGTAGGCGTACACGCTCTCGAGGTCGTCGCCGAGGGGCTCGACCATCCGCAGCGTGGCCCCGAGGTCGCGGGCCAGCACCGGCAGCCGGCGCCCGAAGCGGTCGACGTCCGCGGCCTCGGCCACCAGACGGCCGTCGTCGAAGCGCACGGCGCCCACGAGCTCCTCACCGATCAGGGCCTGAGCCAGCGGACCCGCGCTCGGGCCGGCGTCGATGCGGATGCTCCGCGGCCGGTCCTGGATGAGCGCGCGGATCCCGGCCGTCTCGCCCTCGGCCACCAGCCGCCCGTTGACCAGGACGACCACGCGCGGGGCCATGCGCTCGACCTCGTGCAGCACGTGGGAGGAGACGAGCACCGTGCGGCCCTCGTCGCCCAGGCGCAGGATGAGGTCGACGATGTGCCGGCGCTGGGCCGGGTCGAGCCCGTTCAGGGGCTCGTCGAGCAGGAGGATGTCCGGTTCGTGGGCCAGGGCCTGGGCCAGCTTCACCCGCTGGCGCATGCCCTTGGAGAAGCCCGACACCGGCCGGTCGCCGACATCGGCCAGCGCCACGGTCTCCAGCGCCCGGCGCGCGGCCTCGTCCGGATCGGGTACCTGATGCAGGTGCGCGCACAGCCGCACGAGCTCGTGGGCGCCGAGGAAGGGCCACAGGCCGTCGCCGTCGGGCACAAAGCCGAGGCGCCGGTACACGGCCGGGTCGCCCTTGGGGTCCGCTCCGAGAACCCGCACGCGCCCCGCCGCCGGCCGCGCGAAGCCGGCGCACAGCTTCAGCGCCGTGGACTTGCCGGCGCCGTTGTGGCCGAGCAGGCCTGTGACGCCGGGCCGGAGCTCGAACGACACCTCGGCCACCGCCACCGTGTCCCCGTACCACTTCGAGACCGCCTCGAAGACGACCGTGGGCTCGCTCATATCTCGGCCGAGCGGTAGCGCCAGAGCAGGACCAGGATCGACACGGCCATCACGCCGAGACTCGTCGCCCACCACCAGCCGTAGGCCACCCCGTTCGTGGACGGATCGCCTCGGAACAGCGTCCGGGCGGTGACGATGGGCACGCGGCCCAGGGCCAGCAGGCGGAAGCCCGCGCCGGCGTTGGCGGCCATGACCAGCGTGCCCGCCACCGCGCCGGAGAGGATGACCGTGGCCAGGTAGCCGCCCATGGCGAAGGCCCGGCGCTTGGTCAATGAGGCCACGGCCAGCCCGGTGAGCCCGAAGTAGAGGCCGAGGAACGTCCCGGCCACGAGTATCCGTGGAACGTCGAGCCAGTAAGACTCCACGTAGCCCAGCGGGTGGTCGGCGAAGATCGTGTTCCCGGCGAAGAGCACCAGCACCGGCAGGGTCGTCACCAGGGACAGCGGGAGCACCGCGGCGACGACCTTGCCCCCGACGTACTCGCGCGGCTCGATCGCGGTGGCGAAGAGGAGCGAGAGGACGTTGTCCCGGCGCTCCGGGCACAGCAGCTGCGGTGTGATCACGGCCGCCATGAGCAGCACGGTGATCCCGATCTCGATGTAGTAGCCGTTGTAGGGAATGAGCTCAGAGACGGTGGCCGGCTTGAAGCGGTTGCCGACGAACGCCTTGAGCCCGAGGACCACGAACGCCGGGAGGAAGGCGATGGCGATGAGGGCGATGGGGACGATCTTGGCCCGCCAGCTCCGCCTGGCCCCGAGCGCGCCCAGGGCCCCGAAGCGGGCCAGCGACCAGATCGCGGCCCCGCGGCCCCGCAGCTCGCCCTCGTAGCGGCTGTAGCGGACGTCTTCGACGCGGGCAGAGGCGGCGCTCATTCCATCGCCCCGATGACGGCGTCCTCGAGGGTGCGTGTGGCCGGACGCAGCTCGCGCACGCTGACATCTGCCGCGGCGGCGGCGTCGCGCACGGCGTCCAGCACGTCGTCGGAGGTGCCGTCCACCAGCACGGCCCCGTCGCTCGGCGCGACGGTGAGGGAGCGAGCGGCGAGCTCGCGCTCGAAGCGCCCCAGGTCGCCGATGACCCGGACGACGAGCCGCGCCTCGGCCTCGCCCTCGAGCACGTCGATGCGACCCGCCGAGGCCAGGCGGCCCTCCCGCAGCAGGACGACGGCGTCACAGGTGCGCTCCACGTCCTCGAGCACGTGAGACGAGAACAGGACCCTGACGCTCAGGTCGGCCGAGAGCCGGCGGACGAGGGAGAGCATCTCGTCGCGGCCCGCCGGGTCGAGGCCGTTGGTGGGCTCGTCGAGGACGACGAGCTCGGGGGAGTGGACGAGGGCCTGGGCGAGCTTGACCCGCTGCTTCATGCCGGTGGAGAAGCCGCCGATGAGGCGCGTGCGCTCCTCCTCGAGCCCGACCTGGAACAGCACCTCGGAGGCCCGCAGGATGGCCGCCTGGCGGGGCAGGCCGCGCAGCTCGGCCAGGTGGACGACGAGGTCGCGCGCGGTCATGTCGAGCGGGAGGCAGTCGTGCTCGGGCATGTAGCCCAGCCGCCGGCGGATCTGGGCGCGGTCGGTGGCGTCGAGGCCGAGCACGCGCACATCGCCGGCGTCGAGGCGGACCAGGCCGAGCAGGGCCTTCATCAGCGTGGACTTGCCCGCCCCGTTTGCCCCCAGGAGCCCGATGGCGGGCTCGGCGGCGCTGACGGTGACGTCGTCGAGGGCGCGGATCCGGCCGTACCGCTTACTCGCCCCGCGCACCTCGATCACCGGGTCCATTGCTCGCAGCCTATCCCGCGCTTCTCCGTCCGATCTCGTTGTAAGGATGGCTGGTCCCGCCCCGACCTCAAAGGCATGGGAACGATGGCTGGACTGTGGATCCTCATAGGTGTGGCCCTCGGCGTCGGCGCCATGTGGGTCGTCGTCCGGCGGGCGGAGTCGCGCCGGCGCGAGGCCGACGAGCGACAGCGCGAGACGTTCGCCGCCCTGAGCGCCGAGGCCCTCCACCGCAACAACGAGCAGTTCCTGGCCCTGGCCGGCAGCGAGCTGGCCCGCGCCCGCACCGAGGCCGCGTCCGACCTTGCCGCCCGCGAGCAGGCCGTGGCCCAGATGGTCGGGCCGCTGCGCGAGTCGCTGACCAAGGTGGACGAGCGGCTGCAGCAGCTCGACCGCGAGCGGAGCGCCACCCAGGCCGCCCTGACCGAGCAGCTGCGCCAACTCGCCACCGCCAACGACGGGCTGCGCGGGCAGACCGGCGCCCTGGTGGCCGCGCTCCGGCAGCCTCAGACGCGGGGGCGCTGGGGTGAGATGCAGCTGCGGCGGGTCGTCGAGATGGCGGGCATGCTCAACCATTGCGACTTCGTGGAGCAGGGCGTCGTGGCCGGGCAGGAGGGGACGCTTCGGCCCGACCTCGTGGTCAACCTGCCGGGCGGGAAGCAGGTGGTGGTCGACGCCAAGGCGCCGCTGACCGCGGCCCTCGACGCCTACGAGGCGCAGGATCCCGCCCAGCGGACGGCGCACCTGGCCAACCACGCGCGGCTGATCCGCGAGCACGTGCGGAAGCTGAGCGCCAAGAGCTACTGGTCGCAGTTCGAGTCGGCGCCCGACTTCGTCTTCCTCTTCCTCCCGGGCGAGAACTTCTACAGCGCCGCGCTGGAGGCCGACCCGAGCCTGCTCGAGGAGTGCGCCGCCCAGTCGGTGCTGATCGCCACGCCGACCTCGCTCATCGCCCTGCTGCGGGCCGTGGCCTACGGCTGGCAGCAGGAGAAGGTGGCCGAGGGCGCCCGCGAGGTCTCGGCCCTCGGCGCCGACCTCTATCGCCGCATCAGCACCACGCTCGGGCACGTGCAGAAGCTCGGCCGCCAGCTGGGGAGCGCGGTCTCCTCCTACAACGACGCCGTCGGCTCGCTGGAGACGCGGGTGCTGCCCGCGGCCCGGCGGTTCGCCGACCACGGCGTGGTGTCGGAGTCCACCGAGCTGCCGAGCACCCCGCCCGTGGAGCTCAACCCGCGCGTCGTGCAGGCCCCCGAGCTCTCACTCCTGTCCGAGCTGGAGCCGCCGGCCGACGCGGCATAGTTTCTAGGAGACGCTGAGCCGCTTGTAGCGGAGGCGGTGTGGCTGCAGGGCGGCCTCGCCCTCCGTCTCGCGCCTGTGCTCCTCGTACTCGGCGTAGGTGCCCTCGAACCAGGTCACGCGCCCCTCGTCCTCGAAAGCCAGCATGTGGGTGGCCACGCGGTCGAGGAACCAGCGGTCATGGCTGATGACCACCGCGCATCCGGCGAAGTCGACCAGCGCGTCCTCGAGGGCCCGCAGGGTGTCGACGTCGAGGTCGTTGGTGGGCTCGTCGAGCAGGAGCAGGTTGCCGCCGGTGCGCAGGAGCTTGGCCAGGTGCAGGCGGTTGCGCTCGCCGCCGGAGAGCTTGGCGACGGCCTTCTGCTGGTCCGAGCCCCGGAAGTTGAAGGACGCCACGTAGGCCCGTGACTGCACGTCGCGGCCGCCGACGGTGATGCGGTCGGTGCCGCCGGTGATCTCCTTCCACACCGTGTTGTCGCCGACCAGGTCCTCGCGCGACTGGTCCACGTAGGCGAGCTCGACCGAGTCGCCGAGGCGCAGGCCGCCGGCGTCGGGCGTCTCCTGGCCGGCGATCATCCGGAAGAGGGTGGTCTTGCCCGCACCGTTGGGCCCGATGACGCCCACGATCCCGCCGGGCGGGAGCGAGAACGACAGGCCGTCGATGAGGACGCGGTCGCCGTAGCCCTTGACCAGGCCGTCGGCCTCGACCACGACGTCGCCCAGGCGGGCACCGGCCGGGATGTGGATCTCGACCTGGTCGAGGCGGACCTGGCTCTCCTCCGCCAGCAGCGCCTCGTACCGGTTCAGACGCGCGCGTGTGCGCTGATGGCGGGAGCTCGGGCTCATGCGGGCCCACTCGAGCTCGCGCGCCAGCGCGCGGCGGCGGGCCGACTCCTGCTTCTCCTCGGCGGCCAGGCGGGACTGCTTCTGCTCCAGCCAGCTCGAGTAGTTGCCGCGGAAGGGGATGCCGGTCCCGCGGTCGAGCTCCAGGATCCACTGGGCCACGTTGTCGAGGAAGTAGCGGTCGTGGGTCACGGCGATGACGGTGCCGGGGTACTCGCCCAGGAACCGCTCGAGCCAGCCCACGGACTCGGCGTCCAGGTGGTTGGTCGGCTCGTCCAGGAGCAGGACGTCGGGAGCCTGGAGGAGCAGGCGGCACAGGGCCACGCGCCGGCGCTCGCCGCCCGAGAGCGTCGAGACGTCGGCGTCGCCCGGCGGCACGCGCAGGGCCTCCATCGCCGTGTCCAGGGTGCGATCGAGGTTCCAGCCGTCGACGGCGTCGATCTGCTCCTGCACGTCGCCCATCTCGGCCAGCAGGGCGTCCATGCGATCGGCCGCGGCCGGATCCGCGAGCTCCGCGGAGATCGCGTTGAAGCGCTCGAGCAGCGCGCGCGTGCCGGCGAGGCCCCCCTCCACGTTGGCCCGTACATCCAGCGTCTCGTCGAGCGCGGGCTCCTGGGGCAGCAGCCCCATGCGGATGCCCGGGGCGACGACGAGCTCGCCGCCGAAGCGCTCGTCCTCGCCGGCCAGGATGCGCAGGAGCGTCGACTTGCCGGCCCCGTTCCCGCCCAGGACGCCGATCTTGGCCCCGTAGAAGAAGCCCAGGCTGATGTCCTTGATGACGGTCCGGTCCGGCGGGTACTGCTTGGTCAGCCGGTGGGCCGAGACGATGACGCGCTCGCTCACGGCCGCCCAGGATAGGCCAGCCGCGTCAGACCTCCGGCGACACGCCCCCGTCGCCGGGAACCATGATCGGCTCGGGCGTGGGCGGCTCCGGCCGGCCGGCGCGCCGGCGCCGCCGGATCTCGCCCGCGAGCATGATCGCGATCGCCGCCGCGGCAATCCCCCACGTCCAGTGGATCAGGCTGAGGGCGGTGACCTTGGCGCTGTGCTCCCACTCGCCCTGGGCGAGGATGTCACCGGTGCTGGTCTTGGGGATGAGGTCCTCGCCGTACGGGAAGCGCAGCGTGTGGTGGGCGGCCCAGGTGTCCACCCGGTGCTGGACGGCGAAGGCAACCACGATGCCCGCCGCGCACGAGATGTAGGAGCCGTAGCGGCGCACGAGCATCGCGCCGGCGCCGACGGCGAGGACGATCAGCACCGGGACGCAGGCGGCGAGCCAGATCTTGAGCTCGTTGGCGGTCGAGGGGTCTGCGAAGACGAACTCCCGGAAGCTGCGGCCCGGGTGGCCATGCTTGCGCCAGTACGCGGTGTTGATCCACTCGTGCACCACCGTCGGCCGCTCGAGGGCGAGCGACGCGGCCATGAGCGAGGCGAAGAACAGGGGCGCGCTGAGGAGCCCGGCCACGATCAGCGGCCCTCGGCGGGCGTGGCGCAGGCGCCGCCAGAGCCTCACCCTCTACATCCTCCCTGCCTGCAGCACCCGGGCCAGGAACTCCTGCGTGCGCTCGTTCGTCGGGTTGGAGAAGATCTGCTCGGGCGGCCCCTCCTCGAGGATGACGCCGCGGTCGAGGAAGCAGATCTTGCTGGACACCTCGCGCGCGAAGCTCATCTCGTGGGTGGCGATGATCATGGTCATCCCGTCGCGGGTGGAGAGCTCCTCGACGAGCTTCAGCACCTCGGACACGAGCTGTGGGTCGAGCGCGCTCGTGATCTCGTCGAGGAGCATGAGCTTCGGCTCCATGGCCAGCGCCCGGGCGATGGCCACGCGCTGCTGCTGACCGCCCGAGAGGCGGTCGGGGTACTCGTCCGCCTTCTCGAGCAGGCCGATGCGGGCCAGGAGCTCCCGCGCCTTGGCGGTCGCCGCCACCTTGCTCAGCCCGCGGCTCTTGCGCGGGGCGAGGATGACGTTGTCGAGCACGGTCATGTGCGGAAAGAGGTTGAAGGACTGGAAGACGATGCCGATCTTCCGTCGCAGCGCGTTGACGTCGACCTGTCCCGTCGTGATGACCTCGCCATCCACGGCGATGGCGCCGGCGTCGACGCGCTCGAGCAGGTTGATGCAGCGGAGGAGCGTCGACTTGCCCGAGCCCGACGCCCCGATCAGGCACACCACCTGATGGAGGTCCACCGACAGGCTGACGTCGCGCAGGACCTGGTTGTCGCCGAAGCTCTTGCACACGCCGTCGAGCGTGACGAAGTTTCCGGTGGCGCCGTTCTGGTCGGCCGAGCTCAAGCGATCTGGGCGCGCTCGCGCTGCTCGCGTTGGCGGATGAGGTAGTCCGTGTAGCGCGCGAGTGGGATCGTCAGGAGGATGAAGAACACCGCCGCCACGGTGAACCCCGAGTAGTTGAAGTAGGCGTTCGAGTAGTTGCTCGCCTGCTGGGAGGCCTCGGCCACGCCGATGACGTAGATGATCGAGGTGTCCTTCTGCAGGCCGATGAAGTCATTGAGCAGCGGCGGGACCACGCGTCGCACCGCCTGCGGCAGGACGACATAGCGCAGGGTCTGGCCGTACCCCAGGCCGAGTGAGCGGGCGGCCATGCGCTGGCTCGGGTGCACGGACTCGATCCCGGCCCGGTAGACCTCGGTGACGTAGGCCGAGTACACGAGGACGAGGGCGATGATCCCGTAGGTCACGAATGACTGGGTGGAGATGGTCTGTAGCTTGAGCGTCGGCAGGCCGAGCCCCACGATCAGGGCCACCAGGATCAGCGGGGTCCCGCGGAACACGTCGGTGTAGACGACCGCCAGGCCGCGCAGCGGCATCGCTGCGCGGCCCGGCAGGCCCCGTACGACCGCGATCCCCAGCGCGAAGATCAGCACGAGGATCTCGGCGATGACCATCATCTTGATGTTGGTCTGGAAGCCGCTCCAGACATCCGGCAGAGCGCGCCGGAAGTTGAACGGGCTCGCGAATGCCTGGAGGACCTTGTTCACGGATCAGTGGCTAGTGGAAGATCGGCAGCTTCGAGAAGTTGATGTTGAACCACTTCTTCTGCAGCTGGCCCACGGTGCCGTTGTTGATCAGCGTGGTCAGCGCCTTGTTCACGGGCGTGAGCAGCTTGCTGCCCTTGTCGAACACGATCCCGTAGTTCTCGTGGGTGATGATCTCGCCCGCGAGCGGGCCGTACTTGCCGGGGCTCTGCTTCTTCTGCCCCGCGAGGATCGGCGTGTCGAAGATCGCCGCGTCGCAGCGCCCGGCCTCGACCAGGCTGAACATCGTGACGGTCGACGCCGGGTAGAGCGCGTGGGCCGGCTTGATGTGCGCCTTGATGTACGCGGCCCCGGTGGTGGTGGCCTGCGCGCACAGGGTGAGCTTCTTGAGGTCGGCGATGCTCTTCGGAGCCGGGCTCAGGCCCTTGCGCAGAAGAACACCCTGGTTGGACTTGAAGTACGGGACCGAGAAGTTCACGTTCTTGGCGCGAGCCGGGGTGATCGTCACCTCGGCCAGGGCGAAGTCATAGGGCTTCGTCGTTGGCGCGAAGATCGTGTCGAAGGCGGTCTGCGGCACGTAGTACCACTTGACCTTGCTCCCCGTGTACCCGAGCTTCTTGGCGATGTCCCTCGCGAGGTCGACCTCCATGCCCTTCGGGTTCTGGACGGTCGTGCCGCGCGTGGTGCCCACCTGGAAGAGCGGGGCGGGCGGGTCGAGGGCGATGGTCAGCACGCCGGGCTGCTTGGTCGGCAGGTTGGCGTGGCTCGCCCCGTAGGCGACAGCGCCCGTCGCCGTGACCCCCACGGCGGCGAGCACGGCCAGTGCTCGTTTCATTTGGACCCCCTATTCGTGGAACCAGCGGAGGGAAAGCTACTCGCTCAGTCGCGCGGGCGCGAGTGCCCGCCGGCACCCGCGCGAGCACGAAGCCGGGCGCGGGCCTCGTCGACCTCCGCCCGCAGGGGCGCGGTGTCGGCGGGCGCCGGGCGGGAGGGGCGCGCAGGCGCCTCCACCACGTCGCCGGCTGCGGCCAGCCTGTCGTGAAGCGAGCGGCGCACGTCGTCGACAGGTGCGCCAGGGGTGACCGCCCCGCCCGTCCTGCGCTCGAGGCGAAGGAGCTTGCGCATGGCGCGGTACCGCTCGGGCGCGGCCAGCAGGGCGCCCGCCGCGGCCAGTGCGCCGGCGCCGGCAGCCAGGGCCGCTCGTGTCGGGTGCGCCATCGCGGGCGAGACTAGCCGCCCGGGCGGTCGCGTGCGCTCGGCTATGCTGCCCGGCGCTCGACACAACCGCATCGAACCCCCTGCCTCACCGCTGCGCCCTGTCACTCCTGTCCGGGGCGCTCCATCGGCGGTGCGGCCGCTCAGACCGGAGGAGGACGCTCAGGAGATGCAACAGCCTTACGAGGTAATGGTGATGTTCGGCCCCGAGGTGGAAGAGCCTCGGCAGGACGAGGTCGTGGCCCGGGTCCGGCAGATCGCCGAGGGCGCCGGCGGCCACTTCGAGGCCGATGACGCCTGGGGCCGGCGCAAGCTGGCCTACGAGATCGCCCACCAGGGCGAGGGCGTCTACCACGTCCTGACCTTCACGACGACCGCGGAGGCGCTGGACGAGATCAGCCGCGTGCTGCGGATCTCCGACGACGTGCTGCGCCACCTGGCCGTGCGTCGCACGGGCCGCTCGAGCGGCCCCGTGGAGGAGCAGGTCCCGGTCTCGTGACCGTCCGGCACGCTTCCGTCGCCCTCTCCGCCTTCACTCCGACGGCACCCGGCGCTAGCCTGGTCCGAACACACGTTCGATCCTGAGGAGCACACGAAATGGCCAACATCAATCGCGTCGTCGTCGCCGGCAACCTGACCCGCGACCCCGAGCTGCGACAGCTGCCGAGCGGCACGTCGGTGTGCAAGCTCCGTGTGGCCGTCAACACGCGCATCAAGGACCGCGAGACGCAGCAGTGGACGGACAAGCCGAACTACTTCGACGTCACCGTCTGGGGGGCCCAGGGCGAGAGCTGCTCCCGCTACCTGCAGAAGGGGAGCGGGATCCTGGTCGACGGCCGCCTCGAGTGGCGCGAGTGGGATGCGCAGGACGGCACCAAGCGCCAGTCGGTCGAGATCATCGCCGAGAACACCCAGTTCACCGGCGGCCGCGAGTCGGCAGCCAGCGCCGGCGACAGTGAGTTCACCCCCGAGCCGGCCCGCGCCGCCCAGACGGTGCCTGCGGCCGACGACGACGACATCCCATTCTGATCCACATGAGCCAAGGAGCACGCTGAGCATGGCAAGCCGGCAGAAGGCCGCGGGCAAGCGCCGCCGCGGACCGGGCGCCTCCACCGGGGGGCGCAAGAAGCAGTGTCATTTCTGCAAGGACAAGGTCGAGGAGATCGACTACAAGAACGTGAACCAGCTGCGGCGGTACGTGTCGGAGAAGGGCAAGATCCGCTCCCGGCGCATCACCGGCGCGTGCCGGCGCCACCAGCGGCAGGTCTCGGTGGCGATCAAGCGGGCCCGTGAGATGGCCCTCCTCCCCTACGTGGCGAACTAGACGATGGCCGGCGGAAACAAGCAAGCCATCCTTCTCCAGGACGTCGACCACCTCGGCGCCCGTGGCGACGTGGTCAACGTGGCGCGCGGCTACCTGCGCAACTACCTCGTCCCCCGGCGCCTGGCCGAGGAGGCCACCAACGCGCGCATCCGCGAGATCAAGGCCATCGAGGCCGTGCGCTCCGCCCAGCAGGCGCGCAGCTTCGAGCACGCCCAGGAGATCTCCGAGACGCTGACCAAGACGGTGCTGACCATGCCCGTCCTCGCCGGCGCCGGTGACCGCCTGTACGGGTCCGTGACCGCGGCCGACATCGCCGACGAGATCTGGCGCACGCGCAAGATCCGCGTCGACCGGCGCAAGGTCCGCCTCGAGGACCCGATCAAGCGGCTCGGGACCTACCAGGTCGACATCGAGGTCTTCCCCGAGGTCGTGGCCTCGGTGAAGACGATGATCGTGCCCGCCGAGGGCTCGACGCTCGACCTGCCCGTGCCCGAGGACGACGAGGCCGAGTAGCGCGGCCGTGGCGGTCGCGACCGAGCCCGGACGCCTGCCGCCGCAGGACCTCGATGCCGAGCGCTCCGCCCTCGGAGCCATGCTCCTGTCCGACGTGGCCGTGGCGGAGTGCTCCGAGCTCGTGCGGCCGGAGGACTTCTACCGCGGCGATCACGCCGAGGTCTACTCGGCCATCCTCGACCTCTTCCGGCGCTCCGAGCCGGTCGACCAGCTGACGGTCTGCGACGCCCTGCAGGAGCGGGGCAGCCTCGACCGGGTGGGCGGCAAGCCGGCGGTGTTCGCCCTGACCGACGCCGTGCCGGTGGCCGCGAATGCGGGCCGGTACGCCACCATCGTCCGGGCCAACGCGCTGCTCCGCCGGCTCATCCGCGCCGGCGAGCAGATCGCCCGCCTCGGCTACGAGCGGCCGTCGCCGGTCGACGAGCTCGTCGACCAGGCCGAGCAGATCGTCTACGAGCTCGCCGGGAGCGAGACCAAGGGCGACTTCAGCATCATCCAGGACCTGCTGCACCAGGCCTTCGAGCGCATCGCTGAGATGGCGGCGAGCGAGGGCGACGGCGTGACCGGCCTGGCCACCGGCTTCCGGGCCCTCGACCAGCTGCTCTCCGGCTTCCAGCCGTCGAACCTGGTCGTGCTGGCGGCCCGGCCCTCGATGGGCAAGACGAGCCTCGCCCTGAACATCGCCGAGCACGTGGCCGTGCAGCTGCGCCGGCCGGTGGCCCTGTTCTCGCTGGAGATGTCCAAGGCCGAGATCGCCCAGCGCCTGATGTGCTCGGTCGCCGGAGTCGACCAGTCGAAGCTGCGCAACGGCCGGCTGGCGAACGAGGACTGGTCCAAGGTCACGGGGGCCGTGGACACGCTGGCCGACGCCCCGCTGTTCATCGACGACACCGGGTCGCTGAACGTCATGGAGATCCGGGCCAAGACCCGCCGGCTGGCGCAGCGCCAGGGTGGGCTCGGGCTCATCGTCATCGACTACATCCAGCTCATGAGCGCCGCGACGACCACCGAGAACCGGGTGCAGGAGGTCTCGCAGATCTCCCGCGCCCTCAAGGTCCTCGGCCGCGAGCTCAACGTGCCGGTGCTTGCCCTCTCGCAGCTCTCGCGCGCCGTGGAGCAGCGGCAGAACAAGCGGCCGATGCTCTCGGACCTTCGTGAAAGCGGCAGTATCGAGCAGGATAGTGACGTCGTGGCCTTCATCTACCGCGACTCCTACTACCGCCGCGGCGACGACGGAGACGCCCCTCCGATGTCGCCCGACGACCCCGACTTCAACAAGACGGAGCTGATCGTAGCCAAGCACCGCAACGGCCCCACCGGCGAGGTCGTGCTGCGCTTCCAGTCGAAGTACACGCGCTTCCGCGACGACTACCGGCAGACGCGCTCGGCGTGACCGTCACCGTCATCGTCGGGGCGCAGTGGGGCGACGAGGGCAAGGGCAAGATCGTCGACCTCCTGGCCGAGCGCCATGCCGTGGTCGCGCGCTACCAGGGCGGGAGCAACGCCGGGCACACGGTCATCGTGGGGGAGGAGGAGTTCCGGTTCCACCTGCTGCCCTCGGGCGTCCTCGTCCCGGGCACGCTCTGCGTGCTGGGCAACGGCGTCGTCATCGACCCCGAGGTCCTGTGCCGCGAGCTCGACGAGCTCGAGCGCCGCGGCCGCTCCTCGGAGGGCGTGCGCATCTCCGGCAACGCCCACCTGGTCATGCCCTGGCACCGGCTGCTCGACCAGGCCACCGAGGTTCGCCTGGGCGAGCTCCAGATCGGGACCACGCGCCGCGGCATCGGGCCGGCGTACGCGGACAAGGCCTCGCGCATCGGCATCCGCGTCCAGGACCTGCTCGACGAGAAGATCCTGCGGGAGAAGATCGCCGCCGCCCTGCTGATCGCCAACGACGTGCTGCGGGCGCACGGCGTCGATCCGCTCGACGCCGGCGGGGTGGCGGCCGAGGCGCTGGCCCTGACACCTCGCCTGCGCCCGTACATCGCCGACACCTCGCTCCTGCTGGCCGAGGCCATCGACCGCGGTGACCACGTCCTGTGCGAGGGCGCGCAGGGCACGCTCCTCGACCTCGATCACGGGACGTATCCCTTCGTCACGTCGTCCAACCCGATCGCGGGCGGCGCGTGCGTGGGCCTCGGGATCGGCCCGACGCGCATCGACGCCGTCCTCGGGGTGGCCAAGGCGTATCTCACACGCGTGGGATCGGGGCCGTTCCCGAGCGAGGCCGGCGCCGCCGACGCCGAGCTGCTGCGCGCGCGGGGGGCCGAGTTCGGGACGACGACCGGCCGGTCGCGCCGCTGCGGCTGGCTCGACCTCGTCGGCCTGCGCTTCGCCGCCCGCCTGAACGGCCTCACCGAGCTGGCCCTGACCAAGCTCGACGTCCTCAGCGGCTTCCGTGAGCTGCCCGTGTGCGTGGCTTATCGGCTGCAGGACGGCGCGAAGACGGGCGACTTCCCGGCGCACCAGTCCGACTTCCACCATGCCCGGCCCGTGTTCGAGACGCTGCCCGGGTGGGCGGAGCCGATCGACGCGGCCCGCAGTTACGGCGACCTGCCCGAGGCGGCCCGGGCGTACGTGGCCTTCATCGAGGAGTCGGTGGGCGTGCCCGTACGTCTCGTCGGTGTCGGCCAGCGGCGCGACCAGATCCTCACCGCACCCGGGGCCGTGGCCACGACGCCCTGAAAGTTTCGGGGTTTCCGTAATTTCCCACCCGCGTGCGCGGCCGTACGTTGGCCGCATGAGCACACCCCCGGAACGAGACGGACGGATCAGCCGCCGCAAGCTCCTGGCCGGAGCGGCGGCGGGCGCGGTGGCTGCGAGCCAGGGAGGCCTCGGTACGGCCGTTGCCGGCAAGCGGCACCCCCGTGGCCGGCACCCGGCGGCGGCGGTGGTCGAGCGCCCCGACCGCTTCGGGCGCATCTTCCGGCTGCCCACGTTCGCCCAGGCGAGCCCCGCGCTCGAGGCCGCGCTCCTCGAGATCGGCAAGCCGGGCGGCCTGCTCGATGCCCACGACGACCTCACGCGCAGCCCCAAGGACCTGATCGTCGACCTCTCCCTGAGCGCCAACAACCCGAACAACCCGAACCACACGGCCGGGGTCACCTTCGTGGGCCAGTTCATGGACCACGACATGACCTTCGACTCGGGCTCGCCGCTGGGCCAGAAGACCCGCCCCGAGTCGGCCACGAACAGCCGCACCCCGTCGTTCGACCTCGACTCGGTCTACGGCGCGGGCCCGATCGCCCAGCCCGCCCTGTACGACCCTGCCGACCGGGCCAAGCTGCTCATCGAGAACGGCGGCCTGTTCGAGGACCTCCCCCGGACGCAGGACGGGCGCGCCATCATCGGCGACCCGCGCAACGACGAGAACGTCATGATCTCCGGGCTGCACGCGGCCTTCCTGCGGTTCCACAACCGCGCCGTGGATGACCTGCGCTCCGGTGGGGTCTCCGATGTGTTCCAGGAGTTCGCCCAGGCCCGGCAGCTGACCACCTGGCACTACCAGTGGATCGTCGTGCACGAGATCCTGCCGCTGTTCGTGGGCCCGCAGCTGGTCGGCGAGATCCTGCGCCACGGTCCCCGCCACTACCGGCCGAAGCGCGGCGAGGCCTACATCCCGGTCGACTTCCAGGGGGCCGCCTACCGCTTCGGGCACAGCATGGTCCGGCCGTCGTACCGGGCCAACCTGGCCGGGGACAAGGGCGGTCCCTTCTTCGCGATGGTCTTCGACCCGGGCGAGGAGGGGAAGCCCGACCCGGCAGACCTCCGCGGCGGATTCCGGGCGCCCCGGCGGTTCGTGGGCTGGCAGACCTTCTTCGACTTCGGGGACGGCCAGGTCAAGCCCAACAAGCTCATCGACACCAAGATCTCGACGCCCCTGTTCAACCTGCCACTGGGCGTCATCCCCACGGGCCAGGCGCCGACGTCGCTGCCCCAGCGCAACCTGCTCCGGCACCTCACCTGGAGCCTGCCCTCGGGGCAGAGCATCGCTGCGCACGTCGGCGCCCCGGCCCTGCACCGCAACGACCTCGCAGAGCTCGCCGGCTTCGGCCTCGGCCTCGACCGGCACACACCGCTCTGGTACTACGTCCTCAAGGAGGCCGAGGTCATGGAGCAGGGCCTGCACCTCGGTCCGGTCGGCGGCCGGATCGTGGGCGAGGTCATCATCGGGCTGCTGCACGCCGACCCGGGCTCGTACCTCGCCGCCGCGCCGCACTGGAAGCCCACGCTCCCGGCGCGCAGCGCGGGCGACTTCACGATGGTTGACTTTCTCACCTACGCCGGAGTCGATCCCGCGAGCCGGAAGCAATGAGGCCGCGCCGGCGTCTGGTGTGAACACGACCAGAGGAGTGAGGATGGCCACGGAGACGACCGACCTGACCGCCGTCAAGGGCCGCCAGCAGAAGATGTGGGCCAGCGGCGACTTCCACGCCGTGGCCTTCGTGATCCAGCCGGTGGCCGATCAGGTCTGCGAGGCCGCCGACCTTCAGGCGGGGTGGCGCGTGCTCGACGTCGCGTGCGGCAGCGGGAACGCCGCTCTCGCGGCCGCCCGCTGCGGGTGCGAGGTCACCGGCATCGACTACGTGCCTGACCTCCTGGAACGCGGGCGCCGGCGCGCCGAGGCCGAGGGCGTCTCCATCGACCTGCGTGAGGGCGACGCCGAGGCGATCCCCTTCGCCGACGGGGAGTTCGACGCGGTCCTCTCGGTCTACGGTTCGATGTTCGCGCCGGACCAGGCGCGCGCGGCGGCTGAGCTCGTCCGCGTCTGCCGTCCGGGTGGGCCGATCGGGCTCGCCACGTGGGTCCCCGACGGGTTCATCGGCCAGATGCTCAAGGTCGTCTCCTCCCGGGTGCCGCCTCCGCCGGGCGTGGCCTCGCCCCTGCTCTGGGGCACCGAGTCGCACCTGCGCGACCTCTTCGGTGACGCCGTCGAGTCGCTGACGTGCACGGAGCGGACGTTCGTCTGGCGGTTCCGCTCCGCGGAGGACTTCGTCACGTTCATGCGCACCTACTACGGGCCGACGCTGAAGGCGTTCGAGGCCGTCGGCCCCGACGGTGAGGACGGCCTCTCGGCCGATCTGGCCGACCTCGCCCGGCAGTTCGCCGGCGTCAGCGAGGGACCGGTGGCCATCCCCGCCACCTGGCTGGAGACCGTGGCCATTCGGCGCTGAGGGCGCCCGGACCCCCGCTGGTATGCTCGCGCCGCGCCGGGGGTCCGGCGCATCCGGCCCCTCAACCCAGCGAGGCTCGCCTGCCGAGGACAGCTCTCCTCGTCGGCTCCGACGGACGTGCGCATGCTCTCGCGGTCGGGCTCGTCGGGAGCGCGCACGTCGACGAGCTGCACTGCGCGCCCGGCAACCCCGGGATCTCCGCGCTGGCGACGTGCCACCCCGTGGCGGTGGATGACGCCGAGGGCCTGCTCGACCTGACGCGCGTGCTGGAGCCGAGCATCGTGGTCATCGGCCCCGAGGCGCCGCTCGTGGCCGGGGTGGCCGACGTCCTTCGGGCTTCGGGGTACAGCGTGTTCGGCCCCGGGCGCGAGGCGGCGCGGCTCGAGGGGTCGAAGGCCTTCGCCAAGGAGGTCATGCGGGCGGCCGGCGTGCCCACCGCGCGTGCCTTCGCCTGCACGGACGAGGCGTCGGCGAGCAACGCGCTCGACCTCCTCGGCGACCGCTCGGTGGTCAAGGCGGACGGCCTCGCGGCCGGGAAGGGCGTGCTCGTGTGCGACACGCGGGCCGAGGCCGACGCCGCCGTCCGCGAGATCCTCGGCGGGGCCTTCGGGCAGGCCGGGCGGCTGGTCCTGATCGAGGAGCGGCTCGAGGGCGAGGAGGTGTCGCTGCTCGCGCTGTGCCACGGCGCAACCTGCCGCCCCCTGGCGCCGGCGCAGGACCGCAAGCGCATCGGTGACGGGGACACCGGGCCCAACACCGGTGGCATGGGCGCCACGTCGCCGGTTCCCGCCCTGGACGACGAGGCCGCGGAGGAGACCGCCGGCCTCGTCCACCGCCCCGTCCTGCGGGAGCTCGCCCGCCGCGGCATCCACTTCAGCGGGTGCCTGTACGCGGGCCTGATGCTCACGGCGGACGGGCCGAAGGTGCTCGAGTTCAACGTGCGCTTCGGGGACCCGGAGGCCCAGGCCCTCGTGCCTCGGATGGCCGGCGACCTGGGGGAGGCGCTCATGGCCACCGCCGTGGGCGAGCTCGAGGGCGCCTCGCTCGCGATGCGACCCGAGGCGTGCGTGGCCGTGGTCCTGGCCTCGGCCGGCTACCCCGCGGCGCCCCGGACGGGGACCGTGATCGAGGGCGTGGAGGAGGCGGCGGGCGAGGACGACGTCTGGGTCTTCCACGCCGGCACCGCCCTGCGCGGAGGGGCAGCTGGTCACGGCGGGCGGCCGCGTGCTCACCGTGTCGGCCCTCGGGGCGACGCTCGAGGCGGCCCAGGCCCGCGCCTACATCGCCGCCGATCGCATCCATTTCGAGGGACGCCAGCTCCGCCGGGACATCGGCGCGCGGCCCGCGGTCGCCTGAGCCGAGAACCCCGGCTCCTACAATCGAGGCGGCATGATCGAGCGCTACACGCGGCCGGTGATGGCGGCCCTCTTCTCGGACGAGCGACGGCTGGGTGCCTGGCTCGAGGTCGAGCTCGCCGCCCTCGAGGCCTGGGCGGAGCTCGACGTCGTGCCGGCGGAGGCGCTGGCCGCGATCCGCGCGGCCGCGCACGTCGACGTGCCGCGCGCCAGGGAGATCGAGCGCCGGACGCAGCACGACGTCCTCGCCTTCACCGAGACGGTGGCCGAGCAGGTGGGGCCCGAGGCCCGCTGGTTCCACTACGGCCTCACCTCCTCCGATGTGGTCGATACGGGCCTCGCGCTGCAACTGCGCGAGGCGGGGACGGTGCTCCTGGACGGGGTCGAGCGAGCCCGCGAGGCGGTGCGCCGCCGGGCCGAGGAGCACCGCCACACGCCGTGCATGGGCCGGACGCACGGCGTGCACGCCGAGCCCACCACGTTCGGCCTCAAGCTGCTCGGTTGGTGGGAAGAGCTCGGTCGCGGGCGCGATCGCCTGGCCGCGGCCCTCGACGGCGTGGCCGTCGGCAAGCTCTCAGGCGCGGTCGGGGCCTACGGCAACGTCGACCCGCGCGTCGAGCGCCTCGCCCTCGAACGCCTGGGGCTGGCTGTCGAGCCCGTGTCCACCCAGGTCGTGGCCCGTGACCGGCATGCCGCGCTCCTGGCCGCCATCGCCGTGTTGGGGTCGTCGCTCGACCGCTTCGCCACCGAGATCCGCCACCTGCAGCGGACGGAGGTCCGCGAGGTCGAGGAGCCCTTCGCCGCCGGCCAGAAGGGCTCGTCGGCGATGCCGCACAAACGCAACCCGATCGTCTGCGAGCGCATCTGCGGGCTGGCCAGGATCCTGCGGGCAAACGCCCTCGTGGGCTTCGAGAACCAGGCCCTCTGGCACGAGCGCGACATCTCGCACTCCTCTGCCGAGCGCGTGGCCCTGGTCGATTCCGTGGTGGCGCTGGACTACATCCTCGACCGCTTCGCCTGGGTGGTGGACGGCATGCGCGTGGATGCCGAGCGGATGCGGCGCAACATCGACGCCTCGTTCGGCCTGACCTTCTCCGGCCGGGTGCTCCTGGCCCTCGTCGAGGCGGGTCTCGCGCGCGAGCGCGCCTACGAGATCGTGCAGCGCCACGCCCACCGGGCATGGGCCGACGAGGTGCCGCTCCGGGAGCTGCTCGAATCGGACCCCGAGGTCACCTCGGCGCTCTCTCCGACGCAGTTGGACCGCGCCTTCGACCTCGAGGCCGCGCTGGCCAACGCGGACACCGCGTTCGTGCGCCTGGGCCTCGCTCATCCCCAGGGAGAGCCGGTCGGTGCCTGACCTCGCCCTCGCGCATGTGGCCTCCGGCAAGGTGCGTGAGATCTACGACGCCGGCGACGGTCGCCTGCTCCTCGTGGCCTCCGACCGCATCTCGGCCTTCGACGTGGTCATGCCCACCCCGATCCCGGACAAGGGGCGGGTCCTCACAGGGCTTTCGCGGTTCTGGTTCGACCACACGGCCGAGATCGTGCCCAACCACCAGCTGTCGATCGACCCCGCGGACTTCCCGTCCGAGGCCCAGGATCCCGACCTCGCCGGCCGGGCCATGCTCGTGCGCCGGCTGGAGATGCTGCCACTCGAGTGCGTCGTTCGCGGCTACCTGGCGGGCTCGGGCTGGGTCGACTATCGCGCCACCGGGAGCGTGTGCGGGATCGACCTCCCCGCGGGCCTGCGGCAGGCCGACCGCCTCCCGTCGCCGATCTTCACGCCGGCCACCAAGGCCCTGGCCGGGCACGACGAGAACATCGACGCTGCCGCGGCGGGCGCGCTCATCGGCGCCGACCGGTACGAGGAGGTCGAGCAGGTGTGCATCGCCCTCTACGAGCGGGCGGCCGCCCACGCCGAGGCGCGCGGGATCATCATCGCCGACACGAAGTTCGAGCTCGGGCTCGACGACAGCGGCGCGCTGGTCCTGGCCGACGAGGCGTTCACGCCCGACTCCTCGCGCTTCTGGCCGGCGGACGAGTACCGCCCCGGGACGTCGCCGCCGTCCTTCGACAAGCAGTTCCTGCGTGACTGGCTGGAGACGCTCGACTGGGGCAAGACGGCGCCCGGCCCCGAGCTTCCCGAGCCGATCGTGCAGGGCACGGCGGCCCGCTATCGCGCCGCCTACGAGCAACTGGTGGAGCGGCCCTTCGCCGCCTACCTGGAGGAGGTCGGAGCGTGAAGGTGACGGTGCTCGTGCGGCCCAAGGACGGGATCCTCGACCCCCAGGGCGAGGCCATCGCCCAGGGCCTCGCCGCCCTCGGGTTCCCGGTGGCCTCGGTACGGGCGGGCAAGGTGTTCGACGTCGAGCTCGACGTCGACGACCGCGCCGAGGCGGACCGCATCGCCGGTGAGCTCGCGGAGCGCGCACTGGCCAACGGGCTCATCGAGGGCTGGGAGGTGCAGGCCACATGACCGAGGCCGTGCGCGTGGCCGTCATCGCCTTCCCGGGCTCGTGCGACGACCGCGACGCCTGCCGCGCCGTGGCCGCCATGGGCGGCGAGCCGGTCGTGGTCGGGCACCGCAGCAACGACCTTGCCGGCGCGGCCGCCGTCATCGTCCCGGGCGGGTTCTCGTACGGCGACTACCTGCGCCCCGGCGCCCTCGCCCGCTTCGCCCCGGTGATGGCCGTGGTCGGAGAGTTCGCCGACGCCGGCGGCCCGGTGCTCGGGATCTGCAACGGCTTCCAGGTGCTGTGCGAGGCCGGCCTGCTGCCGGGTGTCCTGCAGCCCAACCACGCCGGCCGGTTCGTGTGCCGGGACGTCGAGCTTCTGGTCCAGCGCGAGGACGACCGCTGGCTCCCCGGCACCGGCGCGGGTGAGCGGCTGCGCATCCCGGTCAAGCACCACGACGGCGCCTGGTACGCACCGCCGGCCCTGGCCCGGGCGGTCGAGGCGAACGGCCAGGTGCTGCTCCGGTACGCCGAGAACCCCAACGGCTCGCTCGACGCGGTGGCGGGCGTGGTCAACGAGGCGGGCAACGTCCTCGGCCTCATGCCGCACCCGGAGCACGCCGTGGATGACGTGGTCGGCCCGGTGGGCGGCCGGCCGCTGCTCGCAGGCCTGCTCGCGCAGGCGCGCGCGACGGCAGCCGCCGCGGCCTGACCCCCGACGTCCGCTCACCGGCCCAGCCGCCGGACCAGCAGGCGCAGGGTCGGGGCCTCCGGCAGGAGCGCAGCCAGCTCGTCGATCTCGCTTCGCCGCAGCGTCAGCGGCCCCCGCATGGTGCGCCCGTCGACCCGGTAGAAGAAGCGCAGGAGCTCCTCCGGCTCGCCGCCGTCCCGGCCGGGCCGCGTCTTCAGCCGGGCCAGCCCGACCTCGACCCGCCGGCCGCTGGAGGCATGGCTTCCGGCCACCACGACCTCGTCCTCGACCACCGCCCGTCCCCAGGGGAGCTGGACCGTCCGCCGCGCCGTCGTCTCACTCATGCTCGCGCCTCCGTGGTTCGTTGGATCACGTCGATCCAGGGATACCGGCGGCGAGGCGCGCGCCGCTGACACGAACGCGCCCAACGACGCCTCGGAATGGCGCGACACTCGAGCGAGTGGTGACGGAAGCGCGTCGTCCTGCGCCGAGGCCGGCGCAGGACGACGGGTTAGCGGCCAGTCGGCGTCCGCCGCTTGGGCGCGAGATAGTTGTCGGGAACCTCCTCGGGCATGGGCCCGCCGGGGGGTGGGAGGCGCGCTCCGGGATGACCGACGCGTGCGACGCAGCCTGCGTGTGCCACGTACTCGGCTGCTTCCCCGCTCGGGCGGGTGAGCGTGACCATGAAGACATCGTTCGTGTCGGGCTCGACCCACTCACCGCAGATCAGGCATAGGCCGCCGCGCATCACCACGGGCGCGACGGCCTCCGTTTCGGTCATGGACGCGAGGTCCGGGTTGCGCATGATCCGCTCGACCATCAGCTCGCGATCGAGTGGAAGTGCTTCGCCACGTGGTCGGCTGCGCGCCACGACGTGGCCTGGATGGACTCGGTGGGATTGCGTCCCGTGCTCGTCGGGAACGTGGCCCCGCCAAGGACCACGAGGTTCGGGACCTCGTGGGAGATCTGCCACCGGTCCACGACCGACGTCGTCGGATCGTTCCCCATGCGCGCGCCCCCGAAGGCGTGCGTGCTCGGGGAGTACTCGGTCGGCGGGAAGGTCCAGGGGTCGGTCGCCCCTGCGGCCGCGATCCACTCCTTGAGCCGGTCCTGCATCCAGAGCGCCGACTTGATCTCGTTCTCGTGCAGCGCGAATGTGATGCGCAGGACGGGTCGCCCGAGGTCGTCCTTGATCACGGGGTCGAGGTCGACGTAGTTGTCCTCGTACGAGAGGACCTCCATCTGGGCGGCGACGCTCCCGACCGAGTCGGCGTTCGCGGCCAGCCAGGCCTTGAACCCCGAGCCCCAGCGCGGGACGCCGGGCGGCGTGGTATTGGCCGTGCCGATGGGCTTCGCCTCCATCGTCGCGCTGACCATGCCGCCCGAGATGAACCCGAGGCCGGAGTGGTCGAAGTGGTCGGCGTCCCAGTCGTCCACGGCCGTGTACTGCCCGATCGTGCCGCTGTACATGTTCAGCCGGCGGCCCTTGAACACGCCGCTGACCGAGGCCGACGCCAGCCCATGCCCGATGTAGTGGCGGCCGACCTGCCCGTGGTTGTTCGAGAGTCCGTGCGGGTACGCCGCCGACTTCGAGAGCAGCAGCAGCCGGACGTTCTCGTAGATGTAGCCGGCAAGCATCACGACCTTCGCCGGCTGGAAGTAGGTCTTGCCGCCCTTCAGGTACGTGACGCCGCTCGCGCGGCCGTGCTTGTCGACGTTGACCTCCAGCACCCGGGCCAGGGGGACGACGTGCAGGTTCCCGGTCTTCTCGGCCTGTGGGATGTAGTGGAGGTTGGTCGAGGCCTTGGCGCCGGTCCAGCACCCGGTCCACCCGCAGAAGCCGCAGTAGGTGCAGCCCGCGAACCCGTGGTACGACCTGCGAGCGGATGCCCGTGGGGCCGGGGTAGGGGTGCACGCCGATGTTCGCGCGGCCGTGCGGTGAGCTCGTTCCATCCACTGCGCCGGAGGGGTGGGTTCGGGTACGGGCGCCGACGCGGGCCCTCGAAGATGTTGCCCTTGTGGTTGATCTTGCCCTTGACGTTCCCGGCCTGTCCGGAGACGCCGTGGCGGAACTCGACCTTGTCATAGAACGGCTCGAGCTCGCCATAGCCGAATGGCCAGTCGGCCAGGGTCGACCCCGCGGGGATGGCGCCCGCGCCATAGCGGGCGATGGTCTCGGAGCGCGTCTTGAAGTTGTACGGGAGAAAACGCCAGCTCTGGGTCATCCAGTGGATCGAGGTGCCACCGACGGCGTTCATCATCGGGCCGGTGGCACCGAGCGGGCGGGTGGCCTTTTCGGCGGAGATGCGCCGGGTCGTCGGGACCTCCTTGTTGGCCTTGAACCGCCCCATCCAGTCACGGATGTCGTTCCGGATCTCGTCGAAGGGGTAGTCCTCGAAGGAGACGCGAGGCCCGGCTTCGATTCCGACCACCTTCAGCCCGGCAGCGGCGAGGGGCCACACGGCGGTGCCCCCTGCGGCCCCGAGTCCGACGACCACGACGTCGACGGGATGCAGTCGCTGTGTCATGGCTCAGGTCCTGACCTTCGTGTGCTTGAACAGCTTCGACGAGTACGTCGACGCCAGGTGGCTCTTGGGCACGACGTCGAGCTTCTGGTCGTGGGCGCTGACCACCAGACGCGGACCGGGGAAGCGGGCGAGCTTCCACCCGACGAAGCCGACGTTCCCGCCGTGGACCGGGTCGCCGAACATGCCCTGCATAGCGTGCCCACGGATCATCTCGAAGGCGGCGCTGCTGCCCGGCGTGAACCCGGTGGCCTTGTTCGACTCCATGTCGCTGAGGACCGCGTCCTGCTGGGTGGCGGCCAAGCTCGCGAACGCCCCGCCGAACTTTGCCCGCGAGTAGGCGTCGATGGCCGCGAGCGCACTGCTGTACGGCCCCTTGAAGACGGCGAGCTCGCCCGGCGAGCGACCAGTCGATGTACCGGAGGACGTTCGCCTCCTTGGCTCCGGGCCCCGTGGCGTCTGTCGGGAGCAGACGCTCGAGCACGGCCTCGAGCGTTTGGGCCTCGGCCGCCGAGAGGGCCTTGAGCCGGCTGGTGAGGAGCTCCTCCCCCTCGGCCGACGCAGGCGGCGCAGCTACGGGCGCGCCCACGGCAGCCACCGCTGCCATGGCGCCCCCGCGTCTGATTAGCTGCCCTCGCGAGAGCTTGCGCCCTTGCGGCTGCTCATCCATACGCGATCTCCCCCTTCCGGCCCCGCCGGGCGGGGCGCCCAGCGGCGCGCGGGCCGAACATACCACTGCTGTTTGCGGCGCGCAACGAATGCGAGCCGCCACCCTGGCGCCGGGCCGGGCAGCCGACCCGACCGGCTACCATGGCTCGTCCGCCCCGTGACGCCGACGATCGCTCAGCCGCTGCACCGGTCTCTCGGGCTCACGGACGGAGAGCACGCCGAGATCCTCGAGCGCCTCGGCCGCGAGCCGAACCGGCTGGAGCTCGCCGTGTTCTCGCTGCTGTGGTCGGAGCATTGCGGGTACAAGCACTCCCGCCTCGAGCTGCGCCGCTTCCCCACCGAGGGGCCGCGGGTGCTGCAGGGGCCGGGAGAGAACGCGGGCGTCATCGACGCCGGCGACGGCTGGGCCGTGGCCTTCAAGGTCGAGAGCCACAACCATCCCTCCGCGGTGGAGCCCTTCCAGGGCGCGGCCACCGGCGTGGGCGGCATCCTGCGCGATGTCTTCGCCATGGGCGCGCGACCCGTGGCCATCCTTGATTCCCTGCGCCTCGGCCCGCTCGACGAGTCCCGCCCACGCGAGCTCTTCCGCGGGATCGTGCGCGGCATCGGGCGCTACGGGAACTGTGTCGGGGTGGCCAACGTTGGCGGCGAGACCGTCTTCGACGCCGCCTACCGCGAGAACCCGCTCGTGAACGCGCTCTGCCTCGGCGTCCTTCGAGCCGAGACACTCGTCCGCGCCCGCGCCGTCGGTGAGGGCAACCTCCTCGTCCTGTACGGGGCCACCACCGGCCGCGACGGCATCGGCGGGGCGAGCGTCCTCGCCTCGCAGGACCTCGACGACGGGAGCGAGGAGAAGCGCCCGTCGGTCCAGGTGGGCGACCCGTTCACCGGCAAGAAGCTCCTCGAGTGCTCGCTCGAGCTCGCGGGCGCCGGCCTCGTCGTCTCGCTGCAGGACCTGGGCGCGGCGGGCCTGGCCTCGTCCGTGGCCGAGATGGCCGCCCGCGGCGAGATGGGCGCGAGCCTCGACCTCGACCTCGTCCCCCGGCGCGAGGACGGCATGGAGCCGTTCGAGGTGATGATCTCCGAGTCGCAGGAGCGGATGCTGGCCGTGGTCGAGCCCGGGCGCCTGGCCGAGGTCGAGGCCGCCTGCGCCCGGCACGAGCTGCCCTGCACGGCGATCGGGCACCTGACCGGTGACGGCCGCCTGCGCCTGCACTGGGAGGGCCTCGAGGTCGGCGACCTTCCCGTGGCCGACCTGGCCGAGGCCCCGCGCTACGCGCTCCAGGCCGAGCGGCCTGCCCATCTGGCCACCGAGCCGCTCGACCCGGCAACCGTCCCCGAGCCGGCCGATCCGGCGGCCGTCCTGCGCGCTCTTCTGGCCGCTCCCGACGTCTGCTCCAAGCGCTGGGTGTACGAGCAGTACGACCAGCTGGTCGGCTCGGGCACCGTGCTCCGCCCGGGCGGCGATGCCGCCGTCATCCGGCTGCCCACCGGCGCTCGCGGCGTGGCCGTATCCCTCGACGGCGACGGCGCGCGGGTGGCCCTCGATCCCCGTCGCGGCGGCCGCGAGGCCGTGGCCCAGGCGGCCGTCAACGTGGCCTGCACGGGGGCCGAGCCCGTGGCCGTGACGAACTGCCTCAACTTCGGGAACCCCGAGCGTCCCGCGACCGCGTACATGCTGCGGGAGGCCATCACCGGGATGGCCGAGGCCTGCCGGGCCCTGGGGACGCCCGTCGTCTCCGGCAACGTCTCGCTCTACAACGAGCACGGCGGCAAGCCGATCCACCCGACCCCGGTCGTGGGGACGGTCGGGCTCCTGCCCGTCGCGGCCGAGGCGGTGCCCGCGTGGCCTGCCGGCGGCGAGCCCCTGGAGGTGCTCCTCCTGGGGAGCGCCGTGCCCGCGCACGACGGCTCCGAGCGCCAGCGCCTGGTGGACGGGACGGCGCGCGGCCGCATCCCCGAGGTCGACCTCGAAGCGGTGTCCGCGCTTTGCCGCCTGCTCGCCGCCGCCCGCGAGGCCCGGCTCCTGCGCTCGGCCCACGACGTCTCCGACGGCGGTCCGGCGGTCGCCGCCGCCGAGCTCTGCCTGGGTGCGGATCTCGGGGCCGACCTCGAGCTCCCCGACCTGGCCGGCCGCGGCGACCTGACCCTCTTCGGCGAGGCCTGTGGCCTGGTCCTCGCCACCTGCACGGCGGCGGACCGGCCGGCGCTCGAGGCCCTGGCCGCCCGCCACGGCGTGAGCGCCACGCCCATCGGCCGCCTCGGCGGCGAGCGCATCCGCCTGCGCGCGGGCGCCTGCGCGCTCGACCTCCCGCTCGCCGAGGCGCGGACCGCCTACGAGGGAACGCTGCCCGCGGCGATGGAGGCGACGGCCTGATGTGCGGCGTCTTCGGCATCCATGCGCCCGACCGCGACGTGGCGCGCCTGACCTACTTCGCCCTCTACGCCCTGCAGCACCGCGGGCAGGAGAGCGCGGGGATCGCCGTCTCCGACGGCCGCCATGTGACGGCCATCAAGGAGATGGGGCTCGTGCCCCAGGTGTTCGACGAGCCGAAGCTCCAGGCCCTGGCCGGGAGCTTCGCCATCGGCCATACCCGCTACTCCACGACGGGCTCGACCAGCTGGCAGAACTCGCAGCCGGTCGTCCGCCACCGGCCCGGTCGCACCGTGGCCCTGGGTCACAACGGCAACCTGACCAACACGGCCGAGCTGCGGGACGAGCTGCGGGCCAACGGCGTGCGCCTTGACTCCACCTCCGACACCGAGGTCATCTGCGCCCTGGTGGCCGAGCACCCGGGGAGCCTCCGGGACGCGGTGGTCGCGGCCATGGAGCGCATCCGCGGGGCCTTCTCCGCCGTGGTCCTGTCGGAGGACTCGCTGGTCGGGTTCCGCGATCCTGACGGCATCCGCCCGCTGGTGCTGGGCGACCTCGACGGCGCGCCGGTGCTGGCCTCGGAGACGCCGGCGCTCGACATCGTCGGCGCCCATCTGGTGCGCGAGATCCAGCCCGGCGAGCTGGTGCTCTCCGACGCGACCGGTGTCCACATCGAGCAGGCCGTGGCGCCGCGGCGCGGCGGCGAGGCCCTGTGCGTCCTCGAGCACATCTACTTCGCCCGCCCGGACGCGCTCATCCGCGGCGAGGCCCTGCACGCCACGCGCGTGCGCATGGGCGAGCGGCTGGCGGTCGAGTCGCCGGCCGAGGCCGACGTGGTCATCCCCGTGCCCGACTCGGGCACGCCGGCGGCCATCGGGTTCGCCCAGGAGGCCGGGGTGCCCTTCGCCGAGGGGCTGATCAAGAACCGCTACGTGGGCCGCACCTTCATCCAGCCCGAGCAGGGCCAGCGCGAGCGTGGGTTGCGGCTCAAGTTCAATCCCCTCCGCCACGTCCTCGACGGCCGCCGGGTGGTGGTGGTCGACGACTCCATCGTCCGGGGCACGACCACCCGCAAGATCGTGGGGATGCTCCGCGAGGCCGGCGCGCGCGAGGTCCACCTGCGCGTCTCCTCGCCGCCCATCGTCTCGCCCTGCTTCTACGGCATCGACATGGCGGCGAAGGACGAGCTCATCGCCGCCCACCGGACGGTGGACGAGGTGTGCGCCGCCCTCGAGGCCGACTCCCTCGCCTACCTCTCGCTCGAGGGCCTGCAGGCCGCGATCGGGCGCCCCGCCTCGGGGTTCTGCCGGGCCTGCCTCACCGGCGACTACCCCGTGCCGGTGCCCGAGTCGCTCTCGGCCGACAAGATGGCCTACGAGCGCGTGCGGCGGCGGCGGCGCGAGGTGGTTCGGCCCTGAGCGAGCGGCCGCCGCTCACCTACGCCGGCTCCGGGGTCTCCCTCGACGCGGCCGAGGCGGTCGTCGGACGCCTGCGGGCGGCGGTGGAGTCGACGCGCACCCCGTTCGTCATGAGCGACATCGGCGGCTTCGCGGGCCTGCTCTCGGCCGGCCGGTTCGCCGATCCCGTGCTCGCCGCGGGCACCGACAGCGTGGGCTCGAAGCTCCTCTTCCTGCGCGACCTCGGCCGGCTGCACGACGCGGGCCTCGACCTGGTGGCGATGAGCGTCAACGACGTGATCACCTGCGCCGCCGAGCCCGTGCTCTTCCTCGACTGCATCTCGGTCGGCCGGCTCGATCCCGAGCGCGTGGCCGAGCTCGTCGAGGGCGTGGCCGAGGGATGCCGCCAGGCCGGCTGCGCCCTGCTCGGCGGCGAGACGGCCGAGCTTCCCGACCTCTACGGCCCGGACGATCTCGACGCCGTCGGCTTCTGCCTGGGCATCGCCGAGCGGCGCCGTCTGGTCGGGGGGGCCCGCATCGAGGCCGGCGACGCGGTCATCGGCCTCGGCTCGAGCGGCGTGCACTCGAACGGCTTCAGCCTCGTCCGCCGCCTGCTCGAGCGGGCGGGCATCGACCCGGCCACCGCCCCCGAGGGCCTTCTCGCGCCGACCATCATCTACGCCGCCGTGATCCATGCCCTGCTGCGCGCCTGCGACGTGCGCGGCATGGCCCACGTCACCGGCGGCGGGATCACGGGCAACCTGCCGCGCATCCTGCCGTCCGGGCTCGGGGCCGAGATCGACCCGGCTGCGTGGCCGCGGCCCGAGGTCTTCACCTGGCTGGCCGGCCTGGGGGTGGAGGAGGACGAGATGCGCGGGGTGTTCAACCTCGGGCTCGGGTTCCTGCTCGTCGTCCCGGACGCCGAGGCCGGGGCGGCGGTGGCCGCGGCCGAGCGGAACGGGCAGCCGGCCTGGACCGTGGGCAAGGTCGTCGCCGGTGAGGGAGTGCGGTTCCGCTGAGGGTCGGGGTGCTCATCTCCGGCACGGGGACCAACCTGCAGGCGCTCCTCGACCGGGCGGACGGCCGCGGGATCGAGGTCGTGGCGGTGGCCGCCAACCGGCTCGATGCGGCCGGCCTCGACCGTGCCCGGCGGGCCGGCGTGGCCACGCGTACCTTCGTCCTCGACGACTATCCCGACCGCCCGGCGCGCGACGCCGCCATGGGCGGCTGGCTCGAGGACCACGGCGTCGTGCTCGTGGTCACGGCCGGCTACATGCACCTGCTGACGGAGCCGTTCCTCTCGCGCTTCCCGAACCGCATCGTCAACGTGCACCCCTCGCTCCTGCCCGCCTACCCTGGCCGGACACCACTCGAGGACGCCCTGGCCGCGGGCGAGCGCGAGGTGGGGGTGACCGTCCACCTGGTGGACGAGGGCATCGACTCGGGCCCGATCCTCGCTCAGGAGCCGGTTCCCGTTCAGTACGATGAATCGGTGGAGCAGCTGCGGGCTCGCGTCCAGGCGGTGGAGCACCGGCTGTTGCCCGAGACGGTGCTGGCCCTGGCGGCCGGCGCGCTCGTCCCGGAGCCCCGGCGGTGACGCTCACCGTCCGGCGCGCCCTCCTCTCGGTCTCCGACCGCACGGGGCTGGAGACGCTGGCCCGCGGCCTGGTCGACATGGGCGTCGAGCTCCTGGCCACGTCCGGCACGGCGGCCTACCTGACCGAGCACGAGCTGCCGGTCACGCGCGTCGAGGACCTGACGGGCTCGGCCGAGATGCTCGGCGGGCGCGTCAAGACCCTGCACCCCGACCTGCATGCCTCCCTCCTGGCCCGGCGGGACGTGCCCGAGGACATGGTGACGCTGGCCGAGCGCGGGCTGGAGCCCATCGACCTCGTGGTGGTCAACCTGTACCCGTTCGTGCGCCTGGCCGCGCGGCGGGACACCTCGGAGGCGGAGCTGGTCGAGGCCATCGACATCGGCGGCCCGACCATGATCCGCGCCGCAGCCAAGAACCACGCCTCCGTGGCCGTGGTCGTCGACCCCGACCGCTACGGCTTCCTCCTCGACGAGCTGGGCGAGTCGGGAGAGGTGAGCGACGCCACCCTGCGCGAGCTCGCGGCCGAGGCCTTCGCCCACACCGCCGGCTACGACATCGCCATCGCCAACTGGTTCCTCGACGCCGAGGTCTTCCCCGAGCGGATGCTCATGGAGTTCGTCAAGATCGCGGACCTGCCGTACGGGGAGAACCCGCACCAGCGCGCCGCGGCCTATCGCGAGGCCGGGGCGCGCCGGCACCTGCTCTCGCGCGTCGACCAGCACGGAGGCAAGCCTCTCTCCTTCAACAACCTGCTCGATCTCGACGCCGCCGTCCGCATGGTGAGCGAGTTCACGCTGCCGGCGTGCGCCATCGTCAAGCACGGCAACCCGTGCGGCGTGGCCCTGGCCGGCTCGGTGGAGGAGGCGTACGACCGGGCCAACGCCGCCGACCCCGTGTCGGCCTACGGCGGCGTCATCGCCCTCAACCGGCCGGTGTCGGAGGAGCTCGCGGCCACGCTGGCGACCCGTTTCGTGGAGGTCCTGCACGCGCCGGGGTACGCCCCGGAGGCGCTGCGGACGCTCGCCACCCGCCCGAACCTGCGGGTGCTCGAGACCACCGAGCGCCGCCGCCCGTCGCCGGGCGAGCGCGACTACCGGCGCGTCCAGGGCGGCCTGCTGATCCAGGACCGCGACTCGGAGTCGGAGGACCGGGGCCAGATGCGCGTGGCCACCAACCGGGCCCCGACCGAGCAGGAGTGGGGCGACCTGCTCTTCGCCTGGCGGGTGGCCAAGCACGTGCGCTCGAACGCCATCGTGCTGGCCAGGGACCTGACCACGCTCGGCATCGGCGCGGGCCAGATGTCGCGGGTCGACTCCGCCCGCCTGGCGGCCGAGAAGGCCCAGGGGCTGCTGGAGGGCTCCGTCTGCGCCTCGGACGCGTTCTTCCCCTTCGCCGACGGGGTGGAGACGGCCGTGGCCGTGGGCGTGCGCGCCTTCATCCAGCCGGGTGGCTCCAAGCGCGACGAGGAGGTCCTGGCGGCGGCCGACGCCGCCGACGCCGCCATGGTCCTGACCGGCCGCCGCCACTTCGCGCACTGAGAGAGCTTCTGACCCGTCACAGGGCTACGATCAGCTCGATGCGCGACATTCCGACGGTGCTCGACCTGGTGGGCAAGACGCCCATCGTGCGCCTGCCCGCCGTGCAGCCGCGGGGCGGGGCGCGCCTGCTGGCCAAGCTCGAGTACCTGAACCCCGGCGGCTCGATCAAGGACCGCATCGCCCTGCCCATGATCGAGGCGGCGGAGCGGGAGGGGCTGCTCGGCCCGGGCGGGACGATCGTGGAGCCGACATCGGGCAACACCGGCGTCGGCCTGGCCATCGCGGCCGCCCGGCGCGGGTACCGGTGCATCTTCGTGATGCCCGACAAGATGTCGCGCGAGAAGATCTCGCTCCTGCGCGCCTTCGGGGCCGAGGTCGTCATCTGCCCCACCAACGTGGAGCCCGACGACCCGCAGAGCTACTACTCGGTCTCCCGGCGGCTGACCGCGGAGACGCCGGGCGCCTTCAACCCGAACCAGTACGCGAACCAGGGCAACCCCGAGGCCCACTACCACTCCACGGGCCCGGAGATCTGGGTGCAGCTCGGCGACGAGCTGGACGTCCTCGTGTGCGGCGTCGGCACCGGTGGGACCGTGACCGGCACCGGCCGGTACCTGAAGGAGCGCAACCCCAGCCTGCAGATCGTGGGCGCCGACCCGGAGGGCTCGATCTACTCCAGTCCCGAGGTGCGGCCGTACCTGATCGAGGGCGTCGGTGAGGACTTCTGGCCCACGACCTTCGACCCCGCGATCGTCGACCGCTGGATCCCCGTCAGCGACGCCGACGCCTTCCAGGCCGCGCGCCGGCTGGCCCGCGCGGACGGCATCCTCGTGGGCGGTTCGTCGGGCATGGCCCTGCACGCCGCCATCCAGGTGGCCTCCGAGCTCGACGAGTCGAAGACGGTGCTCGTGATCCTCCCCGACGGGGGCCGCCCCTACCTGTCCAAGGTCTTCGACGACGACTGGATGCAGGAGCACGGGCTGCTCGAGCGGCCCACCGCAGCCATCACGGTGGCCGAGCTCCTGCGCTCGCGCGCGGCCGAGGAGCCCGAGATCCCGCTCGTCGTCGCGGTGGGCGCCGACAACAAGGTCGAGGAGGCGATCGAGCTCCTCAAGCGCTACGCCATTTCCCAGATGCCGGTCGTCCGGGAGGCCAACGGCGCGCTGGCCGACATCGGCGACATCGTGGGCTCGATCCGCGAGCGCGAGCTGCTCGACCGGATCGTGCGTGAGGGCGCCGACACGCTGAACCTGGCCGTGAACGACGTCATGGCCCCGCCGCTCGCGGTCATCCACGCCGATCGCCGCGTGGACCAGGTCATGGGCGAGCTCCAGACCCAGCCCGCGGTCGTGGTGGCGGACGGCCAGCGCCCGGCGGGCGTGCTCACCCGGGCCGACCTGCTCGAGTTCCTCGCCCACCATCACTAGCGGCGACGGACGATGGTCGACGTGTCCCCGGCCGCGGCCCGCCGCGCCATCGTGGCCGCCCAGCGCTTCCCCACGCGCCGCCGGCACGCGACGGTGGCCGAGGTCGAGGCCGTCATCGGCCGGCTCGGGTGTGTGCAGCTCGACGCCATCTCCACCGTGGACCGCTCCCAGCGGCTGGTGATGAGCGCACGGGCGGGCCGCCTGCCCCACGATGCCGTCGACCGCCTCCTGCGCACCGGTCGCGTGTTCGAGTACTGGGCCCACGAGGCGAGCCTCATCCCCGTGTCCGATTACCGCTACTTCCGCCAGGTGATGCGGGATTACTCGCACCACCAGTGGTTCGGCAACGTGTTCGAGCGCGAGCCGGCGCTGATCGACCGGGTGATGGCCACCGTGCGGGAGCGCGGGCCCGTGTCCGCCCGTGACTTCGGCGGGGCGGGAACCGGCTACTGGAACTGGACGCCGGCCAAGCGTGTCCTCGAGGCGCTGTGGACGACGGGGCGCCTGGCGGTGGCCCACCGGCGCGGGACGGAGCGGCGCTACGACCTGCCCGAGCGCGTCATTCCCGACGAGGTCCTCGGCGCGCCTGACCCCAGCGAGGAGGAGCGGCTCGAGCACGTGGCCCGCCGCACGGTGGCGGCCCGCGGCCTGATCCGCGAGGCGCGGCTGGCGGACTACTACCGGGTGGGGAACGGCCGCATCGCCCAGGGACGGGCCAAGCTCGCCCCGACGGTCGATCGCCTGGTCGAGCAGGGCCGCCTGGATCGCGTGCGCCTGGCCGGCTCCGGCGACGTCGCCCTCGTACCCGGCGGCCAGGGCGAGGCGATCGCCGCGCTCGAGGCGGCGCCGCGTGGCGCCTTCCTGCTCTCCCCGTTCGACAACATGCTGTGGGACCGGATCGAGGCGCGCGCGCTGTTCGGATTCGACCACGCCCTGGAGATCTACAAGCGCCCGCACGAGCGCGTCTGGGGCTACTACGTGCTTCCCCTGGTCGACGGCTCCGACATCGTGGGCCGCGTCGACACGAAGGCCGACCGCCAGGCCGGCGTGCTCCGCGCCCTGGCCGTCCACTGGCAGGCCCGGCCGAGGCCGCGGGCCCTGCGCGAGGCGCTCGGGCGCCTGGCCTGGCTCCTGCGCCTCGAGACCACGGAGGTCGTCGCATGAACCACTTCGAGACCCGGGCCATCCACGACGGGCAGGACCCGGATCCCCTCACCGGGGCGGTCAACGTCCCGATCTACCAGACGTCGACCTACGCCCAGGATGCCGTCGGGGCCATGCGCGGCGGCCACGACTACGCGCGCTCGATCAACCCCACCCGGACGGCGCTCGAGACGTGCCTGGCCTCGCTCGAGGAGGCCGACCACGGGGTGGCCTTCTCGTCGGGGATGGGCGCCATCGCGGCCACGATGGAGCTGGTCGCGCCGGGCCAGCGCGTGGTCGCGGTCGACGACCTGTACGGGGGCACGTACCGGCTGTTCTCGAAGCTCCTCGAGCCCAAGGGCTACCGCTTCGCCTACGCCGACCTGGCCAGCTCCGCCGCCACGGCGCGAGGCGCTGGCCGACGGGGCGGACATGGTGTGGATCGAGACGCCGACGAACCCCCTGCTGAAGATCGTCGACATCGCCGCCGTGAGCGATCTCGCCCACCGGCAGGACGCCATCGTGGTGGTCGACAACACCTTCGCCAGCCCGTACTGCCAGACACCGCTGAACCTCGGGGCGGACGTGGTGGTCCACTCGACCACCAAGTTCGTGGGCGGTCACTCGGACGTGGTGGGCGGCGTGGCGATCACCCGCGATCCCGACATCGCCCAGCGTCTGCGCTTCGTGCAGAACTCGGCCGGCGCCGTGCCCGGGCCGCTCGACTGCTTCCTCACCCTGCGCGGGGCGAAGACGCTCGCCGTGCGCATGGAGCGCCACTGCGAGAACGCCGCCCGCATCGCGGCCTGGCTGGAGGACGCCGAGGGCGTGTCGGAGGTCATCTACCCGGGGCTCGCCTCCCACCCGGGCCACGAGGTGGCGGCGCGCCAGATGCGGGGCTTCGGCGGCATCGTCTCCTTCCGGCTGCACGGCGGGGAGGCCGCGGCCCGCGCCGCCCTGGAGGAGCCCGGCGTCTGGACGCTGGGGGAGAGCCTCGGCGGCGTCGAGAGCCTGGTCGAGCATCCGGGCGTGATGACGCACGCCTCGCTCGCCGGCTCGGGCTTCGAGGTGCCGGACGACCTCATCCGCCTGTCGGTCGGCATCGAGCACATCGACGACCTCGAGCGCGATCTCGGCCACATGCTGGCCGGGGCCGCGCGGGCCGCGGGTCAGGCGAGCAGCCGCTCGTAGGCCGCGACGTACTCGGCCACCATGCGGGGCGGCGAGAACCGCTCCTCCGCCGAGGCCCGGGCCTGCTCGGCCGGGATGGCGAACACCTCGTCGAGGCGGGCCGCCATCTCGTCGGTGTCGCGCACGATGAGGCCGCCGACGCCGTCGTCGATGACCTCCGGGACGGCGCCGTAGCGCGTGGCCACGACCGGCGTGCCGCAGGCCATGGATTCGATCATGACCAGGCCGAACGGCTCCTCCCACTCGATGGGGAAGAGCGTGGCCCGTGCGCCCTGCAGGAGCTCGAGCTTCTCGTCGTGGCTGACCTCGCCCAGGTACTGGATGTCGTCGCCCAGGTGGGGCGCGACCTCGGCGGTGAAGTACTCCCGCTCCTGCTGCTCGTGCATCTTGCCCGCCAGCCGCAGGGGCATGCCGACCTGCTCGGCCACCCGGATGGCCCGGGCCGCGCCCTTGTCCGGCGAGAGGCGGCCGAGGAAGAGCAGGTAGTCGTCCTTCTCCGTCCGGCACGGGTAGGAGGAGAGGTCGAGCGCGTTCGGCACGTTCGCCAGCCAGTTGATGTCGGGGAGCGGGCGACGCTGGTTCATCGACAGTGAGATGAAGCGCAGCTCGCGGTTGAGCCGGGCGATCTCGGCGTAGACAGCGCCGCCCTCCCCGTCCAGCGGGCCGTGGATGGTGTGGCAGATTGGGGTGGGACGGATCGTGTCCGCCATGCCCGCGGCGAGCAGGCCGGAGTGGTCGTTGACGACGTCGAACTCCGAGGCCCGGGTGTAGCAGGTGAGGGTGTGGCCGAGCTCGGGGACCGTCTCGCCGATCCGGAACGAGGGCGGATCGTCGTACGTGGAGACGAGCGTGGCCTTGGTCTTCGACCCGCCGGAGGCGAAGAGCGTGACGTCGTGGCCGGCGTCGACGAGCCCGTCGGCGAGCAGCGAGACGATGGCCTCGATGCCCCCGTACCGGGCGGGCGGAACGGTGAACCAGCAGGGAGCCAGGACCGCGATCCGCATCGCGGCGATCCTACTGGGCGCCGTTCGACGAGCGCCGCGGGCTCAGGCGTCGTTCCCCGGCGTCCAGGCCTTGGCCTCGGCGGAGCCCGCGATGGAGTCGTCGCCCTCCTGCGTGATGTCGAGGCGCTCGTCCTCGGGCACCGGGTCGGCGTCGGCCAGCGTGCGCGTGACCTCGTCCTCCTCGGCCTCGACCACGGCGTCGGCGTCGTAGACGTGCTCGGTGGTGGGCTTGCGGGGTTCCTTGTCGGGCATGGCGCCTCCTTCCCTCGGCGTGTTCGGTGGGTACCCGGGCCCGGACCATGCGAACCTAAGATGCCCGCGCCTCGGGCCGGTAGCTCAGCTGGTAGAGCAGGGGACTTTTAATCCCAAGGTCGCAGGTTCGAGACCTGCCCGGCCCATCCCCATCCACGGCGGGGCGGGACAAGCCATGACGATCCCGGGAGGTCCCCGATGACACATTCGCCCGCGTGGGACAAGGTGAGCAGCGATGACGTGGTTCGCGCTCTGGACGAGTACGACCGCCTTGGCCCGGAGCGGTTCTTCGCCGAACACGGATTCGCCCCCACGACAACGTATGAGCTGATCCGGGGCGAACGGCCCTACCCGCCGAAGGCAATCCTGGGCACGGCGTACGAGTTCGCCACGGGCCAGCGCCTCGCCTCGGGTGATTTCGAGGGCGGGAAAGCCGGCGCCGTCAAGGTGCTCGGCAATCTCGGATTCACCGTCCAGGCGATCCAGCGATCAGCAGGGTAGAGCTGCGCGCGCGGCATCTGGCGCTACGCAGGCTGCTCGCGGTGAAGTTCACAGGAGAGTGTTGTCGGCGTCGTTCGCGCCGTGGCCCGTTAGGGACTGGCTTCTCGGAGCTGACGCCGGCACGAAGTCAGGTCGCGCGCGACAGCATCCGCCGCAGGTCGACGATCGTCTGGCGGTCGATGTCCTTGCGCCGGGGAGGCGCGAGCACCTCGACCTGTCCGCCGAGCTCGACCTTGAGCTTGCCGTTGTGCTCCTCCGTCACCGATCCCAGAGCCTCAAGGAGCGACCGCACCTCGCGCCACTCGATGTTCTCGCTCGGCGGAACCTCGAAGAGCCGCTTCACAACGTTCCGATGATCGCTGTTCAGATCGGTCTCTGCGAGGAAGGCATCGACGTCGAAGGTGCGATGGTCAGTCATACCGACTCCTCCTGATCGCCTTCCCCTAGCTCCACCACTTGCGCTCGAGTGCGCGTTCCGTGCCGCTGGTCCGGTCGAGCTGGTCGAGCTGCGCGACGTCTTCGTCCGTGAGGGTGAAATCGAAGACCTGAGCGTTCTCCTCGATCCTCTCGCGGTGGCTCGACTTCGGGATCACCGGGATGTGCCGCTCGATGCACCAGCGGAGCAGCACCTGGGCGGGCGTGCGCCCGAGGCGCTGCGCAATCCGTGCCACCACGTCGCTGCCGAGGTGTCGGCCGTGCCCGAGCGGGCTGTATGCCTCGAGCGCGATCCCGTTCTCCTCGCACCGGTCGAGCAACGCCCTCCGGTACTCGTACGGGCTGAACTGCACCTGGTCGACGACCGGCGCAACGGTGGCCGTCGCGAGCAGCTGCTGCAGCTCCTCGCCACTGAAGTTCGAGACACCGATCGAGCGGGCGTACCCGAGCTCGCGTGCCCGCTCCATCCCGGGCCACGCCCAGGTGGGGCCGCCCTCGGGCCAGTGGATGAGGTAGAGATCGACGTGGTCGAGGCCGAGCCGCTCGAGGCTCAGTTGCGCCGCCGCGACCGGATCTCTCGACCCCGGATAGAACTTGGTCGTGACGAAGACCTCGTCGCGCGCCAGGCCGCTTTCACGAAGTCCCTTGCCGACGCTCTCCTCGTTGCCGTAGCCCTGGGCCGTGTCGATGTGTCGATACCCGAGCTCGAGCGCCCAGCGGACGGCGTTGACGCATGCCGGCCCGTTCGGGATCTCCCACACCCCGAGCCCGAGCACCGGGATCCGGTTCCCATCGGCGAGCACGCGGGCCTTCCCGTCGGCGGCGATCACACTGGGTGCCATTTCTATCGAGCGGAGTCCTGGGTTTCCACCTCGGTCGCCGCCTGGAGGAAGGCGTGCACGTCGGCGGCGAACTGGCTGTGGTGCTGGAAGAGGAAGCCGTGGGCCGAGTCGGGGTAGATCGTGACGCCGCGCGTCCGGGAGGAGCCCGGCCAGGAGGTACGAGTAGCGCGGCAGGATCATCGGGTCGCTGTCGCCGTTGGCGACGAACACCGGGAGATCGATCGCGGCGACTCGCTGGAGCAGCGAGTGGTTGGGGATGCCCCAGGCGCACACGGCGTCGTACTGCGCCTGGCGGGTCTGCCACGTCGTCGGCTCGTCCCGGTTCGTCGTCCTGCCGAAGATGCGCCCGGCGACCTGCTGGCCTGCTTCCCGACTCGTGTCCGTCGGGGCAAAGAAGACGTCGAGGTACCCCTGCGGGTTCGTTTGCGGCGCGCCGACGGCGCCGATGACCTCCGGCGCCCAGCCGTGCATCCCCGCCGCACCCTGCGGCGCCGATGACGCGAGCACGACACGTCGCAGCAGGTCGGGGCGGATGAGCGCGATCTCCTGCGCGACGAAGCTGCCGATCGAGAAGCCGAGCAGATCGACCCGCTGAAAGCCCATCGCCTCGATGAAGGCGATCGCGTCGTGGGCCATCGCTTCGACCGTGTTCGGCGTCCGACCAGTCGTGCCGCCGACGCCGACGTTGTCGAACGCGACCACACGTCGCTCCGCAGCGAGCGCGTCGACGAGCGCGGGGTCCCAGTTGTCGAGGTTGCCGCGGAAGTGCTGGAACAGGACCAGCGGCACCTCACCTTCACCGAGGTCGCGGTACGCGTACTCGATCGCGTTCTCGGCCGTGACTCGGCGAGTCGGAGCGTCGGCGTACCCCATCGGCGTTTTCGCGTGTGTCTGTTCTGTAGTTGCCATTCGACAGTCCGTCCTCGTTTTCGGCGAGTGTGGTCGGACGCGGGCCGGCTCGCATCGCACGATCCTGCGATTTGAAAGCTGGTGGAGGGCCCCTGGCGGGTGTCATCTCGGCGACGCGTGCGTTCAGCTGTGGGCGCGCCCGGATTGGCCGAGACGCTTCGTCGCGCTCGACCGGCCTGCGATCGAGTGGGCGAGCGGCGGCGCCACGATCACGACGAAGAAGCCCAGGAACGCGGTCGACAGGATGTCGAAGACAAGCGTCAGGACGACCGCGAGCCGGTAGCCGGACTCCATGAACCCGAACAGCGGCGTGTACTCGCTGACGAGCAGGCTGACGAACGTTCCGAGCGCGATCGCGATGCCTCCGAGCGCGGCCAGCGTGAGGATGAGGTCCCCGACTCGCCGGCCGAAACGTCTGACCGGTGCGAGCAGTGTGACGCCGACGACGCCTGCCCCGACGAAGCTGAGCAGGAAGAGCGTCCCGATCGTGGGCACGACATAGAAGTAGTCGTAGTAGTACTGCTGGGCGTGGATCGCCCCCACCACGAGGATCGAGACGGCGCCGAGGTAGCGGGCAATCTCGGCTGCGAGACTGCGCCGCTTACGCCCGGCACCCATCGCCATGCGGTCGGCGGCCGGCGGAGCGGGGGCTGCGTGATTCCGCCCGCTAGACATGGTGGATCTCCTTGCCCGCGGCCGAGAGGACCCACCACGGGCCGCCGAACTGGTTCACGCCCTGACCGGTCGTCTGGCCGGGCTTGCGGTCGCTCACGAAGTAGTACAGGGGGTGCCCGCCGTAGGTGACCTCGAGCTTGCCGTCGCTGCGCTTCGTGGTGCCGAGAAGCGAGGCGCGAACGCCAGGCCCGGCGATCGGCTTGCCGTGCGTGAGGAGCGGCGGCCACAACGCGGCGCAGGCGCCGTAGCACACGCTCATCTTGCCCTTGTCGGCGACGAAGTCGTAGAGGGTGATCCCCTTACGGTCGACGAGGATGCGGCCCAGCGGCGACCTGGCGATCTTGACCATGGTTCCACCGTTGGCCGCGGTTCCGTTCGTGCTCGACTTGCCACCGGCGAGCGCAATCGCAGCCGCAGCTGCGGCAACGAGAGCCAGTCCCGCCAGCGAGACGAGCAGCTTGATCGGACGAGTCATTCTGAACCTCCTAGGTGCTGGTCGGCACGGGCACGTGCCCGAGCCGCGAGTCGAGGCTTCGAGCCGAGCTCGGGCCGGCGCGAGGCAAGCGCGGCATGCGGCTGCCTGGGCGGCGTGTTGCTCAACGCGCGCCTCGAGGCGGAACGCTTTTCCGTGCTTACACGAGTCGAGGCCATAGCTCTGCCCTTCCGGTCGACGTAACTCGGAAGAGGCGGCCTTGGCCTCGTTCGGCACCGTCTTGGGTGCCTCGCCGGAAACGTATCAGGGGCGATGGGTCGCCCGCCTCGTGGCGAGGGCATTCTTCGCCTGCTCTCAGAAACGAGGCGCGAACGGCCCGCCCGTTCTCCTGTGCTAGCGTCGCGGCGACGGCGTTCTTGCCGACGTCGCAACGGGGCCAAGGCCGCCTCACCCCTGCGGAGCCGTGAGGCTCGCGCGATCCGGGAGAGGCCGCGCGTCGGCCACGGTCTCGCTCCTTCCCGGCCGCATCGCGGGGTCACCTCACTCGAGACAGAAGGGGCAATCTGTCGTGCACGCATTCGCGACACCACGACCGCACCAGGTCCACGCGGGCCGCGTGCTGCTCACCGGTGCAACCGGCTATGTCGGGGGCCGGCTCCTGCGGAAGCTCGAGGAGTCGGGACGACCGGTGCGCTGCCTGGTGCGGAGACCCGAGGCGCTGTCGGGACGGGCGTCTGAGCAGACGGAGATCGTCTACGGGGACGTCCTCGACCCCGAGTCTTTGCACGAGGCCTTCGCCGGCGCCACGACCGCCTACTACCTCGTACATTCGATGGCTGCGTCGGGGCCATTCGCGGGCGCCGATCGGCGCGGCGCGGAGAACTTCGCCGCCGCCGCGTGCCAGAGCGGCGTGGACAGGATCGTGTACCTGGGTGCCCTCGGTGCGGCACACGATCTCTCGACTCATCTCGAGAGCCGCCAGGAGGTCGGTCGGATCCTGCGCGAGTCGGGCGTCCCCACGATCGAGCTTCGCGCGTCCGTCGTCATCGGCTCGGGAAGCGCTTCCTTCGAGATCGTGCGCTCGCTCGTCGACCGCACACCCGTCTTGCTGATACCGCGTTGGGTCGTCTCACGGACACAGCCGATCGCCATCGAGGATGTCCTTGCCTACCTGCTGGCCGCGCTCGACCTCGAACTCCACGAGAGCCGCGTCTTCGAGATCGGCGGCCCGGACCGGGTCGCGTACGCCGACTTGATGCGGGAGTACGCGCGCCAGGCCGGCCTGCGACGCGCCTTGATTCGAGTCCCACTCGCGACCCCGCGCGTCTCCGGGCTCTGGTTGAGCGTCGTGACACCGGTGTACGCGCATATCGGTCGAGAGCTCATCGAGAGCCTGCGCAACGACACCGTCATTCGCGACGAATCCGCCGGCGACGCGTTCTCGATCCGCCCGCGAGGGTTCCGCCAGTCGATCGAGCGCGCGCTCGCGAACGAGGACAGGGAGTTCGCCGAGACCCGGTGGTCGGACGCGCTTTCCGCATACCAGGGACGGAACTGGGGCGGCGTGACGCTCGGCCGGCGGGCCGTCGCATCGCGCAGGATCAGAGTCGATGCGTCGCCGCAGCGGACGTTCGCGCCGATCGAGCGGATCGGGGGCGAGACCGGCTGGTACTACGCGAACGGCTTCTGGCGCTTGCGCGGCCTCATGGACAAGATCGTCGGCGGCGTCGGTCTACGGCGCGGGCGCCGCGACCCCGTGCGGCTCGTGGTGGGAGACACGCTCGATTTCTGGCGGGTGGAGGCCTTCGAGCAGGACAGGCTCCTGCGCCTCGGAGCCGAGATGAAGATCCCGGGGCGCCTCTGGCTGCAGTTCGAGGTTGACGGCAACCAGGCCGGAGCGACGCTCTACCAGACCGCGATCTTCGATCCCCACGGCCTCGCAGGGCTCGCATACTGGTACACGCTCTACCCGATTCACTATCTGATCTTCACGGGCATGCTGCGGCGGATCGGACGGGCAGCGATCACGAACGGCGGTGCTCCAGCCAGCACGGGTGGGCTTCGTGTCGGTTGGTTGCGCAGGCTCGATCGCTCGTGCTAGCGTGACCGCGCGGCGTTCGTGACGACGCCGCTCGAGGCCACGGTCGCCTCTTCCCCCGCAGGGCCGAGCAGGCTCGCGTGAGTCAGAGGGAGAGGCGATGACGAGGCCGCTCGACGTTCTCTTCAGGCCGCGTTGCGGGGTGTCCCCGCGTGAGCTCCAACACAACGAGTTCACACGACACGCGACACGAACGGAGAATCATGAAAGTACGAAGCCTCATCGTCGGACTCGCGGCCGTCGCCGCGGTGTCCGCGTCGGTTGCGTCCTCCGGGATGCTCGCACCCGCGTCGGCCGACGCCGGCGGGATCGCGACCCGGTCCTACGTCCAGACGAACCTGGTCTCGGACATTCCGGGCCTGGCCGCGCACACCGACCCGAACCTGAAGAATCCGTGGGGCACGTCGGTCGGCCCGGGCAGCCCGATCTGGGTGTCCGACAACCACGCCGGCGTGACGACGCTCTACGACGGCGCCGGCAACCCTCAGCCGCTCGTGGTCGCCATTCCGGCACCGCCGTCGGCGGGGAAGGGCGCGGTCGGGGCGCCGACCGGGCAGGCGTTCAACACCTTCGACCCGACCTCGTCGGACTTCGTGATCTCGGAGAACGGCAAGCTCCGGCCCCGCCTTCTTCCTGTTTGCGACCGAAGACGGAACCATCGCCGGCTGGAACCCGAACGTCGAACGAGGCCCACGCGGTCATCGCCGTCGACAGGTCGACGGCGACCGACAGCGCCGGCGACGTCGGCGCGCTCTACAAGGGCCTGGCGCTGGTGACCACACCGAGCGGCAAGTTCCTCTACGCGAGCAACTTCCGCTTCGGGACGGTGGACGTGTTCGACAGCCACTTCAACCTGGTGAACAGCTTCACGGATCCCACCGTCCCGGCCGGGTTTGCCCCGTTCGGGATCCACAACATCGGCGGCAAGCTGTTCGTCACCTTCGCCAAGCAGGGCCCGGGCAAGCAGGATGACGCCGCCCGGCCCGGCAACGGGTTCGTCGACGTGTTCGCCCCGAACGGCGACCTGCTCCAGCGGCTCGTCAGCCGGGGCAAGCTCGACTCTCCCTGGGCGGTGACGCTGGCGCCAGCGACCTTCGGCGCGTTCGGCGGCGACATCCTGGTCGGCAACTTCGGCAACGGCCGGATCAACGCCTATGACCCGACGAGCGGCGAGTTCCAGGGCGACCTCAGGCGGCCTCGCGGCGGCCCGATCGTGATCGACGGACTGTGGGGACTGCGCTTTGCCCCTGCGACGCCGGGTGCGGGCCCGAACACGCTGTTCTTCACCGCCGGCCTCAACCACGAAGCCGACGGCCTGTTCGGGACGATCACGCCCAACGGGTAGCAGGCGGCCAGCCACTACTTGCGGGTGAGGCGCCGAGTGCGCCTCACCCGCAGCCGAGCGCGACGGTTTCCATGCATTGGTGGCCACCAGGTGATCGTGGCGTGTGAAACAAACCTGTCAGGGACCGGCGTACCCGACTCAACTTCCTTGATCGCCGAGGCCGCTCCAGACCTGCGGCATGGCCCGGATCCCCAGGTCGCGCACGAGCATCTGCGCGGCCATGCCGACCCCCTCGGTGAAGGTCGGAAACGCGAGCTGCAGCTCGGCGACCTCCTCGACGCGCATCCCCGCGGCCATGCAGGCGGCGACCATCTGGATCACCTCGGCCGAGTACTCGCCGACCACGTGGGCGCCGACGATCGTGCGGTGCTCGGTGTCGACGACCAGCTTGCAGAAGCCTTCGGGTTGCCCGTCGGCGACTGGGCGGAGGAGGTCCTCGTACCGAGCGACGGCGACGGCGCAGACGTGGCGGGACTGCGCCTGCTCCTCGGTGAGCCCGACGCTCGCGTACTCGGGGTCGGTGAAGCTCCCGGCGGGGACGATCTCGTGGCGGAGGCGGCGACGCGCGCCCAGGACAGCGTTCTCGGCTGCTATGCGCCCCTCCAAGCGGGCACTCGGGACGAGCATGCTGTGCCCGTCGACGTCGCCGGCGGCGAAGATGTGAGGGGCGGTCGTGCGCAGGTATTCGTCGACGACCACGTACCCGCGGTCAACAGCCACTCCGGCCGCCTCCGTGTTGATCCGATCGGTGTTGCTGGGCCAGCCAACCGCGAAGAAGGCGGCGTCGGCGTCGAGGCGCCTCATGTCGTTCCCGGCCCGGTAGACGACGCGGACACCTGATCCGAGCGACTCCAACTGCTCGGCGCTCGCGCCCGTCGCGACCTCGATGCCACGGGCCCGGAACGCCTGCTCGAGCGCCGCGGAGACATCCTGATCGGCACGGGGGAGGATGCGACGGGCATACTCGAGGAGCGTGACCTGGCAGCCGAAATCGGCCAGGATCGACGTGAGCTGGCAGCCGGTGTCTGCCCCGCCGATGATGCAGACGCGGTTGGGCAGCGCGGTCAGGCTTCGGACGTCCTCGAAGGTGAGGGCATGCTCGGCGCCTGGGATCGGGAGCCGCGAGGCGCGGCCGCCGACGGCGATGATGATCCGGTCTGCGCTCCAGGTCCGGCCGTCAGCGACTGCGACGGTCGTCGCGTCCACGAACCGCGCGTCGCCCGTCCCCTCGATGAGGTCGACGCCCATCGCGCGGATGTGGTCGGACATGTGCTTGCGCTCGTGCGCGTAGCGGGCGACCCGCTGAGCGTTGGCAAGCGTCGCGGCGAGGTCGATCTCCGGTCTGGGTCCGCGCAGGCCGAACGTCTCCCAGGAGCTCCAGTCCCGGACGAGCCGCGCCGCTCGGGCCAGCGTGCGGACGGGCGCGGGACCGTCGTTCAATGAGGTTCCGCCAACCCGCCGGCGTTCGAGGAGCGTGACGTCGGCTCCCAGTTCCGCGGCTTGAAGCGCGGCGGTCACGCCGGCAGGGCCGCCCCCGAGGACCAGGACCCGCACGTGGTGTGCTGCCACCGGGAACACCCTAGCGTGACCAGGGCGTGGCGCTCCGCCACGCCCTGGTCACCTGGGTCCGTGTCAGTGGCCGCCGGGCCCCTGCATGGCGGTGAACGAGCTGTCGAGGTGGACCTCGACCGTGCTGCCGTCGGCCTTGGTGACCGTCGTCTCGTATCCCGTGCCGGTGAAGTCGGTCGTGACCGCACCGGCGGTGCCACTGCCGACGGCCTTGACCGCAGCGGCCTGAGCCTGCGCGGCCGCGGCACCGGTCACAGCCTTCTCGGCGTTCTCGTGCGCGGGAGTGCCGTGCGCCGGGCCGTTGAACGCCGGCGCAGCCGGCGGGCTCGATGCGCTCTGGCCGTTGGCGGCCGTCTGCGAGGTTGCGGCGCCGGCGAGTGCCGCGCCGCCGAGCGCGAATGCCGCGAGCGCCGCGACACCGGCCAGTACCTTCTTGGCGTTGTGGAACATGCTCTGCCTCCGTTTCGGTGGTCCGGGTTCCTCCCGGGGTCACCGCCAAGGCTCACGGGGCCAGGTAAGAGGGGACTTGGATGACCATGTGCATGCGTCGAGGATCCCGCCGACGAAGCACCGCGGCGGCTCGGCCTACGTGGCCGCACCAGCGACGGCCCGGAGCGCGTCCGTCGACGGCACGAAGTAGTACGCGCCGGTAACCGGACGGGTATACCGCGTCAGGGCGTCGCGTCGTCCGTCGACGAGTCCGGCCATGCTCTCCAGCATCTTCCCGAGCGGCCGTTGGTCAGCAGAGAAGCCAACGAACATCGTGCCGTGCTCGGTCACGGTGCCGAAGGGCATGTTGCGGCGAAAGATCTTCCCGAACCGGTCCTGGTCGGTGCTGGCCACGTGGGAGTCGGACGGCTTGTCGTCGAGCTCGACGCTGTCGGCCTTCCTCCGGCCGATCACGCGCTCCTGCTCCGGCAACGGAAGCGACTCCCAGGCGGCGGCGTCATGGAGCCACTTCTGGAGGAGCAGGATCGTGCCGCCGGCACCGGGAGCATTGTCGGAGATCAGCACGAGCTCGGGCGCGTCGATCAGGGTGGGATTCTCGGTGCCGTCGATGAAGCCGGTCAGGTCGAGGTCGTGCCGGTACGGCCAGCTCGACGTTTCGTCCGCCACCGCGGCGACGGGCTGCAGGGCGGCGATCGCCATCCGTGAGACGTCGAAGACGACGTCGTAGGCCGCGCCCGACAACCAGAGCACGGCATCGTGCTGCGTGGCCGGCATCGTGAACCCGTCGCCGCCGACGACGGGATCGTTGAACCCACTCAGTCGCCTTGGAGCCTCTTCAGGCAGGGCGTCATGCCAGAGCTCCGGTCGGAACCCGGCCACGAGGTTCACGCCGCCCATCGTCGTCCTCGGCTCTCGCAACGACGAGACGGCCGCGATCAGCTCGGGCCCAGTGCTCCCGCCGGAGATGTCGAGCTCGAGGTAGGCGTGCGAGCTGGTCCCCAGGGCGAAGATGCCGCTTTGTGGCGCATTCACGGCGGCCTATCGTCGCAGCCCGGGCGGGGTGATGGCCCCGCCCGGGCCGCAGAGGCTCAACCGGTGACGGGAAGGTCGTCGCCCGCGCCGGCGCAGTAGCCGGCTCCGGCGGCGGAGCCGTTGCTCCAGAGGCTCTGCACCGGGTACTGCCGGCCGTCGTTGCCGGTGATGTTGTTGAGGCCGCCCGGGACGGTCGACGGGCTGGCGAGGCCCTCGGTGTAGCCGACCCAGGCGCACTTGTCGCCGTTCTCGTAGGCGGCGTAGTCGTACCAGCCGCCGAGGTTCTGGCCGTTGATCACGTCCTCGGCCCCGGGGTCGGTGATCGTCTCCTCGACCTCGTGGCCGAGCACGATGGAGAACCCGTCGAGCTTGCCGGCGTAGTAGCCGGTGTTGACGGAGTTCTCACCGCAGCCGGCGCCGGAGTTCAGGACGTACGGCATGTTCGTGAAGGAGATGCCGGGCTGCACACCCGGGTAGTACTGCGGCTGCGTGTAGTCGTGCCAGGCGCAGTAGCCGACGCCGGCGTTGAAGCCGGCCTCGTTGTCCTTCTGCGGCTGGGCGATCACGACCTGCGAGTTGGCGAGATCGGTGATGCCGAAGTGCGCGACGGCCCGCTGCGCTTCCTGCGCGAGCTCGAGCCCGCTCAGGTTGTCGTGGATCGGCGTGCTGTCGTCGTACCAGACGCCGCCGAGCACGTTCGCCGGGTTCTGGATGTGGACGTTCTGGCCGTTCACGGTCTCGTAGTACTGCGTCGAGACCCCGGCCCAGCCCGTGCCGCCCATGGCGCCGATGAACGCGGTCATGCGCGCAGCGGCCCCGTCCGGGTCGTTCGCGGGCATGCCGGGCGTGGTGTGGTCGAAGGCCCCGGGCTCGCCCCAACCCCAGAACACGAGGTAGATCTTCGGCGTCACCTGCACGTGGCCGCCGAAGTAGGCCATGTTGACCGGCGCCGGCTCACCTGCCACCGGCGGCCCGACCGGAACGCAGCACACCGGAGGCGGCTGGAGCGCGGGCGACCCGACGTGCTGTGCGTCGGGCATGTAGATGGGCCAGTGCGCGGGCGCAGTGCCCGCAGACGCCGCCCCGGCGCCGAGCAGCACCGCCGTGGCGCCGAGGAACGCTGCGAGGAGTCCTCTCTTCATTGAATCGGCTCCCTTCGGCTACTTGGTGACGGTGAAGGCCTGGGACGCGCTCGCGCCCGTGTCGAATCCCTGCGTCGCGCGCGCGTAGACCACGTGCGAGCCCAGCGCCGGCGTCGGGACCGCGACGCTCCAGCTCGTGCCCGACAGGCGTGCCGGCACGGCGTTCGCGAACGACGGGTCGTCGAGCGAGACCTGCACGGAGCGGGCAGAGCTCGCCGACCAGCTCGGCACGTCCATCCACGACTTCCCGGAGTTGCCGATGAAGCCGCTGAAGGCGTACGGACCCTCGACATGCACCCGCAGATCGAGGCCGCTCAGGTCGGCCTGGTCGAGCGCACCGTTCGGCTGGATCGCGAACGGCACGGGGTAGTCCGCCTGCGCCGGCGTCACGAGGACCGTCTCGGAGTCGGAGCCGACCGGCACGCCGTTGCCCTGGTGGAGCGCTTCGAGGTCGAGGGTGACGGTGAGCAGGCCGGTCCCCGCGGCCGCCGGATCGACGATCGCGATGCTCCTCAGGTCGATGGTGCCGGTGACGCCGTGGCCGGCGTCGAGCGTGAGCGGCATGCCGTCACTCGACGGGTAGTCGACCGACGCACCCTGGTCGACGGTCCCGCCCGGTCCGGCGACCGAGGTCAGCACGATGCCGCAGCCGTCGCCACCGTCGATACCGGAGGTGACGCTGAGGTGCGGGTTGTCGCTGGTCGTCCCGCAGCCGTCACGCCGCAGGTAGAACCGGGTCGTGCTCTCTGCCGGCGTGGCGAATCCGGCGCTCCCGGCGACGGCCAGGTAGGCGGTCTTGTGGGCCGACACGCGCTGTCCGCTGGTCGGGGACGTGATCGTCACGGACGGCCCGCCGGCCGCCGAGGCCACTCCCGCGCTGAGCGCGGAGGCCGCGACGGCGACGGCCGCGATCCGTTTCATGGTCATCGTGCTCTCGCTACCGGGCCACGACGCAGCCGTTGCCGGTCGCGTCGAAGGCCTCGTTGCTCCACAGCGGCTGCACCGCGAACGCGTGCGCGCCGAGGGTGATGTTCTGCGTGTTCGAGCCAGGCGCACTTGTCGCCGTTCTCGCTGCCCTGGGCGTCGTTCCAGCCGTCCTGGACGGAGGCGAAGTTGTCCGGGTCGGTGACCGCTTCGGCGTACTCGTGGCCGGTGACGATGCTGTAGCCGTCGAAGATGCCGTTGCCGAACGCGTCACTCGTCGCGTTGACGTTGTGCATGCCGCAGCCGCCGGTTCCCGACCCCGGGCCAGTTCTCGTTCAGCCACGGGATGAACGCGTACTGCAGCCGGTACGGGTTGCCGAGGCCGTCGATGCTCGTCGTCTGCGTGTGGTAGCCGCAGTAGACCGGCTGGCCGGTGGCGATCGTGCTCGGCGGCGTCAGGATGATGTACGTCGCCTGCGGGTCGTAGCCGAAGTGCGCCGACGCGCGCATGGCCTCGGCGGCGATCGGGTCGTCGACGAGGTTCTGCGGCGAGGCCGAGCGCGACGATGTCGGACGGCACCGGCGTCGGGTCGGTCCAGACGCCCTTCAGCTGGTGCTTCGGGTTCGTGACGAAGCCGGCCCCGCCGACGCAGCTCGTCGCGCCGGCCAGCGCGTCCGTTGCAGTACTGCGTCTGGATGTTCGCCCACGGGCTGCCGCCGACGTTCGCGAAGAACGAGTTCATGTAGGTCTGCAGCGTCTTGCTCGAGTAGAGCGTCCCGTCGGTGTCGGCGGTCTGGAAGCCGTTGGCCCATTCCGGGCCCCAGTAGACGAGGTACACGGCCGGCGTCGTCTCGACGCCGATCGCGCCGCGCGCCGGCGTTGCCGCCGTGGTAGATCAGGTCGTTGGCGGCCGAGTTCGCCGTACCCTGCGGACGTCTGCCCGGCGGCCCAGAAGAAGTGCTTCGGGTTCGTGAGCGGTGCGGTGCCCGCCGTCGCGGCGCCGCACGACGCGCCGTAGACAGCGACCGCGGCCAGCACGGCAAGCAAGATCCGGATCTTCACGGGAGACCTCCGAGTCGGATGACGACGGTTCGCTATTCCCGATCCGCGCGAAACTGAAACCACGCCCGTGGTGACATGATTCGACCGATGGACGGACACGACGCCGCTCGATCGAGCTCGGCCTGAGCGGCTACGAGGCGAGCGCGTACCTCGCCCTCACCCGCCGCAGCCGGGCGACGGGCGCCGAGGTGGCCCGCCTCGCCGGCCTGCCGCGGCAGCGGATCTACGACGTCCTCGACGGCCTCGTCGGCCCAGCGGGCTCGCCAGCGTCGAGGCCGGGCCGCCCGGCCCGCTACACCGCCGTCGCCCCCGACGAGGCGGTCGGGACGCTGCTCGCCGCCGCATCGCGCCGCGGCTCGACGCGGCTCGAGCAGAACGCGGCCGAGGCGGTCGCGCGCCTGACACCCGACCTATCGCGACGGGCGCGGCGAGGACGATCCGCTCGACTACATCGAGGTCCTGCGCGATCCCACGGCGATCGGCAGGCGCTTCGCGGAGCTCGAGGCGGGGGCGGAGCGGGAGATCCTCGTCTTCTCGAAGCCGCCGTACGCCGTCGAGCCGGCCGACAACGTCGCCGGCCTCGAGCTCCTCGAGCGCCGCATCGAGGCGCGAAGCGTCTACGAGCGCTCGGTGTACGACGAACGCGGCGCACGTCGACGCCGTGCGCCACTTCGTCGCCGCCGGCGAGCAGGCGCGCGTCGTCGACGAGCTGCCGCTCAAGCTCGTCCTGATCGACGAGCGGATCGCCCTCTTCACGATGGAGGACCCCGTGGCCGGCGCACCCGCGCTGACGATCATGATCGTCGAGCATCCGGCGCTCGCCCGGCTCCTCAAGCTGTCGTTCGAACGCGTCTGGGAGAGCGCCGAGGACTTCGTAACCTGACGCGGTGAGCGCAGGCACCCTCGGCAGCACGGGCATATCCGTCACCCGCCTGGGCCTCGGCCTGGCGGCCCTCGGCCGGCCCGGCTACATCAACGTGGGCCACGGCGCCGACCTCGCCGGCCGAACCGACGTGAACGCGATGGAGGGCAATGCGCACGCGGTGCTCGACGCCGCCTACGCCGGCGGTATCCGCTACTTCGACGCCGCCCGCTCGTACGGGCGGGCGGAGGAGTTCCTTGCCTCATGGCTCCGGCAGCGAAGCCTCACGCCCTCCGACGTCACCGTCGGCTCCAAGTGGGGCTACACGTACACGGCGGGCTGGCGCATCGACGCCGAGGTCCACGAGGAGAAGGACCTGTCGGTGGAGACGCTGCGCCGCCAGCTTCCGGAGACCCTGGCGCACCTCGGCCCGTACCTGCGGCTGTACCAGATCCACTCGGCCACGCTCGAGAGCGGGGTCCTCGACGACCAGGCCGTGCTCGGTGAGCTCGACAACGTCCGCGCGCGTGGGATCGCCGTCGGCCTGACCGTCACGGGCCCCGGGCAGCGGGAGACCATCGAGCGCGCGCTGGACCTCGGCCGCTTCGACTCGGTCCAGGCCACGTGGAACCTGCTCGAGCGAAGCGCCGAGCCGGCGCTCGCCGCCTGCCACGAGGCCGGTATGGGGGTGATCGTCAAGGAGGCCCTGGCGAACGGCCGACTGACCGCGCGAGGGGACGCCCCGCTCCTCGTCGACGTGGCCCGCCGGCACGGCGCCGGCCCGGATGCGGTCGCCCTGGCGGTGGCCATGGCTCAGCCCTGGGCCGACGTCGTGCTCAGTGGGGCCACAACGGCCCACGAGCTCGAGAGCAATCTGGCGGCCTCGTCGCTCGAGGTCGACGACGACCTGCTCGCCGAGCTCGAGGCGCTGCGCGAGGACGCCGGCGACTACTGGCGCACTCGCGCAGCGCTCCCCTGGAACTGACGCGCTAGAGCTGCCCGCGGATCGCCCCCGCGGGGTACTTGATCGTGTGGATGTTGACGTAGTAGGCGCTGGGGCTCTTGGCGATGGCCGTGATGAGGGACTTGGCGGCCTTCACGCAGCCCTTGGTCTTCAGCGTCCCCGCGAAGAACGGGACGACGATGTTGCCCGACTTGCCGGCCGGCGCCTTGTGGATGTGGGAGGCCGTCACCTTGTCGAGGCCCTTCACGCTCGAGAAGGTCCAGCACACGGTGCCCTTCGAGGCGTTGAGGGTGATGACGGCCTTGCCGGAGCCCTTGGGCGCACCCTTGGGCACCTCCTTGCTGCCGAGCATGGTGGTGGTCAGCGTCTTCGTGCCCGCGGAGGCTCCCGCGAGAGCGAGGGCGGGGACCACGCCCAGCGCGAGCAGGCACGCCATGAGAACGCGAACGCGCATGGATCCTCCTCTTTGTCGGTGGCCGTAGATAGCGGCCTCGTCCGAGAGGTACGCGCCGAGGGGTGCCATCGGATCGACGTGGAGACCGATACTTTCGGCCGGGATGACCGACGCCGAGGCCACCGCTCCCGCCACTCCCGCTCCGTTCACGGGGCGCACCGCCTGGGCGCGCAACCTGCAGGCGCCTCTCAGCGACTTCCTCCAGACCGAGACCGGGAGCGCCGCGATCCTGCTTGCGGCCACCCTCGCCGCGCTCGTGTGGGCGAACGTCGACGGCTCGTCGTACCAGAGCTTCTGGCAGACGAAGCTCTCGATCACCCTCGGCAGCCACAGCCTCTCCCTGGACCTGCGCCACTGGGTGAACTCGGGCCTGATGACGTTCTTCTTCTTCGTCATCGGCCTCGAGGCGCGGCGGGAGTTCGACCTCGGGGAGCTGCGCGACCGGCGCCGGGTGGCGCTGCCGGTGGTGGCGGGGGCCGGCGGGATGATCGTGCCGATCCTGATCTTCCTGGCCATCAACGCCGGGAACCCCTCGACCCATGGCTGGGGCACCGCGATGTCGACGGACACGGCGTTCGCCCTCGGCCTGCTGGCCCTCGTGGGCCCCGGCTTCCCGGACCGACTGCGGGCCTACCTGCTCACGGTGTCCGTCGTCGACGACCTGGTCGCCCTGGTCGTGATCGCCGTCGTCTACAGCGGGCCGATCTCGACCGGCCCGCTGATGGTGGGGATCGGCATCTTCGCGCTCATCCTGGGCGTCCGGGCGGCGAACATCCACTACGGGCCGATCTACTTCGTCTTCGCCGCGGCCATGTGGGTGGCGTTCTACGAGTCCGGTGTCGATCCCGTGATCGTCGGCCTGATGGGCGGCGTCATCGCCCTGGCCTATCCGGCCCAGCGCGGCGACCTCGAGCGGGCGAGCGATCTCTTCCGGCTCTTCCGGGAGCAGCCGACGCCCGAGCTCGCACGCACGGCACGTGCCGGCCTGCAGGACGGCGGTCTCGCCGAACGATCGCCTGCAGACCCTCTGGCACCCCTGGACGAGCTACGTGATCGTCCCCCTCTTCGCCCTCGCGAACGCCGGGATCCACCTCAGCACGGGGTTCCTCGCCGACGCCTACACGTCGCCGATCACGATCGGCATCATCGTCGGCTACGTCGTCGGGAAACCGGTTGGGGTCGTGGGCGCGACGTGGCTGGCCGAGCGGATCAGCCACGGTCGCCTGCGCCCGCCGGTGGGCTGGGCCGCGGTCGGGGGCGCCGGCACGATTGCCGGGATCGGCTTCACGGTCTCGATCCTGATCGCGTCGCTCGCGTTCCGCGGCACGGAGCTCGAGGAGGCGAAGGTCGGCGTCCTCACGGCGGCGCTCGTGGCCGCCCTGGCCACGTGGCTGCTCTTCCGCATCACCGCGCTCCTGCCCAAGCGGCGAGAGGATCCGGGCCCTCCTCGGCACGCCCGACCTGATCGTCGACCTGGCCGAGCCGGTCGACCCCGAGCGCGACCACATCCGCGGGCCCCAGGATGCGCCGGTGACCGTCCTCGAATACGGCGACTTCGAGTGCCCCTACTGCGGCATGGCCGAGCCCGTGCTGCGCGAGCTGCTCCGTGACACGGGCGACGTCCGCTACGTGTGGCGGCACCTGCCGCTGAACGACGTCCACCCGAACGCCCAGCAGGCCGCCGAGGCATCGGAGGCCGCAGCCGCCCAGGGGGCGTTCTGGGAGATGCACGACCTCCTTCTCGACAACCAGGACCACCTGCTGCTGCCCGACCTCCTCGGGTACGCCGAGCAGCTCGGCCTCGACGTCGAGCGGTTCGAGGACGACCTGCGTACGCGCGCCTATGCCGGGCGGATCGCCGAGGACGTCGACTCGGCCGACATGTCCGGCGTCTCCGGCACGCCGACGTTCTTCATCAACGGCCTGCGCCACTACGGCCCCTACGACATCGACACGCTCAAGTCCGAGGTCAAGGCGGCCCGGGCCAGGGAGCACGTCCGCGCGACGGCGGCCGCGTCGCGCTAGGTTCGGGTGCAATGCACATCCACCGGCTCCCCACCGCCGCGCTCGCCGGCCGGGTGATCGACTACTACGGCTTCGGTGAGCGGACCGGGACGCCGCTTCGCCGGCGCGAGGGACCGGGCGCCGACGTGGTCGTCGTCGTCGCCTTCGAGGAGCACTGGCTCATCGACGGCGTCCGTCACACGTCGTTCCTGGCCGGCATGTACGACCGGCAGGTGACGACCGAGCACCCCGGGCGCTCGCTGGGCATGCAGGTCAACCTCGACCCGCTGGCGGCGCGGGCCCTCGTGGGCCTGCCCCTGGACGAGCTCGCGCACCGGACCGTCCCGCTCGAGGACGTGATCGACGAACCGCTCCTGGTCGAGCGGCTGGCCACGGCCCGGGACTGGGAGGCGCGCTTCGCCCTGCTCGACGCCATGCTTGGCCGCCGGCTCGCCGACATTCGCCCCCCGGCCGAGGTGGCGTGGGCCTGGAGGCAGCTCCGGGCCAGGCAGGGCGATTTGGCCATCGGGGCCCTCGCAGAGGAGCTCGGCTGGAGTCGCAAGCGGCTCGTAGCGCGCTTCCGCGATCAGATCGGGCTGTCGCCGAAGGCGGCGGCCAGGATGCTCCGGTTCGAGCGCGCGCGGATGCTGGCGGGCACGCGGCCGTGGGCGGACATCGCCTTCGAGTGCGGCTTCTCGGACCAGTCGCACCTGATCAACGAGTTCCGCGCCATCACCGGCCGGACGCCGGAAACATTTCTCCAAGACACAACGCCCGCGGCGGCCTAGCCTCCGCCGCATGCAAATCGTGACGCCCTACCTGCTGTACGAGGACGGCGAGGCCGCCATCGAGTTCCTGACCCGCGCCTTCGGCTTCCGGGAGGTCATGCGCACGACCGGGGCGGCCGGCGGCCTCCATGCCGAGCTCGAGGTCGTGCCCGGCGACGGCCGGATCCACCTGGGCCAGCCGCCGAGCGGGTTTCGCAACCCCGCCGTCGCCGGCCGGACCACGCTGGTCTACGTCCTCGTCGACGACGTCGACGCCCACCATCAGCGCGCCGCGGCGGCCGGAGCCACGGTCCTCGAGGAGCCGACCGACGTCGACTACGGGGACCGGCGCTACGGCTGCGCCGACCCGCAGGGGCACGAGTGGTACTTCGCTCAGGCCATGCCCGGAAGGAGCTCCGGTGACTGACGTCGTCCCCTTCCTCGGCTACGAGGACTGCGGTGCCGCCGCGGACTGGCTCGCAAACGCCTTCGGGTTCGAGGAGGTCGAGCGCTTCGGGGGAGACGGCGCGGTCACGCATGTCACCCTCCGGTCGGGCGACGGGCTGATCTTCCTCGGGCATCCCGGTGACAGCTACGTCAACTCCCTGCACCTGCGGGAGGGCGTCGACGCCGTGGCCCGGATGTACGAGGTGCCGTACGTGATCGACGGCGTCTGGGTGGCGGTCGACGACGCCGACGCCCACGTGGAGCGCGCCCGGCGGGCCGGCGCGCGCATCCTCTCCGAGCCACAGGACACGCCGCACGGGCGCCAGTACCGGGCCGAGGACCTCGAGGGCCACCGCTGGATGTTCTCGGAACGATCCTGACATGGCCCGGCTGATCTACTCGGCCATCGCCTCTCTCGACGGCTACGTCGCCGACGAGCAGGGCAACTTCGAATGGGCCGCGCCCGACGAGGAGGTGCACGCCTTCGTCAACGACCTCGAGCGGCCGATCGGCACGTACCTGTACGGGCGCCGGATGTACGACGTGATGGCCGCCTGGGAGACGATGCCGACCGACGCCGGCCAGCCCGGCGTCATGCGGGACTTCGCGCAGATCTGGCGGGCGGCTGACAAGGTCGTGTACTCGACCACCCTCGAGGAGGTCTCGACCGCCAGGACCCGCGTCGAGCGGGAATTCGACGCGGACGCCATCGGCCGGATGAAGGACGCGGCGGATCGCGACCTGAGCGTCGGCGGCCCGGGGCTGGCGGGCCAGGCTCTCAAGGCCGGGCTGGTCGACGAGCTGCAGCTGTTTCTCGTACCCGCGGTGGTCGGCGGCGGGACGCGGGCGCTGCCCGACGGCGTCCGCCTCGATCTGGACCTCCTGGACGAGCGCCGGTTCGGCAGCGGCATGATCTACCTGCGGTACCACGTGCGCCCCTAGGCACAGCAACCGTTTCGCGGACGAAGGCCGTATCGTCGTCGCATGGCCACTCGCCGGGAACGCAAGGTGGTGACGGTCGTCTTCTGCGACCTGGTCGGCTTCACGGGCCGCGCCGAGTCGATGGATCCCGAGGACGTCCAGGCCCTCCTCGGCCCCTACCACGCGCGCCTGCGGAGTGAGCTCGAGCGCTTCGGGGGGACGGTGGAGAAGTTCATCGGCGACGCCGTGGTGGCGGTCTTCGGTGCACCGGCCGTGCGCGAGGACGACCCGGAGCGCGCCGTGCGCGCGGCCCTCGCCATTCGTGACTGGGCGCGCGAGGACGGCGAGATCGAGGTGCGCGTCGCGGTCAACACCGGCGAGGCGCTGGTGTCGCTCGACGCCGACCACGCACGCGGTGAGGGCATGGTGGCCGGTGACGTCGTGAACACGGCCGCGCGCCTCCAGGCAGCCGCGCCGGTGAACGGCGTCCTCGTGGGCGAGCAGACCGCCCGTGCGACCCGGTCGGCCATCGAGTACGCCGAGCACGACCCGGTGGAGGCCAAGGGCAAGGCGGCACCGGTCGCCGTCCACGAGGCCGTGGCCGCGCGCGCCCGCCTCGGGGCGGGCGTGGACCACGAGCCCCACACCCCGTTCGTGGGCCGGGAGCGCGAGCTCACCCTGCTCCGCGAGGCGTTCGCACGCTCGAGAGACGAGCGCGAGCCGCAGATGGTGACGCTGGTGGCCGTGCCCGGAGCGGGCAAATCGCGGCTGGTGTACGAGCTCTCGCGGGTCGTCGACGAGGACCCAGACCTGGTGGGCTGGCGCCAGGGCCAGTGCCTGGCCTACGGCGAGGGGGTCAGCTACTGGGCGCTGGGCGAGATCGTCAAGGCCGAGACCGGCATCCTCGAGAGCGACTCGGCCTCGGCGGCCGACGCCAAGCTCGCCAGGGCGCTGGAGTCGCTGCTGCTCCCCGAGGATGCGAGCTGGGTGCACCGCTGGCTGCGGCCGCTGGTCGGCCTGGGGGAGACGGCCGCCATCCACGGGACGCGAGGCGAGGCCTTCCCGGCCTGGCGCCGGTTTCTCGAGGCCGTGGCCGAGCGCGGGCCACTGGTGCTCGTGGTCGAGGACCTGCACTGGGCCGACGAGGGCCTGCTCGACTTCCTGGAGGAGTTGACGGAGTGGATGCGCGGCCTCCCGCTCCTGCTCGTCGGCACGGCGCGGCCCGAGCTGGTCACGCGCCGGCCGGGGTGGGGCGGCGGCAAGACGAACGCCGTGACGCTGTCGCTGCCGCCCCTCTCCGAGGACGAGACGTCCCGCCTGGTGCACGGCCTCCTCGCCGAGGCCGTGCCGCACCCGATGGCGCTCCGGACGGTGCTCGACCGCTCGGGCGGCAACCCGCTCTATGCGGAGGAGTTCGCGCGCATGGTCGTCGAGCGCGGCGACGACGGCGGGACCGTCCCCGAGACGGTGCAGGGGATCATCGCCGCCCGGCTCGACGGGCTCGACCCGGCCGAGAAGCGGCTGCTCCAGGACGCCTCGGTGGTCGGCTCGGTCTTCTGGGAGGGCGCGGTGGCCGCCCTCGGGGGCACTGCTCGCCCTGACGCCGCGCGCACGCTGCAGGATCTCGAGCGGCGCGAGTTCGTCCGCCGCGTCCGCCGCTCGAGCGTGGAGCACGAGACGGAGTACGCGTTCCGCCACGTGCTCGTCCGCGACGAGGCCTACGGCCAGATCCCACGGGCCGACCGCAGCGATCGTCACCGGCGGGCGGCGGAGTGGATCGGCGGTCTCGGCCGGCACGACGACCACGCCGAGCTCCTCGCCCACCACTACCTCGAGGCTCTCGCCTACGCGCGCGCCGCGGGACTCGATACGGCCCCGCTGGCCGGGTCCGCCGGTGTGGCGCTCCGCGAGGCCGGCGACCGCGCCTTCGGGCTCGCGTCATACCGGCAGGCGGCGCGGTTCTTCGAGGCCGCGCTCGAGCTGTCGGACGACGAGGTCGAGCGAGCCGAGCTGCTCGCCCGCATCGGCGCCTCACAGTTCTGGTGGGACGGCAGCGGCGATGACGCGCTCGCCGAGGCCGAGAGCCGCCTGCGCGACCTGGCCCGTCCCGAGGACGCCGCCCGGGCCGCCCTTCTGCTCACGCGCGCGGCCTGGGTGCGAGGCGACGGCTCCGCCATGGAGCACTGGCTGGCCGAGATCGACCGGCAGCTGGCCGGCCTGCCCGAATCGCCCGTGCACGTCGAGGCCCTGGTCCTGCGCAGCGGCTTCTCGCTCGTGGGCGGCGATTACGAGCGGGCCATCGCCGCTGCCCGCGAGGCCCTTCCGCATGTGCAGGGGCTCGATCGGCCGGACCTCCACGCACGGGCTCTCGACGTGATCGGCTCGAGCCGGGCCGGCCTCGGCGAGCTCGAAGGGCTCGCAGATCAGCGGCGGGCCATCGGGATCGCCCGTGAGGGCCGGGCGATCTGGGAGCTCCACCACGCCATCAACAACGCGTCGGTCTCGCACGTCCAGTTCGGGCAGCTCGAGACGGCGAACGAGCTCCACGAGGAGTGGCGGTCGGTCTTCGAGACCATCGGGGCGACCCGCTACAACCGCGACTGGTTCCAGGCCGCCCGGGCGTGGTCGTACTACTGGCAAGGGCGCTGGGACGACGCTCTCGAGCGGATCGGCCGCCTCCTCGAAAGCCTGCCCGCAGGCCGTACGCACTATCTCGAGACGGACGCCCTGCAGGTGCGCGCCCAGATCCTCCTGGCCCGGGACCGCTGGCCGCAGGCGGCCGCCGATGTGGCTCGCGGCGTCACGGTGGCCGAGGGCATCGGCGATCCGCAGACCGTGGCTCCGATTCGCTGCCTTCGCGCCCGGCTGCTCCTCCTGGAAGGCCGCCCCGCCGAGGCAGCGCTCGACTTCGATCAGGTGATCGCGATCCGAACGGGGCTGCTCGGCGCGCTCACCGGGAGCGCCGCGCTGCCGATGCTGGCGTGGCTGGCCGTCGACCTCGACCGCCGGGCAGAGGTCGAGTCCATCCTGGAAGAGTCCATCTTCCCGCGCTGGACCGCGGTGGCCCGGGCGATTCTGGCCGACGAGCCGGCGCTCGCCGCCGACCTCCTGGCCGAGATCGGGGAGCGGCCCGAGGAGGCCTACGCCCTCCTGCGCGCAGGCGGCCCGCAGGCCGGGCGCGCTCTCCGCTTCTACGAGTCGGCGGGCGCCGTCTACTACGTCCGCGAGGCACAGCGTCTGCTGGCCGCAAGCGCGTAGGCACTCGCCGTCAGGTTCATCCCAAACGGACGACGCGACGTGGCCGGGCGCCCGGAACCATCACGCTGACCTGCTCTCGAACCGGGAGGTACGCGATGGATGAAGCCGTCGGACAAGGTTGGCGAAGCTTCGCCGGCGTCCTGATCATGGTTGCCGGGTTCTTCAACATCATCGACGGGCTCGTGGCCATCATCAATGCGAATCGCATTCAGGGTGTGACCAACGGTAACGCCACGTTGCCGATCAGCGACAACGTGTCGCGGTGGGGCTGGGTCGTGCTCATCGTCGGCATCCTGATGGTCCTCGCCGCTTTCGGGATCTTTTCGGGAGCAACATGGGCGCGCGTCGTGGGCGTATCCGTGGCCGGGCTCAACCTGCTCGTCCAGTTCACGTACCTCGCGCACTTCCCGTTCTGGTCGTTCACGATGATCCTCCTGGACGTGCTGGTCATCTACGGCCTGATCGTGCACGGAGGCATCGAGACCGAGGCCCCGAGACGGACGTAGTGTTCGGGCGAGTGGACGGCATCGGCCCTGCGCCGATGCCGTCCGCCGCTCGACCCAGGCAGTGAGAAAGGGGGAGATCGTGGTTGACGTCGTGCAGACCTCGAGGGCCCGGTCGCCCGCTCGGGCCGATGGCCGCCGGAATGGCGGCGGCCAGGTCCCGCACCCGACGGCTGCCGAGCGGGCGGCGACTGGTCGGGCCGCCCGGACGGAGGTCAAGCGCTCGGTGCTCGGCGAATGGGAGCCGGCGGCAAGGCGACGCGATCCGGTCGAGCTGCTCGAGGAGCAGGCGGCGACCCGGGTGCCCGAGCTCGTCCCGATCCGGTACGGGCGCATGCTCGTGTCGCCGTTCACGTTCTACCGCGGCGCGGCGTACCTCATGGCCGCCGACCTCGCGCCGTCCCCGCGCACCGGTCTCCAGGCGCAGCTCTGCGGCGATGCCCACCTGTCGAACTTCGGCGTGTTTGCCTCGCCGGATCGGCGATTGATCTTCAGCCTGAACGACTTCGACGAGACGCTTCCCGGGCCGTTCGAGTGGGACGTCAAGCGGCTCGTGGCCAGCTTCGCCGTCGCCGGGCGAGATCGCGGCTTCGACGACCAGCAGCGCGAGGCCGTGAACCTGGCCGTCGGCCGCTCGTATCGCGAGTCGATGGCCGAGTTCGCGGGAATGCGGACGCTCGACCTCTGGTACACGCGCCTGGACGTCGAGGAGACCCTGCAGCGTGTGGCGCCGCTGGCCAAGGCGAAGGAGACGAAGCGCGCCGAGCAGAACCTGGCCAAGGCGCGGACCAAGGACAGCCTCAAGGCGTTCTCCAAGCTGACGCACCTCGTCGACGGCGAGCCCCGCATCGTCAGCGACCCGCCGCTGATCGTCCCCGTCGAGGAGCTGGCCGGCGGCGCCGCCGCTCGCCGAGATCGAGGCCTTCGTCCGCAACGTGCTCCGCTCCTACCGGCGGACGCTCTCCTACGACCGACGCAAGCTGCTCGAGCGCTTCCGCTACGTGCACGCCGCGCGCAAGGTCGTCGGCGTCGGCAGCGTCGGCACGCAGGCCTGGATCATGCTCCTGATGGGCCGCGACGACGGCGATCCGCTGTTTCTCCAGTTCAAGGAGGCGGACCCGTCGGTGCTCGAGCCATTCCTGGGCGGCAGCGAGTTCACCAACCATGGCCGGCGAGTGGTCGAGGGGCAGCGGCTCATGCAGGCGGCGAGCGACATCATGCTCGGCTGGATGCGGACGGCGCGGCCCCTCCGAGGCGGGTCGCAGGACCTCTACGTCCGCCAGCTGTGGGACGCGAAGGGCTCGGCCATCATCGAGAGCATGACGCCCAGGGTGCTGGCCTTCTATGCCCAGATCTGTGGCTGGTCCCTCGCCAAGGCGCATGCCCGCTCGGGCGATGCCATCGCCATCTCCAGCTACCTGGGGACGGGCGATGCCTTCGACCGGTCCATGGCCTCGTTCGCCGAGCTCTACGCCGACCAGAACGAGCGCGACTACGCGGCGCTCCAGGCGGCCGTGAAGTCCGGCCGGATCACGGCCACCACCGGGTTGTAGGAGGCCGCCGTACCGGTAGGGTTGGCGGCCATGACCGCTCTCTTCTGGCTGCTCCTCGTCTTCGTGGTCCTCGCGCTCTTCGGGTGGGGCATCGCGGGCTTCGCCTGGACCATCCTCTGGTACGTGGTCGTCGGCCTGATCATCGGCGGCCTCGCCCGGCTGCTGGTGCGCGGGACCGGTGGCTACAGCGTGGGGATGACGATCCTGGCCGGCATCGCCGGGTCCCTGCTCGGCGGCCTGCTGGCTCATGCCCTCGACTCGGGGTGGTTCGTCGAGTTCGTGCTCGCCGTGCTCGTCGCCGCCATCCTCGTGGCCGGGACGACCCGCGCCGCCGAGCGTTACTGAGAACGGAAGGAGGCCCCATGGGACAGCCAGTCGTCCACTTCGAGGTCATCGGGAAGGACGGCGAAGCCCTGCAGTCGTTCTACTCGCAGCTCTTCGGCTGGAACGTCAACAGTGACAACGAGATGAACTACGGCGTGATCGACCGCTCCGAGAACCTGAACGGCGAGGGCATCGGGATCGGCGGCGGCATCGCCGGCGGGCCGCCCGGCTACGGCGGCCACGTGACCTTCTACGTCGAGGTGCCGGACGTCGAGGCCACGCTCTCCAAGGCAGAGAGCCTCGGCGGCAAGCGCATCATGGGCCCCGAGTCGATCATGGGCGGCCAGATGGTGCTGGGCCAGCTCGCCGATGCCGAGGGCCACGTCATCGGGCTCATCCAGAGCTGAGAGCTGGGCCGGCTCAGGCCGGGGTGATGCGGAAGACCGGGTGATCCGGCGCGATGCGGCGGAGCTCCTCGTCGGGCGCGTCAGGCCCCACCCCGTCGAAGAACACGCCGGTCTCCATCTTCCAGTGCTTCAGGTAGGAGCGAAGCAGCGGCGGCTTGTCGTCGTCGGGCAGCTCCACCGCCCGGAACGGCTCCCGGCGCCTGCCCACGAGGAGCGTCCCCTCCGGATGGGCGCGCAGGTTGCGCACCCACTGCGTGTGGCCGCGTGGGGCGACGAGGTACCGCTCGCCGTCGAAGGTCAGCGGGTTCACCGGCGTCTGCCGGGGCTCGCCGGTCTTGCGGCCGCGGACCTCGAGGACGCGTGAGCCGCGGACGCTCAGGCCGAGGCGCGTCAGTCCCGCCATGGCCGGGTTGAACAGGCGCTTCGTCACCCAGCCCGGGCGCTGGTAGCGGTCGGCCACGACGTCAGAAGTTTGGCTGGGCCCAGGTCCGATCGGCAAGGTGCTGCTTGACCTGCGCGATGTAGCTGCGGGCCCCGGCGTCGTACCAGTTGCCGGAGAACCACGAGCCGACGCAGCCCCAGAGGTCGTTCGTCACCTTCGTGCCTCCGTAGAGCCAGTTGCCGCCGTCGTAGAACACCCCGTTGAGGCAGGCGCGCATGTAGGCGCCGTAGAAGTCGACGTTGAGCGCGGTCGACTGCTGGGTCCAGGGGTAGCCGCCCCACGCCTTCGAGCCGTCGGGGTAGTGGTCCTTGATCTGCATGAGGCCGAACGACGCGCCGTTGTCGCCCACGGTGTGGATGTCCCACCAGGACTCCTGCACCGCCTGGGCCCGGATCGTGTCCTCGTCGATCCCCCACTTGCACGCGGCCCAGCGGATGATCTGGTCCGTCGTCCCGGTGTAGTTGCCGGTGACCTTGTCGCGGAGCGCGATCCACCCCGTCCAGTAGTCCATGGCGTGGCTCCAGGCCACCGGGCCGTTCGGGACCGTGTGGTTGGCGACGGTGTTCTGGGGACGGGGCTCCCACGTGCTCGGGGCGACGGCGGCGGCGCACCAGCTGTCCGGGCGCGGGAGGGCAGACCCGGCCGGCAACGTGGCGAAGTAGGTGGGCGGCGGCGGGGAGGTCGTCTGGGTCGTGGTGGTCGGGGCGCCGGTGGTCGGCGGCTGGGTGCCGGTGGGGCCGGTTCCATGTCTCGACAGGGACGCGTCGTCGACGGTGAGCGTGCCTGCGCCGCGGGCTCGGACGCCGAGCGCGACCACGTCGGCGGCAGCCGTGACCGGACCGCTCGTCACGGTCACCTCGCTCCACCGGCGAGACGCCGGGAAGGTGCGCTGCGCGAGCGTCACCCAGCGAGCGACGCGCCCGTGACGGCTGAGGACGGCGAGCGACAGGCGGCTCGAGCCGCGATACCAGATCGAGGCGTCGTAGCGGGCGCCCGTGGCCGGCCGCGGGCCGCAGCCCGGTCGAGGCGCCGTCAGGAGCATCGAGGAGCGGGCACGGCGCGTGGTGATCCGCTCGGCCAGGTGCCCGGTTCGCGCGCTGGCCGTCGGATGCCAGGCCGACCCGGAACCGAAGGCCTGCGTCCAGCACTTCGGCGTCCCCTGGACGCGAAGCTCGAAGGACGGGTTCCGCAGGAGGTTCGCTCCGGAGCTTGCCGGGCGGACGGTGGCGGCGAGGCCGGCGCCGGCCACGAGCAGGGCCAGCGCGGCGATCGCGATGCCGCTCCGGTGCAGGAGGGCGCGACTGCTCACCCCTTCCACCTTAGCGGCGCGGGGGCGAAAGCGGGTATGACCTGCCCCATGGACGTCAAGGCCGACGCGACGCAGGCCCGCCGCGGACTCGACCGTGCGCTCGGCTGGCTCGAGGAGAAGCCCCTCGTGGTGATCCTCACGGCGGGCGCGGCCACGGTCGGGACGAGCATCGTCCTGGCCTCGTTGGCGGGGTGGCCTCACGTGCTGCACGTTGTCTACCGCGGCCATTCCTGGGAGTGGCTCTTCGTCTGCCTCGTCTCGGAGGTCGTGGCCTACGCCGGCTACGTCCTCACCGTGCGCGACATGGCCCGCGTCGACGGGGGCGAGCACATGAGCATCGGCCGCTCCACCCAGGCGGTCGTGGGTGGCTTCGGCGTGTTCGCGGCCACGCGGGGATCCGGCGGGTTCGCGGTGGACTACTGGGCCTTCCGGCGGGGTGGGGCCACCCGGCGCGAGGCCGTGGCCAGGGTGCTCGGCCTTGGCTTCCTCGAGTACCTCTTCCTCTCGATCGCCGCCCTCGCGGCCTCCGCGGCGCTGTACTTCCGCATCGACGGGCATGCCGGCGACAGCGTGACCCTGCCCTCGCTGCTGGTCATCCCGGTCTTCGCAGTGGCCTTCTGGGCCACCTCGCCGCGGCGCGCGGAGCGCTTGAGCAAGCCGCAGGAGGGGGCCGTCAAGCGCACGCTGGCGGACTCGGTCGCCGGCGCGGGATATGTCCGCGGCCTGCTCGCCAGCCCGCGCGAGCACGGGCTCGGGCTTCTCGGGAATGCGCTCTACTGGGGCGGCGACATCGTGTGCCTCTGGGCGGCACTCCAGATCGTCGGAGTGAACATCACCGCCGCGGCGCTCGTCCTGGCCTACAGCGGCGGCTACGTCCTCACCCGGCGGGCGCTCCCCCTCGGCGGCGCCGGGTTCGTCGAGGTGGCGCTCACCCTGGCCCTTGCCGGGATGGGAGTCGAGTTCGTGCCGGCGCTGGTCGGGGTGATCATCTACCGCCTGTTCAACTTCTGGCTGCCCATCCTCCCGGCCCTCTGGTTCATGCCGGCCATCGGCGAGCTCCGCCGGCGCTTCCGGGCCGCCGAGCGGCGCACGGCCTGAGCGGACACGCCACGCTCGCCCGGTGCTCGGCCTCCTCGGCCTCGTTCTCTCCATCGCGGTCGTCGACTCGCTCAACCCGACGACGATCGTGCCCGCGCTGTTCTACGCCACCGGCGCCCGGCCGGCGCGCACGGTCCTGGGCTTCACGCTCGGGTTTCTGGCCGTGAACATGGCCGGTGGCGTGGCCCTCGTCCTGGGGCCGGGGCAGGTCGTCCTGGCGGCGATCCCCCGCCCCGGCGGGAATGCCCGGCACCTGCTCGAGCTGGTCCTCGGCCTGGCGGCCGTGGCTGGTGCCATCGTCGTCTGGCTGCTGCGCAACCGCGTGCGGGAGAGCTTCGCCCGCAGCGAGCACCGGATCGAGCGGGCCTCGCCGGTGACCGGCGCGACCATCGCCGCCGTCGAGCTTCCGACCGCGCTTCCCTACTTCGTGGTCATCGCCGCGGTGGTCGGCGCGGACGTGAACCTCGCCTCTCAGGTCGCCCTCATCGCCCTCTTCAACCTCGTGTACGTGGCGCCGCTCCTGATCATCGCCGCGATCTCCCGCGTGTCCGGAGATCGCGCCGCCGCGCGTATTCAGTGGATCCGCACGCACCTGATGCGCTACAGCGGTGCCCTGAGCGCCGTCCTCCTGCTGGGCGTCGGCATCGCCCTCGTGGTGGCCGGCATCGTGGGCTTCGCCTAGCGGATCCGCTCGACGTGCGTGACCCGGTCGAGGCCCGGATCGACCACGGCGACGTCCCGGCCCGGGCCGCCGTTCACGCGGTCGCGGGCGTGGTCGAGCGCCATGAGCGTGTCGCGCCCCGCACCTCCAAGGAGGACGTCGCGCCCCTTGCCCCCGTTGAGGAAGTCGCGGCCGGCGCCGCCCTGGAGGACGTCGCGCCCGGGGCCGCCGAGCGAGCCGGTCGTTGCCGCGGTTTCCGTAGAGGCGGTCGTTCCCTGGCCCGCCGTTCAGGACGTCGCGGCCATCGCCGCCGCTCAGCGTGTCGCGGCCCTTGCCGCCCCAGATGCGGTCGTTCCCGGCTCCGCCGTTGATGATGTCGTTGCCGTTGCCGCCGTAGATCAGGTCTTTCCCGGGGCCCCCGAAGATGCGGTCGTTGCCGCCGCGCCCGTAGATCCGGTCGTTCCCGCCGAGGCCGCAGATGACATCCGGCCCGGGCGTGCCGATCAGGACGTCGGGCCCGGGCGTGCCCACGATCGTGCAGCCGTTTGCGGCCGGCGTCACGTCGACCGCCACCGTGGCGTGGTTGTTGGCCGCCTGCGGGTCCGTCTGCGAGGCCAGGGCGTCGGCGCTCAGGTTCAGCCTGCCGGCGTCGCCCGCGCGCACCACCGCGGTCACGGTGAGCGAGTGGCCACGCGGCAGGTCGCCCAGCGTGCACGTGAGAGCGCCGGCCGTGCAGCTTCCGGGACCCGTGGCCGAGACGAGGGTGGCCCCAGCCGGCAGGATGCCGTTCAGCCGGACGGACGTGGCGTCCGCCGGGCCGTCGTTCGTGACGGTGGCGGTCAGGGTGACGGTGCCACCCGCCGCCAGGGTCGTGTGGTCGGCGGTGAGGGCCAGGCCCACATCGGCCTTGGTCGGCAGCGGGTTGACGTTCACGCTCACGTTGGCCGAGGAGTTCGAGGCGTTCGGATCCGCCTCCGCGGCGGCGGCCTGGGCCGAGACCGTGAAGGAGCCGTTGGCGACGCTCGCATCCGGCGTCAGGGCGAGGTCCACGGACGCCTGGGCGCCGTTGGCCAGCGCGCCGAGCGGGCACGTCACGGTCGATCCCGTGACGGCGCAGGCGCCGCCGGGACCCGACGGAGCCGAGCTCAGGCTGACGCCCGCCGGGAGCGTGGCCGTGAGCGTGCCGCCCGTGGCTGCGGACGGGCCCAGGTCGGCCACGGCGAACGAGACCGTGACCGGGCTCCCGGCATCGACGGCCGTCGCCGAGGCGGTGCCCGACACGGCAAGGTCCGCCGCCGGGCTCACGGTGGCGGAGGCCTGCGCCTGGTCGTTGCCGCTCACCGGATCGGCTTCGTTGCCCGAGACCGTCGCGGTGTCGGTCAGGGACGAGCCGACGTCGCCCGCGCCGGGCGAGACGACCAGGGTGATCGTGGCCGTGCCCGAGACCGCCAGCGTGCCGAGGCTGCAGGTCACGGTGGAAGCGCCGGAGCAGGTGCCCTGGCTGCTCGCGCTCGAGGCGAGGGCAGGCCCGGCCGGGAGGGCGTCGGTCAGGGTCACTCCGGTGGCCGGGGACGGCCCCAGATTCTGGACCGTGACCGTGTAGGTCAGCGCGCCGCCGGCCAGGACCGGGTCGGGCGAGGCCGACACGTGGACCGCCAGGTCGGAGACCGGCGTCACGGTCGTGTCCGTGCCCGCGCTGTTGTTGGCGGCGTTCGGGTCGCCCTCGTTGCCGGCGACCACGCCCACGTTGTGCAGCGTGCCGTTGCCGAGCGACGCATCCGGGACCAGCGCCACGGTGACGCCGGCATTGCTCCCGCTGGTCAGCGGCCCGACCGCGCAGGTGACGACGCCGGAGGCCAGGGAGCAGCCTGCGTCGCTCGGCGACCGGCGTCGAAGGTGGTGCCGGCCGGCAGGGCGTCAGAGAGGGTCGAGCCGGTGGAGCTGCTCGGGCCGCCGTTGTGGACGGTGAAGGTGTAGATCACGTCATGGCCGACGGCGACCGGATCCGGGCTGTCCGTGACGGACAGGCCGAGGTCGACCGACGCCGTGACGGTCGCGTCGACGGTGGCCGAGGTGTTGTTCGCCGGGTTCGGGTCGGTCTCGTTGGCCGTCGACGTGGCCGAGTTCTGGAGCGTCGTGCCCTGGAGCGCACCGGGCGGCGTCACGCTGATGGTGATCGTCGCGCTCTGGCCCGAGGCGAGGGCACCGACGGCGCACGACACGGTCGTGGTGCCCGAGCAGCTGCCCTGCGAGGAGGTGGCGGTATTGAACGTGACGCCGGCGGGGAGCATGTCGGTCGTGGTCACGCCGCTCGCCGCCGACGGTCCGTTGTTCGTGGTGGTGATCGTGTAGACGAGCGGGCTGCCCGCGGCCACGACCGAGCTCGGCGACTGGGAGATCGTGGTCGAGATGTCGGCATTCGAGGTCACCGTCGTGGAGTCGGACGCCGTGTCGTTGGCCGGGTTCGTGTCGGAGCCGTTGCTGACCGTCGGGGCGTTCACGCTGCTGCTCGCGGCGGACTCGCCGATCGTGACGGGCACCGTGATGGCCGGGAGCGATGCGCCCACGGCCAGATCGCCCGCATGCGTGCAGGTGACCGTCGCGCTGACCGTCGAGCAGTTCCAGCCCACACCCGAGGCACTGCCCGGCACGATGCCGGCCGGGAGGGTGTCCGTGACGGTCACCGGCCCGGTGGCCGTCTGCGAGCCGACGTTCTGGACCCCGAGGGTGTAGCTGTCGGACGTGCCCCGGACGAACGCGGCGCCGTGGCTCGAGCTCATGGCCAGATCGGGGGCCGACACGGTGGCCGTGGTGGCGGGGTACGACGAGGAGGAGAGTGCGTCGCCGGACGGGTTCGTGTAGCTCAGCCCAACGACGTTGGCGACGTTCTGTCCGTTGGGGACGGAACCGAGCACCACACGGAAGCGCACCGCAAAGCTGTCGCCCGCCAGGAGCGAGCCGCCGGCGGAAGAGGTCGCTCCGGTGCCCAGCCTGACGACGACGGAGGGCGAGACCCCGCCGACGTACTCACCAACGTCGTCGCCGGCGGCATCGGTCCTCGAGACCAGGGTCGCGATGGACGTGCCCGAGCTCAGCGACCCGGGCGTGTAGGTCACGCCCGAAGGGAGCGGATCGGTGAGGACGACATTGTCGGCAGTGTCGTCGCCGGTGTTGGTGGCCGTGATCGTGTACTCGAGCGTGTCGCCTGGTGCGAAGGTGCCCGGGCTGGTGACGTCGGTCACCGTCTTCGTCAGGGTCTGGTCGAAGACCGGCGTGTGCAGCGGGGTCGAGAAGGTGACCACGCCTGGGTAATAGGTGTCGCTGGAGCTGTCCAGCCTGATCGTGGCCGAGGTCTGGTTGTTGGTCAGCGCGGTGGTGGTCTGGACGATGTCCGCGTCGAAGCCCAGCTGGTTGACGTAATCGGGATTCTTGGCCGAGTAGCGGGTCCCGAGGTTCATCATCGAGGAGTTGAAGAAGTTCGTGGCCGGGTTGCCGCTGTCGCTCAGGGCCGTCAGTGAGGAGGCGTTCGGCCCCAGGCGCATGGAGTCCGGCGTCAGCCCGAGGTCGCCCTCGTAGGCGACCACGCCGACGTCGCTGCTCACCGTGCCGCCGGACGGCGTGCGGAACCCGCTCACGGTCAGGGTCTTCGGATTGCCGGTGCTGATGGTGTCGTAGCCATCGAAGATGGTCAGGTTGCGCGCCGCGGCCGTGTCGTCCTCGTAGGCGATGACCAGCGACCAGCCCCCGTAGCGGTTCTGGCCGGTGCCGGCCTGGAGGTTGGCCAGGGCATAGGTGCCGTTGCCCGCCGCCTGGACGAGCGAGGTCACGTCGCGAAAGCCCTGGTACGTGGTCCCGATGTCGTCCAGCTGGGTCGCGCTCAGGGACGCGTACGACGACGCCCCGGGGACCTTGAACATGACGGTGCCGCGCTTGCCGGCGTTCGGCGCGGCGGTGCCGGACGTCCCGGCGCTCGTGTCGGCGCCCCAGTACAGGCCCGCGAACCGGACCGTGGCAGTGGCCGGCAGACTCAGGGTGGCGCTCGAGGAGTCGAACGTCGAGGCATCCGAGTCGATGTCGACCAGGACCTCGTTGTGGTTGTTGTCGTTGTTGTCGCCCGCGTTCGCCGCGGTGCCGGCGCGCGCGGCGGCGCAGGTCGCATCGCCCGTCGACGGGCAGGTCTCGATGGTGTTGCCGATGAGGGCGATGTTGCCCTTGGTGTTCTGTGAGTAGCGGACCGTGAAGCCTCGGGCTCCCGCAGATGCGGGGACGGCGGAGGCGAGAAGGGCCGCTGTTGTCAGAACAAGGGCAGCGGCGACCACGACGAGTCGATACACACGTCAAGATGTCGGTAGATTCCGGGAGATTCTTGACGGTCATTTTCCATATCGTGTGCCCGTGCACACGTTCCGAAGCGCGCCTAGCCTGTGCGTCATGGCGCCCGCGGAGGCCGTCGAGATCGAGGTGGCGGGGCGGACGATCTCGATCTCGAATCCGTCCAAGCCGTACTTCGCCGAGCGCGGCGAGACGAAGCTCGACCTCGTCCACTACTTCCTGGCCGTGGCCGATCCGCTCATGCGCGCCATCGGCGACCGGCCGATCCTCATGGAGCGCTACCCGAACGGGGCCGACGGCGGGTCGTTCTTCCAGAAGCGCGTGCCGAAGAATGCGCCCGACTGGCTCACGACCCTCCGCGTCTCGACCCCGAACGGCACCCCGTCCGACGCGCTCGTCGCGGTCGACATGGCCCACGTCCTGTGGGCCGTCAACCTCGGCTGCCTCGGCTTTCACGCCTGGCCGGCCCGGGTGGACGACCCGGACCGCGCCGACGAGCTCCGGCTCGACCTCGATCCGCAGGACGACGTCCCCCTGGAGATGGTGCGCGAGGCCGCGGCCGAGACGAGGGCCCTGCTGGAGGAGCTCGGGCTGGAGGGGTTCCCCAAGACCACCGGCAAGCGTGGGATCCACGTCTACGTGCGGGTCGGCGGCCACCACGACTCCTACGCCGTCCGGGCCGCCGCCGTGGCCTTCGCCCGCGAGATGGAGCGCCGCCGCCCGGACCTGGTCACCGCGGCCTGGTGGAAGGAGGAGCGGGGCCGGCGGGTGTTCGTCGACTACAACCAGAACGCGCCCCACAAGACGGTGTTCGCGGCGTGGGGCGCGCGCGCCCGTCCCGGGGCGCAGGTGTCCACGCCCTTCGCCTGGCCCGAGCTCGAGTCCATCGAGCCCGACGCGCTGACCATCGCCTCGGTCCCCGGGCGGGTGGCCGAGATGGGAGACCCCTGGGCCACGATCGACGAGCACCCGGGCTCGCTCGACCCGCTCCTCGAGATGAGCGAGCGCGACATGGCCGCCGGCCTGATGGACGCGCCCTGGCCGCCCGTCTACCCGAAGATGCCCAACGAGCCGCCGCGCGTGGCGCCGAGCCGCGCTCGAAAACCGTAGGCACTCCGCGGTTCGTAGAGTGGTGGGCATGGCCGAGACGATGCGCATCTAGGCACCGAGCCGCCGCTCAGTGCTCGACTGGCTCGACCAGCTGTTCGACCAGCTGGCCGCGGTCTCGATCCCGGTCCTGATCCTCGGGCTCGCGTTCCAGACCGCGCAGACCTGCTTCGTCGCCCTCGCCTGGCGGAACATCCTGCGCGCCGCGTACCCGAAGGGCGGCGTGACCTACCGGCCCATCCTGGCCTACTACGCGGGCGGGAACGGCCTGAACGCCATCCTCCCGGCCTCGGCCGGGACGGTGGCCATGCTCGGCCTGTTCCGGACCAACATCGAGGGCTCGACCGTGGCCGGCCTCGCCGGGGCGACGGTGGTCGAGAACATCTTCTTCGCGATCACGGCCGCGCTGGTCTACCTGTGGCTGTTCCTGAGCGTGTCGGGCTCGTTCGACGTCAAGCTCGGCTGGTTCTCCGATCACGCCGGCCTGACGCTCGTCATCCTCGTCGGCGGCACGGCGCTGATCCTGCTCGTCGGCCGTCTCCTGTGGCACCGCCTGCGCCACACCTGGGAGAACACGAAGGAGGGCGGCGCGATCCTCGGCGCAGCCTCGCCGGTTCCTGGTCGAGGTCGTGGGCGTCGAGGCGATCTCGTACGCCGCCCGGATGGGCGTGAACGCCACGTTCATGTACGCGTACCACATCCCGGTCTCCGTGCAGAACGTGTTCCTGATCGTCGCCGCGAGCTCGATCTCGTCGACCGTGGCCATCGCGCCGGGTGCGGTGGGGGCGCAGACGGGGCTGGCCTCCGTCGTGCTCAAGGGCGTCGCCCCCCAGGCCGCGATCTCGGCCTACGCGATCGGCCAGGCGATCATCACCACGGCCTGGAACGTCGTCTTCGGCCTGACGCTGCTGGCGGGCCAGATCGGCTGGAAGCAGACGCGCTCCCTGGTGCACGTGCGCAAGAAGAAGGCCGCGCAGGCCGACTCCGGCTAGCGACGCCCGTGCCGTAGCCTTGCCCGGCGTGCCGAGGATCGCGCATGCCGAGCCGCACACCGTCGGCACCGTCGGCCGGCTGAACCAGCTGCGGGCAGGGGTGTTGGGGGCGATCGACGGCATCGTCTCCGTGGCCGGCATCGTCATCGGAGTGGCGGGGGCCACCACCGCTCGCGGGGCGCTCTTCACGGCCGGGCTCGCCGGTCTCGTGGGCGGCGCAGTCTCCATGGCGCTGGGCGAGTACGTGTCGGTGAGCAGCCAGCGCGACAGCGAGCGGGCCGAGATCGCGCAGGAGCGAGGGGAGCTCGCCAACATGCCCGAGGAGGAGCTCGAGGAGCTCGCGGGGCTCTACGCCGCCAGAGGTCTCTCTCCGGCGACCGCGCACGCGGTGGCGGAGGAGCTGACCGCGCACGATGCGCTGCGTGCCCATGCGGAGGCAGAGCTCCACGTCGACATCGACGATCTCGCCAGCCCCGTCCAGGCCGCAGCCGCGTCCGCCCTCTCGTTCTCCCTCGGTGCGCTGCTCCCGCTGGTGGCGATCCTGGTCGCGCCGGCAGGCAGGCGGGTGATCGTGACGGCGGTGGCGGTCCTGCTGGCGCTTGCCGTGGCCGGCGCCGTCAGCGCCCGCATCGGCGGGAGCGACCCACGGCGCGCCGTCATGCGCATCACCATCGGGGGCGCCGCGGGCCTCGCCTTCACCTACGCCGTCGGCAGCCTGTTCGGCACGGCTGTCGGCTGACGCGCGCACCGGCGCCGGGGTCGAGTGACCCCGGCGCCGGCCCCGCGTCGCTGCTAGCTCAGGGCGTCGAGCGCCTGGGCCTCACGGATCAGCAGCTTGGCCTGATCGATCTCCCGCAGGATGTCGATGTGCGGCGGCAGCTTCGAGGTGCCGAACGCCGCGCCGTCGAGCTGCGTCGAGATGGTGGTGGCCAGCGCGTCGCGCTGGCTCGTCAGGGACTGGAGCGCCGACTCCACGAACGTGTAGTGGGAGTCGTTGGTCGCCGAGCCGCTGGCCAGCGCCTTCGTCGAGGCGGCCAGGGTGCTCTGGGCGAACTGACCGAACGGCGCGTTCAGCTGCTCGTAGATCTCGGCCAGGTTCGACCGCGAGCGGTCGACCGCAGCGCGGCGGGAGTGGCGTCCGGCGTCGAGCGCCTCGACGAGCACGCGCCCGTCGTGGCTGGTAGTCGTCCTTGAGCCCGGCGAGCGCCAGGATCGTCGGGCCGGAGGTTCGTGTGGTCGGTCCACGTCGTGCGAGTCGACGCCCGCGGTGCGCGACGCCCGGTCCGACGAAGCCGACCCAGGTGTTACCGATCTCCTCCTGGATGTCGCCGTGGTTCCAGGCGAAGCCCGGCGTCGACGCACAGGTGCACGCCTGCGCACTGGTTCGCGCGTGTCGAACGACGGATCCGACGGTCGAGAAGAAGAAGTCGTCGTTGCCGAACAGGGTGAACGTCGGGGTCCGGGTGGGATCCGTGTTGACCATGTGCAGCGCCTGCTCCTCGACCGGGTCGGCCAGGTTGACCGTGAGCGGGACGGTCTGGCCGCCGCCGACGTACGGATCGGGTGCCTGCAGCTCCGCGACGTCGCGCTCGAGCTTCCGCACCGTCGGGTCGGTGCGGCGCCGGCTGGCCGTTGACGTAGACCGTCGGGGCGTCGTCGCTGTGCACGCTGAACGGCGGCTCACCGGCGGGCAGGAGGCCGCGAGGTTGGCGTTGACCTCGCCGATCTGGTTCGGCGGGCAGCGCGGTGAGCACCGCGCACGCGCGTGTGGGCGTACTGCCAGCGTGCCGTCGGGCTGCGGGATGCCGGCGCCGCCGGCGAAGTGGTCGCCCTCGTCGACGGTGATCACGAACAGCGTGTTGCTCTTGTCGATGCCGTGCGCGGCGAGGTTCTGGAAGAACGCCGCGAAGGCGTCGTCGTAGGCCTTCAGCTGCGCCTCGTGGGCGGCCTCGCCGGGCCCTGCGCCGTGCTCACGTAGCGAGTCGGTGATCGGGTTCGGCGACGTGCGGGTCGTGCACGTCGGAGATGTAGCCGTAGGTGACGGGCACGCCGTTCTCCTGCATCTGGGCGACGTAGCCGAGCGTGTTGCGTGGCGAGCATCCCGTCGAAGCCCGGGAAGCCGCAGTTGCCCGACGGATCGGTGATCGGCTGGCCGGCGGTGTCGTTGCACGCACGGCTGGCGCGCCGGTGATGGCCGGATCGACGTACTTGGCGCCGAACAGCGCCTGGAAGCCCGTCGTAGCCGCCGGGCTCGTCGGGCAGGGCGTCGGCCCGCGCGTTGGCGTTGCTCGGCGCAGACGCTCGTCGACGGCCTGGGCGCAGTGGATCGCGATGCCGACGAAGTCGGTCTGCGGCTGGCCCTTGCGCCTTGGCGTTGGCGGCGTCGCCGGCGGAGCGCCGCGGCGGCCGCGCCTCGTTCCACTCGGGCGAGTCTGGCGCCGAAGACCCGGGTCATGTCGCCCGTGGCGTTCGTCGCGGTGTTCTCGAGCTCGATGTTCGCGGTGCCGACGCCGCCGACGTCGCAGCCGGCGCGGGTGAACGGCACCCACGGCGCGGGCGTCGTCTTCTGGCCGTCGGTGATCATGTTCGGCAGCGGGATCGACCGTCGGCGTCGACCTGATCGGTCCAGTACTTGAACGCCGACGAGAAGCCGACCGTGCCGTCGGGCTTGAAGAACCCGTACGAGTTGGTCACCGTCTGTCCGTTGCGGTCGGGATACAGCCCGGTGAGGCTCGACAGGATGCCGCCCGCGGTGTGCGAGATCAGGATCGTGTGGTCGTTGCGTGAACACCGTGCCGTTGTTCTTCAGGAAGTTCAGCAGGTGCGGCATCTGCTCGAGATCGGACGGCACGTCCGGCTGGTCGCGAGCGGAAGTGCACGTTGTCGAACTGGAGGTAGATGACGTGCTTGACGGGGTTGCCGTTCGCGCCGAGCGCACAGCCCGAGTCGAGCGCGGGCGACACGGCCGGTGGCGCGGCCGAGGCGACCGGTGCCGTGGCCAAGGCGGCGAGGGCGACCACGAACGCGGCCGCCGCGCCGAGCTTCCATCTCCGTCTCATGTGCTTCTCCTCCTGGACAGGGACCACTCGTCCCTCCGACTGGACCGCCACCGCGAGAGGATCGCGACGAGCGACACCGCAGTGGGTGGCGTTGTGGTGAAGCGGAGGTGACGAGTTGGTGGCCGGATCTGTACGTCGCCGGTCCGGAGCGGCAACCCTAGCTCGCAGCGATCCGCTCCGCGACGGGTCCTGTACGGCCTGCTCCCGGGGGAGTATCGTCGCGGCCGGCGATGAGCGAGTCCTTCGACGTCGTCGTCGTGGGCGCGGGCCAGGCCGGACTCGCGGCGAGCCACGAGCTGAGGACGCGCGGCGTGCCGCACGTCGTGCTGGAGCAGGACCGCGTGGCGCAGACGTGGCGCGGCCGCTGGGACAGCTTCTGCCTGGTCACGCCCAACTGGAGCGTGCAGCTCCCCGGCCTGCCGTACGACGGCGACGACCCCGACGGCTTCATGCCGCGCGACGAGGTCGTGGTCCACCTCGAACGCTACGCCGAGGCCTTTGCGGGCCCGATCGTCGAAGGAGCACGGGTGACCTCCCTGACGCCCCGTGTGGGCGGCGGCTTCGTGCTGGAGACGACGCTCGGGCGGCTCGAGGCCGGACGCGTGATCCTCTGCACCGGCGCCTACCAGCGGCCGTACCGGCCACCCGGGGCCGAGACGCTTCCGGCGCACCTGCTCCAGATCGACGTCGAGGGCTATCGCAACCCGGGAGACCTTCCGGCGGGGCCCGTGCTGGTGATCGGCAGCGGCCAGTCGGGCTGCCAGATCGCCGAGGAGCTGCAGGAGGCCGGGCGCGATGTCTTCCTCGCCTGCGGGCGAGCGCCCTGGGCGCCCCGGCGGCTCGGCCATCTCGACATCTTCGGCTGGCTGCTCGAGACCGGCGAGCTGGACACCCCGCTGAGCGGGTTGCCCGACCCGTCGGACCGCATGCTCGGCAACGTGCAGGCGACCGGTCGCGGCGGCGGGCACGATCTCCACTACCGCACGCTGCGCGCGACCGGCGTGACGCTGCTCGGCCACTTCCTCGGCGCGGCGGGCAACGAGGCTCGCTTCGCCCCCGACCTCGGCCGCAGCGTCGCCTGGGGCGACGAGCGGAATGCCAAGTTCATGGAGCGGATCCGCACGGTGGCGGCCGAGCGTGGCCTGCCCGCAACCGGAGATCTCCCCGCCCGGCCCGATTCGATCCCGCGGCGCCCGAGCAGCTCGACCTCCGCGGCTTCGGGGCCGTGGTCTTCGCGGGCGGCTTCCGGCCGGACTACGCCTCCTGGGTGCATTGCCCCGGCGCGTTCGATGCGCACGGCTTCCCCATCCACGAGGACGGCGCCAGCCTGGCAGCGCCGGGGTCTGTACTTCCTCGGGGTTCATTACCTGCGCAAGCGCAAGTCGGCGCTCCTCATCGGTGTCGGCGAGGACGCGGCCGTCGTGGCCGACGCCATCACGGCCTGAGGGAGGGCTCTGGCCAACCTCTGCCACCATGCCGGTGATGACGCGACTCCTCCGGATCGCCGCGATCACCGAGGCGGTGAGCTGGGCCGGGCTCCTCGTGGCCATGTACCTCAAGTACGTCCAGGGCGTCCACGGCCAGGCGGTGTGGATGCTCGGGACCCTCCACGGCTACATCTGGCTCGCCTTCGTCCTCGTGGTGTTCCTCGTCCGGGCCGAGTACCGCTGGGACTTCCGTACGACGCTCATCGCCCTGGCCGCATCGGTCCCGCCCTTCGTCACCGTCCCCTTCGAGATCTGGGCCACCGGGCAGCTGCGCACCCGGCAGGCTGCGGACCCGACGCTAGGCCAGGGAGCGGAACCAGCGCAGTGACGCGCCGGCGGCGAGGAGCACGAGGGCGGCCGCGCCGGCCACGAACAGCACGGTGAGGTCCTGGGGGACGCGCCGGGTCCCGATCTGCTTGCCGATGTTGGCGTAGACGCTCCGCAGCTGCGGTGATGTCGCTCGCCCGGTACGTCTTCCCACCGCCGGCCTTGGCGATGGCCGCGAGCTTTGCGGGCTCGGGGGTGACCGGTGTGACCTGGCCCGTCGTGGGGTCCGTGATGGTCCCGCCCTTCGTGCCGAGGGTGATCGTGGACACGGGGACGTGGGCGGCCTTGGCCTTCGCGGCGGCCACGAGCGGGCCGGTGTGGCCGCCCGTGTTGGCGCCGTCGGAGAGGAGCACGATGGCGGCCGGTGGCCGCGGTCCGCTGGCTCGCGTGCCCTGGGGGTCGACGAGGGACAGAGACGTGGTCAGGGCGTCGCCGATGGCCGTGCCCCCGGAGAGCTGCAGGTTGTGGAGGGCCGAGGCGACGACGGTCCGGTCCGTGGTCGGCGGGGTGGCCACGACCGGCCGCTGCGCGAACCCGACCACTGCCACCTTGGCGTCTTGGGGAGCTGGTCCACCAGGCGCAGGGCGGCCGACTCGGCCGCCTTGATGCGGGTCGGCGGGACGTCGGTCGCCTGCATCGAGCCGGAGGTGTCGATGGCCAGGACGATGTTGGCCTGCCGCCGGGGCACGGTCGTCATGTGGCGCGGATGCGCCGCGCCCACCAGCAGCGAGGCCATGGCCAGGAGGAGGATCACGGGGATGACGTGCCGGCGCCAGCCCGGGCGCTTCGGCAGGAGATTGGGCAGGAGGGCCGGGTTGGCGAAGCGGGCCACCCGGCCGCCGCGGCGCTTCTCATACGCGAAGTAGAGGAACAGGAGCACCGGCAGCGCGAGCAGCGCCACGAGCACGATCGGCTCGTCGAAGTGGATGCTGCTCATGCCAGGGACCCCCGCCAGCGGATGGCCGTCGCGCCCGCGGCCAGCAGGAGCACTGCGGCCAGCGCTGCGACCTCGTAGGTGACCTCCTTGTGCCCCTTCGTGGAGCCGATGCGAAGCCCGACGCGGCGGTAGATGCCCTTCAGGGACTGCTCGTCGGCGGCGGCGAAGAAGGTGCCGCCGGTGGCGTGGGCCACGTCACGAAGCGTGGCCGGATCGGGCGGGACGCGCTGGACGCCGCCGCTGAGCGGTCCGAGGTTGACGGTTCCGTCGGGCGTGCCGAAGGCGATGGTGTCCACGCGGACGCCCTGGGCCTTGGCCTCGGAGGCCGCGGCCATGGGGTCCATGCCCGAGTTGTTCGACCCGTCGGAGAGGAGGAGGATCTCCTTCCCCTTGCCCTTGGCTGCGCCTGTGGGGCCGGTCCCCTGGAGGCCGAGCGAGAGCTGGATGGCGTCGCCGATCGCGGTGCCGCCGTTGGCCTGCAGGCCGCCCAGGGCGTTGTGGATCTGGGACGCGGTCGGTGGTCGGGGCCACGGCCACCTGCGCGCTGCTCGAGAACGGGACGAGGCCGACCTGGAAGTTGGGCGGCAGGCCGTCGACGAAGGACTTGGCGGCCGCCGTGGCGGCGCCGAGGCGGCTCGGCGAGACGTCGGTCGCCACCATCGAGCCCGAGGTGTCCAGGGCGAGGATGACCGTCCCGTCGCGCTTGGCCACCGTGATGGGGACGCGCGGCCGGGCCAGGCCGAAGACGAGCGCGGCCGCGGCCAGGAGCAGCAGGGCGAGGCGCACGCGCCGGCGCCAGTTGGGCGTCCGCACGGCCACGCCGCGCAGCACGTCCAGGTTGGAGAAGGCGACCGCGTAGCGCGGCTTGCGCCGCCGGGCCCACGACTCGAGGAGGACGAGCAGGGGGAGGACGAGGAGCCCGACCAGGGCCAGCGGCCAGGCGAAGGTCACCGGTGATGCCTCCGCCGGGCGGTGGCCACGAGCAGCGGCCGCAGCCAGTCGCCCTCGGTGGGCAGGACGACGTGGTCGGCTCCTGCCCGGCGCACGGCCTCGGCTGCCTGGGCGCGGTCACGGCGGGCGGCCTCGGCAAAGCGCTCACGGAGGCGGCGGCTCCGGGTGTCGACCCGCAGGTGCTCCCCGGTCTCGGGGTCCACCAGGGCGAGCTCGCCCACGTCGGGCAGGGCGTCCTCGCGGGGATCGCGGATCTCGATGACGAGGACGTCGTGGCGCTGGGCCACCATGCGGAGACCGTCCTGCCAGTCGTGCGGGCCGCGCAGGTCGGTGACCACGGCGAGGTGCGCACGCTGGCGGGCGATACGCGAGGCCCGCTCGAGCGCCTGGCCGAACGATGTCGCCCCGGCGGCCTCGGGCTCGCGCTGGTCACGCAGGGCGAGCAGCGTGGCCACCAGGCCGGCGCGCCCCTGGCGGGGCGGCCGCACGGCCGGGTTCGCCCCGCCGAAGGTGATGAGGCCGAGGCGATTGCCGTGCCGGCTCGCCACCAGCCCGAGGGCCAGGACCACGCCCTCGGCCACGTCGGCCTTGCGGCGGTCGGCGCTGCCGAAGTGCATGGAGGCCGAGGTGTCCAACACGAGCCACGCGGTCAGGATCCGCTCGGCCACGTCCACGCGCACGTGGACCTCGTCCGTCCGGGCGGTGGCGTTCCAGTCGATCTGACGCACGTCGTCGCCGGGCACGTAGGGCCGCAGCTGGGCGAGCTCCGTGGCCGAGCCGAGCTGGGCCGAGCGGAACTCGCCCGTCAGGAGCGCCGCCACGCGACGGCGCACCGACAGGTCGAGCGCACGCAGGGCCGCCTCGGGCACCGCGCCCGGGCCCGGACGCGATGGCGTCGGGGCCGGGACCAGTCCGGCGACCGGCGTCACGCCACCGCCTGATGGGCGAGATCGATGCTGGGCATGGGGACGGCGTCGATGACCGCCGTGAGCACGTCGTCGGCCACGACCTCCTCGGCCAGGGCCTGGTAGCTCAGGACGAGCCGGTGGCGCAGCGCGTCGGGCGCGAGCTCGCGCACGTCGCGGGGCAGCACGTAGTTGCGGCCGCGCAGCAGCGCGAGCGCACGGGCCGCGGCGAGCATGCTGATCGGCCCGCGGGGGCTCGCCCCGTAGGCGACGTGCGGCACGAGCTGGGGGAGGTTCACCGACTGCGGGTCGCGCGTCGCTGCCGCCAGGGAGACGGCGTAGCGCATCACGACCGGGTCGACGTAGACGTTCTCCGTCGCCCGCTGCAGGGAGCGCCAGCTGGTCGAGGTCGAGGACCTGGCGGACGGCCGGCGGGGCCACGAGGGACCGCTCGGCCACCGTGACCTCGTCCTCGTGAGACGGGTAGCCGACCAGGACCTTGAGCAGGAAGCGGTCGAGCTGGGCCTCGGGCAGCGGGTAGGTCCCCTCCTGCTCGATCGGGTTCTGGGTGGCCATGACCAGGAACGGGCTGGGCACCGGGTGGGCCGTGCCGCCGATCGTCACCTGGTGCTCCTGCATGACCTCGAGCAGGGCCGACTGCACCTTCGCGGGGGCGCGGTTGATCTCGTCGGCCAGGAGCAGGTTGCAGAACACCGGGCCGAGCTCGGTCTCGAAGGTGGCCTCCGCCGGCCGGTAGATGCGGGTGCCGAGCAGGTCGGACGGCACCAGGTCGGGCGTGAACTGCACGCGGCCGAACGAGCCGCCGAGCACGCGGGCGGTGGTACGGATGGTCAGCGTCTTGGCCAGGCCGGGCACGCCCTCGATGAGGAGGTGGCCGCCGGCGAGCAGGCACACGAGGACCCGCTCGAGCATCTCGTCCTGGCCGGCGATGACCCGCTTGATCTCGAAGAGCACGGCCTCGACGAGCTGGCCGGGCGTCGGCGTCGCCTCGACCTCGGTCCCCTCGGGGCGCGGATCGTCGGCCGCCCTCATGGCGTCCTCTTCCTGATGACATTCATCGGTCGTCCCTTCGCGTGGTGGTGGCGCGCGCTCGGGCCGCATGCAACCCGATCAACCTAAGGCCTCCATAAGAGCCGGTTTCAACCGGCTCCACGAGAACTGTCGATCCGCCCCGGAGCCTATGCCTCCCTCGGTCTCCTGACCGGTCCGGTTCGGCCATGTCGACCTCGAACGTTCCGCAATCCGCCGGTCGCCCGGCCCCGTAGCCCTATGGGGGTCACTTCGCGATCAAGGAACGGAGGAGCGGTCATGACCATCAATGACCGGACGCGCCGTCGCTTACGAGGAGCGGCCGTTCTCCTGGTCTGTGTCGGTGCCGCGGCGATCGCCGGATCGCCTGCGAGCGCGGTTTCGCAGAGCTACATCCAGCACAACCTCGTGTCGAGCATTCCGGGCATCGCGGATCATCACGACTGCGGACCTGGTCAACGCCTGGGGCCTCGGCGCACGGCCCACGTCGCCGTGGTGGGTCGCGGACAACGGCACGGACCAGTCCACGCTCTACACGGCGGACGGGACGAAGCAGGGCCTGATCGTCAGCGTGCCCAGCGCCCCGACGGGGCTCGTGGCCAACATCGGCACCAGCTTCCCCGTCCATCAGGGGATGCTCTCCGCGAGCGCGCTGTTCCTGTTCTCCACGGAGGATGGCGGGATCCTGGGCTGGAACCCGACCGTCTCGCCCACGACAGCCGTCGAGGGGCCGGCGTCGACACCCGCGGGCGCGGTGTTCAAGGGGCTGGCCATCGCCTCCACGCCCAGTGGTGACCGCCTGTACGCGACCGACTTCCACAACGCCCAGGTCGACGTGTGGGATGGCAACTGGCAGCCGGTGCATCGCGTTGGTGCGTTCGACGACCCGAACCTGCCGCCGATGTACGCGCCGTTCGGCATCCAGAACATCGGCGGCGGCCACATCGTGGTCACCTATGCCCGACAGGGCCCGGGCGCCCACGACGAGCTCGACCACGCGGGCGCGGGGTTCGTCGACCTCTACGACACGGCGGGCAACCTGGTTACACGCATCGCCGGCCGTGGCCAGCTGAACGCCCCGTGGGGCATCGCCCAGGCGCCGGCCTCGCGGATTCGGCAAGTTCTCGGGCGACCTGCTCATCGGCAACTTCGGCGACGGCAGGATCCACGCCTTCGGTCCGGAGGACGCGAGCGGCCGCTACCAGCCTCTCGGTCCGCTGCGCACTCCGAACGGCGGCCTGCTGAGCATCGACCGCCTGTGGGCCCTCGAGTTCGGGCTCGGCTCGCTGGCCAACAACGGGCCGACGACGACGCTGTTCTTCACCGCAGGCCCGCGGGACGAGAGCGAAGGGCTCTTCGGCACGATCGTGGCCAGCCCGTAGGCCGCCGAAGCGATCGCGTCCGGGGGTCAGGCTGGGGACCCCCGGACGCTCTTCCTCAAAGGAGCTCGGAGAGCGGGAATGACCGGTGGCGCCGCGGCGGGACGAGGAAGTTCTGCCGGTGCGTCGTGGTCAGGATGGAGTTGATGCCCTGGCCCCGGTCACGCGCCTGGAAGGGCAGGCGAGTGCCGTCGGGGAACACCCCGTCCATGGCCAGCCGGTTGCGGTGGAAGTCGTCGCTCGTGGGGTTGAAGACGACGAAGTGCAGGCCCGCGGCGGGGGTCGGTGCCATGGTGTCGGCAGCGGGGTGCGCGCTCCAGGCGAACGGGTTGTCCAGGGTGTTGAAGTCGGCGCGGTGGGGCACGGCCGTGCCCTTCGCGTAGAGTGTCCCGTCCGCTCCGCGTACCGCGGCGGCCAGCCGCGAGGTGGTCTGGATGGCGGCGCTGTGGCCGATGGTCCCGTGGCGGCGGAAGTCCTGCACGCTCCCGTGGGCAGAGGTCACCTGCGCCGGCCCCTGGCGCACGGTCAGGACCCGGTCCGGCACGTGCGTGCCCGGCCGGAAAAGGGTGGACACGCGCTGGCCGTGGTCGAAGTTCAGGTACCACGCCTCGAGGTCCTCGAACAGGTGCGAGAGGTGCATCGTCGTGCCCTGGCGGAAGTACCCGCCCGGACCGCCGTCGGAGTAGCCGAGGGTCTCGATGTTGGCGATCCGCGGTGGTCCCAGGCCGGCGCGCTGGGTGGAGGTGAAGCCCAGGAAGAGCTCCGCCTGGTCCGGGATGAGATCCGCACCGCTCACCCCGGCAGCGACCGCCATCTGCTTGGGCAGCCCGCGCCCGCCGTCGAAGCCGCCGCCGGCGAAGCCGCGCCGGATGCTCGTCGCCCGCCACACGTCGAGCTTCGTGACCAGCATGTCCGCGGCCTGGGCGATGTGGTCGAGGCTGTCGCTGCGCAGGAGCAGCGCGGCGTCGTTGTGCTCGAGGATCGTCTCCGACCGGTCGCTGGGGAAGCGCACGGTGTCGAGCAGGACCCGCGTGGGCCGGCGGTGCGCGCGCGAGGCTCGCCGGTCGAGAGGCAGGTGGCTGTCCATCAGGCCCGGCACGAAGTGGCGGAAGTAGGGCAGGCCCCAGGCCACCGTCACGCCGAGCCCCGCCGGCGTGGGCTCGAAGCGGCCCTCCACCGCCCGCAGCGCGTCCTCCAACGCCGCCCGGGCCTGGGCCAGCGCGCCCTTGGAGTGCCCGGTGCGCAGCTCGAGCGTCACCACCTGGTGGTGGAGCGGCGGGACGATCACGGCCACGCCGTCGCTGCGCACCACTCGCTGGCCCTGGAGCAGGTGCTGCTCGGGCGGCAGGGCGGACGCGGGCGCGCGCGCCGGGGCCGCGGTCAGCCGGTCGACGAGCTCGTACACCCCGGCCGCGCCGAGGACTCCGGCCGCGGTCGAGGCCAGCAGCTGCCTGCGCGTGAGAGCCACGTCAGCTCGCCGGATCGACGATGACGAGCGTGCTCAGCAGGTGGTGCAGGTTCTGCACCACCTTCGTGTAGTTGAGCGGGGCCGCCACGTGCATGGAGGCCGCATACAGCGAGCCGCGGTAGTGCCAGGCCATGAGGATGTGCCACTGGTCGGCGTCCTGGTTGACCGTGTACATCGTGGCCTTGATGGCCCCTTCGTGGACCGTTCCCGCGGGATCGGCGAAGCAGGGGACATGGTGGATCACGACCTTCGTGCCGGTGGCGTCCTCGGACTCGCAGCGGGGAATGCGCGCCCGCCCCGGGTAGCCGCGCAGGTTGATGTGCAGCTCGCCCGAGCCCGGCTCGGCCCAGATGAAGCTGGCCAGGTAGCTGCGATCGGGCGACACGGAGAGGACGTAGCCGCCCACGCCGCCGAAGCTCTCCTTGCCCTGGATGAGACCGGTGAGGGGATCGGGCATCCAGGACGGGCAGTAGACCGGGGCGTGGATGCGGTCGGCCAGGTGCTGCCACCCGGGCTTCCACGCCGCCGGGCAGGACGCCGCCGTGCGTCGTGTCGGTGGTGGCGGCGCCGGCGCTGCCAGAGTCCGCGCCGCCGCAGCCGCTCGAGATCAGGGCGAGCAGCAGGAGGCCCACGAGGAGGCCTGCGGTCGGGAGCCGGCGATCGACCACGGAACCGGCATCGTAGTCCGGGGCGGAACCCGCCTCGTCTACCGTTCGACCGTGGGCGCCACGCTGTGGGACGTCGTCGAGAGCCCGGTCGGGGATCTGGTCCTCTCCGGCGACGGTGAGCACCTCACCGGACTGGCCTTTCGCAACGGTGCGCTGCCGCCCGGATCGCCGACGCCCGAGGCCTTCGCCGCGGTCCGGGAGCAGCTGTCGGCCTACTTCGACGGCGAGCGGAAGGAGTTCGAGGTGCCCCTCCGCCTCGAGGGACCGCCGTTCTCGCAGGCCGTGTGGACGAAGCTGCGCGAGGTGGGGTTCGGCGAAACGGTCTCGTACGGCTGGCTCGCTGGCTGCGTCGGCGCGCCCAAGGCCGTTCGCGCCGTCGGGGCGGCCAACGGGCGCAACCCGGTGGCCATCATCGTCCCGTGCCACCGCGTGGTGGGCAGCGACGGGAAGCTGACCGGCTACGGCGGCGGGCTCGAGCGCAAGGCCTGGCTCCTCGACTTCGAGGCGGCCCGCCGGTGACCCTCGAGATGCGCGGCGCCTGCGAGCGCTGCGGCGCGGCGCTGGCCCCGGACGGCGCCGCCTGGATCTGCAGCTTCGAGTGCACGTTCTGCCCGTCCTGCGCCGAGGCCATGGCGAGCGTGTGCCCGAACTGCGGGGGCGAGCTCGTGGCCCGGCCGCGACGGCTCGAGGCCGCCGGTGCGTGAGGAGACCCGTCCGCGCCGCGAGGCGCTGGCCTCGGCCACCACGCCGCCGGGATGGGTCTACACCGACGCCGACTGGTACGCGCGCGAGCGTGAGCTCGTCTTCTTCGCCCGCTGGGCCTGCGTGGCGCGGGAGGAGCAGGTCGCCGAGCCGGGGAGCGTCCACCTGGTGGACCTGGCCGGCGAGTCGCTCCTCCTGACCCGGGACCTCGAGGGCGAGCTGCACGCCTTCTACAACGTGTGCCGGCACCGGGGGACGCGGCTCGTGGACGCCTCGGGCAGGGTCCGCCGCGCCATCCGCTGCCCCTACCACGCGTGGGCGTACGGCCTCGACGGCACGCTCCTCGGCACGCCCAACGTGCATCCTGCCGAGGACTTCGACCACGCCTGCTATCCGCTCTGGTCCGTGGCCGTCGACACGTCCGCCGGCTTCGTGTTCGTGAACCTGGCCGCGGACCCGCCGCCGCTCGAGGCGGCCCTGGCGGACGACCCCGAGCAGCCGCTGGCCTTCGCCCGCTTTCGGACGGAAGACCTGCGCATCGGCGCCACCATCGAGTACGAGGTGGCCGCCAACTGGAAGATCGTCATCGAGAACTACAGCGAGTGCCTGCACTGCCCCACGGTGCATCCCGAGCTGGTGTCCGTGGTCCCGGCGTTCGGCCGGGGCGACATCCGCGAGCAGGGGGACTCCAACGGCATGGCGCTCGCCCCCGGCGCCACCGGCTTCGCCCTCGGCGGCCACTCCGGACTCCCGGTCCTGCCCGGTCTGGGCGAGACGGACAGCCGCGCCTACTACGGCGTCCCCGTGCTCCCGACGCTGCTCGTCAACTACCTGCCCGACCACGTGATGTCCTACCTCGTCCTGCCCCTCGGCCCCGGCCGCACGCGGGTGGTGAGCGACTTCCTCTTCCACCCGAAGACCATCGAGCGGCCCGATTTCGACCCGGCGCCGGTGGTCGACCTCTGGGACACGGTGAGCCGCCAGGACTGGGAGCTCTGTGAGCGCGTGCAGCTCGGTGTCGGCTCGCGCGCCTTTACGAGCGGCGTCTACCCCCGCCAGGATCGGCTGGTCCACCTCTTCGCCGAGCGCTACCGGGAGTGGATGGGCGTCCCTTCGTGGGACGCCGTGCGCTGAGCCGTAGCGGCGTCCAGATCTCTTTCGTCGCGTACCCTTTCGCGATTGGGGCCGGACGGATGCTGGCGGTGCCATGCGCATCGCCGGTCGAACTCGAAGGGAGCGATTCGATGAGACGACGGTGGACGCTCGTGCTGGCGGCGGCCCTGACGCTGCTGGCGCTCGGCGCGACCGCGGCGCTTGCTGCGCGGCCGGCCGCGAAGCAGGCGGGCTCGACGGTCAACGTCACCATGAAGGACTTCAAGTTCGTCTTCTCGGCCAGCTCGGCCAAGAAGGGCACCGTGACCTTCAAGCTGAAGAACACCGGCAAGACGGGTCACGACCTCAAGATCAACGGCAAGACGAGCGCGGTCCTGGGCGCGGGCAAGACGGGCACGCTCAAGGTCACGTTCAAGAAGGCCGGGAAGTACCCCTACAAGTGCACGGTGGACAGCCACGCGTCGCTCGGGATGAAGGGCACGTTCACCATCAAGTAGGCCTGCACGGGCGGCCGGGCAGCGCGTTGCCCGGCCACCCGCCTGCGGTCGGCCCGCTGTGAGCACCCTGTTCCTGGCATCGCACCCCGGCGCCCGCGCCGTGGTGAGCGGCACGTTCGTCGCCGGAGGCCTGGGCGAGTGGTTCTTCAGGGCGCGGGGCCGTCTCGCAGGCGCCGTTCCTCCGGGCGCCGGTCTGCGTGCTCGTGCCCGGATCTCGCTGCAGACGGTGGTGCAGGCGCTCCGCACCCGCGACCCGGCCTCCGATCGCGGGACCAAGTGGATCCTGGTGGGCGCGCTCGTGGCGGGCGTGGCCCTCGCGCTCGTGGTCGCGCGAAATGACGTCGGCCCGGCGTTGCCCGGGAGCGGTTGGGCCCTGGTCGTCGCCGGAGTGGCAGTGATGTGGGCCGGCATCGTCCTGCGGCTGCGGGCGATCGCGGTCCTCGGCCGCTTCTTCCGGGTCGTGGTCATCGTCCAGGAGGGGCATCGGGTCGTCAGCGATGGCCCCTACCGCGTGATCCGGCACCCGGCCTACACGGGCCTCCTGCTCGTGGCGGCCGGCTATGGCGTCGCGCTCGGCTCGCTCCTGGGGCTCGCCTGTGCGGTCGTGATCCCGTTTCTCGGCATGCTCCCGCGCATCCTGGTGGAGGAGGCCGCGCTCGAGCGTGGCCTCGGTGACGACTACCGCCGCTACGAGCAGGAGACGTGGCGGCTCGTTCCCCACGTGTGGTAGCCCGGCCGCCTCTACATTCTCTCCATGAGCCGCATCGTCGTGGCCGGCGCGGGCGCCGTGGGGGCGAGCATCGCCTACCACCTGGCCGAGCGGGGCGCACCCAACGTGATCCTCGCGGAACGCGCGACCGTGGCCTCGGGATCGACCGGCAAGGCCATGGGCGGCGTGCGCCAGCAGTTCTCGACCGCCGAGGAGGTGCGTCTCGCGCGCGAGAGCATCGCCTTCCTGCACCAGCTCGGCGCGCCCCTGTTCGAGGCGGTCGGCTACCTGTTCGTGGCCACGACGCCGGAGGGCCGGGACGAGCTCGCCGAGCGCGGCGCCGTGCAGCGCGCCCTCGGCGTGCCGCTCGAGGAGCTCGATGCCGCCGGCGTCCAGGCCGTCGTTCCTGGGCTGGCCGTCGACGACGTGCTGGCGGGCGTGGTCTGCCGTGAGGACGGGCTCGCCGATCCACCGGCGGTCACGCACGAGCTCGTCCGGCGCGCCGTGGAGGAGGGTGTGGTGCTGCGCGAATGGACGCTGGCCGAGTCGCTCGACAGCGACGTGCTCGTCATCGCCTGCGGCGCGGCCTCGCCGGACCTGGCCCGAACCGTGGGGCTCGACATCCCCATCCGCCCGCTCGTCCGGCAGCTGCTCGAGACCTCGCCCGTGCCCGGGGTCCCCGAGTCCCTGCCCATGGTCATCGAGAACGAGACGGGCTTCCACTTCCGGCGCCGCGGCGACCGCCTCGTGGTGGCCATGGGCGACGACCCGCCGCGCTGGGGCGACGACGAGACGGTGGACCGGTCCGTGTTCGCCGACCGCCTGGAGCGCCTGGCCCGGCGGTACCCGCCGGCGGCCGGGGCGAGGATCGACGACTCCTGGGCAGGGCTGTACGACATGACGCCCGACGCCCATCCGATCATCGACCAGCCGCGCGGCGACGTCGTGCTCGCCTGCGGGTTCTCGGGCCACGGGTTCATGCAGTCGCCCGCCGTGGGACGGGCGGTGGCGGAGCTCCTGCTCGACGGCGAGTCCTCGATCGACCTCGAGCCGTACCGGCTCGACCGCTTCGCCTCGGCCGGCGGGACGGCCGAGGCCGTCGTGCTCTAACTGCGCGTCCCGTTGTAGGCTCGAAGGGCCCCGTGACCACAGCCCCACACGCGCCCTCGATCGCCTTCACCGACCTCGCGGGAGCGGTCGCCGCCCTGCGCGAGCGCGGGGTGCGACTGACGGCCGCCCGCCGGCTCGTGCTCGAGGGGCTGTTCGCGGCCGACCGGCCCGTCTCGGCCGACCAGCTCGCCGGGGGACTCGACGGGGCCATCGCCCCGTCGGACCTCGCCTCCGTCTACCGCAACCTCGAGACCATGGAGCGGCTCGGCATCGTCCGCCACGTCCACCTCGGCCACGGGCCGGGCCTGTACGCCCTGGCCGGGCGCGAGGAGCGCGAGTACCTGCTGTGCGAGTCGTGCGGCCGGCTGGTCTCACTCTCGCCCTTTGAGCTCGACCCCGTGCGCGACCAGGTGCGCGAGCGGTTCGGGTTCGAGGCCCGGTTCGACCACTTCCCGATCTCGGGCCTTTGCGCCGACTGCGCCAAGGAGGCCCTCACAGGGTGACGCCGGGCAAGGCCCGGGCCGTCATGGCCAGGCCGGCCACGACGATGACGAGTGCGCTCGCCACCGGCAGCAGCCGGACGAGCGGCCCCTCGAAGCTCACGCGCGAGAACGAGCGCTTGGCCAGGACGGCGAGCAGCCCGATGCCGGTGATGCTCAGGGCCAGCCCGGCGCTGAAGGCGAGGATGAGGACCATCCCGAACGCCACCCGGTGCAGCGACACCGCGGCCAGCAGCACGACGAGCGCCGACGGGCAGGGGAGGAGGCCGCCGGACACGCCCACGGCCACCAGCCCCCGCAGGCCAGGCCCGGATGGGGCATGCGAGTGCCCGTGGTGATGATGGTGGTGGTGTTCGCCGTGCGCGTGCGCGCGGCGATGGCGCCAGCGGGAGATCAGGACGGCGCCGCCGATGGCCACCACCAGCACGCCGGCGGCCAGGTTGATCCAGGCGTACAGGTGGTCGGGGACGATGAACTGCGACAGGGTGAGCGTCACCGCCCCCAGGGCGAACACGCCCGCCGTGTGGGTGGCCGTGACGATCAGGCCGAGCAGCGCCGCATGCCGCGGCCTGCCCCGCTGGCCGACCAGGTACGCGGCGACGATGGTCTTCCCGTGCCCCGGGCTGAGGGCGTGGGCCATCCCCCAGAACAGGGCGGCCACCAGGGCGGCGAGGATGACCAGCGGGCTCAGGTCGCGCTGGGAGATGAGCCGGGTGAAGCCGCTGTCGGCCACGCGGTCGGGCGCCTGCAGGGCCGCGCCGCTCAGCAGGGCGGGGGGCACGCCGGGGCCCGTGCCCGGCCGGGCGTCGACCGCAGCCGCGGCCACGTGGAGCGGGCTCTGCAGCATGTCCTTGGGATAGGCGCGCAGGGCGTCGCTCACGCTGTGGGCAGGGACCGAGCTCGCGGCCACGGTCGCGCCATGGTCCGCGTGCTCGGTCATCTCCTGCCACCCCAGCCGGCCGGCGTAGTTGTCGTCGCGGAGCTCGATCCGTGGCGCGCCCGTCAGGGTGGGCCCGGCGAAGACGATCTCGAGGCGCATCGTGTGCAGGCCGCCGACGCCCATGGGGAAGGCAAGGGCGTGGGCCAGCGGGCGCAGGGCCGCCGGCCGGCCGTTGACCAGCAGGTGCAGCCCCGAGTCGATGGCGCGGGTGTAGGCGGCCGGGTCGACTCCGCGCTGGCGCGCCTCGAAGGTCGGGATCTCGGCCATGTCGAGGACGTAGCTCACGTACAGGTTCCGTCCCGAGAGGTCGATCTCGGCGTACCGGTTGATGGTGAAGTTGCCGAGCGGGTGGGCCTCGGCCGCCGGGACGACGGCCAGCGCCGCCAGGGCCACCGCCGCCAGGATGAGCAACCGCCTCATGCCGCCAGCCGCCTCGCGGTCGGGGCCCAGAGGACGGAGAACCCGGGGTTCAGGGCCACCGCACGGCGGATCCAGGTACGGCCCTCGGCGACGTGCCCGAGGCAGCGCTCGATCCAGCCGCGGTGGAAGTACTTCGTGGCGTCCTCGGTGCCCAGGCGCAGCGAGCGCTTGGACCACGGCAGCGCCGCGGCGCACTGACCGTTCCGGGCCAGGGCCCAGGCGAGCGCGTCGTCGCCGTCGATGGACGGCCGGGCGCGCTGTGCCGCCCGGGCGAGCGCCACCGTGCCGGCGTGCAGCCCGTGGTCGGCGCGGAAGAGGGCGATCTCGAGGTCGGTGCGCACCCCGTTGGCGGCCAGCAGGCGGCGGAGCGCGGCCATGAGCGCGTACTGCCGGGCCGCCTCGGCCCGATGGCCGGCGCGCGCCTGGAGGTCACCCAGGACGGAGACGAACTGGGGCAGCGGCACCTGGTTCACCGCGTCCTGCTCCAGGCGCAGGGCCGCGGCGAGGTGGTGGCGGGCGGCCTCGACCTGCGCCAGCGCGTCCTCCGCATACACGTAGCGCGGGAAGGCGGCCAGCGCGGCGCGGTACTCGCGCGCCGCCCAGGCGTACCGGCCGATCGACCACCAGACCTTGCCGAGCTGGACGTGCGTCCAGGCCTGCGGCTCGGCCTCGTCCTGGGCGGCCTGCACGGCGAGGCTCATGGCCGCCGCCGCGGCCAGCGGATGGCCGAGGAGCTCGCGCGCGTACGAGATGCGGGCGTAGGCGGCCAGCCCGGGGTGCACGCTGGCCATGCGACTGAAGGCGGCAAAGGCCGCCGGGTAGCGGCCGAGCTCGAGCTCGGCGTCGCCGATGATCCCCCACGTCGACGACGTGGAGGGCGAGAGGGCGAGGGCCTGCCGTCCGAGCTGGAGGGCCAGCCCGAAGCGGTGGCGGGAGAGGGCGAGGGAGCCGAGCCCGCTCGTGGCCACAAGGTCGTGCGGGGCCAGGGCCAGGGCCCGGTGGAGGACCGCGTCCGCCTTGCTGTAGTAGGCGGGGTCCGCGGTCTCCCGGGCCCGTTGCTCGTAGGCCAGGCCCAGCTGGCCGAGGGAGCCCGGGTCGTCGGGACTCCCGCGAAGCTGCGCCTGCAACCGGGCGACGGTCTGCTCGCTCTGCGTGGTGGGCCTCGCCGCGGGCGCGCTCAGGCGGGCCGGTGCGGCCAGGGCCGCGGCCTGCCGGCTCCCCGTGGCGGCATGGGCCACCACGGCCGCCGCGGCGAGTGCCGCGGCGGCCAGGGCGAGCCACAGGTGGAGCGATCCCCTACGGATGGTGGAGGGGGCTGTCGTAGCCGCTCCACGGGGTGGCCACGTACGGGAACGTGGTCATGAACGGCTTGTCGTTGTGGTCGACGCCGTCGCCGACCAGGTCATTCGGGCTGAAGTCGCACAGGCCCAGGAGGCTGTGCAGCATCGGCCCGTACCCGCAGGCGATGGCGCGGAGGTCGATGTCGACGACGTCGTCCTCGAGCCGCCGCCCGTTGGGGTAGCCGGCCAGGTCACCGGCCAGCGCGCCGAGGCGGTTGCCCTGCCCGGCCGGGGCGCTGGGTGGGATGGCCGTGTTCAGGCGGATGAGGTCCGCCGGACGCGGCCCGGTGTAGTTCAGACCGGGGATCCCGGTGAGGAGCACCGACACGAGATCCGAGCGGTTCGTGGTCGGCGTGGGCACGAGCGCCGGGTAGAGCAGGTTGATCAGCCCGGCCAGCTCGGGGTTCGTGTAGTACTGCTCGAACTGGGCGTCGTCCATCGGGTCGGTGGAGTTCCAGAAGTCCTTCTTGCCCAGCGGGATGAGCGCCTCGTTGATGAGCGGCTCACCCAGGCGGGAGACCTGCTTCCACGGGCCGCTGGTGCGCTCCTGGCCGCCGCCGAAGAGCTTCAGCGCCTGGCGGTTCGCGCTCGCATAGACGCCGACCGTGGCGTGCGGGTCGGTCGGCCCCGTCGGCATCCGGCGATTGCTCGTCAGCTGCGCGATCGGCACCTGGATGGCGATGGTGTGGACGTTGTAGCCGCTGACCCCGTCGACGCCCGGGGCGTCCTTGAGCGGGAAGAGGTGCAGCGAGTTGAACGGCCGCAGCCCGAGCAGGTCGAAGACCGAGCCGAGGTCGACGAAGAACGGGTCGTCCCGCTGCCCGGCGAAGACCTTGATGCCACCCGGCAGCGTGTGCACGGCCGCCGAGGCCAGCGCGTCGTAGTTCGGGGTCGAGCGCGGGCCGATGTTCACGGGCGGGGTGGTGAGGCCCGCGCCGATCGTCGTCGCCCCGCCGAACGTCTGGCTCCGCGTGACCGAGTAGGTCTGCGGCTGGTTCCAGTTCGGGTCGGTCAGGGAGCTGATCGGCCCGGTGTTGTAGAGGAACGTGTTCGGGTTCCGCGTCTGCGTGTGGAAGCGGAACGTGTACGTGATCTCCGAGGCGTGGTCGGGGTCCCCGCCGCCCAGCGACGAGACGACGTGGAGCTGGTACTGCACGTCGTCGGCGAAGCTGTAGAAGTTCGGCCCGCCGGCCGGCTCCTCGAGCGGGATGTAGTTGGCCACGATCGTCACCGTGTCGGGACGGTCGGGGCTGACGAAGGCGTAGGTGTCGGTGTTGTCGGCCGACGGGTCGCGGCTGATCAGCGGCGCCTCGCGGTGGCTCGAGGCCAGCGCCGCGGAGGCGCCCACGACCAGCGAGGCGACGGTCACGGCCAGCGCGATCGCCACCCGCGCGGGTCGGCGGCGCCTACGCGCGCCGCGGGACGGGGGAGACATGTGGGGTCCTTTCGTTGCCACCGAGTCGGGCGGTGGTACGGCCGGCGCCGCCTGTCGGCCCAGCCCAGGGTGTCGGGGCATGCCGGAGTGGCCGTCCTGCGGCGAGCCGCTCGCAGGTGCGACGGGCCTACAGGCCTAGACTCGGCGCATGGCGGACTCGCCTCGCGTCGGCGTGATCATGGGCTCGGCCTCCGACTGGGAGACCCTCCGCGGGGCGTCAGAGACCCTGGACGAGCTCGGTGTGCCCCACGAGGTGAAGGTGGTGTCCGCCCACCGCACCCCCGACGCGATGTTCGCCTACGCCGAGACCGCCGAGGGCCGGGGCCTTCGGGCCATCATCGCCGGCGCCGGCGGCGCCGCCCACCTGCCCGGGATGGTGGCGGCCAAGACCGTCGTCCCCGTGATCGGCGTGCCCGTGCGCTCGCAGGCCCTGTCGGGCGTGGACTCGCTGCTCTCGATCGTCCAGATGCCGGCCGGCGTGCCCGTGGCCACGATGGCCATCGGGCCGGCCGGGGCCGTGAACGCCGCCCTCTACGCCGCGGCCATCGTGGGCAACGAGGACGAGGCGGTTCGCGACGCACTCCGCGAGCGCAGGGCCGGGGAGACGGCGCGCGTGCTGGACGAGCCCGACCCCCGCGGATGAGGGGGGCGCTGACGGTCGGCGTTCTCGGCGCCGGCCAGCTGGGACGGATGCTGGCGCTGGCCGGCTACACGTTCGGGGACAGCTTCCTCTTCCTCGACCCTGCGCCGGACGCGTGCGCCGGGCAGATCGCCCCGCTCGTCTGCGCGCCGTTCGACGACCACGACGCCCTCGAGCGCCTGGCCCGCACGAGCGACGTGGTCACGCTCGAGTTCGAGAACGTGCCCGTCTCCGCCGTGCGCGCGGCGGCGGCCTGGGCTCCCGTGTTCCCAGGGCCCCGCTCCCTGGAGACGGCGCAGGACCGCCTGGCCGAGAAGCGCCTCTTCGAGCGCCTCGGCCTGGCCACGCCGCGCTTCGCCGCGGCCGACGACGAGGTCGGGCTGGACGCGGCTCTGCAGACCGTCGGACTGCCCGCCGTGGTCAAGACCAGGCGCCTGGGCTACGACGGGCGCGGCCAGCTCGTCGTCCGCGCCGAGGCAGACGCGGACGGAGCGTGGGACCGGCTCGGCGGCGTGCCGCTCATCGTGGAGGAGCTCATCCCCTTCGAGCGCGAGGTCTCGGCCGTGGCCGTGCGGGGCCAGGACGGCGCGATGGCCCACTACCCATTGGCCGAGAACCGGCACGCCGAGGGCATCCTCCGCACCACGATCGCCCCCGCGGAGGCCTCTGACGACCAGGCCGACGCCGCCCGCGAGGCCGTGGCCGCGGTGGCGGGCGCGCTCGACCACGTCGGCGCCCTGGCCCTCGAGCTGTTCGACCACGGCGGCCGGCTGCTGGCCAACGAGCTCGCACCCCGCGTGCACAACACCGGGCACTGGACCATCGAGGGCGCGGTGACGAGCCAGTTCGAGAACCACATCCGCGCCGTCACCGGCCGGCCGCTCGGTCCCACCACCGCGCTCGGGCGGGCGCGGATGGAGAACCTCATCGGCACGCTCGACGGGGTCGAGGACCTGCTCGCCACGCCGGGCGCGCACGTTCACCTGTACGGCAAGGAGCCACGGCCCGGGCGCAAGCTCGGGCACGTGACCACGGTGGTGCCCGCCTAGCCGGGGACGGCCTCGGCCTCGGCCGGCCGGGACGAGTCCACGAAGTCCCGCGTCCGGATGAGCGCGAACCCGATCAGGGCCGAGACCAGGGCCACGCCGCAGGCCGCCATGAAGAGCTCGTTCAACCCGCCGACGAACGCGGCCTTTGCAGCGTGGGCCACGATGCCGCGGCTGGCCGCGGGCGCCGAGGCGATCGCCGTGGCCGTCCCCCCGCTGGCCACCGAGTGCCCCACGGCGGAGGCGTTCACCCCGGGGACGCCCTGGAGCGTCTGCGACACCGTGGTCTGGATGTGGTGCTGGAAGATGGCCCCCCAGGCGGCGATGCCCGTGGCGATGCCCACCTGGCGGAACGTGCTGTTGGCGCCCGAGGCCATGCCTGCCCGCTCGGGTGGGACCACGCTGATGGCGGCCGAGGCCAGGGGCGGGTTCATGATCCCGGAGCCGAGTCCCGCGAAGATGAATCCGATCAGCAGCGCCGTCCAGCCCGAGCTAACCGTCAGCCCGGACATCAGGTACAGCGACAGCGAGACGAACAGCAGCCCGACGGTGAGGAAGGCCCGCGCCGGGATCGTGGCCGAGAGCCGGCCGGCGATCGGAGCCACCAGGAACGACAGCAGCGTCACGGGCAGGAAGCGCAGCCCGGCCTGGAACGGCGAGTAGTGCAGGACGTTCTGGATGTAGAGCGTCAGGTACAGGAACATCGCGAAGAGCGAGAACGAGAGCGCGAAGGCCACGAGCGACACGCCCAGGAAGCTCTTGTTCCGCAGCAGCCCGAGGTCGAACATCGGGTGCTCCTGCGCCCGTTCGACGAACACGAAGGCCGCGAGGAGCACGACCGAGCCGGCGAGCATGAGGAGGATGGTCGTGCTCGTCCACCCGTTGTCGTTGCCCCGGATGAGGGCGTAGACGAGGAGGAACAGCGCTGCGGAGAAGGTGACGAAGCCGCCCCAGTCGATGCGGCCGCCGACGGGATCCCGCGACTCGTTGATCTGCATCATCGAGACGATCACCGCCACGATGCCGATGGGCACGTTGACGAAGAAGATCCAGCGCCAGGACAGGCCGCTGGTGAGCGCGCCGCCGATCAGCGGCCCCACGGCCAGCGCCGCGCCCGTCGCCGCGCCCAGCACCCCGAAGGCGATTCCCCGCTCCTTCCCCCGGAACTCCTGCGCCACCAGCGCGAGCGAGGTCGCGAACATGGCCGCTCCGCCGATGCCCTGGACGGCGCGCGAGACGTTGAGCACGTTGGGCGAGCCGGCCAGGCCGCAGGCCAGCGAGGCCCCGGTGAAGATGACGAGGCCGCCGACGAAGATCCGCTTGCGGCCCACCCGGTCGGCCAGCGAACCGGCGGTGAGGAGGAGCGACGCGAGGGCCAGCGCGTAGGCGTCCACCACCCACTGCAGGTCGGTGAAGCTCGACTTCAGGTCCTTGGCGATGTCGGGCAGCGCCACGTTGACCACGGTGATGTCCAGCAGGAGCATGAACACCGCCGTCGCGACGGCCCCGAGGGTCCACCACTTCCGCGCGCCCTGGTCCATCCCGCGAGGACCCTAGCAACGAGGGGCGGTAGAGCTCATTTCAGAATGAGACTCACGGGCTGGGCGTCGATGGACGGCTCCGAGGCTCGCGACGAGGGAGGTGGCAGTACTCGTCAGTGGTACGGCGCCGACCGAGGACACCTGCCTCGGGCCGTTCAGCGGCGTCCAGCGCGGTCAGGGTCATTCTGAAATGAGCTCTTAATCCTCGAGCTCGACGGGCGTGACGTCGAGGTCCACGCGCTTGCCGTCGCGGACCACGGTGAGCTTGCTCGGGACCCCGATGCGGTCGGCCGACATCAGGCGCTGCAGCTCGTCGGGGCCGGTCACGGTGGTCCCGTCGAGGGCCACGATCAGGTCCTCGGGGCGCACGCCGGCCTTCGCGGCGGGGCTCCCGGCCACGACCTCGACCACCTCGAGGGCCGAGCCCGAGCCCGCCACCGCGCGGGCGCGCGGGGGAATCGGGCGGCTGCCGCCGGCGATGCCGACGTAGGCGCGGCGCACGCGGCCGTCGCGCATGAGGGCGGCCACGATGCCTCGCGTGGCGTCGTTCACGGGAACCGCCAGACCCAGGCCAACGCCGGCCACGGCCGTGTTGACGCCCACGACCAGGCCGCGGCCGTCGACCAGCGCGCCGCCGGAGTTGCCCGGATTGAGCGCGGCGTCCGTCTGGATGACGTTCTCGATCAGCCGCCCGGCCCGGCCCGACCGCGCGGGCAGGGAGCGCCCCAGGGCCGAGATGACGCCGGCCGTGACCGAGCCGGCGTAGCCGTTCGGGTTGCCGATGGCCACTACCAGCTGTCCCACGCGCAGGGTCGAGGCGTCGCCGAGCTCGGCCACCGCCGGGGTGGCCTCGTCGGCCCGAAGGACGGCCAGGTCGGAGAGGGGATCGGCGCCGACCACGCGGAAGCGCAGCTCACGGCCGTCCACGAAGGCAGCCTCGCCTCCTTCCGACGTCCCCGCCACGACGTGGGCCGAGGTGAGCAGGAAGCCGTCCGGGGAGAGGACGATGGCGCTCCCGCCCCCGATGGCCAGCCCTCCGCGCCGGGTGCGCCGGCGGACGCGCAGGTTGGCCACCGAGGGGGAGAGGCGCTCGGCCACGCCCACGACGATGCGGGAGTAGGCGTCGAGAGCCTCGTCCTCGCTCGGACGGGCGCCGTTGGTCAGGGGATGCTCGACGGCGGAGGGCATGTCAGGCCTCCGCCACCGGCCCGTTGCCGGCGAAGGACACGGCCAGCTCGCGCTCCTCGGCTCCGCGCACCACGGCGAGCCGGAGGCGGTCGTCCTCGGCCGCGTCCAGGGCGGCGAAGAGGTCGTCGATGCGGGTCACGTCCCGCTCGCCGGCGGCGACGATCAGGTCGCCGGGCTGCAGGCCGGCCTGTTCGGCGGCGCTGCCGTCCTCGACGGCGCGAACCAGGAGCCCGTCACGCTCGGGCAGGCCGACGGCGCGCTGCAGGCGCCGGGCCACGCGTGGCGGGGCGAGCGCGACGCCCAGGCGCCGCGGCTCGGGCCAGTCGCCCCGACTCAGGGCCTCGATGCGCCCGGCCGCCTCGGCGTCCAGCGGCACGGCCAGGATGAGGCCGCCCGGCAGGCGGACGGCGTTCAGGCCGATGAGGTTGCCGGAGACGTCGACCAGGGGACCGCCCGACGAGCCGCGGGCCATCGGGGCCGTGTGCTCGATGGTGCCCGTCACCCGACGCCCGCGAGGGCTGCGGAAGCGGGTGTCCACGGCCGAGACGAGGCCGGTGGTCACGCGCAGCGCGCGTCCGGCCGGATTGGCCAGCGCGAGCACGGGCGTGCCGATGACCACGGGATCGCTTCCACCGACGGAGAGAGCCGGCGCGTCGCCGGTCTCGGCCTCGACCACGGCCAGGTCGCCGTCGACGTCGCGGCCGAGTACCCGCCCACGCACCGTGGTGCCGTCGGCCAATGTGATCCTGGGCTCCTCGCCGCGCAGGTTGTGGGCGCTGGTGAGGATGCGGTTCGGGGCGATGACCACGCCGGAGCCGCGGTTGACGCCGGTGATGCTCGGGCCGAATCGGCTCGCAGCGTCCTTTACCGACGCGCTGAGGGAGAGAAGAGCCTCCACAGTTACTCCTTACTTGCAAGTCGCTAGTGAGTTCCCGGAAGCTAGCACAGCTCGGGAGTACGATCAGGCCATGGCCACCAGTGAGGACGCCGCCCGCCTGGCGGCGCTCGACGACGCGCTGCGGCGCGTGGGCGATCGCTGGACGCTCCTCCTCGTGGCCACGCTGCTCGACGGCCCGCGGCGCTTCGGCGAGCTCACCGAGGCGCTGCCGGGAATCGCTCCGAACGTTCTCTCCCAGCGGCTCAAGCACCTCGAGCGCGAGTCTCTCGTCGTCGCCCGCCCCTACCAGCGGCGCCCACCGCGTGTCGTCTACGAGCTCACCGAGACCGGCGCCGAGCTGGCCAGCGCCCTCCGCCTCCTGGCCGATTGGGGCGCGCGCACGTCCGACGCCGTCGACCCGCCTCGCCACGACCTCTGCGGCACCCCGGTCGAGGCCCGCTGGTGGTGCCCGACGTGCGAGGTGGCGGTGGACATCGGCGACGAGGCCGAGGAGCTGAGGCGCGCCTAGCAACGGGCGCCGAGGGCCTAGCTAGGATCGATGGAGATGCGCCTGCGAGCTCGCTCCGCCTCGGTCGCCGCCCTCCTTGCGGTCGCCGCGCTCGCGGCCACGGCCGTCCCCGCCTGGCTCTCGAGCGCCGGCGGCGCGAGCGCTGCGGCGAGGTGCACGACCGGCAAGCTGGTCGTCTGGCTGCAGAACCCGCGCGGTGGCGCTGCCGCAGGGAGCACGTATCACAAGCTCGCCCTGACGAACCTCTCAGGGCATGCCTGCAGCCTGCTTGGCTACCCCGGCGTCTCGGCCGTCGATCTCCGGGGTCACCAGCTGGGGAGGGCGGCGTCTCGCGACCCTGCCCGCGCGCCGCATCTCGTCACGCTCGCGAACGGGGCCACGGCCACCGCGCTGCTGCAGATCGTCGACGTCTTCAACTACTCCAACTCCGCCTGCCATCGCGTCACCGCCGCCGGCCTGCGCGTGTATCCGCCGGGCGCGACGGCGGCAAAGGTCGTGCCCTTCCCGTTCGCCGCCTGCTCGCGGTCCGGGCCCGTGTACCTGAGCGTTCGCGTCGTTCAGTAAACGACACGGCACAATGAGACCACCATGCGAGTGGTCGACGCCTTCGAGAGCGGCACGCCGACGTTCTCGTTCGAGTTCTTCCCGCCGCGCACGCCCGAGGGCGTCGACAACCTCTTCGCCACCATCGCGGCCCTGCGCGAGCTCGCGCCCACCTACGTCTCGGTGACGTACGGCGCGGGCGGCTCCACGCGGGAGCTGACCCTGGAGCTCGTCACCCGCATCAAGCGCGAGACGGGGATCGAGGCCGTGGCCCATCTGACCTGCGTGGGCGCGACGCGGGCGGAGCTCGAGGCCACGGTCGGCCGCCTGGTCGAGGCAGGCATCGAGAACGTGCTCGCCCTGCGCGGCGACCCGCCCAAGGGAGAGGCGACCTTCCAGGTCACCGAAGGCGGCCTGGCGTACGGAGCGGAGCTGGTGGAGCTCCTGCGCGAGGTGGACGGCCTTTGCGTGGGGGCGGCCTGCTACCCCGAGGGGCACGTCGAGGCCACGGACCTCGTGGCCGACGTCGCCCACCTCCGCCGCAAGGTCAATGCCGGGGCCGAGTACCTCATCACCCAGCTGTTCTTCACCAACGAGCAGTACTTCGCGTTCGTGGCCCGGGCGCGGGCGGCGGGGATCGACGTCCCCATCGTCCCGGGGATCATGCCCATCACGAACCTCGACCAGATCGAGCGCTTCACCTCCATGTGCGGGGCCTCGATCCCCCGCGACCTGGCGCGCGGGCTCGACGCCCGGCGGGACGACCCGCAGGCCGTGCTCGACCTCGGCGTGGCCTACGCCACGGCCCAGTGCGCCGACCTCCTCCGCCGCGGCGCGCCGGGCATCCACTTCTACACCCTCAACCGCTCCCCGGCCACGCGGGCCATCCTCTCGGCCCTGCGCATGACCCGGCCGTGGGAGGAGGCGCCGCTGGCCTACGCGCCTCCGGCGGCGTCCTCGGTCGCCCGCTCGTAGCCTCGGCACGAGCGCACCGGCAGCGCCGGATAGCGCGGGAACGTCGGATCCGTGCGCGAGCGCTCGCACAGGACGAAGCGCGAGCCGCGCCGCGTCTCGACCGTCCGGCGGTGCCGGCAGGTCGCGCACAGACCGGCATCCACCCCGTCAGGCCCGGCCCTCGCTCCCGTTAGCATGCGCGCATGGAATCGTACGACGCGCCCGCGACCCCGTCGGCGCCCGACCCCGGCAACCCCGGGGGCGACGGCTTCTACACGCGCATGCTCCCGCCCAAGGAGCGGCCGGTCGAGGCTCTCGGCGGGGTGCTGAACGCCGTCGGTGCGACGGTGGCCCTGGTCGGGATCCTCTGGTACCCGGCCTTCCTCGGAACCCTCGGTGTGGCCTTCTCGGGGGCCAGCCTGGCCATGTCCCGGACGTATGACACGCGCCGGCGCTTCGCCGTCGGGTTCGCCATCGCCACCGTCGCCTGGTTCATCGGGCTCGCCCTCGCCACCTGGAGGACCTCGCCGCTGTGGCCGTGACCACCGACCCCAAGACGACGACCTGGGAGTTCTTCGACCGCCGCCAGAAGGAGCTGATCGATCTGGCCTCGGCCATGGGGCTCCTGGGCTGGGACCAGCAGACCTACATGCCGCCCAAGGGCGCCATGCTCCGCGGGCACCAGCAGAGCTCGCTGGCCGCCATCTACCACGAGCGGCTGACCGACGAGCGCTTCGGCGAGGCCCTCGCCGAGCTGGCCGAGGACGACGAGCTCGACCCCGTCGAGGCGGCCAGCGTGCGCGAGGCGCGCCGCGAGCGCGACCGCGCGGTGCGCGTCCCGGCCGACCTCGTGCGCGAGCTTTCGCTGGCGTCGTCCGAGGGGTTCGACACCTGGCAGCGCGTGCGGCCGCAGAGCGACTTCGCCACCTTCCGGCCGTACCTCGAGCGCATCGTGGCCCTGAAGCAGCAGGAGGCCGACGCCCTCGGGTACGACGAGGAGCGCTACGACGCCCTGCTCGACGCGTACGAGCCGGACATGAAGGTCAGCCGGCTCGAGCCGCTGCTGGCGGGCCTCCGCGACGACCTCGTCCCGTTCGCCCACGAGGTGTTCGACGCCCCCCGCCCGGACGACTCCTTCCTGGCCCTCGACTTCCCCGAGGACCGGCAGTGGGACTTCACCATGCTGCTCCTGCGCGACCTCGGCTTCGATCTCGAGGCCGGCCGCCAGGACCGCTCCGCCCATCCCTTCACGGGCGGCACGGGACCGTACGACGTGCGTCTGACCACGCGCTTCATCCCGGGCGATCCGCGCTCGGCGATCATGGCCTCCGTCCACGAGGCCGGGCACGGCCTGTACGAGCAGGGCATCGGCACGGCCTCCAACCTGGTGCGCACGTTCGCCGGGCATGCCGCCTCCCTGGGGCTGCACGAGTCGCAGTCGCGGCTGTGGGAGAACCAGGTCGGCCGCTCGCTGCCGTTCTGGCAGCACTACTACCCCGAGTTCCAGCGCCGCTTCCCCGACTCCCTGGCCGGGGTGGACGTGAACCACTTCCACCGCGTGGTCAACCTGGTCGAGCCCTCGCTCATCCGCGTCGAGGCCGACGAGGTCACCTACAACCTCCACATCCTCCTGCGCTTCGAGCTCGAGCTCGCCCTCATCCGCGGCGACCTCGCCGTGGCCGACCTGCCCACGGCCTGGAACGAGGCCATGCGCCGATACCTGGGCATCGACGTGCCCTCCGACCGCGAGGGCGTCCTGCAGGACGTGCACTGGTCGGGCGGGTCGATCGGCTACTTCCCCACCTACACCCTGGGCAACCTGTACGCGGCCCAGCTGGACGAGGCCGCGCGCAAGGCCATTCCCGACCTCGACGAGCAGATCGGGCGCGGGGAGTTCCGGCCCCTGCTCGAGTGGCTGCGGGAGAACATCCACCGCAAGGGTCACCTCGAGCCGGCAGAGGAGATCGCGCGCGGGGCCACGGGCAAGGGCCTCGAGCACCAGACGCTCATGGCCTACCTGCGCCGCAAGTACGGGGCCCTGTACGGCCTCAACTCGTAGTCCGAGCCGCTCGTTAGAGTCGACCGGGTGAGCGCAGTGGCACCCTCGATCGATCCCGACGTCGTCGACGTCCTCGACCACGGCTTCCTGGCCCTCGACGCTGCCCTGGCGTCGGACCTCGCCGTGGTGAACGCCGCCCGCGTCTCGTTCAACCAGTCGTCCGACGAGATGACCGAGCGCGACGCCGGGCTCATCCGCTTCCTCATGCGCGACCGGCACGGGAGCCCGTTCGAGCACGGCTACTTCCGTTTCATCGTCAAGGCCCCGCTGTTCGTGGTCCGCGAGCACCACCGCCACCGCGCCGGCCACAGCTACAACGAGTGGAGCGGCCGCTACTCCCGGCTCGAGCCCGAGTTCTACGTGCCCGACTTCGTTCGGACGCAGGTGGGCAAGCCCGGCGCCTACCGCTTCGATCCCGTGGACGACGAGACGCGCGAGACGGCGCGGCGCGAGATCACCGCCGACGCCGAGCGCGCGTTCGCCACCTACGAGCGCATGCTCGAGCAGGGCGTGGCCAAGGAGGTGGCCCGCTCGGTGCTGCCCCTGGCGACCTACACGAAGTACCTCTGGAGCTGCAATCCGCGCAGCCTCATGCACTTCTGCTCCCTGCGGAACCACGAGGCCGCGCAGTTCGAGATCCGCCAGTACGCGGCCGCGGCCGAGGGCTTCCTGGCCCGGCACATGCCGGTCACGCACGAGGCGTTCGTGGCCCAGGGACGGGTCGCGCCCTGACGATGGATTAGTGGCGCCGGCCGTCGCGCCGGTGTATGAAGGCGCGATGGCTACGGAGACACGACGACCGCCGGCGTCGCTGCTGCTCGTGCGGGGCAGGCAGGGAGGGCCGCCGGTCGACCAGGGATGGGCCGACAGCTTCCCGGGGCTGAGGGTCGTCGTCGTCGACCTCGACGATCCAAGGAAGGTGGCGGAGGCGGCGCGAGAGCTGCCCCAGCCGGTCGCGCTCTGCGGCTGGAACGTGGGCGGCGAGGTGGTGCTCGAGGCCTGCAAGCACCTGCCTCCGCACAGCGTGGTGCTCGTCGAGGCCGAGCCGCCGGCCGAGGGCATCGTGGCGCTTCCGTGCCGGTCGCTCGTGGTCTCCGGCGACGAGTCCCCGGAGGAGCAGGGCATCGCCGTCGCCCAGGCCTACGGCTCGGACCGGCTGGCCTTTCCCGAGCTCGACGAGTGGGGCCTGGCAGTGGACGCCCGGGTCCGGGCGCAGATCGCCCGGTGGCTCGGGATCGAGCGCCCCCGGCGCCGTCGCGTGGACTTCGACGCCATCCGGGCCGCGCTCGACGGCCGCTGCTTCATCTGCGAGACGGTGGCCGCCAATCCCGACTTCCGTCACGAGCTGGTCTACGAGGACGCCGACACCGTCGCCTTCCTCAACCGGTACCCGTCCCAGCTCGGCCACGTGCTGGTGGCTCCCAAGGCGCACCGCGAGCAGGTCACGGGCGACTTCGACGAGGACGAGTACCTGGCCTTGCAGGCCGTCGTGCGCCGCGTGGGCGAGAGCGTCCGCCGGGCCGTGACGGCGGAGCGCCTGTACATCCTGAGCCTCGGCAGCCAGGAGGGGAACGCCCACGTGCACTGGCACCTCGTGCCTCTGCCACCAGGCGTGCCCTTCGACCGGCAGCAGCTCGTCGCCCTGGGAAGCGAGTGCGTCCTCGACATCGACGCGGCGGAGATGGCCGACCTGGCCGCCCGGATCCGCGCGGAGATCGACGGCCTCTGAGCTGGATGCCGGTCGACCTGGCCATCGAGATCGAGAACAAGCCCGGGGCGCTGGCCAAGGTCGCGACCGCGATCAGCGACGCCGGCGTCAACATCGCCGCGGCGACCTGTCTCGGGCCGGGGGCGACCGCCGAGTTGCACATCCTCGTGCCGCATGCCGAGCCGGTACGGCATGCACTGGCCATCTCGCATCTCTCGGTGACGCATGAGCGCGAGGTGGTCGTCGTGGAGGTCGAGGACCGGCCGGGCGTGCTCGCCGACCTGACCCGCGCCGTGGCCCGGGCGGGCGTGGACCTGGACCTCGTCTACGTCGCCACGCGCAACCGCATGGTCTTCGGCGCGTCCGATCTTCCGGCCCTGAAGGCTGCCCTCCAGGTCGAGGCCTGAGCGAGCCCGAGGTCATCCTGGCCGACTCGGACGCGGCCCTCGAGGCCTGGGTGGCCGTGCGCAACCGGGCCGCGCCCGAGTCGCCGTTGACGATCGAGGAGACGCGTTACATCACCGCGGTCGAGCGACGCCGCCAGAACCTGCTCGCGCTGGTGGGGGGCGTGGCGGTAGGCGCTGCCTTCTGCGGTCCGCTGCCACTCGTGCCCGACTCCAGCACCGGCGAGACAGGCATCCGGATCGTCCCGGAGGCGCGCGGCCAGGATGTGCGCGAGGCCCTCTTCGCCGCGTGCGCGTCGCGGCTCCGGGAGCTGGGCAAGGACGCGATGCGCATTACTGTGCGGGAGGGCGACGATGAGGCGTTGCGCTTTCTCGAGTCCCGCGGCTTCACCGAGATCGGGCGCAGCCAGGAGGTCGTGCTCGATCTGGACACCGTCTCCGAGCGTGTGGGGCCACCTCCGGCCGGCGTCTCCATCGTCAGCCTGGCCGATCGTCCCGACCTCATGCACGGCGCGTGGGAGGTCGACGTGGAAGCGACGCCCGACATCCCCGGGCCCGACGGCGACGAGCCGCTGAGTTGGGAGTTCTTTCAGGAGTTCATGTCCAAGCCGGGCCTGGACCACCGGCTCCTACTGGTGGCGGTCGCCGGCGACGACGAGGTCGTCGGCCTCGCGCTGCTCTCCCGCAACGTGGCCGACCCATCGCTGGCCGTCAACTGGATGACCGGCGTCCGCCGCGCGTGGCGCCGGCGTGGAATCGCCGTGGCGCTCAAGGACCATCAGCTGGCGACCGCCCGCGCCCTCGGCGTCCGCAAGGTGCGCACCATGAACGAGCTCCGCAACGAGCCGATCCGCCGGCTCAACGAGCGGCTCGGTTACCAGCGCGCGCCCGACTTCATCCTTCTGCGCGGCCCGCTGTAGGCTCGCCGACCATGGATCTCGAGCTCGACGGCAAGGTTCGTCGACGGCGGCAGGCAAGCGGCATCGGCCTCGCCGTCGTGCGGACGCTCGCGGAGGAGGGCGCCCGGGGAGTGGCCGGAGCGCGGACCATCGAGGGGCTTCAGGGGATCGACGGAGTGACCGCGCTGGCCGTGAACCTGGTCGACCTGCCGGCGCCGAGCGGCTCGTCGCAGAGGCCGTCGACCGGCACGGGGGCATCGACGTTCTCTCAACAACGTCGCGGGGTCAAGCTGCGGGTGCGCCGAGGTCACGGACGCCGACTTCGAGCAGTCGTTCGAGCTGAACTTCTTCGCCGGCCCTGCGGGCCACGCGGGCCGCGGTGACCCGGATGATCGAGCGCGGCGCCGGCACGATCGTCAACGTCGCCTCCACTCGTCTTCCGTCCGGACGGGGCTGGTGATCGACTACGGCGCGGCCAAGGCGGCTCTTCTGAAGTGGCAGGCCCTCTCCCAGGAGCTGGGGCCGAAGGACATCCGCATCAACAGCGTGTCGCCGGGCCCGGTGGCCACGGACCTGTGGCTGGGCGATCACGGCGATGCCGCGACGGTGGGCGAGGCGACCGGGGTCGATCCGGCCGACGTGCAGGCCGGGGCCATCGCGGCGAAGGCGACCGGGCGCTTCACCACGCCCGAGGAGGTGGACGACTCCTCGTCGCTCTGCTCGCCTCGCCTCCAAGCTCCATCACCGGCTCGAACGAGCGTCATCGCGGGGGGCTGGTAGGCACGACGAAATGAGGATCCGTCATCGGCGCGGCGTAGACCCCGAGGCGCCGGACAGCTACGCCAGGCCCTGCTTGAGCACGGTGTCGTGCGACGGCGCGGGGTTGCCGTCGTCACGCTCGCGCGTCACCCACACCCACTCGTACTCGCGGCTGGCGTTGCTGGGCATGTTCAGCTGCACGGTGGCCGAGCCGGACCGCGAGACCACGACCTTGCCCAGTGACAGCCGGGCGCCGCTCTTGCGGCCGAGCCAGACCTCGTAGTAGCCGCCGTGGCTCGGCTGGGCGAGGTGACTCACCCGCAGCTCGACCGGTACGTTGGGCCCGTTGGGGTGCCCGATGAGGAAGCTCCCGGTGGCCGCCGACCCGGCTCTGGCCGTCGGCCGCAGGGCGAGGTCCTGGGCGGCGGAGAATCCGCTGGTCTGTGACTGGCGGAACGCAAGGCCCGTGACGAGGGCGGCGACCGCTGCGGCCACCGCCGCGCAGGCGGCCAGGGCGCCGAGGCCGAACCGCCGGCGCCGGTCGCGTTGGACGAGGAGGGCCGGTGCCGGGTCCGGCTCGGTCCGCTCCTCGTCCGGGAAGGTGTGCGGGATGGCGAGCACGCGCGCCCGCAGCGAGGACGGCGGGTCGAGCGGCGCGGGCACGCCGCTGAGGTAGGACACCGCCTCGCGCAGCGACTCGAGCTCGGCGCGGCATGCCGAGCAGTGCGCAAGGTGGGCCTCGAGGGCGAGGTGCTCGTCGGGCGGGCAGGTGCCGGCAGCCACGTCGGGCAGGAGCTTCCAGGCGTCGGGGTGCGTGATCACGGGCGGCTCCCCAACTCGGCGGCCAGGCGGCGTAGGCCCGACCGGGTGCGCGTCTTCACGGTTCCCAACGGCATGGAGCGCTTATCGGCAATCTCACTCTGCGACAGGCCCTCAAAGTATGCGAGCTGCAGGACATCGCGCTCGGCCGGGGGCAGCGCCTCCATGGCGGCGTGCACGCGAAAGGCCTCATGGTCTGTCACGACCTGCTCGTCGGGCAGGGGCTGCGGGTCGGCCTGCTCGGGGAGCTGGTCCGACGGCTGCGGAACGCGGCGCCGAACGGAATCCGTGGCGGCGTGGCGGGCGATGGCGAAGATCCAGCCGGCGGCATGCCCTCGTTCGGGGTGAAAGCTCGAGGCCGAGCGCCAGATGGCGGCGAATGTCTCCTGGGCCGCGTCCTCGGCCCGGCCGCGGTCGCCCAGGATCCGGACGCACAGGGAGTACACCGGCCGGGCGAACTGCTCGTAGAGGCGCTCGAAGGCGTCGACGTCACCGTCGGCCACGAGGTCGAGCAGCTGCTCGGAGGAGGACTCGACGACGACCATCCGGAGGGTATGGTCCCTGCGGGGCGCGGCGAAGACAAGCGAGCTGGTGGCGATGGAGAACACCGCTCTCCATACGGCCGATATGGCTGGCTTGGATTGCCAGAGCGGACGCCGCTTCACAGAAGCAGTCGTCCGCCGTCCACGACGAGCTGCGTCCCCGTGACGTACGGAGCATCGAGCAGGTAGGCCACGGCCTCCACCACGTCCTCTGGCGTGCCCACTCGATCGAGGGCGGTCTGAGCGGCGCTCTCTTCCACCGTGGCCTCACTCGCGCCCTCGGACAGGAGCACCGTGCCGGGCGCCACGCCGCACACGCGAATGCCCGGCCCCCAGGCCCGGGCCAGGGCCTTGGTCAGGTAGATGAGCCCGGCCTTGGCCGCGCCGTGGGCGGCGAACGAGGGCCACGGCTCGATGCCGGCGACGTCGGTGATGAAGATGATCGTCCCCCCGGCCTCGCCCATGTGGCGAGCCGCGGCCTGGGCACAGAAGAACCCGCCCTTGAGGGTGGAGTCGAGGGCCGCGTCCCACAGGGTCTCGTCCAGCTCCAGCGCCGGGCGTCCCACGAAGGCGGCCGAGGCGGCGTGGACGAGGACGTCCAGTCCGCCCAGGGCCGCGGCGGCCTCGTCGACCAGCCGCCGAGCGGCGGCCACATCGCCCACATCCGCCTGGAAGGCGTGCCCACCGGCCCCGCGCCGGCCCAGCTCGGCCGCCGTCTCGGCGGCTCCCTCGCGGGAGGCGTGGTACCCGATGGCCACCTGCGCGCCGCGGTCGGCGAGGCCCAGGGCGATGTCGCGGCCGAGGCGCACCGCCCCGCCGGTGACCAGGGCTCGGCGTCCGGCGAGGGTCATCCGGCGCTGCCTGCATAGACATCGCAGCTCACGGCTTGCGTCACGGCGGGTGGTTCGGGCACCCTTCGGGCATGGCCCTCTTCCGGCGCCGGCCCGACCCCTACGAGGTGCGCCGCGTCGTGTCCCAGGTGGGACGCCGCGAGCGTCGGCTGGGCTGGATGCGCCGCCTGCCGCCGGCCGACCTCGACCGCCTGGTGGCCGAGATCGAGAAGGACCTCGAGACCAACCCAACCCGGGACAGCCTGCTCGAGCACGTGGCCCGGCTCCACTACGACACCCAGGCCCGGACCCGCATGGCCACGGGCACCCGCACCGACCGGCTCGAGCGCGACAGCGCCCGCTGCGCCGTCGAGGCCGCCATCTTCGAGCGCCGCTACGGCGAGCGCATGCTCGACGCCATCGGCGGCGAGGAGTCCGTCGACGACGAGTGGGAGCAGGCCAACCTCTACGTCGAGGGAGCCCTCCGGCGGCTGGGCGTGACCTACGCGTTCGTCGGCCCCGGGCACTGGCTGTACGAGACCTCGGTGGCGGTCGTGCACCTCCACCACTACCCGGGGCAGCGCATCCTCGACGTCTATGCCCCCCTCTCGCCGGTCCCCGACGGCGACCGGGAGGAGCTCTACGCCGAGCTCCTGGCCGAGAACGGGAGCTCCATCGCGGGCGCCTTCTACGGGGTCTGCTCCTTCGGGGAGTCGGGCGACCACGTCTGCTCGTGCGCCCGGCTGGCCACCGAGCACCTCGCCGGCCCCGATCTGGTCTACGCCCTGAACTCCGTCACGGCGCTGGCCGACCGCTACCACACGAACAGCTGACTGCAGGCCCACGGTCGGCGCACGCTGCGTCGGCGTGCCGGCTTCGCCGGTGCGTCGAATCCACTCGCCCATAACCCGTCACTCGCGAGTGAATCGCTCCTCCGAGCTCGCGCCCCGAGGAAGAAGGGGGCCAACGGGGGAAACATGGTTTCCCCCGTTTCTTACCGGCACAGCCAGCCCTCGAGGGTGAGGTGCTCGCCGCCGGGTTCGCCGGCCAGCTCGCGCCGCAGGTCCTCGAGGCGCCCGGACCGCTCGGCCATCACGTCATGGGTGTGGATGGTCTCGAAGTTGACCTGGCGGGCCAAAAGGAAGGCGTCGTCGGAGAGGTCGGGATAGCGCTCCAGGGTGCGGGCCACCATCTCGCGCACGCTGTCCTCGACGAAGCGGGGGTGGAGGTGGGCCTGCTCGACCACGTACAGCTCGTCGGGCCGCTTGAGCAGGGCGAAGATGGGCGCCGACATGGAGGCTTCGGCGATCTCGATGAGCTCCTCGGCGGGCGTGTACGAGCTCGAGCCGACGAGGAGCGTGGCCTCGCCGCGCTGGTTGTGCGTGGCCAGCGGCACGGCGTCGAGGATGGCCTCGAGCTCGGCGCCCTCATAGCCCAGGCCCTCGAGCCGCTCGGCGGCCCGCTCGCGCACCATGCCCTGGGCGCACGGGCAGGCGTTCATGCCCTGCACCTTCACGCCCACCGCGCGCCTGGTCTGGTCGACGCAGGTCGCCGCCACCCCGATCAGGGTGTAGATCTCCTGCGTGTTCAGGCCCGAGACGGGCGTGACGCGCTCGACCGGGTAGCGCGCCTCGATGCGCACGTGCGAACGCAGGGCGCCCTGCCGCTCGGAGGATCTCGGCCGCGATGTGCTCGGCCAGCTCCTCGATGACGAGCGCCTCGCCGATGACCACCTGTTCGATGGCCTCTGCGAAGAGCTCGGGGAAGCGAGACATGTGGACGCCCTTGCGCCCGGGATCGAGGTCGACGCTGCAGTCGATGTCGGCGTAGTACACGGCCTCCGCGCCGTTGCCGTTATGGGCGATGCGGATGACCTGGTGGATGCCGGTCACGCCGGCCCGCGAGAGCGAGACCGAGACGGCGGGGCGCGACGCCTGCACGTCGTCGCCGAGGACCGGCGTGGGGAAAGCCGGGAAGCGGTTGGTCATGGGGGCACCTTAGTTGGAGTCAATCGTGCGAAGCTTGCTTCCCGTGGCCGAGGAACCAAGCGACCTGGCGGCGGTCGTGCGCGCTGCCGTGCACGACCTGCGCACCCCGCTCGCCACTGTCTACGGGTTCGCACGCACGTTGGATCGCCTCGGTGGGCTCGACGAGCGGCAGCAGCGCTTTCTCGGCCTGGTGGTGGAAGGGGCCGACGAGATGCGGCGGCAGCTCGACGACCTCGCCCTCTGCGCCCGTGCGGCGGACGGCTCCATCCACGCCCGGCCGCAGGCCGTCGACCTGCGCGCGGTCGTCGCCCACGCCGCCGAGACGGCGACGGAGCGCGCCGCCAACGGCCGGCAGGTGGCTGCCCTCGTGCCGGACACGCCGGTGGCGGCGCAGACCGACGTCGAGCTCACCACCGGGGCGCTGGCCCGGCTGGCCCTCGCAGTCCTCCGCCTCGAGCCCGAGCGGGAGCACGCGGAGCTCCAGCTCGACCACCACGGAGCCGTGCGCCTGAGCGCCAGCGAGGTCACGCGCGGGGTGGTCACGGCGCCGGCCCGGGACCTGAGCCTGGCCGCGGCCCACGCCGCCCTGGGCGTGGTCGGGGTGGTGGCGTCGATCGACGGCGAGGCCGTCATCGTCCGCCTGCCCACGCGCGCCGCTACTTGAGCAGGCGTGAGAGGCGGCGGTCGGCGTAGACCTTGCCGCCCGTCTGGCAGGTCGGGCAGTAGACGATCGTGTGCTCGGCGAAGTCGATCATCTTCAGGGGCTCGCGGCAGCGCGGGCACGGCTCGCCCGCCTGTCCGTGGACCTCGTACACGTTGCGGGGCTTGCCCGTGACCATGCTCGTGCCCTGCGCCCGGAAGCGCTCGATGCCCTCGGTGAGCGTGTCCACGATGGCTCGGTGGAGCTCGGCCACCTGCTCCTCGTCCAGGCGGTCGGCGGGCTGGAAGGGTGAGAGACGTGCGGCATGCAGGATCTCGTTCGCGTACGCCCGACCGATCCCGGCGATGGCGTGCTGGTCACGCAGCAGGGCATGCAGCGTCCCGCCGCGGGCGAGCACGGTCTTCAGAGCGGCGACGTCGAAGGCCGGGTCGAGCGGCTCGGGGCCGAGGCCGTCCAGCTCGGCCGCCACCCCGGCCTCGTCGTAGAGCCCGACACGCATGCGCTTGCGCTTGGCGCGCTCGGTCACCGAGAGGGCGGAGCCGTCCTCGAGCTCGACCAGCAGGACGGGCTGGGCGGGCCGCTTCTCGCCCGGGTCGGTGAAGGCCAGCCGGCCGGCGCTCATCAGGTGAATGAGGAGCGTCGTGCCGTCGTCGAGGGGGAAGAGCAGGCGCTTGGCCCGGCGGCGAGCGCCGGTGAAGCGGTGCCCGGCCATGCCGGCGAAGGGCGGGTCGAACGTCCGGCCCACGGCGAAGTGGACCTTCGGCGGCGAGGCGATCGGCGCGCGGCCGACGATGGGGTCGAGCGCCTGGACGAGCGCCTCCAGCTCAGGCAGCTCGGGCACTAGTGCACTGCCTCGGAAGTCGCGTGATTGGCCTGGCGAGGGTCGAGCAAGCCCAGGGCGCGGTCGCGAGCGTCGCGCATATCAAGAGATATGGGCGACGTCGCCGGGCGCGGCCTGGCGATCGCTCGCACCCCGCCAGGGCGCGCGGGACTTTCGGGGCAGTGCACTCCGAATATGGTAGGTGGCCGTGGCTGAGCCCGGAATCGTGGAGGCCGTGCGTGCCGGTGTGGCCGAGTCGCGCCACCGTCTGCACGCCGTGATCTGCCGTGCCGACGGCACCCTCGTGGCCTCGGCTGGTGACCCGTCGCTCGCTACGACGATGCGCTCGGCGGCCAAGCCTTTTCAGGCCCTGCCCAGCGTGGCCGCGGGCGTGCTCGAGCGCTTCGGCCTGGAAGACCGCCACCTGGCCGTGGCCTGCGGCTCGCACGACGGCGCGCAGGAGCATGCGGCGGTCGTGGCCGACCTGTGCGGCCGGTCCGGCATCCCTCTGTCCGAGCTGCGTCCACGGGGCGTGCACGAGCCGCTCGGTCACGCCGCTGCGCGCGCGCTTGCGCGCGCGGGACAGGTGCCGTCGGTCCTCGAGCACAACTGCTCGGGCAACCACGCGCTGATGCTCGCCCACGCCCACGCCGACGGCCTCGATCCGGCCGGGTATCTCGACCCCGAGGGGCCGCTCCAGCTCGAGGCCGCCGCGCTCATGACCCAGATCGCGGGGGAGGAGGTGGTGCAGGGCGTCGACCGTTGCGGCATGGGCTCGTACGCACTGCCGCTGACGGCCATGGCCACCGCGTATGCGCGACTGGCGAGCGGGCTTGGCGACGGCCTCGGGGACGCGGGCCGGCGCGTGGTCCAGGCGATGCGGGCCCACGTCGAGCTCGTGGCCGGACCCGGCGAGGCCGACGCCGCGGCCATGCGCTTCGACGGCGTCGTCGCCAAGCGCGGCGCGGGCGGCATCCTCTGCGTGGCCTCGGCCGAAACCGGGCTGGGCGGTGCCTTGAAGGTGGAGGACGGCTTCGGGCCGGCCACCGTCATGGCCGCCGGGCCGTTCGTGACCGCCGTGGCCGGGCTGCCCACCACGCCGCCCGAGCCGCGGCTCCTCCGCGACGGCGACGGCACCCCGGTGGGCGAGTGGAACGTCGCGCTCGTGCTGGCATGAGCGGGCTCGTGCGCTTCGGGCCCTCGGGCCTTCCTCCGGGACCTCCGGAGGAGGCGGTGGCCTCGGTGCGGGCGCTGGGGTTCGACGCCTGCGAGGTGTCGTTCGCGGACGGATACCCGAAGAAGGAGGCCCTGGCCGAGCTGGCCGAGGCCGCGCGCGCCCAGGACGTCCTGTTGTCGGTGCATGCCCCGCTCTTCGCGTTCCCGGGCAACACGAATCCGGCCAAGCGCAAGCAGGCCGGCTCGAACATGGACCACACCGCCGGCCTGGCCAAGGCCCTGCAGGCCGAGGTCGTCGTCATCCACCCCGGCTTCCTCCTCGGCCGGACGCGGGAGCAGGCACTGGCCGACGTCATCGAGCACCTGGACGAGGTCGGCGAGAAGCTGGTGGAGAAGGACCGCATGGTCCCCTTCGGCATCGAGGTCATGGGGCGGGTGCGTGAGCTCGGGAGCCTGGAGGACGTCATCGAGGTCGCCGCCGCGGTGCCCTGGGTCCAGCCGGTGGTCGACTTCGCCCACCTGCAGGCCACGAGCGACGGGGCCTTCGTTGCCGAGGAGGACTTCGAGGCCGTGCTCGACGCCGCCGGGGCACAGCTCGAGGAGGGCATGCGCCTGCACGTCCACTTCTCCGACATCCGCTTCGCAAACCGCAACGAGGACCGGCACGTGAGCTACGGCGAGGGCACGCTCCGGGCCGAGCCCCTGCGGGAGGCCCTCGGCCACTACGACCGGCCCGTCACCGTCATCTCCGAATCGCCGGACACGGAGAGCCATATCCGCATAGCCCAGGCCCTCGGAGTCCTACCGGAAACGGTGTAAATCCCGCTCGGAGCGACAATTTGCGCGGGGTCTAGACATCGATACAATCGGCTCCCGCTCGGGTGAAATCCTCACCTCGGGCAGAAGCGTGGTGCGGGCGCGTGGGCCCTTGAATCGCCGGCCCGATTCAAACCGAGCGTGGGGGTGAGGCAAGCCGATGCTGACGGTCGACATCTCGTTGCCCGACGTCGAGGAGCTCGTCCGACTCGCGGAGCAGGGCGTCGAACGGGGAGTGTTGACGTTCGAGGACGTCGCCGCCGTCCTCGACGAGGTCGAGCTTTCGAAGGAGCAGGTGGAGGACTTCCACGCCTACCTCCTCGAGCATGGGGTCGAGCTGGTCGAGGCCGACGGGGTCAGGGAGCCTGAGGCAGTCGCCGAGCGCACGGCCCCCGTCCTCAATCTCACGGTCGAGCCGTCGCTCGACTCACTACGGCTCTACCTGCGGGCCATCGGGCGCGTGTCGCTCCTGACGGCCGAGCAGGAGGTGTCGCTGGCGAAGCGCATCGAACGTGGTGACAGCATCGCCAAGCGGGCCATGATCGAGGCCAACCTGCGGCTGGTGGTCAGCATCGCCAAGGGCTACCTCGGCCGCGGGCTGAGCTTCCTCGACCTCATCCAGGAGGGGTCACTCGGCCTCATCCGGGCGGTGGAGAAGTTCGACTACCGCAAGGGCTACAAGTTCTCGACCTACGCCACCTGGTGGATCCGCCAGGCCGTGACGCGGGCCATCGCCGACAAGGCGCGGACCATCCGCATCCCGGTGCACATGGTGGAGAAGCTGAACAAGGTCGTGCACGTCGAGCGCCAGCTGGTGCAGAAGCTGGGCCGCGAGCCGCGGCCCGAGGAGATCGGCCGCGAGCTCGGCATCAACGCCGATGAGGTCCGCGACATCCTGCGCATGTCGCAGCTCCCGGTGTCGCTGGAGAAGCCGATCGGCGAGGAGGAGGATTCCCATCTCGGCGACTTCGTCGAGGACGAGTCCGCCCCGTCGCCGTTCGACCTCACGTCCTCCAAGCTGCGGTGCGCGGACATCGCGCGGGCGCTGGACTCGCTGCCCGACCGCGAGCGCCGCGTCATCGTCCTGCGCTACGGCCTCGACGGCAGCCAGCCGGCGACTCTCGAGGACGTCGGCCGGGCCTTCGGCGTGACGCGCGAGCGCATCCGGCAGATCGAGAACAACACGCTGCGGAAGCTCGAGGGGCTCCCCGAGGCCCAGGGGCTGCGCGACGCCGATCCCTTGGAGTGACGGCTAAACTAGGCGCGCTGGGAGTGTGCCCGAGTGGTTAAAGGGGACGGGCTGTAAACCCGTTGGCTCTGCCTACGTTGGTTCGAATCCAACCGCTCCCATTC
>CAVOLG010000007.1:0-16842 GCA_963696735.1 uncultured Actinomycetes bacterium
GGCCCATTACCGCGCCGGGTCCACCCCGGACGGCGGCCACGACCACGCCCACGGGGCCAACCTGGGGCTCACCGGACGCGCCTATCTTGCGGCGGGCGGCGTGCCGCCGCTCGCACTGGCTGAGGACCGCGCTCTCATCGAGCGCCTCGCCGCCGGCGGCCGCCTCGCCCGGCCGCGCTCCATGGCGTGATCACCCATGCTCGCCGGGACTCGCGCGCCCCCGGCGGCTTCGGCCACTTCCTGCGCTCGCTGGGTTAAGGGGAGAGCCACTCAAAGAGCACTCAGCGAACGTCCGGCTGCGACCGATACAGGCCGGACATGCGCGGGATGCGCACGACGAGGGATGCCGGGTGCCCGCGGGCGCCGCCGGTTCGCGCGCCTGCTGCGGGAGGAGGTCTGCCGATCGAGCGCCCTGGTGGAGCAGGCCGAGAAGGCACGTGAGCGAGGCCGCCCAGCGCCTCCGCGCGGAGCATGCCGGCCACCACGGGTTCTCCCCCAGCTGCCCGACCTGCGGCCGGGATGTTCGCCGTGCAGGAGAACGTCTCCGCCGGCGTGTGGCGGTGGTCCTGGCACTGCCGGGCCGCCTGCTTCGGCCGCCTTCCGTATGAGCCGCCGCTGGTCGCCGTCCCCGATCTCCATGTCTGAGCCCAAGCTCTCCCCCGAGGCCGCTCAGCTGCTGGCCCGCGTACACGATCTCGAGGCCGAGATCACACGGCTGCGGCGGGAGTTCGACTACGACGTGGAGCGAGTGCGCGAGACCCTGGCCCAGGCCGAGGCGCTGTTCCGGCAGCGCGTGGAGGCCGAGCGCGAGGAGCTCGAGCTCGACCGCGAAGCTCTCACGACCTGGCTGAAGATGGAGCGCGAGGCCCTGGAGGAGAGCGAGCGCACGCTGGCCACCCTCGTGGCCGACCGCGCCGCCGGCATCGACATCGTGGCCCGCGCCTGGGCCGACTACGAGGTCGCCAAGGCGGAGGCCACGGCCGCGTGGCTCGTCTCGAAGCCGCACCCGGCACCGTCGGCCGCAGCCACGGTCCGGCGGCTCGGACGCAAGCTGGGCGAGGCCCGCCGCCGCGCCGAGGCGGCCGAGTGGCGAGCCGAGATGTACGAGAGCGACCTCGACTGGCTGGCCGAGTGCCGCCGGCTGGCCGGGGTCGGAAGACCTGACGCCCGCGAACGGCGACCCCGTGGACGCCTGGCTGGACGAGGACGAGCTCCACCACCTCCCGCGCCCGCTCCGCACCCAGCTGGCGCTCGACCGCGCCGTGCGCGCCCAGACCACGCCCTGGCACCTGGCCCAGGACTACGAGCGCTACGTGGCCTACCTCCGTTCGAGCGCCGGATACGCCGTGACCTGGCGCCGGAGCCAGGGCCTCGAGCGCGACCTCGTGGCCCGCCTCGACGGCACGATCGAGATCGTCCACTGCGCCCGCGCCGTGCCCCCGCGCGCCGTGGACGACCGCAGGGTCGGCCGCCTGCATGCGGCCGTCGTCGCCACGCGGCTGGAGTCGCGCGGCCGCCAGGTGACCGGGACGCTCGTCACCACGACCGTCCTGAGCACGCAGGCCCGGGCCCTCGCCGAGGCCCTTCGGCTCGAGGTCCGGGAGGAGATGCCGCACCCGGAGTGGCCGCGAATCAAGTGCACCGCCGGCGACCGCGGGGCGCGGCGGACGTACACCCTTCCGCTCGACCCCGGCTACGACGACACGCCCGTCGACATCGCCCGCGGGGACTTCTTCGCCCTGTCCGTCGCCGAGGCCGAGGAGCGCGGCTTCAGCCGCCCGCAGGCGAGCGAGGCTCGAGCGAAGGCAGCCTGAAGGGCGCGCGGGCCTCGACCAGCTCGCGGCCCTGCTCATAGGCCGCGTCGAGCCCGTGGCTGAGCACGCCCACGAGCTCGCCGTCCCGGCCGTACCAGACGGCGAAGGCGCCGTCGTCCCCCTCCATCATCCGGGCCTCGTCGAAGCCGTCGCCCCAGGCCACGTGCTTGAGCGTGCGCCCGCCGATGGTGGACCAGAACCCCGGCGCCTGCTCCCACGCCGCCTCCCGGCCCGCCGCCACCGTCCCGGCGACGGTGCCCATGGCGTGCGCCTCCCCCCAGTGCTCGACGGCCAGCCGCCGTCCGGCGATCGGGCTGTGCGCGTGAGCCACGTCGCCGGCGGCGAACACCCCGGGCGCTGCGGTCCGCATCGAGGCGTCGGTGAGCACGCCGTCGGCGGAGACCTCCAGCCCGGCGGTCTCAGCCAGGGCCGTTCGCGGCGTCACCCCCACGGCTGCGAGCAGAACGTCCGCCTCGAGCCCCGGCCCGCCCTCGAGGGTCACCAGGCGGCCGCCCTCGATGGCCTCGACCTGGCAGCCGAGGCGCAGCTCGACGCCGTCCTCGCGGAGCCAGCCCGCAATGCGCTCGCCCACCTCCGGGCCGAGGCGCTCCTCCTGGGGCACCCGCTCCGGGCTGACGAGGGTCACCCGGCAGCCACGCCGGGCCAGCGAGGAGGCCGCCTCACATCCGATGAAGCCGGAGCCGATGACGACCGCCCGGGCGCCCGGGCGCGCGCGGTCGATCAACCGCTCCGCGTCGGACACGGTCCGGAGCGTGAGCACCGCCGGGTCCGCGCCGCCCGGCACGGGAGGCCGGCGGGGCTCCGAGCCCGTGGCCAGGAGGCACCGGGTGAAGAACAGCGGCTCGGCGTCGTCGAGCGCAACTCGCCGGCGGTCGGGGTCGAGGGACACGGCGGCCCGCTCCAGCCGCAGGTCGACGCCATGCGCGGCGTACCAACGGGATGACTCGAGCGGGAGATCGTCGCGTGCGAATGAGCCGTCCAGGAAGCCCTTGGACAGCGGCGGCCTCGCATACGGTGCGTCGTGGTCACTCGAGACCATGACCACGTCGCCCCGGCCCCCGCCCTGGCGGTAGGCACGGACGGCCGCGAGGCCCGCCGGACCGCCGCCTATGACGAGGAAGGCCGCAGCGGTCATCCGCCGTTTTGCCCCGCAGCGGGCGGACGGACACCTCGACGACGCCCCTCTGGTACCCCCCGTTTCCAGGGCTATTGCCCGGGGTATGGCTCCCTCGACAACGATCCCAGGAGGCAGGGATGCCACCACGCGGCGTGAAGCCGGGCACCAAGCGCGCCCGCCAATACCAGCACATCAAGCAGAGCGAGAAGCAGCAGGGCCAGTCCGAGGGCCGGGCCGAGGAGATCGCCGCCCGCACCGTGAACAAGGCTCGCGCCCGGTCGGGTGAATCCCGCACCAGCTCCCGGACGTCGACGCGCGACCTGTCGTCGGGCCGGCGCGGCGGACTGCGGTCGGGCACGAACCGGCCCAAGGGCCGGACCAAGGAGCAGCTCTACGGCGAGGCCAAGCGCATGAACATCAAGGGGCGCTCGTCGATGAACAAGGCGCAGCTGCAGCGCGCCGTGGAAGCGAAAAAGCGCTAGCCAAGCACGAGCGTCGAGGGCCCGGGCCGTTCCCGGGCCTGCTCGTACGCCGTGATCTCACCCTCCCGCCGCAGGGTGAGGTCGATCTCGTCCCAGCCGTTCAACAGCCGCTCGCGCAGGTCGGGATCGACCGCGAACGCGACCTCGCGCTGGGAGGCCAGCGTCACGGTCTGGCGCTCGAGGTCGACCGTGGCCTCGGCCGGGGCGAGGGCCATGAGCTCGCGGGCGTCCTCGTCGGGCAGGGCCACTGCGAGCAGGCCGATCTTGCCGGCATTGATGCGGAAGATGTCGCCGAACGAGGGCGCCACGACGGCCCGGAAGCCGGCGCCCTCGAGGGCCCAGGCGGCGTGCTCGCGGGAGCTGCCCGAGCCGAAGTTCGGACCGGCGGCGAGGATCGTGGCCCCGGCGTACTCCGGGCGGTTGAGCTCGAAGCCGGGGTCCTTCCGCCACTCCCAGAACAGGAACTCCCCGAACCCATCGCGCTCGATCCGCTTGAGGAACTGCTTCGGGATGATCTGGTCGGTGTCGACGTTGGCACGGTCGAGCGCGGCCACGCGCCCCGTGTGACGGACGAAGGGAGGGGTCCCGCTCATGCCAGCTCGCGGACGTCGACGAGGTGTCCCACGACGGCTGCGGCCGCCGCCATCTCGGGGCTCATGAGATGGGTCCGGCCGCCCGTCCCCTGCCGGCCCTCGAAGTTGCGGTTGGAGCTCGAGGCGCAACGCTCCCCCGGCTGGAGCATGTCCGGGTTCATGCCCAGGCACATGGAGCAGCCGGCGTTCCGCCACTCGAAGCCCGCGTCGATGAAGACCCGGTCGAGGCCCTCGGCCTCGGCGGCGGCCTTCACCGCCATCGAGCCGGGCACCACCATCGCGCTCACGGTCGGAGCCACGCGCCGGCCACGGGCCACGGCGGCGGCAGCTCGCAGGTCGGACAGCCGGCCGTTGGTGCACGAGCCGATGAACACCCGGTCGACGGGGATGTCCTGGAGCGCCGTGCCGGGCTCGAGGGCCATGTAGCCGAGCGCCCGCTCGTCGTCCTCGTCCCTCGGCGTGGGCACCCGGCCCGTGATGGGCGCCACCTGGCCGGGGTTCGTCCCCCACGACACCTGCGGCGCCAGCGAGGGCACATCGACGGTGATCTCCGCGTCGAAGACGGCCCCCGGCTCCGTCACGTACCGCGCCCAGCGCTCGACCGCCCGGTCGAACGGCTCCTGCACGCCCGGGCGCCCCTCGAGCCAGGCGAAGGTCGTGTCGTCGGGGGCGATCAGGCCGGCGCGGGCCCCGGCCTCGATGGACATGTTGGTGACGGTCATCCGGCCCTCCATCGAGAGGGCCGCGATGGCCTCGCCGGCGTACTCGATGACGTGGCCGACGCCGCCGCCCGGGCCGATCTGGCCGATGAGGCCGAGGATCAGGTCCTTGGCCGTCACCCCGAGGCCCGGCTGCCCGTCGAACGTCACCCGCATGGTGCGGGCCCGCTTCTGGGGCAGCGTCTGCGTGGCCAGCACGTGCTCGACCTCGCTCGTCCCGATCCCCACCGCCAGGGCCCCGAGCGCCCCGTGGGTCGACGTGTGGGAGTCGCCGCACACGATCGTCATCCCGGGCTGGCTCAGCCCCAGCTCCGGCCCGATGACGTGGACGATGCCCTGCCGGCGGTGACCCATGCCGTAGAGCGGGATCCCGAACTCGGCGCAGTTGCGGTCGAGGGCCTCGAGCTGGGCCCGCGAGAGCTCGTCCTCGACCGGCCGGCGCAGGTCCCAGGTGGGGACGTTGTGGTCGGCCGTGGCCAGGGTGCGGTCGGGCCGCCGCACCGGCCGCCCGGCCCGGCGCAGGCCGTCGAAGGCCTGCGGGCTCGTGACCTCGTGCACCAGGTGCAGGTCGACGAACAGCAGGTCGTCGCCGACGGCGTGGTCGTCGAAGATCCGGGCGTAGGCGGTGCGGGGCGTCACGGTCTCAGGCGGCGATGTCCAGGCGGGCCAGCAGGCTATCGGCGTCCGGCTCGATCTCCACGGGCGCGAGACGGGAGGCCACCGGCTCCGGCGTCTTCAGGCCGTCGCCGGTGACCAGCAGGACCACCCGGTCATCGCGGCCCAGCTCCCCGGCCGCCACGGCCGCGCGGAGGGCGCCCAGGGTGACGCCGGCCGCGGTCTCACCGAACACGCCGGTGGTCGCCGCCAGGTGGGCCATGTTGGGCCCGACGTCCTGCTCGGCCACGACATGGATGGCGCCGCCCGTGGCCCGCGCGGTGGCGACGGCGTGGTCGCCGTCGGACGGGCTGCCGATGGCCAGCGACCGCGCCACCGACGACGGCCGCACCGGTCGCACGGCCTCGCCGCGGGCGAACGCGTCGGCCACGGGGGCGCACCCCGCCGCCTGTCCACCGATCAGCCGGGGGCGGCCGCCGTCCACCAGGCCGAGCTCGCGAAGCTCGGAGAAGCCCTGGTCGATCTTGCCGAACAGGGCGCCGGAGGCGATCGGGCAGATCACCGCGTCGGGCTGCCGCCAGCCCAGCTGCTCGGCGATCTCGAACGCCAGCGTCTTCGACCCCTCGGCGTAGTACGCGCGCAGGGTGTTGTTGACGAAGGCCCAGTCGAGGTCGAAGGACAGCTCCGTGCAGAGGCGGCTGCAGTCGTCGTAGGTGCCGCGGACGGCGTAGATGGTCGTCCCGTAGACCGCCGTCGCCAGGAGCTTCTCCGGCTCGAGGTCGGCCGGGCAGAACACCGCGGCCTCGAGCCCCTCGGCCGCGGCGCGGGCGGCCACGGCGTTGGCCAGGTTGCCGGTGGACGAGCACGCCAACGTGCGCAGCCCGAACACGCGGGCTGCCGCCGCGGCCACCGCGACCACGCGGTCCTTGAAGGAGTGCGTGGGGTTGGCCGTGTCCAGCTTGAGCCAGAGCTCGCCCAGGCCGAGCTCCTCGGCCAGGCGCGGGGCCGCGACGAGCGGGGTGAGGCCGGGAGCGAGCCGCGGCTCGGCCGGCGGGGCGACCGGCAGCAGCTCGGCGTAGCGCCACAGCGAGGCAGGGCCGGCGGCGATCGACTCGCGGCTCACCGTCCCGCGCTGGGCCTCCACGTCGTAGGCGGGATCGAGGGCCCCGAAGCAGCGCGAGCACGTGCCCACGGCCTCGAGGGGATGGTCGGTGCCACAGGCCCGGCACCGAAGGGCGAAGGCGGTCATCGGTCCTCCTGTCTCGCGTCTCGACTCCGAGCCAGGTGGCTCGGCCGTGTTGGCACCTTGCGCGGCGCGTAGGTTGCCGAGGCGTCATCGGGCCGGCGCCCTCAGCCTCTCCTGTCGTCGAGAGCGGGACGATGCCCGCGCTCGTGATCGCTATATAGCACGCTCCTCCGAAGACGAGGGTTTTCCCCGATGTCAGGGCGGTGCCCGGGTGCCACGCTGGCCGGATGATCCGACGCAAGCTGCGAGCCGTTGCGCGTCCTCAGGTGTCGTTTGCGTTGTCGCTGCTGGCGTTGCTGGTTGCGCTTGCGGCGACGTCGGTCGGTGACGCCGCGACCAAGGTCGTGCGGCGGGCGCTTTTTGCGCAGAACGCAGGCGCCGTCAACGGCATCAAGGCGTCGAAGCACCCGATCGCAGGGCCGGCTGCTTCCACTCGGTTCGACCGGGCAGTTCCCCGCCTCGGTGCTGCCACTCGACAGCACGGCCAAGGCGCCGCGGATCGCGGCCGTCGTTCACGGCCCACGCGCGGGCTTCACCGTGCCGGCCGGTGGTGCGGGCTTTGCGATCCCGTTCAGCCTCGACCTCGGCGGCGTCGACACCGACCACCTCTACGACCCGGCACAGCCGACACGCTTGACGGCTCCGGTCGACGGCTTCTACCTCCTGATGGCGGGGGTTGGCTGGGGAGGCGATAACGACCCGCTCGCCGTGCGAGGCACCGCGCGGCATGCCGTACCTGCTCGTGGACGGGAAGGACACCATCGTCGGTAATGCGGTCGCGGTGAGTCAGGCGCACACGGCGCAGCAGTTCAGCGGCCTGGCCTCGCTCAAGAAGGGCGACTACGTCGAGGTGGTCCTCTTTCACGACAGCCCGAACCCAGTCACCGTGCCGGCATGGCCGGCGACTGGCTCGAGCCTGAGCATGATCTGGCTCGCGCCTCCGGCCTGACGCAGCCGGCCGTTCTCACGCTCGTTTGCGTCCGCGAGGCGAAGTCGGCTACCGTGAGAAGCGAAGTGAGCGCTCGCGCCGCCACCGTCGCCTCCGCCTCCCGGCTCGTACCGGTCGGCGTAGCCGTGGCCGGCGCCATTGCCATCGTCGCGCTCCTTCCGATCCTTCCCCGCTAGGGGAAACGATCGAGCCCACGCGCCGAGCGGCCTGGCGCACACCCAACCGGAACCACCGGGAGACGTGCGCCCCGCCCGTCCCCCGACTCACGGAAGGCACGGACGATGGCACCAACGCAGGTACGGATCTTCGACACGACGCTACGGGACGGCGAGCAGTCGCCGGGCATCAGCCTGGGCCCGCGCGAGAAGCTCGAGATCGCGCGCCAGCTCGAGCGGCTGGGCGTGGACGTGATCGAGGCCGGCTTCGCGGTGTCGTCACCCGCCGAGGCCGAGGCCATCGCCCTGGTGGCCCGGGAGGTCCGCGACTGCACCGTCGCGTCGCTGTGCCGGGCCGACCGTGGCGACATCGATGCCTCGGCCACGGCGCTGCGCGAGGCCGCGGCCCCGCGGCTGCACGTGTTCATCGCCACCTCGCCGATCCACATGGAGCACAAGCTGCGCCTGCGCCCCGAGCAGGTGCTCGAGCAGGCCCGCGAGGCCGTGGCCTACGCCCGATCGCTGGTGCCCGACGTCGAGTTCTCGTGCGAGGACGCCACCCGCTCCGACGTCGCCTTCATGGCCGACGTCGTGCGCGCCGCCATCGCCGCGGGGGCGACCACGATCAACCTCCCGGACACGGTCGGCTACACCCAGCCCGACGAGTATGCGGCCCTGTTCACCGCCATCCGCGAGCGCGTCCCGGAGAGCGACGGCATCACGCTCTCGGCCCACTGCCACGACGATCTGGGCCTGGCGGTGGCCAACTCCGTGGCCGCCGTGACCGCCGGGGCCACGCAGGTGGAGTGCACCGTGAACGGCATCGGCGAGCGCGCCGGGAACGCCTCGCTGGAAGAGATCGTGATGCTTCTGCGCACACGCGCCGATCACTACGGCGTGGACACGCGCATCGACGCCGTGGAGATCTCCCGCACGAGCCGCCTGGTCTCGCGCCTGACCGGCTACGTCGTGCCCCCGAACAAGGCCGTCGTGGGACGGAATGCCTTCGCCCACGAGGCCGGCATCCACCAGGACGGCGTGCTCAAGCACCGCCGCACCTACGAGATCATGGACGCCGAGAGCGTGGGGGCGGCGCGCTCCGAGCTCGTCCTCGGAAAGCACTCGGGCCGCCACGCCCTGCGCCGGGCAATCGAGGAGCTGGGATACGGGACGCTGGAGGGCGAGGCCCTGCAGCGCGCCTTCCGCCGCTTCAAGGAGATTGCCGAGCGCAAGTCGCGGGTGAGCGCCCTCGATCTCGAGGCCATCGTCGACGACCGGCTGCGTGAGACGGACGGCGCGGCCGACCGCTATCGGCTCGCCTCGCTCGAGCTCTCCACGCGCTCGGGCCGGCCGGCCTGGGCCCACGTGGAGGTCGTCGAGGGCACCGACGCCGGAGCGCCCCTGCGCGGCGCCGCCGAGGGCGACGGTCCGATCGACGCCGCCATCGGAGCAATCACCAAGGCCATCGACCCGGGAGTGGAGCTCATCGACTACGGCGTGAGCGCCGTCACCGGCGGCCCCGACGCCCTCGGAGAGGTGCGTGTCGTCGTGGCCGACGCGGGCGGCCGCACCTTCGCCGCCCAGGCCGTAGGCCCGGATATCGCCGAGGCCTCGGCCCAGGCCTTCCTCCGCGCCTGCTCGGCCGCGCGGGCAGCCGCCGGCACCCCTGTCCCGCAGGTCCTGGAGTCCGTGTGAGGCACCGCGTCGTCCTCCTGCCGGGCGATGGCATCGGCCCCGAGACGGTGGCCGCGGCCGTCGAGGTCCTGCATGCCGCCGCCGACGCCTTCGGCTTCACCCTGGAGCTCGACGAGCACCCGTTCGGTGGGGCGGCCATCGACGCCGTCGGCTCGCCCTTCCCCGAGGAGACGCGCACGGCCTGCCTGGCGGCTGACGCGGTGCTCAAGGGCGCCATCGGCGGCCCCCGCTGGGACGGCGGGGACGTCCGGCCCGAGCAGGGGATGCTTGCCATCCGGCAGCTCCTGGGCGTGTACGCCAACCTGCGGCCCGTCCGCACCCGCGCCAACGTGCCGTCGCCGCTGCGCGCGGAGGTGGCCGAGGGAGTCGACCTGCTGATCGTCCGCGAACTCGTGGGCGGCCTCTACTTCGGCGACTCCGGGCGCGAGGGCGACCGCGCGTGGGACACCTGCACCTACACCGAGGACGAGATCCGGCGCGTGGTGCGGCGGGCCTTCCAGCTGGCCGGCCGGCGGCGTGGCCGCGTGACCAGCGTGGACAAGGCCAACGTCCTCGAGAGCTCGCGCCTGTGGCGGGCGGTGACCGAGGAGGTCGCAGCCGAGTTCCCGGGAGTCGAGCTCGAGCACCAGCTGGTCGACTCCATGACCATGCGCCTGGTCGAGCGTCCCGCGGAGCTCGACGTCGTGGTCACCGAGAACCTGTTCGGCGACATCCTCTCCGACCTGGCCGCTGCCGTGACCGGCGGCATTGGCCTGGCTCCGTCGGCCTCGCTGGCCGACGACGGCCCCGGCCTGTTCGAGGCCGTCCACGGCTCGGCACCCGACATCGCCGGCAGCGGCGGTGCGAATCCCATGGCCACCATCCTCTCGGCCGCGCTCATGCTCGACGCCCTGGACGAGCGGGCCGCGGCGGCCGCCGTCACCGAGGCCACCGAGTCGGTCATCACCACCGGCCCTCACACCCCCGACCTCGGCGGCACCGCCACCACCGTCCAGGTCGCAACCGCGGTCGCCGCACGCGTGACCGCCCGCCAGCCACTCCCGACCGAGGTGAGATGACGATGTCCGCCCAGCCCGCCGCCGACGCGGCGCCCGAATCGCGCTACGAGGGCGCCCGTATGACCGGCGCCGAGGCGGTCATCCGCTGCCTGGAGCTCTCGGGCGTGGAGGTGTGCTTCGGCATTCCCGGGGGCGCCATCCTGCCCGTCTACGACGCCCTGGCCTCGACAGGCACCCACATCCAGCACGTGCTGGTGCGCCACGAGCAGGCCGCGGGCCACATGGCCCAGGGGTACGCCCGGGCCACCGGCCGGGTGGGCGTGGCCATGGCCACGTCGGGCCCCGGGGCCACGAACCTCGTCACGCCGGTGGCCGACGCGTACCTCGACTCCACGCCCATGGTGGTCATCACGGGCCAGGTGGCGACCTACCTGATCGGCACCGACGCCTTCCAGGAGGCCGATACCACGGGCATCTTCGAGCCGGTGGTGAAGCACAGCTACCTGGTCTGGAGGGCGGAGGACCTCCCCCGGACGTTCCGCGAGGCGTTCCACCTGGCCTCCACCGGGCGGCCCGGGCCCGTCCTCATCGACCTGCCCAAGGACGTGGCCAACACCACCTTCACCTTCCACTGGCCGTCGCGCGTCGACCTACCGGGTTACCGGCCGACGCGGGACGGCCATCCACTCCAGGTCGAGCGGGCGGCGGACGTCATCGCCGAGTCCGAGCGTCCCGTCCTGTACGTGGGCGGCGGCGTGACCAACGCCGGGGCGGAGGAGGAGCTGCGGGCCCTGGCCGAGGCTGCGTCCATCCCCGTCGTGACCACGCTCATGGCCAAGGGAGCGTTCCCCGACTCGCATCCCCTGGCCCTGCGCATGCCCGGGATGCACGGCTCGAAGTACGCGAACTGGGCGCTCAACAAGGCCGACGTCCTGGTCACGGTGGGGGCCCGCTTCGACGACCGCGTCACCGGCCGGCTGGACGCGTTCGCCCCCGACGCCACGGTCATCCACTGCGACATCGACCCGGCCGAGATCTCCAAGAACCGCCACGCCGACGTGCCCATCGTGGGCGAGCTGCGGCAGGTCCTCCCGGCCCTCAGGGAGGCGCTCGTGCGCCGCGCACCGGGCTCGGCCGAGCGCTACCGGGCCGTGGCTCGACCAGCTGTCCGCCTGGCGCGACGAGCACCCCTTCCGCTACCGCCGCGGCGGTGCGCTGAAGCCCCAGTACGTCATCGAGCGCCTCCGCGACGTGCTCGCCGACCGCGACGTCATCTGGACCACCGGCGTCGGGCAGCACCAGATGTGGGCGGCCCAGCACCTGTCGGTGGACGAGCCGCGGCGCTTCATCACCTCGGGCGGCCTGGGGACGATGGGCTATGGCTTCCCCGCCGCCCTGGGAGCCAAGCTGGCCTGCCCCGACCGCACGGTGGTGTGCATCGACGGCGACGGCTGCTTCCAGATGACGCTGCAGGAGCTGGCCACGGCGGCCATCTACCGCATCCCCGTGGTGGTGGCGGTCATGAACAACGGCTGGCTGGGCATGGTCCGCCAGTGGCAGGAGCTGTTCCACGACGAGCGCTTCTCGCAGACCGACCTGGCCGCGGTGCCGGACTACGTCCGCCTGGCCGAGGCCTACGGCTGCGCCGGCTTCCGGGTGCAGCGCGAGGAGGAGGTCGACGCCGCCATCCTGGCCGCCGTGGACGCCGGCGTGCCCGCGGTGATCGACTTCTGCGTCGACCACGAGGCCAAGGTCTATCCCATGGTCCCGGCCGGGGGCGCCTCGCACGAGATGCTGGACGAGGCCTGGGCCGAGGAGGACAACGCCTGGGTCGAGGACGAGGGCGGCGCCTGATGCCCGAGGCCACCAGCCACACCCTGTCCGTCCTGGTCGAGAACCAGCCCGGCGTCCTGGCCCGCATTTCCGGGATGTTCTCCCGGCGCCACTTCAACATCGAGAGCCTGGCAGTGGGGCCGACCGAGCGCGAGGACCGCTCGCGCATCACCCTGCGCGTGGACTGCTCGCAGACCTCGATCGACCAGGTGGTCAAGCAGCTCTACAAGCTGGTCAACGTGCTCAAGGTGACCGAGCTGCGCACCGACGCCATCGAGCGCGAGCTGATCCTCGTGCGCGTGGCCGCGCCGCCCGAGCGCCGGCCGGAGATCATCGACCTGGCCGCCGTGTTCGGCGCACGCGTGGTCGACGTGTCGCCGGGCGCCGTGGTCTTCGAGCTCGTCGAGCATCCCGAGCGCCTCGCCGCCTTCGAGGAGCTCCTCACCCCCTACGGCATCCAGGAGGCGGTCCGCACCGGCCGCATCGGCCTGGGCCGCCCGAGCACTCGCCGCACGCGACGCTTGCGCGTCGCCTGACGTACCGAAGGAGACCCCATGGCCACCGTTCTCTACGACGCCGACGCCGATCTCGCCCGCCTGCGCGGCCGGCGCATCGCCGTCATCGGCTACGGCGCCCAGGGCCACGCCCACGCCCAGAACCTGCGCGACTCCGGCTGCGAGGTGGTCGTCGGCGCGCGGCCCGGCTCGGCCGGGTGGGAGCGCGCGGCGGCCGACGGCATGTCGCCGATGTCGCCGGCCGAGGCGGCCGAGGGCGCCGACCTCATCGGCGTCTTCGTGCCCGATCACGTTCAGCCGGCCCTCTGGCGCGAGGTGGTCTGCACCCGCGCTGCGCCCCGGGGCGGCGGTGCTCTTCGCCCACGGCTTCAACATCCACTTCGGGACGATCGAGCCGCCGGCCGACGTGGACGTGATCATGGTCGCGCCCAAGGGGCCCGGCGACCTCGTCCGGCGCCTCTATACGCGGGGAGCCGGCGTGCCCTCGCTCGTGGCCGTGCACCAGAACGCCTCGGGCGAGGCGCCGCGAGCTGGCCCTGGCCTGGGGCGCGGGCATCGGCTCGGGCCGGGCGGGCATGATCGAGACGACCTTCGCCGAGGAGACCGAGACCGACCTGTTCGGCGAGCAGGCCGTGCTCTGCGGGGGCACGACGGCGCTCGTCCAGGCCGGATTCGAGACCCTCGTCGGCGCCGGCTACCAGCCGGAGATCGCCTACTTCGAGTGCCTGCACGAGCTCAAGCTCATCGTCGACCTGATGTACGAGCGCGGGATCTCGGGCATGCGCCAGGTCATCTCCGACACCGCCGAGTACGGCGACCTCACGCGCGGGCCGCGCATGATCGACGACCACGTGCGGGCCACCATGGCCACCCTGCTCGACGAGATCCGCTCGGGCGAGTTCGCCCGCGAGCTCATCGTCGAGAACGAGGCGGGGCGGCCGGTCATGCGCCGCCTGCGGGCCCAGGGCGCGGAGCACCCGATCGAGCAGGTCGGGGCGCGACTGCGGGGCATGATGCCCTTCGTGGGCGAGCAGGGAGAACGCACGGCCGCCGAGCAGCGTGGCTGACCTTCGAGTGGGATACGCGGGCGAGGGGTCCTACGCCGAGGAGGCGGCCCTCGCCCTCTACCCCGACGCCGAGGCGGCCTCGCTGGCCGACTTCACCGCCGTGGCCCGCGCGGTGTGGGACGCGGAGGTGGACCGGGCCGTCCTGCCGCTCGAGAACTCGCTGGCCGGCCTCGTCCCCGACACGCTGACGGTGCTCGAGGAGGGGTGGCTGTCGATCGTCGAGGAGACGGTGCTGCCCATCCCGCATTGCCTCATCGGCCTCCCGGGGGCAGACGCAGCGGAGGTGCGCGTCGTCCACTCGCATCCCGATGGCGCTCGCCCAGTGCCGCAGCCTGCTGGCCAACGGCTTCGAGACCGTCGGCGCCCGATCGACCGCCGAGGCCGCTCGCACCGTGGCGGCCAGGGGCGACCGCACGCACGCGGCGGTGGCCAGCCCGCTGGCCGCGCGCACCTACGGCCTCGAGGTGCTGGTCGAGGACGTCTCCGACCACGGCGTGAACTACACCCGCTTCGTCTCGCTCGCCCGCTACAGCCGCATCGACCGCGAGGCCCATCCCGTGTGGCGGTCGGCCCTGCGCTTCGTCACCCCGCACGAGCCGGGTGCCCTGCACGACGCCATCGAGCCCTTCCGCTACCACCGCGTGCAGATGACGTCGCTGCACTCGCGGCCGCTCATCGGCGAGCCGTGGCGCTACCAGTTCTACGCCGACGTCGAGGGACACCGGGCCGACGACCCCGTGGCGCGGGCCCTGACCGACGTCGAGCGCCGGACGACGTTCCTCGAGGTGCTCGGCTCCTTCCCGGTCACGTCCGAGCTCTCGCCGGGCACATAGCAACGGCACTCGGGCCCAGCCGCTCTATGATGCGGCTCGCCGGCACGAACCACGGGGCTGGCCTCTTCTCTGTGACCACCGCGAACCTAGCGCCGGACGGGCGCACCCCTCCGACGCCCGCTGTGGCTTCCCAGCGCGGGCTGTTCGGCAGCGGCGGTGAGCTCGCGAAGGAGATCCAGCGGGCCGTCGAGACCTCGCTCACGGCGGCCGCCAAGCGCCGTGGCAAGGCGCAGCTCTACCGCAAGGCGGCGGTGTCCATCGGGCTCATGGTGGCCGCGTGGAGCGTGCTCATCCTGACCTCGCCGGGGCCGGTCCTGGCCCTGGTGTGCCTGGCCGCTCTGGTGGCCGGGGCGGTGCTCACGGGCTTCTGCGTCCAGCACGACGCCAACCACGGCGCCTCCTTCGCGACCCGGCGCCACAACCGGATGCTCGGGCTGACGGCCGACGCCCTGCTGGGGTTCAGCAGCTACACGTGGCGGGTCAAACACAACGTCGCGCACCACACCTACACCAACATCGCGGGCTACGACGTCGACATCAATCAGACCCCCTTCGCCAAGCTCGTGCCGGTGCAGCGATCACGGCCCTGGTACAGGCTCCAGCACCTCTACATCTGGCCGCTGTACAGCTTCATGGGGCTGCGCATGCAGGTCTGGTCCGACTTCCCGGCCCTCGCGGGCGGCAAGGTGGGGCAGAGCCCCATCCACCGGGCTCGAGGGTGGGACCTGGCCGGACTGCTCGCCGGAAAGCTGACGTTCATCGCCTGGGCCATCGTCGTCCCGCTGCTCGTGTATCCGTGGTTCACCGTCGCTGGCCGCGTACCTCGGGGTATTGCTGGCCATCGGGCTGATCATGAGCGTCGTCTTCCAGCTCGCCCACTCCGTCCAGGAAGCGAGTCGCGGGTCGGCCGAGCAGGTGCTCGAGACGCCCCGTACGTGGGTCGCCCATCAGATCGAGACCACCGCCGACTTCTGCCCGGGCAACCGCTTTCTGACCTGGTCCCTCGGCGGCCTCAACTACCAGATCGAGCACCACCTGTTCCCGCGCATGCCGCACACGCTCTATCCGCAGATCGCCGGCATCGTGCGCGCCGCGGCCGAGCGCCACGGCGTGCCCTACAACTGCCAGCCCTCGCTCTGGCGGGCGGTGCGCTCCCACTTCCGCCACCTGCGGGCGATGGGACGTCTCGGGATCGCCCCCGAGATCGAGATGGGCTGAGGCGCTAGGCGGCGAACCGCCGCTCGGCCCGAGCGCGGGCCCGGGCGCGCTCGACCTCGCGATCCCTCGGCGGCGCCGAGGTGACGAGCTCGTCGAGCAGGCGCGTGGACACCGCGGTCACGGCCTCGACGGCGCGGGCGAAGGCGGCCTCGTTGGCCTTGGAGGGTTTGGTCGAGCCGCTGATCTTGCGCACGTACTGGAGCGCGGCGTCGTGGACCTCCTCGGCCGTAGCCGGGGGCTCGAAGTTGTGGAGGGTCTTGATGTTGCGACACATGCGCGCAATTTAGTCCCTATGCGTCGGATATACGTCGTGGACTCTATATATATACACTTGGGCCATGGCCAAGCACCTGATCGATCTGGATGAGGACGCCCTGGGCGCCGCTCGAGCTGAGCTCGGCACGGCGACGATCAAGGACACGGTCAACGAGTCGCTCCGCCGGGCGTCTGCCAACCGGGAGCGCGAGGTCAAAGCCGCGCTCGACGTCCTTGCAGCCGCGCACCTGGAAGACCGCGTTGACGCGTGGCGCTGAAGTTCATTCTCGACACGAGCGTGCTGACACGCCTCCACCGCCATGAGGTGCGCGCGGTGGTCGAACCTCGCGCCGCGCGCGGACAGCTCGCACGCGCGACCATCTCCGATCTCGAGATCGGCTATTCGGCGCGCAACGCTGGAGAATGGGACCGACTGATCGGTTCGCTCGACGCCTTCGATCCTGTCGAGACCACTGCGACGCATCTGCGCCGGGCGCTTCAGGTCCAACGCCTCCTCGCGGATCGCAGCCAGCGGGGCCGCAAGGTGCCTGATCTTCTCGTGGCGGCTGCTGCAGAAGGACTGGGCATCGCGGTACTTCATTACGACTCCGACTTTGAAGCCATCGCGTCGGTTACCGGACAGTCGTGCGAATGGGTCGTGCCTGCGGGAACCGTGGATTGACGTTGCCGTCGCCGGTTCGTGCTCGAGCGATGTCG
>CAVOLG010000008.1:0-2081203 GCA_963696735.1 uncultured Actinomycetes bacterium
GCGGGGACTCTAGGTGGACTCAGGTCGCCCAGGACCGGGTGCCAGCGATGCGGCCGTCGAGCTCCGCGAGCTGCTCGCCGATCGCGCCCGGGGCCGTCACGCCCGGGCCGCGATGGGCGGCCACGGACTCCTCCGGCGAGGGCAGCTCGAGCGGACGCCGTGGCGGAGCGCCGCGGCCACGGCGTCGTACGCCTCGCGGAACGCCGTGCCCGCGGCCACCATGCGCCTCGACGACGTCGCTGCGGTGCAGCGCCCCGTCGGCGGGTACCGCCGCCATGCGCGCCTCGTCGAAGCGGCAGCCGGCCACGAGCAGCGCAGCGGCCTCGAGGAACCGCCCGACAGCGCGGCGACCTGCGGCGAGACGAGCCTCCTTGTCCTCCTGCGATGGAGTCGTCGGCCGGCGGGAGCCCCTTGAGCACGGCCAGGAACGAGGTCAGCCGCCCGATGGCCACCCCGGCTCGGCCGCGAAGGTGCTCGGCCACCTGCGGGTTGTGCTTGTGGGGGGGCGTCGACGAGCCCTCGGCCACGGTCTCGTCGAGCTCCACGAGCCGATCTCCTGCGATGGCGAAGACGATCGATCTCCTCGGCCAGGCGCGAGAGGTGGACGAAGGCCGAGGCGGCGGCGTAGAGGAGGTCGCAGACGAAGTCGCGGTCTGACACGGCGTCGAGGCTCGAGCGAAAGCGCGCGCCGAAACCGAGGGCGGCGGCCGTGCCATCGGGATCGAGGGGGAGCGTCGAGCCGGCCAGGGCGCTCGCGCCCAGGGGGGAGACGTCCGCAGCCTCGTACGCGTGGCGCAGCCGGGCGACGTCCCGCTCGAGAGCCCAGGCGTGGGCCGCCAGGTGGTGACCGAGGGCGACGGCCTGCGCGCGCTGGAGGTGGGTGTAGCCAGGGAGCACCGCGTCGGGGTGGGCCCGCGCCGTCTGGACCAGGGCCTCCTGAAGCGCCGCCACCCCGAGAGCCAGCGACCGGCAGGCGTCGCGCGCCCACAGGCGCGTGGCCGTGGCCACCTGGTCGGTGCGGGAGCGGCCGGCGTGCACGCGGCGGCCGGCGGGGCCGAGACGCTCCACCAGTGCGCGCTCGAGATAGGAGTGCACGTCCTCGTCAGGGGCATCCTCCGGCGGGGGCTCCAGCGCGGCGAGCGCGTCGTCGAGGGCCGCGGCCTCCCCCGGTTCGATGATGCCCGTGCGGCCAGTCCGGCCACGTGCGCCCGGGAGGCGGCCACGTCGTACGGGAACAGCGCCCGGTCCACGGGCAGCGAGCGCGAGAAGGCGAGCAGCCGCTCGTCGAGCGGGGCGCGCATCCGGCCGCCCCACAGGGGACCGGCCGTCACGGATGCGGGGTGCCGGGCGACGAGCCGGCGTGGCCCACCGGCTCCTTCCCGTGCACCGCGGACCACGTGCGCAGGGGCAGGCTCCACAGATGGATGAACCCGGCCGCGGCGCCGTGGCGGAAGGCGTCGCCCTCCTCGTACGTGGCCAGCCCGTGGTCGTAGAGCGACTGCGCCGCGCGGCGGCCGACGACGCGGGCCGAGCCGCCGCCGAGGCGCATCCGCACCTCGCCCGTGGTCGGCGACTGCGCCTGGGCCACGAAGGCGTCCATCGCCTCGCGCGTCGGCGAGGAACCACAGGCCGTTGTAGACCAGGCGGGCGTAGCGCGACGCGAGCTCGTCCTTCTGGTGCTGGAGGTCGCGCTCGATGACGAGACGTTCGAGCTCGCGGTGCGCGGTGTAGAGCACCGACGCGGCCGGGGCCTCGTAGACCTCGCGCGACTTGATGCCCGACCAGCCGGTTCTCGACCATGTCGATGCGGCCGACGCCATGGGCGCCGGCGATCGTGCCGCCAGGCGTGGCGATGAGCTCCTCGAGGGCCATGTCCTCGCCGTCCAGGGCCACCGGCGACCCCGGCCTCGAAGCCGATCTCCACCTACGTGGTGGGGCCGCCGGCGCCGGGTCGGCGGTGAGGGTGAAGGCGTCCTCGGGCGGCTCGGTCCACGGGTCCTCGAGCGGGCCGCACTCGATCGAGCGGCCCCACAGGTTGGCGTCGATCGAGTAGGCGGCACCCGACTTGACCGGCACCTGGATGCCGTGCTCGGCCGCGTAGGCGATCTCGCCCTCACGCGTCAGGCCCCAGTCGCGCACCGGGGCGAGGACGTCGAGGTCCGGGGCGATGCCGGCCACGGCGCTCGAAGCGCACCTGGTCGTTGCCCTTGCCCGTGCAGCCGTGGGCCACGGCACCGGCGCCGTGGGCCCGGGCAGACTCCACCAGCTTGCGGGCGATGAGAGGTCGCGAAAGCGACGAGATGAGGGGGTACTGGCCCTCGTACAGGGCGCCGGCCTTCAGGGTCGGGAGGACGTACTCCTCGGCCAGCTCCCGCCGCGCGTCGACGACCTCGACGGCCGCCGCGCCGGCTGCCTGGGCCCGGGCGGTGGCCAACTCGACCTCGACGCCCTGGCCGACGTCGACCAGCAGGGCCACCACGTCGGCGCGGTACTCATCCGCGAGCCAGCGGAGGGCGACCGACGTGTCGAGGCCGCCGGAGTACGCGAGGACGATGGTCTCGGGCACGGCTGCTCCTCAGGCGGGGATCTGCTCGCCGTCCTGGATGCGCCGGCAGAGGGCGGCCAGTTCGGCTCCGGTGGCCGGCTCGCGCGCGGCCACGAAGATGGTGTCGTCGCCGGAGACGCAGCCCGCGACCTCGGCCAGTTCGGCCACGTCGAAGGCGCGGGCGACGGGCATGGCGTTTCCCGGGGCGGTGCGCAGGACGAGCAGCACCCCGGTGGGCTCGAAGCTCCGGACCAGCGTCAGCGCCTCGCGCAGCCGGTCGAGCGGGTCGATCGGCATCTCCTCCGCGGGGACGGCGTAGACCATGTGACCGCCGCTGCGCACGCGAATGGCACCGAGGCGGTCGAGGTCGCGCGACACGGTCGCCTGGGTGACGTTCACGCCCTGCGCGGCCAGCCGCTCCACGAGCTGCGTCTGGCTGGTCACCTCGTGACGGTCGAGGATGGCGGCGATCAGCTGCTGGCGGGCGTTCATGCGGTCCTTCCCAGGTAGGCGTAGAGGACCGCCTGCGTGGTGCAGAGGCGGTTTGCGGCTTGCTCGAAGACGATGGAGCGCGGCCCGTCGATGACCGCGGCGGCCACCTCCTCTCCGCGATGGGCGGGGAGGCAGTGCAGGAACACCGCCTCCGGCTTCGCCTGCTCCATCAGCTCCTCGGTCACCTGGAAGGGAGCAAGATCGCAGACGCGCCGGTCGCGCTCGTCGTCCTCGCCCATCGACACCCAGACGTCGGTGTAGACGGCGTCGGCGCCGGCCACGGCCTCGAGTGGGTCGGTCACCGTGCCGCCGTAGCCGGGCGGGCTGGCCACGGTCACGTCGACGCCGGCCAGGGCGCCGGCCGCCACGAGCGAGCGGGCCACGTTGTTGGAGTCGCCGACGTAGGCCACGCGCAGGCCGTCGAGCTCGCCGAAGTGGTCGCGCAGGGTGAGCAGGTCGGCCAGGGCCTGGAGGGGATGGCTGCGGTCGGAGAGGGCGTTGACGACCGGCACGCTCGCGGCCGCCGCCAGCTCCTCGAGCGATCGGTGAGAGTGCACGCGGGCCACGATGCCGGCCGTGTAGCTCGAGAGCACGCGGCCGGTGTCGCCGATCGGCTCACCGCGATCGAGCTGCAGCTCGTCGGGCCGGAGCATCACGGGCAGCAGGCCGAGGCGATGGGCTGCCGCCTGCAGCGATACCCGCGTGCGCGTGGAGGGCTTCTCGAACAGGCACGCCACCGTCTCGCCGCGCAGCTCCCCGTCGAAGCCGTTTGGATGGCGGCGCATCTCCTCGGCCAGGTCGAGCAGCCACTCGAGCTGACCGGGCGTGAGCGAGGCGACCTCGAGCAGGTCGTCGGGCATCACCGCGGGGGTCGCGAGCATGCTCACGTCAGGCCCGCACCGAGGTCGCGTGGCCGATGCGGACGTCGCCGACCCCGCCCGCGAGGGCCGCGCCCGCGGCTTCGAGCTTGGCCAGCATGCCGCCGGCCACGCTCTCCGGGGGCTCCGAGGCGACCACGGTCGCCAGGGGTGCTCCGGCGGGGTCGAGGACCCCGGCCACGTCGGAGACGAAGCACAGCTCATCGGCCCCGAGTGCCGCGGCCAGGCAGGCCGCCGCGTCGTCGGCGTTGAGGTTCAGGACCGCCCCGCCGTCGCGCTCGCGGGCCAGCGGCGTGACCAGCGGCAGCCCCCCGCTCGACCAGACCCGCTCCACGGCCCCGGTCTGCGCCGACGCCGAGACGCCGACCAGGCCGAGGACGGGCGACCTGTCTGCTTCGAACACGTCGCCGGACAGCGAGACCGGGTGCAGGCCCGTCGCCCGCAGGAGGCCGGAGAGCTCGACCGCGGCGTCTTCGAAGCCCGCGACCACGCAGGCCAGGGTGGCCGCGTCGGTGATCCGGCGGCCACCCTCGAACCGGGGCCGAAGGCCGCCGGCCCGCATGCGCCGGTCGATGTGGGGCCGCGCACCGTGGACGAGGCAGAGGCGCGGCTCGTCCTCGGCCCGCGCCGCAAGTCCGGGGACCTGGTCGAAGGCGCCGCCGCCGAGCTTGAGGACGATGGTCACGGCGCCAGGCCCTCCGTGCTCAGGCCGGTGTCCTCCGGCAGCCCGAGCATGAGGTTCGCGTTCTGCACGGCCTGGCCGGCGGCGCCCTTGACCAGGTTGTCGATGGCGCCGGCCACGATCGCCGTCTGCGTGCGCGGCTCGGCCCACACGCCGAGATGACAGGCGTTCGCGCCGTGCAGGCGGCCGGGGTGGGGCGTCCCGGTCAGGCGGACGAAGGGCTCCTCCGCGTAGCGCTCGCGGTACAGATCGAGGAGCGCCGCCTGGTCGAGCGGCTCGCTCAGCGGCGCGTAGCACGTGACCTCGAGGCCGCGGCTGTGGGGCGCCAGGTGGGGCGTGAAGATGACAGGTACGGGCTCGCCGGCCAGGCGGCCGAGCGTGCGCTCGAGCTCACCGATGTGGCGGTGGCCGACGGCCTGGTAGGGCGCGACGCCGCCGTCGACGTTGGAGAAGTGCGTGCGCTCCCCGGGCGTGGCCCCGGCGCCCGAGACGCCGGACTTGCCGTCGATGACCGGCGGCCCGGCGAGCAGTCCCGCCTCGGCCAGGGGCGCGAGGGCCAGCAGTGCGGCAGTCGGGTAGCAGCCCGGGTTGGCCACGCGGCTGCTGGCCTCGATCTCGTCGCGAAAGAGCTCGGTCAGGCCGTACGCCCAGCCCGGCTCGAGCCGGAAGCCGTCGGCCAGGTCGACCACCGGCGTGCCCTCGGCGGCCAGCGCCTGGCCGAGCACCGCGCCCGGCCTCCCGCGGCAGCGCCAGGAAGACGACGTCGCAGTACGCGAGGGCCTCGGCGTCGAGGTCGTCGAACCCGTCCGACCGCGCCTGGGCCGCGGCCAGGGCGAGCGACGGGTGGCCGCCGATGATCCGTGCCAGCTCCCGCCCGACGTACCCGGACGCGCCGGCGAGGCCCGCGGAGAGCCGGGTGTCGATGACGTGGCCGGGGCGGCGCGGAGGAGCGAGAACGGCCTGCACGACGCATGATGATACACGCTCCTGCATAAACATGCATCACTGGCGAGGGCGGCCGTCCGCCGCTGGGCCATGATGCTCCCGTGACCGGCTTCGTCGACGTCCATAGCCACTGCGTGCCGTCGGGCGACGACGGCGTGGTCACGGTGGCGGAGGGTCTCGCCCTGGTGGAGGAGGCCGGCCGGCGGGGCACCCGCGTCCTCATGGGCACGCCGCACGCCAACTTCGTCTACCCCGCGACGCCGGACCGTGCGGCGCGGGCTCGCGCGGCCCACGCCGAGATGGCGCCGGCGGCCGCGGCGGCCGGCGTCGACCTCCAGCTGGGCTGGGAGCTCGGCCCCGAGCCGTGGCTGCTCGACGCCGACCCGCTCGAGTACCGCCTGGGGCGGCTGGACGCGGCGCTGCTCGAGTTCCCGCTGCCGCACTTCGAGGACCGCGGACTGGAGCTCGTGTCGGCGTGCGCCGAGCATCTGGAGGCGGCCGGGCTGCAGCCGGTGCTGGCCCATCCCGAGCGCTCGCCGCTGGTCCAGGCCGATCCCGAGGCCGTCCGGCCCTTCCGCGAGCGGGGCTGGCTCCTGCAGGTCAACGCCACCAGCCTCCTCGGCCGGCATGACCGGGCCGCCGAGCGGACGGGGTGGACGCTCGTGCGCCTGGGCTGGGCCGATCTCGTGGCCTCCGACGGCCACCGGGCCCACCGGCCGCCCTTCCTCGACGAGGCACACGCCGCGCTCGTGGAGGCGGTCGGGCGCGATCGGGCCGATGCCCTGGCGGGCGGCGCCGCTCTCGGCCTGGCCGAAGATGCCCCGGCCGCCATGCGAGGGGAGGGAGCATGAAGGACCGCGATCTCGACCGGCTGCTCGTCAAGCCGGGCAGCCGGCTCAGCCTGGATCGCCGGACGACGGACGACCGCTTCGGCATGAAGAACAAGACCGAGGGGCAGGTCGAGCTGGGCGGCCTCCTCGACCGCCTGGCCACGCTCCAGTACCGGCTGTACGCCGAGCGGCGCCGGAGCGTCCTCCTCGTCCTCCAGGGGATGGACACCTCGGGCAAGGACGGCACGGTCCGCAACGTGTTCAGCAGCGTCAGCCCGGCCCATTGCCGCGTGCGGGCCTTCGAGGTGCCGACCGAGACGGAGCTGCGCCACGACTACCTGTGGCGCGTGCACGCCGCCTGCCCCCAGCGGGGGGAGATCGGCATCTTCAACCGCTCGCACTACGAGGACGTGGTCACCACCGTCGTCCTCGGCACGATCGGCCGGGCGGAGGCGCGCCGGCGGATCGAGCACATCCGCGGCTTCGAGCGCATGCTGGCGGACGAGGGCACGACCGTCCTCAAGGTCTTCCTCCACATCAGCCCGGACGAGCAGCGCGCGCGGCTCCAGGCGCGGCTCCAGGATCCCGAGAAGCGGTGGAAGTTCGCGCCCTCCGACCTCGAGGCCCGCGCCCGGTGGCCCCAGTACGTCGCCGCCTACGAGCGGGCGCTGGCGGGCACGTCGACGGACAACGCGCCGTGGTACGTGGTGCCGGCGGACCGCAAATGGGTCCGCAACGTCGTGGTCGCCCGCCTGCTCGTGCGGACGCTGGCGCGCATGCGCCCGCAGACGCCGCCCGACCCGCCCGGGCTGGACGAGATCGTCATTCCCTGAGGGTCGCGCGTCCCCGGGCGCGTGGCCCGGGGACGCGTTCGACCGGCCCTGCTTACGAGGCAGGCAGGAACACGAACGTCGAGTTCACGTCGTAGTACCCCGCCGGCACCGTGATCTGGTTCACGTCACCTGCGCTCGGGTCGGGGCCGCCGCAGTCCGCGGTCCCGCCGATGTTCACGGGGACGTCGCTGTACCCCGCGTTGCCGGTCAGCGCGAACGGCGCGCTCCCGGTCGAGCCGTCGGCGTACTCGCAGTACACCTCGGGGAACGGGCCCAGACCGGCCTGCACGTAGTCCTGCCGGTAGAGCAGCAGGCGCGGGTAGACGGCGTGGTTGGACGATCCGAGGATCGCCGCCGACACCTTCACCTTGCACGGCGCGTTCGCCGTCGAGCAGGTGAAGCGGAACACGCCGCCGGTGTTGTCGCCCACCGGCGAGCCGAGGGCCGTGGAGTACGTGGCCCACGTGCTGTAGGCGCCGCCGCCGCGCGACACGTTCACCTTGGCGACGCCGTAGTCGACCTTCGGCGGCTTGCCGTCGTCGCCCTTGTCGCCCTTCGGGCCCTGCGGACCCACCGGCCCCTGCGGCCCGGTGAAGCCGCGGAAGCCGCGGAGCCCGCGCGCGTCCTTGGCCAGCTTGGAGCGATGGATGGAGTGGTTGGAGATCTGCGAGCCGTTGATGAGACCGCCGGCCATGGCCGCGGTTCCCGATACGGCGATCGCAAACGCGATGGCGCTCAGCGCCAGTGCAAGGTTGCCCTTCAAGAGTCCTCCCGGGGGGTTGTGGACGTACAGGTGAAGGGACGCGCCGACCGCCGGTCGCCTTACGGTCGACCGGCGGCCGGCGCGCGTCGTCCCTGCTCAGCCCCCGAAGTCGTACCGGGCGAGCGTGCCGTTGATCCCGATCACGACGTTGTCCACGAGCGCCGTGCTTTGATCCGAGTACGCCCCGGAGTCACCGGCCTGCACGCGAACGGAGGTGACGACGTCGTTCCCGTGAGCAGCGAGGACCGACGCGTACGACACGTCCGGGTTGTTCCCGGCGTCGTCGTCGTAGCGCACGGTGTCGTCGAGCACGTTGTGGCGCCGCCAGCTCATGCTCGTCCCCGGACCGCCGGGCTGCGTGCTGGGGGACATGATGATGTCGTGCCCACCGCTGAGGAAGATCCGGAAGTAGGCGGCGTTGTAGCCGTCGATCCCGCCGGTGGCCTTCTCGGAGTACAGCAGGGCGGTCAGGTCGGAGAGATGCGTGCCGGCGGGCATGTCGAGCGTGGCGCCCGAAAATGCGCTGCCGTCGGACTCCTGCAGGCGCAGGACGCCGTCGACGAGCGCAGCGGTGCCGTTCGTCGACCCACCGTCGGTCCCCTCACGCTTCCGCCAGCCGTACGCGTCGGGGTAGTGGGTGGCAGGACCGTTGTTCGTGTCCGCGTTCAGACGCATGACGTAACTGGTGATCCCGTCTCCCGCAGGACCCTGCGGACCGCGCTGGCCCTGCTGCCCTGTGGCGCCCTGGGCGCCGGTTGCACCGATGTCACCCTTCGCGCCGGCGGCGCCCTGTGGCCCGGCGGGACCCTGGGGGCCGGTGAAGCCACGAGGCCCGCGGTCATCAGGCATCGGCCTGGCGTCCTTGGCCAGCTTGGACAGGTGGATGGAGTGGTTCGCGATCTGCGATCCGTTGATGAGCCCGCCGGCGATGGCGACGGTACCTGAAACAGCGATCGCGAATGCGATCGCGCTCAGGGCGAGTGCGATGTTGCCCTTCAAGAAAGACCCCTATCTCGGTAATAAAGCTACCGCAAGGTAGCGGAAGCTACACGTGTTGCCTGCAGTGGCCCTGCGGTACCTGAGACGGGCTCCGTGTCCGTCGGCTTACGCTCCTCACCGTGCCGTCCACCATCGTCTTCTTCCCGGAGGGCGCCTACGGCCCCACGAACAACTGCGTGGCCATCGGCGAGTCGCTGCGCGACCGGGGCGCGCGGGTGGTCTTCGTGGTCGAGGAATCGTTCGCCGGCACTCTCGAGGCCCGCGGCTTCGAGGAGCGGCTGATGCGCCTCGGCCCCGCGTCGGAGGTCGAAGAGGCGCCCGGGCAGTTCTGGAAGGACTACATCCGGGAGACGGCCCCGGTTTTCCGGCGCCCGACCATCGAGCAGCTCTCAGGCTTCATCGAGCCCACCTTCCGGGCGCTGTGCGACGGGGCGCGCTACGTCGAGCCGCGTCTGCGCGAGATCTTCGACGAGCTGCAGCCCGACGTGGTGGTCGAGGACAACGTGGTCGGCTTCGCCGCCGTGGTGAACGGCCCGTGGCGGTGGACGAGGATCGTCTCGTGCCACCCTGGTGAGATCCCCGACGAGAAGGTCCCGCCCGCGTTCTCGGGGCTTCCGACCGACGAGCGGACCGGGTGGGATGAGTTCCGGGCCGAGTTCCGCCGGGTCCACGCCGGCCTGCTGGCCGAGTTCGGCCAGTGGATGCGGGAGCAGGGCGCCCCGCCGCTGCCCGACGGTCAGTTCATCCACGAGTCGCCCGACCTCGACCTCTATCTCTATCCGCGGGAGCTCGACTACGAGCGAGCGCTGCCGCTCGACCCGCCCTGGCACCGGCTCGAGTCCTGCGTGCGCACGTCCGAGGCGCAGTACGAGCTTCCTGCGGAGCTGGCGGAGGGGGACGGCCGCCTCCTCTACCTGAGCCTGGGCAGCCTCGGCTCGGCCGACGTCGAGCTCATGCAGCGACTCGTCGACGTCCTGGCGGACACGCCCCATCGCGTGATCGTCTCCAAGGGCCCGCAGCACGAGCAGCTGCGCCTGGGGCCGCGCATGACCGGCGCGGAGTTCCTGCCCCAGCCGTCGATCCTGCCCATGGTGGACTGCGTCCTCACCCACGGCGGCAACAACACGGTCACGGAGTGCATCCACTTCGGCCGGCCGATGGTCGTGCTGCCGCTGTTCTGGGATCAGTACGACAACGCCCAGCGCGTGCATGAGACCGGCCTCGGGGTGCGGCTCGACACCTACCGGTTCGAGCCCGAGGAGCTCACCGAGGCCATCGACCGCCTGAGCGGGGACGCCGCCCTGGGGGAGCGCCTGGAGGCCGCCTCGCGCCGGCTCGGTGACGAGCCCGGGATGGCCCGGGCGGCCGAGCGCGTCGAGGCCCTGGCGGCCCTACCAGCGTAGGGTCGCGGCCACGCCGCCCAGCGCGTCCAGGGTGTCGGCCAGATCGCCCCGGGGCAGGCAGGTGACCTCGGCGTCGGTGTCGAGGGCGCGCCGCGCGAGCTCCTCCGCGGGTGCACCCACCGGCTCGAGCTCCTCGCCCGCGACGTCGTCGGGCGGGTGGGCCCGGTCGACGAGACGGCCGCCGGGCGCTACGGCGGCCTCCGGGAGCTGCCCGTCGCCGAGCAGGAGATTGGCCACGCGGCCGGCGAACAACGCGCCGCCGACGTCGTTGAGGCCGAGCATCCCGTGCCCGCCCGCCCCGGCACCGTCGCGGGCGTCGGTGAGGAGCGCCCGCTCGTGGTGCAGCCGCTCGGCCACCAGGTGAGGCTCGACGGCCTCGGCCACGGCTGCCGGGGCGAGCGACACGAGGTCGCGATCGTCCGGCACGACCCGTGCCCGCATCGCCGCGTGTTCCATGAGGAGCTCGCGCAGGCGGGGATCACCGGCGACGATCACCGTGCCCCAGCCGCGCTGCTCCGAGAGCTCGCGGACCCGGGCGGCCTGGCCGCGGACGACACGGGCCACGTCGTCCCCGACCGCGCGCACGTATCCCTCGGCGCCCGCCGCGCTGCGGGCGCCACCGGGCCGCCGCTCGTTGCCGTCCACGTCAACCGAGGGCTCGACCGTCACCGCACGGAGCTCCTCCGGCTGCCCCCCGGCGATCTCGAGGATGCGGACACCGCCTCGCGAGAGCACGACGACGCCTGCCCGGGCGAGCGTCGGCGCAGCCTGGACGAGCGGGAGGGCGATCGCCCGCGAGTCGACGGTCATCGTGTCCGAGACAGGTACGGGGAGCGACAGGCGCCGGACGACTCCGCCGCCCAGCCCGGCCACGAGCACGCGCCCACGGCCATGCCCGTCGGTGACCTCGAGGAGCTCGGCGAGCGCCGCCTGCAGGCGTGGGAGAGCTCGCTGAAGCGCAGGGGTCGCCTCGGCCAGGACGTCGACCTCCCGGCGCAGGCGCTTGGTGAAGGCCCAGTCCTGTGACACGCGGTCCGGCGAGGCGTCGATGTAGAACGAGAGGACGCCGTCCTGGTCGGTGACCGTCGCGACTGCGCGCACCTCGCCTGGCGTCGGGGGCGCCACCTCAGTGGCCCCCGCACCGATCGGCCTGCTGCTGTCCCATCTGTCCGGCCTCCCTCGCCTCGGCGTCCCCAAACCTACCGCGGTTTCGGCCCGCCTGCCTGGGGTACCGCTGCCCGTGGAAGCCCCGCGACAGGCCGTGGTCACCGGCGCGGACTCCGGGATCGGCAAGGCCACCGCGGTGGCCCTGGCCCGGGCCGGGTTCGACGTCGGCATCACCTACCGCTCGGACGAGGCGGGCGCGAGTGAGGCAGCGGAGGCGGTGCGTGCCGCCGGCCGGACCGCGGCCACGGCGCACCTGGACCTCGCGCGGCCCGAGACCGGCGCGGCCGTCGTCGACGGCCTCGTGGACGAGCTCGGCGGTCTCGCGCTGCTGGTCAACAACGCGGGCGCGATGGTGAGGAAGCCCTTTCTCGAGACCACGCTCGACGACCTGCGCAGCGTCCTCGACGTCGACCTCCTCGGTGCCTTCGCCTGCGCCCAGGCCGCGGCGCGGCACCTCGGCCGCGGGCGGCGGGGGACGCATCGTGAACGTGACCTCGATCCACGAGCACGTGCCGCTGCGCGAGGCCTCGGCCTACTGCGCGGCGAAGGCCGGCCTCGGCCTGGCCACGAAGGTCATGGCCCTCGAGCTGGCCCCGTACGGGATCACCGTCAACGCCATCGCGCCGGGCCAGATCGCCACCGAGATGGGCGGCACGGGCGAGGGGGCCGACCCGGAGGCGCACCCGCGCCCCAACATCCCGCTCGGCCGGCCGGGCAGCCCGGATGAGATCGCGTCCCTGATCGTGTGGCTCACCTCACCCGGCGCGGCCTACGCCACGGGGTCGTCGTTCGTGGTCGACGGCGGCATGACGCTCATCGCGGCCGACTTCGGCAACCAGGGCGAGGATTAGCCGAGCTCGGTGAGGAGCCCGTCGACCCGCGCCCGGCGCTCCTCGAGCTCGCCGGCCAGGCCCTCGAGCTCGCGCCGGCGGCGATCGACCAGGGCCAGCTGGCGGTCGATATGGCCGAGGGACTCGCGCAGGATGCGCCGCTGCCGCTCGGGGTCGTCCTCGGTCTGCCGCCACTCCGCCCGCAGGGCGGCCCGCGCCTCCTCCGCCTCCACGAGCCCCTTGAGCTCGTCCAGTGAGAGGCCGAGCAGCTGCTTCAGCCGCAGGACCTGCTCGAGGCGCTCAACGTCGGCCGTGGAGTAGAGGCGGTGACGGCCGCGCTCGCGCTCTGCCGAGCCCGGGAGGAGCCCGATCTCCTCGTAGTAGCGGACGGTGCGCACGGTTGTCCCGACGCGCTCGGCCACCTCACCGATGCGCAGCGGGCGCGGCTCCGTGATGGGGGCGGCGCTCATGCGTCCTCCGGTTCGTGGGCCGGGCGCATCAGCGACACGGCGGCGCCGACCAGGCACGTTCCCGCGAGCACCCAGAGGGCCGTGTGCATGTTGTCGATGAACGGCTGGAGACTGGCGTCCGACAGGCCCTTGGTGACGCCCGAGAAGATGGCGAACAACGTGGGCTTTGGAATCGCAGCGGTGACCAGGGCCAGGACGAAGGCGATCGAGATCACCGCCCCGGTGTTCTGCAGCATGGTCCGGGCGCCGGCGGCCACGCCCCGGCGGCCGGGCGGCACGGTGCCCATCATGGCGGCCGTGTTGGGGCTGTTGAACATGCCCGAGCCGATGCCCACGAGCAGCAGCCACAGCGTGCTCTGCCAGTAGGGCGAGTGAACCCCGAGCGTGGTCATCCCGGCCAGGGCGAGCGCGCTCACGAGCATGCCGAGCGCGGCCAGCACGCGCGAGCCGAAGCGATCGGCGTACCAGCCGGCCACCGGTGACGACACGAGCATGCCCAGGGCCATCGGTGTCAGCTTGACGCCCGCGGTGATGGCGTCGTCGCCCTGGGCGCCCTGGAAGTAGAAGACGAACACGAACAGCAGGGCGAAGCGCGACAGCCCGTTGATGAAGGCCGCGGCCGTGGCCGCCGAGAACATGCGGTTCTGGAAGATGGTCAGGTCGAGCATCGGCGCGCGTCCATGCCGCTCGATCAGCACGAACAGCGGCAGCAGCACCACGGCGGCGACGAGGGAGGCGATGGTCAGCGGGTCGCTCCACCCCGAGAGGCCCCCGCGTGAGATCCCATAGACCAGGCCGGTGAGACCGACCACGAACGTCAGCGTGCCCAGCAGGTCGAGGCCGCGCTGCGTGTCGCGGCGGGCCAGCTCACGGAGCACGAGCGCGGCCCACAGGCTGCCGACTGCCGCGAACGGGACGTTGAACCAGAACACCCAGTGCCAGGAGATGGCCACGAGGACGCCGCCGAGGATGGGCCCGAGTACGAGGCCCACGGCGGCCACCATGGTGTTCGTCCCCATGGCCAGGCCGAGCTGGCGCTTCGGGAACGCGTCGGTGACCAGCGCGCTCGCGTTGGCGAAGAGGAAGGCGCCGCCCACGCCCTGGAGAATCCGCCACAGGATCAGCTCGGTCCCGCTCCCGGCGAAGCCGGCGCCGAGCGACGCGAGCCCGAAGACCACGAAGCCGCCGATGTAGGCGTGCTTGCGGCCGAAGAGGTCGGAGAGCCGGCCGGCCGTGAGGACGAGCACGGTCGACGAGATCATGTAGGCGAGGATCACCCAGACGAGCTGGAGCAGGCTGGTGTGCAGGCTCCGCTCGAGATCGGGGAGGGCGATGATCAGCGTCCCCGAGTTGACCGTCGCCAGGAGCATGCCGAGGCTCGTGCACGAGAGCGCCCACCACTTGTAGTGGTGGTGCTCGGCGTCCACGCCGACGCGCCGGGACCGCGCCGGGGCGCGGAGTGGGCGGTCGATGGTGTTGCTGTCCGGCGAAATACTCATCCTTACGTGAACGTCAGTTTAGCAGCACATCGCGGACCGGGCCGCTCCCTATGCTGCCGCCGCCGTGACCATGGCCACCGAGCAAGCTCCGCGCGTCGGGGAGCACGAGGTCGAGCTGTGCCTCGCCGACGCCGGCGAGGCCCTCGCCCGCGTGCGCCTGCGGCAGGAGCTCCAGCGGCCGCGTCGCGGCCCGGCCTTCACGTGGGACGCCGGGTCGTCCACGTGGCGGCTGCGCTTTCCGCGGCTGGGCGTCGACCGCATGGAGTACCTGCTGGAGATGGAGGACCGCGCGGGCAACGTCGACGTCCGCCCGGATGCGAACAACCCGCTGCGCGCGGCCGGGCCCTTCGGGGACAAGTCCGTGATCGAGTTCCCGGGATACCGGCCACCGGCGTGGTTCGTGCCCGGCGCGCCGCTCGCCGGCGACGTGCGCGAGGTGTGGGTGCGCAGCCGCTTTCTGGCTGCTCACCTGAACGGCGTCCTGTGGAGCGCGCCCGGGCTCGAGAGCGGGAGCGAGGCGCCCCTGCTCGTTGTCCACGACGGGCCGGAGTACGCCGCCTTCTCGGGGTTGCTCCAGCTCCTCGAGCACTCCGTGAGCTCCGCCGCCCTTCCGCCCTTCCGCGCCGCGCTCCTCGGCCCTGTCGAGCGCGACGAGACCTACTCCGCCTCGGCACGCTACGGGCGCGCGCTCGTGGACGAGATCCTGCCCATCCTCAACCAGCTCGCCCCGACGCCGCCCGAGCGCCGGTTCTGGGTCGGCATGGGGGCCAGCCTCGGCGCGCTGGCCATGCTGCACGGACAGCGCCTGCGGCCCGAGAGCTTCGGCGCCCTCTTCCTGCAGTCGGGCTCGTTCTTCCGTCAGCGCTTCGACCGCTCGGAGCGCGGCTTCCCGCGCTTCCGGCGCATCTCGCGCTTCGTCGGCACCGTCCTCGCGGGGCTGGACGGGGCGGCACCCATCCCGGTGACCATGACCTGCGGCGTGGCCGAGGAGAACCTGGCCAACAACCGCGCGGTGGCCTCGGCCCTGCGAGCCCAGGGGTACGCGGTCCGGCTGCACGAGGTGCGGGACGCCCACAACTGGGTGGCCTGGCGGGACGCCCTCTCGCCGGGGCTCGTGGACCTGCTGCGCCTCGTCTGGGTCCCGTGACCGCGGCGCGGGTGGAGCGCGTGGCCGCGCCGGCGATCGGGGCCGAGGGCGAGGTGCTGGTGTACGGCCACTACGGGCGGCCGTTGCTCGTGTTCCCGTCCCAGCAAGGCCATCCGCGCGACTTCGAGGACCGGGGCATGCTCGAGGCGGTCCGCGAGCTCGTCGACGCCGGACGGGTGAAGATCTACTGCGTGGAGAGCTACGACGGCCAGAGCTGGCACCTGGAGGACGTGCCCCTCGAGGAGCGGGCCCGCCGCCACGGGGCCTACGAGCAGTGGATCGCGGATGCCGTCGTCCCGGCCATCCAGGCGGACTGCGGCGGCCGCCGGGACGTCATGGCGGCCGGGTGCTCCTTCGGCGCCTACCACGCGGCCAACTTCGCCCTCAAGCGAGCCGACCTGTTCCCCCTGTCCATCTGCCTGAGCGGGGTCTACGACGTGTCCGTGGTCGGCTGGGGCGAGCGCGGGGACGCCGTCTACTTCAACAATCCGATGAACTACGTGCAGCACCTGGACGGCGACCACCTCGACTGGCTGCGCGAGCACGCGAGCCTCCTGCTCGTCTGCGGCCAGGGCCAGTGGGAGGACACCACCGGCGCCCTGGAGAGCACGCGGCGCTTCGCCGGGCTCCTGGGCGCGAAGGGGCTGCGGCACGAGCTCGACCTCTGGGGCCACGACGTGCCGCACGACTGGCCGTCGTGGCGGGCGCAGCTCGCGCATCATCTGCCACGCTTCTGTTGAGGCGATGCATCGGCGGTCATGGCCGCGTCTGCGGCCGCTTACTGGTAGCGACCTGCTAGGACTCGGCAGGTGGAGAGCTCGGACACCCGGTACGCGCTGAGCGGCGACGTCCACGTCGCATACCGCCTCTTCGGCTCGGGTCCATTCGACCTCGTGTTCGCGAGCGGGCTCGAGTACCCCTCCGTCGAGTTCCACGACCACGCGATCGGCGACGGCTTCGACGAGCTGACGCGGCGCATGCGCGTCATCCGGTTCGACAAGCGCGGCACGGGCGCGTCCGACCGCGTCAGCGGTGTGCCGTCCCTCGAGGAGCGAATGGACGACGTGCGCGCCGTGATGGACGCCGTCGGGGTCGAGCGCACGGCGCTGCTCGGCCACGTGGACGGCGCTGCGCTCGCGATCCTCTTCGCGGCGACCTACCCGGAGCGGGTCTTCGCGCTCGTCCTGTTTCAGGGCAAGCCGCGGTTCGTCCGCGCTCCTGACTTTCCGTGGGCGCCGACGCGCGAGCAGTACGAGATCGGGACGCAGGCCTCGCTCGCGGAGCTGCTGAGCAGTGCGCGGCTCGAGCGGGCGTACGCCAGCCGCCTCGGCCGATCACCATCCGACCCGGTCGTGCAGGAGCGCGCCCGTGCCACGCGTCTCACGGTGAGCCCGGGCGCGCTGCTGGCGCTGCGGCGCATGAACATGGACATCGACGTGCGCAGCGCGCTCGCGACCATCCAGGCGCCGACGTTGATCGTGCATCGCGCCGCCGACCTCGACGACGAGACCGACACGTCGGCCGCGGAGATCTCGAGCTTCATGGCCGGGCAGATCGGCGGGAGCCGGGTGCTGGAGGTCGGGCGCTTCGACTGGCTCCCGTACGCGGAGATCGGGGAGTTCGTCGTCGACGCGTGGGAGCGACGGGCGGTGGAGCGGCGCCGCGTCCTGGCGACGGTCCTGTTCACCGACCTCGTCGACTCGACCGCGAAGGCGGTGGAGTCCGGTGGCGCATGGCCCTCGCTCCTGGAGGAGCACAACGCGCGCATCCGGCGCGAGCTGACGCGCTTCCGGGGCGAGACCGTGGACACGGCCGGCGATGGATTCTTCGCGTCCGGGTTCGACGGTCCCGCGCGGGCCATCCGATGCGCATGCGCGATCCGGGACGCCGTCAGCTCGCTCGGCCTCGGCATCCGCGTCGGCGTGCACACGGGGGAGTGCGACGTCGTCGACGGCAAGCTCGCCGGGCTCGCCGTGGCCGTCGGTGCCCGTGTCGCCGCCGAGGCGGACGTCGGCGAGGTGCTCGTCTCGGGCACCGTGAAGGACCTCGTCGCCGGCTCGGGCATCGCCTTCGACGCGCGCGGCGTCAGGGAGCTGAAGGGGCTCGGCGAGTGGCCGCTGTACGACGTCGCCGGCCTGGATTAGCCGGCGTACTCGTCGAACTGGGGCAGATCGTCGGTGATCTCGAACCAGGGCGCCTTCGAGCCGACGAAGATGTGCGCCGTCGGCCGGATGCTCGGCGTGTCGACGAGCGACCCCATCCCGACGTGCACGTAGGCGCCGCCGCGGACGACCGAGAACAGGAACGAGCCGCACGACGCACAGCGCGTGTCGTTGAGGACGTCGTCGCCCACGACGAGGAGCGAATCGGCGCCCTCGGTGATCTCGAGCCTGTCGCGCTCGATGCCGGCGAGCGACTTGAACGCCGATCCGGTCGAGGCGCGGCAGCGCGAGCAGTGGCAGTTCCACGCGTAGAGGAACTCGTCCGGCACCTGGTACCGGACGGCCCCGCACCAACAGCCTCCGCGCAGCATCGACCGCAGTCAAGCACTCACGCGTCGGAGCCGTCGGGGCTCTAGGTTTCCCACAACCGTGGAGGCGCTCCACCTCATCGGGATGCTGCTCGGGACCGAGGAGGACTGGCCGAGCGCGTTCGAGGAGGTCGTCCGCCGCAGCGCGCTGGCGATCCCGGCGGACGGGACCACGCACCGCTTCGCCACCGAGCGCGTCACCATCGAGCCCTTCGACCTGCGCGCCCGCCCGCGGCACGCGCTCGTCATCGACCGGCTCGCCCACTGGTACTACGTCCCGCGCGAGTGGCTGAAGAAGGTGTCGCTCATGGACGACGTGTACCTCCTGAACAGCCCCTTCACGTTCCAGTGCATGGAGAAGCACGCGGCGTACTGCGCCATGATCCGGCTCGGCCTCAAGGTGCCGGCGACGTGGCTCCTGCCGCACAAGCAGCCGCCCGACAATCCGCGCTTCCCGTACACGGCGCGGCGCTACAACCAGCCCTTCGACCTCGAGGACGTCGCCGCGGAGGTCGGTTTTCCGCTGTACATGAAGCCGTTCGACGGCGGGGCCTGGGTGGGCGTGACCCGCGTGGCCGACGAGGTCGAGCTGCACGCGCGCTACGACGAGTCCGGCCGGCGGCTGATGCACCTCCAGGCGGCTGTCGAGGACTTCGACGTCTTCGCCCGCAGCCTCTCCATCGGCCCGGAGACCATGGTCATGCGCTTCGAGCCCTCACGCCCGATGCACGACCGCTACCAGGTCGATCACGATTTCCTGGGCGCAGGGCCCGGCGCGGAGGTCGTGACCATCGGGCGCCTCGTGAACGCGTTCTTCCGCTGGGAGTTCAACTCCTGCGAGACGCTGGTCAAGGGCAGCGACGTCTATCCCATCGACTACGCCAACGCGAGCCCGGACGTCTCCCTGATCTCGCTTCACTACTACTTCCCCTGGGCCATCTCCACGCTCGTCAAGTGGTGCGCGTTCTGTTGCGCCACCGGGCGGCGCATGCGGATCGACCAGGACATGCGGGCCTACTTCGCCATCGGCGACCGCGACGACCTGACCTACGCCGAGAAGCTCGCGGCCTACCGCGAGCTCAGCGACGCCTACTTCGAGGCCGACCGCTTCCGCGCGTTCTGCGACGAGCACCTGGGCGAGGTCGACGCGGCGATGCTCGAGTACGTCGACGGTCCCGACTTCGACCGCCTACTCGTGGAGACCGTCCGGACGACCTTCCCGGCGCACGAGCACGAGCGTTTCGTGGCCCACTACCGCGGGCTGCTCGAGGCCTGGGTGCGGGACACGGCCGCGCCGGTCGCCGCGACCTGACCAGCCAGGGCGCCGGATCGCGAGGCCGCCCTCGGCTCTCGCCGCCTCGGGCCCGGCGCCCCGGCATGGTCGGGTCAGCAGGTTGACGACGCCTTGTCGAAGACCACCGCCGTGGTGCCGTTGGGCGTGACGGTGATGTGGAAGAGCTCGTTGACGATGAAGCTCTGAGCACCTCTGGTGGCCTGAACGTGGAACCGGTTGACGAAGGTCTCGGTCCCTCCACCGTTCGGGAAGGTCACCATCAGGTCACGGGTGAGCCCGGTCGCGTGGAAGACCGTCCCCGTCACCAGATCGACGCCCGTGATGCCCTGCGGCTGGAAGTGGACGGCTACGACCTGGCCGCCAGAGGGCGTCTGGTTCTGGGTGATCACGGTCAGCAGCGTGCCGGTCAGGTGGACCGGGTCGCCGTTGCAGAGCGGGAACGTCTCGTCGAACGGCGACGACGACACCGTCGTACTGGCCTGCGCGCCGGCCGCCGTGGCCAGCGCGCCGAGTACCGCGAGAACCACCAGCAATCGCCTCATGCCCGTTGCCTCCTCTCGAGTGGAGCGCGCCTCGGATCAGCTCGCGCTCCCCTGCATGTGCCGTGCGGGCGGAGGCCGAGTATGGCGTGGCCGGCGTCAGCCTGCCGGCGTCCGGTCTCCCGGCAACACGAGGTGCAGGTCGCCGAACTCGTGCCAGCGGTAGCCCGCCTCGAGCGCGCGCGGCGTAGGACTCCTCGACCACGGCCCGTCCAGCCACGGCTTCCAGCAGCCGCAGGTGCGAGGCCCGCGGCTCGTGCCAGCCGGTGAGGAGGCCGTCGACCGCGCGAACGCCCGTCGCGGGCTCGACGGTGAGCTCGGTGAAGCCGCCACCTGCCTCCACCTCGCCCGTCCGCGCGGCCGACGTCTCCAGGGCTCGCACCGCGGTCGTCCCGACGGCGATCACGCGGCCGCCGGCCGCGCGGGCGGCGGCCACCTGGATTGCCGTCTCGTGGGTCACCGACCAGGGCTCGGGGTGCGGCGGCTCGCCGTCCTCCAGGGAGGAGAGGCCGGTGTGGAGCAGGATCTCTGCGAGGGCCACGCCGCGCAGGCGCAGGTCGCGCAGGACGCGCGCCGAGAACGGTCGCGCGGCGCTCGGCATCTCTGCGCTCCCCGGCTCGCGGGCGAAGATGGTCTGGAAGGCATCGAGCGGCACGTCCCTGGGCGCGTCGCCGTAGCGCACCGGCCGTCCGTGGCGGCGAAGGACCTCGTCCACGGGTGCCTCGAGGTCGAGGTGGGCCAACCAGAGGCGGGAGCCCGTGACGGGGCCGTCGAGCGGGAACGGCGCCACGAGCCGTGCCGAGCCGGCCGCCAGCGAGACGGTGTCGCCGGCGGTCGCGTGGTGCCAGCGCGTCCCGGCCGGATGGCGCAGCTCGACGATCCACGGGCCGCCGGGCAGCCGCGTGGCCAGGTGGAGGTCGAGCGGGCCATGGCCAGGGTGGAAGCAGGCCAGAGAGGCCGCCACCGTGGCCGAGGTGTTGACCACGAGCAGGTCGCCCGGGGCGAGCGCGCCGGGCAGGTCGCGGAACCGGCGGTGCGTCAGCTCGCGACCCTCGGCCACGAGCAGCCGCACGTCGTCGCGCGGGCGGCCCTCCGCCTCGGGCGGGACGTGGGCCTCGAGCTCGTGGGGCAGCTCGAAGTCGAGCGGAGCAAGCGTGCTCATGCCGCCGCCGCGGCCACGGCCCGAGCCTCGTAGCGCCCGCTCGGGAGGCCGCCCTCGACCAGGGCCAGGATCCCCGGGACGCTCACTGCCGGCAACGGCCGGTCGGAGATGTCCTCGTCCGGGAACGCCTCCTGCTGCATGCGCGTGCGCATGTCGCCGGGATCGACCCAGTACACGCGCAGGTCGGGATGCTCTGCAGCCAGGATGTTCGAGAGCTGCTCGAGCGCGGCCTTGGCCGAGCCGTAGCCTCCCCAGCCCTCGTAGGGCTCGCGGGCGGCGTCGGAGACGACGTTCACGATCCGCCCACCACTGCGCAGGAGGTGCGGCAGGGCGAGCTGGACGAGGCCGAGCGGAGCCACCACGTTCACGCGGTAGACGTCCTCGAGCACGTCCAGCGGATAGGCGGCGAGCGGCGGCTGCGGGCTCGGCCCGAGCACGCTGGCGTTGTTCACCAGCACCTCGATCGGCCCGAGCTCGGCCGCGGCGCGGACCAGGTCCTCGCGGTGGTGCGGGTCGGCCACGTCGCCGGGGATGGCCACCACCGGCGTGTGCCTGCCGAGCTCGTCCTCGGCCAGGCGCAGGGCCCGCGCCTCGCGGGCGTCGATGCCGAGCGCCCAGCCGCGGATGGCCAGAGCCCGGGCGAGCTCGAGGCCCAGCCCGCGCGAGGCGCCGGTGACGATGGCCACCCGTGGTGGCACGTGGGAAAGGGGGAGCATGGGAGCCTCCAGGTCGGTCACGAACCCAACCTAGGAGCGCCTGCCGCCGGCCACATCGGCCGCCGGACCGGAATCGCCTCGGCCCTTGGTCTTAGGACCGGCTACACCCAGAGGGCGTCGCGGCGGGATGACTGCTAATCGGGCGGCGCCGAGAACACCAGCCGGTGCTCGCTGAGGACATAGCCATGGCGGGCGAAGGCCGCGGCCACAGGCACGTTTGTGACGTCGGTCGTGGCCGAGATCTGCGCCGCGCCCCGCTCGGCGTGGAAGCGGGTCGCCTCGGCGAGGAGATCGTCGACGTAGCCGCGGCCGCGCGCTTCGGGCACGACGCCCAGGTAGCCGACGTTCGGACCGGAGTACGTCGCGGAAGGGATCACGAACCCCACCACTGCGTTCTCGCTGGTACGCGCCAGCCGCCACCAGCCACGATCCCCGGGCGTAGAGCGGTAGAACTGCAGCTCGTCGCGCGCTGCCGCCTCCGCGCCCAGCGTGCGCACGGCGCGCTGCGTCGTCACGTCCAGACTCGCGACGGCGACGCGTTGGAAGACCTCGAGGAACGCCGAATCGTCAGCCTCGGCAGCGAACCACAGCCGGCCCGAAGAGGCCCACAGCGCGGTGCCCGCATCCCACCGCCACTGCAATCGCTCGAGCTCGTCGCACAGACCGACTTCGCCGGCGATCTGGCGACGCCACTCGACTCCGGCACGCAGGTCAGCCTGCTCACGCCAGGCGCCAGGTAGCCGTAGCTCGTACGCCGGCGGCCGAGACAGTCCGGCGACCTCGAGGGCCCGGAAACCGGCCACGACGACGAGCCGTGCGATCCTCGCGGGATCGTCCACCAACGGATCGACCCAGACGCAGTCGAGCGCGAGCGGCAACTCGTCGCCGGCGCGGCCCCACCACACCGCCCGCGCGACGATGCGCCGCTCCTCCTCTGCGATCCACGTCCACTCGCGACGGAAGCGACCAGCGGCGAACTCGCGGTCAAAGATCTCGCGCGACACCCAACATGCCGGATCGGCCTCCGCCAGCGCCGCAACTCGCCCACGATCGCAGGGCGCCAGCGCACCAACCCGCACTCTCAGTCCTCGCCCAGGCCGGCCCGCGCGGCGAGGAGCGCGGCCTGCGTGCGGTCGTGCACTCCGAGCTTGCGCAGGACGCTGCTCACGTGCGTCTTGACCGTCTTCTCGGCCACCCCGAGCTCGGCGGCGATGCGCTTGTTGGGCAGCCCGCGGGCTACCAGGGCGAGCACCTCCCGCTCGCGCCGGGTCAGGGCCTCCAGGGGATCGGGCGCCCGCTCGCGCCTCGCCTCGCGCAGGAGGACAGGGGCCACGTTCGGGTCGATGACCGCTCCGCCCTCGACCGCCCGGCGCACGGCGGCCACCACGTCGGCCGGAGGGGCGTCCTTGAGCACGTAGCCGCTCGCGCCCGCGCGCATGGCGGCCAGGACGTGGTCCTCGTCCGCCGCGCTCGTGAGCACGACCACACGGCAGGCAGGGGCCTCGTCGCCGAGGCGGCGCATGGCCTCCACCCCGTCGAGACCGGGCATGAGAAGGTCCATGAGGACCACGTCGGGGCCAAGCGCCCTGGCGCGGAGGATGGCCTCGTCGCCGCCGGTGGCCTCGCCCACGACCTCGAGGTCGGGCTGCAGAGAGAGGTAGGCGCGCAGACCCTGCCGCACCAGCGGATGGTCGTCCGCGACGAGCACGCGGATGGAGCGGCCAGTCATCGCCGCTCGAGCCGAAGGCGGACGACGGTGCCCTGCCCGGGCGCCGTGTCGATCTCGAGCCGGCCGCCGAGCGCCCGAGCCCGCTCGCGCATGGTGGCCAGGCCGAGGTGGCCCGAGGCTGCGCGGCGGCCCGTGAACCCGAGACCGTCATCCTCGATCTCGAGAAGGATGCGGGCGTCGTCGGCGTGCAGCCGCACGTCGACCCGCGTGGCCTGGGCGTGCCGGAGGGCGTTGGCCACCGCCTCCTGGGCGATGCGGAAGAGCTCCCGCTCGCGCTGGGGTCCGAGGCCCGTCTCGCCCGACGTCTCCACGGCGACCTCGATCCCGTGGACTCGGCGCAGCACCTCGCCGTGCTTGCGCAGGGTGGAGGCCAGCCCCTCGCGCTCCAGGTCGGCGGGCCGGAGCTCGAAGACGAGCGCCCGCATCTCCGCCTGCGCGGCCGCGGCCAGCTCCCTGAGCTCGGCGAGCTGGGCTCGGGCGGCGGCCGGGTCGCGCTCGATCAGCGCCTCAGCCGTCTCGGCCGCCAGGGAGAGGGAGAACAGCGTCTGCGAGACGGAGTCGTGGAGCTCCCGGGCCAGGCGATTGCGCTCCGCGACCACCGTGAGCTCGCGGCTGCGCTCGAGCAGGAGCGCGTTCTCGATGGCGATGGCGGAGTGGGCCGCGAGGCGCTCGACGAGGGCCTGGTCGTCCGCCGTGAAGTCCTCCGCCGTCTCGCGCGTGAGATAGAAGGCGCCCACGACCGCGCCGCCGCGCACGATCGGCACGCCGAGGAAGGCGCGCATCGTCGGATGGGCGCGCGGCCACCACTGGAAGCGCGGGTCGGCGCGGATGTCGGCGGTCCGCGACGGCGTCCGGTCGCCGAGCATGGCCCCCAGCAGGCCGTGCGCCCGGGGGAGCGGCCCGAGGGCCGCGATCTGGGCCTCGCTCATCCCAGCCGTGACGAAGCGGGCGAACCCGCCCTCGTCGTCGGGCACGCCCAGTGCGGCGTACCGGGCCCCGACGAGGTCGCGTGCGATGTGGACGAGGCGTTCGAGCAGCGCCTCCGAGGATGCGTCGCCGCCGAGCTCGAGCAGCGCGGCCTCGAGGGCGGGGCTGTCATCGGCGACGGCCATGGCCGACACGGTAGAGGCGCCCGCCGCTCGAGGGACTACCGGGCCGCCGGCGGTGAGAGCGTCTCGTAGATGAGCCGCAGGCTCTCGTATGCCGCACCGACGTCGCCCGGGTCCACGTCGCCGCCTTCCCGTAGGAGATCCGCCACTCGCCTGACCTCGTCGACCTCGGCGACCAGGTCCCGGTCGAGCCCCTCCCGCGCGATCTCGTCGTCGACGTCGTACCCGCGGTCCTCGAGCATGCGCTCCAGCAGGCGCTCCAGCTCGGGGAGCGTCTCCCGCGGGTCCTCGCGAGCGGTGTCCATGAGGGACTCCCACTCGGCCGCATACTCGTCCTGATTGACCGACGGGTTCTCGTCGAAGCTGTTCATGTCGCGGCCTACCGCGTGAGCGGTCGGGGAAACCTGGGTACCGTGCCGATGATGGCAGATCGACGACCGGGACTCTCGGGGCTGGCCGCGCGCGAGCTGGCCCGGATGGCCGCCGACCCGAAGCGGCGGGCGGCGCTGGCACAGGCCGGCGGGCTCGGCCGCCGGGCGCTCGACGGCTTCGACCTCCTCGTCCCCCGCTTCGCCGGGGCCCGCGCGCTGGCCGGGCGCTGGGGCGGGCATCCGCTGTTCTTCCTGCTGCGCCGCCTCCCCGTGCGCTCGCTCGGGCAGCTGGCGCTCCTCGTGGACGAGAAGGGCGAGGACGCCGTGAGCGAGCTGATGGGCGAGGCCATCACGGACCCGGAGGTGGCCGCCGCGCTCGATCTCGACCTGGTGCAGGCCCGGGCCCTCTCACCCCGCGTCCGCCACCACCTGCGCCACGGCGTGGCCCATGCGACGGCCGGGGAGTGGGACGACGCCTGCCCGCCGCTCGCCCTCGCTCTCCGCACGGCCGTCCGCGAGCGCCAGGTGGCCGAGCGGCACGAGGCGCGCGTGCCGGTCGGCACGGTGGAACTGATCGTCACCGAGGATCGGCCCTCCGCGCGTGCGGTGAGCCGCCCGCGGGCCCTCGCCGGCCGGGCCATGGCTCGCCTGCGGGCGCCGCGCGAGCCCGACATCGAGGCCGACCCCCGTCGCCAGGCCGTCCGACTGATGGCCGACCTGCTCAAGCTGCTGGAGAGCGAGGGGCGAAGCACGTCGAGCGCCGTGTTCCTGCGGGCGGTCGAGCGGCGCATCCAGGGCGCTCGCGATCGGCGACGGCCGGTGCGGGCGCTGGCCACGGGCGAGCGACCGCCCGAGCTTCCGCCGGGCTGACGCCTTGCCCGCCCGACGCGGGCGCAGGTTTGCCCTGGCGGCGATCGCCGCGCTGGTCGCGGTCTATCCGCGGCTGCGCCGGCCGATCCTCACCTGGGGAGCGACCGGCGAAGAGGCCGCCTCGCGTCTGCCAGGCGATGAGCTCCTGGAGAACGCCGACGGAGTCTCGACACGGGCGATCACGATCGACGGGCCTGTTACGGCGGTGTGGCCGTGGCTGGCGCAGATGGGCCCGTCGCCGCGCGGCGGCGCCTACACCTACGACTGGATCGAGAACCTCCTCGGCCTCCACATGCACAGCGCCGATCGAGTCCTCCCGCAGTACCAGGATCCCCACGTCGGTGACACGATCGCGCTCGGCTCGAACCGGATGCGACTCGAGCGCGTCGAGCGCGGGCACGTGCTCGCCTGGCGCTCCGAGGATGGCAACTGGGTCTGGACGTTCGTGCATCGCGAGCACGACGGCGCGACGCGGTTGGTCAGCCGCAACCGCTTCCGGCTCCCGACACTCGCTGCCCGTATCGGCATGCTGCCGATGGAGCCAGGCTCGCTCCTGATGGAGCGGAGGATGCTGCGCGGGATCAAGGAGCGCGCCGAGCGGCTTGCCTCCTCGCGCGCAGCTGACGGCCCGTCTGCCTGAAACCGCGCGGACGCCTCTGGCGTAGGAACGGGCGTGATGCTCGCCGGCGAACCGCGTTTCGCCCGGCCGACTCGGCCCCGACCCCGCGCGCCTCCGGGGTCATGCGCCTCCGCTTCTGTTGCTCACGAGGTCCCAGCCAGAAGGGGAAGATCGTGAAAATGACCGAACAGGAAGAGCACACCAGCAGCCGCCGTTCGTTCCTGCTCAGCGGGGCAGCGGTCGGAGCAGCGAGTGTCGGCGCCGGGCGGCTGTTGGCCGATCCGGCCGAGGCCTCCGCCAGCGGCGGCCTGACGCGTGGAGACGCAGCGATCCTGCGTTTCCTGGCCGCGGCCGAGATCCTGGAGACCGATCTGTGGCAGCAATACAACGAGCTCGGCGGCATCCAGGACAGCGAGGTCCCCGGCGGCAGCGGGAACCCGGCCTACACCACCGCCTTGTCGAACGCTGGACGTGGACATGGCCCAGTACATCCACGACAACACCGACGACGAGTTCACCCACTTCACGTTCATCAACGCCTACCTGAAGGCGCACGGTGCGGACACGGTCAACCTGGACAGGTTCCGCACCCTGCCCAGCAGCAAGGCGACCGGCGCCCAGCAGATCGGCCGGCTCACCAACCTGATGCAGCTGACCGTCGACACCAGCTGGTGGACGCGCTATCGCAGCGACGCGCAGAACCCCGACCTCGGCGACACGCTGCCGCAGGCGATTCCCGACCTGGCCACCGGCCAGCACCCGGCGATCCCGCGCACCAACGCAGACCTGTCGCCCGCCAGACCACCTGCAGGCGATCGCCAACACGGCCGGCTTCCACTTCGCGTTCATCGAGCAGGGCGGCACCAGCCTCTACCCCTCGCTGGCGCAACGGGTCACCCATCCCGAGGTGCTGCGCATCCTGCTCAGCATCGGCCCGACCGAGACGATGCACTTCCAGACCTGGCAGGACAAGGCCGGCAACGCGCTCCCTCTCACCGACCCCGTGACCGGGCTGACGTTCCCCGACCTCAACGCCGACGGCGAGCTCCTGCAGACCAACCTGATCATGCCCGAGCCGACCATCTTCCTCGACCGCAAGTTCCCGGTCTGCTCGATCATTCGTCCCACCGAGACCGACGGCGCCGCCATGGGCGCGGTCAAGGCGCTGACCGCCGACGGGCTCTTCATCGGCCAATCGGCGGAGTTCTTCGCCGTGCTGAAGGGCCTCGCGCAGGCGGCAGACTCGGCCCGCCACGGCAGCTAGGCACAGCAACAGCGACACGTTGGGGGGCGGCAGCGCGCCGCCCCCCAACGGACCGATGACCCCGGGCCGGGCCAGCCAGCTCAGACCATCCAGGGCGCGACCGCGTTGCGGGCGATGAGGAAGCCGCGCTTGACCAGCTCCTCGTCGCCCTCGAACGCGCGGTCCTCGTGCTCGACGCTCACGTACGAGTCATACCCCACGGCGTAGAGGGCGGCCAGGAAGCGGTCCCAGCGCACCTCGCCCAGCCCGGGCAGGCGCGGGATCTGCCAGCCCCGCCCGGGAACGCCGTCGGCGCCCATGACGCCGTGGTCGTAGAGCGCGTCGCGCCGGATCTCCATGTCCTTGGCGTGCACGTGGAGGATGCGGTCGGCGAACTCGTACACCACCCGCTCGGCGTCGATCATCTGCCACAGCAGGTGAGAAGGGTCGAGGTTGAGGCCGAAGCCGGGGTCCGGGATGGCGGCGAACATCTCCCGCCACACCGCCGGCGAGTACGCCAGGTTCACGCCGCCCGGCCACTCGTCGAGGCTGAAGATCATCGGGCAGTTCTCGATGGCCAGCTTGATCCCGCGCTCGGTGGCGTGGGCCACAAGGGGCGGGAAGACCTCGCCGAAGTCGTCCAGGCTCTGCGGCAGCGTCCGCGTCTGGTCGCGCCCCACAAACGTCCCGACGGTGCCCACCCCGAGCAGCGCGGCCGCCTCGATGACGCGGCGCAGGTGGTCGTTGACCTGCTGCCGCTGCTCCGGATCGGGATGCAGGTTGTTCGGGTAGTACGCGAGCGCGGAGATCTCGAGCCCGTGGCGGTCGAGCAGCGCGCGCACGTCCCGGGCGCCGGCCTCGTCGAGGCGCGTGACGTCGATGTGGCTCACGCCCGCGTAGCGGCGGGCGGCGCCCTCGCTCGGTGGCCACACCGCGACCTCGAGGGCCTGGAAGCCGTTCGCGCTGGACCACGCCGCCACCTCCTCGAGGGTGAGGCCGGGGAACGCCGCGGTCAGCAGTCCGAGCTTCATGGGTCAGGTCTCCTCGAAGAGGTCAGAGGTTGATCCAGTGGTCCTCGCGGGCGCTGCGGGCGACGGCCTCGCCGAGGAGGAGGCTCCTGTGCCCGTCGGCGAAGGTCGGGTAGTCGGGCTCGGCCGGCGGCCGGCCCGCCTCGACCGCGGCGTACACGGCGCGGTAGAGCTCGCGGAACGTGTCGGCGAAGCCCTCGGCATGGCCGCCGGGCAGCTGCGTGCGGGACCGGGCCTCCTCGTGCATGAGCGCGGGGTCGCGGAAGAGCACCTCGTTGGGCCGCTCACGGTGGCCGATCCAGAGCTCCTCGGCACGCTCGGACTCCCACGCCAGCCCGGCCTCCGAGCCGTCGATCTCGAAGGCCACGCGGTTCCTCCGCCCGGCCGTGACCTGGGAGATGGCCACGAGCCCGCGAGCCCCGCCGCGGTAGCGCAGCATGATGTTCGCGGCGTCGTCGGTGGTCATCGGCTGGTCGACGCGCTCGACGTCGCCTGCGGCGGAGAACGTCTCCACCTGCCCGACCGGCCGGCGCCGGACCTCGATCACCGTGCGCAGGTCGGCGTGCACCGACTCCACCTCGAGGCCGGTGACGAACGACGTCAGGTCGAGCCAGTGCGAGCCGATGTCGGCCACCGCGCGCAGCGCCCCGCCGGCCTCGGGCTCGAGCCGCCAGTTCCAGTCGGTGGGCAGCACCAGCCAGTCCTGCAGGTAGCAGCCCCGGACCGCCCACAGGTCGCCGAGCTCACCCGCCCGGCAGCGCGCCCGAGCCTCCTGGCAGAGCGGGTAGAAGCGGATGTTGAAGTTGACGGCGTGGACGAGGCCGCTGGCCTCTGCCAGCTCGAGCAGCTCGGCCGACTCCTCCGAGGTCAGGGCCAGGGGCTTCTCGCACACCACGTGCTTGCCCGCCGCCAGCGCGGCCTTGACCTGGGGATGGTGCAGGTGATTGGGCGTGGTGAGATGGACGACGTCGACGGTCGGATCGGCGAGCATCTCCTCCAGGCTGTCGTAGACGGGGGGCAGGGGGGCCGTCTGCGCCTTGGCCCGCGCCCGCTCGGGGGTCGACCCCACCACGCCGCGCACGTCGATCCCCAGGCGCCGCAGCGCCTCGACGTGCACCACCCCGATGAACCCTGTTCCCACCACCCCTGCGCCGATGGCCACGGTCACCCTCCCTGTGTCGCGCGCGCGTAGACCCACGCCAGGCCGAGCACGATCGCCCCGTAGAGCATCTGCTTGACGCCGGCCGACGCGTTCAGCAGGTTGAGCAGGCTGTCCAGCTCGGTGAGGATCAGCGCGCCCAGGATCGTCCCGCCGTACCCGCCGCTGCCGCCCAGGATCGACGTGCCGCCGATCACGGCCGCGGCGACGGACGGCAGGAGGTAGGGCGTGGCCAGGCCGAGGTCGGCCGCGTTCGTGTAGCCGACGAGGATGATGCCCGCCACGGCGCTCAGCAGGCCGCAGATCGTGTACGTGGCCAGGAGCACCTGCCACACCCGGATCCCGGCCAGGCGGCAGGCGAGCGGGTTGTCGCCGACGGCGTAGATCATCCGCCCGTAGCCGCTCGAGCGCAGGCCGAGGATGATGATCAGGGCCAGCGGCGCCCACAGGAACACGTCGTAGGGGACGTAGGTGAAGGCCGTGTCCGAGCCCAGGTGGTGGACGAACGCCGGGACCAGGGGCGCGTTCGAGAACACGTTCTGGGCGGCCGCGGCGCTCAACGCGCCGAGGACGATGCTTCCCATGCCCAGGGTCATGATCAGCGGCTGGACGTTGAAGATGCCCACGCCGATGCCGTTGACGAAGCCGATCACCAGGCCGACGGAGAGCGCGATGAGGATGGCCCTCGGCGTCCCCTTCCCGCCCTGGTCGGCCAGGATGTAGGCCGCGGCCGTGGCGGTGTTGGACACCGACAGGTCGACCCCGCCCGTGAGCAGGACGAGGGTCTGCCCGGCGGCCAGCAGCCCGAGCGGGGCGGCGTAGAGGACCGTCGTCGAGAGCTGGCGCGCGCTCACGAACCCCGGGCTGGCGATGTCGGTGGCCACGATCAACCCGAGCAGCACGACGATGAGGACGAGCCAGGAGTTGTCGGCCAGGAAGCGCTGCACGGCCCGCGCCCGCGACTCGCCTCCCTCGACCCCCGCCGGCGTCGGCGCCGCCGCGCTCACCGCCGCCTCCTGAGCAGGAGCAGGCCGCCGATCATGACCACGATCACGATGAGCGCGCCCTGGATGACCTGGGCGTAGTTCTGGTCGACCCCCTCGAGGGTGAGGAGGGTCGTCGTCAGCGTGAGGACGAAGGCGGCCGCGATGGGGCCGATGAGGCCGCCGCGTCCGCCCACCAGGCGCGACGCCGCCGAGCACCACGGCGGCCACGCTGTTCAGGGTCAGGGTCGCGCCCGAGAGCGGGTCTCCGATGCCCGAGCTGGCCGTCAGGGCGAGGCCGCCGAGGGCGGAGAACACGCCGCCCACGGAGTAGGCCAGGATGCGCGTCCACCCCAGCGAGACGCCGCTCAGAAAGGCCCGGTCGCGGTTCGAGCCCATGGCGTACAGGGCCAGACCGGGCCGCGCCCAGCGCAGGGGAAGCCAGACCACGGCGAAGGAGAGGAGGATGACCACGAACTCGTTCGGGAGCCAGGAGGTCTGGAACGTCCCGTTCCCGAGGTTCAGGTAGTCGTTGGGCGCGCCGCCGCCGGGCACGGACAGGATCTCCAGCGCCACCCCCGCCCAGAAGAAGCTCGTGGCCAGGGTGACCACGATGTCGGGGACGCGCGAGATGGTGATGATCACGGCCGTCAGCGCGCCGGCCATGGCCGTGAGGACGATGAGGACGAGCGAGGCGAGGATGGCGTAGCGGAAGCTGTGGTTCAGCATGAACCGGGCCGAGAGCACGTTCACCACGCTGATCAGCGACCCGACCGAGAGGTCGATGCCGCCGTTGATGACCACGCAGGCCTGGGCCATGGCCGCGAACACGAGCGGCGCCGCCCCGAGCACGAGTGACTGGATGTCGAAGGCGCCCATGCCGGGCTGGATGTGCTTCTCGAAGGCGAGCATGGCGAAGAGCAGGACCCAGACGCCGATCGTCCACCCGTGACGATGGGCGGTGCGCCCGAGCTGGAGGCCGCCGGTCCGGCGGACAGGGGCCGCGGGCGCGCTCACGCCACCGCCTCCTCGGTGGGCACGAGCCCGTGCGCGGCGCGCAGGAGCGTGGCCTCGTCGGCCTCCGATCCCGGGAGCTCCTGCACGATCCGGCCGCCGTACAGCACCAGCGCCCGGTCGCACACGAGCGCGATCTCGGGCAGCTCGCTGGTGAAGAGGAGGATCGCCGCCCCGCCATCCGCCAGGTCGCGGAGCAGGGCGTAGATCTGGCGCTTGGTCCCGACGTCGATGCCGCGCGTGGGATCGAAGCAGAGCATCACCTTGAAGCCCGAGGCCAGCCAGCGGGCGATGGTCACCTTCTGCTGGTTGCCGCCCGAGAGGCGGCGCACCTGGCGCTGCGCGCGGGTGTCGATCTGCAGCCGTTCCACCGCGCTTCGCACCCGCCGGCCCTCGTCCCGCGGGTTGATCGGCCCCCACCGCGTGATGCGGTTGAACATGGGCGCGCGCGATGTTCTCGCGCAGCGAGCGCTGCGGCAGCAGCGCCTGCAGGCGGTCGGCCGGCACCAGCACCAGGCCGGCCCGGATGGCGTCGTAGGGCGTGCGCGCGTTGAGGCGCTTCCCGGCCATCGTGATCTCGCCCGCGCTCGCGCGCCGGTCGCCGGACAGGGCCTCGAAGAGCGCATCCTGCCCCTGGCCCTCGAGCGCGGCGACACCGAGGATCTCGCCGGGCCGCAGCGACAGGGAGACGTCATGCACCATGTCGCCCACCGACAGCCCGGCCACCTCGAGGATCGGCTCGAGGGGCGGGGCTGCCGGGACGGCCGCCTGCGGCGCAGCAGCGGCTGCGCCGGCCGGCGCGGCGGCGCTCTCGGGCGGAGCGGCGGCCTCTTCCTGGGCCACGATCACCTCGCGGGCCGCTGGGCCGAGCATGTACTCCACGATCTGCTCCTCGCCCCCCACGGTCGGGATCAGCGTGCCGACGTCACGGCCGTCGCGGAGGACGGTGGCGCGGTCGCACACGGCGATGACCTCCGCCAGCCGGTGGGTGATGAACAGCACCGAGCGGCCCTGCTCCTTCCACAGCCGGATGACGCCGAACACGCGCTCGGCCAGGTCGGAGGGAAGGGCGGCGGTGATCTCGTCGAGGAGCAGGAGCTGCGGCTCGCGCGAGAGCGCGCGCGCGAGATCGAGCATGCGCAGCGTGGCCAGGGGGAGGTCCCCGACGAGCTCGCCCATGTCGATGGGATCGAGCTCCATGCGCTCGAGCCAGCTGCGCACGCGGCCGACATCGGCGCCCGTCAGGCGCAGGTTGTGGGCCACGGTGAGGTCCGGGACGAGCGCGGGATCCTGGAACACCGGGGCCAGGCCGAGCCGCCGGGCGGCCCGCGGCGACGAGACGCGCACCTCGCGGTCGCCGATGCGGATGCGTGCCGGCGTCGGGCCGGATGACGCCGGTCAGGAGCTTGACGAGCGTGCTCTTGCCGGCCCCGTTGGCTCCGAGCAGGGCGTGGATCTCACCCGGCTCGACGACCAGGTCGGCGGAACGCAGGGCCACCACGGCGCCGTAGCGCTTGGACAGTCCCTTCGTCGCCAGAAGACTCATCTGTCTGCGTGTGGAGAGAAACGGGTGGCTCGCGCGCGGGCCGCGGTGGATGCTCCCACCGCGGCCCGCGGCACGTGCCGGTTCGCCGTGAGGCCTAGGGCCCCTTGCAGCTCGTGAGCTGCTGCGGCGTGTAGTGGGTGTACGGCTTGACGGTCAGCCGCGCGCTGTAGGTCGCCGGCCGCTTGGCCGAGTAGTTCGCCTTGATGGTCTTGAGGCTGGTCTTGTAGTCCCAGACCTGCGGCTTGAGCTTGATGACCTTGCTGGCGGGCGGGTGCCCGTTGAGGACGGAGAGGGCGATGGAGGCGCCCACGCCGCCGATGGTGGCGGGGTTGGTCACAGCCGCGCCGATGAAGCCCTGCTTCTTCAGCGTCAGGATCTGCTTCAGGAACTCGTTGTTGTCGGCCCCGACGACCGGCACGTACGGCTTGTGCGCGGTCTTGAAGGCGTTCACGACGGTGTAGTCGATGCCCGACGTCCACACGCCGTCGACCTTCTGGCCCGAGTTCAGGATGTCCAGCATGGCCTTGCCGCCCGGCGCGAACTGCCAGCCGGTGTAGACCTCCTTGACGATGTGGATCCCCGGGTACTTCTTCAGCGCCTGGTGGATCCCCGTCTCGCGGTCGGTGTCGGCAGGCACGCCCTGGATGCCGCGCATGACCACCACGTTGCCGTGGCCGTGCAGCTGCTTGGCCAGCCACGTCATGCCGAGGCGCCCGTAGGCCACCTGGTCGTTCGAGGCCTGATAGGCCTGCGGTGCGGTCACCGACTGGTCGACGGCCACGGTCACGATGTGACGGGCGGCCGCCTGGGCGATGACCCCGTTGAGCGCCGTGCTCGACGCCGGGTTGACGATGATCGCGTTGGCGCCGGCCGAGATCAGGTTGCGCATGCCGGCGATCTGCGTCGCGGCGTTGCCGTTGACGTCGTTCACGACGACCTTGCTGACCTGGCCGCTCGCGGCTGCCTCGGCCTTGACCGCGCAGATCATCTCCTCGCGCCAGCCGTTGCCCACGAGGGTGTTGCTGACTCCGAGGACGTAGTTGCCGGCCTTGTGCGCCGCGGGCCGTGCCGACGCCGAGTGGGCGACGAACAGGGCGACGACGAGGCCGGTGAGCACGGTCGCGGCGCCGAAGGCGATCCGGCGTCCCCTCCCTGCGATCACTTGTGCCATTCGCGTGACTCCATTCCGTGGATTGACAGGCCCGCGCGCGTCGCGGCGCCGCGGGCGAGGCTCGTCCTGCGTGTTCGGCTCTCCGTTGGCCCTCCTCTCAGCGCTGTCGGGTGCTCGGGGTCAAGCCGTCGTGCCCGTCGCCTGCCAGGACGTGGGCCATGCGGCGCGCGTACTCCGCATAGGCGTCGTCGAAGAGGCGGTCGGACGTCTCGCGGTCCACGACCGAGGTGCTGGTGAGGACGGGGAGCATCGCCCCGCGCTCCACCAGGAGCTCGGCCGTGCGGACCTTGATCTCGTTGACGAGCGCCACCGCGGCGATCGTCGAGCCGGGGCCGACGGGCGACTCGAGCCCGTCGATCTGCACCATCGCGTCGGCGGCCGGCGTGCACAGGTCGAGGACGATATCCGCGTGGTCGAGCAGTCGTGTGCCGCTCGAGTGCGTCGGCTCGCCGGCCATCGACTGGGCCACGGACGTCACGGCGATGACCGACACCCCGCGGCGCCTGGCGCCCGCGGCCATCTCGATCGACACCGCGCTTCGCCCGCTGGCGCTGAAGACCATCATCGCGTCCGTCGGCTTGAGGGCGAAGTTGGAGAGGATGGTCTCGGCCAGGCCCTCGACGCGCTCGATGAACATCGCCTGGCGCTGCCCGTTGGCCCCGACGACCTGCGTGTGGAAGGTCATCGAGAGCTCGACGATGGGGTGGAACCCGGGGTACGAGCCGTACCGCGGGAACATCTCCTCCACGGGGATCCGCGAGTGCCCGGTGCCGAACAGGTGCACCAGACCGCCCGCCGCGATGGCGTCCGCGCACACGCGGCTGGCGCGCTCGATGCCGTCCGCCTGCGTCTCCTCGAGACGATCGAGGAGATCGCGGGCGGCGTGGAGAAAGCGGCCGGGGGAGGCCGCCGTCACCGCCGCGCCTCCGGCCGGGAGAGGCATGCGAAGCACGCCAAGCTTGGACGCCGGCCGGCGACGGAAGTTCGCGCCCCACTCGCGAGCGGCTCGCGCCCACCCCTCGGGCTCGCCCTCACCCAGTCACCCCCACGGTCACTGCGCTCGTCTAGACGACTAGACAGGCGCGGACGCTATCCGCCACAATCCGGCCCGTCAAGCCCCGCGAGGTGCTGCCGTGGCCCGCATGGGCGTCCCGCGCTACCAGGAGATCGAGCTCGCCCTGCGGGAGCAGGTTGCGCACGCGGCGCCCGGCGATCCACTGCCATCCGACGCCGAGCTCTGCGCCCGGTTCGGGGTCAGCCGGATGACGGCCCGCCAGGCCGTCCAGCAGCTCGCCGTCGAGGGCCTGCTGTACCGCAAGCCCGGGCATGGGACGTTCGTGGCCGAGCGGCACCGGCACCACCGGCCGATGGACCGCTTCCTGAGCTTCAGCGACGAGATGCGCTCGCGCGGGGCCACGCCCAGCTCACGGCTGCTGGAGGCCGGACGGGCCGAGCCGTCGCGGGCCGAGGTGGCGGGGCTCGAGCTGGCTCCTGGCGAGCTCGTGGTCCGCATCCACCGCGTGCGGCTGGCCGACGGCGTGCCGATGGCCATCGAGCGCGTCGCCCTCCCGCCGTCGTGCGCAGGCGTGCTCGACCAGGACCTCGCCACCGTCTCCCTGCACGCCGCGCTCACGGCCATCGGCCGGCGCCCCGCGGTGGCCCGCGGCGCGGTGACGGCGCGCCTGGCGACGGCGGACGAGGCCGACCTGCTCGACGTCGCGCCGCGCTCGCCCCTGCTGGTCGAGGAGCGCACGGTCACGGACGACCAGGGGCGGCCGCTCGAGGTGACCGAGAGCCGCTACTCCGGCGAGCGCTACGTGTTCGACGTCGAGCTCACGAGCAACGGACGCCCTCCCGTCTGACGCTCACCCTTCCCGGCTCACCAGGAAGGGAATGCACGAGCGCAACCAGTCGAGGTCCGGGCCTGGCGGAACACCGGCGAACGCGACGTCGTCGAGCTCCCGGGCCGCCGCTTCGGCGAACGACGCCGCCGATTGTCGTGCCCACTCGATGCTGCCGCCGCGCTCGAGGATGTCGTGGAGCCGAACACCTCACGCGGGAGTCGTCGATCTCGAGACCGCGCCAGGAAGTCGCCCATCCAGGCGCGATCCGTCCTGTCGGCGTGAGCGAGCGCGTGGGCGATGCATCATCGTCCGCTTGCCCTCCCAGAGGTCGCCGTCGATCTCCTTGCCGTACCGCGCCGCGCTGCCCCTGAGGTTGAGCACGTCGTCGGTGATCTGGAAGGCGAGGCCCAGCAGGTAGCCGAACCGATCGAAGCGATCGAGATTCGTCGTCGTTCTCGTCGGCGACGATCGCGCCGATCCGCAGCGGGTGGATGAAGCTGTACCAGGCGGTCTTCTTGAGCACGAGGCGCAGGTAGTCGTCGACGACGAGCGCCAGATCGTTGTCGCGCATCCAGCCGAGCTCGATCGCCTGGCCCTCGAGCGTCTCGACCAGCATGTGGTCGACCTCGTCGAGGATCCGAAGCGCGCCAGCGGGCCCGAGCCGCTCGCCGCTCCTGCGCAGGAGCCGCATCGCGAGCGCATTCATGGCGTCGCCCGCGTTGATCGGCGATCGGGACTCCGGCCCGGCGGTGCATCGTGGGAGCCCCGCGGCGAGAGTCGCTGCCGTCCTCGATGTCGTCGTGGACGAGAAAGGCGTTGTGCAGCATCTCGATGCCCGCTGCAGCCGGGAACGCGTCCTCGCGACGGCCGCCCAGGGCGCGCGCCGTGGCCAGGCAGAGCGCGGGCCTCAGTCCCTTGCCCGGCCCGGTCGACGAAGTCCGCACGAGCGCGTACAGGTGCTTCTGCGGCTCCCCGGCCGGCACGGCGGAGTCGAGCGTGTCGGTCGAGCAGCTCGCGATACCAGTCCAGGCGCTCGACGAAGCCGCCGGTCCGACGACACGCCGCGCCGGCCCGTCGGCGACCGCAGCCGTCGACGCGTCGGCACGTCGTCGGCGCCACGGCGGATCGGCACGAGCCCGTGCGGACGTCGATCGCCCGTCGCGCGTCGAGCGCATCGGCCCGGCGTGCGAAGTGCTCGACCAGCGGCGAGCAGCGGCGCGCACCTGGTCGAGCAGCGGCGACGCGCCGCGGAGCACGTGCGCCACCACCTGGGTCGAGGAATCGTCCCACGGGCAGGCCGCGCTCGTATCGCGCGGCGTCGTGCAGCCTCCACGGCGCGAGGACCTCGGGCTCCTGCAGCGGCCAGAGGCTCGCAGCGCGGGCCGTCGAATCCGGCGGCGTCGAGCAGGCCGTTCACGGCGCGGCGCGCGGCTTCGTTCGCGCCCTCCATCGTCGCGAGATCGGTGTACGTCTGCACGTAGTCCGAGGCGAGGAACAGGTTCGGGATCGCCGTCGCCGCGTCCGGCCGCAGCGGCCAGGTCCCGACCAGGTTCACCAGCAGCGGCTCGGCGTTCGCCAGATATCCCGGATGAGCGGGTCGCTGTCGATGTCCGCATCGAGGAACCACGAGTGCAGGTCCTCGTCGCGCAGCAGCTCCTGCGTCGACGTTGATCGAGCGCTTGAGCTGGCGCCAGGTCTCGCGCACGACCTCCTCGCGCGAGCACTGCCTCGCGGTCCGGCCGTCGGAGCCCGGAGCGGTCCAGTCCGAGACGTCGACCGAGAGGACGCCGCGGACGTCGCTGTCACCGAACCGCTCCGGCGCCAGGCTCGCCAGAACTGGAGCTGCGAGATGCTCGTCAGCGCCCATTCGGTGTCGATGTGGATCACGTGGCCGTGCGTGGTCGGGCACGTCGCGGCGCAGGTAGTACTGGACGCCGTTCATCCAATCGACGTTCGGCGCGAGCGTGCGCAGATTGGCCAGCGCCGGGTCAGCCGCGAGCAGGCCGTCGTTCAGGAGAGTGGCCATGCGCTCGAGCGGCACGGCCGACACGTAGTAGTCGCCGGTGACGACCGCTGCGGACCCCGTTCTCCCGGACGGCGACGCCGGTGACACGGCCACCCTCGCAGAGGATCTCCTCGACCTCCGCAGTTGAATCGATACTCGCACGCCGCTCGACTCGAGAAGCGACAGCCAGGGGTCGATCCAGACGAGGTTCGTCGGCCCATCGAGGACGCGGTCGGTCGAGCCGGCGGTCGGATTGATGATCGTGATCATCAGCTGCACGAAGATGTCGCCGATGGTCCGGGTGCTGGCCTTTCCGGCCTTGGCCGCCACGAGCGAGCGCGTGATGCCGGCTGCCAGGAACTTCTGGTACGACGCGCGACCGCTGCTCGGCGCCGACGAAGTCCCACCAGCTCCATCCGTTCGTACTCTCCGATCCGCCGCTCCTCGCAGGAGGTGAGGATCTGCCAGATGCGTGCGCCGAAGAAGGCGAGATCGTCGGGCGTGAGGTCCGTGATCGGGCCGAACGCGAGCAGGATGTCGCGCAGCACCGTGCCGGCATCGCTCGGCGTGCGCGGGAACAGGGCGCGGGATGACGAACGTCGGCTTCTCGTACTGCGTGATGCCGACGCGGGTCGTCGGCACGAGATGGTCGGCCACCTGGCGGCCGTCGAACGACGGGATGCGCCGCATCGTGTCGACCACGTGCTTGTAGAAGCCGGGGAAGAACCGGAACCCGTGCTCGCCCGGCAGGTGATGCTCGATCGATGCCACGCCGGCGTCCACGAGGACGTGTCCGCTGGTGCCGGCTCCGTCGTCGGCCACCGGGATGCTGCGGGCCTTGCCGCCGGCGATGTCGCGACGCTCGAGGACGACGACCTCGAAGCCGCGCTCGATCAGCTCGTGGGCGGCGCTCATGCCCGCGACGCCGCCACCGAGGACGATGACCCTGGCGCTCACGCGGCGTTCTCGACTGGCCGGCGACGATCGCGTCCGGCTCCTTGATCCGAAGCACGATCTTCTCGAACACCCGGAAGACGAACATCGGGTCCGTCGTCACCTGCAGGAAGTTGAGCGACATATCGGTGGCGACCACGAGCTCGACGGGCGAGCCACCGAGCGCGACGACGACCCCGCGGTCATCGCCGAGCAGCGATGACCGGACCAACGACCCGCCGCCGAGGAACGGAATGATGCGGTCCTGCGGCAACACGAGGGAGTCTCTGTTCGGCTTTTGGACCGCGTCGAAGTACTTCTGTCCGAGCGCGACGGCGAAGGGACCGAAATGGCCCGCCGCCTCGAGTGCGCCGATCGATTCGGACACTCGTTCGACCAGCGCGTTGCCGTCACGCTTGGCGGAGACGCGACGTACGTCGCGGCGTCCAGCAACCCGCCCGATGCGGCACCGCCGAGGACCTCCCAGACAGCGGGTTCGGGCGCACCGGCTGGTCCGGCGCCTGGGCCGGGCTGTCCCCGGAATATCAGCGCGTCCTCGAGCCGCGCCAGCACGTTGGCAGCGCGGCGGAACAGCTGCAGCGCGCTCGTCAGCTCCGGGTCCGCCATCTGCGCACCGCGCACGTACACCTTCACCTGCAGCGTCGGAACCGGAACGGTTTGCGTGTCGTCGATGGACAGTCGTTCTGGAGGTCCCGGCTGCAGAGGATGATCTCGTCCTTCGCCACGTAGTCGGTGTCCGGCGGCAGCGGCCCGTAGAGCGGCAGGAAGGTCGCCGCCACGCGAGCACGGTTCGCTTCCTGCTGGATGGTGTCCGTGACGCGAGCCCATTGCTCGTCGGTCCAAGTTATCGGCGAGTAGTCGTACGCCATATCGCAGCTCCTGTCTGAGTGCGTCGAGCGCTAGTGGACGTCACCTCGTCAGTGATTCGCCGGCCACTCCGTGGGAGCCCCGACGAGGGCAACGGCTGCCCCGCCCGAATCGCGTAGAGGTCGAACCGGACGAGCAGGTCGGCCATCGTCACCCGGCCCACCGCGAGGCATTGCAGCCGGTTGAGCCAGAGCCAGTTGGGGTGGGACGTGACGAACTGCGGCGCGAGGACGAGCGGCGGCACCGGGTCGTACTCGTTGCGCAGTGCGCGCTCGTAGCCGCCCGGTCCCAGGTCGAAGATGCCGTAGTAGCGCGAGAGGAGAAGCGCGCCGTCGTCGGTCTCGTACGTGATGCGCACGTCGGCCACGCCGACGCCGTCCTGGCGGACGAGCATCCAGTCGCCGCCTTCGCCTCGGATCCGGGCGTTGACCCGGGGGCCATGGATCTCGCCGGACGCGACGTAGAACGTGATGTGCAGGCCGTCCGACACCGGACCGAACGACTCCGGAGGCTTGGCGAGCTGGACGGTGAACGCGCCGAGGAACTCGGATGCCCACTCGTAGCGAGGCATCGCGACCGCGGGCGAAGGCTCGGGCCCCGCCTCGATCGGCGCCACGACCTCGGCCAGGCCGCGAGTGGCGCGAGCCGGCAGCCGCTCGATCACGAGCCCCGAGCGCGTGAGCACGGGCGTGTACTCGACCGTCTCGCCCGGCTTCACCGCAGGCAGCCGGGCGAGGAACCGCTGGGCACCGATTGCGCCGTCGCTCCCGCTCCTCGATGCGCTGATCGGCGACTGCTCCCGGCCGTTCGAGGCCCGCTCGATGTGCATCTGGTTGCTCGGATGAGGCGGCTGGACCACGAGCGCCACATCCAGCGGCCGGCCGGCAACCGTCTCTGCCGGCAACAGCGTCGAACGGCAGCGCCTCTCGAGACGGAAGGGCCGGCATGCTACCCGGCAGCCGGTTCCCGCTCGCCGGCCTCCTCGAGCATCGTGCGTGCGCGGACGAGATCCGGCTGCGAGAAGCTGTCGCTGAACTGTTCGTAGCATCGCTGCACGAGAGCGAGACTCTCGTCGCGCCGGCCGGTCCGCTCGAGCACCTCGTGATAGGAGAGGGCCGCGCGAAGCTCGAGCGAGAGCGCCTTCTGCGCCGCCGCCGTGTCCAGCGCCCTCTGAAACGCGCCTTCGGCGTCGTCGAGCTGTCCGAGGTCGAGATGGATCTCACCCATGAGCCGGTACACGTCGGGCAGGAGCACGCCGACGTGGCCGCGCTGAGCCGTCTCCGCCGCAATGGCGAGCATCTCCAGTGCCTCCTCCCGCCGGCCGGCCGCGCGGAGGCCCTCTCCGTGGATCACCCCGACGGTCGGCCCCATGAGGTCGGATCGCGTGGCGCGGAAGAGCGTGACCCCCTCGAACAGCTCCCGAAGACCGTCAGCCCGATCGCCCATGTGCAGCCGCGACCAGCCGCTGCTCATGACACCGACGGCGTACCAGAGCTCCCATCCCTCCTCGCGGGCGAAGCTCTTGACCTCGTCCGCGTACTCGAACATGAGCGGGAAGTCGTGGTGGAACGTGAGCATGTAGCACGCCACGCCGAGCGCATTGCTCAAGGCGGACGGGTGGTTCACGTCGCGCGCGATCTCGATCATGCGGTCGAGCTCCTGCAGCGCGCGGTCCTGGTGGCCCATCATCCATAGGAGCTGGCCAGGGCCGCGACGAGGTTCACGGTCGAGCTGAGCTGGAACGTCGAGGTCAGCACGCGCTCCTGCTCGGGCGAGTAGAGCGCGATCCCCGCCTCCGCGTGCGGAATGGCGTCGTGCCCACTCACCGCGGTAGTACTGCGTGTAGGCCACGGCGTGTCGACCGGTGACCTCGAGCATCGGCATGCCGCTGGCGACGGCCATGGCCAGCGCCTCGTTCGCCGTCACCAGCGCGCGGTCGAGCTGACCGCCGACGAAGAGGTTCGTCCACAGCCCCCAGACGGCCGGATAGAGCAGGTCGGGGCGCTCGAGCCGGGTGGAGAGCTCGCGCGCCCGCTCGCATGCCTCCGCGACAGTCGGGGAGGCCCAACCGTGCACGGTCATCAGCGTCGGCGCGATCGCGATCTGCAGGTCGAGCTCCCTACCGAGGGTCTCCGGAGTCTCCGGCAGCCTGCTCAGCCCGTCGAGTGCGCGCGTGAAGTGCCCGTGTGCCTCCGGAATCGCCATCCGCGCGAGCGCATTCTGGCCGGCGGCCGACCAGTAGTCGGCGGCCTCGTCGTATCGGCCTGCCCCGGAGAGATGACGTGCGACCAACTCGGGATGGAGCTCGACCTCGGGGGCGAGGTCGGTCTGGAGGACGGTGGCGATGCGCGCGTGAAAGAGCTGGCGGTCCGCGCGCAGGAGCGACTCGTAGGCCGCCTCCTGCACGAGGGCATGCTTGAACTCGTAGGTCTCCCTCGTCCCGCCGGACGTCTGCCAGGCGAGGTCCGCCGCGACGAGGCGCTGCAGGTCGTCGCTGAGCGCTTCCTCGCTCCGGTCGCTCACCGCACGCAGCAGCCCCCACGAGAACTCGCGGCCGATGGTGGCGGCAAGCTGAGCCGTGCCGCGCGCGTCATCGAGATGATCGATGCGCGCCATCAGGGACGCGTCGACCGTCGCGGGAATGAGGCCGGCCGGCAGTGGACCGGTGAGCTCCCACGAGAGCTCGTGCTCCTCGAGCACCCCGGACTCGATCACGGCACGCGCGACCTCCTCGACGAAGAGCGGCACGCCGTCGCACCGCTCCGCGATCAGGCGCATCACCTCGCTGGGGATCGTCTTCCCGTTGGCGACGGCCCGCGCCACGGACTCGACGTCCGCATCGTCGAGCCGCGACACCTCTACGACCGCCGTCGCGCGGAACCCTGCCCAGGGGACCTCGAAGTCAGGCCGGGTGGTGAAGAGGGCCAGCAGCGGCAGCCTGGGCGCCGAGGACACGATGAGCTGCAGCAACTCGAGCGTCGAGGGATCCGCCCAGTGGAGATCCTCGGCCACGAGGATGGTCGGGCGGCGCGACGCCAGCGCCTTGACGACCGCAACCAGGACCTCGAGCGTCCGCAGGCGGCGCCTCGCGGGAGAGATGTCGAGTGGCGGATAGCGGTCGCCGGTGGGAATCATGAGCAGGCCGGCATAGAGAGGCGCCGCGTCGGGGGCGGTGATCTCGAGGTCGAGGAGCCGCTCGTCGATGCGGTCGAGGAGAACCTGCGGCGACAGCGAGCGGTCGAGACCCAGGCGGCGCTCGATCAGCTCGCTTACGGGAAGGAAGGGGCTGTTCTGGGAGTAGGGCGTGAACCGAACATCGAGCTGATCGACGCCGGAGTCGGCCAGGTGCTGCCGGAACTCGTGGACGAGCCGCGACTTCCCGATCCCCGCATCACCTCGCACGGTCACGAAGCGCGCCTCGCCTGACTTGACCGCCTCCCAGTGGCTCCGGAGCGCGAGACGTTCGCGCTCGCGGCCGACGTACTCGGTCAGGGTGCCGCTGGCCTCGAGGCGCGACTCGGCTCCGCTGGGTTCCGTGACGCGCCAGAGCGGCATCGGCTTCGCGAGGCCCTTGAGCTGGTGGGCTCCCATCGATTCGCCCCGGAAATACCCCTGCACGATGCCCCAGACCGCGTCGCTGACGACGAGCGTGCCCGTCTCGGCTGCCGACTGCACGCGCGCGGCGATGTTCGGCGTGTCGCCGTGGGCCAGATACTCGTGGCCGACGTCTCCGATGACGACCCGACCGGTGTGAGCGCCGATACGCGCCTCGAGCGGCTGGCCCGAGTCCAGCTCGCGCATCCGGCTCAGGATGTCGAGCCCACAGCGAACCGCTCGCCGCGCGTCGTCCTCGTGGGCATGTGGGAACCCGAAGTAGATCAGGACGCCGTCGCCGAGGTACTGGGCGATGTGACCCTCGTGGTGCTCCGCCACCTCGAAGCAGACGCGCTGGTAGTCGGCAAGCAGGTTCCGGAGGTCTTCCGGGTCGAGCGACTGCGAGAGCTCGGTGGAGCCGACCAGGTCGCACATGAGAACGGTCAGCTGCCGCCGCTCCGCCGAGGGCCGCGTCGAGGCCGCGTCGTCGAGCGCCCTGCCGCACCCTCCGCAGAATCGGGCGGACGGCCCGTTCTCGAAGCCGCACGAGGTGCACTTCACGACGAGCTCCCCGGCCGGAGGGCCACCGGCCGGGCGGAACGCCAGCGCTCTTCTTCCTCGGCCAGGATCGCGAATGCGCGCGCCACGAGGTCGTCGGCCTCGAGGTCGCGCGACGGCGCGATCCCTGTCCGCGTGTCCCCTGTCCTCTCGCTTCCGGCCTGCGGGACAGGCCCAGATGGATTGCCGCTCATCGTCCTCCCGGCGCAGAGGCCGTTTCGGCCTCAGTCCGTGTGATTCTGGCGAGCGACCTTTGCCGATTGCAAGTCGGGTCTCGGCGGCCCGGAGTCGCGGCACACGTCCTCGAGCGCCGCACCCCGGTCTGACCCTAGCGGCCCGCCCGGGCCCGGGCGGCGAGCATCCGCCCCTCGGCCGGCTGCGTCGGGGCGAAGGCAGTGAGCCCGAGCGGCCGGTCGACGTCGACGTAGACGGACTCGAACCCGCCGCGCCGGAAGTACGTCTCGTGCCAGAACGAGGTGCCTCCTCGATCGCGCAGGTACTCGCGCCACCAGTGCTTGTGCGGGAGGGCGTTCGACCAACCGTGGTCCGGGCCGGGCGCGGGGCCACGGCGCGGACTCTACTCCCGCCCGGGCCGCAGCTCGTGGAACAGCGCCGCCCACTGGCCTGCGTCCAGGCTCCGAGGGGCGGCATCGCGGGCGAAGGCCAGCTGGTCGGCGAGGCGGCGAAGGCGGCGCGGGGAGACCGAGCCGTCGAGGGCGTCCCGCAGGCGCGGGGCGGAGAAACCGCCGCGGACGAAGCGCTCGAAGGCCAGGGCCTCCTCACCCGGCACGCGCGGCCGCGGCCGCCGGGTGGCGACGAGCACCGCGGCGTCGACCGACGGCCGAGGCTCGAAGCATGCCGCCGGCAGGCGGCGCTCGACATGCAGGTGGAAGAACGCCCCGGCGATCACGCCCCGCGCGGTGGCCGGCCACACCTCGCAGCGCTTGCGCGCCGCGCCCCACTCGACGATGAGATCGGCCCGGCGAAGCGCTCCGCGCGGCTCGAGGAGCCGGTCGAGGATGGCCCCCGAGCCGGCGAAGGGCAGGTTGGCCACGACCCGGAAGGGCACGCGGGGGAGCTCCACACCGCGGGCGTCGGCCTCGACGACGGAGACGCTCGCGTCCCCCGCGAACCGCCGCCGCAGTGCGGCTGCGAACTGCGGGTCGAGCTCGACCGCGCGCACGCGGGCGCCGCGGTGCCGCAGGTGCGCGGTGATGTGGCCCGTGCCGGCGCCGAGGTCCAGCACGAGCTCCCCCGGCTCGACTGCGGCGTCCTCGACCAGGTCGGCGACGAATCGCCGGGCGAGGAGGTGTCTACCGGGCGCACGCCGAGCAGCGTGCGCGCGACGCGCGACGTGCTCGGACACGGGTGCAGGTGCAGAAGGCGGCCATGGACGGGAGCATGATAGGCGTCAGGCCGCCGCGACGGCGGCCACGAGCTCGCGCGCGCCCGTGGTCAGCCCGGCGAGGTCGCGCCGCTCCAGTGCCGCCGCCGGGACGAGTGACGAGCCGGCGGCCACCGCGACCGCGCCGGCGCGCAGGAGCTCGGGCGCGGTCTGGGCCGTCACGCCGCCGGTCACGACCAGGGGGACGTCGGGCAGCGGCGCGTGCACGTCGCGGACGTAGGCCGGTCCGCCGAGGGCGCCGGGAAAGAGCTTGACCAGCGAGGCCCCGAAGGCCCATGCCGTCTCGATCTCGGTCGGCGTCAGGGCGCCGGGGACGACCGGCAGGGCCAGCTCGAGGCTGCGCTGGATGACGTCGCCGCGCCCTGTCGGGGACACGCAGAAGGCGGCGCCCGCGTCGTGGGCCAGCTCGACGTCGTCGGGCGTCCGGACCGTGCCGGCGCCGACCAGGACGTGGGTACCCAGGCTGCGGCCGAGGCGGGCGATGCTGTCCGCCGCGTCGTCCGACTCGAGCGTGACCTCCACGATGCGGACGCCGCCGGCCACCAGGGCGTCGACCACGGTCTCGAGCCGGTGCGGCGGGATGCGGCGCAGGACCGCGACCAGCCGCTCGCGCCGGATGCGCTCGACGGGCTCCGACGTGCGCAGGCGCTCGACGGCACTCACGCCGCCATGCCTCCAAGGACGATGGCGAGGTCGCTCATATGTGCAATATGGTACTCAGATGAGCGAGACGGCGACCCGAGCTCATGCGGCGCGGCTCTTCTATCTCCGTGGGCTGTCCAAGCAGCAGATCGCCGGGCGGCTGGGCGTTTCTCGCTTCAAGGTGGCGCGGATGCTCGAGCAGGCGCGCGAGGACGGGCTGGTGCGCATCGAGGTTCGCGACGAGGTCCCGGTCGATGATGCCCTCGCCTTGCGCCTGGAGCAAGCCTTCGGGCTCGAGCCGGCCGTGGTCGTCCGCTCCGGCGACGACCTGGCCTCGGCCGGCGGTGCCTGGGTGCGCGCGCTCGTCCCCACCGGGGCGGTGGTGGGAACGGCCTGGGGCTCGACCCTGCGGGCCGTGGTCGACGCCGTCCCGCCCGCCGATCCGACGGGCGCCGAGGTGGTCCAGCTCGGGGGCGCCCTCGCGGGCCTGGCGGCCGGGGACGGCCCCGCCGAGGTGGCCTGGCGGCTGGCCGAGCGCCTCGGCGGCCGGGCGCACCCGCTTCCCGCACCCGCCGTGACGGCCGGTGGCCCGGCCCGGGACGAGCTTCTGGCCAACGAGGCGGTACGGCCTGGCCTGCGTCTGCTCTCCCGGCTGGACCTGGCCCTGGTCGGGATCGGCTCCCTGGCCGGAGACGGGCGCTCGTCGCTGCTGCGGTCGCGGTCCATCCCGGCCGCCGAGCTGCGGACTCTGCGGCGTGCGGGCGCGGTGGGCGACCTGGTCGTTCACGTCTTCGACGCCCAGGGGCGGTTCGTGGAGAGCGAGCTGGCGGCCCGCGCCGTGGCCGCGTCTGTCGCCCAGCTGCGGCGCTGCCGGGTGCTGGCCGTGGCCGGCGGCCGCGACAAGGGCCACGCCGTACTCGGAGCCCTCCGCACCGGGGTGATCGACGTCCTGGTCACCGATTCCGTCACGGCGCGGGCCGTGCTCAGAGCCGCGTGACCGGCCTCGACGGACGCGGGGCCGTCGTCACCGGCGGGGCCGGCGGGATCGGCGGCGCCGTGGCCCTCGCGCTGGCCGGCGCCGGGGCGAAGGTGGCGGTGCTCGACCGCGAGGCGGCGTCCCCCGGCGGGTTCCCCACGTTTGCCTGCGACCTGACCGTGGCCGAGGAGGCCAAGGGCGCGATGGCCGGGGCCGTCGACGCGCTCGGCCGGCTGGACATCGTCTTCAACGGCGCGGGCATCAGCGGCCGCCGTCTGGGTGACGGCCCCGTCGACCGGTGCACCGAGGAAGGATGGGACACGGTCCTGGCGACGAATCTCAAGAGTGTGTTCCTCGTCTGCCGCGAGGCCATCCCGTCGCTCCGGGCGGCCGGGGGCGGCTCGATCATCAATCTCTCGTCGGTCCTCGCCCTGGTCGGCGGCGACGACGACTTCGCCACGCACGCATACGCGGCGAGCAAGGGGGGCATCGTCTCCCTCACGCGGGCCATGGCCGTCACCTACGCGTCCGAGCACATCCGCGTCAACGCCATCTGCCCCGGCCTGGTGGCCACGCCGATGAGCCGGCGCGCCCAGGAGGATCCCGCCATCCGCCGCCGGCTGCCCGAGCTGCAGCCGCTCGCCGGCGACTTCCTCGCCCCCGAGGATGTGGCCCAGGCGGCGCTCTTCCTGGCCGGCGACGGCTCGCGCCACGTGACCGGCCTGGCCATGACCGTCGACGCCGGCTGGACGGCCTCGTGAGCCGGCACCTCGGACTCGATGTCGGGGGCACCAACATCAAGTGGGCGGTGGTGGACGAGGAGGGCAAGCTCACCGGCGCGGGATCGAGCGCCACGGCGGGCGACGAGGGGCCCGAGGCCGTGATGGACCGCCTGGCGAGGCTGGCTCGCCACGTGGCCCAGGAGGCGGCGGGCGTGGACACGGTGGGTGTCGGTCTGCCGGGCCTGTACGACGCGGCGCGAGGCACGGCTCGCTTCCTGCCCAACCTGGCCGGCGACTGGTCCGGGGTCCGGGTCGCGGGGCCCGTGGCCGCGGCGGCCGGTGCGCCCGCGGCGCTCATCAACGACGTGCGGGCCTTCACCCTGGCCGAGCACCGGGTGGGCGCGGGCCGCGGCTGCTCGAACATGGTCGGGCTCGCACTCGGCACCGGCGTGGGCGGCGGCATCATCGTCGACGGCCGGCTGCACAGCGGCCTCGACGGCACGGCGGGGGAGATCGGGCACCAGACGGTCATCCCGGACGGGCCGCCGTGCACGTGCGGCAACCGCGGCTGCGTCGAGCCACTGGCCAACGCCGCCGCCCTGGCGCGCGCCGGCGGGCGGTCGTCCGCCGACGAGGTGGTGGCCGCCGCCAGGGGCGGCGACGAGGTGGCGCTACAGGCGCTCGAGCAGGTCGGCCGCTACCTGGGGATCGCCGTGGCCAACGTCATCGTCGTCCTCAGCCCCGAGCGGGTGGTCGTGGGCGGCGGCGTGGCGGGGGCGGGCGACATGCTGCTCGATCCCCTGCGCGCCGAGGTGCGCCGACGGGTCTTCGTCACGCCGCTCGACCGCATCGCCATCCTGCCCGCCGCGCTCGGCCCCGTGGCCGGGGCGATCGGCGCGGCCCTGTGGGGGGCCGAGGCCGCGTAAGGCCGCGGGCGTGGCTCCGACGGCCTATCCCGAGACCCCGGCGGGCTGGACCCGCCTCTCGCACCGGTCGGCTGGGCCGTTCACGACGCACGTGACGTTCCGCCGCCCCGATGGCGGGACGAGCGTCTGGTCGTCGCGCGCGCACCGTAAGCACGCGTCGCGGCTCTCGCGCGCGTCACGACGTCAGGAAGGCGTCTGGTGGGCGCCGCGTCGGGCGTCGTGGTGGGTCGGCGTGCTCTTCGCGGTGGGCTCGGCGTGCTTCCTCGTCGGGCCGTTCCCGGGGTTCGTGGAGCTGGTCGGCTCGGCCGTGGACGGGGCCGTGTTCTTCGTCGGCTCCATCTTCTTCACCTCGGCCGCCGCGCTGCAGTGCCTGGAGGTCTTCAACGCCGACCGGGAGCCGGGCGGCGGAGGGGGACGGCGGTTCCACTGGCTGGCCTTCGAGCCGCACCGCATCGACTGGTGGAGCGCCGTCGTCCAGTTCGTGGGCACGTTGCTCTTCAACGTGGACACCTTCCGCGCGCTCCAGACCGGTATCGACGACACCCATTACAACCGGCTCGTGTGGACGCCGGACGCGCTCGGCTCGATCTGCTTCCTGGTGTCGGGCTACCTCGCCTACGTCGAGGTGTGCGGGAGCCCGCTCTGCCGGCGGCGCACCCTCGAGTGGTGGATCGCGGCGGTCAACCTCCTGGGCTGTGTGGCCTTCGGCATCTCGGCCGTCGCCGGGTTCGTCGTGCCCTCGACCGGGAGCGTCCTCGATCTCGCCTGGGCCAACGGCTTCACGGCGTTCGGCGGTCTCTGCTTCCTGATCGGCGCCGTGCTCCTGCTCCCCGAGGCGGCGGGCGAGCGCGCGGCTACGCCGCAGCCAGCGCCGCTTTCCGCGCCCGGAAGTCCTGGATGATCGTCTCCGTGGCCGTGGCCCCGATGCGGGTCACGCCCACGTTCATGACCTCGAGCAGCGCGTCGAGGGTGCGCACGCCCCCGGCGGCCTTGATCTCGATCGAAGGGGAGACCGAGGCGCGCATGAGGCGCAGGTCGTCGAGGGTCGCCCCGCTGGGGGCGAAGCCCGTCGAGGTCTTGACGAAGCGGGCGCCGGCGGCCTCGGCCAGCCGGCAGCCGCAGGCCTTCTGCTCGTCGTCGAGGTAGGCGTTCTCGAGGATCACCTTGACGCAGCGTCCGCCGACCGCCTCCACGACGGCCCGGATGTCCGCCTCGACCTCGTCGTCCGCGCCCGAGCGCAGGCGCCCGATATTCAGGACCATGTCGAACTCGTGCGCGCCGTCGGCGAGCGCGCGCTCGGCCTCGAAGACCTTGGTGGCGGTGGTCGACGACCCGTGCGGGAAGCCCACCACCGTGCTCACGAGGACCTCCGACCCCTCGAGGATCCCGGCCGCGAGGGCCACGTCTGCCGGCCGGACGCAGGCCGAGGCCACGTCGTAGCGGCGGCTCAGCTCACACCCCGCCCGCACGAACTCGAGGTCGAGCTCGGGCCGCAGCAGCGAGTGGTCGATGGTCTTGGCCACGTCGCGCTCGGTCAGGGTCTCGATCGTGATCGGGGCGTCCATGAGGCTCCTCGGGCGTCGGCCGGGCAACGCCGCCAAGCGTAACCGCCATGCCGTCACGGGCGCCTGCCGCATACTCGGCCGATGCAGCCCTGGCCCCTGCGCACGACGGTGATCGGCAGCTATCCGCTTTCCGGGCTGGCTCGAGTACGCCGGCGCGCACCTGGATGACTTCGGGACCGCCGACGTCGCCGAGCTGCAGGAGGACGCGGTGATCTGCGCCGTGCACGACCAGGTCGCCGCCGGGCTCGACGTGATCACCGACGGCGAGCAGACGCGCCTCGACTTCAACCTCTCGTTCTACGGCTACCTCGAGGGCATCATCCCCGAGCCGGCGGTACCGCGGCGCTTCGGCCCGCCGGCCCACGACCAGCGCGGGCGCCACCCGATCGTGGGCGAGCTGCGCGCGCCGCGGGGCCTGGGCGTCGTGGAGGAGTGGCGCCGCCTGCGTCCGGCTCGCCCCGGCGGGACCGACGCTCAAGGCGCAGCGTCCCCGGGCCCTACACGCTCAGCGGGCGGCTCGTCCCCGGCGGGGACTATCCCGACCGCTGGGCCCTGACCGAGGCCCTGCTCCCGATCGTGCGCGCCGAGCTCGAGGCGCTGGTCGCCGCGGGCTGCGGCGAGATCACCGTCGACGAGCCCTCGATGAGCTGCTACGCCTACCGCGAGGACCCGGCCCGCTTCGTGGATATCTTCAACCGCACCGTCGAGCCGGTCGTCGGCCGCTGCCGGCTCTCCACGCACCTGTGCTTCGGCAACTACCACGGGCATCCGGTCGGGCCGCGCCGGTACGCGCCGATGTTCCCGGCGTTCCTCGACCTGAACGTCGATGAGATCCACCTCGAGATGGCCAGCCGCGAGTTCGCCGAGATCGAGCATCGTGGAGGTCGTCGAGGCGCGCCACGACGTGGCCGTCGGCATCATCGACGTGAAGAGCTACTACATCGAGACGCCCGACGACGTGGCCGAGCGCGTGCGGCTGTTCCTGCAGTACGCCCCGCCCGAACGCCTTGCGGTCGCGCCGGATTGCGGCCTGAGCCAGACGGCGCGCTGGGCGGCGCGGGCCAAGCTGCACAGCCTGTGCCAGGGCGTGGCCGTCCTGCGCGAGGAGCTCGGCGTGTGATCGAGCCCGCCCTCCGCGACGACGCCTTCCTGGCCGACGTCGCCGAGGCCGAGGGCGATGCCGGCGCGTGGCACCTGTGGTGGCTCGGCCAGAGCGGCTTCCTGCTGGCCGCGGCCGGCCGCCGCGTGCTACTCGACCCGTACCTCTCGGACACGCTGACCGCGAAGTACGCCGGGACCGAGCGCCGCACGTGCGCATGACCGCCCGCGTGGTCGACCCGGGCCGTCTCACCGGCATCGACCTCATCACGGCCAGCCACGGGCATACCGATCATCTCGACCCGGGCACGCTCGGCCCGTTGCTGGACGCGAACCCGGATGCCGCGCTGGTCGTGCCGGAGGCCGAGCGCGAGCCGGCCGCCGAACGGGCGGGCGTGCCACGCGACCGCCCGATCGGGCTCGACGACGGCGAGGACGTCGATGTCGCCGGGATCTCGGTCACGGCTCTTCCGTCGGCGCACGAGACGGTGGAGCGCGACGACGCCGGGCGCTGCCGCTTCCTCGGCTACGTCGTCCGCCTCGGAGGACGGAGCCTCTACCACCCGGGCGACACGGTCCGCTACGGGGGACAGGCCGAGCGGCTGGCCGGCTTCGGCGTCGACGTGGCCGTGCTGCCCATCAACGGCGCGGACCCGGCCCGCGGCGTGGCCGGCAACCTCGACGGGCCGGAGGCGGCGCGCCTCGCCCGCGTCATCGGGGCCGGCCTGGCGGTCCCGTGCCACTACGAGATGTTCGCCTTCAACACCGCTTCGCCGGAGCCCTTCGCGGCCGAGGCGCGCCGCCTCGGTCAGCCCGTGCGGATCCTCCGTGCGGGCGAGCGTCTCACCCTTCGCTGAGCCCGCCCTCGCCCAGCGGCGCCCCCGGTGCGCTGGCCACGGCGCCTCCGACGTGGCGCGACTCCCGCAGCGGCCGCTCCTTCAGGAAGAGCGTGATCACGAACGCCGCCACCGCGAACGGCACGGCGGTCACGAACACCACGTGGAGTGCGTCGGCGAACGACTGGACGACGCCGTTGCGCGCGACCGGGGGCAGGTGGCGGATCGCTGTCGGGCTGTTCCGCAGCGCCCCCAGGTTCAGGTGGCCCAGGGCGGCGGCCGGGACGTCGTGGCGCACGGCCACGCTCAGCCGGTTGGTGAGGACGGCGCCGAACAGGGCGGTCCCGAGGGCACCGCCGAGCGAGCGGAAGAACGACACCGACGAGGTGGCCGACCCGAGATCACGCGCGTCGACGTCGTTCTGGACGGCGATGACCAGGATCTGCATGAGCATCCCGATCCCCATGCCGACCAAGACCATCCACAGCGAGGCGGTGGCCAGCGTCGTTCCCCGTCCCATCGTGGAGAGCAGCACGAAGCCGACCGTGAGCAAGGCCGTGCCCGCGATGGGGAACCGCCGGTAGCGGCCCGTGCGGGAGACGATCCGGCCCGTGAAGACGGACGTGATGATGATCCCGAACATCAGGGGCACGAGCGAGAGGCCCGAGCGGGTGGCGCTCACTCCGAGCACCACCTGCAGGAAGATGGGCAGGAAGACGATGGCCCCGAACAGGCCCGCCCCGACCAGGAACGTCACGGCGGCGCTGACGCGGAAGACGTCGCTGCGGAAGAGCCGCGGCGGCAGGATCGGCTCCGGCACGCGGAGCTCCTGTCGCACCAGCAGCACCGTGAGGATGGCCGAGGCCGCGAACAGCCCGAGGATCGTCGGCGACGACCACGCGTACTGGCTCCCACCCCACGACGTGGCCAGGAGCAGCGTGGAGATCGCGCCCACCAGAAGGGCCGAGCCGAGCCAGTCGATGGTGTGGGACTCGCGTCGCACCGGGAGCTTGAGGACGACGCTGGTCACCACGAGGGCCAGAGCTCCGACGGGCAGGTTGACGTAGAACACCCAGCGCCAGCTCAGGTTGTCGACGAAGAACCCGCCGATGAGCGGGCCGCCGACGCTGGCGAGCGCGAACACCGCCCCCAGGTAGCCCTGGTACTTGCCGCGCTCGCGGGGCGACAGGATGTCGCCCACGATCGACTGGGCCAGGACGATCAGGCCGCCGGCGCCCAGGCCCTGCACGCCGCGAAAGAGGATCAGCTGGAGCATCGTCTGCGACAGGCCGGCGAGGGCCGAGCCGATCAGGAAGATCACGATGGCCAGCTGGAACAGCGGCTTTCGGCCGTACAGGTCGCTGAGCTTGCCGTACAGCGGGGCCGAGGCCGTCGAGGCCACCAGGTAGGCGGTGACCACCCACGACAGGTGGTTGAGCCCGCCGAGATCGCCGGCGATCGTCGGAAGCGCGGTGGCCACGATCGTCTGGTCGAGCGCGGCCAGGAGCATCCCCAGCGCCAGCCCGCTGTACACGAGCAGGATCTGGCGATGAGTCAGCCGCGACGACTCCACCCTCGGATGGTAGGCGCGGTCCGTAAGCATCCGTGACAGGGCGCGCCCCGGAGTCCCTCGCAATGCGGAAGAATCGCCGCGACGCGACGAAGGAGCAGGGGACATGGCCGACGGACGGCAGTTCGTGATCGTGGGCGCGAGCCTGGCGGGCGCCAAGGCGGCGGAGACGCTGCGTGAGCAGGGGTTCGACGGGCGTATCACGCTCGTCGGGGCCGAGCCCGAGCGCCCGTATGAGCGGCCGCCGCTGTCCAAGGACTACCTCCGCGGCGAGGCCGGGCGCGCCTCCGTCTACGTGCACGAGGAGGACTGGTACGACACGCACGACGTCCACCTCCTCCTGTCGACTCGCGCCGTCGGCCTGCATCCCGGCGACCGCCAGGTCGAGCTCAACGACGGCGGCCGTCTCGAGTACGACGCCCTCCTGCTCTCCACGGGCTCCGAGCCCCGGTCGCTGCCCGTCCCCGGGGCCGACCTCGCGGGCGTCCTCACGCTCCGCACGGTGCAGGACTCGGACGCCATCGCCGAGCGGCTGAACCGGGGCGGCCGCGTGGTGGTCATCGGCGGCGGGTGGATCGGCTGCGAGGTGGCGGCTTCGGCCCGCCAGAAGGGGCTCGAGGTGACGCTCGTCATGCCCGAGGACGTTCCCCTCGAGCGCGTGCTCGGGCGCGAGATGGGGATGGTGTTCGGGGACGTCCACGCCGACCAGGGCGTCGAGCTCGTCACGGGCGCCTCGGTGGAGGCGATCGAGGGCGACGGCCGGGCCGAGCGGGTCATCCTGGGCGGCGGCCGCCCGCTGCAGTGCGACTTCGTCGTCTACGGCGTCGGGGTCACGCCGCGCGTGGGCCTGGCCGAGGCGGCCGGGCTCGCAGTTGAGGGCGGCGTCCTCGTCGACGAGCGGCTCGAGGCGAGCGTGCCGGGGATCTTCGCCGCCGGAGACATCGCCTCCCATCAGCATCCGCTGCTCCAGACGCGCGTGCGCGTGGAGCACTGGGCGAACGCCCTCAACCAGGGCCCGGCCGCGGCCCGGAGCATGCTCGGGGGCGGCGACCCCTACGAGCTCCTGCCCTACTTCTTCTCGGACCAGTACGACCTGGGGATGGAGTACACCGGCTGGGCGCCGACGTGGGACGACGTCGTGACGCGAGGCGACGTGGCCGGCCGGGAGTTCATCGCCTTCTGGCGCCTGGACGGCCGGGTGGTGGCCGGTATGAACGTGAACGTCTGGGACGTCAACGAGCAGATCCAGGAGATCGTGCGCGCGGGCGGCCGGCCCGACCCGGCGCTGCTCGCCGACCCCGACGTCCCGCTCGACGATCCGCGGCTGCTTGGCCGATAGGACCGGCGCGATGGAGAGGGACGTCGTCTCGCTGCTGTCGGACCTGGTGGCGATCGACTCGGTGAACCCGTCGCTCGTGCCGGGCGGCGCCGGCGAGTCGCAGGTGGCCGGTGCCGTCGCCGCGTGGGCGATGGAGCACTCGCTTGACGTCGCCATGTGTGAGGGGACGGTGGGCCGGCCGAGCGTCCTCGTCCGGGCCCGTGGGGGCGGAGGGGGACGGACGCTGCTCCTGTGCGCCCACACGGACACGGTCGGCGTGACCGGCATGGAGTCGCCGCACCAGCCGCGGATCGACGGGGACCGCCTCCATGGCCGGGGCGCCTACGACATGAAGGCGGGGCTCGCCGCCGCCCTCGTTGCCTGCCGGGACGCCGCGACCCTGTCGCTCGGCGGCGACGTCGTGGTCGCGTGCGTGGCCGACGAGGAGCACGCGAGCCTCGGCGTGCAGGAGGTCCTGACCGAGGTCGACGCCGACGCGGCCATCGTCACCGAGCCCACCGAGCTCGAGATCTGCGTCGCGCACCGCGGATTCGCGTGGATCGAGGTCGAGGTGACCGGCCGCGCCGCGCACGGCTCGCGGCCGCACCTCGGCGTCGATGCCATCGTCAAGACCGGCCCGATCCTGACGGCCCTCGGCGAGCTCGACGCCGCCCTCGAGGATCGCCGGCACCCGTTGCTCGGCCGCGGGTCCGTGCACGCATCGACCATCTCGGGCGGCGAGGAGCTCTCGAGCTATCCCGGCCGCTGCGTGCTCGGGCTGGAGCGCCGGACCCTGCCCGGCGAGAGCGCGGAGGACATCGAGGCCGAGGTCGAGGCGCTGCTCGAACGCTGCCGCGCCGCCGATCCCGCTCTCGAGGTCTCTCAGCGGACGCTGCTCGTGCGCGAGCCGTTCGAAGTGGACCAGGACGCCGAGATCGTCAGGCTCGTGCGCGACGCCGCCATCGGCACGCACGGCGCGCCGCCGCGGCTCGTCGGCGCGAGCTACTGGGCCGATGCGGCCATGATCCAGGCCGCCGGCATCCCGACGGTGATGTACGGCCCGAGCGGGGAGGGCGCGCACGCGGCGGTCGAGTGGGTGAGCATCCCCGACACCGTGACCTGCACGCGTACGCTCATCGCCGTGGCGGAGCGATTCTGCGCGTGAGGGCGCTCGTCAACCCGGCCGCAGACCAGGCCCGCGTGCCGGCCGAGTCGCACGACGCCGCGGCGTTCCATGCCGCCCTCTCCGGGTACCGGCCGACACCCGTGCGTGATCTTGCCGAGGTCGCTGAGGAGCTCGGGGTGGCGGCCGTCCTGGTGAAGGACGAGTCCGATCGGATGGGACTGCCGGCGTTCAAGGTGCTCGGCGCCTCGTGGGCGGTCGAGCGCGCGCTGGCGGCCGGGCCTGGGACCGACACGCTGGTGGCCGCGAGCGCGGGGAACCACGGCCGCGCCGTGGCCCACGTCGCCCGCGCCCGCGGCCTCGGCTGCCGGATCTTCCTGCCGGCACGCGCCGCGCAGGCACGGCGGCGGGCGATCGCCGGCGAGGGAGCGGAGGTCGTCATGGTGGACGGCGACTACGAGTCCGCCGTGGCCCTCGCGGCCGAGGCGGGCGAGGAGCCTGGGGTGCTCGTGATCGCGGACGTGGGTGCCGGCGGCACGGCCGAGTGGGTGATCGACGGCTACGCCACACTGTTTCGCGAGGCCGCTGCACAGACCGCCTACGACCTGGTCGTCGTGCCGGTTGGCGTCGGCTCGCTCGCCGCGGCGGCCGCGCGGCACGTTGCCTCGGCCGGCATCCACGTGGTCGGCGTCGAGCCGGCCACCGCCGCCTGTCTCACCGCCTCGCTGGCGGCGGGCGAGCCGACCGCGGTGGCCGCGCCCGGGACGTCGATGGCCGGCCTCGACTGCTCCGAGGTCTCCCCAGCCGCCTGGCCCACGCTCCTCCACGGGATCGACGGCATGGTCACGGTGGACGACGACGAGGCGGCCGCGGCGGTGGTCGAGCTCGCGCGCCACGGGCTCGCCATCGGGGAGAGCGGGGCTGCCCCGCTCGCGGGGCTGCGCGCCCTGGCGACGGATCCGGCCTGCGCCGGGCTGCGCTCGGCCGTCGGGCTCGGCCCGTCGAGCCGCGTGCTGCTCGTGGCCAGCGAAGGGCCGACCGCCACGTAGGGTCCCGGCGCGATGCAGCGGGTGGCAATCATCGGGCCGGGCGGTTCGGGCAAGAGCACGCTTGCGTCGGACCTCGCGGCGGGCACCGGGCTTCCGGTCTTCCACCTCGATCGGATCTTCTGGCGGCCGGGTTGGACGCCAGCCCCGGCCAACGAGGCACGCGCCGCGCTGGCGGAGATCGTGGCCGGCGAGCGCTGGATCATCGACGGCAACTTCCTCGGCCTCGGACACGGTGGCCACGACGCTCGCTTCGAGCGCGCCGACACCGTGATCTTCCTGGACCTTCCGACCGCGGTCTGTCTGAGGCAGGCCCTGTCCCGCCTGGTGCGGGACCGCGGCCGGTCGGACCGGGTGGACCTGCCGGACGGGTGCCCGGAGGGCCTGGACCTGCCCTTCCTCCGCTGGATCTGGTCCTACCGCCGCGCAGACCGACCGCAGGTGCTCGGCCTTCTGTCCCGGATCGAGCGGCGGGTCACGGTGCACCGGCTGCGATCACGCCGTGAGGTGCGGCAGTTCGCCGAGCTCAGCCGGCAGCCGGCAGGCTGAACCGCACGCGCGTTCCCCGGGCGGCCCCGGGCTCGATCCAGATCCGGCCGCCGTGGGCCTCGACGATGGCCCGGCTGATGGCCAGCCCGAGGCCGGCGCCGCCCTGCGGGCGTGCCGCTTCCGACCCGCCGCGCCAGAAGCGCTCGAAGGCCTGCTCGGCGTCGCCGGGCGCGATCCCCTCGCCGCTGTCGGCCACCTCGATGACCACCTGGCCGTCCTCCGGTCCGGCGCGAAGGCTGACCGTGCCGTCGGCCGGCGTGTGGCGGACCGCGTTCTGGACCAGGTTGAACAGGACCCGCTGCAGCCGCTCGGGATTGCCGGTCACGCCGAGCGAGGGGTCGCTCGAGGCCTCGAGCCGGAGGCCGCGCCGGGCCGCCTCGGGGCGGAAGGCCTCCGCCGTCTCGTCGAGCAGGTCCGCCACCGCCACGCGCGAGAGGGACCAGGAGATGTCGCCGGCGTCGAGCCGCGCCAGCTCGAACAGGTCGTCGACGAGCGCCGACAGGGCATGGACGTGCACGCCCATGGCCTGAAGCGAGGCGTGCACCTCCGTGGGCTCGGCCACGACGCCGTCCTGGATGGCCTCGACCAGGAGGCGGAGCGAGGTCAGCGGGGTCCGCAGGTCGTGGGAGACCGCGGCCACGAGGTTGCGGCGGGCGCGATCGGCGGCGTCGCGCTCCGACCGGGCCCGCGCCAGCCGCTCGGCCATGGCGTTGGCCGAGCGGGCCAGCGCCTGCACCTCGGCCGGCCCCGAGGGCTCGATGCGGTGCGAGAGGTCGCCGGCAGCAAACGCGTCGAGCCCCGCGCGCACCTGCTCGACGTCACGCTGGGCCCGTCCGGCCAGGACGAGCGCCGTGCGCGTGCCGACCACGGCGGCGAACCCCACCACCGCCAGGAGCACGCCCGCGTCGTGGTGGGAGACGAACATCTGCCGCGCCACCCAGAGGATCGCGGCCAGGGCGATGGCCACGGTGCCGGCCACGCCGACGGCGTACTGGATCCGGAGCGTCCCCGTGCGCCGGGCGCGCGAGGCGAGATGCGTCAGAGCCAGCCACACCAGCCCGATGGGAGCGAGCAGGACGATCGTGCGCTCCACGGCCGACGTGTTCCCCTCCCAGAGGGCCACCACCAGCACGGCCAGGCCGACCGCCCCCACCAGCGCGAGGGCGCTCACCGCCAGTGCACGTGCGGCGGGCTCTCTCACGGCACGAGCTTGTAGCCGATGCCCCACACCGTCCGGAGATGGGCCGGCTGGAGGGGGTCGATCTCGATCTTCTGGCGCAGGCGGCGGACGTGCACGGTCACGGTGGCGGTGTCGCTCCACACGGACTGGCGCCAGACGGCCTGCATGAGCTCGTCTCGCGTGAATACCCGGCCCGGGTTGCGGGCCAGGTGAAGCAGCAGGTCGAACTCGCGCGCGGTGAGCTCGACCGGCTCGCCGTCCACCGTCGCCACGCGGGCGGCGGGGTCGATCACCACGCGTCCCACCTGGATCGGCTCGCCGCCGGCCGCCTCCGGCTCGGCCCGGCGGAGGACGGCGCCGACCCGGGCCACGAGCTCTGCCGGGGAGAAGGGCTTGACCACGTAGTCGTCAGCGCCGAGCCGCAGGCCGAGCACGCGGTCGGACTCCTCGCCCCGGGCGGTCAGCAGGATCACGGGCACGGCGCGCGTGCGCCGGAGGTGGGCCATGACCTGGAGGCCGTCGTACCCGGGCAGCATGACGTCGAGGACCACGAGGTCTGGGTGATGCTTGGCATCGGCCGCCACTGCCGTGGGCCCATCCGAGGCGGTCAGGGCGTCGTACCCCTCGCGCTGCAGGTAGCCGGCCACGACCCGGGCGATCGTCGGCTCGTCGTCGACGACCAGGATCGTGCCCCGCGGCATGGGCTCACTGTACGTCCGGGGCGAGAGCTGCCTGGATGGAGGGCGGCCGAGTTTCGTGTCCGTTTCGCTGCCTCCGCCACACTGGCACCGTGCTCGTGTGCTGCCTCGGCGACCTCCTGCTCGACGTCGTCGCACGCCTTGACCATCCGCTCTCGCCCGGGGACGACACCACCGCGCACACCGGGGCCGGCGCCGGAGGGCAGGCGGCGAACGTGGCCGCCTGGTCGGCGGAGCTCGGCGCCGAGGCGCGGCTCGTCGTCTGCCGGGCGGACGATCACGCCGGCCGCCTGGTCGCCGCGGAGGTGGCCGCCCGGGGCGTCGAGGTCGTCGGGCCGGTGGTCGACGGCGCCACCGGGACGGTGGTGTCGCTGGTCGGTCCCGACGGCGACCGCACCATGGCCTCCGACCGCGGCATCGCCCCGGCGCTCGAGCCCGGCGCCCTCGATCCGGCCTGGTTCGCGGGCGCCGGCGTCCTGCACCTGTCGGGCTATAGCCTCATGCGTGAGCCGATCGCCCACGCCGCCGTCCGCGCAGCCCGCCTGGCTCGGGAGGGCGGAGCCGAAATCAGCGTGGATCTCTCCTCCTCCACCCACATCGAGCGCTTCGGCGCCCCGGCCTTCCGGGCGCGGCTCGAAGCCGTCCGGCCCGACATCGTGCTCGGGACGGAGCGCGAGCATGCTGCCCTGGGCGATCCCTCGCCCGCGCCGACGATCGTGATCAAGCGCGGTCCGGGCGGTCTCGCGGCGCAGGGCCCGGACGGGAGCGTGGACCTGCCGGCTGAGCCCGGCCCGGTCGTCGACGCCACCGGGGCGGGCGACGCCCTGGCCGCCGGGTTCCTCGTCGGCCTGCTCGAGGGCCGGGCCCTGGAAGATGCCGCGCGGTCCGGGCTGCGCGCCGCGGCCCGCTGCCTGGCGCGCGTGGGGGCCATGCCATGACGGAGATCCTCTCCCTCTCCCACGAGGTGGCCGATGCCCTGCGCGGCCGACGGCCGGTGGTGGCGCTCGAGACGACGCTCGTGGCGCACGGCTTCCCGCGCGGCGAGGGACTGGCCGTGGGCCTGGGAGCAGAGGAGCAGGTGCGCGCGGCCGGCGCCGTGCCGGCCACCGTCGGCGTGATCGACGGCACCATCCGCGTCGGCCTCGACCGCGAGGCCCTCGCCCGCTTCGCCGAGGCGGGGCCGGAGGCTCGCAAGGCTGGCCCGCGCGACCTGGCGGCCTGTGCAGTGCAGGGCTCGCTCGGGGCCACCACCGTCGGGGGCACGCTCGCCGTCTGCCGGGCCGCGGGCATCGGCTTCGTGGCCACGGGCGGCATCGGCGGCGTCCACCGCGGCTTCCCGCACCCCCTGGACGTGTCGGCCGACCTCGGGGAGCTGGCCCGTGCACAGGTCCTCGTCGTCTCGGCCGGCGCGAAGTCCCTGCTCGACGTGCGGGCTACGGCCGAGCTTCTGGAGACGCTCGGTGTGCCGGTGCTCGGCTACGGAGTGGACGAGCTGCCCCTCTTCTACGCCGCGGCCGGTGGGCCCCCGGCCTCGGCCAGGATCGACTCGGCGCGGGAGGCCGCCGAGGTCGCCCGGGCGCACTGGGCCCTCGGACGGACGGGCATGGTCGTGGCCCGTCCGCCGGATCAGAGCCTCGACGACGCCGAGCCCCTGATGGCCGAGGCCCTGGCCGAGGCGGCGCGCCTCGAGGTCGCTGGGCAGGCCCTCACGCCCTTCGTGCTCGGGCGCATCCACACCCGCAGCGGCGGGCGAACGCTCGAGGCCAACCGAAACCTCGTGCTCGGCAACGCGGGCCTGGCAGGCGAGATCGCGGTGGCCTACGCGGAGTTGTCCTAAGCGCCGCGCATCACGACGGCCGCGCCGGCCGCCAGCGCGCCGCCTTCCACTGCCCCGGGCGATGTGGCCACCACGGCCTCCCCGCCCACCGGCAGCGGCCGGGCGTCGTCGGCGAAGCTCACGGCCACGACGTGCTCGCCTCGCCGGTACGCCAGGACGCCGGGCGCCGCAGGGATGAACTCGAGCTCGTGGCCGAGCGCGGCGCGCAGGGCGATGAGGTCGCGATACAGGTGCAGCATCGAGCGGCCGTCCGCCTCCTGCTCGGACACGCTCCCGCCGGGCGCCTGCTGGACGGGAAGCCACGGCGTGCCCGTGGTGAACCCGCCGTGCGTGCCCGGCGTCCACGGCATCGGATGGCGGGCGCCGTCCCGGCCGGCGCGGTCCAGCGGCGGGTCGGCGCCAGGCCCGTCCTCCAGGCCGAGCTCCTCGCCCTGGTACACGAACGCCGTCCCGGGCAGCGTGAGCAGGACGACGGCGGCGGCCCGGGCGGCCGAGGCCCCGTACCTGGTGGCCGTGCGCGGGAAGTCGTGGTTCGAGAGCACCCAGGCCGCGCCGGGCTGATCGCCGTGCCGGAGCCCGATCGCGCCCTCGACGGCGCTGCGGACCCCCGCCTCGGTCCACGGCGCATGGATGAGCTCGAAGACGAACACGAGGTCGAACCAGCGCAGGGCGAACGCGCAGCGGCGGCTGGGGAGGTACACCTCGCCCACGAGCAGTGCGTCCCCGGCCGCCTCGCGCAGGGCGGCGAAGGCCTCGGCCAGGCCCGGGCCGTTGGCGGAGTGGATGTGGTCAAGGGTGCCGTAGGGCTGCGTCTGCGGAAGCCCGAAGGGCGCCGTCCGCGGCGGGTCGTCGCGGAGCAGCTCGTCCCGGGCGAGCCCGAGCACGGCGTCACAGCGGAACCCGTCGATGCCGCGCTCGAGCCACCCCCGCATGACGCCCTGCATGGCGGCGACGACCTCGGGATTGCTCCAGTCGAGGTCCGGCTGCTCGGGATAGAACCGGTGCAGGTAGTAGCGGCCACGCTCCGGGTCGAGCGTCCACGCCGAGCCGCCGAACGTGGCCAGCCAGTTGTTCGGCGGCCGGTCGGCCCACACGTACCAGTCCGGGTGCTCGCGAAACCAGGGGTGCTCGATCGACGTGTGCGACGGGACCAGGTCGAGCAGGGTCCGCAGGCCGCGCCCGTGTGCCGCCGCCACCAGGCGGTCCAGGTCCTCCATCGTCCCGTAGACCGGGTCGACCGACGCATGGTCGGCGACGTCGTAGCCGAAGTCGGCCAGGGGCGAGGGGTAGATCGGCGACAGCCACAGCGCATCGGCGCCCAGGCTCGCGATGTGATCGAGGCGCTGCTCGAGGCCGCGAAGGTCGCCGACCCCGTCGCCGTCGCTGTCCATGAAGGAGCGCGGATAGACCTGGTACACGACCGCGTCGCGCCACCACGGGTCCGCCGCCACGCGAGCAAGCCTAAATGTCGAGCACTTATGTAACGCTTGACATACGTAAGCCGTGCGTTACGCTCATCGCGTGATGGACGCCCTCGCCGCTCTCGCCGATCCGACGCGCCGCCAGATCGTCGACCTCCTCCGCGACGGCGACCGGCCGGCGGGCGACATCGCGGCCCGCTTCCCCGTCACTCGACCCGCCGTGTCGCGACACCTCCGCGTGCTCCGTGAGGCGGGCCTGGCGGAGTCGCGGGTCGAGGGCCAGCAGCGCATCTACCGGCTGCGGCCCGACGCCCTGCGGGAGCTTGACCGCTGGCTGGAGGGGTACCGCCACTTCTGGGCCACGAGCCTCGATTCCCTCGAGCGCCATCTCGACGAGCAAGGAGACGACGATGCCGACCACGCATGACGAGCGCGGTGAGGTCACGCAGGGCGACGGGCGGGCGGAGCTGCGGATCCGCCGCCGCCTCGCCGCCACGCCCGCGAGCGTGTGGCGCGCCCTGACCGACCCCGCCGAGCTCGAGCGGTGGCTCGCCGTCTCGGCGGAGCTCGAGCCGCGTCTTGGCGGCCGGGTCGAGCTGCAGCTCGGCGGCGACACCGCCGTGGGCGAGATCCTCCGCTTCGACCCGCCGGCGCAGCTGGCGTTCAGCTGGCACGAGTCGTCGGGGGCGTTCGCCTCTCGCGTCGACATCCAGCTCAGCCCCGACGGCGACGGCACGTGGCTCGAGCTCCGTCATGCCTTCACAGGACCCGCGAACGCGTACGGCTTCGCTGCCGGCTGGCACCACAAGCTCGAGCTCCTGGCCGACGCCCTGGAGGGGCGCCGGCCTGCCTGGCGCGACGCGCGCTTCGAGGAGCTGCTGGCGGCCTACGCTCAGACGTCGCCGTAGCGGGCGCGGGCCTCGCAGTAGATGCCGTACGCGAGCAGGCCTGCGGCCACGAGGCCCAGGAGCACCGGTCCGTAGCTGTGATCGGCGAGCTTGCGCAGGGCGCCGTCGAGGCCGACGGCCTTGCGTGGCGCGTAGTCCCACGCCGCCTTGCCGAGGAAGATCCCGACGAGGATGAAGACGCTGCCCCGGGCCGCGTAGCCCAGGCTCCCGGCGCGCTCCACCCACCTGCGCGTCGTGGGCGACATCTCGCCCATCTTGAGCTGCTCGCGGAACTTGCGGCTCACCGCGCGATAGATGTCGTAGGCGCCGTAGATGATGATGGCCAGGGCGATGGCTCCGACGATCCAGCGCCCGAGCGGCCACGACAGCACCGCGGAGGTGTCCTTCTTCGCTCCCGAGTTCGCGCCCGCGTTGCCGGAGCTCGCGTTTCGGCCGGAGAGGATCTGGACCACGGCCCAGAACAGGCCGACGTAGACCAGGCCACGCCCGAACGAACCGGCGCGGGTGGCCAGGCCCTTGGCGTCGTCGCCCTCGTTCCCGCGGTCGAGGAACGCCTCGACGAAGCGCCAGACGGCGTAGGCGGCGAAGCCGATGGCCAGGATCACGAGCAGGAACGCCCCGAACGGCTTGTGCGCCACGGTCTGGAGCGCGCCGGTCCGGGAGGTGGTCTTTCCGCCGTGTCCCAGCGCGACCATGATCGCCAGCACGCCGACGATGCCGTAGGAGATTCCCATGGCCACGAAGCCGATTCGGCCGGCGCGCCCGACCCACGGGCTGCGCTTGACGTGCTGTGCGCCCTGGCGGGCCTGTTCGGTCGTACTTGGGGCAACGGATGTGCTCATGGCGCAGGTGTGCCCAATTGAGGCCTGGCCGGAACACGGCAGCGAGGGTCTAGCATCCTCGGGCGGTGAGGGTCCTCACGCCGACGAGCCTCGACGAGGCGCTCGCCCTGCGCCAGGCGGAGCCCGGCGCGCGGCCCCTCCTCGGCGGCACCGACCTGCTCGTGGAGCTCAACTTCGGCCGCTCACGGCCCGAGGTCGTGATCGACCTGGCCCGCGTGCCCGAGCTGCGCGGCTGGGGCCGCGACAACGGCCGTCTCCGTCTCGGCGCCGGCCTCACCTACACGCAGGCCGTGCGCGAGCTGGGGCCGCATCTCCCGGGCCTGGCCCTGGCGGCCCGCACGGTCGGCTCGCCCCAGATCCGCAACCGCGGCACCGTGGGCGGCAACCTCGGGACCGCCTCGCCCGCCGGCGACGCCCATCCTCCCCTGTTGGCCGCGCGGGCGGAGGTCGAGCTGGCCTCGGCGTCGCGCGGCACGCGCCTCGTGCCGCTGCCGGCGTACTTCCTGGGACCGGGGAGGAGCGTGCTCGAGCCCGATGAGCTCGTCACGGCGGTGCACGTCGCGCCGGCCGCCGGGGCCGAGCAGTTCGCGAAGGTCGGCACGCGCAACGCCATGGTCATCGCCGTCTGCTCGTTCGCCCTGCGCCTCGATCACGAGACCGGGGCGGTGGGGACGGGCATCGGCTCGGCCGGCCCCACGCCCCTCACCGCCCCCGACGCGGAGGGCTTTCTGGGCGCGATCCTCGGCGAGGGCAGGGCGCCGACCGAGAGCGAGTCGGACCGCTTCGGCGAGCTCGTCGCCGGCGCCGCCCGCCCGATCGACGACGTGCGCGGGACGGCGGCCTACCGGCGCCACGCCCTGGCCGTCCTCGCCCGCCGCACCCTGGGCTGGTGCCTCGCCGGGCAGGCCGCCTGATGCGCCTCACCCTGCGGGTCAACGGCGAGGAGCACGAGCTCGACGGCGTCTGGGAAGGGGCGAGCCTGCTCGTGGCCCTCCGCGACCACGCCGGCCTCACGGGCTCGAAGAACGCCTGCGAGCAGGGCGAGTGCGGCTCGTGCTCGGTGCTCCTGGACGGCGATCTCGTGTGCGCCTGTCTCGTGCTCGCCGCCCAGGCCGAGGGGTCCGAGGTGACGACGGTCGAGGGCCTGGCCCCGGAGACCGAGCTGCACCCCGTGCAGGAGGCCTTCGTCGAGGCCGGTGCCGTGCAGTGCGGCTTCTGTACCCCGGGCCTCGTCATGGCCGCGCACGACCTGCTCGCCCGCTCGCCCGCCCCCAGCGAGGCCGAGATACGCGAGGCCCTGGCCGGGAACCTCTGCCGCTGCACCGGCTACGAGAAGATCCTCGATGCGGTCCGTCTCGCCGCCGCCCGGATGGCTGCCGGATGAGGCCGGAGCCGGCTCCTCCGGTCATCGAGCCCGGCACCGCGCCCGTCCGCGGCGGCATCGGCGTCAGCGTCCGCCGCCGCGATGCGGAGCCCAAGGTGCGGGGCGAGTTCGCCTACTCGTCGGACCTGCGCGCCGAGGGGATGCTGCACGGGGCGACGGTGCGCAGCCCCCATCCGTCGGCACGCATACGCGGCATCGACGTCGGCCCGGCCCTGGCCCTGCCGGGGGTGGCGGCCGCCCTCACGCACCACGACGTTCCGGGAGAGCCCACGTACGGGCTCGAGATGGCCGACCAGCCCGTGCTCGCCTTCGACCGGGTCCGCTACCAGGGCGAGCCCGTGGCCCTGGTGGCGGCGCGCGATCCCGAGACGGCGCGGGCCGCCGCGGCCGCCGTCGGGGTGGAGTACGACGTGCTCGAGCCCGTGGCCGACGCGGAGGCGGCCATCGCGCCCGGGGCCGACGCCCTTCACATCGGCGGCAACGTCCTTCGCCACGTCCCCATCCGGCGCGGCGATCAGGAGGCCACGGCCGAGGTCGTGGTCCGGGGCGAGTACGAGATCGGTATGCAGGACCAGGCCTTCCTCGGCCCCGAGTCCGGGCTCGCGGTGCCGGACGGCCAGGGCGGGGTGGACCTCTACGTGGCCACGCAGTGGCTCCACGTCGACCGCGACCAGCTGGCCCGCGTCCTCGGCCTGGCGCCGGAGCAGGTCCGCATCACCCTGGCCGGAGTGGGCGGCGCCTTCGGGGCGCGGGAGGACCTGTCGATGCAGGCGCACGCGTGCCTGCTGGCGCTGCACACGGGGCGGCCCGTGCGAATCGTCTACGGGCGCGAGGAGTCCTTCTTCGGGCACGTCCACCGCCACCCGGCGCGCCTGCGCTACGAGCACGGCGCCGACCGGGACGGCCGCCTGGTCTACGTCAGGGCGCGGATCGTGCTCGACGGCGGCGCCTACGCCTCGAGCTCGACGGCGGTGTGCTCGAACGCGGCCTGCTTCGCCGCCGGCCCCTACGTCGTCCCGAACGTCACCGTCGACGCCTACGTCGCCTACACCAACAACCCGCCCTGCGGGGCGATGCGCGGGTTCGGCGCCGTCCAGGCGTGCACCGCGCACGAGGCCCAGATGGACCGGCTCGCCGCCGCGTGCGGGCTCGATCCCGTCGAGGTCCGGCTGCGCAACGCGCTCGAGAGCGGCGACCGGCTGGCCACGGGCCAGGCCGTGACCGGGCCGGTGCCGGTGGCGGAGCTCCTCCGGCGCGTGCGCGACATGCCCTGGCCGCCCGACCTCCGCACCGACCCGCCCGACCTGCGCGAGCTCCCGGGCGGCGTGGCCAACACCACCCACGGCGAGGGGCTGCGGCGCGGCGTGGGCTACGCCGTCGGGTTCAAGAACATCGGCTACTCGGAGGGGTTCGACGACCTCGCCACCGCCCGTGTCCGGGTCACCCTGGCCGGCGGCGAGCCGATGGTGGAGGTCCACACCGCGGCGGCCGAGGTCGGCCAGGGGCTGATCACCGTGCAGGAGCAGATCGCCCGCACGGAGCTCGGGATCGAGCAGGTCGTGGTGCTCCCGCCGGACACGTCGGTGGGCTCGGCCGGCTCGACGTCGGCCTCGCGCCAGACCTGGATGACGGGTGGCGCGGTGAAGGGCGCCTGCGACGCCCTGCGGGCCCGGCTACGCGCGCAGGGCGCCGAGTCCGGCGAGGCCCTGATGGCGCTCCTGGCCGAGGGCCCGATCGAGGAGACCTTCGTCCATCACCACCGCCCCACCGAGGCGCTCCATCCCGAGACCGGCCAGGGGAACGCCCACGTGGCCTTCGCCTTCGCCGCCCACCGGGCGCTGGTCGAGGTCGACACCGAGCTGGGACTCGTGCGCGTGCTCGAGATCGCCACGGCGCAGGACGTCGGCAAGGCGCTCAACCCGCAGGCGGTGGAGGGTCAGATCGAGGGCGGGATCGCGCAGGGTCTCGGCCTCGCCCTGATGGAGGAGATCCAGGTCGAGGGCGGCCGCGTGCGCAACCCGTCCTTCACCGACTACCTCATCCCGACGATCCTGGACATGCCGCCGGTACGGCTCGACGTGCTCGAGCTCGGCGACCCGGACAGCCCCTACGGGCTGAAGGGCGTGGGTGAGCCGCCCACGGTGTCCTCCACCGCCGCGGTCATGGCCGCGCTGCGCGACGCCACCGGCCGGGACCTGTGGCATGTGCCCGTTCGCCCCGACGATCTCGTCGGCCTGTGAGCCGCGCTCATCTGCTGGCGGTGGCGCGGGGGGACGCCGAGCCTGACCTGGTGATCGAGGGCGGACGGGTCTTCGCGGCCTTCACGCGGGAGTGGCTGGATGTCGACGTGGCGGTTGCGGACGGGCGCATCGCCGGGCTGGGGCGGTTCCAGGGCGGGAGGCGGCTGGACGCCGACGGGCGCCGGGTCGTTCCCGGGTTCATCGACGCCCACGTCCACATCGAGTCGTCCAAGCTCATGGTCGACGAGTTCGCCCGGGTGCTGCTCGGCCACGGGACGACCACGGTCGTGGCCGACCCGCACGAGATCGCCAACGTGCTGGGCACGGACGGGATCCACTGGCTGCTCGACGTCTGCGACGAGGTCCCACTCGAGGTCTACGTGATGGCGCCGTCGAACGTGCCCGCGAGCCCGTTCGAGTCCCCGCGCCGGCCGCTCACGCCGGGGGACATGGAGGCCGTGCTGCGCCGCCGGCATGCCCTGGGCGTGGCCGAGATGATGAACTTCCCGGCGGTCATCGCCGGGGACCCGGCGGAGCTGGCCAAGCTCGAGGTGGCCGGGGCGACGCACGTCGACGGCCATGCGCCCGGGGTCATGGGGCCCGCCCTGGACGCGTACCTGGCCACGGGGATCCGCTCCGACCACGAGGCCACGACCTACGAGGAGGCCCTGGCCAAGCGCCGGCGGGGCGCCTGGGTCCTGCTGCGCGAGGCCTCGAACGCGCGCAACCTGCTCGATCTCCTGCCGCTGGTGCTGCAGTTCGGGCCGGACTGGTGCGCCTTCTGCACCGACGACCGCGAGCCCGACCTGCTCGTCCGCGAGGGGTCGATCAACCACATGTGCCGCCTGGCCGTGGCCCATGGCCTCGCCGCCGGAGGACGCCCTTCTCCTGGCCTCGCTGCATGGCGCGCAGCTGCACGGGCTCACCGGCCTCGGCGCCGTGGCCCCGGGCTACCGCGCCGACCTCCAGCTCCTCGACGACCTGGAGGAGTTCCGTCCCTGGGTCGTGCTGAAGGACGGCGTGCCCGTGGTGGAGGACGGCGTGGCCGCGCCTGTCGACCGGCCGGAGGTCCCGATCTGGGTCCGGCAGACCGTCCGCAACGCCCCCGTCGGCCTCTCCGACCTGCGCATCCCGTCCGACGGCGGCGCCGATCAGGGTCATCGGTGCCCGTGACGGCCAGCTCCTCACGGACTCCCTGGTCGAGGCGCCGACGGTGCGCGGCGGGGCGGCCGTGGCGGACGCCGACCGTGACCTGGCCAAGATCGCCGTGGTCGAGCGCCATCACGCCACCGGCCGGGTGGGGCGCGGCTTCGTGCGCGGCCTCGGCCTGCGGCGCGGCGCGGTGGCCACGACGGTGGCCCACGACGCCCACAACATCGTGGTCGTCGGCGTGTCCGACGACGACATGGCCCTGTGCGTGTCGCGCCTGGGAGACATCGGCGGCGGGATCGTGCTCGTCGACGACCGCGCCGTGGTCGCCGAGCTGCGCGCTGCCCATCGCCGGGCTGCTCTCGGACCGGCCGGCCGGCGAGGTGGTGGAGGGGATCGAGCGCCTCGAGGCCGAGCTTCGGGGGCGCGGCGTGACCCTCGTCGCTCCGTTCACCACCCTGAGCTTCCTGGCCCTCTCCGTGATTCCGTCGCTGAAGATCACCGACCGCGGGCTGGTGGATGTGGACCGTTTCGCCCTGGTCCCGCTCCAGGTGGACAGCGGCGAGGCGTAGGCTGTCGCACCCGTGACGTCGCCGCCGCTCGAGGCCACCTACCGCCCAGCGCTGCCGGTCGACCTGCCACTGACGCTCTGGCCGCTGCGGCGCGGCCTGGGCGACCCGACCTGCCGGGCCGAGCGCGACGGCGCCTGGTGGCGGGCGACGTGGACGCCCGACGGGCCGGCGACGCTGCGCATCGTCCCGGGCGCCGAGCTGCGGCTCCAGGCCTGGGGGCCGGGCGCGGCCCAGGCTCTCGAGGACGCGCCGGCGTTGCTCGGGCTCCACGACCGGGTGGAGGGCTTCGAGCCGGACGGGCTCGTGGGACGGCTGCACCGGACGCTGCCAGGGCTGCGGCTGACGCGCACCCGCTCGGTCCTCGATCCCCTCGTGCCCACCGTGCTCGAGCAGCGGGTCTCGACCGTCGACGCGCATGCCGCGTGGAGGCGCATGGTCCGGGCGTGGGGCGCGGCAGCCCCGGGCCCGGGCGGGCTCCTGCTCCCGCCGCTTCCCGCCCGCCTGGCCGGGACGCCGACCCCGGCGTACCACCTCATCGGGGTCGAGGCCTCGCGGGCGAACACCATCCGCCGGGTGGCGGCGCGGGCGAGCGCGCTGGAGCGCGCGGCCGCGACCGGGCCGCGCGAGACGGGCCGTGTGCTGGCCACCATCCCGGGCGTCGGGCCGTGGACGGTGGCCCACGTGGCCGCCCAGGCGTTCGGCGATCCCGATGCCGTACCGGTGGGCGACTACAAGCTCCCGCACCTCGTCACCTGGGCGTTCCGCCGCGAGCCGCGCGGCGACGACGACCGCATGCTCGAGCTTCTCGCCCCCTACGCCGGCCACCGCGGGCGCGTGCTTCGCCTGCTGGCCGCGGGCCATTCGTGGCCCCCGCGCCGCGCGCCGCGCATGGCGCGGCACGACATCCGGGGCTGGTAGGTCCGGCTAGGCGGCGCGCAGGTCGCGCGCCAGCCGCCGGAAGACGCCGTCCTCCTCGAGCAGCTCCTGCTCGGTCCCGCGCTGCACGATCTGCCCGCGCTCGACCACGAGGATCTCGTCCGCACGGCGGACCGTGGCCAGGCGGTGGGCGATGATGATCGAGGTCCGGCCGCGCAGCAGCCGGTCGAGGGCCTGCTCGATGAGGCGCTCCGTCGGCCGGTCGATGTTGGACGTCGCCTCGTCGAGGATGAGGATGCGCGGGTCTGCGAGCAGCGCGCGGCCGATCGAGATCAGCTGCCGCTCCCCGGCCGACAGGCCGGCGCCGCCCTCGCGCACGACGTGGCGGAGGCCGTCGTCGAACCGCGCGGCCACCCTGTCCACGCCGATGGCCGAGGCCGTGGCCTCGACCTCGGCATCGGTCGCCTCGGGCCGGCCGAAGCGGATGTTGTCGGCGATCGTCCCCGCGAACAGGAACGGGTCCTGCAGCACGACGCCCAGCTGCCGGCGGTAGCTGCGCAGCTCCATCCCCCGCAGATCGTGGCCGTCGATGCGCACGGCCCCCTCGTCGGGGTCGTAGAAGCGCGCGATGAGCTTGGCCAGCGTGGACTTGCCGCCGCCGGTCTCGCCCACGAGGGCAATGCAGCCTCCGGGCGGGATGTGGAAGTCGACGTCGCGCAGGACCGGGTCGTGCCCGTACGCGAAGGTGACGTGCTCGACGTCGATCGCGCCGGCCAGGCGGCCGAAGGGTAGGGCGTGGGGCCGGTCGGTGATCTCGGCCTCGGTGTCGAGGACGCGGGAGATCTTCTCCATGGCGGCGCCGGCCGACTGGACCTGGCCGTAGAGCTCGGAGAGGTCCTGCAGCGGCTGGAAGACGAGCGTCAGCAGGCCGGTGAAGGCGATGAGCGTGCCCAGGGTGAGCGTCCCGTCGTGGTGCAGCCGCGCGCCCACGAGAAGCACGCCGGCCGTGGCCGAGACGCCGAAGAACTCGATGGCGGGAAAGAAGATCGAGGAGAGCTTCTGGGCCCGGTCGTTCGCGCTCCGGTTGGCCATGTTGAGCTCGGCGAACTCGGCCTGGAAGGAGCGCTCGCGGTTGAAGGCCTGGACGATGGCCATGCCGGCGATCGACTCCGCCAGCTGCGCGGTGACGGCGGCGATCCGCGTCCGGACCTCGCTGAAGGCCTTGTGCGACTCGCGCTGGAACCAGCGGGTCAGCCACGCCGTGGGCGGCATGATCAGGGCCACGACCAGGGCCAGCCGCCAGTCCAAGACGAACAGGGCGAGCAGGGCCGCGAGCACGGTCAGGCCGCTGGCCACGAGCGTGGTCAGGCCCTCGGAGAGCACGTCGGAGAGGGCGTCGACGTCGCTGGTCAGGCGGGCGATGATCCAGCCCGCGCGCTGCTGCGAGAAGTAGCGCAGCGAGAGCGTGGTCAGGTGGCCGAAGAGGTCGCGGCGGAGCGCCAGGACGATGCCCTGGCCGACCCGCGCCAGGCCCCGCATGACGAACGTGCCGAGCGCCCAGGCGCTGGCGTTGATGGCCAGGTAGACGATCACGTCCAGGGTCAGGCGCGACCGGTCGCCCGCCCGCATGCCGTTGTCGATGGCGTCGCGGACGAGCACCCAGCCCCCGACCTGCGCGGCCGCCGTGAGTGCGGCGGCGAACGTGAGCACGGCGATCCGCCCGCCCTGGCCCGGCAGGTAGCGGCCGAGGCGACGGAGCCCGGTGGGTGTCTCCCTAGGCATGGGCCACCTCGTCGCCGAACAGCTGCTCGAACGCCCCGTCGCTGCGCAGGAGCTCGTCCGGCGCCCCGTCCTCGACGATGCGGCCGTCCTCGAGGACGACGGCGCGGTCGGCGACCTCGACCGTCGACAGCCGCTGGGCGGCCATGAGCACCGTCCGCCCCTCGACCGCCGGCCGCAGCTGCTCCACGAGCAGGCGCTCGGTCTGCGTGTCCACCGCCGACAGCGGGTCGTCGAGCACGATGACACGCGCCCCCGCGATGAGGGCCCGGGCCAGGGCCACACGCTGGCGCTGGCCGCCCGAGAGGTTCACGCCGCGCTCGCCGATCAGGGTGTCGTAGCCGTCGGGGAGGTAGTCCACGAAGTCGGCCACCCCGGCGGCGATGCAGGCCTCCTCGACCTCGTCCCAGGGCGCGTCCGGCCGGGCGGCCACGAGGTTGTCACGCAGCGGCGCCGAGAACAGCACCGGGCGCTGGGTGACGATCGCCACGGCGTGGCGGAGGTCGGTGAGGGCCAGGTCCGAGGTGGGCACGCCGCCGATCTCGACCGTTCCCTCCGTCGGGTCGTAGAAGCGCGGGAGCAGGTTGAGGAGCGTCGTCTTGCCTGCGCCCGTGCCGCCGCACACGGCCACGATCTCGCCCGGCTCGATCTCGAGGTCGACGCCGCGCAGGACCTCGCGCGTGGTCGCGTAGCCGAAGCGCACGCCGCGGAAGCGCACGCCCACCGGGCCGTCCGGCAGCGTCCGCGCATGCTCGGGCTCGCTCAGCGTGGCCACGCCCTCGAGCCAGGCGAACGACCGCCCGGCCGAGGCGATGGCCCGCTGGGCCAGGTTGAGGATCCAGCCGAAGGCCTCGAGCGGCCACACGAGCTGCAGGAGCAGCGTGTTGAAGAGGACGAACTGCCCGAGCGTGAGGTTGTGGTCGATGACCTGCCGGCCGCCGAAGAAGAGCACGGTGGCGATCGAGACCGTCGGGATGAAGATGAGGCCCGGGATGTACCTGGCCTCCACGACGGCCTCCTTGATGGCCACGTCGCGGACGCTCTCGGCACGGTCGCCGAAGCGGCTGCGCACGTCGTCCTCGCGCCCGAACGCCTGCACCATCTCGATGCCGACGACGGCCTCGTCCGAGGCCTCCGTCACGTCGGCCTTCTTCTGCTGCACGCGCCGTGAGATCGGGATCACCGTGCGGGCGAACATGTAGGTGAGCAGGGCGATGAGCGGCATCGCCAGCCCGGCCAGCAGGGCGAGCTCGGGGTTGACGTACGTGAGCACGATGGCCACCCCGATGATCATCATCAGGCTCTGGACGCTCTGGACGATCCCCCAGCCCATGAAGTAGCGGACGGGGTAGAGGTCGTTCGTCGCCCGCGACACCACCTGACCGGTGGCGTGCTCGTCGTAGAAGGCGCGCGGGAAGCGCAGATAGGCGTCGTAGAGCAGCGCGCGCAGCCGCCACTCCATGCGGATACCGACGCGCGCGGTGGAGTAGCGGCGGGTGAAGTTGAACACCAGGCGAGCCGTGGCCAGGACGAAGATGGCCGCGATGTAGGGCGGCAGCTGGTTCGGCTTGTCCGGGACGATCGCGTTGTCGATCGCCCGCTGGATGAGCGTCGGGATGGCCAGCGACAGGAACGTGACCCCGAACGCGCAGCGTCAGCCCGATCGAGACCAGGCGCCACTCCTTCCGCCACAGGCGCAGGAGGCGCCGCAGGGTGGCGAAGAAGAGGAGGTCGACGGGGTCGACCGGGGAGCCTGTCGGTTCGTGGTCGGGCATGGAGCGTCGGGCGAAGGAGCGCGGTGCCGCAGAAGCGGCGGCCGCTCGGGGAGCGCAGGGGCGCGGCGGGTGTCGCTGAGGAGCTCAGCGAGGCGGGACGCCGGCGCGGGCGCTCACCGAGTTCGGCGCGGTCGCACGCTTCAAGGCGTCCCTCCTCTCGCGAGTCTCTCGACGCAGCCATCGGCGACGGCCGTCGTCCCGGCGCGACGATAGCAAACGGCGTCCGCGCATTCGGGCTGCCGGCCCGGTCAGGGAGGGGCCGGGGCGGTCGTCGGCGGAAGCGGGCGAGGACGCGGGACCACGGCGTGAAGACCATGCCCACCACCAGCCCGAGGCTGACCACCTGGAGGGCGATCGCGAACGGCGAGCCCAGGCCCTGGGAGAACAGGGAGCGGATCTGGGCCTGTGCGGCCGAGGCGGCTCCGACGTAGATCGAGTAGCTGACCAGGCGCCCCAGGAAGAACGCCGCGGTCACGGGCAGGAGACGGACGGTGGGGGTCAGCCCGGCCGCCTCGAACATCTGGGCCGAGGGAAGCGGTGACAGGGCGAAGAAGGCGATCGAGGCCCAGAGGCCGGCCTGGTGGGAGGCCAGTGTCTCCCCGAGCACCTCGAGCTCGGCCCGCCGTCCCTCCGGGAGGTGCCGCCCGAGACGCCGCGTGGCGAGGGCCAGGACGAGCCGTCCCGCGCTCGCGGCGAGCGCGCCCAGGATGACGAGGGCGACGATCGGCGAGCCCTGCTCGATGCGGAAGTAGGCCAGGACGAGCCACGTGGGCGGGCCGAACGCGGGCAGGAGGTTCACCGCGAAGACCACGGCCACCATCACGATCAGGTCCACGCACCGGTTCTAGTTCATCTGGCCGAGCGGCCGCACGAGCACCTCGTTCACGGCCACGCCGCGCGGCTGCTCGAGGGCGAAGGCCACGGCCCGGGCGATGTCGTCGGGCTGAAGCGTCTCCGTGGGCCGCCGCTCGAAGAACGCGGTGTCCACGGCACCCGGCTCGATCAGCGTCACGTGGACGCGCCCGGCCAGCTCCTGCCGCAGCCCTTCGCCGATCGCGCCCACCGCGAACTTGGAGGCGGCGTAGAGGTAGTTCGCCTTCCCCGACGGCGTGCGCCGCCCGGCGACGGACGAGGTCAGGACCACGTGCCCGTCGTCGGTCGACTCGAGAATCACGGGCACGGCGTGGTGCAGGGTCAGCGCCAGCCCGTAGACGTTGGTCAGGAACATCTCGCGCCAGTGCGCCGGGTCGCCCTCGACGATGCCGCCACCCCCGCCGAAGCCGGCGTTGGCGAACACGGCGTCGAGGTGGCCGAACCGCTCGCGGGCCAGGGCCACCAGGGCGCGGACGTCGTCCTCGTCCGTCACGTCGCATGCTCGGGCCGCCGTCCGATCCGGTCCGAGCTCGGCGGCCAGCGCTTCCAGGCGGTCCTCCCGCCGGGCGCCCAGGACGAGCCGGCCGCCACGGGCCGAGAGCAGGCGGGCGGTGGCCTCGCCGATGCCCGACGAGGCGCCGGTGATCAGGGTGACAGCGTCCCGAAGCTCCATCAGGTCGACTCCCACCGGAAGTACCGCAGCGAGATGGCGCCCAGCACGAGCGCCCCGGCCAGCAGCACGGCGATGTCGGGGATCGAGGACGCGAACGAGTGCCCGCGCACCGCCAGGTCACGCAGCCCCGTGGCCAGGTAGGTCAGGGGTAGGAGCTTGGCCACCGTCTGCAGCCAGGACGGGGCGGAGTCGAGGGGGAAGAACACGCCGGCCAGGAAGATCATCGGGAGGGTGACCACGTTGCCGATGGCGTCACCCGCCTCCTGCGTCTTCGCGAGGGACCCGACGAGGAAGCCGATGGCGATGAAGCACAGCGCCCCGGCCAGCACCAGCGGGATGATGGTGAGGATGGCGTGGGCGCTCAGGTTCACGCCGAAGGCCACCTTGCCGACCGTCAGCAGCACCGCGGCCTGGGCGATGGCCAGGACGAGCGAGGCCATGATCCGCCCGGTGGCGAACTCCCACAGGGGCAGCGGGGTCAGGCGCAGGCGCCGGAACATCCCGCGCTCCCGCCACGACACCAGCACGCCGGCGATGCCGAAGACCGCGCTCTGGGAGATGGCCATGGCCAGGAGGCCGGGGACCAGGAAGTCGATGTAGCTCAGCGACGAGCTCTCGACGGGCGCCTCGCTCATCCTCACCGCCGGTGGCCGCCCGCTGGCCTGCTGGTTCACCTGCGCCGCCACGCCGTCGATGATCGAGCGCACGATGAGCGCGGTCGTCCCCTGGGAGGCCTCGTAGCGGACGTCGGCCGAGGAGCCGTTCTCGATCACGGACGCCGGCTCGTGCCCGTCCTTCACGCGCTGGAGGGCCTGCGCCGGGCTGCCGTAGTGGTGGACCTTGACCGCCCCCGAGTGCTCGAGCCCCGTGATCAGCGGTCCCGTGCCCGCCACCGCGATGTCGGTCCGCTGGGCCTGCCCGCTTCCGAAGATCAGGCCGAACAGGACCATGAACACGATCGGGAGCAGCAGGGAGAAGAAGAGCGCCGTGCGGCTGCGCAGGAGCATGCGCAGGTTGGCCGCGATGATGGCCCGGAGCCGCCTCGTGCGGTGCCAGATCACTCGCGCAGCTCCCGTCCGGTGAGCTGCAGGAAGACGTCCTCGAGCGTGGGCGTGCGGATCGTCAGGTCTTGCAGGGTCACGCCCTGCGCGTCGGCGGCCTCGACCAGGCTGAGGACGGTGGCCTGGGGGTCGTCCGACTCGAGCTCGTGCCGGTCGCCGTTCCCGGCGGTGGCCGTCACCCCGGGCAGGTTGCCCAGGAGGCGCTCGTCGAGCCCGTCGCCGCCGAAGGCCACGCGAGCCTGCATGCCCAGCGAGCGCACGAGGCCGGCCGGGGTGTCGAGGGCCACGATGCGGCCGCCGTCCATGATGGCCACCCGCCGGCAGAGCGCCTCCGCCTCCTCGAGGTAGTGGGTGGTGAGGACGACGGTCCGCCCTTCGGCGCCGATGGCCTCGATGACGTCCCAAAGCGCGCGGCGGGCCTGCGGATCGAGGCCGGTGGTGGGCTCGTCGAGGAACACCAGCTCGGGGTCGTGGACCAGGGCAAGGGCGATGGCCACGCGCTGCTTCTGGCCGCCCGAGAGCTCGGTCACCCGGGACCCGGCCTTCTCGGAGAGCCCGACCGTGGCCAGGACACGGTCCGGGCGGTCACCCGGCTCGAGCTCGTAGAACCGGCAGAAGAGCTCGAGGATCTCGCGCGTCGTGAGCAGGTCGAAGAGGGCCGTGCTCTGCAGCTGGACGCCGATGCGCCGCTGGACCCGCTCCGGGTGCGGCCATACCGGATCGCCCAGGATGGTCACCGTTCCGCCGTCGGGCTGGGTGAGCCCCTCGATCATCTCGAGCGTCGTGGTCTTGCCGGCGCCGTTCGGCCCCAGGATGCCGAACGTCTCGCCCTTCTCGACGACGAAGGAGACGCTGTCGACCGCCGTCAGCGAGCCGTAGCGCTTGTGCAGGCCGTCCACCACGATCGCGTCCATTGCGCCCGACGGTACCAACGGACGCCGGGGCCGGAATCAGCCCGGCTCAGCGATCCAGGCCGAGCGCGCCTCGACGATGCGGTCCTGCTCGCGGCGTGCGCGGCGGGGTAGCCCTCGGACGGGCTCGCCCGCCACGGCCGGCCCTGCGTAGCTCGACCTCGACGCCCGGGCGGACGCGGCCTCGAGCGGTGGCGCACGGATGACCGCCAGGCGCCCATGTTCTTCGGCTCCTCCTGGGCCCAGACGATCGACTCGAGGCTCGGGTAGCCGGCCAGCAGCTCGGTCGAGCTCCGCCGTCGGGAACGGGTAGAGCTGCTCGATGCGGGCGACGGCCGACCTCGTCGGCGCTCGGCGCGCTCGGCGTGGCGCTGCGAGGTCGTAGTAGAGCGCGCCCGGAGCACAGCACCAGGCGCGAGATGTCCTCGCGCCAGTCTCGACGTCGTCGTCGTCGATGACCGGCTGGAACGTGCCCTCGGCGAGGTCCTCGAGGCGTCGAGCTGCGCCTCCTTCAGGCGCAGCAGGCCCTTCGGCGTCATCACGACGAGCGGCCGGCGCTGCGGTCGCGAGGCCTGGCAGCGCAGCAGGTGGTAGTGCTGCGCGGGCGTGGTCACGTTGGCGATGCGCAGGTTGTCGTCGGCGGCGAGCTGCAGGAACCGCTCGAGGCGGGCCGAGCTGTGCTCGGGGCCGTTGCCCTCGTAGCCGTGCGGCAGGAACAGCGTGAGCCGCGAGGTCTGGCCCCACTTGGAGCGGCCGGAGGCGATGAACTGGTCGATGATCACCTGCGCGCCGTTGGCGAAGTCGCCGAACTGCGCCTCCCAGATCACGAGGGCGTCGCGGCCGGTGATGGAGTAGCCGTACTCGAAGCCGAGGCAGGCGGTCTCGGAGAGCGGCGAGTTGTGCATCTCGAAGCGGGCCCGGGCCTCGGGCAGGTGCTGGATCGGCGTCCAGCGTCTCGCCCGTGTGCACGTCGTGCAGCACGGCGTGGCGGTGCGAGAACGTGCCGCGCTCGGTGTCCTGCCCGCTCATGCGGATCGGGATGCCGTCGACGAGCAGCGAGGCGAACGCGAGCGCCTCGGCGTGGCCCCAGTCGATGCCGCCCGTCGTCGAGCGCGGCGCGCCGGCGCTCGAGCTGGGCGCGAGCTTCGGGTGCGACGGTGAAGCCCTCGGGGAGCGACCAGCAGGTCCTCGTTGAGCGGCGCAGCGACTCGATCGCCGGGCGCGGGTCGACCTGGCCCTCGAGATCGCGGCGCCTTGCGCGGCGCGGCGCGCGCCGGCCCTCGGCGCCGCGGGCCGCGGCGTGGGCGTCGGCGAGCTGCTCGGAGCATGTGCTTGCGCATCGCCGCCGACCTCGTCCTCGGTCACCACGCCGTCGTCGACGAGCCTCTCCGCGTACAGCGCGGCGACGGAGGGGTGGCTCTTGATGCGCTCGTACATCTGCCGCGCTGCGTGTAGGCGGGCTCGTCGCCCTCGTTGTGACCCCAGCGGCGGTAGCCGACGAGGTCGATCAGCACGTCGCGCTCGAAGCGCTCGCGGAACGCCATCGCCAGGCGCGACCGCGGTGCGGCAGGCGTCGAGGTCGTCGGCGTTGACGTGGATGATCGGGATGTCGAAGCCCTTGGCGAGGTCCGACGAGTAGCGCGTCGAGCGCGCGTCCGTCGGGGTCGGTCGTGAAGCCGACCTGGTTGTTCGCGATCAGGTGCAGCGTGCCGCCGACGCGAGTAGCCGTCGAGCGACTGCAGGTTGAGCGTCTCGGCCACGATGCCCTGGCCGGGGAAGGCGGCGTCGCCGTGGATCGGGATGGCCGAGCGCGCGGCTGCGGTCGTGCGGGCGCGCCGCGAGCGCGAGTGATCGGTCTGCAGCGCGCGCACGCGCCCGCTCGACGACCGGGTTCACGAACTCGAGGTGCGAGGGGTTCGGCATGCAGCGAGAGCTCGATGCGCCGCTTCTCGACGCGCACCTCGCCGTCCTCGCGCACGACGACGTCGATCTCGCGCGACGGAGCGCGCGCCGTGGTGGTACTTGACGTCGCCGGTGCCGCCGTCTCGGGCAGCTCGGCCTCGACGATCTCGCTCGCCGGGGCGGCCCTCGAACTCGGCCAGGATCGACGCGTAGGTGCGGCGCAGCACGTGCGCGAGCACGTTCAGCCGGCCGCGGTGCGCCATGCCGATCACGGCCTCGCGCGATGCCGGCCTGCGCGCCGCGATCGCGATCATCTCGTCGAGCATCAGGATCATCATGTCGAGGCCCTCGATCGAGAACTGCTTCTCGCCGAGGAACGCGCGCTGCAGGTAGTGCTCGAACGTCCTCGACGCGCAGCGAGCCGGATCAGGAGCTGGCGCCGCTCGTCGGCCGGCAGCGGCTCGGCGTAGGTCGCCGGACTCGATCGCCTCGCGCAGCCAGGTGCGCTGGCGTGGCGAGCGAGAGGTGCTCGATCTGGTAGGCGATCGGGCCCGCGTAGGTCTCGCGCAGGCGCGGCAGCGACGTCGGCCAGCGTCTCGCCCGGCACGGCGACGTCGAGGGCCGCGGCCGGCACGCGCTGCGAGCGCGTCGTCCGACGAGCCCGTGGTAGGCTGGGGTCGAGCGCCGGGTCGCCCGGCGGCTCGGTGCCGAGCGGGTCGAGGCGCGCGCCCAGGTGGCCGTGCGTGCGGAAGGCATGGACGAGCGAGCGGGCGGCGCCGAACTGCTCGGGGGTCGCCGCGGAGGCGACGGGGCGGAGTGGGCGCGGCGCCTCGCGGAGTCGAGGATCGTTGGTCTCTGGCTTCGACATGCGGCGGTCGGGCGCGCTCTCCGCACTATGACAGAGAGAAGCTGGCGTTTTCCTGGCAGGGGCTGTACGCGACGGGGCGAGCGGCGGATTCGGCGGCCGCCCGGTGCGTGGACGCCCGGTACGCCGTCTGTGACACTCGCCCCATGGGAAGGCGGGTCCCGTGGCGTTGGGAGTTTCTTCTCGTGGCCGCCCTCACGGTCGCGTGGCTGCCCGGCACCCTCAGCACGGATCTGCGCTCGCTCGGCGACGTCGACTGGGTGCCGCACCCGCCGACCGTCCTCGGGCCGGCGGCGCGAAAGGGAACGAATCTCGATCTGGTCGAGGCCGCCGCCCTGCGCATCCCTCACAAGGGCAACTACGCGATCGTCTTCGGCGGCCGGTGGAAGCCCCGGTATCTCCCGGGCGGCTATCAGCTCGCGCGCGAGGCCGGCGCCTCGTGGACGCAGTACGCGCTCGCACCGCGGTTCGACGTCGATCAGCGCACCGCCCCATGGCTGCTCCTGCGTGATGTATCCCCGGCCGCCCTCGGCCTTCATGCCGCTGCCGCCTGGCGCTTCGGCCAGGACTGGCTGGTGCAGCTGCGGTGACCGCCCTCCTGGGCCTCATCGCCCTCGACGCCGTCCTGGCGGTGCTGGGAGCCGGGATCCTGCTCGCGTCGGGCGCGTGGGACCGTCTCCCACCCCTGTCCCGGATCGGCCCGTCGGTGTTTCTGGGGCTGGCCGGCGCCACCGCGGTGTTCGGCGCGCTCGTCTTCCTGCACATCTCACCGACGCCGGCGGTCGCGGTGCTGGTCGCGGCCCTCTCCCTCGCCGGCGGGCTCGCCCTCCGGCCGCGCTCCCGTGCCCCTCGAGACGCGGCCGGCGGCGGCCTCGTGGCCACCGCCGTCATCGCCGTGCTCACCGCGCCGCTCGCCGTGCGGGCCCTCGACGCGCCCCTGGTCAAGTTCGACGCCTACTCCGACTGGTCTCTGAAGGCCCGCCTCCTCGCCGGGCACGGCGGCCTCTTCTTCGGGGCCCTCGACGGCCGCATGTTCGGGGCGCCGTACGCCTTCGCCCATCGCGAGTATCCGCTCGGTCTGCCGGCCCTGGAGGCGCTCGGCTTCCACGCCGCCGGCAGGACGAGCCCGGTGGTCGTGCACGGGCAGTTCCTGGTCCTGGGCGCGAGCTTCCTGGCCACGGCCTGGAGCCTGCTCAGGCCTCGGGTCGATCCCCTCCTGCTCGGCGCGTGCCTGTGCCTGATCACCGTCGCCCCGGGCCTGCACGACCAGCTCCTGGCGGGGTACGCCGACGTGCCCCTCGGCTGCTTCTGGGCCACCGGGGCGCTCGCGCTCTGCCTCTGGTTCCTGGGCGACGGGCGGGACCGGCTCGTCCTGGCCGGGGTTCTGCTGGCCGCCGCGGCCGCCACCAAGCAGGAGGGTGTGCTGTTCGACGCGGCGCTGATCTTCACGGCGGCCGTCGCGGTCGTCGTCGCGGGCGAGGGGCGGCGCCGGCTGGCGGCGCTCGGGGCCCTGGTGGCCGCAATCGCCCTGACCGCGGTCCCGTGGCAGGTGTACATCCGCTCTCACGGGCTGCACGACGCCGACTTCGCTCCCGGCCTGGGGCGGATGACCGACCAGGTGGGTGCGCTGCCGACCATCCTCCGGCGGGTCACCACCGAGCTCGTCTGGACGCGCTGGCCCGGGATCGTGCCGCTGGCCGTCATCGCCGCGGTCCTGCTCGTCGCCCGCGGGCGGGTTCGCCTGGCCCTCGTCTTCCTGGCCATCCTGGTCACGGCGGTGGCCGGTCTCGTGGCCGTCTACTGGAACGCGCGCGTGGGCATCCGCGGCCTCCTCGGCCAGTCGGCCGAGCGGGTCGTGGTCACGCCGATCCTGTTCTCGGCGCTCGTGCTGCCGCTGCTTCTCACCTGGCTGCGGGCGCGGGCCGGGCGCCGACGACGACCCGGCGGTCGGGCCCGGCTCGGGGGTCGGACCTCCCGGACCTGCCTGATCGGCCTGCCGGGCGAGCCTGACCGGCCTGGCACACTCACGGCGTGCACCGACGCGTGGCCATCACCGGAGCGGGCGTGGTATCCAGCATCGGCACGGGCCTCGAGGAGTTCTGGGACGCGCTGGCCGCCGGGCGGTCGGGTGCGGCCGTCGTCGAGCTCGACGGGGCGGGAGACGCCGTCGCGTGCCCGGTCGAGGGATTCGACCCGGACGCCCGCTTCGGCCGCCGCGAAGCGCGGCGCATGGACCGCTGCGCGCAGCTTGCGGCCGCGGCCGGGGCGCTCGCCCTCGAGAGTGCCGGGGAGCTCGGGCTCCCGCGCGAGCGCATCGGGGTGAGCGTCGGGAGCGCGCATGGCGGGGCAGGGACGCTGGCCACCGCCTACCAGACCATGGAGGAGCGCGGGGCCGAGCGCGTCAGCCCCTTCGCCATCCCGCTGTCCCTGACCAACATCGCCGCCGCCGGCACGGCCCGAATGCTCGACCTGCGGGGCCCGTCGTTCGCCGCCTGCACCGCCTGCGCGGCGGGCGCCGACGCCATCGGCACGGCCTTCTGGCTCGTGCGCGAGGGGCGGGCCGACGCCATGCTCGCGGGCGGCTCCGACGCGCCGCTGGCTCCCGTGGTCGTGTCGGGCTACCGCAACCTCGGGGCCCTGGCGTCGATGCGGCGAGGCGCGAGCGGCGGCCTCGCGGCCGTTCGACTCGGAGCGTGACGGATTCGTGATCGGCGAGGGCTCGGGGATCATCGTCCTCGAGGAGCTCGAGCACGCGCGGGCCCGCGGGGCGACCATCCTCGGCGAGCTCGTCGGCTACGGGGCGAGCTGCGACGCCGGCCACCTGACGGACCCGGACGCCACGGGCCGCGGCCCGGCCGCCGCCATCGCCGCGGCCCTCGACGACGCCGGCCTGCCGCCGTCGGCCATCGGCTACGTCAACGCGCACGCCACCTCGACCCGCGCGGGCGACGCGGCGGAGGCCATGGCCCTCTCGCTCGCCGGGCTCGGGCACACGCCCGTCTCGTCCACGAAGTCGATGCACGGGCACACCCTCGGCGGGGCGGGCGGCCTGGAGGCGATCGCCTCGCTCCTCCCGCTGGTGCGCGGGATCCTGCCGCCCACGATCAACCTCGAGCACGTCGACGACGGCGTCGGCCTCGACCACATCGCGGGCAGCGCGCGCGAGGGTCATCCGACCGCGGTGCTCTCCAACTCCTTCGGCTTCGGCGGGCACAACGCGGCCCTCGTGCTGGCCGAGGCCGCCTGACCCGGGTGGACCTCCGGCTGGTGTCGTTCCTGGCGACGGCGGCGTGGGCGCACCACGAGGCCGCCGGGACCGAGGTGGCTCGCGCCGCCGGCCTCGAGCCGGGGCCGCTCGAGACGCCGCCCATGGCCGGCCTGGCGGACGCCGTCAGCGGCGGCCCGGCCCTGGTCTTCGTGTGCGGCCTTCCCTATACGCGCGCCCGGGACGCAGGCCTGCGCGTCGAGCCCCTCGCCGCAGGGGTCCCGGAGGACGAGGAGACGGCGCTGTACCACTGCGACCTGGTGGGCAGGCAGGGCCTGGACGGGCCGCCGCGCCGCCTCGGCGTCAACGGCCTCGACTCGCTCTCCGGCTACGTCCTGCCGGCCGCCGCCGGGCTCGACCTGTCGCAGGCGGAGCTCACCGGCAGCCACCATCGGTCCCTGGAGCTGCTGCTCGAGGGCGAGCTCGACGCGGCGCCGCTCGACTCGACCGTGCTCGCCCTGGAGGTCCGCGCACGCCCCGAGCTGGCCGGCCTGCCGCGGCTGGCCCGTTTGGCCACGGCGCCGAGCCCGCCGGTGATCCTGGCCGGCGGCGACGAGGAGCTCGCGGCGCGGTTGCGGGAGGCGCTCGCCGGCCTCGACCGGTCACCGGTGGGCCGCGAGGCCCTGGCGGCCGGCCTCGTCCGGCGCTACGTGCCCGTCGGCGATGCCACCTACGACGTCGTGCGACAGCTGGATGCTCAGCTGCGCGGATCGACCATGACCAGCCCGTCCACGATCTGGACGAGCTGAGCCTGGGTCGTCCGCCGCGTCAGCGGCGCGTACACGTGCATGCTCGCGGCGTAGGTGCGCCCGTCCTGGTGCCAGACCGCGGCCACGTGCCCGGTGTGCGATCCCCGGTTGTGCCCGTACCAGGTGACGTGGCGGCCCGCGAGCGTGGCGGTGCCGAACGGGCCGCCGAAGCAGGGCCGGTCGATCGTCCGCACCTTGCCATGGCGCCGGACGAGGTCGGGGCAGATCGGGCGGACGCCGGGGGCATAGCCCGCGAGGACCACGTGCAGGAGGCCGGTGAAGCCGGGGTCGACCTCCACGAACCCGAGCTCCCATGACCGGCGGCCCGGCTCGTTGGCCGTGTTGAACTGCCCACCAAGCTGCGCGGTGAGCGGGTCGGGGAGGTAGCTCGGACACGGGACGGGCATGCGGACGCGGGTGGCGAACCGCTGCCAGGCGGCGCGATAGGCCGCCGGGCACGCGGCCGGCCTCGCATTGGTGGTGGCCGCCGCCTGCCGCGCCGCCCCACCGCCGCATCCAGATGCCGCCAGCAGGGCCACGGCGAGGGCGATGGCGCGGGGACCGGTCATCTCTGTATTCTCGCGCCCACCGCGGAATGCTTGCCCGGGGGGTGCCCGGGTGGTAATGCTGTCATCTCGCGTGCCCGCCGGCCAGGCAGCGCGCGGGGTCCGGAGGGTTCGAGCGAACGGAGGGAAGGCGTGACCGAACGATTCCGAAGCCGTGCGGTGTGGGCCGTCGTCGGGGCTCTCACCGTGTCGCTGCTCGTCGCCGCGGGGTGCGGCGGGAGCAGCAAGAAATCGAGCTCGTCGACGAGCTCCGGCTCGGGGAGCTCCGGCGTCTCGCTGTCGAACTGCTCCGCGCCGGTGGGGAGCGGCAAGTACACGGTCGTCTCCGACCTGCCGCTCCAGGGCGCCTCGCGCCTGCAGACGGTCCAGATGACGCAGGCCATCGCCGACGTCTTCAAGCAGCACAACTACAAGGCGGGCAACTACACCGTCAACTACCAGTCCTGCGACGACTCCACCTCGCAGCTGGGCAAGTGGGACTCGGCCACCTGCTCGGCCAATGCCAACGCGTACGCGCGGGCGAGCAACGTCATCGGCGTCATCGGCACCTTCAACTCCGGATGCGCCGAGATCGAGATCCCGAAGCTCAACCAGGCTTCGGGCGGCTCGGTGGCCATGATCAGCCCGGCCAACACGTACGTCGGCCTGACCCACAAGGGGCCTGGCCTCGCGCCAGGTGAGCCGGAGAAGTACTACCCGACCGGCAAGCGCAACTACATCCGCGTGGTGGCGGCCGACGACTTCCAGGCCGCCGCCGACGTGCTCCTGGCCAAGCGCCTCGGCGTCAAGCGCGTGTTCATCCTGAACGACAAGGAGGCCTACGGGCTGGGCGTGGCCAGCAACTTCCAGCGCGCGGCGAAGAAGGAGGGCCTGACCGTCGTCGGCTTCTCCGCCTGGGACCCGAAGGCCGGGTCGAACTACCAGTCGCTCATGCAGCAGATCAAGGCGACGAATCCTGACGCCGTGTTCCTCGGCGGCCTGATCTGCGAGAACGGCGGCCAGCTCATCAAGGACAAGGTCTCCGTGCTCGGCCCCAACACGGGCAAGGTCAAGCTCATCGCCCCTGACGGCTTCACCACGACGGCCACCATCACGGGCTCCGGCTCGGCCGGCAAGCAGAACGCCGAGGGGATGTACCTGTCCGTCGCGGGCCAGCCGCCGGAGAAGCTGACCGGCCAGGGCAAGACGTTCGTGACCACGTTCAAGAAGGACCACAACGTCTCCACGATGGAGCCCTACACCGCCTACGCGGCGCAGGCTGCGGAGATCATGCTCCAGTCCATCGCGGCGTCCGACGGCAGCCGCCAGTCGATCACCGACCAGCTGTACAAGACCAAGGTCACGAACGGCATCCTGGGCTCGTTCACGATCAACCAGAACGGCGACACGAGCTCGAACCCCGTTACCTTCTTCACCGCCACCAACGGGGCGCTGAAGACCTACACCGTCATCACGCCGCCCACCAGCCTCGTGGCGGCGTCGTAAGAAGCACAATGGTCCGGGAAGCGTCGCGAGCATGACCGAGTAGATGGCCGCGGAGACACACGTCGCCCGTCGGCCCGTGCTCGCGGCGCTTCCCCGGATCACCGGCCTCCTGACCCGGGTGATCGGGTACGGCCTGGTCGCACTCGTCTTGATCTGGCTGGCCTACAACGCCTACAAGACGCCGGCGCAGTTCCTCAGCGTGCTGCTCACCGGCATCACGGTGGGCTCGATCTACGCCCTCGTGGCCCTGGGCTACACCCTGGTCTACGGGATCATCGAGCTCATCAACTTCGCCCACGGCGACGTGTTCATGTGGGGGACCCTGATCGCCCTGTGGGTCGGGGCCGACTTCTTCGGGCTGGACGGCTCGCAGAACGGGCTCGTCACGACGGTGCTCGTCATCGTCACCCTCATCGCCTGCATGGCCTTCTGCGGCACGTTGAACATGGCCATCGAACGCCTGGCGTACAAACCACTGCGCAACGCGCCACGCCTGGCGCCGCTGATCACGGCCATCGGGATGTCGTTCATCCTGCAGAACATCGCCGCCGCGATCACGAACTTCCGCTTCCAGAGCGTCGGCAACATCTTCCCGACGACGCCGCTCTTCTACCTGGGCGGAGTGCCCTACCGGGCCAAGTCCCTGATCGTCGTGTTGTTGACCATCCCGGTGCTGCTCGTCCTGGTGTACCTCGTCAAGCGGACGCGCGCCGGGAAGGCCATGCGGGCCACTGCGCAGGACAACGACGCGGCCCGCATGCTGGGCATCGACGTCGACCGCACCATCTCGTTCACCTTCGCCCTGGGCGGGGCCCTGGCCGGTGCCGGCGGCCTGTTGTTCCTCTACTACTTCACCCAGACGCGGTACGACCTGGGCTTCGTGCTCGGGCTGTTCGCCTTCACCGCGGCCGTGCTGGGGGGCATCGGCAACCTCACGGGCGCGTTCCTCGGAGCCATGCTCATCGGGCTCATCCAGAACTTCAACGAAGGCCTCTCGTACGGCGCCCCCGGGTCCGACTGGACGGAGTCGATCGTGTTCGGGATCCTGATCCTCATCCTCGTCTTCCGGCCCCAGGGCCTCCTGGGGGAGCAGACAGCGGACAGAGCATGAGCGCGCAGCGCCAGCGCCCCGCGTGGCGCTCGGGCCTCGACGGCCTCCGCGCCCGCTGGCAGCGCGATCCCGCGCCAGCTGCGCACGGGCGGCGTGATGATCGTGGCCATCGTGCTGCTGGTCACCTACCCGAACTGGGGGCCGGGCGGGCTGAACGGCAACCTGTCCGTCCATCCCGGTGGCCGTGGCCATGTGCGTGTTCATCATGATGGCCCTCGGGCTCAACGTGGTGGTCGGCTACGCCGGCCTTCTCGACCTGGGATACGTGGCCTTCTACGCGGCCGGGGCGTACGTCGCCGGCTGGTTCGCCTCGGAGCAGTTCGCCGGCGCCTCCTCGAGCCCGCGCTCCGTCCACCTCGGGAGCACGACGGCGTCCGTCGTCCCGGGCATCCACATCTCGATCTGGATCCTGCTCATCGCGGCGGCACTTTTCGCCGGCCTGCTGGGCGTCCTCATCGGCCTGCCGACCCTGCGCCTGCGAGGCGACTACCTGGCCATCGTGACCCTCGGCTTCGGCGAGATCATCCCGCAGGTCGTCCGCAACGGCGACAGCGTCTTCGGCCAGAACATCACCAACGGTCCGAATGGGCTGACGCCGATCGACTCCATGGGCTTCGGTCAGTGGCTGCACAGCGTCTTCGGGTTCCTGCCGCTCAGCTACGCCGCCGAGACGAACTCCGACAACTGGTACTACTGGACCGGCCTGCTGCTCGTGGGCTTCACGCTGTTCTGCTGCATCCGCCTGCGCGACTCCCGCCTCGGCCGGGCCTGGGTGGCCATCCGCGAGGACGAGATCGCGGCCGCGGCCATGGGCGTCCCGCTGATGCGCACGAAGACCTACGCCTACGCGATCGGGGCCTTCTTCGGGGGCATGGCCGGCTGCTTCTTCGCCGTGTACAAGGGCTCGACGTTCCCCGGCGACTTCTCCCTCAACATCTCCATCTTCATCCTGTGCATGGTGATCCTCGGCGGGATGGGCAACGTGTGGGGCGTCTGCCTCGGCGGCGCGCTCCTGGCGTGGCTGAACTACCAGGGCCTGGCCTCGATCGGCAACACGGTGAACGGCTGGCTGGGCACGAACTGGAACATCCCCAAGTACGAGTTCCTGATCTTCGGCGTCATCATCGTGGCCACCATGCTCTTCCGGCCTCAGGGACTGATCCCGAGCTCGCGCCGCCGCGCCGAGCTCGAGCTCGGCGTCGAGGGCGGCTCGCTCTACGACGCGAGCGCATGAACGACGCCCCGCCCCTGCTCGAGGCCCGCAAGCTGCGCAAGGAGTTCGGCGGGCTGGTGGCCTGCCAGGACGTCGACTTCACCGTCCCGATGGGCTCGATCGTCAGCCTGATCGGTCCGAACGGGGCGGGCAAGACGACCTTCTTCAACATGCTCACCGGCGTCTACACGCCGACCTCGGGTGAGATCACCTTCAATGGCCACGAGGTGGCCGGGCTCCCGCCGCACCGCGTCACGCAGCTCGGCCTCGGCCGCACCTTCCAGAACATCCGCCTCTTCCCGACCATGACGGCGCTGGAGAACGTCATGGTGGGGATGCACTCGCGCCTCAAGGGCGGGATCGTCCGCAGCATCCTGCGCACGCCCGGCCTGCGCCGCGAGGAGCGGAACGCGCGCGCCAAGGCCCGCGACATCCTCCGCTACGTCGGCCTGCCCGCCCGCGTCGACAACGAGTACGCGCGCAACCTCTCCTACGGGGACCAGCGCCGTCTCGAGGCCGCCCGGGCGCTGGCCACCGACCCCAAGATGGTGCTCCTCGACGAGCCCACGGCCGGCATGAACCCGCAGGAGACGGCCGAGTTCACGGCCTTCGTCGACCGCCTTCGCCGCGAGCGCGAGCTCACCATCCTCATGATCGAGCACGACATGCGCGTGGTCATGGGCATCTCCGACCGGGTGACCGTGCTCGACCACGGCGAGAAGATCGCCGAGGGCACGCCGCACGAGATTCAGCAGAACGAGCGCGTCATCGAGGCCTATCTCGGCACCCAGGCCGGCGATGGCCCCGCGCCCGCACCGGAGCCTGCCCAGTGAGCGACGGCGCGGCGCCCAACGGGACACTCCTCGAGCTCGAGGACGTCCACACCTTCTACGGCACCATCGAGGCCCTGAAGGGCATCTCCCTGAGCGTGGACGAGGGCGAGATCGTCACCCTGATCGGGGCGAACGGCGCGGGGAAGTCGACCGCCCTGCGGACGATCAACGGGCTGAACAAGGCCCGCCGCGGGCGGATCCACTTCGCCGGCAACGACATCACGTCGCTCGCGGCGCACACGATCGTCAAGCGCGGGATCAGCCAGTCGCCGGAGGGCCGGCGGCTCTTCGGACGGATGAGCGTGCTCGAGAACCTCGAGCTCGGCGCCTTCCAGCGGTCGGACAAGTCAGGGATCCGCGACGACCTGGCCCGCGTGTTCGATCTCTTCCCCCGCCTCAAGGAGCGCTCGACACAGAAGGCGGGCACGCTCTCCGGCGGCGAGCAGCAGATGTGCGCCATCGGCCGTGCCCTCATGGCCCGCCCGCGGCTGCTCCTCCTGGACGAGCCGTCGATGGGCCTGGCCCCGATCCTGGTGGAGAAGATCTTCGAGATCATCGGGGAGATCAACCAGCAGGGCACCACCGTGCTGCTCGTGGAGCAGAACGCTCTCATGGCCCTGGCCGTGGCCAAGCGCGGCTACGTGCTCGAGACGGGCCGGATCGCGCTCGCCGACTCGGCCGACGCCCTGCGCACCAACGAGAAGGTCCGTCAGACCTACCTCGGCGAGACGTAAGAGCAGGGCCCTTCGAGCCGGGAGGGCCTTCTCTAGTGTTGGTGCATGCGCGTCGTGTCGCTGCTGCCGTCGGCCACGGAGATCGTGTGCGCCGTCGGCCTGCAGGAGACGCTGGTCGGCCGGAGCCACGAGTGCGACTTCCCGCCCGGCGTGGCCGCGGTATCCCCGCGTGTCGGTGGCGCGCGTCGACGACGCGGCGCTCTCGTCGGCGGAGATCGACGCCGCGGTGCGCACCGCCGTCGAGGCCGGCGAGGAGCTCTACCTGATCGATGAGGCCGTCCTGGCCGAGCTGCGGCCGGACGTGATCCTCACGCAGACGCTCTGCCGCGTGTGCGCCGTCTCGGGCGACGGCGTGCGGTCGGCACTCCGCGTCCGAGGCCTCGAGGCGGAGGTCGTCGAGCTCGAGCCCACGACGCTCGACGGCGGTCCTGGACAGCGTGCTCCTGCTGGGGGACCGCCTCGGGGCGCCCGACCGGGCGGCGGAGCTGGTGGCCGGGCTCCGCGCTCGCCTGGCGGCCGTCGAGGGCGCCGTGGCCGGGGCGCCGGAGCGGCCGTCGGTCTTCGTGGCCGAGTGGCTCGACCCGCCGTTCGCCGCCGGGCACTGGGTCCCGGACATGGTGGCGCGCGCCGGCGGCCGGGAGGTGCTCGGCCGCACCGGCGCGCCGTCGTACCCGACCACGTGGGAGGCGGTGCGGGCGGCCGAGCCCGAGGTGTGCATCCTCGCTCCCTGCGGCCTGACCACCGGCGAGGTGCTGCGCGACGCCGCGGCGTGCGGCGTGGCGGGCGAGCTGGCCGCGACCCCGGCAGGCCGGGACGGCCGCGTGGTGGCCGTCGACGCCACGTCGATGTTCTCCCGCCCGGGCCCGCGCCTCGTCGACGGGGTCGAGCTCTGCGCGGCGCTCCTCCATCCCGGGCTCGTGCCCGCGCCGGCCGCCGGCGCGGCGGCCATGGCGGTCGCCGCCGGATGAGGCTCGACGTGCGGCCGCGGCTGCCCTGGGTCGCCGTGGCCGCCGGGACGATGGCCACCGCGGGCGTGGCCACCGTGGCCGCGGACTCGCGCTGGCTGGCCGCGCTCGGCAAGGTCATCCTCGACCGCGGCTCCATTCCCGACGGGATCCCGTTCGCGTCGGCCGACACCCACGGCTGGCCCAACGTGCCCGTGGCCGCAGAGGTTCTCTTCCGCGGCCTGTTCGCGGTGCCCGGCGACCGCGGCGCCCTGGCCGCCCAGGTGGTGGCGGTCGCGGCCATGCTCGCCCTGCTGGCGGTGGACATGCGCCGCGCCGAGGCGGGGGACAGGGCCGCCTTCTGGACGCTGCTCCTGCTCCTGCCCACAGGCTTCGCGGCCCTGGTGGCCATCCGCTCGCAGCTCTTCTCGCTGGCCCTCTTTCCCCTCCTGGCCCTGCTCCTCCGGGCCGAGCACCGGCGGCCGTCGCGCCGGGTCTGGGCGATCGTCCCGCTGCTTGCCGTGTGGTCGAACCTGCACGGAGCCGCGCTCACCGGGGCGGCGGTGGCCGGCGCCTACCTCGTCTTCGGCCGCGCCCGCCGCGAGCCGTTCGTGGCGATCGGTGTCCTCGTGGCCTCGCTCCTGGCCCTGTGCCTCACCCCCGCGCTATGGGACACCCCGTCGTACTACCGCGGGGTACTCGAGAACGAGGCGGCGCGGCAGGGGTTCGGCCTCTGGGCGCCGATCGGCCTCGGCGTCATCGACCTCGTGCTCGCCGCCGGGCTGATCTTCCTGTGCCTGTTCGCCGTGCGTGCGCGTCCCCCGCTGTGGGAGCTGGTGGCGCTGGTGGGCCTGGCCGTGCTCACGGTGCGGGCGGCCCGCGGGGGCATCTTCCTGGCCCTGTTCGCCGCCGTGCCCGCGGCCTACGGCCTGGGCGGCCCGGCCCAGTCGCGGCCGCGGCTGGCCGCGCCGGTGGTGCTGTCCTTCGCGCTGCTCACGCTCGCCGCGCTCGTGCGCGGCCCGCTCTCCACCACGGCGTCACACATGCTGGTGACCAAGACGCTGGCCGCCGCCGGCGGCACGCCGGTGCTGGCCCAGGACGCGCTGGCCGAGCAGGTGGCCCTCGACGGCGGGACGGTGTGGGTGTCGAACCCGATCGATGCCTTCCGCCGAGCCCGACCAGCGCACCTACGTCGACTGGCTGCGCGCCGTGCCGGCGGGCGACGCCGCGCTGGCCCACGCCCCGCGGGCGGTGCTCGTCCGCCGGGGCGGCGACGTCGAGGCCCGCCTGTCGCGCAACCGGGCCTTCCGCGAGGCGGGCCGTGACGCCCACGCGGTGCTCTTCCTGCGCAGGTAGACGGGCCTCCGCGTCGAATCGGACGGCCCGCTCCCTGCCACCGCGGCACAGGCGAGGAAACCAGTGTTGACCGGGTGGGCCGTATCGGCCACGATCGCGCACACCGGAACGACTGAACGAAAGGGGGAGAGATGGCGTCCACCACCCTGGACGAGTCCGTCTACACGACCGAGGCCGCCGTCCAGGAGAAGGCGAAGCTCCAGCGCCACTTCGGCCGCTTCGACATGCTGTTCTTCCTGCTCTGCACGCTCGTGGGGCTCGACACGCTCGGCGCCGTGTCCACGAACGGCGCCCAGGCCTTCACCTGGCTCGCGTTCCTCGGCATCTTCTTCTTCGTCCCGTACGCCCTGCTCACGGCGGAGCTGGGCTCGACGTTCACGGAAGAGGGCGGCCAGTACGTCTGGACCCGCATGGCCTTCGGCCGCCTCGTGGCCGCCGTGAACTCCGTCATCTACTGGGTGGCCAACCCCATCTGGCTCGGCGGGCTGCTGACCATCACCGCCGTCTCGGTGTTCAGCACGTTCTACACGCCGCTGACCGGCTTCTGGAAGTACGCATTCGCCATCGTCTTCATCTGGTTCGCGGTCGTCGCGGCCATCCTCAGCTTCGGCATCGGCAAGTGGATCCCGACCATCGGGGCCATCGGCCGGATCCTGCTGCTGTCGTTCTTCACCCTCTCGGTGATCATCTACGGCTTCAAGCACGGGGTCCACGGCTTCGGTGCCGGCGCGTTCAAGCCGACGTACACGATCTTCATCGCCGCCGTACCGGTCCTCTTCTTCAACTACGTGGGCTTCGAGCTTCCCAACGCGGCCGGGGACGAGATGATGGACGCGAAGCGCGACGTCCCCTACACCGTGATCCGCTCGGCCATCGGGACCTTCCTCCTCTATGGCGCGCCGATCCTGGCCATCCTGCTCGTCCTGCCGACGAGCCAGATCACGAGTCTCGGCGGCTTCATCGACGCCATCAAGACCGTCTTCACGGTGTACGGCGGCCACGTGGCGTCCGACGGCACGGCCACGCTCACCGGGGCCGGCAAGGCCCTCGGGGACATCGCCGCGGCCGGGTTCATCTGGGCCCTGGCCTCGAGCGGGACGACCTGGATCATGGGCGCCGACCGCAGCCAGGCCGTGGCCGCGTTCGACGGCGCCGGGCCGCGCGTGCTGGGCATCTTCTCGGCGCGCTTCGGCACCCCGATCGTGGTCAACATCCTCTCGGGCATCGTCTCCACGATCACGATGGTCCTGGCCTTCAACCTCACGGGCGGCAACTCGGGCAAGTACTTCAGCGCCGTCCTCGGCCTGGCCATCTCCACCACGACCATCTCCTACATCGCGATCTTCCCGACCCTGGTCAAGCTGCGGAAGTCACATCCCGACGTGCCGCGGCCCGTACAGCGTGCCGGGCGGGATGGCGGGGGCGTGGGTGTGCTCGATCCTGTGCACCCTGTGGTCGGTCTTCGCCACGGTCGTGCTCCTCTATCCGGGCATCGGGACGTCGCACCCGAACGACTCGCTGCCGACCGGGTTCGCCGGCGAGCGCCTGCAGTACGAGCTCTCCCAGATCGTCCCCCTGCTCGTGCTCTTCGCCGTGGGCGTGCTCTTCTACTTCATGGGCCGCCAGACGCGCGAGCACCTCGTGCCGGATCCCGAGCTGGCACCCCTGCTGGCCACCGCCTGAGCGACGGCCCGGCGGCCGGCGTCAGCCGGCCGCCGGGCCGCGCCGCTCGGCCTCGACCGTCCGGGCCACGAAGCGCTCGCGCCGCGGGCCGGCCAGCAGTCGCCGGACGCCGGCCTCGACGTCGGGCTCACCCCACGCGAGGGCGACCCGTGCGGCCGCCAGGAGGACCGCAGTCCCGGCAGCCGATCCTGCGGCGTCCGCTGCCGCCGCGGGCAGCGACGGGATGGTGACACCAGGCTCCGCTGCGGCGCCGCGCCAGGCGCGGGCGTCCTCGGCCAGCCACGCCGCATGGGCCAGGGCCCCAGGCTCCCCGGCCCAGACGGCCGCGTGGGTGAAGACGAGGGCGCGGGCCACGGCGAGCAGGGAGCCGTCCGAGCGGGCGTCCTCCTCGTGCTTCGCGTCGAAGCGGAGGAGCGAGCGCCCGAGGTCCGCCGCCAGCTCACGGGCGTCGCCGGGGTGGGCCGGGCGGTCCCGATAGCGGCCGGCGCCGTCGAGGGGCGGCGCCAGCGCGGCCGCCCTGGCGGCGGCCGGGACGACCGCCGGAGCCAGAGGCGCCAGGCGTGCGGCCCGCTCGACCAGCGGCAGCACATCCGGGCCGCGAAAGCGTGCGGCCGCGGCCCGGGCCACGGCCAGCGCCGCGTCCTCCGGCCCGCGCGAGCGCGCGAGCCCGGCCGCGACGGCCTCCGCCCGGTTCGCGTCCCGGTCCTCGATCGCGGCCGCCAGCTCCTCGGGCGTGGCCATGAAGGCCGTGGCCGGCTCGGCCGGGAGGCGGGGCAGGCGCCGGCCGTCGAGCTCGGCCAGGGCGCCGGCGGCCGTGGCTCCGAGCAGCGGCGCCGCAGAGGGCTCGGCGGCGGCGAGCTCGAGCACGTCGGCCAGGGCGCCCGCGGCCGGCGACAGCTCCTCGCCGTGCGTCGCTCCGTAGCGAGCGAGCGGGCCCACGAGCTCGGCCATGGTCGCGCCCTCGGCGAGGAGGCGCACGGCGTGCCGCATGGACCGCTCGCCGTCCCCGGCCTCGACGGCTGAGAGCAGCACCTCGGCCAGGCGGCCCCGCTCCGCCGGCGTCGGCTCGGCGTCGAGGTCGACGTAGATCTCGTCGCCGCGGATCTCCACGCGGTAGGCGCGGGTGTCCTCGCCCGCCGTCAGGCAGGTCCCGGAGCGCAGGTCGAAGGCCCAGCCGTGCCAGGGGCAGGTGATCGTCTCGCCGGCCACGTCGGCGTCGTCGAGCACGTGTCCCTCGTGGGGGCAGAAGCGGTCCACCGCGAACACACCGCCGTCGCGCGCCCGCACCACGACCGCCTCGCGCCGGCCCGCGGCCACGGGGACGATCCCCCCTCGGGCATCCAGCTCGGCGAGCGTCCCCGCCCGGACCACCTTGGGACCCTAGACCGGCTGGTCGTCGCCCGCGTACTGGTCGGCCTGCTCGCTCTCCTCGAGGCCGGCCAGGACGTGCAGCGGCAGCGAGCGCAGGTGGTGGTTGTCGACCAGCAGCTCGAACGAGTAGTGGCCCGGCTTGTCGAAGCGCACGCCGTGCATCTGCAGGATCAGCGGCGCCGTGCGGATGGCGACACCGGGGAACGGCGGATCGCCGGTCGGGAACTCGCCCTGCAGCGGGGGCACGACGTCGGCGCCGTCCTCGTCGATGAGGTGCAGCTTCAGCGGGTGGTCGCCGGCCTCGGTCGGGTGCGCCTCGAGCCGCACCACGAGCACCATCGTCGGGTAGGTCAGCGGGAACGTCGACGCGTGGATCGAGTCGAACTCGCCGAGGATGTTGAGCTTGCCCTCGCGCGAGACGTTGGCGGCGTCGCAGAGCACGAGCAGGTTGACGTTCATGCGCCTCGGCCCCTCATGGTCTCACTTTAGTGCGCGGGTTCACCGCTCGTCGGTCGCGAAGAACGCCTCGAGGACGGGGTCGTCCGTCTCACCGGTGTCGACCAGACGGCGGATGTCGGCGCTGCGCGCGGCCACCAGGAAGACGTGCCGCTGGCCCACCGAGGGCTTCTCGTCCAGCAGGCCGGCGCGCAGCAGCGCCTCGCCCGCGGAGAGGGCCAGCGCGCGGTCGTGGCCCGCGAAGCCGCGCGCCAGGTGCGAGAACTCCGTGTGGTAGCCGCCGTACTTGCCCATGCCGTCGAGGCGGCGCAGGATCCGCCGCACCACGCGGCGGCGCGGCCGCGGATCGTCGTGGGCCAGGGCCGCGCCGGCCGGCTCCTCCGGCTCGCGCGTGGCGGCGTACCCGGTGAGCGCGTCCTCGAGCTCGGGCGGCAACCGCCCCGCCGGACGCCCGCCGACGCGCGCCGCCACCTCGGCCCGCCACAGCCACGGCGCCGTCAGGGGCTCGGTCTCGTCGAGCGTGCCCGCGGGGACGACCACGGCCACGGGCTCGAGCCGGTCGAGGGTCGTGGCCTGCTCGGCCAGGGCGAGCTCGTAGAGCTCTGCCGCGGCCGCGCCGTCGGCCGTGCTCAGGCGGATGGCCAGGAAGCCCTTCCAGCGGCCGGCCTCGAGCGAGAGATCGCGTCCGTCGCGCGGGGGCGGCAGGTCGGCGGCCTGGGCCAGGGCCGCAGCGAGGGTGACGGCGAGCCGCTGCCCCCGGTCGCCGCTCGTGTCCTCCGGGCGGACCGGTCCGACGACAACGGCCCCGTCCGCGGTGGCGGCCACGTAGGCGAGCAGGCCGCGTGGCCGGGACTCCTGCAGCGCACGTCGCCGGTCGAGCTCGAGCCCTTCCGCGATGCGGAGGCGGCGCTCCGCCGGCCGGAGCGATGCGAGGCCTCGGTCGGCGCCCGTGGTCAGTGGCCGAGGGCGGCGAGCTGCGCCCGCAGGCCCTCGACGGCGTCGCGCCCGACGGCGTTGACCAGCTCCGGCCGGTCGAGGATCCGGTGCACCGTCGTGTCGTCGGCCCGGTTCCGCACGTAGGGGTCGTCGAGGATGTCGCCGAGCACGCGGCCACGGCCGGCCTCGCCCACGATGTAGCGGACGAGCGCGTCCTCCTGGCGGGCGCCGGTGAGGCGCGACAGGGCACGCGAGATGAACCCTTCGGCCATGGTCCGGCCCATGGTAATCGAGGCCGCCGGATCGGTTGCGGCGGCCCCCCGCGCACCCTAGGCTCCGACCAAAGCCCCGGGGAGGAGGACGACGTGGCCACGACCAGCCGAGCGGCCAGGTTCGCAACCCGCATCGTGCACGGAGTGGACGATGGCGGCACCGCCGAGGAGATCATGTTGTGGATCGACTGGGGCGAGGGCGGAGTCTGGGCCGTCGGCCGTGCGGTCAACGTGCACCTGCGCGAGAACCCGCACCTGGCCCGCGAGGACGACTGGCTCTTCCGGGGCTACGAGATGCACGACGCCCTCGAGGTCGCGAACGAGGCCCTCGACGACGACCTGGCCGTCTCACGCGACGACGGGCGAAACGAGGATCTCCCGCCGTTCTCGGCCGAGGAGCTGCGCATCCGCCTCGAGCGCTGGTACTTCGACCACCAGTAAGAGGTCAGCCCAGCGTGAGCTGGGCCAGCAGCACGAGGTTCAGGGACACCACGACGAATGGTGATGATCCAGCCGGCGACCTGCGTAATCCGCCGGTTCACCAGCTTCCCCATGAGGTCGCGCCGCGACGTCAGCATGATCAGCGGCACCAGGGCGAAGGGCAGGGCGATCGAGAGCGCTGCCTGGCTGGCGATGAGGGTCGAGAGCGGGTCGAGCCCGAGACCGATGACCACCAGCGCCGGGATCATGGTGATGAGGCGGCGCAGGAAGACCGAGATGCGGACGTTCATGAACCCCTCGAGGATCATCTGCCCCGCCATCGTCCCCACGGTCGAGGAGGAGATGCCCGAGGCCAGCAGGGCCACGCCGAAGGCCGAGGCGGACAGGCTCCCGAGGAGGGGGTTCAGGGTCTTGTGGGCATCCTCGATCGAGCCGACGCTCACTCCCGCGCCGTAGAACACCGCCGCCGCCATCACCAGCATGGCCGAGTTGATGAGCCAGGCGCCGTTCATGGCCAGCACGATGTCGGTGCGCTCGAGTCGGAGATGGCGCCGCGGCGACAGGCTCCCGCGCCTCGGCAGCACCAGGCCCGAGTGCAGGTACACGACGTGGGGCATGACCGTCGCGCCGAGCATGGCCACGGCGACGTACAGCGCGTTCGAGGTCAGGTGGGGCACGGCCACGCCGCGGGCCGCCTGGTGCCCCGACGGGCTGGCCAGGAAGAGCTCGAAGGCGTAGGCGAGCCCGATCACGGCCACGAAGGCGATGATCACGGCCTCGAAGCGCCGGAAGCCGCGCCGCTCGATGGCCAGGATGGCGAACACGAGGACTCCCGTCGCCAGCGCGGACGGGAAGAGGGCGAAGCCGAAGAGCAGGTGGAACCCCAGCGCTGCGCCGAGGAACTCGGCCAGGTCGGTGGCCAGAGCGGCCATCTCGGCCGCGACCCAGAGGCCGACCACGACCGGGCGCCGGAACGTCGCCCGGCAGGCCTGCGGCAGGGTCAGCCCGCTGGCGATGCCGAGCTTGGCCGAGAGCGTCTGGATGAGGATGGCCATGGCGTTCGACCACAGCAGCACCCACAGGAGGGCGTACCCGAACTCGGAGCCCGCCTGGATGTTGGTGGCGAAGTTGCCCGGGTCCATGTAGGCGATCGAGGCCACGAAGGCCGGGCCCACGAAGGCGCCCAGGAGCTTGAGCCGGCTGCGAAGGTCGAGCGGCTCGAGGGCAACGGAGGCGGGAAGCGCTGCGCTCTCGGCGGGAGGCGTCACGCCGGCTCGACCTCGATGCTCGTGGCCAGCTGCCGGGCGATGGCGTGCCGGGCGCCCTCGACCTCGATGGTGACGGGGCCGTCGAAGGGGGCCCGCTCGACGATGCGCACCTCGCGCTCGGGGACGAGGCCCAGCTCGGCCAGGTAGCGGAGGAGGGCCGGGTCGCTGTCCGGCACGCGCCGGACGATGGCCACGTCGCCGGAGTCGACGTCGCCCAGGCAGCGCGGCTCCTCCGGCGCGAGGATGAGCTCGGGGCTCGGGATCGGGTCGCCGTGGGGGTCGCGCGTGGGGTGGCCGAGGGCCGCGTCGATGCGGGCCTCGAGCTCCTCGGAGAGGTGGTGCTCGAGGCGCTCGGCCTCGGCGTGCACCTCGTCCCAGCCGAGGCCCAGGTGCTCCATGAGATAGAGCTCGAGCAGCCGGTGGTGACGGACGACCTCGAGGGCGATGCGCTCGCCCGCCGGCGTCAGCCGCGCCCCGTGGTAGCGCTCGTGCTCCACGAGCCCGAGGGCGTCGAGGCGCTTGAGCATGGCCGTGGCGGAGGCGGCGGACACGCCGAGCTCCTCGGCGATCGCGCTCGTGCTCGCCGGCTCGTCGCGGCCGAGCTTCCACACTGCCTTGAGGTAATCCTGCACCGATTCTGTAAGCATTCTCAAACCGAAGTTTAGACGCCTCTAAAGATCATGGCAAGTGAGTCGGACGGCGACACCCGGGTACGGTTTGCGCCATGGCCGACACCACCCTGACCCCCGAGAACACGAGCGCCGGCGTCCGGTGGGACCTCACCCCGCTCTTCGCCGACGCCGACGCCGCCCGCGCCGCCCTGGCCGACACCCTGCAGGACGCGCGCGCGTTCCGCGAGCGCTATCGCGGCCGGGTCGCCGACCTCGACGCCACGACGCTGGCCGAGCTCCTGGCCGAGCTCTCGGCGCTCGACAACCGCCTCTCGCGCATCGGGTCCTACGCCGGCCTGCGCCAGTCGGTCGACGGCCACGGGCGAGGCCGAGCGCGACCTGACGGCCGCGGTCGACCAGGGGATGGTGGAGGCCCAGAACGCGCTGCGCTTCTTCGAGCTGGAGTGGATCGAGCTCGACGACGACCCGCGGCGGAGCGCCTCGCGGCCGACCCGCAGGTAGCCCGCGACCGCCACTACCTCGAGGCCACCCGCCGCTTCGCTCCGCACACGCGCACGCGAGGCCGAGGAGGAGATGCTCTCGGAGCGCGACCCCGGCCGCCGCCTCGGCCTGGCACACGCTCTTCGACCAGGTGACCTCGACGCTGCGCGTCCCCTTCGAGGGCGCCGACCGCACGATCGACGAGGTGCTCGCGCTCGTCCGCGACCCGCGCCGCGAGCGGCGCATCGCCGCCTACGACGCGCTCTTCAAGGCGCTCGAGCCGCATGCCGGGCGTGCTCGCCCACGTGTACGACTCGCTCGTCGCCGACCGGCTGGCCATGGACCGCGTCCGCGCTATCCCGGGCCGCGGGCCGCCCGCGACCTCGCCAACGAGCTGCCGCCCGAGGCGGTCGACGACATGCTCGACGCCGTCGAGCGCGCACTACCCGCTGGCCCACCGCTGGTGGCGGCGCAAGGCCAAGCTGCTCGGCGTCGACCGGCTCACCCTGTCCGACCAGTACGCCCCGCTCGGCGAGGGGCGCCGCATCAACTGGCGACGAGGCGACGGGCATCGTCGACGAGGCCCTCGGCGACTTCTCGCCGGGCCCAGTCGGTCGAGCGCTCGCTCCTGGCCGACGGCCGGATCGACGCCGAGCCCCGGCCGGGCAAGCGCGGCGGCGCGTTCTGCTCGTCGGTCGCCCAGGACGCCCGCCCGTACATCCTGATGAACTTCACCGAGAAGCTCGCCGACGTGCATGCACCCTCGCCCACGAGCTCGGGCACGCGATGCAGACGAGCTCGCGGGCGAGCGGCAGACCGCGCTCTGCCACCACCCGCCGCTGGCCCTCGCCGAGGTGGCCTCGACGTTCGCCGAGCTGATCGTGTTCGACCGCGTCCTCGAGCAGGAGGACGACCCGCAGGTGCGGCGGGCGCTGCTCGCCGAGCGCGTCGAGGGCAGCTTCGCCACGATCTTCCGGCAGACGCACATGGTGCGCTACGAGCAGGCGGCCTACGGGCTGCGGGCCGAGGGCAAGGCGCTCCTGCCCGACCGCCTGGCGGGCTTCTGGCTCGACGACGAACCGCCGCTACTACGGCGACGGGGTCGACCTGCCCGAGGGCTACCGGTTCGGCTGGTCCTACATCCCGCACTTCATCCACACGCGCTTCTACACCTACGCGTACGTGTTCGCGCTCCTCTCGAGCCTCGCCATCTACGCCCGCTACCGGACGGACCGCGAGGCGCATGGTCGAGCCGTACCTCGAGTTCCTGCGCCTCGGCGGCTCGGCGACGCCCGCCGACCAGCTCCGCCCGTTCGGCATCGACATCCTCGCGCCCGACTGCTGGGACGCCGGGCTCGCCGAGCTCGAGCGGCTGATCTCGATCGCGGAGGCCGAGGACTAGCGGCGCCGGCGCACGCGGCGGTCGCCGATGCGCCGCGTGTCGCCGTCGGCGTCGAGGCGCTCGAGCAGGGCCTGGGCCACCCGCCGGCTGGTGCCGAGCGCGTCGCGCAGGCCGGCCAGGGTCACGGCGCCGTCGTCGTCGATCTGCCGGAGGGCGGCCGCGCGCGCCTCGGCGAAGCGGCCGGCCGGCAGAGCGAGGTCGTCGCCGAAGCGCACGAGCGAGCCCTCACGCTCGAGGGCACGGACGAGCGTCGCCACGTCCTCGCGGGAGAGCCCGGTGCCGGCGCGCCAGGGCGTCGAGGTCGGGCGGGGTGAACCCGCCCTCGTCCAGCAGGCGCGCCACCTCGGCCGCCGCCTCGCCCTGGACGGCCGCCGCCTCCGCCCGGCCGCCCGGCGCCCGGGCGTCGGCGCCCTCGCGGACGAGCACCCCGTCCTCGGCCAGGCGGTCGAGCAGCGCCTCGCGCCCCGGGCCGTCAGGCACGAGGGAGGCCAGAGGCACGACGGGATCGAGCGGCGCCGCGCGGGCGCGGTCGGCCAGCCGGGCGCCCACCTCTTCCCGGATGGCGGCCAGTCGATCGGCGGCCAGCCAGCGATCCCGCCCGATGGCCACGGCCTCGCCCCTCGCCACGAGCGCCTGGACGGCCGCGGCGGCGCGGGCGCGGTCGAGCAGGCCGGGGGGCGCCAGCTCGGGCAGGCCGGCCGGCCAGGCCGCCGCGGCCAGGAGCCGGCCGACCACGGCGACGTCGTCCGAGCCGGCGAGGACGGCCAGGCGGTCGAGGGCCGCCGCCGTCGCCCCGTGGCGCGGCGGGTCCGGGTCGAGCACCACGCCGCCGGCCACCGTCCCCGCCGGGCCGGTGACGCGCAGCACCAGACGGTCGCCGCGGGCGGCCACCGCCCGCTGCCGCAGTCGCAGCTGGGCCAGGCCCCGCTCACCTGGCTCGAGCGTGGGGCGCTCGAGCAGGGCCACGCGCCCCTCGAGGTCCGCGGTGCCGTGGAGCACGTGCACCAGCTCGCCATGCCGCAGTCCCGGGCCGCCCGGGAGGGCCTCGAGGGCCACGTCGAGCCGGTACGCGGCGGGGAACGCCCCGGGGGTGATCAGCGCAGACCCGGCGCCGGCGCCGCGCAGCTCGCCGACGAGGCTGACGGCCACGCGCTGGCCCGCTTCGGCCCGGTCGCGAGACGCGCCGTGCACCTCGACCGAGCGCACCCGCGCCTCGCCGCCGTCGGGCTCGACGGCCAGGGTGTCGCCGGCCGCGATCGTGCCGGACCAGAGCGTCCCCGTGACCACGGTGCCGATCCCGTGGAGGGTGAAGCGGCGGTCGGCGTAGAGGCGGACGGGACCGTCCGGCGGGTGCACGGCCAGGTCCTGCGCCGCCTCGTCGAGCGCCGCCCGCAGCTCGTCGAGGCCCTCGCCGGTGGCCACCGATGTCTCGACCATCGGCGCGCCGGCGTACGGGGACCCGGCCAGGAGCTCGTCCACGTCGTCGCGGGCCAGCGCGGCCGTGTCGTCGTCGACGAGGTCGCGCTTGGTCAGCGCGACCACGGCGCGGGGGATGCCGAGCAGCCGGCAGATCGCCAGGTGCTCGCGCGTCTGCGGCATGACGCCGTCGTCGCAGGCCACCACCAGCAGCACGAGGTCGATGCCGGAGGCGCCGGCGACCATGGTGCGGACGAAGCGCTCGTGGCCGGGGACGTCGACCACCGAGAGCGAGCGGCCCGAGGGCAGCGGCAGCGAGGCGTAGCCGAGGGCGATGGAGATGCCGCGCGCGGCGCTCCTCCGGCAGGCGGTCGGTGTCGACCCCGGTGAGGGCGCGGACGAGGGCGGTCTTGCCGTGGTCGATGTGGCCGGCCGTGCCGAGGGTGGCCGGGCCGCGCGTCACGCCGGCGGGGATGCGCTCGACGTCCTCGTCGCCGAGCGTGCGGCAGTCGAGCACGAGCGCCCCGTCCTCGATGCGCGCCACCACGGGCGGGTCGGCCAGGCGCAGCGACGCGGCGCGCTCCTCGGCCGGCCCCGGGAGCTCGACCCCGAACGAGGGAAGCTCCGTCAGTGGCAGCGCCCCGCCGCCGACCCGCCCGACGGTGGCGACCACCCGGCCGCCGAGCCGGGCGGCCAGCCGCTCCGCGCGTCGCCGGACGTCGCCGGCCGGCTCGTTGGCCGCGCGCAGCGCCGGGACCGCTCTGAGCGACGGCGGCCGGGTCGCGGTAGAGCTCGAGGGTGGCCTCGAGGGCGGCCAGCGACAGCTTGTCGATGCGCAGCGCCCGGGCCAGCGGGTGCCGCCGGCAGGCCTCGACGGCGGCTGCCTGCCCGACGAGGAGCCCGGCCTGCGGGCCGCCGAGGAGCTTGTCGCCCGAGAAGCACACGACGTCGGCGCCGGCCGCGACCGAATCGCGCACCGACGGCTCGTCGGCGAGCGGCCCGGCGGCGGAGAGCGCGCCCGAGCCCAGGTCGTCGACCACGGCCAGGCCGTGCTCGGCCGCCAGCGCACACAGCGCGGGCAGCTCCACCGACTGGCTGAAGCCGACCACGCGGTAGTTGGAGGGGTGGACACGGAGGAGGGCCGCCGTGTCCGGGCCGATCGCGGCCGTGTAGTCGCCGAGCCTCGTGCGGTTGGTCGTCCCGACCTCGCGCAGCACGCATCCCGCCTGGGCCAGGACCTCGGGGAGCCGGAAGCCGTCGCCGATCTCGACCAGCTGGCCGCGCGAGACCACCACCTCGCGCCCGCGGGCCAGGGCGGCCAGGGCGAGGAGCACCGCGGCCGCGCCGTTGTTGACGCAGAGCGCCGCCTCGGCGCCCGTCAGCTCCCGCAGCAGCGGCTCGACGTGCGCCTGGCGCGAGCCGCGCCGCCCGGAGTCGAGGTCGAGCTCGAGGTTGGTGTAGCCCCGGCGGTGGCCGCCAGCCGCTCGACGGCGGCCGCGGCGAGCGGCGCGCGCCCGAGGTTGGTGTGCAGGATCACGCCGGTCGCGTTGATCACCGGGCGCAGCGACGGGGCCTGCGCGCGGGCCACGGCGGCCCGCACGACCGGTGCGAGCTCGGCGGCGTCCGCCGGGCGCCCGGCGCTGCGGCGCTCGGCGATGGCCTGCCGGGCGGCCGCCACCACGAGCGCATGCGGCGCGTCACAGTGCGCCGCGCGGACCAGCTCGTCGACGGACGGGTAGGGACTGGCCACCGGGGAAAGCGTAGAGCGATGCGGCACCGCCCCGGGTCTGTGACGCCTGACGGCTACACTGCCGCGCAGTCGGCCGCCGAGGAGGGCGGCCGTCTTCGCCTCGCCCCGATGGCTGTCACGCGCACACCTGACATGCGTGTCTACGGCCGGCGCGCCCGCGCCCGGTCCAGACGCCGCGTGCGGCGCGTGACGGTCGCGGTTGCCGCCGTCCTTCTGGCCATCGCCGCCGCGGTGGGGGTGCGCGCGCTCATGGTCGCGGGCCAGGTCCCCAACGGCACGCAGGTGGCCGGCGTCGACATCGGAGGCAAGGACCCGGCGGCCGCCAGGAGGCTGCTGGCCACTGAGGTGGCGCCGCGGCTCGACCGCCCGCTGACGATCACGGTCGGCGGCGGCCGTGCGGTGCTCGTCCCGTCGCAGCTCGGCATCCGGCTCGACGCCGCGGCCACCGTGCACCGGGCGCGGCAGCGCGCCTCCCTGCTCGACCAGCTCCTGCCGTTCCAGGGACGCCGCTCGGTCGCGCCCGTGCTCCGCCTGCCGGCGGGGTTCACGCCGCCGCCCGAGCTCGGCGTGGCCACGCGCGAGCCGGTCGACGCCTCGCTCTCGCTCCTGCCCAACGGCACGGCGCAGGTCACGCCGGCGCAGGCCGGCTACGGGCCGGACCCGAGGGCCGCCCTGACGGCCATCGCAGACGCGTCGCTGTCGGGGCGGTCGCAGGTCACCCTGTCGTTCGGGCCGCGGGCACCGGCGATCACCACCGCGGCGGCGCAGCGGGCGCAGGCGCGCCTGACCACGATGCTCTCGGGCCCGATCCAGCTGACCCGCGGCCACTCGGCCCTCGGCCGCCTGGCCCGTGGCCAGCTGGCGCCGCTGATCACCGCCGAGCCGGCGGGGCACGCGATCGTGGTCGCCTTCGACCCGGATCGCGTGCAGGCCCAGCTCACCCCGCTCCTGCGCGGCCTCCTTCGCCCCGCCCGGAACGCCACCTGGGCCGTCGACGGCCACCACGCGCGCGTCGTCGGCGACCGCTCGGGGATCGCCCTGGACTCGAAGGCCACGGCGCGGCACATGACCGCAGCGGCGCTGGCCACGGACCCGTCCGCCAGGGTGGCCCGCCTCGGCTTCGCCCTGGCGCACCCGACGTTCACCACCGACCAGGCGAGGGCGCTCCACATCACGGATGCGGTGGGCGTGTTCACGAGCGACATGGGCGTGTCGTCGGCGAACCGGATCTTCAACGTCCACCTCATGGCCCGCATCCTCGACGGGAAGATCATCCACCCCGGAGCGACGTTCTCGTTCAACCAGGTGGTCGGCCCGCGCACCGCGCAGCGGGGGTTCCTCGAAGGCCAGGCCATCGAGAACGGCCAGCTCGTGCCGTCCATCGGCGGCGGCGTGTGCCAGGTGGCGACCACGGTGTTCAACGCCGCGTTCCTGGCCGGCCTGCCGATCGTCTCGCGGACGCAACCACTCCTTCTACATCTCGCACTACCCGCTCGGCCTCGACGCCACGGTGGCGGACGGCGGTCCGGACCTCGTCTTCCGCAACGACACGGGCAAGCCGATCCTCATCCGCACCTCGTACACGGACCAGACGCTGACGGTCGGGTTCTACTCGTCGCCCACGGGGCGGACGGTCCACTACCAGACCTCCAGCCAGACGGGCCAGACCCAGCCGGTCACGGAGTACAAGTACGACGCCACGCTGCCGCCGGGCACGATCTCCCAGCAGACCTCGGGCGAGGCCGGGTTCGACGTCTCGGTGACCCGGACGGTCCTCGACCGACACGGGCACACGCTGCGGACGGACACCTTCCAGTCCCACTACGTGCCGGAGAACCTGATCTACACGGTCGGCCGCGGCGCCGCGGTCCCGAAGGGCGTGACGGTCCAGGGCGCGCCGCCCCCGCCGCGCACCGAAGAAGAAGACCAAGCCGTCGAACCCGCCGTCGTCGACCACGACGACGCCGACGACCACCTCCAAGGGCACGAACTCGGGCACGGTCACGACGCCGCAGACGCAGACGCCGGCCACGTCCACGGTGCCGGCGCACTGACCTCCTACACGTGGGTCGCCTGCATGCCCACGACGCAGGGCGGCGGCCAGCGCGATGTAGGTGGCGCCGATGAGGAGGCGCCGGCCGCGCGTGACCGAGTAGTACGAGCGGGTGGCCTCGCTCTTGCGGCTGCGCCAGCGGTTCCAGGCCTCCAGGCCCCCGAGCAGGAGGATGATCAGGAGGATCGGGTTCGGGCGAAGGAAGAAGAGGCCGGCCAGGGCGGCGAGGCCGGCGATCCAGAACGCCGGGTGGACGGCCGCCATGGCCCGGCCGCCGTCGAGCGGCACGACCGGCAGGAGGTTGAACAGGTTGAGGAAGAAGCCGACGTAGGCCGCGGCCAGCAGGAGGTGCGAGCCGGTGGCCCAGCCGACCAGGCCCACGGCCAGCGCGCCGAGCGACCCGAGCACCGGCCCGGCGAGGCCCACCTTGGCCTCGACGTAAGCGTCGGGCGGCACGGCCGCGCATGCTGATCACCGCGCCCAGGAAGGGGATGAACATCGGCGAGCTGGCGCGGATGCCCTCTCGCCGCAGCGCGAACACGTGCCCGAGCTCGTGCACGAGGATCAGGACGACGAAGAGGATGGCGAACGGCCAGCCGAAGAGGAGCGAGTATGCCCCGACCGAGACGATCATCGTGAGCATCGTCCCGGCCAGCTTGAGCTTCGGCAGGAGCAGCAGGATGAGCTTGAGCTTCGTGCCCAGCTTGGCCAGCAGGAGCGCCAGGCCGCCGATCGGCGCGGCCACCTTGCGCAGCGCGTCGCGCACGCCGCTGCGCGGGTGGATCGGCCCCTCGGGCGGAGGCGGTGTCGGGCCCCACAGATCAGGCGCCCGATACGGATCACTGGCCATGACCGAAGCGTAGCTCCGGCTGGAAGGTCCTTCCGGCCCGGCGCCGCTCAGCTTCCGCGCCCGATCCACTCCTCGCCGTCGGCGTACCGCTCCTTCTTCCAGATCGGGACGGTGCGCTTGAGCTCGTCGATCACCTCGCGGCAGGCGGTGAGGGCGGCGGCCCGGTGGGCCGCAGACACGGCCACGATCACCGAGGGCTCGCCCAGGCCGACGCGGCCGGTGCGGTGGGCCACGGCCACGCGCAGGCAACCGTTCCGCCGGGCCGCTTCGAGGGAGATGCGCTGGAGCTCCGCGCGCGCCATGGGCTCATACGCCTCGTACTCGAGCCAGGACACGGGCCGGCCACGGGAGCTGTCGCGCACGGTCCCGGTGAAGGTGGCCACGGCGCCCGCGCCGGGATCGGCCACCCGCGCGGCGACCGATCCGAGGTCGAGGGGCGCGGCCGAGAGCTCGACGAGCACGTCGTCGCGCACCGCGCCGCCTGACACCGGTGGGATCAGGGCCACCTCGTCCCCGTCGGCCAGGACCGTGTCCCGCCCGGCGTAGGCCTGGTTGACAGCCACGGCGAGGCCCGGCGGCTCGTCACCCAGGGCCAGCGCGGGCCAGACGTCGGCGGCGGTGGCCCCGTCCGGGAGATCGAGGTCGATCGCCCCCCGCCCCGCTCGCTCGCGAAGCGCGGCGAAGAGGCGCACCGTGACCCGCATCAGCCGGCCACGGCGAACGGCGCGTTGCCCCGTGGGATGTCGTCCACACGGAGGATCGCGTGCCAGCGTCCGGGGACGCCGCCGTAGACGGTGCGGGTCATCCGCGTCCACAGGCGGGTGCCCGGACGGTCGGAGCGCACGGTGCGCGACGACCAGAAGGCGGCCACTCGGCCGGTGGGCGTGACGAAGGTGATCGTCAGCGGCTGCCCGGGCGTGGGCACACGCGCCCAGGTGAAGTTCGCGTACACGGCCACGGCCGAGGCCGGGACACGGCGCACGGCCTTTCCACCCGGCTTGATGGAGATCCAGCTGCTGGCCACGGTGCCCCGGAGCGGGGTCTTGAGGGGCGCCGCCGCGCGCATCCGCGATGGCGCCGAGCCAGGCCGAGACGACCAGGCCGAGGCAGGGCACGACGCATGGCCGGCAGGGTAGACGCCGCCCGGCCCATCGTCCCGCGGCAGGCGATCCGCTGGACACGCGGACGTAGAGAGGGCTCCGATTGTCCTCGCTTCCGACCTTCAACGACCCTCGGGGCGCTCCTGGCTTCAACCTCCCCGCGCTACCTCTCGGCTTCGCGGCTCGTCCACCAGATTCGCACCTTCGGATCTCCGGTCGTGCGCTGAACCTCCGGAGCCCTCATCACATCCTTGCGGATGCAGGCGGCAACCTACGGGCCGGCCCAGGTCGCCGCAAGGGCTCGGTCAGGGCCTTTTCCCGCACTTTGCGGAGAACCGTTTCTCGGGCGGCCCCGCGGTAGGATCAGGCCGTGCTCGACGCCTCGCCCGAGGGAGGGCTCCTGCCCGACCGGGCCTGGTTCGGCGACGACGGCGAGCGGCCCGGCGAGTTCCCGTACACGCGCGGCATCCGGGCCGACGGCTACCGCAACGCGTCCCTGGACGATGCGCCAGTACGCGGGCTTCGGCTCGGCGGAGGAGACCAACGAGCGCTTCCGGCTGCTGCTCGAGCGCGGGCAGACCGGGCTCTCGGTGGCCTTCGACCTGCCGACCCAGCTCGGGCTCGACTCCGACGACGTGCGCGCCCTGCGGCGAGGTCGGCCGCACCGGCGTCGCGATCGACTCGCTCGACGACATGCGGCGGCTGTTCGACGGCATCCCGCTCGACGAGGTCTCGACCTCGATGACGATCAACGCGCCCGGCCGCGGTGCTGCTGCTGCTCTACGAGCTCGCCGGCCGAGGAGCAGGGCGTCGCGCCCGAGGACCTGCGCGGCACGATCCAGAACGACGTGCTCAAGGAGTACGCGGCGCGCGGCAACTACATCTTCCCGCCGCGCCCCTCGATGCGCCTGACGGTCGACATCTTCCGCTACTGCCGCGAGCGGCTGCCGCGCTTCAACACGATCTCGATCTCGGGGTACCACATCCGCGAGGCCGGCTCGAGCGCGGCGCAGGAGCTCGGCCTTCACGCTCGCCAACGGCATCGCCTACGTCGAGGCGGCGGTCGCCGCCGGGCTCGAGGTCGATCGTCTTCGCCCCGCGCCTGTCGTTCTTCTTCAACGCCCACAACGACGTGTTCGTCGAGGTGGCCAAGTTCCGCGCCGCCCGCCGGCTGTGGGCGCGGGTCATGCGCGACCGCTTCGGGGCGCGCGACGAGCGCTCGCTGATGCTGCGCTTCCACGCCCAGACCGGCGGCTCGACGCTGACCGCGCAGCAGCCGCTCAACAACGTCGTGCGCGTGGCGCTGCAGGCCTTCTCGGCCGTCGGCCGGCGGCTGCCAGTCGCTGCACACGAACGGCTTCGACGAGGCGCTGGCGCTGCCCACCGAGCAGTCGGCGACGCTCGCGCTGCGCACGCAGCAGATCCTGGCCGCCGAGTCCGGCGTGGCCGAGGTCGCCGACCCGTTCGGCGGCTCGTACTACGTCGAGGAGCTCACCGACGCGCTCGAGGCCCGAGGCGCGAGACGCTGATCGCCGAGATCGACGAGCTCGGCGGGCGCGGTCGCGGCGATCGAGCGCGGCTGGATGAAGGAGCGCATCGAGGAGGAGGCGTTCGCGTACCAGCGCGCAGGTCGAGGCGGGCGACCGCGTCATCGTCGGCGTGAACCGCTTCGTCGACGAGGACGGACGGCCGAGCCCGGGAGCTCCACCGCCTCGACCCGGCGACCGAGCAGCGGCAGATCGGCGCGCCTGCGCGCGCTGGCGCGCCGGCCGCGACGCCGCGGCGGCCGAGCCGCGCTCGCGCGCCCTGCGCGCAGGCGGCGGTCGAGGCCGGACGCCCCGCTGCTCGAGCCGCTGCGCGCCGCGCTCGCCGCCGGCTCGACCGTCGGCGAGGTCTGCGGCGCGCTGCGCGAGGAGTGGGGCACGTACGACGCCATGCGCTCGCCGGGCCTAGCGCACGGGCAGCTCGGCTCAGCGAGGTCGGCGGTAGGAGTCGAGCCGCTCCGGCTGACACCGGCGCCGGGCACGGCACAGCCGTCCGTCCCCTCCTCGTGCAGGCACGGCTGCCAGCGGCAGCGCTCGCCCGCGGCGGCGATCTCCGGGAAGGCGTCCTGGAGGTCGAGCCGGCGTCACGCCGGCGGCATCGAAGGAGCGCACCCCGGCGGTGTCGATGATGGCCCCGCCGCCCTCGAGGCGGATGAGCCGGGCCACGGTGGTCGTCTGCCGCCCGCGGCCGATGACCTCGTTGATGGCCCCGGTGAGGTCCTGGCGCCCGGTGATGGCGTTCGACAGCGTCGTCTTGCCCACGCCGGAGTGACCGGCGAGCACCGCCGTGCGCTGCCCGATCACGTCGCGCACCTCCTGCACGCCCAGTCCTTCGGGCACGGCCACGTCGACCACCGCGTGGCCGAGCTCGTGCATGAGCGCCCGGATGCGCGCGGCCTCGGCCTCGTCGTGCGGGACGTCGATCTTGGTCAGGGCCAGGGCGGCGTCGAGGCCGCCCGCGCCAGGCCGCGACCAGGTAGCGGTCGACCAGGCGCGGGCGGAGCGGCGGCTTGGCCACCGAGGCCACGATGACCAGCAGGTCGACGTGCGCGGCCACGACCTGCTCCTCCCCCCGGAACGCCCGGCGGACGAGGGTGCCGGAGCGCGGCCCGACGGCCTCGATGCGCAGCGAGCCGTCCGGCAGCTCGCGCAGCTCGACCCGGTCGCCGACCACCGGCCGCGAGCGCCGCAGGCGGCCCGCGATGGTGGCCACGCCCTCGCCCCGCTCGTCGGTCTCGACGGCGGCGAACTGGTTGTGCACGGCGAGCACGGTGCCCTCCACGGCCGCGACGATAGTGGGGAGGCTTGCTTGACGAGCGTCCGGCGCGCTCCCTACGCTCGGCGGCATGACACGAACCGCGACGCTTGTCCACCGGGTGCTGGTCGAGCTGTGGCTGCTCGGCGCCGTCATCGCCTTCTTCCTCGCGGGCCTCGGCCTGTTCGAGACCACGACGCACTCCAAGCTCGAGAGCGGCGCGGTGAAGGTTGCGACCTCGGCCCGCTTCGACCCGCACCGCGTCACCGGCGACATCGAGATCCTGATCGCGCTGCTCATCCTCATCGCCGCGCTCGTGGCCCGTCAGGGCAGACGTCACGTGGGGCTCTCCGGCCTGCTGTTCGGCCTCATGCTCGTTCAGAGCGTCCTGGCGAACCTGGGTGTCGACAACGGTGCGTTCTGGGGCGGGCTGCATCCCGGTCAACGGCCTGATCATGTTCGGACTGGCCATCGGCCTGGTGACCATGGACCGCGCGATGCTGGCGCGGCATCCGATGGCACCAGCACCGGCCTGACGCGTCGGCGGGCTATCCTCGGCCGCCGTGGCCGAGCCCGAGACCCCGCCGCACACCACCGCCGAACGGCTCGCCCAGCTCGAGGAGCTGCGCCGGCTGGCGGAGCACGCCGGCGACGAGCGCGCGGTCGCGCGCCAGCACGAGCGCGGCAAGGGCCTGGCGCGGGAGCGCGTCGAGATGCTCTGCGACCCGGGCACGTTCGTCGAGCTCGACGCCTTCGTCCAGCACCGCAACCCGAACTTCGGGATGATGGAGCGCCGCCCGTACGGCGACGGCGTGGTCACGGGCCACGGCATGGTGCACGGGCGCCGGGTGTTCGTGTTCTCGCAGGACTTCACGGTCTTCGGCGGCTCGCTCGGCGAGGCCTACGCCGAGAAGATCTGCAAGGTCATGGATCTGGCGGTGCGCTTCGGCTGCCCGGTGGTCGGCATCAACGACTCGGGCGGCGCGCGCATCCAGGAGGGCGTCGTCTCGCTCGGCGGCTACGCCGAGATCTTCTGGCGCAACGTGCAGGCCTCGGGCGTGGTCCCGCAGATCTCGCTGGTCATGGGCCCGTGCGCGGGCGGGGCGGTCTACTCGCCGGCGATGACCGACTTCGTGCTCATGACGCGCGACACGGCGCACATGTTCATCACCGGCCCCGAGGTCGTGCGCACGGTGACCGGCGAGGAGGTCTCCTTCGAGGAGCTCGGCGGCGCCGACACCCACGCCGCAGCGCTCCGGCGTGGCGCACCTCGTGGCCGACGACGAGGAGGCGCTGATCGACGACGCGCGCTACCTGCTCTCGTTCCTGCCCCAGAACAACCTCGACCCGGTGCCGCGCGTGCGCACGGCCGACCCCGCCGACCGCCGCGACCCCGAGCTCGACACGCTCATCCCCGACTCGCCGACCCAGCCGTACGACATGACGGCCGTCATCCGCCGGGTCGTCGACGACGGCGACTTCTTCGAGATCCACGAGGACTACGCGGGCAACATCGTGTGCGGCTTCGCGCGGCTCGGCGGGCAGGCCGTCGGCGTGGTCGGCAACCAGCCGCGCGTCCTGGCCGGCGTGCTCGACATCGACTCGTCCGTCAAGGCGGCGCGCTTCGTGCGCACGTGCGACGCCTTCGGCGTGCCGCTGGTCACGTTCGTCGACGTGCCCGGCTTCCTGCCGGGCACCGCGCAGGAGTGGGGCGGCATCATCCGCCACGGCGCCAAGCTGCTGTACGCCTACTGCGAGGCGACCGTGCCGAAGCTCGCCGTGATCACGCGCAAGGCCTACGGCGGCGCCTACGACGTCATGAGCTCGAAGCACATCCGGGCCGACTTCAACTACGCCTGGCCGACGGCCGAGGTCGCGGTGATGGGCCCCGAGGGCGCGGTCAACATCGTCTTCCGGCAAGGAGCTCGCCGAGGCGGACGATCCCGAGGCGCGGCGCGCCGAGCTGATCGACGACTACAAGGCGCAGTTCGCCAACCCGTACACGGCGGCCGAGCGCGGCTACGTCGACGACGTCATCCGCCCTTCCGAGACGCGGCCGGTGCTCATCGAGGCGCTCGAGACGTGCGACGGAAAGCGCGTCGAGCGGCCCCAGCGCCGGCACGGCAACATCCCGTTGTAGCCAATGCCGTAGTTTACGTCGCTGTAGACTACGGATCCGTGAACACCAATCCCTTCCGCTTCGGCGACCTCGTCACGGGCGAGCGCTTCACCGACCGGGAGGAGGAGATCGCCGGGCTCGAGGCCGACCTGCAGGCGGGCCAGAACGTGGTGGTCGTCTCGCCGCGGCGCTTCGGCAAGACGTCGCTGCTGGTGCGGGTGACGGACCGGCTCCGGCGCAAGCGCGTGCTGGTGGCCTGGTGCGACCTCGACCTGTGCCCGACGCCCGAGCGCCTGGCCGAGCACCTGGCGCGGACGATCCACCGCGACCTGGCCTCGCCGGGCGAGCGGGCCGAGGGAGCGCGCCGTCAACGTCTTCCGCAGCCTGCGCGTCAAGCCGACGATCACCCTCGACCCGCACACCGGAGACGCCGTGTTCGGCTTCTCCGCGGAGCAGGCCCCGCGCGACATCGACAGCGCCGTCGAGGACCTGCTCCGGCTCCCGGGGGAGATCGCCCGCGACCGCGGCCGGCGGGTGGTCCTCGTGTTCGACGAGTTCCAGGGGATCGTGGACATCGACCGCGACTACCCGCGGCTTCTGCGCAGCGTGTTCCAGCGCCAGCCCGAGGTCGCCCACGTGTACGCCGGCAGCCGCCGCTCGCTCATGCACGAGCTCTTCCAGGAGCGCAACCAGCCGCTGTACCGGAGCGCCAAGCACGTGGCCCTCGGGCCCATCCCGCGCGACCGGTTCATCGCCTTCCTGGCCGAGCGCTTCGCCGCCGGCCGCGTGCCCGCCGACCCTGCGGCCCTCGACCGGCTGCTGGACATCACGGCCGGGCACCCGTACGCCACCCAGCAGCTCGCCTACTTCACCTGGGACCTGGCCCGGGCGCGGCCGCGCCCGCGGGCCCGGGTGGAGACCGTCGACGCCGCCCTCGTCCGCGTGGTGGAGTCGGAGGACAACTACTACCGCCTGCTGTGGAGCGACGCCTCGGCCAACCAGAAGCTCGTCCTCGAGGCCCTCGCGGCCGAGGACCCCGGCCGCGTCTTCGCCCGCGACTACCGGGCCCGGCACCGGCTGCCCCCGGCCACCAACCTCTCGCGGGCCCTCGGCGGCCTCGTGGAGCAGGAGCTCGTCGGGCAGACGGCGCCGCGCGGCCCCTACCGCATCGAGGACCCGTTCCTGCGCGCGTGGCTGCGGCGGCGGGCCGGGCGTGACGACCTGATCTAAGAGCCTGCGAGGTGGTGAAAGGTCGGTGAATCGCCTTGCCACGGCTGGGAGGACCTGTCATCCTCGTGGGGCTATGGCAGAGGCGTTCCGCAACACCCGGGTCCCGTTCGGGACCGCGCTCGAGGGTCCGTGCGGGATGCCCGCCCGGCGCTGAGCATCGCCTGACGGCGAGCTCGCCCTCCTCGGGCCACCCCGACGGATCACCCGCGGCCGACGGCTGCGGGTGTCGACCCGACTTCGGGATGGCCTGCCCACCCCCGACGACTGGAGGTCGTCTGATGTATCCGCACCACGTGTTCCACGCCGAGCTCGCCGCCGACCTGCACCGGAGCCGGATGCAGGCCGCCGCGCGCGCTCATCGTCCGGAGCCGGCAGCCCCTCCGCAGCGGCAATCTCGCCGCCGGCGCCGCGGTCACCGCCTGAGGCTGGCCGGGCTGCCGGGACGCGGCGGCTGAGTCCAGGGCCAGGTGTGACGGGCCGGGGCCGGCACCCCTCCGTGGGTGCCGGCCCCGGTACGCTTGGCCGGTGCGCCGGTACGTGATCACCCCTGAGCCCGAGGCCCCCGTGGCGGCCGCTCTGGCCCAGGCCTTCGAGCAGCTGGCGCGCGAGGAGGGGTGGGACGGCGCGGGGGCCGAGGGGCTCCGCCGCTGGAGCGAGATCGCCCGCGACGAGGCCGTGGGCTCCGAGGCGGACGCCGCCCCCGTCTGAGTTGCTGCTGCACCACCACGCCTGGGGGCCGGAGGACGGCCCGCCCGTGCTCGCCCTGCACGGCGTGCGCGGGCACGCGCGCCGCTTCCGGCGCCTGGCCGAGGAGCGCCTGGCCCGCAGCCACCGCGTCATCGCGGTGGACCTGCGCGGACACGGGCACTCGGGCTGGGACCCGCCCTGGGACCTGGGCACGCACGTGGCCGACGTCCTGGAGACCCTCGACGCCCTCGGGATCGACCGGGTGGTCCCGATGGGCCACTCGTACGGCGGGCGCGTCGTCGCCGAGCTGGCCGCGGCGGCCCCGGACCGCGTGCTGCGTCCCATCCTGCTCGACCCGGCCCTGCACGTCCCGGCCAAGCACGCCGTCCTTTCCGCCGAGGACGAGTTCGCCGCGGTCACGTTCCTGACCGTGGAGGAGGCGATCGCCTCCCGGTACGCGTCGGGTGCGCTGGCCCGAACCCCGCGGGTGGTGCTCGAGGAGGAGATGGCCGAGCACCTCGTCGAGGACGAGGCCGGCCGGCTGCGCCTGCGCTACTGCCCGTCGGCCGTCGTCGTGGCCTGGAGCGAGATGGCGCGGCCCCAGCCGCCGCCCGAGACGCTGCCGGGCCCGGCGTTGTTCGTCGTGGCCGAGAGTGACCCGCTCATCAGCCCCGAGCAGGTGGCGCCGTACCGAGCCGCGCTGGGGGACCGGCTCGAGGTCGTCACCACGCCGGGCGGTCATGTCGTGTACTGGGAGGCGTTCGAGGAGACCGCCGACGCGGTCGAGCGCTTCCTGGCGCGGACGGAGGACTAGATGGCATCGCTCGAGATCGTCGTGTACCCGCGGGAGCTGGACTCCGCCGAGGTCGCCCTCACGCGGCTCGGCTGGGAGGTGCTCGAACGGGGTGGGGAGGCCGGGTCCTCCTACTCGGTGAGCTTCCGCATCCCCTGTGACGGCGCCACGCTGGAGCTGGTCGACCACGAGACCGCCCGTTCCCTGACCGAGACGTCGGGGCACGACGTCATCGCCGGGCTGGCCCTGCGCGTCGACGACGCGGACGCCGCCTGGCAGGCGGCGCGGGCCGCGGGCCTGCGGCTCGATCCGGTGAGCGAGCAGGGGCCGTCGGAGGAGACCTGGGGCCGCCTGGTCCGGGTGTGGACGTCGGGCGGCCTGCGCCTCGACTTCGTCCAGCGGCCGGCCTCGGGGTAATGCGCTAGATGCCGCTGTTCACCAAGGTCCTGGTGGCGAACCGAGGCGAGATCGCCATCCGGATCTTCCGCACGCTGCACGAGCTCGGGATCGCCGCGGTTGCCGTCTACTCCGAGGCCGACCGCGACGCCCTGCATGTCCGCCGGGCCGACGAGGCCGTGCTCCTCGGCCCCGGGCCGCCGGCGGAGAGCTACCTCCACATCGAGCGCGTGCTCGAGGCGGCATCGCGGACCGGTGCCCACGCGGTCCACCCCGGCTACGGGTTCCTGGCCGAGAACGCCGCCTTCGCCCGCGCCTGCGACGACGCCGGCCTGACGTGGATCGGCCCGCCGCCGGAGGCCATGGAGGCCATGGGCGCGAAGATCGAGGCCCGCCGGCGCATGGCCGAGGCGGGCGTGCCGATCGTGCCCGGGACGACCGAGCGGGTGACCGACGCCGCGCGCATCGTCGAGCTCGGCGAGCAGTACGGCTGGCCCATCGCGGTCAAGGCGTCGGCCGGCGGCGGCGGCCGCGGCCTGCGCGTGGTGACCGGGCCCGAGGAGGCGGCGCGCCAGCTCGAGGCGGCGCAGCGCGAGGGCCAGGCCTGGTTCGCCGATCCGGCCGTCTACGTGGAGAAGTACCTCGAGGATCCACGGCACGTCGAGGTGCAGGTCCTGGCCGACCGGCAGGGCTCGGTCATCCATCTGGGCGAGCGCGACTGCACGCTGCAGCGCCGCCATCAGAAGGTGGTCGAGGAGGCGCCGTCGCCGGCGGTCGACGCGGCGCTGCGCGAGCGCCTGGGATCGATGGCCGTGGCCGCGGCGCGGGCGGTCGGCTACGTGAGCGCCGGCACCGTCGAGTGCCTGCTCGACCGTGAGGGCAACCCGTACTTCCTGGAGATGAACACGCGCATCCAGGTCGAGCACACGATCACGGAGCTCGTGACGGGCGTCGACCTCGTGCGCGCGCAGGTCGAGATCGCCGCCGGGCAGCCCCTGGCCGTGGCCCAGGACGACGTGACCGTGAAGGGCCACGCCTTCGAGTGCCGCCTGAATGCGGAGGACCCTGCGGCCGGGTTCGTTCCCGCACCCGGGACGATCACGCGTGTGGCGCGAGCCCGCCGGCCCCGGCGTCCGGGTCGACGCCGGCGTCGAGGAGGGCAGCGAGGTCGCGGGCCTGTACGACCCGCTCGTGGCCAAGCTGTGCGTCTGGGACGCCGATCGCGAGCACGCCCGGCGCCGGATGCTGCGGGCCCTGGACGAGCTGCGGGTCGAGGGCGTCCCGACGCTGGCGCCTCTCCACCGGGCCATCTTCTCCGACCCCTCGTTCGCCGCCGGCGAGGCCGGCGCCGGCCTGGTCGAGCGGCTCGCGGCCGGGCTGGCCGCAGGGTCGAGCACGGACGGCGCCACTCCCACGGCCGCCGTCCCGGCGGACGAGCGCCGGTACACCGCGGAGGTCGACGGCCGCCGCTACGACGTGGTCATCCTCGTCCCCGGCGACGGCGGCCTGGCCGCGGAGCGCGCCAGGCGCGCGGCGCGCCTGGCGCGAGGCGGGGGCTCGCGGGCCGGCTCGGATGTGGTCCAGAGCCCGATGCAGGGAACGGTCCTCCGGGTCGAGGTGGAGGAGGGCGAGCACGTCGCCAACGGACAGGTCCTCCTCATCGTCGAAGCGATGAAGATGGAGAACGAGATCACCGCCCACCGCGACGGGGTCGTCCGCGGGCTCGCCGTCACGGCCGGCGCCGCGGTGCGCGCGGGCGACGTGCTGTGCGTCGTGGAGGAGGGGTGAGGACCGCGCGCCGGGCCCTCGCCGCCGTCGCCGTGGCCGCGGCTGCGGCGACGCTGGCCGCGCCGGCTTCTGCAGCGCCTCGCCGCGTCGAGGTCGTGGTCGAGCTCCGGCCGGTCCCCGTCACTCAGCAGGTGGCGCCGCGGCTCCTGGAGACGGCAGGCCACCTCGGCACGACCAGCTTCGACGCCCGCCTCGGGCTGGCGCTGGTCGCGCGCGAGCAGGCCGCCGCGACCGCGCGGATGCAGGCCGCCGTGCCCTCCATGCGGGTGACCGGACGCCTGCGCTACGTGATGGATGCGCTCCTCGTCACCGCGCCGCCGTCGCAGCTCGGCCGGCTGGCCCACGTTCCGGGCGTGGCCCACGTGTGGCCGTCGATGACGTACCACGCGCTCGACGACCGCGTCCCCACGGTGATCAACGCCGTGCCCCTGTGGGGGACGAGCGCGCTCCCAGGCAGCAAGGGCGACGGCATGCGCATCGCCATCATCGACGACGGCATCGACATCAGCCGCCCGTCCTTCTCGGGCGTGGGCTACCAGTACCCGCCCGGGTTCCCCAAGGGCATCACCTCCGCGACGAACGGCAAGATCATCGTGGCCCGCGCCTTCCCGCCCCCGGGCGGCGGGCCGCGCACGCGCACGGCCTTCGACCCGGGGACGTCGCAGCACGGGACCCACGTGGCCGGCATCGCCGCCGGGAACGAGGGCATCACGGGGACGGTCGACGGCGTGCGCGTCCCCGGGATCTCGGGCGTCGCCCCCCGGGCCTATCTCGGCAACTACCGCGTGCTCACGGTCCCGACGCCCGGATTCGGGCCCGACGGCAACGGCGCGGAGATCGCCCAGGCCATCGACCAGGCCGTGGCGGACGGGATGGACGTGCTCAACCTCTCGATCGGCGAGCCGCCCACGGCCGGCGAGGACGTGGTGGAGCACGCCATCGCCCGCGCTGCGCGGGCCGGCGTCCTCACCGTGGCCGCGGCCGGGAACGAGGGCGACCAGGGCGGCAACGGCACGATCGACTCGCCGGCGGCGGCTCCCGACGCCATCGCCACCGCCGCCGTGACCAACGACCGCTTCTTCGGCGTGCCCATGCGCGTCCTCGGCCCGGGCGCCGTGCCGGCGAGCCTGGCGGCGTTCGGCGGCGCGGCCGACGTCAACACCATCCCGCGGACCTTCGCGGCGGGGCTGTCCATGGTCGTGGGGACGGGCTGCGGAAGCGGGGGCCGCGCCGGCGCGCTCGTCCTCGTGCACCTGACCGCCTCGTGCAACGAGGCGCGGGCCGTCGTGGGGGCCCACCGGGGACGGGGCTTCGTGTTCTGGTCGGAGGCGCCGGGCGACCCCCTGCCGCCCGACGCCCAGGGCACGCGGCCCGAGGTCCAGGTCGCGGCCGCGATGGCCCGGCAGCTGATCGCCGCCGCCCGGGCCTCCGGTGGGCAGGTCGACCTCTCCGTCGGCCGCTTCCTGGCCCCGATCGTGTCCGGCAACGGAGGGCTGACGGTGAGCTTCTCCTCCCGCGGCCCGGCGCCAGATCTGGGGCTCAAGCCGGAGATCTCCGCCCCGGGCCAGGACGTCGTCTCGCCCATCCCCGGTGGATACGGGGACTGGTCCGGGACGAGCATGGCCTCGCCCGCCATCGCCGGCGCGGCCGCGCTCCTGCTCGAGCGCCATCCCTCCTGGGGCCCGGCCGAGGTCCGCTCGGCGCTCATGCTCACGGCCACGCCGGTGTTCCAGGACAGCGCGCGCCGGCACGAGGCCGGCCCGCAGGAGGGCGGCGCGGGGATGGCGAACGTGGCGGCTGCCGATACGCCCGGCCTGGCCATGGACCCGGCCGCCGGCGTGAGCTTCGGCGTCGTGGCGCCGGGCTCGACCCGGAGCGTGACGCGCTCGTTCCGGGACATCGGCGGGGGCGCCGGCCGGTGGAGCGTGGAGGCACGGGGGCTGTCGGCCACGGCCGCGCTGGTCGTCCCGGCCGGCGGGTCGGCCGAGCTGCGGCTCACGCTGCATGCCCGTGGCGCCGGGGACCGCAGCGGCTACGTCATCCTGCGCGGGGCCGGCCACGTGCTCCGGGTCCCCTGGTGGGGCTTCGTCAGCCGGCCGCTGCTCGCCACCGAACGCATCCTGCCTCTCCGCCGGGGCTGGAACTCCGCCGACCTGCGGCGCGGCGTGAGCCGCGTGAGCCGTTACCGCTGGCCGGCGGATCCGCGCGGGCTCGGGCTGCCGCTCGCCTACCCCGGGCCCGAGCAGGTCTTCCACTTCCATGTGCCCGCCGGCGCGGTCAACGCCGGCGTGCGCGTGGCGGGGGCGCAGGGCGTCGTCCCCCAGATCCTCTCGGCGCCGAGCGAGAACGCCCTCATCGGCGCGACCTCGCTCCCGGTGGTCAACAGCCCCTACCTCGACAACTCGGGGCAGGCCGAGCCCGTGAGCGGCGTCCTGTTCCCGCGCGCGGGGACCCTGTACGTCGTGGTCGACAGCAGCGCCGACGCGCGGCCTGGCCCGTACCGCCTGCGCCTGTGGGTGAACGACGTGACGCCGCCGCACGTGACCTTCCTGCCGGGCCCGGGCCTGCGGCTGCGGGTGACCGACACCGGCAGCGGCGTCGACTTCGCCGGCATGCGCCTCGCCGTGGACGGCCACCGTCCCCCGCTGCACGTCGACGCCGCGCGCGGGATCGTCACCGCGCGGGTGCGGCCCGGCCGTCACCACGTGGCCTTCAGCGTGGGCGACTGGCAGGAGACGAAGAACTCGGAGAACGCCGACCCGCGCGCGCTGCCGAACACCGCGACCATCCAGCGGACCGTGACGGTGACCGGATGAGGATCCGCCTGGCCGCGGCGGTGGCGGTGCTCGCCGCCGGCACCGCCGCCGTCGCCCTGGCCGCCGACCGGCCCCCCAGCGTGTCCGTCGTCGGCGGCCTGCCCGGCGGGACGGAGGTCGCCGGCGACGTGGCCCTCGACGGGCACGGGGACATGGCCGTGGCCGTGGCCCCGCAGCGCGCGGCGGGGATCCTGCAGGTGGCCGAGCACCGTGCCGGCGGCGGGCGCGCCGTGACCGTCGTGCGCCGTGGGGTGAAGGCCGCCGGCGTGGCCGTGGCCTACGACCGCACCCTGCGGCCGGCGGTGGCGTGGGCCGCGCCGACCGGCCTCTTCACCGCCGCGGGAGGTGGGCCGTGGGCCGTCCAGCGCCTGGCCGCGGGGCGGGCCGACGCCGTGGCCGCCGCCACGCTCTCGAACGGCGAGCTGCTCGTCGCCGGACTGGTCGCCCAGGGGAGCCGTGACCGCCTCCTCGTCTTCACGGGCGCGTCCGGGCGGTTCGTCCGCCGCGACCTCGGCCCCGTGGTGCGCTCGGCCGTGCTCCAGGCGGCCCCGTTCTTCGCCGGGTACGCCCTTCTCGCCGACGATCTCCACGGCGGCCTTCGCCTGCTCACGCTCTCGTCGCCCACGGCCCCGGCGGTGCCGCTCTCACTCGGCGTGCGACAGGGCGACGGCCGCCTCGCCGAGGGCCCAGACGGCACGCTCCACGTCCTCTACGGCGGCGTGCCGCCCGGCGCCCGCACCGGCCGGCTGACCTACGCCGCGCTGCGCGGCCGGACGTTCATCCACCGCGTGCTCCAGCGCTCGCTCCCCTGTGACCGCTCGGCGTTCCTGATCGGCGTCGGCTTCCTGCGCAAGGCGCCGCGCCTCCTGTGGGGCGAGGGGTGCGACATCGGCTGGTCGGTGACCGACGTGCGCGGGCACGTCACCGTGGCCGGGCAGCGGCCGGGGAGCGAGAGCTTCCCGCTCGCCGCCACCACCGCGGCGGGGCACGTCGCCGTGCTCGAGCACGTCCACCGGCCGGGGCACCCGGACCGCCTCGCCGTGGCCACCTTCCGTTGAGGGCGACTCGCCCGGCGACGGATATGGTTCGGCTCGTGGACCTGGCGGAGTTTCAGGGCAAGCAGCTGCTTGCCCGCTATGGCATTCCCGTGTCGGAGGGGCGTGTGGCCACCTCCCCCGAGGAGGCCCGCGCCGCCGCCGCCGAGCTCGGCGGGCCGGTGGTGGTCAAGGCCCAGGTGCTGACCGGCGGCCGCGGCAAGGCCGGCGGCGTCAAGCTCGCCGCCGACCCCGACGAGGCCGAGGCCCGGGCGCGCGACATCCTCGGGCTCGACATCCGGGGCCACGTCGTGAAGCGCCTCTGGATCGAGCGCGCCTCCGACATCGAGCGGGAGTACTACTTCTCCGTCACCTTCGACCGCGGGGCCAAGCAGCCGCTGCTCATGCTCACCACCCAGGGCGGTGTGGAGATCGAGCAGGTGGCCGCCGAGAGCCCGGACGCCCTGGCGCGCCTCCACCTCGATCCGCTCGCCGGCTACGAGCCGTGGGTGGCCCGGCAGCTCCTGTTCGACGCCGCCCTGCCGGCGGCCGAGCACAAGCAGGTGGCCGCCATCATCGAGGCCGCCTACCGCTGCTTCCGCGAGTGCGACGCGATGCTGGTGGAGATCAACCCGCTCATCGTCACCCCGGACGGGACCGTGCGGGCTCTGGACGCCAAGGTCACGATCGACGACAACGCCCTGGGCAAGCACCCGGACATCGCGGCGATGCGGGATACGGACGCCGACGACCCGCAGGAGCGCATGGCCCGCGAGCGCGGCGTGACCTACGTGAAGCTCGACGGCGACGTCGGCATCGTGGGCAACGGCGCCGGGCTCGTCATGTCGACCCTCGACGTGGTGGCCCAGGTCGGCGGCCGCCCGGCGAACTTCCTCGACGTCGGCGGCGGGGCCAAGGCCGAGGAGATCGTCGACGCCCTCGACGTCATCCTCGCCGACCCCAAGGTCAAGTCCATCCTCTTCAACATCTTCGGCGGGATCACGCGCGGCGACGAGGTCGCGCGCGGCATCCTGGCCGCCCTGGAGCAGCGCACCGTGACCACCCCCATCGTCGTCCGGCTGGACGGCACCTCCGACGTCGAGGGCCGCCGGCTCCTGGCCGAGGCGAGCCCGCCCAACCTGACCGTCGAGGCCACCATGCTGGACGCGGCGGAGCGGGCCGTGGCCCTCGCGAGCGCGGCATGAGCATTCTCGTCACCGAGGACACGCGCGTCGTGGTTCAGGGCGTCACCGGCCGCGAGGGCTCGTTCCACGCGGTCCGCAACCGCGACTACGCCCGCGAGACCGGCAGCGGCATGGCCGTGGTCGCCGGGGTCACGCCCGGGAAGGGCGGCCAGGACGTCGACGGCATCCCCGTCTACGACACCGTCGCCGAGGCCGTCGAGCGCGAGGGCGCCAACACCGCGATGGTGTTCGTGCCGCCCCGTTTCGCCACCGACGCCATGTACGAGGCCGCGGCGGCCGGCGTGGAGACCATCGTGTGCATCGCCGAGGGAATCCCCGCCCACGAGATGCTCGACGTCTACGCCTACATGCGCAGCCGGGGGATCACGCTGCTGGGGCCGAACTGCCCGGGCGCGTTCTCGCCCGGCATCGGCAACGTGGGCATCATCCCGACGCACGTCTTCCGCCAGGGCGACGTCGGGCTGGTGTCGCGCTCCGGGACGCTGACGTACCAGATCGGCAACGAGCTCGCCCAGGCCGGCGTCGGCTGCTCGACCATCGTCGGCATCGGCGGCGACCCGGTGGTCGGCTCGTCGTTCGTCGACATCCTCCAGGCCTTCGAGGAGGACGACGACACCGAGCTGGTGGTCATGGTCGGCGAGATCGGAGGCGACGAGGAGGAGAAGGCCGCGCGCTTCATCTCGGAGCAGATGCGGAAGCCGGTGGTGGCCTACATCGCCGGCTTCACCGCGCCGCCCGGCAAGACGATGGGCCACGCCGGCGCCATCATCTCCGGCTCCTCCGGCACGGCGGCAGGCAAGAAGGAGGCGCTCGAACGGTTCGGCGTCCGCGTGGGCACCAATCCCACCGAGACCGCCCGCCTCGCCGCCGACCAGGCCCGGGTCGGGTGAACGCCGCCTCCAGGTCCTCGCGACGGCGCGCCGCCGTCGCGGCCGCCGCCACGGTCCTCGCCGCGGCGTGGGCGGCCGCGCCCGCCGGCGCCGCGTCGCGGGTGGCGGCCGAGCGGGCCGCCATCGACGGCCGCGGGAGCCGCATCGAGGTCATCACCACGCTGCGGCCGCCCTCGCTCGTCCAGTACGCGCGACAGCAGCGCACCCTCCAGGGCTACGGCAGCCACGGCCGCGTGCTGGCCGCGGCGTTCGGCTCGCGCCTGTACCTCGGCCGCCTGCGCACGCTCCAGAGCGCCGCGGTGCGGCGGCTGCAGGTGGCCATCCCCGCGGCGCGGGTGCACTGGCGCTACGGCACGGTGCTCGACGGGCTGGCCGTCACCCTCCCGCGGCACGATGTGACGAGACTCGCCCGGCTGCCCGACATCAAGGGCGTCTACCCGAGCATCCAGTACCACGCCCTCACGGACACCGTCCCCGGCGTCGTCGATGCGCCCGCCGTGTGGGGCCCCGGCCTCGCGGGAGCGGGCGAGGGCATCAAGATCGGCGTGATCGACGACGGGATCGACCAGACCAACCCGTTCTTCGCCCCCCAGGGGCTGACGCCGCCGCCCTCGTACCCGCGCGGAAACCGCAGGTACACCACCGGCAAGGTCATCGTGGCCCGCTCGTTCCCGCCGCCCGGCGGCGATGCTGCCAGCCACCTGCCCTTCGACCCCCGCGTGTCCGAGCACGGCACCCACGTCTCGGGGATCCTCGCCGGGGACAACGGCACGACCGCGCATCCGGGCGGCGGCCTGCCCACGGTCATGAACCTCTCCGGCGTCGCGCCCAAGGCGTACCTGGGCAACTACCGCGCCCTGGCCGTGGCGGACCCGCGCTACGGGGCGGTCGGGGGAACGGCCGAGATCGCGGCCGCGGTGGACCGCGCCGTGGCCGACGGCATGAACGTGCTCAACCTCTCGCTCGGCGGCACGGAGATCGACCCGAACGCCGACGCCCTGGCCCAGGCGGTCGAGAACGCCGTGCGCGCCGGGGTGGTCGTCGTCATCGCGGCGGGCAACTCCCAGGACGAGCTGGGCTTCGGCTCGGTGGGCTCGCCGGGCTCGTCGTCCGACGTCATCACCGTGGCCGCGACCACCACCAGCCGCTTCTTCGGCGTGCCCGGGTCCGTGACCGGCCCCGGCGCCGTGCCGCCGTCGCTCCGCATCTTCGGGGCCACCACGGCGGCCAGCCCGCCGATCCCCAACCGCTTCGCCAACGCCGCCCAGCGCATCGTGGACGCGAGCGCCATCGGCGACGGCAACCTCTGCCGCGCGCCCGCCGGCCGCCCGTTCGCGGGGGCCGTGGTCCTGGTCGACCGCGACGGGTGCTCGTTCTTCGTCAAGGCCAAGCGCGCCCGCCAGGCCGGCGCCTCGGCCATCGTCCTGCGCAACACGCAGCCGGGCGACCCGTTCTCCATCGACGCGCCGCTCGACCTGCCCGTGGCCTTCGTGTCGGAGAACACCGGCGACGCGCTGCGCTCCTTCATCAGGGGCGCCGGCGGCTCGGCCCAGGTCACGCTCGGGCACAACCTCGAGGAGGTGCCGGGGACGGCGAAGGTCATGACCACCTTCTCCTCGGGCGGCCCGACGCCGTACGACCACATCCTCAAGCCGGACATCTCGGCGCCGGGGCAGTCGATCCTCTCGTCCGTGCCGGCGGCCTCGAGGAACTTCCCGGGCCCGTTCGCCGTGTTCGACGGGACGTCGATGGCCACGCCGGCGGTGGCCGGCGCGGCGGCGCTGCTCCTGCAGGCGCACCCGGGCTGGACGCCGGACCTCGTCAAGGCGGCCCTCATGGGCTCGGCCCAGCCGGCCTTCTCCGATGCGGCCGGGACCGTCGAGGCCTCCGTCCTGCGTGAGGGCGCCGGCTTCCTCGACGTGGGGGCCGCGGACCATGCCGGCGTGGCCGCCGAGCCGAGCTCGCTCAGCTACGGCTTCGTCGACGGCGGCCGGGGGGCGACGAAGACGCTCGGCGGCCACGCTCGTCGACATCGGCGCCTCGGGGCCCTTCACGGTGAGCGTGGAGCCGCAGCCGGGGACGCCGGCCGGCGTTTCCGTCACCGTTCCGCCGCAGGTCGTCGTCCCCCCCGGGGGCAGTGGCGCCCTGGCGGTCCAGCTCCACGTGCCCGCGGGCACGGCCGCCGGTGACGCCACCGGCTTCGTCGTCCTCCAGCAGGGCGCCCTGCGCCGGCGCATCCCGTACTGGGCCTACGTCGAGCGCCCGGCCCTTCCCACCGTGCACGCTCGCACGATCCATCGCACGGGCTCGTTCCTCGGATCCACCCGCGGCCGCCCCGACCACGTCGACTTCTACCGCTATCCGACGAACGCGTCGGCCGACGGCGTCCCCTCTCACTTCGCGGGCGGCGAGCGGCTCTACCGCTTCCACCTGTCGCTGCCGGTGATCAACGTCGGGGCCACGGTGGAGAACCTCGGCCACTCGCGCGTCGTGCCGCTCCTGCTGCGCGGGCGGGACGAGAACAACCTCGTCGGTGAGTCCGGCCTGCCGCTCGACGTCGGGCCGATCTCCTTCACCTCAGGGACGGTCGAGCCGTCGGCGGGCCTGTGGTGGGCGCCGTCGGGCGAGTACACGGTCGCGGTCGATTCCGGCTCGCGCCGGGGCGAGGGCCGCTACCGGCTGCGCGTGTGGTTGAACGACCTCACCCCGCCATCGATCGTGCCTCTCACCCGGCACGTGCGCGCGGGCCGGCCCTCGGTCGTCCGCCTGCGCATCACCGACGCCCAGTCCGGCGTCGACCCGCGGACGCTCATCGGCGAGCTCGGGACGCAGGCGCCCGAGCCGCTGGGCTACGACCAGCGCACGAGGGTCGCGACCCTCGTGCTGCCGCCCCTGCGGCCCGGGACCTACACCCTCGCGGCGTTTGCCGCCGACTACGCGCAGACGAAGGACGTGCTCGACTACGCGCCGGGACCGAGCAACACGACGGTCATCCGGTTCCATGTCCGCGTCACGCGGCACTGACCTCCCGACCCGGTCGTCAGTAGTTCGTCCCGCAGGTCCAGGGACCCCAGCCGCCCGCGTCGTGCGCGTAGCGCGCGGCGGCCATGGCGTTGGCGTACGCGTCGCTCCAGTCACCCCGGAGGTAGCGCTCCCGGGCGTACGCCCCGAGCTGGAAGAGACCGAGGTACTGGCCGTTGCTGGCCGCCCGCTGCAGGTTGGACTCGCAGCGGGCCACCCGCAGCATCCCGCCGGAGCTGAGGCCGTAGCGGGAGGCGGCGAGCCGCACGGACCCGACCACGTCGTCCGGCCTCGGGCGGCGATGGGCGGCGCGCCACTGGCGGCAGAGACGGGCGAACGTGGCCCGGAGGGCGCGGTTCGGATGGTGGCGGTGCACGCGCCGAGCCTGCGCGGCGAGGCGCTCGATCGTCGCCAGGGCGAGCGGGGCACCGCGGCGCAGCGAGTGGCGGTGCACGGCCAGATGGTGGTGATGACGATGGTGCCTGCCGGCGTCTCGGTGGTGCTGATGATGGGAGTGGCCGTGCAGGTTGACGCTCGCCGAGGCGAGCGGGACGGAGACGGCGCAGAGCGCCACGAGCAGCGTCAGTCGACGCACGAATGACCCCTGTGACGGGAGCGGGACCAGGCCGCAGCGGCCGGATGCGCGCGCCGCGGCCCGATCGGGCAGACGGCGTCAGCGCGCGCCCGGCGCCGGGCGTGGCTCGAGGCGGCCGGCCGGTCGGGGCCTGCCGCACAGCGACCGCCGCACCCTAGCGGTGTTCCCATCGCGGACCCCTCCCCTGTAAGGGGGCTCACGTGATGTGAACGAAGTTCTTACACCCCGCACGAGCGCCTCGGCCGGGGCCCTGGGCGGCGGCGTACCCGTAGCCTGCCGGGCGTGGGCGTGATCGAGGCCACCGACCTCCGCCGCGTCTACCGCACGACCACGGGGACGCTGCGGCGCCGCCCTCTCGAGGTCGAGGCGGTGCGCGGCATCACCTTCGACGTCGAGCGCGGCGAGCTCTTCGGCCTGCTCGGGCCGAACGGGGCCGGCAAGACGACGACCATCAAGATGCTCATCACGCTGCTGCTCCCCACATCGGGGTCCGCCCGTGTGCTCGGGCTCGACGTGGCCGCGCAGGCCCGGGAGGTGCGCTCCCGCATCGGGTACGTGTTCGGGGGCGACCGCGGGCTGTACGAGCGGCTCTCGGCGCTCGACAACCTGCGCTACTTCGCCGAGCTCTACGGCGTCGACCCGCACCGGCAGAAGGCGCGCATCGCCGAGGTCCTCGAGCTCGTCGGCCTGACGGGCCGCGAGCAGGAGAAGGTCGAGGGCTACTCCCGCGGCATGCGCCAGCGCCTGCACATCGCCCGCGGGCTCATCCACGACCCCGAGGTCGTCTTCCTCGACGAGCCCACCATCGGGGTCGACCCGGTCGGCGCGCGCGAGCTGCGGGCCACCACGGCGGCGCTGGTGGAGCAGGGGAAGACCGTGCTCCTCACGACCCACTACATGTTCGAGGCCGACTCGCTGTGCGACCGCATCGCGGTCATCACCCGCGGCCGGATCGTCGCCGAGGGCACGCCGCAGGACCTCAAGGCGGCGGTGGCGGAGCGGACGATCGTCGAGATCGAGGCCTTCGGCGTCGGCCATCCGACGGTCGACCGCCTGCGCTCGCTGCCGGGCGTCTCGTCGGTGTCGGTCGAGGACCGCGAGCACGCGCAGCTCCTGCTCGTGCAGTCGCCGAAGGGGCTCGAGCTCACCTCGGCCCTCCTGGGCGAGCTCGACGGCACGCGGGTCGGGCGAGTCGTCACTCGCGAGCCGACGCTGGAGGACGCCTACGTCGCCCTGGTGACCGGAGGAGGCGGAGTGAGCGCGCAGGCCTACGAGATCCGCCGCGCTCCGCGGCTGGTGTGGATCGGCTTCCTGTTCCACCTCAAGAACATGAGCCAGTCCGGCTTCACCATCCTCACCTCGGTCGTCCAGCCCGTGATCTTCGCCACCGTGGCCTTCTACATGTTCGAGGCCGGCGGCCAGAGTGGGACGCTCCTCTACGCCGCGCTGGGCGCCGGGATCATGGGCATCTGGTCGTCCACGCTGTTCGGCTCCGGCGGGGCGATCGGCTGGCAGCGCTTCCAGGGGACCCTGGAGCTGCTCGTGGCCGCGCCCGCCCCCTTCGTGCTGGTCTTCGTGTCGATCACGCTGGCCACCGCCAGCACCGGCCTGTACTCGATCGTGGCCACGCTGCTGTGGGGCCGCGTCCTGTTCGGCGTGCCGATCCACCTCGTGCACCCGTGGCTGTTCGCGCTGGCCCTGCCGATCACGGTGCTGTGCCTCGGCCTGCTCGGGCTTCTGCTGGCCTCGACCTTCGTCCTCTACCGGCATGCGAACGCCCTCTCCAACCTGCTCGAGTACCCGGTGTGGCTGGTCACGGGCCTCCTCGTCCCCCTGTCCCTCCTGCCCGGCTTCGTCACCCCGATCTCGTGGCTGCTCGGCCCCACGTGGGGCATGCGGGCCGTGCGCGGCGCCGCGCTCGGCGGCGGTGATCCGGTGTTCTCGATGCTGATGTGCGTCCTGCTCGGCGTCGCCTACCTGGTCGCCGGGACGCTCTGCCTGCGGTCCTTCGAGCGCCTGGCCCGCGAGCGGGCCACTCTCTCGCTCACGTGACCGCCCTCCGCGTCTTCTTCATCGGCGGGGCCATCTCGTACCGCGCCCTCTTCAACTGGGCGCGGCCGGCGTACTACATCCCGACGATGCTCGGGAGCCCGCTGTTCCAGATCCTGTTCTTCACCTACCTGGGGAAGTACTCGAAGGCCGGGGCGCCGACGTTCTTCATCGTCGGGAACGCCATGCAGGTCTCGAGCATGGCCGGGATCTACGGCTCGACCATGACCATCGCCAACGAACGGCAGTACGGCACGCTCGCCCCGCTCCTGGCGACGCCGGCGAACCGCGCCGCGCTCTTCCTCGGGCGGGCCCTGCCGAACCTGGCCAACGGGCTCATCGTCACGGTCTTCGGCTTCGCGGTCGGCTACACGCTGCTCGACTTCCGCATGCCGGCCTCGAGCGTGCCGTCCCTGGCCCTGGTGGTGCTCGTCACCACCCTGTCCTGCACGCTCTTCGGCATGGTGCTCGGGTCGGCCGGCCTGAGGGCGCGGGACGTCTTCTTCGTCTCCAACGTCGTGTACTTCCTGATGCTGCTCGTGTGCGGCGTCAACGTGCCCCGCACTTCGCTGCCGGGGTGGCTGCAGGACGTCGGCGCGGTGCTCCCCCTGACGCACGGAATCGAGGCCGCACGGCAGATCGCCGGTGGGGCCTCGCTCGCCTCCGTGCGCGGCCCCGTGCTGCTCGAGCTCGGCATCGGCCTGGCCTGGGGGGCGGCGGCCTACGGCCTCTTTCGCTGGTTCGAGCGCGAGGGTCGGCGACACGCAGCTCTCGACAGGTTCTAGGAACTTTCGGCCTACCGAGACTGGGGGTGGAGGCACCTGTTCCGCCTGCCGATAGCAGGTTCAGAGAGGCGGGCAGGGAAGGGTGCGACCGGCGTTGAAGGAGACGCCGGCTACTGACGAGCGAGCGAGCCAGCGAGGGGAGCGTGCGGATATGCGGGTGCTGAAGGGTCGAGGGGTCATCGTGCTGCTGATGGGCACCATCCTGGCGGTGGCTGCCGGCGGCGCTGCGTACGCCACGAGCCGCCACCCGCGCGACACCACGCCGCCGGGCGCCACCTTCTACGGCTGCTTCCGCCCGCCCGACGGGTACGTCCGCCTGGTGGGCGGCCCCAACGACTGCCACAACGGGGAGATCTCGGTGAGCTGGAACCAGGTCGGGCCGCCTGGCCCGCGCGGTCCCCAGGGGATTCCCGGCCGCACGGGCGCCGTCGGCCCGGCGGGTCCCGCCGGCCCGGCCGGCGCGACGGGGGATCCCGGCCCTGCCGGCGCTCCCGGTGCCAAGGGTGACACCGGGGCCACCGGCCCGCCAGGCCCGCAGGGCGACCCCGGCCCCGCCGGCGCTCCTGGAGCCAAGGGTGCGGACGGGGCCACGGGCCCGACCGGCCCGGCTGGCGTGAGCGGCTACACCGTCGTGGAGCAGGTCCAGAGCGGCACCGGGCGCATCGACGCCGAGGCCGACTGCCCGTCCGGCAAGAACGTCGTCGGCGGCGGTGGCTACGTGACCGCAGGCGACACGAGCACCGCGGCCATCGTGTGGAACACGCCGAACGACACCGACACCGGGTGGGTGGTCCGCCTGGAGACGTCGGGCGCCGGCCCCTACACGCTCAAGGTCCGCGCCATCTGCGCCCTGGCCAGCTGACCGCCTGAGTACGGCGCACGCTCGGGGCGGGCACGGCCCGCTACCCTCCCCGGCGTGCAGCAGGTGGCCTTCACGCGGGGTGTTCCCAGCCTCGACCTCCTGCCCGTGGACGACCTGCGCGCCTGCGCGCAGGTCGCCCTCGAGCGCGAGCCCGGCGTGGCCCTCGGCTACGGGCCGGGTGCGGGGCACGCCGGCCTGCGGGAGTGGATCGCCGGGCGCCACGGCGTCTCGGCCGACCAGGTCGTGTGCACGAACGGGTCGCTGCAGGCCCTCGAGTTCGTGGCCGAGTCCCTCCTGGCCGACCGGCCGCGCCGGCGGGCGATGGTCGAGGCGCCGACCTACGACCGCGCGATCCTCGTCCTGCGCCGGGCCGGGGCGGAGGTCACGGGCGTGCCCCTCGACGGGGACGGGCTCGACGTCGACGCCCTCGAGCAGGCGATCGAGCGCGACGGCCCGCCGGCCTTCGTCTACGTCATCCCGAACTTTCAGAATCCCAGCGGAACCACCCTGTCGGCCGACCGGCGCATCCGCCTGGCCGAGCTCGCGCGGGCGAACGACATGTGGATCGTCGAGGACGACCCCTACGGGCTGCTGCGCTTCCGGGGCGAGCCCCTGACGGCGTTGCGCGAGCTCGCGCCCGAACGGACCATCGCCCTGTCGTCCTTCACCAAGACGGTGGCTCCGGGACTGCGAGTCGGATACGCCCTGGCGCCAGAGGGCCTCGCGCCCGTGCTGGCCGGGCGCGCCACCACGACGTACATCTCGCCCTCGATGCTGAGCCAGAGCACGCTTGCGGCGTACTGCGCCTCCGGCGCCTTCGAGCCGTGGGTCGAGCAGGCGACGGCCGAGCTGGCCCGCCGTTGCGACGCCATGCTCGACGCGCTGGAGGAGGGCTTCCCGGCCGGCGTCGCGCCCCGGCGGCCTGACGGCGGGTACTTCGTGTGGGTGGACCTTCCGGAGTCGGTCGACACGACGGCCCTGCTGCCCCGGGCCACGGCCGAGGGCGTCCCCTACGTGAAGGGCGCCGACTTCTTCGCGGACGGCGGCGGGCACCACGCCATGCGCCTGGCCTACTCCGCCGTGGGAACGGACGCCATCGCCGACGGCATCGCCCGGCTCGCCGCCACGGTCGACGGCGCCCTCGCGGCGGCCTGAGCCTCGCTAGCCCTGCGGGGGCTGGGTGCGATCGCGCCGCCGCACGCCGATGCGGGCGAGGGCGAAGCCCAACACGCCACCGAGGACGAGCGAGATGAGGATGACCCAGATCAGCGACGCCGAGGCGGAGAAGAGCACGAAATCGACGCTCACCGAGTGCGAGTTGGCGACCACGAAGCCGACGATGTAGAGCAGCACGACTGCGAGGACCCCGACCAGGACGTAGAGGCTCTGCTCCGGTCGCCCCTCGAGCCGGCCGGGCAGTCTCATCAGGGGGTCACGACCCCGGTCAGGCGGGGGCCAGGACCGGCGGCTGGGTGATGGCCAGGAGGGGGGCCTGGCGCGGCGGGACGAGCCCCTGCCGGGTGGCCGGGCGGAACGTCGGGCACGCCTCCTCGAGCCGGAGCGCGCACAGCCCGTGACACCGGAAGTAGCACGCGTCGCAGGTCGGAGGGGCTGTCGTCGGAGTCAAGGAGAAATTGGTAGGTCTCGCTAGAGCGCGCCACGTTATCGAACGGTTCGGCGGATGCCAGGGCCACCTCGAATCGGCGGTCGCAAAGTGCGGGCATTTGCGTCACCTCGCCTCGAGGGCCTTTCTGGCCTCGACGAAGGTCCGCACGCCGACTACGCGCACGCGCCCGGCGTTGGCCCGCGCCTCGCCCAGGTTCGCCACCGGCACGAGCATGAGGTCGGCCCCGGCGGCGTCCGCCGCGATGGCCTTCTGCTTCACGCCGCCGATCGGGCCGACGGCGCCGTCCAGGCTCACCGTGCCCGTCACGGCGATCCGCCGGCCGCGGGAGAGGGAGCGATGGGTGAGGGTGTCGTAGATCTCCAGGGCAAAGGCGAGCCCGGCCGAGGGACCGCCCAGGTTGGCGATGTCGATGGCCACCTTCTCGGGCAGCTTGACCTGCGGGGCGACGTCCTCCCCGAAGATGCCGATCACCGCCGACGACGGGTGCCCCTTCTCGGCCTCCAGCCTGGCCGGGATGGTGCGGCGCTTCGACCCGTCGAGCACGGTCAGGGTGACCGTCTGCCCGGCCTTGTGCCGTCCCACGACGGCGTGCAGGTCGAGGATCGAGCGCAGCGGTTTCCCGTCCACGTCCACGATGACCATGCCCGGCCGCAGCCCGGCCCTGTACGCCGGGCTCGACGTGTCGCTGAAGGCGTCGACCTTGACGCCGCCGCCCGAGATCCCCACCTTGCGGCCGAGCGCGCGGAAGGCCACCGCCGCGGCCAGGCGCTTGGAGCTCTCGAAGTCCACGCGATCCGAGCGCAGCTGATCGGTCTCGCTCGCCCCGGGGGCCAGGAACTGGCCCACCGGGACCTTGCTGCCGCCGCGCTCGTACTTCGCCAGCCAGTCCTCGGCGACCGTCGCTCGGTGGAAGACGACGTCGAGGTAGTAGATGCCCGATGCGTCCCGGCCGTGCGTCGGCGCGGCCCCGTGCGCCACCTTCACCACCTCGTCGGCCGGATGGGCCACGTCGGGCGTGGCCATGAAGACGTCGGCGGGGGCGAGAACGACGTAGCGGAGGAGGAGCCCGAGCAGGATGACACCGGCCGCCACCAGGACGGCCACGCGGGCGTACGAGCGCTGCGCGGGCACGGACCGAACGCTAGCCGGGCGCCGGCGGGCGGCTGTCCTTCTCCCCCTCGTCCTCGCCCCGGGCCACAACCCCGCGCAGGACGGCGAAGGCGATGCGGGCGGGGAGCAGGGCCACGGTGGTTGCGCTCTCCACGAGGCCTCGCGACTGGGCGAGCTCCTGCTCGCTCTCGCCCACGACGTCCATGACCTCGTCCTGCACGTCGTCGACGACGTCCTCGACCTCGTCCCTGGCGGCGCTCAGGCCACCGGTGGCAATCTCCCGCACCGCGGCGCCCGCGAACTCGGCCGCGCTCGTCCGGACAGCCAGCTCGGCCGCGGCACGCGCCTCGTCGTGTGCCCGCTCGAGGGCCACCGCATCCGGGTGGAGGAACCACTGCAGGCGTGGGTCCCGGCGCGTCACGCGGCGGCCCAGCACGAGCAGCAGGCCGCCTGCCACCACGGCCCACACGGCGGCCAGAACGAGGGCAGCGGCCCAGCCCGGCATGGCCTCGGACAGCCCGAGCCCGGCAGCCCAGCTCGCCGCCGCCAGGGCGAAGACGGCAGCCACGCCCACCATCGCGAACGCCGTGAGCTCGACGAGGGCCATGCGGATGGCGGGCACGCGCTCCATGGCCGCGAACTCGAGCTCCTCGCGCAGGAGGCCGGCCAGATCCTGGGTCAGCTGCCCGAACAGCGCGCCGGCGTCATCACCGGCACTCCCGGCTCCGTTCTCGCGCTCCTCGGACGCCACCGCGCACCTCCACCGTCGACGCGGCGAGCCTAACGGTTAGTGCACTGCCCCAGAGGTCTCGCGCGCCCTGGCGGGCTGGGAGCTATCGCCAGGGCGTGCCCGGTGACGTCGCCCATATTCCTCCGGATATGAGCGACGCTCACGGACGCACCCTGGACTCGCTCCAGCCGCGCCAGGACATCGCGCCGCCTCCGGGGCAGTGCACTCGTCGACTACGCTCGCCCGATATGTCCAGGATCACGGCCGGCGTGCGGGCGCTGCGGGCGGCGGGCGTCCCCTTCGAGGCGCACGAGTACGCGCACCGCGTGAAGGGTGCGGCCTACGCCGCCGAGGCCACCGGGGTCGAGCCGGAGCGGCTGGCGAAGACGCTCGTGGTCGAGGTCGACGGGTCGCCTGTCTTTGCCCTCGTGCCGGCAGACGCCGACCTCGGGCTGCGGACGCTGGCCCGAGCCGCCGGAGGGCGCAACGCCGCCCTGGCCGCCGAGCGGGATGCCGAGCGCCTCACCGGGTACACGGTCGGCGGCATCAGCCCGTTCGGCTCCCGGCGGAAGCTGCCGGTCTACGCCGATCGCCGCTGGCTCGCCCACGACCGCGTGGCCCTCAACGGCGGGGCGCGCGGGCTGATCGTGGAGCTGGCCCGCGATGATCTCGTCCGCCTCGTCGACCCGACGGAGTTTGGAGAAGCTCCAACACCCTGAGCCGCGGCGCATGGCGGCGCCGCGCTGGCGCCGGGCCGCACCCGGCGCCTCGGCCGTATCGGACCGCATACGCCCTTCGCCACCGTGCACACCCCGGCTGGCGCGGCACTCGCCATGCATCCACGCCTCAGTGTGTTAGAGCTTCTCTGATGGACACCGGTCTCCGCGGCTCGGTCGTCGTCATCACCGGCGGATCCCGGGGGATCGGGGCCGCGGCCGCCCGGCTCTTCGCCGCCGAGGGCGCCCGCGTCGTGGTGGGCTACCGGGCGCGGCGCGAGCAGGCGGAGGCGCTGGCTGCCTCCCTGCCCGAGGGCGTGGCCGTGGGCGGGGACGTCTCCCGGGAGGACGGGGTCGAGGCGCTCTTCGCCGGCGCGCTCGACCGCTTCGGGCGCGTGGACGTGTGCGTGGCCAACGCGGGCATCGCCGAGGACGAGTCCGTTCCGGTGGCCCACCTCGACCTGGCCCGCTTCGAGCGCACCGTGGCCGTGAACCTGACGGGGGTGTTCCTGACCGCGCGGGCCTTCATGCGGCAGGTCCAGCGCCAGGGCTCGGGCAACCTCGTGCTCGTGGCCTCGACGGCGGGCATCGTGGGCGAGGAGGGGCACGCCGACTACGCCGCCACCAAGGCGGCGATCGTCGGTGGCCTGCTCCCGAGCCTGAAGAACGAGATCGTCCGTGTGGCCCCGCTCGGCCGCGTGAACTGCGTGTGCCCCGGCTGGACGGCGACCGACATGGCCGAGGCCACCCTCGCCCGGCCCGGCGCCCTCGACCGCATCACCGCCACCATGGCCCTGCGCAAGGTGGCCACCCCCGAGGACGTTGCCGCCCAGATCGTGGTCCTGGCCTCCGACCGGCTGTCCGGACACGTCTCCGGCCAGGCGGTGGTGGTGGCCGGCGGCATGGAGGGGCGCCTGCTCCATCCACCCGCCGACGACCACTAGTCTCGCCCGCGATGTACGAGCCCACCGACGCCCTGGCGTCGCCCCGGTACAGCGGGCCGCGGACCTTCGCGCGCCTGCCGTACGTGCAGGCCACCGAAGGCGTGGACGTGGCCATCTTCGGCCTGCCCTGGGACTCGGGGACGTCCTTCCGGCCGGGCGCCCGCTTCGGGCCCGAGGCGGTGCGCTCGGCGTCCGCCCTCCTGCGGCCGTACAACCCGGCCCAGGGCGTCCAGGTGTTCGGGGTGCTGTCGGCCGTGGACTTCGGCGACGCCCCCACCGTGCCCGGGTACATCGAGGACACGCTCGACCGGCTCCAGGCCTTCGCCGCCGGCATCCACGAGGGCGGCGCCGTCCCGCTCGGCATCGGCGGCGACCACTCCGTGACCCTGGCCGAGCTGCGGGCGGCCGCCGCCGTCCACGGCCCGCTGGGCCTGGTCCACCTCGACGCCCATCACGACATGTGGGACAGCTACTTCGGCCGCCCGCTCAACCACGGCACCGTGTTCCGGCGGGCGGTGGAGGAGGGGCTGCTCGAGCCCTCCCGCTGCCTGCAGGCGGGAATGCGCGGCCCGCTGTACGGCCCCGACGACTACGGGACCTCGGCGGCGCTCGGGCTCGAGCTCATCCCCTGGCTCGAGCTCCGGACCCTCGGGCCGGCCGCATTCGGCGAGCGGGCCCGCGCGCGCGTGGGCGAGGGCCCGTGCTTCGTCACCTTCGACGTGGACTTCGTCGACCCCGCCTTCTGCCCCGGGACAGGGACCCCGGAGGTCGGCGGCCCGACCTCCGCCGAGGCGCTCGACTACGTCCGCGCGCTGCGGGGGCTCGACATCAGGGCCATGGACGTGGTCGAGGTGGCGCCGCAGTACGACGGCCCCGGGCAGGTGACGGCCCTCCTGGCCGCCACCGTCATGTACGAGATGCTGACGCTTCTGGCTGCGGGCCGCTGAGGACCGGCGCGGGCACGCCCACGGGCTCCCCGGCCTCGTACGCCGCCGCAACCCGTCCGGACACCACCCAGGCGCCGACGGCGACCGCATCGCCGAGGATCAGGTCGATCACGTAGTGCTCGCCCAGGTACACGACGGCGAAGTGGACGAGGATGGCGTAGCCGGCGGCCACCCAGCCCGCCGGGCGGGGCAGGTAACGGAAGGCCACGAGGACCACGATCAGCGACCAGCCGGCGTGGAGCGACGGGATGGCGGCCACGGGGTTGTCGTCGAAGAGCTCGCGAGCGAGGCCACTGGTGGTGGCGGGGTCGGCCAGCTCGCGGATCCGCGTCACGTCGAGCAGGCCCTGCTGCGCGGCCAGCCAGGGCGGCGCGGCCGGGAAGAGCAGGAAGCCCACGCACGAGGCGAAGGCGGCGCCCAGGAACGCGCCCGCCGACCGCAGGTAGTCGCGGCGCGAGCCGAGCCAGACCAGGAACAGGACGACGATCGGCGCCGGCCAGGTTCAGGCCGTGGATGAAGATGAGGAAGCGGTCGAGCCGGTCCAGGTCCCCGTGCCAGAGATGCTGCTGCAGCCACACCGTGGGCACGTTGCCGAAGCCGAGGAAGCGGTCGGCGTCGATCTGCGGCGTGTAGAACGCCGAGGGGTGCAGCCGGTGGGCCTCGGTGCGCGTCCACTCGTAGAGCAGGACGAGCAGCAGGAACGGCAGGAAGTCGCGCACGAAGGCCCGGGCCCGTCGCAGGACCAGCGCCGGGGCGAGCACGATCACGAACCACTGGTTCGCCGAGCTCGCGATGCCGGTGATCTCGAGCACGACGGCAGCCCCGGCGAACGCCGCCATGGCCAGGATCGCCTGCGAGCGCGGGACCGGAGGCCCCGACTCGGCGACGTCAGACGTCGCCGAGTACGCCGACAAGCTCTCGGACCGCGTCGGCCGAGCGGGCGAGCGCCTCGCGCTCCCCGTCGGTCAGGTCAATCTCGATGATCTCCTCGATGCCCGCCGCGCCGAGGCGGCACGGGACGCCCATGAACAGGCCGTCGAGGCCGTACTCGCCCTCGAGCAGGGCCGCGCAGGGCAGGATGCGCTTCTGGTCGAGGACGATCGAGTCGACCATCTCGGCCACCGCCGCGGACGGCGCGTAGAAGGCCGAGCCGGTCCCCAGGTGCTTGACCACCTCGGCGCCGCCGTCGCGCGTCCGCTGGACGATCTCCTCCAGGCGGTCGGCGGCGATGAGCTCCGTCACGGGGATGCCGGCCACGTTGGTGTTCGAGGCTACAGGGACCATCTGATCGCCGTGGCCGCCAAGCACGAAGCCGGTCACGTCACGCGCGGAAACTCCGAGCTCCCAGGCGATGAACGTGCGGAACCGCGCCGTGTCGAGCACGCCGGCCATGCCGAAGCAGCGTTCCTTCGGCAGACCGCTCTCCCGCAGGGCGACCGTGCACATCGCGTCGAGCGGGTTGGTCACGGTGATGAGGATCGTGTCCGGCGAGTGCTCGGCGAGCTGGCGGGCCACGTCGCCGACGATCGCCTGGTTGGTGGAGAGCAGGTCGTCGCGCGACATGCCGGGCTTTCGGGCGATGCCCGAGGTGATGACGCAGATCCCCGAGCCCGCCGTCTCGTCGTACCCGTTCGTCCCGACCACCTGGGGCTCGTAGCCCACCACCGGCCCGGCCTGGTTGAGGTCGAGCGCCTTGCCGCGGGCCAGCCCCTCGACGATGTCCACGAGCACGACGTCGGCGTAGTCCCGCTCGGCCAGCCGCTGGGCCGTGGTGGCCCCCACGTTGCCGGCGCCGACGACGGTGATCTTGGTTCGCATCGAGAGCTGCTCGCTTTCGGTCAGCCGTGCAGGCGGGCCACGATGGCGTCGGCCATCTGGGACGTGCCGACGGCGGTGGGGTCGTCTCGGCTGGGCTTCAGGTCGTAGGTCACGTCCCGGCCGTCGGCGATGACGCCGGCGATGGCTGCTTCGAGCCTGTCGGCGGCCTCGCGCTCGTCGAGGTGGCGGAGCATGAGGACGCCGGAGAGCATCATGGCCACGGGGTTGACGCGGTTCTGCCCCGCGTAGCGCGGGGCCGAACCGTGCGTCGGCTCGAACACGGCCACGCCCTCCTCGCCGTAGTTGGCGCCGGGGGCCACGCCCAGGCCGCCGATCAGGCCGGCGCCGAGGTCCGAGATGATGTCGCCGTACAGGTTCGGGAGGACCAGGACGTCGTACAGCTCGGGCTTCTGGACGAGCTGCATGCACATGTTGTCCACGATCCGGTCCTCGAACTCGATGTCGGGGTACCGCTCGGCCACCTCACGGGCCACGCGCAGCCAGAGGCCGTCCGTGTGCTTCATGATGTTGGCCTTGTGGACGGCGGTGACCTTCCGCCGCCCCTCGCGCCGCGCGTACTCGAACGCGAAGCGCACGATCCGCTCGGTGCCGGTGATGGAGATCGGCTTGATGGTGATGCCGGAGTCGGGGCGGATGCGGGCCCCCGACAGGCGCTCCACGAGGCCGATGAGGTCGCGGGCGTGCTCGGTGCCCTCCTCGAACTCGATGCCGGCGTAGAGGTCCTCCGTGTTCTCGCGCACGATCACCAGGTCGATGTCGTCGTAGCGCGAGCGGACGCCGGCATAGGACTTGCAGGGGCGGACCTGCGCGTACAGGTCGAGGGTCTTGCGCAGGGCCACGTTGACGGAGCGGAAGCCCGTCCCGACCGGCGTGGTGATGGGGCCCTTGATGGCCACGCGCGTGCGGCGGATGGAGTCGAGCACGGCGTCGGGCAGCGGATTGCCGCCGTGCTCGGCGGCGACGTCGGCGCCGGCCTGCTCGATCTCCCAGTCGAACTCGATCCCGGTGGCCTCGAGGACGCGGCGCGTCGCCTCGGCGATCTCGGGGCCCGTTCCGTCGCCGGGAATCAGGGTTACTTGGTGGGCCAAGCTGCGCGCTCCTCCACTGCTCGTAACTATCGAAACCCGCACGTCCCCTAAGGAGGACGCAACATTGTGACGCATCGGCGAGGGCCGGGCGCTGCCATACTTCGCGCGGCTCCCGGCCACGGGGCCCATCACCTTCGACGTAAAGGCGGGTCCCCGAGATGACGGAGCGAGGCGGACTGGAAGGCGTGGTGGTCGCGCGCTCGCGCATGTGCTCGATCGACGGCCTGCGCGGCGTGCTCCTGTACGCCGGCTACGACATCCGGGAGCTCGCGGCCGAGGCCACCTATGAGGAGGTGGCCTACCTCCTGATGAAGGGCGAGCTGCCCACGCGCGAGCAGCTGGCCTGGTTCCGGGAGCGCCTGCGCGAGGAGGCGGCGGCGACCTCGACCGAGAGCGAGCGGGTGGTCGACCTCCTGGCCGACCGCGCGGCCCCCATGGAGATGCTCCGCACCGCCGTGTCGTCCGACTCGGTCGACGATCCACGCAAGGACTCGAACACGCCCGAGGACGACCTGGGCAAGGCCATCGGGCTGATCGCCCGGATGCCCCTGATGATCGCCCGGTACCACCGCCGGCGCCTGGGGCTCGAGCCCGTGCCGCCCGACCCCGAGCTCGGGCTGGCGGAGAGCTTCCTCTGGATGATGCGCGGGGAGCGTCCCTCCGAGGAGCAGGCCCGGACCCTCGACGTGGCCCTGATCCTGCACGCCGACCACGAGATGAACGCCTCGACGTTCACGGCGCGGGTCATCGCCTCGACGCTCTCCGACCTGCACTCGGCCGTGACCGGGGCCATCGGCGCCCTCAAGGGCCCGCTCCACGGCGGGGCCAACGAGCGCGTCATGCAGATGCTCGAGTCGATCGGCGACGCCGACCCGAGGGCCTGGATCGAGGACGCCCTGGCCCGCGGCGAGCGCATCATGGGCTTCGGCCACCGCGTCTACAAGACCTGGGACCCGCGCGCCCTGATCCTCAAGGACGAGGCCCGCCGGCTGGCCGCGCGCTCGGACGAGCCGCGTTGGTTCGACGCCTCCGAGGAGATCGAGCGGGTCGTGGTGGCGGAGAAGGGGCTCTACCCGAACGTCGACTTCTACTCCGCCTCGACGTACCGCTACCTCGGCATCCCGACCGACCTCTTCACGCCGATCTTCGCCATGTCGCGCGTGGCCGGCTGGTCGGCGCACGTCCTCGAGCAGCACGGGGCCAACCGCCTCATCCGGCCGTCGAGCGAGTACGTCGGGCCGGGGCCGCGGCCGTACTCGCCACTCGACCGGCGGGTCGCGGCCGCGTAGGCAGGCCGAGGCCGAGGCCGGGCCCTGCGAGCCCGAGGGCCCGCAGGGCCCGATGCGGTGGCCGTTACTCCCCGGCGGAGTCGTGAACGGGCAGGAGCGCGTTGTGCAGGACGAAGCCGGCGACGTCGTGGCCGAGCGCGAGCCCGGCGACGTGGTCGAGCCGCGTGTGCTGGCCGGCAGTAGATGCGGCTGAGACCGGCCTCCTGCGCCGCGGCGCTGAAGCTCGCTGAACGAGCGGGTCACGCCGGGCAGCGCCGGCGAGGTGACCGAGAAGTGCTGGTCGTCGCCGTAGAAGCTGGCGAGCACGTCGGCGCCGGCGGCGCTGATCGTGCTGTGCGCGCCGGGGTAGGAGGGGTCGGCCGCGGTGTTCCCGGCGAGCGGGAGCCAGTTCGGGTCGGCGATGGTCTCCGGGTTGCCGTCGCTGTCGGCGAGGCGGATCGCCGTGACCGGCCGCCAGAGCTGGTAGGTGTACTTGGCGTCGTAGAAGGCGATCGCCGAGTCGGCGAAGCTGAGGTTCAGGGCCGCGAACAGCCGCGCCGTCGTGGGCAGGTCGCTGTGGTGCGCGAGCGCGACGGTCTGGGCGATCTGGTTCCAGAAGTTCTGGATCGGCGGGTTCCAGAACTGGCCGATCTCCGTCTGCTCGGGCGTGCGGGTGGTGCTGGTGGCCGAGCCGAGGCTCTGGACCTCGTTGATCGCGGCGGCGTAGGCGTCGCTCGTGAGCGCGGGCGGCGGCGCCGGGCGGAACTGGTCGCCGCTGTCGAGCACGAACGGCGTCACCTGTCCCCAGGTGGTGAAGACCGGCGCCGGGAAGTTCGGCGGCGTCGGCCGGTAGTCGCCGGGATTCGTGCCGGCGCACGAACGGCGGCGGCGTCACGTTCGAGCCGTCGTCGGCGCGGATCGCCAGCAGGTCGCGCGGCGACCTGCTCGCCCAGGCGGACGCCCTTGTCCTTGGCCGGACCGTCGGGCACCTTGGCGAGCTCGGCCGCGTAGTCGGCGTCGAGGCCGGCTCTGCTGCGCGGGGTAGAGCCCGACGAGGGCCGTGTGCGCGGCGGCGTCGGCGGCTGCGGTCTCCGAGGCGTCGCGAGGCGCGCGGACGGAGATCAGGTACGGCTCGTGGGTGCGGTCGATCGAGTTGACCGCGTCGTAGATCGCGGCGTGCAGGATCGCGAAGTTGCGGGTCGGCTGGATGTTCGCCGGCTGCGCGCCGGGCGTGTTCACGATCGAGAGGAGGGCCTGGTTCCAGTCGATCACCGGCTGGCCGGACTCCTCGGTGGCGTGGCCATGCTCGGCGGGGAGCGGCGCCACGGGGGCGCCGGCCGGCGTCGTGCGGGCGTCGGCGCCGGCAGCGAGAACCGCCACGGCGAAGAGGGCGAGGCCGAGCCCGAACAGGCGGACGGAAGGCCGTTTCATCAGAGGTGCTCCTTGCTCGTGGGGACGTGGTCGAGAGCGGCGTGCGCTCTCGCCGTTCGGACACCCCGCGAGCGGCCCGGAGAGATGTCGAGCGCCGGGTCGTTTCTCTCCCTCTCGAGTCGCGCGAGCCGATGGGGCTCCGCGGGGAGAGGCGACCGTGGCCTCGAGCGGCGTCGTCGTGAACGCCGGCGATCACAGTAGCAGCAGCCCGGTGAGCCAGCCGTCGGAGTGTTGGGAAACCGCTTGCCGCCCTCCGCCGTACGGGAACCGAGACGTCCCGATCCGCCCCCCTCACCGCTGACCTCCAGTTCCGAGTGGCCGCCCTGCGGGCCGGCTCCTGGCTCGGCTGGGCCTCGATCCTGGCCGTGCTCGCCGGTCTCGCGCTCGATGCGGGTGCGCCGCACCGCCTGCTGCTGGCCGGCGCCACCCTCCTCGTGGCCCTGGGGAACACCGTGGCGATGGCCGTTCCCTGGCCCGCGTGGATCACCGACCGCCGGGGCCGGGTCCTCCTCGACCTCTGGTGCGGCGGGCTCATCGCCTTCGTCGCCCTGCTCGTCGTCGACGGCGGCCCGAGCTTCTCCCTTCTGCTCTTCCTCGCCGTGCCGTTCATCGCCGTGGTCCAGAGCGGCCGGCGCCGCGTCTTCTGGCTCGCCGCGGCCGCCGGCACGTGCTCGGCCGTGTCCGCCCTGGTCCCGCTGTCGGCCGGGGCCACCGCGATGAGGCTCGCGCTCGTCGCCGCGGCGGTCGCAGTGGCCCTCGTGCTCGTGCGCGCCGTTCGCCGCGAGGCCGCGCGCGCCGAGGTCGAGCGAGCGCGAGCGCGGGAGGCGAGCCACCGGATCAAGAACGATCTCCAGACGGCTGCCGACCTGCTTCTGCTCGCCCGTCCCGACGGTCCCGGCGGCGCACGCTTCGACGAGGCCGCCGCCCGCATCCGGTCGATCGCGGTTGTGCACCGCCTGCTGACGGAGGCAGGCCACCGGGTCGACGGAGCCGCGCTCCTGCGGAGCATCACCGCCGCCGCTCCGGTCCCCGTCACGGTCGACGCGGACAGGGGCACGTTCGACGCCGCGACCGCCCAGAAGCTCGGCCTGGTGGCCAACGAGCTGGTCACGAATTCGTACCAGCACGGCGCGCCCCCGATCGTCGTGCGCCTCAGCCGCGGGCACGAGACGCGCCTCTCCGTCGAGGACGGCGGCGACGGCATCCAGCACGTGGCGGGTCTCGGCCTCGAGCTCGTCCGGTCCGTGGTCGAGCAGGGCCTGAACGGCCGCCTCGAGCTGCGCGCGCCGGCGGCCGGCCGCACGCGTGCGGAGGTCGTCTTCCCGACGGTGGCGCCATGAGGGTCCTCGTGGCCGAGGACGACCCGCTGATCGCCCGAGCCCTGACGGAGCGCGTCCGCTCGCTCGGGCACGAGGCACTCGGACCGGCCCGCGACGGTCGCCAGGCGATCGAGCTGGCCCGCGCCGATCCACCCGACCTCTACCTGTTCGACATCGAGATGCCGAACGTCGACGGCCTCGAGGCCGCGACGGAGCTTGCGGCCGCCGGGTTGCGCCGTCCCGTCGTCGTGGTCACCGGCGTCGACGATCCGGGCCTGATCGAGCGGTCGATCGCCAGCGGCGTCAGCGCCTATCTGACGAAGCCGGTCGACACGCGCGAGCTCGAGGCCGCGCTGGCCCTCGCCGCCGCCCGCCACGCCGAGTTCCAGGCGCTCGAGGCCGAGGTCGACCGGGCACAGCAGGCGCTCGAGGACCGCAAGCTGGTCGAGCGCGCCAAGGGCTTGCTGATGTCGGCGCTCGATCTCACCGAGCAGAACGCGTTCCGCCGCCTCCAGGTCACCGCCCGCGAGCGCAACCTGCGCCTCGCGGAGGTCGCCGGCCTGATCGTGGAGCAGGAGAGCCTGCTCGTGCCGGCCCGCTCCCGGCGGTGAGCCGGCCGGGGGCTCAGCGCACGGCGGCGAGGATCGCGGGCCCGAGCTGCGGGTATCCCGCCAGGTACTCGGCCCGCTCGGCCTTGAGCCGCTCGACCGTGCGGCGGTACTCGTCGAGGCGCCCGAGGCGCTCGTACAGGCGCCGCGGCTGGAGCACCTCGACGTCGTCCGGCTCGAGATCGGGGACCGACCGGGCCACCTCGTAGCCGAAGTCGGGATCGCGCTCCCACTCGATGGTGCCCTCGGCGATGGCCTTGACGATGGCCGAGGAGTGCGAGATGGCGACCTTGCGCGAGCCCTCGACGTCCTCGCCGCCGCCCACCCGGCCGGTGCACATGACGTAGACCTCGAGCGGGTGGCGCTCGAGCAGCTCGAGGAAGCGGTTGCCCTGGAGGGCGTGGGGCAGCGGGAAGAACGGGTTCGTCCCGGGGACGCGCAGCGACTTGCCCGCCTCCTCGGCTCCGCCCGCAGACGTGCCCTTGGTCTCGCCGAGCATGAAGTAGGCCGCCGCCTGGGCCGCGTTCAGCCGCGCCACCGCCGGGATGACGTGCTCGTTGCGGTTGAGGATGAGCAGGAAGTGCGCCAGGTGGACGGAGTTCGGGTCGGCCGCCTCGATGGCGGCGAAGGAGAACGTGGCGCGCCCGTTCTGCGTGTAGCTCGTGTCGAAGAAGTCGGGCACGCCGTCGGGCCCCTGCGAGACGTTCTCCAGGTAGGCCTCGGGGCGCATGACGGCGCCGTGGATGGTCGGCTCGTCATCCGCGGAGAGGGCGAACGTCTTGGCGAAGCAGCCGGCCTCGGTGGAGTCGATGGTGCCGTCGGCGTTCCAGGCCACGAAGTCGTCCTGGACCGGGAGCGAGCCGTTCTGCCGGGTGAAGGTGGTCGTCGTCTTGCCGGTCCCGGAGAGGCCGACGATGAGCCCGACGCGATCGCCGCGGGCGGTGGGGATGACCTTGCAGCCGGCGTGCAGCGGCAGCCCGCCGCGCTCGTGGACCAGGCGGTTCCACATGCGCAGGCCGCCCTTCTTCGACTCGCCGAAGTAGTCGGAGTTGAAGACGCGCGTCACGCCGTTCTCGAGGTCGACGGCGATGAGGCGGTCGTCCGGGTAGCCCTCGACGGGCAGGTTGGGCGTGTAGATGACGGTGAGCTCGGCCTCGCGGCCGTCCTCGCGCGGGAAGTAGAGCTGGCGCTGCATGCCGGCGATGTTGGCGTTCGCGGCCTCGACGTACAGGCGCGCGGCCACGCGCGTGGCCGGGTCGGAGCCGATGTAGCCGTCGACGAGGACCATGTCCTGGCCGGCGATGTAGGCGTCCTGGAGGGCGGCCACGCGCTCGTACTCCTCGAGCGTGATGGACTGGCTCTCGCCGTCGGGCTCGTCGGTGACGAGGAACGTCGAGGGCGTGGAGCGCGACAGGACGCGGGTCTGGACGTTCACGGCCCCGTAGGCGGTGCGGCGCGCGTTGGGCATGGCGGCCGCCAGCTCCTGCAGCGCCTCGGCCGCCGGGTTCTCGATCACCGATTTCGCGGGGGGAAGCACAAGGTCACGCGTCGCCACGGTGATCGGTTCCTTTCGGTGGGTCAACCATGCGAATGTACCGCAAGATTGCGGCCCGGGCGCCGCAACGGGGCTGTTACAAAGTCCGATCGGCGGGACTCCGCCGATGGGTTCTTCCCGATGTTCGCGGCTTGCCATCACCGCTGCCGGGGCCGCGTGGCCGGGCCGCGAGCTCGGGCGAGTCGAGGTAGACGCTCGTGCCGGCCGCCTGGTCCCCGATGCGCTGGCCCCGCTTCGACCCGGCCAGCGAGACCAGGGCCACCAGGTAGCAGCCGGGAAACGCGTCCACCACGCGAAAGACGTTGCGGATGACCGCGGCCGTGACGGTGCATGGCTCTCCGTCGACCTGCAGCACGCGCAGGCCGCACACCCGCTTCCCCAGGGACTGCCCGAACCGCGCCTCGGTCACCGCGAAGTAGGCGCACACGATGGCCACCCCGGCCAGGAAGCCGGCCTGGCCGGCCGCGACCGTGAGCGGAATGACGACCGCCGCGCTGGGGATGAGATCGATGGCGCCGGCCGCGCACCGGCGGCGCAGGCCGGCCACCACAGCATGCTCCTGGGGGGCGGCCATCCGGCTCGGAGCCTACCGCTATGCTCCGCTCCAGGGCCGGCGACGGCTCGAGACAGTGCCCGGCGGTGGCGCCGGCTGTGTATCCCACAGGAGGCTGGCTGGGACGTGCTACGGCATGACGTGGTGGTGGTCGGCGCGGGCCTGGCCGGCATGCGCGCGGCGATCGAGGCCAAGCGCGCCGGGGCGGACGTGGCGGTGGTCTCGAAGCTGCACCCGACGCGCTCCCACTCCGGATCCGCCGAGGGCGGCATCAACGCGGCGCTCGGCAACGCCACGGCCGACGATCCCGAGAGCCACACCTTCGACACGGTCAAGGGGTCCGACTACCTGGCCGACCAGGATGCGGTCGAGATCCTCTGCTACGAGGCGCCCGGCGACATCTACGAGCTCGAGCACATGGGCGCCGTGTTCACGCGCTACCCCGACGGCCGCATCGCCCAGCGGCCCTTCGGTGCGGCGGGCGCGCCGCGCACCGTGTACTGCGCCGACATCACGGGGCACGTGCTCATCCACGTGCTCTACGAGCAGATGATCAAGCAGGAGATCACGGTGTACGAGGAGTTCTTCGCCACCGACGTCGTGGTCTCCGACGACCGCTGCGTGGGCGTGCTGGCCTGGGACCTCGTCCGCGGCGGGGTCCACGGCATCTCGGCCCGCAACGTCATCCTGGCCACGGGCGGCATGGGCCGCATGTACTACGGGACCACCAACGCCTACTCGTGCACCGGCGACGGCATGTCCATGGCCTGGCGCGCCGGGGTGCCCCTGAAGGACATGGAGTTCATGCAGTTCCACCCGACGACGCTCAAGGCGAACGGGGTCCTCATCACCGAGGGCTGCCGCGGCGAGGGCGGCTACCTGCGCAACGCCGCCGGTGAGCGCTTCCTGGCCTCGGTGGCGCCGGTCGCCATGGAGCTCGCCTCGCGCGACGTCGTGTCCCGGGCCGAGCAGCGCGAGATCGAGGAGGGTCGCGGGGTCGACGGCTGCGTCCTGCTCGACCTGACGCACCTTGGGGCGAAGAAGATCCGCACCCGTCTGCCGGGCTCGCGCGAGCTGGCCCTCGACTACGCGGGCGTCGACGCCATCGAGACGCCGATCCCCGTCCGGCCCGGTGCCCACTACCACATGGGCGGCGTGGACTGCAACGCCGACGGCGAGACCGTGCTCCCGGGCCTCTACGCCGCCGGCGAGATGGCCTGCGTGTCGGTGCACGGAGCGAACCGGCTCGGGGGGAACTCCCTCATGGAGACGATCGTCTTCGGCCGGCGGGCCGGCAGGCACGCGGCCGAGGAGGCGGTGGCCAACGCCAACGGCGCGCTGGTCAGCGAGGCGGCGGTACGCGACCAGGACCGCCGCATCCGGGCCATCTTCGCCCGCCAGGGCGGCGAGCGCCCGTGGCAGGTGCGCGAGGAGCTGGCCACCGTGATGTACGACCGGGCGGGGATCTTCCGCAGCGAGGAGCGCCTGACCGAGTGCCTCGACACGGTGCACCGCCTGCGCGAGCGCGTGGAGAGCGTGGTCGTCGACGACACCGGCAACACCTTCAACACCGACCTGACGTCGGTGCTCGAGCTGGAGTCCATGCTCGAGCTCGCCGACTGCCTGGTCACGGGCGCCCTGGCCCGCGAGGAGTCACGCGGCGCCCACAACCGGCTCGACTACCCCGAGCGCGACGACGACCGCTGGATGCGCCACACCCTGGCCTGGAACGACCTGGGCCAGGTGCGGCTCGACTACAAGGACGTCACCATCACCCGCTTCCAGCCCCAGACGAGGACCTACTAAGTGAATCGACCGGCAACGTTCCCCGGGTTCTGGCCGGCGCCTCGCCGCGCCTGGCCGCGTCCTCAGTCGGGGCAAGGCTTCTTCAGCCTTGCTCCCTCCCTGCGTCCTTGCCAGGCACGCCGAGGCAGCACGCCAGAACCTCTGTCCGCACGCCTCGACATTCCGTGTCGTCCCGGCAAACGTCACCGGTCGATCCACTAGCCTCCCCATGGATGTCACCCTCACCATCAGCCGCTCCCCCGACGGGTCGGAGCGCCACCTCGAGACCTACACCGTCGAGGTCCCCGAGGAGGCCACCCTCCTCGACGCCCTCGATGCCGTCAAGGACAAGCGCGACGGCACCCTGGCCTACCGCAAGTCCTGCCGCATGGCGGTGTGCGGGTCGTGCGGGATGCGCCTCGACGGCGCCGCCGTCCTGGCCTGCAAGACGGCCATGCGGCCCTACGTCGACGCCGGCCACGTCCCGACCATCTCCCCGATGGGGAACCTGCCCGTGATCAAGGACCTCGTGGTCGACATGGAGCCCTTCTGGGCCAAGATCCGGGCGGTCAAGCCGTACCTCCAGTCCGACCTCCAGCCGCCCGAGAAGGAGTTCCGGGTCGATCCAGAGGTGCAGGAGGAGGGGATCGGCAAGGAGGCGCTCTGCATCATGTGCGGCTGCTGCGTCTCCGAGTGCAACTCCATGGAGGCGGATCCGGACTTCCTCGGACCGGCGGCGCTGGCCAAGGCGCAGCGCTTCGTCGGCGACGTCCGGGACACGCGCGAGCGCGACCGGCTCAAGGACCTGAACGGGGCGCACGGCATCTGGGACTGCACCCGCTGCTACTTCTGCAACCAGCGCTGCCCCAAGGGCGTCGACCCGCGCGACGCCATCGCCAAGCTCGGCGGCGAGTCGTTCCGGCGCGGGCTGACCCGCGACGAGGGGGCGAAGCACGCCAAGGTGTTCGTCTCCTCCACGCACCGGGGCGGGTACCTCAAGGAGACGGAGCTCGTCCCACGCACGATCGGCCCCGTGGCCGCGCTCATGGACGTCCCCTTCGCCCTGCGGCTGGCGCGGGCCGGAAAGGTGCCGAACCCGCTGAAGCAGCACAAGGCGCCCGGCAACGACCAGGTCAAGCGCCTGTGGAAGCTGCTCGAGCAGGAGTCCAAGGCGCAGCCCGAGGCGCGGCCGATGCCGCTCAGCCCGTCGCCGAACGGGACGCCCGAGGCATGAAGGACCGCTACGCCTACTACCCCGGGTGCCTGGCCTCGCTCTCTGCCCGGGAGCTCGACACGTCGACGCGGGCCGTGGCCGCGAAGCTCGAGATCGAGCTCGTCGACATGCCGTCCTTCACCTGCTGCGGGGCGGGCGACATCCACGAGGCCAAGCCCGACTACTACCTCCACCTGAACGCCCGCATCCTCGGCCAGGCCGAGGGCCTGGGCTGCGACACGCTGCTCACCATCTGCAACGTGTGCACGCTCAACCTGCGCCAGGCCAACCGCAAGCTGCTCGACGATCCCGAGGAGCTCGCGCGCGTCAACGCCAACCTCACCGAGGTCGGCGCGGCCACGTACTCGGGCGGTGTCGAGGTCCGCCACCTGCTGTGGGAGATCGCCGAGGGTGACGGCTATGAGCGGTTCAAGGCCATCGCGGTCAAGAGCCTCACCGGCCTGCGCGTGGCCCCGTTCTACGGCTGCCAGATTCTGCGGCCTTCCAAGCTCCTGGGCTTCGAGGACCCCGACCGGCCGTCGTCGCTCGAGAACCTGATCACGGCCTGCGGGGCCGAGCCCGTCGACTATCCCGCCAAGGTCAAGTGCTGCGGCTTCCCCATCGTCCTGGCCCGCGAGGAGGTGGCCCTGGGGGAGGCCATCATGCCCCTCAGCCAGGCCGCCGACGCGGGCGCCGACGTCATGGTCACGCCCTGCCCGCTCTGCCACCTGTCCCTCGACGCCTGGCAGGCCAAGGCCGAGAAGAAGGCCGGCCGCGAGTTCCACATGCCCATCCTGCATCTGGCCCAGCTGCTGGGCGCGGCCTGCGGCGTGCCCGAGGACGAGCTCAAGTTCACGCGCCACGTGGTCCGGCTGCCGGCGAGCACGAGGGACAAGCTGCTGCGGCCCGGCGAGGAGGCCGAGGCGGCCCCCGTGGGCGAGCCAGGCTGACGGCGTCGCCACCCGCCCCCGGTGCGCATCGCCGCCATCTCGGACCTGCACGGGTTCCTGCCCGAGACCCCAGCGTGTGACCTGCTGCTCGTGGGCGGCGACCTGTGCCCGCTCGACGACCACACGACGGCGTACCAGCACCGCTGGCTGAAGGAGGCCTTCGCCCCGTGGCTCGAGGCCCGGCCGGCGGGCGCAGTGGTGGGGATCGCCGGCAACCACGACTTCGTGGCCGAGGGCCACGACGATCTCATGCGGGAACTGCCCTGGACGTACCTGCGCGACGAGGCTGTCTCGGTGGGCGGGCTGCGGCTGTGGGGAACTCCCTGGACGCCGCTCTTCCAGGACTGGGCGTTCATGGAGCCCGACGAGCGGCTCGGGGCGCGCTTCGGGGCGATCAACGGCGGGACCGAGGTGCTCATCGCTCACGGGCCGCCCCTCGGCTTCGGGGTCACGGTGGCCGGGGACGACGCGGGCTCGGCGTCACTGCTCGAGGCCATCGACCGCGTCGCCCCGCGGCTGTGCATCTACGGGCACATCCACGAGCGGTTCGGCGTCGACCGGCGAGGTGACACCGTGCTCGGCAACGTCAGCCACGTGAACGAGCTGTACGAGCCCGTGCACGCGGCGACGCTGTTCGACCTGAACTAGCCACGCTTCCGGCCGCTGGGGCCGGCACGGCCGTCGGTACACTCGCCGCCGATGCAGGTTCCCGAGCGCGTCGTCCCCGGCTTCGATCCCGACACGCTCCTGCACGAGCTGTTCGGGTTCGAGCACTTCCGCCCCGGCCAGCGCAAGGCCGTGCAGGCGGCGCTCGAGGGCCGCGACGCCATGGTGGTGATGCCGACCGGCTCGGGCAAGTCGCTCTGCTACCAGCTTCCCGGCCTGGCTCTCGACGGCCTGGCCATCGTGGTCTCGCCCCTGATCGCCCTGATGCGCGACCAGCACGACGCCCTCGTGGCCCGCGGCCGCGACGACGTGTCTCTGCTGACCTCGTCGCAGTCCGCCGAGGCGCGCGACGAGGCCCTGGCCGCCGTGGCCGACGGCCGTTGCGGGCTCGTGCTCGTGGCCCCCGAGCGGTTCGCCAGCGCCCGCTTCCGCGAGGCGGTGGGCGGGCGCGAGGTCGCCCTCTTCGCCGTCGACGAGGCCCACTGCCTCTCCGACTGGGGCCACGACTTCCGTCCCGATTACCTGCGCCTGGCCGACGCCCGCGACGAGCTGGGCGCGCGGTGCACGATGGCCCTGACAGCGACGGCGACCACCCGCGTGGCCCAGGACGTGGCCCGGCGCCTGCGCCTGCGCGAGCCGGTCCTGGTGGCCACCGGCTTCGACCGGCCGAACCTCACCTTCGACGTGGCCCCCGCGCCCGCCGACCGCGCCAAGTGGGCGCTGCTCGAGCGCGGCCTTGCTGACCCGGCCGCCCGGCCGGCCATCGTCTACGCCGGGACTCGCGCGCGCAGCGAGGCGCTGGCCGGGCGCCTGACCGGGGAGGGCCTGGCGGCCGAGGCCTATCACGCCGGCCTGCCCGGCGGCGTGCGCGACGACGTGCAGGCGCGCTTCATGGCCGGCCTGACCGAGGTGGTGGTGGCCACCACGGCCTTCGGCATGGGCATCGACAAGGCCGACGTGCGCTCCGTGTGGCACTGGTCCATCCCGGCCTCGCTCGAGGCCTACTACCAGGAGGCCGGGCGCGCCGGCCGCGACGGGCTGCCCGCGCGCTGCGTGCTCCTGTGGTCGACGGCCGACCGCGGCCTCATCGGGCACTTCATCGCCGACTCCTCCGTGCGCGCCGCGGACGTCAACGAGCTGCTCGAGCGGCTCGCGCGGACGGCCGGCGAGGGCGGCGCCTTCGCGCGTCGGCCTCGACGAGCTCGGCGACCGGGGGCGGACGATGCTGGCCATCGCGGAGCGCGTCGGCGCGCTCGAGCTGTGGCCCGGGCGCGGGGACACCGCGGCCGGCCGGCTGCGGCTGCGGCACATCGGGGGGCGGCGGTCGGCCGAGGTCGAGCGCGCCAGCCGGGCCGCCCAGCGGCTGCGCTGGGACGCGCTGGCCGCCATCACCGCCTACGCGTCCGAGCACCACTGCCGGCGCCGCGCGATCCTCCATCACTTCGGCGACCGCAGCGAGCCCGCGCCGGTGGTGCGGTGCTGCGACGTGCACGAGCTGCCTGCCGACCTGGCCGCGGGCCGGCCGCCGGACCGCGCGTCGCTCGTCGCCGCCGTGGTGTCGGCGGCCTCGCGCGTCGCGGTCGGCCGGCGGGCGCTCGACGCCATCCTGCGCGGCCTTCCCAGCGCCCGCCCACGCACACGGCTCGCTGCCCGAGTACGGAGCAGCGGCGGCGCTGGCCAAGGCGGAGGTCCTGGCGGCCATCGACGATGCCGTCGACGCCGGCGCGCTCGAGCGCCGCGGCGGCCGGGCGCCCGTGCTGCGGCCCCCGGGCGCACCCGGCCCGGCCGCGGAGGAGCGCGCGCCGGCCGAGGGACCGCTGGCGGAGGCCCTGCGCACGTGGCGGCGCGAGCGGGCCGCCGCCGACGGCGTCTCCGCCTTCGTGGTGTTCCCCAACAGCGTTCTCGACTCGCTGGTCGAGGAGCGTCCCGCAAGCCGCGAGGAGCTGCTGCGCATCCGCGGGCTCGGCCCGACGAAGGTCGAGCGCTACGGCGACGAGGTGCTCGCGGTCGTCCTCGCGCAGTGACGCGCCGCCTATCATTGCGGCAACGGTCACGAGCACGGCACGAGGATGAGCGAGAAGGAAGAGAAGATCGAGCTGGAGGGCGAGGTCACCGAGGCCCTCCCGAACACGATGTTCCGCGTTCGTCTCGAGAACGACCACAACGTGCTCACGCACATCTCCGGCAAGATGCGGCGCCACTACATCCGCATCCTTCCGGGCGATCGCGTCAAGGTCGAGCTCTCGCCGTACGACCTCAACCGCGGGCGCATCGTCTACCGCTACAAGTAGCGCTTCGGCATCGCCCCAGCGGGTAGCGTGGAGGGCATGGCTCCCCTGGGATTCGTGGGACGCGCCGTTCGCGGCCGCGCGCTGGGCAAGGCGGGCGACGAGCTCGCCGCCCGCCTCACGACGCAGACCCAGGCCACCATCGACCTGGTCGTGCGAACGCGCGGGCGGGCGATCATGGCGGCGGTCGACGTCGAGCGGCTCCGCCACCCACAGCTCACCGAGCGGCGAGTTCACCGAGTGGCTCGTGGCCCGCAAGACGCACGTGGTCACCAGCGCGGGCGCGACCTCGGCCCTCCCCGGCGTGTTCCCCATCGTCGGGGCCACGGCCGAGATCTCGGCGGCGCTGGCCGACGCGGCCTTCCTGATCTACGAGCAGGTGACTCTCATCCTCGAGATCGCGCACGTGCACGGGCGCGACCTGCGTGACGTCGAGCCACGGGCTCTCGACGTGATCCTCGTGCTCGCCCTCGACGCCGGGGTGGCCGTGCCGCGGGGCAAGGACATCGAGGTGCTGGGCGAGCGCGTGTCGGCGAGCGTGATCCCGCGCGACACCATCGCGCAGGTCAACCGGCGCCTCGGCCTGCAGGTGGCCCGCCGCCTGGCCCAGCGCCGGGCCAACATCATCCTGCGCCGGACCATCCCGTTCGGCATCGGGGTCGTCGTGGCCGCGCTCTTCAACCACCGCGCCATGCGCACGGTGAGCCGGGCAGCGGTCCGCTACTTCGAGCTCGGGTAACGACCCGGCGGTTAGGGTTGGCGCGTGAGCGCCGAACCGCCGCCTCCGGTGCCCGACCTCGACTGGCCGCCGGAACGGGCCCGCGCGTTCGCGGGGCGGATCGTCGATCTCTACGCCGGCTATCTCGCCTCCCTTCCGGACGGCCCGGCGTCGCCGCGGCAGACACCGGACGGCGTGCGCACGGCGGTGGCCCTCGACGTCCCCGACGCGCCGCTCGGCGACGACGAGATCGCCGCCCACCTGCAGGCCATTCTCGACCACTCCCTGCGGCATGGGAGCGGTGGGTTCCTGGCCTACATCAGCGGCGGAGGGACGGTGCCCGGCGCCATCGCCGACCTGCTGGCCTCGGGGCTCAACCCGAACAGCGGCGGCTGGATGCTGTCGCCCGCCGCCACCGAGGTGGAGCTCCAGCTCGTGCGGTGGCTCGCCGGCCGCTTTGGCTTGCCCCCTTCGGCGGGCGGCATGCTCGTCCACGGCGGATCGATCGCGAACCTCACGGCCCTCAAGCTCGCGCGCGACCAGGCCTGGCCGGAGGGGCGGGTGGAGGGAGTGGCGGCGGCCCCGGCCCTCGCGTTCTATGCCTCGGAGGAGTCGCACTTCACCGTCGACCGCGCGGCGGACGTCCTCGGGCTCGGCGAGGCGGCCGTGCGCAAGGTCCCCGTCGACGAGCGCCTCCGGATGCGGGTCGACGAGCTGCGGCGGCTGGTGGCCGAGGACGTCGCCTCGGGGGTCGTGCCCGCGGCCGTCGTGGCCACGGCGGGCACGACCGGGACCGGCGCAATCGATCCGCTGGCGGAGGTGGCGGAGGTCGCGCCGGGAGCACGGCGCCTGGTTCCACGTCGATGCCGCCTACGGCGGTGCGATCGCCCTCTCCGACAACCTCCGGCCGCTCCTGGCCGGGATCGAGCAGGCCGACTCGATCACCTTCGATGCACACAAGTGGCTCTACGCCCCGGCCGTCAGTGCGTTCGTGCTCGTCCGCGACGGGACGCGCCTGGGGCGGTCGTTCAGCGCGCACGCTGCGTACGTGGAGCAGGAGCGCGATGTCGTCGAGCGGGGCGTCGACCTCGGGTTCGAGGGCCTGCAGCTGAGCCGGGGGTTCGCGGCGCTGCGGGTTTGGGTGTCGCTGCTCGCCCACGGCCGCGCCGCCTACGCGCGCCGGATCGAGCATGACGTCGCGTTGACGAGCTGGATGGCGGAGCGGATCGGGGAGACGCCCGAGCTCGAGCTCGTGTGTCCGCCGTCTCTCTCGATCTGCTGCTTCCGCTACCGCCCCGCGGGCGTGGACGACGAGGGCTACGTCGACCGGCTCACCACGCGCGTCATGACCGAGCTGCAGGTGGACGGCACCGTGTTCCCCTCGAACGCGCTCGTGCACGGGCGGGCGGCGATCCGCTCCTGCATCGTCACGTACCGGACCGAGGCGACGCATCTGCAGCGGTTGCTCGACCTGACGCGCGAGCTCGGCGCGCGCGTCCATGCGAGCGGCGCCGTCCGCTGACCCGAAGCGGCACGAAGGCGGGGCCGTCCGTGACGGTCTCCGGCGAGGAGGCAGCCGTAGCCTCGCTTCGTGCGCATCGCCCTCCTCACCGCGCTCCTGGTGGCCCTGGCACTCGTCGTCTGGCCGCGCCTCGTGGGCGGACCGCCGTCCACGCTGCACGGGCGCGTCGTCAGGGCGGTCGACGGCGACACGCTGGTCGTCGCGGTCGAGGGCGGAGGCACGGAGCGCGTCCGCCTGATCGGGGTGGACACGCCGGAGGACGTCGACCCGAGGAAGCCCGTCCAGTGCTACTCCCGCCGCGCGGCCGCCTTCACCGCCCACCTCGTGACGGGGCGCCGCGTGACCCTCAGAACGAGCCGGGTCCGCCGCGACCGCTACGGCCGCCTCCTGGCCTACGTCGATCTGGGAGAAGCCGAACCCGACCTGGAGACCGCGCTCCTGACGCGCGGCTATGCCAGGCCGATGTCGATCCCCCCGAACCTCGACCGCGCCCGCCAGTACGAAGCCCTGGCCAGAAGAGCAGCAGCTGAAGGAAAGGGCCTCTGGTCCGCCTGCGGCTGAAGCGCGCATCACCCCGCCGCCCATGCGTCGGTGTGCCGGCTCCGCCGGCGCGCCGAAGCCACCAGTGAAGCCCGTCGCAAACGACGTGAATCGCACCGAGAACCGTCGGCCCGCAGGAAGGAGGGGGCAAACGGGGGAACCATGGGTTCCCCCGCGCGTACACCAGCCGGGGGGCGGCCTGCGACGGAAGAGCCGCCCGCACCCGGCTGGGTCTGGCAGCGGGGGGCTGCCAAGACGTGATCGCGGGGCGGCGCCCCACGCCCGCCGGCGAGCCGAGCACCCGTCGCGGCGCAGCGGAATCCGTCCCACGCTTTTCGGCAACTATACCATCGTGAAGCGTCGCGCCCTGGTTGCTTTTTCCACCGCAGCAGCGGTCACGTCGGCGCTGTCGCTTCGCCGCCGGCTCGGCGCTGAGCAGGCTCCCTCGAGGCCGTCCGGGGACGTCGAGGCGCTGCGGCTGCGGATGGAGCAGGCGCGCCGGGAACTGCTGCGCCGGTGATTCGTTCGGCCAGGGTGACCGCCGGGGCGCTCGCCGCCGCCGGCGCGGCCGCGGCCGCCTGGGGGACGGCCGAGGCGGTCGTCCTGCGGCGTCGCACGATCGAGCTCCCGGTCGCGGCCCTGCCGCCCGAGCTCGACGGCCTCGAGGTGCTCCACCTGTCGGACGTCCACGCCGGGTTCGGCCCGGGCCTGCACCTCCTCGGCCGGGCGGTGGAGTGGGCGGGCGAGATCCGACCCGACCTGGTGGCCGTCACCGGCGACCTCGTGGCCCGGCGGCGGGGTGAGGGCCCGTTCCGCGAGCTCGTCGCCGCCCTCGCCGCGCACCGCCCGGCTGGGCGCCTTCGCCGTGCTGGGGAACCACGACCACGCCGTGGGCAACGACCCGTTCGCCCAGGGCAGCCCGGTGTCGGGCCTTGACGGCGTCGAGCTGCTCGGCGCCGAGCGGGCCATCGTCGAGGACCGGGGCCGGCGCATCTGCCTGGTCGGAACCGATGCGCGGCGCTACCTGCGCTCGCCCGGCGAGGCGGCGATCGGCGACGTGGACGAGAGCGCCGACCTGCGCGTCCTCCTCTGCCATTACCCGAACGTGCTCGACCGCCTCCCCGCCGGGCGCTTCCAGGTCGTGCTCGCCGGCCACATCCACGCCGGCCAGATCTGCGTCCCGCTGCCGAGCGGCCGGGTGGGGCTGACGAACCCCCGCGCCCGCTACCGCGAGGGCGTCTACGCCCGCGAGGGGACGATCATGCACGTGTCGCCCGGGATCGGCACCACGTTCCTGCCGATGCGGGTGCTGGCCCGTCCCGAGGCCACCCTGCTCGTGCTGCGGCCCCGCCCCTGAGGGGGCCGCGGCCGGTTACGCCGGGGGGTTGAGCTCGAGCAAGAGGCTGCGGAGCTGGGCGAACCGCTTCGCTCCCAGCTGCCTTTCCCACTCGCGCTCGATCTCGCCCACGGCGTCCCGGATGGTCTGTCCGGCCCGCTCGCCGCGGCGGGTGAGCCCGATCCGCTTGGAGCGCCGGTCGTCCGGGTCGGGCCGGCGCTCGACGTAGCCGAGACGCTCCAGCTCACCGAGGAGGTAGTTGGCCGCCTGCTTGCTGATGCCCCGCCGGGCGGCCAGCTCCGAGGGGCGTGCCCCCTGAGGCCCGGGGTAGAGGAGGACGTTCAGGTGAGGCGCGTCGAGGTCGTCGAAGCCGTGTTCGTGCAGCCGCTCGAGCATCCGCCGCTGCACCTGCTCCCACGGCATCCGCAGCAGCGCGCCGATGAGCGGCGGGCCGAGCGGCTCGTCGCGGTCTCGTTGAGTAAAGCGGCTTGACTTTAATTCAGAGGTCACGTACCGTCAAGGCACTTTACCATCTGAGAGGGAGCATTTCGTGGTGGCAAGCATGACGGAAGAGATCAGGGTCGGGCCGATGGCGATTCGCTTCCTGCTCGACGGCGGGGCGTCGGGCGGCTCGGTCGCGGTCTTCGAGTTCGATGTTCCGGCGGGAGCGAGGCTGCCCGGCCCGCACAGCCATGACGGGTACGAGGAGACCCTGTACGGGCTCGAGGGGCTGCTGACCTGGACGGTCGACGGCCAGCAGACCGACATCGGTCCGGGCGAGGTGCTGTGCATCCCGCGCGGGGTGGTCCACCGCTTCGACAACCCGCACGACGCGGACGCGAAGGTGCTCGCCATTGTCACCCCCGGCATCCTCGGCCCGGACTACTTCCGCGAGGTGGCGGCCGTCATCGACGCTGCGGCCGGCGGCCCGCCCGACCTCGCGGCACTCGGAACGGTGATGCGCCGGCACGGCCTGACGCCGGCGCCGTAGCCCCGGCTCGGGCCGTCGTTCCGAGGCCGCTATCGTGGCCGGCGTGGACGACGCGACCGCCGGACCGGAGTCGGTGCACTCGCGCGGCGTGCGCGCCCACATCTCGCAGGCCGTGATCGCCACCTACGCCGCCGACGCCCTGGCGGAGGTCGACGGCGTGGCCGGGCTTCTCGGCGGCCACTTCGGGTCCCGCGACCGCCGCACCGACCCGGAGCGGGCGGCCAAGGCCGTCCACGTCGAGGTCGCGCCCGGCGGCACGGTGGACCTGACCGTCCACGTCGTGGTGGCCTACGGGGCCTCGATCCCGGATGTGGCCGCGGCCGCCGCCGAGTCGGTGCGCCGCTACCTGCGCTCGATGGTCGACCTCGAGGTCGAGGCGGTCACCCTCCACGTCGACGCCGTGGCCGGCTGAGCCGTGGCCGAGAGCCGTGTCGAGCATCTCGTCCGGGCCACCGACGCCGAACGGCCGCCCGTGTGCCAGGGGTGCGTGTGGTGGCAGTCGCGGGCCGGCGGCCGGGCCGTCGACCGCGACCGCTGGATCGACCAGACCGAGTCGGACTTCGGGGCCTGGGGCAAGGTCTACCTGGACGGTGACCGGCACGTGGCCTCGCTCCAGTACGGGCCTGCCGAGGCCTTTCCGCGGGCCCGCGACCTCCCGGCCGGGCCGCCGTCCGACGACGCCGTCCTGGTCACGTGCGCGTACCTGGCGGACCCCATGAGCCCGTGGGCCCTGCAGGGCCTCTTCCTGGCCTGCATCGGCGAGGCGCGCGACCGGGGCGCCGCCGCCGTCGAGGCCTTCGCCCACCGCTATGCCGCCGAGGAGGGCTTCGCGGCCCGCTTCCTCGCCCATCGCACCGTCTTCCCGCGCGACTTCCTGGCCGACTTCGGCTTCCGCGGCCTGCGGCACGAGGGCCCGGTCGAGCTCATGCGGCTCGAGCTCACCGGCCTCGTCCCGGTGGCCGAGGAGCCGGGGGCGATCGCCGAGGCGCTTCACCGGGTGCGCGCCGTGCTCGGCGGCACGCCCGCGCCGCCGGCGCGCGCCTGAGCTCGGGTCAGGCCGCCGTGCGGCTGCCGAGGAGGTCCTCGGCCAGGCACAGCTCGGCGATCTGCACGGCGTTCGTGGCCGCGCCCTTGCGCAGGTTGTCGGCCACGATCCAGAGCGCGAGCGCCGCGGTCGGTCGCCGAGGTCGCGCCGGATCCGGCCGACGAAGACGTCGTCGCGGCCGTCGGCCGTCGAGCGCGGTCGGGTAGAGCGTGCTCGGCGACGGGTCGTCGATCACGGTGACGCCGGGCGCGGCGCCGAGCAGCTCGCGCGCCTCGCGCGGCGCCGAGCGCTCGCGCGGTCGTCACCCAGACGGCCTCGGAGTGGCAGTTCACGACCGGCACGCGCACGCAGGTCGCGACCACGCGCAGGTCCGGGCAGGTCGAGGATCTTGCGCGACTCGTTGACGAGCTTGAGCTCCTCGTCCGTGTAGCCGTCGTCGCCCGCGAGCGCCCCGGCGAAGGGCAGCACGTTGAACGCGATCGGATGCGCGTAGACCTCGGCCGTCGGCGTCGTCGCCCGCGCAGCGAGCCCGCCGGTCTCGGTCACGCAGCGCCGTCGATCGCCGTCTGGCCCGTGCCGGAGACGGCCTGGTAGGTCGAGCACCGTGACGTGCTCGAGCCCGGCCGCGTCGTGCAGCGGCTTGAGCACCGGGCACGAGCTGCATCGTCGAGCAGTTCGGGTTGGCGATCAGCCCGCGTGCGCGTGACGCCGCCTGCGGGTTCACCTCGGGCACGACCAGCGGCACCTCCGGCGTCCATGCGGAAGGCCGACGAGTTGTCGATCACGACGCGCCCCGGCCGCGACGGCCGCGGGCGCGAAGGCGCGCGAGCGCGCCGCGCCGGCCGAGAAGATCGCGATGTCGATGCCCGTCGAACGACGTCCTCGGTCGCGACGCCTGCACCTCGAGTCCTCGCGGCCGGATAGCGGCAGCGTCTGCGCCCGGCCGAGCGCTCGGAGGCGAGCAGGCGCAGCTCGTCGAGCGGGAAGTCGCGCTCCTCGAGCACGCGCAGCAGCGTCTCGCCGACGGCGCCGGTGGCGCCGAGGACCGCGAGGCGGGTCACTGCGCTCCTCCTCGCGGCGGCGCGCTCGAGCTCGAAGGCGTCGTGCAGGGCGCGCACGGCCGTCGGGGATCTGCGTCGCGGGCGATCATGCAGGAGATCTTGATCGGCGACGTCGAGATCATGCGCAGGTTGATGCTCGTGGTCGGCGAGCGTGCGGAACATCTTGCGCCGCGACGCCGGGGTGCGAGCGCATGCCGGCGCCGATGATCGAGATCTTGCCGAGCGTGGCGTCCTCCTCGACCTCGCATCGGGCCGAGCGACCGCTCGGCGAACGCGATCGCGCGCGCGTGGCCGCGATGTCCTCGTGCGGCACCGAGAACGACAGCTCGGCCACGCCGTGCACGACGTTCTGGATGATCGTGTCGACGTTGACGTGTCTCGGCCGCGACGGCGTCGAACACCTCGGCGGCGGCGCCCGGGCGGTCCGGGATGCCGGTGAGGGTGAAGATGACCTCGGTCTCGGAGTGCGTCACTCCGGAGATGATGGGCTGTTCCACGACGTCCTCCGCGGGGACGATCCAGGTGCCCTCCTCGTCCGAGAACGTCGAGCGGGAGTGCACGCGAACGCCGTGGTTGCGGGCGAGCTCGACCGAGCGCAGCATCAGCACCTTGGCGCCGGAGGCCGACATCTCGAGCATCTCCTCGTAGGAGATGCGGTCGAGCTTGCGGGCGCCGGGCACGATGCGCGGGTCGGCGGTGTAGACGCCCGGCCACGTCGGAGTAGATCTCGCAGGCGGCGCCGAGCGCGGCGGCGAGCGCGACGGCCGTCGCGTCGGTGCCGCCGCGGCCGAGCGTCGTCACGTCCTTGCGTCTCGTCCGAGACGCCCTGGAAGCCGGCGACGAGCACGATCTTGCCGGCGTCGAGCGCCGTCGATCACGCGGTGGGCGCGGATGTCGAGGATCTTGCGCCTTGTTGTGCGCCGACGTCGGTGACGATGCCCGGCCTGCGAGCCGGTGAGCGAGACGGCCTCGTGCCCGAGGTCGTGGATCGCCATCGCCACGAGCGCGCAGGAGATGCGCTCGCCGGTCGAGAGCAGCATGTCGAGCTCGCGCGGGTCGGGCGTGGGCGAGACCTCGTGCGGCGAGCGCGATCAGCGAGTCGGTCGTCTTGCCCATGGCCGAGACGGTGCCGACGACGCGCAGCCCGCGCTCCTTGGCCTCGACGAGGCGCTCGCGCGACGGCGCGGACCTTCTCGGCGTCGGCCACGGACGAGCCGCCGAACTTCATGACGACGGTGTCGAACGGCGTGCTCGGGCGGGACGGGCGGCGGCCATCGCCGCCAATCGTAGCCGCCTGCGGCGGGTCGCCTCGGCCGGCGGCTAGCCGGCTCGAGCGCGTCGCCGTGGTACACGACGTCGGCGTTCCAGAGCAGCCAGCCCCTGGCGCCCGCCGCGCTCGGCGGCGTTGATCTGCGCCGACGACGTCGGCGAGCGTGTAGGTGCGCCCGAGGCTGAAGTCCTGCAGCCAGGGCCGGATCTGCGTGTTCGGCGAGTCGGCAGCGCGTCGCGGAAGTCGCCCATCGTGTACGGTGACGGTCGCGCCCGGGTCGTCGTCGGGGCTCGGTGAGGTCGTACTCGCCCGGGCCGTAGTGCGACGGGTAGGCCATCGGCGAGATCGCGTCGAGCAGCGGCGCGATCTTCGGGCACGGTTCTGCCCGATGCCGAGGTTCGCGTGTGGCCGCGAGCCCGAAGACGTTCGCCGAGATGTTGCACGCCGAGCGGCTTGAGCGCCGCGCGCGCCTCCTTCAGGAAGCGGTAGATCGTCTGCGCGTAGGGCTCGTGCACCTTGTGCGGCCAGACGGCGTCGGCCAGGTCGCCGTCGGTCGGGAAGCGCACGTAGTCGAACTGGATCTCGTCGAAGCCCATGCGCCGCCGCGGCGCTTGCGCGAGGCCGATCAGGTAGTTCCACACGAACGGGTCGTACTCGTTCGTCCAGCGCGAGGCCGGCCGCGTTCGTCCAGACCCCGCCCGACCGTGGTGCGGATCGCGTGCTCGGCCGGGCTCGTGGCGAGGATCGGATCCTCGAAGCAGACGATGCGCCCGATCACGTAGATGCCCGCGGCGTGGGCCTCGCGCGACCAGCGGTCGGGCGTCGTAGTAGTTGCGCGTCGCGCCGATCCTGCCGCGCCAGCGCGGGCACGCCGGAGGTGAAGCCGACCTCGCCGTTCTCGTCCTTGACGTCGATCTCGACCGTGTTCAGGCCCTGGCCGCCGGGGCGGGCCAGCGACAGCAGCGACCGCAGCCTCGACGGCAGGCCGGCGACGTACATGCTCACGTGCACGCCGCGGAGGCTCGCGGGCTGGGCCAGGTGGACCGGGCGCACGACGGCCGGCCCGTGGGCCGTGGGGTGTGATGCCGGGCGCGCGGCCGCGGGCGTGCCCCGTCCGGCCGAGTGCGTCCCGGCCAGGGACCAGGCGCCGGCCACGGCGCCCACGAGGAGGGCGAGGACCGCTCCGGCCGTCGTCCGCCGGCGCCGGTGGATCCGGCGCATGTGGGCGCGGTGGCGCGCTGTGCGCGCCAGGCGCTGCTCTTCCTCCTCGGCCGACTGGCGCCGCCACCGTCGCTCGGCTGCCGCCAGGTCGTAGTCGTCGTGCCCGCTCATCTTCGTGTCCGCGCCTCCGCGTGCGCTCGAAGGAAAAGGCGGGCCATGTTACCCGGATGGCGCGTTTCTGAGACGCAGAGAGGTGCGTTAGCGTCAGCCGCCATGCCCGCCGACGCCGAGGCCATCCGCCGCCGCGCGCTCGGCGTGCCCGCCCCGCTGTGGATCGTGGCCGGGGCCATCTCGACGCAGTCGGCGAGCGCCCTGGCCGTGCACGCGTTCCGGCAGATCGGCCCCGTGGGACTGGCCTTCGGGCGCATCGCCTTCGCGGCCGCCGTGCTTGCCGCCGTCATCGGGATTCCACGCGTCGAGCCGTCGAGCCGGCGGGTGGTGGCCGTGTTCGGCATCGCCCTGGCGGCCATGAACACCTGCTTCTACCTCGGCATCGAGCGCATCCCGATCGGGCCGGCCGTGACCCTCGAGTTCTGGGGCCCGATCGCCGTGGCCGTGGCCACCACCCGGCGGCGCGCCGACCTCGTGTGGGTCGCCCTGGCCCTGCTCGGCGTCGGGTTGCTGGGCGGCGGGTTCGGCGACTCCCAGCCCGCGGGCGTGGCCTGGTGCCTGGTCGCCGGCGGCTGCTGGGCCGTCTACATCGTGGCCGGCCGCCGGGTGGCGGGGAGCTTCAGCGGCGCCTCGGGCCTGGCGGCGGCGATGGTCGTCGGGGCCGTGGCCCTGGCGCCGTTCGGCATCGTGGCCGCCGGGCGCGACCTGCTGGAGCCCCAGTCGCTCTTCTACTGCCTCGTGATCGGGATCATGGCCTCGGCCATTCCCTACGGGCTGGAGCAGGCGGCCATGCGCCGCGTCCCGGCGCGGACGTTCAGCGTGCTCCTCGCCCTCCATCCCGCCGTGGCGGCCATCATCGGGGCGATCGCCCTCGACCAGGGCCTGTCGCTGCCGGACGTGGTGGCCATCGGCCTGGTGGCCGTGGCCGCGGCCGGCTCCATGGGCTCCGCGGCCGGCGAGATGCCGCTCGGGGAGCCCTGAACGCCGGGATGTGCGGCCGCTTCACCATGCGGGCAGACCCGGCCCTCCTGGCCGAGCGCTTCCAGGTCGACGCGCCGGTCGAGCTTCGGCCGCGCGACAACGTGGCCCCGACGGAGGAGATCCTGATCGTCGTGCCCGACCGCGACGAGGAGGCCGCCGGCGGGCGTGTGCTCCGGCCCGCCCGCTGGGGTCTCGTGCCGCACTGGGCGCCGGACCTGCGCGGCGCCGCCCGCACCATCAACGCGCGGGCCGAGACGCTCCTCGAACGTCCCACCTACCGGCCGCTGCTCGAGCGCCGCCGCTGCCTCATCCCGGCCGACGGCTTCTACGAGTGGCGCTCGGATCCCGACGGCGTGCGCCGGCCGCTGCTGTTCACCCTGCCCGGGGAGGAGCCGTTTGCGTTCGCGGGGCTGTGGTCGTCCTGGCGCGATCCCGGCCGCGACGAGTGGGTGGACACCTGCACGATCGTGACCACCACCCCGAACGAGGTCGTCGCGCACGTGCACGACCGGATGCCGGTCATCCTCCCCCGCGCGGCCGAGGAGCGGTGGCTCGACCGGGCCGTGGCCCCGGAGGAGGCGACGACGCTCCTTCGGCCCTACGACGGTCCGATGGCCATGGCCGAGGTGGCCCCGCTCCCGCAGCCGGGGGCCGCCGACCAGGACACGCTCTTCTAGGAACCGGTTTCAGGAGGCGAGCCCGAGGGCCCGAGGCGGGGGCGCCGGGCGGTCGTCCTCGGTGAGCTCGCGGAGCGCGTAGCGGATCGACCACACCACGAGCACGAACGTGCAGGGGATGCCGGTGGCGAAGGTGACGGCGAGGAACACCTCGAGGTGCCCCGCACCGAGGGCCACGAGGCGCAGTCCGCTGCGTGCGAGCAGGTACGCGCCCCAGACGAGGGACTCGACCCCGAACACGCGCCTGAACTCGGGCGTGGCCCGGAAGTCGCGTGGGAACGGATACCAGGCGCAGGCCGCCAGGCCGGCGAGCGGTCGTCCGAGCGGCACGGAGACCAGGAAGGCGAGCGCCCACACGGCGGTGGCCACGATCGGCTGCGCCAGGTACAGCGTGGTGCTGTGGAAGGCGAGCGCGGTCGCGCCCTGGACGACGACGAAGGCCAGCGACAACTGCACCAGCAGGCCGTCGCGGCCGGCTCGCCGCTCGAGGCCGTACACCCCGAGTGAGGCGACGGTGGAGAGGGCGATCCCGCCGAGGAGGCCCGAGAGCCGGAGGCCGGCGTAGAAGCCGAGGAGAGGAAGGAACCCCTCACGCAGGAACCCCGGGAGACCGCCGACGAGGACGTCGCGAAAACGCGGGGCGGTCATGCGGCCGTCTCCTCCGACGCCGCCAGGCGCGCGCGCTGTTCCTCGCACCAGCGCGCGCCCCACTCGTGGAAGTCCATCCCCCAGCGGAGCACGAGGTCGACGAACGGCGGATCGTCGCCGGGCAGTGCGTCGATCGCACGCAGGAGCTCGAGGTACCACTCGTGGCCGCGCTGCCGGGCCTCGAGCAGGCCGAGACCGACCTCTCTCGGCATGGCATCGGCGAAGAAGAGGCGCAGGAGCGACTCGTCCCGGAGCTCGATCGTGGTCTCGTGGCCGGTCAGCCAGTCGGCGAGGGCCTCATGACCCGCACCCGTCAGGTGGTAGACGCGACGGCGCCGGCCACCGGTGGGGGCGTCCTCGCCGGTGATGAGGCCGGCGGCCTCGAGACGGCGGAGCTCCGGGTAGATCTGCCCGTAGCTCGCGGCCCAGAAGTGCCGCGTCGAACGGTCGACGACCTGCTTGATCTCGTAGCCGGTGCGCGGCCCGAGCGACAGGAGCCCGAGCACGACCGGCGTCACGGCGTTGCGGTCGGCGGCCGCTCGCTCCTCCATACCGCGCGAAGATATATCTCAGCGATACATCTGTCAAGAACCCCGGGGAGCGACCTCGAGGATGCGGTCGACGAGCAGCATCGGATCCCGCCGCGTGGCCTGGGCCAGTCCGTCGCGCTTCGCCAGCTCGAGGCCCTGGGGGTCGACCAGCGGCCGCAGCCGTCCCTCGCGGATGAGCCACTCGTCCACTCCGCCGAGGCGGCCGCCGTAGGTCGTGTACACCGGCACGCCCAGGGCCACGGCCTCGCGGTTCATCGTGCCCCCGGCCGAGACCACGAGGTCGGAGGCGGCGATGAGGCTCTGCCCGTCCACGGCCTCGCCGGGGACGATGAGGGAGGGCAGGGCCAGCCGGGCCAGCAGGCGGCCCTGCTCGGTGGTGCGCGGTAGGACGACGGCGTGCACGGAGGGGTCGTGGCCGAGGCGCTCGACCACGAGCCGGAAGAGCGGGTTGGCCTTGCGGTGGTAGAGGGAGACGTCGGGCGGCGTGCGCACGACCACGATCACGCGGCTCGCGTCCACGCCCAGCTGGTCGAGGATGCCGGGGTCGGGCTCGAAGTCGGCCAGGTAGTACTCCTCCTTCAGGCCGGGGTACTGCACGAGCTTCGGCGGCCGGGCGCCGTAGCGGGCCAGCCGCTCGGGCGGGATGGCCTCCGGCACCAGGACCCGCCGGGCCAGCCGGCAGCCGATCGAGTGCTGGAGGCTCGCGAACTCGTAGTCGAACATGTCCACGGCCGGGATTCCCAGCGTCCGGGCGGCGATCGGCATGTCGTTCGAGCCGTGGGCCGCCGCGAGCTCGAAGCCCCGGCCGCGGGCCCAGCGCGTCACCGCGCCTGTGCGGCCGGCCAGCGAGCGCGCCTTCCCCAGGGCCGAGCGCCCCCCGTGGTGGCCGATGACCTCGTGGTCGAGGCCGTGCAGGCGCGCCAGCTGCAGGGTCTGGGCGTAGTCGCGGGCGGTGATCTCCACCTCGTGGCCACGCTCCCGCAGGCGGCGCACGATGGGCTGGAAGACGAGAACGTGGGCCGGGGCGGTGAGGTCGATCCAGATCCGCATCACACGGTCACCGTTGTCCGCACCGGCGCGGGCGCCACCATGCTCTCGTGCCAGAGGGAGAACACGAGCAGGCCCCACAGGGGGCGGGAGTGGTCGACTCGCCCGTCCAGGTGCTCCTGCACCAGCCGCTCGACCACGGTCGGCTCGAACACTCCCTGCCGGCGCACGGCCCCGGCGGAGAGGTGGTCGATCACCAGCTCCCTGGCGTCGTGGCGCAGCCAGCGGGCAGCGGGGATGGAGAAGCCGCGCTTGCGGCCGTCGACGACCTGCCGGGGCAGCAGCGGGCGCACGGCCCGGCGCAGCAGCCACTTCTTCTGCAGGCCGCGCACCTGGACCCCGTCGGGCAGCGTCCCGGCGAAGTCGAGCACGCGGTCGTCCACGAAGGGCACGCGCGCCTCGAGGGAGTGGGCCATCGAGGCCCGGTCGGTCTTGGTCAGGAGGTCGTCGGAGAGGTAGGTCATGGCGTCCACATGCTGGAGCCGGGCCAGGGGGCCCACTCCCGCCGCGTCGTCGTAATGGCGGCGGAGGTCGGCCAGCGGATCGACCACCGACCGGTACGAGGGCCGCACGAGCTCGGCCTTGACGTCCTCGGTGAGGACGAGCTTGAACCCAGCATGGCGGTCGAGCGGCGGGAGATCGAGGTCGCGCAGGAAGCGCTTGGCCCGGTAGTCGAGGCTGGCGCGCCGCGAGGAGCTGGGCAGGAGGCCGACCAGGGGCTCGACCAGCCCGGCGCGCACCGGCCGGGGGAGAGCGCGGCCCACGAGCGGGGCCAGGCGGTCGGCCAGGTAGACCTCGTAGCCGCCGAACGCCTCGTCCCCGCCCTCGCCGGAGAGCACGACCTTGACGTCGCGGGCCGCGAGCTCGGAGACGAGGAACGTGGGCACGGCCGAGCTGTCGGCGAAGGGCTCGTCGTAGGCCTCGACCAGGCGCGGCAGGAGGCTCAGGGCGTCGGGCGCCAGGATCTCCTCGGTGTGGCGCGTCCCGTAGCGGGCGGCGGTGGCCCGCGCGTCGGCGAGCTCGTCGAAGCTCCGCTCGCGGAAGCCGATGGAGAAGGTGCGCAGCGGCCCGGAAATGACACCTGCTGCCAGCGCGCACAGCGTGCCGGAGTCGACGCCGCCGGACAGGAACACGCCCACGGGCACATCGGCCTCGAGGTGCGCGCGCACCGAGTCCTCGAGCCTCCAGCGCAGCTCGTTGGCGAGGGCCTCCGGCCCCGCCGGGGCGGCCGCGCGCGCGGCCGGCAGCGGGCGCCGGTACCAGCGGCGAACCCGGACCTCGCCCTCCTCGGCCACGAGCATGTGCCCCGGCTCGAGCTTCTCCACGCCGCGCAGGATCGTCCGCGGCGCGGGCACGCAGTTGCGCGACAGGTAGAGCCACAGCGCCTCGGGGTCGATCTCCCGCGTCAGCCCCGGGTCGGCGGCGATGGCCCCGAGCTCGGAGGCAAAGGCCAGGATTGCTCCCTGCCGCCGGACGTAGAGCGGCTTGATCCCGTAGCGGTCGCGCACCAGCACGAGCCGCCGGCGGGGCGCGTCCCACAGGGCCAGGGCGAACATCCCGCGCAGGTGCTCCGCGAAGCCCAGGTCGTGCTCCTCGTACAGATGCAGCGCGGTCTCGAGGTCGCCATGCGTCGCCAGGCGGTGGCCGCGGGCGGCGAGGTCGCGCCGGAGGGCGCGGTAGTTGTAGATCTCGCCGTTGCCGACGAGCGTGAGGCTCGCGTCCTCGTTGTGCAGCGGCTGGTCCGCGCCGGGGAGGTCGATGACGGCCAGCCGGCGCATGGCCAGGGCCACGGGGCCGTCGGCGAACGTCCCCTCGCCGTCGGGGCCCCGGTGCACGAGCCGTGCATTCATGCGCTCGCACAGGTCGACGTCGGGCGCCGCGCCGTCGAGGCGCAGCACCCCGCACACGCCGCACATCAGGCGCGCTCGGGCGGGCGGCGGCGCAGGCCGGAGAGCAGCGTCCTGGCCGACTGCGTCGCCACCCGGGCGGCGGTACGCCCGCAGCAGCGCGCGTAGAGGCCGAGCGAGCGGTCGGCCACGTACTCGAGGTCGTGGGCGAGCTTCTGCTCCCAGGGGGTGACGTTGTCCTGCCGCAGCTGGGCCAGGCCCGTGACGCCGGGGCGCACGGCGAACCGCTGCCACACGTTCGGCACCCGGGCGGACAGGGCGGCGTAGAACTGCGGGCGCAGCGGCCGTGGCCCGACCATGGACATCTCACCGCGCACGACGTTGACGAGCTGTGGCAGCTCGTCCAGCTGGGCCGGGCGCAGGACCCGGCCGAGGCGGGTGCTCTCGGCCCGCGCGGCCTCCTGCAGGGCAGGACCGTAGAGGCCGGCGAGCCGCTCCTCCGCTCCCATGCGCAGCGTTCGGAACTTGTACATCGTGAAGGGCTCGCCGCCCCTGCCCAGCCGCTGCCCGCGGTAGAGGACCGGGCCGCCGTCCACCAGGCGGCCGACCGCCGCCACCGTGGCGGTCAGCGGAAGCGTGATCACCAGGACCGTGCCGGCGATGGTGAGGTCCGCGGCCCGCAGGGCCACGTCGCGCCGCCGGTTGGGCGGGGCGATCGGAACCGGGTGCCCGGCTGCCCCCGTCTGCGGAACGGGCGTGGGAGGGGGCGGCCCGAAAGGAAGAGCCGCGGTATGCGCGTCGAGGGTCGTGCTCATGGCGTACCGGCGCGTCGAGGCGCGAGGGGCATCCTAGCCACGGGGTCCCGGGCTGCTTGCAGCAGGCGCCCGCCGGGTGATCAGCGACGCCCGATCAGGCGCTGGATCTCGGCGAAGCGCTGGGCGTCGGCCCTCGCCGACGCCAGGTCGCGCTCGAGCTGCTCGGCGTGGCGGGCGAGGCGATCGGCGGCCTCGGTGAGCTCGCGGACGAGGCCCTGGGTCGTGCGGGTGCGCTGGCCCGGGCGGGCGGAGGTCGAGCCGCGCGGACGTCCGCGGCGCGGGCGCTGACGCACGCCGCCGCCGCCGGGCATGCTCCTCGCGACGCGGTAGTAGGCAGTGGCCACCGTGGCGGCCGAGCGGCCGCTCTCGTTTGCCACGAGGGCAAAGGCCTCGGTGGCCTTGCGTCCCTCGCCGATCAGCTGCTGCACACGCTCGTACGTCTGTCGTCCGATCTCACCGCGGCGCGGCCGTTCGGTATTGGCTGCTGCCCCGTCCGTTTCCATCTTCCACTCCCGTCGATCGGCGGTATTCGCATGCGCATTTGACATCCGCGCGGCGAGTCCTTCTGACACGGAGGGGCCGACGATACACGAACTATTGTCATTTTGCGTGGGCGCGCGACCGGGCGGGAACCGCCCCGTTGGCTACAATGCGTCGGTTCTCCGTCCCGCCCGACTCGTCACTGGAGCACCCAACATGAAGGTCAAGGCATGGGCTGTCGCGGCCGCCGCGCTGGCCCTGGTCGCCGCGGGGTGCGGCGGCTCCTCCAAGCACGCGGGCGCCGGGAGCACCGCCACCACGGGGACGGCCTCCGGCGACGCCGCCTCCATCCTCAACGGCATCAGCTCCGCGCAGGCCACCGGCCCGGCCAAGATCTCGCTGAACCTTTCGCTGTCCGTGAGTGGAACGCCCAAGAGCGCGCAGTACCAGTCGCTCCTTTCGAAGCCCGTGACCTTCAAGGTCGACGGCGTGAGCGACAACTCGAGCAAGAAGATCGATGCCACATTCACGTTGTCAGCGGGTGCGCTCAACATTCCGGGCGCCCTGCGCAGCGACGGCAAGACGACATGGCTCCAGCTGGCGGGCAAGTGGTACACGCTTCCCTCGACTCCCACGGGCGCGAGCAGCAGTGGCACGACCGGCTCGTCGGGGCTCAAGATCGACACGAGCGCGCTCATCCGCGACTTCGGCCGCCCGTCGGCCCTGGTCCAGAGCGCGCACGTGGTGGGCACCGAGAGCGTCGGCGGGGTGAACAGCGACCACGTGCAGGGCCAGGTCGACGTGGCCACGCTGATGGCCGGCCTGACGAAGGCGCTCGGCAGTTCCACGGCCAAATCCGCGACGCCGGTGCCCACGGCCCAGCTGCAGAGCGGGGTGGCCCAGGTGCGCAAGTACGTGAAGCAGACCACCGTGGACCTGTGGGTCGGGCAGAGCGACAAGCAGATCCATCGCCTCGACGCCAAGATCGTGGGTGCCGTCAGCAAGTCCACGCAGGCCTCGTCGGGCATCAACGGCTTCACCCTCGACTTCGGTGTGACATCGGTGCCGACCACGGCGCCGTCGATCACCGCGCCGCCCAACCCGGCGCCCTACAGCCAGCTGCAGCAGGCGCTCGGCGGGCTCATCGGCGGGCTGGGCAGCGGGAGCGGAAGCTCGGGCTCGGGCTACGGATCCACGGGCCCGTAGGCCCTCGCCACTGATGCGGATCGGCTGCGTGCAGCTGCGCGCCGGCCCTCGCGTGGACGACAACATCGAGGAGGCCGGCCGCCTGTGCGCCGCCTGCGCGCGGCAGGGGGCGGACGTGGTCGTCCTGCCCGAGAAGTGGGCCGCCTTCGGCCCGTCGGAGAATCTTCGCGCCGCCGCGGGACCGCTGGACCGGAGCGAGCCGCTGCAGGCGGCGTCGTCCTGGGCGCGCGAGCTCGGGGTGGCGGTGATCGCGGGCTCCGTCCCGGAGATCGTGCCCGGGGCCGAGGAAAAGCTGGCCAACACCTCGGTGGCCTTCGACCGCGACGGCCGGCTCGCGGGCGCCTACCGCAAGCTGCACCTCTTCGACGTCGACGTCGACGGCCGCCGCATCCGGGAGTCGGACGCGGAGGTGGCCGGCGACGACCCGGTGGTGGCCGACCTCGACGGGCTCACCGTCGGCCTGGCCGTCTGTTACGACCTGCGCTTCCCCGAGCTCTTCCGGGCCTACGCCGACGCCGGCGCCCTCCTGGTGACCGTGCCCTCGGCCTTCCTGCGCCGCACGGGCCGCGACCACTGGGAGGTCCTCGTCCGGGCCCGGGCGATCGAGAACGGCTTCTTCGTGGCCGCCGCGGCCCAGGTCGGCACCCTGGCCGGCGGATACGAGAGCCACGGCCACTCCCTGGTGTGCGATCCCTGGGGCACGGTGCTCGCGGACGGTGGGGAGTCGCCGGGGGTGGTGGTGGCGGACTGCGACCTCGGCGCGGTCGAGCGCGTGCGCCGTTCCCTCCCGTCCCTGGCGCACCGGCGCCCCGAGGCCTACGGCCGCCTCCCGGTACCGCGGTGACGGCCGTCCGGCTCGTCCTGTTCGATCTCGACGGCACGCTGCTCGCGGCGGACGAGACGTTCACCGCCGCGGGGTATGCCCGGCTCGGCCTGGACGAGGAGGCGGTCCTGGACGCCGACCGCTACGAGCACGGCGTGCTCGAGGCCGCCGCCGCCCTGCGTGCGCGCCTCGACGTCGAGCCCGACGACGAGCACCTGTTCTCGAGCACCGTGGCCCGCGCGATGGGTGCGGACGAGCCAACGGCTCGCCGCGTGGCCCGAGCGGCGTCGGCCGCGTGGCGGGATCCTGCCCGCTTCAGCCTCTACGACGACGTCCGCCCGGTGCTCGGGGCCATCTCCCGGGCCGGCCTCACCATCGGCTTCGTGTCCAACACGCACCGCCACCTGGAGACGTTCATGGCGCCCTTCGCGGTGCCCCACGACTTCGCGCTCTCCTCGCTCGAGCACGGCCGCTACAAGCCGTGCCCGACCATCTTCCAGGCCGCCTGCGCCCGGGCGGACGTCGAGGTGGCCGAGGCGGTGATGGTGGGCGACTCGCTCGTCGACGACGTCGAGGGTGCGACCGCCTGCGGGATGCGGGCCATCCTGGTCGACCGTCGCCGGCCGCCACGCGGACGCTCCGGTCGAGCGCGTGCGGTCGCTTCACGACGTACTGCCACTCCTGGGAGTCCGGCCATGAGTGCGCGCGAGCTGACGATCCTTCAAGCAGATACCGCGACCGCGAGTGCCGAGTGGCAGCGAAACGCCCGGCGGGCGCGACGGCTCTCGTGGCTCAGTCTGGGCTGGATGACGATCGAGGGCGTTGTCGGCGTGTACAGCGGCGTCATCGCCGGTTCGATCGCCCTTCAGGCGTTCGGCATCAGCTCGGCCGTCGAGGGTCTTGCCAGCGTGATCGTCATCTGGCGCTTCACGGGCTCGCGCACGCTTTCCGAGACCTCGGAGCGACGTGCTCAGAAGCTGGTCGCGGTCAGCTTCTGGCTCCTCGTTCCGTACGTTGTCGCCGAGGCCGTCTACAAGCTCGTGAGCGCGGCCGAGCCGGAGACGAGCTACCTCGGCATCGGCCTGACGGTGAGCAGCCTGGTCGTGATGCCGCTGCTCGGGCGGATGAAGCACCGACTCGGGGCCAGGCTGGGCTCGGCGGCGACTGCAGGTGAGGGGACGCAGAACATCCTCTGCGCCTACCTGGCCGCGGCGGTGCTGGTGGGCCTTTTGGGAAACACGCTCTTCGGCCTGTGGTGGCTCGACCCCATCGCCGCTCTCGCGGTCGCGGCGCTGGCGGTCCGCGAGGGGCGGGAGAGCTGGCGCGGCGAGGGTTGCTGCGATCGCGCGCTGACGTCGTCGGCTGAGCCGTGGTTCAGGCCAGCCGCGCCAGCACGGCGTCCGTGTCGGCTCCGAGCGCGGGCGCGGGGGAGAGCACCGGCGCCGGAGCGCCGTCGAAGGCGCGCAGGCCTTCCCGCTCGCGCAGCGCCGGCCCGGCCGCCGCCTCCTCGGGCGTGAGCACGGGCTCCAGGCAGCAGTCCACGCCGTTCAGGCGCTCCACCCAGGCCGAGAGCGGCTCGCGGGCGAAGATGGCCTCGAGCTCGCCCGCCAGCCAGGCCTGTTGTTCGGCGTCGTGGTGCGCCTCCGCCAGCTCCGGCCGCCCGAGGGCGTCGCACAGGCGGCCGAAGAACACCGGCTCGATGGCGGAGAGGGCCAGCCAGCGGCCGTCGGCCGTGGCGTACAGCCGGTAGCAGGCGAAGCCGCCGGTGAACAGGCGCCGGTCCTCCGGCCCGGGGCCGTGCGGTCCGAGCCAGCGGCCGACCGACGCCGTGATGGCCACGTCGAGGTGCCGGCCACGGCCGCGTGCGGTCACGTTCAAGCAGGGCGGCCAGGATCCCGATCACCGCCGGCTGGGCACCGCCGCCGAGGTCGGCGATCTGCGCGGGTGACATGGCCGGCCGGGCCTCGTCACCGAGCAGGCCGGCGAGGGCCAGGTAGCCCAGGTCGTGGCCGGCGCGGTCGCGCAGGCTCCCGTCCTGCCCGAAGCCCGTGATGGAGCAGACGACGAGGGACGGCCGCTCGGCGAGGAGGCCGGCCGGCTCGAGGCCGAGCCGCGCCATCACCCCGGGCCGGAAGGACTCGACGACCACGTCGGAGGCCAGGGCGAGCCTGCGGCCGGCCGCTCGGTCGCCCTCCTCCCGCAGGTTCAGCACCACCGACTGCTTGCCCCGGTTGAGGAAGGCGTGGAAGGCCGAGACCCCGCCTTGCCCGAACGGCGGGGCGACGCGCACCGGATCGCCCTCGGGGGGCTCCAGCTTGACCACCTCCGCCCCCAGCTCGGCCAGCATCAGAGTGGCGTAGGGGCCGGGGAGGTGGCGGGTGAGATCGAGCACCCGCACGCCCGTCAGGGGCAGCATGGACACGGCCCGCCAGGGTAGTGGCCGCCGGTCAGCCCGCGGAGCGGGCCACGCGCAGGGCCTCGGCCTCGCTGAGCCCGGACTCGAGTCGAAGCAGCACGGGCCCCCGCTGCCACAGCAGGGTCGTCCCGCGCAGCTCGACCGGCTGCACCCGGATGGCGCCCGTGGCGTCCTGCACGAACACCACCCGCGTGCCCGACACGAACAGGCCGGGCCGGCCGTTGACGCTGACCTTGCGGATACGGGCGCCGCCGGCGACGAGCTTCTCCAGGAAGACGGGGGAGGTGTCTCCCCGGAACTGGAGCAGGATCGCCCGCGGGGCCGAGCGCGGCCCGTACACGAGGGTGACCTCGCCCGCCGAAGTGATGCCGCTGACGTCCACCTCGCCGGGCCGGCCGAGCAGCTTCGGCTGGACGATGGGGAACCCCACCTGCCGCTGCGCCGCCTCCATGGACGTCGGCCGCCCGAAGACGAGCGGGCCCTGCGCGTGCACCGGCGGCAGGGAGACCACCCGCTCGACGGTGGCGCCCTGCAGGTGGAAGGCGCGCAGCACGTCATGGCGGAGGCCAGGAGAGACGGCGAGGGCCGTGCCCGCCCCGGCCAGAAGCACCACCGCGGCCGCCAGGGCGATGCGCCGGGCGCGCCAGGGCCGAAGCCGCAGGGTGCGCTGTGGCTCGAGGCGTGGCCCGATGCCGGGCCACAGGTCGGGCGTGTCGGGGAACGACAGCTCGGCCCCGAGGGTGGCCAGTCGCTGCTCGAGGTCAGGCACGGCGGCCCTCCACGGCCGAGGTCTCCTCGAGCAACGTCCGCAGGCGGGCAAGCGCGCGCGACGTCCGCGACTTCACGGTCCCGCGCGGCCAGCCGAGCACGGCGGCGGTCTCCTGCTCGTCGAGGGTGAGGAAGAAGCGGCAGGCCAGGACCTGGCGGTCCTCCTCGCGCAACGACTCGACCGCCTCGAGCAGGGCGCGCCGCTCCTCTCCGGCCAGGAGGGCGGCCTCGGGCGACGGGGCCGCGTCGTCCGGGCCGCCCTCGCCGGCCACCCGCAGGGCCAGGCCGGCGCGCCGCCGGCCGGCGCGCCGGCGGTTGCGGGCCTCGTTGGCCACGATGCGCAGGAGCCAGGGGCGAAAGGCGGCCCCGGGCCGGAACCGCCCGAGGGCCGACCACGCCTTGACGAACCCGTCCTGAGCGGCCTCCTCGGCGTCGGCGGCGTTTCCTGTGATCACGTAGGCGCTTCGGAAGGCGATGGCCTGGTGCTCCTCGACCAGGCTTCGGTACGCGGCCGCGTCGCCGCGGCGGGCGCGGTCGACCCGGTCGTCACGTGGCGGACGGCCCTCCACCGTCCCCTTCTACACCGCCTGGCCGGAAGGGGTTCCCCGGAACCGGCGACGGTCCGCGGGTGTAGGAGGCAGACAGGCGACAATGGAGGTCCGATGCGTACACGTGTGCTCACCGTCCTGGCCGTGACGGCCGCCGCTCTCGCCGTGACCGCGGTGACCGACGCGAAGCAGGTGGGCGTCACCATGTCGTCCCCGCCCGCGCGGCTGGCGGCCGGGCAGGCGTGGACCGCCCGCCTGACGACCTGGGTGGCCGGACGGCCGCGCACCCGCGCCGGCGCCCACCCGACCGTGACGATCAAGCGGGCCGGCTCGCTGTCCATGCCGGCGGCCACGTTCAAGGCCCGGCCCCTGGGCCGGCCCGGCCGCTATGTGGTGGCCATCGTCTTCCCGTCCGCCGGCCGCTGGCGCTACGTGGTGACGGGCGTCGGCCAGGGGGAGTGGTCGTTCGCGCCGGTGCGCATCTCCGGCTGAGCTTGCCACGCCGCGCTCTACACTTCGATTGACCGGTCAATCGAGCGAGAGGGCGAGCTGGCCACCGGCACCCAGGACAAGCGGCGCGTCATCCTCGATGCGGCCGTGCGCGTCTTCGCCCGCTCCGGCTACCACGGCTGCCGCGTCGCCGACATCGCCGACGAGGCGGGGATCGCCTACGGGCTGGTCTACCACTACTTCACCTCCAAGGAGGAGGTCCTGGCCACGCTGTTCGCGGAGGCCTGGGCGGAGGTCGTGGCGGCCGTGGCCCGGGTGCGGGAGCGCGAGCCCACGGCCCGGGGGCGGCTGCGCGGGGTCGCGGCCTTCCTGTGCGGGTCGTACAAGCACCAGCCGGACCTCGTCCGCGTCCTGATCCGTGAGGTGGCCCGCTCCGACCAGCTCGACCGGCAGGTGGCCGAGCTCCGCGAGGCCTTCGCCGCGATCGAGCAGATCGTGCGAGAGGGCCAGGAGTCCGGCGAGCTGCGTGACGGCATCGACCCGCGCCTGGCCGCCATCTGCTTCTACGGCGCGGTGGAGGAGACCCTCACCTGTCTCGTCCTGGGCGAGCTGCCCGATGACGACGCCGACGTCGACCGCGCCCGCGACGCCATCGTGGCCATCACGATCGACGGCCTGGCTCGCCCATAGCGGCCGCCCGCTCGACCGCCTCGATCAGCAGGAGCATCTCGCCGGCGACCACCTCGGGCTCGGACACCAGCTGGAAGTGGCGGCCGTCCAGCTCGCGCACCGGCCACCCGCGCTCCCGCGCCTCGGCCATCGACACGTCGTAGCCGGGGCTCAGGCGCAGGTAGGCGCACGGATGCTCTGGCCACGTCTCGGGCACGGGGATCGGCTCCTCCCAGAACTCCCGTCCGCGCGGATGCACCTCCTCGAGCACCATCACGCGGTCCTCGGTGTCGGGCAGCTCGTCGCGCAGGTCCTCGTCGCTCCAGTCCGGAAAGACGCCGTCCGCGGCCAGCAGCTCGCGCAGCTCCTCGGCCAGGTCCGGCGCCTCGCCGGCGATCAGGTCGAGCCGGCTGAGGCCGTCCTTCGGGATCCCGGCGTCGACGAACAGCGTGCCCACCAGGTCGTGCTCGAGGAGCGAGGCGATGACCGGCAGGAGCGGGCCGGCGCCGCTGTGGCCCGCGAGAAGGACGCGGCGGTCGAGGGAGATCGGCTCGAGCGCCCGCACCGCCGAGGCGGCATGGCGCCGCCAGGCCGGCTCGTCCTCCGCGCCGCGGTCGCTCAGGGTGGCCACGACGCCGGCGAGGCCGTGCGACCGCAGCTCGCCCGCCACGGGGCGCCAGGTGGACGGGCCGCACAGCGGGCTCGGCACGAGGAGGACGACGATGTCGGGTGGGACGGCCATCTCGCCATGATGCCCGCTCGCCGTCGCGCGTGAGCGAGAAAGGAGGCCGGGGGCCGCGGCCTTCGGCGCGGCCCCCGGCCTCGGGGAGGGAACCGAGCTGCGCCTACGTCACGCGGAGCACGCCGCGCATGCCGTGGAGCGCGTGCTCGCCGACCGAGCACAGGTACTGATAGTGGCCGGCCTTCTTGAACGTCACGGTCAGGGTCTTGGTCTTGCCCGGCCCGAACACGGGCGTCGCCTTGCCGAGGCCGACGAAGACCAGATCGTGAGAGATCGTGCCGACGTTCTTGACCGTGAAGATGACCTTGCCCTTCGGAACGGACTTCTTGGAGAAGCTGAAGGCGTATTCGGTCATCTTGACGGTCACTCTCGTGGTCTTGACCGCCGCCGATGTGGGCGCTGCGCCCGCGGTGGCGACGAGCCCGAGGCCCACGCTCGCCAGCACCATGAGACAGAGGGCGAGGAGCGCGCGGGGTCGGGGGATTCGTGTCATGCGGTCTCCTGGTGTCGGATGATCGAAGTGGGGTCAAGAGGTGAATGTCATTCCCGTCACGGCAGCGCGTAGGCGTACACCATGTCGCCGTAGTGTCCTTCTGCGTGGTGTGCGACTTGTACGTCCACGGCTCAGCGCCCGGTGGTGGCATCGAGGCGAAAGTGTCGTTGTCGCTCGTCGAGATGTACATAACGCCGGTGTAGACGAGGGGCGTTGCCTCCTGCGAGTACTTCTTTCTTCACACCCGAAGTCGGTTACGGCCCGCAAGGAAGCGCGACCGCGTACCGCCCCTCACCCCGGTGACAGGCGGTACGCGGTCAACGACGGGCGCGGATGACGGAGGCCGTACGGCTCGGCTCCCGCGCCGACGAGCAGCGTGTCGCCGATGACCGCGGGGCAGGCGTTCACCCCGGCAGGCTGGCGCCTCATCCACAGCGGCCGGCCGTCGGCCGCCCGCAGCGCCTCCACCGTGCCGCGGTAGGTGGCGGTGAAGACCACGTCGTTGGCCGCCGTCGCGCACGCGAAGAGGGGCGTGCGGAAGGAGCGTCGCCACAGGCGCCGGCCGGTGGCGGCGTCGAGGGCCACGAGCGCCCCGCCGCCGCCGAGCGGGTCGATCTGGTCGAACGTCGTCTTGCCCTCGGCGTTCTCGCGCATGCACAGCTGGACGACGGGGACGAACACCCGGCCGCCGGCGAGGGCGAGCGGGGTCTCCACGCCCCCGAAGAGGCCGGGGCACACCCGCACCATCCGCGCCGGCAGTGGTCCCGTGTCGTGGGCGTGGCGCCCCACCGAGCGCTCCCACAATCGGTGGCCGCGTGGCCCGGTTCCAGGCGATCACCCGCCCCGCCTTGCCCGCCCCGACGACGATCGAGACCGGACGCCCGCCGGCCACGACGTCCGTCAGGACGGGCGAGGCCTCGAAGTCGTAGTCGCGGATGTCGTGCGGCGTGACCTGATCGACCCAGAGCCGCCGGCCGGTGGCGAGGTCCAGGACGAGCAGCGAGTCGGTGTCGCGCACCGGGCCGGGATAGGCGCCGCCGTTCGGGCGCCGCGGCGAGCCGCCCCAGGGGTACGGGTTGGCCGTCCCCACGTACAGCCGGCCTCGCTCGTCCACCGCGCCCGGGTACCACGCTCCTCCGCCACTGGCCTCGCGCGGGAACCGCCAGGGCTCCCGCACCGTCGGGACGCGCCAGCGCACGCGCCCGGTGGCCCCGTCCAGGGCGATGAGCACCCCGCGCGTGCCCGGGGCCTGGCCGGTGGTGCTCGTCACGACGAGCCCCGCCGCGGCGGTGGGGGCGATGGTCACCGGCGCTCCGGCGGAGCCGATTCGGCGCTTCCACAGGAGCCGGCCGGTGGTCGCGTCGAGGGCGAAGGCGTCGGTGGGAGTGTTGCCGTACACCCGGCCGTCCGCCAGGGCCAGGCCGTTGGGGCCGCCGCTCGGGCGCGCGAACCGGTGGCGCCACAGGAGGTGCCCGGTGGCCAGGTCGAGGGCCAGCACGTCGCTCGTCAGCTCCTGCACGTAGACGCGGCTGCCGTCGCTCACCGGCGTCGAGGCCATGAGCCCCGAGGGCGGCGGCCGGCCCGGCAGCCGGAACGTCCAGGCCCTGTGCAGCCCGCGGACCGTGGCCGCGTCGATCGGCCCGGTCGCGGCGCGGGTGTTGGCCAGGTCGAGGTTGGGGAGGGGCCAGCCGGCGGGCGCTGCGGACCCGGTCCCGCGGGCGGCGGGGACGGCGGCCAGGCAGCCGAGCGCGGCCGCAGCGGCGATCAGCCGCCCGGCGCCGCGCCGCCGGCGCTCAGACAATCCGGAAGTTCGCCCGCTGCGCGGCGGCCCCCGGCCCGCTTGCCGTGATCGGGTAGTCGCCGCGGAAGTTGAAGCCGATGAGCAGGATGCGCTGGGCGCCCGGGGCGATGGGCTTCGTGCTGGTGCGGCCGACGGTGAACGTGCGGCGCCCGTTGGTCATGTTGCGAACGACGAACCGGCCGGTGTCTCCCAGGCGCAGCCGCACCCGGCTCAGTGTCATCCGCTGGGCCGTGAGCTTGACGTGCACGGTGGCCACCCCGTCCGGCCCCGTGGTGGCCGGTCGCGCGGCGAGGGCGCCCGACGGGACGGCGACGGCCAGGGCCGCCAGGGCACACATGACGAGACTGCGGACGACCCACGTCGGCACGGTCGCTTCCTCCCCCGAGACCCACTCGAGCGACGATTACGAGATCGCACGAAAGCTAGCACCGGCCGGTGTGCGCCTGGAACGTCGCCGTACGATGCCGCCGATGAGCCGCTCGGAGCCCGCCACCCGGCCCGCCGGACCGGACCGTCTGGAGGAGGCCAGCGCGGTTGCCCGCCGGCTCCTCGAGAACATCGAGCGCGTGGTGCACGGCAAGCGGGACGAGGTCGCGCTCGTCCTCGCCGCCCTCGTGGCCGGAGGCCACGTCCTGCTCGAGGACGTCCCCGGCACCGCCAAGACGGTGCTCGCCCGGGCCATCGCCGGAAGCGTGCGGGGGGCGACCGTGGCCCGCATCCAGTGCACGCCCGACCTCCAGCCGAGCGATGCCATCGGGCTCTCCGTGTACGACGCCCGCAGCCGCGACTTCGAGTTCCGCCCCGGCCCCGTGTTCGCCAACCTCGTCCTGGTCGACGAGATCAACCGGGCGATGCCCAAGACGCAGTCGGCGCTGCTCGAGGCCATGGCCGAGCACCAGGTGACGGTCGACGGCGAGGCGCGCGCGCTGCCCCGGCCGTTCCTGCTCCTGGCCACCGAGAACCCCATCGAGCAGGAGGGCACCTTCCCGCTCCCCGAGGCGCAGCTCGACCGCTTCTTCCTCAAGGCCGGGCTCGGATACCCAGGAGCCGACGACGAGGTGCGCATCGTCCGCGAGCAGCGGCGAGGGCACCCGCTGGGGAGCCTGCGGCCGGTGGTGGCGCTGGAGGAGGTGCTCGAGCTGCAGGAGGCCGTGGCCGAGGTCTACGTGGACGATCTCGTGCAGCGCTGGATCGTCGACCTGGTGCGGGCCACCCGCGAGGTCGACGGCGTCATGGTCGGCGCCTCGGTCCGTGGCACGCTCGCCCTGGAGCGCGTGGCCCGCGCCTGGGCGCTGCTCGGCGACCGCCCCTATGTGGCGCCCGACGACGTGGACCGCCTGTTCCTGCCCGTCATCGCCCACCGGGTGGTCTTCGCTCCGTCCTTCCTGGCCGAGACGCGGCTCCTCCCCGCGCGGGAGGCGCTCGAGCGCTTTCGCGCGGCCTGCCTGGCCCTGGCTCCGGCCCCCGAGGTCGAGCCCTGGAGCGGTCCGCGGGCCTGACCGCAGGTGGCGGTCCGCGACCCGACGCCACCCCCCTTCCGCCTGCGGCCGCGCGGCCGCGTGGCGGGTGAGGCCTTCGGGGCGAGCCCGGGCCTTCGGCGGGGACGCGGCGGTGACGTCACCGGATCGCGCCCGTACCGGCCGGGCGACGACATCCGCAGCATCGACTGGCGCGCCTCGGCCCGCCTCTCCTCCGCGACCGGCCAGGATGCCTTCGTCGTTCGCGAGATGCGCGCCGACGAGACACCGCGCGTGGTCATCGTGCGGGACCGGCGCCCGTCCATGGGGCTGTACCCCGAGGGCCTCCCGTGGCTGCGCAAGCCCGAGGCGGCGGCCGCAGCCGTCCGCGGGATCGCCGACAGCGGGTACGCGATCCGCGCGTTGGTGGGCTCGCTCGCCACCGGCGGCGACGGCGACCCGCATTGGGTGGCCCCGGTCGGGCAGTCGGGCCGCTGGCGGCTGGGCGAGCCGGACGACGGGGAGGGCTTCACAGCGCCGCCGGACGCCCTGCAGCTCGCGTTCGCCGAGCTCGTCCGTCACCGCGCGCAGGTGCCCACAGGGAGCTTCGTGTTCGTCCTCTCGGACTTCCTCGCCCCACCGGCGGAGGCCGACTGGATCCCGCTCCTGGCCCGCCGCTGGGACGTCGTCCCCGTGATCCTCCAGGACCCGGTGTGGGAGGCGAGCTTTCCGGACGTGAGCGGCGTGGTCGTCCCGGTGGCCTCGGCGGACGGCCACTGGCACGGCGCCGTCCGCCTGAGCCGGCGGCAGGCCCGGGCACGCCGCGCGGCCAACGAGGCGCGCCGCCGGGCGCTCGACCAGGAGCTCGAGCGGCTGGACCTGCGGCCCGTCGTCCTCACCGACCACGCCCCGTCGGCCGTGCACGAGGCGTTCGCCGCCTGGGCCGACGAGCGCGACGCCCTGCGCCGCGGCGTGGCATGAGGAAGACGCTCTGTCTGGTCGCGGTGCTGGCAGCGGGGGCGGCCCCCTCTCCTGCCGGCGCCCGCGCCGCCCCAGGACTCGCGGTGCGCACGTCGATCACTCCCGCGTCGGCGGCCGTCGGCCAGCAGGTCGCGGCCACGGTGGAGGTGGCCATGGACCCGTCGGCCGTGGACCCCGCCTCGGTGCGCATCCAGGCCTCCGTGGCGCCGCTCGACCTCGAGCGTCAGGCGCGGACGGTGAGCCAGGGGTCGGGGCTGGCCGTCGTCACCGAGCGTCTCGGAGCGGCCTGCCTGAGCGAGGCCTGCCTGCCCGTCCGGGGGCCGCTCCCCGTAAAGCTGCCGCCGGTCCAGGTCTCGGCCCGGGCCCGCGACGGAACGGCCGTCACCGCGAGCGCCGGCTGGCCGGCCCTCCAGCTCGTCCCGCGGGTGACGATGGCCGAGGCCTCGCCGCGCTCGCCGGCGTGGCAGGTCCAGCGCGACCTGCCGGCCGTCACGACACGTGTCAGCCCGCGCACGCTCGAGCGCATCTTCACGGTGCTGGGGATCCTCCTGGCGGTGGCCGCCGGCGTCCTCGTCGCTGTCGGTGCCCGGCGCGCGCCCCGGCCCGCAGGTGATGCGCGAGCCAACCCTGGCCGACGCGCTCGCCTCGGTACGGCGCGCCGCGCAGGGCACGAAGGTCGAGGAGCGGCGCGTGGCCCTGGATCTCCTGGCCCGGACGCTGGCCGGCCATGGTGACGGCCACGCCGCCCGAGCGCGCGACCTGGCCTGGTCGGAGCCGCGGCCGTCGGCCGAGGGGATGGAGTCGCTGGCCCTCGAGGTCGAGCGCGAGGAGGCGGCGCGATGAGCGAGCGTCCGATCCCCCTCGCCGATGCCGCCGCCCTGCGAGGCCCCGCGCGCTTGACGGCCGCCGTGCACCTGGCCCTCGCGGCGGCCGTGCTGACCCTGGTCCTGGCCGCCGTGTGGGTGGCCGGGCGCGAGCGCAGCACCCCGTCGCTGCTCGTGGCGCCGGCCCGCGCCTCGACGGTGGTCGTCCTCGATGTCTCGGCCAGCATCTCGGAGGACGCCTACTCGCGCATCGGCACGACCCTCAGCACGCTCGCCCGCTCGGCCGGCCCCGTGGGGCTCGTGCTGTTCTCGGACAGCGCGTACGAGGCCCTCCCGCCGGGCACGAACGCGCGCGAGCTCGCGCCCATCGCCCGCCTCTTCACCGTGCATCCGGCACGCCTGTCGGGCGCCGCGCCCGTGATCACGGTCAACCCCTGGACCCGGTCGTTCACTGCGGGGACACGCATCTCCGCGGGCCTCGGCCTGGCCCTCCAGGTCCTGCGCCGCGACCACGTCCGCGGGGGCCGCGTGCTGCTCGTCAGTGACCTCAACGACGACCAGCAGGACGTGCCCTCGCTCACCCGCATCGCCCTGCGCTTGCGGCAGGACCGGATTCCGATCCGGGTGGTGGCCATCAACGCGAGCCCGACCGACGAGGGCTTCTTCGCGCGCCTGCTCGGGTCGGCCACGGCGATCACGCCGGCGGCAGCCCCGGGGCAGCAGGCCGCCCCGGCGGAGCGGGCCAGCATCACGGGCACCGGCGCCCTCCTGCTCGCCCTGCTGGGCGCCCTCGTGGTGCTGGCCCTGAACGAGCTCTGGTGCGCGCCCCTCGGGCCGGTCGAGGAGGCCCGGCGATGAGCCGCCGCGCCCTGCTCCTCGGCCTGGCCGGCCTGTGCGCCGCCGCGTCCCTGCTCTTCGCCCTGGCCGCGCACGACGCGCGTGCCTGGCACGACCAGCTCGCCGCGGGTGACGCCGCGTATGCGGTCTCCCCAGGACCGCAGAACGTCTGGCGTCCCGTCACGGCCCTGCCGTACGACCCCATCGGCCGGGTGCTGGCGGTGAACGACGACGTCGCCTTCCGGCAGGCCTCGGCCGGCTTCTGGCCTGCCGATCGCGTGGGGAGGACGCTCGACGACGGCGGTGCCGGCCAGCGCACACGGAGCGTGGCCGAGGCGGCGCTGGTGGGCGTCTCGCGCGGGGGGCCGAACGCGCGCGCGGCGCGGGCCGAGAACATGCTGGGGATCCTGTCCTCGTACGACTCGACGTCCAGCTCGGGCACGGATTCGGCGCCCCTGGCGACCAGCCTGGCCGCGTTCCGGAGCGCGGTCACCCTCGACCCGGCAAACGTCGCCGCCGGGTTCAACCTCGAGCTCGTCCTGCGGCTCACGCGGGCCACCGGCGCCCGCCAGGGGTCGGGCTCCACGCCGGGCGGGCCGAGCGGGCACCGGGCCGGGGCGAGCGAGAGCCCGCCGGGGTCGGGCTACTGATGGCTGTCGCGGCCCTCGAGCTGCTGCGCCCGGCCGACGCGCTGCTGGCCCTGGCCGTGGTCGTGCCCCTGGCCATGCTGGCCCTCGGGCTGCGCCGCTCTGGGCGCGTGCGGCGCTCGCTCGGGCTGGGGCCGGCCGCCCTGGGCGGCGCGGCGGCGGTGGTCGTGGCCCTGGTCCTGACCGCCGGCCTGCTGGGGCTGGCCGCGGCGCGTCCGGTCATCAGCTCGACGGGGCAGGAGCGCGTTCGCACGGACGCCCAGGTCATGGTCGTGGTGGACACGTCGCGCTCCATGCTGGCCGCCTCCTCCGCCCGCAGCCGGACGCGGTTCGACCGCGCCCGGGCGGCCGCGATCGCCCTCCGCGCCGGCCTTCCCGGCGTCCCCGTCGGTGTCGCCTCCTTCACGGACCGGGTGCTGCCCGACCTCTTCCCGAGCGGGGACGAGGCCGCGTTCGGCGCCGTCGTTCGCCGCACCCTCGGCGTGGAGCAGCCGCCTCCGCAGCAGAGCTGGGTCGAGGCCACCTCGTTCGACGCGCTGTCCCTCGTGCCGACGCAGAACTACTTCACCCCGTCGGCGCGGCGCCGGGTGGTGGTCGTGCTGACCGACGGCGAGTCCCGCCCGTTCTCGGCGGACGCCGTGGGCTCGGCCTTCCGCCACCGGCCGGCCACGCGCCTCGTCGTCGTCCGCTTCTGGTCGGCCCGTGACCGGCTGTATGGCCCGGGCGGGAGGCTCGATCCCGGCTACCGGCCCGATCCCTCGAGCGCGGGCAGCGTCGACACCCTGGCCACCGCCACGGGCGGGCAGGCGTTCGACGAGGGGCAGCTGGGCGCGGCGGGGCAGGCGCTGCGGGCCGACGTGGGGCAGGGGCCGACCGGGGCCCTGACGACCGTCTCCTCGACGCGGGACCTGACGTCGCTCGTCCTGCTCGCCGCGCTCGTGCCGCTGGCGTTCGTCCTCTGGCAGCGCAACCTCGGCCCACTTACGGGGCGAAAGCATCGCCCCTATACTCGGCCGCGGGGGAGCGGATGAGAGACGACGACACGCCTGGCTCGACCCGGCCCAGGGGGCGGCGCCTGTGGCTGGGCGTGGTCGGGCTCGGGTGCCTCGCGGCGGCCACGGCGCTCGCCGTGGGCAGTGCCGGAGGAGCCGCCACCGGGACGTCCGACTGGCCCACCTTCGGCGGCAGCATCGACTCCCACCGGCACTCGCCCCTGACCGAGGTCACCCCCGCCAACGTGACCCAGCTCGGGCGCGTCTTCCGCATCGACTTCGCCAAGCTCGACCCGTCCATCAAGAAGGGCCAGCAGAGCTACCCACTGGTCATCGGCGGCGTCATCTACGTGACCACGGCCGACGACGAGGTGTTCGCCGTCGACGGCGTGAGCGGCAACGTCCTGTGGCGCTTCAAGCCGGCCAACAGCGCCGTGTTCAAGAACTTCGGGATCGTGGCCAGCCGAGGGGTCGCCTACTGCGACGGGCGCCTGATCCTGGCCACCCTCGACCTGCACCTCGACGCGCTGGACCCGCGCACCGGCCGGCTGCTCCGGCAGGTGTCGATGTCAGATGCGGTCCCCGGGGCGACGCCCGCTCTCGGCTACTCCGAGACCAGCCCGGGCATCTGCGCCGACCATCTGTTCCTCATCGGCGCGTCGGGGTCCGACTACGGCGTGCGCGGGTTCTACATGGCCTACCACCCGGACCTCACGCCGGCGTGGCCGCACCCATACTGGACGGTGCCGCCCGAGCGCTCGGGCTGGCGCCGCTCCGGCCGGATCGTGGGCGGCGGGAGCAACTGGACGCCCGGCACGGTCGACCCCGACTCGGGCACGGTGTACTTCGGGACCGGTGCGCCCGCCCCGCAGTACGTCCCCGGCCTCCGTCCCGGGTCCGACCCCCGCACCGATTCGCTGATCGCCCTCGACCTCCATACCGGCCATCAGCGCTGGTGGCGCCAGCAGATCGGGCATGACCAGTGGGGCTACGACACCGCGCAGCCACCGCTGGTCTACACGGCGAAGGTCGGGGGCCGGACGCGCCGGATCGTGTCGGTGGCCACCAAGGAGGGCGTGTGGTTCGCGTATGACGCCCTCACGGGGCAGCCGCTGTACGAGCGCGTCAAGATCATCGACCAGGTCGAGCACCCGGCCCTGCGCCCGGGGCAGCCGGTCGTCATCTACCCGGCCTCGCTCGGGGGCGCCAACTACTCGCCCGCCTCGTTCGACCCCGACCGGGACTACGTCCTGAACGCGGCGGCGGAGACGGCCTCGGTGCTCGTCCAGGAGCGCACCTCGAAGTCGCGCCAGCGCGGGCGCCTGGTCAAGGGCGACGTGTTCCTCGGCCTGTCCAACGGCAACTTCGGCCAGTACCTGAAGGGTTGGCACGACCACGGGAGCGTGAGCGCCATCGACGTGGCCACGGGGCGCGTGGTGTGGAAACGGACCACCCCCGAGCCCGAGCGCGGGGGCGTCACCACCACGGCCAGCGGCCTCTCCTTCGCCGGTGACGGCGACGGGGTCCTCCGAGCCTTCGACACGCGCGACGGCACGCTGCTGTGGCACTTCCAGACGGGCCATCAGATCGCCGCGGCCCCGTCCATCTACGCCGTGAACGGCAAGGAGTACCTGGCCCTGACCGTGGGCGGGACGCCGACGTCGTCCAACGGCGGCACCGCCTCCGAGCTCCAGGTCTTCGCCCTCGGCGCCAACCAGACCCAGTCGCCGCCTCCAGGCAACCTCGGGGGGCAGGCACGGCTCGCCGCCGGCGGACCGCCGACCATCGCCACGGCGCCGAAGGCCCGGATCGGGACCGTGGCGGCGGCCGCCGGACCCGGCGGACGGCGCAGCGCCGCGGTCGCCGTGGTCGGGGGCGCCATCGCCGTCCAGCCCTGGAACGCCGACTCGCAGAACGAGCAGGCCGTGCACGGGACCCTGCGCTGGCACGGCCGGCCGGTGGGCGGGGCGGTCCTGCAGGTAGACGGCTACCGCCTGCCGGGCGCGACCGCAGCCGGCGGTTCGTTCACGTACCCGGCCGACAACACCGTGCCGGCCCGCCACGTCGTCCGCGTGATCAACGCCGACCGGGCCACCGCGGGCGGCCACGCGCTCCCGGCTGGAGGCCGCCGGGCCGTGCTCGGGATCGCGGGCGAGATCGACGTGGGCTACGCCGTCTCGGGGCTCTCGGTCAAGCGCGGGCCGCACGGCATCGTGGTCGCGGGCCGGCTCACCCTCGGGCACGGCGCGCCGGCCCCGGTGAGCCTCTACACGTACGAGCTGTCGGGCCGCATCGTCAACGCCGCCGGCAAGCCGGTGTTCGGCGCCGTGGTCAGCACCCGCACGCTCGACCGCAACTTCTGGACGCTGTCCGACCCCAGCGACTCCAAGGGCCGCTACACGTCCTTCTTCACCGCCTCGGATCAGGTCTCGACCGCGCCGAAGGTGCAGTTCAGCGTGCAGGTCGCCCACGGGCAGCGCAGCTACGCGTTCCCCTTCGGGACGAACGTCGCCTTCTCGCGCCTGCGCAGCGCCACCATGAACCTCCGTCTGCCGGCCGGCGCCGCGAGCGTTCCCTCCCTACCGCGTCCGCACACGGTCTCCGGCGCCGTCTATCAGGGGATCCGCGTCGGGCTGGCCGACGGGAACCGCCCGGTGCATCCGCTGGCGGCCACGTGGCCGGACGCCTCGGGCCGCTTCAGGCTCGTGATCCCGAACCGCTGGCGGGGCAAGACGGTGGCGTTCTGGGAGAGCGACCACCCGGTGTTCGCCCACGGCGCGCCCCACGGTGGAGCGCCGGTCGAGCTCGCCACCTGGCCCGTCCACCTGGCAGTGGACGTGGCGCGCGGCCTCGGCCGGGTCCACCTGCCCGGGTAGCGGTCCCTGCCGACCGGGGATGATCGACCCGGTCGCATGCCCGTCGACGCCCACCCCGTCTTCCGCCTGCGTCCGGCCACGCGCGCCGACCAGGCGTTCCTGTACGAGCTCCACCGCGCGGCGGTGGGGAGCTACGTGTCTGCGGTGTGGGGCTGGAACGAGCCCGACCAGCGCCGGCGCTTCGCCCGCTGGCTGCGGTCGGGCGGCACCGACGTGGTCGAGGTGGCCGGCGAGCCCGTCGGCTGCCTGCAGGTGCGCGACGAGGGAGCCGAGGTGTACCTGGCCCGCATCGAGCTCATGCCGGCCTGGCAGCGGCGCGGGCTGGGCACGGCCCTCGTGAGCGGCGTCGTCGCCCGCGCGGCGGCGCGGGGGCGCGCCGTCTCGCTGCATGTCTTCGGAGACAACCCTGCGCGCCGCCTCTACGAGCGGCTCGGCTTCCGGGTCATGCACGACGACGGTGTGCGCGTCGCCATGCGGCGGCCTTGCTAACCGTTCATTTTGCGCCGGCCGAGGGCGTGCTCGGCCAGCATCATGCGGTGGATCTGGGTGGTGCCCTCGTAGATCGCGGGGCGCCCGGCTGTTGCGCAGGTGGCGCTCGACCCCGTACTCGGCGGCGTAGCCGTAGGCGCCGTGGATCTGGATGGCGAGGTCGGCCGCCTTGAAGGCGTTCTCGGTGGCCACGACCTTGGCCAGCGACGTCTCGCGGGTGTTGCGCACGCCCTTGTTCTTGCCGTGCGCCGCCTGGAGCACGAGCAGCCGCGACGTCTCGTACATGATCACCATCTCGGCGACCATGTCCTGGACCATCTGGTACTCGGCGATCGGCTTGCCGAAGGTCTCGCGCTGGTTGGCGTAGGCGGTGGAGAGCTCGAGGCAGGCGCGGATGACGCCCACCGCGCCGGCGGCCACGGTGAAGCGCCCGTGGTCGAGGGAGTGCATGGCGATCTTGAAGCCCTCGCCCTCCTCGCCGATCCGGTTCTCCGCCGGGATCTCGGCGTTCTCGAACCACAGCTCCCCGGTCGAGCCGGCCCACACGCCGAGCTTGTGCTCGATGTGGTTGGCCCGCACGCCGGGGGTGCCCTTCTCGACGATGAAGGCGGTGATGGCGCCGTGCCGGCCGCCCGGGTCGGTCTTGGCGAAGACCAGGGCGTGGTCGGCCTCGACGGCGTAGGAGATCCAGTTCTTCTGCCCGTTGAGCACGTAGCCGCCGTCGCTGCGCACCGCCGTGGTGCGCATGGCGGCCACGTCGGACCCCGCGGCGGGCTCGGTCAGGCCGAAGCAGCCGAGCTTCTCGCCCCGGGCCTGCGGGACGAGGAAGCGCTGCTTCTGCTCCTCGTCGGCGTAGCGCAGGAGCGAGAGCGAGTTCAGGCCCACGTGGACGGAGATGAGCGTCCGGAAGGCGGCCTCGCCGCGCTCGATCTCCTCGCAGATGAGGGCCTCGGAGACGAAGTCGAGGCCGGCGCCGCCGTACTCGGTGGGGATCGGGGCGCCCAGCAGCCCGAGCTCGGCCATCCCCTCGATGACTCCGAGGTCGAGGTGATGGTTGATGTCGTTCTCGATGGCGTTCGGCAGGACGCGCTCGTCCACGAACTGGCGGACGGTCTCCTGGATCGCCCGGTGCTCGTCGCTCAGGTCGAGGTTGAACGACGTCTCGGTCTGGCGCTCATGGCGCCGGGCTCGATCCCTGCTCGGCCCGAAGCCGGGCCTTGTACGCGCGCTTCGCCGCCTGGTAGGAGACGAGCTCCTCGGGCGTCGTGACCTCGCCCAGCGTGGGGTGGGAGGGGATGACGTCCTTCATGCCTGGCGGGCGCACGCCGTACTGGTGGTACAGGAGCGAGAGCAGGGCGCGCACCTTCATGTCGCCGATGCCCGGCAGGGCGGCCAGGCGGGCCTTGAGGTCCTCGCCGCTGGTGGCCTCGGTCCACACCCGGGCGGCGTCGCCGCCGTAGTGCTCGCTCACGTACGCCGCCAGGGCCTGGATTCGCTGACCCATCGTGCCCGGGAAGCGGTGGACGGCGGGGCGCTCGCGCATGGCCGCCTCGAGCTGGGCCGGGTCCATGGTCGCCAGGCGGCCGGCGTCGATGGTGCCGACGCGTCGCTGGAGCACGAGGGGGCCGGAGAAGGCCTTCGGCACGGGGACCTGCTGGTCGAGGACGAAGCCGATGAGGAGCGCCATCGGGTCGGCGGCCAGGAGGCGGTCGGCCTCCTCGTCGCCGGTCCAGGGGAGGGACGCGGGCGTGCTGGTGGTGGCCATGGCCGGAACGCTACCGTCTGCGGCGATGCCCGAGGGCGTGGCGCAGCCGTGGTGGACGACGTTCTTCGACGAGGACTACCTCGCCACGTACGGGCCCATCAAGCCCGACGACACCTCCCGGTCGGAGGCCCTGGGCGCCGTGCGCCTGGCCGGGGCCGAGCCCGGCGCTGCCATCCTCGACGCGCCCTGTGGGTTCGGCCGGCATGCCGTCGTGCTCGCCTGGGAGGGGTACCGCGTGGACGGGATCGACCTCTCCGAGGTGCAGCTGGCCGAGGCCCGGCGCCGCGCCGGCGAGGGCGAATGGCCCCGCTTCCGCCAGGGCGACTTCCGCGAGCTCCCCTACGAGGACGGAACCTTCGACGTCGTCCTCAACCTGTTCACGTCGCTCGGCTACGCGGGCGACGCCGAGGACCGCCGGGCCGTGCGCGAGTTCCGGCGGGTGCTGCGGCCGGGCGGACGGCTGGTCATCCAGACGATGCACCGCGACCGGCTGGCCCGCCTGCTCCGCGAGCGCACGTGGGACGACCTGCCCGACGGCGGTCGCGTGCTGCAGCACCGCCGCTTCGACCCCGTCACGGGGACGGTGGACGAGGTGCACCACTACCTGCGGCCCGACGGGACGTCGTCGTCGCGCTCGTTCTGCACGAGGACGTACACCGCCACCGAGATCGCGGCCTTCCTGGCCGGCGCCGGGTTCTCCACCGTCAGCTGGTACGGGGACTTCGACGGCGGCCCCTTCACCGGGCCGGACACGACGCTGATCGCCGTCGCCACCGCCCCGGCTGTCGCCTGAGCCGATCCTTGTCTCGTTCGCGGCCCGCGCCTACAGTGCGGTTGACTGACCAATCAATCGGTCCCCGGGAGGCGGCGTGCCGGACAGCGTGCAGGCGTTCTTCGAGGAGCTTCCATCGCACTTCAAGCCCGACAAGGCGGCCGGGCTGGAGGCGGTCTACCAGTTCGACGTGGGCGGGGACGGGGGCGGGCAGTGGCACGCCGACATCAGCGGCGGGACGTGCACGGTCGCGCCCGGCCAGGCCTCCGATCCGAACATCACCGTGAGCGCGTCCGACAAGGACTTCCTGTCGATGGTCAACGGGAAGCTCAACCCGCAGATGGCCTTCATGACCGGCAAGCTGAAGGTGAAGGGCGACATGGGCCTGGCCATGCGCCTGCAGTCCATCTTCCTCTGATGGCCGCCACGGAGCACCGCCCGTCGGGGGGCGTGGGCGAGGGCCTCTCGTTCGGCCTGACCGAGGAGCAGCGGGCGCTGCGCGCGCTGGCCCACGAGTTCGCCGAGCAGGAGATCCGCCCGCACGAGGCGGCCTTCGACCGCGACGCCACCTTCCCCGCCGGGATCATCGCCAAGGCCCACGAGCTCGGGCTCATGAACGTGCACGTGCCCGAGGAGTACGGCGGCCTCGGGCTCCCGGTCATCGACGGCGTGCTCATCGGCGAGGAGCTCTGCGTGGGGCTGCTCCGGCATCTCGACCTCGATCATCGTCAACGGCCTCGGCATCGGCCCGATCCTGGTGGCCGGCTCCGACGAGCAGAAGCGCCGCTACCTGGGGCGGGTGGTGGAGTCGCCGGCGCTGGCCTCGTTCGCCCTGACGGAGCCGGAGGCCGGGTCCGACGTGGCCTCGATGCGGACGACGGCGGAGCGGCGCGGCGACGAGTACGTCCTCAACGGCTCGAAGATGTTCATCACGAACGCGAACCACGCGTCGTTCTTCACCATCTTCGCGGTCACCGACCGCAGCCAGGGTCACCGGGGCATCAGCGCCTTCGTCGTCGAGGCCGACACGCCCGGCCTGCGGGTCGAGCGCCACCTCGACAAGCTGGGGCAGCGCGCCTCCGACACGGCCGGCGTGGTCTTCGAGGACGTGCGTCGTGCCCGCGGCGAACCGGCTCGGCGAGGAGGGCGAGGGGTTCCGCATCGCCATGCAGACCCTCGACCACACGCGGCCGGGCACGGCCGCCGGCGCCGTCGGGGTGGCGCGGGCGGCGTTCGAGCACGCCTGCGAGTACGCCAAGACGCGCGTGACCTTCGGCGTCCCGATCGGCATGCACCAGGGCGTGAACTTCATGATCGCCGACATGGCCACCGAGATCGAGGCCGCGCGCCTGCTCACCTGGCAGTCGGCCTGGATGCTCGACCAGGGCCTGCGGGCCACCCTCCAGTCGTCGCACGCGAAGCGCTACGCCGCGGACATGGTCATGCGCGTGACCACGGACGCGGTGCAGATCTTCGGCGGCTACGGGTACACGAAGGAGTACCCGGTCGAGAAGCTCATGCGGGACGCCAAGATCTACCAGATCTACGAGGGCACCTCCCAGATCCAGCGCCTGGTCATCGCGCGCGAGATCCTGCTCCCGCGTGGATGACCGCAGGGCCTGGCGATCGACCTCGGCGGCCGCGTGGCCCTGGTCACGGGCGGGTCGCGGGGGCTCGGGCGGGCCGATGCGCTGACGCTGGCCCGGGCCGGGGCCGACGTGGTCGTGGCAGACATCCTGGTCGAGTCCGATCCCTCGACGGAGACCGCCGAGCGCTACGGCCCCCTCGCCCAGGTGGCCCGGGCGCAGGACCTCGTCTACACGGAGCGCACCGCGGCCGAGATCCAGGCGCTCGGGCGCCGGGCAGCCGCCGTCCAGCTCGACGTCACCGATCGCGAGGCCGTGGCCGAGGCGGTGCGCCGCGTGGTCGAGGAGCTCGGGTCGGTGGACATCCTGGTCAACAACGCCGGCACCCTCGACCACGTCGGGCAGCTCGAGCAGCAGTCGCCCGGACCTGTGGGCGCGTGATCTCGAGGTCAACCTGACCGGAGCCTTCAACTGCGCCCAGGCGGTGTGGCCGTACATGCGCGAGCGCGGCTTCGGCCGGATCGTCAACATGGCCTCCGTGGCCGGCACCCTGGGCGGCTTCGGCCAGGCCAGCTACGCGACGACGAAGGCCGGCCTCCTCGGCCTGACCAAGACGCTCGCCCTGGAGGGCGGCCGCCACGGGATCACCGCCAACGCCATCGTGCCGGGCATCATCGGCACCGAGGCCTTCTCCTTCGGCAACCCGGACATGAACGAGCGCATGGCCCGGCGCACGGTGTTCCGCCGTCCGGGCGAGCCGCAGGACGTGGCCAACGCCATCGCGTTCCTGTGCTCGGACCTCGCCGCCTACATCACCGGCGCCGAGCTGAACGTGTCCGGTGGGATCGAGCTGTTCACGTTCTGACCGCGGCCGTCTGGAATCGGGATGCCGGCCGGCGTGCTGACACGGACGCTCGGCCTGGCGGCCCGCCAGTTGCCTGCGGTGCAATTGCACCGCCGACACGCGTGCAATTGCCTTTCGTGACCATCAGGGGCGACACCGGGACCGGCGATCGGCGGGACATGGCACCGACGCTTGGCCTGGCGGCTCTCCAGTCGCCTGCGGTGCAATTGCACCGCCGACACGCGTGCAATTGCCTTCCGAGACGCCTTCGGGTGCCTGCGTGATCGACCTGTCGCTCAGCCCAGAGCAGGCCGCCCTCCGCGACCTGGCGCACACGTTCGCCGAGCGCGAGCTGCGGCCCATCGCCGCGGAGGCCGACGAGACCGGCGAGTTCCCGCCTGCACTCGTCACCCGGGCGGCGGAGCTGGGTCTCACCGCCTACGCCATCCCGTCCGAGTACGGCGGCGGCGGCCTCGACGCCGTGACCAGCGCGATCGTGGCCGAGGAGCTCGCCTGGGGCGACGTCGGAATTGCGGCGGCGCTCGGAGGCGCCGGCCTGTGCGCCGGCGCCGATCGTCATCGCGGGAACCGAGGAGCAGAAGCAGCGCCACCTCACGCGCCTGGCGAGGCCGGGCACGCTCGGGGCCGTCGCCTTCAGCGAGCCGGGCGCGGGCTCCGACCTGGCGGCGATGCGCACGCACGCCCGGCGCGAGGGCGACCACTACGTCCTCCACGGGGAGAAGGCCTACATCACGAACGGCGGGGTGGCCGACCTCTACGTCATCTTCGCCACCCTCGACCCGGGGCAGGGCGCGGCCGGCATCACCGCGTTCGTCGTGGACGCCCGCTCCCCGGGCCTGTTGCCGGGCGCCCGGTCACGCCCCATGGGGCTGCGGGCCTCGCACACGGGCTCGATCCACCTCGACGGCGTGCGCGTTCCCGAGGAGGACGTGCTCGGCGGCGCGGGCGGTGGGTTCCCACTCGCCCTCGCCTTCTTCGAGCGCTCCCGGCCGCAGGTGGCGGCCAGCGCCGTCGGCGTCGCCCGGGCGGCCTACGAGCACGCCGCCGGCTACGCCCGCGAGCGCGAGGCCTTCGGCCGCCCGCTGGCCGCGGCTGCAGGCGGTGGCCTTCATGCTGGCCGACATGGGCGCCCTGGTGGAGGCCTCCCGCCTCCTGGTGTGGCGCGCGTGCGCGCTGCTCGACGCCGGGCTCGAGGCGGGGCTGGCGGGCGCGTGGGCCAAGGCATTCGCCGCCGACGCCGCCATGCGGGTGACCACCGAGGCCGTGGAGGTGCTGGGAGGAGCCGGGTTGATGCGCGATCATCCGGTCGAGCGATGGATGCGAGACGCCAAGGTGCTGCAGATCGTGGAGGGCACGTCCGAGATCCAGCGCGAGATTGCCGGCCGCCACGTGGCCGCGGGCGTGCTCGCGCCGCCGGGCTCGCCCTCCTCGCCGGCGTCGGGCTCCTAGCGGCCGGCTGCCGGGCGGGCCCATCGGCGCCGCGGGCCCTGCCGCCGCAGGTCAGCGCTCCGAGCTTCCTCATCCAGTCCTTCGACGCGCGCGGGACGCTGCTCGTGGGTGGCCCCGAGGGCGTCTTCCGCTCGCTCGACGCCGGCTCGAGCTGGCAGCCCACCCCGGCGCCCGTCTACCGGGCCGTGTCGGCGGCCTTCACCGAGGGCTCCACCATCGTCAGCCGCGGGCGCCTGTTCCAACGCGGGAACCTCTCCTACGACCACGTCCTGCGCCCGCAGCGCGCCCCGTTCGGCGGCGGCTACGCCAGCATCCTCACCTGGGTCCCGTTCGGCAAGCTCTACGCCTACGTGGAGTCGGCCCCGTCGCGCCTGTACGTGTCGGTGGACTCCGCCCGCAGCTGGTATCCGCGCCCGACGATCGGCCTGCCGCAGATCGTGCGCGACCTCGCGGCGGCCTCCGTGCCTGGGCGGGCCGACACGCTCTTCGCCGCCTGCGCCGCCGCGGGCCTGTGGCGGTCCGTCGACGGCGGGATCCACTGGCGCCACCTCCCGGCTGCGGGCGCCGGCGCCTGGGCGGTCACGACCTCGCCGGCCAGCCCGGGGCGCGTGATCGTGGCCACGCCCCGCGTGCGGTGGTCCGACGACTACGGCCGCACGTGGCACAGCACCAAGTTCTCGGCCAAGCTCCTGGCGGCGGATCCGCGCAACGGCTCGGTGTTCTTCGCCGTCGGCGACGACGGGCAGCTCCATGCCTCGAGCGACGGCGGCCGGACCTGGTGAGCGGCTCCCTAGGCCGCCTCGACCCTGACCGCCTCGCCGAGGGTCACCAGGCCGCCGGTCTCCACGCGGGCGTTGAGGCCGAACAGCCCGTCGTGACGCACCGTGATGTGGCGCAGGAGCTCCGGCCGACGGTCGGCCGTCTCGGGATCGAGCGTCGGGATGGCACAGCGCTCGCACGGGTGGAGCAGGCGCAGGACCACGCCACCCTCGAGGAGCAGGCGCCCGCCCTCCCAGCCCTCCTCGGCGAACGGGGCGCTGTCGAGCTCGAGGTGGAGGTTCGGGCGGAACCGGCGATGGTCGAGCCGGCCGCCCAGCTCGTCACCCAGCGCGGCGAGGGAGGACTCGACCGTGAGCAGGATGCTGTCGCGGAGATCCTGCTGGCCGGGCTCGCGGCGGATCGTCACCGCGAAGCCGAGATCGTCCGCCAGCGCTCCGGCCAGGCCGTCGTCGTCGGTCGTCCACACCCTCCCGTCGGGGCCGATCACCGTGGCCCCCGGCTCCTGACCGTCCACGAGGTCGTCGTCCGGTGCGCCGGGGTAGGCGGCGCGCCAGCGCAGCATCCTCGGAGCTTCGCGCGCCGTGAGGTACGGCCGGGCCAGGTGCGACCGGCGGTCGTCGATGAGGGCGAAGAGGCGGTCGCCCGCCAGCCCGTGGCCGTCCAGCCGGGCGCGGCGCAGGGGCTCGCCGCCGACCGACTTCACCGGCCAGCGGGCCAGCCACGCCACCCGGCCGGCGGCGACGGTCACAGCGTCACGTCGTGCGGGCGGGACTCGATCAGGCCGGCCGTGGTGATGCGCACGAACCGTGCCCGCTCGTGGAACTCCGGGATCGTGCGCGCGTTCGAGTAGCTCATGGCCGAGCGCAGCCCGCCGACGAGCTCGCCCACGATGGCCGCCGCCTCGCCGCGGTACGGCACGACCGCCTCGACGCCCTCCGGGCACGGCCTGCGTGAGGGCGACGCCCTCGCTGTCGGCCCGGCGCTGGGCGGCGGCCTCGGCCGACGCCATGCCGCGGTAGACCTTGTAGCGGCGCGCCGTCGCGCGTGACGACCGTCCCCGGGCTCTCGTCGGTGCCGGCCAGCAGGTTGCCGACCATGACCGTCGCGGCGCCGGCCGCGAGGGCCTTGGCCACGTCGCCGGCGGCGCGGATGCCGCCGTCGGCGATGACCGGCACGCCGTGCGCGGCCGCCGCCCGCGCGCAGTCGAGCACCGCGGTGAGCTGCGGGACGCCGACGCCGGCCACGATGCGGGTCGTGCAGGCGCTGCCCGGGCCGACGCCGACCTTGACGGCGTCGGCGCCGGCCTCGCACAGGTCGTCGGCACCCTCGGCGGTGGCCACGTTGCCGGCCACCAGCTGGACCTCGGCGCCGAGCGTCGCGCGCAGGCGCCTCGAGCGCGGCGAGGGCGTGCTCGGCGTGGCCGTGCGCGATGTCGAGGACGAGCACGTCGCAGCCGGCCTCGACCAGCGCCCGTGCGCGCTCGAGGTAGTCGCCGCGCACACCGACGGCGGCGCGCCACCAGCAGCCGGCCGCGGCCGTCCTTCGAGGCATCGGGGCGCTCCTGCAGGGCGTCGATGTCGCGCAGCGTGATGAGGCCCGCGCAGCCGGCCCGTCGCCGTCGACCAGCGGCAGCTTCTCGACGCGCTGGCCGAGCAGCAGCCGCGCGCGCCTCGGCCAGATCGATCGCCGGCGCGGCGCCGTGACGAGGCGCGTCGCTGGGCGTGGCGTACGCGGCCGCGGCCTCGTCGTCACCGCGCGGCCGCGACCAGGTCGCGGTGCGTGAGGAGGCCGCAGCAGCCGCCCGTCGGCGTCGACGAGCAGGAGGCCGCTCGACGCCGTGCGCGTCCATCACTCGCCGTGCCTCGCGCGATCGTGGCCGTGCGGCGCGATGGTCCACGGGTGGTCGATGACGTAGCTCTCGGCCCGCTTGACGCGCTCGCACCTCGGCCACCTGGCGGTCGATCGGCAGGAAGCGGTGGATGACGCCGATGCCGCCGGCCCGCGCCATGGCGATGGCCATCGCGGTCCTCGCACACCGTCTCCATGTTGGCGGCCACGATCGGCGCCGCCAGCGAGAGCGCGCGGGTGAAGCGGCCGCTCGTGTCGACGTCGCCGCGCGAGGCGACGCTCGAGCGCTGCGGCGCGAGCAGGACGTCGTCGTACGTCAGGGCCAGGGGAAACGGCTCGGTCACCGCGGCAGGATAGTGGGCGCCTCGGTGAGCCATGCGGGCACGCGGCGTGGCCGGCCGGTGCTCGCGTCGAGCACCGCGTGGCTCGTCGTCCCGCTGAGGATCAGCAGCCCGTCCTCCCGCTCGACCACGTACTCCACCCGAAAGCTGGCGCGCCGGGCCTCGAGCAGGCCGACGCCCACGGTGAACCGGTCGTCGAAGCGCAGGGGCGCGTGGTAGGTCACGTGCACGCCCACGACGGCGAAGTCCACGCCGCCGGCCCGGATGGCGTCGTACGGCTGCCCCAACGCCCGCAGGTACTCGACGCGCCCGTCCTCCAGGTATCGCAGGTAGGAGGCGTGGTGGACCACGCCCATGGCATCCGTCTCGTGGAACCGCGCCCGGCCGTGCAGGACGAACGGAAGGCCGTCCGCGCGCCGCCGGTCAGGCACGGGCCGGAGCAGCCGCGGCCGTCTGCTTGCCGCGGCCGCGCGAGGAGTGCGCCACGCGGAGCAGAGGCTGCTCCACCAGCCGCCAGCTGATCTCGGCGCACACCAGCGCCAGGGCGGTGATGACCAGGAGCACGGGGATGGTCTGGATCACGTGCCCATGGTCGACGATCCCGAGCGTGACACCCGCGTACAGGAGCGGGAGGTGCCACAGGTAGACGCCGTACGACAGCCGCCCGACCTCCCGCAGCGGGCGTACGTTGAACACGCGCGCGACCGGGGCCGAGGGCGCCGTGGCCAGGCCGAGCACGACCAGGGCGGCCGCGATCGCCGCCCACTGGTGTCGATAGATCGGGTACCACTCGAGGCCGGCGACGCCGATCCCGACCCCCGCCAGCGGGAGGACCCACCACCACGGCCGCCGGCCGCGGTGGTGCAGGACGAGGTAGGCGCAGGCGGCCACGATGCCGAAGGCGAAGGTGTCGCCCCAGGCCAGGAGCGAGAACGTCGGGGGCCGCAGGTCGGGGCGTGGGACCTGCCCGTCGTAGATCCACCACCACTGGAAGGCGATCGAGGCCGCGGCCAGGGCGAGGCCGCCGACGGCGACGGCGACGGCACGGCCGGCGAAGCCGAGCCGGCGCACCAGCGGTGCCGCCGCGAAGGCGATGAGGGGGAGGGCGGCGTAGAAGCTGACCTCGATGACCAGCGACCACCCCGGCGGGACGATCTTGCGCAGGAGGTGCGGGTCGTAGTTCTGCTGCAGCGTCCACAGGAGAGCGAGGCGCCCGGGGTCCTCGAAGACCCAGCCGGCGGAGAGCGCGGCCACCACCGTGATGACGAGCAGCCAGGCGGGATAGATGCGCAAAACGCGGCTGCGCACGTAACGCCAGGGGTCAACGGGTCCGGCCACGCCCAGGAGCCAGCCGACGAACGGCAGCGAGATGAGGAAGCCGGAGAGGACGAAGAACGTCATCACGGCGTTCGTGCCCAGGTCGTTCAGCGGGTAGGCGATGACGTGCGGGGCGTTCAGCGTCAGCAGGCCGGGGGCGGTGGTGTGCACGACGTGGTAGACGATGACCACGAGGGCGGCGAATCCACGCAGGCCGTCGAGCGGCGGGATGCGCCCCCGGGCGGGGTGGCGATCGGGCCTGCGCATCGCGTTGACCCTAGTAGAGGACGTGCGACCATGGCGCAGATGCGCGCCGCCGTCGTGTCGTCGTTCGTCCATGCCGAGCGGGTCTACCCGACTCTCCGAAGTCCATGAGCGACGTCTCGCGCGACACGCGGCGCGACGTCAAGCGCCTGGCCCTCGAGGCCGTCGAGCGGGGCGACGCCGTGGGGTGGTTCGAGCGGCTCTACGCCGCAGCCGGGTATCGCGAGGACCGCATCCCCTGGAGCGACCGCATGCCCAACCCGAACCTGGTGGCCTTCCGGGACCGGCACGGGCTGCCGGCGGAGGGGCGCACGGCCGTGGTCGTGGGCTGCGGGCTCGGCGACGACGCTGTCTACCTGGCGGATCTCGGCTTCGTGGTCACCGCCTTCGATGTCTCGCCGACCGCGGTCGAGTGGTGCCGCCGCCGCTTCCCCGACGCCGCCGTCGAGTGGGTGACGGCGGACCTGTTCGCCCTGCCCGCGTCGCTGGTCGGCCGGTTCGAGGTGGTGCTCGAGGCCTACACCGTTCAGGCGCTGCCCCTCAGCCGGCGGGAAGCGGCGCTGCGCGCCGTGGCCACCCTGGTGGCGCCCGGTGGCTCGCTGCTGCTCTTCGCCATGGGGCGAGGGGACGGCGTGCCTCTGGCCCTTGCGGACGGCCCGCCGTGGCCCCTCTCCGTGGCCGAGCTGGGGGTGCTCGAGCAGGCCGGCCTGCAGGTGGCGGTCTTCGAGGACCGCTCCGATGCCGTCGAGCCCGACATCCGCCGCTTCTCGGCCGAGTACCGCCGAACACCGGTCTGATTCACACTTCCGTTCGATGGTCGCGATCCTCCTGATGCTCCTCGCCCTCCTCGGGCTCGGGCATGGCCAACGGGACGTCGCAGCGCCTTCCTGCCGGCCCGGGACGGTGGAGCGGGTGGGCGACCAGGCCCGTTCCCTCGCCGTCGAAGCCGGGGCGGCGGGTGTGGATGCGCTCACCGCGCCCTCTTCCTCGGCGCCTCGGATCCGCCACCTCGGGGGCCGCACGCCGGAGGGCGTGACGTCCGTGTTCCTGGTGCGCGCCCGCGTCCTGGACCGGGAGTGCCGCGCCGCCTGGTACCGCGTCCTCCTGCCGGTGCGCCCGAACGGCGCGTCCGGCTGGATCCGCGCCGCCGCCGTTCGGCCGTACGTGGTGGACACGCGCATCGTGGTGGACCGCGCGGCCCGGCGGCTCGTGCTCGAGCGCAACGGCCGCGTGGTCCGGCGGATCGTGGCCGGGGTCGGCGAGGCGGGGACGCCGACGCCACTCGGATCCTTCTACGTGGTCGAGCGGCTGTTCACGCCGCGGGCCGGCGGCCCCTATGGCCCTGGCGCACTCGGGCTCTCCGCCTTCTCGCCCACGCTCAGCGGCTGGACGCGCGGCGGCCCGATCGCCATCCACGGCACCGACGAAGCGAGCTCCGTGGGCCAGGCGTGGTCGCACGGCTGCGTTCGCCTGGCCAATTCCCGCATCGCGCAGCTCCTACAGGAGGTGCCGGCAGGCACGCCGGTGACCATTCGCGGCTGACAACGGCGACCAGCTAACCCCGAAGGCCTTACCAAAGTCTTACCGGGCGAAGACAGATCCCATACCCATGAAGGTCAGGATGGGATCACGGACGCGGAGGTCGCCGCCCAGGGGTCACCGGATCTGGGGTCAAGCCGGGGGCGGCGACCGACGCGCCACTAGCAACGGGGGAAACCATGTTTCCCCCGTTCGCCCCCTTCTTCCTCGGGGCCTGCGGTTGGTGGAGCGATGCCTTCGCTCTTCGCGGGGCTTGGCTGGTGGCTTCGACGCGCCGGCTAAGCCGGCACGCCGACGCTCTCAGGGGCTGGCCGGCGTCGGTCTGAGGACGATTGCGAGGGTGTGGGACCGGTAGAGAGCTTTGTTGCCGTGGAGGGCCTTGTCGAGATCCTTGTTCTCGGACGGGTCGTAGACCACAGCGCCGTCCGCCGCGAAGGGCCGGTTCCAGTCCGGTCCGGCCACGGACTCGAAGTGGGCCACGTTGTCGAGGCCCTTCGACCCGAGGAGCTCGAACCGGATGTCGAAGGCCACCTTGCCCTCGAGTGACGGCTCCTGCCAGAGAAGCCAGTCGGCGTAGCGCTCGGTGGACACGATCCGCAGGCCCGGGTTCCGACGGGCCTCGTCCGCGAGCCTCGCGGCAGCGGTGGCCGGCCAGTGCTTGGCAATCCGGTCGGACCCGTCCGCGGCGAAGCGCGCGCTGATGATCACCAGCCCCACCAGGGCCACCGCCAACGGGATGGTCTCGAGCAAGCGCGCCAGCCGGGGCTTGAGCGGGTGCTCGGGCACGGCCGAGTTCACCAGCACCGGCAGCAGGACGATGGCCGGGTAGGCGAACCAGATCTCGTTGCGCAGCGCCTGCAGCCCGGCGAGCAGGGTGACCAGCAGCAGGAGCTGCTCGAAGGGGGCCAGGACACGGCGCTGGCGGCCGGCGAGCCACACGGTGACGAAGGCCAGCACGAAGAACGGCGCCTGCGTGCGGAAGTCAGGCGCCTTCCACTCGGTCACCGCGCCATACAGCGCGGAGCTCCCGACCGTGGAGCGGTAGTACGAGAACAGGTGCGGGGAGTAGGGCGAGACGAACGGCGCCACCACGGCGCCCACGGCCAGGAGTGCCGGGCGCCCGAGCCCGGCCCGCGAGGCATGGCGACGCAGGAACGGCGCCGCCTCGACGAGCGCTCGCAGGAGCACGAGGCCCGCGCCCACGATCACGCTCCCGTGCAGGTTCGCCCACAGCACGAGGAGCGGGATGCTCCAGAAGACGTTCCTGCTGGGGCGGCGCACGTCGGCCAGCAGCAACCACAGCAGGCCCACGTACAGCGGCTGGGCCAGCGACTGCGCCCGCGGAGTGGTGTTCGAGATGACCACGAAGATGGCCGCCAGACCGACCAGACCAGTCCGCACCGGCGGACCGCCCCGCCACAGGGCCGCCGCCAGGGACAGGGCGAACGCGAGCGTGACCAGGAGGACGCCGGCAAAGGCGACGAGGGCGATGCCGCCGAGGCGCTCGAGGCCGTAGAGGATCACGTGGGCGAGCCACTGCTGGTCCACCCAGGAATGGCCCGCCGTGAGCGTGGTGAAGGTGTCGTGGTACGGCAGGCCGTGGTCGACGATCTGCCGCCCGAAGACGAGCGAGAACCACGTGTCCTGCCCGACCAGCGTCGGCGCGTTGGCCAGGAGGACGTCGAAGTAGAGGAGCACCACCGCAGCCGGGAGGGCCCAGCCGCGCAGGCGCGCGGTCACGGGGCGCGCAGGCGGAGGGAGCCGGGGAGGACCGTGAAGGTCACGGGCGCCTGCCCCGGCTGCTCGCCGTCGAGCTCGAGGGGCAGGGGCTGCGGCGAGCGCACCGACACCCGGCGGGCCTTCCGCATGGTGGCCTTCGGGTGGTCGACGTGCGTGCCGCGGTAGAGCTTGTGCAGCGTGCGGACCAGGTCGAGCTTGGTCACGTCGCCCCACACGAGGACGTCGAGCAGGCCGTCGTCCGGCTCGGCGTCGGGGCAGAGGCGCATGCCGCCCCCGAGGAAGCGCCCGTTGGCCACGATGGCGTTGTTGCCCACCAGATCGAGTCGCTCGTCGTCGATCTCGACCACCAGGGGGACGTTCTTCCAGGCCACGAACGTGGTCACCGTGGCCCACATGAAGGCTGCCGTGCCGCCCAGGCGCCGCGTCGTGCGGGTGGCGCGCTCGGCCACCTGCCCGGTCATGCCGCACGAACCGGCGTTGATGAAGGCCCGCGTCGCCGCTGCCCCGTCGGTCGAGCTGAACTCGGCCCAGCCGACGTCGACCTGGCGGGTCTTCCCCGACGCCACCAGACGCAGGGCTTCGTCGGGGCGCTTGGGGATCCCGTAGGTGCGGATGGTGTCGCGGCCGGTACCCACACCGACGATGGCCAGCTCGGTCTCGGGGCTCGTCGGCGTGCCGTGGTCGTCGAAGAACCCGTTCACGCCCTCGTTGACCGTGCCGTCTCCGCCCACGACGGCGATCAGCGGCCGACCGTCCGCCAGGGCCTCGCGCACCACCACGGTGGCGTGGCCGGGGCCGTCGGTGAACACCACGTCCGGGGACAGGCCGAGGGAGCGCGCGTACGTCTCCAGGCCGGGCCAGCGCCGGCCCGCGGCGCCGCCCCCGGCGGCCGGGTTGACGACGAAGAGGGGGGCGGTCACGCGGCGGTCGCGTCGCGGCTCTCGGCCAGGGCGGCGCGGATGCCGAGCTCGGTCATGCGGTCCACCGCCGCCCGCAGCTCCTCGTCGGAGATGCGCACGAACTCGCCCTCCACCACGACGTCGGAGACCGTGAGCAGGCAGCCGGCGGAGATCCGCCGCATCGCGGCCACGGTGAACAGGACCGCAGCCTCCATCTCCACCGCCAGGATGCCCCGGTCGGACCAGCGCTGGGCGATGCCCGTGTCGGGGTTGTAGAAGACGTCGCTCGAGACGACGGAGCCCACGCGCACCGCCTGGCCCCGGTGCTTGGCCTCGTGGACGGCGGCGTGCACGACCTCGAAGTCGGCGGTGGGCGAGTACGGCTCGCCACCCGTATAGGTGCTCACGGTGCCGTCGGCCGCGGTGGCGGCCACGGCTACCACGAGGTCGCCGAGGGCCATGTCCGGCTGCAGCCCGCCGCAGGTGCCGACCCGGACGACGCGCTTGACACCCAGCTGCACGAGCTCCTCGACCACGATCGCCGCGGACGGGCAGCCCATGCCCGAGGCCTGCACCGAGATCGGGCGCCCCTCGTACGTGCCGCTGAAGCCGAGCATGCCGCGCTCGCCGTTGACCTCGCGGACGTCCTCGAAGAAGGTCTCCGCGATGTAGCGCGCGCGGAGGGGGTCTCCGGGCAGGAGGACGGCCTCGGCGTAGTCGCCCGGCTGAGCGCGAAGGTGGATCGGCATGGCTCCGACTGTATCCGGTTGGTCCGGACGGCCGCCGGTGGCTGGTACAGTCGGCAACATGGCCAAGAAGCTGACCAAGAAGGACGGCGCGAAGCTGCACAAGGCCGTGTCCGAAGCGGCCACCAAGGCGCACATCGACGCCCTCCGCGAGGACATTGCCGCGCTCCGCCGGGAAGTCGTCTCCCTCGTGTCGCGTGTCGACGGGGCGGCCTCGCGCGCGACCGCGCGACGGGCCACGACGGCTCGGTCGCGGTCGACTGCCAAGGCGTCGGGATCGACCGCCAAGACCACGAAGGCCCCGGCCTCCCGCCGCACCACGCGGGCGAGCGGAACGCGGTCGTCCTCCGGCACGCGCTCGGCGTCGAGCCGGAGCCGGGCGAGTGGGTCGACGGCGCGGCGCCGCTCCACGGGCGGCAGCTCGAGCTCCGCCTAGCCAGGGGAATGACCGCGGTGCGCGTCCTGGTCACCGGGGTGGCGCGCACGCTCGGGGCGCAGGTCGCCCGGCGGCTGGCCGTACGGCCGGCGGTGGAGACCGTCGTCGGCGTCGACGTCGACGAGCCCGCCGCCGACCTCCGAGCGGCGCGCTTCGGGCGGGTCGATCTGCGAGGCCCTGACCTCCGCCGGCTGCTGGCCGTCCTTCAGCCCGAGGTCATCGTCCACACGCAGGTCGCCGGGCGCGGGCGCGTGCCCTCGCGCCTGTCCCATGCCATCGACGTGGGCGGCACGGCGGCCCTCATGGCCGCGGCCGATGAGGCCGGCGTGCGCCGCGTCGTCCTGCGCTCGGGGACCGCGGCCTACGGATCCGGCCGGGACGCGCCGGCGGTGCTCCGGGAGACGGACGTGCCGCGTGGGCCGGACACCCGGTACCGGCGCGACCTGCGTGAGTGCGAGGCCCTCGTGGGAGACTTCGCCGTCCGTGCGCCCGGCCGCACGGCGGCCACCCTGCGCCTGGCCAGCATCGTCGGGCCGACGGCCGACACCCCGCTCGTCCGCTACCTCACCCTGCCCGTGGTCCCCACGTTCGCCGGCCACAACCCTCGCCTGCAGGTCCTGCACGAGTCGGACGCCGCCGACGTCGTGGCCGAGGCCGCCTTGACGGAGGCCGCCGGGACCTACAACGTCGCCGGCGACGGCGCCGTGACCCTGCGCCGCGCCCTGCGGCGGGCGTGGCGCTCGTCGGTTCCGGTTCCGGGCCCGGTCATCTCGCTCTCGGCCGGCGCGCTGGGACCGGCCGGCCGGATGCACATGCCGGTCGAGCTCCGCGACCTGCTGCGCTTCGGGCGGGTGGTGGACACGACGCGCCTCCACGAGGCCTTCGGCGTGACGCCCACGCGGAGCACCGAGCAGGCCTTCGCCGAGCTGTTCGCCGTGCGGGGCTCGGAGCGCCCGGCGGCATGAGCACCGCACCGTCCCCGGACGAGCGCCTGAACGAGCTGCTCGTCGAGCTCGAGGCCTCGAGCCCCAGCGGGCGGTTGCCGGAGCCGGACGACGTGGCGGAGTTCGTGCGGCGACAGGGCCGGTCGCTGCCGCTCGAGGTCGCGGCTCTTCTGGGCGCGGCCGCGCAGGCGGCGTTCGCCATCCACCCGTTCGACCGCCGCCGCTGGGAGTCCCTCTGGCAGGCCACTCGCACCGCGGTGCAGGAGAGCCTCGAGGTTGCCGGGCGCCGGCGCTATGGGGAATGGGAGGAGGACGACTTCGGGTTCGACCGCGATCTCACCGAGCGGCTTGCCCCGCTGGCGGACCTGGCGTACCGGCACTGGTGGCGCGTCGAGGCCGTGGGCGTGGAGCGGATCCCCGCGTCGGGAGCCGGCCTGCTCGTGGCCAACCACGCCGGTGTGCTGCCGCTCGACGGCGCCGTGATCAAGCTCGCAGTCCTGCGTCACGCCCCGGCCCAGCGCCACGTCCGCATCCTGGCCCTCGACCGCCTCATGCGGGCGCCGGTGCTCGGGCCGGCCCTTCGAGCGACCGGGCAGACGCTCGCCTGTCCAGAAGACGCCAGGACCCTGCTCGAGCGGGGAGAGCTCGTGGGGGTCTTTCCCGAGGGCGCCGAGGGTCTGGGGAAGCCGTGGTCCGACCGCTACCGCCTGCGGCGCTTCGCGCGCGGCGGTTACGTCCGGACCGCCCTGCTGACCGGCGCGCCCATCCTGCCGGTCGCCGTCGTGGGCTCGGAGGAGATCTATCCGATGCTCGCCGACGTCCGGCCCGTGGCCCGCGCCCTGAACATTCCGTACGCACCGGTCACGCCCACGTTTCCGCTGCTCGGGCCGCTCGGCCTGGTGCCCCTCCCCTCGCGCTGGCTGCTGGACTTCCTGGAGCCGATCGACACCGCCTCCTACGGGCCGGACGCGGCCGACGACCGCGCCCTCGTCCTCCAGCTCTCGGACGAAGTGCGTGACCGGATCCAGGCCGCGCTCGAGCGCAACCGCCGCCGTCGCGGTCCGGCCTTCGGCGCCCGGCCGGACTGGCCGCCGCGCCGCAATCACCGGCGCCGGCCGCGCTCGTCCTAGTACTCGACCGGCGGAGCCTCCAGGGCGCGCCGAACCGCCTCGTCGAACCCGATGCGCTCGAAGGGGACGATGGCCAGGATCCGATCGTCGCGCACGACCGTCTCGTTGCGCATGCCGTCGATGAGCGGCCGCGCGACGCGGGTGTCGACCTCGGTCACGAGGTCGACCCAGTAGCTCGACAGGCGTGGCGTGAGTACGGGGACCGGGACGACGAACGGGCGCCGGCGGCCCATCACGTCGGCCGTGCGCTCCATCATCTCCTTCCAGGTCAGGACCTCCGGGCCGCCGATGTCGAAGGCGTCCCCGGCCGTCGCCGGCTCAGCAGCGGCGCCGATGAGGTACCGGCGCACGTCGGCGTACGCGATGGGCTGCGTGTGCGTCCACACCCAGCGCGGCGTGACCATGGCCGGCAGCCGGGCCACGAGGTCGCGCAGCATGCGGAACGAGGCGCTCTGCGAGCCGATGATCATGGCCGCCCGCAGGGTCGTCACCGGAACGTCGCCGGCGGCCAGGATGTGTCCCGTCTGCTGGCGGCTGCGCAGGTGCTCGGAGAGCTCGGCCCGATCCTCGCCCAGCCCGCCGAGGTAGAGGATGCGGCCCACGCCCGCGCGCCCGGCCGCGGCAGCGGCGTTGCCGGCCGCGGTCGCGTCGGTCTCGGCATAGTCCTGCCCCGAGGCCAGGGAGTGGACGAGCCAGTACACGGTGTCGAGGCCGTCGAAGGCCCGCACGAGCGATGCCCGGTCGAGGGCGTCGCCGGGGACGATGTCGATCCCCTCGACCCGGGCCAGATCGTCGTTCGGCCGGCGGACGACGGCCCGCACGCGGGCACCCGCGTCGCGCAGGTGCGGGATCAGGCGGCGCCCGATGTAGCCGGTGGCGCCGACGACGCCGATGCGCCGGCCCTCGAGGAGCCCACTCATCCCTCGTCCCGGGTGAGCTCGGCCAGGAAGCGCGTCGTCACCCGGCGGTGGACGACACGCTGGACGGCGGCGTACGCGCGCGCCGCGACCTGCGTGGCCGCACGCCGGTGGGCGAAGCGCGGTGTGTAGCCCTCGACGCGCACGCTGATCCGAGCGTCGTGCCCGTTGCGCTCGATCCCAAGCACGAGATCGCCGCCGCGCGCCGCCGCGGCGAGGCCGCCCAGGATCGGGAAGACCACCGCCACGCTCCCGTCGCCGGTGGCGACCTCCGCCCGGCCGAAGGACAGGAGCGCCGGCCCGCGCCGCGAGACCAGGGACAGGCGCACGGGGCCGAGCGGGTCGCCCTGGACCGCCACCAGGCCGAGGGCCGCTCGCCGCGCCGACCGCCAGTACAGGCCCGCGAGGCGCCCGCCCTCCTCGGCGTCGACCGGGTAGCGCAGCCGGTCCCCGGCGATCTGAACGGAGGTCTCGGTGCTGGCGATCGGGTGCGGCATCGGCACGGGTATCCTCGGCCTCCGGGTCGATGGCAGCTTTCCAGACAGCGGCGCAGGCCCGGGCGGACGGGCTGCGCCCGGGCATGAACGCGCGGCTCTTCCCCGTCAACTGGCGCCCGCTCGCGGACGAGATCGCCTTCGCCGCGGGGCTCGGGTTCGAGTGCCTCCAGCTTGTGGCCTGGGACGAGGGCATCGACGCTGAGCGTCTCGGCGAGCCGTTCCCGGCGGCGGCGGCCAGGCTCCGGCGAGCCGGGCTCGAGCTGACCCTCGAGATCGTGGCGAGGGTCAGCCCCGACGGGCGGACGCGGCGCGGCCGCACGCCACTGGAGGCCGCCCGGGCGTCGCTCCCCGCGGCGGCGGAGCTCGGCGTGCGCCTGGCGCACCTCCACATCGCGCCCTCCGAGCCCTTCGACCCGCCCACCGTGCGGGAGCTCGAGCGGCGCTTCGCGTCCGACCTCGCTGCCGCGCTCGAGCTGGCGTGGTCGCTCGGCCTCCAGCTCGGGCTGGAGCACAACGAGCCGCGACTCGGTCTCTACGTGGGGCCCGCCCCCTGCCGGGCGGCGCTCGACGCCGTGCCTGGGCTCGGCTTCGTGTGGGACCTCAACCACACCCCGCCGGCCGAGGTGGACGGCTTCCTCGACCTGACGTCTCGCATGACGGTGGTGCACGTCTCCGACACGCCCCTGCCGGCGCTCAACGCCCACTACCCCGTGGGCGAGGGCTCGATCGACATACCCGCGCTGCTCGACGCCCTCGCCGAGCGCGGCTTCCACGGCCCGGCCATTCTCGAGATCGGCGGCCACCCGATGCACGGCGGCTTCGGGCGCGACACCGACGAGGCTCTGAAGACGTCGCTGCGACGGCTTCGGGGGCCGTCTTAGACTCGGTCGAATGACGTGCCCGTCCTGCGGCAAGGAGCTCCCCGGAGACTTCGCGTTCTGTCCCTTCTGCGGGGCCGCGCTGGCCGAGGCGAGGCCGGGCGCGCGGCGCGAGGAGCGCAAGGTGGTCACGGTCCTCTTCGCGGACCTCGTGGGCTTCACGGCGCGCGCCGAGCGGCTGGACCCCGAGGACGTGCGCGCCCTTCTCGCGCCGTACCACGCTCACCTGCGGTCAGAGCTCGAGCGGTTCGGCGGAACGGTGGAGAAGTTCATCGGCGACGCCGTCATGGCCCTCTTCGGCGCCCCCGTGGCCCACGAGGACGACCCCGAGCGGGCCGTCCGGGCGGCGCTCGCCATCCGGGAGTGGGCGGCCGAGCAGGGCGAGGAGCTGCGGGTCCGGATCGCCGTGAACACGGGCGAGGCACTGGTGTCGCTCGACGCACGGCCGGGCGAGGGCGAGGCCATGGCGGCGGGGGACGTCGTCAACACCGCCGCGCGGCTCCAGGCCGCGGCGCCGCTGAACGGCGTGCTCGTCGGCGACCAGACACAGCGGGCCACGGTCGGCGTGATCGACTACCGGCCGGCGGCTCCGGTCGAGGCCAAGGGCAAGCGCGAGCCCGTCGGAGCCTGGGAGGCGCTCGAGGCCCGCTCGCGCTTCGGCATCGACGCCTCGATGGGGCTCGGCCCGTTGGTCGGCCGGGCGCGTGAGACCGAGCTGCTGGTCTCGACGCTCGCGCGCGTGCGTGAGGAGCGGTCCACCCAGCTGGTCACCCTCGTCGGCGTGCCCGGCATCGGAAAGAGCAGGCTCGTCGTCGAGCTCTTCCGGTACGTCGAGCAGCAGCCGGACCTGATCACGTGGCGGCAGGGCCGGTCGCTGCCCTACGGCGAGGGCGTGACGTTCTGGGCCCTGGCCGAGATCGTCAAGGCCCAGGCCGGGATCCTCGAGAGCGACACCCCGGTGGAGGCGAAGGAGAAGCTCGCCCGTCGCGGTGGGCGAGGTCGCGGCGGACGCCACCGAGGGTCGCTGGCTCGAGGGCCAGCTCGCGCCCCTGGCCGGCGTGACCGACGACCGGGCGGCGAGGCCGGAGGAGGGGTTCGGGGCGTGGCACCGGTTTCTCGAGGCCCTGGCCGAGGAGCGGCCGGTGGTGCTCGTCTTCGAGGATCTGCACTGGGCCGACGATGCGCTGCTGGACTTCGTCGACGAGCTCCCCGAGCGTGCCGGCGGCGTGCCGCTGCTCGTCCTGGCCAGCGCGCGTCCGGAGCTGCTCGAGCGCCGGCCGGGATGGGGCGGAGGCAAGCTCAACGCGCTCACCATCTCGCTCGCCCCCCTCACCGACGACGACACGGCGGGCATCGTCCGATCGGTGCTCGAGCGCCCGCTGCTCGAGGCCCGCACGCTGGACGCGCTCCTGGCCCGGGCCGGCGGCAACCCGCTGTTCGCCGAGCAGTACGCGCGGATCCTGCTCGAGCAGGGCGATGTGCCGGCCCTGCCGGAGACCGTTCAGGGCATCATCGCCGCCCGCCTCGACGGCCTGCCCGAGCCGGAGAAGCAGCTGCTCCAGGACGCCGCCGTCATCGGGAAGGTCTTCTGGCTTGGGGCGGTCAGCACGGTGGGCGGGACGAGCACGCAGCAGGCGGAGGAGCTGCTCCACGCCCTCGAGCGCAAGGAGTTCGTCCAGCGCTCGAGGCGCTCGACGGTGGCCGGAGAGCGCGAGTACGCCTTCCGTCACCTCCTGATCGGCGACGTCGCCTACGCCCAGATCCCGCGCGCCGTGCGCTCGGACAGACATCGGCGGGCGGCGGCCTGGATCGAGTCCCTGGCACGGCCCGAAGACCAGGCGGAGATGCTGGCCCACCACTGGCTCCAGGCGCTCGAGCTCGCCGAGGCCGCCGGGCTCGACGCGTCGCCGCTGCGTGAACCGGCCCGCCGCGCGCTTCGCGACGCGGGCGACCGCGCGGCGGCCCTGTACGCGGTCGACGCGGCCTCGCGGTTCTACGACGCGGCTCTGCAACTCCGCCCGGAGGACGGCCTCGAGCGGGCACAGCTGCTCCTCCGCCGGGCCTGTCCTGTCCGGGTCTCGACCGGTGCCGACCCCGACCGCCTGACGGAGGCGAGGGATGCCCTCCTGGCGGCCGGGGATCTCGAGACGGCGGGGGAGGCCGAGATGCTGCTCGCCCGCAGCTTCTGGATGCGGGGCCGCCCGGATCTCTTCGACGAGCACGCCGAGCGCGCGGCGGCCCTCCTGGAGCGAGCGCCCCGTGGCCGCGCCGTCGCGGGGGCCCTGATGGAGCGGGGCTCGCGCGCGCATCTCGCCGGAAGGGACGTCGAGGCCATCGAGCTCGCCGAGCGCGGCTACGAGGTCGCGGAGCAGATCGGCTGGGAGGCCGGCCGGGGCGAGGCGCTCACCATCCTCGGGATGGCGCGGCTGCAGATGGGCGATCCCCGAGCCCTCCGGGAGCTCGAGCAGAGCGTCGAGATCGCGAAGGCCGCCGGGGCGCTCGGCACGCTCTCGCGGAGCTACAACAGCCTCTCCGTCGCCCAGCAGATGCTGGGGAGCCTGGAGGCCGGCTACACCGCGCGCCTCGAGGGGATGCGCGTGGCGGAGCGGCTCGGTCTCCCCGCGGAGCGGCGCTGGTACGAGGGCGTCCTTCCGGACCACGACTACCGCCGGGGGGCGTGGGACGAGGCGGTTGGCCGGGCGGACTCCTTCCTGGCGACCGTCGAGGCGGGCTCACCGCACTACGCCACCTGTTATGTGGCCGCGGTCCGGGCCGAGATCCGCGCCGCGCGCGGGGACGTCACCGGCGCGCTGGCCGACGTCGAGACGGGCCTGGCCATGGGCCGCGAGGCGGCCGAGCCGCAGGTGGTGTATTTCCTCCTGCCCACCTGTGCGCACGTCCTTGCGCTCACGGGCGAGCTCGAGCGGGCGGCCGGTCTGGCCGGCGAATACCTCGCCGGCCTGCGGAGCGGCGCCGACCCGCAGTTCGGCATCATCGCGCTGCCGAGCTTCGCGTCGGCGGCGCGCCGCCTCGGCCTCTCACGGGAGCTCGCGGAGGTGCTCGGGTCACTCCGGCCGAGCGCGTGGACCGACGCGGTCCGCGCCTATATCGGGGAGGACTTTGCCCTGGCAGCCGACCGGCTGCAGCGGATCGGCGCGCGCCCGGACGAGGCCGAGGCGCGCCTCCGCGACGCCGAGCAGCTCGTCATCCGGGGCCATCGGGCGGAGGCGGACCGGCGGCTCCAGGAGCCGCTCGCCTTCTACCGCTCCGTCGGAGCCACGGCGTTCCTGCGCGAGTGCGAGGCGCTGCTCGCGGCGTCCGCGTGAGCCGGTTGGTTTTCTCCCGGGGCGAGGGGTGCAATCATGGCGAGGTGCGCGCGACGCTCACGCTGCTCGCCGGGCTGGCAACCCTGGCGTTCTCGCCGGTGGCCCTCGCGGGCCCGGCTCCGATTCCGCCGCCCGAGGCTCTCCATCATGCCCAGCAGGTGGCTCAGCAGCAGGCCGCGGCCCAGCAGGCCGCGGCGCAGCGGGCCGCCGCCCAGCAGCGCGCGACGAAGCAGACCGCTCCCCCGGTCACCACGACCACGCCTGCCACCACGCCTGCCACGGTGACTCCGGCGGTGACGCCAACGAGGACGGCGCCGTCCCACTCGACCGCGCCGCCGCCGCCCGTCTTGCTCGACGGCGGCCGCCAGGCCCCGGCCAGCGTCGTCTCCGCCACGCCCGCCACCACGCCGGGTGCGCTGTCGACCCGTAGCGCCGCGCTTCCGGCCGCGCCGGTCCCGCGGGCCGTCGGCCCCGTGGCCACACACGGACGCACGATCAGCGGCCCCACTCTGGCCGCTCTCATCCTGGTGTTCGTCCTCGTCGAGGCCGCCGTCATCGTCTTCGCCTGGAGGCGGGCCTCCAACCCCGTAGGGTGGCTCCGCAGCCGTCCGCACGCGATCGCGCATCGCATTCGGCGTCTTCGCGGCGCCCTTCCCGTGCTGCCGGCCTGGCTCCCGGGCCAGCATCCTCCCGAGCACGACAGCGCCGTCGGGCTCGTGCCGCTCCCACCACCGCCGGAGCCCGACCCCGCCGTCGCCACGGCGAAGGGCAAGCCGCGGGGCCGCGAAGCGCCAGTCGACCCGGTCGAAGAGCACCCGCACCCGCGCCGAGGTCACGGCGGCCTCCGCCGAAGGGGCGGACGCCGGCCAGACGGCGAAGCAGCCCGCGCCGCGCAAGCGCCGGTCGCGCGCCAAGACGCCGGCGTCGTCGACCGCCCGCCCGAGCGGGCCGGCGCGCGCCTAACCTCTCCGGGGGAGGCTCTCACCCTTCCGAGCGATGCCCCGGAACCCCGGGGTGCCGATGAACGGGGCCATGAGGCTTCTCGCCCGCCGGCGTCCCGTTGCACCGCTCGCCTTGGTGCTCGTCCTGCTCGCGCCGGCCGTCGCCTTCGCCGGCGGCCCGACGCCCGCCCCGGCGCCCGTGGCACCGCCAGTGGCCAAGCCGCCCGTCCACTCGACGCCTCCGGCGACGACCACGCCGCCGGCCACGAAGACCGGGTCGAAGAACCCGACGACCGCCCAGCTGGCCGCCCAGCGCAAGGCGCTGGCCAAGGCGAAGGCGCAGGCCCAGGCTCTCAAGCGCAAGCTGGCCAAGCAGGCCAAGGCCGACCGCATCCGTCGCGCCCGCGCCGCCGCCAGGGCGCGCGCCAAGGCCCGGGCAGCAGCTGTGGCCGCCCGCCAGGCAGCCGTCGAGCAGCAGCAGCACGCCGAGGCCGTCATCGCCGCAGCCTTCTCGGCGGCGCGCGCTCGCCAGGCCGCGGCCAACTTCGCGTACAACGCAGCCGCCGGCATCGGCGGCTGGTCCGGCGGCCACCTGAAGGGCGGTCACGCAGCCGCCGCGCGTCCGGCCGGTTCCTCGTCGGGCGTGCCGCTGCCGGTGGTCGTCCTCGCGGCGCTCGTCATCGCCGCCGCCGCGGCCTACAGCGCGCGCTTCTGGATCGGATCCATGATCGCCACCGGCGGTGCGGGACTGGCCACCGGCGTCTCTCTGCTCGCCCTCTTCGTCCTGAGGTAGGCCCAGTGCCGTTTCGCCGCCGCCATCTCCTCGCGGGGCTCGTTGTCGTCGCCGCGGGTGCCGCTCTCGCCCTGCCGTCCGTCGGGGCCGCCGGCCCTGCGCCGACGATCACGGCGCCGGCAGGCCCGACCTATTCGACGAGCTCCCTTCCGTCGCTCTCCTGGTCTTCGGGTGACACCGCCCACTCCGCGGGCTACACCGTCCAGCGGCACCCGGGTGACTGCTCCGGCGGGTTCACCACCGTCGCCACGGAGCCGTCCGGCGGGACCGGGACATTCACAGAGCCCGGGCCCCTCGCCGACGGCGTCTACTGCTACGAGGTCGTCGAGTCGTACGACAACGCCGGGGACGGCACCTCGTCGGACCTCCTGGTCACGTACGACACCACGCCGCCGGCCGCGCCGGCCCAGCCTTCTGCCGCGGCCTCGCCCACCAACGCCTCGCCTTCCCTCAACTGGGCTGCGGTGACCGACGCCGCGAGCTACAACGTCTACCGCGACGGCAGCCTCATCACCAACGTGAACACGACCTCGTTCACGGATGGCGCGCTCGCCGTGGACGGCTCGTACTCGTACACCGTCACGGCGCTGGACGCCCTGGGGAACGAGTCGCCGCAGAGCCCCGCGCGGACGGTCGACTACGACACCACGCCCCCGGCCGTACCGAACCAGCCCTCGGCCACCACGCCGACGCGCTTCGCGCCGGCGCTGACCTGGACCGCCGTCAGCGGCGCCGCGAGCTACAACGTCTACCGCGGCGTGACCCTCCTGGGCAACGTGCCCACGCCGTCCTTCACCGACAGCGCCCTGAACACCGACGGGACGTACACGTACACGGTGACGTCGCTCGACGCCCTGGGCAACGAGTCGGCGCCGAGCCTCGGCATGACCGTGACGTACGACACGACCCCACCCGCCGCGCCGGCACAGCCGGCGGCCGCAGCGTCTCCGACCAAGGCCAAGCCGTCGCTCGACCTGGCCGGCCGTGAGCGGCGCCGCGCACTACAACGTCTACCGCGGCCCGACGGTCGTCGGCACGGTGTCGTCCCCGGCCTTCGTCGACAGCGCGCTGCCGGCAGACGGGACCTACGACTACTCAGTGACCTCGCTGGACGCGCTCGGCAACGAGTCCGCCGCCAGCCCGGTGCGCACGGTGGTGTACGACACCACTCCGCCACCCGCGCCCACGCAGCCGACGGCGCCCTCGCCCACGAACGCCAAGCCGTCCCTGAGCTGGACGGCGGTGAGCGGCGCGGATACCTACAACGTCTATCGCGGCGCGACCCTTCTGGGCAACACGAGCGGGACGACGCTCACCGACAGCGCGCTCTCGACCGACGGCTCGTACGACTACACCGTCACGTCCCTCGATGCCCTGGGGAACGAGTCGGCCGCCAGCCCCGTGCGCACCGTGGTGTACGACACCACCCCTCCGGCCGTGCCGACGCAGCCCTCGGCGTCGTCGCCGACGCGGTTCATGCCAGCGCTGAGCTGGAGCTCCGTGACCGGCGCGGATACCTACAACGTCTATCGCGGCGCGACGTTGCTGGGCAACACAAGCGGCACGACGTTCACCGACAGTGGGCTGTCGGCCGACGGCTCCTATGACTACACCGTCACGTCCCTCGATGCCCTGGGGAACGAGTCGGCCACCAGCCCGGTGCGTACGGTCGTATACGACACCACGGCGCCGGCGTCGCCCACGCAGCCGTCCGCGGCCTCCCCGACGAAGGCCAAGCCCGCCCTGACCTGGAGCTCGGTGACCGGGGCGGCGACGTACAACGTCTACCGGGGCGCGACGTTCCTCGGGAACACGGCGGGCACGTCCTTCACCGACAGCGCGCTGTCGAGCGACGGTTCCTACGACTACACCGTGACCGCCCTCGACACGGTCGGGAACGAGTCCGCCGCCAGCCCGGTGCGCACGGTGGTGTACGACACCACGCCGCCCGCCGCGCCCGCGCAGCCGACCGCGACGTCGCCCACGAACGCCAAGCCGGCCCTGAGCTGGACGGCCGTGAGCGGCGCGGCCACCTATAACGTCTATCGCGGCGCGACGCTTCTGGGCAACACGAGCGGGACGACGTTCACCGACAGCGCGCTGTCGACGGACGGCTCGTACGACTACACCGTCACCGCGCTGGACACGGCGGGGAACGAGTCCGCGCCCAGCCCGGTGGAGACGGTTGTGTACGACACCACGCCGCCTCCCGCCCCGGCGCAGCCCTCGGCGTCCTCGCCCACCCGCTTCAAGCCCGCCCTGAGCTGGGGCACCGTCACGGGTGCGGCGACGTACAACGTCTATCGCGGCGCGACGTTGCTGGGCAACACGAGCAGCACGTCGTTCACCGACAACGCCCTCGGCACCGACGGCACCTACACCTACACCGTCACCTCGCTCGACGGGGTCGGCAACGAGTCCGGCCCGAGCACGGGACGGAGCGTCACCTACGACACCACCCCGCCCGCGGCGCCGGCGCAGCCATCGGCGGCCTCGCCGACCAGGGCCAAGCCGTCCCTGAGCTGGAGCTCGGTGACCGGCGCGTCCAGCTACAACGTCTACCGCGGGCCCACGTTCCTGGGCAACACGAGCGGCACGACGTTCACGGACAATGCGCTGTCGACCGACGGCTCGTACGACTACACCGTGACGTCGCTCGACGGCGTCGGCAACGAGTCGGCGTCGAGCCCCGTGCGGACGGTGGTGTACGACACCACGCCGCCGCCCGCGCCGGCGCAGCCGGCCGCGTCGTCCCCCACCAAGGCGAAGCCGGCGCTGAGCTGGACGGCCGTGACGGGCGCGGACACCTACAACGTCTATCGCGGCGCCACCCTCCTGGGGAACACGGCGGGCACGTCCTTCACGGACAGCGCCCTGTCGACGGACGGCTCGTACGACTACACCGTCACCGCGCTGGACACGGCGGGGAACGAGTCCGCGCCCAGCCCGGTGGAGACGGTTGTGTACGACACCACGCCGCCTCCCGCCCCGGCGCAGCCCTCGGCGTCCTCGCCCACCCGCTTCAAGCCCGCGCTGAGCTGGGGCACCGTCACTGGCGCCGCGACGTACAACGTCTATCGCGGCGCGACGCTGATCGGGAACACCGCCGGCACGACGTTCACCGACAGCACGCTGAGCGGCGACGGCACCTACACCTACACCGTCACCTCCCTCGACGGGCTCGGCAACGAGTCCGGCCCGAGCACGGGACGGAGCGTCACCTACGACACCACCCCGCCGGCCGCCCCCACGCAGCCGTCGGCGGCCTCGCCGACGAAGGCCAAGCCGTCCCTGAGCTGGAGCTCGGTGACCGGGGCGGCGAGCTACAACGTCTACCGCGGCGCGACATTCCTGGGCAACACGAGCGTCACATCGTTCACGGACAGCGCGCTGGGGACCGACGGCTCCTACGACTACATCGTCACCTCCCTGGACGGCGTCGGCAACGAGTCGGCCGCCAGCCCGGTGCGCACGGTGGTGTACGACACCACTCCGCCGCCCGCGCCGGCGCAGCCGACCGCGTCGTCCCCCACGAACGCCAAGCCGTCCCTGAGCTGGAGCTCGGTCACCGGTGCCGCGACGTACAACGTCTATCGCGGCGCGACGCTGCTGGGCAACACGAGCGGGACGACGTTCACCGACAGCGCGCTGTCCAGCGATGGCTCGTACAACTACACCGTCACATCGCTGGACGGCCTGGGCAACGAGTCCGCCCCGAGCCTCGTGCGCACGGTCGTGTACGACACCACGCCTCCGGCCGCGCCCTCGCAGCCGACCGCTGCGGTGTCGCCCACCAAGGCCAAGCCCGTGCTCAACTGGAGCGCGGTTGGCGGCGCGTCGACGTACAACGTCTACCGCGGGGCCACCTTCCTGGGCAACACGAGCGGCACCACGTTTACGGACAGCGCGCTGTCGACCGACGGCTCGTACGACTACACCGTCACGTCGCTCGACGGCCTCGGCAACGAGTCCGCCGCCAGTCCCGCGCGGACCGTGATCTACGACACGACTGCGCCGGCGGCCCCGACACAGCCGGCTGCGGCGACTCCCACGAACGCCAAGCCGGCACTGAGCTGGACGGCGGTCAGTGGCGCCGACACGTACAACGTCTATCGCGGGGCCACGCTGCTGGGCAACACGAGCAGCACATCGTTCACGGACACTGCCCTGTCGACCGACGGTTCGTACGACTACACCGTCACCTCGTTGGACACGGCCGGGAACGAGTCGGTGCCGAGCCAGGCGCGCACTGTCGTCTACGACACCACCGCCCCGGGCGCCCCCGACCAGCCCGCGGCGGCCGCATCCCCGACCAACGCCAAGCCGTCGCTCACGTGGACCGCAGTGCCGGGTGCGACGAGCTACAACGTCTCCCGCAGCGGCACCCCGGTGGCCAACGTGGCCACGCCCTCCTTCACGGACAGCGCGCTGGCCTCCGATGGCAGCTACAGCTACACCGTGACAGCTCTGGACGCCGCGACCAACGAGTCGCCGCCCAGCCCCGCCCGGTCGGTCGTCTACGACACCACCGCGCCGACGCAGCCCACCGGCCTCGACGGGCTCCCGACCTCGAACAACCCCGTGCTGTCGTGGAACGCCTCCTCCGACCTCAACGGCGTCACGAGCTACAACGTCTATCGCAACGGCACGCTCTTGGGCAGCGCCGCCTCCACGACCTATACGGACACGTCCGTCCCGAGCGACGGGACCTGGACCTACACGGTCAAGGCCCTGGATGCCGCCGGAAACATCTCGACCGCCTCGAGTGCCAAGGCCATCGTCGTCGACCACACCAACGCCTCGGCGCCTCAGAACCTCGGCGCGGCCTCGCCCACGAACGGCGCCCCGCACCTGACCTGGACGGCGCCCAGCCTCTTCACGGCCGACCACTACGTGGTCTACCGCGACGGCGCCGCGGCGCCGCTGGCCGCGCACGTCACGGCGCTCAGCTACGACGACACCGACCCGAACCTCACCCAGGGGACGCACGTCTACCAGGTGGTCGCGGCCGACGCCGTGAACACGATGGGGATCGCAGCGAGCGTGCAGGTGACGTACGACACGGTTGCCCCGCTGCCCCCGCCGGTTCCCTCGGGCACGTCGCCGACGCGCGTGGCGCCCACCGTGGTGTGGGCCGCCTCGCCCTCGTCCGACGTGGCCTCGTACGCCGTGTACCGCAACGGTGTCAAGGTTGCCGGCGGCCTCCACGGCTCGACCTACACCGACGGGACCGCCGGGGACGGCTCCTTCAGCTACGCGGTCTCGGCGGTCGACCAGGCCGGGAACGAGTCCACGCCCTCGCCCGCGGTGACGGTGGTGCACGACACCACGCCGCCGTCCGCGCCGGGCGCCGTGAGCGCGGTCGCCCAGCCCGACGGCCGGGTGGTGCTCTCGTGGGGTGCCTCGTCCGACGCGCTGACCTCGGTCGCCGGATACACCGTGCGGCGCTCGCTCGCCGGAGGGGCGGCCCCGACGGGGCCGGCCGACGGCGATCCCGTGTGCACGACGGCCGGGGCCGGCAGCTGCAGCGACGCCACGGCCATCCGTGGCTCCACGTACCTGTACTCCGTATTCGCCACTGACGCGGCGGGCAACGTCTCGTCCGCCGGCGTCTCGCCCCAGGTGACGGTCCCGGCCGCCACCGGCCCGGACAGGACGCCGCCGCATCGCCCCGGCCACCTCTCGGCCTCGGTCCACGGCACGCACGTCCGCGTCACCTGGACGAACCCGACCGACTCCGACTTCGACCACGTACTGGTCGTCGTCAACCCGAAGCACCGCCCGGCGTCGCGCAACGACGGCACGAAGGCCTACTCCGGCAGCGGCCACTCGGTCACCGTCTCGGCCAAGCCGGGCACCGCCGAGCACTTCGCGGTCTTCGCCTACGACCAGTCGGGCAACGCGTCGGCGGCCGCCTATGCCGCGGTCACGCTGCCCGCCGCCGGGCCGCTGTCGCCGCCGACGGGGAGCGTGCTCTCGGGCACGCCGCACCTGACCTGGCGCACCGTGGCCAAGGCCACCTACTACAACGTCCAGGTCTACCTGGGGAAGAAGCGCGTGGCCATCGCGTGGCCCCACGGCACGAGCTGGGTCGTCCCGGCCGGGAGCGCTCAAGAAGGGCCAGACCTACACCTGGTACGTGTGGCCGGGCCTCGGGGCGCAGAAGGCGGCGCACTACGGCGCCCTGATCGGCAAGGCCACCTTCACGTACCGCGGCTGAGCCGCCTGGCGGAGCAGCCCAAGGGGGCGTAATCTGGCACCACTCCCGGGCGCGTCGGGCCCGGGGAGTGACCGGATGCGCCCCCGAATCCGCCACGTCTTCGTCTCGACGGCCGTTCTGGCCGTCGTCATCGCCCTGTCCTGGGTCGTTCCCGCGACGGCTGGACCGGCGCCCGCGATCACCTCGCCCGCGTCGTCGACCGTGGCCACGAACCAGCTGCCTACCGATCAGCTGGACCTCGGGCGATCCGACGAACTCGCTCCAGTTCACCATCGAGCGCGGCGACGCCGCCTGCGGCAACCTGGTAATCCGCTCCGTCGCCGGCGGCGCGCCTGGGGGCAGCTACACCGAGCCGGGGCCGCTTCCCAACGGCACGTACTGCTACGTCGTCCAGGAGACCTACAGCAATTCCGGCCCGGGCATCTCGAACACCGTCGTCATCACGTACGACACCGTGCCCCCCGCCGCGCCCGGGCCGCCGGCCGCGGCCGCGAGCTACACCGCCGGCGCACCCACCATCGTCTGGCCCGCCTCGGCTTCGAAGGACCTCGCGGGCTACGACGTCTTCCGCAACGGGCAGCTGGTGGGCGGGCCCCTCGCGGGCACCTCGTTCACGGACACCTCCGCTCCCGACGGGGCCTATGCCTACACCGTGGACGCCGTCGACGCGGCCGGCAACCACTCGGGACTGTCCGCCCCGGTCACGATCGTCCATGACACCGGGCCGCCGTCCGCGCCCCGCGGGGTCGTGCCCACGGTGACCGGCGGCGCGATCAACCTCGCCTGGGGCGGGGCGAGCGACTCCCTCAGCCCCATCGCGGGCTATGTCGTCCGGCGCTCCGCCGCGGGCGGCTCCGCCCCGACCACCGCGACCGCCGGCACGGCCGTCTGCACCACGACGGGGGCGCAGAGCTGCACCGATCCGGCCCCGGCGAAGGGGAGCACCTTCACGTACAGCGTCTTCGCCGTGGACGCGGCCGGAAACATCTCGTCTGCTGCCGTCTCGCCGGCGGTGTCGATCAATGGCGGTGTCGTCCTGGCCACGGTCCCCGACCACACGCCGACCGGCCCGCCGCGGCGCGCGTCGGCGAAGGTGCACGGGAGCAAGGTCCGCCTGACCTGGACGGACCCCACGGCACGCGACTTCGACCACGTCCTCGTGGTGGTCAACCACAAGCACCGGCCCCGCTCGGGCACCGACGGCACCCGCGCGTACTCCGGTCCCGGCCAGTCCGTCATCCTCAAGGTTCCGCCCGGAACCCTTCTGCACTACGCCGTCTTCGCCTATGACCACTCGGGAAACGTGTCGCGGGCGGCGTTCGTCGACATTCGCGTCCCCGCCGCCGGGCCGCTGTCGCCCGTTGACGGGGCCGTCCTCTCGGGCACGCCCCGGCTGAGCTGGCGGCCGGTGAAGGGCACCGTCTACTACAACGTCCAGCTCTACCAGGGGCACAAGCGCGTGGCCACGGCCTGGCCGCAGACCTCGAGCTGGGTCGTGCCCACGGCCAAGCTGAAGAAGGGCAAGACCTACACCTGGTACGTGTGGCCGGGCGTGGGGCCGAAGGTCGCGGGCCGCTACGGCACGCTCATCGGCAAGGCGTCCTTCACCTACGCCGGCTGAGCGTACAGCTCGTCGATCACGCCGGCGTAGCGCTCCATCACCACGCGGCGCTTGACCTTGAGCGTGGGCGTGAGCTCGCCCGAGTCCTGGGTGAAGGGCTGCTCGAGGATGGCGAACTGCCGGATCTGAGTCGCCCGGGCGACGTCGGCGTTGACGTGGTCGACGGCCTCCTGCACCAGGGCCCTGATCTCGGGTCGCCGCGTGAGCTCGGCCCCTCGCTGCGTCAGCCCGTGCTTCTCGGCCACCAGGTTCACCTCGGCCTCCTCCACCGTGACCAGGGCGGCCACGAAGGGGCGGCGGTCGCCGATCACGCAGGCGTCGGCGATGTACGGGCTGGCCCTTAGAGCGTTCTCGAGGTTCGCCGGCGAGACGTTCTTGCCGCCGGCGGTGATGATGATGTCCTTCTTGCGGTCGGTGATCCGCAGGAAGCCGTCGTCGAGCTCGCCGACGTCACCGGTCTGCAGCCAGCCGTCGACGAGGGCGGCGGCCGTGGCGCCGGGGTCGTGCCAGTAGCCCGCGAACACGTTGGGGCCGCGGAGGAGGATCTCGCCGTCCTCGGCGACCCGCACCTCCATGCGCGGGAGCGGCCGGCCGACCGTGCCTGCCCGCACGTCCCCGATGGTGTTGGTCGAGACGCCCGTCGCGGTCTCGGTCAGGCCGTAGGCCTCGAGCACGGTCACGCCACAGGCGGCGAAGAACTCCAGGATCTCGGGTGAGATGGGCGCCCCGCCGACCACGCAGACGCGCATGCGGCCGCCGAGGACCTGTCGCACCTTCGACAGGGCCAGGCGGTCGGCGGCGGCGTGCTCGAGCCGAAGGAGGGCTCCGGGCTCCTTTCCCGTGGCGCGCGCCGCGGCCGCTCGGTGCCCGACGCGCAGGGCCCACTCGAACAGCGCCCGGCGCGGCGCGGAGCTTCCCGCGACCCGGGCCTGGACGGCGCGGTGCACCTTCTCGAACACCCTCGGCACCGAGGGCAGCACCGTGGGCCGGACGGCCTGGAGGTCGTCGGCGATCAGGTCTGGCCCGCGCGTATAGGCGATGGTGGTGCCGCGGTCGACGGCGATGAACTCGACCAGCCGGGCGAAGGAGTGGGCCAGCGGCAGGTAGAGGTAGATCAGGTCCTCCGGCAGCACCGCGTCGGTCGGGGCCATGCTCAGGATGGCGTCGAAGTTGCGGTGCAGCAGCACGCAGCCCTTCGGCGGCCCCGTCGTGCCCGACGTGTAGATGATGGTGCACACGTCATCGGGGCCGACCGCGGACCACCGCTCGTCGTACGCGGCGGGCCGCTCGGCGGCCTGCCGCTCGCCGAGGGCCTCGAGATCGGCGAGGCTCATCGTCGTGCCGTCGGCATCCATGACGAGCACGTGCTCGAGCTCGGGGAGGGAAGCGCGGACCTGCTCGATCTTCGCCAGCTGGGCCGCGTCCTCGCACACCATGGCCCGGGAACCCGAGTCGCGCAGGACGTGGAGGCACTCCGCCGGCGAGCTCGTCTCGTAGATCGGCACGACGGCCAGCCCGGCGAACAGTCCGCCGAGATCGGTCCAGGTCCACTCCTCGCGGGACGAGCCCAGGATGGCCAGGCGGTCGCCCGGCTCCAGGCCGAGCTCGGCCAGGCCGCGCGCGACGAGCTCCACGTGCCGGGCCAGCTCGGCCCAGCTCAGGTCCCGCCAGGCGCCATCGCGGTGAGCGCGCGAGGCTGCGCGTGCTCGCGGCTGTGCGAGGGCCTCGTGCAGGCGATGGGTCATCGTCGCCGTGCGGGTGGTCGTGCTCGCCTCCACATCGCCTCCTGGCCGGGTGCGCTGGATCCTCGCGTGCCCGTTCCCGCGCGTCAAACCGCCCCGCAGTACCGTGGAGCGGGATGTCGGGACCGGAGGAACGGCCGCTCGCGGTCGGCCGGCGAACGGTGAACGCCGCCCTCGCCGGGGCCGGCCCTCCCATCGTGCTCGTGCATGGCCTCGGCGGGACGTGGCGCTACTGGTACCGCACCATCGACGCCCTGCGAGGACCGGTTCCGCGTGGTGGCCCTCGACGTGCCCGGCTTCGGGCGCTCCGACAGTCTCGACCCGTTCACCATCGAGGGCGCCGGCGACGTCCTGCTCGCCGCCTGGGAGGCGGCGGGCGTCGAGCGCCCCGTGCTCGTCGGTCACTCGATGGGCGGCGCCATCGCCGCGTCCCTGGCCGCCCGGCGCCCGTCCGCCGTGGGGCGGCTCGTGCTGGTGTGCGCGGCCGGGTTCCGGCGGCTGAGCGCCCGGCGCGCGGCCTTCATGCTCCCGATCTCGCGTGTGGCCCTCCGCAACCTGCCGTGGTGGGAGGAGCGGGCCGTGACCCGCTTGCCGTCGCGCCGGTTTCTCTTCCGCTACGTCGTGGCCGACCCGGCCGCGCTCAGCCCCGACGACGCCCGGATGCTGCTCCGCGGCGCGGCCCAGGGGCGCCAGATGGCCGTGGCCACCCGGGCCGTGCTGGCCGCCGACCTGCGGCCGGCGGTCGGCGGGCTGTCGATGCCGCTGACCGTGATCTGGGGCGAGCGGGATGCCGTGGTCCCGGCCGCGGACGCGGCGACGCTCGCCCGGCTCGTGCCCAACGCCGAGGTCCACGTCCTCGAGACGTCGGGGCACATGCCGATGCTGGAGGTCCCGGAGGCGTTCGCCGATGCCCTGGCGAAGGCCGCTACCCCAGCCACTCCGGCTCGCGCCGCTCCACGAAGCTGAGCATCCCCTCGGCGGCGTTCGGGCTGGACAGCGCCTCCTGGAAGAGCTCGTGCTCGAGCCGCAGGGCGTCGTCCAGGGGCAGCTCGAGCCCCTCGTCGACCGCGCGCTTGGACAGCCGGACCGAGGACGGCGCGCTGGCGCAGATCTCGGCCGCGAGCGCCCGGGCCGCGGCCAGGGCCCCGCCTTCGGGGGCGAGCCGGTTCACGAGGCCGATGCGGTGGGCCTCCGCCGCATCCACCGGCCGGCCCGTGAACAGGAGCTCCTTGGCCCGGGCGGGACCGACCAGCCGCGGCAGGCGCTGCGTGCCGCCCCAGCCGCCGAGCAGGCCGCGGCGGGCCTCCGGCATGCCGATGCTCGCGCCCTCGGCGGCCACCCGCAGGTCGCAGGCCAGCGCCACCTCACACCCGCCGCCCAGGGCGGCGCCCTCGATGGCGGCCACGAGCGGCTTGGTCAGGCCGACGCGCGAGAACAGGCGCGCGATCTCGAGCACCGCGTCCGGGCCCCGCTCGGGCAGCTCCTGGGGGAGCGAGCGGAGATCGGCTCCGGATGAGAACGTGCCGCCCGCGCCGGTGACGATGCCCACCCAGAGGTCGTGGTCGTCGCGAAGCCGCACGAGGGCCGCCTCGAAGGCGTCGAGCGCGGCCAGGTCGAAGGCGTTCCGCCGCTCCGGCCGGTCGAGGGTGATGACAGCGACGTGCCCCTCCGTGTCCACCCCGACCGCCACGGCGCGCAACTGTACCCTGTGCCCGATGGCGTACCGCTGCCCGCGCTGCGGCGGCGAGGTCGACCTCGCAGCCACCCCGATGGAGAGCGGACTGGTCCGCCTCGCGGCGCTCGGAGCAGAGGGCTTCGCGCTCGAGTTCGACCACCCCGCCGCGCACGCGCTCGCCACGGATGCGCTGGGCCCCTGCCCGCACGCCGGTGCTCCGGCCTGGGACGTGGAGGCGCTGCGGCCGGTGGCGGCACGGGGCTGGGACGCTCTCGAGGCGGCCGCTGCGGAGGACGAGGCCATGGCCCGGCTGGCCGCCCTCTGGCGGCCCCGCGCGCTGATCCTGCTCGGCCGCGCCGGCGAGCTCGCTCCCGACGAGGTGCTCCGTGCCCGGCTGGCCGAGCGCCTGGACGCGGTCGTGGCGCAGATGAACGCCGCGGAGGACGAGGACGAGCGCGAGCGGCTGCACGCGCGCTACATCGAGCTCGGGATGGTGCTGGCCGGGAGGCTGCGGTCGGCGTGGGCGTGATTGCGCCCGGCCTGCTGGAGGAGGTCGGGGCCTTCGTGGCCGCCGAACGGCTGCTCCAGCCGGGCGAGCCAGTGGTGGCCATGGTCTCCGGCGGCGCGGACTCGACCCTGCTCCTGCACGTCCTGTGCGCGCTCGGCCACCCCGTCGAGGCCCTGCATGTCGAGCACGGCCTGCGTGGGGCCGAGAGCGAGGCCGACGCCGACTTCTGCCGTGCCCTCGCCGACGATCTCGCCGTCCCCCTGCGCTCGGTCCCCGGACCGGTGACCGAGGGCCCGAACCTGGAGGCGCGGGCGCGTGCCGCCCGGCGCCGCGCCGCGTCGGAGGTCGCCGGTGACCGCTCCGTGGCCACGGGCCACACGCGCGACGACCGCGTGGAGACGATCCTCTACCGGCTCGCCGCCTCCCGCGGCCGGTCGGCGTTCCGCACCCTGGGCCCCCGGGACGGCCGCTGGATCCGGCCCCTGCTCGGGCTCGGCCGCGACCGGGTCCGCGCCGTGCTGCGCGAGGCCGGGGTCTCCTGGCGCGAGGACGCCACCAACGGCGACCGCCGCTTCGCCCGCAACCGGGTCCGCCTCGATGTCCTTCCCGCCCTGCGCACCCTGCATCCGGCGGCGGAGCGCAACCTGCTGGGCACCGCCGGCGACCTGGCCGACGAGGCAGACGCCCTCGACGCGGCCGCGCGCACCCTGCTGGTCGACGGCGCGCTCGACGTCCGTCGGGCCGCCGCGGCGGAGCCCGCGCTGGCTCGCGCCGCCCTGCGCCTGCTCACGGGCCGCCCGTCCCCGCCCCGCGTCGGCCTCGACCGTGCCCTCGCCCTGTGCCGCTCCACGGCCGGCTCGGCCAGGGCGCCCCTGGGCGGCGGCCTGGTGGCCGAGCGCTCCCGCGACCGCCTGGTGGTGCGCCGCCCGTGAGCGGGGAGGGGACCGTCTCGCCTGGGTCGGCCGACCTCATCGCCGGCACTGTGGTGGCGGAGGAGGACCTGGTCCGTCGCGTGGCCGAGCTCGGGGCCGAGATCTCGGCCGACTACGCCGGCTCGGACCTGCTCCTCATCGGGGTCCTCAAGGGGGCGGTGTTCTTCCTGGCCGACCTCATCCGCGAGATCACCATCCCCTGCGAGATCGACTTCATGGCCGTCTCGTCCTACGGGTCGGGCACGGCCACCTCGGGCGTCGTGCGCATCCTGAAGGACCTCGACGCCTCCATCGAGGGGCGCGACGTGCTCATCGTCGAGGACATCGTGGACTCCGGCCTGACCCTCTCCTACCTCCTGCGCAGCCTGGAGGCCCGGCGCCCGGGCTCGCTCGAGGTGTGCGCCCTGCTGACCAAGCCGGAGCGCCGCGAGGTCGAGGTGGAGTGCCGCTACGTCGGCTTCGAGATCCCCAACCGCTTCGTCATCGGCTACGGGCTCGACTACGCCGAGCAGTACCGCAACCTGCGTTACGTGGCGGAGCTCGACCAGTCCAGGCTCGGGCCGATCGACTGACGGCGCGCGGGCCGGCCGAGCCGCAGGGCCAGCACGACCACCAGCGCAGCGGCGAGCTGGCTGATGACGACGGGCTGCACGGTTCCCTTGACCACGGTGAACAGCGCCCCCCACACCACGAGCGGGGCCAGCCAGACCAGGGCCGGCCTCGGCGAGGCCACGGCGATGGCCAGCGTGAGGACGAGGAAGTAGTGGAGCCATACCACCGGCGACAGCGCCAGGGAGGCGGCCAGCGCGAGCACGAAGGCCCGGCGGTCGTCGCCACGGCGTCCGAGGACCACGACGCCGGCCAGCAGCCCGAGCCCGACGGCGACCGTGCCGGCCTGCGCTGCACTCGGTGAGAGGCCGAGCGTGTAGAGGGCCGTGGCGAGCGAGAAGTCGTGGCCGAAGTCAATGCGGGCCGTGTCGGTCAGGAGCTGCGGGAAGGCGGTCAGGCCGGAGAAGCCGAGCACCGCCCACGCGGCTGCCGTGCTCGCGATGGCCAGGCCGGCCGCGATCCATGCCGCGGCGCCGCGGCGGGTGGCGAGCAGGAAGATGCCGATGGGCCAGAGGAAGAGCTTCAGGGCCACGACCGCCGCGAGCACCGGCGCCACCACGACCGGACGGTCGCGCCACCGCCAGATGGCCGCCGCGCCGAGCATCAGGAGCGGGGTCAGGCCGCCGACCTGCATTCCCTGGGCGACCCACGGCGCGGACAGGCAGAGGAGCCGCCAGTCACGGACCCCGACCAGCCGGAGGGCGAGCACGGCGCAGCCGGCCATGATCACGGTGAAGAGCGCTGCGGCCACGTGGAGCGGGAGGAGGGCGAACGGCAGCGCGGCCACGATCGCGAGCGGGGGATAGCATGAGAAGGCGCTCGGGGCGAGCGGCCCGTCCGGGGTCGCCCCGCTGGCTAGCACGTGGACGGCCGAGGGGTCATAGGCGGCGTGTCCCGACAGGACGGCGTGCGCCGGGCGCCAGAGGACTCCGCGGAAGTCGAACGCGAACGCGATCGTGTGCGCCGCCGGCTCCGCGTACGGCACGAGGAGGAGGACGCCGAGCCCGAGGGAGATCGCCGCGGCCGCCGTCAGCGCGAGGTCGCCGAGTCTGCCGTCGCCAGCCACGAGACGGCTATCGACACGACGACCGGTGGGCTAGAGCGGGGCCTTCATCACCGGCGTGCCCGCCGGGGCCGAGCCGCCGCGGCCCTTCTCGAGCGTCACGGCCACGGCCGCGGCGCCGCGCACGTTCCCGTGCAGGCCCACGACCTTCAGCGAGCCGCCCTGGAACGTCCCCGCCGCCACCGGCGTCTTGCCATGGAAGATCCACGCTTCGTAGGTGTGGCCTGTGGGCGGGTTCTGCAGGTGGCTCATGACCAGCACCGCGCTGCCGTCGCGCTGGGTGACGAGGGACGCCGGGGACGGCCCCTGCACGGGCACCACCCTGGCGCCGGGCTCGGAGACCGCGGCGGCGGCCGCGCGCACGGCGTCGCGCTGGGCGCGGAGGTCGTCGGCGCGGTTCCACTGCACGAGGAGGGCGACCGCGAGGGCCGCGGCCACGGCCGCGAGCCCGACGGCGATGCCCTGCCACACGCGCCGGCCGCGATCGGCCGGAACCGTGACGGGGGCCGGTGGGGCAGCCGCCGCCAGGATCCGCTCCCGCAGCCGCGGCGGCGGGGCCGAGTCCGGCACGTTGTAGGCCAGCGTGCCGACGACCTCGCGCGTCTCGTCCAGCGCACGGGCGCACTCCGGGCAGCCCTCGATGTGCTCGTCGAAGACGGCCTCCTCGTGCCGGTCCAGGGCGTCCAGCGCCCGTGCGGGGATCAGTTCCTGGAGCTCTCGGTGCTCCATGGGTTCTCCGTGGTCACGCCCCGCTCCTCGAGCAGCAGCTTGAGGCGGGCGAGGGCGGCGTGGGTGCGGGACTTGATGGTGCCGAGCGGTTGGTTGAGCCGGTCCGCGAGCTCGGACTGCGAGAAGCCGGCGTAGTAGGCCAGCTCGATCACCTCGCGCTGCGGGTCGGGGAGGGATGCCAGGGCGGCGGCCACGTGCTCGCGCTGCAGCGAGAGCCACGCGTCGTGGGGGACGTCGGCGTCCGAGGCCGCGTCGCGCTGGTCGTCGACGTCGTCCGCGCGGCGCAGGTCCTCCCGCCGCACGACGTCGACCGCCTTGTGGTGGACGAGGGCCAGAAGCCACGTCGACGGGCGGGCACGGCGGGCGTCGAACCGCGCCGCCTGGCGCCACAGGGCAAGAAAGGCCTCCTGCACGATGTCCTCGGCCAGGCTGGGATCGCGGACCACGCGCCGGGCCAGCGAGTACGCGGCGCGGCCGTAGCGGTCATAGAGGATTCCCAATGCGTCGTGGTCGCCTCGCGCGCAGAGCGCGATCAGCCCCTGGTCTGAGAGGTGCTCGAAGGCCATCCGGTGGTCGGTGTTCACGTGAAGGCAGGCCGAGCCGAAGTGGGCCCGCGCCGGTCTTCGCCGTCCCGATGCTTCGCATGGAACGGGGTTCCGGTTCGGGCGCCGCACGAACAGGAGAGCGAACGGTGGGCGAGAATACCGATCAGCCACCTGACGATCACCTGGCAGGGCGCCAAATAGCCGCGCAAACGGGGGGTTCAGCCGCCCGGTTCCGGCGTCGATGCCGTGCTAGTCTCCGACGCATCGGCTCTGGCTTTGCCGGGGCCGTTTTTCAGCCATGAACCGGTTCTTCAAGAGCGCGCTGTTCCCGATCCTCGTGGTCGTGCTGCTCGCGTACGTCGCGCAGACGTTCGTGCTCGGGCGGGGGAGTGGCGGAAGCGAGCCGCGGGCCGACTACTCGAAGCTGGCGCTGGCCGTCCAGAAGCACGAGGTCGACTACATGCGGATCGACCCGCCGGCGCAGCGGATCTCGTACACGATCCACGGCGACTCCAAGACCTACTCGACGGGCTATGAGCCGCAGGCCATCGCCGGCCTGATCGACACCGCCATCAAGAACGGCACCCAGGTGAGCGCCGCCGGCAAGGGTGGCTTCTCGCTGTGGAGCGTGATCGGCTGGGTGCTGCCGATCCTCCTCGTGTTCGCCTTCTGGCTGTTCCTCATGAACCAGATGCAGGGGGGCGGATCGAAGGTCATGAGCTTCGGCAAGAGCCGCGCCAAGCGGATGGCCGTCGACTCACCGAAGATCACCTTCAAGGACGTGGCCGGGGCGGACGAGGCTGTCGAGGAGCTCCACGAGATCAAGGAGTTCCTCGAGAACCCCAAGAAGTTCCAGGCCCTCGGCGCGCGCATCCCCAAGGGCGTGCTCCTCTTCGGCCCTCCGGGCACGGGCAAGACGCTGCTCGCCCGGGCCGTGGCCGGCGAGGCGGGCGTGCCCTTCTTCTCCATCTCCGGCTCGGACTTCGTGGAGATGTTCGTGGGCGTCGGCGCCTCGCGCGTGCGTGACCTGTTCGAGCAGGCCAAGCAGAACTCGCCCTGCATCATCTTCATGGACGAGATCGACGCCGTCGGCCGCCACCGCGGCGCCGGCCTGGGCGGCGGCCACGACGAGCGCGAGCAGACCCTGAACCAGCTCCTGGTGGAGATGGACGGGTTCGAGCTCAAGGACAACATCATCCTCATCGCGGCCACGAACCGTCCCGACATCCTCGACCCGGCGCTGCTGCGCCCTGGGCGCTTCGACCGCCAGATCGTGGTCGACCGGCCCGATCGCCTGGGCCGGCAGCGGATCCTCGAGGTCCACACCAAGGGCAAGCCCATCGCCCGCGAGATCGACCTCGGCGCCCTGGCCGGCCAGACGCCGGGCTTCACGGGCGCCGACCTGGCCAACCTGGTCAACGAGGCGGCCCTCCTGGCCGCCCGCCACGGCCGCAAGACGATCGGCATGATCGAGCTCGAGGAAGGGATCATGCGCGTCATCGCCGGGCCCGAGAAGAAGACGCGCCTTCTCTCGGAGCAGGAGCAGCTCATCACCGCGTACCACGAGATGGGCCATGCGCTGGTCGGGCACTACCTCGAGGGCTGCGACCCGGTGCACAAGATCTCGGTCATCAGCCGCGGGCAGGCGCTCGGCTACACGATCGCCATGCCGACCGAGGACACGTTCCTCACCACCCGCAAGCAGCTGCGGGCCCAGCTGGCCATGACGCTGGGTGGCCGCGCGGCCGAGGAGCTGGTGTTCCAGGAGGTGACCACCGGGGCGGCGAACGACCTCGAGAAGGTCACCGGTACGGCCAAGAACATGATCATGCGCTACGGCATGAGCGACAAGCTCGGCCCGCGCACCCTGGGCCGCGTGCACGACCAGCCCTTCCTGGGCCGCGAGTTCGCGCAGGAGCCCGACTACTCCGAGGAGATCGCGCGCGAGATCGACGACGAGATCCGTCGCATCGTCGAGGAGGCGCACGAGCGCGCCCGCGGCGTCCTCGTCGAGCACGAGGAGTCGCTGCACCGGATCTCCCGCATCCTGGTCGAGCGCGAGACGATCGACCGCGAGCAGTTCCTGCGCCTCCTGGCCGGCGAGCCCGAGGACGCCGTCTTCGTCGAGGAGCCGGCCGCCCCGGTCGAGGCCAAGCCCGAGAAGCGGCGCCGCACCGAGAAGCGCACCGGCCTCCTGCCGATCCCGCCCTCGCTCTCGCCCAAGCCGCCGGACCCCGAGGCCTCGCCGAGCTAACCGGCTCCGCCGGGCTGATCGGCTCGGTCGACCGCGTAGAGCCGCCACTCCTCGGGCACGCCCTTCAGCTCGGCCGTGCCGCGCTGGTGGAAGCGCAGGCCGGAGCCGGCCACGAGGTCCCTCACGGTGCTCGAGACCAGCACCTCGCCGGGTTGCGCCTCCTTGGCCACCCGGGCTCCGATGTGCACGGCGATCCCGCCGACCTTGCCGTCCATGACCTCGCACTCCCCGGTGTGCAGGCCCGCGCGCACCTCCAGGCCGAGCGCGCGCACGCTGTCGGAGATGGCACACGCACACCGGACGGCACGCGCCGGGCCGTCGAAGCGGGCGAAGAAGCCGTCGCCGGCGACGTCGAGCTCTGCGCCCCGGTGGCGGACGAGCTCGCGGCGGATCAGCGCGTGGTGTTGCTCGAGGAGCTCCCGCCAGGCGCGGTCGCCGAGCTCCACCGCCCTGGTGGTCGAGCCGACGATGTCGGTGAAGAGCACGGTGGCCAGGACGCGGTCAGGCTCTGCCTCGTCCCAGCCACCCGACTCCCACACGTCCGTCACGAATCGCTGGATCTCGTCGGGGATGGCGGTCCCTCCGAGCGCCAGGTGGCCGACCCCTGGGATCTCGACGAGGCGGGCGGCCGGGATGCGCGAGGCGACGTACCGGGCCACCTCGGGTGAGATCACCGTGTCCTCCGACCCGCGCAGGACGAGCGTCGGCACGCGGACGGCCGGGAGGACGTGCCGGATGTCGATGTCCCTGTTCATGCGGTGAAGCGCCTCGAGCGCGCCGGGACTCGAGCCGAACCGGAGCATCCGGAGGAAGCTGTCGACCTCCTCGTCGCTGAACCGGCCGAGCGCATGGACTGCCTCCCTCCCCTGCGCTCGGGGGCCGAAGACGCGCAGGTCGCGCTCGACCTCGCGCTGGTACTCCTCCTCGGTCCGGCCCCACGGGTAGTCCGGAGCCCACATCCGGCGCGGAAAGGCACTGCGGACGACCAGCGCGGCGGTGCGCTCGGGATAGGTCGCGGCGAAGAGAATGCTCATCGCGGCTCCCTCGGACAGGCCGTAGAAGGCCGCGCGCCGCGAGCCGACGGCATCCATCACGGCGCGGGCGTCGTCCATCCGCGTCTCGAGCGTCGGCGCGCCGCTGATGCGGTCGGACATGCCCGTGCCGCGCTTGTCGAACCGGATCAGACGGCAGAACGACGAGAGGCGCTCGAGGAACGGCCTGAAGGTCGGCATCTCCCAGTGGAGCTCGAGATGGGTGACGTAGCCCGGGACGAAGACCAGGTCGAAGGGGCCGTCGCCGGTGACCTGGTAGGCGATGTGAACGTCGCCGCTCTTGGCGTACTGGACGTCCGGCATTTCCACGAGGGACAGTGTCTGCGCCCGGCGTCGTGCGTGCAACGCTGCTGCGGCCGGGCGGGGTATCGCGGCCGCCGCGACGTGCCGATAGGTCTCTCGTGGGAACCTTCGTCGAGGCCGTCCGGCCCGGTCGGCTCGCGGGCCTTCGGCTGGCGGGCGCGCGGGTCCTTGCGCCGGTGCTGCTCGGAGTGCTGCCGGCGGTCCTGGCCGCCATCGTCCTGATCGCCGCCGCGCGACGCGGGATCCTCGGAGTGGACCTGCGCTACGGGCCGTGGCAGGCGGCGCGTGACATCGTCCATGGCCGGGACCCGTACGCCGGCGCGACACCGGATTCGCTCCTGCGCGGCGTGAGCTTCGTCTACCCGCCGCTCGCGGCGCTCCTCGCCCTGCCGCTCGCCCCGCTCGGCGCGGGTGCGGCCGGCGCCCTCGTCGCCCTGGGCCTGATGGCAGCGGCCGCCGGCACGCTCTTCGTCCTCGGGGTGCGGGACTGGCGCTGCTACGGGGCCCTGTTCGGCTCCTACGCCGTTCTCGGCGCGGTCCAGACCGGGAACCTCACCCTCGTCGTCGGGTTGGGCGCGGCGCTGGCCTGGCGCTGGCGTGACCGGCCCTGGCCCGCCGCGCTCGCGCTCGCCGTGCCCCTGGCCCTGAAGCTCTTCGCCTGGCCGCTTCTGGCGTTCTTCGTCGTCACCCGCCGGACCGGGACCGCGGTCCGTGCGCTGGCCGTGGCGGTCGTCCTCGACCTCGCCGCGTGGGCGGTCATCGGCTTCGACGGGCTGGCCGGGTTCCCGCATCGGCTCTCGCTGCTCGAGCGCCTGCAGGCCCCGCGGGGCTACGGCGTCATGGCCCTCGCCCCGCATCTGGGCGCCTCGCCGGCGCTGAGCCGGGCGCTGTCGCTCGCAGCCGGTGCGGCCCTCCTGGCGGGCGCGGCCGTCGTGGCCCGCCGCGCCGACGGCGAGCGCAGGGCGTTCGTCCTGGCCGTGGCGGCCACGCTCGTGCTCTCGCCCATCGTCTGGCTCCACTACCTGGCTCTGCTGGCCGTGCCTCTGGCCATCACCCATCGGCGGCTCCACTGGACGTGGCTCGTGCCGCTGCTGTGGCTGACCTTCCCGGAGCACGGCGGCCACCATCCGCTCCTGCTCGTGGCCGTGGCGGTCTCGGTGACTGCGCTGCTCGTCGAGCTCGCCCGCCCGCTCCCACAGGCGGTCGCCCCATGACCGCCCGCGTGTCCAATCGTCGCAAGGCGATGACCGACATGCTGGCCGTCGTCTTCCTGGGCGTCGCCCCGCCGGTGATGCTCGTGACGATGATGGTCTTCGCAGCCCACTTCGGGCATGCGGCCTTCGACTTCAAGTACGCGTTCTGGTACGCGGGGACGCACGTCCTCCACGGCGCCTCGCCCTATCCGCCGGCCACGCACGCCGTGCTCGCCTCGAAGCACGCCTTCGTCTACCCGGCGCCGACGGCGCTGCTGTTCGCCCCCTTCGCGCTCCTGCCCTATCCGGTGGCGGCCGCGCTCTTCATCGGTGCTCTTGTCGCCTGCGGCCTGGCCGTCCCTTGGGTTCTCGGCGTGCGGGACTGGCGCTGCTACGGCGCCCTGCTTCTCTCGGCCCCGGTGGTGGGGAGCGTGCAGACGGCGGCCATCAGCCTGCCGCTGGCCCTGCTCCTGGCCCTGGCCTGGCGCTGGCGGACCCGGGCCGTGGCCGTCGGGTCGCTGCTCGGCGCCGCGGTGGTGGCGAAGGTGTTCCTGTGGCCGCTCCTGGCCTGGCCGCTCGTGCGCGGCCGGCGCCGGGCGGTGGCCGTGGCCGTCGGCGGCGGCCTCGCGGTCACCGCCCTGGCCTGGGCCGCGATCGGCTTCGCCGGCCTGCGGGGCTATCCCCACCTGCTCCTTGGCCTCTCGGACGTCGAGCAGGCGACCAGCTACTCGCCCCTCGCCCTGGCCCTGTCGGCCGGCGCGCCGCTGTGGCTCGCCCGCCTGCTGACGGTGGTCGGAGGTGCAGCGCTCCTGGCCTTCGCCGCCCGCGCCGCCCGCCGCCCCGACGGCGACCGGAGGGCCCTGACCGCCTGCATCGCCGCCGCCCTCGTGCTCTCGCCCATCGTCTGGCTGCACTACCTGGTGCTGCTCTTCGTCCCGGTGGCCATTCTCCGGCCCCGCCTCTCCTGGCCCTGGTTGGTGCCCGTGCTCCTGTGGGTCACCCCCTACGAGCAGAGCTTCGGCACGCCGGCCCGGATCGTGGCCGCCCTGACGGTGGCCACGGCGATGCTCGTGCCCTGCCTCCGGCCCATCTCGTCCGCGGCTGCGGTGGCGCGCCTGCGCCCCCGGCGGGCCGAGCACGCGGCCGAGGCGGCGTGATGAGGGGAGGCGGCATGGCCGCCGCCGGGCGCCGGGCGCTCGAGGTCGCGGTGCTCGGCGTCCTTCCCGTCCTGGCCACCACGCTGCTGCTGATCGGCGCCGCGCACGCGCAGCCGGCGTTCGACTTCCACGGGGTCGTCTGGCAGGCCGGGCGTGACGTTCTCGACGGGCGCTCGCCGTACCCGCCGGCCACGCGCGAGGCCCTGGCCATCGGCAACCGGTTCCTGTACCCGGCTCCGCTGGCGCTGCTCTCGGTGCCCTTTGCCCTGCTGCCGTTCGCGCTGGCCGCAGCGCTGTTCACGGCCATCCTCGCCGGTGCCCTCGTCCTGGCGCTGTGGCTGTTCGACGTGCGCGACTGGCGCTGCTACGGCGCGGCGTTCCTGGCCCTGCCGGTGGAGCACGACCTGCGCCTCGGGGCGCTCACGCCCCTTCTCCTGCTGGCGGTGGCGGCCGCCTGGCGCTGGCGCGACCGGACGGGCCCGGCCGCGGCCGCGGTGGCGGCGGCCGTGGTGGCCAAGCTCTTCCTGTGGCCGGTGCTCCTGTGGCTCGTGGTCACCGGGCGCCGGCGGACAGCCGCGCTCGCGGTGGCCGGCGGCCTCGTCGCCTGCCTGGCCGGCTGGGCGGTGATCGGCTTCGCCGGGCTGCGCGGCTATCCGCATCTTCTGGCCGTGGTCTCCGACATCGAGCAGGGCTCGGGCTACTCGACCGTGGCCGCCGGCCTTGCGCTGGGGCTCGGGCCAGGAGCGGCGCGGCTCGTGTGCCTGGCCACGGGTGCCGGGGTCCTCGTCCTGGCCTGGCGGGCAGGCGACGAGCGGCAGACGCTCGGCCTCGCCGTGCTCGCGGGCCTGATCCTCAGCCCGGTGGTCTGGCTGCACTACTTCGTCCTGCTCTTCGCCCCCATCGCCCTGCTCCGGCCCCGGTTCTCCGCGGCGTGGCTGTTGCCCTCGCTCCTGTGGCTGACCCCGGCCGAGGGCAGCGACGGGAGCCCCGCACGCCTCGCCGTTGGCCTGCTCGCCCTGCTTCTGGCCGTGGCCGTGGCGGGTTCTCTAGGCTGGCGCGATGGTGAGCGTGGCCGAGCGCTTCCCCCGACCGACCCTCATGGGCGTCCTCAACGTCACGCCCGACTCGTTCTCGGACGGCGGTGACTTCCTGGCTCCCGACCGTGCCGTGGCGCACGGCGCGGTGCTGCGGGCCGAGGGTGCGCACATCGTTGACGTGGGAGGCGAGTCGACGCGGCCGGGCGCCCGGCCCGTAGACGCGGAGGAGGAGCTGCGCCGCGTGCTTCCCGTCGTGGAGGCCCTGGCCGCGGCCGGCGGCACGATCTCGATCGACACCAGCAAGGCCGAGGTCGCGCGCCGCGCTCTCGAGGCGGGGGCGGTGATGGTCAATGACGTGACGGCCCTCAGGGGCGACCCCGACCTGGCCGGCGTGGTGGCGGAGGCCCGCGTTCCCCTGTGCCTGATGCACATGCTGGGCGAGCCCCGGACGATGCAGGACGATCCGCGGTACGGCGACGTGGTGGAGGACGTTCGCGCCTTCCTCGCCCAGCGCCTGGAGGCGGCCATGGCGGCCGGCGTGGCGGAGGACCAGGTCCTGCTCGACCCCGGGATCGGCTTCGGCAAGACGCTCGCGCACAACCTGGCCCTGCTCCGCCGGCTCCCCGAGCTCCTCGACCTCGGCCGCCCGCTCGTGGTGGGGACCTCCCGCAAGAGCTTCCTCGGCCGCCTCACCGGCCGCGAGCAGGCGCGGGACCGGCTGGCCGCCTCCGTGGCCGCGGCGGTGCTCGCCTACCAGGCCGGGGCCACGGTGCTGCGCGTCCACGACGTGGCCGAGACACGCGACGCGCTGGCGGTCACCGAGGCCATCGAGGCGGCGCGGTGAGCGACCCGCTCGTCATCGAGGTCGTCGGGCTCGAGCTGCACGCCTTCCACGGCGTCCACGACTTCGAGCAGCGGGAGGGCCAGCGCTTCGTCATCGACCTCCGGGCGATCCCGCTCAGCGCGGCCGCCTGTGAGACCGACCGCCTGCGCGACGCCGTCCACTACGGGGAGCTGGCCACGGTCGCCGTCCAGGTCGCGCGCGACCGGCGCTTCGCCCTCATCGAGCGGCTCGGCGCGGCCATCGGGGACGCGTTGCTGACCCGGTTTCCCCTCGAGCGGGTGACCGTCACCGTGCACAAGCCCGATGCGCCGATCGAGCCCGTGAAGCGTGACGTGATCGTCCACGTGACCCGCGTCCAGGCGGGCCACGGCTGAAAGAGTCAGACGAACCATTGTAGGTTTCAGGAGTTTGTAGGACACTAGGCCGGTGCACCACCCTGCCACGCGTGTCCTCATCGCCGAGGACCACGAGCTATTCCGCCGCGGACTGACCGAGCTTCTCGAGGCGGAGGGCTTCCAGGTGGTGGGCACCGCGGCGCGCGCCGAGGAGGCCATCGCGCTGGCGCGGGCATGCTCCCCCGACGTCGTCCTGCTCGACCTGCAGCTGGGCGAGTCCGGGGGGCCGGACACGATCCGGCGTGTCGTCGAGGCGGCTCCCACCGCGCGGGTGGTGGTGCTCACAGCCTCGAACGCGCGTGAGGACGTGCTCGGCGCGCTCCGCGCCGGCGCGACCGGCTACCTGACCAAGGAGGGGACGCCCGACGGGCTCATCCGCGCCCTGCGCGGCGTGCGCCGGGGCGAGGCCCCGATCAACCGGACGCTGGCCGCGTACCTGGTAGAGGAGGTCCGGCTCGAGACTCGCCGCCGCGAGCTCCTGGCCAAGGTCCCCGACCGCGAGCACCTGACGCCGCGGCAGCTGGAGGTCCTGCGGCTGCTCGCCGCGGGGTCGTCAACGGAGCGCATCGCCTCCGAGCTGTACCTCTCGGTGGAGACCGTGCGCTGGCACGTCAAGTCGATCCTCCGCAAGCTGCGCGTCTCCAGCCGCGCCGAGGCGATCGCCTGCCTCGAAGAGCTGCGCGCCTCCTAGGCCTAGGCGGCGCGGAGACGGGGGCCGCCGGCGCGGGCCACGGCGGCCGCGCGCGTGCGCACGTCGAGCTTGCGCAGGATGGCGCGCACGTGCGAACGCACCGTCTCGCCCGAGACCGCCAGCTCACGGGCGATGTCTCGCGTCTGACGGCCCTCGGCCAGGAGATCGAGCACCTCGCGCTCGCGCGGCGTGAGCGCCTCGGCCGCCGGAGCGGGGGCCTGCCGCTGCACCTCCTGCACGAGCAGCGTGGTGAAGCGGCGGGAGAGCGCGGCCTCGCCCCGCAGGACGCCGCGCAGGACGGGGCCGAGACTGGCCGCGGGCATGTCCTTCGTCAGGTAGCCGACGGCGCCCGCGCGGAGGGCGCGGAGCACCGTCTCGGGCTCCTCGCTGGCCGTGAAGACGACCACCGGGGCGTCCGGCCGCAGGGCGTGGAGCTCGGCCACGAGCTCGATCCCGTCGCCGTCGGGGAGCCCGAGGTCGACGAGGGCCACGTCGTAGTCCGTGCGCGGTGCCAGCGCCCGGGCCACGCCGACGGATCCGGCCTCGCCCACCATCCGGAACCCGTCGTCGGGGAGGATGGCGTGGAGGGCGCGACGCATGACGTCGTGGTCCTCGACGAGCAGGATGTGCAGCGGGGCGGGACACGGACGGCCCGCACGGTAGCAATATTTCCCAAGAGAACACGAGGTTTATGAAGTTTCGTGAGGAGCGGGCGTTCGTGGGCCTCGGCGGCAACGTCGGGGATGTGGGCGCAACGCTGCGCGCGGCCCTCAAGGAGCTCGCCGAGACCCCCGGCATCGAGGTCCGGCACGTGTCGTCCGCCTACCGGACGGACGCCGTGGGGCCGGTGGAGCAGGCCCCGTTCCTCAACGCCGTGGCCGAGCTGGCCACGACCCTCGAGCCCGAGCCGCTCCTCGACCGGCTGCTGGCCGTGGAGGCCGCGCTGGGCCGGACGCGGGAGGTGCGCTTCGGCCCGCGGACGTGCGACCTCGACCTCCTCCTGTTCGGCGACCGGACGATCCACACGGACCGCCTCGATGTCCCGCATCCCCGCCTGGCGGAGCGCCGCTTCGCCCTCGAGCCGCTGGCCGAGCTCGACCCGGGCCTCGTGCTGCCCGATGGCAGGGCCGTCACGAGCTTGCTCGAGGCCGTCCGGGACCAGCGCGTCGAGCGGCTTGGGCCACTGGCAGAGGTCTAGACTGCGACGCGGTGTCCCACGTCGACGACCTCGAGGAGTTCGACGCCGAGCTCGAGCTCCGGCTCAAGCGGGAGTACGCCACGGTCTTCGGGCTGTTCCGCTACTGCGTGCTCACGCAGGAGGCGACGTATCTCTGCAACAAGCTCGACCTGCGCATCGACCACCAGCCCTCGTATCCCCACATCCACCTGGCCATGGAGGACGTGTGGGTATGGGACAAGAACCGGCCGTCGCGCATCATCCCGAAGGCCGACGTCCACACCACCCAGGACGTGACCATCGAGGAGCTCAAGCCGGACGACCCGATGCCCACCACGCTCCCGGCCGACTTCACGGTCCCGCCCGTCGACGAGGACGAGGGTCTGTAGGGGCGTTCGCCGGGCGTGCTCCTCGCCGTCGACGTCGGGAACACCCAGACCGTCCTCGGCACCTGGCAGGGCGACACGCTCGAGGCCCGGTGGCGGACGGCGACGCAGCGCGCGCTGACGGCCGATGACCTGGCGGTGCTGCTCGACGGCCTGCTCTCGCTCAACGGGGTGAGCCGCACCGACCTCGACGCGATGGCCGTGTCGAGCACGGTGCCGAGCCTGGTGCCGGAATGGACGGCCCTCGGCGAGCGGCACCTCGGCACCGAGCCGCTGGTGGTCGGCCCCGGAACGCGCACCGGCATGCCGGTGCTGTTCGACAACCCGCGCGAGGTCGGGCCTGACCGGATCGTCAACGCCGTGGCCGCGCATGCCCGCCACGGCGGGCCGTGCATCGTGGTCGACTTCGGGACGTCGACGAACTTCGACGCGGTGTCGTCACAGGGCGAGTTCGTGGGCGGCGTCCTGGCCCCGGGGATCGAGGTCTCGATGGAGGCGCTGTGGGCGCGGGCCGCCCGGCTGACCAAGGTCGACCTCGTCGCCCCGCGGACGGCCATCGGCCGCTCGACCGTGACGGCGCTCCAGAGCGGTGCGGTCTTCGGCTTCGCCGGCCAGGTGGACGGCATCGTCCGCCGCATGCGGGCGGAGCTGGGCGAGAACGCCGTCACCATCGCCACCGGCGGCCTGGCCGAGCTCATCCTGCCCCACGCGGAGACGCTGGACGGGCACGAGCCGGATCTCACGCTCGAGGGACTGCGGCTCGTCTACGAGCGCAACCGGTAGCCGCCGCCTGCGAGTCGCCGGCCGTCGCGTTTGATCCAGCGCGCTCTAGAGACCGGTCTGCGCGGTGAGCCGCCCGGAGTGCACGGCCGTGGCGAATGCCTCGAAGTCCCGCTCGTTCTGGTCGGCGTAGGAGGCGGAGAAGCTCGCGATCGCTCGGTCGAAGGCTTCTCCCTTGCCCAGGTACGAGGCGATTGCGATCCGGTCACCCCAGCGGGCGTGCGCGCGGGCCAGGGTCGCGCCACAGATGCGCGCGTAGAGGGTGGCTCCCGGCACGCGAAGGCTGTCGACGTCGGCGCCCCCCTTCCAGTCGTGGAACTGCCGGACGTAGTAGTCGCGGGTGACGCCGTCGAGCCCCTTGGCGGTCATCCAGCCCAGGAAGATGTCCGTCGCCGCCTGCATCAGCCGCTGCCCCGCTACGACCCGCTCCCCATGGTGGCGGTAGGTGCTCTTGCCGACGAACCGTTCGAGAACGGAGGCCTGCGCCTCCTTCGTCTGCAGGAAGAGGGGGTCGTTGTGGTCGCGGCCCAGCATCAGCGTGATGTAGCAGCGGGTCCCGACACTGCCGACGCCCACCATCTTGTAGGCCGTGTGGACGTAGCGGAACTCCTCGATCGGATGGCGGTGGCGCCCGAGCGTCCGCCGGTAGCGGCTCAGGAGGTTCTTGGCCAGGTCCTCGGCGTTCTCCCATTCCGACCCTGGTTGGACCATGTCCTCGATCGGCACGATCAGGGGCGGGTCCGCGACGATTCGAAGCTCGCCCTCGACCTCGTCCGCGCGCTTGGCGAAGACCCGGGTGCTGTCGCGGGTATGTGCCTGCTTGACGCCCTGCTCGAACGCCCGGGCCTCCTTCTTACCCACCCGCCTGACGCGCATCTCCTCACGCACAAGGTTGAGCAGCACCCCCGCCTCGAGGTGGTCGTACCACGCCCCAAGGGTGCCCATCCCGGCGGCGTGGCGCATGCGATCCCGGTACTCAGCGACCCCGGCCATCACCACGGCGCGCCGGTCGACCGGGGAGAAGCCTCGGTCACGGCCCATGACCTCGAAGCTCGCCGCGAGGCGCTTGACGTCCCACTCCCATGGGCCGGGGAGCGTCTCGTCGAAGTCGTTGATGTCGAAGATCATCCGGCGCTCGGGCGTTCCGAACAGGCCGAAGTTCGACAGGTGCGCATCACCGCACAGCTGGACGGTCACCCCTGACACGGGCGTCGCCGCGAGGTCAGCGGCCATGATCAGCGCCGCACCTCGGTAGAAGGCAAACGGCGATACGAGCATCCGTCCGTACCGGATCGGGACCAGATGGGAAACCCGGGTCTTCGCCTGCTCCTCGAGCAGCACGACCGGATCCGGGCGATCCGGCGCTGGCGCCCACCTGCCGTGCGCCGACCTCGGCGCCTCCCGGCGAGCGGCCCGGCCCCTGGCGACGCGCTCATCCACGCTCAGATGCGCCCGCCTCCACGCCGAGGCGAACCGTGGGATCCGCGCCCCGCTCATGCCGGCCAGCCCGCGCCTACCCGCCCGCGTAGATCGAGATCGGCAGATCGAGCAGCTCGTCGTCCTCGATCGGCCGGAGCCCGGCGAGCTCGCGGTCGACGTCCTCGAGCAGGGCCTCGGCCCCGGGCGCGTTCTCGAGCAGGACGCGCTCGACGTCGTCGAGCGTGGGCGCCGTGGCCACCGCCGCCTTGATCGGCTTCGGGAGCAGGCCGCCGTGGAGGTACCAGCCGTAGAACTTGCGCAGCCAGCCGACGGAGCGGTCGGGCCCCATCTCGCGCGCCACCTCGCGCACGAAGCGGATCAGCTCGGCCACGACCTCGGCGCGGGTGGGGGACTGGGGCTCGCCTTCGGTCAGCTCGCGCAGGAACCACGGGTTGCCCTGAGCCCCCCGGCCGATCATCACCCCGGCCGCGCCCGTGGTCTCGAGCACCTCCTCGGCCCGCTCTCGCGACGTGATGTCGCCGGAGGCCATGACCGGGACGTCGACGCGCTCCACCAGCTCGGCCGTGAGGGCGTGGTCGGCCTGGCCGGTGTACATCTGCTGGGCCGACCGAGGGTGCAGCGTGAGGGCGCTTGCCCCAACGTCGACGAGGCGTGGACCGAGGTCGAGCCCGCTGCGCGAGCCGTTGCGCACGCCACGGCGGAGCTTGACCATCACCGGAACGTCCACCGCCCCGACGACGGCGCGCACCAGGCGCTCGGCCAGCTTGGGCTGCTCGAGCAGCGAGGCGCCGGCATCCGTCTTGGTCACCTTGCGCACGGGGCAGCCCATGTTGATGTCGATGAGGTCGGCCCCGGCCGCCTCCGACATCCGGGCCGCCTCGGCCAGGGCGGCGGGATCAGAGCCGAAGACCTGCACCGCGATCGGGTGCTCGTCCCGGGCGATGCGCAGGTAGCCCAGCGTCCGCTCGTTGCCGTGCTGGAGCCCGCAGGCCGAGACCATCTCCGAGCACACCAGGCCGGCGCCGAACCGCCGTCCCTGCCGGCGGAAGGCCTGGACCGAGACCCCTGCCATCGGGGCGACGATGACACGGTTCGCGATCTCGGTCGGACCGATGCGGAACGGCTCTTCGAGCGTCCGGGTACGAGTGGCGGCCACGGGCACAGTCTACGGAGCGGAATGGTTAAGCTTCCCGGCTCGCCGGGACCAACGAACGCACGGCGGCCTTTCCGGCCGCCCGTAGGAGGAGAGAGTGGAGAAGGACGTCATCCTGACGCCCGAGGGCTATGACAGGCTCGTCGAAGAGCTCGAGCAGATGCGCACCCTGCGCCGCCAGGAGGTGGCCGACCGCATCCGCGAAGCGCGTGAATTCGGGGACATCTCGGAGAACTCCGAGTACGACGACGCCAAGAACGAGCAGGCGATGCTCGAGGCACGGATCGCCCAGTTCGAGGAACGCCTGCGCGCCGCGCGGGTCATCGACTCGTCCGAGGTGAGCACGGACGTCGTGTCGCTCGGTTCCCAGGTCCGGCTCAAGGACCTGGGCCACGGCGACTCGGTCACGTACACCATCGTCGGGTCCGCCGAGTCGGATCCCGCCGAGGGCCGGCTCTCGAACGAGTCGCCGGTGGGCCGCGCCGTGCTGGGCCGCAAGAAGGGCGACGAGGTCGACGTGACCACGCCGGGCGGGTCGACCACGATGAAGATCGTCTCGATCAAGGCTCCGTAGCCCAATGGCCGAGGCGGGCGACGCCCCGCGCGGGCTGCCGCACCGCTTCGGCAACCGCACCGAGATCGCCGTCGTCCGCGACGCCCACGGCTCGCTGGGCGCGGGTGAGGAGGCCGACGCCTCCTACCGGCTGGCCGGGCGCGTGCTGGGCCGGCGGGGGATGGGCAAGGCCGTCTTCCTCGATCTCGAGGACCGCTCGGGCCGGATCCAGCTGCTCGGGAGCGTGGATGTCCTCGGCCAGGAGGCGTTCGACGGCCTGCGCGACCTGAACCTGGGCGATGTGATCGGGGTCGAGGGCCACCCGTTGCGCAGCCGCAGGGGCGAGCTCTCGCTCCGCGTCCAGGCGTGGGAGCTGCTCGCCCCCTGCCTGCGGCCGATGCCCGACCTCCACCATGGCCTGGCCGACGTCGAGCGCCGCTACCGCCAGCGCTACCTCGACCTCATGGTCAACCGGGACGTGCGGCGGGTGTTCGAGGCCCGCACCCGGATCGTGACCGCCATGCGGCGGGTGCTCGACGCCGACGGCTTCATCGAGGTCGAGACCCCCGTGCTGCAGCCCATCTACGGGGGCGCCCGAGCCCGGCCGTTCACCACGCACCACAACGAGCTCGACCGCACCCTCTATCTGCGGATCGCCGACGAGCTGTATCTCAAGCGCCTCATCGTGGGCGGCCTCGAGCGCGTGTACGAGATCGGCAAGGACTTCCGCAACGAGGGCGTCTCTTTCAAGCACAACCCCGAGTTCACGATGCTCGAGTGGTACGAGGCCTACGCCGACTACACCGACGGGATGGAGCGGTCGGAGCGGCTGGTGGCGGCCTGCGCGGTGGCTGCCACGGGGTCCACGGTCATCGAGGACGGGGCCGGGGGAACGGTGGACGTCGCCCCGCCCTGGCCGCGGATCCCCCTCTTCGACGCCATCGAGCGCGCTTCCGGGATTGACGCCCGAGCAGAGCGCGACCCCGCCCGCCTGCGGCAGCTGCTGCTCGACCGCGGCGTGGAAGGGGCCGCGCACGACACCACCTGGCCCCAGCTGGTCGATCGCCTGCTGTCGCACTACGTCGAGCCGGCCTCACGCGAGCCGATGTTCCTCGTCGACTACCCGGTGGAGCTCTCGCCGCTCTCCCGGCCCCGTGAGGACGACCCGTCGCTGGTCGAGCGCTTCGAGGCGTTCTGCGCGGGCATGGAGATCCTCAACGGCTACTCCGAGCTGAACGACCCGGAGCTGCAGCGCCTGCGCTTCGAGGAGCAGGCCGCCGACCGCCAGGCCGGCGACGAGGAGGCGCCCCCGGTGGACGACGACTACGTCGAGGCGCTCATGTACGGGATGCCGCCGACGCTCGGGGTCGGCATCGGCGTGGACCGGCTGACGATGCTCCTCGTCGGGACACGCTCGATCCGGGACGTGATCCTCTTCCCGGCGCTGCGCACGTAGCGCTCACCCTCACCGCCCGGGCCGTCGATGGGGTGGGATGGGCGCATACGAGCGAACGGCCGGCTTCCGGGCCGCCGGCGCGCGCCTCATCGCGCCGCTCGCCGTCGGGCTGGCGGCGGTCGCCTTCGCGCACTCGTTGCTCGTCGACGTGCACGCCGGCTACATCGGGTCCGACTTCCAGGGGACGCTGTGGGACACCGGGCGGGCCATCTGGGCCGGCCACAACCCGTACCCGGCGCCCGATTCCGGCGCCCTTCTGCAGGCCGGAAACCCCGCCGTCTACCCACCGTTCTCCCTGCTGGGGGCGCTGCCGTTCGCGCTGCTGCCGTTCGGCGCCGCCATCACGGCCTTCGACCTTGTCAACGCCGCGGCGCTCGCCACCGCGCTCTGGCTCGTCGGGCTGCGCGACTGGCGCTGCTACGGCCTCGCGCTCTTCTCGGTCCCCTTTCTGGGTGCCGTCGTCATGGGCCAGCCCGACGGCCTGCTCGCGCTCGGCTGCGCGGTGGCGTGGCGGGGCCGCGACCGGCGCCTGCTCGGGCCGGCCGCCGTGGCCGCGATGGTGGCCGCCAAGCTCTACCTGTGGCCGCTCTTGGTGTGGCTGTGGCTGTCGGGGCGACGCGGACAGGCCGTGCGCGCGGCCCTGCTGACCGCTGTGGCCACGGTGACGGCATGGGCGGTTATTGGCTTCGACGGGCTGACCGCCTATCCGAGCCTGCTCGCAGCCGACACGGACGCGTTCGAGGCCCGGGGCCACTCCCTCGTGGCCGCCGCCATGCGCCTGGGGCTGCCCGCCGTCACCGGCCTCGCCGCCGGAGCGGTCCTCGCCATCGCGGCCACCGTCTGGGCCAGCCGCACCATCGATCGTCCAACGCGCGACCGGCGCCTCTTCGCGGCCGCCGTGGGTGCCGCCATCGTGCTCACGCCGATCATGTGGACGCACTACCTCGTGGTGCTCTTCGTCCCGCTCGCCCTGGCCCGGCCGCGGCTTGGGCCGGCGTGGTTCGTGACGCTGGCGTTCTGGCTCTCGCTGGTCGAGCCCCCGCCGCAGCTCTGGCGGCTGCTGGTGACGCTCAGTGCTGGGCTCGTGGTGGCGGCGCTGGCCCTGGCCGCCGATCGCCCGGGGCCGCCTGCAGCAGTGCGATAGCGTCAGAGCACGGTGTTCGAGCGCTTCACCGAGCGGGCTCGCCACGTGGTCGTAGATGCGCAGGAAGAGGCGAGCGCGCTTGGGCACGCCTACATCGGCACGGAGCACCTGCTGCTCGGGCTCCTGCGCGAGGAGGAGGGCCTCGCGGCTCGTGTGCTCGCGTCGCTGGAGATCACCCTCGTGGCGGCTCGGGCACGGGTGCTCGAGATCGTCGGGCGCGGTGAAGGAATGCCGCCCGGCCAGATCCCCTTCAGATCGAAGGCGAAGAAGACGCTCGAGCTCGCCCTGTCCGAAGCACTCAGCCTGGGGCATAACTACATCGGCACCGAGCACATCCTGCTCGGGCTCGTGCGGCTGAACGACGGGACGGCGATGGCGGTCTTGCGGGACCTCGGCGCCGACCCCGAAACGATCCGGAACGAGATCATCCGGCTCCTTTCCGGCCCGGGCAGGCGCGAGACCGGCGCTGAACCTCCCCTGACCGTTTCGCATCGGCTCGCCGCCGACGCCGCCGCCGTCGTGACGGCGGCACGCTCCGAGGCCAGGGAGGACGGGCGCCTCCTGGTCGGCGCCGAGCATCTGCTCCTGGGCCTGGCGGCGGTGGAGGGCACCCGCGAGCTGCTCGAGGCCCACGGCTTTCGCCTGGACGACGCCCGCGCCCGTGCCCGGACTCTTCGAGCCGGCCCGCCAAGCGAGGCCCACGAGCGCATCTTCACGGCCCAGGCCTCCCGCGTGATGGCCATCGCCGAGCAGGAGGCGTCGATGGCGGGCCATCCCGCTATTCAGGCGGTCGACATCCTCCTTGCCGTGCTCGACGAGCTGGCGAGCCCAGCGGCGCGGCTGCTCCTTGGGATCGGCGACCAGGCCGACGCCTTGCGGCGCGCAGCGCTCGACCGCGAAGAGGGCTGAGTGCTCGAGCGATTCAGCGAGGAGGGACGCCACGTCGTCGTCCTCGCGCAGGGCGAGGCGCGAGCTCTCCAGCACAGCTACATCGGCACCGAGCACATCTTGCTCGGGCTGCTTCGTGAGGACGGGCTCGCCGCGCGGTCGCTCAACTCGCTGGACATCCGGCTCGAGGAGGTGCGCGCGTGGGTGGCCCTCATCGTGGGCCGGGGGCGAACCGCCGACCGGCGAGATCCCTTTCACGCCACGAGCCAAGAAGGTCCTCGAGCTTGCGCACCGCGAGACTCTGTCCCTCGGAGACCGCCGCATCGGCGCGGAGCACATCCTGCTGGGCCTGCTTGGCGAGACCGAGGGAGTTGCCGCTCGCATCCTGCGCGAGTTCGACGCCCACCCTCAGACGATCCGGACCGCCGTCTTGGGCCTCCTGACCGGGGAAGAGGCGCGCCCGAGCACCGGCTTCCTGGGGCCGGAGAGCACCGTCGGTACGCCCGAGCCGGAGGTGGGGTTGACCCCCGCGACGCGCGCGCTGCTCGACGACGCTCGTCGTTGCGCTCGTCAGGATGGCCGCCTGGTCATGGGCGGCGAGCATCTCCTGATCGGGCTTGCTGGGCCCGTGGGACCCGCTGGACAGGCTCTCGCTGCGGTCGGCCTCGATCGTCCGTCCCTGGTGGCCGCCGCGGGGGCCATCCGGTCCGGCGTGGACGTCCGCTGGAGCGCCGGCATCAAGAGCGCACAGGCCCGGCGGATACTCGAGCTCGCCCGTTCCGAGGCCCGGCTGGCCGGCCGCGATGTGGTCGAGCCCGAGGACGTCCTGCTCGGCCTCCTGGACGAGACGGCCAGCCCAGGCGCCCGGCTCCTGTTCGGCATCGGCGAACACGCCGACGCCCTCCGGCGGGCCGTCCTCGACGCCTCGCGGGGCCCAGGAGATCCAGAGGCCCTCTGATACTCTCAAGTCTCCCGGGCTGGCGACCGAAGACGGGTCCGAGGTCCCGGACCAGACGTCCCACCGAATTTCATCGCCGCCCACCACGCGACGCCCGAGAAAGGGGCTGAAGCATGTTCGAACGCTTCACCGAACGGGCTCGCCAAGTCGTCGTCCTCGCCCAGGACGAGGCGCGAGCTCTCAAGCACAACTACATCGGCACCGAGCACATCCTGCTCGGGCTGCTTCGTGAGGAGGAGGGGCTCGCAGCGCGCGTGCTCGACTCGCTCGACATCACCGTCGAGGAGGTGCGGGCGCAGGTGGCCCGCATCGTCGGCCAGGGGGACGAGGTCACCACCGGCCAGATCCCCTTCACGCCGCGGGCCAAGAAGGTCCTCGAGCTGGCCCTGCGCGAGGCCCTCTCGCTCGGCCACAACTACATCGGCACGGAGCACATCCTGCTCGGTCTCGTGCGCGAGAACGAGGGGGTTGCCGCGCGCATCCTGCTCGACTTCGACGCCGACGCCGAGAAGATCCGCAACGAGATCATCCGCATGCTCTCCGGCCCCGGCCGCCGCTCCTCCGGCGCCGCCGGCCAGGCCGGCGCGCAGGCGGCCGCGAGCGAGGCCAAGAAGTCCTCGAAGCTCCTCGACCAGTTCGGCCGCAACCTGACCAAGCTGGCCACCGAGGGCAAGCTCGACCCGGTGGTCGGGCGCCAGACCGAGATCGAGCGGGTCATGCAGATCCTCTCCCGCCGCTCGAAGAACAACCCCGTCCTCATCGGCGAGCCCGGCGTCGGCAAGACCGCCGTCGTCGAGGGCCTGGCCCAGCGCATCGCCGCCAACCAGGTCCCCGAGCTCCTCAAGAACAAGCAGATCTACACGCTCGACCTGGCCGCTCTGGTCGCGGGCTCGAAGTACCGCGGCGAGTTCGAGGAGCGGCTGAAGAAGGTCATGAAGGAGATCCAGCAGCGCGGCGACATCATCCTGTTCATCGACGAGCTCCATAACCTCGTCGGTGCGGGTGCGGCCGAAGGGGCCATCGATGCCGCCTCGATCCTCAAGCCGGCGCTGGCCCGGGGCGAGCTCCAGACCATCGGGGCCACCACCCTCGACGAGTACCGGAAGTACCTCGAGCGCGACTCCGCCCTCGAACGGCGCTTCCAGCAGATCCGCGTGGAGGAGCCGTCCGTCGAGGACACGGTGCAGATCCTCCGCGGGCTCCGCGACCGCTACGAGGCCCATCACCGGGTCCGCATCACCGACGCGGCCCTCGACGCCTCGGCCGGCCTGTCCTCGCGCTACATCCAGGACCGGCACCTGCCCGACAAGGCCATCGACCTCATCGACGAGGCCGCCTCGCGCATGCGCATCAAGACCATGAGCGCCCCGCCGCGCTACAAGGAGCTCGAGGACGAGCTCGACACGGTGCGCAAGGACAAGGAAGCGGCGATCGACGCCCAGGAGTTCGAGAAGGCGGCGAACCTCCGCGACCAGGAGCGCAAGCTCACCACCAAGAAGCGCGAGCTCGAGGAGTCGTGGAAGTCCTCCGAGGACGCCGAGCAGGCCGAGATCGGCGAGGAGGAGATCGCCGACATCGTCTCCATGTGGACCGGCATCCCGGTGTTCAAGCTCACCGAGGCCGAGACCCAGCGCCTCCAGCGCATGGAGTCGGAGCTGCACAAGCGCGTCGTCGGCCAGGAGCAGGCCATCGAGGCCGTCTCCAAGGCCATCCGGCGCGCCCGCGCGGGCATCAAGGACCCGAAGCGCCCGAGCGGCTCGTTCATCTTCCTCGGCCCCTCGGGCGTGGGGAAGACCGAGCTGGCCCGCACGCTCGCCGAGTTCCTCTTCGGCGACGAGGAGGCCATGATCCAGGTCGACATGTCGGAGTACATGGAGAAGCACGCCGTGTCCCGGCTCGTCGGCTCGCCTCCCGGCTACATCGGGTACGACGAGGGCGGCCAGCTCACCGAGGCCGTGCGGCGCAAGCCGTACTCGGTGGTGCTGCTCGACGAGATCGAGAAGGCCCACCCCGACGTCTTCAACATCCTCCTGCAGGTGCTCGAGGACGGGAAGCTCACCGACTCGCAGGGGCGCAAGGTCGACTTCCGCAACACCATCGTGATCATGACGTCGAACATCGGCGCCTCCCAGATCACGAAGAACCAGTCGCTCGGCTTCGCGCCCGGCGACGCGGAGGGCGGCCTCTCCTACGACGACATGAAGTCGCGGATCATGAGCGAGCTCAAGAAGGTGTTCCGCCCCGAGCTGCTCAACCGCATCGACGAGGTCATCGTCTTCCACAAGCTCAGCCAAGGACGAGATCTCCACCATCGTCGAGCTGCTCATGCGGCGCCTGCGCGAGCAGATGAAGGAGCACGAGGTGGCCATCGAGCTCACGCCCGAGGCCATCGACCTGCTGGCCGAGAAGGGCTTCGACCCGGTCATGGGGGCCCGGCCGCTGCGCCGGGCCATCCAGAACCTGATCGAGGACCCGCTCGCCGACTTCGTCCTCTCGCGGACCCTGCCGCCCGGCGGCACCATCGTCGTGACCCGCAAGCCGGACTCCGACGAGGTGGATCTGACGGTCGTCGAGCCGGCGCCGGACGCGCCGCCCGAGCCCGCCGGGGTCGCCCCGGGCGGGAGCGACGACGCGCCGCCGCCCGCCTAGCCGGACCGGCACGACAGCACGCGTTCACGAGGCCCGGGCCGCCGCCCGGGCCTCGTCACGTGTGGGCGCGCCCGCGCGCGGGGAAGGAAGGGCGCACCGGTCACCGAATGCCATCCGTCCGGAAGGCGACCGCCAACCAACTGGGCCTTCCCGTCGTATTACGAGGAACATGAAGCGCGAGCTCGACACCCGCACGACCCAGGAGGGGATCGAGGTGCGGCTGCTGTGGGACGACCAGAGCGGCGAGGTCGAGATCGTCCTCACCGAGCCCTTCGGCGGCCCGACCACCTCGACGACGGTCTCCGCCCAGGCCGCGAGGGACGCGTTCGACCACCCGTACCTGTACGCCGACGCCGACGAGCCGGCGCTGAGCTAGCGCGCGAGGGGACTACGCTTGACCGGTGGTGGTCTGTCCCCGCTGCGGCGAGGAGAGCCCTGACCGGGCTCGCTTCTGCCTGGCCTGCGCCGCGCCGCTGACGGAGCGGGCCCGGCCCGAGGAGCGCAAGGTCGTCTCGGTGCTGTTCGTCGACCTGGTGGGATTCACGGCGGGCGCCGATGCCGCCGACCCCGAGGACGTGCGGGCCACCCTGCGGCCGTACCACGTGCGGGTGCGGGACGAGATCGAGCGCTTCGGCGGGTCGGTGGAGAAGTTCGTCGGCGATGCCGTGATGGCCGTCTTCGGCGCCCCGGTCTCGCACGAGGACGACGCCGAGCGGGCGGTCCGGGCCGGCCTGCGCGTGCTCGAGATCACTGGCGACCTCGGCCTCCACGCCCGCGCCGCCGTGAACAGTGGTGAGGCGCTGGTCGCGCTCGGCGCCCGGCCCGAGCTCGGGGAGGCGCTCGTCGCCGGCGACGTGGTGAACACGGCCTCGCGCCTGCAGGCTGCCGCCGCCACCGACTCGCTCGTTGTCGGCGAGTCGACGTTTCACACCACCAGCCAGCAGATCGAGTACGAGCCACTCGAGCCGGTCGCGGTCAAGGGGAAGGCGAACCCGGTCCCGCTGTGGCGGGCGCTGGGCGCGCGCAGCCACCTCGGCGTCGACGTGGAGCTCGGCGGGGCCACCCCCTTCCTGGGTCGCGACTCCGAGATGGCGTTGCTCAAGGAGATGTACGCGCGTGTGCGCCGTGGGGAGGACACGCACCTCGTGACTGTTGTCGGCGAGCCGGGCGTCGGGAAGACGCGCCTCCTTCGCGAGCTCGCGAGCTGGCTCGACGCCCAGACGGACCTGGTCTACTGGCGGCAGGGCCGGTGCCTGCCGTACGGCGAGGGGATCACGTTCTCGGCCCTGGGCGAGATCGTCAAGGCCCAGGCCGGCATGCTGGAGACCGACGACCCGGCGACGGCCGCGGCCAAGCTCGCGGCGAGCGTGCGCGCCGTCGTCAGCGACCAGAGCGAGCAGGAATGGGTCCGCGTCCGCCTGGCTCCCCTGGCCGGGATGACGGGCGAGGCCAGCGCGGGCAGCACCGAGGAGGCCTTTACGGCCTGGCGCCTCTACCTCGAGGGGATCGCGGCGCAGCGCCCGCTCGTGCTCGTGGTCGAGGACCTGCACTGGGCCGATCGGGCCCTGCTCGAGTTTCTGGAGCACCTCCTCGACTGGTCGCTCGGCGTGCCCCTGCTCGTGCTCTGCACGGCGCGGCCCGAGCTCTTCGAGAGCCATCCCGCCTGGGGCGGCGGCAAGCGGAACGCGACCACCGTCTCGCTCACGGCCCTCGAGCGGGAGGAGAGCGCCCGCCTGCTGCACGCGCTCCTCGGCGAGTCCGTCCTGCCGGCGGACACGCAGTCGCTGCTGCTCGAGCGCTGCGGTGGCAACCCGCTCTACGCGGAGCAGTTCGCTCGCATGCTCGGCGACCGCGCGACCGACATCGCCGTGCCCGAGACCGTCCAGGCCATCATCGCCGCCCGCCTCGACGCCCTCGGACCCGGCCGCAAGGCGCTGCTCCAGGACGCCGCCGTGATCGGCAAGGTCTTCTGGAGCGAGGCCGTCGCCGCCCTGTCGGGGACCGGCACGCACGAGGTGCTCGCCGGGCTGGTCGATCTGGCCCACAAGGACCTGGTCCGGCCCACCCGCACGCCGTCATTCGAGGGGATGCGGGAGTTCTCGTTCTCCCACCTGCTGGTCCGGGACGTCGCCTACGGGCAGATCCCGCGCGCCGAACGGGCCCGCAAGCACCAGTTGGCGGCGGACTGGATCCAGTCGACGGTCGGTGAGCGCGTCGCCGATCACGCAGAGCTCCTCGCCTACCACTACGCGGAGGCGATGGAGCTCGCCCGCGCAGCCGGTGCCAGCGGCGCGGACGTGGAGCCGATGCGGGCCGCGGCCGTGCGCATGCTCCTGCTCGCCTCCGACCGGCTGAAGCATCTCGACATGCGGGCCTGGCTGGCGATGGCCGAACGCGCGCTCGCCCTGGCCAGCGAGGACGAGCGCCCCCGGGTGCTCGTCAAGGCGTCACTGGCCTACAGCGCTGTCGGCCGCGACAAGGAGGCGCTCGAGCTGTGCCACGAGGCGCTCCCCGCGCTGCGTGCGTCCGGGGACACCGGCCTGCTCGGGGAGGCCCTGACCCAGGAGGCGCTGATCGTCACGATGGCCGGGGACGCGGTCGCGGGCGAGGCCGTTCTGGGCGAGGCGATCGCGGTCCTCGGGAGCGAGCCACCAGGCGAGGGGCTCGCGTCGGCGCTTGCCCGGCGGTGCGGCTCCCTGATGATGAACGAGCGCTCCGAGGACTGCCTGGCCCAGTGCCAGACGGCGCAGCCGGTCATCGAGCAGTTCGGGGACGCCATCGCCAACGACATGTTCCACCAGTGCCGGGGCATCTCGCGCGTGGCCCTCGGCGATCTGGGCGGCCTCGCGGAGCTTCGGGACGCCCTCGACGGTGCGCTGGAGCGTGGACATCACGGTGTAGTTCCCGCCTACATCAACCTCGGATACTGGACCTGGTGGGCCGAGGGGCCGGCGCGCGGGGCCGAGCTCTTCCGCGAATCGGTCAGGTTCGCCACGGATCACGGCATCCCGCCGGAGTGGGCCGAGGCAGAGCTCGCATGGGCCCTCTTCGATCTCGGCGCCTGGGACGACTTGCTCGAGCTCACCGGGCGGATCGTCGACGTCGCCCACGCGCAGGGAATCGGGGTCATGGAGGCGATGGCCCGCCCGACGCGCGGCCGGATCCTGCTCGCCAGGGGCCGGATCGAGGCGGCCCGGGACGATGCGGAGGCCACCCTTGCGGTGGGGAGGGGAACGGACACGCCGCAGGCCCTCGTGCCGGCGCTCACCCTCGCTGCAGCCGTCGCCGTCGCCTCCCGTGACACGGCCGGTGCCGCTGCGATCCTGAGCGAGTTGGAGGAGCGGACGCGCGGGCGGATCCGCAGCCGCGCCAGCGAGCTCGCCGAGGCGGCGCGAACCGGCGCGGCGGCCGGTGACATCTCCTCGATCGAGCGCATCCTTCGCGATCCATATCCCCCGTTGCCCCGGCCCGAGGCTCAGCGCTCCTCCGCCCGGGCCGTGCTCGCCGAGGTGGACGGAGACCTGCGCAGCGCCCTCGATCTCTACCGATCGGCGGCAGAGCGCTGGGGATCGTTCGGGCATGTCTACGAGCAGGCCCAGGCGCTGCTCGGGGCAGGGCGCTGCGAGCAGATGCTCGGGGAGGAGCCCGGCGCCGGAGCTCGCCCTCGCCGGCGACCTGTTCTCGTCCCTGGGCGCGGCTCCGCACCTGGCGGCGGTGCGGCGGCTGACGGGCGAGGGCGTTGCCGACGCCACGGGCTCCTAGCGCCCGCGGTACGGCGCGAGGGCCTCGGGCAGGTCCAGGAGGGAGTCGAGGGTGAGCGCCGCTCGGGCTGCCTGCGGCCACTCGGCCTGCGCGATCCCCCACGGCCCGCGACGCAGGAAGACCGCCACCATGCCGGCGTCGGCCGCAGGGACGACGTCGTTGTCGACGCGGTCGCCGACGTAGGCGATGCGCCCGGCGGGAAGTTCGGCCGCCTCCTGGATGCGCTCGAAGAACGCGGGTGAGGGCTTCTCCACGCCCCACGTCTCGGACGAGGCCACCACGTCGGCCTCGAGCCCGAGCTCCGGAAGCAACCCCTCCGTGCGGCTGGTCTGGTTGCCGGCCAGGCCGACGAGGTCACCGGCCACACGGAGCGCCGCCAGGCAGGGTTGTGCGTCCGGGTAGAGGTCGTCGCGCCGGAATCCGTCGTCCACGCCGAGCGCGGCGGGGTCCACTCCCGGGGCCACGAGCTCGAAGACGCCAGTGTGCGGCTCACCGCGCGCGGCCAGGGCGCCCAGGGCGCCGAAGAAGGTCAGGTAGGGCACGCCGAGGGCGTCAGCCCATCGTGACCAGAGTCGCGTCTCGTTCACGAGCGTCTCGCCGACGTCGAAGAAGACCGCGAATTCGTGACGGCCAGTCACGGCGGCGAGGATGGCACACGGTCCGCGTCCGGGCCGCCCCCTACGCTGGCTCGCCCATGGCCAAGGCCGCTGCCCGAACCGTCTTCGTCTGCACCGACTGCGGCCGCTCCGAGCCGCGCTGGCTCGGGCGTTGCCCGGGCTGCGGGGCGTGGTCGACGCTGCACGAGGAGCGGGCACCCACGCCGCTTCCGGCGGGCGGCACGACCGTGCGGCTTCGCCCCGCCAGCTCGCAGGTGGTGCGCCTTTCCGACGTCGCTCTCGACGACTCCGATCGCCTGGTCACCGGTATCCCCGAGCTCGACCGGGTGCTCGGCGGCGGCCTCGTCCCGGGCTCGCTGGTCCTCCTCGGAGGCGAGCCTGGGATCGGCAAGTCGAGCCTGACCGCCGCCATGCTGGCGCGGCTGGGCCGAACCGAGCGGGTGCTCCTCATCAGCGGCGAGGAGTCGCCCGCGCAGGTGCGCCTGCGGGCCGAGCGCCTGGGGGCGGCCGAGGGCGTCGGCATCCTGGCCGAGACCGAGCTCGAGGTGGTCTGCCAGGTCATCGAGGCCGAGCGGCCGGCCGTGTGCGTGGTCGACTCGGTACAGACGCTGTGGGCGGCCGAGATCGGCTCCGCGCCAGGGTCCGTGGCGCAGGTGCGCGAGGCCGCATCCCGCCTCCTACGCGTGGCCAAGGACGGCGGGACGAGCATCGTCCTGGTCGGGCACGTGACCAAGGAGGGCGTCGTCGCCGGTCCCCGGGTGCTCGAGCACCTGGTCGACGCCACGCTCCTCTTCGAGGGAGACGGGGGCCTGTCCCTGCGCGTGCTGCGGGCCACCAAGAACCGCTTCGGGGCCACGGACGAGGTCGGGCTGTTCGAGATGACCGGCCACGGCCTGGTCTCGGTCGATGATCCCGGCAGCCTGCTCGACCGCTCCGACGCCGAGCGGCCCGGCTCGTGCACCCTCGTGGCCGTCGAGGGCACGCGGCCGCTCGCCCTCGAGATCCAGGCCCTGGTGGCCTCATCCGAGCTGGCCATGCCGCGGCGCCTGACCTCGGGCGTCGACCGCAACCGCCTCTCCCTGCTCCTCGCCGTGCTCGCCCGGCACGGCCGGCTGGGGCTCGGCCAGCACGACGTGTTCGTCAACGTCCCCGGCGGCGTCGGGGTCGATGAGCCGGCGGCCGACCTGGCGGTCGTGCTGGCGCTGGCGTCGGCGGCCCGCGGCGTCGCGCTCGGGCCGGTGTGCGCGTTCGGCGAGGTGGCGCTCACCGGTCGGCTGCGTCCGGTCCCGCAGGCCGAGCGGCGCCTGGCCGAGGCGGCGCGGTTGGGGTGCTCGGGCGCGATCGTCCCCGTGGGCACGCCCTCAGGCGACCTGGCGGCCACGCCCGTGGCCTCGGTAGCCGAGGCCGTCGCGGCTGCGCTTCCGGGTCAGACGTCGTAGACGGTTAGCATCGGGCTCGTGCCCGAGGACGTCGTGACCATGGACCGGATCGTGTCGCTGAGCAAGCGGCGCGGCTTCGCGTTCCCGTCGTCGGAGATCTACGGCGGCCTGGGCTCGACCTACGACTACGGCCACTACGGCGTCCTGCTCAAGCAGAACGTCATCGACGCCTGGTGGGACGCGATGCTCGAGCGCGACGACATCGTGGCCCTCGACTCGGCCATCCTCCAGCACCCTCGGGTGTGGGAGGCGAGCGGCCATCTGGCCGGCTTCTCGGACCCGCTCGTCGACTGCCGCGCCTGCCAGCGGCGCTTCCGCGCGGACCACCTGGAGCAGGCGCAGTGCCCGCATAAGCCGTCGCGGCCCCCTGGCCAGGGGCCCGACTGCGACCTGACCGCCGCCCGCGACTTCAACCTCATGTTCTCCACCACGGTCGGGCCGGTACAGGACGCAGGATCGACCGCCTACCTGCGGCCCGAGACGGCGCAGGGCATCTTCATCAACTTCAAGACCGTCTCGCAGTTCGCGCGCAAGAAGCCGCCGTTCGGCATCGCCCAGGTGGGAAAGTCGTTCCGCAACGAGATCACGCCGGGCAACTTCCTCTTCCGCATGCGCGAGTTCGCGCAGATGGAGATGGAGTACTTCGTCCCGCCGGCCGAGGCGGCCGAGTGGTTCGCGTACTGGATCGAGCAGCGAGAGCGCTGGTACACGGATCTCGGCATCCGGCCCGACCACCTGCGCGTGCGCCCGCACGACGCCGACGAGCTGTCCCACTACTCCTCGGCCACGAGCGATATCGAGTACCTGTTCCCGATCGGCTGGTCGGAGCTCGAGGGCATCGCCAACCGCGGCGACTTCGACCTGCGGCAGCACGCCGAGTACTCGGGGCAGAAGCTCGAGTACGTCGACGGTGCGAGCGGCGAGCGCTACGTGCCGCACGTCATCGAGCCGGCGGCCGGCGTCGACCGGTCCACCCTGGCTTTCCTGGTGGACGCCTACGACGAGGACGAGATCCAGGGCGAGCAGCGAACCGTCCTCAGGCTCCATCCCCGTCTCGCCCCGGTCAAGGCGGCCATCCTCCCCCTGGTGCGCAAGGACGGCCAGCCCGAGCTCGCCCGCGAGCTGTACGACCGGCTGCGCCGCCTCATGCGCTCCGAGTACGACGAGGGCGGCTCCATCGGCAAGCGCTACCGCCGGCAGGACGAGATCGGCACCCCGTGGTGCCTGACCGTCGACGGCCAGTCGCTCGAGGACCGCACGGTCACGCTCCGCGACCGTGACTCGCTGGAGCAGGAGCGGGTGGCGCTCGACGACGTCCCGGCCCTGCTCGCCGAGCGCCTGAGCCGACCTTGGCAGTCCCCAAAGCTGTAGCGAGGAGGCCCGTCGTGTCCAGCCGCCCCCACAAGACCACCGCCCTCGAGGACCTCGAGCAGCGCAACGGCTGGTCGCCCATCCGCCGCGAGCTCGGAGTCGAGTCCTTCGGCATCAACGGGTGGACGGCCCGCGAGGCCGGCGTCGCCATCATCCCCGAGCACGACGAGAAGCCCTCCGGCCACGAGGAGCTGTACCTCGTGATCGCCGGCCGGGCCACCTTTACCGTGGGGGGCGAGGAGGTCGACGCCCCCGAGGGGACCGTGGTCTTCGTGCCCGATCCGAGCATGCTGCGCGGCGCCGTGGCTGCCGAGGCGCCGACGACCGTCATCTCCGTCGGCGGAGAGCCGGGCGAGGCGTACCGGCCACGGTCCTGGGAGACCAACCTCGACGTCATGGACCTCTTCGAGGCGGGAAAGCACGAGGAGGCCAGGGACATGCTCGTCGGCGCCCTCGACCAGTACGAGGACCGCGACACGCTGCTCTACAACCTGGCCTGCGCCGAGGCGCTGCTCGGCCGGCCCGACGAGGCCCTCGGCCACCTGCGGGAGGGCGTGGCCAACCGGCCGGATCTGGCCGAGGCGGCCCTTACGGACGAGGACCTGGAGTCGCTGCGCGATCTCCCAGGCTTTGCGGAGGCCGTCGGCCGCCCGTCCTGACGCCCGCCTCGAGGGCCTGCTCGAGGTCGTCCCACAGGTCCTCGACGTCCTCGAGGCCGACCGACAGCCGCAGCAGCTCCTCGGGCACGCGCCCCGGCGTCTCGAAGCGCGCCCGGCGCTCGAGCAGGGACTCGACGCTGCCGAGGCTCGTGGCCCGCCGGATGAGGGCCAGCGAGACCTCGACCCTCGAGGCGGTCTCGCCGTCGGCGAGGGCGAACGACAGCAGGCCGCCGTACCGGCCGGCCATCTGCCGGGCCGCGAGGTCGTGTCCGGGATGGTCCGGCAGGCCGGCGTACCAGACGCGCTTCACCTCCGGGTGGCCCTGGAGGCGGCGGGCAAGCTCCTCGGCGGTGCGGCATTGGCGCTCCACGCGGACACCGAGCGTGCGCACCCCGCGGAGCAGGAGCCAGGCGCCGTCGGGGGCAAGGATGCCGCCCAGGTTCGAGCGCAGCCGGGTGAGGTCGTCGGCGAGCGCGTCGTCGCGCATGGCGAGCACACCGGCGATCACGTCCGAGTGGCCCCCGAGGTACTTGGTCGCGCTCTGCCAGGTGACGTCCGCGCCCAGGGACAGGGGCTGCTGGAGGAGGGGCGTGGCCGCGGTGTTGTCGCAGCACAGGAGGGCGCCGGCCGCATGGGCGATGTCGGCAGCGCCGGGAATGTCGACCACCACCATGGTGGGGTTCGAGGGCGTCTCGACGAGGACCAGGGCCGCCCCTGCGGCCGCCTCCTCGAGCGATCCGAGGTCCTCGGGGTCGTAGCGGCGGACCTCCACGCCCAGCCGGTCGAGCAGCAGCGAGGCCTGGACCTCGACCCCGTAGTAGCCCTGGCCGGGGATGACCACGGGGCCGCGGCCCGCGGCCCGCGCCAGGCAGAGGGTGGCCCAGGCCGTCATGCCGCTCGAGAAGACGAGCGCGCGGGCGTCCTCGAGGGACCCGAGGACGGCCTCGGCCTCGGCGGCGGTCGGCGAGTCGGTGCGCCCGTACGGCGCGCCGTTCAGGGGAAGGCGCTCGAACGTCGTGGACCGGTCGAGGACCGGCGAGACGCCGCCGGAGGGGTTGTCGACGGGACTGCGGACGAGGCGCGTCTCGGGTCGCATGGGCGGAAGCCTAAGCGGCCCGAATGCGGTCGGACAGCGCGAGCATCCCCTGCTCGGCGCACCAGCGGGCCGCCCGCTCGACGTCCAGCTGCGCGTCGGGCACCGGCGGCAGGGGCACGTCGGCGCGCATACGGGCCACGTCGCGGTAGCGGTGGATGTCGTCCGCCGCCCCGGCGATGGCCTGCCGCCGGGCCGGGGAGAGGTCGCTTCCGTGGTCGATGACGCCCTCGAGGTCGCCGTACTGGCGCAGGAGCTCGGCGGCCGTCTTCTGCCCGATGCCCTTCGCGCCCGGGATGTTGTCGGAGGGGTCGCCGCGCAGGGCGATCAGATCGACCACCTGCTCCGGCTCGACGCCGTAGCGCTCCACCACCTGCGCCGGGCCGACCTCCTCGGGCTCGCCACCGCCGCGGACCGGGACCAGCACCGTCGTCCGCTCGGACACCAGCTGGAAGCTGTCGCGGTCCGAGGTCAGGACGAGGTTGGTGCCGCCGTGCGCCTCCTCGGCGGCCACGGCCGAGGCCAGCAGGTCGTCGGCCTCCCAGGGATCGACCTTGGCCGACGCGAAGCCGAAGGCCTCGGCCAGCTCGGGCAGGAGGTCGAGCTGGCTGGTCAGGTCCTCGGGGAAGGGATCCCGCCGGCCCTGGTACTGGGGCAGCAGCTCGTGCCGGTACGACCGCCGGCGGGAGTCCAGGCACACGAGCACAGCGCGCGGCTTACGCGTCGCCACGTGGACGAGAAGCATGTTGGCGAAGCCCAGGAGCAGGCCGACGGGCTTGCCTCCGGCGCCCTCGACCGGGGGCATGGCGTGGTAGGCCCGATGGCCGAGCGAGTCGCCGTCGACGACCATGAGGGGCGGCACGGGGGAGACGGTACCGACCGCGCTGCCTGTGAGGCGGCGCCCGTGCGGCGCGCCGCCCGTCCTCCCGGCGGCGTATCATCGCCGCCGTGTTCGAGCCAGGTGACACGATCGTCCACCCCCATCACGGTGCCGGCCGCATCCTCAGCGTCGGCAGCTCGGGGCGCGCGACGGTCTACCAGATCGAGATCTTCCAGTCCCAGATGCGCATCACGGTGCAGGCCGACCAGGCCGAGAGCGCCGGGCTGAGGCCGGTCATGGACGAGGCCACGATGACGGCGCTCCTGGCCGTGCTCAACGGGGAGCAGAGCGAGCAGACGGGCAACTGGAACCGCCGCTTCCGCCAGCACAGCGAGAAGATCAAGTCGGGCGACGTGCTCGAGCTCGGCGAGGTCATCCGCGACCTGTCCCTGCAGGGAGCTCAGAAACCGCTCTCGAGCGGCGAGCGCCAGCTCCTGGTCAAGGCCAAACGGCGGCTGGCCTCCGAGCTTCAATACGCCCGCGGCACGAGCGAGGCCGAGGCCATGGACTGGCTCGAGAGCGTCGTGGCCGACGCCGTTCACTCCTCGTAGGCGAGCCTCAGCCGAACGTGAACACGTAGCCCCGGGCGCCGGGGTCGAGGAAGGCGAGCTCGAAGTCGCGGTCCTCGACCGGGCCAGGCTGGCGGACGAGCTGGTACAGCCGCTGCTCGGACACCGTGCCCTCGCCGTTCTCGTCCACGTCGAGCCCGTGGGCGGCGCCGGGCGGCTGACCATCGACGAGCACGCGAATGCGCACGGAAGCTCCCCGCACGGCCGGTCCCATGACGAGATGGAGGTCGCGGGAGTGGAAGCGGTACAGGATCCGGCCGCCCGGCTCGTTCACCATGCACGCCTCGGGCTCGAGGGTCCAGTTGCCCGAGAGGGCCCATTCGTTCAGCCGCAACCGCGAGGGCGCGGTGTAGACGTGAGGCTCGTCCAGGTTCGCCTCTCCCGCCGAGGCGAAGTTCTCCGTGCGTTCGTAGCCCAGGTAGTTCTCCGGCGACCGCAACGTGTCCCAATCGGCCGCCTCCTCGACACCGTCGGCCTCGACGGACGCCGGCTCACCGGCGATGTCGCCGGCCCCGCTCGCGGTCAGGAGCTCCTGGATCATCGCCTCCGTCTGCCCGTATCCGCCCTCCCCGAAGTGATGATGTCGCATCTGTCCGTCGGCATCGATGAGATAGAGCGCCGGCCAGTAGTGGTTGTCGAAGGCGTCCCAGATCGCGTAGTCGTTGTCGACGGCGACCGGATACTCGACCCGCATCGCCTTCAGCGCCTGCCGGACGTTGTCGACGTCGTGCTCGAACGAGAACTCGGGGGTCTGGAGGCCGATCACCACCAGTCCCTGATCCTCGTACCGGTCGGCCCAGGCCCGGATGTAGGGAAGCGTGCGGAGCCAGTTGATGCAGGTGTAGGTCCCGAACTGGAAGAGGACGACCTTCCCGCGAAGATCGTCCATCGTCAGCGTCGGCGAGTTGAGCCATTCGGTCGCACCGTCGAGCGACGGGATCTGGGATTCGCCACCCAACCGCTCGGCAGCGGTGTGGAGCGCGGCGCGCAGGTCCACGCGAGGTCACCTCCTGAGAAGTTGTGGCGGTCGGATCAGCGAACCGTCTCGAACGCGGCGCGGATCTCTTCGCTGAAGAGCTGCGGCTCCTCCCAGGCGGCGAAGTGCCCGCCCTTGTCGACCTCGTTGAAGTAGACGACGTTGGGGTACGACTTCTCGACCCAGCTGCGCGGGGTCCGCCAGATCTCGCCGGGGAAGGTGGTGAAGCCGACCGGGAGCGAGACCGGGGGCGGGGCCTGGCCGGCCGCCGCCGGCTGTGCGCCCTCCCAGTACGACCGCGCGGCGGAGGCGCCGGTGCCGGTGAGCCAGTAGAGGGTGATGTTGTCGAGGATGTGATCGCGGGTGAGGTTGCCCGAGGGCTGGTCGTGGACGAAGGCGCGGGCGATCTTGTAGTAGCTGTCGGTGTCGTGGTCGAGCATCCATGCGGCCAGGGCCACGGGGGAGTCGAGCAGGGCGTAGCCGATGGTCTGCGGGCGGGTGTTCTGCTCGATGAAGTAGCCGGCGCCGCTGGCCCAGAAGGTGGCGAGCTGGTCGGCCGCCGCGCGCTCCTCGTCGGAGTCCTTCGGCATCGGGGTGCCGCCCAGCGCCGGGACGAGCAGGTTGGTGTGGATCCCGAGGAGCCCCTCCGGCGCCTGGCGGCCCATGGCGTCGGTGACGGCAGCGCCCACGTCGCCGCCCTGGGCGACGTAGCGGGTGTAGCCGAGGCGGTGCATCAGCTCGGGCCAGGCCTGAGCGACACGGCCGGCGGACCAGCCGAGCTCGGTGGGCTCGGCCGAGAAGCCATAGCCGGGAACGGACGGCAACACCAGATCGAACGCGTCCTCGGCCTGCCCCCCGTGCGCGGTCGGGTCCGTGAGCGGGCCGACGGTCTCGAGCAGCTCGATCACCGAGCCCGGCCAGCCGTGGGTCATGACCAGCGGCAGCGCGTTCTCGTGCGCCGACTTCACGTGGATGAAGTGGACCTCGACGCCGTCGATGACGGTGGTGAACTGCGGCAACGCGTTCAGCCTGGCCTGGCACCGGCCCCAGTCGTACCCGCCGGTCCAGTAGCGGACCAGCTCCCGCAGGGTCTCCAGCTGCACGCCCTGGGAACGATCATCGACGAGCTCCTTGGAGGGCCAGCGCGTGTCGGCGATGCGACCGCGGAGATCGACCAGTTCCTCCTCGGAGATGTCGACGTGGAAGGGCCGGATCTCGACTGCGGTCCCGGCGGTGCTGCTCATGACGACCTCCTTGGAAGACGCTCAGGACTGCACATAAGCCGCCGTCCGTCGAACCCAAGCACTTCCATCCGGACGCGTGAGAGTGCGACAATCGGCGCTCGTTCGCCGGCAGCTGCAGGCCGGCGCGTCGGCTCGATGAGATACGCCGAAGGACTCACCCAGAGACAGGAGCGGGATCTGGTCATCGCGGTCGAGGGCGGTGACGCGGACGCCTGCCGTCGGCTGGTCGAGGCCTTTCTCCCGGCGATCACCCGCCTCGCCCGCCGCGTGAACGGGGGCGGAACCCGGGTCGAGCGCGAGGAGCTCCTGCAGGAGGGGGTGGCGGGCCTGCTGGTCGCCGCCCGGAGGTACGACACCTCGCTGAACGTCCCCTTCTGGACGTACGCGTCGTTCTGGGTGCGCAAGGCCATGCAGGAGCTGGTGGCGGAGCTCACGCGGCCCGTGGCCCTGTCGGACCGCGCGGTCCGCGACCTGGCCCGGATACGGAGAGCGCGGACCGACCACGTGCGCGCCCATCGCGCCGAGCCGACGAACGAGCAGCTGAGCAGGGCGACCGGGCTCTCGTCCGGTCAGCTCGAGAGCCTGGAGGCCACCGAGCGCCCGCCCCGCGGCATGGAGGAGCGGCTGAGAGCCCACGAGGAGGCGGCCGCAACGGTCGGCGAGACGATCATCGACCCCGTGGCCGAGCGGGCATACGAGCACGTCCTCGACGAGATCGAGATCCGCGAGGTGCGTGACGTCGCCGGCCAGCTCGACGAGCGGGAGCGGGTGGTCATCCACGCCCACTTCGGGCTCGGCCAGCCTGCGCAGACGCTGGACGAGATCGGGACCGCGCTGGCGCTCACCCCTGAGCGAGCCCGTCAGATCGAGGTGGGGGCGCTGACGAAGCTGCGCGCTCCGCCTGCGGAGCCCGCTTCCCCGGCGGAGAGATACCCGCACCCTGCAGGGCCGCACCGGATGACGCGCGGCGGATCGTCCATGTCGAGAACCTTGAGCAGCTCGGCTCGTCCGTCGGTCTCGAGCGCCTGACGGGTGTCGTCGGGCAGGCGGCGGGGGTCGCTCGACCACGCCGACCCGCTGATCTCGACCGCCACGCGGGCGACCTTGTCGCCACGGGTGATCTCCCACAGCCACCCGCGGGCGCCGCCGCCCGGGCGCCCGAGCGGGCCGAGGCCGGCGCTGATCTCCCAGCTCACCGGCGAAGACTACGGACTGATTCCTTGACACCGGCATCTTCAGCTGTACCCTTGTTCTATGAAGATAGATAAAGGTATCAGCGAGCCGCCCGGATCGCGTGGAGCGGGATCGCCGATCGAGTTCCGGCTCGACGCATCCTCGGGGTTGCCGACCTATCTGCAGCTTGTCCAGCAGGTCGAGCATGCGCTGCGGCTCGGGTATCTCAAGCCGGGCGACCAGCTGCCCAAGGTGAGGGACGTGGTCGCCTCGCTGGCGATCAATCCGAACACGGTGCTCAAGGCATACCGGAATCTGGAGATGAAGGGCCTGGCGGCCGGACGGCCCGGTCAGGGCACGTTCATCCAGGGGACGCTGAGTCAGGTCTCGCTGCCGGAGCTCGCCGAGCTTCGACGCTCCCTGCTCGGCTGGCTGGCGACCGCCGATACGGCAGGGCTGGACGAGGACGGGATCGTGGCGCTGTTCACCAGCGTGCTGCGGGATTTCCATGAGCGCCGCGGCGAAACGGAGGCCGTCGCATGAACGTCGTCGAGGCAAGCGGCCTGGGCAAGCGGTACGGCGGCACCTGGGCGCTGCGCGAGTGCTCGCTCGCGATCCCCGCCGGTCACGTGGCCGCGCTGGTCGGCCCGAACGGTGCCGGCAAGACCACGCTGCTGAACCTGGCGGTCGGCCTGACGGCGCCGTCCGCGGGCGTCGTCACGGTGCTCGGCGGCCGGCCGGCCGGGTCGCCGGCTGCGCTGGACGGGATCGCGTTCGTCGCCCAGGACACGCCGCTGTACAAGAACCTGTCGGCCGCGGACATGCTGCACCTGACGCGCAACCTGAACCGGCGCTTCGACCAGGCAGCTGCCGAGGCTCGGCTTGCCGAGCTGGGCATCCCGCTGAAGCGGAAGGCGGGCAGGCTGTCGGGTGGCCAGCAGGCTCAGCTCGCGCTGACCCTGGCGCTGGCGAGGCGGCCGCGGCTGCTCGTGCTCGATGAGCCGGTGGCGATGCTCGACCCGACTCGCCCGGCACGACTTCATGGCCACGGTGCTGACGGCGGCGGTCGACGACGGCGTGTCGGTGCTGCTGTCCTCGCACGTGCTCGTCGAGCTCGAGCGGGTCGCCGACTACCTCATCCTGCTCTCGCACGGCCGGGTGCAGGTGGCCGGCGAGGTCGACGACCTGCTCGCCGGCCACCGCGTGCTGACCGGCCCGGCCGCCGAGGCCGATACCTATGCCGAACGGCCGGTGGTGCACGTCCGCCGTGGCGAGGCACAGGCCCACCTGCTGGTCCGGGCCACGGCGGAGCGATCCGGTCCCGCCGGGCTGGGAGGCGCATCCGGTCGGCCTGGAAGAACTCGCCCTTGCCTACCTGCGCGAGCCCGGCGCCGCGGCGCTGCCCGGCCCGGCCCGCGGCCGGAACGCCGAACCGTCGGAGGTGACGAGATGACCGCGCTGACCGTGCCCGCCCGTCCGCGAGAGGACGCGAACCTGCGGCCGGTGCCGTGGCGGCGGATGGCCTGGGTCACCTGGCGGCAGCACCGCTTCGCGCTGACCGGCGTGGCCGCGCTGCTCGGCGGACTGGCGGTGTACGTGTGGATCGTCGGCCTTCGAGCTGCACCACGCCTACGCCGCCGCGATCGCCTGCCACCCGGCAAGCTCGATTGCCTGCAGTGACCTGGTCAGCAACTTCAACGGCATGAACGGCCTTCTGGCGAATGGCTTCGTCCTGCAGGCAGTGCCCGCGCTGATCGGGGCGTTCGTCGGGGCGCCGCTGCTGGCCCGTGAGCTGGAGACCGGCACCTTCCGCTACGCCTGGACGCAGGGCTTCGGGCGGTGGCGCTGGACGCTCGCCAAGCTGGTGCTGCTCGCGGTCGTGGTGGCCGCCGCTGCCGGAGCCATCAGCGTGCTGTTCTCCTGGTACTACCAGCCGTACTTCGCCGCGGGCAACCAGACCCTGTTCCTGACCGAGGCATCCCCGCTCGCTCCCGGCCTGTTCGACCTGCGCGGGGTCGCGTTCGCCGCCTGGACGCTGGCCGCCTTCGCGATCGGCGCCCTGGCCGGCATGCTCATCCGCCGGGTCGTCCCCGCGATCGTCGCCACCCTGGTCGCCTACGCCGGGCTCGCTCTCGCGGCCGGGATGTTTCTGCGCCAGCACTACCTGACGCCGCTGGTCACCAGCAACCTGAACGTGCCCGGTTCCGCGTGGATCATCGAGCCAGTGGTGGACGCAAGGGCGGCCAGTTCGCGTTCAGCCAGTCGGTGCTCCGATCAACCTCCTCCAGCAGGTATGCCGCCTGCGGCTGGCCGGGAAAGGCAGGCCGTCGCCAGGCACCTTCGGCGCAGTGGCTATCTCGTCCAGCACGGCTACACGCGGTGGACCAGCTATCAGCCGGCCAGCCGGTTCTGGCCATTCCAGTGGATCGAGGGCGGCTGGCTGCTCGCGCTCTCGCTGCTCCTGATCGCCGCGACCGTCTGGCTCGTCCGGCGGGCGGCGTCGGCGCCGGCCTTGCCATCGGAGCGGCGATCCCACTATGGTCGGCGCGTGGAGCAGACGAAGTTCCTGCTCGCTGAGTCGCGAGCTTCCGCGGCGCTGGTACAACATCCGCGCCGACATGCCGAACCCGCCGCAGCCGGTGCTGCATCCGGGCACCGGGCGAGCCGGTCGGGCCCGACGACCTCGCGCCGCTCTTCCCGATGGCGCTGATCCTCCAGGAGGTCAGCGAGGAGCGCCGAGATCGCGATCCCGGACGAGGTGCTCGACATCTACCGCCTCTGGCGCCCGACGCCGCTCTACCGGGCGCGCCGGCTCGAGCAGGCGGTCGGCACGCGGTCGCGGATCTTCTACAAGTACGAGGGCGTCAGCCCGCCCGGGAGCCACAAGCCGAACACCGCGGTCGCGCAGGCCTTCTACAACAAGCAGGAGGGCCGCACGCGCCTCGCGACCGAGACCGGCGCCGGCCAGTGGGGGAGCGCGCTCGCGTTCGCCTGCAAGCTGATCGGGCTCGAGTGCAAGGTCTACATGGTTCGGATCTCGTACGAGCAGAAGCCGTTCCGGCGCTCGCTGATCCAGACCTGGGGCGCCGAGGTCGTGCGCGAGCCCGTCCGACGGACACGCAGTCCGGGCGGGCGATCCTCGAGGCCGCATCCCGACTCGCCGGGCAGCCTCGGGATCGCGATCTCGGAGGCGGTCGAGGACGCGGCGCGGCGCGACGACACCGCGTACTCGCTCGGCAGCGTCCTCAACCACGTGCTCCTGCACCAGACCGTGATCGGCCAGGAGGCGATCGCGCAGATGGAGCTCGCCGGCGCGTTCCCCGACGTCGTCATCGGCTGCGTCGGCGGCGGCTCGAACTTCGCCGGGCTCGCCTTCCCGTTCATCCGGGAGAAGATCGCCGGCCGCGAGATCGACGTGCTCGCCTGCGAGCCGGCCGCCTGCCCGACGCTGACCCGCGGCCTGTTCGCCTACGACTTCGGCGACACGGGCAAGCTGACGCCGCTCGTGCCGATGCACACGCTCGGCCACGACTTCGTCCCGGCGCCGATCCACGCCGGCGGCCTGCGCTACCACGGCGTCGCGCCGCTCGATCTCGCAGCTCGTGCTCGACGGGCTGATCCGCGCCGAGGCCTACGTCCAGAACGACGTCTTCGCGTCGGCCGTCCTGTTCGCCGGCAGCGAGGGGATCATCCCGGCGCCCGAGTCGGCGCACGCGATCCACGGCGCGCTCCAGGCGGCGCGGCGCGGCCGACGAGGCGGGCGAGCGAGCGGACGATCCTCTTCAACCTCTCCGGCCACGGCCACTTCGACATGGCCGCCTACGACAACTACCTCGCCGGCAAGCTCGTCGACCTCGCGCTCGACGACGCCGAGATCGACGCGCGCGCTGCGCGCGATCGAGGGCCTGCCGACGCCGGCGTGAGCCGCCACTCGCGCTGACCGCGGTCGCATACCGCTCGGGACGCCCCCACACGGGCTGAGGGCTCCCGGTTGCACCGTGGAGTACCATGAAACCCGACAGCGGAGGCACTCCCGCCCACCCGCGTCACGCGTCCGGGGAGGAGGCGGTTGAAGCTAGCGATTCGACTCGTCTTCACCCTGCTGGGTGCGCTCGTCGCGATCCAGATCGGCGTCCACTCGGGCCTTTCGTCCAATTTTTCGGCCTCTTCTACCTGGGCCAAGTGGATCGCCACGGTGATCGGAGGCGGTTGCGCCGGCTGGCTCATCGCCTTCTTCGCCGGTGCTCCAGTCGCGGCGGTCATCCGCAGGGTTGAGAGTGCTGCCCAGAGCCGCTCGGCGGGAGAGCTCGTCGTCGGCGGAGTCGGGCTGCTGCTCGGGCTCGGCGTCGGCCGCGCTGGCGACGTTCGCGGTCTGCGCCGCTGCCGTACGTCGGGCGCTACCTGCTGCTGCCGCTGTTTCTCGTGCTCGGCTACGTGTTCGCGGTCGTCGGCGCGCGCAGCACCGCCCGATCCTGCGCCTCGTCGGTCTCGGCGGGGAGCAGGTGCGTGAGCCGGCGCCCGCCTCGCCCACGGCCTCGACGCGGGATCGGCGCTCCACGCGCCGCGCGGACTCCGACCGGCCGGGCATGCTCGTCGACACCTCGGCCATCATCGACGGGCGGATCGCCGACCTCGATCTCGACCGGCTTCGTCGACCGCGAGCTCGTGATCCCGGTGTTCGTCCTGCTCGAGCTGCAGCGCGTCGCCGACTCGACCGACGCGCTCCGCCGCGCGCGCGGACGGCGCGGCCTCGAGGTGGTGCACGACCTGCGCAAGGGCCCGCATCCGGTCTCGACGCCCGACATCGACTACCCCGACCTCGCCGACGTCGACGCCAAGCTCGTGCGCCTCGCGCAGCGAGCGCGACATGCCGATCCTGACGACCGACTACAACCTCAACCGGGTCGCCAGGATCCAGGGCGTGCACGGTGCTCAACGTCAACGACCTCGCCAACGCGCTCAAGCCGGCCGTGCTGCCGGGCGAGAGCCTGCGCGTGAAGGTCCTGCGCGAGGGCAAGGAGGCCGAGCAGGGCGTCGGCTACCTCGACGACGGGACGATGATCGTCATCGAGGGCGCCCGCCGGTTCGTGGGCGATACGCGTCGACGTCGAGGTGACGAGCGTCCTGCAGTCGCCGAGCGGCAAGATGATCTTCACCAAGGTGGCTTGACCGCCACCTGGGCAATGGTGGTCGCCGCCGGCTCCGGCGAGCGGCTGGGCGGCGACCGGCCGAAGGCCTTCGTCCGCTTCGCCGGCCGGACGCTCCTCGCCGCGTCGCTGGAGACGCTCGAGTCCTACGACGCCCTGGACGGCATCGTCGTGGTCGTGCCCGAGGGCTGGGAAGAGCGGGCCTCGCTGCTCGCCGACGACCTGTGCGCGACCAAGATCGCGGCCGCTGTCGCCGGCGGGGCCACGCGAGCCGACTCGGTGGCCGCCGGCCTCGATGCCCTGCCCGAGACCGCGACCCAGGTGCTCGTCCACGACGCCGCCCGGCCGCTCCTCACGCAGGCCCTGTGCGACCGCGTCCTGGGCGCGCTGGACGCCGGCGCCGACGGCGTCGTGCCCGGCCTCACGCCGACCGACACCGTCAAGCGCGTCGACGGCGACGGCTCGGTCCTGGAGACGCTCGATCGCGGAGCTCTGCGCGCGGTGCAGACGCCGCAGGGCTTTCGCACCGAGATCCTGCGCAGGGCGCTGGCGGGCGACCGCACCGGCGCCACCGACTGCGCCACCCTGGTGGAGCGCGCCGGCGGCCGCGTCGTCGTGGTCGCGGGAGACCCGGACAACCTGAAGGTCACGACGCCCGACGACCTGGCCCGGGCCGAGGCCCTGTACGAGGCGGCCCACGATGCCTGAGCTGCGGGTCGGGACCGCCTTCGACGCCCACCGCCTCGTGCCCGGGCGGCCGCTGATCCTGGGTGGGGTCGAGATCGAGAGCCCCGTCGGCCTGGAGGGGCACTCGGACGCCGACATCGTCTGCCACGCCCTGGTCGACGCGATCCTCGGGGCAGCGGGGCTCGGCGACATCGGCCAACTGTTCCCACCGGACGACCCGCGCTTCGCCGGGGCGAGCAGCCTGGACCTTCTGGCCCGGGCCTGGCGGGCGGTGGCCGCGGCGGGCTGGCGCCTGGTGAACTGCGACGCCTTCGTCATCCTCCAGCGCCCCCGGATCGCGCCCCACGGCGACGAGATGCGACGCCGCGTGGCCGCTGCGCTCGAGTCCGAGCCTGGCCGCGTCTCCATCCGGGCCACGGGGACCGACGGCCTGGGGTTCACGGGCCGCGGCGAGGGAGCGGCGTGTCAGGCAGTGGCGCTGCTCGAGCGCGACGGCTGACGGTCCTCGGGGAGGGCGATCGTCTCTCCCGGTCCCGAGACCACGAGCCCGTCCCGGCGAAGAGATTCCACGATCGCCTCGTCGTAGTCGCCGGCCGCCCGCGGCCCCGCATGGAGGGAGCGCACCACCCGGGCCCGCTGCTCGCGGCGTGACCCGGCCAGCGGGCCCTGGCGCCGCAGCGGCGCGAAGCGCGCGCCTCTGGAGGGGCAGCCGGCGGCCAGGGGACAGCGCTCGCAGCGGGGGACCCGGGCCAGGCAGACCGTCGCCCCGAGGTCGAAGAGCGCCTGGTTCCACTCGTACGCCCGCCCCGCAGGCGGGGCGGCGCCGGGCTCGCCGAGCGCCCGCTCCAGGACGCGCCGGGCGTTCGTGTCCGGCGCCGCCACCTGCGCCCCGAAGGCGAAGCAGGCGATGGCCCGGGCGGTGTAGGGGCCAACGCCGGGCAGCCGCTCGAGCTCGGCCACCTCGCGGGGAAAGCCGCCGCGGTCGACCACCGCCCGTGCAGCCGCGCCGAGCATGACCGCGCGCCGGTTGTAGCCCAGGCCCGACCAGGCCCGCACGAGCTCCGCGGTGGGGGCCGAGGCCAGGCTCTCGACCGTCGGCCAGCGCTCGAGCCATGCGGTCCAGCGCTCGATCACCCGGCTCACCTGGGTCTGCTGGAGCATGACCTCGCTGACGAGGATCGCGTACGGGTCCCGTGTATGCCGCCACGGGAGGTCGCGGCCATGGTCCGCATACCAGTCGAGCACGGCCGGTTGGACCTCGGCGAGCAGCACGGCCCGAGGGTACCGGCCGGGCCGCGGCGGCTCTCGTCGTGAGGTATGGGTATCATTCTCGACATGCCCGCCACCCCATGGAGAGACCACGCTGTCGGCGTGCTCTCGCAGTCTGGCCATCGCTGGGGCACGGCCCGGCTGGCGGTGGTGGACGTGCTGGCCGGCAACGACTGCTGCCTGAGCGCGCGCGACATCGCCGACGAGCTGCGCGATCGCGGGACCCGCACGGGCACCGCGAGCGTCTACCGGGCCCTCGACCTCCTGCACGACCTGGGGCTCGTGCAACGGCTCGACGTGGGCGACGGCACGGCTCGGTACGAGCCGGCCGAGCCGAGCGGCGAGCACCACCACCATCTGGTCTGCGATCGCTGCGGACGGGTGACGGCGTTCGAGGACGAGCCCCTCGAGCGGGCCATCGGCGCGCTCGCGGGACGCGTCGACCACGCCATCGAGGCGCACGACGTCGTCCTCCGCGGCACGTGCCCGACCTGCCGCGACACCGCCCCGCGCCGCCGGCGCAGCTGACGCCCTTGGCGCGGCCCGTCCGCCGCGGTTGACAACGGGCATCATCCTAAGAATCATTCTCGTTACCGTGCTCGGCTCCGTGACCGATCCGTTCCAGTACGCCTTCATGCAGCGGGCGCTGCTCGAGGTGCTCCTGCTCGCCGTGCCCGCCGGCTTCCTGGGCGCGTGGATCGTCCTGCGCCGCCTGGCCTTCCTCACGCATGCCGTGGGCGCTGCCACCTTCCCGGGCCTCGTGCTCGGCTACGGGCTCGGCTTCAGCCCCTGGCTGGGCGCCTTCGGCATGGCGGCGGGGTTCGCCGGCCTCCAGGTCGGGCTCGAGCGGCGGACGCGCCTCGACCCCGGGGCGATCACGGGCCTGCTGCTGGCGACGGCGCTCGCGGCAGGCTCGGTGCTCGTCTCGGACGTGTTCCACTCCTCCGCCACCGTCGACGGGCTGCTCTTCGGCAGCCTCCTGGGCATCGGCAGCGCCGATCTGGCCCGCACGGCGCTCCTCGACGTGGCCTGCGTGGCCCTTCTCCTCGGCGCCGGCCGCGGGCTCCTGGCCACCTCGTACGCCCCGGCCGCGGCCGCCGCGCTGGGCTTCCGGCGGAGCCTCTACGACGCGATGCTGCTCCTCCTGCTCGGGGCCGCCGTGGTCACCAGCGCGGCCACGATCGGCGGGTTCGCCGTCTCCGGGCTCCTCGTGGTGCCGGCAGCGACGGCCCGCCTGGTCACCCGGTCCGTTCGTGAGCTTCAGCTCGTGGCCACCGGGCTGGCTGCGGTCGAGGCCACCGCCGGGCTGGCGCTGGCCTTCGAGCTCGACGTGCCGCCCGGTGCCGCCATCGCCGTGCTGGCCGCGGCCATCTTCCTGGCCGTGACGCTGGCCGTGCTGCCGGCGAAGGACGCGCCGGCCGTCGCGGAGGCGGCGTCGTGAGACGGCGCGCGCTTCTTGCCGGCACCGCCGTCCTCGCCGTGGTGGCCGTGACGCTCGTGGTCACCGGCGCGCGCAGCTCCCCCACGGCGCACGGGGTGTCGGTGGTGGCCACCACCACGCAGCTTCAGGACCTGGCGCGCAACGTCGGCGGGCCCCGCGTGCGGGTCACCGGCATCCTGCGTCCCAACGTCGATCCCCACGAGTACGAGCCGCGGCCGTCGGACGCGGTCGCCCTCGGCGGGGCGAAGCTGGTGGTCGAATCCGGCGTCGGGCTGGACAGGTGGATGGGCAAGCTGATCCGCGACGCCGGTGGGTCGGTCCCGGTGTTCGTGGCCTCGAGCGGCCTGCGGATCCGGCCGGGCGACGCCCAGGAGCCCGCGGGTGACCCGCATTGGTGGCAGGACCCGGAGAACTTCGAGCATGCCGCCACGGCCCTGGCGGGAGCCCTGGCGCACGTCGACCCCGCCGGCCGGGCGGTGTACGAGGCCAACGCGGCGCACTACGTGGCCGAGCTCAGGGCCATGGACGCCGCCAACCGGCGCACGCTCCGGGCACTGCCCGTCGCGCGGCGCAAGCTGGTCACCAACCACGACGCCTTTGCGTACTTCGCGGCGCACTACCACCTCACCATCCTCGGATCCGTTCTGAGCTCGCTCTCGACCGCCGCTCAGCCGAGCGCCCGGCAGATCGCCGACCTCATCCGCAAGATCCGGGCGGCCCACGTTCGTGCCATCTTCACGGAGTCGTCCCTCAACCCGCAGCTCGAGGAGCAGATCGCGAGCGAGGCCGGCGTCAAGGCCTACGCGAACCTCTACGGCGACACCCTCGGGCCGCCCGGCTCGCCCGGCGCCACCTACCTGCAGATGGAGCGGTGGAACGTCACCGCGATCGTCGACGGCCTTCTCGGGCGACCGGTGCCCAGTGGCTGATCTCGCCTCCATCCGCGGCCTCACGGTGCGCTTCGGCCGCCGCCTGGCCCTTGACGATGTGAGCTTCACCGTCCCACCGGGCGAGATCGTGGCCGTGGTCGGTCCGAACGGGGCGGGCAAGACGACGCTGTTCAAGGCCATGCTCGGGGCCCTTGCGCCGTCGGCCGGCCACGTCGAGACCGTGGACCGGCCCGCCTACGTCCCCCAGGGGGACGAGGAGGAGCTCGACTACCCGCTCACGGCTCTCGACGTCGTCCTCATCGGCGGCTACCGCCGGCGCCCGTGGTACCGCCCGCTCGGCCGCAGCCTGCGCCAGGAGGCACTGGAGCAGCTCGAGCGCGTGGGACTCGCCGACCGGGCCGGCACGCAGATCGGCGAGCTCTCCGGCGGGCAGCGCCAGCGGGTCCTCCTGGCCCGGGCGCTGCTGTCGCAACGCCGGCTGCTCCTGCTCGACGAGCCGCTGAACGGCGTGGACGCGGTGACCCAGGAGGTCATCGTCTCGATCCTGGGCGAGCTGCGCGACCAGGGCCGGTCGATCCTCGTCTCGACCCACGACCTCGCCCTCGCCCGCCGCCTCTCCAGCCAGACGCTGTTCCTCAACCAGGCGCTCGTGGCCCACGGGCCGACCGAGGACGTCTTCACCGCCGACGTGCTGCGGCGGACGTTCGCCGGCTCCCTCCTCGTGGTCGAGGACCGGCCGGGGATCGTCGAGATCCTCGACACCGGGTCGCACGTCCACCCGGCCGGCGGAGGCTGACGCCCGTGCACCATCTCCTCAGCGACGCCTACGAGCCCTTCCGCCTGGGGCTGATGCAGCGCGCGCTTCTCCAGGTCGTCGTCGTCAGCGCCGTGGCCGGCGCCGTGGGGTGCTTCGTCCTCGTCCGCGGGCTCTCGTTCACCGGCGAGTCGCTGGCCCACACCGTGCTCCCCGGCGTGGTGGTGGCCTACGTGATCGGCGTCTCGCTCCTGTTGGGGGCCGCCCTCCTGGCCGCGGTGACCGTGGTCGTGGCCCTGCTCGCGGGCCGTGACCGGCGCATCTCGGACGACACGGCCATGGGCGTGGCCTTCGCCGGGCTATTCCCGCTCGGGGTGATCCTCCTCGCCCGGCAGACGACCGCGACGCGGAGCCTGAGCGACTTCCTCTTCGGCGACGTCCTGGCGAACTCCCCCGCCGACGTCCGGGGGACGATCGCCCTCTCGGTGCTGATCCTGCTGGGCCTCGTGGCCGGCTACCGCACGTTGCTCGCGTGCTCCTTCGACCGCCCCTTCGCCGTCGCCCTCGGCTACCGGCTGAGCCGCGCCGACGCCCTCCTGCTGACCCTGGTCGCCGCCACCGTCGTCGTGGCCATGCTGGCGGTCGGCAACGTGCTCGCCCTGGCCCTGCTCATCGCCCCCGCCGCGACCGCCCGCCTGCTGCTGGGCCGCCTCGTCCCGATGATGGTCGCCGCCGCCGCGCTCGGCGCCCTGAGCGGCGTGGTCGCCCTGGAGCTCTCCTACTGGGCCGGCCTCGCGGCCGGCGCGACGGTCGTCCTGTGCGCCGCGGGCCAGTTCGCGCTCGCGCTCGGGTTCAGCGAGGGGCGCGCGGCCGTCGCCGCGCATCGCGGCCACGGCCACTGAGCCGGCACCGGCGTCCATGGCGGCGAAGTACTCCGCCCCCTCGATCGAGAAGTGGGGCAGGATCCGGTCGAGCCAGTGGGGCAGCCACCAGCTGCGCTTCCCGAGGAGCTCCATGACCGCGGGCACGAGCAGGCAGCGCACGATCGTGGCGTCGACCGCGATGGCCACCGAGAGCCCGATGCCGAACTCCTTGACCACCGGGTCGCCGTTGAGGACGAAGCTCGAGAACACACAGACCATCACCAGCGCGGCCGAGGTGATGACCCGGCCTGTCTGGGCCAGTCCGTCCACCACCGCCTCGCTCGCGTCCCCTGACTCCGAGTAGTGCTCGTGCATCTGGCTGACCAGGAACACCTCGTAGTCCATGGACAGCCCGAACAGGATCGCGAACATGAACAGCGGGACGAAGCTCACGATGGGGATCGCGTGTGGCAGGCCCACAAGGCCCGCGCCCCAGCCCTTCTGGAAGACGGCGGTGACCACGCCGTAGGCCGCGGCCACCGACAGGAGGTTGAGGACTGCCGCCTTGATGGGGATGAGGAGCGAGCGGAAGGCGAGCAGGAGCACGAGGATGCTCAGCAGCACGACCACCGCGATCATCAGGGGCAGCTTGGCCCCGATGCGCTCGGCCAGGTCGATGTAGCCGGCGGTCTGGCCGCCCACGTAGGCCGTGAGCCCCGAGCTCGCCGTGGCCTTGGGGATGACCGAGGTACGCAGGTGGTTGACCAGGTGCTCGGTACTGCTGGCGGCGGGGGCCGTGGTGGCCACCGCGGTGAACACCGCCGTGTCGCCTGACTTGTCGACCGTCGCGGGGGCCACCGACTTCACGCCGGGCGTCGTCTTGATGGCGTTCTCGAGGCTGGTCAGGCGGGGATCGCTGGCCGGTGAGTCGGCCTGGGCCTTCTGCGTGGCCAGCTGCGCGCTCTGGGCCTGCGTCTCCTGTGTGGCCTTGGCCTGAGCCTGCTGCGGCGTCGCGCCCTGCGCCTCCGCCTGCGCCGCGATCTGCTGCTGCTTCTGGGTGAGCTGCTGTTGCTGCTTCTGCACCGCCTGCTGCTGGCTCGGGTCGGGCTTCGCCGGAGTCGGGAACTTCACCGCCACGAGCAGCGGGCCGTTCGTCCCGGCGCCGAAGGCCGAGGTCAGCGCATCGTAGGACTGGCGCACCGTGGTGGAGGTGGGCATCACGCTCGTGTCCGACTGCCCGAGCGTGAGGGACAAGAGCGGCAGGGCGAGCACGACCAGGATGGCCACCGCGGTGGCCATCGCCGGCCACGGCCGGTGGGCCACGCCCCGGGCCCAGCGGGCCCAGCCGTGCGGCTGGCTGTCGCCGGTGTGTGCGTGTCCCCAGGGCACCCGCAGCGAGTTGATCTTCAGCCCGAGGGCGCCGAGCAGGGCGGGGAGGAGCGTCACCGCTGCCAGTACCGCGACCACGACGGCGATGGCGGCCGTGTACCCCAGGGTGGTCACGAGCGGGATGCCCGCCACCACCAGCGAGCACAGGGCGATGGCCACGGTAATGCCGGCGAACACGACGGCGCCCCCCGCCGTGGCCACGGCGCGCGCGACCGACTCGTGGACCTCCATGCCGTCGGCCAGCTGGAGCTTGTGCTTGGTGACGATGAAGAGGGCGTAGTCGATTCCGACGCCGAGTCCGATCATCGTCGCCAGCGTCGGCGAGACCGTGGGCACACTGGTCATATGGCCGATCAGGGTGACGATGGCGAGCGTGATGACGAGCCCGATCACGGCCGTGATGATGGGCAGCAACATCGCCGTCACCGTCCCGAAGGCGATGAGCAGGATGATGACGGCTGCTGCGAGGCCCAGCGCCTCGCTCGACTCGGTGGACGGCCGGGAGAGCTTCTGCCCGACGTAGCCGCCCACCGACGCCTTCAGCCCGGCCTGCGTGGCCGGCTTGGTGGCGTCGAGGATCTTCTGGGCGTCGGCGGTCGTGGTGTCGCTCGAGCTGATGTTGAGCGTCACCGCGATGTAGCCGATCGTCTTGTCCTTGCTCAGGAGCCCCGCGCCCTTGGACTCGAGCGGGCTGACCACCGACACCACGTGCGGGTCGGCCTTGAGGTTGCTCACGGTGGCGTCGACGGCCTGCTTCGCGGACGAGTCCTCGAGCGTGCCCTTCGTCGCCTTCAGGACCACGGGGATGGACCCGTATGCCTGCTGGGGCAGCCGCTTCTGGAGGAGGTCGGTGGCGTTCGTCGATCCCGTGCCCGGCAGCGTCAGGTCGTCGTTCCAGAGGGAACCGGCCGAGGCGGCGACGAAGTGCAGCGCGATGGCCAGTACCACCCAGAAGCCGATGACCGGCCAGTGGTTGCGCGCGAGGAACTTGGCCGACCGGTACAGGACGCCGGTCATGGCCCTCCGGGAGTCGCGGGTCCGAGCGCGCGACTATACGAAGCGCTTCACCGTCCTGTCAACGCGCGGAAACCAGGCACGCCGCGGGACGCCGCCGGCGCGAGGTCGCTAGGCTCTGGCGACCGTGCCCGAGCGGCCAGAGCTCAAGCTCTACGACACCCTTAGTCGCACCGTCGCGCCGGTCCAGCCGCGCGAGAAGGGCCGGATCGGCGTCTACATCTGCGGCCCGACGGTCTACTCCTACATCCACGTCGGCAACGCCCGGCCGTTCTGGCTCGGCCAGGTGCTCAAGCGCTTCGGCGAGGCGCGCCTCGGGCTGGCGGTGACGGTGGTGGGCAACATCACCGACATCAACGACAAGATCTACGCCGCGGCCCGTGTGGAGGAGCGGCCGTCCGCCGAGCTGGCCCGCGACTACGCGCAGGCGTACATCGACGACACCTCACGCCTCGGCCTCGGCCGGCCCGACGCCGAGCCGCGGGCCACCGAGTGGGTGCCGGAGATGGTGGCGTTCATCGCCGATCTCATCGACCGCGGCCTGGCCTACGAGGCCGGCGGCGACGTGTACTTCCGCGTGGGGGCGTTCCCGTCCTACGGCGCCCTTTCGGGCCAGCGCCCCGAGGAGCTGATCGAAGGAGCCCGCGTGGAGCTCGGGGAGAACAAGGAGGCCCCGGCCGACTTCGCCCTGTGGAAGGGGCGCAAGCTCGACGAGGACACCTGGTGGGCCTCCCCCTGGGGCGAGGGCCGCCCCGGCTGGCACATCGAGTGCTCGGTCATGGCCGAGCAGCTTCTGGGCCCGGGCTTCGAGCTCCACGGGGGCGGCCTCGACCTCGTGTTCCCGCACCACGAGAACGAGCGGGCCCAGTCCGAGGGCGCCGGCCACGCCCCCTTCGCGCGCGCGTGGTTGCACAACGGGATGCTGCGGATCGGCGCCGAGAAGATGTCCAAGTCGGAGGGCAACATCGAGCGGCTGCGCGACGCCCTCGACCGGGTCGGGCCCCTCACGCTGTGCGCCTTCTTCGCCTCGGCCGTGTACCGCTCGCCGCAGGACTACGACGACGAGGGGCTGGCCCGAGCGGCGGCGTCCAACGATCGCTTCCGCGAGGCCCTGCGCAACGCCCGCCGCTACGCCGCCGCGGGCGGGGGCGGCGGCGGTGACGCCCTCCGGGCAGCGGCCGCCGAGGCCGGTCGCCGCTTCGACGTGGCCATGGCCGACGACCTCGACACCCCCGCCGCCCTGGCGGCCCTGCACGGGCTGGCCCGCCAGCTGAACGCCGCCGTGGCCGCCGGCGACGCGGCCCCGGCCGCGGTCGAGGAGGCGGCCGACGAGCTCGTGGCCTGCCTGGACGTCCTCGGCCTGGCCGGCCTCGACGCGCAGGCCGACGGTGCGGTCTCCGCCGCCGCCCGCCGGCTGATGCACGAGCGCGAGGCCGCCCGGGCCGCACGCGACTTCGCCCGCGCCGACCGCCTGCGGGAGGAGCTCGCGCACCTGGGCTACGCCGTCCGCGACACGCCGCAGGGCGCCGAGATCGTCCCCGTCGAGCCCTGAGCGTGCCGGCCGCGGGCCGATCGCGCACGGCAGCGCCCCGGACGGACCTCGTCTACGGGCGACAGCCCGTGCGCGAGGCCCTGCGCGGGCGCCGGCGAGTGCGCGAGGTCGTGTGCACGGCCGAGGCGGCCGCCGCGCTGCCGTGGATCGAGGCCCCGGGCGTGCGCGCGCTCCATCGCGGTCGACGACGCCGTCACCGCGCTCGCCGAGCGGCCCGACCACCAGGGGGTGGTGGCGCTCTGCGATCCGTATCCGTACGCGGACGCCGCGGCCATCCTCGGCCGGACCGACACGCTCGCGATCGTCGCTCGACGGCGTCACCGACCCACGCAACCTCGGCGCGATCGCCCGCGTCGTGCGAGGTGTCTCGGGGCGGACGGGCTGATCGTGCCCCGCCACGGCTCGGCCGGCGTGACGGCGGTCGTCGCCCGCGCCTCGGCCGGCGCGGTCGAGCACCTGCCGATCGCCATGGTCACGAACGTGGCCGAGACCCTGCGGCGGGCACGCCGGCCGGATCTGTGGAGCTACGCCGCCGAGGCCGAGGGCGGGTCGCCGCCGTGGGGGCTCGACTTCCGCGGTGGCACGGTGCTCGTCCTCGGCTCGGAGGGCGCCGGCCTCCGCCCGCTCGTGCGCCGGCGCTGCGACGCGGCGGTGTCGATCCCCCAGATCGGCCGGTCGAGTCGCTGAACGTGGCCGTGGCGGCCGGAATGCTCCTCTACGAGGCGCGCCGGCAACGCTCGACCACGGCCTGAGGGCTCGGGACATCGGCCTGGAGACCGGGCCGCTCCGATGGCAAGGCCGGCACGGCTGGGCGCAAACCCTTGTGTTCTCTGCCGAACGATGTATCGTCACCGCTATCGAGCTAAAGTCGAGCTTGAGCTTGAGCTTGATGCCGGCGTTCGATCCGGCGTGGGATCTCGTTTCCTAGAGCCAAAAACAGCCCAGGGAGAGCAGGGATTTCCGCCGCCGCGACCGCACGGAGCGAGCACTACAAGCCTCAACGCGAGGTCGAGGATCTCGGTCTCGTCCTCCGGGCGCGAAACGGCGACCGGACCGCCCTCGACGAGGTGATCCGCCGCTACGCCGGGTTCGTCCGTTTGCAGTCCTCGAGCTACTTCCTCGCCGGCGGCGACCCCGACGACCTCGTGCAGGAGGGGCTGGTCGGCCTCTACAAGGCCGTCCGCGACTATCGCGTCGACAAGGACACGACGTTCCGCTCGTTCGCCGAGCTCTGCATCACCCGCCAGATCATCACCGCCATCAAGACGGCCACCCGCTACAAGCACTCGCCGCTGAACGGCTACGTCTCCTTCAGCCACACGCCGGCGGGCTACGACGACGGCCGACTGCACGCTCGGCGATGCGATTGCCGGGCTCGCCGATCGACGATCCCGCCCGCCGCGTCGTCGCCACCCAGGAGCTCGCAGGCGCTCGTCGGCTGCCTCGGGTCGAGCCTCTCGCCGCTCGAGGCCCGCGTGCTCACGCTCTACCTCGAGGGCCGCTCGTACGAGGAGATCGGCGAGATCGTCGACTGCGACCCGAAGGCCGTCGACAACGCGCTCCAGCGGGTCAAGCGCAAGGTCGGCCAGCACCTCGACGCGCGCGCCATCGCCGACAGCTAACTGCTAAATATCAATGTCAGTGGCTCGGAGCTCACGGATCTGGGCCATGACATTCTCACGATGGCCGTCCTCGAGGCCATCCGCGGCCGGACGGGGTGTCTCGACGGCCAGGCCCACGGCCACGATGGTCTCCAAGTCGGCGCCGGCGTCCATGGCCAGACGCACGGCGTGGTACAACTGCCGGAGGTAGGAGAGGTCCTCGGCCGCCACCGCCGCCGCTTCGGTCGCCGTCAGCAGGCGCCCATGGCCCGGAGCCACGACATGGGGCGGATCCAGCTCCAGTAGGGCCAAGAGCGCCGACAACGTGGCTCGGTAGGCGGCGGTCGAGTGGTCGACGAGCGGGTATTCGACCGGCGAGAGGTAGTCGCCCACGACCAGCACGTCTGGCGTCCGTAGGCGATAGGCCACACCGTCCGCGGTGTGTCCAGGCAGGGCCATCGTCTCAATGTCAAATTCTGATATTGACATGGAAATACCGGGATGACAAATTCGATCCACGCGCGGCCAGCCGATCCATTGCCAGCCGTGTGTCTCTGCCTCCTCGGCCAGCGACAGGGCCGCTCGGCCGTCCGCCACCGCGTCCGCGGCGAGCGGGCCCATGACGGCCGTGGCCTCCGGGAACGCCCCGATGCCGCACACGTGGTCCCAGTCGCTGTGCGTGGCCAGCACGGCGGGCACCGACTCGATCCCCTCCTCGCCCAGGCGGCCCCGCAGGGCCTCGATCTCGGCCGGGCTCACGCCGGGATCGACGAGCACGGCCTGATGGTCGTGCACGAGGGCCAGCGAGGTCGTCTCCCAGAGCGCGCTCTCGAGGCGGAGCAGCCGGGCGCTCACCCGAGGGCGTCCCGCACCGAGCGCACGTCGGTGACGGTCGAGATGCCGTCGGCGTGGGCCGCGAGCACGGTCTCGTGCACGTCGGCGTGGGGGATGAGGCGTCCGCTCGGAGCCACCAGGTCACGGGTGGCCGTCCCGTCGGAGAGGAACAGGACCTCGTAGCCGCGTCCCTGGGCCTCGCGGGCCGTGGAGTCGCAGCACATGTGGGTCATGAATCCGGCCACGACGAGGGTCTTCGCCCCGTTCTCCTCCAGCACGGCATCGAGATCGGTGCCGTCGAAGGCGCCCGGCATGCTCTTCACCACCACCGGCTCGCCGGGGAGCGGCGCCACCTCGGCCATCGGCACGACGTTCTCGCTCCCGGCGGCGAACACCTCGGCGTCGGGGGCCTCCTGATGGTGGACGTGGATGATGGCGGCCTCGGCGTCGCGGAAGGCGCTCATGAGCTCGGACAGGCGCAGGAGCACGGCGGGCCCGTCGGGGATGACGAGCGGGCTCTCGGGATCGAAGTACTCGCGCTGGACGTCGATGACCAGGAGGGCCGGCGCGCGCACGTTCACGCCGCGTGGCCCACGGACACGAGGGTGTAGCCGTGCTGGTCGCGCACGAGCGACTCGAGGGCCGATGAGACGGCGTCGGGCTCGATCTCCTGCAGGCGGTCGAGCATGGCCGTCAGCGGCTCCAGCCGGTCGAAGAGGAGCTGCGTGGCCGTGAACCCGGCCAGGCGGCGAGAGACCTCGAAGGCCCGGGCCAGCGAGCCCCAGAGCTGGCGCTTGGCCGCCTGCAGCTCGGGCCACGATGGCCCCTGCGTGGCCAGGCGCTCGACCTCTCCGACGATGGCGAGCTCCGCCTGGCGCGCGTGATGGGGGTCGCAGGCGGTGACGGCCGATAGGTGGCCGGCCTCGCGGTAGGGAACGAGCACGGTGGAGACACGGTAGGCGATGCGCCGCTGCGTGCGCAGCCGCGCGTAGAGGCGGGATCCCGAGCCGTGGGCGAGGATGATCTCGGCCAGGCGGAGGACGGGGAGGCGCGGGTCGTCGAGGCCGCCGAAGCGCCAGCCCACGGCCAGGTGCAGCAGGCGGGAGCGGCGCTCCTCGTGGCGCCGACCCTCCGGGCGCGGTGGGTCCAGGCGCGGCGCCGGCACGTCGCCGGGGCGCTCGGCGAGCACGGGGTCGGCCAGGTCGAGCATCGTCTCGAGGCTGACCGGGCCGACGGCGGCCAGGGCTGCATTGCCGGCCCGGACCCGGCGCTGAACGGTCTCGAGGTCCGCGTGGGCCATGGTGGCCAGACTCTCGGCCGTGCCGAGGATCGGGCGGGCCAGCGGATGGTCGCGGCCGAACAGGGCCTCGGCCTGCAGCTGCCAGATGCGCCGTCGCTCCTCGTCCTCGTGGGCGAGCTCACGCTGGACGACGGTCCGCTCGCGTTGGACGTCGGTGGCGGTCGGCCGGCCGGCGGCCAGGCGGGCCAGCGCCGCCGCGGCCGCGGGGACGTCGGCAGGCACGACGATGGCGTCGAGCGAGATCTGCTCCCGGGTCGTCGTGGCCCCGGCCTCGCCGCCGAGCTCCTCGATCTGCCGCCGGGCCGCGGCGCCCTCGGGCGTGCGGAAGATCAGGTGCTCGAGCATGTGCGCCGCGCCGGCCACGTCGCCGTCCCGCGCGCCGACGCCGACGGTCAGCCGCAGGGCCACCACGGGGCCGGGGCGGTCGAGCACGGCCACCCGTAGGCCGGCGGCCGTGCGGCCCACCGACGGACTGGGCCAGGCCAGCGCAATCGCGGTTCCCTCTCCCACAGCCACGAACGCCGTACCGTCGCAGGCGTCACGCCAGTCCGCAACCGGTGACGGGTCGGCGAGCCTACAATCGAGCGGGGGCGCCGGAGTAGCTCAGCTGGCAGAGCAGCTGCCTTGTAAGCAGCAGGTCACCGGTTCGATCCCGGTCTCCGGCTCCTAGGCGACGGGCGGCGTCCGGTCATCGCTCAGCGGTTGTGGTTGACGACTTCGATGTTGTTCCCGTCGGGGTCCAGGACGAACGCGCCGTAGTAGCCGGGGTGGTACACGGTGCGCTCCCCGGACCGCCGTGGTCCTCGTGACCGTCGGCGAGTGCCGCAGCGTGGAACGCGCGCACCGTGGCGTCATCGCGGGCGGGGAACGCGAGGTGGACGTGCTCCGTGAGCGGCCGCCGTCGCGACCAGCGAGAAGCTGTAGTCCTCGCCCCTGAACTGCACTCGGCCGGGCTCGTCGTTCCCCAGTCGGATCCCGGCGTAGGGCGCGATGGTCGTGTAAAAGCGCTTGGACGCCGCGAGGTCGGCGACGCGGATCCACAGGTGGTCGACGCGGCCGTCGGGCACGGGGCGCGCCCGCTCGCCATGCACGGCCTCGGCGCTGTTGCCGTCAGGGTCGAGCAGGAACCCGCCGTAGTAGTCGGGTCCGTAGTGCGTGCGCGGCCCGGGCGCGCCGTCGTCGCGGTACCCGGCGTCGATCCCCGCCTGCCAGAAGGCGTCCACAGCCGCACGGGTCGCCGCACGGAACCCGACGTGGAGGCCGCGGGTCACGGGGTGCTCGCGGTCCGTGGGCCCGATGTCCCAGTCCTCCCACTCGACAAGCTCGGCGTCCGCGTGGCTGGGCTCGATCCCCAGCACGGAGAGGACGGTGCGGTAGAACCGCTCGGAGACGGCCAGGTCCGAAACGGCGATGCCGACGTGGTCGAACACCGCGCCGAGGCTAGCGTGCGAGCGTGCTTCGAGGGGGTGAGAGGCTGTCGTTGGCCCGCACCCACCGGCCCCCACCTGGCGATCCTGGTCCGGCGCGTTAGCTCGGCGTTACCGGGCCGGCTCAACATGGCCATCGCGCGCGCTCTCGCGTGGTCGTTCTGCTCTTCCTCGCCCCTGGCTTCTACGAGCTCTGGTGGTACTGGCAGCTCTTCGCGTTCTACGCGCCGAAAGGAGTTCCCGGCGGAGACGAAGCTTCTGGTGGCTGTTCTGCCCGATCTACAACTGGGTTGTCATCTATCGCCAGTTCGACGATCTCAGGCGCGCGGCGATCCGCGCCATGATCCCGGCCTTCAGTGCCTCACTGGCGATCCTGCTCGTGATCCTCTCGATGCTGGCAGGCTGCCACGCCGATCGGACAACCCATGCCGGCGCGGTGCTGGAGGCGCTAATCATCAGCGGCGCGCTCCTCGCCAAGTATCCCGGTGCGCCGTTCAGTGGTGTGACGTGCGGGAGCGCACGGCGGCGGTCCTCGGCATCCTTGTGTTCGCGCTTCTCGCTGTCAGCGCCGTCATCTCCCGCGTCGCGGCGGCGCGCCGCACGGCGAAGGTCGCCAGGAGCCAGAGCGCGAGGACCACGGCCGTGTTCGTCCACGTCACACGGCCCGCGACCAGGCTGACCATGTATCCGATCAGCAGGAAAAGGCTCGCCACCCACCACAGTGACCACAGCGCAAGGGCGAATGCGGCCCGCCGGGTCGCGCGCCAGGTCCCCTCGACCGCCTGCCGCGCCGCGGCGGCCTGCTCGTGCCAGGGAGCTTCGAGGTCCCGAAACGCGTCCCGAACCTCGCTGTCGCGCCGCGCGGACAGCGCGACGTCCAGCCGCTCGGTGAGCTCGTCGAGCGAGAGACGCCCTCGAACGTAGTGCCGCGTGAGCTGCGCCGCCGCCCGCTCTCGGTCCCGATCGCCGATGAGCGCCATGGGACGCAGATAGTAAAGGCCCTCGCGTTTACTCGCCGGCCGGCGCCGCCGTCGCAAGCGCGGCGAGCCTTTTGCGCGCCCGCGCTGCCGTAAGGACGTCACCCTTGGACTCGGAGAGTCGAAGCGCCTCCTCGAGCGCCGCCCGCTCGCCTTCCGGCCGGCCCGCCAGGTGCTCCACCTCGGCGCGGCAGATGGCGGCGAATGCGTGCAGCGTGGTGTAGTCGGTTCGTTCGATCGAGGCGAACGCTTCGTCGAGCACGACCGTCGCGCCGGCGTGGTCGCCGCGACGGGCAAGGACAACTGCCCGCACGCAGGCCTGGCGGGCGTGCGGCTCGAAGTCGTCAGGCTGTGCGATCTTCTCCGTCTCGTCGGCGAAGGCCAGCGCTTCGTCGTCCTTGCCCTGGTCCAGGGCGGCCACGCCGAGGTAGCCGATGACGGTGGCCAGGAACCCCGTTTCGGACGTGGCTCTCATGAACTCGTACGCCTCTCGGAGGATCTCCTCGGCGACGGCGGGCTGGCCAGCAGCAAGCTCCGCGTCCGCGTGGACCATCGCAGTGCCCGACCAGTTGTTCAGGTGGCCGACCTCGGCCAGGAGGGCACGACCGGTCACCATGTCAGCGCGGCCTTCGGCAAGCTGCCCTTGGAGCACCTTCAAGCACCCCCGCATCGTCCGGGCCGCGCCCTCGAGGCGGGGAAGCCCCGCGGCCTCCGCGATGATCTCGTTCAGGCGACGCACCCCTTCGGCGGCCGCGACCGGCCCCCACCAGAGCTCCCAGGATTGCCACATCAAGATCTCGGAGATCTGTGACGGGCTCTTCGCAAGCTTCGCGTGCCGGAGCGCCCGGTCGAGCACTCGGCCCGATTCGGTCGTCTTTCCGAGCCAGCCGAGGAAGTTCGCCACCAGTCGCAGCCCCCAGGCGGTCCCCTCGTCGTCTCCCAGGCGCTCGAGCTCGCGTGTCACCGCTTCCGCCTCAGCCAGTGCCGAGTCCAGGCGCGATGCCGGATCGTGCATGATCGCGAGCTCGAGGCCAAAAAGCCGCGCGCGGCCGCGCATCCTGTCATCGCTCGCACGCTCCGCGGCCGCCGAGAGCTCTTGCACCGCCGCGACCGCGGCCTTGACGTCGGTGTCGTTGAAGAGGACCTTCGCGAACTCGAGCAGCGCCCAGCGGTGGCCCTCAGTGCCTGGCGTGGCGAGCCCGACAGCGCGCGGGGCCAGGGCGCGCGCCGCTGGAACGTCGCCCCGCGTCAGAGCACGTTGCGCTGCCGACCGCAGGCGCTCCGACGCGCGCGGGCCGAGCGCGCGAGCGGCATCGTCGAGCGGTCCGAGCTCCGCCCGATAGGTGTACGCGCGCTCCAGGTGGTAGCCGACGATCTCGTCGAGCTCGACCAAGCTCCGGTGCGTGCTGCTCGACCCAGTCGGCGAAGCGCTCGTGCAGCTCCGCGCGGGTCGCCTTCGGCAGGGACTCGTAGGCGGCGTCTCGGATGAGGAGATGGCGGAAGCGGTAGGCGTCGTCGCCGGCAAGCAGCGAGCGCTCGGGCCGGACGAGATCCTTGCGGACGAGCGTCACGAGCCGGCCGTCGACGTGCGGCTCGTCGGGGGCCAGCGCCACCACCGCGCCGCGGTGAAACACGTGACCCTCCACCGCGCCGCGCTCCAGGACCCCACGCTCTGCGGTGTCGAGCTGATCGAGCCGCGAGGCCAGGAGCGCCTGGATCGTCGGTGGAACGACGACATCGGTCGAGACGTCTCCGTCGCCGCGCTCCTCGAGCATCGCCAGCATCTCGCTGACGAACAGCGGATTGCCCGCGGCCGCCTCGCGGATTCGCTCGCGCAGGGACGCGTCCAGCCGGCCGCCCGGGAGGAGGCGGTCGATCAGCTCGTCGGTCTCGGCGGGCGCGAGCGGCTCGAGCAGGACGTTCGTTGCGTTCAGCTTGCCCCCGCCCCAGGTCGGGCGGCGATCGAGCAGCTCCGGGCGAGCCATGCAGAGCAGCAGGATGGGAGCGTCGCGGCTCAGATCGGCCACGTGCTCGACCAGATCGAGGAAGACCTGCTCGCCCCAGTGGAGATCGTCGAAGACGACCACGAGCGGTCGCTCGGCGGCGACACCTTCGAACAGCTTGCGCACTGCCCACGCGATCTCCTCCGGCGAGCTTGCCACCGCGTCGTCGCCGAGGATCGGCGCGAGGGCCTGGGCCGTCGGCTGGTCGAGCCCGAGCCCGGCGGGTCGCTCGCCCGCCTCGCCGAGGAGCTGCTTCACCACCTCCGTGACCGGCCAGTAGCTGATCCCCTCGCCGTAGGAGAGGCAGCGGCCCTGAACGATGGTGCCATCCACGCCGGGCAGGAACTCCGCCACCAGGCGAGACTTCCCGACTCCGGCCGTTCCGAGCACGGTGAACAGGTGGCACGCCCGTTCTCCGGCGACATTGGCAAACGCGTCGTCAAGGAGCTTCCGCTGCCGTCCGCGGCCCACCATGGCGACCGTGTGCGTGCGCCGGCCGGCCGTGCCCCCGGCGACGTCGACCAGGCGGTGGGCAGCGACGGGCTCGGACTTTCCCTTGAGGGTGAGCGGTTCGACGGGCTCCACCTCGACGAAGTCCCGAATCAGCCGGAGCGTGCGCTCGCCGATCAGGATCTCGCCGGGCGAGGCCTGTTGCTCGAGGCGCGCCGCCACGTTGACCGCGTCGCCGGTGGCGAGCCGCTCCTCGGTCCCGGTCACGACCTCGCCCGTGTTCAGGCCCGGTGCGGAGCTCGAGGCGCGTGCCGTACGCCTCGGCGAGCTCGGCATTCAGCGGGACGAGGGCCGCGCGCAGCTCGACGGCGGCCCGCGCCGCGCGGAGCGCGTCGTCCTCGTGCGCCGCCGGGATGCCGAACACGGCCATCACCGCGTCGCCGATGAACTTCTCCACCGTGCCGCCGTGGCGCTCGACGACCTCCTTGGCGACCTCGAAGTAGCGCGCCATCACCCGTCGCAGGCTCTCGGGGTCGATCTGCTCGCCGAGCTTCGTGGAGCCGGTGACGTCGCAGAAGAGAACGGTCACCGTCTTCAACAGCTCGCGTGGCGGCGGCTGCTCTGCCAGCGGGGCTGCGCAGGAGTCGCAGAAGCGCGCTCCCGGTCGATTCTCGGCCCCGCAGCTCGGGCAGACCTTCACGACGCGAGTGTAGGAGGATGATGTCCGTGTGCCGGTGACACCGATGCTGGCGACGTTGACCGATCGCCGGGAGTTCGGCGACGACTGGCTGCTCGAGCGCAAGTTCGACGGTGAGCGCTGTCTCGGGCGCAAGGACGGCGGCGTCGTGCGGCTGGAGTCGCGCACCGGAAAGGATCTGAGCGGGACCTACCCGGAGGTGCGCGGCGCGCTCGCCGCCCAGCAGGCGCATGACCTTCGGCTCGACGGCGAGGTCGTGGCCTTCGACGGGGACCAGACGTCGTTCGCCCGGCTGCAGCGGCGCCTGGGGGTGAGCTCGCCCTCCGCCGCAGCTCGTGGCGGCGTTCCCGGTCGTCTACTGCGTCTTCGATCTGCTCGAGCTCGACGGGGAGGATCTTCGCGGCCGGCCGCTGGTCGAGCGGCGCGCACAGCTGGTCAGCGCGGTCCGGCCGACGGAGGCCGTGCAGATCAGCGAGGCCTGGCGGGACGATTCGCAACGGCGCTTCGCCGAGGCCTGTCGCGCCGGCTGGGAGGGGCTGATCGCCAAGCGGGCAGACGCGTCGTACTCAGCCGGGCGGTCCACGGCGTGGCTGAAGCTCAAGTGCGTGTGGGAGCAGGAGCTGGTGATCGGCGGCTACACCGATCCCGCCGGCAGCCGGACGGATTTCGGCGCCCTGCTGGTCGGCTACTACGAGGACGGCCGCCTGCGCTACGCCGGCAAGGTCGGCACCGGCTACAGCGCGGCCACGCTGCGCGGGCTCGGCGCGCGGCTCCGCGAGCTCGAGGTGCCGGAGGCCCCGTTCGTCGACGCCCGCCCGATCCCCCGCGGCACCCACTGGACCCGCCCGGAGCTGGTCGCCCAGATCGGCTTCGCCGAGTGGACGGGTGACGGCCGGCTGCGGCAGCCGCGCTATCTCGGATTGCGCGATGACAAGCGGCCGGCCGAGGTCGTGCGGGAACGGCCGCGCTGAGCGGCGGCAGCCTCAGCCGGACTTCTGGATGAAGCTCATCGTCCCGTTCGTCTCGAGCACGCACCACTTGATGTCGGCCAGCGACTCGATGCCCTGCCCGCGCGCCTCCTCGGCGATGTCGCTCAGCTGGATCCGCTCCGCGCGGAGGTTCTTCTCGATGGCCTGCCCGTCCTGCACGAGGATGAGCGGCGTCCCCTCGATGACCGTCTCTGCCCGCCGCGACTTGAACGTGAGGTAGGACGCCCCGACGGTGAGCAGGGCGAACGTCGACACCGCCAGGTACGCGCCCGTGACGGAGTAGTCGGACTGCGTGACGCCGTTCTGGATGAGGTCGCCCATGACGACGAGGAGCAGGATGTCGGACGGGCCGAGGGACGAGAGCTCGCGGCGGCCGAGGATGCGCAGGAGAAAGATGATGAAGACGTACGACGCGACCGCTCGCAGAACGATGTCCACGCCCGCTCCCTAGGGGAAGATGGTGATGGTCCGGTCGACGCGCGTCACCAGCGTGCTCCCGTCGTAGAGCCACACGTCCTGGCGCCGGCGGCCGACGGTCGTCGGGTTGATCTGGAGCGAGATCCAGAAGATCAGGTGGCGGCCGGCGGGCAGATGCCCGAACCCGAACAGCAGCCTGCCGTCACGGGACTCCTGCGTGGTCGGCTGGGGGGCGAGGCCGTTCACGGTGTACCCGTCGGCCCAGCCCGGATCGAGCACGAGCGTCGCGTGCTTCAGGTCCCGCATGGCGTCGACGCGAAAGCTGGCGGCGTAGATGATCCCGCTGCGCCCCTCCGTCGGCGCGTGAACCGTGAGCTTGGCCTGGGATCCGACCCCGATGCTGTCGGTCGGCCGCTGGCCGAAGTAGTTCAGCAGCGCCGCCGCCACCAGCGCCGCGGGGATGAGGAGCAAGACGCGGCGGATCCAGACCGACTGCCACCAGTGAGCACGGTCGCGGTTGGTCCCGAGCGAGAGCGTGTCGGGCGGGGTCAGGCTCGCCACGGACGCGCATTCGCGTGCCGTGGCGAGACCCCTTCCGGAGGCCCCGTTACCGGCTGCGGAGTCGCTTGACGAGGATGCCGAAGCAGGCCGCGCCGTCGTCGGCCTGCGCCACGATCGCCCGCGCGTCCGGCGTGGCTGACGCGAAGGCCTCGAAGGCGCCGTTGCGTTCGATGTCGTCGGCCACGATCCCCCCTCCCGGCCGCAGGGCGGCCCAGGCGAGCCTGAGCTCCCGCCGGAGGTTGCGCTCGGTGTGGAGGCTGTCGTGCACGAAGAGGTCGATCGGGCCCGGCCCGAGGAGCCGCGGCAGGCGCTGCCTGCTCGTGCCCCGGATGTAGGTCCAGCGCCTCCGCAGCTCCGGAGGCACGGCGACGCCGATCTGCTCGTGCAGGCTCGGGTCGAGCGCGGGCAGGTCGATGCTCCAGAGGTGCCCCGCCTGCGGCACGCTCGAGTCCCTCGAGGATGACGCTCGACGTGACGCCGCGGGCCACGCCGGTCTCGACCACGTCCTCGGGATGGAGGTGACCGGTGAGGCACCACACGGCGCGGGCGAGCGCCTGATCGGCGTCGTCCCAGCCGCCATAGGTGGCACGGCCCATGCGATAGCCGTGGGCCGTGAGTCGCGCCTCGATCCCGGCCCAGACCGCCGGGAGCCCGCCGGCGATATCGCATGGCCACGGCGCCCCGAGCGCCTCGTGGAGGTGACGTTCCCAGTCGGGGTCGGCCTCGAGCTCGTGACGCTCGTCGATGGCCTGGCCGCGCCATGCCCGCAGGCGCAGAACGGCCCGGTCGAGCCCTTCCGCCGGGTCGTGGGCGGCAAGCCTCCCCGCCCGCGCGATCCAGCGAAGGCGCGGCTCGATGTCCAGCTGAAGGGGTGTCATCTGCGGCGGTTACCCGTCGGTCGGGACGTATCCCCTCTCTGCCCTCGGGTGATCCTATCCCCACCGGGAGCGGGGTGATGAGGGGCGTAATCCCCCGCACAGCGACCATTTCGTTCGTTCCCCGTGAGCCGCCTGTAAACGTTCTGTGAGACCCGCAGGCAGCCCGGTGTCGGACGCGTTCTCAGGGGCAGGAGGTGTTCAAAGGTGATGGGAGGGATTCGAATGGAACGGACGCGCATCGCCATCGTTCTCGCGGTGACGGCATTGACGGCCCCGGTGGCTGCGCTCGCAGCGCAGCCTCCCGGTCACAAGGCCCCGCCGTCGCAGGCGAACGCGTACGGCAAGTACTGCGCGGCGGCCATGCCGGCCGGGATGACGCGCGGCAGCGCCGCGTACCGCGCGTACTTCAACCCGTGCGTGCGGGCGGCCAACCAGGCCGCGGCCGCCGCGCGCAAGGCGGGAGACGCCGGGACGTCCTCGGCGAACAAGACGCGCGGCGTGGCCGCGTGCACGAAGCAGTCGGCCTTCGCGCCGCCGCGCAACACGGCCGCGAAGCGCAGTGGCTTCGCCTCGTGCGTGAAGGCGGCGATCGCGGCCCAGAAGGCCACCCTCGGCGGATAGCCACCGTGGGGTGTCCGCCGGCGACCGGCGGGCACCCCATTGGTCTGCCGTGGCCCTACTCCGGGCGGCGGTAGACGAGGATGGCGACACCGTCGCCGACCGTGCTCGAGTCGACGAGCTGGAGGCGCTTCCTGTCCGTCGTCTCCCCGAAGAGGCGCTTTCCGCTCCCGAGGACGACCGGGAAGACCATCAGATGGAGCTCGTCCACCAGGTCGTGCTCGAGGAGCGTCTGCGCCAGCTGACGGCTGCCGTGGACGGCGATGGTGCCGTCCTGTTCCTTCTTGAGCCGCGACACCGCCTCGACCACGTCCCCGTCGAGCACCGTGGAGTTGGTCCACTCCGGACGCTCGAGCGTGGAGGACACGACGTATTTCGGCATCGAGTTGAACTTGTCCGCGAACTCGCCGTCCCGCGACGGCCAGGCCTCGGCAAAGCCCTCGTACGTGACGCGGCCGAGCAGCAACGCGTCGGTCTCCATCGTCTCGTCGAGCTTGAACCTGTCGCCGGCCTCGCCCCGATCGAACTCGAAGCTCCAGCCGCCGTACTTGAAGCCCTCGGCGCCGCCAGGGTCCTCCATGACCCCGTCGAGCGAGATGAACTCGGTGACCATGATCCGTGCCATGCCGTCCTCCTTTGCGATGACTGGTAGGACGGGCGGCGCCGATGGAACTCAGCGGTGTGCCCCGTAATCAGCCGTACCGCAGTGGGATCTCGATCCGCCCCAGCGGCTGGCCATTCTCCGCCGACGGCTCGTAGACGACCAGCCGTGCCGCGGCCGGCCCGGGAGGGGCCTTGCCATCCTGGCAGAGCACGGCGTCGAAGGTGCCGCGCGTGCCGTTGCCGGAGGTTGCCGTCACCGGCCAGCTTCCGACCTTCGAGCCCCCGACCCAGAGCTCGGCGATGAACGTCGCCTCGAAGTCGTTCGAGCTGCCCGTGATGCGCAACGGGCACCGGACGGTCGCTCCGGGCGTCGGCGACTCCACGAGGATGCGCGGGGTCACGGACTCGTAGTCGGACCGGGCTTGCGGCTTGGGCAGGGCGGTCCGGCCGTCCACCCGGACGCGGACGCTCGTGACGCTCGGGAACTGGGTCAGCGTGTAGACGACCTGGGCGACACGCATGGCGGCGGAGGCGCCACTCACCGAGAACCCTCCCGTGAGGTCGACCGTGGCCACGCCGCCGGAGACGCCGATGCCCCGTAGCGCGGTGCCGGAAGGCACTGCCGTGCTGAAGCCGTCGTGGGCCTCGCGCGGCGTCGGCCCGGCCAGCAGCTGCTCGACGGCGGCGCGGGCCACGGCCCGCGTTCCCGGGACGGTGCGGGCGACGGCCGCGATCCGCCCGTCTCGCGAGAGGTAGATCCGCACGGCGAGCGGTGCGGTGCTCGCGGTGGAGGTGGTCACCGGGGGCGGGCCCGAGCCCACCGTCGTCGTGCCGCTCACGACCAACGCCGAACCCCCGCATCCCGCCGCGAGCACGCTGATCAGCACCAGGCTGGCGACGGCGGCAGCGGAGCGTCCGCTCACGGCGCCCCTGGCGTGAAGACCGCGCCGGCCGAGCGGTACTTGCCCCAGTGGTCCCGCGTCGTGCTCACGCCACCCCAGATGATGAGGGAGCGGCCGGTCCACACCGCCGTCGGCTCGAGGCGGCTCGGCAGGGGCGCCGCCGGAAGGGAGGACCAGCGATCCGATGCCGGGTCGTAGGCGAGCCCGTGGCGGGGGCTGAAGAGCAGCAGCCGCGTGCCGGTCCAGACAGCGAGCGCGCCCGGCGCACTCGACGGCATGGGCGACAGGCGCCGCCACGTGTTCGACGCCGGGTTGTAGGCGTAGTTCGCGGCGCCTCCGGCCACGAGCAGCTCCCGGCCGTCCCACACGGCGCTCGCGCCGTTCACCGACGCCGGCATGGGCGCGATCCGACGCCAGGTGTTGGCGCGTGGGTCGTACGACGCGGCCCGGGCGAGGCGCTTTGGCCAGGGCTTTCCATCCGGGTTCGTCCCGGAGACGAGCACGATGAGCTCGCGTCCCGTCCAGGCGCCGACGGGGCGTTGGCTCCCCGCCAGCGGGGACCGCGCCAACCGGTGCCAGGCGCCCGTCGCCGGGGCGTACGCCACGCCGTCGTCGAACGCGTCACCGCAGCAGCCGCCGCCCCATCCGATGAGCTCGCGGCCCGTCCAGGCGACGAGCCCCTCGGCCGTCGCTGGGCGAGGCGGGGATCGGTGCCCCAGCGATCGCTCGCCGGGTCGTACGTGAGGTTGCTGCTCCCGCCCCAGACCAGCATCTTCCTGCCGGTCCAGACGGCATGGTCGCTGCCGAAGGAGCCGGCAGGCCCGGGCGGCGGCGTGAGCTTCCGCCACTGCCGGGTCGCCGGGTCGTACGCGGCGGCGACGTTCACCGACTTCAGCAGGGTGTTCGGGCTGAGGTGCACGCGACCGAACACGATGAGCTGCGTGCCCGTCCAGACGGCCGTGCGCCGGTCGAAGTCCGGGGCCACGGGCGCCGCAGGCATCCGCTGCCACACGCCGGCCGACGTGGCCGACGGCGTGGCAGCGCGCCCGGCGAGCGGCGCGGCCACTCCCGCGGCGATCATGGCCGCGAGCGCGAGCCCGGCGAGCTTCGGTGAGCGACGTCCCCTCATAGCGTCCTCCTCTCGGTGGTCGAGAGCGACGCTACGCCGGCTCCGTCACCGGCTCTTCGCCGGCAGGTAACAGCACCGTAACGACCGCCCCGCCTGTGGGCGCGTTCGCCAGGGCGAGCGAGCCGCCGAGGAGGTGCAGCTGGGCCGCGGCGATGGCCAGGCCCAGCCCGGTCCCGCCACTGCGGGCGGCATCGCCCTTGGCGAAGCGCTCGGTCCCGGCTTCCAGCATGGCCTCCGTGAAGCCCGGCCCGCGGTCGCGCACCTCGATCCGGCCGGGCCGGACCTCCACGGTGACGGGCGGGGCTCCGTGGCGCTCGGCGTTGTCGAGGAGGTTGGCCACGACGCGCGCGAGCCGGCGCGGATCGGTCACGGCGCGGGCCGGTTCGACGGCGATCACCTCGACGCCCTCCCGTTCGCGGGCGAGGTCGCGCACCAGCGCCGCGATGTCCACCGCCCTGAGCTCGGCCACCTCCGTCCCGCTCTCCAGGCGGGAGATCTCGAGGAGCTCCTCGACGAGCGTCCGCAGCGCGCCCGCTCGCTCGCGCACCATGCCCGCCGGCTCGCCCGGGCCGAGCAGGCCGGCGGCGGTCACGAGCCCCGTGACCGGGGTGCGGAGCTCGTGGGCCACGTCGGCCGCGAACCGCCGCTCGCGGACGATCTGTCCCTGGAGCGAGTCCGCCATCTGGTTGACGGCCGCGCCCAGCGTGGCCACCTCGTCGCCGCCGCGGGCATCGATGCGGGCGTCGAGGTCCCCGGCGGCGACGTCCGACGCCGTGGCCGCCGCGCGCCGCAGGCGCGAGGAGAGCCGCGTCGCCAGGGCCAGCCCGAGCAGGGCCGCGGCGAGCACCGTGACGACGCCGATCGCCAGCAGCTGGTCGCGGAGCCGCGCCAGCGCGTGCTGGTCGGACACGTAGGACTCCTGCACGAAGAGCGCCCGGGCCGGCCCCCGCACCCGCACGCCCGCCCAGACGGTCCCGTCGCTGGCGTAGCTCGCGATCGCTCCGCGGTCGACCACGGTGCGCAGCGGGGCAGGCACGGACGGGCCGGCGGGGACCGCGCCGAGCGCGATGCTCCCGGTCTGCGCGTACACCTGTCCGGCGACCTGGGCGCGCCGCAGCACGACCGAGCGGGCCCGGTCGAGGCGGTCGCTCTTCGACGCCTGGTAGACGCTGATCTCGAGCGCCGCCGTCACCAGCGTGGCCACCAGCGCGAAGGCGAGGGCGAGCCGCCAGCGGAGCGAGCGCAGGCGCCTCACCGCGGCCAGCTTGTACCCCGCCCCGCGCACGGTCTCGATGCGGTCGCGGCCGATCTTCGCCCGCAGCCGCTGCACGGCGACGTCGACGAGCCGCGTGTCGCCGGCCCAGGAGTAGTCCCACACGTTCTCGAGCAGCGTGTCGCGGGTGAGCACGATGCCCGTGTTGCGCGCCAGCTCCAGGAGGAGCCGGTATTCGATGGGGCTGAGCGAGATCACGCTGCCGCCCACCCGGACGACCATTCCACCCGTGTCGATCTCGAGGTCGCCGAAGCGCAGCAGGGACGGGCCGGCTGGCGGGCGTCGCGCGCCGCAGCACCGCGCGCAACCGGGCCGCGAGGACGGGCGGGTCGAACGGCTTGGCCACGTAGTCGTCGGCGCCGGCCTCGAGCCCCAGGACCACGTCGACCGGGTCGGACCGGGCCGACAGCATCACCACCGGCACGCTGCTCTCGGCCCGGATGGCGCGGCACAGGCTCACGCCGTCCATCGCCGGCAGCATCACGTCGAGCAGGGCAAGATCCGGCCGGCGCGCGCGAAAGGCCGCCAGCCCGGCGGCGCCGTCACCCGCCGTCTCCACCCGGAAGCCGTCACGCTCGAGCGAGAGTGCCGTCGCATCGCGAATCGTGCGATCGTCCTCGACGAGCAGAATCGAGTGCATGTGCGGCCGAGTGTGGCAGGCGGCCCGCGAGGCATCGGAAGCAGACCGAACGAGATGACTACCGAAGAAACCTGGACCGATGCCGCCTGGCTCGCCGACGCGCACGCCTGGATCGCCGACCACGCCCACGTCACGGGCGAGTTCGACCAGTTCCACGTGCGCTGGTGGTCGACGGTCATCCGCGCACCGACGGTCGACGGGAATCTCTTCTTCAAGGCACTGGCGCCCTCCTATGGCTTCGAGGTGCCTGCTCACCGCCCGGCTCGCCGAGCTCCAGCCGGGCCGGGTCGCCCGTGTGATCGCGGCCGACCCCGATCGCCGCTGGCTGCTGCTGGCCGACGGCGGCACGCGGCTGCGCGAGCTCATCCACGGGCGCGAAGACCTGACGTCACTGGGAGCGGCTCCTGCCGGAGTACGCCCAGTTGCAGATGGCGGTCGCGCCGTACGCGCAGGAGCTGCTGGCGGACGGCGTGCCGGACGAGCGCCTGGAGGTCCTCCCCGGCGAGCTCCGCCGGCTCGTGGAGGCGCCCCTCCCTGGGCTGACGAGCGAGGAGCAGCGCCGGCTGCTCGAGGATCTGCCGCGCATCGAGGAGCTGTGCCGGACGCTGGCCGAGAGCGGGATCCCCGAGACCATCCAGCACGACGACCTGCACGACGGGCAGGTGTTCGTCCGCGACGGCGCCTATGCGGTGCTCGACTGGGGCGACAGCTGCGTCTCGCACCCGTTCCACTCACTGACGGTGACGCTCCGGAGCGTGGCCGCCAGGCTGAATCTCCCGCCAGGCGGGGACGAGCTTCGCCGCCTGGCCGACGCCTACGTGGAGCCCTTCGGCCGCGGCCGTGAGCTGGTCGACATCGCCTACCGGACCGGGACGCTGGGGCGGGCGCTGACCTGGCATCGGATGCTGGCCTCGATGCGGCCCGAGCTGATCGACGAGGACGATGCCACGACGCCCGCCTACGGGCTCAAGCTCTTCCTCGAGAACGGCCCGATCGGAAGCTGGCGCGAGCCCGAGCCGATCACGTGACCAGAGCAGCGCTTCTCCTCGCGGTCGCCGCCGCCGCCGCGGCGCTGTGCGGCGCCCAGGCGACCGCGGACCAGGCGAGGGCTCCGCGGCACGTCCTCCTCGGCCGCTCGGTCCAGGGCCGGCCCATCACGGCGGTCGAGGTCGGGGACCCGCGGGGGCGCCACGTCCTGGTGGTCGGCGTGATCCACGGCAACGAGCCAGGCGGGCTCGCGGTGGTCCGGCGGCTCGAGCAGCTCTCGCCGGCCGGGCTCGACCTCTGGATCGTCCCGGCGCTGAACCCCGACGGTCTCGCGGCGAACACCCGCGGCAACGCCCACGGCGTCGACCTCAACCGCAACTTCCCCTACGACTGGCGGCCCCTCGGGGGCGTGTACGAGTCCGGGCCTCACGCGCTGTCGGAGCGCGAGGCGCGCATCGGCTACCGGCTCATCCTTGCCCTGCATCCCGTGCTCACGGTGTGGTTCCACCAGCACCTCGACCTGGTCTGGGCCTCGGGCGGCAACCGGGCGGTGGAGCGCCGCTTCGCCCAGGTCTCGGGCCTTCCCTACCGGCCGCTGCCGCCGCTGGCCGGGAGCGCCATCGACTGGCAGAACCACCGCCTGCCCGGGACGACCGCGTTCGCGGCCGAGCTTCCCGCCGGGATGCCGAGCGCCGCGGCCGCGAACCGGTACGCGGCAGCCGTCCTCGCTGCGGCGCGCGCCGCGCCGTAGCTCTTATTCGAGCCGCGTCCGAAGGCTCTCGGCCTGGGCCGACTCGACCTCCTCGACCGTCACGCCGAAGTGCGCGATGTGGGACTGCGACAGGGCGGCCGGCGACGGCTGGTCCTCGAGGGGCATCCACGACTCCGGATCCCATACGCGCGAGCGCGCGAAGGCCTTCGGGCAGTGCGTGAAGACCTGCTCGGCCTCTACCACGATGGCCGTCACCGGGGGCTTTCCCACCGAGGTGAGGCGCTCGAGGACGGCAGGATCGGCCGTCACGCAGGCAGGGCCGTTGACGCGGAGCGTCTGCCCGCGCCCGGGCACGATGAAGACGAGGCCGGCTCGCCGTGTGGCCACGATGTTGCGCAGCGTGTCGAGCCGGCGGTTGCCGGTGGCGTCGGGCAGCACGACGTGGCGTCCGTCGAGCACGGTCGCGAATCCGGGTGGACCGCCGCGCGGGCTGACGTCGCAGTTCCCGTCGGCGTCGACGCTGGCCACGAAGACCAGCGGCGCGCAGGCGATCAGGGCCTGGCACAGCTCGTTGAGGGCGTGCGCCTCCTTGTCCGCCGTCTGGGCCAGCGGCGGGGGATAGAGGTCGCGAAGCTCGTCGGTCGTCTGCAGGGCGAGGGCGAAGGGATCGTCGATGGTCACACCCGGATGATGTCAGCCCCAGGTGGCGGCCAGCACCCGGCGCCAGTTGCCGTGGGCGATCGCGGCCACCTCGTCCCTGGTGAACCCCGCCTCGGCGAGGGCCTCGAGGAGCACGGGGAGGTCCCCGGCGTGGGCAAGGCGAGAAGGCATGGACGCACCGTCGAAGTCCGACCCGAGACCAACGTGCTCGACGCCCGCGACGTCGGCGATGTGCCGCACGTGGCGGACCACGGCGGCCACGCCCTCCTTGTCCTCCGCCGGGACGCCCGGCTCGAGGTCCCAAACCGCGAAGATGACCCCGACCACGCCGCCCGAGTCACCCACCAGCCGCAGCTGCTCGTCCGTCAGGTTGCGGGCGGTGGGGGCGAGCGCATGGGCTCCGGTGTGGCTGACGACGAGCGGCGCCTCCGACGCCCGGGCGACGTCTCGGACCCCCGCGGCGTTCAGGTGGGCCAGGTCGAGGACGACGCCCAGGGCGTTGGCGCGGCGGACGAGGGCGAGGCCCGCCGCGGTCAGGCCTGGGCCCGTGTCGGGGTGGCCGGGGTAGCGGAACGGCACGCCGTGCGCGAACGCGTTCGGCCTGCTCCACACCGGTCCGATCACCCGGATGCCGGCGTCGTAGAGCTCGTCCAGCGCATCGAGCTCGGGCCCGACAGCCTCTGCCCCCTCGAGCCCCAGCACGAGGCCGAACGGCCCGCCGTCCAGGCAGGCGTCGAGCTCACCCGTGGAGGTCACGATGGCCGCGGCGCCGTCTGCGGCGGCGACCAGGCGGCGGGCGCGGCCGATGAGGGCGCGGGTGTGCCGGAGGGCGGCGTCCTGCTCCACCCTTCCCGCGACAGCGACGTCGAACCCACGTCCGGCGAGGGCCACCTCGTCCAGCCGGTGCGGCGGGCCGGGCGAGGGGGAGAAGAGAGCGAAGATCCCGGCGGCGAGGCCGCCCGCGCGGGCGCGCGGCAGGTCGATGCCCCGCGCGGTCCCTCCGGCCGCAAAGGCGTCGTCCGTGGCGCCGGTCGCCTCGAGCTCCAGCAGGACGTCGTTGTGGCCGTCGAAGACCGGGATCGTGTCCGTCATCGAGCCCAGGGTAGGAGCCGGAAACCCGGGAAAGCGGCGCTACCCTCGGTCCATGCCCAACGCCGCCGTGCTCGTCGTCGACGACGACCGGCCCGTGCTCGCGATGCTCGAGCGCACCCTGGCGGCCGAGGGATACGAGGTCCGCGCGGCCCGGGACGGCCCGGCGGCGCTGGTGGCCGTTGAGCGCGCGGCTCCCGATCTCATCGTCCTCGACGTGATGCTCCCGGGGATGGACGGCCTGGCGGTGGCGCGCCGGCTGCGGGCCCGCGGCCTGACCCTGCCCATCCTTCTCCTCACCGCCCGCGATGCCGTGGCCGAGCGCGTGGCCGGGCTGGACGCCGGCGCCGACGACTACCTGGTCAAGCCGTTCGCGGCCGAGGAGCTGATGGCCCGCGTCCGCGCCCTTCTGCGCCGGGGCGAGGTCGAGGGCGAGGTGCTCGCCTTCGAGGACGTGTCCCTGGCCGTCGAGACGCGCATCGCCACGCGGGGTGGCCGGGACCTCGGCCTGACCCCGCGGGAGGCCGACCTGCTCGAGCTCATGCTCCGGCACCCGCGGCGTGTGGTCACCCGCGAGATGGCCATCGAGACGGTGTGGGGCGACGATGGCGTCGTGACCCAGAACGCGGTCGAGCGCTACGTGGCCTACCTGCGCAGGAAGCTCGGCGACCCGCCCCTCATCCACACCGTGCGCGGGGCCGGCTACGCCCTTCAGCGATGAGGCTGCGCTCGGTCCGGGCCCGCGTGGCCCTCGCCGCTGCGGCCGCCATCGCCGTGGCCATCGTGGCCCTGGGGACGGCGGCCATCATCCTCGTGGGCCGCGAGCTCCACGACTCCCTCGATCGCACGCTCCGCCAGCGGGCCTCCGACGTCGCCCGCCTGAGCGCCACCGCGCCGGCCCTGCTCACCGCCCCGGGCGCACTGGAGGCGCCCCTGTCCGGGACCCAGCTCGTGGTCGAGGTCCTGGACAGCCGCGGTCGCATCGTGGCCCGGTCGCCGTCGCTCGGCGCGAACGCCCTCGACGCCCCCGGGCCCGTGCACCGCGCCATCGCGCAGGGTCACAGCGGCTACGCCGGGCTGAAGCTCGGCGCCACGCCCATGCGGGCCTACGTGGCTCCGCTGGCCGACACCGGCGGGACCGCGGCCGGTGGCGCCGTGGTCGTCGCCGGCTCGACGAGCAACGTCGACGACATCCTGCGGCACCTGCGATTCCTGGTCATCGTCGCCGCCGTCGGGGCGGCCCTGCTCGGGGCCGGCGTGGCCATGGCCAGCACGGGGCGGGCCCTGCGGCCCGTTCGCCGCCTGTCCCAGGCCGCCTCCGCCATCGAGCGGACGCAGGACGTCTCGAGCCGGCTGCCCGATCCGGGCACGGGGGACGAGGTCGAGACCCTCGCCACCACCCTGAACCGCATGCTCACGTCGCTGGAGAGCGCGCGGGAGAGCGAGCGGCGCTTCCTGGCAGACGCCTCCCACGAGCTGCGCACGCCGCTCACCGCCCTGCGCGGCAACGCCGCCTACATCGCCCGCCACGGCGCCGATCCGGAGGTGCTGGCGAGCATCGAGGAGGATGCCGAGCGCCTCTCGCGGCTCCTCGGCGAGCTCCTGGCCCTGGCCCGCGAGGACGCCGCCGCTCCCCGCCCCAGCGCGCCGGTGCGGCTCGACGAGCTCGTGCGGCGCGCGGCCGCCGCCGATCCCCGCATCGACGCCGACGCCGACGGGCCGGTCGTGGTGGCCGGTGACGAGGAGGCCCTCCGCCGCGCGCTCGACAACCTGGTCGAGAACGCCCGCGTCCACGGGCCGCCCGAGGGGCGCATCCGCGTGTGGGCCGGCCGCGACAATGGCGTGGCCCGGCTCGGCGTCGAGGATGAGGGACCGGGCATCCCGCCGGCCGACGTGGAACGGGCCTTCCGCCGCTTCTGGCGCGCCGACGACGCGCGTTCGCGGCCGGGCTCCGGCCTCGGGCTGGCCATCGTCGAGGCCACCGCGCAGCGCCACGGGGGCCGCGTCGAGGTCCACGGGCCAGCGGGTCGAGATGACCTTCCGCGCTCGGTCGGAGGCACCTATCAACCGGCTGTCAGGAAGCGGTCGTAGAACACCGGCCAGATCGCTCCGAAGGGACACCGTGATGCGCTACCTCCGAACACTTTCCACCTCCCGCCTCCTGGCGCTCGTCCTGGGCGTCGTGGTTCTCGCCGTGGCGGGCGTCGCCGTGGCCAGTGCCGCCCTCTCGGGCGGCTCGAAGCCGCCCCCGCAGGCGTTGGACAAGGCCGTTCATCAGGCCCTGGCCGCGCCGGCGGTTCAGGGCATCACCGCTCGCATCCAGTTCACCAACCACCTCTTCGACGGCGCCTCGCTGGCGGGCAACCAGTCCGCCGCCATCACGGGCGCCTCGGGCCGCGCCTGGCTGACGAAGGGCCACATCCGGCTCGAGCTCCAGTCCAGCGCCGGTGACATGCAGATCCAGAGCGACGGCAAGACCGTGACGGCGTACGACGCCTCGTCGAACACGCTGTACAGGCTCGACCTCGGCTCCAAGACGGGCTCCTCCACCGGGACGGGCTCCGCCACCGAGAGCAGCTCGACCAACGAGAAGGCCAACGGCGGCATCCCGTCGCTGGCGGAGATCGACAAGGCCCTGGCCCACCTCGGGCAGAACGCGACCGTGTCGGGCGCCACGCCCACGAACGTCGCGGGCCAGCCGTCCTACAGCGTGCGGGTCTCGCCGAAGCACGACGGCGGCCTGCTCGGCGGCGCCCAGCTCGTCGTGGGATGCCGCGCGCGGCGTGCCCCTGAGGATCGCCGTGTATGCGCAGGGCCAGTCGTCGCCGGTCCTCCAGCTGACGGCCACCGACATCAGCTACGGCGCCATCCCGGCGTCGAGCTTCGCCATCACCCCGCCGGCGAAGGCCCACGTCGTCGACCTCAATGTCCCGAGCGGCGCGAAGGCCCACGACCAGACCCACCAGAAGAAGGTGGAGGGCGTGGCCGCCGTGCGGCAGGCCGTGACCTTCCCGCTCAGCTCCCCTGACACGCTGGTCGGGCTGGGCCGCCAGCACGTCAGCGAGGTGAACTGGAAGGGCACGCCGGGCGCCGCGCTCGTGTACGGCAAGGGCCTCGGAGCCCTGATCGTCCTCGAGCAGCCGGCCGACGCCTCCTCCGCCGCCGGCTCCGGCGGGCCGCTCGGGCAGCTCCCGTCCGTGTCGATCGCGGGCACGACCGCCCACGAGCTCGCCACCCCGCTCGGCACCGTCCTGACGTTCCAGAAGGGCGGCACCAAGTACACCGTGGCCGGGTCGCTCCCCGCCGTCGCCGCCGAGACCGCCGCGCGGGAGCTCGCGAAGTGAGTGGGTCCGCAGCGCCGGTCGAGCTACGCGGCCTGACCAAGCGCTACGGACCGATCACCGCCGTGGACGCCGTCGACCTCACCGTTGAGGCCGGCGACGTCTACGGCTATCTCGGGCCGAACGGCGCCGGCAAGACGACGTCCCTGCGGATGCTGCTCGGCCTCATCCGGCCCGACGCAGGCACGGGCCTGCTGTTCGGGCGGGATCCCATGCGGGTGGGCGCGCGCGCCCTCGACGGGGTGGCGGGGTTCGTCGAGGCGCCGCGCTTCTACCCCTACCTGAGCGGCCGCACGAATCTCGAGCTGGTGGCCGGGCTCGACGGCGGCGACGCCAAGAGCCGGATCGACGAGGCCCTCGACACCGTCGACCTGCGCGACCGGGCCGGCGATCGCGTGGGCGGCTACTCGCACGGCATGCGGCAGCGCCTCGGCATCGCCGGAGCGCTGATCCGCAATCCGCGCCTGCTGCTGCTCGACGAGCCCACCACCGGCCTCGACCCGGGCGGCATGCGCGACATGCGCGCCCTCGTCCGCCGTCTGGCCGGGGAGGGCATGACCATCATGCTCTCGAGCCACCTGCTGGCCGAGGTCGAGGAGCTGTGCAACCGGGTGGCCATCATCCAGCGCGGCCGCATCGTGCGCGAGGGCAGCCTGCGCGACCTGCTCGCCGCCCGCCAGGGACGGCATCGCCTGCGCACGACCGACGACGAGCGGGCCATGGCGGTCTGCCGGGCGGAGGGCGTTGACGGCCTGCGCCAGGACGCCGGATCGATCCTCTTCGTGGGCGACGACGCGGCCGCGGCCGGTCTCTCGCTCGCCCTGGGCCGGGCCGGCATCGGCATCATGGCCCTCGTCCCGGAGGCGGCCACCCTGGAGGAGCTCTTCTTCGACCTCACCGAGGGCGACGGCGACGTCGCGGACGAGGCGCCCGCGACGCCGGTGGAGGCCGTGGCGTGACCGGCGCCCTGGTCGTCTATCGCTGGGAGCTGCGCAAGCTCATCAACCAGAAGCGCACCTACCTCGGCCTCGCGGCGGCCATCGTTGCCCCGATCATCTTCGTGGCCGCCCTGGCGCTGCAGTCAGGCCAGCCCAACGACGTCGCCTTCGGGCGCTACGTGCGCGACTCCGGGCTGGCCATCCCGCTCGTCCTGCTCGTCTTCGGCTCGATCTGGCTCTTCCCGCTGATCACGTCGCTCGTCTCGGGGGACATCGTGGCCGCGGAGGACCACAACGGGACGCTGAAGACGATCCTCACCCGGTCACGGGACCGGGGGCAGATCTTCGCCGGCAAGGCCCTGGCCGCCGCGACCTACACCTTCCTGGCGCTCCTGGCCATGGGCACGACCGGTGTCATCGCGGGGATTCTCCAGTCGGGCTGGCACCGCCTGCCGACGCTCTCGGGCTCGACCATCTCACCGTTGCGGGGCCTCGAGCTCGTCGGCCTCAGCCTGCTCGTCTACATGATCCCGCTGCTGGCCATCGTCGCCATCGGCCTGCTGCTCTCGACGATCACGCGCAACAGCGCGGGCGCCGTGGTCGGCACGCTCATGGTGGCGCTGCTCATGCAGCTCATCGGCATCCTCCCCGGCCTCGGGGGCGTCAAGCCGTACCTGCTGACGACCCAGTTCGACGCCTGGATGGGGCTCGGCCGGACCCCCACCGACTGGGATCCGATCATCCGCGCCGCGTGGGTGTGCTCGCTCTACGCCGTCCCCGCGCTGGTGGCCGCCTTCCTGGTCTTCCTGCGCCGCGACGTCGCCGGCGGATAGGGCCGGCAGCAGGATCACGAACCGCCCTCCCGCCGCGCCGGGGTGGGCCACGACGTCCCCTCCGGCGCTGCGGGCCAGTCGCCGGGCGAGGGTCAGCCCGAGGCCGGTGCCGTCGTGCGTCGTGCCGGCCGCGCCGCGGCGGCCCGCCTCGAAGATGGCCTCGGCCTCGTCCAGGGCCACACCTGGGCCGTCGTCGCTGACGTTCACACGCACCATGGCTCCGTCGCGGTCCACGACGATGCCGGCTTCGGCCGACGCGTACAGGCACGCGTTCTCGACGACCGGATAGAGAATTCGCTCCACCGTGTCCGGATCGCAGGCCACGGGGCGGAACCCGTCGTCCCCGAGGGTGAGGCGTACGCCTCGCTCGTGGGCCAGCGAGGCACACGCCGCCACCACCGCCCGGGCGGCCTGGGTGGCATCGGCGCGGCCGCCGGCCAGGCCGGCCTCGTTGCGCGCGGCGGCGAGGAGCGCCTCGACGATGCGCGTGAGCTGCGCGGTGTTGCGGAGGACGGACTCGAGCGCGCTCCGGTACTCCCCCGGTGAGCGGGTCCGGCGCAAAGCCAGCTCGGCCTCGGCCTGCACGCGCGCCAGCGGCGTGCGCAGCTCGTGTGAGAGCTCGGCGGCCAGCCGCTGCTCCTGCCGGACGGCCGCCGCGATACGGCCCAGCAGGGCGTCGAGGGTGGAGGCGAGGGCGGTGATCTCGTCCCGCGCCGGACCGGCCGAGAAGCGGCGCTCGAGATCGGTCGCGCTCCAGGTCATGGCGTCCCGGGTCATCCGGGCCACCGGCCGCAGCGCCAGGCTGAGGAGCCGGTAGACGAGCAGCGAGACGAGGGCAAGCACGGCCACGCCCAGGGCGATGGACGCCCACAGCGCCGTGCTCGCGGTCTGCTCGTAGGCGACGAGCGAGACGGCGCCGACAACGGAGCCCATGGTGCGGCCGCCGGCCGTCACGGGAAGGGCCACCAGGCGTGCATCGGTGCCCGGGACCTCGAGGGTCCCCGAGCCGCGGGCGGCGAGCGCAGCGGCGGCGCGCTGGGTCGCCGCCGGGGCACGCGGGTGCTCGAGGGCCGTGCCGCCGGCGAACACCCACACGGGTGTGTCGAGGGTTGCGTCGTCCGGCGACTCGGGCACCTGCAGCCGGCCGCCCTGCACCGACAGCGTGCTCAGCCGCGCCGCCGCGCGGGTGCGGGCCACGTCGCGGGCCTGCGCGTCCAGGCGCCGCTCGAGCAGCACGTTGAACACCACCACGAGCACGGCGAGGGCCACGCCCAGGCTGGCCACGGTGGCCAGGAAGAGCCTGCCCCGCAGGGTGCGCGGCCGTATCGAGGTCATGACCGCAGCCGATAGCCGACGCCGTGCACGGTCTCGAGCCGCGGCGCGCTCGGCAGCTCCTCCAGCTTGCGGCGGACCCGGGCGACGAAGCTGTCGAGGGTGTTCTCGCGCACCCAGGACTCCTGCGGCCAGCCGGCCCGCATGAGCTCACGCCGGCGCACCGTGTCGGGTGCCGCGCCGGCGAGCATCGCCAGCAGGCGGAACTCGGTCGGGGTCAGGTCCACGCTGTGGCCGCCGGCCGAGGCGGCGTGCGCCGCCGGGTCGACGGCCAGGCCGTCGTGCGTGACCGCGCGCGGGAGGCCGGCGCGCCGCAGAAGGGCATGCAGCCGGGCCGCGAGCTCGGCGACCGCGAACGGCTTCGTGAGGTAGTCGTCGCCGCCGGCGGCGAATCCCGCCAGGCGGTCGGGCACGGCGTCACGGGCCGTCAGGAAGAGCACGGGCGCGTCGATGCCGCGGGCCCGCAGCGCCTGGCAGAGGTCGCGGCCGTCGGCGTCCGGCAGGCCGATGTCGATCACCAGCGCGTCGGCGCGGCTGCGCTCGAGCCGCTGGACCAGCGCCCGGGCCGTCCCCAGTCCCTCGGCGGCGATCCCTTCCTCGCGCAGGGCGCGCACGACGAGGTCGCGCAGCTCGGCGTCGTCTTCCACGACGACGATGGAGGGCTCGGTCACTGCTCCCGCAGTATCGCCCCGAACCGCAGGCGCCGAACGCGGCGCATGCTCACTGCGCCGACCAGGAGCGCGGTCCCGACGGCCGCGGCCACGAGGGCGCCGAGGTACGCCCACGGCACGGCGAGCTGGTCAGGGGGCGGGTCGAAGACATGCCGGAGCATGGCCACGAGCATCTCGGCCAGGAGCAGGCCGAGCCCGGCGGCGAGGAGCAGCGCACCGACCAGGACGATCGCCCCCTCGCTCCACAGGTAGGCGCCGATGGTGCGGCGGCGCGCCCCGAGGGCGGCCATGGTGGCGAGCTCGTGCCGCCGTTCCGCCACCGCCAGGGCGACGAGCAGCGCGACGGCGCAGGCCGCAAGGAGGACGGCGAAGACCTCCTCGATGCGGCTGATGCCGGTGAGGTCGACGGCGGTGATCGAGCTGCCGGTGACGCGCGCCTGGTCGCGGATGTTGGCCACGGTGGTGCCGTCGGTGCGCGTGGCCGCCGCCACGCGCCGGGCCACGGCGACCGGGTCCTGGGAGGTCTTGACGAACACGACGTTGGGTCCGCCGTCATGGGTCAGGCTGGTCAGATAGGCGCCGTTCGCGACCATGAACGAGTCGCGCGGCGCGGCCGGGAACTCCTGCACCACGCCCGCCACGTGGAAGCGGGCCAGGCGGAAGCGGCCGGTGCGCCGGTCGAGCACGCGCAGCTGGAGGAGATCGCCCTCGCGCAGCTGGTAATCGGTGATGGTCTCCTTCGAGACCAGGATCCCGTCGGGCGTGCGGCGCAGCCGGTCCAGCGTTGCGCGGGCAGTCCCGCCCAGGAAGTACGAGTCGCGCAGGGTCGTGGCGCTCGGGAGGGTCGAGGCGTCGATCCCGAACGTGTCCTGCAGGTCGGGCCCGACGTAGGCGTAGGAGTGGTCGACGGCGCTCGTCGCGCTCACGCCACGGACTGCGGCGATGCGCGAGTCGAGACCGTGGCCGGCGATCACTCCCGGCGGCGCCGTGACCACGGCGTCGGCGCCCAGTGTGAGACGCGCGTCCACCGCCGACTGCTGGTCGTACGTGGCCGCGAACAGCCCGAGCTCGACGCCGAACGCGAGCAGCAGGCCGACCAGCACGAGGCCGCGGTTGATGGCGGCCCCGCGCCGGGAGGCGCTGGCCAGGACGAGCCCGGCGCTCGTCGTCGGGCGCCTGCCGGCGGCCCGGCCGGCGAGCAGCGCGACGATCCGCCCGCGCAGCCGGACGAGCAGCAGGGCGGCGCCGACCCACAGCAGCAGGGGCGCGAGGAACATGTACACCGAGAGCGAGAGTGTGGGGTTGGAGTCCGGGTTGACGACCGCCGAGAAGCCGGTCCGGGCCGTGAGCCAGTAGACGAGGCCGCTGGCGGCCAGGCAGCCCACGTCCAGCCACAGGCGCTGCCAGAGCGGGCGCGAGGTCCGGCGGACGCTGCGGCGACCCTCCACGAGCGGCCCGCTCCCGGCCGTCAGCGACACCGCGAGGCGCGCCGCCGTGGCGCCGGCCACAGCCACCAGGATGCAGACCAGGACCACGACCACCGCCCTGGTGGAGTCGACCTGGACGCCGCCGCGCACCAGCCGGGAGACGGCGGCGAACGAGGCGGCGGCTCCCAGCGCACCGCCGACCACGCCCAGGACGAGGCCCTCGACCAGGGCCAGGACGGCGAGGTCCCGCCGCCGGGCGCCGCGGGCGAGCAGCAGCGCCGCATCACGGCGATCGCGGTCGGCCGTTCCGAGGGCGGCCAGGTAGACCACGCCGAGGGCGACGAGGGCACCGGGGACGGCCAGCATGATGAACAGCGTCTCCGCGTAGAGCGCGTCGCCGGCGGCGGTGGTGAGGGCGTCCGAGAGGTTGTCGACGAAGCGCACCCCAGGGGCCGTGCGCTCGAGCCTGCCCCGGATCGCCGAGGCCGTGGCCGACGCCTGGGAGGGGTCGCCGTGAAGGGCGGACGGGTCGAGCTGCACCGCCACCTGCCACTGGGTTCCGGTCGCCGCTCCCGGCACGGTGCTCGGGCCCTGCCCCTGCCTCGTGCGCGGGAGGAGGGAGGCGAAGCGGTGCGCGAAGGTCGACATCGGCATGACGGCGACGTTGGCCGGCGGCTGCGCCGGCGCCGGCCCAAGCAGCGGCTCGAGCGGTTGGAACAACACGTCCGGGGACTGGACGAGCGCGACCCCGCTGACCGGGAAGCGCACGGGTGGTGCCCCCGGCCGGGGCAGCAGCGAGACGGTGTCGCCGACCCGCGCCTGCAGCGTGGCCGCGAGCTGCTGGTCGAGAACGACCGAGCCGGGCCGGAGGCTGCCGTGCAGCAGCCGCACCGTGGGGAAGACGCGCGTGTAACCGGGCCCGACAGCCAGGATGGCGCCCCGCCCGGTGCGGATGGCGCCCACGGGCGCCTGGTGCCCGGCCGCGGCGAAGGGCGCCGTGGCCGCCGGCACGGCGCCGAGCACGTCGTGCTGCCCGCCGAGCCTACGGGCCACGTCGGCGGCCGCCGACGCGCGACGGCACCGGAGCCTGCAGGTCCACGGGCACCGTGGCCACCGCCGCCCGGGTCATCGTGCGCAGCGACCCGGACACGAACACGAGCATCGCGCCCACCAGGGACGCCGCCACGGCCAGGATGATGATGCGGAGAGCGGCGCGTCCGGGGGCGTTCCGGATCGACGCCCCGACGAGGGCGAGGCCCCCTCTCATGCCGGGGCCGCGGCGCGGTCGAGTCGCCCGTCGCTGAGCTCGACCGCCCGCCCGTAGCGCGCGGCCACCTCGGTGTCGTGCGTGGCCACGCACAGGGCGAAGCCGTTGTCGCGCTGGAGCTCGTCGATCAGGTCGAGCACCTGGACGCCGGTGACCGAGTCGAGCTGGCCGGTCGGCTCGTCGCAGAGCAGCATCTCGGGGCGCTGGGCCAGGGCGCGGGCCACGGCCACGCGCTGCCCCTCTCCGCCGGAGAGCTCGGCCGGGAGGCTGTCCGCCTTGCCGGCCACGCCCACCGCCTCGAGCATCGCCAGGACGGCCTTCTCTTCCGCGGGCTCGCCGGCGGCGCCGGCGGCGAAGGCCACGTTCTCGAACGCCGTCAGGTGCTCGAGGAGGTTGCCCCCCTGGAAGACCTGGGCCACGGGCAGGGCCGGGCGATCGTCGCGGAGGAGCTCGTCGACGGTCGGCCGGGGGCCTCCCTGCCACTCCACCCGCCCCGCGGTCGGCGCGACCAGGCCGCCCAGGACGTGGAGGAGGGTGGTCTTGCCGGATCCGGACCGGCCCGTCGAAGGCGAGCGTCTCGCCGCGATCGACGGCCAGATCGACCTCGCACAGGGCGCGGACCGACTCCCGGCCATGGGGGAAGACGACCGTGACCTCGCGGCAGGCGATGAGGGGCGGCGGGCGTGCTCACGCCGCCACCTGCCCGTCGCGGATCGTGATCGCGCTGTCGGCCCGCTCCGCCAGGCGCGGCGAGTGGGTCACCATGACCAGCGTGGAGCCGTGCAGCTCCCGCACGCGCTCGAGCGACGCGATCACCGCGGACTCGCTCGAGCGGTCGAGCTCGCCGGTCGGCTCGTCGGCCAGCACGAGCGGGGCACGGCGAGCAGCGGCGGCGGCGATGGCCACGCGCTGCTGCTCGCCGCCGGAGAGCTCGGCCGCGCGATGGTCGGCACGCGCTGCCAGGCCGACGGCGGCCAGGGCCTCGTCCGCCCGTCGCCCGCACGTCGTCCGCCCCGGCCAGGCGCAGCGTGAGCTCCACGTTGGCCCGGGCCCCGAGCTGTGGCCACAGGTTGTCGCGCTGGAAGACCAGCGCGGACCCGCGGGCGCGGTGCAGCGCCAGGCCGTCCTCGTCGAGCTCGCTCAGCGAGCGGCCTGCGGCGCGCACGGTCCCGGCCGAAGGCCGGTCGAGGCCGGCGGCGAGATGGAGGAAGGTGCTCTTCCCCGATCCCGACGGGCCGAGCACGGCCACGAACGCTCCCTGGGGGATCTCGAGCGTGAGGCCGCGCAGGGCCACGGTCTCCACCGGCCCCGATCGATAGATGCGGAAGACGTCGAGGAGCTCGAGCGCCGGGCCCGGCGTCACCGCCACGTGAAGCTCTGGATCATCATCCGGTAGGCGTCGACGTTGTCCACGCCCACCGGCGTGCCCAGGTCGACCACGGCCACGCGGCCGCCATGGGCCAGGTAGTAGCGGTCGACCATCAGCGTCACCCGCCGGTTCGTCACGGGGTTGGGAGCGCTCACCGTCGAGTAGGTCACCTTGACGGCGGGGTGTCCCGAGATCGTCATGCGCTGGGCGGTCCCAGGATGGGCCCGGCTGACCAGGGCGTGCGCCTGGGCCGTGCTGGGGAGGGCGCCCGGCTGGATGACGACCCGCACCAGGTTGTTCTTGTCCCGGAAGGTGGTGTGCGTCGGCGAGCCGGTGCGGGCCCAGCCCTCCGGGTAGCGCATCGACCAGCGGCCGGCCGGCGAGTGGTAGGTCAGGAAGACCTGGTTGTCGGGGATGTCGCCCGCGGCCTTCGAGGCGGCCTCGGCCACGAGGACGCCCGCGCCGCCCCCGCCGGTGGCGGTCGTGGCGGCGGTGGTGGCAGCGCCGGTCGTGCCGGCGTTGGTGGTGGTGGAGGACGACCTCATGCTCGAGCCGCAGGCGGTCGCGGCCACGAGCAGGAAGGCTGTCCCGAGCAGGGGAAGAGTGAGGCGTGGCACGGGGCGATCGTGCCCCCTCGCGCCTGACGATCTCCTGACGGCCGGGAGCTAGGATGGGCCGCCGGCGGGCCCGGGCCGGGTGGGCCGGGAGGGCCTGCGTGGCGAGGAGGTCTGCGAGGCCCGATGCTGTTCCCGACGGTCACGTTCGCGTTGTTCTTCGCGATCGTGTTCCCCCTGAGCTGGCTGACCATGCCCCATCAGCGGGTGTGGCGCCTGTTCATCGTGGCCGCGAGCTACGTGTTCTACGGCTACTGGGACTGGCACTTCGTCTTCCTGCTCGTCCTGTCGACGTTCTGGAACCAGGGGTTCGCCCTGGCCATCCACCGCGAGCAGCGGGAGGGCATGCGCAAGGCGCTCCTGGCCGTCGCGGTGGCCGGCAACCTCGGGGCCCTCGGCTACTTCAAGTACTACGACTTCTTCCTCAGCTCGGCCCAGAACGTGGCCGCGCGGACGGGCATCCCGTTCGCGCCGCACCTGGCCGCGATCACCCTGCCGATCGGGATCTCGTTCTTCACCTTCCAGGCGCTCAGCTACGTCATCGACATCTACCGGCGGACGTTCGAGCCGGTCTCACTGGCCAAGTTCGCCGTCTACGAGTCGTTCTTCCCGCACCTCATCGCCGGGCCGATCGTCCGGGCCTCGGAGTTCATCCCGCAGCTGCACCGTCGCCGGGACCCGCGCTACATCGACGCCTCCCGCGGCTTCTCGCTGATCCTCTTCGGCCTCTTCAAGAAGGTGGTGATCGCCAACTACCTGGCGACGTCACCTCGTGGACAACGTCTTCGGGACGCCGAACCTGTACTCGTCGCCCACGGTGCTCATCGGGGTCTACGCCTACGCGGTGCAGATCTGGGCCGACTTCTCCGGGTACACGGACATGGCCATCGGGCTGGCCCTCCTCCTGGGCTTCCAGTTCCCGCAGAACTTCGACTCGCCCTACTCGGCCGTCTCTCTCCAGGACTTCTGGCGGCGGTGGCACATGACGCTGTCGCGCTGGCTGCGGGACTACCTCTACATCCCGCTCGGGGGCAGCCGTGGGCCGCGCTGGAAGACGTACCGCAACCTCATGCTGACGATGCTTCTGGGCGGCCTGTGGCACGGGGCGGCGTGGACCTTCGTGGCCTGGGGCGGGATCCACGGCGGCGGCCTGGCCTTCGAGCGCTGGCGCCGGGACCGCCGCGCCGACCTCGGCCTGCCCGATCCGCCCGACACCCTGCGGCGCCGGATCATCAGCCGGCTCATCACCTTCAACGTGGTGTGCCTCGCCTGGATCTTCTTCCGCGCGGACTCGTTCTCGAACGCCTGGGACGTGATCGCCCGGCTGTTCACCGCCTGGGGCCAGCCGTCGCCGGCCATCACGGGCTCGATCCTGGCCTTCATCGCCCTCGGCCTCGTCGTCCAGTACGTGCCGACGACCTGGAAGGACGACCTGGTCCTGCGCTTCTCCCGCCTCTCGCTCGGCTTCCAGGGCGCGCTCCTGGGCGTCGGCCTGATGGTCACCGACACGCTCGGGCCGGCCGGCGTGGCTCCCTTCATCTACTTCCGCTTCTGACATGGCCGTGACGAGGCTCTCACAGGATGAGATCGCGGCGCCTGGCGGCGTCGCTGGCGCCGGGCGCACCGTCGGCTCGCCCGTATTGCACTGCATACGCACTTCGCCGCCGAGCACGCCCCGGCTGGCGCGCCACTCGCCATGCATCCACGCCTCATCCTGTGAGAGCCTCGAAGCCCCCGACCGCCAGGCCCCCCGCCGTCCCGGCCCGCCGCCCGAGGACTGGGTCACCATGTCCCCGCGCGAGTCGGGCCGCCGGCTGCTGCCGGCCGGCCACGTGCTCGTTGTGGCCGCGATCGCCCTGATCATCGGCTCGTTCCTCAATGCGCCGGGCCTGCGCAAGACGGCCCAGATCCAGCCCAACGGCTGGCGGCGCGACGTGGCCATCGCCCTCACGCGACCCCTGGCCGAGCTGAGCCACGACATCTACACGGACCGCCCGCGCAAGGCCATCCAGGATGCCCTCGGCCGAAGCGGCGACGACGCCATCGTCACCACCATCTCGCTGCCGCCTGCCCGGACCACCCGCACCCCATCGGGACGCGGGGCGCCGGCGGCGATCGCCAATCGCCCGGTGTTCACGCCCGCGCGCCCGCTGCGAGTGTGGGCCGGCGGCGACTCGCTCTCCATCGTCCCGGGCGAGTCGGTCCTGGGGCTGGCCGGGGCGACCTCGAACATGCGCCCGGTCGGCCCCGTGGACGGGCGGGTGGCGACCGGCCTGACCCGCCCCGACGTGTTCGACTGGTTCGGCTACCTGCGCAAGGTGGGGCGCAAGCTCAAGCCCAACGTGGTCGTCCTGGCCTTCGGGGCCAACGACACCAACAGCTTCATGACCGGCCTCCCGGCAGGCCACCCGGAGAGCACGTTCGGCACCGCGGGCTGGATCGCCGAGTACCGGCGCCGGGTGGGCGGGATCATGGACGAGATGCTGAACCAGGGCCGCGACGTGGTCTGGATCGGCCTGCCGGTGGCCAAGAGCGACATGATCAGCCGCCAGTTCGAGACCATCAACGCCATCGTCCGCGAGGAGGCGGAGAAGCGGGCCGGCCGCGTCGCCTACGTCGACACCTACCTGCTCTTCGAGGACAGTCACGGCCACTACGCCGAGTACCTGCCGGACAGCCAGGGCGAGCTCGTGCGCATGCGCAGCCCGGACGGCATCCACTTCGAGCGCCCCGGCGGCGACCTCGTGGCCCGCAAGGTCGACGAGGCGCTCCACCGGCTCTACGACCTGCGCACGACCGGCTAGCCGCCGCCGTCGACGCGCAACACCGCCTTGCCCTGGATCCTCCGCTCCATCAGGGCGGTGAGGAGCGGCTCGGGATCGCGCCAGCTGCCCACGGCCGAGACGTGGGGGTCGAGCTCGCCTCTGGCCACGAGCTCGGCCAGGGCACGCAGGTCGCGGCTCCCCGTCCGCGTGTTGCGGAGCTCGGGGAAGATCAGGAAGGCCCGCAGCGAGGCGCCGTTGGCGGAGCCGTAGAAGGTCGACACGTTGAACGTGGTCTCCTCGCCCGAGGAGTTCCCGAAGGTCACCACCGTGCCGCCCGCCGCGATACGGCCGAGGGCGGCAGCAAGGGAGGCGCCGCCCGCCGACTCCAGGACGAGGTCGAAGCGCTCGCCGTCTCCCTCGAGCGAGGGCACGATCTCATCCGCGCCCAGCTCCGGGAGCCCGGCGGCCCGATCGCCGTGGGCCACGCCCGTGACGTGGGCGCCCGAGCGGGCGGCGAGCTGGACGGCCAGGCGGCCGACGCCGCCGGCCGCGCCCGTGATCGCCACCCGCCGCCCGAGCAGCAGCCCGCCCACGCCCAGCGTGCGCACGGCGGTGATGCCGGCGATCGGGAGCACCGACGCCGCCTCGAAGGACACGGCCTCCGGCAGCTCGGCGAGCACATGAGTCGGGACCGCGGCCCGCTCGGCCCAGGCGCCCGACTCCACCAGGCCGACGACGCGGGTCCCCACCGCCGGGCCCGTGCCGTCGGCGGCCGCCTCGAGGACCACCCCGGCCACGTCCCATCCCGGCACCTCACCGGGGCGCCGGCGCGCGAGGCCACGCACCTCGCCGCGGTTGAGCGAGGTTGCGCGAACCTCGACGAGCGCCTCGCCGGAGCCGGGCACGGGGTCGGGAGCGTCGCCGAGGACGAGCGACCATGGGGCGGACGGGGTGGTGACGAGCGCCTGCATGGTCGAGCTCCTGACGGGGTGGAAGGGACTGGCAGCGAGCCTGGCGGCGCGGGCAGAAGGCATGGCGTTCCCGCCTTCGGGGAGGGTGACGGATTCGCCAGGCCTCTGGTACGGTCGCGCCCCCATGACGCGACTTTTCCTCGCCCTCGCCCTCCTTGCCGCCTGCATCGCCGTGCTCGCCCCGTCCGTGGGCGCTCGCCCGACCGCGACGACCTCCTGCCCCTCCTTCACCGGTGCCACGTGGAAGCTCTTTCACCGGCCGCTGCACGGCAATCGAACCGGGAACCACTACACGCTCGCGGCCACCAACTACTCCTGCTCCGTGGCCGCCGGGTGGGCGAAGAAGCTCACGCAGGTCAAGCTGAAGGTCCGCAAGGCGGGCGTCCAGTCGCCCGTGACGGGTGGGCCCGCCGGCTACAAGTGCTTCGCCCAGCCCGACTTCAACGGCCACGCGTACCAGGGCCTGTGCAGCAAGGGCAAGTACGACACGGCCAAGAGCTTCAACTGGGCGCCGGAGCAGCCGAAGAAGTAGCCCCTCCCAGGGCATGGACCGTTACGGACCGTCCACCTACGGGGACCGGATCGCCTCACGCTACGACGAGACGATCCCGCCGTGGCTGCCCCTCGACGCCGTCGTGGACGTGCTCGCCGGCCTGGCCGGCGACGGCCCCGCCCTCGAGCTGGGGATCGGGACCGGCCGCATCGCCCTGCCGCTCCGGGCCCGAGGAGTCGACGTGCACGGCATCGACGCCTCCGAGGCCATGGTCGACCAGCTGCGGGCGAAGCCGGGCGGCACGGATATCCCGGTCACGATCGGCGACTTCGCCGACGTGCCGGTGGAGGGGGAGTACACGCTCGTGTACGTCCCCTGGAACACGTTCTTCGCCCTCACCAGCCAGGCCGCGCAGCGCCGCTGCTTCATGAACGTGGCCAGGCGGCTGGTCCCGGGCGGCGCCTTCGTCATCGACGTCTACGTGCCCCGCCAGGGGCGCTGGCAGGGGACGGGCCACCTCAGCCCCATCCGGGTCGAGCTCGGCGAGGTGGAGATCGAGGTCTCCCAGCACGACGCCGCCGCGCAGACGGTGACCATGCAGCAGCTGGTCATCCGGCCCGACGGCGTGACGATGGTCCCGGCCACACATGCGCTACGCGTGGCCGTCGGAGCTCGACCTCATGGCCCGCCTCGCCGGCCTGCGTCTTCGCGATCGCTGGGCGGGGTGGGACCGGGCGCCGTTCGGCCCCGACAGCGGCGGGCACGTGTCCGTCTACGAGCGAGGCTTCTAACTCCACTACGCTCGGACACATGCGGGTCCTGGTCGTCGCGGCCGCGTATCCGAGCCGCGAGCATCCCTCATACGGCATCTACGTCCGCCGCGGCGCGGACGCGCTCGAAGGCACGGGGATCCAGGTCGAGCGCGCCGTCCTGCACACCCGAACGCGGGGACGCGCGCGCACCCCGCTCAAGTACGGGGCCCTCGGCCTCGATGCGCTGGCCCATGCCCTATGGCGGCGGCCCGACGTCGTGTGGGCGCACTTCCTCGTCCCCACCGGCTCGGTGGCCCGGCAGGTGGCGCGGCTCGTGCGGGTGCCCCTGGTGGTCACGGCGCACGGCACGGACGTGGCCAACGCCGAGGGCGGCGGCCGGGTGCGGGCGGCCACCCTGACCGTGCTGCGCGAGGCGGCGGCGGTGACCGCCGTGTCGGAGGCCCTCGCGGCACGGCTGCGTGCCCTGGCCCCCGGCCTGGGCGAACGCCTGGCGGTCATCTCCGCCGGGGTCGACACCTCGCGCTTCCACGACGGCGACCGGGAGATCGCCGCCGCGGCGTTGGGCTGGAACGAGACGGCGACCGCGCTTCGTCTTCGTGGGCAACCTCGTCCCGGCCAAGAACCTCGAGCGCCTGCTCGAGGCGTTCGCGCGGCTCGGGTCCGGATCGCTCGCCCTGGTCGGCGACGGGCCCCTGCGCCCCCGGCTCGAGGAGCGGGCACGGGCCCTCGGCCTGAACGGGTCGGTGCGGTTCGTGGGCGAGGTCCCCGGGACCGAGGTGCCGCGGTGGCTCCGCGCGGCGCACGCGGCCTGCCTCGTCTCGGAGAAGGAGGGCTTCGGGCTCGCCGCCGTTGAGGCGCTGGCCTGTGGCCGGCCCGTGGCGGTGGCTCGCGGCGTGGGCGCGGCCGGCGCGGTCACCGAGGGCTCCACGGGAGCGCTGTGCGACCCGGATGACGTCGACGGCATCGCTGCCGCCCTTCACCTCGCCGCCGGGCTCGAGCCCGGACGGCTCGCCGTCGGCGCGGCCGCCCCGTTCTCCCTGGCCCGTGAGACCGAGCGCATGGCCGCCCTGCTGCGCCGGGTCGGGGCCGGGGGTTAGACCTGCTCTCCAATTCGGTGCGCCTTCCAGACGCGGAACCGCCGCCCCCGCGAGGCGGGGACGGCGGTCCGGCGAGCCGGGATCTTGGGGACCGGCTACGCGAGCTGTGCGCGACGGCGTCGCAGCATCAGCACGAGCGAGCCGCCGCCGATGAGCAGCAGGCCGGCCGCGGAGGCCGCGAGCAGGATGTTGCGGGTGTCGTTCGAGCTGGAGCCGGTGGCCGCGGGCTGGCTGGGCACGGCGGTCCGGACGTCCTTGCCCCACGAGTCGTGGAACGTGGTGCTGGAGACGGCGGGGGTGACGGCGACGCTGGAGCCGCGGATGTCGCCGCCCCAGGTGTCGTGCGTGACGGCGATCGAGCCGCCGGCGGACGACGTGGCGGGCACGTGCCAGGCGTCGTAGTACGTGACCTTGGCGGGAGCCGGCCGGTAGAAGCTGGAGCCGCTGTACGTGGCGTGCTTCATGGCGATGGCCGAGGCGACGGCCGGGCGGTAGAAGCTGGACGCGTTGGCGGCCGGGTTGGAGCCCTGCAGCGTCGTGGTCGCGCTCGGCGTCAAGACGCTCGCGGGGTCGGCGTACGGCCTGGCCAGGGCGTTCGGTGCGATGACGACTCCCATTGCCAGGCCGAGGCCGATGGCGCGACGGAGCCGGGTGCGGAGCTTGCGGGTCACGGTGTCCTCCTCAAGGAACATGTACCCACGTGACGCTCCGGCACCGAGCCGTCTTCCAGGCTCAACCGTGCCGTCGTGTAGGGAAGCGCCGAAGGCGCACGTACAAATCAGGCCTCGGCGGGCTCGAGGTCGAAGTTGCGGGCGTAGAGCTCGGCCACCCGGGCCCGCTCCTCGTCGGTGAGCGGCTCGACATGCGCCGCGGCGGCGAACTCGTGCAGCTGCTCTGGGCCGTAGATGTTGGGCAGCACCGTGGTCACCGCGGGCTCGGCGAAGAGCCAGGCCAGCGCGGCCTGGCCGAGGGTGCGCTCGGAGTCCTCCAGGAAGCGCAGCCGCTCGACCTTCTCCAGCCCCTCGAGCAGCCAGCGCCGTGGGCGATGGCGCCGGTGGTCGCCCTCGGGGAAGACCGTGTCCTTCGTGTACCGGCCCTCGAGCATGCCCGAGGAGTGGGGGACCCGGACCATCACGCCCACCTCGTGCTCCGCGGCCGCGGCCAGGAGATCGCGGCCCGGATCCTGCTCGAGCATGTTGTGGATGATCTGGATGGCCTCGAGGCGGCGGTTCTCGATGGCCCACAGCCCCTCCTCACGCCAGCCGATGGCCGGGCCCAGGGCCACCCCGACGGCACGCACGAGGCCCTCGTCGCGGAGCCGTTCGATCTCCTCCCACAGGGCGTCGGAGCGGAGGGCGTCGAAGCGGGGGTTGTGCAGCTGCCAGACGTCGACGTGGTCGGTGCCGAGGCGCTCGAGACTGCGCTCGAGGGCGAAGCGCGCGAACCCGGGCGACCAGTCGTGCGGCCGCTCGCCGTGGCCCGAGCGGTCGTGGGGCGAGTAGATGTCGTACCCGAACTTCGTCCCGATCGTGATCGCGTCGCGCTTCCCGGCGAAGGCGCGGGCCAGCAGCTGCTCGCTCCGGCCGTCGCCGTAGGCGTCCGCGGCGTCGTAGAAGGTGATGCCCGCGTCGTACGCCAGGCGCAGGAGATCGACGGCCGCGTCGTCCGAGTGGTCGCCCCACCAGCCGGTGGAGATCGTCCACAGCCCGAAGCCGACGACGCTCGCCTCGACGCCGCTTCGGCCGAAGGTTCGCCGCTCCATGGTCACGGCGGCAGCCTACCCTTCCGACGTGGCCGTTCGCCTGACCACCCTGTCCCACGGCGCCGGCTGCGCCTGCAAGGTGCCGGCGGGCGAGCTGTCGGACCTCCTGGCCCGGCTCCCGCGGGTGGACGGAGCGGCGGTGCTGCAGGGCTTCGAGGGGTTCGACGACGCGGCGGTGGTACGCGTGGCCGACGACCTGGCGGTCGTCCAGAGCGTCGACTTCTTCACCCCGATCGTGGACGACCCGGCCACGTTCGGGGCGATCGCCGCGGCGAACGCGCTCTCGGACCTGTACGCCACCGGTGCCCGGCCGGCGTTCGCCCTGGCCCTGGCGGCGTGGCCCCGCTCGCTCGAGCTCGACGGGCTGGCCGAGGTCATGGCCGGCGGCGCGGCGAAGGCCGCCGAGGCGGGCGCGCCCATCGTCGGCGGCCACACGATCGACGACCCCGAGCCGAAGTACGGCCTGGCCGTGACGGGCGTCGGCCGTCCGGACGAGCTCTGGCGCAACGCCGGCGGGAGGCCCGGGGACGAGCTCTGGCTGACCAAGCCGCTGGGCACGGGGGTGATCTCAACCGCGCTCAAGCACGAGGCCGCGCCCGAGGACGCGGTGGCCGCCGCCGTGGCCTCGATGACGCGCCTCAACCGCGACGCCGCGGAGGCGGCCCGGGCCGCCGGGCCCTCGGCGGTCACCGACGTGACCGGGTTCGGCCTGGTGGGTCATGCCCACGAGCTGGCGCGGGCCAGCGGGCTCACCGCGGTGCTCCGCGTCAGCGACCTGCCCTGGCTCCCGCACGTCCGCGAGCTGGCCGAGGCCGGGCAGGTGGCCGGCGGCTCGCGGCGCAACCGGGGCGACGCCGACGCCTACGCCACCTTCGCCCCCGGCCTCGACGCCGTCACTCGCCTCCTGACGTGTGACGCGCAGACCTCCGGCGGCCTGCTCGTCGCCCTGGCGCCCGAGCGGCGGGAGGCGTTCACCGACGCGGCTGCCCACCTCGACGTGCCGGCGGTCGCCGTGGGCGTGCTCGAGCGCGGGGAGGCCGGCGCCGTGCTGGTACGCTGAGGGCCGTGCTTGCGCTCCTCATCGTCGTGCACATGCTCCTCTCGTTTGCCGTGATCGTGCTCGTGCTCATGCACTCCGGCAAGGACGCGGGGCTCTCGGGCGCCTTCGGCGTCGGCACCTCCCAGTTCGGGGGGACGCAGGTCATGGAGCGGAACCTGACCCGCCTCACCGTGGCCTGCGGCATCGGGCTCCTACTCACGACGATCGGGCTCGGCTTCGCGCTCTAGGCGCATTCGCGCCGCCATCACACCTGTCCTCAACGTCAGGGGCGCGGCCCGGGCGGTCGCCTTCTACGAGCGCGCCTTCGGCGCCCGGGAGATCTTCCGCAACGAGTACCCGGATGGCCGGATCGTGGTCGAGATGGCCGTTCTCGAGGCCCGCTTCAGGGTGGCGGACGAGGCGCCGGAGGCGGCGACACCGAGCCCAGAGGCGCTCGGGGGCACGACCGTGCGGATCAACCTCCTCGTTCCCGATCCGGACGTGGTGTCCAAACGCGCCGTGGCCGCCGGCGCCGTCCAGATCGCGCCCGTGGCGAACCAGCCCTACGGGTTGCGACAGGGGCGCCTGGCCGATCCGTTCGGCCACCACTGGCTGATCGGAACTCCGCTCCCCGGCCCTGAGGGCGATTGGGCCCGCGGCTGACGCTCTACGCGCTCCGCGTCGGCTCTGCCGTCACCCCGGTGAGCCGATCGAGCCACGGCGCAGCTTCGAGGCGCTCGAAGATCTCGCGCGCCTCGGCCAGCAACGGCGCTGCCTCCGCCGAGCGGTCCTGGCCGGCCAGCCACTCGCCGTGCTCGAGCAGCGTCATGGCCAGGAGCGGCTCGGTCTCGAGCTCGCGGAAGATCTCCTGAGCGCTCGTGAAGTCCCTCTCCGGGCTCTGCCTCGCCCCGTGCAGCAAGCAGGCGGGCCCGGAACCGCGCCTCCTGTGCGCGCAGGAGCGGCGTGCGCTCTCCGGGCCGAAGCTCGTCCAGTGAGGCCAGGAGCTCCTCCGCCCTCCTCGTGTCACCGACGGCGAGAGCGGCGTCGAGCACGGCTTCCAGGGCAGTCTTGAACAGGAGCGACGTCCGCCCGAAACCCTCCTGGGCGGCCAGCGCCCGCTCGGCGGCGCGGAGGGACTCCTGGAAACGGCCCTCGGCGAACAGCAGCGTCGCTCGCGTGAGGTCATGCGCGACGATCGCCTGGAGCTCCTCGGTCTCATCCGACCCGTAGCGCTCGAACACTTCCCGCGCGCGATCGAGCTGCCCACGTTGGCAGTGCACCGGGACGATCGTCAGGATCAGCGTCTTGGCGAACGAGGTCGTCGCGATGGCCTCGGCCTCGGAGGCACGGGCGACCGCCTCGTCCCAGCGACCCAGCATCACGAGCGTGATCACGCTGCCGCCCACGAGGCTCGACTCCCAGCTCCGGTCCCCGTTTCGCCGGGCGAGCTCGACCGCCCGCCCGACGGTGTCCGCGCCCTCGGTGAACCGATCTGACGACTCGAGGATCACTCCCAGGTTGTTATAGGCGCGCAACGCGACGCGGCGGAGATCGTTCGCCAGTGCCAGCTCGAGGGCGCCCTCGAGCAGCACTCGGGCCTCGAACAGCCGGTCGTCGCGGAGGAGCAGGAGCGCCTTGTTGACCAGCGCCTCGGCGAGTGTCTCACGCAGGTTGAGCTTCTCGGCCAGGCCGAGCGAGTACTCGATCCTGGGGAGGGCGCCCTCCTGCCCGGTCAGGGCCAGATAGCGGCCGAGATGGGCGGCGAGCATCGCGGTGTCGGCGTCTCCGTCGCCGCTGCTGAGGGCGGCGAGCGCCGGCTCGAGCCGGTCGATCGCCCGCTGCGGGTGCCCCTCCACGAAGTCGACCTCGCCCAGGCGCGCGGACACACGCGCCGCCGCCCGCGCCTCTCCGAGCTGGCGAAAGAGCGACTCGGCCCGATCGAGCAGGGCGCGGGCCTCGAAGGGCCGGCCGGCGAGCCACGCCGTCTGGCCCGCGCGCTCGGCCAGCCCCGCCTGCTCCGCGGGGCTCTGGGCGAGCTCCGCGGCCCGCTGGAAGTAACGTTGGGCCTCGCCCGGAGCCCCCAGCGACGCCGCTCGCTCGCCGGCCCCGACGAGCGCCGCGCGGGCGCGGTCCCTGATGTCCGGCGCGTCCGCGGCGCCGGGATCGAGCTCGTAGGCCTCGACGAGGTGCGACGCGACGACCTCCGCGACCTCGTCCTCGGCCGCCGCGGCCGACAGGTGCGCGGCGGCGGCGAGATGCTGCGCCCGGCGCTCGCGCCTGGAGAGCGTCTCGTAGGCGACGTGGCGGACGAGGTCCTGCAGGAAGCCGTACTGCCCGTGCTCGGGCGAGCGCGGGTCCGACTGGAGCGAGAGCACCTCCTTGCGCACGAGCGCGTTGAGCCGCGGCTCGAGCGTCCCTTCGGCGGCGCCAGCGAGCGCCTGCAGGGCCGCGCTCGTGAACGTCTTTCCCAGGACGGATGCGTTCTGGAGCAGGCGTCGCTCGTCCTCCGGCAGGCCGTCCAAGCGGGCGGCGATGAGAGCATGCAGGGTCTCGGGCACGGCCAGCGTCTCGATCGTGCCGGTCGGCCGGTAGACCGAGCCCTCCTGCACGAGGGCGCCCCGGTCGAGCAGCATGCGGACCGTCTCGACCGCATACAGCGGCACTCCCTCGGCGCGATCGAGGATCTGCCGCTGGAGCGGCTGCGGCAGCCCGGGGACCAGGCCGGTGAGCAGCTCCTCCATCGCCTCGGGCGCGAGCGGCTCGAGGTAGAGCGAGGTGAAGTTGCGCTGGCCGGCGCCCCACGTCGGCCGCCGGTCGAGCAGCTCGGGCCGGGCGAGCGTGATCACGTACAGGGGCGAGCCACGCGACCAGTCGAGCAGGTACTCGACGAAGTCGAGCAGGCTCTCGTCGGCCCACTGCATGTCCTCGAACGCGAGCACCGTCGGGTAGGCGTCGGCGAGCCGCTCGAAGAACAGGCGCCAGGCCGCGAACATGTCCTGCCGGTCCTGCGCCTCGAGCTCGCCCACGGCCAGCAGCTGCGCGAGGCGGGGCTCGACGAAGCGGCGCTCCTCGGGATCGAGCAGGTGCTCCTCGAGCGTGGCCCGGAGCTTCGGCAGCGCCGTCTCGGCCGGCTCGTCCTCGGCGATCCGGCAGCGCCAGCGCACCATGTCCGCCAGGGCCCAGTAGGTGACGCCCTCGCCGTAGGCGAGACAGCGGCCCCGATGCCAGTACACGAGCTGGGCCAGGCCGTCGAAGTACTTGTAGAACTCCCACGCGAGCCGTGACTTGCCAATCCCGGCGATCCCCGTCACGGAGACGAGCTGGGCGCGCTTCTCGTCGGCCGAGGTGTGGAACAGGTCCTTGATCTGGCGCAGCTCGCGGTCGCGGCCCACGAACGGCGCCTCGAGGCCCTCGGACTTGAGCGTCCCCCGGACGCCCGACACCACCCGCACGGCCCGCCACAGCGGCGTCAGCCCGTCCTTGCCCTTGAGCTCGAACGACCCCGCGGACTCGTACACGACGGCCTGCTCGGTCGCCCTGCGGGTGGGGTCTCCGACGTAGACGCTGCCCGGCTCGGCCACGGACTGGATGCGGGAGGCCGTGTTGACGATGTCTCCCGCCACCATCCCCTCGCCCTCGGCGCCGACCGTGACCGCTGCCTCGCCCGTCAGCACGCCGGCGCGGGCCCGCAGCTCCTCGGCGCCCACCTCCTGCCCGAGGGCCGACACGGCGGCGACGAGGTCGAGCCCGGCCCGCACGGCTCGCTCGGCGTCGTCCTCGGTGGCCACGGGCGTGCCCCACACGGCCATCACGGCATCGCCGATGAACTTCTCGACCGTTCCCCCGTACAGCTCGATCAGCCGTCGCGCGCTGTCGAAGTAGCGCGAGAGAAGCTCCCGCACCTCCTCCGGGTCACGGGACTCCGAGAGGGGCGTGAAGCCCACCAGGTCGACGAACAGGACGGACACGAGCCGGCGCTCCGATGCCGGCGGCGTGGGCACGGCCTGGGGCGCGGGCGCGATGGATGTCGCGGCGGCCGTCACGGAGGTTCCGCACTCGCCGCAGAACTTCTCGTCCCCGGCAAGTGCGGCGCCGCAGGAGGGGCAGACCGCCGCCAGCGCCGACCCGCACTCCTTGCAGAACTTCTTGCCCGTCCAGGTTCTGGGTGCCGCAGGTCGGACAGAGCATCTCGTGACGAGCCTACTGCGCCGGCGCCACGGCCAGAAAGTCGAGCAGGATGCGGGAGAACTCCTCTGGGCGCTCCATGTTCGGGAGGTGCGCCGTCCCGGCGATCACCTCGAGGCGCCCGTTCGGCACGCCGGCGGCGAGGACACGGCCGCCGTTCACCGCGTAGGGCTGATCCTCATCGCCCACCACGGCCAGCACCGGACAGCTGATCTCTCCCAGGCGCTCGCAGGCTGGAGGATCCAGGCGGATCAGGCGGCTGCCGTCGTCGGGACGGGCCAGGAGGACGGCGTTCATCTCGCGGACCGCGGCCCGCACCACGGGGTCGACGTCGTCCGGAGAGCGACGCGGCCCGTCGACCCAGGTGCACAGGTCGAGCTCGTTCACGCCCTCGAGATCACCGGCCCCATGGAGCTCGTCCCAAAGGCGATCGACCTCCACCAGCTCGGGCGGCTGCGGCAGGCCACCTGGGCCGATGCCCACGGCCGTCAGGGACCGCACCAGATCGGGGCGCTGGAGCGTGAGATCGATGGCCGCGACGCCGCCGAACGAGGCGCCCACCACGTGCGCCGGGCCGCCGGCCACCGTCTCGATGAGCTCGGCCAGCGACTCCCATAGGCGCAGAGCCCGCCCGGGGTCCGGCGAGTCGCCGTAGCCGGGGAGGTCGGGGCGGATGACGCGGTGCCGTGCCGTCAGAGCCGGGAGCTGCGGCTCCCACATGCGCCTGTCACAGATGCCGGCGTGCACGAGCAGGACGGGCTCCCCGCTGCCCGCCTCCTCGTATGCCATGCCCCCCGCCAGCCGGAAGCGCTCTCCGCTGTGCAAGGTGCGCTGGAAAGGACTTGAACCTTCACGGCCTATTCGGCCACTAGGCCCTCAACCTAGCGCGTCTACCAATTCCGCCACCAGCGCGTGCATGCCCACTGTATCGGACGGCGTGGGCGCGTTCGCCCTCGGCGCTTGTCACCGTCCGGCCGGCCGTCTACTCTTACGAACACATGTTCGCTTCCCATGGGAGGGAGACGGTGGAACCGACGCCACGACAGCGCGAGATCCTCGACTTCGTGAACGACCATTGCGACCGGCACGGGTATCCGCCGACGGTGCGTGAGATCGGTCAGGCCGTGGGTCTCACCTCGTCGTCGACCGTCCATGCCCACCTCGGCAACCTCGAGCGGCTCGGGCTCCTCCGCCGCGACCCGACCAAGCCCAGGGCCCTCGAGCTCGTGGGGCGCGAGCGGGCGGCCGAGGTCGCCGAGGCGTCGCCGGCCGACGTGCGGGTGCTGCCCATCGTGGGCAGCATCGCTGCCGGCACGCCCATCCTGGCCGAGCAGAACGTGGAGGCGACCGTCGGCCTGCCCGGCATGCTCACGGCCTCCGGCGACAACTTCGTCCTCAACGTGCGCGGCGACTCGATGATCGACGACGGCATCCTCGACGGCGACTACGTCGTCGTCCGCAGCCAGAGCGACGCCACCGACGGCGAGATCGTGGCCGCGCTGGTCGACGGGAGCGAGGCCACCGTCAAGCGCATCTACCACGACGGCCAGCGCGTCCGGCTGCAGCCTGCGAACCCGGCGCTGCAGCCGATGTACCCCGACGAGGTCGAGGTGCTGGGCAAGGTCGTGGGAGTGTTCAGGAGGTTGTGACCATGCCCGCCCTCGCCGCCCGGCTCGAGACGCTCGACGACGTCCTGCGCTGCGTCAGCAGCGAGGCGCCGCACTGCCTCGTGTGCGGGGCAGACGCGGTCCGCGAGGCCGCGGTCGAGGGCGAACACGTCACGACCTGCGACCGCTGCGGCTCCGCCCTCGAGGAGGACGGCTGGCCGCCGCTCCGGCTCGTCCCGGACGCGTGAGCCCCGGCGATACCCGGGAGGGGCGCCTCGTCCGCCTCGCTGCCAGGCAAGGGCAGGGAGACGCCCTGGCCGCGAAGCTGCTGGAGGCGGCGACGTTGCTCGAGGATGCGCCCGGGTGTGAGCTCTACGTCATCAGCCAGGAGGTCGAGTCGCCCGATGTCGTGTGGGTCTGGGAGGTGTGGGAGACCCGGGCCGATCTCGAGCGCTCGCTCGCGCTGGCCCGCGCCGGCGGGGGCGTCGAGGAGGTGCTCGCCCTCCTCGACGGTCCGCCCGAGCGCATCGACGTTCGCCCATTGGGCGGCCCCGGACTGCCCCCTGTCGGCGGAGAGCCGGGCGGTGCCTTCGCCTGACGCGCTGCCCGTGCTCGCCTTCTCCGACGCGCAGGCGTGGGAGGCGTGGCTGCGCGACCACCACGAGACGGCGGACGGCGTCTGGGTCAGGATCGCCCGCGCGGGCGGGACGGAGCCGTCGGTCACCTACGACGAGGTGGTGGAGGGCGCGCTCGTCCACGGCTGGATCGACGGACAGAAGCGCCCGCTCGACGAGCGCTTCTGGCTTCAGCGGGTCACGCCGCGCCGCGCCCGGAGCCCCTGGTCGAAGCGCAACCGCGCCTGGGCCGAGCGACTCGCGGCCGAGGGTCGGCTGGCGCCGGCCGGGCAGCGGGAGATCGACCGCGCGCAGGCCGACGGCCGCTGGGAGCGTGCCTACGACGGGCCGCGCACCGCCTCGGTGCCCGACGATCTGCAGCGCGAGCTCGACCGGCATCCGAAGGCCGCGGCCTTCTTCGCCACCCTCGACAGCGCCAATCGCTATGCCGTCCTGTACCGCGTCCAGACGGCGCATCGCCCCGAGACGCGCGCCCGCCGCATCCAGACGCTCGTGGCCATGCTCGACCGCGGCGAGAAGCTCCATTGACGCGCGGAGGCCGCCGCGACGCCCTCGCGTGGCCGGGGCACCACCCCGTAGCCTGACGGGCGATGGCCGAGCCGAGCCGCCGCGACCTGCACAAGCGACAGGCCGCCGAGGGCGCCGTGGCCGAGGTCGAGTCCGGCATGGTGGTCGGCCTGGGCACCGGCACGACGGCGCGCTTTGCCCTCGAGGCCCTCGGGCGGCGCATCCGTGAGGGTGAGCTGCAGGACGTCCGGGGCGTCCCCACCTCCGAGGCCACCCAGGCCGTCGCGGCTCAGCTGGGCGTCCCCCTGACCACGCTCGACGAGCACCCCGAGGTCGACATCACCATCGACGGTGCAGATGAGGTCGACCCGGTGCTCGACCTCATCAAGGGCGGCGGCGGCGCGCTGCTGCGCGAGAAGATCGTGGCCCAGGCGAGCCGTCGCGAGGTCATCATCGTCGACGACCAGAAGCTGTCGCCGGCTCTGGGCACGAGCTTTCCCGTCCCCGTCGAGGTCGTCCGCTTCGGCGTCCGCCCGGCCGTCCGCTGGGTCGAGTCCCTGGGCGCGCGCGTGGCGCTCCGGGGCGGCGAGACACAGCCGTTCGTGACCGACGGCGGGAACCTCATCCTCGACTGCGACTTCGGCCCGATCGCCGACGCCGCGGCGCTGGCCGAGCAGCTCGCGTGGCACGCGGGCGTCGTCGAGCACGGCCTGTTCATCGGCCTGGTCAGCGAGCTCGTGGTGGCCGGGGAGGCGGGCCTGGAGCGCCGCCTTCCCTCGGCCGCGCGCGGGTGAGCCGATCAACCTCCGCCTTAGAACTCATTCTGGAATGAGTTCTTACTCCACCACGTGGTGCAGCTCGTAGAAGCCGTCCCTGGTGGGCGGCGAAAAGGCGCCGGGATTCGGGAATGCCTCCGGGCCCCGCTCGATGTGCGGCTGCACGTTCTCGGCGAGGAACCGCTCGGCCTGCTCTCGCGTCTCCCAGACGTCCATGATCCTGAACACGCCGGCGTCGTCGTCGAACCCGGCGGTGTGCACCAGCAGCCCATCGAAGGGACCGTCGCCGACCTTGTCGGCCACGAAGTCGTAGTTCTCGGTCGAGCGATCCGCGATCGGGAACTCCTGGATGTAGACGACTGCCATCGACTCCCCTTTCGATCGGTTGGCGTGACCTGGCGAGCCTACTCCGCCCGCGCCCGCCGGTAGCGCCGGATCAGCGTGCTCGTGGAGCTGTCGTGGTCCAGCGGCGGCTCGGACGGGCTCTCGAGCTCGGGGATGATCTTGGTGGCCAGCTGCTTGCCGAGCTCGACGCCCCACTGGTCGAAGGAGTCGATCGACCAGATCGTCCCCTGGACGAAGACCTTGTGCTCGTAGAGCGCGATCAGGGCGCCGAGCGTGGCCGGTGTCAGCCGCTCGGCCAGGATCGTGTTCGTCGGCCGGTTGCCCTCGCACACGCGGTGCGGGATCTGGGCCGGCTCGGCGCCCTCCGCAGCGAGCTCCTCGGCCGACCGCCCGAAGGCGAGCGCCTCGGTCTGGGCGATCAGGTTGGCCATCAGCAGGTCGTGGTGGCGGCCGAGCGGGTTGAGGCTCTGGCAGAAGCCGATGAAGTCGCACGGCACCAGTCGCGTTCCCTGGTGCAGCAGCTGGTAGAAGGCGTGCTGGCCGTTCGTGCCGGGCTGCCCCCAGACGATCGGGCCGGTGGTGTAGTCCACGGGCCGGCCGGCGAGGTCCACGTGCTTGCCGTCGCTCTCCATGTCCAGCTGCTGGAGGTAGGCGGGGAAGCGCTCGAGGTACTGGTCGTAGGGGAGGACCGCCACGGTCTCGGCCCCGAAGAAGTTCGCGTACCACACGCCCAGCAGCCCGAGCAGGACGGGGAGGTTGCGGTCGAACGACGCCGAGAGGAAGTGCTCGTCCATCGCCCGGAACCCGCCGAGCATCTCGGTGAACCCCTCCGGGCCGATGGCCAGCATGAGCGAGAGGCCGATGGCCGAGTCGACCGAGTAGCGCCCGCCCACCCAGTCCCAGAAGCCGAACATGTTGGCCGTGTCGATCCCGAACTCGGCCACGCGCTCGGCGTTCGTCGAGACGGCCACGAAGTGGCGGGCCACCGCCTTCTCGTCGTGGAGGGCCTCGAGGAGCCAGTCCCGGGCGGTGCCGGCGTTGGTCAGCGTCTCCAGGGTCCCGAACGTCTTGGACGACACGATGAACAGGGTCTCGGCCGGGTCGAGGCCGCGCACCGCCTCCGCGAAGTCGGTGCCGTCGATGTTCGAGACGAAGCGGAAGGTCATGTCGCGGCGGCTGTAGTGGACGAGCGCCTGGTACGCCATGGACGGCCCCAGGTCCGAGCCGCCGATGCCGATGTTGATCACGTTGCGCACCGGGCGGCCGGTGTGGCCGCGCCACTCGCCCGAGCGCACCTGGCGCGCGAACGCCGCCATCCGGTCGAGCACCTCGTGCACCTCGGGCACCACGTCGTGGCCGTCGACCTCGATCACGGCGTCCCGGGGAGCTCGCAGGGCCACGTGGAGGACGGCGCGGTCCTCCGAGACGTTGATGTGCTCGCCCCGGAACATGGCGTCGCGGCGCTCGGCCACGCCCGATTCCTGGGCCAGCCCGAGGAGCAGGGCCAGCGTCTCGTCGGTGACGCGGTTCTTGGAGTAGTCCAGGTACAGGCCGGCGCCCTCGGCGGTCAGCCGCTCGCCCCTCCCCGGCTCTCCGGCGAAGAGATCGCGCAGGCGCACGTCGCCGATGGCGGCGTGATGGGCCTCGAGCGCGCGCCAGGCCGGCCGGCTGCGCAGCGGGGTCCGGGGGGCGCTCTTGGTGGCGGACACCGTCGGTCCTTTCGTCAGGTGCTGGGCTCGGAGGGAAGCGGGTCGTGCCAGCTGCCGATGCCCGACATGAGGCGGGCGGCCTCGGGCGGGCCCCAGGTCCCCTGGTCGTAGGGGAGCACCGGCGTCGCCCCGTCGAGGATGGGGTCGACGACGCGCCAGGCCGCCTCCACCGAGTCCTCGCGGGCGAACAGGACGGGGTCGTTGTCGATGGCGTCGCCGAGGAGGCGCTGGTACGGCGGCATCTCCTCGGGGAGGTGGTGGCGGGCGATGAGCTCGACGTCCTCGCCGGCCATCTCCTCGCCGGGGACCTTGACCCTGGTGAGCAGGGCGATCACGACCTCCGGGTTGATCCGGAAGCGCACCCGGTTCGGCCGGCCGGACTCGCGGTCGCGCTGCCCGAACACCGCCTGCGGCGGCCGGCGCAGGTTGACCACGATCTCGGTGGCCGTGACCGGCAGGCACTTGCCCGCGCGGATGAAGAACGGCACGCCGCCCCAGCGCCAGGTCTCGACGTGGAGGCGCAGCGCGACGTACGTCTCGGTGGTGGAAGCGCGGTCGACGCCGTCGGTCTCCCGGTAGCCCCGGTACTGGCCGCGCACGACCTCGTCGGCGTCGAGCGGGTGGATCGAGTCGAGGAGCCGCGCCTTGGCGTCGCGCACCACGTCGCGCTGGAAGCCGGACGGCGGCTCCATGCCGAGGATGGCCGTGACCTGGAGGAGGTGGTTCTGGACGACGTCGCGGATGGCCCCGACCGAGTCGTAGAACCGGCCGCGGCCCGCCACGCCGAAGCTCTCGGCCATCGTGATCTGCACGCGAGTCGATGTGGTGGCGGTTCCAGAGCGGCTCGAGGAACGAGTTGGCGAAGCGGAAGTAGAAGCAGGTTCTCGATCGGCTCCTTGCCGAGGAAGTGGTCGATGCGGAAGATCGCCGCCTCCGGCAGGAAGCGGTGGAGGGTGGCGTTCAGCCGGCGGGCCGAGGCCAGGTCGTGGCCGAAGGGCTTCTCCACCACGACGCGGCCGCCCTCGGCGCGCCGGCGTCGTGCAGGGACTCCGACCACGGTGGCGAACAGGTCGGGCGGGATGGCGAGGTAGTGGAGCGGGTGCCGGGCGTCCCCGAGCTCCTTCTTGACAGCGCGCGAAGGTCGACGGGTCGGCGTAGTCCCCGTCGACGTAGCGGAGGCGCGAGAGGAGCCGCTCGAGCGCCTTCTCGTCGACCTCGCCCTGGTCGGCCACGCTCTCCCGGGCGCGCTTGCGCAGACGGTCGAGGTCCCAGCCGGCCTTGGCCACGCCGATCACCGGCATGTCGAGCGCCCCCTCGCCGGCCAGCCTGACCAGCGCCGGGAAGATCTGCTTGTGGGCCAGGTCGCCGGTGGCCCCGAAGAACACGAACGCGTCGGCGCGCTCGCTGCTCACAGCCCGGCCGAGGTCTTCTCGAGGTGGCCGCCGAACGCGAAGCGCATGGCCGAGAGCAGCCGGTCGGCGAAGTCCGCCTCGCCCCGGGACGAGAACCGCGCATAGAGCGCGGCGCTGAGGACCGGCGCCGGCACGGCCTCGTCGATGGCCGCCGCCACGGTCCAGCGTCCCTCGCCCGAGTCGGAGACGCGGCCGGTGAAGTCGTCGAGCTCCTCGCTCTTGGCCAGCGCCTGGGCGGTCAGGTCGAGCAGCCAGGAGCTGATCACGCTGCCCGCGCCGCCAGACCTCGGTCACGTCGGCCAGGTTGAGCTCGTAGCGGTAGTGGTCGGGGTGGCGCAGCGGCGTGGTCTCGGCGTCGATCTCCTCCATGTGCAGGCCGACGTCGGCGTGGCGGAGGATGTTCAGGCCCTCGGCGTAGGCCGCCATGAGGCCGTACTCGATGCCGTTGTGGACCATCTTCACGAAGTGCCCCGCGCCGCCCGGGCCGCAGTGGAGGTAGCCCTCCTCCGCCGTGCTCTCGCCCGGTGCGGCCGGGCGTGGGCGGCGCGGCGTCGCGGCCCGGGGCGAGCGCCTGGAAGACCGGATCCAGGCGGGCCACCGGCTCGTCCTCGCCGCCGATCATCAGGCAGTAGCCGCGCTCGAGCCCCCACACGCCGCCGCTCATCCCGACGTCGACGTAGTGGATGCCGCTCTTCGCCAGCTCCTTGCCCCGCCGCAGGTCGTCGTGGTAGTAGGAGTTGCCGCCGTCGACGACGGTGTCGCCGCGCTCGAGCAGGGGGGCGAGCTCGTCGAGCGTGCTGTCGACCACGCCGGCCGGGAGCATCAGCCACACGGAGCGGGGGGCCTGCATCTTGGTCACCAGCTCCTGCAGCGAGTTGGCGCCGGTGGCGCCCTCGCCGGCGAGGCCCTCGACCGCCTTTGCGCTCCGGTCGTAGGTCACGCACTCGTGGCCGGCGTGCATGATGCGGCGCACCATGTTGGCGCCCATGCGGCCGAGGCCGATCATGCCGAGCTGCATCGAAGGCTCCCTCCGGGTGGGTCAGGTGAAGGTCACGTGGTCGTCGGGACCGGCTCGCCCGCGACCTCCAGGGCGGTGGGGTCCGGCTCGACGAAGATCTGGAGCCGGATGGGACGGTCGCGCCGCACGTAGTACTGGAACCAGCCGGCCAGCACGAGGGCCCGGTTGCGATAGCCGACGAGGTACCCGATGTGCACCAGGGCCCAGGTGACGAACCCGGGGAACCCGGCATAGCGGAGGCCGCGCAGGTCGACCACCGCGGCGTTGCGGCCGATCGCCGCCATCGTCCCCTTGTCCAGGTAGCGGAAGGGCCGAGGTTCCCCCCGGCCGGCCACGTCGTCGTGAATGAGGCGGGCCACGTAGCGCCCCGCCTGCAGGGCCGGCGGCGAGACCTGGGGCAGCTCCTCGCCGTCCTGGCGCGCGCCGGCGAGATCGCCCACGGCGAACACGCCCGGCGCTCCCTCGACCCTGAGATGGTCGTCCACGACCACGCGCCGGGACCGCGTGTGCTCGACGGCGGCCTCGCCGGCCGTGGGATCGTTGGGACGCACGCCGGCCGCCCACATGAGCGTCCGCGCGGCGATGGTCTCGCCGCCCGAGAGCACGACCTCGTCCTCGGTGGCGTGCTCGATGAACGTCCCCGTGCGCACCTCGATCCCGCGATCGACCAGGGTCTTGCGCGCGTAGCGCCCGAGCCGCGGGTGGAACTCGGGCAGCAGCTCGTCCTTCCCTTCGACCAGCAGGATCCGCTCCAGTCCCGGCTGGAGCTTGCCGTAGTCGCGACCGAGCACGAGGCGGAGGAGCTCGTGCAGGGCGCCGGCGTACTCCACGCCCGTCGGCCCCCCGCCGGCCACCACGAAGGTGAGCCAGCGCCGGCGCTCCTCGTCGTCGGTGGCCTGCTCGGCCCGTTCCAGGCAGGCGAGCACGTGGTTTCGCAGGCGCAGCGCCTCCTCGAGCGTCTTCAGCCCGATGGAGTGCTCGGCCAGGGCCTGGTTGCCGAAGGTGTTGTTCTCGCTCCCGGTGGCCAGGACGAGGTAGTCGTACGGCAGGTCGGCGCCGGCGGAGGTGTGCACGCACTTGCCCGTGACGTCGACCCGCTCCACGCGCACCTGGCGGACGTGGACGTTCGGCGTCTTGCGGAAGACCGTGCGGAGGGGATAGGCGATGTCGGCCGCGTTCAGGAGGGCCGTGGCCACCTGGTACAGCAGGGGCGTGAACAGGTGGTAGTTGCGCCGGTCGAGGAGCACCACGTCGACCGGCGCACGCCGCAGGCGCTTGGCGCACGCCAGGCCGCCGAAGCCCCCGCCGACGATGACCACCTGCGGTCGCGCCATGGCGCGTATCCTGGCAGGCCGCCGGCCACCAAGGCTCGGATACGGAGGACGCCATCGATCGCCCGCAGGCAATCCTGTTCGACATCGACGGCACGCTCATCAACACGGGTGGGGCCGGAGCGGAGTCGTGGCGCCGCGCGTTCCAGGAGCTCTACGGCATCCCGGCCGACATCGGGCAGTTCACCGACGCGGGCATGACCGACCCCGACGTCGGGCGCCGCACCTTCGCCGCCGTCATCGGCCATGAGCCGAGCCCCGAGGAGCTCGCCCGCGTCCTGGCCGTGCGCCAGAAGCACATGCCGGCGGCCGTGCGCGAGTCCAAGGGCTACAAGGTGCTCGACGGGGCGCCCGAGCTGCTCGAGCGGCTGGCCCACGAGGGGTATCCGCTCGGCCTCGTGACCGGGGGCACCGAGGCCACCGCGCACATGAAGCTCGCCCGGGGGAACCTCAACCACTGGTTCCACTTCGGCGGCTACGGCTCCGACTCGCCCGATCGCGCCGAGCTGACCCGGCGGGCCATCGAGCGCGCGGGCACCGTGATCGGCCGGCCCGTCGACCCGTCGCGCGTCCTCGTCGTGGGCGATACGCCGCTCGACATCCAGGCCGCCCACGCGGTGGGCGCGGTGGGCGTGGGCGTGGCCAGCGGGCACTACGACGAGGAGGCGCTGAAGAAGGCAGGCGCTGACGCCGTCCTGCATACGCTGCGCGACCCTCTGCCCGGCGTGGGGGACTGACCTGGCCGAGCGGGCGGACCTGGTCGTGGTGGGCGCCGGGACGGTCGGCGGCTGGGCCTCGGTCTTCGCCGCCCGCGACGGGGCCGGGCGCGTGCTGGTCCTCGACGCCGGGCGCGCCGGGCAGGGCTCGAGCGCCCGGGCTGCGGGCATGGTGCGGGCCCAGGGCGGCACGCCGGCGGCGGTGGCGCTTGGCCGCTGGTCGATCGCCTTCTATCGCCGCCAGCAGGACGAGCTCGGGGTGGACAGCGGCTTTCGGGAGCTCGGCTACCTCATCGTCGCCCTGGACGCGGAAGAGGCGGCGGCCGGGCGGGAGCGGGTGGCGGCGCAGCGCGCCCTGGGCCTGCCGGCGCGCTGGTTGGAGCCGCCGGAGGTGGCGGCGGTGTCGCCCGTCGTGGCGCCGGAGGCCATCGCCGGCGCGTCGTACCTCGAGAGCGACGGCTGCATCGACCCCCCGCGCAACGTCGCGGCCTACCGGCTGGCCATGCAGGCGGCCGGGGTGGACCTGCGAGAGGGCGTGCGGGTCACGGGCCTCCGCATCCAGGGCGGCCACGTGCGCGGCGTCGAGACCACAGCGGGCCCGGTCGAGACCGACCGCGTCCTCCTCGCCGCCGGGGTCGCCCAGACGGCGGTCGCGGGACTGGCCGGCGTCCGGGTCTCGGTCGGCGGTTCGCGTCACCACGTGGCGGTCACCTCGCCCGCGCCCGCGTTCGAGGGCGGCGACACCGTGATGGGGTTCGCGGTCGGCGCCGGGCTCTACTGGCGACCCGAGGAAGGCGGGCTGCTCTTCGGCATCAGCGGCCCAGATGAGATGCCGGGCGAGGCCACCGCGATCGACTGGGCGCTCCTCGAGAGCGCGCGGGAGCAGCTCGGCGACCTCGTGCCCGCCTCGGCCGGGCTCGGCCTGCGCAAGGCCTGGGCCGCGACGATCGACTTCACGCCCGACCACCACCCCGTCATCGGTGCGGGGCGGCGGCCGGACGGCGACGTGGTGGAGGGGCTTTTCGTGGCCTCGGCGGGCGGCCACGGGATGATGTGGGGGCCGGCGGTCTCGCGGGCCGCGGCCGACCTCCTCCTGACCGGTCAGACCGCCGTGGTCGACGTTTCGACGCTCGGCGTCGAGCGCTTCACCGCCGACGGCGGCAGCACGCTCGCCCCCGACGCCATCGCCCTGCCGTTCCCCGAGCGGGCGGTCGTCACCGAGCTTCGCTGACCGGCGCCCCGTCCGGCGGGGCCATGCCGGGCAGCTCCCCGTCCCGCCGAGGATCCGGCGCCGGAGCGGTCGGAAGCCCGGCCAGGCGCCAGGCCTCGTAGCCGCCGACGACGTCCGCAGTTCCCCGCGAACCCGAGCTCGACCAGCGAGGCGGCCGCGAGCACGGAGGAGAAGCCGTGGTCGCAGATGACCACGAGGTGCCGGTCCGCGGCGATGTGAGGGTTGCGCCAGGGGCCGTTGGGATCGAGCCGCCACTCGAGCACCGTCCGGGGGACGTGCACCGAGCCGGGGACGATCCCGTCGTGCGCGCGGCTCAGGTCGCCCCGGATGTCGACCAGCAGGGCGCCGCCGTCCAACGCGGCCTGGGCCTGATGGGGATCGAGGCGGGTGATGCGCGCGCGGGCGGCGTCCAACACGTCCTCGAGCGTGCGCGGGACTGGGTCGGACGGCACGCCTCGATCATCCCCGGGGTGGAGACGCGAATCAACCCGCGGTTCAACCCCTGCGCCGACGACGGAACCGGCCGCGCGGCGGGAGCATGGGCGCATGACCACCACCGAGTACCTCATCAACGCCGCGCTCATCCTCGTGGTGCTGCGCCAGGCCCGCGAACGGCGTCTCGACCGCCGCGCTCTCATCGTCCCGCTGGCCCTCGTGCTCACGGTCGGCCAGAACTACGTGCACACGGTGCCGACGTCCGGCAACGACCTCGTCCTGATCGCGCTGCTCGCCTCCGTCGGCCTCACCCTCGGCGTCCTCGGCGGGCTCGCCACGCACGTTCGCGCCGGCAGTGACGGCACGGCCTTCGCCCGCGTCGGCTGGATCGCCGGCGCCCTTCTCGTCGCCGGGATCGGCGCCCGGATGGCGTTCGCCCTCGCCATCACCCACGGTGCCGAGCCCGCCGTGCGGTCCTTCAGCATCACCCACCACATCACCGCCCAGGCGTGGCCCGTCGCCCTTGTGGCCATGGCCCTGCTCGAGGTGGTCGTGCGGATCGCGCTGGTGCAGGTCCGCGGGCGGCGGATGGTGGCCGGCGGCCGCATGGCCCTGCAGATCGCGTGACCCGCGGCGCGGCGCTCTATCGTCCGCCTGCGGTGACCACCAGCGGGGAGCTTGGGGAAGAGAGCGCGCGCGTCGCCGGCGCGCGTTCTCGCGCCGAGGCGAGGATCCGCCAACAGCGCGACACACTCAGGCCGCTGGGCCTGATCGTGCTGGTGGCGGTCGTCATCTCCACCGTCAACGGGCACCCCGCGCCCAGCCTGCACGGACGGGGGCTCGGCGTCGGCCTCGCCCTCGTCGCCTTCGCCGCCCTGCTGGCGCTGGCCATCCGCGATCGCTTCCTCGGGTGGTCCCGCGAGACCCAGGCAGTGCTCATCGCCGGGATGGGTGCGTCGGGCGTGGCCCTCGCGGCGCTGCAGCCGCGCGGCGCCACCGCGCTCGCCGCCGGCGCGGCGGTGTGGATGGCCGTGGCCCGGCTCTCCTGGCCGGTCGGGGTCGTGCTCGGGGCGGCGATCACCGCCGGCCTCGCGCTCGCGCTGGCCCTCACCGGGAGCGGCGTGTCGGCGGTCGTGGCCGCCGTGCTCCTCTGTGTTCTCCTCGGCGTCGTGGCCTCGTTCATCAACCGTGCCCGGGCCGGCCAGGACACCACCGAGCTCCTCCTGGCCCAGCTCGAGGATGCGCGCGAGGAGCAGCTGCGGGCGGCCGCGGTCACCGAGCGCGGGCGGATCGCGGGGGAGCTGCACGACGTGCTCGCGCACTCCCTCTCCGGCGCCGCCATCCAGCTCCAGGGCGCGCGCAAGCTGGCGCAGCGCGAGGGGGCGAGCCCGGAGATGCAGGGCGTCATCGACCGCGCGGGCGAGCTCGTGCGGGACGGCCTCGCCGACGCCCGCGAGGCGGTGAGCGCGCTACGGGGCGAGCATCTGCCGGGCACGGCCGAGCTCGAGTCCCTGGTCACGCGCTTCCGGGCCGACACCGGTGCCGACGTGACGCTCCGGGTCGAGGGCGAGGCGCGCACGCTTCCCGCCGACGCGGCGCTTGCGCTCTACCGCGGCGCGCAGGAGGCGCTCACGAACGTCGCCCGCTACGCCCCGGGCGCGGTCACGGTCATCCTGCTCCGCTACGAGGACGGCCGGACGAGCCTGACGGTCGAGGACCGTCTGCCCACGCCGGCCACCGGCCCCGCGCTCGCGGGCGTCGGCGGTAGTCGCGGACTGGCCTCCATGCGGGAGCGGCTCGAGCGCGCCGGCGGCGCGATGTCCGCCGGGCCGACCGAGGCGGGATGGCGCGTCGAGCTGATGGTGCCCCGGTGAGCACCGAGCCGATCCGCGTGGTCATCGCCGACGACCAGCGCGTGGTGCGGGACGGCCTGACCATGCTCGTCGGGCTGATCGACGGTGTGGAGATCGTGGGCACGGCGGCCAACGGCGTGGAGGCGGTCGAGCTCGCGCAGCGCGAGCGGCCGGACGTCGTGCTGATGGACCTGCGCATGCCCGAGATGGAGGGCGCCGAGGCCACGCGCCGGATCCGCGCCGGCCTGCCGGAGACGCAGGTGCTGGTGCTGACCACCTACGCCGACGACGAGTCTCTCTTCCCGGCCCTCGAGGCGGGTGCTCGCGGCTACCTGACCAAGGACGCCGGGGCGGAGGAGATCGAGCAGGCCATCCGGGCCGTGGCCGCGGGTCGCACGCATCTCGACCCCGCCGTGCAGCAGCGGCTGGTCGAGGCCGCGCTCGAGCCGGGCGCGGCTACGGCCGGGAGCACGCGCCCGCTTCCCGACGACCTCACTCCACGGGAAGCGGACGTCCTGCGGCTGATCGCCGCCGGGCTGTCAAACGCCGAGATCGCGGCCGAGCTCGTGGTCAGCCAGGCCACGGTCAAGACCCACGTGAACCACCTGTTCGCCAAGACCGGCGCCCGCGACCGGGCCCAGGCCGTGCGATACGCGTTCGAGCACGGCATCGCCTGAGCCGGCGCGCGCGCTAAGATCTCTGACCGGAGTCAGAGAATGGAAGCGACGCAGGTTGCCCGGGTTCGAAGCTTCAACCGGATCGCCACCGAGCGGGCCGGCGCGCTTCGCGGCGACTTCCTCGGACGGCGGCGCCCGCTCGGCGAGGCGCGCCTGCTGTGGGAGATCGGCCGCGACGGCGAGGACGTGCAGCGCCTTCGCGCCCGGCTCGGGCTCGACTCGGGCTACCTGAGCCGCCTCCTGCGCGCACTCGAGGACGACGGTCTGGTCACGGTCGCGCCGAGCGCACACGACGCGCGCGTTCGCCGCGCCCGCCTCACCGCCCGCGGTCGAAGGGAGTGGGGCGCGCTCGAGTCGCGGGCCGATGCGTTCGCCGAGTCGATGCTGCAGCCCCTGAGCGACGGGCAGCGTGACCGGCTCGTCGAGGCCATGCAGACGGTCGAGCGCCTCCTCACCGCATCCATGATCGAGGTGTGCGCGGAGAGCCCGCGGAACGCCGACGCCCGGTGGTGCATCGAGCAGTACTTCCTCGAGCTCCAGGAGCGCTTCGACGCGGGGTTCGACCCCGCGAGGAGCACCGCCGTCCAGGCCGGCGAGCTCACGCCGCCCGCCGGGGTGCTGCTGCTGGCGCGGCTGCGCGGCGCGCCTGTGGGGTGCGGCGGCCTCCGGCTTCACGGCCGGGCTTCCGCCGAGATCAAGCGGATGTGGGTGTCGCCCTCCGTCCGCGGGCTCGGTGTCGGGCGGCGCCTGCTCCGTGAGCTCGAGGACCGCGCGCGTGAGGCAGGCGCCGGGGCGACCTGCCTCGAGACCAACGGCAACCTCACGGAGGCGATCTCGCTCTATCGCTCGGCGGGATACGCGGAGGTCGAGCCGTTCAACGACGAGCCGTACGCTCACCACTGGTTCGAGAAGCGGTTCTGATCTGCAAGCCTCCGAGGGTGAAGCGCATCACCTGCGTGTGCGGCAAGGTCGTCGAGGGCGAGAACGACGACGAGCTCTGGGACGAGGCACAGGCACACCTGGCCACCGACCATCCGGATCTCGCCGGCAAGGTCCTACGCGAGGACATCGTCGCGCAGGCGGAGGAGACCTAGGCGCCGGTGGTGGTCGCCTCGGCCAGGAGGCGGCGGTACACGCGCTGCACGTCCGGGCTCGGGGCGATGCCGAGCTCGTCACGGAGGAGGACGCGCAGATCGTCTAGGCGCGGAGGGCCTCGGCGTTCCGCTCCATGTAGGCCAGCTCCTGGGCGCCCCACTGCTCGGCGCCAGGGTCCCCGGCCACCACGTCCTGGAAGTCCCGCACCGTCACGAGCATGTCGTCGACCAGGCCCTCTCCCGACCACCCGTAGGCGTCGGCCGCCACACGAAGCATGGCCGCGGCCGGATCACCGTCGCCGTAGACGGCGCGGATGCACGAACGCCCACAGGAACTCGGCCAGGTTGGCCCGTCGTGGGCCCGGCACCGTGCCGTCCCAGTCGATGATCGCGACCGGTCGCATGTCGCGGAAGACGAAGTTCGGCTGGGACAGGTTCGGGTGGCACGCGACCTCGGAGCCGTCCGCGAAATGCGTGCCCTCCGTCAGGTCGTGCACGGTGCGAAGGAGCCGCGCTCCCGCCCTGACCGCCTCTTCGTCGAGCGTGTAGCCGTTGTTGGGCGGCACGAACCCGTCGATGAACGACAGGATGGCGCGACCCTTCGAGTCGATCCCGAGATAGCGCGGCGCCCCGTCGAACCCGGACCGCTCGAAGTGCTGGAGGAGCGCGTGGACGAGGTCGGCGTCGGGCTTCAGGGGCCGGCGCACCGTGTCCCCGACCCGGACGACGCCCGGGGTCGAGATGCCGCCGGTGAGCGGGAACTCCTCCACTGCGGATCATGCGCGAACGCCCGCCTCGAGGCGCGGCCTCAGCCTAGGACCGCCCTGAGACGATCGAGGCTCGCCGCGGGCCACAGGGCACTCCGGTCGTAGTACACGTCGAATGCCGGCACCGTGTCGGGAAGCTGGACCCAGCTCAGCTTGGATCTTGTGAAGATGTGGACGTCGGGCGACACTGACCGGGGCTCGTCGAGCGTCCCGCCCCGGACGAATCGCACCTCGGGGCGGCCGTACTCGCTGAAGACCGCCACCTGGCAGGTGGGGCAGCGGAAGATGTGCTGGCTGCTGCCGTCGTCGCGCGGGACGTCCACCGGCTGGGGGTTGCCGGCCACGAGCTCCACCCGGTCGGCCTCGATCAGCAGGTTGATCACGAAGGCGCCTCCGGTCTGCCGCTGGCAGTTCAGGCAGTGACAGCAGTGGGTGAAGAGGGGATCGCTCGTCAGGCGGTAGCGAACCGCTCCGCAGGCGCAGCCACCTTCACGAGAAACGCTCATCGTCTCCTCCCCCGGGAACGCACGACACGGGTGGACCGTATCGAGCAGTGGGACGATGCCGGCGTCGTGTCCTACCCGGAACGCGCGGCGTGAGGGCCATCGCCTGCATGGGGGCCGTGCTGGCGCTCGTGACGCCTGCGCTGGGCCGTGGCAATCGCGCCGACACGTTCGCACGGGCGGGTCACAGGGCCGAGGCGACGCTGCTCGGCAGGTGGTACGCCGGCCGCGGGCTGTGGCAGATGTGCAGCGCGTCCGGCTGCCCCTCCCTGAACCGGGACTGGGGCGCCGACTCCCTCACCTACACGCTCGCCCTCCGTTTTCGCGCGACCCATGACACGCGCCTCCTTCGACCCCTCCGAGCGCTGGTGCGGACGGCGCCGGTATACGCCGCGCCCTGTTCGAGCAGCAGCGCCTGCCGGTCATGGAGCGACGTGCCGGCGTGGGACGCGGTCGCCCTGCTCGACGAGTACGCGGCGACGGGCGATCGGGTCGCGCTCGCCCGCGCGAAGTCGGCATTCGCGTTCGTCGAGGGTTCCGGCGCCTACGCCCTTGGCGCCTGCCCGCGCGTCGACTACCAGCAGCCCGGCGGCGGCACGAACCGCCTCAAGACGCTCGAGACGGACTCGAACCTGATCAAGGCGGCGCTGCTCCTGTACCGGGCGACGCGGGAGCCCGCATATCTCGCCGCCGCACGCGCCCACTACCGCGCCGTGCGGGCCTACTTCCTCGACCCGAGCATCCCGCTCTACACCGTGTACCTGTTCGATGACGGGAGCAGCTGTGCGGCACTCCCACATCGGTTCTTCGCCTCGGTCAACGGCAACATGATCTGGAACGGGGTCGAGCTCTTCCGGGACACCAGGGCCCGGTCGTACCTCGACCAGGCCGTGGCCACGGCCAGAGCGGTGGACCGACGTCTGAGCGACGGCCGCGGCGTGTTCGCCGACCTGCAGGCCGAGAACGACGTCGTCGAGCCTCTCGTCGAGGGAATGGGTGTGCTGGCCCGCCGCGGCGAGGCGTTCGCTCGCTCCTGGATCCTGCGGAACGCCGCCGCCGCGCTCTCGGCACGCGCCGGGGACGGCTCGTTCGGCCGCTTCTTCGACGGGCCGCCGCCGGCGTCTACCGTGACGGCCTGGCAGACGAACGGCGGCCTCTCGCTCGAGATCGCCGCTGCGGCTCTGGCGCCGGGGAAGGTGGTCCCCACGACCCGGGCCTGGGCCAGAGCGGTCACGGTCAGCCACGAGATCGCGGCGGTGCCGGCGACGCTCGTCGTCCACGGCGCCGGCGTCGCCCTCTACGGAACGCTCGGCGAGCAGTGCTGCGAGGCCGGTCACGCGCGCGTGCTGGTCGACGGGCGCGAGACCTTCGACGCGACCGGCATCTGGCAGAACAAGTCGAGCCTCGGGCGGAGCATCGAGGGCAGTGTGCTGTTCGCCTGGCGGTGGCGCTCGGGCGGCCGGCACACGCTCACCTTCGAGCCGGGCTACCAGAACGCCAAGGAGGGCGGGCCGTTCCTCCACCTCCGCGCCTACGAGGTCCTGCGCGCGACCCCCTAGCCCTGGTCGTACTCGTTGTGGCGCCGCAGCCAGAACCCGTGCTCGTTGCGGCCCTTCGGGGCGCGATCGAGCCACTGGTACATGCCCCAGAGCCCGTCCAGCCCGCGCGAGTACGCGGAGTAAGTGTGGTAGACGACGCCGTCCTCGAGCGCGAACGCGCTCATCCCCGGCGCCTCCCGGGTGAATGTCGCGGCGTCGGTGCCGGCGATGGCCGCGACGAAGCCGACGCCGCTGCTGGGGTCGGCGTCGAAGATCCCCGAGACGTCGAACGACCGGAAGTTGTATTCGACCGTTCCCGAGCGCTGCTGCTCCTCGGTGACGGACACGTCGAAGTCGTAGTTGAAGTCGCTGCCGTTCGAGGAGGCCCAGGGGAAGCTCCATCCCATCCGGCCCTTGTAGGCCTGGATGTCGGGCAGCGGCGCGCGCGAGACGGCCGTCATGGCCACGTCGTGGTTCTGGAGGTGCGCGACGAACCCGTTGAATCCGTCGGCGATCGCCGAGCAGCTCGGGCAGCCGCCCTTCGTGAAGCCGGGTCCGAGCATGAAGTGGTACATCAGGAGCTGCGAGCGGCCGCCGAACAGGTCGGCCAGCGATGCGCTGCCCTCGTCCGTGTCGAAGCGGTAGTCCTTGTCGATGCGGACCCAAGGGAGCTCCTGCCGCTGGCGGGCCAGCTCATCGCTGCGCCGCACGTGCTCCTTCTCGGCCGCAAGAAGCTCGACGCGTGCTGCGAGCCACTCCTCGCGCGTTCCTGTCGGATGGTCTGGCATGGGTGCTCTCCTTCTCGTGTTCACATCGCCGGGGTGAGACCCGGGATCGAGGACGGTGCGACGGCGACGACGATGCCGAAGGCGACGATGGCCAGCGCCAGCGGCAGGTCGACGGCGGCGACGGGCGGCACGAGCTTCTGGGCGATGACCAGGGCGGCCACGATGGCCATCCAGGTGATGCTCATGACGCCCAGCGCCAGCAGGACGACCATGAGCCCGATGCTCGAGCCGACGCAGTGGATCCCGAACTCGAAGCCCGAGCCGACCCGCTCCTGACAGCGGCGCCGTGAGCGGCGCTTGAGGGGCGTCAGCTCGTACAGCCCGGCCGCGACCGTCAAGGCGCCGGCGACGAGGGTGCCGTGCGGCCGGTACAGCGCGAAGACTGCGATGCCGACCGCCGCCCACACCGCGAGGTACGACGCCGCGAACAGCGGCGCTTCGCTGACGCGGCCGGCCTCGCGCCCGTGCCGTACCAGTGCCGGGACGGCGCCGGGCAGCATCATGGCCGCCATCATCGGAACCCAGGCGCCGAGGAAGAACGCGAACGATCCCAGCGTCGTGTCGACGCCCATGTCCATCCCGTGCATCTGGCGCACGGCGACCACCCAGCAGGCAGCGGCGAGCGCGAGCGTGGCGGCCACCACCGCGGCGGGGAGGGGTGTTCTGGTCTCGTCCGGATAGGCAGTCATTTGGCTGCCTAATATATGCAGCCTGACGGCTGCCTGTCAAACGCCGTCAGACCGAGGCCTCGAGCGTCGCCGCCAGGCTGGCCAGAAGGTTCAGCGCCTCCTCCGACCTGGACCCGACCTCCGCCGTGTAGGCGAAGAGCGTCAGCCCCCGGTCGGCGGCGAGCTCCATCGTCTCGTACGTCAGGCTGAGATCGCCGACGGCGGGATGGTGGAAGCGCTTGACCCCGGTGTCGTGGACGTGGACGTTGTGCTTGGCCCATCGCGTCCGGAAGGTCTCGCTCTGCGTCGACAGCTCCCCGACGAGGTCCGACAGGCCGCGATCGTAAGGATCGCGCCCGGCCTCCGAGCGAAGGACCCCGACCGCGTCGTTGGCGACGCGATCCCAGTCCCGGTAGAACGTCGTGGCGCGAGAGTCCAGGAAGACGAAGCGCGCCGTGTTGGGTGGCCCGGACAAGGTCTCGAACATCTCCGAGTAGAAGGCCTGCCCGAGCCGGTTCGCGGCCAGGATGTCCATGCGGCCGTTTCGCACGAACGCCGGGGCGCCGGTCATGGCGTCGAGGACGCGCTGCACGCTCGGCCGGATTCGCTGAGGCGCCGGGCGGCGCGCCGCGCGGGACGTTCCGTGCGCCGCGCGGGCAAGGTCGAAGAGGTGCGCCCGCTCGGCCTCGTCGAGCTGAAGCGCGCGGGCCAGGGCGGCGAGAACACTCTCGGAGACCCCGCTCGCCTGGCCGCGCTCCAGGCGGGTGTAGTAGTCGACGCTGACCCCGGCGAGCAGCGCCACCTCCTCCCGGCGAAGCCCTGGAACGCGCCGGTTGTCGCCGTAGGTGCGCAGGCCCGACTGCTCGGGGGTGATCCTCGCCCGCCTCGAGGTCAGGAACTCACGAATCTCCTTGCCCGGGGTCCACGGGACGAGGGTAGCTCCGCCTCGATCGCGCTGAGGGGTCCTGCCAGTACCCGGATCAGCAGGGACGGTCATTCGGCGCCGTCCCGTGCTTCAGTGCCCCCATGCGTGCAACCGTCATGTACGGCGCCGGCGACGTGCGAGTGGAGACCGTCCCCGACGCCCGCCTGCTCGAGCCCACCGACGCCCTCGTCTCCGTCACCCGCGCCGCGATCTGCGGCAGCGACCTCTGGCCGTACAAGACGATGGAGCCCACCGACGCCGGCCGTCGCATGGGGCACGAGTTCATCGGCGTGGTCGAGGCCGTCGGCGCCGACGTCCGGACTCTGAAGGCCGGCGATCTCGTCGTCGCGCCGTTCCTCTGGTGCGACGGCACGTGCGTCTTCTGCCGGGAGGGGCTGCACAGCTCGTGTCTCCACGGTGGCCGGTATGGCTCCGATGACGTTGACGGCGGACAGGGAGAGGCGGTTCGCGTCCCCCAGGCGGACGGGACGCTCGTGGTCCTGCCGGTCGGCGAGGACGACGCCCTGATGCCGTCGCTGCTCACGTTGTCGGACGTGATGGGGACCGGTCACCACGCCGCCCGCGCGGCCAGGGTCGGTCCAGGCAAGACGGTCGCGGTCGTCGGCGACGGCGCCGTCGGCCTGTGCGGCGTGATCGCCGCCCGGCGCCTCGGGGCCGAGCAGATCATCGTCCTCGGCCACCACCCGGACCGGATCGCGCTGGCGCAGGAGTTCGGCGCCACGGACATCGTCCGCGAGCGGGGCGACGAGGCGGTCGAGCTCGTCCGCGAGCTCACCGGCGGGTTCGGCGCTCACTCCGTCCTCGAGTGCGTCGGCCACGGCCAGTCGACGGTCACCGCGCTCGGCATCGCGCCGTCCGGGCGGCGCGGTCGGCCGGGTGGGCCTTCCCCAGGAGGAGTCCATCCCGGCGAGCGCTGCCGTCCTTCTTCGACAACCTCACCATCGCCGGCGGCCCGGCTCCGGCCCGCGCGTACATCGAGGAGCTGCTGCCGGACGTCCTCGAGGGCAGGATCGAGCCGGGTCGCGTCTTCGATCGCGTCGGACCGCTCGACGAGGTGCCCGACGGCTACCGGGCGATGAACGACCGGGAAGCGATCAAGGTCCTGATCGAGGTCTGAGACATGGCCGGCTGGACACGCGACGAGCTCGAGAGGATCGCCGCCGCGGACGAGCTGCAGATCTCGACCGTCAGAGGCGACGGCACGCTCCGCGCTCCCGTGACGATCTGGGTCGTGTCGCTCGGCGACGACCTCTACGTCCGCTCCGTCAACGGGCGGGATGCGTCGTGGTTTCGCGGCGCCCGGACCCGCCACGAGGCACACGTCCGCGCCGGTGGTGTCGACAGGGACGTCAGCCTCGTCGAGACGGACGACCTCGGTGACGAGATCGACGCCGCCTACCGCACGAAGTACCGGCGGTATGCGGCCGGCATCGTCGACAGCGTCCTGAGCCCGGACGCGCGAGCGGCGACCCTCCGGCTCGTACCGCGCTAGACGAGATCCCCAGGCCTTCCCGAAAGGAAGCAATGCAGACGCGAACGCTCGGAACGACCGACCTCGAGGTCTCGGCCCTCGGGCTGGGCTGCATGTCGATGAGCTTCAGCTACGGCCCGCCTGCCGACAAGCAGGCGATGATCACGCTCATCCGCGGTGCGGTCGACCGCGGAGTGACGTTCTTCGACACGGCCGAGGTCTATGGCCCGTTCACGAACGAGGAGCTCGTCGGCGAAGCGCTCGCCCCCGTCCGGGACCAGGTGGTGATCGCGACCAAGTTCGGGTGGGACCTCGAGGACGTGAACCCGGGACCGGCCGGCCTCGACAGCCGGCCGGAGACGATCAGGGAAGCGTCGAGCGCTCGCTGCAGCGTCTCAGGACCGACACCATCGACCTCCTCTACCAGCACCGCGTCGACCCGAACGTCCCGATCGAGGACGTCGCCGGGACGGTGAAGGAGCTGATCCAGGACGGGAAGGTCAAGCACTTCGGCCTGTCGGAGGCCGGGGTGCAGACGATCCGCCGCGCGCACGCCGTCCAGCCCGTGACCGCGCTCCAGAGCGAGTACTCGCTCTGGTGGCGCGAGCCCGAGGCCGAGATCCTCCCGACGCTGGGGGAGCTCGGGATCGGCTTCGTTCCGTTCAGCCCACTCGGCAAGGGCTTCCTCACGGGCAAGATCGACGAGACCACGACCCTGGACAGCAGCGACTTTCGCAACAGCATCCCCCGCTTCGATCCGGAGGCGCGCAGGGAGAACCGGGCTTTCGTCGACCTGCTGACGACGGTCGCGGAGCGCAAGGACGCGACGCCGGCGCAGATCGCCCTCGCGTGGCTCCTCGCCCAGAAGCCGTGGATCGTCCCGATCCCCGGCACGACGAAGCCGGAGCGGCTAGAGGAGAACATCGCAGCCGCCGACGTCGACCTGACGCCGGACGACCTCGACGAGATCGGCGACGCCGCGGCACGGATCACACCGCGAGGCGCCCGCTACCCCGAAAGCGCTCAGCGCATGATCGATCGCTGAGAGCGGTCCGCGTCAGCTTCGGTCGGTCGCGCCGTTTCAGCGAGGTCGACGGAAGCAACACCTACTCCGAGAATTGAGGCCCGTTCCATGAAGCACATCTCGCTCGGCGGACTCGACGTCTCCCGCATCGGGCTCGGCACGATGGCGATGACCGGGTACTACCTTGACCCGACAAGCAGCGACGCCGAGTCGATCCGCACCATCCAGCGAGCAGTCGAGCTCGGCGTCACCCTTATCGACACGGCCGAGGTCTACGGCCCCTACACGAACGAGGAACTCGTCGGCCGCGCCCTCGAGGGGCGTCGCGACGGTGTCGTGGTGGCGACGAAGTTCGGCTTCGTCTCGCACGCCGGCGGCGGCCCGGGTGTACTGGACAGCAGTCCGGCGAACATCCGGACGGCCGTCGAGGGCTCCCTGAAGAGACTGGGCACCGACCGCATCGACCTCTACTACCAGCACCGGGTCGACCCGCACACGCCCGTCGAGGACACCATCGGCGCCCTCGCCGAGCTAGTGGACGAGGGGAAGGTCCTGCACATCGGGCTCTCGGAGGCAGCGCCCGGAACGATTCGCCGTGCCCACGACGTGCACCCGATCGCCGCTCTGCAGACGGAGTACTCCCTGTGGACTCGTGATCCGGAGGCCGAGCTGCTTCCGCTGCTGCGTGAGCTGGGCATCGGCTTCGTGCCCTACTCGCCGCTCGGGCACGGTTTCCTCACCGGGACGATCCGCTCCCCCCAGGACCTCGCCGACGACGACTGGCGCAAGAACAACCCGCGCTTCACCGAGGGCAACCTCGAGACGAACCTTCGCATCGTCGACGAGGTCCAGGCCATCGCCTCAGAGGTCGGCGCCACACCGGCGCAGATTGCCCTGGCCTGGCTGCTCGCGCAGGGCGACGACATCGCCCCGATCCCCGGCACCAAACGCGTTTCCCGCGTCGAGGAGAACACGGCCGCTGACGGCGTCGAGCTCAGCGCGGGCCAGATCGCGCGGCTGAACGATCTCGCCCCGGCCGCCGGCGAGCGCCATGAGGCGGCGAGCATGGCGACAATCGACCGCTGAAAATGGGAAAACCCCGCATTTGCGGGGTTTTCCAGTAGCAGGCCTGTAAGCCGGATTCTGTCGTGGGCAGCCATCTATCTGGGCCTCGCGTTGCCGCGAGGCTCGTGCCGCCTACCCGGGGCTCGGCGGGCCGCGTCATCGCCCCTGTCTGGCGTTGCACCGGGTGGGGTTTGCCGAGCCGGCGCGTCTCCGCGCCGCTGGTGCGCTCTTACCGCACCGTTTCACCCTTGCCGGCGACCGTCGACGGGCCGCTTAGGCGGTGTCCTTTCTGTTGCACTTTCCGTCGGGTTTCCCCGCCTGGGAGTTACCCAGCACCCTGCCCTGCGGTGTCCGGACTTTCCTCAGGAATGCGCCTGACGACGCCTTCCCGCGGCTGTCCGGCCTGCGCTCCGAAGGATACCGCCCGGCGACGGGCCGTCAGGAGTGGACGAGCAGGATGCGGCTGCGCCCTCCGGGGACATACCGCGTCACGTAGAGGGCCGCCCCCTCGAGCGCGATGGATCCGAAGGCGGCGCGGCCTCCGTCCAGCTTGAGCACCTCCCGCCCGGGGCCGGCGAGGCGCAGCGAGGCCACCCGCACGACCGTATGCGGCCCGGGGCCGGACTCGGTCCACGCGATCTTCGGCTGGCTCAGCGACGGGTTGTCGAGCAGCAGGACGTGGCTCGACGCGATCTGGCGAACCGGCCCACCGGTCACTGCCTTGACCCGGATCCGCGAGCCGGTGGTGGAGATCTCCGCCCAGGCCACCAGCCCGTGGCTCACGGTCGGATGCGAGAGCCGGACGCCAGGGCGGGACGTGGTCAGGACGTGGTAGTGGCCGTCGCGCAGGTCGATCACCACGAGGCGCGAGCGAGCGCCCGTCCGCTGGACGAAGACCAGGTATGGCTGGTCGAGCGCCGGCTGGCTCACGTGCCCGGGCACGCGGCCGACCGTGCTGCCGTCGGGCCAGCGCACCAGCGTCAGCCCGGTGATGGTCTGCATCGCCAGCAGGGCGCCGTCGACCGCGGGCGACGAGCCGTGGAACAGCTTGTGCGCGCCCTGAGGCCCGTCCACGACCACGTGGATGCCGTTCGGCGCGCGCTCGGCATAGGCGAACACCGGTCCCGAGATCGACGGATCGAACTGGCTGCCGCCGCCCAGGGGCAGGGGCTTCGCCTGGCCCGTGGCGGCCAGCGCGAGCGTTGCGGCGCAGGCGGCCGTGACGACCACCGCCACGCGCCGGACGCCACGCGAGGAAGCGAGCAGGCGGTCGGCGTCGGCGCCCGCGAGCGTCGGGCCGGCCACCATGACCGCCCGGCCGGCGCCGAAGGCCATGAGGCACACCGCCCCGAGGAGCGGGTCGCGCGTCGCTGCGGCGGCGCCGAGGGCGGCCCAGAACGCGGCCAGGGGAACGTGCGTGAGCACACCCGCGCCGAGCCCCGAGCCGTAGAGCGCCGGCCACAGCCAGCGCGGGAGCTCCCGCCGCCAGCGCTCGGGCACCTGCGCCCGGCGTTGCGGGACGGGGATCCAGCGGGCCGCGCCGTCGCGGAGGGCGGCGGCGAGCGCCACCACGGCGGCCAGGAACAACCAGGGGGCCGGCACCAGCAGACCGAGCGTTCCTGCCGCGGCCCCGAGCGCGGCGGAGGCGGCCAGGGCTCCGGCCGCGAAGAGCCCGAGGGCGCGGATATGTCGATGGCGGCCCCCGCACCCGGCGGGGGTGATCGTGGCGATCATCGACAGCCCTCAGGGCGACCAGGCGCCGGACACCCCCGCGATCAGTCCCGCCGCCGTGGCCGCCACCGGAGGGCCGACCTCCGTCAGCACGGGTGCCCCGTGTCGTAGTAGAGGACGCAGTACACGTGCCGCCCGCCGTAGCAGTACCCGACCAGGGCCGCGTCGCCGTTGATCCGCCGGCTCGTGAACGAGCAGCAGTCGACGAGCTTGCGGATCTGGCCGCCGCAGCAGCGGTACCAGGCCCCACCCGGGCTCGCCTGGACCTGATGGCGCTCGGGGACCCAGTCCTCGCACAGGCGGGTTCGCGGCGCCGGGCCCAGTGGCTGGCCGTCGGGGCCGAGAAGCGGGTGCCCGCCCTCGTCCACGGGGCGCCCGGCGGCGTCGACGAGCCGGCCGAGGTCGTCCACCGGCCGCCCGTCCGTCGGGCGCAGAGGCCGGCCGCCGCGGTCGATGCGGGGCAGGCCGAAGGGCGAGTCGCAGGATCCGGTGGTGTAGGTGTGGCCGCAGAAGCCGTACCAGCCGCCGCCGATCGGGTTGCTGCCCGGGACGACCCGCGGCCGCCGGCCGGCCGCCTCGGCCGCCGCGCCTCCGGCCATCACGCCCACCAGGGCCGCACCGGCCCGGGCGAGGAGCGAGCGCCGCGTGGTCCGGCCCGCCAGGGCCATGCCGACGCGGGCCGCGGCGCTGCGCTCAGGCCGCACGGGTCATCCGCTCCATGCCGGTGCCCAGCAGCGACTCGACCTGCTCGAGGCTGTTGACCGTGCCCTTGGCCATCACGATCCCGCCCACGACGTGAACGGCGAAGGGGAGGCCGGGCACGTTCCAGCGAGCGACCGCGCCGGCCTCACGGACCTCGTCCACCAGGCGCACCAGGAGGCCGTCCGCGGCGAGGGCCCGCAGGCCAGGCTCGAGGCGGCGGCACAGGGGGCAAGCGTCGGATCCGAAGACGACGAGCGCCTCGCCGTTGGCGGGAAGGCCGTCAAGCGCCGGCGCGGCCTCGCCCACAGGCGGTCCCTCGGCCGGCAGCTCGAGCGGCAGTCCAGGACCGAGGCGGAGGTGGAGCACGCCGACCTGCCGCGCGAGCGCGGCCACGGCCACGACGAGTCCCGCCACGACGACGACGAGCACGGCCACGACGGCCACGAGCACGGTGGTGAGCGTGGGCGCCGGCGGCCGGGCCACGGCGAGGCCGAGGGCGGCGACGCCGAGGGCGCGCAGGAGCAGGAGCCAGGCCGGCCGCTCGCGCCCGCCCCCGAGGCACCCGCAGCGCAGGCGGGTCGAGCCGCGCGCCCACGCGCGCGCGATGACCAGGGCGAACGAGAGGCCGAGCACGGCTGCAGCTGCCCCTGCGGCCACGGGCGCCCGGCCGGAGAGCAGGAGCACCCCGACGACGGCCTCGGCCACGGCGGCGACGAGCGCGCTCGCCCCGGGCACGCCCAGCTCGCGCGCATCGCCCGCGGCCCGCCCCGGGTGCGCGAGCTTGGTCGCGGCGGCGGCCAGAAGCAGCGCGCCGAGGGCCAGGCGGACGATCTCCTCCATCGCGGTCGCAGTGTCCCAGGCGGGGTCCCCGGCACCGGGCGCCGGCGGGAAGCGCGAGCGCTGCCGCTACCCTCCGGGGCGTGCGTCGCACGGGCATCGGGGTCCTGCTCGTCGCTTCGGCCTGCCTCTGGCCGCAGGTGGCGTCCGCATGCACGGCACGGGTCGTGACCAAGGCGCGCGTCCACTACCGGCATACGGCGACCATCCAGGCGGCCGTCAACCAGGCGAAGCCCTGCGACTGGATCGTCATCGCCCCCGGGACCTATCCAGAGAGCGTGACCATCCGAAAGCCGCGCCTGCACCTGCGAGGCATGAGCCGGAACGGGGTCGTGATCGACGGCCGCCACCGCGCGAACGCCAACGGGATCGTCGTGCGGGCGAACGACGTGTCCATCGAGAACCTGACCGCGCGCAACTTCGACGGCGGGACGCCCGGCACCGGGAACCAGATCTGGTGGAACGGCGGCCTGGGCTCGCTGAAGCCCGGCCTGCACGGGTGGTTCGGCAACTACCTGACCACCTACGACACGGGGCTGGCGGGGGGCCGCGGGCTGGCGGTGTCGAACGCGGACGAGGGCGAGTGGAACCAGGTCTACGCCTCGGGGCTCGGCCACGCCGGGCTGTCGCTGTCTGCCTGCCGCGACTGCCACGCCACCGTGACCCACGCCCTGGCCGAGGGCAACGCCGTCGGCTTCTGGGCCGCCAACGCCGGGGGCCGCCTGATCGTCGAGCAGTCGACGCTCAGGGGCAACTCCGTCGGGCTGGCGGCCACGTCCGGCAGCGCCGAGCCGCCTCCGCCCCAGCTCGGGACGTGTGCCGCGGGCGCGAACCAGGCCACGCTCCCGGCGGTGACCACGACGCGCCTGACCCGCTGCACGTTCTTCCGCAGCAACACCATCGCGGGCAACAACGACCTGACCACGCCGGTGGACGCCGCGGCCGCCCACCTGCCGTGGGGCACGGGGATCCTTCTGGCCGGGACGTACGGCGACCTCGTCCAGGCCAACACGGTGACCGGCCAGCAGGGCTTCGGCATCCTCGGCTACGAGAGCCCGGACCCGTTCCCGCCCACCGCCACGAGCGTGGCCTTCCAGCTGGCCGGCAACCGGCTCGAGCGGAACACGGTGTCCGGCTCCGGGCTCGCCGACATCGCCCTCGAGGGCGGCCTGTACGGCACCAAGACCTCGGTCGACAACTGCGTGACCGGCAACGACTTCACCGTCTCCCGGCCGGCCAACCTGACCCCGTTCGACTGCGGGCGTGCCGCCACCGGCAATCCCGACGCGGCCACGAGCCAGGGGATCGAGGCCGACATCGCGCGGCTGGCCGGCCAGTCGCAGGCCCGTCAGGCCGTGGCCCACCCGGCCCCGGGACCCCAGCCGACGATGCCCCGCCCCTGCCTGGGCGTCCCCCGCAATCCCCTCTGCCGGTAGCCGGGCTACCTTCATCGCGATGCGCCGTCTCGCCCTCCTCGGCCTGCTCGTGATCGCCCTTGCCGGCTGCGGCGGCAGCCTGCGCACGCTCCTCTCAGCGCCCGCGAAGCACGCGTCCCCGCGGCCGTCTCCCGTCGCCCACCACCGGCAGCCCGCGGCGACGCCGCGCTTCGCCGTGGCCGTGGTCAATGCCGTCACCGGGCGCCCGGTCCGCGGGGCGGTCGTCCGGCTCGGCCCCAGGGTGGCCCGCACCGGCAGGGACGGGGCGGCGGTCGTCCCCCGGCCGGGCCGGGCCCATGCGAACCTCCGTGTCCAGGCCCGCGGATACTCCGCCGTCGAGCGCCGCCTCAGGCTGCACACGCGCCGGCACTACCGCCTCGTCAACCTGTGGCCGGTCGGGTCGGGCTGGTCGATGTACGGCGCCTCTCCCGCGCGCACCCAGAACCCCGGCGGCATCGGCCTGCGGCCGCCGCTGCGCCCGGTCTACGCGGTCCGCATGGACGACCTGGTCGAGCTCCCGCCGGTGACGCATGCCGGGACGGCCTGGGTGACGTCCGCCCGCGGCACCCTGGTGTCCTTCGACACCCTCGACGGCGGCGTCCTGTGGCGGCGGCACCTGCACGAGACCATGGCCTCGTCCCCGGCCTGGGTCGACGGGACCCTGGTCGTCACCTCCCTGGGCGGCCGGCTGCGGGGCTTCGATCCGTCCACCGGGCGGCTCCTGTGGCACAGAGCCCTCGGGTCGCCGAGCGAGACGTCGCCGCTGGTGCTGTCCGGTGGGCGCGTGGCCGTCGCCACATGGGGCGGCCAGGTCATGGTCCTCGACGCCGCCTCCGGCCATGTGCTCTGGAGCCGGGGCGTGGGCGCCAAGGTGACGAGTGCGCCCGCGCTCTCGGGCGGCGACCTGGTCGTCGGCGACTACAGCGGCCGCGTCTGGGCGCTCTCCGCCCGCACGGGCGCTGTGCGCTGGGTCGGGTCGGCGCCTGGCCGCGTCTATGCCTCGCCGGCGGTCGACGGCGGCCGCGTCTTCGTGACCACCTCCGACGGCGGCGCCCTGCTCGCCCTGAGCGCGCGCACCGGCCGGCGCCTGTGGCTCCAGGGCCTCGGCGGATTCGGCTACGCGGCGCCCGCAGTCGCTGGCGGCCGCGTTGTGACCGGGTCCTACTCGGGGCGCCTCTCGACCTTCGCGGCCTCGAGCGGCCGCCTGCTCTGGTCGGCCTCGCTCGGCCGGCCGATCTCGGGCGCGCCGCAGATCGTGGCCGGAGTCGTGTGGGCGGCGTCGTTCAGCGGCATCACCGAGGCTCGGAGCCTCGTCGGCGGCGCGCTGCTGCAGCGGTTCCGGCACGGTGAGTACGTGCCGATCTCGGGCGACGCCCACACGCTTCTGCTCGTCGGCTACAGCCGCATCTGGGGACTCCGGCCGAGGGTGCACGAACGGCCTGCCCGCAGCCGTCGCGCGGGCGGCAAGGTCCGGCCGAGCAAGGCCGGCACCGCCTGAACGGTGGCCAGGAGGCGGCTCCCGGGAGCCGCCGCCGTGGCCGCGAACGAGCCGTCGGGCCCCTGGAGCGAGCGCAGCGCCGCCGTGGCCGTGACCGGCGCCGGCCGGCCCGCGGCACGGAGGCCGAGGAGGGCGAGGCCGGTCGAGTTGGCGTCCGTCGAGCCGCCCGCGGCCCCGCTCCAGCCCGCGCCGGGGAGCTGCCGGCGTTGTAGCCAGGCCGATCCGCCCCTGATGGCCGGGTCGCCGGCCGCCCGGCCCGCCGCCCGCAGGGCCATGAGGGCCAGGCCGGTGGAGTCCGCGTCGTCCGGCGTGCCGCCGCCGAGCGAGAAGCCCCAGCCGCCCTGCCCGCGCAGGCGGACCAGGAGCCGGACCGCGGCGTGTGGCACCGGCTCCCCGGCGCCCGCCAGGGCCATGACGCTGAGCGCGTCGTCCCAGATGGAGGCGCCATAGGCGCCGTCGGCGTAGCCGGCGCGGATGCGCGTCACCAGGTCCACGCCCCCGAAGCAGCGCGGGTTGGCTCCGGCCGCCACCGCGGCCAGGGCCACCTTGGCCGCCGGGCCCGGCCCGCGGGCGTAGGTCCGGGTCAGGACGCGCAGGCGGGCGAGATGTGCGCCGCCCGGCCGGCCGGCGGCGCGGAGGGCCACGACGGCGTCGGCCTCGGCCCCGCCGGCGTCGGCCGGCGCCAGGCGCGCGAGATACGCAGCGCCGCGCGCGGCGGCCGCCCGGTCCGCCGCCGGGACCGGAGCGACCAGCGCCGCGGGTGTCGACCCGATCACCGGACGACCGTGAAGGAGATCATCGAGCTGCCCGTGACGAGGCGGCTCTCGACGTTCCCGGCCCCGTCGGTGGCCCGCGAGAAGGCGCGGTAGCGCCCGGGCGCCAGCCTGCGGTGGAGCGCCGCCGTCCAGAACGCCCCGCCGCGGGCCGGGAGCCACACCGGCGACGAGCACGGGGCCGGCGGCCCGAACGCGCCCGCGGCGCTGCGCAGGAAGCGGCACAGCGTGCCCAGCCGCCGGGCGAGGGCGAACTGCACGCTGGCGACGTCCGAGCGGTCGGGAGCCACGAGGCCCGCCAGGCGGCGGACGGTCCGCACCCGGCTGAACGGCGCCGGGGCCACGATACGGCTGGCCGGCGGGACCGTGTCGATCGTCCCGGGCGTGGGCTTCGCCGTGACCGGTGCGGGTGGAGCCGGGAGGTCGCAGACGGTGGGGTCGGCGGCGTACGCGCAGACGGCCAGGCCGCCCGAGCGAATGGCCGTCGGAGACGTGGCCAGCACCGTCTGCGGTCCCATCCCGGTGGCCACGAAGCTGGCCTTGCCCTGCAGGTCCGTGGTGGAGACGGTGCTGCCGTACGACACCGACGCGCCGGCGGCGGCGGTCGCCACCCCGGTCTGGAGGTCGTAGTTCAGGACCGTGGCCGTGAACGACGACCCGTCGGCCAGCTTGTCGCCGCTCACCGCCAGCTCGAGCATGTGGATCGGGCTGGTGAAGTCCCAGGGGACGAAGGCGATGCGGTCGCCGTTCTGCAACGGCGCCTGGCCCGCGCCCACCGAGGCCACCAGGTCGTTGTCGATGAAGGCCCAGAACTGGCCGCTGGGCAGCGGCCCGAAGTCGAACAGGCAGTCCCCGAACCAGGCGCAGGTGTAGGGGACGCCGTCGGCCTCCGCGGCGTCGGCGACCAGCGTGGCCGGGGAGGCCGGCAGCGGGTGGGCGACCCCCATCGTGTCGGTGATCGAGCGCGCGGCCGTGGCGCGGGTCACCTGGGGGACGATGGTGCTCGACGGCCCTTCGACGCGGACGGTGGCCACCACGGCCGAGGCGGCCGACGCGGCCACGGCGAGGCCGGCGATGGCGGCGACGACGGCCGCCACGCGGATGATCGAACGGTTCATGGCACTCTCCTCGGAGTCGGGCGTCCCGCTGAGGGCAGGTCTCCTGGCTCGTCGGACTCACGCGGGGAGCGCCTTCCCAGGGCCCGTGGCCCCAGTGGCTGGCTTCGTGCCGTGCTCCCGCTAACCGAACACAGTGGCGGGACCGCGCCGGGCTCTCACCGGCTTCCCTTGCCGCTCTCCGACGGAGAGCGGCCGCCCCGAGGGGCGACCTTCAGCGAGCGTGCGACGCACGCGGCGGCGATGCTATCGGATCCCCCGGCGGTGGCCGTGCTGGTACAACGCGTGGCCGGATGACGCGCCCGACCTCGCCGCCGCAGCCCCTCGCGACCCCCCGCGAGGTCGAGCAGCTGGTCCGTGCGGCCCGCGAGGAGGGCCGCGTGGCCATCGACACGGAGTTCCACTGGGAGCGGACGTACGCCCCGATCCTGTGCCTGCTCCAGGCCGCCACCCGTGACCGCCTGGTGCTGATCGATCCCCTCGAGGGCGGGGACGTCGGCCCCATCGACGAGCTCGTCGCCGACCCCGAGGTCCAGCTGGTCATGCACGCACCGTCGGCCGACCTCGGCCTCTTCGCCATGCGCGAGGACACGAAGGCCACGCGCGTGTTCGACACCCAGGTCGCGGCCGGCTTCGTCGGGCTCGGCTCCGGGCTGTCCCTGACCCGGCTCGTCCGAGCGGCCCTGGGGGCCGTGCTCGAGCACGACGAGACCTTCAGCGACTGGCGCCGCCGCCCCCTGAGCGACACCCAGCTGGCCTACGCGGCGGACGACGTTCGCTACCTGCTGCCGCTGGCCGACGAGATCGAGCGCCGCCTCCACGACCTCGGCCGGGACCGCTGGGCGGCCGACGAGCTTCACCGCCGCTACGGCGATCCCGAGGCCATCGTGGCCGACCCGGAGGAAGCCTGGCGCCGTGTGCAGCGGCGCGGGCGCCTGAACGCCCGGCAGCTTGCCGTGCTGCGCGAGCTTGCGGCCTGGCGGGAGCGCGAGGCCCGCCGCCGCGACCGGCCCGTGGGCTGGATCGTGCGGGACGCGAGCCTCATCGAGCTCGCCCGAGCTCAGCCGGCCACGCCCGAGTCGGTCAAGCGCATCCGCGGCCTGGAGAGCGTGCGCGCCCCCGATCTGGAGGCCCTGGGGGAGGCCGTCAAGCGCGGACGTGAGGCGGAGCCCGTCCGCCTCCCGCGCGAGCCTGGAGGCGAGCTCGGGCACCGCATCGCCGTGGGCTCGGCCCTCGCGGCCGTGCTTCTTCGGGCCCGGTGCGAGGGCGCCGGTCTGGCCCCGGAGCTCGTGGCCAGCCGCGCCGACCTCGAGGACCTCGTGCGCTCGCTGCTCACCGGGTCCGCCGACGGCCATCCCCTGGCCACGGGGTGGCGGGCGGAGCTCGTCGGAGACGAGCTGCGCGAGCTGGTGGCCGGCCGCATCGCCCTGGCCACCCGCGCAGACCCGCCCCACGTCACCACCATGCCGCTGCCCGACTCCGACGCCTGACCTCGGTCGGCTTCCGGGCGGTTGGATATCGTCCGTGACGTGCCCCGGACCGACCGCAAGCGGTACGCACCGCCCGCGGACGCGGGCGCCGCCGCCCCGCCCGCGACCGCCGTGTTCCGTTCCACGCGCCGAACCGAGGCCTGGATCGCGCTGGTCGTGGCCGCCGTCCTGTCACTGGCCATGGCCGGGCTGCCCGGGGTCGACTCGGCCGCGCACCTGTACCAGACGGGCGCCTTCCAGCACTTCGGCTGGCGGCTCTGGAACAACTACTGGTACGCGGGGCGCTACGAGCTCATCAACTACAGCCTGCTGTTCTATCCCGTGGCCGCCACGGTCGGCGCCTTCGCGCTCGCGGTGGCCTCCGTGGTGAGCTCGGCCGCCCTGTTCGCGTGGCTCGTGGTGGGGCAGTGGGGGCGGCCGGCCCGGTGGTCGGCCCGCATCTTCGCCGCCACGTGGCCGTTCGTGCTTCTCGCCGGCCAGTACCCGTTCGCCCTCGGCGCGGCCTTCGCCCTGGCGGCCCTGTGCCTGCTGCAGAAAGACCGGCTCTGGCTCGGTGTGGGCGCGGCGGCGCTGTGTCTCCTGGCCAGCCCGCTGGCGTTCCTGCTCCTGGGCGCCTCGGTGAGCGGGTTCCTGATCACGCACCGCGACCGGTCCTGGCTGCGGCGGCGGCGCACGCTTGCGCCCCTCATCGTCGTGCTCCTGCTCGGCCTCACCGAGTTCGTCATCGTCCGCGCCTTCCCGAGCGGGGGGACGTTCCCGTACCCCTACCTCGACCTCTTCGGGATCACCGCGTTCTCGGTGGCGGGCTGGCTCTTCGCCCGCGGCACGGAGCGGACGCGGCCCCTGGCGGGCCTGTTCGTGGCCTTCCTCATCCTGGGCTGGACGGCGAAGGTGTTCCCCTCCGCGCTGGGCGGCAACTCCACGCGCATCCTCGACTACATCTCGGCCCCGCTCCTGGCCCTGGTCATCGCCCTGCGCGGGTACCGGCCACGGGCGCTCGCCGTCATCGCCCTCGGGGTGGCCCTCGTGTGGCAGGCCACGCCTGCGATCCGGAACGCCATCGGCATCAGCGCCGAGAAGGCCAGCGCGGCCACCTTCTGGCGCACGCCGATCCACTTCTTCGACAACCCGGCCCACCGCAACCACAACTTCCGGGTCGAGGTCGTGGCCACGTGGGGCCACTGGGAGTCGCTCTACCTGGCCGGGCGCGGCATCCCCCTGGTGCGAGGCTGGTTCCGGCAGGACGACTTCCCCCAGAACCGGCTCTTCTACGGCGGGAAGATCGACGCCCGTTCGTACCGGGCGTGGCTCCGCGCGACCGGTGTGCGCTACGTCCTGTTGCCACGGGACGAGCTCGATGACTCGGCCCGGCCCGAGGCGGCGCTGCTGCGCAGCGGCCACAGCGGCCTGCGGGTCATCGAGAAGAAGGCCCGCTGGACCATCTACGAGCTGCCGCACGCGACCCCGATCCTGACCCCGCCGCCGGGCGCTCCGGCCGGCACGGCGGCCACCACCGAGGTGCTGCGCCTGAGCGGCGACAGCATCGTGGCCTGGGCGCCCGTGCGCGGGCAGTACCGCCTGCGCGTCCGGTACACGCCGTACTGGCGCGTCGACGACCCGGCCGCGGCCTGCGTCCAGGCCGGCTCTGACGGGATGTCGCAGCTCTGGGTCGAGCGGCCCGGGCCGGTGAAGATCGACTTCACCTTCTCCCTCGGCAAGGCGGCGAGCGCTGTCGACGGCTCGAGCGGTGACTCCTGCCAGACAGCCTTCCCTCCGGTGCGGCCCGCCCGTTGAACGGCCGGCGTGCCTGGGCATCCGGCATCGCCGGGCTCGGGCTCCTCGTCGCTCCGATGGTGGCCGCCGCCGGCCACGGCTCCGGCCGTGAGGTCGTTGACCTCGAGGCGCGCCCCGCGGCCGTCAGCCTCGCCCCGCTCGGGGGCGGCCGGGGCTTCGCCGCGGCCTACGACGACCGCCTGAACACGCCTGCCCTGCGCTACGCCCAGCGGGGGCCGCAGGGCTGGGTCACATCGGTGGTGGCGTCCTCGATCAACGGGCAGCGCGTGGGCCGCGAGCCCTCCCTGGCCATCTCCCGGACCGGCCTCCGCCTCCTCGCCTTTCGCTCCGATCTCAGCCTCGATCCCGGGCCTGCGGACGGCAGCCTGTACGCCGCGCGCGCGACGGCCACCGGGCCGTGGGCCATCGACCGCATCGACGCCGACGGCTTCGGGGCCCAGGCCGCCTTCGACCGCGCGGGCCATGCGGCGGTGGCCTACCTGGCCAGGGTGGGCGAGGGGAACCAGGCCGACGTCCGGGTGGCGCGGCTGGTCGGCGGGGCATGGACGGTGCAGACGGTCGAGACCACCACCTTCCTCCAGGCCCGCAGCCACGCCAACGCCAGTCGTGTCGGGCTGGCCTTCGACGCCGCCGACCGCCCGTGGGTGGCCTACGTCGACCCGGTCACGCACTCCCTGCGGGTGGTCACCCCCGGCCATCCCTCCCTGCGCGTGGGGACCGTGCCGGCGACCGCCGCCCAGGCCGCCATCGCCTTCGGCCCGGGCGGGCGCGAGGTGGCCGTGGCCTCGGGCCTGGCGTTCGGGCAGCGAGGGATGTCCATCTCCGAGCGCCGCGGCGCCGGCCGCTGGCACATGCTGCGGGCCGGCGGCGACGGCGCCACGGCGCCGTCTGTCATCGGCTTCGACCACGGGCGCCCCCTCGTGGCCTACCGCGACGACGACGGGGCCGCGGTGGCCATGCAGCGCCACTTCTTCGGCTGGTTCCACGTCGCGCGTCTGCTCTCGGAGCGCTACCAGCCGTCGCTGACGACGGGCTCGGTGGGCGTGGCGAGGGCGGGATCATCGCTGGGCGTCGCCCTCGTGGTCCCTCGAGGACTCCTCGTCTTCGTCTCCCGCCCACTGCCGTCTTGAGCCTCGGTCCACCGATTCGCGAGGGCCGGATGACCTGTCGGCGGCGCCTCGGCCGCGCCCGACAGGCCCCCGGCGGTCACGCGACTCGATGGACCGAGGCTTCGATCCGCTCCCGTCTCTAGACTCCGGCGCCGGGGTCCGCGCTCGACCAGGGAGTTCCATCTGGTGCTTCGCCGCTTCTGCCTGTTCGCGATCGTCCTCGCGGCCGTCTCGGCCGCGACGGCGGCCGGTGCCCGCGCGGACTGGTGGACGTGGGGCAATGGCCCGGCCCGCACCGGGCTGGCCAACACGTCGAAGCTCACGGCGGCGAGGGTGGGGAGCTTGCACGTGGCCTACCGGCGGCCCCTCGGCGGGGTGTCCGACGCGCAGCCCCTGGAGGTCGCCGCGGCGCCGGGCGGTCCCACGCGCAACCTCTACATCGCGGCGAGCGAGAGTGGCCGGGTCACGGCCGTGGCCGCCGCCACCGGCGCCGTGGTGTGGCGGGCCGAGCTCGGCGTCACGCAGACGACCTGTCCGCAGCTTCCCGGCGGGACGTTCGGGATCACGGGCTCGCCGACGTACGACGCCACCCGCCACGCCGTATTCGTGGCCGCGGCCAACACCCTCGTGGCCCTCGACGTGCGCACCGGGGCCGTGCTCCCCGGCTGGCCCGTGACCCTGTCCTTCAACCCCGCGCGCGAGCACGTGTGGGGGGCGCTGGCCCAGCGCGGGGCGACCGTGTACGAGGCGACCGCTTCGTTCTGCGACCGGCCGCCGTACAAGGGCCGTGTGGTCGCGGTGAACGTCGACACGAAGGCCGTCACCGAGTGGGATGCCGTGCCGGTCCCGGGAGTGGACGGCGGCGGCGGGATCTGGGGCTGGGGTGGGGCGTCGATCGACCCCGCGAACGGCCACGTGTGGGTGGCCACGGGCAACTCCATCGATGTCGCGGGCGAGGCATTCGACGACGCCGAGTCGGTGGTCGAGCTCGGCCCCGACCTGCACCGCATCCAGGGCACCCATGCCCCGGGCGTCCCCGGTGCGGGGGACTACGACTTCGGGGCCACGCCGCTCCTCTTCCAGTCGAAGAGCTGCGGCCCGCTCGTGGCCGCACTCAACAAGAACGGCTCGCTGTACCTGTGGTCGCGGAGCGACCTGCGCCGGCTGCGCCAGCGCATGCAGCTGGCTTTCCCGGCCGGGCTCTACGGGCTCCCTGCCTGGGACCCCCGGACGCAGACCCTGTTCGTGACAACGACGCAGGGCTACCGGGGCGTGCCGCCCGGCCTCTCGGCCCTGCGCCTGCGCGGCTGCCACCTCACGCGGATCTGGACCAAGCCGCTCGGCGGCACGCTGTCCTCGGCGCCCACCGTCGCGAACAACGTGGTGCTGGTGGCGACGGGCATCGGCCGCCTGCGCATCTACCGGACGACTGACGGCAGCCGCCTGGCCGACCTGCCGATCGGGTCACCCGCGTTCGCTGCTCCCATCGCCGTCGGGCCGGATGTCGCCGTGACGACCTGGGGCCGGCGCGAGCTCGTGGTCTTCCGCCTTCGGAACGCCTGAGACGCCTTCGGAACGAGTGACGGCCGGCTGCAGGATCGGCTCTAACCTGCCGATACCTGTGCGCATGTCCCGTGGCTTCAGCATCCTCGACGAGGTCGCCGTCGACCCGCACGCCGCCGAGGCGGCGCTGTCGCGCCTGTCGGGACGGGTCCGCGAGGGACTGGCTCTGGCCGGGTGCGCCGTCCTCGGCGGCCTCGCCGCCGCCGCCCTCGGCCACCTCACCCTCGTGGTGCCCGCGCTGGCCGGCGCCCTGGCCGGCATCTACGTGGCCGTCACGGCCCGAAGCGACCGCTCCGCGCTGGTCGCTCGCCTCGTCGGCCAGCGGTCGGCCTATGCCATCCCGGCCGTGGCCAATGCCGCGCGCCGCCTGTCGACCCTCGAGCGCCGCCGCCGGCTCTCGCGCTCGCTCAGCCGGCTCGTGCTCGAGGCGGCCGAGCTGGAGCCCCGCAGCATCACCGCCTCGCCGCTGCCGGCACGCGTCCTGGCCTACGGCGACGAGGTCCTGGCCGTGGCCTTCCTGCTCGCCCAGGAGCGGGTGAAGGTCCACCCGGCCAGCATCGCCCTGCTCGACCGCCTGCTCTCGAGCCCGATGCGAAGCCCGCTGTTCAACCCGCACGTGCCCGAGCAGCATCTCCGCCTGGCCCTGCAGCGCGTCCGCGCTGCCATCACGAGCTAGCCGCCGACGGCCGGCGGGCCCCGACCTCCCGGGCCTTCAGGGCCAGCCAGAACTCGAGCCGGTCCTGGGCGTTCGTCAGGTCGCGGCCGGTGAGCTCCTCGATCCGCCCGATCCGGTAGCGCAGCGTGTGGCGGTGCACGAACAGGCGCGCCGCGGCGTCGGCCCAGCGGCCGTTGGCCTCGATGTAGGCCTCGAGCGACCGGCACAGGTGTGAGTGGCTCGCCCGGTCGTGCGCCTCGAGCGGCCCCAGGACGGCGTCGCAGAAGAGCTCCACGCCCCGCGGGTCCTGGAGGGCGAGGATGAGGCGGAGCGAGCCGAGGTCCGCCGGCGTTCCCACCCGGGAGCCGGGCGCCGGCATCGCGGCCCGCGACTCGAGGGCGTACACGGCCTCGTCGTAGGCCCGGCGGAGGTCGGCCGCCCGGGTGCGGGGCTCGCCCACCCCGCAGGAGAGGTCGGCCGCGCCGTCGCCGTCGAGCGCGTCGAGGAGGCTCTCCGCCGCCGTGCGGGCATCCGCCGGCGAGGTGGCCTCGAGGAGCACGCAGACACCGCCGTCGCGGGGCGCGGCGATGCCCAGGCGCCCGGTCTCGCCCAGGGCGTCGGCCGTCCGCCGGTGGAGCACGTCCGGCGCCACCCCGCGACCGCGCACGAGGGCGAACGTGAGCGGCCGCTCGCCGAGCCCGAAGACGCGGATCTGCCGCTCGAGCTCGCGCTCGGGCAGGCTGCCGTCGAGCAGCTCGTCGATGAGATCGCCGGCCAGCCGGCGCTCGGTCTCGAGCACCGCCTGGCGCTTGAGGAGCTCGAGGGCCAGCACCGTGCGCACGTGGCCCAGGAGCACGAGGGAGCCCTCGTCGAGGGGCGCGCTCGCGCCCTGTACCTCGAGCGTGGCCCCGCGCTCGCCGTTCGACCCGACCTCGAGCCGCGTCGGCCTGCCGGGCCATCCCGTCGGGGCCGGGCGCGCGGGCCAAGACGTGGCCGGCGCTGTCACGCAGCACGAGCCCGAAGCCGGTGAGCTGCGCAGCCTCGGCGAGCATGGCCTCGAGGCCGCGCTCGGCCAGGACGAGCGCCGTCAGCCGCTCGTGCACGTCGAGGGCGCGACGGTGGGCGGCCGCCTGCTCGTTGACGAGGCGCGTCATGGCCACCTCGGTCACGGCCACGTACGGCACCTCGTAGGGGATCGTGAAGATGGGGAGGCCGCACCTGTCCGCCGCCTCCCGCAGGGCGGCCGGCACCTCGTCGTGCCCGAGGCCGAGGGCGAAGCCGATGCCGGCGCAGCCGACGCCGTCCAGGTTCGCGGCGAAGCGCGTGCAGGACGCCTCGTCATGCAGCGCGAGCCCCGTGGTGAGCATGAGCTCGCCGCCCTTCAGCCAGGGCGTCGGGTCCACGAGCTCGGTGGAGGAGAGCCAGCGCACGCGCCGCCCGGCTCCCTCCGCGCCGGCCACGATCTCGAGCCCGAGCCCGGGTTGGGCGACCAGCTCTCCGATCGTGAGCACGGCGGCGTCAGCCCAGGCGCATGCGGTCCTCGGCCAGGCTCAGGACCCGGTCGAGGATGGCCACGGCCTCGTCGATGTGCTCGCGCGTGCCGATCAGCGGCGGCGAGAGCTGGATCACGGGGTCGCCGCGGTCGTCCGCGCGGCAGATCAGGCCCGCCTCGAACAGCTGGGGCGAGAGGAACTCGCGCAGGAGCGTGTGCGCACTCCGCGCGCTAGAACGTCTCGCGCGTGGCCTTGTCGCTTGCACGAGCTCGAGCGACTTGAAGTAGCCCGCCCCGCGCACGTCGCCGACGATGGCGTGGCGCGACCTGCAGGCCGACGAGCTGCGTCGTGGAAGTACGCCTCGTTGGCGCGCACGTTGCGCGAGCGACGTCCTCGCGCTCCATGATCTCGAGGTTGCGCAGCGCCGACCGCCGTCGCCACCGGGTGGCCGCCGAAGGTGATGCCGTGCATCCAGTACTCGCCGCGCCAGGAACGGCTCGGCCACGCGGTCGGAGATCAGCACCGCGCCGAGCGGCTGGTAGCCGCTCGTGAGGCCCTTGGCGCACGTGATGAGGTCGGGCTCGTAGTCGTAGCGCATGGCGCCGAACCACTCGCCGAGCCGCCCGAACGCCGCAGATCACCTCGTCGGCGACCTGCAGGACGCCGTAGTGGTCGCAGATCTCGCGCACGCGCCGGTGGTAGTCGGGGTGCGGCGTGAAGCGTCCCGCCCGAGTTCTGGACGGGCTCCATGATCACCATGGCGACGGTCTCGGGGCCCTCGAACTCGATCGTCTCGGCCACCTCGTCGGCGCACGCCGAGCGTGCACTCGTCCTGGTCCGCGCAGTACTTGCAGCGGTAGCGGTTCGTGTTCGCCACGTGCCGCACGCCGGCGATCAGCGGCTCGAACGGGCGTGCGGATGGACGTGATGCCCGTGATCGAGAGCGCGCCCATCGTGGTGCCGTGGTAGGCGAGCTTGCGGGCGATCACCTTGCGCCGCATCGGCTCGCCGCGGTGCTGCGTGGTACTGGCGGGCGAGCTTCCAGGCCGCCTCGACGGCCTCGCGAGCCGCCCGAGACGAAGAACGAGCGCGGTTGATGCTCGGCGGCGTCAGCTCGGCGAGCTGGTCGGCGAGCTCGATGGCCGGCGGGTGCGCGTACGTCCAGTTGGTGTAGAACGGCAGCTGGCGCATCTGCTCGGCGCCACCTGGCCGAGCTCCTCGCCGTGCGAGTAGCCGATCTGGACGGTGAAGAGGCCGCGCGAGCATGTCGAGGTAGCGCCGGCCGTGCGTGTCGAACAGGTACGGGCCCTCGCCGCGCTCGATGATCGGGATGTCGCGGTCGCGGTAGACGCCCATGGCCGAGAAGTGCAGCCAGAGATGCTCCTTGCGCCTTGCGCTGCAGCTCGACGTGCTCGCTCGCCTCGATCGCCATCCGACCCCCTCCTCGACTGCTCGTACGCTCGTGAACGCCGGCTGAGCCTACGCATCGCCGGTCCAGGGCTTTTGTCCACGTTGGACACGTCCCGGCGCGCGCCCATCCACTGATCGTCCCTCCGCCCCACGAGGAGCGACCGCATGGCCGTCGAGCGACACGACCCGCACCGAGACCGACCGCGTCGTCGCCGAGCGCGCGCGCGCTGCGTGGCCGCGCGGGTGGCGACGTCGCCGCTCGTCGTGAGCTCCGCGCACGGCGCGCGCATCCGCGACGTCGACGGGCGCGAGTACATCGACTTCGTCGGCGGCATCGGCACGCTGAACGGCGGCCACACGCCGGAGGCCGTGGTCGCGCCGTCACGCGAGCAGGCCGAGCGCTACCTGCACCAGTGCTTCTCGGTCGGGCATGTACGAGCCGTACATCGAGGTCTGCCGCCGCCTCTGCGAGCTGCACCCGGGCGTCGTTCGCGACGAAGGCCATGCTCGTGAACTCCGGCGCCGAGGCGGTCGAGAACGCGGTCAAGATCGCCCGCTACGCGACCGGCCGCGACGCGGTCGTCTGCTTCGACCAGGCGTTCCACGGCCGCACGCTGCTGACGCATGACGCTGACCTCGAAGGTGATGCCGTACAAGAAGGGCTTCGGGCCGTTCGCGCCCGAGGTCTACCGCGCCGCGGCGCCGTGGCCCTACCGCGGGATCGGCACCGCCGAGGCGCTCGCCTCCGTGCGCAAGCTGTTCAAGAGCCAGGTCGACCCGCGAGTCGGTGGCGGCGATGATCTACGAGCCGGTGCAGGGCGAGGGCGGGTTCCTGCCCGCCACGCCGGGCTTCGTCGAGGGCCTCATCGAGCATCTGCCGCGAGCACGGGATCGTCTACATCGACGACGAGGTGCAGACCGGCATGGGCCGCACCGGCACGGTGCTCGCGGTCGACCACTTCGCCGGGCGTCGAGCCCGACCTCGTCGTGTGGGGCAAGAGCCTCGGCGGCGGCCTGCCGCTGGCCGGCGTCTCCGGCCGCGCCGAGATCATGGACGCGCCCGCACGTCGGCGGGCTCGGCGGCACGTTCGGCGGCAACCCGCTCTCGTGCGTCGCCGGCGCTCGTGGCGCTCGACCAGGTCGCCGACCCGGCCTTCCTGGCGCGCGCGCGCGAGATCGGCGAGCATCATCCGCGGCCGGCTGCGACGAGATCGCCGCCCGGCGCCCGCGTCATCGGCGACGTGCGCGGCCTCGGGCCCGATGATCGGCATCGAGCTCGTCAAGGACCGCGCGAGCAAGGAGCCGGCCGCGGCCGCCGCGGCGCGCGTCGTCGAGCTCGCGCGCGAGCGCGGCCTCCTGCTGATGGCCGCCGGCATCTACTCGAACGTCATCCGCATCCTCGTGCCGCTGGTGGCCGACGCGACGAGGATCTGCGCGACGGGCTCGACATCCTCGACGGCGTTCTGGCCGACGTGTGAGAGCGCTCGCCGCGGCTGCGCTCGCCGCCCTCGCCGTGCTCGTCGCGGCCTGCGGGGAGAGCGGGTCGTCGAGCGTCACGACCAGCGGTCCCGTCACCGTCGCGCTGACCACGGGGGAGCACGGCGAGGGCGCCCTGGCGATCCTCGCCGTCCGCGGAGCCCTCGCGCCCAGCGTGACGCAGGGCTTCGCGCGCAGGACGGGCTGTGCCGTGCGCGTGCGCACGGTGTCCGACGCCGCCGCGGCCGCCCGCTCCCTGACCGCGGACCCGGCCGGCACCGACGTGCTCGCCCTTCCGGCCGTCTCGGTGGACGACCTCGTCCGCCGGGGGCTCGTGGGCGCCGTGGACGATGCCCACGTCGCCGGCTGGGGCAACCTCGACTCCCGGCTCCAGCAGACGGTGACCGGCGCCAACGGGGAGCACGACGCGGTGCCGTACCTGTGGTCGGCCGACGTCCTCCTGACCGTGCAGCAGGCCTTCCCCGCCGTGACCCGGCGGAGTGCCCGCCCGGTGTACGCGCCCACGAACGGGCGCCGGCTGGCCATGCCGGACTCCCCGTACGACCTGGCCGACGCGGCCATCTACCTGGGGTTCCCGAGCCCCTTCGCCCTGACGCCGGCCCAGATCACCGCGGCGGCGGAGCTCCTGCGGCGGCAGCATCCCTTCGTCCGCCGCTACACGAGCTCGGTGGCCGAGCTCGAAGCCCTCATGCGCGACGGCCGGGTGCAGGTCGCCCTGGGGCCGGCCCGCGTCGCCGAGGACGTGCCGGGGGTGGCGGCGTCGGTGCCGCACGACGGCGTCGCGGGGAGCGTGGAGGCGCTGGCCATCAGCGCCACGGCCACCCATCCGGTGTGCGCATACCGCTTCCTGAGCTACGCCATCGCTCCGCGTCCACAGGCGGCGCTGGGCGCGGCCACCGGCCTGACCCCGGTCAATCCGCGGTCGTGCCCGTTCCTCGGGCGCCGGGGCTGCGCGGCCCTGAAGACGGATGACGAGAACCTCGAGTCCGTGCGCTTCGCCGCCCGCCCGCCGTACTTCAGCCACTGGCTCCGGGCCTGGCGCGGCATCACCGGGAGTTGACGAACGCCGCGGGGGCACGCGGTACGCTTCGGCGGCACCGAGGCGGCGGGCGCGGCCCGTCCTCACGAGGCCCACCGACGATGACGTACATCATCACCGAGCCCTGCATCGACCTGAAGGACAAGTCGTGCATCGACGTGTGCCCGGTCGACTGCATTCACGAGGTCGACCGCATGCTCGTCATCGACCCCGACGAGTGCATCGACTGCGGTGCCTGCGAGCCCGAGTGCCCGGTGGAGGCGATCTTCCCGGAGGACGCGGTGCCCGACAAGTGGGAGCCGTACATCAAGATCAACTACGCCTTCACCGACGGGCTGGAGAAGGTGAACGTCCTCGCCGAGGCGCAGATCCAGGCCTCGCCGCCGCCGCAGCTCGAGGAGAGCTCCTAGCTCTTTGAGGCCGAGGCCTTGCGGGCTGAGGCGCGGGTGCGCACGGGCTCGACCAGGAGCGACGCCCCGAGCGCCCCTCCGAGGTCACCGAGCTCGGTCCCGACGACCTTGGGCGGGTTGTCGGCCTGTAGCAGGTGCGGGCGCATCTCCTCGACGATGCGCGCGATGTAGGGCGCCCCGAACCGGTCGCCCATGCCGCCGCCGATGATCACGAGCTCGACGTCGAGGAGGTTCTGGACCGAGCCGATGCCGACCCCGAGGGCTCGCACCTGCCGCTCGATGAGGTCCATGGCCAGGCCGTCGCCGCGCGACACGGCCTCGGCCCACACGCCGGAGGTCAGGACCGGCCGCCCCTTGTCCTTCTGGATCTGGAACAGGTCCGTGTGGCGGCCCTGCTCGTACTCGTGCCGGGCGCGCGCCTCCATGGCCTTGCGGCCGGCGTAGGCCTCGAGACAGCCCTGGCGGCCGCAGAAGCAGCGCGCGCCGCCGCGCTTGATCACGGTGTGCCCGATCTCGCCCGCTGCGCCGCGGCCGGCCCACGGGCCGGCCGTGCAGGATCAGGCCGCCGCCGATGCCGGTTCCCACCCACACGCCGAGGACGCTGTCGCGCCCACGGCCCGCGCCCAGGGCGTACTCGGCGGTGATGGCCACGGTCACGTCGTTGCCCAGGACCACACGCGAGACGCCGGTGCGCTTCGCGATGCGCGCGGCGAGCGGAAACGGCTTGTCGAACCCCGCCAGGTTGGGCGCCTCCTCGAGCACGCCACGTCTCGGGATCGATCGGCCCGGGCGCGCCCACGCCGACGCCCTCCAGCGAGGCCGGCTCGCAGCCGGCCGCCACGCACGCGGCCTCGAGGGCGGTGCCGACGGCGTCGATGACGGCCTTCGGGTCGCCCTCGCGCGGCGTCTGGACACGCGCCTGGCCAAGAACGGCCGAGCGCCGCCCCCGCACCACTGCCTGGATCTTCGTGCCGCCCAGGTCGATCCCGCCGGTGTTCGGCACGGGGCGAGCTTAGACGTTCAGTCGGACCTGTTCCTGTGAGCCTCGTGCCAGCGCGGTCAGGGTCATTCTGAAATGAGTTCTTACACTGGGGCGATGCCGCTCCACCTCCTCGTCGGCGCCGCCCGAAGCGGCAAGATCGGCGTCCTCGCCGACCGCTTCCTGGACGCCCTGGCCCGGGGGGAGGAGCCGGTGCTGGTGGTTCCCGACGCGCCCCAGGTGGCGGCCATGGAGCGCGAGCTGGCCGCGCGGGCCGGCGGCCTGCTCGGCGGGCGCGTGCTCACCTTCGAGGAGCTGGGCGACGTCGTGGCCGCCCGCCTGGGCGAGGCTGCCCGTGTGCCGCCGGAGCCGGTGCGGGCCACGCTCCTGCGCCGGGTGGCGGCCGAGGCCTCGCTCGAGCGGCTGGCCGGCTCGGCCCGGTTCGCCGGCTTCGCGGGCGCCTTCGGGCGCTTCGCCGAGGAGTGCGCGGCCTCGGGCGCCGACGCCGAGGCCGCCACCCGGGCGCTGCGGGCCGGCTCCGCCACGACACCGGCTCTGGCCGAGATCGCCGGCCTGTACGACCGCTGGCATGAGGCGCTGGACCGCGAAGGGCTCGACGACCGCGGCACCGCCCTCGCCCGGGCCGGGCGGCGGGCGGGCTCCGAGCTGGCCGCCTGGGACGCCGACCCGCTTCTCGTCTACGGCTTCGAGCAGCTGACCGCTGCCCAGCTCGACCTGGTCGAGGCCATCGCCGCCCGGGCGGGTGTGCTCGTGGCCCTGCCCTACGAGCCCGGCCGCCTGGCCTTCGCCGCCCTGCGCGACTCGTTCGAGCGGCTCGCCGCCCGGGCCGCCTCGGTGGACGAGCTTCCGCCCGGCCGCTACGCCGCGCGCGAGAGCCTGCTCGCCCTGGAGCGAGGGCTGTTCGCCGAGAGGCCGGCAGCCGAGCCCGTGCCTCTCGACGGGGGCGTCGTCCTGCTCGAGGCCGCGGGGGCCCAGGGCGAGGCCGACGCCATCGCCTCGGAGGTGGCCACCCTGCTGCGCTCGGGCGTCCCCGCCGACGAGATCCTGGTCGTGCTCCCGACCGCCGAGGCGGCCCGCGGCGCACTCGAGCGGGCGCTGGCCGCGCTCGAGGTGCCGTACGCGCTCGACGCCCGGGTGCCGCTCGGGCGCACCGCCTTTGGTCACGCCCTGCTGGCCCTGTGCCGCTTCGCCTGGCTGGGCGGCGACCGCGACGCCCTCTTCGCCTGGCTGCGCTCGCCGGCCAGCGGCCTGCGCCGCTCGACGGTCGATGCCTGGGAGGGCCGGATCCGGGGCCGCGGGCGGCATCGCGGGGACGAGAGCTATGAGCTGCTGCGGGAGCTCACCGGCCAGGCCGTGGAGGCGGTGGAGACCCTCCGCGCGGCGGAGCGACCGCTGGACGGCCTGCGCCTGGTGCTCGACCGTGCCGCCCCGGCGGCCTTCGGGCTCGGCGCCCGGGTTCGCGAGGAGGGTGAGGCCGCCGTCCAGATCCGTGCCTGGCGGGCGGTCGACCGCGCCCTCGAAGGGCTGGCCGGCCTGGCGCAGCCGCCCGACGAGCACGAGCTCGTGCGCGCCCTCGAGGGCCTGACCGTCCGCGTGGGCGACGATCGCCGCTCGGGACGCGTGCGCGTCGTCAGCCTGCGCCGCGCCCGCACCCATGCGGCCGAGGTCGTCATCGTGGCCGGCCTCGAGGAGGGCCGCCTGCCCGGCCGCGGCCGCACCGACGCCTTCGTGCCCGACGACGTGCGCGGCCTCCTGGCCGAGCACGGCCTCGAGCTGCGGCGCGCCGACGCCCTGGCCCGTGAGCGCTACCTCTTCTACACCGCCGTCACGCGGGCCCGGCGCACGCTCGTCCTGCTGCGCCAGGCCGTGGGCGACGACGGGACGCCGCGCGAGCCCTCGCCGTTCTGGGAAGAGGTCCGCCGCGTGCTGGGCGACGGCTGCCCGCTGCCGGTGCGCCGCGGGCTGGCCGAGACCACGTATCCCCTCGAGAGCGCCCCCTCCGCGCGGGAGCGCATGCGCTCGGTGGCCGCGCTGGCCGGGCGGGAGCCCCTGCTCGGCCGCCGTCTGGCGCGCGGGCTCGCGCCCGGCGCCGAGCGCCGCCTCGACCGCGCGTGCCGGGCCCTCTCGCGGCCCACGCGCCTCAGCGACCGAACCCTGGTCGAGGTCCTCGCGGCCCGCGACCGCTTCCGGGTGACCGACCTCGAGGTCTTCGCCGAGTGCTCGCAGCGCTGGTTCGTCGAGCGCGTGCTCGATCCCCGTGACATCGACCGCGAGGTCGACGCCCGCATGCGCGGGCAGCGTGGCCCACACCACCCTCCAGCGCTTCTTCTCCCGCCTGCCGGCGCGCATCGGCAAGGACGTCCTCGAGGCCGGCGACCTCGACCGCGCCGTGCCCCTGCTGCACGAGGCCATCGCCGAGAGCATGGCCGGCCAGAGCCTGCCGCCCGACTCGCTGGAGATGCGCGAGCTGGGCCGCACGCTGGAGCGCGACCTGGAGGCCTTCCTCCGCTCGGAGATCGCCCTCGACCACCGCCTGGTGCCGCGCGACCTCGAGGTCTCGTTCGGCAACGAGCGCTCGGCGCCGCACCTCCAGCGGGGCCTGGTCATCGACGACTTCGCCGTCAGCGGCCGCATCGACCGCGTCGACCGCGACCCGCTGGCCGCCCGCGGGCTCGTGCACGACTACAAGTACTCCCGGCGGGCCGAGAGCGCGGTCCAGATCGAGCGCGAGCGCAAGCTCCAGCTGCCGCTCTACATCCTGGCCCTGCGCGACCTGCTGGGCCTCGAGCCGGTGGGCGGGCTGTACCGCCCGCTGCGCGGCGGCCAGGCGCGGGGCATCGTGCGGGCCGAGGCGCGGGAGGACGGCGCCGCCGGCTTCGCGGACAACGACTACCTCGACGAGGACGCGTTCTGGGGCGCCATCGAGCGGGCCCGCGACGACGCCCGCGGCTCGGTGCGCAGGATCCGCCGCGGAGACATCCGGCACGACCCGCGCCAGGGCTCGTGCCCCTCCTGGTGCGACGCCTGGCCGATCTGCCGGGTGGCCCGGGGATGAGCGCCACGCTGACCTCCGACCAGCGCCGGGCCATCGAGGGCCGCGGCGTCGTGTTCGTCTCCGCGGGCGCGGGGACAGGCAAGACGACGGTGCTCGTGGAGCGGGTGGCCCTGGCCATCGAGGGCGGCCTCGACCCCGAGCGGCTGCTCGTCGTCACGTTCACCCAGCGGGCCGCCGACCAGCTCGTGGCCCGCGTGCGCGCCCGCCTGGCGGCCGCCGGCGAGGAGTTCGCCCGCCTGGCGGAGCGGGCGGAGATCTCGACCATCCACGGCTTCTGTGCCCGCCTCCTGCGGGAGCACGCCTTCGCCGCCGGCGTCGACCCGGCGTTCCGCGTGCTGGACGAGGCGAGTGCCCGCATCGTGGCCGCCGAGGCCTTCGACCAGGCCCTCGAGCGCGCCGTGGAGGAGCAGCCGGACGAGGCCCTGGACCTGCTCGTGGCCTACGGCGGCGATCGCCTGCGCAGCATGCTCACCACGGCCCACGAGCGCCTGCGGGCCACCGGCCGCGGGCTCGCCCCGGCGGGCCCCGAGGCGCCCGACCTTGCCGGCTCGCTGGCGGCGGCGGAGGCCGAGGCCGAGGCGGTCGTCCGCCTCCTGGAAGGCGTCGAGGGCCGCCGGGCGGCCGAGAACCTCGAGCGCGCCGCCCGGCTGCAGAGCCTGTGCCAGGCGGGCGGCGACCCGGTCCAGCTCATCGACCTCGACTCCGTTCGCCTGCGCCACGCCCCACCCGGCACGGAGGGCTACGAGGCGGCCCGCGCCGCCCTGGCCCGCGACGCCCTCGAGTCCGTCGCCGCCCGCCAGCACGGCCGGCTGGTCGACCTCCTGGCCCGCTTCGACGAGGCCTACACCGCGGCCAAGGACGCCGAGGGCGCGCTCGACTTCGCCGACCTCGAGCTGCGCGCCCGCGACCTGCTCCGGCACGACGAGGCGGTGCGCACGGCCGTGCGCGAGCGCTTCCGGCACGTCCTGGTGGACGAGTTCCAGGACACGAACCGCCTCCAGTGCGACCTCGTCGACCTGGTGGCGGCGCCCGACGCGGAGCAGTTCTACGTCGGCGACGAGTTCCAGTCGATCTACCGCTTCCGCCACGCCGACGTCGGCGTCTTCCTCGAGCGGCGCCAGGCCGCGCCCGAGCACGTCGCCCTGCGCGACAACTACCGCTCCCGCGGCGGCGTCCTGGCCGTGGTCAACGGCCTCTTCGAGGAGGTCTTCGGCGACGACTACCGCGCCCTCGAGCCCTCCAAGCGCTTCGAGGGTCCCGAGTTCGAGGATCCGGTCGAGCTGTGCGTGGCCCTGGCCGGCGAGGGCGGGGTGGAGGCGGCCCGCCAGACCGAGGCCGCGCTCGTGGCCGAGCGCGTCCAGGCCGTCCTGGCCGCCGGCGAGCACCGGGCGGGGGACGTCGTCGTCCTCCTGCGCGCCGCCACGGACGCCGAGCTGTACGAGGACGCGCTCCGCGCCGCGGGCCTCGAGACGCACCGCACCGTCGGCGGCGGCTACTACGGCCGCCAGCAGGTGGTCGACCTCCTGGCCTACCTGCGCCTGCTGCGCAACCGCTACGACGACCGGGCGCTGCTCACCGTCCTCGCCTCGCCGCTGGTGGGCGTCTCCAACGACGGGCTGTGGCACATCCGCCGCGCCGCCCGGGCGGGGATCTTCCACGGCATCGAGCGGACACTGCCCGACAGGCTGGGCGAGCGCGACCTCAACCTCGTCCGCGCCTTCCGGCAGCGCTACGACCGGCTCGTGGCCGCCGCGGCGGAGCTCGGGCTGGAGGCCCTGCTCGAGCGCGTGGTGGCCGACCACGACTACGACCTGGCCTGCCTGGCCCAGCGCGACGGGCGCCGCCGCTACGCCAACGTGCGCAAGCTCGTGCGCCTCGCGCGCGAGTACGAGGCCCTGCGCGGGCCGGACCTGGCGGGCTTCCTGGCCTTCGCCGACGCCCAGGCCGCGGCGGGCGCCCGCGAGGGCGAGGCGCCCACGATCGAGGAGGAAGGCGGCGACGCGGTCCGGCTGATGACCATCCACGGGGCCAAGGGGCTCGAGTTCCCGGTCGTGGTGGTGGCCGACTGCGGCCGGGCCATGCCGCGCACGAAGGAGGACATCATCGCCCTCCCCGACGGGCGCTTCGCCTTCCGCGTCCCCGACACCGTCGGCGGCCTCGCACGATCCCGCCGCCTACGAGGCCGTGTGGGCGGCCGAGCAGGAGGCCGACGACGCCGAGCTGCGGCGGGTGATCTACGTGGCCATGACCCGCGCGGCCGACCGGCTGATCATCTCGGGCGTGGTCGGGCGGGACGACTCGCCCCTGCGCTTCATCCTCGACGGCCTGGGCGTCGACGCCGAGCGCATCCCCTCGGGCGAGCCGCAGACGCACGAGCTCGAGGCCGGCGGCCGCGTCCTCGTGCACGTGCGGCGCGTGGGGGAGGAAGCGGTTCCGGCGACCGCCGAGGAGGCGCCCGAGGCGCCGGAGCAGCTCGACCTGTTCACCGCCGCCGAGGCGGCGCCCGTGGCCGAGGAGAGCCGCCCGGTGGCCGAGCTCGCGCCGCTGGCCCCGCTCCCGGCCGCGCCGCGCCACGTCCCGGGCCGGCTCTCGTTCACCGCCGTGGCCCTGCACGAGCGCTGCCCGCACCGGTACTTCGCCGAGCGGATGCTGGGACTCGCACCCGTCGACCGCGCCGCCGGCAACGGAACCGGCGGCCTGGCGGCGCGGGACATCGGCGACGCGGTCCACGTGCTCCTCGAGCAGGGGCCGGAAGCCTCGCTCGAGGGGCGCTACGCAGTGCCGCCGACCGAGGACGAGCTGGCCCTCATCCGCTCCTTCGTCGAGCGCTTCGCCGGCTCTGCCCTGGCCGCCCGGGTGGCGGCCCTCGAGGGTCTGAGGCGGGAGCTGGCCTTCGCCTTCGTCGAGGACGGCGTCGTCTTCCGCGGCCGCTTCGACGCCTTCGGCTACGAGCCCGACGGGACGGCCGTGGTGGTCGACTACAAGACCACCGCGCTCTTCGGCCGCCCGCCCACCGAGGTCGTGGCCGAGGAGTACCGCCTCCAGCTCGCGGTCTACGCCCTGGCCGTTCTCCGCGCCGGGGCGCCGGCGGTCGAGGTGGCGTTCGCGTTCCTCGAAGCTGCTGACGCGGTCCACGCCGAGCGCTTCACTGCGGCGGACGAGCCCGCGCTGGCCGGCGAGATCCGCGCCGCGATCGAGCGCCTGCGCATCTCCGACTTCGCCCCCCGGCCCGGGCCGCGTGTGCTCGGACTGCGGCGCCCTGGACCGGACGTGCGCCGGTCCCCGGCTGCTCGACGGCCCGGCGTGACCAGTCCCACCGTCGCGTCCCCGCCGCGCGCACGCATGCGCGCCGTCCTCCGCCGGCTGCGCGCGGCGTACCCGGACGCCCACACCTCGCTTCAGTTCCGCACCCCGTGGGAGCTGCTCGTGGCCACCATGCTCTCGGCCCAGACGACGGACGAGCGCGTGAACGCAGGTCACGCCCGCCCTCTTCGCGCGCTACCCCGGGCCGGAGGAGCTGGCTGCGGCCGACCAGGACGACGTGGCCCGCCTGATCTTCGCCACCGGCTTCCACAACCAGAAGGCCCGCGCCATCCGCGGCACCGCGGCGGCGGTCCTCCGAGCGATACCACGGCGAGGTTCCGCGTCGCCTCGACGACCTCGTAACCCTGCCCGGCGTCGGGCGCAAGACCGCGGCCGTGGTCCTGGGCAACGCCTACGGCCGCCAGCAGGGGATCGCGGTCGACACCCACGCCGGGCGGCTGACGCGGCGCCTCGGCTTCACCGACGAGACCGATCCGGTGAAGGTCGAGCGCGTTCTCCAGGAGCTCGTGCCTCGCCCGTCGTGGACGCTCGTGACCCACCTGTTCATCGCCCACGGGCGGGCGGTCTGCACCTCGCGTTCGCCCCGCTGCCTGGACTGCGTCCTCTACTCGCTCTGCCCCGAGGGGCAGCGCCGCTACCCGGGCCGGACCGCGCCGACGTAGGAGCCGGCCATCGAGGCCAGGTTCGAGATCCGGACCACGTCACCGGTGTGCGGGGCCTGGATGAACTGGCCGTTGCCCACGTACATCCCGACGTGCCCCGGGCCGACGACGGTGGGCTCGAAGAACACGAGGTCGCCGGGCATGAGGTCCTTCACCGCCACCGGGGTGCCCTCGTGGTACTGGAAGGCGGCGTAGTGGTCGAGGTAGATGCCGAGCTTGGCGTAGACGAACATCATCAGGCCCGAGCAGTCGAAGCCCGTGCGCGGGCTGGCGCCGCCCCAGACGTACGGCACGCCGAGGTAGCGCTCGGCGATGGCCACCGCCTGGGCGCCGAGCATGCCGCCGTGGGGAGCGCGCCGGAGGATGGTCCCCAGGTGCATCGGCCGGAAGGAGATGATCGACGGCTGCTGGGCGTGCGGGAGGGCGACGAGCCCGCGCAGGGCGCGCCGGGTCATCCACAGCGCCGTCTCCTGGACGCGGAGGTGGGTGCCCGCGGCCGCGAAGACGAGGAGGGGCGAGTTCACCCGGGGCATGTGCAGGAGCAGGAGCAGGGCTCCGGGCGCGACCTGGCCGCTCGTGACCGCCCGCCGGGCCGCAGGAGCGAGCAGAAGCCGCGGGCTGCCGAGCACGGCGCTCCGCAGCCGGGCGGGGTGAGCGCTCCCCGCGGGCCGCGCCTGGAGGGTGATCATGGGCGGCAGGGCCCAGGGCGACGCGGCCGGAAGCGCCGGCGCCGGAGCGAGGTGGTGATGCGCGGGCTTGGGCTTCGCCGGCACGCGTGGAGGCGCGCCGGTGGTCACGTCGGCCACGAAGGCGGCGGAGCCGGCCTGCAGGCGGTGGGCGGTCGCTCCACCATGGCTACCGGTGTCCAGGCCGCGCTCCCACACGGTCAACCCGAACATCACCACGCTGAGCAGGGGGACGAACAGGAACGTGCGCGGGAGGCGCCAGGTCAGACTCACCCTGGTTCTATCGGCCGTAACGGCCCCGGGCCGTAGCCCGAAGGACCTACGGCGACTTCACGGCGTGCGTCACCTTGAGGGACCTCGTGTCCACGCGGGCCACGGTCCCATTCGCGCCGATGACCCGCAGCGACCGCTGGTCGGCCGAGAGCGCAAGGTGGAGGTTCCACAGCGACCCCGAGGCCTCGCCCGTCAGGTGCCACGGCAGGTCGATGCAGTGAGCCGTGCCCTTGGCGGCGTTCAGGGCGTGCACGAACGACGTGCCCTCCAGGCTGGCGTAGAGCGTGAACACGAGGCGCCCGTTGCCCTTCACCGCGCGCGACACGGGATAGCCGGCCATGCCGTGCGGGTCGTCGCGATCGGCGATGACGTGCGCGTTGAGGCGCTGCGGCCGCGAGGTCGTACGACCGCACGCGGTAGGACTCGAGCCGTCCTCCCGGCAACCGCTGGATCAGGTACATGACCCGCCCGTTCGGCGAGATGGCATCGAAGGTCCAGTCACCGCGCAGGGTGATGATGCGCGCGGGCTGCTGAAGCGACGTGGGCATCACGGCGAACTGCGTGGACGTGGCCGCGCCCGTCGGGTCAACCTTGGCCAGCACGAGCGTGCGGCCGTCCGGGGAGAGCCCGGCATGCGTCCCCATGATGGTGATCTGCGGCACGCCGTACGTCCCGGCCAGCTGCATCTGCCGGAGCACGTGACCCTTCTGCAGCGCCCGGATCGTCGTCGTCTGGCCCGGGCTGACGGCGTAGGTGGTGCCGTCGGTGTCGATCAGGCGCGCAGGCCGTTGATCGGCGGCCGGCTGCGGGCCGACGGCCAGGCCGGGACCGGCGAGCACGGCCAGGGCGCCGAGAGCGAGGGCGGCGATGAGGGGCGAGCGGCGCATGGGAAGCCTCCACAGGCGGGTGGACACTGCCTCTACACCTGCGAGCCGGCGGCGGTTCCCTCCTCGAGGCGCGGGCTGGCAGGGTCGTCGTTGCGGATCACGAGATCGGCGGCTGCCGTCGGGCGCACCGCGGCGAGGTAATGCTCCTGCGCGGGGATGTACCGGCTCCGGTAGCGGCGCTCCACCTCCGCGCGGGTGCCGAAGAGGGCGGTGTCGCGGTCGAGCGCCCGCCGCAGGCACTCGTCGAAGGCCACCGAGACGAAGAGGCGGACGTCCCAGCTCGCCGCCAGCTCGGGCCGGAGCAGGAAGACGCCGTCGACGAGCAGCACCGCATCCTCCGGTGCCTCGAGTGGAGGCTCCGTGCGCGGCGTGTCGCTGCGGTAGTCGAACACGGCGCGGCGGTACCGGCGGCTGCCGCCCGGGCCGAGGGGCTCGAGCAGCACCTCCCGCAGGGCCGCCAGGTCGAATGAGTCCTCGTAGTACCCCACGGGCGAGTCCGCGCCCTGCCTGTACCGCTCTGCTCGCGGCCGGTGGAACCCGTCGATCGAGGCGCGAATCACGGGCCGCCCCCGCGCGCGCACCGCGACCGCCAGTTCGTCGGCCAGCGTCGTCTTGCCCGCGCAATCCGGCCCGTCGACGGCCACCCGGAGCGGATGCGGCAGACGATGCACCACCAGGCGTTCGGCGAGCTGGTCGAGGAGCGCCGACCGCCGCACGATGCTCAGCCGATCCGGTGCTCGGCCCAGAACGGGGTCAGGTCCGTGCCCGGATCGGCGGCCTGGACAGCGGCCTCGAAGGCGGCCGTCGTCGACCAACCGAAGCGGTGGGCGCGGGCGTAGCGGCCCAGGAGCCTGGTGAAGGCGGAGTCCCCCAGGAGCGAGTCGAGGCTCTGGAGGGCGCACGCCCCCTCGTGGTACACGGTCGCCCCGTACGCCCGCGGATGAAGGCGCCAGAAGCCCATGTCGTTCGTCACGCGGTCCTCGGGCGAGGGAAACGTGGCGGTGCTGCAGAGGGTGCCGTTCGTCCCCGAGAACCAGCCCTGCGTCCATGTCGCAAAGGCCTCGTCCAGCCAGGGCGCGGTGTACTGGTCGTCGCCGACCAGGCCGTACCACCACTGGTGCGCGAGCTCGTGGGCGACCGGCACCTCGGTGGGCACCGCCATCACCAGCCCCGGGTACTCCATGCCCCCGAAGGAGAGGAAGGTCCCGATGACGACGTCGACCTCCGGATAGGGATAGGGCCCGAGCAGGTCGGCGTAGCGCTCCATGGCCGAGCGGGCGATTGCCAGGGCGTTGAGGGCCTCGCTCCGCGGCACGGCGCTCGGATAGGACACGCGCACAAGCACGCCGGTCGAGGCCCTGGCCGTGACCGTCTGCAGCGATCCCGCCGCCCAGGCGAAGTCGCGGACCCGCGGAGCGAGGAAGCGGCGCACGGTTCGGCCGCCGGCCCGCGTGGCCCCATGCTGCACGCCGGTCGTGGCCAGCGCCATCGAGGACGGCGTGTCGAAGGTGACGTCGAAGTCGGCGATCTGGGAGTAGAAGCTCTCGCCCAGGATCGAGTACGGCGGCAGGTGCACGCCGTCGGCGTCCTGGATGGCCAGGACCGGGATGGCGTTGCCGAGCAGCGCCTCCGGCCCGTTGCGGCCGAAGCGGTCGTTGCGATCGGGGACCCGGATGACGAGGTCGAAGGACAGGGCGGCCCGGCCGCCCGGGGCGAGGGGCTGCGGCAGGCTGACCGGCAGGGCCGTGCAGGCCACCGAGAGCGGGCCCGCCTGGCCGCCCGTCACGTGCGAGACGGTCATGGCCGGAGCGGCCTGGCAGCCGTCGATGCCGTTGTCCCACAGCCGCAGCCACACCTGGGTCAGGGGCGCCGTTCCCGTGTTGGCGAACGAGACGTGCTCGCGGCCGCGCCACACCACTCCGTGCGCGCCGGTGCGGAGCGAGATCCGGTAGGAGATGCGACCAGGCGTGCGCTGGTCGGCGGTGGCCGGCCCGGCGAGGGCGATGGCCGCGACGACCAGTCCGAGCACCGCCGCCAGGGCGGCCCCGCGTGCCCTCACGGCGTCCGCGGGGCGATGGAGGCGAGCATGCCCCCGTCGTCGTCGTAGGCCGGGAAGAAGTCGCCCGTGAGGTGCTTCTCGAACCCGGCCCGGGTCCGCAGGACGACGGGCTTGCCCATCTGCCGAACGCCCCACTCGAGGACGGTGGCCACCGGGTCGTCACCCCCGTCCGGCGCGAGGTGCAGCGCCTCGCGCAGGTCCCGGCCCATGAGGTCGCGCTCCGGGTAGCCCGTGAGCTCGAAGACGCCGCGGCCGGCGGAGAGGATCCGCCCCTCGCGGTCGGTCGTCAGGAGCCCGGCCTCGGGGTGCGGGTAGTAGTCCTCGAGGAGCTCGAACAGGTAGCCGAAGCCGCACTTGTGGCAGCCGACGGCCTGGTAGGACAGGCCTTCGAGCCGGTCGGAGTCGATCGACCGGTCGGCGCAGTTGGGGCAGATGAAGTGCGGAATGGCGGGATGCTAGGGGAAGATCCTGGGAATCCCCTGTGCCCCTACACGTGCTCCGCCGGTGCCACCGGCGCGTCCACGTGGCGCCAGTGCGCCTCGGGCGAGATGGCCTCGGCCTCGGCCTCCAGCCCGCGTCCGTGCGCCAGCCAGCGCTCGGCGTCGAGGGCCGCCATACAGCCCGACCCGGCGGCGGTCACGGCCTGCCGGTAGGTGTGGTCGACCACGTCGCCGGCGGCGAAGACGCCCTCGACGTTGGTCGCCGTCGAGCCGTCCTTCGTCACCAGGTAGCCCGCCTCGTCGTGGTCGAGCTGGTCGAGGAAGAGCTCCGTCGCGGGCTCGTGCCCGATGGCCACGAAGAGGCCGTCGGCCTGCTCGTAGCGCTCCTCGCCCGTCTCCACGTTGCGCAGCCGCAGCCCGGTGACGCAGCCGGAGTCGATCCCATCCACGTGCTCCACGACGTACGGCGTGAGGACGCGCAGGTTCTCCTTGGCCCGGGCGTACTCCTGCATGATCTGCGAGGCCCGGAAGTCCTTCCGGCGGTGGACGACCACGACCTCGCGGGCGAACTTGGCCAGGAAGGAGGCCTCCTCGAGGGCCGAGTCGCCGCCGCCGACGACGAAGACGCGCTTGTCGGGGTAGAAGGCGGCGTCGCACACGGCGCAGTACGAGACCCCGCGACCGTGCAGTGCGGCCTCGCTCTCCAGCCCCAGCTGCCGGGCGTTCGCGCCGGTGGCCGCGATCACGGCGTGGGCGCGGTACTCGTCGTCGCCCACCCACACGCGGAAGGGGCGCTCGGAGAAGTCGACGCGGGTGACGTTGTCGGAGATGAACTCGGTGCCGAAGCGCTCGGCCTGCTTGCGGAAGCGGTCCATGATCTCGGGGCCGAGGATGCCGTCGACGAAGCCGGGGTAGTTCTCGACGTCCGAGGTGATCATCAGCTGCCCGCCGTGCAGGAAGCCCTCGATGACCAGGGGCTTCAGGTTGGCGCGGGCGGCGTAGAGGGCGGCCGTGTACGCGGCGGGACCGCCGCCGACGATGATCAGATCGCGGGTCTCAGGGGTCATGTGGACAGGTGCTCCATCAAAGGGGAATGGGCCGAACGGCCACACTATGAAAACGGTCGCGGACGGGGGTGGCATTCCCGGCGCTGCAGCGCCTCACGCCTTCGGAACGACGACCGTACGTGCCCCGATCGGGGTACCCCGCGAGGGTCGCTCCTGCCGGAACCTGGCGGTAGGGATCCCCGAGTCGCCCTCAGCCACGGGCTCGCGGCTGCCGATGGAGCGCCTGTGACCAGCGACGACCTGACCTGCCATCTCCACCCGGACGGGCGTGTGCGCGCGTTCCGTGTGGACGGGCCCATGGGCCGCACGATCCACCGCCGCTGCGAGCCGCTGAACGGCGAGCCGCCGCATCTGGTGGGCGAGCCGCAGACGATCGTCGTGCGCCCGGCCGTGACGAATGGCGTGTCCCGCGTGCGCCGAATGCCGCGCCGGCAGGGCCAGGAGGCCTTCGGTCTGACGCGCGCAGAGCTCGACGTCCTGCGGGCGGCAGCCGCCGGCCTGACGGTGCTCGAGTCGGCCGCGCTGCTGCAGAAGGGCGCCGAGACGGTCAAGACCCAGCGCAACCGCATCATCCTCAAGCTGGGCGCCCGCAACATGGTCCAGGCGGTCTGCATCGCCGCCGAGAACGGGCTCGTGACCTCGTCGGCCACGCCGCCCGTGCCGGTCGCTGCGTAGCTTCTCTAGAAGCTGGCGAGCGCGAGCCGCACGAGCGCGGCCTTCTCGGGCAGGTGCGGGTACGTGACGAGCTTGCGCCCGACGTAGCGGCGGTCGACCGCGAACCGCTCCTCCGAGGTGATGCGGCCGGTCTCGATCTCCAGGGCCGTCCCGTCCCGGACCTCGCCCACCGTCAGGCGCCGGTCCATCGCCTTGGCCGCAAGCTGCAGCGGCTCGCGGGTGGAGGCGAACAGCGTGACGCCGTGGCCCGTTCCCACGAACAACGTGCGCGAGGCCCGCTTGGCCAGCGACAACCGCTCGGGCTCACCGTCGCGGAGCAAGGCCACCGCCGCCGAGCCCTTGACGCGCGTCAGCGCTGGGCCCAGGTCGCCGAGCTCGTCGGTGAGCATCATGATGGCCTCGGAGTCGACGCTGATGTGCGGCGTCGAGCGCTCCTTGCCCATCTCGGCGAAGAGCTCGTCGTCGTTGTCGAGGTGGCCGTTGTGCACGCCGACCACCTGGCCGTAGCGGATGGGGTGGTTGTTGTCGTTCAGCCCCGGGCGGCCCTTGGTGAAGTCGCGCACGTGGAGGATCACGTTACGGGCCTCGTTCGGGATGACGACGTGCTCGAGGAAGGCGGCGAGCCGCACCGAGTCCTTGTGGACCTCGACGGCGCCGTCCGGGCCGTGGAACGCGTAGCCGGTGGCGTCCTGGCCACGCTCGGCGAGCCCGGCGAGAAGCAGGCGCGCCGTCGCCGTGAGATCGAGCTCGATCCCAGAGGCAACGCTGATACCTGCGATCCCACACACGGTCGCGCGAGTCCTTTCCCATCCTGCGCGGGATCCCCGCCCGCGCCCGTTCGGCATCCCCGAAGGGCTGCCGTGCTCATCGTATCGTCCGCATCGGGCCTCACCTGTAAGGGATTTGCCAAACCTGGTCTCTCGCGGAGGCGGGCCGCTAGGGTGGGCTCACTGCCCGGGTGGTGGAACGGCGAGACACGGCCGGCTTAAACCCGGCTGCCGCGAGGCATGCGGGTTCGACTCCCGCCCCGGGCACTGGTTCTCCAGCAGGCGTCAGCGCGCGGCGAGGAGCGCGGCGCCGTGCAGGATGTCGCGCTCGGAGGCCTCGAGCGAGTCGAGGCCCAGCCGCTCCAGCGAAGCGGCCAGGACGACGAGCCCGGCGCAGATGACCGGGGCGCGGTCCGGCTCGACCACCATCGCCTTGCGCCGCTCGTCCAGGCTCATCGGCGCGAGCCGGGCGAGCAGCTCGTCGACGTGGTCGCGGCCGACCCGGTGGCCGTGGATGCGCTCGGCGTCGTAGACCTCGAGCCCGAGATCGAGGGCGGCCACGGTGGTCACGGTGCCGGCCACGCCGATGGCTTCCCGGGTGCGTTCGACGACGTCGTCCGGCACCGCGGTGAGCTCGGCGTCGAGGGCCTCCCTGGCCGCTCGGAGCCGCTCGGGCGGGATGCGATCCTCATCCAGGAAGCGCTCGGTGATGCGGACGCAGCCGACGTCGATTGACCGGGACCAGGCCACGGCGTCGCCCGGGCCACCGAGGACGAACTCGGTCGACCCGCCGCCGATGTCGAGGACGAGGAGGCCGCCGTGGTCGCCCGGACGGTCGGAGACGACCCCCGCGAAGGTGGCTGCGGCCTCCTCCTCTCCGGTGAGCAGCCGTGGCTCGAAGCCGAGTCCTTGCACAGCGTCGAGGAACCCTTCGCGGTTCCGGGCGTCGCGGACGGCGCTGGTGGCCACCGCGAGGCGCCGCTCCGCGCCGAGGGCATCGGCTCGCTCCGCGTAGTGGCGCAGGGTGTCCAGCGTGCGCCGCATCGGCTGCTCGCCGAGCTCCTTTGTGGCGTCGACCCCCTCTCCGAGGCGCGTGATCTTCAGGAGGCGCTCCACCTCCCGGACCGTGGAATCCTCGACGTCCGCCACCAGGAGCCGTGTCGAGTTCGTGCCGAGGTCGCCGACGGCGACGCGCATCAGCGCAGGCCGCGCAGCTGCTCCAGCGGCGCGAGTGCCTCGGCCACGTACCCGGCCGCGCGGCGGCCCGAGGCCACCGACGCGGCGAGCTCGGCCTGCCGCTCCGCCATCCGCTCGACGGCGGGCCTGCAGGCGGGCTGCGGCCAGCAGAGGCGGCGGCCGCCTTCCGCTTCAGCTGCGGCGTGGCCTCCTGGACCGATTTCGCGAGCGGTGTCACCGCCCGCCGGAGGTCCAGGGCTGCCGTGACCACGGCCCACAGGCCCATGGCGAGGGCGAGCACCGAGATCACCGCGGCCAGGAGGAGGACGAGGCCCACGCGCGGAGCATAGGCAGCTTGCTCCGCGGCATCCGGTGTCCTATACTTCCGCGCACGACGCGGGGTGGAGCAGTCCGGTAGCTCGTCGGGCTCATAACCCGAAGGTCGCAGGTTCGAATCCTGCCCCCGCTACTCTGAAAGGGCGCACGCGACGCGGCGCCCTTTCTGCGTGGTTGAGGCGATTCTGTGCCTCCCGGGTGGCGCCGTCTTCGTGTGGCGTGCGGCGCATCGCGAGTTGATCTTTGCCCGGCCTTTGCCCAGACGGACCACGTCAGCGCGAGGTGCAGGTTCGCGAGGGCGCTCGGGGGCTTCACCGTCGCGTCGCCTGACGGCTCAAAGCTCGCCAATGGGAGATCGGGCGGGACTCGTCAAGGTCTCGACGACGACGCCCTACCTGTGGGTGGCCGGCGGGTAGGCGGGTCGCGGGACGCGCCTGCTGCGTCGCATGCGCCAGTGTTCACGAATGTCCCCCGACCTGCTCCGCTCTGATCTCACGAAAGTCGAGTGCCCCGGGAGCGCCGCGGTGGGGAAGGACAGATGTTTCGTAAAGCGAGACGAGTTCATGGCCGAGAGATCTGAGCGTCGCCGTCGTCGCGACCTGAAGGTTCGCTCCGAGAACGCCGCACCCAATGAGCGAACCGATGTCGGACATTGGTGCGAGGGAGCCACCTTCGAGGTTCGATCGGACGATGAGGTCACCGCACCATCGGGATTCGCCGGGACCAGTCAGGGCCTGCCACGGCCACGTCCGCTGTCGGGGAAAGCCATAGCCGTACCAATAGATCAGTTTGAAGCCTTTCTCGATTAGTTCCGACGCGAGGCTGACAGCCGATAGACCCGGTTCCGTCTCGACGACCGGGTCGAAGGGATCGATGTGGACGAGTACGTCCGCCGGGTCTCCCTTGTATTCGTGGCTCGTCTCGCGGATGACTGCGAGTCCGTCTCTTCGTGCGCAGCGGACTCGGTGGCTGAGACCGAGCGCAGCCGCGGCTTCGCTCAGCGAGCTGACGCTGGCGGTATCTATGTCACAAAGAACGTAGTTGGCTCCGTCGCGGAGGAGACGCATTGCGAGAAGCGCTGAGCCTGGGTAGCTGGGCGGATGCTCGTCGTCCTGGGAGAAACGCTTCAGCTCCTGATAGTAGGGTGACTGAGAGAGGATTGAGCTGCGGCGCCCGCCCTCAAGAAGATAGTAGGCCCCGTAGTCGCGGGCCGGCGAATGGCTCAATAGGTAGCTCGCGGAGCCAGCATGCGTTTCCCAGTAGTTAAGGGGCCGCTCGGATGCAAGCGCCTCCGCCAGGGCGACGTGCTTCCAGACATCGCCGAGGTTTCCGAAGTGAGGGTTCGCCATGCGCGGACGAGTCTACGGCCGCGCTCCGGCTTTCCACCCCTGCCGGGGAGCTCCGCATTCGCGTGGGCCAGCGTTCGGGAATGTCACCTGATCCGGCGACTGCGACGCCGCCGGTCATTGACTGAAATCGACACCCGGAACACGATGAACGCGAGCAGGATTAGGACGATCGCTTTCCCCGGCATTGCGGGCATCGGCCACGGAACTGCGTCCACATCTCACATCGTAAGGAGGATGGTCGCGACGGAAAGCTCCCCGTTCTGCGAGTCTCTACGCCACACGGATCCACGCCAAGAGCAAGAGCTTGCCCAACGGACTCCGAGAGGCGGCATGAAACTTCTTCTCACCTCGGCCGGCATCAAGAACACGAGCATCCGCGACGCGTTGGTTGACCTCTTGGGCAAACCGATCGACCAGTCGAATGCCCTCTGCATTCCAACCGCGACGTACGCGTTCCCCGGTGGTGCTGCCGGCGCATGGCGGCTGATCAGCGGACGCGCTGCCTCGCCCCTCTGCGAACTCGGTTGGAAGTCACTGGGAGTGCTGGAACTCACCGCTCTGCCGAGCATCGAGAGGACGATTTGGATCGACGCGGTCGAGGAGACGGACGCCCTTCTGGTGGGCGGTGGCGATCCCCTCTACCTGTGCTACTGGATCGAGCAGTCAGGACTGGCCGACCTGTTGCCCTCGCTGAGCAACATGGTCTGGGTGGGAGTCAGCGCCGGGAGCCTGGTGATGGGACCACAGGTCGGGGAAGGGTTTGTCTCTGGGAGCCCAGTCACCACCGGTGACGACCGAGCGCTGGGCCTCGTCGACTTCGCGATGTTCCCGCACCTGAACCACGAGGCAATGCCAGACCACTCGATGGCCGCCGCCGAGCTCTGGGCGGCCCGTCTGCCGGTCCCGGCGTACGCAATCGACGACGAGACTGCGATCAAAGTGGTCGGTAGCACCGTCGAAGTCGTCTCCGAGGGGAAGTGGCAGCTGTTCAATTCCCGCGCGAACGCGCGCGACGTCTCGTAGACGGTCATCGTCCGCTCGTGTGGGCTGCGCCAGTGTTCGGGAAACGGCCTCTGTCGGTCGGCCCCTCCGGGGTTCGGTCGTCGCTCGGCGCCGGTATGTGTGGTGCGCGGCCGGCGTGTGGTCGGGTGAGGGGGGCGGCCGGCGGCGGGTCGGGTGCGAGTCAGGCGCCCGGGTCGACTGTGTGCGGATTGTGACGCACTGCACTTTGCGCGCATATCGGCGGCGCTAACTGCTAACCCGTCCGCATGCAGAGGCTCGACTCCCATGCGAGGCGGGATTTCAGGGGGCTGCCGGTCTCGAGCGGGTGGGATCTGTTGCCTGCTCGACGCCCCTTTGCCCGAATCCTTGCCCGCCACACCGGCTCTGAGCCCTCTCAGGACGACCCTCGATCACGCAACCATGCCGCTAGGAACTCACGTTGACCTATCTGGCAACGTCTCATAACCCGAAGGTCCAGGTTCGAATCCTGCCCCCGCTACTCTGAAAGGGCGCACGCGACGCGGCGCCCTTTCTGCGTGATAGGGCCGATGTGCGGGCGACGGCGGCCCTTTGACGGGGTGGGCCGGATGCCTTCACGTCGCGTGTCTGGCAGGGAGCGTTTGCCCGGGTTTGTGCCCGCCGCGGTGAATCGCGTTGACGACGTCATCCGTGCCGGCCGGGCGCTGCCGTCCTTGGCGCGGGAGCATCTGAGCCCCGCTGCGTTGGCCGATGCCGACATCGCCTCCACGGTCGGCGTCGGCTTGATTTAGTTTGTGACTCATGATACATTTCTCAGCTTCGGGGTCGAGTCTGCAATAGGAGAGGCTGGTGTCATGGAGCGCTCCTCCACCCTGATCAACCGACGAACCGTGATCGGCGGGGCGCTGGTCGCCCTGCTCCCGTTCCCTGCGCGGGTGATGGCCCAAGGAGAGTCTGAGCGCGCCGATCTTGTCCTTCTGCTGAAAGGGCTCTACGAGCCGGTGGTGAACGCGCCCGCCCTCGGCCTGTCGATGGTCGATGTGAATGACGGCTCGTACTCGAAAACGAAGATCTACCCGGTAGGAAAATTCCGAGGTCACAAGGACGACAACGTTCCGATGGGTGACTTTTACACGCAGCTCAACGGGGATTTGGCCGCCTATGACATTCCGGGAGGCACGTTCGCGATGCGGTTCATCGGCCCAGGCGACTTCGTGTTCGTCCCCGACGGGGCCGGTGGGCAGTTCCTAGAAGGAACCTTCGAGCTGGACATCCTGGAGGGGACCAGAAGCTTCCGCTCGCTCGCGGGCGGGCATAACCACATGGTCGATAAGTTGCACTTTCTGGCTCCCGGGGACGGCTCGGGCGGCCTCGATGAATACTGCTTCTGCTTCATCACCCGCCCCGAGCACGGTCCGCACGCGGGCGAAGCCCGGACACTGTCGCAACGAACGGCAAGCTCGGGGCGACCGACGTGAGCCTGCGCCGCAGTTTTCTGCGCCGCAGTTGACTGCCGAACGGCTGGGGCCGACGCGCTGCCGCAAGTACTAGCTGTCGTCTGCCCGCTCAGCGTCATACCTCGGCACCGCCGAGAGCGACGGGGTCGGGCCGCCATCAACAGCCACGCGTACGCAGAGAGGGCCCGCATCTGCGGGCCCTCTCGCTTACGCCGGACTGCTGGAAGGCTGTTACGCGAGGATCGGCTGCTTCGTGGCGTGCGCGATCACTTCGCCGCCGGTCACCTTCGGCGGATTGGGAAGTACCGAGTCCAGTTTCTCCTCGTGCAGCCACTTGGTTGCGACGCGAGTGGACTCCTCGCCCTGCGCCGGCGTCTCGAAGACACCGAAGGACGTCATCCCATCCTTGCCCGACTCGATGAGGAAGTACCCGCTGAACCCGGGAAGCTTGCTCAAACGGGGCATGAGGCTCTGGTCGACCTTGCGCTTCAGCTCATCGGCACGACTCTCGTCGATACCCTCATAACGACGGACGGTGGCATACATGTGGTACTCCTCCCGATCAAAAGCCAAGAGACTCAAATAAGTCTCCTGGTGCACTCAGGCCAAGTTTGTCAGTCGAAGAGGATGTAGCCTCGGCGGCTCGCGCGCCAGACCGAACGCCTATGGAGCCTACACGACATTCTCCGTTCACGAGTGAAAAGACGTGCGAAAAACACGTGTGGTGCGCATCGGGTTGGGCAACGTCTGATTTTCTCATTGCCTGAGTCCCTGCACCAGGGCAGTTTTTACTCCCTGCGTCGCACGTGGTCGCGGCATCGATGCCTGTCTGCCGATTCGCGTTCGGCGGAGCTCCCGCGCCGGTTAACGTCCGCGCCGTGGCCATCACGGGTCCTCCGGAGGCGCCCGCCGCAGCACGCGTTGCCGCGCTGTATGACGTCCACGGCAACCTCCCGGCGCTCGAGGCCGCTCTCGATGAGGTCGCCAGGCTCGCGGTTGACCGCATCGTGTTCGGCGGGGACCTCGTTTGGGGCCCGCCCGATCCTGCTGGAGTCCTTACGCTGATCCACGCGCTCGGCAATCGCGCTTTGCCGATCTCGGGTAATGCGGACCGAGAGGTCGTGGCGGCGTTCGATGGAAAGCGCTCTGCCACCTGGTCCGGCGAACCCGCACACCTCAATGAGGCGATGGCCGCCTGGTCTGCGAGTCGGCTCCACTCGACCGACCGAGAGTTGCTGGGGTCGCTGCCCGGCCAGGTCGTGCTCGACATCGACGGCTTGGGTCCCGTGCGCTTCGTTCACGGCTCACCGCGAAGCGACGAGGAGATCCTGCTCCCCACGACGCCCGACGAGTTGGTGCGCGAGGCACTCGCCGGGGTTCCTGAGAGTGTCGTCGTCGGAGGCCACACCCACGTCTCGATGGACCGGTCGCTCGACGGGACGCGGCTCCTCAACGCCGGCAGCGTGGGCCTGCCCTACGAGGGCGTCCCCGGTGCCTACTGGCTGCTGCTTGGCCCGGGCGTCGAGTTCCGCCGCACCGTCTACGACTTCGATGCAGCCGCTGCGCTCGTGCGTGAATGCGGCTGCCCGGCGTCGGCACAGTTCGCCGACGACAACGTCATGGCCGCGCCGAGCCGCGAGGAGGCGATCGCGGCGTTCGAGCAGCGCTAGACCATCACGCCGCCCGCCCCGCATACTGCGGCGGCTCCTCGGCCGAAAATGCCCATGACCGATTTCCTCTTCTACGGCGACACCAGCTCCGCTGCCATGCGGCACGAGTTGCCGCTGGCGATCATCGACGCGTTCCTGCTCGGGATCGTCGGCGGGCGCATGCACGTCATGGTGAGCCCGCTAGAACGGGCGCGCATCGAGGCTGCCGCGCCCGACGCCGTCCTTCACGACCTCGCCGATCTCGGCCTCAAGGAGCTCCGGGAGCGCGGTCTGAGCATCTTCGAGATCGACCTCGAGCTGGCCTCGCGCGCGGCCGCGGCGATGGGCGTCCGCGAGGCTGTGGCCGATCCCGCGATGCCCGTCGCGGTGGCCGATCGCCTGCGGGCCGACGGGATCGCGCTGCACCCGGACCACAGGGCGGTCTCGGCCAGGCGCCGGGTGAAGTCCCAGACCGAGCTCGAGGGGATCCGCCGGGCGCGGGCCGCCGCGGAAGCTGGGATGGAGGCCGCCGCCGCCCTCCTCAGCGAGGCTGTACCCGAGGGCGACCGGCTCGTGGTCGGGGGTGAGGTGCTCACCGCCGACGCCGTGCGAGCGGAGCTGCGCGAGGCCTGCCGGCAGCGCGGGGCGCCGGCGCCACCGGACGTCATCGTCTCGTCCGTGCGTCAGGGATCCGGCCACGACCCCGGGTTCGGGCCGCTGCCGGCGAACCTCCCGATCGTGATCGACCTCTGGCCGCAGGACGACCTAACCGGGTGCTGGGCGGACATGGCGAGGACCTTCGTGGTCGGTGAGATCACTGACTCCGTCCAGGAGCAGGCGAGGCTGGTGCGCGAGGCGCTCGAGCGGGCGCGGGAGGCGGTGAAGCCGGGCATCACGGGACGGGAGCTCCATGTGCTGGTCTGCGACCTGTTCGAGGCCGCCGGCTGGCCCACGCAGCGAACGGATTCCGACGGGGACGAGGGCTTCCAGTTCGCGCTTGGCCACGGCGTCGGCCTCGAGGTCCACGAGGAGCCGTACCTCGGGCTCGCCGGGCATGACGCGCTGGTCGCCGGTGACGTCATCGCCATCGAGCCCGGCCTGTGGCGGCACGACATCGGCGAGGTGCAGTTCGAGGACCTCCTGCTGGTCACGGAAGACGGCAGCGAGACGCTCACCCGCGCTGCGTACGAGCTGACGCCCTAGCCGGAGCGGCACGACCCCGGGCGGTCCACGCCCACGCCGAGATCACGAACGGCGCGGGCGGCAGCATCTCCCGGCAGCGGTCGCGCAGCCGCGCCTGCCGCTCGGGGTCGAGCCGCGCCACGTAGGCGCCCGCGGGGCCGACGCCGAGGGTGAACGGCTCCCACCACTCATCGAAGGTCGGGTGCTCGACGTCGACGGAGATCTCGCCGGCCTCGACGTCGCCGATGCCCGCGGCCTCGAACAGTTCCGCCAGGTGGCCCTTGCGCACCCCGGCCGCCGGCGATTCGTCGCGGGCGCGCGGATCGAGCTCGTGCACCGCCGACCACAGCGGGCTCAACGGTCCGCGGTCGCCCGCGTGGTCCCACACGCAGGCGGCCACCACGCCTCCCGGCCTGGTGACGCGCGCCATCTCCCGGAGCCCGGCCACCGGGTCGGTCATGAACTGGACGACGAGTTGCGCCAGAGCGGCGTCGAACTGCCCGTCGTCGAACGGGAGGTCCTCGGCGCCAGCCTGCTGCACGGTGACCGCGGGCAGGCGGTCGTGAACGGCGGCCACGAACTGCTCCGAAGGATCCACGGCCGTCACGTGGTCGGCGCCCACCCGCCCCACGAGCTCGGTGGTCAGCGCCCCCGGGCCGCAGCCGACGTCGAGGACCCGCTGGCCGCCGGTCACACCGGCGACGTCGGCGAACCGCGGCGCGAGCGGCCCGGAGTACCGGCCCATGAAACGGTCGTATGCGTCTGCCCCAACCGCGAAGCTCATCAGGGGAACCTACGGGGTCGGCGGCAACCGTGTCCAGCGCCCCGGGCCCGTGCGGAGGGTGCTACTACTCGCTCCCATGCCGGGTGCGAGCGAACGGGCGCGACGAGTGAAGGTCCTCAACGCGAACTGGACCGCGGGACAGGATGGGGAGGACGGCCGGTTCGAGATCCTGATCGTGACCGAGGACGACGAGCGGCACGTCGTGGCCCCGAGCGCTGCGGCGATGACCGCGCTCGTCGCGCTCAGCCAGGCCGACACGGTTCTGGTCTGGGACCCGGAGGACCGCACGCTCATCGCCGCCAACGTCGTCGGCGTCATGCCGTGGACACGGCGATGAAGCGCAACCGCTCGATCCCCGACCCGGTCGTCATCCCGGTTCTCATCTACCCGGACGTGCGCGAGGCGGTCGACTGGCTTACCTCCGCGTTCGGGTTCACCGAGCGGGTTCGCATCGGCGAGGCCCACCGCTCCCAGCTGCGGCCGGCGACGGCGCCGTCATCGTGGCCGACGTACGGAGCGACCGCAGGGCGCCGCGCGCAGGGGAGGCGACGCACCAGGTGGTGGTGCGGGTGGAGGACGCCGACGCCCAGTGCGAGCGCGCCCGCGCACACGGCGCCCGCATCCTGTCGGAGCCGCAGACCTACGAGTACGGCGAGCGGCAGTTCACGGCGGAGGACCCGGCCGGCCACCAGTGGGTGTTCTCCGAGACGGTGGCCGACGTGGCCCCGGAGGAGTGGGGCGGCGAGTCGGTCTCGAACTAGCCGGGCGCAGGCCCGCTGGAGTCCCGGACGACGAGCCGGGTCTTCAGCTCGATGTGGAGCGCCTCGAGCGCGCTGGTTGTCGAGCAGGCGCAGCGAGCAGGCTGACCGCCATGCGGCCCATCTCGGCGAGCGGCTGGCGCACGGTCGTCAGCGCGGGCGTGACGATCGCCGACTGCTCGGAGTCGTCGAAGCCGACGATCGAGAGGTCCTCGGGCACGCGCAGGCCGCGCTCGCGGGCGACGCGCAGGGCGCCGATCGCGGTGTTGTCGTTGAAGGCGAAGATCGCCGTCGGCGGATCGGCCGCGTCGAGCAGCCGTGCCGGCCGCCGTCGCGCCGCCCTCGATGCCGAAGCTCGACTCGAGCGATGAGCGCCGGATCGGGCAGCGACGCCGGCCGCGGCCATGGCCGCCGTGGTAGCCGTTCAGGCGCTCGGTGCTGGCCAGGTACTCGCTGCGGGCCCGGTGATCGCGCCGATGCGCCGGTGGCCGAGCGAGAGCAGGTGCTCGGTGGCCGCGCGCGCGCCCGAGGCGTTGCGCGGCCGAGACGGCCGGGATGCCCTCGTCGAGCGTCACGCGCGGGTCGACGATCGACGAACGCGTAGCCCTTGCGCCGCAGCACCTTGAGCTCCTCGTTGGACTCCTCGGGCAGCATCAGCACGGCGCCGTCGGTCGTCCCGTGCATGAGGCGGTCGAGCAGCGTCACCTCGCGCTCGTGATGGTGCAGCGTCGGGCAGAGCACCATGCGCATGTCCTGCTCGTAGAGCGCCTCGGCGGCGCCCGACGAGGATCGACGCGAAGTAGGTCGCCTCGACCATCGGCAGCATCACGCCGATCAGCCCGGTGCGGCCGCCCGAGAGCGCGCGCGCGCTGCGGTTCGCGGTGAAGCCGTGGTCGCGCACGACGCGCAGCACCGCGCCCGCGCGTCTCGGCGGCGACGCCGGGCCGCTCGTTGAGCACGCGCGAGACGGTGGCGATCGAGACGCCGGCCGCGCTCGCGATCTCGCGGATCGTCGCGCGGGGCTTGCCGCTCTCGCCGGTCGTGCTCATGACGCTATTGAAGCAGATCTCTGTAACCGGTTACCAAGTCAGCTAGGCGCATAAGCGCGTCGCTTGTCAACCGCACGCCAATGAATCGGCGCATAATGCGACATCGACAGGCCTTGACCGCACTGAAACAATCTGGTAAACGTTACCGGCGTCAGGTGCGTCGAATACGGGGCGGCCCGGGGACGGGTCGAGGCGCGCCTCGGGTCGGGCGCGGCGCGGTGGCACGCTCGACGCGCGCAACGGCGCCGGAGAGCTACCGAAAGGGGGTAGGGGAATGAGAAGTCCAGCTCGTGCCACGCGCTCGGTCTCGTGACCGCCGGTGTCGTCGGCGCGGTCGCGGCCGTCGCCGCGAGCCTCGCACCGGGTGCATCGGCCACGGCCGACAGCAGGCTGCGCCGGCGCGCCGCGGCTGCGCACACAGTGTCTCGTCATGACCGGCTCGGGTGATGCGGCGTTCACGCAGCAGCTTCAACCCGTACACGGGCTCGACGCTCAACGGCAACATCATGAAGGGCGCGATCTACGAGCCGCTCGTCGTCGCCACGGTCGCCGGTGGCGGTCACGTCTACCCGTGGCTCGCGCAGAGCTGGAAGTGGAGTCGAACGGCAACAAGACGCTGACGCTGCAGATCGTCAAGAACGTCAAGTGGTCGGACGGCCAGCCGCTGACCGCGGCCGACGTCGTCTACAGCCTGACGGCCGGCAAGCAGGACAAGTCGATGGACATCATCGGCCTGTACCGCACGGGCACGAACATCGCGTCGGTCAAGCGCAGCGGCCCGGAACGGGTCGCGATCAACCTGCAAGACGCCCGACTCGCAGTTCATCGCCGCGAACCTGAACCTGCAGTTCGTCGTGCCGCAGCACATCTGGTCGAAGGTCACGAAGGCCGGCGACGTTCACGAACCCGAACCCGGTCGGCTCGGGCCCGTTCACGAAGATCACGCGCCTGACGACGCAGGACATCGTGTTCAACAAGAACCCGAACTACTGGCAGGCCGGCACGCCGAAGATCCCGTGCCTCGAGTACCAGGAGACGGCCTCGAACGACGCGGCGCTGCTCGCGATCCAGAGCGGCAAGGTCGACTGGACGCACAACTTCGTCCCGAACGTCGAGTCCGCGTACGAGGCCAAGGATCCGGCGCACTACCACGCGTTCTACGCCACGACGGCGTACCCGATCTCGCTCATGTTCGACGACACGCAGTACCCGTACAGCCTCGTGCCGCTGCGCCAGGCGATGAGCATGGCGATCAACCGCAGCGACGTCTCGAAGCTCGGCGAGTACGGCTACGCGCCGCCCACCGACGCGATCGGCCTGAACGGGATCTTCCCGCAGTGGGTCACCGATCCGGCGATCAAGGCCGCAGGCCAAGCGCGCTCGCGACCTACAACCCGGACGGCGCCAAGAAGCTGCTGACCGACAACGGGTTCACGTACAAGCGGCAGCAAGCTGATCGACCCGAAGGGCAATCCCGTCTCGTTCCAGATCCACGTGATCTCGGGCTGGTCGGACTGGGTCGCCTCGCTGCAGATCATCACCAAGAACCTGCAGGCGATCGGCATCGACGCGACCGTCGAAGCTCGAGCCCGACTACAACTCCTGGTACCCGGCGCGCCTCGACGCACGAAGACGCCGACGCTGCTCTGGCAGAACGCCTCGCAGGGCTCGCCGTACGGGTTCTTCTTCGCGAACCTGTCACCAGAACGCGCTGATCCCGTCCGGCCAGGACGCGCACCGTCGACCGGCAACTGGGAGCACTTCTCCGATCCGAGCGCGACGGGCCTCCTGAACCAGTGGAAGACGCTCGCTCAAGCCGGACGTCCAGCACGCGCTCGCGACGAAGCTCGAGGCTGCGTGGCTGCAGCACGCTGCCGGTGGTCCCGCTCTTCATCGGGCCGCGCTGGTCGACGTACAGCACCAAGTACTTCCACTGCTTCACGTCGCCGAAGAACTACTACGCCGACCCGATCTTCACGACGTTCCCCGACAACGTCGTCTCGTTCACGCGCATCTGCCCGGGCGGCAAGACCGGGCCGTGATCTAGACGAGCGGAGTCGATACCTCGCGGCCCGGCGGGCGGGGCACTGCGCCCCGCCCGCCGGGCATACTCGGGAGACACTCCGATGCGCTGGCTCATCCGCCGCATGCGTCTTCTACGTGTTCGCCCTGTGGGTGGCGATCACGCTCAACTTCCTGCTGCCGCGGCTGATGCCGGGCGATCCGGCCGGCGGGATGCTGCAGCGGCTGAGCCCGTCGCAGATCGCGTCGAACCCGGGGATCATCCAGACCTACCGCGACATGCTCGGCGGCGGCCACGAGTCGCTGCTGCACGCAGTACGTCACCTACCTGCACCAGGTCGTCACGCTCAACTTCGGGATCTCGACGTCGAACTACCCGACGCACGGTGTCCGACGGTCATCGGCGCGGACGCTGCCGTACTCGATCTTCCTCGTCGGCGTCGCCTTCGTCCTCGCCTTCGTCCTCGGCATCACCGATCGGCATGGTCGCGGCCTGGCGCCGCGGCGGCGCGGTCGACAACATCGTCGTGCCGACGCTGCTCTCGCTCGAGCGCGTTCCCGGCCTTCTTCACCTCGCTCGTCGCGGTCTACTTCTTCGGCCTCAAGCTCGGCTGGTTCCCGCTCGCAGCACGCCTACGACACCGACCTCACGCCCGGCTTCAACTACACGTTCCTCGAGAGCGCGTTCCGCCACGCGCAGCTGCCGATCCTCGATCATCATGCTCGCCTTCGCCGGCGGCTGGGTGCTCAACATGCGCACGGTGATGATCAACACGATCGAGCGAGGACTACGTCGCGATGGCCGCAGGCCAAGGGCCTGCGCGACCGCCGCGTCATGACCCGCTACGCCGGCGCGCAACGCCATCCTGCCGCCGCTGAACGGCTTCGCGGCCCAGTTCGCGACCGCCGTCGGCGGCCTCGTCTTCATCGAGTTCGTCTTCAGCTACCCGGGCGCCGGCTTCACGCTGCAGCAGGCCGCGCTCGGCAGCGACTACCCGCTCACGCAGGCGCTGCTGCTCGTGTTCGCGGTCTGCGTGATCGTCGCCAACTTCATCATGGACCTCCTCAACCTCGTCCTCGACCCGCGCGTGCGGGCGAGCTGACGGCGTGTCGCAGATCCAGCCGGTCGCGGCTCGACGAGGGCGTCCCGGCGAGGCTGCTCCCGCTCGAGGCTCCCGCTGCCGGCGCGCGCGGCGGCCGCCGCGGCTCGGCGCTGCCGCTAGTGGCTGCGGCTGCTGCTGGCGAACCCGAAGTCGCGCGTCGGGCTGATCGTGCTCGGCGGGATGGTGCTGGTCGGCGGTCTTCGCGCCGCTGATCGCGACGCACGACCCGAACCGCCTACTCGCTGCTCGACGCGAAGCAGTCGCCGTCGCTGCAACCACTTCTTCGGCACGACCGACCAGGGCACCGACATCTTCTCGCCAGGTCGTCTGGGGCACCCGGACGTCGCTCTTCCTCGGCGCCGCCGCGGCCGCGCTCGCGACCGCGCTCGCGGCGACGCCTCGGCATCCTCGCCGCCTACTCGCGGCGGCTGGGTCGACGACGTCGTCAACTTCGCCACCAACGTCTTCCTCGTGATCCCGACGATCCCGCTGCTCGTGGTCGTCTCGGCCTACCTCAAGAACCGCGGCATCGACCGTCGATGATCCTCATCCTCGGTCTCACGCTGTGGGCGTTCGAGGCGCGCATCCTGCGCGCGCCAGGCGCTCTCGCTGCGCAACCGCGACTTCATCCTGGCCGCGAAGGTGGCGGGCGAGTCGACCTGGCGGATCGTGCTTCGTCGAGCTCGATGCCGAACATGATCAGCCGCATCGCGGCGGCGTTCGTGCTCGTCTTCTACGTCTCGATCCTGACCGCGGCCGGGCTCGAGTTCCTCGGCCTCGGCGACATGAGCAGCTCGAGCTGGGGCGTGACGCTGTACTGGGCGCAGGTCAACTCGACCGTGCTGCAGGGCGAGTGGTGGCCGTTCCTCTTCCCGGGCTTCGCGCTCGCGCTGACCGTGGCCGCGCTCGTCTTCATCCTCGCGGGGCTCGACGAGGTCAGCAACCCGCGCCTGCGCAAGCCGCGACGGCCAGCGCGGAGCGCTCGCCGGCCTGCTGCTCGGCGAGGGCGGCGCGCGATGAGCGCCGTCGCCGACGCAAGCGCGCTGCTCGAGCTCGAGGACCTCTCGGTCGACTACGTGCTGCCCGACCGCCGCGTGCGCGCGGTCGACGGCGTCTCGCTCGCGATCGCGCCGGGCGAGATCCTCGGCCTCGCGGGCGAGTCGGGCTGTGGCAAGAGCACGCTCGCGAACGCCGTCCTGCAGATCCTCAAGCCGCCCGGCCGAGGTCTCGGCGGGCGCATCCTGTTCCAGGGGCGAGAACCTCGTCGCCATGAGCGGCGAGCAGCTGCGCCGCGTCCGCTGGCGGCACGTCTCGCTCGTCTTCCAGAGCGCGATGAACGTGCTCAACCCGGTCATGCGCGTCGGCGACCAGTTCGTCGACATGTACAAGGCGCACGACCGCGTGCGCACGCGCGACGCGCTCGCGCGCGCGGGCGACCTGCTCGAGCTCGTCGGCATCGACCGCGGGCGCGTGCGCTCGTACCCGCACGAGCTCTCGGGCGGCATGCGCCAGCGCGTCGTGATCGCGATGGCGCTCGCGCTCGAGCCCGAGCTGATCGTGATGGACGAGCCGACGACGGCGCTCGACGTCGTCGTGCAGCGCGAGATCCTGCAGGAGCTCGAGGTGCTCAAGAAGCGCCTCGGCTTCGCCGTCCTGTTCATCACGCACGACCTCTCGCTGCTCGTCGAGTTCAGCGACCGCATCGCGATCATGTACGCGGGCGAGATCGTCGAGTCGGCGCCGTCCGACGTGCTCTTCCAGCGCTCGCTGCATCCGTACACGGTCGGGCTCATGCGCTCGTTCCCGCCGCTGACGGGGCCGATCCTGCCGCTCACGGGCATCCCGGGCGCGCCGCCCGACCTCGCGCAGCCGCCGCGCGGCTGCCGCTTCCATCCGCGCTGCCCGCACTGCACGCGGCGACGACCCGCGGCTGCTACGCGCCTGCAGACGAGCGAGCGGCCCGTGCTGCGCGAGATCGAGCCCGGCCACCACGTCGCCTGCCACCTGGTGGAGGCCGCGTGAGCACGCTCGAGGTGCAGGGCCTCGGCCAAGCGCTTCCCGGTGCGCGGCGCGCTCGGCGCTCCGGCGCTCGAGCTCGACGCCGTCGACGACGTCTCGTTCACGCTGCGCCCGGGCATGGTGACCGCGCTCGTCGGCGAGAGCGGCAGCGGCAAGAGCACCGTCGCGCGCCTGCTCTCGCGCCTGTACACGCCGACCGACGGGACGATCCTCTTCGACGGCGAGGACGTCAGCGACCAGCGGCGCGCGCAAGACGCTGCTCGCCTACCGCGTCGCAGGTGCAGATGATCTTCCAGGATCCGTTCGCGTCGCTCAACCCGGTCAAGCGCATCGACCACCACATCGCGCGGCCGCTGCGGATCCACGGCATCTGCTCGCGCGGCGAGGTCGACGGGCGCGTGCGCGAGCTGCTCGCAGCGCGTCGGGCCTGGTGCCGCCGGACGAGATCGCGCAGAAGTACCCCCACCAGCTCTCGGGCGGGCAGCGCCAGCGCGTCGCGATCGCCCGCGCGCTCGCCGTCGAGCCGAGCGTGATCCTGGCCGACGAGCCGATCTCGATGCTCGACGTCTCGATCCGCATCGGCATCCTCAACCTCATCCTGCAGCTCAAGCGCGGAGTCTCGGCATCGCCTTCCTGTACATCACGCACGACATCGCGAGCGCCCGCTACGTCGCCGACGAGGTGCTCGTGATGTACCGCGGCCGGATCGTCGAGCAGGGCCCGACCGACGCCGTGCTGCTCGACCCGCAGCACGCGTACACGAAGCTCCTGCTCTCGGCCGTGCCGAACCCCGAGAGCGGGCTGCGGCTCGAGCCCCTCGTCCGCGGCGAGCTCGCCGACGACGGCGGCCTCGCAGCTCGTCGAGGTCGCGCCCGGCCACTTCGTCAGGAGCCCCGCATGAGCGACGCCCGGATCGGCCTGATGCTCTACTCGGTGCGCGAGGCCTGCGCGCGCGACTTCGAGGGGACGCTGCGCGAGGTCGCGGCGATCGGCTACGAGGGCGTCGAGCTGTTCGACCTGCACGGGCACGACGCCGCGGCCGTCGCCGGCTGGCTGGACGAGCTCGGGCTGGCGGCCGTCGCGCGCCACGCCCGCTCGAGGCCGATCGAGGGCGAGCTGCCCGCGCTCGCCGCCGAGGCGCGCGCGCTCGGCTGGCAGCGGCTCGTCGTGAGCTGGGTCGATCCCGCGCGAGCTCGACGACGACGACGCTCGACCGCCTCGCCGTCGCCGCCACGGCGGTCGCCGGCGCCGGGCCTCGAGCTCGGGTACCACAACCACGACGCCGAGGTCGCGCAGGGCTTCCTCGACCGGCTGCCCGCCGAGCGTGTTCCTCGAGCTCGACGCCGGCTGGGCCTGGTGGGCCGGCGCCGATCCCGTCGACCTGCTCGGGCGCGGCCCGCTGGTGCACGTCAAGGACTTCCGCGCTCGCGCGGCGAGCGCTCGTTCTGCCCGGTCGGCGACGGCGCCGTCGGCTACGAGCGCGTCGCTCCCGGCCGCGGTGCGGGCCGGCGTCGAGTGGCTGATCGTCGAGCAGGACGAGACCGAGGGCTCCGAGCTCGACGGACGCCGCGCCGCTCGCTACGCGCGCCGTCATCAGCGCATGCTCGGGGAGGCCGCATGAGGGTCGGCGTCATCGGGTGCGGCGTGATCAGCCGCGCGTACGTGCGAGAACGCGAAGGCGTTCGACTCGTTCGAGCTCGTCGCCTGCGCCGATCTCGACCGCGCGCAGGCCGACGCGCTCGCGCAAGGCCGAGCGGCCTCGCGCGTCGCCGGCGTCGACGAGCTGATCGCCGACCCGTCGCATCGACGTCGATCCTCAACCTCACGCCGCCGCCCGTGCACGCCGCGGTGATCGCGCGCAGGCGCTCGCCGCCGGCAAGCACGTCTACACCGAGAAGCCGCTCGCGACCGAGATGGCCGACTCGCTCGCGCTGCTCGCCGAGGCCGAGCGCCGCGGGCTGCGCATCGGCTGCGCGCCCGACATCTTCCTCGGCGCGCGCCTACCAGGCCGGCCGCGCCGTCGATCGACGAGGGCGCTGATCGGCGAGCCGCTCTCGGTCAGCGCGGCCATGCTCGTCGGCGGGCAGGAGACGCTGGCACCCGAACCCCGACATCTTCTACACCGACGGCGCCGGCCCGCTGTTCGACATGGGGCCGTACTACCTGACCGCGATCGTGGCGCTGCTCGGCCCGATCAGCCGCGTCGCGGGCTTCGCCTCGACGCGCACGCGCGAGCGGACGATCGAGATCGGCCCGCGCACCGGCGAGCGCTTCACCGCGTCGACGCCGACGCACACGACGCGCGGCGATGCAGCTCGAGAGCGGCGTCACGGCGAACCTCGTCGCGAGCTTCGAGGCGCGCGGCCAGTACATCTGCGACCTCGCGATCCACGGCACCGAGGGCGTGCTCGCTGCTGCCCGACCCGAACGCCTTCGGCGGCCCGGTGCGGCTCAAGCGCGGCCGCGGCGGCTGGGAGGACGTGCCCGTACGCCTCGCGCGGCGCCGCCGACGCGCGCGGCATCGGCCTGCACGACATGGTCGAGGCGATCGCGCGCCGGACCGGCCGCACCGCGCCTCCGGGCCGGCTCGGGCGCGCACGTGGTCGAGGTCGCGCGCGGCATCCTGCGCTCGGCCGAGGAGGGGCGCATCGTCGAGATCGAGTCGCGGCGTCGACCAGCCGGAGCCGCTGCCGGTTCCGGCCGTCGCCTGACCGTCAGGCGCGTGTCAGCGCGGTCGAGCTCGAGCTGGCGGAGCTCGATCCGGCGGATCTTCCCGGTGAGCGTCTTCGGCAGCTCGGCGACGAACTCGATCCGGCGCGGGTACGCGTACGCCGAGAGGCGTTCGCGGACGATGTCCTCTGATCTCGTCGGCCACGGTCTCCGAGGGCTCGTATCCGTCGGCGAGGACGATGAATGCCTTCACGACGTTGCCGCGGAGCTCGTCGGGCGACGCGACGACCGCCGCCTCGCGTACGGCGGCGTGCTCGAGGCACGCCGATTCGACCTCGAACGGGCCGATCCGGTAGCCGGCCGCGATGATCACGTCGTCGGCGCGTCCGACGTACCAGACGTAGCCGTCCTCGTCCTGGACGGCGGCGTCCTTGGTGTGGAACCACTCGCCGCCGAAGGTCTCCGCGCTCGCCTGCCTCGTTGCGCCAGTAGCCGAGCGGGTAGTGCGGGTTCGAGCGGGCGCGGAGGCAGATCTCGCCGCGCTCGCCCTGTGCCACCGGCTGCTCGTCCTCGTCGAGGAGCTGCACGTCCCAGCCCGGCATCGGCCTCCCCATCGAGCCCTCACGCACCTCGAGGAACGGGTAGTTCGCGACGAGCGGGTACGACTCCGTCAGACCGTAGTAGTCGAGCACGGTCACGCCGTACTGCTCGCGGAACCAGCGGATCGCCTCCGGATTCAGCGGCTCGCCCGCCGAGCAGACGCGGCGGAACGCCTGCGGGTAGCGGGTCCCGGCATCCTCGATCGCCATCATCGAGCGCATCGCCGTCGGCGTCGTGAAGACGTTCGTCACCCGATGCCGGCTCAGGAAGTCGAGCTGCTTGTGCGGGTCGAAGCCGCCCTCGCGCCGGTAGACGCACTGCAGCGCCCCGAGCCGCCAGGGGCCGAGCAGCGGCGCGATCCCTGCGGCCCAGGCCCACTCGCCCATGCCGTGGAAGCGCTCGCCGTCCTGGAGCTCGTGGCAGTAGAGGAACTCCTCGTGGGCCGAGGATGTAGCGGTGCGCGTGGACGATCCCCTTCGCGAGCCCCGTCGTTCCTGACGTGTAGTAGAGCTGCGCGGGGTCGTCGGCCGAGGTGTCGGCGCAGACGAAGTCGGTCGGGGCCGCCGCGAGGCTGTCGGGCTCGAGAACGAGCGTGCTCGGGCGACCACGGCCGGTCGAAGCGCGGCGCGTTGCCTGGGTCGGTCACGAGCAGCGTTGCGCCCGAGTCGGAGAGCCGGTGCTGGATCCCGTCGTCGCCGTACAGCACCGACATCGAGAGCAGGATCGCGCCGAGCTTCCAGACGCCGAAGAAGATCGCCGCTGTCTCGGGCGTCGGCGGGCAGGACGACCGCGACCCGGTCGCCCCGCGCCACGCCGCGGGCGGCGAGTGTGTGCGCCGCCTGGTTCGCCAGATCCTGCAGCTCGCCCCAGTCGAGCTCCCGCGTCGAGCCGTCGAAGCTCTCCCAGACCATCGCCGGCTTGTCCCGCGCGTGCTTGTCGCACACGTCGGCAGCGATGTTGTATCGCGCCGGTACGTCCCACCGATGATCCGCGCAGATCTCGTCGTAGCTCGTCGAGCTCATCAGCCGCAGGCCCCAGACTACGCCCGTCCTGGCGCTCGTACGATTGACGCATGTTCGCCGGCCTCAGCTCTCCGGCGCGGGCCGCGGCCTCAACGTTCATGTTCGGGCGCTGGGGCGATGCGCTCCGCCTGTGCGACGAGCTCATCGCCCGACCCGAGTCCGGCCGGCGCGACGCTGTCGACCCCTACGTCCTCTCCCTGCGAGCCGCCATCCGCCTCGGCTACGGGGACGTGACCGGGGCGGACACGGACAGCGAACGGGCGATCGACCTCGCGCAGGCCGCGGGCATGGAGGCGCGCGCGGCCGCCCTGTGCGTGCGCGCCGCCGTGCATCTCGACGCCGGGCGCCGGCGCGAGGCCGAGGTGTGCGCCGCGGAGCTCGCGGCCTTGGGCCCGGGCTTGCTTCCCTCCCTCGGCTGGCCGCATCCAAACTTCGCCGACGCGGCCTGGGTCTTCCGGGATCTCGGGCTGCGTGCCGAGTTCGTGGCCGTGCTCGAGGCGACGCCCAGCAAGAGCCCGTGGATGGAGGCGGCGCGAGCGATCATCGAGGGCCGGTCCGTCCAGGCGGCCGAGATCATCGAAGGCCTGGGCGATCCGGCGTCGGCCGCGTACGCGAGGCTGCGGGCAGCGGAGGAGCTGGCGGCGGACGGGCTGGCCGACGCGGTGGAGCAGGGCCGCCGGGCGGCCGCGTTCTACCGGACTGCGGGCGCCTCGGCCTGGCTGCGGCGCGCCGAGGAAGCGGCGTCCGGAGTCGTGGCGGCGCCGTTGGATGGGTGAGGGCTCGGCGCCGGCCGCAGGATCAGCGTCTCGCCCGGCGCGTGCTCGAGCATCCACCCGATGTCCTTGGTCGAGAATCCCGGCGAGCCCGGCTGCGGCGCAGGGACCAAGATGCGGTCGAACCGCTCCGCGTCCCACAGCCGCTGCAGCGCGTGGACGGCCGAGCGGCCGCGCTCGATGCGGGCGTCCACCGGAACCCGGGCGCGGAGAGCGGCGTTCTCGACCGCCTCGAGCAGCGGCATGGCCACCTCCACCTGGCCCTGCACGGGCGCCTCCGGGTCGAACTCGAGCGGCACGATGAGCAGGTAGGCCGGGACCAGCACGGCGTCCTCGGCGCGGGCGATGCGGATGGCCGCGTCGAGCACGGCGGGAGCGAGGCCCGCGTCGGTGAACGGGACGAGCAGCCGGGGCTGGCCGTCGCGGCGGGCGGGGGCGTGCGGGCGCCAGGGGACGAGCCTCACGGCTGCAGGTTCTCCCGCATCGCCCGGTCGGCGACCACGCGGATGTCCACCCCGGGCAGCTCACGCACCATGCGCGAGACCAGCGACCCGCGCAGAATCTCCACGCTCCGCCGCTCGTCCGGCGTGCCGACGAAGACGTACGTCGAGCCCCGCTCGTAGGCCACGCGGCGCACCGTGCTGACGAGATCGTCGTCCTCTTCCTCGAGGAAGTGGACGCCCAGGATCGTGGCCAGGCGCCGGAGCGCGGCCAGGGCGATCGTCTCCTCCTCGGACAGCTCCCGGCCGGGCTTCCGCACCCACAGCGCGTCGATGTCGCCGCCCAGCCGCTGGGCCGAGCGCCACGCGCGGCGCAGGATGCGCTGCGAGCGGGGCTGTGGGGTGACCAGGACGAGCACGCGCTCCGTCACGGCCCGTTTGCTGAGCGGGTCGAGGGAGCGGCCCTGCCGCCGAGCCTCGACGTCCTCGGCCACCTCGCGGAGCGCGAACTCGCGCAGGGCGGCGAGGTTCTCGCGGCGGAAGAAGTTGGCCAGCGCCGCCCCCACACGCTCGCGCGGATACACCTTGCCCGCCTTGAGCCGCTCCTCCAGCTCCTCGGGCGAGAGATCGACGAGCACCACCTCGTCGGCCTCGTCGAGAATGCGATCCGGGAAGGTCTCGCGCACTCGCACGCCCGTGAACTCGTAGACGGCGTCGTTGAGGCTCTCGAGGTGCTGGACGTTCACCGTCGAGATGACGTCGGTGCCGCCCGCGAGGACGTCGTCGATGTCCTCATAGCGCTTCTGGTGCCGCGCCCCTGGGCGCGTTCGTGTGGGCCAGCTCGTCGATCAGGGCCAGCTCTGGCGCGCGGCGGAGCACCTCGTCGAGGTCCATCTCTCCGATCTCCAGCGACCCGTGCCTGGTGGTGAGGCGCGGCACCACCTCGAGCCCGTCGGCCAGGGCCGAGGTCTCGGGCCGGTCGTGCGGCTCGAGGTAGCCGATGACGACGTCACGCCCCTCGAGCTGCGCCTGGCGGCCCTCGAGGAGCATGCGATAGGTCTTGCCGACGCCTGGCGCCGCCCCCAGCAGGATCCGGTAGCGGCCCCGCACGCGCTCACGCGCCGAGCAGGTTGTGCACGACCAGGTCGATCAGCTTGATGCCGACGAAGGGAAGAATCACGCCGCCGAGGCCGTAGATGAGGAGGTTCCGGCGCAGGAGCGCGGTCGCGCCGATGGCGCGGTACTTCACGCCGCGCAGGGCGAGCGGCACCAGCGCCGGGATGACGAGGGCGTTGAAGATGATCGCCGAGATGATCGCGCTTCGGGGCGAGCCGAGGTTCATGATGTTGAGGGTGTTGAGCGGGCCCGTCCCGTTCCGGCCGACGTAGGTCGTCGCGAAGATCGCCGGGATGATGGCGAAGTACTTCGCCACGTCGTTCGCGATCGAGAACGTGGTCAGCGAGCCGCGTGTGATCAGGAGCTGCTTGCCGACCTCGACGATCTCGATGAGCTTGGTCGGGTTCGAGTCGAGGTCGACCATGTTCCCGGCCTCCTTGGCAGCCGAGGTCCCCGTGTTCATGGCTACGCCGACATCGGCCTGGGCCAGGGCCGGCGCGTCGTTCGTGCCGTCGCCCGTCATCGCCACCATCCGGCCGCGCGCCTGCTCCTCGTGGATCAGCTCGAGCTTCCGCTCCGGGGTCGCCTCGGCCAGGAAGTCGTCGACGCCCGACTCCTGCGCGATGACGGCGGCCGTCACGGGGTTGTCGCCCGTGATCATCACGGTCCGGATGCCCATGCGGCGAAGCTCGTCGAACCGCTCGTTCATGCCCGTCTTGACGATGTCCTTGAGGTGGACGACGCCGAGGGCGAAGTTGTCCCGTGCCACCACGAGCGGCGTCCCGCCCGAGCGCGCGACCTGGTTCACGATGTCGTCCAGCGCGGCGGGCGCCCGCCCGCCGTTCTCCTCGATGAAACGCTTGACGGCGTCCGCCGCCCCCTTGCGGATGCGGGTTCCGTTGTAGTCGACGCCGCTCATCCGGGTGGTCGCCGTGAACGGGATGAAGCGGTGCTCGTGGTCGGAGAACTCGCGCTCGCGGATCCCGAACTCCTTGGCCAGGACGACGATGGACCGTCCCTCCGGGGTCTCGTCGGCCAGGGAGGCGAGCTGGGCGGTGTCGGCCAGGTCCCGCTGGGGCACACCGTCGACGGGCAGGAACTCGGCCGCCTGGCGGTTGCCGAGCGTGATCGTGCCCGTCTTGTCGAGGAGCAGCACGTCGACGTCGCCCGAGGCCTCGACGGCGCGGCCCGACATGGCCAGGACGTTGCGCTGGACGAGACGGTCCATGCCGGCGATGCCGATGGCCGAGAGCAAGGCCCCGATCGTGGTCGGGATGAGCGCCACGAGCAGGGCGATGAGGACGGTCTGCGACAGCGAGGTGCCCGCATAGAGCGCGAACGGGCGGAGCGTCACCACGGCGGCCAGGAACGTGATCGTCAGGCCGGCGAGGAGGATGTTGAGGGCGATCTCGTTCGGGGTCTTGCGCCGCTCCGCGCCCTCGACGAGCGCGATCATGCGGTCGAGGAAGGACTTGCCGGGCTCCTGCGTGACCTCGATGACGAGCTGATCGGAGAGGAGGCGCGTGCCGCCCGTGACCGCGGACCGGTCACCGCCCGCCTCCCGGATGACCGGCGCGGACTCGCCGGTGATGGCCGACTCGTCGACCGAGCCGATTCCCTTGATGACGTCGCCGTCGGCCGGGATGACCTCCCCCGCCTCGACGACGACGATGTCGCCGCGCTGCAGCTCGGCTGCGGCCACGTCCTCGAGCCCGCCCGACGCGGTGCGCCGGCGCGCGACCGTCGTCGTGCGCGTGGCGCGCAGGGCGTTGGCCTGCGCCTTGCCACGGCTCTCGGCGATGGCCTCGGCGAAGTTGGCGAACAGGACGGTCAGCCACAGCCAGAAGGCGATGGTTCCCGTGAACCAGCCAGGCTCGCCGGGATGGCCGCCGATGAGCCCCTTCAGGAAGATGAACGAGACGATGACGCTGCCCAGCTCGACGATGAAGATCACCGGGTTGCGAACCAGCCCGCGCGGGTCGAGCTTCACGAAGGACTCGAGGATCGCGGGACCCACGACCTCCCTGGTGAGGAGCCGCTGCCTGCGGTCTGTCATTGCGGCGCCTCTCGATCGAGGGCGAGGTTGAGCGCGAGCACGTTGACGCCGGGCTCACCCAGGAAGCCGAGCGAGCGGTCGTCGGTGTTCTGCGAGATGAGGGACTGCACCCGCGAGAGCGGGAGGTGGCGCGTGGCGGCGATCCGGCGCGCCTGCAGGTCGGCATACGCGGGGGAGATGTCGGGATCGATCCCGGAGCCCGAGGTCGTGACCGCATCGACCGGGATGCCGCCGACCGTGAGGCCGGGGTTGTACGGGCCCTCGAGCTTGAGGATGGCCTTCGCCTGTGCGGCGACGTTCTTGGCCAGGGCGGGGTTCGTCGGCCCGAGGTTGGCGAACGTCGTCAGCGCCCCGTTGTAGGGCGGCGTCGTTCCCGACGGCCGCGGGTGGAAGTAGATCGGCTTCGTGAAGGCCTGCGCCTCGAGGCGGGACCCGACCACGCGGCCGTTGACCGTGATCAGGCTGCCGTTCGCCTTGTCCTGGAAGAACAGCTGCGCGACGCCCGTGACCAGCAGCGGGAAGGCGAAGCCGAAGACGACGGTGATCGCGATGGCGGCCAGGATCGAGCGTCCGATGGTACCGCGTCACGAGAGCGCCTCCACGATCGGCCCGAGCGAGAGGGCGGGGAAGATCATCAGGCCGGCGGTCAGCACCACGACGCCGACGACGAGCACGGCGAAGGTGGCGCCGTCGGTGCGGAAGGTGCCCGCCGACGCCGGTGCCGTCTTCTTGGCCGCCAGCGAGCCGCCCAGCGCGAGCGCGGCGACCAGCGGGACGAAGCGCCCGAGCCACATGGCCAGCTCACCGAGGAGGGCAGAGAAGTGCGTCGCGCCGTAGCCGGCGAAGGCGCTGCCGTTGTTGTTCGACTGCGAGGTGTAGGCGTAGAGGGCCTCGGAGAAGCCGTGCGCGCCGGGGTTGAACACCGACTGGAGGCCGGCGTGCGTGACCACGGAGATCGCCGTCAGCACGAGGGCCATCGTCGGGACGAAGAGCGCGCCGACAGCGGCGTACTTCATCTCCCGGCCCTCGATCTTCTTCCCGAGGTACTCGGGGGTTCTCCCGACCATCAGGCCGGCCACGAAGACGGCGATGAAGACGTAGAAGAACATCCCGTACAGGCCCGAGCCGACCCCGCCGAAGATCACCTCGCCCGTGAAGATGTTGACGAGCGGTACCGCGCCTCCGCCCGCGGTGAAGGCGTCGTGGCCGCCGTTGACCGACCCGTTCGAGGCGTCCGTGGTCGCCGTGGCCCAGAGGGCCGTATTGGCGATGCCGAACCGGACCTCCTTGTCGGACATGTTGCCGCCGCTCTGGCCGTTCCCGGATGAGAGGTTCACGCCCGAGGCGCGGAGTGCCTGCGAGCCGTGCTGCTCGGTCGGCAGCGCGATCGCCACACCGATGGCGAACATCGCGAACATGGCGGCGAAGATCGGCCACGCCTGCCGGCGCGCCCCGACCATCCGCCCGAACATGAACACCTGCGCCGCCGGGATGAGGAGGATGGCGATCAGCTCGAGGAAGTTCGTCAGCCCGGTCGGGTTCTCGAACGGGACGGCCGAGTTCGAGTTGAAGAAGCCGCCGCCGTTCGTGCCGAGCTGCTTGATCGCGATCTGGGAGGCCGCGGGGCCGCGCGCGATCTGCTGCGTCGGCGCCCTGGAGCGTGTGGACCGTCGCGTGGCCGTCGAGCGTCTGCACCACGCCCTGCGACACGAGCACGATCGCGAGCACGAGCGTGAGCGGAAGCAGGATGTACACCAGCGACCGGTACAGGTCGACCCAGAAGTTGCCGAGCTCGTGCCGCGTCCGCCGGGCGAACCCGCGGACGACCGCCGCGAGCACGGCCATCCCGATGGCTGCCGAGACCCAGTTCTGGACGGCGAGGCCGGCCATCTGGGACAGGTACGACATCGTCCCCTCGCCCGCGTAGTACTGCCAGTTGGTGTTGGTCAGGAAGCTGGCCGTGGTGTTGGCGGCGATGTGGGAGGGGACGGCGGCGAGGTTGTCCGGGTTCAGTGGCAGGTGCGCCTGCAGCCGCAGGAGCAGGTACAGGGGCACGGTGAAGACGGCCATCAGGACGAAGGCGCTGATGGCGTAGCTCTTCCAGTCCTGCTCCCGGTCCGGCCGCGTCCCGACCAGCCGGTAGAACCAGCGCTCCGGTGCGGCGAGCCACCGGGGCGCGCGGAAGCGTTCGGAGTACACCCAGGCCATGTAGATCCCGAGCGGGTAGGCGAGGGCGATCAGCACCGCCGCGTAGAGGACGATCTGGCCGATGCCCTGCGCGGTCATCAGAACTTCTCCGCGCGGAAGAGGGCGTAGCAGAGGTAGAGGAAGAGGGCGATCGAGACGATCAGCCCGAAGATGTCGCCGCCCGACATCAGACCCGGTCCAGAAGGTAGATCGCAGCGATGGCGGCGGCGAAGCACGCCACCGCGATCAGGATGCCGAGCAGCTCGACCATCAGACAGCCTCCAGCGCCGAGAGCGCGGCGTCGAGGGCGGGGGCGAGAAGGTGCCGGTCCTCCCGCACGTACAGCGGGCCGCCGGCGTCGCGCAGGAGACCCTCGAGAAGGAGGACGCCGCGCGCCGCCACGGGACGTTCCAGAGCGGACAGCCGGCGGGCGACCCACAGGAGGAGATCGCGCTGGTCGCGGATGGCGACGCGGTTCACGATCGCCGCGCCGGGGACGTAGCGCGGGTCGGCCGAGGCGACGAGCCGGCGGAGCGAGCGGGCCAGCGCCAGGCGCCGGCTCGCGCGGGTGAGCTCGTCGGCGCGCCAGGCGAGCCGGGGCGGCACGTAGGGCAGCTGCAGGAGCTCCCGGTCGGCCGTTCGGCGCGCCCGCCGCACCTCCCGGCGCTGGCGGATCGAGCGCCACGGGTGGGGGAGGGGGAGGCGCCGGGTGCGTCCGGGTGGGGCGAGTACCTCGTTCATCGCCCACCGACGCTACGACCGAGTCTCTAAGCGCGGTCTAAGGGTCCCGGCCTGGCTCTAAGAGTTGTCTAAAGGATCGACCAGCCGGTAGCCGGCGCCCGGCTCGGTGAGGATGTACCGGGGTCGCGTCGGGTCGGGCTCGAGCTTGCGGCGCAGCTGCGAGACGTAGACGTGCAGGTAGCTCGACTCGAGCTGATACGCCGGCCCCCACACCTCGCGCAGGATCGCCTTGTGGGTCAGCAGCTTGCCCTCGTTGAGGGCGAGCAGCCGCAGGAGGTCGAACTCGTGCGGGGTGAGATGGATCTGCCTGCCGTCGACGCTGACCGCGCGCCGCTCGAGATCGACTCGTAGCTCGCCGATCTCCAGCACCGGCTCACCCGGACCGCTCACCCGGCGGAGAGCGGCGCGCAGCCGGGCCAGGAGCTCGCCGATGGCGAACGGCTTCGTCACGTAGTCGTCGGCGCCGGCGTCGAGGGCCGCGATCTTCTCCGACTCCTCACCGACGGCCGAGACGAGGAGGATGGGCGCATCGGTCCAGCGGCGCAGGTCGCGCGTGACGTCGGTGCCGCGCCCGTCGGGCAGGAGGAGGTCGAGGATGATGGCGTCGGGCGTCCGCAGGCCCGCGCCGGCGAGCGCCTGCTCGGCGGTCGTCGCCGTCTCGACGTCGTAGCCCGCGCCGCGGAGATTGGTGACCAGGGCGCGGAGGAACTGGGGCTCGTCGTCGACGACGAGTATGCGCTCCCCGCTCACGGCACCGAGACGGGCACGTCGACCACCGGAAGGGCGACTGCGAACGAGGCGCCCTGTCCCTCGTGCGATTCCACCCACAGGCGTCCGCCGTTGGCCCGGGCGAACCCGCTGGCGATGGCCAGCCCGAGCCCGGCCCCGCGGCTGTCGGGTGCCCCGGCGACGCGATGGAAGGGCTCGAAGATGCGCTCGCGCTCGGCGGCCGGGATGCCGGGGCCGTGGTCGGTGATGCGGATGATGAGCTCCTTGCGCGTCGCGGTCACCCGGACGTGCACTGGCTCGTTCGCGGGCGAGAACTTGAGCGCGTTCTCGAGGATGTTGGCCAGCACGCGCTCGATCTGCAGGGCGTCGACGCGCACCGGCGGCAGGTCCGCGGGTGCGTGGACCTCGACTCGCCCGGCGTCCCCGACGTCGTCGAGGGCCTGCCCGATGAGCTCGTCCGCGGACCACAGGTCGAAGCTCGGCGGCGCCGCCTCGGCCTGAATGCGCGAGAGGTCGAGCAGGTTCTCGACCACGCGCTTGAGCCGCTGCTGCTCGGCGCGGATGGTCTCGAGCAGGGCGCGGCGGTCGCCTGCGCTGAGGTCGAGCAGGCCGCTCTCCAACCCGTCAAGCGCGGTCTCGATGGTGGCCAGCGGGGTGCGGAGGTCGTGAGAGACGGCCTGGATGATGGCCGTCTTGATCGTGTCGCTCCGGCGCAGGGCCTCGGCCTCGAGCGCCTCGCGCGCGAGCCGCTCGCGCTCCGCCGCCACCGCCAGGAGCGACGCCAGGGCGGGCAGCAGGCGGCGCTGGACGTCGAAGTCCGGCTCCTCCTGGTCCGTGGTGTACAGGGTCCCGACGCGCTCGGCGTTCACGGTCAGCGGGTGCGGCGACTCGTGGCTGCCGGCCTGGTCACGGCTCTCGAGCACGATGCGCACGGAGGCGACGCCGAGGACGTCGGCAGTGCGGCGCTCGATCTGCCCGAGCTCGTCCTGAAGGCGCGTCCCGCGGAGCAATTCGGAGGCGATGTCGGCGACCAGGGCAGATTCCCGCTCGCGCTGCTCGGCCTCGGCGGCGCGCCGCCTCGCTCGCGAGGCGAGTACCCCGACCACGATTGCCGTCACCACGTAGACGGCCAGAGCGAACCAGTCCTGCCGGTTGGCCAGCCTGAACGTGTGGACCGGGGGCAGGAAGAACCAGTTGAAGGCGAGCATGCTCGCCACGGCCACCGGGATGGCCACCACCGCTCCCCCAGATCACGGCCACGGGCAGGACGGCGAAGACGTAGAGGACGCCGAGGCTCAGGACCGGCGCGACGTTGTCGAACACGCCGATCGCCGCCGTGACCACGGCGACGGCGGCCGCCCCGGCCAGACCACCGGCCAGGCGGCTTCGGCGCCACGGGGCTTCTGTTCGCACCTGTGGGGAACGCTAGTGGATCGCCTGGCCGCGGCCCGGGCCGGGGGTGAGGGCCTGGGCCAGCGCGGCCGGGTCCACGCCGACCACGCGGAGCACCTTGTCCCGCGACCGCTCGCCACGCACGACGGTGACGTTCGAGGGCGGCACGCCGGCCCGGTCGGCCACCAGGCGGCAGAGGGCGCGGTTGGCCCGGCCGTCGAGGGGCGGGGCGCTCACCCGGGCCACGAGGACGCCGTCGCGCATCCCGATCAGGCCATCGCGCGCGGCGCGCGGCTGCAGACGCACCGTGATCCGGGCCTCTGGGAACTCGGCGCCTATGTCAGGCCCTTCTCCAGGCGCTCGAGCAGGGCCGCCAGCTGGGCCTGCGTCCTCCTCGCCCAGGATCGAGCGCAGGCGCTCGTCGTACTGCTGGGCCACGCGGCGCAGCCGGTCGAACAGAGCGGCGCCCTCCTCGGTGAGCGCCACCTGCTGGGCGCGGCGGTCGCTTCCACCGCGGGTGCGCTCGACCAGGCCCTGCGCCTCGAGCGCCTGCAGGTGGTGGGTGAGCGTGGCCCCGGTGATGCCCATGGCCTCGGCCATGCCGGCCTGCGTCCCCCACTGGCCGGAGCGGACGAGCAGGAGGACCTGCCAGGCGGCGGCCGAGCCGCCCGCCTCCGCCATCGCCCGCTCGAAGGCCTGGGAGACGACGCGGGCCGTGCGCGTCAGCCGCAGGCCGACGGGCGGAGCGAAGGGAGGAGTGGTCACAGGACGATCCTAGCTATCGCTTGACATCTAATCATTAGATATCTAATCTATCACCCCATGACTGCTGCCGCCATCAACTCCCGCCCGGATGCCGGGCAGGCGCGCCGTGCGTCGGTCCGCGTCCCCTTCGCCGCCATCGTGCTGGCCATGCTCCCCGCCGTCCTCGACCAGACCATCCTGGCCACGGCGCTCCCCACCATCGCCCGCGACCTCGGGCGGGTGAGCGACGTCTCATGGATCGTCACCACCTACGTCGTGGCCGCGGCCGCCGCCACTCCGCTGTGGGGCAAGCTCGGCGACCGGTACGGCCGCAGCCGCCTGCTGCAGCTGTCCCTGGGCGGGTTCCTGGCCGCCTCCGCCCTGTGCGGGGTGAGCCAGAGCCTCGTCATGCTGCTCGTCGTCCGCGGCGTCCAGGGCGTGGCCGCGGGCGGGCTGATGACCCTCGCCATGGCCTCGGTGGGCGACCTCGTCTCCCCGCGCGAGCGGGCGCGCTACCAGGGCATCATCGCCGCCGTCTTCGCCGGAGCCACCGTTCTCGGCCCGCTGGTCGGCGGCGTCCTGGTCCAGGACGCCGGCTGGCGCTGGGTGTTCTACGTCAACCTGCCGGTGGGGATCGCGGCTCTGACGGCCCTGCGCCTGCGCCTCCCGTCCTCGCCCGGAGAGGGCGCCCGGTTGCCGCTCGACCTGTGGGGATCGGCCCTGCTCGTCCTGGCCACCTCGGGCCTGATGCTCACCTGCGTGCTCGGCGGGAGCGGCCACTCGTGGACGTCGCCGCTGGTCCTCTCGCTGGCCGCGACCGCCGTCGTGGCCACGGTCGGGCTGATCGCGCGCGAGCGTCGAGCGCCCGACCCGGTCGTCCCCCTCGACGTGCTGCGCCTGCGGCCCGTGGCCGTGGCCTGCGTCACGTTCTTCCTGGCCACGGCGGGCCTGTTCGCCATCACCGTGTTCGTGCCGCTGTTCCTGCAGACCACGACGGGCGCGAGCCCCACCCTCGCCGGGCTGCTGCTCGTGCCCATGATGATCGGCGTCACCGTGTCCACCAATCTGGCCGGCCGCGCGATCGGGCGGAGCGGCCGCTACAAGCGCTACCCGGTGGCCGGGCTCGCCCTGATGACGGCCGGTCTCGCGATCCTCGCGGCCCGCGCGCTCGACCCCTCGCGCACGGTCACGGGCGTCGGGCTGGCCGTCTTCGGCCTCGGCTTCGGCCTGGTCGGCCAGGTGCTGATGGTGGCCGTGCAGAACAGCGTCGACCGGTCCCGGTTGGGCGTGGCCACCGCCTCGACGAACCTCTTCCGCGCCCTCGGCGGGGCGATCGGCTCGGCCGTCCTTGGCGCCGTCTTCGCGGCCCGCGTGGGCCACGGATCCCCGGCGGAGATCGAGTCGGCGGCCCGGACCGTGTTCCTGGCCGGCGCCGGGCTGACGGCCCTGGCGTTCCTGGTCGTGCTCCTGCTCGAGGAGGTCCCGCTGCGAGGCCCGGCGGCGCCGCCTCGAGGTGCCGAGAACAGTTCAGCCCAGCCTGAACTGTCCCGGCGCTAGCCTGGCTCCATGGACGCCGACATCGCCGCCGTGGCCACCCTCTTCGCCGAGCCGGCCCGCGCTCGCATGCTCATGGCCCTGGGCGACGGCCGGTCGCTGCCCGCCTCGGCCCTGGCCGCCGAGGCCGGCGTCTCCGCACAGTCGGCGAGCGCCCATCTCGGCCGCCTGCGGGAGGCCGGGCTCATCACCATGGAGCGCGCCGGACGCCACCGCTACTTCCGGCTGGCCGGGCCGGACGTCGCCGACGGCCTGGAGTCGCTGGCCCGTCTGGCCCCGGCGATTCCCGTGCGCTCGCTGCGCGAGGCCACTCGGGCGGAGGCGCTGCGGCGGGCCCGCACCTGCTACGACCACCTGGCTGGAGAGCTCGGCGTGGCCATCACGGACGCGCTCGTCGACCGGGCCGCGCTGGAGGCCGGCGGCGACACGACGTTTCGCCTCGGTCCCCGGGCGGCCGCGGTCCTGCGCCCGCTCGGGGTGGACCTCGCCGCTGTCGCGGCGGCGCGCTCGCGGCGGCCGCTCGTCCGCGTCTGCGTGGACTGGACCGAACGCCGGCCCCACCTGGCCGGGCGCCTCGGGGCGGCGCTGCAGGAGGCGCTCGTGGGCCGGGGCTGGGTCGTCCGGCATGAGGGACATCGGGCGGTCAGCGTCACGGCCGAGGGCGAGGTCGCGCTCCGGGCCCGGCTCGGCCCACGGGTCGTCGAGCCGCGCCCTGGCTGAGGGCGCCTCTGCCACCGCCGGCACGCGGTGCGCCTGCCGGCAACCGCGACCGCACTCTGATCTCACTCACAGCTTGCCCTGAGGTTGTGGTGGTTCGATTGGGCGCAGCACCCAACGAACGAGAGGCAAGCGGCATGCAACGACGGACGAAGCGCATGGTGGCGGCCGGTCTGGTCGCCGGGACGGTCGTCGTCGGCGGCGGGGCGGCGGTGGCTTCCTCGCAGTTCGGCTCCGGCTCCGACCAGCAGGCCCTGGTGGCCGATGCCGCGCAGCGGCTCGGCGTCTCCTCGGCCAAGCTGTCCGACGCGCTCAAGCAGGCGTTCAACGACCGAGTCGACGCCGCCGTGGCCGTGGGCCAGCTGACCAAGTCCCAGGGTGACGCCATCAAGGCGCGTGCTGCCGCCGCTCCCGGCGTGGGCGCGCCGTTCTTCCTCCCCGGCCGGGACCACCACGGCGGCTTCGGATTCCAGGTGGCCGGCCCGTTCGGCGGGCCTGGCGACGTGGGCGACGTCTTCGGCGCCGCGGCCGCATACCTCAACATCTCGCCGGCCACGCTGAAGACCGACCTCGGGAAGGGCCAGTCGCTGGCCCAGGTGGCCAAGGCCCAGAACAAGTCGACCGACGGCCTGAAGACCGCCATCACCACCGCCGTCCAGACGAAGCTCGACACCGCGGTGCAGAACGGCGACCTCACCAAGACGCAGGAGACCGACATCCTGAGCCGGTTCTCGAGCCACGTCGACGACCTCATCAACGCCACGCCCGGCGCGTTTGGCGGCCATCACTTCGGTGTCCACGTGCGCGGCCCGTTCGGGTTCGGCGTTGTGGGGGACGTGGCCGGTGCGGCTGCCTCGTACCTCGGCGTCTCGCCGGCCACGCTGAAGGCCGACCTCGGGAAAGGCCAGTCGCTGGCCCAGGTGGCCAAGGCCCAGGGCAAGTCGACCGACGGGCTGAAGACCGCCATCACCACCGCGGCGCAGACGAAGCTCGACGCCGCGGTCAAGAGCGGCGACATCACCAAGGCCCAGGAAACCGAGATCCTGAACGAGCTCTCGAGCCACGCGGATGAGCTCATCAACGCCACCCCCGGCCAGTTCCAGTTCCGTGGCCATGACGACGAGGGTCCCGGCTTCCGCACCGGGCGCGCCCTCCTTTACCCCTCCGACCCCGGCGAGCAGCAGCACACCCACCGGCACCACGGCCTAGCTCCCCGCCCGCATCCGCCTGGCCCCAGGCGGTGGCACCCTGCTCCCATGCGGCACCGGCCCGTGGGAGCAGGGTGCGTCGCGCTGGTCTTCCTCCTCGCGGCGTGCGCAACGGGGGCTCGCGGTGGACAGCCACCGCCCCGGGCGGCATACGTCTTCGGCGACTCGCTCGCGCAGGGGACGGCGCCGTACCTCGCGGCCGATCTTCCCGGCTGGCGCCTGCGCCAGCGGGTGGCTCTGAGCAGGCACGCCTCCGAGGGCATCCTCGCCCTCGAGGAGCAGGGCCGGCGGCTCGAGCCGGTCGTGGTCATGAGCCTGGGGACGAACGACGACCCACGCGCAGCGGCCCAGTTCGACCGTGAGGTGCGGACGATCGTGGGCCTGGCCGGGCCTCACCGGTGCGTGGTGTGGCCGAACATCGTCCGGCCGCCGGCGGTCGGGACGAGCTACGCCGGGCTCAACCGGGTGCTGGCCCAGGAGGACGCGCGCCTGCCCAACCTGCACGTCGTGGACTGGGCGGCCCTGGTCCGCGCCCACCGCGGCTGGGTGGCGCCCGACGGGGTGCACGTCAACGCCGCCGGCTACCGGGCCCGCGCTGCCGCGATCGCGGCAGCGATGCGCAGCTGCTGGGCCGAACTGGGCGGTCGCTGACCGGCATTCGGCTGCGATGTGCGCCCTCGTGATGGCGTCGGCGTGCCGGCTTTGCCGGCATGTCGAAAGCGCGCGTCAGGCCCTGCAATCAGCCGTCGGCATCGCTCCAGCCGACCGTGGCTCGCCCGAAGAAGGGGGCCAACGGGGGAAACATGGTTTCCCCGTTTTACGCAGCGACGCCGGTCATCATCGAGACGATGGCCTCGACGGACGAGTCTTCGGTGCGCATGGTGGTGATGGTGCGGCCGAGGCGGAGCACCGTGATGCGGGAGGCGACGGCGAAGACCTCGGGCAGGTTGTGGCTGATCATGATCACGCCGATGCCCTCGTCGCGGATCTCCCGGATGAGGTCGAGGACCATGAGCGACTCGCGCACCCCGAGCGCGGCCGTGGGCTCGTCCATGATCACGATGCGCGAGCCCCAGGCGATGGCGCGGGCCACCGCGATGCCCTGACGCTGGCCGCCGGAGAGGGCCAGCACGGGGGTCTGCACGGACGGGATGCCGATCTTGAGCCGGCGCATCTCCTCCTCGGCCCGGCGGCGCATGGTGCGCCTTGTCGAGGAGCCCGAGCCATCCGAGGCCCGGTCGCGTGACCTCGCGTCCCAGGAAGAGGTTCGCGCTCGCGTCGAGGTGGTCGGCCAGGGCGAGGTCCTGGTAGACGGTCTCGATCCCGTGCGCCCGCGCCGCGCGCGGGCTGTCGAAGTGGACGGGTTGCCCGTCGAGGAGGATCTCGCCGCCGTCGGCGGGCAGCGCCCCCGACAGGATCTTGATCAGCGTCGACTTGCCGGCCCCGTTGTCGCCGACGATCGGCGTGCACCTCGGCCGGCTCGAGGTCGAAGTTGACGTCGCGCAGCGCGACCACGCGCCCGAAGTGCTTCTGGATGCCTCGGGCCTCGAGGAGTGGGGTGTGGGTGTCGTCTGCTGCCATCGGGACCTGGCGGGAGCGCCTCCGCGCGAGGCGCCCCCACCGGCCGTCCTCGGTTACTTGGTGTACAGGAACTTCTTGATCGCCGGCGAGCTGACGTTGGCCTTCGTGATGATGGCCGCGCCCGTGCCGTAGTGCTTCTTGATGCCCGGCCTTGCTTGCCGGTCAGGTACTGGTAGGCGAGGTTCACGCCCTTCTGCCCGATCCCGTACGGGATCCTGGGCCACGAGCGCGTCGATCGTGCCCGCCTTGAGCGCCTGCACCTGCAGGGGCTCGGCGTCGAACTCGACGAGCTTGACCTTGCCGGACTTGCCGGCGGCCTTGACGGCGGAGGTCACGCCGTTCCCCGAGACCACGTTCATGGCGAAGATGCCCGCGAGGTCGGAGTGCGCCGTGATCAGCGCCGAGGCCTGCTGCGACGCCTTCGTCTGGTCGTCGTTGTCGAACTGCGTGCCCAGGTACTTGATGCCGGAGTACGCCTTGATGCCCGACTCGAAGCCCTGCTTGCGCTGGTCGGTGGTGCTGATGCCCGGGCGTCACGCTGATCGCGGCGACCGAGCCCTTGTTGCCGATCGCCTGCGCGAGCGCCTTGGCGGCGGCCTTGCCGCCGGCGACGTTGTCGGACGAGACGTTCGAGATCGCGATCGGCGACGAGATGAACGTGTCGACCGTGAAGACCGGGATGCCCGCGGCGATCGCCTTCTTGATCGGGGCGATCAGCGCGGTCTTGTCGGTCGGGGCGATCAGGATCGCGTCGGGCTTGCGCGCGATCGCGGCGTTCAGGAACGGGATCTGCGTCGGCGGGCTGAAGGCCGTCGGCGAGCCCTGGAAGACGAGCTTGATGCCGTGCTTGGCCGCCTCGGCCTCGGCGCCCTTGTGCATCGTCGTGTAGAAGGCGTCGGAGGCTGATGCCCGGGATCAGGTAGAAGTGTAGCGTCTTGCTGCGGGCGCCTGCTGGTGCGCGGACGCGGCCGTGACGAGCGGTGGCGCCGGCAACGGCGAGCCGCGATGGCGGCGGCGAGAATGCGGCGACGGTTCATGTGGTCTCCTCCTCGTCGAGGGAATGCGGGGTCTGCCGGTGCGCCCGGCGGCGTCGATCGTGCGCCTCGCTAGGTGCGCCGTGCGGGCCTCCTCTCGCGTTCACAGGCGCCGGCGGCGGAGCTGGTCGAGGTAGACGGCGACGATGATCGTCGCGCCGACGAGCACCTCCTGCCAGAAGGGGTCGATCTCGTTGATGACGAACCCGTTCTGCAGCACGGTCGGGATGAAGGCGCCGACGACGGTGCCGACGATCGTGCCGACGCCGCCGAAGAGGCTCGTCCCGCCGATCACGACGGCGGCGATCGCGTTCAGGTTGTCGGTGTTGTGCGCCGACAGGGTCTCGTCCCGAAGCGCGCCAGGTCGATCACGCGCGGCGAGGCCGCACAGGAGCCCGGTCAGCGCGTAGACCTTGATCAGGTGCCGGTCGGTCTTGATGCCGGCGCGGCGCGCCGCCTCCTCGTTCGAGCCGACGGCCGCCGTGTAGCGGCCGAAGCGCGTGAAGCGCAGCGATGATCCAGGCGAGATCAGCGCGACGATGGCCGCGATCAGCACGGGCACGTAGATGCCCGAGCAGCTTGCCGTTGCCGATCTGGTCCTGGAAGCTCGTCGGGACCGACGAGAGGTTCGTGCCGCCGGTGAGCAGGTCGGCGCGCGCCGAAGGTGATGCCGAGCGTGCCGAGCGTGACGATGAACGGGGGCATGCTTGCAGCTTCGCGATGATGACCCCGTTGAAGACGCCCCAGGCCGAGCCCGGCGAGCAGGCAGACGACGATGCCGAGCGGCATCGCCCAGCCCGCGTGCGGGTAGATCAGGGCGTCGGTCTGCGCCTTCGTGCCCGACAGGTTGAGCATCACGAGGCCCGCCGGCGACGCCCGAGAAGACCAGGATCCCGCCGATCGAGAGGTCGATGCCGGCGGTCACGATGACGAACGTCTGGCCGACCGCCGAGCAGGATCACCTCGGAGGTGTCGAGGGCGATGCGTCTTGAAGTTGTCGTCTGGAAGAAGGCGTGCCGCGGGCGTCGATGATCGAGAAGTAGCCCACGATCACGAGCAGGAAGAGGAAGATCCAGACGCGGCTGAGCAGCGAGCAGCGCCCGCGGCCGGCGGTCGGGTGGTCGATCTCCTCGATCTCGGCGGGGGCCGGAGTGGCCTCGGCGGGGTTCGTCTGGGCCATCGCTAGGCCGCCCTCTCCGACGGCGACGGCGGCCGGCAGCGGACGACCTCGACCTCGCCGGCGAGCTCGCAGTTGCCGGCCGCGTAGGGGACGAGGATCGTGTCGCCGCGCCGCGATCGAGAGCTCGGTGGCGTCGTCGCTCTCGAGCACGCCGTCGCCCTCGCGGACGACGAGGACCGAGAAGCCGGGCTCGAGCTCGGTCGAGCGGGCTCGGGCGGATGCTCCTCCGCGCGGAAGTAGCGGGTCGGCGCGCGGCCACGAACACCGAGCGCACGCCCGGGCGGAGCGGCCGGCCGGCTCCGGTGCGGCTGCGCAGGGCGGCGATCTGCTCCGCTCCGAAGCCGGAGCGGTCCACGCGCCTGCAGGGCGACGTCGTAGCCCAGGCCGAGGTGGCCGTCCGTGCGCCCGTCGACGGCGAAGCCCTCCCACTCGAGCAGGACGGAGAGGTCGGTCGGCTCCTGCAGCTCGATGAGGAAGACGCCCTCGCCGATGGCGTGCGGGACGCCGGCGGGGACGAGCACCGCGTCGCCCGGCTCGACGGTCAGGGCGTGCAGCGAGCCGAGCAGCGCCGCGCTGTCCTGGCGGTCGACCCAGTCGCGCAGGGTGTCCGCCTCGACGTCGCGCGCGAAGCCGAGGTGGACGGTGGCGCCGGGCCCGCCCGTCTCGACGATCACCCAGGCCTCGGTCTTGCCGTAGGGGCAGTCGAGGTGGCGGCGGGCGAAGGCGCGCGTCCGGGTGGATGTGCACGGGCAGCCGCTCGGCCGGCGTCGAGCAGCTTGACGAGCAGGCCCGTCCGGCCGTCGAAGGCCTCCGCCTGCTCGGGGCCGAGCCAGGCCTCCGGGTCGGCCTCGACCTCCAGCCGCAGGGACCGCCCCCCGGGCAGGGTCGTGAGGCCCTCGCGCTCGTGGCCGAAGAGGGTGGTGGTCGAGCCCACCCAGTCCTCCGGCCGGTCGTCGCGCTCGGGCGGCGGACCCCCGCGGAAGCGGCTGATGGCCTCGCCGCCGCGGTAGAAGCGGGGCGGCTGGTTCGCCTCGAGGCGCACCGGCCTCACGGGCCGACCTCCCCCGAGCCGCGGGGGATGAGGGTGGTGGGGAGGGCCACGCGCTGCAGCGGCCGGTCGTCGCCCTCGAGGCGCCGCCAGACGAGCTCGGCCGCCATGCGGCCCAGCTCGCCGGGGTCGTAGGCGACCACGGTCACGGGCACGGACAGCAGCTCGGCGAGCTCGAAGTCGTCGAACCCGACGAGCGCGGGCCGGGCGCCATCCCCCGGCAGGGCGCGCAGCGCGCCCACCGTGTTGCGGTTGTTGCCGCAGAAGATGGCCGTCGGCGGATCGGCCAGGCGAAGCAGGTCCCGGACCACGCCCTCGGAGGTGGCGGCGTCGTGCGGGCCGAGGCGCACGAGCGCCGGGTCCAGGGGCAGGCCGTGCTCCTTCAGGGCCAGCTCGTAGCCCGAGGCGCCGCTCGGCCGCGGTGAAGATCGTCTCCGCGTCGCCGACCATGGCGATGCGCCGGTGACCGCCGCGGGCCAGATGCCCCACGGCGGCCCGCGCGCCGCCGATGTTGTCGATGAGGATGGCGTCGGCGTCGATCTGGCCCGCCGGCCGGTCGATGAACACGGCCGGTAGGCCGGCGCTGAGCTCGGGAACGAGGTAGCGGTGGTCCTTGCCCGCGGGGACGACGAGCAGCCCGTCGACCCGGCGGTCGCAGAGCACGCGCAGGAGCTCGCGCTCGCGCTCGGGATCCTCGTCGGAGCTGCCGGCGATGACGAGCAGGCCGCGGTCCCTGGCCTCCTCCTCCACGGCGCGGGTGATGGCCGAGTAGAACGGGTTCGAGACGTCCTCGATGACCAGCCCGAGGGTGCCCGAGCGCTGGCGCCGCAGGGCGCGGGCCATCTCGTTGCGGCGGAAGCCGAGCTCGGCGATGGCCGCGCGCACCCGGTCGGCCGTCTCGTCGCGCACGCCTGGCTCGCCGTTCACCACGCGCGACACGGTCTTCAGGCTGACCCGGGCCGCGTCGGCCACGTCACGCATCGTCGGCGGCGGCATGGAGTCGCGATGACATCGTTGTCGACATCGTTGTCAGAGCGGCGAGTATAGGCACGCCCCCGCCGGTGTCAAGCCTCGGGGACGGGCTCAACCGGCTCGACCTGCCCGCGCTCTGCCGAGCGCAGCGCGGCGTGGTAGATCCGGTGCGTGGCCAGCGCCTCCCGGGGCGTGGCACAGCCGAAGCGGCCGTCCAGCGCACCCGCCCGCTCGGCCAGATAGGCCGCCCACATCTGGAGCACGGCGTCGGCGAACCCGAACTCGAAGATGGCCCCGGTGACCGTGGCGAAGGCCGACTGGCTGCCGACCTCGAGGTGCTCCCACACCTGCGCTCCCTCGTCCACGCGGAAGCGCCGCACGGTCTTGGGCGTGCGCGTGCTGAACTCGATCCCGCCGTCCATGCCCACGGCGAAGAAGCGCCAGGTGTTCATGTTGCCGGGCGCGATGCGCTTGGTCTCGACGGTGAGCGGGCCGGCGCCCGGTGGTGCAGAAGAGGGTGGCGTTGTCGATGGTGTCGCAGATCGCCAGGCCGCCCTGTCCGTCCGGCCGCTCGGGGACGAGGTTCTGCAGCCAGGCGTCGAGCGAGGTCGGCGTCCAGCCCAGGCGAAGGGGCCCGTGAAGCGCGTGCATGCCCAGGTCGGCCATGCAGCCGGCGGGCCCGCAGGTGCGGACCTGGCGCTTCCAGTTGATCGGCTTCTGGCGGTCGAGGTCGCTCGAGTGCAGGAAGCTCGAGGTGGCCTCGATGAGCTGGCCCAGGGCGCCGGAGGCCGCCACCGAGAGGGCCAGCTGCGCACCCGGGAAGTACGGCATCTCGCTCGAGCAGCGGGCGAAGATGCCCGCTCGCTCGACGGCGGCCACGATGCGTTCGGCGGCGCCCTCGTCGAAGCCGAAGGGCTTCTCGCCGAGGAGGTCCTTGCCCGCCTCCGCCACCTCGACCATGACCTCCTCGTGCAGGTTGTGCGGCAGGGCCACGTAGACGACCTGTACGGCCGGGTCCTCGAGCAGCGACCGCCGGTCCGTGGTCAGCCGCACCCCGTCCACTCGACCGAACCACTCGAGGGCGGCGGGGCTCGTGTCGCACACGGCGGCCAGGCGCGGCCGCACGGGATGGTCCTCGAGGGCCGTCCAGCGGCCGACGGCCGCCGCCAGCTCCTTGCCCATGAGGCCGCCGCCGATCAGGCCGATGCCGACGGGCTCCGGCGTGCTCATCCGCGCCGCTCGACCATGGCCAGCGCCGCCTCGGCGGTGGCTCCCTCGTGGACCAGGGCCATGAGCGCGCGCGTGATGGCCGCCGGGCGGGGGTGGGCGATGATGTTGCGGCCGTAGACGATTCCCGCCGCGCCCTGCGCCAGGACGGCCTCGGTGCGGGCCAGGAGCTCGGCGTCGGGCACGCGGCCGCCGCCGCGGACCAGCACCGGGACCCGGGCCACCGTCACCACGCGGCCGTACTGGGTGATGTCGTCGGTGGGGTCGGCCTTGATCACGTCGGCGCCGAGCTCGGCCGCCTGGCGCACGAGGGCCACGATCCGCTCGGCGTCGCCGTCGACCATGTAGCCGCCGGCCTCCTCGTTGGGGCGCATGACGAGGGGCTCGATCATGAGCGGCATGGCCACGGCGTCGCAGGCCGGCTTGAGGCGGAGGATGTTCTCCAGGCAGGCCTCGCGCAGGGCCGGCTGGCCGGGGATGTCGAACAGGTTGACCACCACGCACGCCGCGTCGAGCCGCACGGCCTGTGCGGCGGCGTCGTCGATCATGCGCGAGAACAGGCGCTCGGGCAGCGTCGGGCCGTACACGTTGGCCACGTCCGTGCGCAGCACCAGCGCCGGCCGGTTCTTGCCCGGCCGGCGCTGCAGGAGCCCGGCCTGGCCGACCGTCAGCTGGATGGCGTCCGGTGCGGCCTCCACGAGGACGTCGACCACCGCCTCCATGTCCTCGATCCCGGCCAGGAACGCCGGCTCGCCGAAGAACCCGTGGTCCACTGCGACGTCGAGGCAGCGCCCCGAGCGGGCATCGAACAGGCGGTTGAGGCGGTAGCTCTTGACGGGCCCGAAGCGACGATGACAACGGTGTCAGGGCGAGGATAGACTCGCACCCTGGCTCACGCTCCGGCAGCGGCGATCCTCCTCGGCCTCGACGTCGGGACCAGCGCCGTGAAGGCGGCCGCCGTGACCCCGGAGGGCCGCGAGGTGGGGCACGGCCAGGCGCCCACGCCGTGGCGCACGGTGCCCACCGGCGCCGAGGCCGACCCCGAGGCGCTCCTGGCCGCGGCCGTGACGGCGCTCGCGCGGGCGGTGGCCGATGCCGGAGCAAAGACGGTGCTGGCCTGCGGGATCTCGAGCTTCGCGGAGACGGGCGTGCTGCTCGACCGCCGGGGGCGCGTGGCCGCTCCGGCCATCGCCTGGCACGACAGCCGGGGGCAGGAGGAGGCGGCGGACCTGCATGCGGCGCTGGGCGACGCGGTGGTAGCGCGCACGGGACGGCCGGCGAGTGCCCTGCTCAGCGCCGTCAAGTACCGCTGGCTGCGCGACCACGATCCCGTGGCGGCGGACGCCGTACGGTGGCTGGGCGTGGCCGAGTGGGTGGCCCACCGGCTGGGAGCGGCGCAGGCCGCCTCGCGCTCGCTCGCCTCGCGGACCGGCTTCATGAACGTCGCGGGCGGCGGTTGGTGGGCCGAGGCCCTGGCCTGGGCCGGCGCTCCCGACAACCTGGTCCCGGAGCTGGTCGAGGCGGCAACGCCCCTCGGCACCGTGGACGCCGAGACGCTCCCGCAGCTCGCCGGAGCCGTCCTTACCGTGGCCGGCCTCGACCACTCGGCCGCCGCGGTGGGGTGCGGTGCGCTCGGCTCGGGCGACGTGTTCGACTCCTGCGGCACGGCGGAGGCCTGCATCCGGGCGGTGGCCCCGCTGGATGAGGCCGACATGCGCCGTGCGGTCGACGAGGGCCTGACGGTGGACTGGCACGCGGTCCCCGGGCGGCAGGCCCTGGTCGGCGCGCAGGGCCTCGGGCTGGCGCTCCAGCCGGTTCTCGACGACCTCGGGCTGCCGCTGGCCGAGGCCGACCGCACGCGGCCCGCCGTCTGGACCACGGCCGTCGACCATGCCGCCGCCGATGGCCAGGGGCTGATCGACCGTGTGGCCTCCTTCGACGGTCGGGTCGAGCGCGTCGTCCTGGCCGGCGGCTGGGCCCACAGCGCCGTGCTGCGCGAGAGCAAGTCCGCCCGCCTCCGGGGGGTACCGCTGGAATGGCCGGCGGTGGCCGAGGCGGGCGCCCGCGGAGCGGCCTTGGCGGCGGGCGTGGCGGCCGGCGTTTTCCCGCGCCTCCAGGACGTTCCGGCACCGATGGCCCTGGATAGGCTCCGGGCATGAGCCCGATCCACCAGACGGCCGCGGTGGGCTTCGACCGCGGGGCCGCCGACTACGAGCGCGGCCGGCCCGGGTATCCGCCGGAGTCGGTCGAGCACCTCGCCCGCGTGCTCGGGCTCGGCCCGGGCACGACGGTGCTCGAGCTCGGGGCGGGCACCGGCAAGTTCACGCGGCTGCTCGTGGGCACCGGGACCAGAGTCCTGGCCGCCGAGCCCGTGGCAGGGATGCGCGCCGAGCTGGCCCGCGCGCTGCCCGACGTCGAGCGGCTCGACGTGCCGGCCGAGGACACCGGCCTGGCCCCGGACAGCGTCGACGCGGTCGTGGCCGCGAACGCCTTTCACTGGTTCGACGGGGACGCCGCCATCCGGGAGATGGCCCGCATCCTCGGCCCCGGCGGCGGGGTGGGCGTGGTCTGGAACCGGCGTGACGAGGCGGACCCGATCATGCGCGGGATCTCGGAGATCGTCGATCCGTACGCCGGCGACGCCCTGCGCTTCCGCTCGGGCGCCTGGCGTGCCGCCTTCGAGCGCTCGGACCAGCTGACGCCGCTCGAGCGGGCCACCTTCGGCTACGTCCAGCACGTCGATCTCGAAGGCCTTCGCGCCCGGGTGACATCCATCAGCTACATCGCCTCGCTCGATGCGGCCGAGCGGGCCAAGGTGGTGGCCGAGGTCGACGCCCTGGCGGGCGAGGCCGGAGAGCTCGACCTGCCGTACGTGACCGAGGTGTACACGTGCCGCGTCCGCTGACGCCATGAGCCGGCCCGACCTGGCCGTGGTGGGCGGCGGCGTCATCGGTCTCGCCACCGCATGGCGGGCGGCCCGGCGCGGGCTGCGCACCGTCGTCCTCGAGGCCGGGGTGCCCGGGCGTGGGGCCACGCACGTCGCCGCCGGCATGCTCGCGCCGGTGGGGGAGGCCGAGCACGGGGAGAACGCGCTCCTGCGCCTCGGCCTGCGCAGCCTCGAGGCGTGGCCCGCGTTCGCGGCCGAGCTCGAGGAGGAGACGGGGATCGACCCCGGCTTTCGCCGCTCGGGCTCGCTGGCCGTGGCCGCCTCGGGGGACGAGGACGCGGCCCTCCGGCGCCGTGCCGCCTTCCTGGCCGCCCTCGGCCTGGAGGCGGAGCTGCTGCCGCCCTCCGCCTGCCGTGAGCTCGAGCCGCGTCTCGCCCCGCGCCTCCGCCTCGGGCTGCTGGCGTCGGGGGATGCGCAGGCCGACCCGCGCGCGGTGACGCTTGCGCTGATGGCCGCCTGTCGTCACGCCGGGGTCGAGATCCGCCACGGCATCCACATTCGCTCGCTGGGCGAGGTGGATGCCGGGCGCGTGGTCGTGGCGGCGGGCGTGGGCACGCCCGGGCTCGAGGGCCTCGATCCGGCCCTGACCTCGGCGCTGCGCCCGGTCAAGGGCCAGATCCTCCAGCTGCGTGGCCCGCGGCCGCTGGTGCGTCACGCCATCCGTCTGCCGACCGTCTACCTCGTGCCCCGGGACGACGGTCGTCTGGTGGTCGGGGCCACGGTGGAGGAGCGTGTCGACACCACCGTCACCGCAGGCGCCGTCCTCGAGCTCCTGCGGCGCGCCGCCGAGGCCGTCCCCGACGTGGCCGAGCTCGAGCTCGCCGAGTCTGCCGCTGCCCTGCGCCCCGGGACGCGCGACAACGCGCCCGTCCTGGGCGAGCTCGCCCCGGGCGGCCCCATCGCCGCCTTCGGCCACTACCGCAACGGCATCCTCCTCGCTCCGGCCACGGCCGAGGCGGTGGCCGCGCTCGCCGCCGGCGACCCCGCCCCGGCCTGGATCGAGCCCTTCACGCCCGCCCGCTTCACGGCCGTTGACCCTCGCGCCCATGTGGATCTCGCTCAACGGTGAGCGGCGGGCGCTCGAGCCTGGCCCCGGGGTTACCCTGCCCGCCGTGCTCGCGCTGCTCGACATCGCCCCCGACGCCCGCGGCGTGGCCGTGGCCGTGGACGGCGCCGTCGTCCCCCGGGCGCGCTGGGCGTCGACCGAGCTGGCCGACGGGGCGCGGGTCGAGGTGCTGACCGCGGCCCAGGGAGGCTGACCGTGGACCGCTGGACGCTGGGCGGCCGCGAGCTCACGTCGCGGCTCATCGCCGGGACCGGTGGCTTCACGAGCCTCGACACGATGCGTCAGGCCCTGGAGGAGAGCGGGGCGGAGGTGGCCACCGTGGCCCTGCGCCGGGTCGACCCGGGGACGCGCGGCTCGGTCCTCGACGCCGTCGAGGCCGCCGGCTGCGCGCTGCTCCCGAACACGGCGGGCTGCTTCACCGCCCACGACGCCGTGGAGACGGCGCGGCTCGCCCGCGAGGCGTTCGAGACCGACTGGATCAAGCTCGAGGTGATCGGCGACGAGGACACACTCCTGCCCGACGGGCCGGAGCTGCTGCGGGCGGCGGAGACCCTCATCGGCGAGGGGTTCGTCGTCCTGCCGTACACGAACGACGATCCCGTGCTCGCCCGCCGGCTCGAGGATGTGGGCTGCGCTGCCGTCATGCCTCTCGGCTCCCCCATCGGGAGCGGGATGGGCCTGCGCAACCCCTACAACCTGGCCCTCATCGTCGATGCCGCGGGCGTCCCCGTGATCCTCGACGCCGGCATCGGCACCGCCTCTGACGCCGCCCAGGCGATGGAGCTCGGCTGCGACGGCGTGCTCGTGGCCAGCGCCATCTCGCGGGCCGAAGATCCTCTCGCGATGGCCCGCGCAATCCGTCTGGGCGTCGAGGCCGGCCGTCTCGCGCATGGGGCCGGCCGCATCCCCGGCCGCCTGTACGCGGAGCCCTCGTCGCCCATGGCCGGGCGCCCCGACCTGGCGCCCCATGCCGCCCGAACCGGCTGACCCGCGCCTCAGCGGGCGGCGGCTCTATCTCGTCTGCGACGCGTCGTTCCGCCGCGTCGAGGAGGCGGTGGCGGGCGGCGTCGACATCGTGCAGCTGCGCGACCACGGATTGGCGGATGCCGAGCTCCTGGCCGCGGCCCGGCGTCTCGCCGAGGAGTGCCGCGAGCTCGGCGTCCCGTTCCTGGTCAACGACCGGCCCGACATCGCCGTTCTGGCCGGGGCCGACGGCGTGCACGTCGGCCAGGACGACCTCCCGCCGGCCGAGGTGCGGCGCGTGGTCGGGCCCGACCTCCTCATCGGGCGCTCGACGCACGCGCCCGCGGAGATCGAGACCGCCGCCGGCGTCGACTACATCGCCGTCGGGCCGATCCACGAGACGCCCACGAAGCCCGGGCGCCCGGCCACCGGCATCGAGCTCGTGCGCTACGCCGCGGCGTGGGCGCCGGTCCCCTGGTTCGCCATCGGCGGCCTCGATCCGGCCACCACGCCGGCGGCCGTGGCCGCGGGGGCGACGCGGATCGTCGTCGTGCGCGCCATCACGGAGGCGCCGGACCCGCGGGCCGCGGCTCTCGCCCTGCGCACCGCGCTCGAGGGGTAGCATCGCCCGCCATGGCTGCCACCGGGACCGACTCCGCTCTCGTCACCAGCGACGGACGCCGCCTGGCGTATCGCTCGATCGGAGAGGGGCCGGTGGTCATCTGCCATCCGGGCGGACCCGGCTACTCGGGGCGCTACCTGTTCGATCTGGCCGCCCTCGATCTTCCTGTGACGCTCGTCCTCCTCGACCCGAGGGGCACGGGCGGCTCGGACAGGCCGGCGGAGGTCGGGGGATACCAGACCGACGACTACGTCACCGACGTGGAGGAGCTGCGCCGGCATCTCGGCCTCGAGCGCATCACCCACCTCGGCCATTCCCACGGAGGCGTGGTGGCCGCGGCCCATGCGGCCGCATACCCGGACCGCGTGGAGCGACTCGTCTTGGCCAACAGCCTCGCCCGCTTTGCCAAGGAGCAGACCGCGGCCATGGAGGCGGCCATGGCCTCGCACGCGGATGAGCCCTGGTACGCCGACGCCGCGGCCGCCGTGGAGCAGGAGCAGGCCGGGAACTTCGACGGCCCCGACGAGCTGGCCGGGCTGGTCAAGCGGGAGATGCCGTTCTACTTCGCGCAGTACGGGCCGCGCGAGGCCGCGTACGTCGACTTCCTCGCCCTCGAGCGGCCGAACGCGGATGCGCTGAAGCTCTTCAACGACGACGTCTTCGAGACCTTCGACCTCCGCCCGGTCCTCGGGGCCATCACCGCCCCGACCCTCGTCATCACCGGGGAGCGTGACTTCATCTGCGGGCCCGCATGCGCGGCGGACTTCGCCGGCATCCCGGGCCAGCGCACGGTGATCGTCGAGGGCGCGGGACACTTCCTCTTCATCGAGGACCCGGCGCGGATGGCCGCCGAGCTCCGCGCCTTCCTCGAGCTCTGAGGAGGGCGCGCGCGGCGTTGGCGCCGCAGGCCCCGTGCACGCCGCCCCCCGGCGGGGTGGAGGCGCTGCCCAGGACCAGCCCGGCGACGGGCGTGGTGTGGCCGCGCAGCGTCGGGCGCCGGACGACGTGCACGAGGTCGTTGGCCCCGCCGGTGACGTCGCCGCCGACGAGGTTGCGGTCGTGCCGCTCGAGATCGCGCGGGTCGTGGACGGCGCGGGCCAGGATGAGGGCGCGGAAGCCCGGAGCGTGCCGTTCGATCTCCTGCTCGTAGCGGTCGGCCACGGCGTCGCGCTCGTCGGTCCAGCGGACACGCGCTGGGACGAGGCCGTACGCCCAGAGCGTGTGGCGGCCGGCGGGCGCCCGCGTCGGGTCGGCGAGCGACTGCTGGCCGACGAGCAGGAACGGGTGCTGCGGGAAGCGGCCCGAACGCCGCTCGGCCGACCTGCGCGCTCGAGCTCGTCCACGTCGCCGCCGACGTGCACCGTCCCGGCCCGGCGCGCCTCGGCGAGCCCGCCACGGCACCGGGCCGGCCAGGGCCCAGTCGACCTTGAGGGCCCCGTCGGCGCGCGGAAAGGCGCGGAGGGCTCGCCGGTAGCGCTCGGGCAGGCCCGTCGCCGGCCAGGGCGGCGAGCTCCTCCGGGCCGGTGGTCGGCCACCACCTCGGAGCAGGGGACGTGCTCTCCGTCGACGACCACGCCGGTCACCGCGCCGCTCTGCGTGGTGATCGCCTCCGCGCGGGCGGAGAGCCGGATCTCGGCGCCCGCCTCGCGGCAGGCGGCCGCCATGGCCTCCGTGATCGCCTTCGCCCCACCGCGCGGCGACGGCCAGCCGACGGTGTGGCCGAAGAGGCAGAGGGCGAGGCCGAACAGGGCGGAGCCGCGCTCCCTGGGCGCGAGGTCGGCATGGAGGCCGCAGCCGGCGAGCAGCGCTCGGGCAGTCGCCCCGAGAGGAGCGCCGTCGGCCGCGCCGAGGGCCATCGCGAAGCCGGCGTGGCCCCAGCACCCTCGCCGCGCTCGCGGCCGCAGCCAGCGGCGGCCACGGACCGAGCCCGAGCTCGCGCAGCGCCGGCCAGGCGTCGACGAAGCGGCGCCATCAGCGTCGCCGTAGCGAGGGTCCCCGAGGGAGGCGCTGGTCGCGTCGACGTCCCGGTGGAGCGCAACCGCCGTCCCGTCCGCGAAGACGTGGGCGAGCTGTACCTCGGGCCAGGTCCACTCCAGCCCGTGGCGCTCGAGCTCCATCGCCTCGAGCCACGGCGAGGCCACGGCCGTGGGATGCACCGCCGAGCACACGTCGTGGACGAAGCCGGGGAGGGTCAGCTCGGCGCTCCACACGCCGCCGCCCGGGTGCGCCGCCTCCTCGACCACGAGCACCTCGCGGCCGGCGCGCGCCAGCAGGTAGGCCGCGGCCAGGCCGTTCGGCCCCGCGCCGATGACCACGGAGTCGGGCACTGGGGGAAGGATGACCGGCTGCCACACTCCGGTCGTGCGACTCCGGGCGCCAGTGGCACGCCACCGCATGCTGGACGCCGCCCTGGCAGGCGCGGCGTCCGCCGCTGTATGGGCTGCGGTTCAGCCGCTCACGCGCCGCCTGTTCGGCACCACGTACTCGGACGTCCGGCTACTGGGCCGCGGCGTCACGCGCACCCGCGCGTGGCCGGCGGTGGGCCTGGCCGCACACCTCGCCAACGGCGCCGCCTTCGGGATCGCCTTCGACCGCGCCGGGATGCGCGGATGGAAGCGCGGGGTGCTCGTGGCCGAGCTCGAGAACCTGGCGCTCTGGCCGTCGATGGTCCTCGCCGACCGGTTGCACCCCGATCGGCGTTCGGGCAGCTGGCCACCGCTCGCGCGCAACCCGCGTGTCTTTGCGGAGAGCGTGGTCACGCACGCGCTCTTCGGGGCGCTTCTGGGTGCGCTTCTGGAGCGCGCTCGACCGGGCTGACGTTCTCGGCGACGGCCGCGCCCTCCGGCGGCCGGCTGGCCAGCCAGCCTCCGCGCGCCACCGCACACCGCCGCGATGGCGCCCAGCAGCAGCCGGTAGTCCACCACCGTCGAGAGCGCCGCGCCGAAGGCGATCGAGAAGGTCTGCGGCGTCCCCACGAGCAGGTCTGCCGCGGAGCTCACCCGCCCCTGCAGGGGCAGCGGAGTGCGCAGCTGGAGCGCGGTGACGAACGCGACCACCAGCCAGGAAAGGGAGACGCCGGCCACGATGACTCCCGCCAGCACGACCGGCGTGGAAGGCGCCGCCAGGATGAGGGCGCCGAGCGCGAAGCCGCCCAGCCCGACGCCGACGAGGAGCCGGTCGCCCAATCGCCGCAGGAGCCGGCTCGCCACCACTGCGCCCGCGATGGCGCCGACGCCCTGGAAGGCGAGGATCACGCCCACGAACGACGGCGGGCGGTGCAGGCCCTGGTCCACCACGGCGAAGATCAGCGTCTCGGTGAAGCCCACCACGAGCAGGGCCACCGCGCAGGCGATCAGGATCTGCCGCAGCACCTCCGTGCCGAAGATGTGCCGCACGCCCGCCGAGACCTCGGCCATGAAGTGCTGCTCACTTCGCTCGGGGCGCTCGTCGCGCACGTGGATCGCCGCCAGGCACGCGGCGGAGACCAGGAACGTCACCGAATCGATGACGGCCACCGGCTCCGCCGCCGACCAGCGTGAACAGCCCGGCGCCGGCGAGCGGGGCAAGGATCCGCATGCTCTCGCTCATGGTCTGGAGCGCGGCGTTGGCGTCTCCCAGGAGCTCCTCCGGCAGCATCAGCCGCAGGAACGCCGACCGGGCCGACGTGAAGACCAGGCCGGCCAGGCCATAGAGGACGGTGACGGCGTAGATGATCCAGATCTCGCCACGACCGTGGACGAACAGCAGCGAGAGGACCGCCACGGCCATGAACAGGTCGGTGCCGATCATCACGGGCCGCTTTCGCAGGCGGTCGACCCACAGGCCGGCGGCCGGGGCGAGCAGCGAGGACGCGGCGTAGCAGAAGAACACCAGGCCGGCCGCGGCGTTCGACCCCGTGAGCGTCTTGACCCAGATGCCCATGGCCAGCCACAGGGCGCGGTCGCCGAGGTAGGACAGCGTCTGTCCGGCCAGGAGGAGCCGCGCCTCCCGCCGCTGGAGGAGCGCCCTCAACTCAGCCGCCGGAAGGGGTGGGCTCGATCGGGTAGCCCAGGGCGAGCAGCGACACCGGCCGTGACTCGGGCGGCCGCGACTCGGGGTCTGTGAGGCGTCCGAAGAAGCGGCCGATCAGCGTCTCGAGGTCGTGGCCGACGCCCTCGAGCTCGTCGAGGGTGAGGTACAGCAGGCTGGACGTGGCGATGGCCGCCTCCTGCCACGCGACCGGATAGCGCGAGCGGGTCTCGAGCCAGGTCATGAGGCGGTGCAGCTCGCGGTCGAGGACCATCGCCGTCAGGGACGTGGCCGCGACCGAGGTCTCGCCCTCGCCGGTCACGCCAGTCCAGTGATGGCTGATGGAGACGGCGCGCCAGGGGCGCTCACGGCCCTGGCCGCCGCCGGCCTCCTCGACGAACCCGTACTTCGCCAGCTGCCGGAGGTGGAAGGACGCGTTGGCCGCGCTCTCGCCGAGCAGCTCGCCGGCACGGGTGGCGGTCAGCGGACCTTCGCGGGCCAGGAGCTCGAGCAGGTGAAGCCGCGTCGGATGGGCGAGGGCCCGCATGGCCCGCGGATCGCGGATCTCCCGGGTGGGAACGGCCTCCGTCACCTCTCGAAAGATATCTTTCGAAAGAGTTGTTGTCAATGAAGCGAGAGCGCGCGCCCGGCGTGATCAGCGTCGGACGGCCTGGCGGGCGAACTCGAGCAACGCAGAGGCGCGGCGGAGGGTGATGTCAAGCTCGCGCTTCGTCGTCGGGATCAACCCGTATTGAGCGGTGTCCTTTAGGTTCAGCAGGTCCGTCAGTGCGGCGGCGGCGCGTTTGCCTCCGACGATCTGGAGCAAGAGCGCCGCGGCCTGACGGTGATCGTCGCCTCGCGAGCGGCGGCCCAGGGCAGTGCAACACGCAGCATCCGCTGATGCGATGCCCGAGAGGATGGCGAGGGCTGCCGCAACGCTGCGTGAGGCGGGAAGCTCGTGCTCCGCGGACACGAGCTCGGCGACCTCGAGCGACTTCTCGGCGTTGTCGAGCCGTGTCAGGGCGTTCGCGTGGTCGCATGGCTGCTCCCGCCCGGCCCGCCTGGTCATCGGCGACTCCGAAGAAGCTCGCGGGGTTGCGGCCCAGCGAGAGTTACGGAGTCGCGCTCGAGCTCGTCGACGATCGGTGGCCGTTCGCGCCGCAGCCGGCGAACGTCCGACGCGGAAACCTCCGCGATTCCGGCGTGGTTCCCCGTCCAGCCAAACACGTCGTCGCCGAGTTGCTCGAGCTGGGTCCTCCATTGTGGGTCGTCTGCCGCCACGCGAACTGGGCGAACGACGAATAGGTCGATGTCGCTCGCGGTGTCGCCGTCGCCTCTCGCAGCGGAGCCGAAGACCGACACATGTGCCGGCGCCGGGTCCCACCCAGCGATCTCTGCTCGCAGGCGGCGCTCCAACTCGCCGCGGAGATCGGCGAGGAGCGCAACGGCGGGCGCGGCGAGGTGTCGGCGGTTGAGCGTGTGCAGGTAGGCATTCCCCGCCTGCTCAGCAAGAACGAGGCCCTCTTCCGTCAGCCGCCTAAGCGACGCGTTGACGGTTGGTTGAGACGCCGAGCGGACCAGCCGGGCGACGTCCCGTCCCGTCAGGGGACGGGTTGTCCCCCCAAGACGCGAAGGACCTCGAGGTCGGTCGGCGAGCGAACAGGAGCGAACGGGCGGGAGAGATCCACATGAGCAGCATATCACTCATACGAAAGAAATATGATTCATTTGACAGAAGTAGCTTACAAGACGATCAGAGCGCCCCGAGCTCCTCCACGAGCCGGCGGAGCGACTCCTTCGCGTCCCCGAAGAGCATGGTGCAGTTCGGGGCGTGGTAGAGGTCGTTGTCGATCCCGGCGAACCCAGGCGCCATCGAGCGCTTGAGGACGATGACCTGCTTGGAGCGGTCGACCTCGAGGATGGGCATCCCGTAGATCGGGCTCTCGGGCGACGTCCGCGCCGCGGGGTTGGTGACGTCGTTCGCCCCGACGACGAGCGAGACGTCGGTGCGCGGGAAGTCCGGGTTGGCGTCGTCCATCTCCACGAGCGACGTGTACGGGACGTCGGCCTCGGCCAGCAGGACGTTCATGTGCCCCGGCATCCGCCCGGCCACCGGGTGGATGGCGAAGCGCACCTCAACCCGCCGGCGCTCGAGCTCGTCCGCCAGCTCGCGGGCCGCGTGCTGCGCCTGGGCCACCGCGAGCCCGTAGCCGGGCACGATGACCACCCGGCGGGCGTAGGCCAGCAGGACGGCGGCGTCGGCCGGCATCACCTCGCGGACCATGCCGTCCTGCGTGGCGGCGGCCGCCCCGCCCGCCGCCGCGGGCGACCCGAACGCCCCGAAGAGGACGTTGGCCAGTGACCGGTTCATGGCCCGGCCCATCATCCGCGTGAGCAGCGTGCCCGACGCGCCTACGAGCGTCCCCGAGACGATGAGCACGTCGTTGTGGAGGACGAAGCCCGTGGCCGCGGCGGCGAGGCCCGTGAAGGAGTTGAGGAGCGAGATGACGACCGGCATGTCGGCCCCGCCGATGGGCAGCACCGCTGCGACGCCCAGGAGCAGGGCCAGCACCACGGCCAGGGTGAAGCGGGGCTGCGAGTCGGAGGCGCACACCGACACGGCCAGGGCCACGATGGCCACGGCCAGCGCCCCGTTGACCACCTGCTGCCCGCGGTAGGTGATGGGCCGGCCGGTGATCAGCTCCTGGAGCTTGGCAAAGGCCACCAGGCTGCCGGCGAACGAGATCGAGCCGACCACGGCCGAGAGCAGGATCGAGACGGACGACTGCAGCCCGGCCCGCCCCGGCTCCGGGGCCAGGCGGTGGTACTCGGCCGCGGCCACGAGCGCCGCCGCGCCGCCGCCCACCCCGTTGAACAGGGCCACCATCTGCGGCATCGCGGTCATGCGCACGGCCCGGGCCGACACCGCGCCGATGGCTCCCCCGACGAGCATCGCCGCTCCGATCGCCCACAGCGTGGTCACCCGTTGGTCGACCAGGGTGGCCACGATCGCGGCCAGCATGCCGACGGCGGCGATGCGGTTGCCCGAGCGGGCGGTGTCGGGTCGGGAGAGCCGGCGCAGACCGATGATGAAGGCCACGGCGCAGGCCAGGTACGCGACCTGGATCGCGTCGTGCCTACTCATCCCGCTTGTCCGGGCGGCGGAACATCTGCAGCATCCGGTCCGTGACCAGGAACCCGCCGACCACGTTGATGGCCCCGAAGGCCACGGCCACCAGCCCGAGGATCGTGGCCAGCCCGCCCCCGCCCGCGCCGGCCACGAGGATGGCACCCACGATGACGATGCCGTGGATCGCGTTCGTACCCGACATCAGCGGCGTGTGCAGCATCGTCGGGACCTTGGAGATGACCTCGAAGCCCACGAAGGCGGCCAGCACGAAGACGAAGAGCTCGTTGACCAGCACGGCGGATCAGCCTCCCCGGAGCAGTGGATGGACGACCTCGCCGCCGCGGGTCACGCAGCAGCCGGCGATGACCGGGTCCTCGAGGTCGAGGGTCGCGCGGCCGTCCTGGATGACGAGGGCCAGGAGTGCGGTGACGTTGCGGGCGTAGAGCTCGCTCGCGTCCTGGGGCGTGCCCGCGGCGGGCAGGCGACTGCCGGCGATCGTGACGCCCTCGCGCACGACCGTCTCGCCCGGCACCGTGAGCTCGCAGTTGCCGCCGGCCTCGGCAGCGAGGTCCACGATGACCGACCCCGGGCGCATGGCCGCCACCATGGCCGCGGTGACCAGGCGCGGCGCCGGCCGCCCGGGGACGAGCGCGGTGGTGATGACCACGTCCGACTCGGCCACGTGCCGGGCCACGAGCTCCTGCTCGCGGCGGTGCGCCTCCTCCGAGAGCTCCTTGGCGTAGCCGCCCTCGCCCTCGGCGTCCTCGTCGAGCTCGATGGCCAGGAAGGTGGCGCCCAGGCTCTCGACCTGCTCGCGCGCTGCCTGGCGCACGTCGAAGGCGCTCACCACCGCGCCCAGCCGGCGGCCGGTGGCGATGGCCTGGAGGCCGGCCACGCCGGCGCCGAGCACGAGGAGGCGCGCCGGGCGCACCGTGCCGGCGGCCGTGGTCAGCAGGGGGAAGAAGCGCGGCAGCCGCTCAGCAGCCACGAGCACCGCCCGGTAGCCGGCCACCGTGGCCTGCGAGGACAGGGCATCCATGGCCTGCGCGCGGCTGATGCGGGGAACGAGCTCGAGAGCGAGCGAGTCGATCGACCGCGCGGCCAGATCGGCCGCGAGCGCCGGCCGCGAGAGGGGGGCCAGGAGCCCGACGAGGATGGACCCCGCGGCCAGGCCGTCGAGCGGCTCGGGCGGGTGCACGCACGCGACGACGTTCGAGCCGGCGACGTCGTCGGCCACCACCGCCCCGGCGGCCTCGTACGCGTCGTCGAGGAAGCCGGCCGCCAGGCCGGCGCCCCGCTCGACCCGCACCGCCACGCCTGTGGCGGCCAGCCGCTCGCAGGCGCCTGGCGTGAGGGCCACGCGCCGCTCGCCGTCGAGCCGCTCGCGCACCGCGCCGACGGTGACCGTCATCCAGGCTCAGAACTCGGGAACGGACAGCTCCGGGATCTCTTGCCGGACGAGCTCGGTGAGCCCGTCGACCGCCTGTTCGTCGAGCTCCGCGAGCTCGCGGGCGTCGAGGTGCGGGGCCGCCTGCTCGGCGAACGCCTTCATGGCCTCGGCGTCATCGAACTCCTCGGCGAGGGTGATGCGCTCGTTCACGGGCATCGCCGACCAGTGACGCTGCACGATGTCCCGCAGCACCCCGGCGCGCGCCGCCGGCTCCTCGGGCAGGTCGGACGCGTAGTAGTCGTCGACGATGGACTCGATCAGCGTCTCTCGCGTGTGCGCCGACACGGCTCAGATCGCCCCTTCCTGCACACCTTCGACCGACCGGGCCGGGTCCTCCATGAACGGGTAGGCGAAGTCGACCGGCGGCACGAAGGTCTCCTTGATCGAGCGGGCCGAGACCCAGCGGGTGAGGTTGAGGGGCGAGCCGGCCTTGTCGTTCGTGCCCGACGCTCGCCCGCCGCCGAAGGGCTGCTGGCCGACGACCGCGCCGGTGGGCTTGTCGTTGACGTAGAAGTTGCCTGCCGCGAAGCGCAGACGCTCGGAGGCGAGCTCGATGGCCCCGCGGTCGCGCGCGAACACCGCTCCCGTGAGGGCGTAGGGCGACGTGCCGTCGGCCAGGTCGAGGGTCTCCGCGTAGCGCGAGGCGGGATACACGTAGGCCGTGACCACCGGTCCGAAGAGCTCGCGCTCCATGAGATCGAAGTGGGGGTCCGTCGTCTCCACCAGGGTCGGCTCGATGAACCAGCCCTCGCTGTCGTCGGCGCCGCCGCCGATGAGGATCTCCGCCTCCGGGCTGCGGCGCGCGATCTCGATGGCCTCGCTGAGCTTGCGGAACGACGCCTCGTCGATGACCGCGCCCATGAAGTTGCCGAAGTCGGTCACGTCGCCGACGCGGATGCGGGAGACCATCTCGCCCACCCGGTCCCGCACCTCCGGCCACAGGTTGTCGGGGAGGTACAGCCGCGAGGCGGCGGAGCACTTCTGGCCCTGGTACTCGAACGCGCCGCGCACGATGGCGGTGGCCAGGCCGTCCACGTCGGCGGACGCGTGGGCGACGATGAAGTCCTTGCCGCCGGTCTCGCCCACCAGCCGCGGGTAGCTGCGGTAGCGGGCCACGTTTGCGCCCGCCGTCCGCCAGAGGGACTGGAAGACCTCGGTCGAGCCGGTGAAGTGCAGGCCCGCGAAGGACTCGTGGGCGAGCACCACTTCGGCGATGTCCCGGGCGTTGCCGCCGACCAGGTTGATGACCCCGTCGGGAAGCCCGGCGGCCTGCAGCAGCCGCATGATCTCGACCGCCACGGCCATGGTGACGGCGGCCGGCTTCCAGATCACCGTGTTGCCCATCAGGGCGGGAGCGGTGGGGAGGTTGCCGGCGATCGAGGTGAAGTTGAACGGCGTGACGGCGAAGACGAACCCCTCGAGGGGCCGGTACTCGAGACGGTTCCAGCTGCCAGGCGGCGACACCGGCTGCTCGTCCTGGAGCCTGGCGGCGAACCAGGGGTTGAAGCGCCAGAAGTCGATGAGCTCGGCCGCGGCGTCGATCTCGGCCTGGTGCACGGTCTTGGACTGGCCGAGCATCGTGGCCGCGTTGATGCGGTCGCGCCACGGCCCGGCCAGGAGGTCGGCCGCGCGCAGGAACACGCCCGCGCGCTGCTCGAGGGACATGGCCGTCCATTCCGGGCGTGCGGCCTCGGCCGCGGCGATCGCACGCTCGATCAGCGGCCGGTCGCCCGCGTGCCAGGTGGCCAGGACCTCCTGGTGGGCGTGCGGGATGCGGACCTCGGCCAGGCGGCCGGTGCGGACCTCCTCGCCCCCGATGATCAGCGGGAGCTCGGGGCGCTCGGCGGCCAGGCCGTGGAGGGCGGCGGCCAGGGAGCTGCGCTCGGGGCTGCCCGGGGCGTAGTCGCGCACGGGCTCGTTGCGGGGCGGCGGCAGCGTCATCTCTCCTCCTCCGTTCAGTCCGAAGCCATCATCTGGCGTAGCACCATGGACAGGATGCCGCCGTGGCGCAGGTACTCGACGTCGGCCGGGCCGTCGAGGCGGGCCAGCACCTCGATGCTCCCCGTCGTGCCGTCCTCACGGGTGAGCTCGACGGTCACGCGCTGGCGGGGCCGGATGCCCGCCACGCCGCGCACGGTGTAGGTCTCGCGCCCGGTCAGGCCGAGCGACTCCATGGTCTCGCCCTGCGGCAGCTCCAGGGGCAGGATCCCCATCCCGACCAGGTTCGAGCGGTGGATGCGCTCGTAGCTCTGGGCCAGGACGGCCCGGACGCCGAGCAGCAGCGGGCCCTTGGCCGCCCAGTCGCGCGACGAGCCGCTGCCGTACTCGGCTCCGGCCAGGATCACGAGCGGCGTCCCCTCGTCCTGGTAGCGCTCGGCGGCGTCGTAGACGGAGACCACCTCGCCCGACGGGATGTGCGTGGTCCAGTTGCCCTCGCGCCCGTCGGCCAGCGCGTTGCGCAGGCGGATGTTGGCGAACGTGCCCCGGACCATGACCTCGTGGTTGCCGCGGCGCGCACCGTACGAGTTGAAGTCACGCGGCTCGACCCCGTGCTCGCGCAGGTACGCCGCGGCCGGGCTGTCGCGGGCGATCGAGCCGGCGGGCGAGATGTGGTCGGTGGTGACCGAGTCCCCGACCTTCACCAGGACGCGGGCGTCCACGATGTCCTGCAAGGGGGCCGGCTCCGGGCCCAGGTCGGCGAAGAAGCTCGGCTCGCGCACGTAGGTCGAGTCGGGGTCCCAGTCGAAGAGGGCGCCCTCGGCCGTGTCGAGCGCCTGCCAGCGCTCGTCCCCCTCCCAGATGCGGGCGTACTCGGTGTCGAACAGCTCGGGCAGGACGGTGCGCTCGATGGTCTCGCGCACCTCGTCGGGGCTGGGCCAGATGTCGGACAGGTACACCGGCTCGCCGTCGCTCCCGGTTCCGAGGGGCTCGTTGGTCAGGTCGACGTCGATGTCCCCGGCCAGGGCATAGGCCACCACCAGCGGCGGTGAGGCGAGGTAGCTGGCCCGCACCTGCGGGTGGATCCGGCCCTCGAAGTTGCGGTTGCCGGAGAGGACCGAGACCACGGCCAGCTCGCCCTCGGTCACGGCGCCGGCCACCGGGTCCGGGAGCGGCCCGGAGTTGCCGATGCAGGTCGTGCACCCGTAGCCGACGAGCTGGAACCCCAGCTGGTTCAGGTACGGCACGAGGCCGGCGCGCTCGAGGTAGTCGGTGACCACGCGCGAGCCGGGGGCGAGGCTCGTCTTCACCCAGGGCTGCGAGCGCAGGCCGCGCTGCGCGGCGTTCCGGGCCAGCAGCCCGGCGGCGATCATCACGGACGGGTTCGAGGTGTTGGTGCACGAGGTGATGGCGGCGATGACCACCGAGCCGTCGTGCAGCTCGTGGCCGCCGTTCACCTCGGCGTGCGCGGAGTGGCCGTTCCCCCCGAACGCCTGGGCGAAGCTCTGCGGCGCCTGGCCCAGCGGCACGCGGTCCTGCGGGCGCCGCGGGCCGGCCATGCTGGGCTCGACGGTGTCGAGGTCGAGCTCGAGCAGGTCGCTGAACACCGGCGTCTCCTCGCCGTCGCGGCGGAAGAGCCCCTGCTCCTTGGCGTAGGCGTCGACGCGTGGGACGAGGTAGTGCCGCCCGGTGGCCGTGAGGTAGCGGAGGGACTCGTCGTCCACGGGGAAGTAGGCCGCGGTGGCCCCGAACTCCGGCGACATGTTGGAGAGCGTGGCCCGGTCGGGGAGCGAGAGCGCGGAGAGGCCGTCGCCGCAGAACTCCACGAACCGTCCCACCACGCCGTGGCGGCGCAGCATCTCCGTCAGCGTCAGCACCAGGTCGGTGGCCGTTACGCCGGTGCGAAGGCTGCCGCCGAAGCGGACGCCGATGACGACGGGCAGCCCCATGACGAGGGGCTCGCCGAGCATGGCCGCCTCGGCCTCGATCCCACCCACGCCCCAGCCGAGGACGCCGAGCCCGTTGATCATCGTGGTGTGGGAGTCGGTGCCCACCAGCGTGTCCGGGATCTCGATCGGCCCGCGCTCGTCCTGCCGCACGGTGACCACCTCGCCCAGGTGCTCGAGGTTCACCTGGTGGACGATCCCCATGCCCGGCGGCACGACCCGGAAGTTGGCGAACGCGCCCTGCGCCCAACGGAGCAGCTGATAGCGCTCGACGTTGCGCTCGTACTCGCGGTCGATGTTGCGGGCGTAGGCCATGTCGGACCCGAAGGCGTCCACCTGCACCGAGTGGTCGATGACCAGGTCGCACGGCACCAGGGGATCCACGCGGCCCGGGTCGGCCCCGGCCCGCGCCATGGCCGAGCGCATGGCCGCCAGGTCGACCACCGCCGGCACGCCGGTGAAGTCTTGGAGCAGAACCCGGGCCGGCGCGAACGGCACCTTCGCCCGGGCCGGTGGCGACTCGGGCCAGCGGGCCAGGGCGGTGACGTCGTCCTCGGTGACGTGCGCACCGCCGACCTGGCGCAGGAGGTTCTCGAGCAGGATCTTGACCGTCCGCGGCAGGTGGGAGACCTCGGCGACGCCGGCCTCGGCGAGCCGGTCGAGGCGGTAGATCGCGGGGGCGTCCGGCCGGTCGGTCCTGGCGCCGAAGGGGTCGTTGGGCATCGGGTTGGACTCTACGACCTGCCGCCGGGCTCGCGCCTACCTAGAAGATCTCCGGGCACCACGGGGCACGGTCGCCCGCGAGGAGGCGGTCGGCGCGCAGAGCGGCGCCAGGGGTGACCTCCTCGAGAAGCCCGGCCCGCGCCCGCCGCCCCAGCGTCGGCACCCCGAGGTAGCCCGCGCCCAGATCCGCCACGTCCAGGCGGAGGTCGGGCAAGGCGTCGACCCGCACCGCGCGGCCCTCCCCGCCCGAGGCCTCGAGGCGCCAGGTGCCGGCGTTGCCCGGGCAGGTGGCGTCGGCCACGTCGAGGACCAGCGCGTCGTCGGTGCCGTACCCACGCGCCGCCAGCGCGGCCGGGAGGTCGACCAGCCGCAGCCACAGGCCGTCGCGCACGTCCCGGTGCAGGGCGCGCGGATCCCGAACCGCCAGGAACAGAGGATGGTCCACGGACATCAGCTCTGCCTCGAGCGTGCGCACGAGGTCGACGCCGAGCAAAAACCGCCACGCCTCGAGGGTCCAGGCATCGTCCTCCCCGAGGGCCTCGATCACCTCGAGCTCGTGCTGCGGCCGCCCCTGGGCCCATGAGCCGTGGATGCGCAGCAGGGTGTAGGCGCGGTCGCCGCCGTCGTCGCCCACGACCACGCGCAGCATCGTGTCGGGCAGCGCCGGATCGTCGGCCAGCCGGCGCCTCTCCCACCACACTCGATTGCGCGACAGCATCCCCGGGACGGAACGCCCGGCCCGGTCGTAGATCGGCGGAATGCGGCCGACGGCCTCCGCGAGATCGAGCACGTCGGAGCGGAGGCCCGGGGGCGCCTCGCGCACGAGGGCCAGGTCGCGCGGGTCGGCCCGCACGGAGACGATCTCGGACGCGATGCCGTAGCCGAACCGGCCGTAGATCGTCGTCTCGGACGACCACAGGATGGCCACGGGCTCGCGCCGGGCCCGGGCGTCGTCGAACTGCGCGTCCACCAGGCGGCGGAGCAGCCCGCGGCGCCGCCGAGAGGGGAGGACGCCGACCACGCTGACCCCGGCGGCCGCGACGGCCCGCGGTCCCGGCGCCGTGAGCTCGAAGGTGAAGGCCCCGGCGGAGGCCACGATCTCGCCGTCTTCGACGGCGGCGTGCATCCGTGCCGGGTCCATGCTGGCGAAGCGGCCGAACCGGGCCGGGTCCGGCGCGCGGCCCGTGAGGGTCACCGCCGTCGGCCGCAGGAAGGCCCTGAGCTCGTCGGCCGTGCAGGTCCGGATCTCCACGGCCACGGCCAGGGTTGTACCGAATCGCCGCCGTCGGGGGCGACCGTACGATGGACTGCATGCCGCCGCTGCCGGGGGGAACGGTGACCTTCGTGTTCACCGACATCGAGGGGTCCACCCGCCTCCTCCAGCAGCTCGGCGACGGCTACGCCGACGTGGCCGACGCCCACCGCCGCATCGTGCGCGAGGCCTTCACGGCCCGCGGCGGGACCGAGGTGGACACCCAGGGCGACGCCTTCTTCTACTCCTTCCCGCGGGCCCGCGACGCCGTGGCCGCGGCGGTCGACGCCCAACGTGCCCTGGCCGCGCATCCCTGGCCCGAGGGCGCTGCCCTCAAGGTGCGGATGGGCGTGCACACGGGCGAGCCGGCCGTGGGGGAGGCGGGCTACATCGGCCTCGACGTGCACCGGGCGGCCCGCATCTGCGCGAGCGGCCACGGCGGCCAGGTGCTCATCTCCGACGCCACCAAGGCGCTGGTGGGCACGGCGATGCCGGACGGCGTCCAGGTCCAGGACCTGGGCGAGCACGCGCTGAAGGACATCGACGGCCGCGAGCACCTGTGGGGCCTCGCCGTGGACGGCCTCCCGGGGTCGTTCCCACCGCCGCGCACGAGCGCCGGGCCGAACCCGCTGGAGAGCCGCGAAAAGCAGATCGAGGCCCGCATCGAGCAGTACGTGCTCGACTCCATCGAGCAGGCCTTCCGCCCGAAGAGCGAGGCCGCGCCGAAGGCCCGCGGGCTCGGCGGCCTGGCGGCGGTCGGCCTGGCCACGCTCGGCGGCCTGGTGCTGATCCTGATCCTGCTCGTCCTCTTCGTGAGGTGGCTCTTCTTCTGAGAGTCGGACGCTCGCAGCAGGGCGGTATCCTCAGTCCATGAGGAGCCTGCCGCACGTCGACCGCGTCGGGGTCGACGAGCGCGCCGCCACCCTGGGTCGGCGCTCGATCAAGACGTCGGCGAAGGCCGAGGGCATCCGCATGGCCGTGTCGATGATCGACCTGACCACGCTGGAGGGGCAGGACACGCCCGGCAAGGTGCGCCAGCTCGCCGCGCGGGCAGTGTGCCCGGCGCCGCACAACCCCGAGGTACCGTCGTGCGCCGCGGTCTGCGTGTACCCGTCGCTGGTGCCCGAGACCCGCGACGCCCTGGCCGGGAGCGGGGTCAAGGTGGCCTCGGTGGCCACCGGGTTCCCGTCGGGGCAGACCTCGCTCGCACTCAAGCTCGAGGAGACGCGCGAGGCCGTGGCCGCCGGCGCGGACGAGATCGACATGGTCATCTCGCGCGAGGCCTACCTGTCCGGTGACGACGCCCGGGTGGTGGCCGAGATCGAGGAGGTCAAGGCGGCCTGCGGGCCCGCCCATCTCAAGGTCATCCTCGAGACCTCCGAGCTCCCCGGCTACGAGCACGTCCGCCACGCCTCGGACCTGGCCATCGGCGCGGGCGCCGACTTCATCAAGACCTCCACCGGCAAGGTGGGCGCGGGCGCCACGCCTGGCGTCGTCCTGGTCATGCTCGAGGCCGTCCGCGACCACGCATGGCGCACGGGCGAGATCGTGGGCGTCAAGGCCGCCGGCGGCGTGCGGGCGTCGAAGCAGGCGCTGCACCTGCTGGTCCTGGTCAACGAGACGGTGGGCCCGGACTGGCTCACGCCCGACCGCTTCCGCATCGGCGCCTCCTCGCTCCTGAACGACCTGCTCATGCAGTACGCGAAGCTCGAGACCGGCCACTACGGCCGGAGTGAGGACTGGTCGATCGAATGAGCACCGTCCATCCGCCCGACGAGACCCGCACCCGGCTGCGCTGGGACTACGCGCCGGCGCCCGAGTCCACGGCCCCGGTCGCGCTGCGGGAGCGCTACGGCCTGTTCGTGGGCGGCCGCTTCGTCGATCCCGAGGACGGGTCGTACGTGCCCACGGTGAACCCGGCCACCGAGCGGCCTCTGGCCGAGGTGGCGTTCGCCGGCCCCGGCGATGTCGACCGGGCGATGGCCGCGGCGGCCGAGGCGCTCCCGGCCTGGTCGGCGCTGGCGCCGCTGGAGCGCGCGAAGTACGTCTTCCGCCTGGCCCGCCTCATCCAGGAGCGGGCGCGCGAGCTCGCCGTGGTGGAGTCGCTCGATGGGGGCAAGCCGATCCGGGAGTCGCGCGACGTCGACATCCCACTGGCCGCGGCGCACTTCTTCCACTACGCCGGCTGGGCCGACAAGCTCGGCTACGCCACCGCCGGCCGTGCCTACGCCCCGGTGGGCGTGTGCGGGCAGATCGTGCCCTGGAACTTCCCGCTGCTCATGGCGGCGTGGAAGCTCGCCCCGGCTCTGGCCTGCGGCAACACGGCCGTGCTCAAGCCGGCCGAGACCACCCCCTTGACGGCCCTCCTTCTGGCCGAGATCTGCCAGGCGGCCGAGCTCCCGCCCGGCGTGGTCAACATCATCTCCGGGGACGGGACCGCCGGCGCGGCGCTCGTTCAGCACCCGGGCGTGGCCAAGATCGCCTTCACGGGCTCGACCTCGGTGGGCAAGGAGATCCAGGCCGCGCTGGCCGGCCGGGACGTCCGCCTCACGCTCGAGCTCGGGGGCAAGTCGGCCAACATCGTCTTCGAGGACGCCGCGCTCGACCAGGCCGTCGAGGGCATCGTCAACGGCATCTTCTTCAACCAGGGCCACGTCTGCTGCGCCGGCTCGCGCCTGCTCCTGCAGGAGAGCGTGGCCGACGAGGTCGTCGAGCGCCTGTGGCGGCGCATGCAGCTCCTGCGCGTGGGCGACCCGCTGGACAAGAACACCGACGTCGGGGCCATCAACTCGGCCGAGCAGCTGGCCCGCATCGAGGCCCTGGTGGCGGCCGGCGTCGAGGAGGGCGCGACGCGCCGGAGCGTGGCCTGCGACCTGCCCGACCAGGGCTACTGGTTCCCGCCCACGATCTTCACCGACGTCGCCCCCGTGAACCGGATCGCGGTGGAGGAGATCTTCGGCCCGGTCGTCTCGGTGACCACCTTCCGGAGCACGGCCGAGGCCATCGAGAAGGCCAACAACTCGGCCTACGGCCTGGCCGCCGGCCTGTGGACGGACAAGGGCTCGCGGGCCTTCGCCGTGGCCGCCGCCCTGCGCGCCGGCACCGTCTGGCAGAACACCTACAACCGCTTCGATCCGACGGCGCCCTTCGGGGGCTACAAGGAGAGCGGCTTCGGCCGGGAGGGAGGCGCGGCGGGGGTCCTGCCCTATCTCCGCCTGAGCGCATGAGCGACCGCCTGCGGGTGGCCAAGACCACCAAGCTCTACCTCGGCGGCGCGTTCGTCCGCAGCGAGTCGGGGCACTCCCTGGACGTCATCGACCACCATGGAGCCCACATCGCCCTCGTGCCCCGCGGCTCGCGCAAGGACGCCCGCGACGCCGTCAAGGCCGCCCGGGCCGCGGTCGCCGGCTGGTCGGGGCGCACGGCCTACAACCGGGGCCAGATCCTGTACCGGCTGGCCGAGGCGCTCGAGTCCCGCGCGGACGAGGTCGTCCAGCGAACGGTGGCCATCCGAGGGGTGGAGCGGCGGGCGGCGCGCACCGACATCGAGACCGCCGTCGACCTGGCCGTGCACTACGCCGGCTGGACCGACAAGCTGCACGCCGTCATGGGTGCGGTCAACCCGGTGGCCGCGCCGTACTTCGGCTTCTCCCTGCCCGAGCCGACCGGTGTGGTGGTCGTGCTCAGCCCGGACGAGCCCGATGTCCTTGGCCTCGTGCGTGAGGTGCTCCCGCCCCTGGCCGCGGGCAACACCGTGGTCGCCCTGGTGTCCGAGCGCTGGCCACTCGTGCCCCTCGACCTCGGCGAGGTGTTCGCCGTCTCCGACGTCCCGGGCGGCGTGGTCAACCTCCTGTCGGGGCTGCGCTCGGAGCTCATCCCGCACCTGTGCGGCCACCGCGACGTGAACGCCATCGTCGACGCGACGGGGGACGACGCCTGGCGGGAGCAGATCGGCGCCCTCGCGGCCGAGACGGTGAAGCGCGTGTCCCGACCTGCGCCGGGCGCGGACCCGCTGTCCCGGCTCGAGGCGCTGACGGAGCTCAAGACGGCCTGGCACCCGGTCGGCGTCTAGGTGCGCGTCGTCTCGACCACGGCTCTCGGGGCCGGCGAGCGCGGCCGGGCCTACGGGGCCGCGGTGCGCGACGAGGTCGAGGCCACGGTCGAGGCCTATGAGGTGCTCTTCGCGGAGCTCGTGGGCGCGTCGCCCGACGACGTCCTGCGCTTCGGCGACCGGGTGCTGGCGCGCGTGGCGCCGTGGCGGCCCGCGCTCGCCGAGGAGCTCGAGGGAGTGGCCGACGGCTCCGGCCAGCGGCCCGAGCTCATCGCGGCCCTCAACGCGCGCACCGAGCTGCTCGCTCTCCAGGAGTGCAGCCTGCTGGCCCGGACCGAGTCCCCCGAGGGGCCGTGGCTGGCCCAGAACTGGGACTGGTACGCCGACGCCGCCGAGCGCTGCGTCCTGTGGTCGGCGACCACGCCCGAGGGGACCTACCTGACCATGACCGAGGCTGGGATGCTGGCCAAGCTCGGCCTCTCCAGCCGGGGCGTGGCGGTCGGCCTGAACATCCTGGCCCACGTGCGAGACCGGCGCTCCCGCCCGGGCACGCCCGTGCACCTCCTGCTGCGCGAGATCCTGGCCACGTGCTCGACCGTGGAGGACGCGGCCGACCTACTGGCCGACGCCCAGCCGAGCGCGTCGAGCGCCATCACGGTGGTCGACGCCGAGGGCGGCGGGGCCGTGTTCGAGGTCTCGCCGGCCGGCATCGGCCGCATCGAGCCGCGCGACGGCGCCCTGGCGCACACGAACCACTTCCTCGACCCCGAGCTGCGGCGCGGGGACGCCCATGTCCCCGCCTACGACCGCTCGGTGGCCCGGCTCGACATCGGCTGCGCCGGCGCTCCGGCCACGGTCGAGGAGGCGCTCGAGGCCCTGCGCGGGCACGACGGCCTCGCCTCGCTGTGCCGCCACGACGAGCCCTCGCTCATACCGGGGTTGCCGCCCTCCGGGACGATGGTGACCTTCGCCGCGCGCCCGGCCGACGGCTGGCTGGCGGTGAGCGAAGGCCCGCCCTGCCGGGGTGAGCTCGAGGAGCACGCGGTTGCCGCTCCCGTGACGGCGGAGTAGGCTCAGCCCCGATGCCAGTCAGCTGACGCAGCGGTTGCACCTTGCCCCGCGGGACGGCGTTCCGCGCGGGCTCGCCGCTGCCTGTCCTCGCTGACCCGCATCTGCAGGAGGGCTCGCGCCCATGCTCGCTCGCGTTCGCGGCCGCCCGGGGCCCGCCCCCGGCCGGCTGTACCTCGCCGTGTGGGCCGTCGACGGCGTCGTCGGCTCGCTCATCTTCACCCTGAACCTCGTCTACCAGGCCACGGTGGTGGGCCTGACGCCGCTCGAGCTCGTCCTCGTCGGCACGGTCCTCGAGATCACCACCCTGGTGGCCGAGGTCCCGACCGGGGCCTTCGCCGACCTGCGCGGGCGGCGCCCGGCGGTCGTGGCCGGGTACCTACTGCTGGGCGCAGGCTTCGTGCTCGAGGGCGGCGTGCCCGCGTTCTGGGCGGTCCTTCTCTCCCAGGTGGTGTGGGGGACAGGCGCGGCCTTCATCAGCGGGGCGTTCGACGCCTGGCTCGTCGATGCCACGTCGCCCGAGATCGCCGCGCCGCTCTTCCTGCGCGGGGCGCAGCTGGACGCGATCGGCGGCGTGGCCGGGATCGGGGCCAGCGTCGCTCTCGGCTGGACCACGCCGCGCATCCCGATCGTCGTGGGCGGGCTGGCATGGATCGGGGTGGGCGTCGTCCTGTGGCTGGTGATGGTCGAGCACCGCCGCCCGCCGGCGGAGGACGTGGTGGTCTCGCCGGTGCGTGCCCTGGGCGCCCAGGCGACGGCCGGCATGCGCCTCGTGCGTCGCTCGCGACTCCTCCTCGGGCTCACGGCGGTGGCCCTCGTGAGCGGTCTGTCCTCCGAGGCCTTCGACCGGCTGTGGACGCCGCAGCTCCTGCACGTCGGCCTGCCGAGCGTGGCCGGCCTCCGGCCGGTGGCCTGGTTCGGGATCGTCGCCCTGGTCTCGACGCTCGTGGACGTGGCCGTGATCGAGGTCGTCCGCCGCCGGCTCGAGCACCGCGGTGAGCGGGCCGTGGCCGTGGGCACCACCCTGCTGTGCGCCGGCCAGGTGGCGGCCATGGCTGTCTTCGCCGTTGCGGTCTCGCCGCTCGTGGCCCTGGTCTCGTACTGGACGGCGCGGGCCGCGAGCCGCACGCAGGATCCTCTCATCGCCGGCTGGCTCAACCGTCACCTGCCGTCCGAGGCGCGGGCCACCCTCCTCTCCGTCCAGTCGCAGGCGAACGCCCTCGGCCAGATCGTCGGCGGCCCCGTCTGCGGGCTGGTCGCTTCGGCCGCGGGGCTGAGCGCCGGCCTCGGCCTGTCCGCAGTCCTGCTCGCCCCTGCGGTGGTCCTGCTCGCTGCCTTGACACGCGGGCTGGCGCGCCCTGCTTCCCCGAGCCTTGACAATCTTGTAAGTGACTACTAACTTACAACGTCATGGTCGAGGCAAAGCGACAGAGCGCCGACTCCCGGCGGGATGAGGTCATCGACGCGGCCATCGCCGAGTTCGCCTCCGGCGGGCTCGACGGCGCGTCGGTCGAGGCCATCGCCGAGCGGGCAGGCATCTCCCAGCCCTACGTGTTCCGCCTGTTCGGGACCAAGAAGGCGCTGTTCCTCGCGACCTACGAGCGCTGCTCCGACCATGTCCTGGCGGCCTTCCAGGACGCCGCCGCGGAGACGACGAGCACCGACCCCCAGCAGCGCCTCCGGGCCATGGGTCGGGCCTACGCCGCCTTGCTGGCTGATCGGGACAGGCTCCAGGTCCAGCTCCAGGCCTATGCAGCGTGCCGCGACCCGGACGTGCGCGACACCGTCCGGCGCCGTTACCGCGAACTGTTCGAGGCCGTCGGTGAGCTGTCCGGGGCCGAGCCCGGGACGCTCCGCGCGTTCTTCGCCACCGGGATGCTCCTGAACGTCGCCATCGCGATGGACCTCGAGGCCATCGCCGGTACCGAGACGTGGGCGCACGCCCTGATCACCCCACCGTCAGACCCGCACTAGCCAGGCAGGAGGGACCCCCAATGCTGTACCGGTCCATCGCCCAACTCGTCACCCGCCGGCCGAAGACCATCGTCATCGGGGCCGTCGTGCTGTTCGTCGTCGCCGGCGCCCTCGGCGGCCCGGTGGCCGGGCTGCTGAGCACGAGCACGACCAACTTCGAGGACCCCTCGTCCGAGAGCGTGCAGGCCCGCCACACGCTCGAGAAGGCCACGAACGTGACGCCCGGCGTCGGGCTCGTGGCGCTGATCAAGACCCCGCAGGGCGCCACCTCGCCCGCAGGGCGCTCCGAGGTGGCGGCCGTGCAGGCACGCATCCAGCGCGAGCCGCAGGTCGCGCAGGTCCTTGGCTTCGCCCAGACGCACGACCGCGCGTTCGTGGCCCGCGACGGCCGCTCGACGTACCTGGCCGTCACGTTCCACCGCGGCGAGTCCGCGGCAGACGACGCCTCCAAGCGCATCGAGAACGCATATGCCCATGACCGGAACGTCAAGATCGGCGGGGCGCTGCCGGCCGGGCGTGAGATCGGGAACCAGGTGCAGAAGGACCTGGCCATGGCCGAGCTGATCGCCTTCCCGATCCTGTTCCTGCTCTCGCTCTGGATCTTCCGCGGCGTGGTGGCGGCCCTGCTGCCCCTGCTCGTCGGCGGCCTGACCATCGTCACCACGTTCCTCGCCCTGCGCATCGTGAACGCGGCGACGCCGCTGTCGATCTTCGCCCTGAACCTGGTGACGGGCCTCGGCCTCGGGCTGGCCATCGACTACAGCCTGTTCATCCTTTCCCGCTACAGGGAGGAGCTGGCGCGCGGCGTCGGCACCCAGGCCGCGATCGCGCGGACCCTGGCCACCACCGGGAAGACCATCACGTTCTCGGCCTTCACGGTGGCCGGGGCGCTGGCCTCGCTGCTCGTCTTCCCCCAGGGCTTCCTGTACTCGATGGGGACAGGCGGCGTGATCGTCGCCCTGCTCTCGCTGGGCGTGTCGCTCCTGGTGCTCCCGGCGGTCCTGATGCTCCTCGGGCCGCGGGTCAACGCTGGATCGCTGCCATTCCTGCGCCGTGCCGCCGAGCACAGCGCCCTGCCGGCGCAGTCGGGGTTCTGGTACCGGCTGTCCCACGCCGTGATGCGGCGGCCGGGGACCGTGGCGGTGTCGAGCGCGGCCGTCCTGATCCTGCTCGGCCTGCCCTTCCTGAACATCAGGTTCACCGGGGTGGACGCGAGCGACCTGCCGAGCAGCCAGGCCGCGCGGCAGGTGGACGACGCCCTGAAGGCCGACTTCCCGCCCAGCCGCGGCGACCCGACCTACATCGCGGCGCACACCTCGTCGGCGCCCGCGGCCGCCGCGTTTGCGGCGCGATTGCGCACCCTGCCCGGCGCGGCGGCCGTGAGCCGGCCGCTGCCCGCAGGCCCCGGCCTCTATCAGATCAATGTGACCTCAACGGCCTCCGGCCTCGCCTCGAGCAGCAAGACGCTCGTGCGAGACATCCGGAGCACCTCCGCGCCGTTCTCGTACGAGGTGGGCGGCGACACTGCCGGCTTCCTGGACCAGCAGACGAGCCTGCAGGACCACATCCCGGCGGCGCTCGCCGTCCTGGTGGTGATCACGCTCGTGGTCCTCTTCCTCATGACCGGCTCCGTGATCCTGCCGATCAAGGCGATCATCATGAACACCCTGAGCCTGAGCGCGGCGTTCGGCCTGCTCGTCCTCATCTTCCAGGACGGCCGGCTCCAGGGCCTGCTCTCGTACTCGAGCCAGGGGGCGCTCGAATCGACCCAGCCCATCCTGTTGTTCGCGATCGCCTTCGGGCTGTCGACGGACTACGGGGTGCTGCTCCTCGGGCGCATCAAGGAGGCGCACGACGCGGGCACGCCGAACCGCGAGGCGGTGGCGCTGGGAGTCGAGCGCACGGGTCGCCTGATCACGGCGGCGGCGCTCCTGTTCTGCGTGGCCATCGGGGCCTTCGCCACCTCCCAGATCGTCTTCATCAAGGAGATCGGAGTGGGGACGGCCCTGGCGGTTCTGATCGACGCCAGCATCGTGCGAGCGCTGCTCGTGCCCTCGCTCATGGACCTCCTCGGCGACGCGAACTGGTGGGCTCCGCGGCCGCTCGCCCGGCTGCACGCACGGCTGGGTTTCAGCGAGGGATAGGCAGGCTCAGTCCAGACCCGCGGCGAGCCGCCCGACGATTTCGGCAGCCGGCTCGCCGCGGGTCACGGCCGTTGCGGACGTGCCGGCGTACATGGCCATGGCCTCGACGTCACCCATCGTGTCGCGGGTCGGCTGCGCATCGTCGTAGCGACGGATCGGCACGGGGCCGCGGGTGGCGACGACCTCGCCCTCGCCGGGGCGGGAGCCGTCCGGCGGACGCCCGCCGGCCTCCCAGCGGGCCAGGGTGGAGTTGCGGATGACGCGGTGAGCGGCGTCCGGCCACCCTCCGTCGAACGCGGTCGTCAGGACGGTGTCCTCGGCCCGGGCGCAGACGAGGTAATCGAGATAGGCGGGGTGCACGTCCGCTTCGGCGGCGGCCAGGAAGGCCGTGCCGCAGGCCACCGCGTCCGCTCCGGCGGCGATTGCCTCCGCCGCGGCGGCGCCGTCGCCGATGCCGCCCGCGGCGACGAGGGGAAGCCGCGTGGCGGCGCGGACGGCACGGACGAGGTCCAGCATGGGCGTCGCTCCCTGGACGTGACCGCCGGCCTCGGCGCCCTGCGCGATCAACGCGTCGGCGCCGGCGTCCGCCGCAGCGACCGCGGACGCGGAGGTCCGCCACCTGCACGAGCACGGTCGCCCCGCCGTCGTGGGCCAGGCGGATGAGCTCGGCATCGACGCCCCAGGAGAAGGAGATGCACGGAACCCCCTCGTCCAGGGCCAGCCGGGCCCGCTCACGCTGGTCGAAGGCGAGGACGAGGTTCACGCAGAACGGCCGGTCGAGCTGCGATCGAAGGAGACGCAGCTGCCCGCGGAGCCCATGCGGATCGGTCCATGACGCCGCCAACGTGCCCAGCGCACCGGCGCGAGTGACTGCGATCACGAGCTCGGGCGTCGCCGCCGGGCCGATCGGGGCCTGCATGAGCGGCAGCTCCCAGGGAGCGCTCATGCCGTTCGCGTGGGCACCGACCCTCACGAGGGATCCCACTGTAGGCCACCCGAAAAGCGAGTCGGGGCCCGAGTGGTCGCTCGGGCCCCGACGTGAGCGCCAGGGGGAGGGGCAGCGCTCAACTCATGGCGGCAACCGTAGGCATGCCTCACCGCCCGGTGGGATACCGGGCGGTGCAGGTTCGGTTGACATCTGGTGAAGCCGCGCCGCGCGGGCCGCGCGGGCTACGGCGCCGGCTGCGTATCCGACGCCGGCGGCAGCATCTTGCGCATCTGCTTGATCACGGTCGTGATCGACTGCGGCGCGGTCACCTGGTGGTACATGCGCGTCACGCCGGTGGAGAGCTTCACCGTGAGCACATCCATCGGGCAGACGCCGCACTGGAAGGCCGAGACCTTCCGCGACTGCGGCAGCGGGATCGGGATCATCCCGGCCATGCGCTGGAACGCCGACCCGTGGGTCAGGGTCAGCTTGCGGCTCATCCCGGCCATGGGCAGCTTCTCGTTCAGGGTGAGCGACGACACGTGGGTCCCTGTGGCCCCGGTCGTGCCCCGGTTCGTGGCCGCCACGGCCACGCCGCCGATCGCCAGGACGGCGGCGACGATGACGAGCATCCTCATGACGTCCATCCTTTCGGCAGGAGACCAACCATCATCTCCGTAGACGAGGATACCCCCCGTGCGGTTCCCGCAATCTCACCTGCCCGCTCTGGCGGCCCTGCTCGTGGCGCTCGGCGTCGCCGCCGGCTGCGGAGGCGCGCAGTCCGGAAGCGCCGGCCGGACCGACACGGTGACGGTGACCGTCACCACGTCGGCAACGACCGCCTCCACGGCAACCACCGGCGCCACGACCACCACCGCCGCCACCACCACGCCGGCCGCTGCCATCACCGTGACCAGCCCTGCGCCCGGGGCCACCGTCCCGTCGCCGGTGGTGTTCAAGGGCACGGCGAACGTCAACGAGGGCACGGTGTACATCCAGCTCAGGCGCCCGGCGGGCGCTGTTCTCAGCCGGACCTACGTCACGGCCACCTGCGGCACGGGCTGCACCGGGACCTTTGCCGGCCACCTCGCGGCCCCGGCCGGCTTCCACGGCCCGGCCGTCCTGCACCTGTTCGAGGCGTCGGCTGCGGACGGGTCCGACCTGCACGGCGTCGACGTCCCGATCACGGTGTCCTGACCGGACGCCGCTACGCTTCGGATCGATGATCACCGTCACCGACGAGGCCCGGGACAAGGCGATCGCGCTCCGCGAGGCGGAGGGACAGCCCGACTCCGCCGTGCTCCGTGTCGGCGTGCAGGGCGGCGGCTGCTCCGGCTTCCAGTACCTGCTCGAGTTCGGCGATCGCCGCTCCGACGATCACGTGCTCGAGCTCGACGGCCTGACGGTCGTGCTCGACCCGTTCTCGGCCCCCCTTCTGGCCGGCTCCGTGCTCGAGTACGACGGCTCGATCACCGGCCGCGGCTTCGACTTCCGCAACCCTCAGGTCGAGGCCGGCTGCGGGTGCGGCAAGTCGTTCCAGGTGAACCCGGGCGCCCTCGAGGCGCTCGAGGTCATCGACGTCAGCTGAGACGTCAGGACTCGTCGAGGCGCGCCAGGCCGCCGAGGTCGACGCAGGTCGTCCCGTGCGCCTCGACCATGACCAGGAGGACGCTTCCACAGGAGCGGCAGCGCACCACTGTGCCGGGCGCCTGCAGGTACGCGACGAGCTCGGCCACCACCCGGATGGCCCCGCAGTTCGCGCATTGCGCGATGGCCGTGGTCATCTCGGCGCCGAACACCTCCATGAGCTGCCCGGCGACCGCGTTTCCGTCCAGCGCGTCCATCAGCTTCCTCCCACACCGCCGAAGCGTTCGGTCTTGACCCGCGTCGGCGGATAACCGAGCGCGACCAGGCTCTCGGCCACCGTCTCGACGAAGGGCGTCGGCCCGCACACGAAGGCCAGGGGCCGCTCGCCGGCCGGCCAGGCCACCTCGGCCAGCATGGCCCGATCGACGCGGCGCGTGTAGCCGGTCCATCCGGGCGGGTGCGCACGGGTGAAGGTCTGGACGAGCTCGACGCCGTCGCCCATCCCCTTCGCCAGCTCGTCCCGGTAGATGACGTCCTCCGGCGACCGCACCGAGTACAGCAGCCGGGCCGCGGCGTCGCTTCGCTCGCGCCGCCGGTGGCGGAGGATCGCGCGCAGCGGCACGACGCCCGAGCCTCCCGCGACGAGCAGGATGGGGCCGCCGACCTCGGGGCCCCACACGAAGTACCCGCCGATCGGGCCGCGCAGCTCGAAGACGTCGCCTGCCTGGGCCTCCTCGGTCAGGTAGGGCGAGACCTCGCCGTCCTCGAGGCGCTCGACCGTGATGGCCAGCTGCTCGCCAGGCGCGGACGCGATGGAGTACGAGCGCTCGGCGCGGTATCCGTCCTCCGCCGTCAGCCGGACGTCCAGGTGCTGCCCGGCGCGGTGGAGCGGCCAGTCGGCAACGTTGAGCTCGAGCGTACGCACGGCGGGCGTCTCGGTGATCACCGAGGCCACCTCCGCGTCCTCCCACCTCAGTCGCCGGCGTATCGCTGCTCGCGCCACGGGTCGCCGTAGTCGTGGTACCCGTACATCTCCCAGAACCCGGGCTCATTGGTGTCGCGAAGCTCGATCCCGCGCACCCATTTCGCGCTCTTCCAGAAGTACAGGTGGGGGACGAGCAGCCGGGCCGGGCCGCCGTGCTCGGCCTCGAGGGGCGCGCCGCCGTACTCGTAGGCCACCCAGGCCTTCCCGTCGCGCACGTCCTCCGACGGCAGGTTCGTGGTGTAGCCGCCGTCGCAGAAGGCCAGGATGTAGGGCGCGTCGTCCTCGACCTCGGCCAGCAGGGTGTCGACCGACACGCCCTTCCAGCTCGTGTCCAGCTTCGACCAGCGGGTCACGCAGTGGATGTCGACGGTGGGGGTCTCGCTCGGCAGCGCCTGGAGCTCGTCCCAGGTCCAGCTCTTCCGTCCGCCGGCGCTGACGATCGAGAACGTCCACTCGTCGAGCGGGGTGTGTGGCGTCGGGCCGGCCGAGAGGACCGGAAAGTCATGCGTCACGTACTGGCCGGGAGGGACGCGACCAGGGTCCGCGTCCTCGTCTCGATGCCGCCCACGGAAGCCGCGGGAGAAGCGCACGCGCCAACACTAACCACATCGGGCTACGCCCGCACGAAGAGGGCGCCGGACGTGTAGCGGCGCAGGCCGGCCCGGAAGACGAGCCAGCCGAGCCCGGCCGCCGCCACGGCGGCGCCCAGCAGGGCGGCGGCGGTGCCGGCGTCGAAGCTGTCCACGAGCCTGGTCGGCAGGCCGGTGACGAAGGCCGCGGGCACGGCGGTGAAGAGCAGGAGCTTGGTCGCCCCGCCGAACACGTCCAGCGGATAGGAGGCGAGGAGCAGGATCGACTGGAAGCCCAGGTCGGCCTGCGCTCCCCTGCCGCCGACGAAGAACGTCAGGGAGCCGGCGGCCACGAGGAAGCCCACCAGCACGGCCGCCCCGCACAGGGATCCGGCCACGAACAGGGCGGCGCGCTCCGGGCTCGCCTGGCCCGAGAAGAGGAACAGGATGGGGCCGAAGAAGAGGTCGCCGAGCAGGGCGGTGTCCATCCGCCGGGCCAGGAGGTAGGGGAGTGGCGGCACGGGAAGGACGAGCACGGCGTCCAGGACCCCGTCGGCCACGATCGGCCCGATCCGCCGCGCGTTGGCGAGCAGGCCGAGGGAGAGACCCGAGGCGGTGGTCAGCACGGAGAAGAGGACGAGCACCTTGTGCACGTCCCACCCGCGCATGCTGCCCACCTTCTGGAAGAACAGGATCCAGAAGACCACCCACGCGGCGTCGTTGGCCACCATGATCGACACCTGGACCCAGAACGAGCGCCGGTTGGCCCAGGCGTCGGCGGCCGAGGTGCGGAAGGTGGCGAGGACGGCCCGCATGTCCACGACACTACCGGCGGACCGAAACCGAAGGGGGCCGGATGCAGCACCGCACGATCGGAGACGTCGAGGTCGGCGCTATCGGGCTTGGCGGCATGCCCATGTCCATCGAGGGCCGGCCCGACGAGCGGCAGTCCATCCGCACCATCCACGCCGCGCTCGACGCCGGCGTCACCCTGCTCGACACCGCCGACTCCTACCACCTGCACGCCGGGGAGGTGGGCCACAACGAGCGGCTCATCGCCCGCGCCATGCGCGAGTGGCGCGGAGACTCCGACACCGTGCTCGTGGCCACGAAGGGCGGCCACCTGCGGCCGGGCGACGGCTCGTGGACGGTGGACGGCAGCCCCGAGCACCTGCGTGCCGCCTGTGAGGCCAGCCTCCGCGCCCTCGGTGTCGAGACCATCGGCCTGTACCAGTTCCACCGGCCCGATCCCCGCGTCCCGTACGCGGAGTCGGTCGGCACGCTGGCGGAGCTTCAGCGCGAGGGGAAGATCCGCATGGCGGGGATCTCGAATGCGACCGTGGCCCAGATCGACGAGGCGCGTGGGATCGTGGACATCGTCAGCGTCCAGAACGAGTTCTCGCCGGCCTTCCGCAGCTCGGCCGGCGAGCTCGAGCACTGTCACCGGCTCGGCCTGGCCTTCCTGCCCTGGAGCCCGCTCGGCGGCATCTCCAGCGCGGGCGACCTCGGCGATGCGCATCCCGCCTTCGCCGACGTCGCGGCCGAGCGCGGCGTCTCCCCCCAGCGGGTGGCCCTGTCCTGGGAGCTGGCGCAGGCACCCGAGGTCATCCCGATCCCCGGCTCGACCCGGCCGGAGACCATCCTCGACAGCCTGGCGGCCGTCGACCTCCAGCTCGACGACGCCGAGCTCGTGCAGCTCGACTCGGAGGTCGGCAGCTACCGCTGAGGGGCGGCGACGAGGCTGTGGTCGGCCTCCCGGGCCCGCGGGCAGCCGCTCAGGGCCAGGGCGATGTCGAGCTCGGAGAGGAGGAGCTCGAGCACGCGCTGGACGCCGGCCGACCCGCCGGCGGCCAGGCCCCACAGGACCGGGCGGCCGATCATGACCCCGGAGGCCCCGAGAGCCAGGGCCTTGAGGATGTCCGTCCCCCGGCGGATGCCCCCGTCCACCAGGACATCGAGGTGGCCGGCCACCGCCTCGACCACCGCCGGAAGCGCATCGGCCGTGGCCGGCACCGTGTCGAGCTGGCGGCCGCCGTGGTTCGAGACCACGACGCCGGCCGCGCCGTGCTCGCCCGCCAGGCGGGCGGTCTCGGGCGTGAGCAGCCCCTTGACGACGAGCGGCAGACCGCTGTCGGCGGCGATCGAGGCGATGTCGTCCCAGGTGAGCGAGGCGTCGATGTGGTCGGTCGTCTGGCGCGGCGTGACCGTGTCGCCCGCCCGGCCCCGGAGGGCGGGGATGTCCTCGGTGACGAGGGCAAAGCCGGCGCGGAGCTCGCGGTCGCGCGCGGCCAGCACGGGCAGGTCGACGGTGATCACCAGGGCCTCGAACTCCGCCTCGACGGCGGCGGCCACCAGCTCGCGCGTGCGACCCCGGTCCCGCAGGACGTAGAGCTGGAACCAGCGCGGCCCGGGTCCCGCGGCGGCGGCGACTTCGGCGGCCGTGGAGGTGGCCAGGGTGGAGAGGCAGTAGACCGTCCCGGTGGCCGCGGCGCCCCGGGCCGCGCCCTCCTCGCCCTCGAGATGGATCCGCCGCTGGTAGGCCATCGGCGCGGCGATCAGTGGGTGGGGCCGCTCGCGGCCCAGGAACGAGACGCCCAGGTCACGGGCGGCCACGTCGGCCGGAAGGCGGGGGAGCAGCGCGAGGTGCGTCCAGGCCGCCGCGTTGCCGCGGAGGGTGATCTCGTCCGCCGACCCGCCCTCGACGTAGGCCAGCACGTCCGGGCCGAGGATCTCGGCCGCCCGGTCTGCCAGCTCCGCGATGGTCGCCGGCAGCGGGCCGGCGGCGCTCATCGCATGATGCCCGTGTGGCCGAGGGAGTACCGCCCGGGCTGGGGCCAGACGGCCAGCCCGTGCGGTCCCGCGCCGACCGGGATGCGGGCCAGGAGCTTGCCCGTGCGGGTGTCGATGGCGTAGACCTCGGCGTTGTACCGGCCCGAGAGCCACAGGATGCGCCCGTTGGCGGAGACGCCGCCCATGTCGGGGCTCCCGCCCGGGATCGTCCACGTGGCCACGATGTGGCGGGTCCGAAAGCTGACCACCGACACCGTGCCGGCGCTGCGGTTGGTGACGTACAGGTACCGGGCGTCACGGCTCGGATAGAGGCCGTGCGCGCCGCGGCCCGTGGCCAGGAAGCCCACCACCCGGAAGCGCCGGGCGCTGATCTCCCACACCCCGCCGGCCACCATGTCGGCCACGTAGAAGAGCCGCCCGTCGGGCGAGAGCTTGACGTCCTGCGGAGCCCCGATGCCGGAGCCCAGGCGGAGGGTGGCCACCACTCGCCGCGTGCGCAGGTCGACCTTGATCAGCCGCCCTCCGAACTCGCAGCTGGCGATGAGGAAGCGGCCGTTCGCGCTGAAGTCCATGTGGTCGACGCCGGGGCATTCCGGCACCGCCAGCGAGTGCTGCAGGTGCATGGTGGCCGGATTGCGGAAGTCCAGCCGCCGGAGCCGCTCGGCCACCACGATCGCGGAGTGGCCGTCGGGCGTGAAGTAGAGGTTGTAGGGGTCGTCCACCGGGACCGCCGGTCCCGACTGGCGACCCGTGTGCGGGTCGATCGGGGTGAGGCTGTTGCCGTCGTCGTTGTCGACCCACAGGCGCCGGAGGTTCCAGGCCGGCGTGACGTGCTGGGGAAGCGCGCCCACGGAGAACGTGCGGATGACGCGGAACGTGCGCTGGGAGATCACGTCGACCGTGTTGTCCTGGCTGTTCGGGACGTAGACGAGGGCCGGCTCCCCGCGCACACGGGGGCTGAGCATGCCCTTCAGGTCGTGCGCGTAGACGCCTGCCGCACCCGCGACGGCCGGCGCGACCGTGACCGCGGTGGCCGTCGCCACCCGCAGCACGCGGCGGATGCTCCGGCCGGGCACGAGCTCCGTGATGGCCGACCGCGTGCCCGGTCGCCGCGTGACCGCCCACGACGAGGACCGCGTGCCCGGTGCCCAGGGCCATGGCGTCCGACACCGGGGCGGTGAGCTGCCCGGCGGCGTGGACGCGCCCGGTGGCCGGGTCGACGGCCACCACGCGGGCGGTCGGCGTGTCGAGCGTGGCCCCGCGACCGCCGATGATCAGGGCCAGGCTGCCCAACGGTGCGGCCGTGGCATGCGTGGTCGGCGCGGGGAGGAGGCCGAGCGTTCGCAGGCGGCGGGTCGCCGGGTCGAAGGCCAGGATCCGCCGTGAGGCCGCGCCCGAGGGCAGGGATCCGCCGGCGATGACCAGCCGGTTGCCCACCGCGGTGACGGCCGCATAGCGAAGCGGGGCCGGCAGCCGCCCGACCACGCGCGGAGCGCTCCCGGGCCGCCAGGCCAGGATGGTGTCGAGCCAGCGCGTGCCGGTGTAGCCGCCGACCACGTAGGCCGTGCCGCCGATGGCGGCGGCCGCGGAGTCGGAGCTCGCCGCCGGGAGACGCCCGACGCTCGAGACCCCGCCGGAGACCGGATCGACGCGGTAGATGGAGTCGAGCTGGCGGACGCCGTCGCCGCCGCCGAACACGTACACGTCAGGGCCGATGGCCGCCGCCGCGGCGTCGTGCAGGCGCACCGGCAGCTGCCCGCGCACGGTGTCCCCGGACCCCGAGAGCACGCGCACGTCGCCGGTGGACGTGTCGGCGGCGTCGAGCCCGGCGGCCACGACGACGTGTCCGCCCGCCACCGCAGCGGCGGCATCCTGGACCGCCGCCGTGAGCTGGCCACGGGCGTGGGCGACGACGTGAAGCGGCGCTGCGCGGGTCACGTGCGCGACGGGGTGCACCGGGGCGCGGGTGCCGGCCGCAGGCAGTGGGTCGGCGTCGCCGCCGTCATTCAGCAGGTAGATGGCCCCGAGGGCGGCCGCGAGGACGACCAGCCCGAGCACCGCGCGCCGCTGACCCACCGTTCGCCGCCGGGCGCGCCGGCGGGCATCGATCCGTGCTTGTCCTTCGCTCATCGCGTGTGGTCATGGAGGGTGCCATGTCTGGCCCTCGGACGCGCCCATGGCAACCTTCACGATGGCCTGACGTCGAACCGAGCAAGGGCGTCCGGAGGAGGAACGGGCGGTGACGAGCTACCTGGTGCGACGCATCGTGTGGGCGGTCGTGCTCGTCCTCGCGATGACGCTCGTCGTGTTCGTCCTCTTCTTCGTGGTCCCGGCGAACCCCGCGGACCAGGCCACGGCCGGCCTCGACGCGAACTCGGCCCAGCGGATCCGCCACCTGCTCGGCTTCGACCGGCCGGTGTGGGAGCAGTACGCCCTGTTCGTCAAGCGCCTGTTCGTCGACCACTCGCTGGGGGTCTCGAACGGCCGGGGCGAGCGGGTGGGGCTCGTCCTCTCGCACGCCTGGCCGGTGACGGCCTCGCTCGTCCTGGGCGCCGCGGTGCTGTGGACCATCGTGGCCATCCCCCTCGGCGTGCTCTCCGGCCTGCGGCCGCGCTCCCGGAGCGACCGGGCCACGAGCGTGTTCGTGCTCCTCGGCATCTCGACCCACCCGATCATCATCGGGCTGCTGCTGTCGTACGTGGTCGGCTACAGGCTGGGCTGGACGCCCGTCACCGGCTACTGCAGCTTCCGCTACCAGGCGACCTACGGGTGCGGAGGCCCGGCGGAGTGGTTCTCACACCTGATCCTGCCGTGGATCACGTTCTCGCTCTTCTACATCGCCATCTACACGCGCATGATCCGGGCGTCCGTGATCGAGGCGCGAGGCGAGTCGCACGTCCTCATGGCCGAGGCCAAGGGCGCAGGCACGCTGCGCGTCATCCGCGTGCATATCCTCCGCAACGCCGCCCTGCCGATCGTGACCATGCTCGGGATGGACATCGGCTTCGCCCTGGGCAATGCCTTCTTCACCGAGGAGGTCTTCAGCCTGCCCGGCGTGGGGAGCCTCTTCGTGTCCTCCGTGCGGCGGGGCGACATCAACACCACGGCGGGGATCCTGGTCGTGCTGTGCATCGTCATCATCGGCCTCAACCTGATCGTGGACCTCTTCTACACGGTCCTCGACCCCCGCATCCGCGTCATGCAGCCCAAGATCGAGTGAGGTCACGGGGTCACCTGCGCTATAATAGTTAGCGTTGCTAATGAGCAAGGCTAATGAGTTGGAGATCCCCGTCGCGGTCACCCGCGACGATCCGGAGCTGGCGGCACGGCTGCGCATGGCCGTGACGCGCCTGGCCCGGCGCCTGCGGCAGGAGGGCCAGACCGGGCTGACGCCGTCCCAGACGGCGGCCCTGGCCACGGTGGAGCGCCACGGCCCGCTGACGCCGAGCGAGTTCGCGGCCGTCGAGGGCGTGCGGCGCCCCACGGCCACGCGCGCGCTGGCCTCCCTGGAGGCGGCCGGGCTGATCGTGCGCGAACCCGATCCGGCCGACGGCCGCTCGCAGCGGGTCCGCGTCAGCCAGTCCGGGGCGAGGCTGCTGGGCCGCATGCGCACCCGCCGCACCGCGTTCCTGGCCCGCCGGCTCCATCGGCTCGATGCCGAGGAGGCGGCCACGCTGGCCCGGGCGGCGGAGCTCCTCGAGCGGCTCCTGGAGGAGCGCCAGTGACGGCGCTCGTGCTACCTCGGCTGCGCACGGCGGCGGCGCCGTTCGCAGTTCCCAACTTCCGCCGCTGGTTCGCCGGCCAGATCGTCTCCGTCAGCGGCACGTGGATGCAGACGGTGGCCGAGATCTGGCTCGTCTACACCATCACCGGCAGCGCGCTCGCCGTCGGGCTGACCCCCGCGCTCCAGTTCACCCCGATCCTCTTCGGCGGGCTGTGGGGCGGCGTGCTGGCCGACCGCGTGTCCAAGCGGCGGCTCCTGGCCGTCACCCAGGCCGCGATGGCCGTGCCCGCCGCCACCCTCTGGGTCCTCACCGTCTCGGGCAGCGTCCAGCTGTGGATGATCTACGGCCTGGTCTTCGCCCGGGGCTGCGTCCTGGCGATCGACAACCCCGCGCGCCAGAGCTTCTTCGCCGAGCTCGTGGGACGCGACCGCCTGCCCAGCGCCATCGCCCTGAACAGCGCGCTGATCAACGGCGCCCGCATCGTCGGCCCCTCCCTCGCCGGCGTGCTCATCGCCACCGTCGGCGTGGGACCGTGCTTCCTCCTGAACGCGCTCTCCTTCGGGGCGGTCGTCGTCGCCCTCCTGACCATGGAGGACGGCGAGCTCCACCACGACGAGCGCGCGGCCCGGGCCCCGGGCCAGGTGCGTGCCGCCCTGCACACCGCCTGGCGGACGCCCGAGCTGCGCCGCCCGCTGCTCCTCATGGCGGTGGTCGGCACGCTGGCCTACAACTTCCAGGTCCTGCTGCCGCTCATGGCCCACGCCTTCGGGGCCGGCGGGGGAACCTACGGCGGCCTGACGGCGGCGATGGGAGCCGGCGCCATCGTGGGCGCCCTGGCCGTGGCCACGCGCCGGCGGCCCACCCCGCGCCTGGTGAACGGCTCGGCCATCGCCCTCGGCGCCCTCTGCGTCGTGGCCGCCCTCGCGCCCACGCTTCCCACCGAGCTGGGCGTGCTCGTGCTCCTGGGCGCGGCCAGCATCGTCTACGCCTCGAGCACGAACGCGGCCCTCCAGCTCGCCGTGGCACCCGCCATGCGCGGGCGCGTGATGGCCCTGTACGCCGTGGTGTTCCTGGGCAGCACGCCCATCGGCAGCCCGCTCACCGGCTGGTTCGCCGGCGTCGAGGGGCCGCGCTGGGCCTTCGCCGCGGGCGGCCTCGCCGCCCTGGTGGCGGGCCTCGCCGCCGCCGGCGCTAGCCGCCGACGATCTGTAGCCGCCGCTGCCCGAGCCGAAACAGCCCGAGCGCCCCGGCCAGAAGCAGCATGAGCCACGCCGCCTGGGCGGCCACCAGCGCGGCGGAGGGATGTCCGGAGAGGATGCGCGCGGGGGCGTAGGCCATGGCCGCGAAGGGCAGGGCCGCGGCGACGTGGGCGAGCCAGGAGGGCATCACCTGGAGCGGGAGCAGCATGCCCCCGAGCAGGAAGATGAGCTTCTGGTAGAGGAACCACGAGGCCTTGGCGTCCTGGAGCCAGAACGCCACCGCGCCGAAGGCGTGCTGGGCGGAGAGGTTGCAGGCCACGGCCAGGACCACCGACGGGGCGAACACGGCCAGCGTGGAGGCGGTTGGCAGACGGCTCGCGTACAGGGGGACGATGACCGCCGCCACCACCAGGATCCCGCACAGGCGAACCAGCGCCTCGCCCAGCTCGACCGACAGCCGGAAGCCGGCGTAGTCGACCGGCCGCAGGAGGCCGACCGCCACCTCGCCCGAGCCGATCTCGTCCCCGATCTCCTCGATCATGCGCGGCTTCGTGGCGATCACCGCGCCCTCGGCCCCGGCGATGTAGATGAACAGGCTGTTGAAGTCGTACCCGGCGATGAACCCGCCGTTGGCGTCGGTGGCCGCCCGCCAGAGGGCCGCGAACACGACCAGGATGATCACGTAGAAGAGCAGGCGCACGACCAGCTCGCCGGGCGAGTGCAGCCCGCGGCTGGCCCCGCTGCGCAGGCCGGCCAGGTACGGGCTCATGCCGACCGGGGCATGGCGTAGATCCGGCCGATGACGTCCTCGAGCGGCGGGTCGACCACGGAGATGTCGGCCACCGGATGGTGCTCGAGCAGGTCGTCGAGAACCTCCCGCACCGAGCGCGCGCGGGTGTCGACCTCGAAGCGGTAGACGCCCTCCGCCACACGCGTGGGACGGATGCCGTCCAGCTCGAGGACGTCGCCCCCGGCCTCGAAGCGGACCTCGACCAGCTTGGTGTCGAGGAGCTCCCGGCGCAGGCGGTCGACCGTCGCGTCGTAGATGAGCGTCCCGTGGTTGATCACCACGACTCGCTCGGCCACGTGCTCGATGTCGGCCACGTCGTGCGAGGTGAGGAAGATGGTGGTGTTGGCCTGCTCGTTCAGGCGCACCACGAGCTCGCGGAAGCGCTGCTTGGCCACGAGGTCCAGCCCGATGGTGGGCTCGTCCAGGAACAGGACCTCCGGGCCGTGGAGGAGGCTCGCCGCCAGCTCGCAGCGCATGCGCTGGCCGAGCGAGAGCTCGCGCACGGCCACGTCGAGCAGGTCCTCGGCGTCGAGCAGCTCCGCCAGCTCGGCCGTGCGCCGGCGGCCCTCGGCGGGGGAGAGGCCGTAGATGCGGGCCAGCAGTGAGAGCGTGGCCCGCGGGGCGAGCTGGAACCAGAGCTGGGAGCGCTGGCCGAACAGGGTGCCGATCCGCCGGGCCAGCGCCATGCGCTGGCGCCAGGGGACGAGCCCGAGCACGGTGGCCGTGCCGCCGCTTGGGACCAGGATGCCGGTGAGCATCTTGATCGAGGTCGACTTGCCGGCACCGTTCGGCCCGATGTAGGCCACGCGCTCGCCGCGCTCCACGCGCAGGTCGATCCCGCGCACGGCCTCCACGGGCGGCCGGCGCCGTCCGCGCGCGAACACCTTGCGCAGGGCGTGGGCTTCGACCGCGGCCTCCATCGATCGAGGGTACCAACCGCCCGCTGCAGGCCTGGGCCGCGGAGGCATGGTCTACCGTCCGGCGCGTGCCGCTGGCCTCGATCCCGAGCCCCTCGAGCCCGTACGTGTTCGAGGTCGGCCGGTTCCACCTGCGCTGGTACGGGCTGCTGCTGGCCCTCGGCGTCCTCCTGGCGGCGGTCATCGCCCGCCGCGAGCTCCGCCGGCGCGGCATCGACCCCGAGCTCACCTACGGCATCGCCGTGTGGGTCGTCCCCTTCGGGCTGGTGGGCGCCCGGCTGTACCACGTCGTCACGGACTGGGCCCGCTTCTCCGGGCACCTCCTGCGCATCCCCGAGATCTGGTCGGGCGGGCTCGGGATCCCGGGGGCCATCGCCGGCGGGGCGCTGGGCGGCTGGATCGCCGCCCGCCGCTACAAGCTCAACCCCTGGACCGTGCTCGACTGCATCGTCCCGGGCGTGGCCGCGGCCCAGGCCCTGGGACGCTTCGGCAACTACTTCAACCAGGAGCTGTTCGGGCGTCCCACCGACCTTCCCTGGGGGCTGGAGATCTCCCCGGCCAACCGCCCGCCCGGGTACGCCCAGTACTCGACGTTCCACCCGACCTTCCTGTACGAGTCGCTGTGGGACATCACGGTGTGCCTGATCCTGCTCTGGGTCTCGCGCCGGGCCTGGAATCGCCTGCGGCCCGGGGCCCTCCTGGCGCTCTACTGCACCCTCTACTTCACCGGGCGGTTCTTCGTCGAGGGCCTGCGCATCGACCCGGCCCACCACGTGGACGGGCTGCGCCTGAACCAGGTCACGTCCCTCGTGGTCGTGGCCGTGGCGCTGCCGGCGTTCCTGTGGCTCAGGCGGCCTGCGAGCCCTGGCCCGGGTCCCCGGGGCGCCGGCTGACGCCGACGCCCTCGTCGAGCGCGGTGCAGAGGGCGTCGACCACGGTCGGGTCCAGGTGGGTGCCGGCGCTGCGGCGCAGCTCGCTCGCCGCCTCCTCCCGGCTGCGCGCCGCCTGGTGCACGCGCGGCGAGGTGATGGCGCTGTAGGCATCGGTCACGGCCACGATGCGGGCCTCGAGGGGGATGGCCGGTCCTTCCAGGCGGTCGGGGTAGCCGCTGCCGTCCCAGCGCTCGTGGTGCGAGCGCACCGCGCCGGAGGCCTCGGCCACGCCGGCCACCCGGCGGACGATCTCGTCGCCGATGACGGTGTGCTGCTTCATCAGCTCCCACTCCTCGGGCTCGAGCGGGCCGGCCTTGATCAGCACCCGGTCGGGGATGGCGATCTTCCCCACGTCGTGCAGCCAGCCGCCGAGGCGGGCGCGCAGGACGACCCGCGGCGACGCCCCGAGGCGCTCGGCCAGATGGACGCTGAGGTCGGCCACCTGCTGGCAGTGGACGTACGGCATGCCCTCGCGGATGCTCGTCGCCAGGGCCAGCGTCTGGGCGACGTGGACGGCCTCGGGATCCTCGGCCACCAGGTCGTCCTCCGCCACGTCGGCGGTCAGCCGCACGTTGTTGCCACCGCGGCGCCGGGCCGCGGCCAGGGCACGCTCGGCGGCGTCGAGCAGCGCATCGGCGGTGGAGGCACCGCCGCCGGGGCGCGCCGCCCCCACCGAGGCGGTGAGGAGGTCGCTCTCGACGGCCTCCCGCAGGCCATCGGCGATGCGCCGGAGGACGTCGTCGTCGGCGATGTTGCGCACGAGCACGGCGAAGGTGCCGCCGGCCCAGCGCCCCACGTGGTCCGCGCCGCGGACGCGCCGCGCGAGGCGCCGGGCAACGTCGGCCAGAGCGTCATCCCCGGCCGCCCGGCCGTGGACATGGTTGACGTGGCCGAGGCGGTCGAGCCCGATGAGGATGAGGCCGGGGACGGCGCGCCACTCGACAGCGCGGGCGAGCTCGTCCTCGACGAGTGCCCGGAAGGTGGAGCGATCGAGCACGCCGGTCAGGCCGTCGATGCCCGGACCGTCCGCCCGCGGCTCCTGCTCGCCGGGCAAGGGGGAGAGGAGGCCCTCGGCCACCAGGCGCCCGTCGGGGCGGCGGCGGGCCAGGGCCCGGAACCAGAGGAGGCGGCCGTCGCCGGGCAGGCGGTAGGCGGTCTGCGCCGGCTCGCCGCGGCGCAGGCGCGCGGCGATGTCCTCGGCGATGCCGCTGCCGTCGGCCCCGAGCGCCCGCAGCCAGTCCGAGGCGGGACCCGGCGTGACGGGGCGCAGCGGCCCCTCCGGATCGAGCTCGGCGGTGAACACGTGCTCGTCGAGCGCGGCCAGCAGGCGGGCGAGATTGGAGAATTCGTCGGCCACCATCAGCAGATATCGGCGGATTCCAGGTGGATCTCAACCGGAATCGCCCGGACGTGGGACATCCGGGCCGGGCGAGCGGAAGCCGGCTAGGCGGCGACGGGCGCGTCGGCGAGGGGTGCGCCGCGCTCGGTCACGTCGGCGATGACCCCGTCCACGAGGCGCCGACCGTCGCTCAGCGGCCGCGGCTCGGCGTGCAGCTGCAGCCAGCGCACGTGGTGGCCGGCGCGGGCGCTGCGCAGGGTGAGATCGATGGCCTCGCCCGCCGCGAGCCGGCGAATGGCGGCCTCGAGGCGCGCCCGCTCGTCGGGGGCGACGGCGGCGCTGAGGTCGTCCAGCGCCGACTGGCCGCCGGGAACGCGGGCCAGGATCCGGTGCGTGCTGGCTCCGACGGGGATCAGCGTCCCGCCCGGGCCGAGCTCGAGGGTGAAGGCGTGCGCTCGCAGCTGGGCCAGGACGCGGTCGTATGCCTGGCGCTGGCCGGCGAGCTCGTCGGCCAGCCGGCCGGCGTCCTCGAGCGGCGTGGGGGCCTCCGCCTCACTCTGGCTCTCGTCCACGCAGACGGTGACGCACGTCCCGTTCGGGGTGCCGTCGATGGTGAGCACGGCGGAGATGGCGGCCGCCCGCGAGCGCATGGCGCCCACGCCGCGGTGCCGGCCGCCGCGGGCCAGGTCCTCGGTCCGGGCCCCGCAGCCGTCGTCGCGCACCTCGAGCACCAGCACGCCGGCCTGGGGCCGGCGGACGGCGACCTCGACGTGGCGGGCGCGGGCGTGCTTGACGGCGTTGGCCAGCGCCTCCTGGGCGATCCGGTAGAGGCCGAGCTGCGTGCTCGGCCCGGCGCTGTCGGCCGGCCGGGCATCGACCGTGATGCGCAGCCCGTGGCTGCGCTCGAGCTGGTCGGCGAGCTCGCGGCAGGCGGCGGAGAAGCCCTGGTCGCGCAGGGTCACGGGCTCCAGGGCGAACTGCAGCTCGCGCAGGGAGCGCAGCACCTCGCGGTCGCGCTGGGCCGCCTGGGCCACGATCTCGCGCGCCGGCCCGATGTCGCCGTCGTCGAGGATGGCGGCGGCGGTGTCGAGCATGAGGGCGATCGCGGCCATGGCCTGCTGCGGCCCGTCGTGCAGGGCCAGGGCCAGGCGCCGGCGCTCCTCCTCCTCGGCGAACAGCAGTCGCCGGGAGACGCGGCGGGCGTGGGACCGCGCGATGCGGGCCACGAGGAGACAGAGGATGGCGATCCCGCACACCCACCCGACAAGTGTGAGGAGAACGAGATCCTGCACGGGCGGTTAGCTGATGATCGCGTCGCGCAGCGCGATGGCGACGGCCTGGGTGCGGGTGTCGGCCTCGAGCTTGGCCAGGATGTGGCGGACGTGGCTCTTGACCGTCTCCTGGCTGATGTAGAGCTTGCGGGCCACGTCGGCGTTGGACATCCCGTCGGCCAGGAGCTGCAGGATCTCGCGCTCGCGCGGCGTGAGCAGGCCCTCCCGCTCGTTGGCCACGAGCGACGGCGCGAGGCCGGGGTCGAGGAAGTCCTCGCCCTTGGCCAGGCGGTCGATGGCCCGGATGATCGTGGTGTGCGGCGCTTCCTTGAGCATGTAGCCGCTCGCGCCCGCCTCGCGCCCGCGGGCCACAAGGTTCCGCTCGGCGTGGGCCGTGAACAGCAGCACGCGGGCACCCGGCACTCGCTGCTTGAGCTGGGAGGTGGCGGCGAAGCCGTCGATGCCGCCCATGCGGACGTCCATGATGACCACGTCGGGGCGGCGCCGCTCGGCCATCACCACGGCGGCCTCACCGTCGTTGGCCTCGCCCACCACGCGGATGTGCGGGGCGCGCGACAGGGCCAGGCGCAGGCCCTGGCGGACGACCTCGTGGTCGTCGGCGATGAGGCAGGTGATGGGCTGGGGAACAGACACAGGAAGGGGGCCCGCTGCGCGGTCGCAGTGGTTATCGGCAGCTGGCGGAAGAGGTTGAATCCTGCTGCTCCCTTCCGTCGCTGCCGCTCCCGGGCGCCTGGCACCGGGGGCACCACCAGGTGACCCTGCCGTCGTCGCCCTGGACCACGTGGCGCGTCCCCTGGCCGCAGCGCGGGCAGGCGGGCCGGCCGTAGATCCGCTTCGGCTGCTCGCGCCGCGCAGCCACCGCCGCCGCCATCTGCTTCCGGGCCTGCGCGTAGAGGGCGGCCAGCTGCTCGTCGCCGACCGCCGTGGCGGGCAGGAACGGGTCCACGCGGCACGCCCACAGGGACTCGGACTTGAACATGTTCCCGATCCCGGCGGCCAGGCGCTGGTCGAGCAGGACGTCGGCCACCGAGCGCGCGTCCCGGTCGGGGTCGGCCCGCACGCGGGCCACCGCAGCCATGGGGTCGAACCCGGGAGCGAGCAGATCGGGGCCGAGCCGGGACAGGACCGGGTGCAGGCCGAGCCGCCGCGTGTCGAGGAGCTCGAGCACCGGCCCGTGGACGAGCACGCCCTCCCATTCGTCGTCGGCGACGACGAGCCACGCGGTGCCCGTCCCGCGGCGCCGCCGCTCGTCCGTGCGGGACACGTGCCAGGCGCCCCGCATGCGCAGGTGCGAGTGGACGACCCGGCCGCCCTCGAAGTGCAGGAGGAGGTGCTTGCCCACGGGCTCGATCCGCTCGAGCAGGCTCCCGTCGAGGGCGTCGAAGCCGGCATGGCGGTGCCGCGGCTGGGGCGCGCGCACGCTGACCCGCCGCCCCTCGAGCGGAGCGAGCCGCGCCGCCGCGATACGAATCGTGTGCCCCTCAGGCACGGCGGTCGGCCCGCAGGACGAGCCGCCGAGGACCGGCGCTGAAGCCGGCCGCGCGCAGGATGGCGTCGGCCGGGCTGCCGAGGACAGGCTCCCCGTCCAGGCGCTCGACCGTGAGCCGCCGGGGGCGGCCCTGGCGGACCTCGGCGGCCAGCGCCCCGACGGCACGGCCGAGGCGCTCGGGCGTGGGCTCGTCCAGCGAGAGCAGCGTGCGGCCGCCGCGCTCGGCATACAGCACGGGGCCGCCGTCCTCGAGCACGACGTAGGCCCCGGCGCTGCGCGACGCGCGGCCCGCGGCCCGCTCCGGCCACGGCAGCGCCGCGCCGTAGGGGTTGGCCGGATCGCTCGCCGCCAGGACCACCAGCTCCGGCTCGTCGGGCGCCTCACGCAGCTCGCGCAGCCGCTCGACGGCCCCGGCCAGGGCGAACTGGGCCCCGCCGGCGCCGTCCACGAAGAGGCCGCGGCGGCACGCGCCGAGCGTCTCCAGATCCCTGAGGGCGCCGTACAGGCCGCCGAAGCCGCCGGGGATGGCCTCGGCCGCCACGGCCGCCCGCGTGACCACACCGTGGCGCTCGAGCAGCAGCTCGGCCAGGGCGCGCGAGCGCTCCTTGGCATCGACCGGCGTGGCGAAGAGCTCGCGGGTGAGCGTCCAGCGCCCGAGCACCGCCCCCGACGGGGCGGCACGGCGGCGGGAGAGCCGCCGCGGCCCTGCTGCGGGGCGGGCCGAGACGGCCACGGCCGCGCGGGGCGCGCGCAGCGGGGCCCACGAGTCGTTCGTGACCTCGCCCGCGAACGCCAGGTCCCAGAGGGCGGCCTGGAGCTCGGCGGCGGGCACTCCGGTGGAGGCGACGAGGTCGGCGAAGAAGCGCGGGCCGCCGTCGAGCGCGGCGCGGAGGGCCTCGTGGGCGTCACCGCGCGGAGGCGGGGCAGTCGAGCTCGGCGGTCCCAGTAGGGAGGCCTCGTCGCGGTAGAGGAGCGAGACCTTCCCGCCCTCGCTCCCCACCCACACGAGCTCGCCCGAGGCGCACAGGCCGTCGAGCCAGTCGGGCCGGTAGCCGGGGACGCGGCGGGGCAGGACGTCCCGCTCCCACACGTCCGGCGCCAGGGGCAGGCGCTGCAGGGGGACGAGGACGTCGCGCAGGCGCTCCACCGAGCCGCGCACGCCACGGTCGATGCCGTGCCAGCCGGGAGCGAAGCGGGCCAGGGCGGCGGACTCGACCGGCTCGACCTCGCGCCGCAGCGCCGCCACGGAGGCCCGGCGGATGCGGCGCAGGACGTCGGGGTCGCACCACTCGCGACCTTGCCCCTGAGGGCGGAGCTCGCCCCGGACCAGCCGGTCGGCGGCCTCCAGGCGCCCCAGGGCGGCCTCGGCGGCGGCCTCGTCCAGCCGGTAGCGGGCGGCCGCCTCGGCGGTGGTGAAGGGCCCCCGCCGGCGGGCGAAGCGGGCCAGCAGGCCGTCGAGGGCGTCGGGCACGGAGTCGAGGAAGGCCGCCGGCACGCCCGACGGGGGCATCACGCCAAGGGCGTCGCGGTAGCGGCCGGCGTCCTCGGCCGCGATCAGGCGCGCCTCACCGCCGACCGGGACGCGCAGCGCCCGCCGCTCCTGCACGAGGGCCTCGACGGCCGCGGCCGCGTCGCCCTCGAGGCGCTCCGCCACCTCGGCCTCCGTCAGGTCGCCGGCCCGGCGCAGCAGGTCGTGCAGGGCATCGGCGCCGGTGCCCTGGGCCCTGGCGAGGTCGTACTCGACGGTGGCGATCGCCTGCGGGTCGAGCAGGTCGCGCAGCTCCTCCTGCCCCAGGAGCTCGCGCAGCAGGTCGCGGTCGAGGGTGAGGGCCTGCACGCGCCGCTCCGCCGCGGGCGTGTCGTCCTCGTACATGTAGCGCGCGACGTAGTCGAACGTGAGCGAGTGGGCGAACGGGGAGGCGGTCTGCGACTCCACCGCCACCAGCGCCACCTCGCGCGTGCGCAGCCGGCGGAGGAGATCGCGCAGGGCGGGCAGGTCGAAGTGGTCCTGCAGCAGCTCGCGGTAGGTCTCGAGGACGATCGGGAACGAGCCGTAGCGCTGAGCCACTCCCAGGAGCGACTGGGCCTTGAGGCGCTGCTGCCACAGCGGCGTCCGCTGGCCCGGGCGGCGGCGGGGGATGAGGAGGGCGCGGGCGGCGTTCTCGCGGAAGCGCGAGCCGTAGAGAGCCGAGCCGCCGAGCTCGCCCACGAGCAGGTCCTCGAGGGCGTCGGGATCGAGGGCCACGAGGTCGGCTGCCGGAGCCGCGTCGGCGTCGGGGAGGTGGAGGATGATCCCGTCGTCCGACCACACGCACTGGGCCTCGAGGCCGGTCTCGCGCCGCAGGACGGCGCCCAGGGCCAGGGCCCAGGGGGCGTGCACGCGGCCGCCGAAGGGCGAGAGCACGCACAGGCGCCAGTCGCCGATCTCGTCCCGGAAGCGCTCGGCCACGATGGTGCGGTCGGACGGGAGAACCCCGGTGGCGCGCTCCTGGTCCCGCAGGTAGGCGAGCAGGTTCGTGGCCGCGAGCTCGTCGCAGGCGTTGCGCTCCTTGAGCCGCCGCACGGCCTCGTCGTCGTCGAGCGCGGCGATCTCGCGGGAGAAGGCGCCCACCGCGGCCCCGAGCTCGTACGGCCGCCCCACGGTCTCGCCCTTCCAGAACGGGATGGCGCCCGGGACACCGGGGGCGGGGGAGACGATGACCCGGTCGCGCGTGATCTCCTCGATGCGCCAGGACGACGCGCCGAGCAGGAAGACCTGGCCCTCCCGGGCCTCGTAGACCATCTCCTCGTCGAGCTCGCCCACGCGGCCGCCACCGCCGGCCAGGTAGACGCCGAAGAGCCCGCGGTCCGGGATGGTGCCCGCGTTGGCGATGGCGAGCCGGGCCGCACCCTCGCGCGCCCGCACGGTCCCGGCGATGCGGTCCCAGACCAGGCGGGGCCGCAGCTCGGCGAACTCGTCGGACGGGTAGCGGCCGGCGAGCATGTCGAGCACGCCCTCGAGCTGCGCGCGGCCGAGGTCGCGGTAGGGGTGCGCGCGCCGCACCAGGGCGTACAGGTCGTCCACCGTGCGCTCACCGTCGGCGCACATGGCCACGAGCTGCTGGCAGAGGACGTCGAGCGAGTTGCGCGGGACCCGCGTCTCCTCGATGGCCGCCTCCTGCATGCGCTCGGCCACGACCGCGCACTCGAGGAGGTCGCCGCGGAACTTCGGGAAGAGGCGCCCGCGCGAGGGGGCGCCCACCTGGTGGCCGGCCCGGCCGATGCGCTGCAGCCCGCGGGCCACCGAGCCCGGCGACTCGACCTGGATGACGAGGTCGACGGCGCCCATGTCGATGCCGAGCTCGAGCGAGGAGGTGGCCACCAGGCAGGGCAGCCGCCCGGCCTTGAGGGCCTCCTCGATCTCGGTCCGGGCCTCGCGGCTGACGGACCCGTGGTGGGCCCGCGCCACGTCGCCCGTCCCGCCCTCCTCGGCGTCGAGCTCGTTCAGCCGCAGGGCCAGGCGCTCGGCCAGCCGGCGGCTGTTGGTGAAGACGATGGTCGAACGGTGCTGGTGCACCAGCTCGAGCAGGCGGGGATAGACGGACGGCCAGATCGACCGCGGCCCGCTGTCACCGGCGCCGACCGCGGAGGTCACCTCGGGCGCCGGCGCGGTGGAGGCGTCGGCGAGGTCGGGCACGGGGACCACGACCTGCAGCTCGAGCGGCTTGCCGATGCCGGCGTCGACGATGTGCACGGGCCGGTCGCCGCCGACCAGGCGGGCGATCTCCTCGAGCGGCCGCTGGGTGGCCGAGAGGGCGATCCGCTGCGGGTCGGCCGGGCACAGCTCGGCCAGGCGCTCGAGCGACAGCATCAGGTGCGCGCCGCGCTTGGTGGAGGCCACGGCGTGGACCTCGTCGATGATCACGCTCTCGACGCCGGCCAGCACCGAGCGCTGGCTCGACGTCAACATGAGGTAGAGGCTTTCGGGCGTGGTGATGAGGATGTCCGGCGGCCGCCGGGCAATGCGCCGCCGCTCGTCGGCCGGCGTGTCCCCGGTGCGGACGGCGACCGTGAGCTCTCGCAGCTCCTCGCCGTCCGCCGCAGCCGAGGCCCGGATCCCCGAGAGGGGACCGCGCAGGTTGCGCTCGACGTCGTAGTTCAGGGCCTTGAGGGGCGAGACGTAGAGCAGGCTCGTCCCCCGCTCGGAGGGCAGCTCGCCGAACAGGCGGTCGATGCCGGCGAGGAAGGCGGCAAGCGTCTTGCCCGAGCCGGTGGGGGCGCAGATGAGCACGTGCTCGCCCGCGGGCGATGGCGGGCCAGCCCTCCCGCTGGGCGGCGGTCGGCTCACCGAAGGCACGCTCGAACCAGCGCCGCGTGGGGGCGCTGAAGGGAACCGCGTCTGTGGCCACGGCCATGCGGAAAGTCTACGAGCGGCCGGTCAACCTTTCAGGCGTAGTTGGAGAGGAACGTGCCGAGCGAGAAGGCCGTGATCAGGGCGGCCAGGGTGAGCACGATCCGGGCGGCCACGACCTCGTCGCGCTGCTGGGCCAGGGGCGGGGCCGCGAGGGCCCGGACGAGGAAGATCGCGGCCGAGGCCGCCAGGAGGGCGGCGGCGCTCAGCATGGTCGGGTCGTCCCCGGCGATGACCGCGAGCAGCGGGCAGATGAGCGCGGCCGCGATGACCTGCGTGACCACGGCGCGCACCACGCCGGCCGCCAGGACCCCGACCGCCAGGATGGGCATGAGCGGCCCCGTTCCCGCCGCCACTCCAAGGACCCCGGCGGCCACGGCCAGGACGCCCGCGACGGCATCGGAGCGCGATGGGCGCGGCACGGCGCGCACGGTACCGGAGCGCTTCCGCGCCGCCGTAGCATGCTCGGATGGACCTGCTCTCCGAGCCCCTGGGGGACGGCCTGCACCGGGCCACGTTCCCGTTGCCGTTCGGCCCGCGGCACGTCCACGCCTACCTCATCGAGGACGACGACGGCTGGACGATCGTCGACACGGGCCTCGCCCTGCCGGATACGGCCGCCCGGTGGACGGCCGTCCTCGCCTCGCTCGGCCGGCCCGAGATCCGGCGCATCGTCATCACGCACTTCCACCCCGACCACGTGGGGGCCGCGGGGCCCCTGGCGGACCTCACCGGCGCGCCCGTCTGGGAGGCCGCGGGGGACGCTGCCCAGGCCGAGCTCGTCTACGTGCAGCAGCCGCCGCTCGAGCCCTACCTCGTCCTTCATGGCATGCCGCCCGACCTCGCCGCCGCGGGTGGCGGGGCAGCCGCCTACGGGGGCCTGGTCGAGCTGGCCCCGGCGACCCGGTCCTTCGCCGAGGGCGAGAGCTTCGAGGCCGGCGGGACGACCTGGCGCTTCGTCCGCTTCGCGGGTCACGCCGATTGGCAGCACGGCCTGCTCGACGAGCGCGACGGGCGGCTGCTGTGTGGTGACCACCTGCTCGACACCGTGACCCCGACCATCGGCCTCTACCCGGACGGGAGCCAGGATCCGCTCGGCGACTACCTGGCCGCGCTCGACCGCGTCCGCACGCTGGCCCCGGCCGTCGCCCATGCCGGGCACGGCGAGCCCATGACCGACCCGGCCGGCCGTGCGGCCGAGATCGACGGCCACCACGCCGAGCGCCTGCGCGACCACATGGTCGTCCTGGACGCGGGCCCGGCCACGGGCTGGGCCGTGGCCCTTGAGCTCTTCGGCGACGCGTTGGCGCCGGTCGACGCCCGCCTGGCCCTGACCGAGGCGCTCGCCCACCTTGCGCGGCTCGAGCTGGCCGGCGCCGTCCGGCGGCTCGACGGCGAGCCCGTCCGCTGGGAGGCCGCGTGACCTGGCGGATCGTGGAGCTCGAGCCCGCCGCCGCCGGGCGGTCGGGCCTCCCGGAGCGGCTGGCCGTGCCGGAGGACGTGGCTCAGGCGGGGGCGCCGCTCGAGCGCGAGGAGGCGGCCCGCTGGGCACCGCGATTCACGGCCGAGCATCCCGAGCATCCCCTGGCCGCCACGATGGTGCGCCTGGCCACGGCCGAGCCCTACCGGCGCCTGGGCATCGAGCTGGCCGAGCAGGGGCGCCTGGGCGAGGCGGCGCGCGCGCTCGACCGGGCGGCCGAGATCGCCCCCTTCGACGCCGGCACGCGGGTGGCCCGGGCCCGCGTGCTCGAGCGCGACGGCGATCTCGAGGGGGCGCTGAAGGATCTCGAGGCCGCGGCCTGGGCCTACGAGACCGATCCCGCATTCGCCCTCGAGCGGGCCCAGATCCTCGAGGCCCTGGGGGAGCACGACCGCGCTGTGGCCGAGTACGAGCGGGCCCTGGCCCAGGCGCCAGGCCTCGGCGCGGCCATCGACCGCCTGGAGGCGCTCGGAGCGCTCGTCCGCCTTGACGTCCCCGGGGGCGAGCCCGTGTACCTCTCCCCGTCCGACTTCGAGCGCGTGATCCGCGTCGACCTGGCCGAGAACGTGGGCGACGCCGCGGCACTGGCCCTGCGTGGAGCAGCGCTGGCCGCGGACGGCCATCTCGACCTGGCGCGGGCCGCCGCCGAGCTCGCCCTACGAGCCGACGGCGCGAATCCCGAGGCCCGGCAGCTGGCCGATTCGCTGGGGCTGGCCTAAGCCTGGATCCACCGATCGGGGCGGGCCGGTGGGGCCGCCGGAGGCGCCCAGGCTGCGTCCCGGCCGCGCGCAACCCGCGTGTGCGGGCCGCACCCGGCCGGGGCGCGTCGCGACCCGGTGCCTCGCCCAGGCCACCAGCCTGGCCGTCGGCTCCGGCCCCGCGCCCTGGCCACCCCGGCGGGACCACCGGCGATCACCCCGCCCGGTGGATCCAGGCCAAGCCTAGATCCGCGATCCGGCCCGTATACTCAGTGCGCGTGACCCGATCAGGGCCATCGAGCACGGGCGACGAGCCGGAGAGACCCCCGCTTCATCCGGCAAGGCAGCCGCGATGAGCACCACGACGCTCATCGAGCTGCTCTCGATCATCGTCATCATCGCCTGGAACGCGTTCTTCGTGGCCGCGGAGTACGCGTTCGTCTCCGTGCGCCGGACCCGGCTCGAGGAGCTCGTGTCCCAGGGCAACCGCCGGGCGCGCATGGTCAAGCGCATCGTCGAGCGGCCCTCGCACTTCATCTCGGCCATGCAGCTCGCGGTCACGCTCTCCTCGCTGGCTCTGGGCGCCATCGGCGAGCCCGCGGTCTCCCGCCTGCTGCAGGACCTGGTGGGATCCGTGTCGAGTGGGGTGGCCACCACCATCTCCGTGATCGTGGCCTTCGCCCTGATCAGCGCCCTGCACGTGGTCCTCGGCGAGATCGTCCCGAAGTCCTACACGCTGGCCAACAGCGAGCGCGTGGCCCTGTTCGTGGCCGGCCCCACCCGGTTTTTCTTCTTCCTCTTCGGCCCCATCATCTCCGGCCTGGACTGGCTCTCCCAGCAGGTGGTGAAGCTCCTCGGCGCCGACCCGTCAGGCACGCAGGACGTGCACTCGGAGGAGGAGCTCAAGATGCTCGTCCGCCGCTCGAGCTCACGCGGTGTGCTCGACGCGTCGGAGCAGGAGATGCTCGACAAGGTCTTCGACTTCGCCGACACCGAGGTCGAGGACGTGATGATCCCGCGGCCCGACGTGGTCGCGCTGCCTGTCTCGCTGACCCCGGCGGAGGCGCTGACGGAGGTCCTCGAGCACCCGTACACGCGGTACCCCGTGTTCGAGGAGGACCTCGACGACATCGTCGGCCTCCTCCACGTGCGCACCCTCTTCGGCGCCATGCAGAACGGCGGGTCCGCCGAGCCCGACCTGCGCGGCCTGTGCCGGCCGGCCCACGTCGTGCCCGAGACCAAGCGGCTGGGTGTCCTGCTGGCCGAGTTCCGCCGCATGAACAGCCACATGGCCATCGTGGTCGACGAGTACGGCTCGGTGGCCGGCATCGTGACGCTCGAGGACCTGCTCGAGGAGATCGTGGGCGACATCGCCGACGAGTTCGACCGGCCCGACTCGTCGGTCCTCCGCCTGGGCCGAAACCGCGTGCGGGTCGAGGGCTCCTACCCCATCGAGGAGTTCAACGAGCGTTTCCAACGCGTGCTCCCGGCGGGCGACTACCACACGGTCGGCGGGTTCGTGTTCGGCGAGCTGGGCCGCGCGCCCGTTCCTGGTGATGCCGTCACCGTGGAGGGCAGCCGCTTCGCCGTGGTCGACGTGGACGGCCCCCGCATCCTTCACGTCGACGTCACCTTCCCCGGGGAGACCGCCGCCCCCGCGAGCCCCTAGTCCGCGGTGCGGCAGAGGGCGCTGAAGCCCGCCTGGAGGAAGTCGTTCACCGCCTTGGCGGCCAGGACGGCCGTCACCGGCCGGCCGGCCGACGGGGCCACCGTGCGCAGCCCGACCACGCCCAAGGCACCCCACGCCCCGGCGCAGCGGGTGCAGGTCAGGAGCTCGCCCACGGCGTAGCGCAGACCGTGGCCGCGGGGGCGCTCGCCGCCACCGGGCTCGCGGCGGACGAACGGATCGCGCAGCCAGGTCTCGACCTTCTCGTCGACCAGCAGGCGCGCCACGGTGAACGTGGCCGCGCCCAGGGTGGCCAGCTCGGCCACCGAGTCCCGTCCGGGCGGCCGGCGGCGGCCGGCGAGGGCCAACCCGGCCAGAAGGGTGCCGTAGGCCCCGGTGAGGGCGGCGTAGTCGACCGGCCGGGTGGGGGTCTCCTCGATCGGCTTCACGGGGCCTTGTCTCACCCCGCCTCACCCAATCGAAACGGTTCTACTCGATCTCGAGCGGGATCTCGGCCACGCCGCCCGACAGGTCGAAGGCGCGGATGTCGGGCGGGTCCGAGGCCAGCGAGACGATCACGTAGGCCGCCGTGGGCCAGGTGGCGAGGTCGGCGTCGGTGCGCGAGGGATAGGCGGCAGACGCGGTGTGGGAGTGGTAGATGGCCACCACGTCGTCGCCCCCGTCCTCGATGGCCAGGACGATGCGCAGGGCATCGTCCGCGTCGACCGTGTAGCGGTAGGGGCTCGCGTCGGAGTTGCGCGCCGGATGGAAGCTCGTGGCCTCGCCGTTCCGGCCGCCGAGCAGGCCGCAGGCCTCGTTCGGGAGCCCGGACCGGGCGTGCTCGACCATCTGGTCGGCCAGCGCCCGCGGGAGCCTCACCACCAGAGGCGGGTGTCCATGGCCTCGGCGACCTCGGCCTCGTCACCCTCCCAGAGGCCGGCGGAGAGGTACTTCCAGCCGCCGTCGGCGAAGATGGTGACCACGGTGGCCGGTCCGTCGAGCTCGGCGATCACGCGCTGGGCCACGCTGAGCACGCCGCCCGCGGAGACGCCCGCGAAGATGCCCTCCTCGCGGGCCAGAGCCCGCAGGCCGTGGACCGCGTCGGCGTTCGTGCACAGGAGACGGCGGTCCAGAGCAGCCGGATCCAGGATCTCGGGGACGTAGCCCTCCTCGAGCGAGCGCAGGCCCGACACGGGGTCGCCGGCGAGCGGCTCGGCCGCCACGATGAGCACGTCGGGGTTGGCCTCGCGCAACCGGCGGGCGCAGCCCATGAGGGTGCCGCCCGTACCCAGGCCGGCCACGAGGACGTCGACCTCTCCGGCCTCGGCCAGGATCTCGGCCGCGGTGGTGCGGTAGTGGACGTCGGGGTTGGCCGGGTTGCCGTACTGGAAGGGCATGAAGAGCGAGCGGTCCTCGGCCGACAGCTCCCGGGCCAGGGCCACCGCGCCGTTGGAGCCGAGCTCCCCGGGCGAGAGCACGATCTCGGCCCCGTACAGACGCAGGAGCTCGACGCGCTCGGGCGTGGCCGAGGCGGGCAGGACGATCCGCACCGGGTAGCCGCGCAGGCGGCCCAGCATGGCCAGAGAGATTCCGGTGTTGCCGCTCGACGGCTCGAGGATGGTGCGGCCGGGCTGCAGGTCGCCGGCCGCCTCGGCCGCCTCGATCATGGCCAGGGCGACGCGATCCTTGATCGAGCCCGTCGGGTTGGCGGACTCCAGCTTGGCCAGCAGGCGCACGTCGTGACGGGGCGACAGGCGGCGCAGCTCGACCAGCGGGGTGTGGCCGACGCCGGCCAGAAGGCTCGCCCCCGAGGTGGCGGTGCTCACGCCCCGGCTCCGCCGGCCATGGCCGGAAGCACGATCACGGTCGCCCCTTCGGGGAGGGGGGTGGCCAGCCCGTCACGGAGTCGGACGTCCTCGCCTTCCACGTAGACGTTGACGTACGGGTTCAGCTCCCCGCCGTCACCCACGATCTGGCCGTTCAGCCCCGGGTGGTTGCGGACCAGGTCGTCGAGGGCGGCGCGCAGCGTGTCGCCCTCCACCTCGACGGTGCGGGCTCCCGCCGCCTCGGCCCGGAGGACGGGCGGAAGGCGCAGCGTGACCGTCATGCGGTGGCCCGGTCGGGCGGCAGGCAGAACTGCTCGTAGTCGATGTACTCGATCGGGCCGGCGTGCTCGCCGCACACCGGGCACTCCGGATCGCGCCGCAGCGAGATCTCGCGGAAGGTGGTGTCGGTGGCGTCGAACAGGAGCAGGCGGCCCGCGAGCGTCTCGCCGTAGCCGACGATCAGCTTGAGGGCCTCGTTGGCCTGCAGGCTTCCCATGATCCCGGGAAGCACGCCGAGGACGCCGCCCTCGGCGCAGGAGGGCGCCAGCTCGGGCGGGGGCGGGCTCGGGAAGAGGCAGCGGTAGCACGGGCCCTCGAAGGGCGTGAACACCGTCAGCTGGCCGTCGAAGCGGAAGATCGAGGCGTGCACCACCGGGATGCGGTGCCGCAGGCTGGCGTCGTTCAGCAGGTAGCGCGTGGGGAAGTTGTCCGTCCCGTCGACGATGACGTCGTAGCCGGCCAGGATCCGGTCGACGTTCTCCGAGGTCAGCCGCTCGCGGATCTCGACCACGTCGACGTCGGGGTTGAGGGCCCGCAGCGTCTGGGCGGCGGAGGCCGTCTTGGCCTCGCCGATGCGGTCGGTGGTGTGCAGCACCTGGCGCTGGAGGTTCGTCTCGTCGACGACGTCCGCGTCCACGATCCCGAGCCGGCCGACGCCGGCCGCGGCCAGATACAGGGCGGCGGGGGACCCGAGCCCTCCGGCGCCGATGAGGAGGACGCTGGACTCGAGCAGGCGCAGCTGGCCCTCCTCGCCAACCTCGGGGATGAGCAGGTGGCGGGAGTAGCGGCGGGCGCGGGCCTCGTCGAGGACGATCGGGGCCGACCACGGATGGCCGTGCTCCTTCCAGGCCGTGAAGCCGCCGGCCAGAGAGACCACGTCCGTGTAGCCGAGCTCGCCCAGCGAGCGGGCCGCGAACGCCGACCGGTTCCCCACCTCGCACTGCACGACGACGGGCGTCGCGCGCGAGGGCACGATGCGCTCGATGCGAGATTCGAGCGACCCGCGCGGGATGTGGATGGCGCCCGGGATCGCACCCTGCTCGAACTCGTTGCGCTCACGGACGTCGATGACGACCAGGTCGCTGTCGCCGGCCATGCGTGCCGCGAGCTCGCGGGCGTCGATCTCGTCGATCTCGTTTCTGGCCTCGGCCAGCAATTCGCGGTAGCTCGGCACCGCAGTCACATCCTTCCCGGAAACGCGTCGCAAGCGGGAACGGCGGCCCGTGGACCGCTATTCCCCGTCCAATCGTACGATGCACGGAATGGACCGCCGGCGCCTGCTCGTCGTCGTCGCCGGGGCGATCGCGGGGGCGCTCGTCGTGGTCGCCGTGGCCGTGGCCGGCCGGGGCGGCGGCCAGGGCAATGCGGCTGCCCAGAGCAGCCGGCCCCTGCACGGGATGCCGCCCCTCCTGCTGCGCCTTCCGCCCGCGCTCGCGCCGCGGGTGGGCGAGTCGGCGGCCGCGCGGCTGGCCCGGCTGCAGCGGTCCGGGGACGTGAGCACGAACGGCCCTCTCGCGCTGGCCGTCGGGGCGGCCGAGTTCGACGTCGGCAACGCGCACGGCGCCGCGCAGGCCTTCGACCAGGCGGCCGGGACGCTCGGGGCTCACGACAGCCGGGTGGAGGTCGGCCGGGCGCTCCTGCGCTACGACGCCACCCAGCCACAGCCCGCCCTGGCGGCCCTCGACCACATCGCCGCGGCCCGCCCCGCGGACGAGCTCCCGCGCTTCGAGCGAGGTGTCGTGCTGCTCTATGCGGGCCAGGACGCGGCGGCCACGACCGCCCTGCGGCAGGTACGCGCCCTCGACCCGGGCGGCCTCTACGGCGGCCGGGCCGACGACCTTCTTCATCCGGGGATGCTGCCCGGGTCGCCGTTCTGGATCGCGGCGCGGCCCGCCGCGGCGGGTACGCCCCTGGCCGCCGCCGCGAAGCTGGAGGGCGAGGGACGGCGCGAGGCGGCCCTGGCCGCCGCCAAGCGGGCGGTGGCCCGTGACCCGGCGAGCGTCGACGCCGCGGTGGCCGTGGCAGTGCTGGGCTTCGACAAGGACCAGCCCTCGCAGGCCTTCGGCGCCCTCGGCAACATGACCCGGAGCTTCCCGTCTGCGGCGTCGCCCGTCTTCCACCTCGGCGTGCTCTTGCTGTGGATCGGACAGCCCGCGCGGGCGAAGACCGAGTTCCAGAAGGCCGTCGCCCTCGATCCCCGGGGCCGAATCGGACAGGTCGCACGGCGTCTCGCCGCCTTACACTCATCTCGTGGCTGATTCGCTCCGCCATCCGTCTCCGCGGTCGCGGTTCTCGGTGTGGACCTTCCTCGCGCCGGTGGCCCTGCTCGCCTGTGTGAGCATCATCGTGGTCATCGCCCAGCGGGCCGGATGGGTGGGCCAGGCGAGGCAGCCGCAGGCCCGCGTCGTTCACCATCCCCGCCGTCACCCCCACCGGCCGACGAGCGTGACGGCGGTTTCCGGGTCGAACGCCCCCGCGAACACGACGCCTCCGACGACGACGGCGGCGACGACCACGAGCACCACGACCACCGTGCCCACCGCGGGAAAGCTCTTCTACGCCGTGCGCCCGGGCGACAGCCTGGCCAGCATCGCCACCCGGTTCGGCACGACGGTGCCCGTGCTCCGGACCCTCAATCCGGCAGTCGATCCGGCGACGCTGCATCCGGGGCAGGAGATTCGTCTGCGCTGACCGGCGCGAGGCGCCGGCGGCGCGCGTCGAGGTAGAAGGTCACGAGGACGGTGTCGAGCACGAACTGCTGCACCACCCCGGCCAGGAGGTAGGCCAGGAGGAACGTGGGCTGGACGTGCGAGCTCGAGTCGAAGCCCGGGGCGAAGGCGGCGGCCACGATCTGGGCCACGAACAGGGCGATCAGCCACACGAAGATGCTCCGCCGCAGCGTGGCGCGGACGATGCGGAGGCTGCACACGACCGCCTCCCACACGCCGGCGTCGTCCAGGGCGATGGCGTAGTCCGCATACAGGAAGGCGGCGCTGGCCAGGGGCAGGGCGACCAGCCCCGGCAGCACCAGGCTGTGGGCCAGCATCGCGTCCACCGCCAGCGTGGCCAGCTCGAAGAACAGCCAGTAGACGCCCATGCGCAGCGCCACGCCGACGGGTGGGCGCAGGGTGGCCCCGTCGCCGCCCAGGCCGCGGATGAAGCCCACGCGCAGCCAGCCGATGATGAGCGAGCCGGCGACGAGGTAGACGGCCAGGGCCACCGCGATGCCGGCGGCCGAGCCGGAGCCGAGCGCACCGAAGGCGTGGTCCAGGGTCTCCGCCTCGTTGAACTCCCGCCGCGAGAGATCGCTGAAGGAGTCGATGCCCGGCCCGGCCCAGACCACGAGCGCGAGCAGCCCCGCGTCCACGAGCGCCATGGCCGCCAGGTAGACGACGAGGTGCTGCTTCGTGGCCAGGAGCCGGCGGATCGACCGCCACAACGCGTCCGGGCTGGTGGCCATCCGGACCGAGTGTACGGTCCGCGCCACGCCGTCAGGGACCGCGGCCGGTGCGGGCTATACTCGGCCGCCCGATGGCCTCGCCCAGCCGGATCCGGGGCCTCAAGACGCTCGCCGCAGCGCTCTTCGTGCTGGCCCTGGCCGCGGCTGGAACGGCGACCGCAGGGCAGCGCGGGCGGTCGGGCGCTCCCACGCCGCACGCCGCCGCCTGGATCGTGGCCGCTCCCGGCCGCGGGGGGTGGCTCGTGGCCCGGCACGCCGACGTGCGGCGGGCAATGGCCTCCCTCACCAAGCTGATGACCGCCCGCCTCGTGCTCGCGCGCGGGGAGCTGGGACACGTGGTCGTCGTCCGCCGGGACGCGGCCACGGTGGGTGAGTCGGTGGTCGGGCTCCGTGCCGGAGAGCGGCAGCGCGTGGGCGCGCTGCTCGAGGCCCTGCTCGTGCCGTCGGCCAACGACGCAGCCGTCGCCCTGGCCGACGACGTCGGGGGCACGCAGGCGGCGTTCGTCCGCCGGATGAACGCCGAGGCCCGCCGCCTCGGGCTCCGGCACACGCACTACCGGACGCCCTACGGGCTCGATACGCCGGGTCAGTACTCGAGCGCGCGCGACGTCCTGCGCCTGGCCATGCTCGACATGCGCAACCCCGTGTTCCGGGACATGGTGCGCCGGGCGCGGGGCGCGATCCCCGGGCACAGCTTCGTCAGCCGCAACGATCTCCTGACCACGTACGCCGGGACGGACGGGGTCAAGACGGGGCACACGAGGCAGGCCGGCTGGAACCTCGTGGCCAGCGCCGAGCGCAACGGCGTGCGGCTCTACGCCGTCGTCCTGGGCTCGCCCACGCAGGCCCGCAGGGACGTCGACGTGATGCGCCTGCTCGACTGGGGGTTCGACCAGTTCGACCGGGCCACGCTCGTCCGGCGAGGACAGCAGCTCGGCGATGTCCCCGTGGCCTGGAGCAGCGGGACGGTGCCGGTCGCGGCCGGGGCCGCCCTGCGGCGCGTGGTCCGCGTCCACGAGCGGCTGGAGGAGCAGCTCAAGCTCCCCGACCACGTCGAGGGCCCGGTTCCCGCCGGCGCCCGCGTGGGCGAGCTGACCGTCCTGCGCGGCGGCACCGTGGTCGGGCGTGTGCCGCTCGTCATCACCCGGCCCGTGTCCGCGCCGAGCCTCGTCGACAAGGCGGCCTGGATGGGCCGCCGGACCCTGAGCAACCTGACGAGCCTTGGCGGCTTGATTTAAGAGCCGGTTTCAAGATGAGCCCGTGAGTCTCCTCTTGAAACCGGCTCTAGCCGCCGGAGGCGCGCTGCGCGACGGCCGCGACGAGGGCATCGGTGGCGGGCGTCGGGATCCCGTGCCGCAGGCCGGCGCGCTGGATCGCGCCGCCGATGGCGTCGAGCTCGGGCGCGCGCCCGGCCTCGACGTCCCGCTGCATCGAGCTCTTCATGCCCGCAGGCACGCCTGCCGCGAAGGCGCGCAGGGCGTCATCGTCGACGTTCCCCTCGTCGGCGTGGGACGCGGCCAGGGTCTCGTCCTGGCAGGCGAGGTACCGGGCGTCCTCGCGCACCTCGCCGAAGGTGGCGTCGAGGGCGGTGGTGGCCAGCGCCACCGGCCCCAGGAAGGCGAGCTTCTCCCAGAGCATCGTGCGCTCGTCCGCGCGGAGCCGGCACTCGAGGCCGGCGGCGCGCAGCTCCTCGGCCACCGGCGCGGCCCCGGCGAGCTCGACCCACACGAAGGGCGACTGCTGGCGGATGTGCCCGGGCGCCACCCGCTCCGACTCCACCCGGATCACGCCCGGGACGACGTCGGCGTAGCGCGACCGCAGCAGGGCCACGTGGTCGAGGCCGTTCAGGAGAGGCACGACGGTGGCTTCACCGACGGCGGAGGGCGGGGCGAGCTCGAGCGCGGGCTCGAGCTGCGTGGCCTTCGTGGTCACCCAGAGCACGTCCGGCCGCCGCTCGAGTGCCGGCGCCGCGGGGACCGCGACCTCGAAGTCTCCCAGGACCGCGCTCTCCACGGCCATCCGCCCGGGGTACGCCCCCAGGCGGTCCGGCGGAAGCAGGACCAGGACCTCCACGTCCGCCCGGGCGAGGGCGCCGGCGAGGAGACCGCCGATCCCGCCGGCTCCGAGAACGGCATGGCGCATGGGTGGCGACGATACCCGGACACCCTGGTCTAGCCTTGTGCCGGATGTTCCTGACGGTGACGCTCAACGCGGCACTGGACAAGACCCTGCGGGTCCCGAACCTGCAGATCGGCCAGCGGCATCGCTGCGCGCCGGGTCTCGTCCAGCCGGGAGGGAAGGGCATCAACGTGGCCCGCGCCCTGCGCTATCTGGGCGAGCCGTCCATCGCCTCGGGCTTCGCCGGCGGGCGGACCGGGACGCGGCTGATCGAGGAGCTGACGGCCGAGGGCATCCTCAACGACTTCGTGCGCATCGCCGACGAGACGCGCACCACCACGCTGGTCATCGACCCGGCCGGCACGATCCAGCCGACCCTCATCGCGGAGTACGGGCCGATGGTGGAGCCGGCCGAGCTCGAGCTCCTGGGCGAGAAGCTGGACTACCTCCTGCGCGGGGTGAGGGGCGTGGTCCTGGCCGGGAGCCTCCCCCGCGACGTGCCCGAGGACTGGTACGCCACGACCCTGCGCGAGGCGCGGCGCCACCGCCTGCTGACCGTGCTCGACTCCGAGGGCGAGCCGCTGCGCCTGGGGCTGGCCGGCGAGCCCGACCTGGTGGCCCCGAACCAGCTCGAGGCCGAGGAGCTCGTCGGCTTCGAGTTCGGGTCCGACGCCGACTTCCGCGAGGCCCTGCACGCCATCGTCGACATGGGCGCCCGCAGCGCCATCATCACCCGCGACACGGGGTGCGTGGCGCTCATCCGGGACGGCGGCCGCACGTACGAGCTGGTGGCCGAGACGGAGCTCCTCGAGAGCGTCTCGACGGTCGGCTCCGGCGACGCGCTCCTGGGCGGCTACCTCGCGGCGCGCGGGCAGGACCGCTCGGTCGAGGAGGCCATCCGCCACGGCGTGGCCTGCGGGGCCGCCAACACCCAGACCATCGGCGCCGGCGCGTTCGACCTGCGCGACGTCCAGCGGCTCGCCGCCACGGTGCGCGTCAGCCCGCTCGGCTCCCCGGTGCGGTAGACGTCGGCTGGTACCCTCCTGAGACCTTGAAAGGGCGCAGCCCACAGCACGTCACACACCGAGACCCAGGACCGCGGAGCGCCCGCGACCTGGGTCTCGCCGGTTGAGGGGGCAGGCATTGGAGATCGAGATCGGGCGGGGCAAGAAGGCCCGCCGGGCGTACGGCTTCGACGACATCGCGATCGTGCCGAGCCGGCGCACGCGCGACGCGGAGGACGTCGACATCGGCTGGAAGCTCGGGCCGTACCTGCTCGAGCTGCCCCTCCTGGCCTCGGCCATGGACGGGGTCGTCTCGCCGGCCACGGCCATCCAGATCGGCCGCCTGGGCGGGCTGGGCGTGCTGAACCTCGAGGGCCTGTGGACGCGCTACGACGACGCCGACGCCCAGCTCGAGCGCATCGCCGCCTTCACCCCGGCCGAGGCCACGTCCGGCATGCAGTCGATCTACCGCGAGCCGATCAAGCCCGAGCTCGTGGCCCGGCGGATCCGCGAGATCAAGGCGGGCGGCGTCCTGGCCGCGGCGTCGCTCACCCCGCAGCGGGTGCGCGAGCACTGGGAGGCGGCCGTCGAGGCCGGGCTCGACGTGCTCGTCATCCAGGGGACGGTGGTGTCGGCCGAGCACGTCTCCACGGTGGTCGAGCCCCTGAACCTCAAGGAGTTCATCCGGCCAGATCCCGGTGCCGGTCATCGTCGGCGGGTGCGCCTCGTACCAGACGGCGCTGCACCTGATGCGCACCGGTGCGGCGGGCGTGCTCGTCGGCGTCGGGCCGGGCGCGGCCTGCACCACCCGCGGCGTCCTCGGCGTGGGCGTGCCGCAGGCCACGGCCATCGCCGACGCCGCGGCGGCCCGGGTCCAGCACCTGCTCGAGACGGGGCAGTACGTGAACGTGATCGCCGACGGCGGCATGCGCACCGGCGGCGACGTCTCCAAGGCCGTCGTGTGCGGGGCCGACGCCGTGATGATCGGCTCGCCGCTCGCTCGGGCGCGTGGAGGCTCCGGGGCGGGGTATGCACTGGGGGATGGCCACGTTCCATCCCACGCTCCCGCGCGGCGCCCGGGTGCAGACCACGCAGGTGGCGACGCTCGAGGAGATCATCCTCGGCCCGGCCCGCGAGAACGACGGCACGCTCAACCTCATGGGCGCGCTGCGGACCTCGATGGCCACCACCGGCTACGAGACCATCCACGACTTCCAGAAGGCCGAGATCATGTTCGCCCCGGCCCTGCAGACCGAGGGCAAGCGGCTGCAACGCGAGCAGGGCGTGGGGATGGCCCACTGATGGCCACCGCCCCGGCGGCAGCGGCGCTCGGCGCCGAGCGTGCCACGGAGCGGCCGGTGATCGTGCTCGACTTCGGGGCGCAGTACTCCCAGCTCATCGCCCGGCGCGTGCGCGAGTGCCGCGTGTACTCCGAGCTCCTGCCGCACGACACGCCGCTCGAGGAGCTGCGCCGACGCGACCCGCAGGGGCTGATCCTCTCCGGCGGCCCGGCGTCCATCCACGAGCCCGGCGCGCCGCGCCTCGACCCGGGCGTGCTCGAGCTCGGGGTCCCGGTGCTGGGCATCTGCTACGGCATGCAGGCCATGGCGGCCGGCGCTCGGCGGCGAGGTGGCGCGCACGGGGCGGGCCGAGTTCGGCAAGACGGCTCTCGAGGACGTGGGCGGCGAGCTCTTCCACGACCTCCCCGACGTCACCACCTGCTGGATGAGCCACAACGACTCCGTCACGCGCGCCCCGGCCGGGTTCACGGTCACCGCCTCGACCTCGGCGACGCCGGTGGCCGCCATGGAGGCGCCGGAGCGCGGGCTGTACGCCGTGCAGTTCCATCCCGAGGTGCGGGCACACGCCCGCGCGGCACGGACCTGCTGAAGAACTTCCTCTTCCGGGCCTGCCACGCCCCGGCCACGTGGACGGCGCTGGCGGTCATCGAGGAGCAGGTCGAGCGCATCCGCCGCCAGGTCGGCGACGAGCGCGTGATGTGCGGCCTCTCCGGCGGCGTCGACTCGTCGGTCGCCGCGCTGCTCGTCCACCGCGCCGTCGGCGACCAGCTGACCTGCGTCTTCGTCGACCACGGGCTCCTGCGCGAGGGCGAGGCGGACCAGGTGGTCGAGACCTTCGGCGAGCACTTCCACGTGCCGCTCGTGCACGTCCAGGCGCAGGACCGCTTCCTGGCCCAGCTGGCCGGCGTGACCGACCCGGAGGAGAAGCGCCTGCGCATCGGCGAGACGTTCATCCGCGTCTTCGAGGAGGAGGCGCGGACGCCTCGAGGGCATCCGCTTCCTCGTGCAGGGCACGCTCTACTCCGACGTCATCGAGTCGGGCTCGAGCACGGCGGCCAAGATCAAGTCGCACCACAACGTGGGCGGCCTGCCCGAGGACATGGACCTCGAGCTCGTCGAGCCGCTGCGCCTGCTGTTCAAGGACGAGGTGCGCCGGGTGGGCGAGGAGCTCGGGCTGCCCGAGGCGATCGTCTGGCGCCAGCCCTTCCCCGGCCCCGGCCTGGCCATCCGCATCGTCGGCGGCGAGGTGACGGAGGAGCGACTCGCGATCCTGCCGCCAGGCCGACGCCGTCCTCCAGGAGGAGATCCGGCGCGCCGGGCTCGAGCGCGAGCTCTGGCAGGCCTTCGCCGTGCTGCCCGCCATCCGCTCGGTCGGCGTCATGGGCGACGCGCGCACCTACGACTACCCGATCGTCATCCGCGCGGTGACCTCCGAGGACGCCATGACCGCCGACTGGGCGCGCCTGCCCGTACGAGTTGCTCGAGACGCATCTCGTCGCGGCTCGTCAACGAGGTGGCCGGCGTCAACCGCGTGGCGCTCGACATCTCCTCGAAGCCCCCCGGCACGATCGAGTGGGAGTAGCCCGGGTCGCGAGTAGCCCCGGGTCCGCCGGAGTCTCCCGCACTCCGACGGACCCGGTGCTTCCCTGGCTCAGGCGGCCGGCTGAGCCAACCGCGCCGGCGCCGGCGCCTCGCGCGTGGCGAGGAGCCAGATGCCGACCGCGATTCCCCACACGAGGAGCAGGAACGACGGGAAGAAGAGCGGGGCCGCAATCCCGCCGATCCCCGCGATGACCGTCAGCCAGCGCAGCCACGCCGGCAGCAGGTCGGCCGCGGCGAACCCGAGCACGAGCAGGGCCACGCCGAGGAAGACCGCCCCAGGGCCGAAGACGATGATCGCGCCGACCTCCGCGAACATGTAGATCAGGACCGGCGTGAGCACCACGCCGCTCCCGCCCTCGGCCCGGGCGATGACGTCGGCCGCCATCACGCTCCAGCCGACGGCGATCGCCGTCGCCCCGGCCAGGCCGGCGCCCCAGAAGAACGGCGCGGCGAGCCCGTCGGGCGCCGCGGCCGCGACCAGGCGGCGGAGGTGGACGAGGAGGCAGATCAGCCCGATGACTCCGACCAGGGCCGCGTAGGAGGCGACGATGGCCGTGGTCCGGTGGCCGCCCTTCACGTAGTCGGTCGCCTCGGAGACGCCGTAGCTGCCGCCGGGCGGGGACGCTACGAAGAGGCCGATGAACGTCAGCACGGCGAACGCGAGCGCGCCGACGCCGCCGAGGGTGGCGGAACGTCTGAGGTCCGAAGGCATCCCCATCACCCGGCCTGCGCCGTGGCCGGGACCACCGCTCGCCGAGGGACCGTCCGGGGACCGCGCATGAGCATCACGCTCGTGACGACCGTCCACAGCGGGAAGCCGAAGATCAGGCCGGCCCAGCCGATCGGGCCGATCAGCAGGACGAGGGCGATGACCATCCCGAGGACACCCCACCAGCGGGGCAGGACGGCGGTGCGCAGCGCCACGAGGCCGGTGGCCACCAGCAGGACGATGGCCGAGAGCTCGGCGCCGATGAAGAACATGTCGCCGATGTTGTGGAACGCGCCCGCGGTCGACGCGCTGATGTCGTTCTTGTTGATGGCCGAGGCCAGGTCGCCCGCAGGGATGAGGATGCCGAAGATCGCGGCCGCGGCGCCGCCCGCGAAGGCGATGGCCGATGCCGTCCCCGGCTCAACCTCGGCACCGGCAAGCCTGCTGCGGAGGATGCCCGCGAACCACATGAAGCACAGGCAGCCGACCATGAAGAGCCAGGCGCCGATGATGACGTCGGTCGTGTTCTTCTGGATCCACGCCAGGACCTCGGCGTCGCCGGCCTTGCCCGACAGCCTCGAGGTGAGGCTGGTGCTGAGCACCAGGCCCGGTGATCCACAGCGCCACGGCGGCGATGCCGGTCCAGGCGCCGGCCCGTTCAAAGCGTCCGGGCATGTGCTGACTCCTTTCGGTCGGTGTGACGGACGCGCGCCGAGGCGGCGCGCATCCGGAGGGCGAGCTGCCCTGGCCGCGACCTCACCCACCGCACTGCGCTCAGCACGTAGCCGAGCAGCGCGAGCATGAGCACCGCGGTCACGAAGGCTCCGAGGATCAGGCGGCGGCGCATGGCCTACGCCGTGGCCCCGGCGGGGACGCCGGGCTCCGGGGCGTACACGGGCTCGTAGCCGAGCGCGCGGCCGAGCGGGGCGCCCAGGGCCAGGCCGAGGCGCTGCAGCGTCGTGGGCGGGAACGGCAGCCGCACGGTGTCGAAGTGCGCTTGGGCGATGACCGCCAGCCGGAGGGGGCCCGGCATGCCCTTGCGGTTCGTCTTGCCGTCCGCAGCGAGCGCGAACATCGTCTCGAGCAGCGACTCGAACTGCAGCGCGGGCCGCACTTCGCAGGTGAAGTGGGCGACGTCGTCGCCGGCGTTCCAGAACCGGTGCGCCGTGCCCGCCGGGACCGTGAGGCGCTCACCCGGGCCGGCCACGAGCTTCTTGCGGCCGATGCGGAAGCCGAGAGAGCCACGATGGACCTCGAAGCGCTCTTCCTGGCTCGGATGCACGTGCGCCGCGGCCACGAAGCCGTGCGGCTGGACGAAGGTCTCGATGACCACGAGCTCGCCGCCGCTGTCGCGCGAGGTCGTGCGGAAGACGATCCGCTCACCCGTGACCGGGTTCTCGAGGGTGTCGCCTGTGTGGATCATGGTTCGCTCCTTCGGGATCGGAGCCGAGCCGGCGTCCCGGGCTCGAAGGCCACGGCCTCGCGAATGCGGTCGAACGGGATCTCCGCCCTCGCGCCGGCAGCGGCGACGGCGCGGGACGAGTCGGCCTCGTACAGGACGAAGCCGACCTCGTCCCCGGGGACGAAGATGGCCCGGACGACGTGGACCGGCGTTCCACCGAGCGTGAGCTCGGCGGCCGCGGCTCCCGCACGGCGAGCGATCGCGGCGGGGTCGACATGCGTCCCCGGGACGTAGAACTCGGCGAGAAACACCACGTCCTCGACGCTACGAGCCGCCTCCGCGCCGGTAAACGCGGAGATCCACACTGTTTGAACGTCCCCGCTACGCGGGCTTGCCGAGGCGGCCGGCGAGCTCGGTGCGCGAGCGGACGCCGAGCTTGGCGTAGACCTTGGAGAGGTTCGACTCGACGGCCCGCACGCTCACGAAGAGCGAGCTGGCCACCTCCTTGTTGGTCAGCCCCTGGGCCACCAGCTCCGCCACCCGGCGCTCGCTCTCCGTCAGCTCGCGTGGCCCCGGCGTGCGGCCGCTCACCCGTCCGAGCTCTGCGCGGGCGCGCTCCGCCCACAGCGGAGCGCCGATGAGCTCGGCGATGGCGAGGGCCTCGCCCAGGGTCTGGCGAGCCGCCCCTCGCTGCTTGAGGCGGCGCTGAACGCCGCCGAGCACGAGCAGGGTCTGGGCCCGCTCCAGCGGGAGCGGGGCCTCGTCGTGCAGGCGCACCGCCTCCTGAAGCGAGGCCAGGGCGCCTTCGAGGTCGCCTCCCGCGGCGGCGACGGCGCCATGGCAGCGCGCCGCCTGGGCGGCCGAGACCGGGTCGCGCACGTCCTGCTCGAGCAGGGCCAGCGTCTCGCGCACGCCCTCCAGATCTCCGACGGTCAGCTGGGCCTCGACGATGGCCGGGAGCATGCCGCGCGAGAAGGCGGGGTCGCCGAGCGCCTCGATCGGCTCGAGAAGCGCCGTCAGCCGCCGGGCGGCCTCGGCCATGCGGCCGGAGACCAGGTCGACGAAGCCGAGGAGCCAGGCGTTCCTCACGGCGTACCGCCGCTCCCGCACCTCGCGGGAGGCGGTGAGGCCCCGCTCGGCCGCCACGCGCGCCTCGTCGACCCGGCCGAGCAGGAGGTGGGTGAGCCCTCGCCCGTACAGCACGGCGCTCACGAGCTGCTCGAGCCCGAGCTGCTCGGCCGCGTCGAGGCCCTCGTCCGCAAGCTCGTCCGCACGGGCCAGGTTGCCGGCGCGGCCCTCCAGCAGGCACAGGCGGTAGATGACGTCGGTCCGCCAGTACTGGACGCCGGCCGACTCGGCCTGCGCCAGCGCGCCCTCGAAGGCAGTCCGCGCCTCATCCAGGCGGCCGGCGCCGAGGAGCGCGTGACCCGCCACCTGGCTGGGCGACACCCGCAGCAGAAGCGGGTCGACGGTGCGCTCCAGGGCGAGCGCCCGGTCGAGGCGCTCCTGGTCCAGGGGACGGCCGGCGCCCCAGTCCAGCCACACGAGCTGGGCGAGGGTCGAGGCGATGAGCGCCGGGTCGCCGGAGATCTCTGCCTGGTCGAGCGCCAGCCGTGCGTGCTCGCGGAACGCGGCCCGTCGCCGCGGGCGGTGGCGATGTCCGAGACCACGATGTGGAGGTCCGCGCGCAGCCGCGCGTCGTCGCGCGCCTCCCCCAGCGCCTGTTCGGCGAGCGCCTCGGCGGCGTCGAAGTCGTCCTCGCGGATGCGGGCCAGCCGGAGCAGGGCCTCGCCGCGATCTGGCCCCGGAGGGGTCTCCTTCACCAGCCGCTCGAGGAAGGCCCGCGTCGACCGCGTGTCGCCGGCGATCGCCAGGTAGTGCGCGGCCTCGAGCTCGCGCGTGCGCCGCTGCGGTGCGAGCTCGCCGGGCGTGAGCGACGCCGCGAGGGCGAAGAGCTCTGCTGCCGTCGCCGGGGCGCCGCGGGCGATGGCGGCCCGGGCGGCCGCGTCGACCTCGGCGGCCGTCGTGGCCGACGGGCCGGGCGTCGCCAGGGCGAGGTGGCGGACGCGCTCCTCCCCGTCGGCGGCGCTCTCCGCCAGCTGCGCGTGCAGGGCCCGCCGCCCGGCCGGCGGGATGGACTCGGCCACCACGGAGGCGAGCAGCGGGTGCGAGAAGCGGAGGCGGTCGCCGGTCGTCTCCAGGAACCCGGCGGCCGCGGCCGCATGCAGGGCCGCCTCGTCGGCTCCCGCCGCGAGCGCGCGCTCGAGCGTCGGCTCCGGCATCAGGGCCACGAGGCGCATCGACTCGAGGGTGGCGGCGTCGACCTGCGCCAGGCGCTCCTGCACGAGCTCGGCCACGGTGTCGGGGACCGGCAGCCGAGCGGCGCCGAGGTCCGGGAGCCCGCGGCGCTGGAGGGCCCGGGCGATCTCCAGGGCCACGAACGGGTTGCCGCCCGAGGCGGCCTCGATCCGCCGCAGCGTCGGATGGGAGAACGACACCCCGAGCCGGTTCCGCAGCATGCGGTGAAGGGCGCCGATGCTCAGGCCGCCGACCGGCATGACCTCGACCGGCAGGCGGGCACGGTCGAGGCCCAGAGGCGGGCGGCCGCCGCGGTCCGTGCGCTCGGTGCAGACGAGGCCGATCGGCTCGCGGTCGAGCCGGCGGGCGGCGAAGCCGAGCGCGTCTGCGCTCGGGCCGTCCAGCCACTGAACGTCGTCGACAGCGACGAGGATTGGAGTGTCCGCGGCCAGGGCGAGCAGGGCGGAGCGCAGGGCGGCCGCGATGACGTGGGGCTCCGGGGGCCGCTCGGGCGCATCCTCGAGCACGAGGGCCACGGCGAGCGCTCGCCGCTGGGGCACCGGCAGGCCGTCGAGGACCTCCTCCGTGCGTCCTCGCAGCAGGTCTCCCAGGGCGGCGAACGACAGGCGGGCCTCGGTCTCGGCCGGCCGGGCCTCGAGCACCGGCCACCCGCGCTCCCGGACCTGCCGCATGGCGAGGTCGAGGAGCGTCGTCTTCCCGGCCCCGGCCTCTCCGGCGAGCACGAGCGCACGGGCCCCCGCCGCGATTCCGTCGACGAACCGAGCAACCCCGTCGAGCTCGTGCTCGCGTCCGACGATCTCGTCGAGCACGGCGCCAGGCTACACCTGGCGCCGTGCCCGTTTTGTGAGCTGTACTCGCGGTCGACGGCCTACTTCACGCAGACCGCGTAGACCGACCCGGAGGCGGCCGCGGTGGTCGAGGCGTTCGCCAGGAAGACCCTCCAGCTCGCGCCGTCGGAGCCCGGGCGCGACGCGACCGGGGTCGCCTGGCCGGCCGCGGCGTCGAAGCCACCCGACACGACCTTCTGGCCGGCATCACACGAGGCGGCGAAGTCGGCCTGGCTGCCGGCGGGCACCGACCATGCCGCCGACCTGACCACCACGAGGTGCTTGATCGAGAGCGGCCCGACCAGGAGGGCCACCTCGACCGCCCTGATGAGCGCCTTCCTCGGGGTCTGCCCACCGAACTTCTTGGCGTTGTCCGCCACCAGCGCCCGCCGGGCGAGGGGCACGACGCCCGCGGCCACGGCCGACCCTGTCAGCGCGACCATCAGCGCCAGGACGGCGACGATCATCGCGGGACTGGGCGTGCCCAGCCACCGCCGTTGCTTGGTCATGGTTCCTCCCGGCTCGTAGGCGTCGCTCGCGTCAGACGGTGTCTGGCGCGCCTAATGCGACGCTAACGGACCGGTCTCACAGCCGCTTGCCCCCTTCGGACCATCGCTCGAAGAGGTCGACCTGCTCGCGGGGCCACGCGCCGTCGCAGGGCATGGTGCCGGCCGACAGGCGGCCGAGGATGGCGTCGGAGTGCCGGCTGACGTCGTCGTACGACCAGAGGTCGAAGGCCCGCCGCATCGACTGGCGGTCGCGTTCGCGGAAGAGGGGCTTGATGTCGGCTTCGAAGCCCACGGCCTCGCCTGCGTCAGGAGTCATGGGTGTCCTCCTCCAGCGCCTCCATCAAGGTCGCTGCGTCGTAGCCACCGAGATGGACGGTGCCATCGATGAACAGGGTCGGCGTCCCCCGCACCTGCCCCGACGCCATGGCCCGCTCGAGGTCACGGCGGATGCGCCGCTCGACGCTCTCTCCGGTTCGATCCTCATCGAAGCGGGGGACGTCGAGCCCGAGCTCCGCGGCGTAGCGGCGCAGATCGCCGTCTTCGAGCGCCTTCTGGCGGCGGAAGAGCAGGTCGTGCATCTCCCAGAACCGGTCCTGCAGGGCGGCCGCCTCGGCTGCCGCCGCCGCCGCGCGGGCGTGCGGGTGGATCTCCTCGAGCGGGAAGTGCCGGAACGCGAAGCGAAGGCCGCCGTCCAGCTGCTGCTCGACGCGCTTGATCTCGCGATAGGCCTGTCTCGAGTAGGGGCACTCGTAGTCGCCGTACTCGAGGAGAAGACGACCGGCCTTCGGCCCGCGGACGTGGTCGGCCGCGTCGAGCCGCTCGCCGGCGGACTGAGGTCCTCCCCGGATCGCCTCGGGCGTCATCAGCACGCGGATGCTACGCCGACGAGGCCGTCTACGCGGTCCAGGTCCCCTGCGCCTTGGCGGCCTCCACGGCGGCCAGGCCCGCCGGCTGCATGCGGCCCTCGGCGGTCAGCCGCGCCACGCGCTCCCTGTTCGATGCCGACCAGTTGCTCCGAGGCCTGCGCGGCGTGATGAGCAGCATCGTTCGACGATCGTCGAGGGACCGCGACCGCGAGTCGACCCAGCCGAAGCAGATCGCCTCCTCGACGATCTCGCCGTACGGCCACGTATCGCTCGGGATCGACGCGCTTGGCCGTGACCAGCCAGATCCCGGCCGACGACTCCCCGTGGGCGGCGAGCCAGTCGTGCAGCTCCTGGCGTGAGGCCACCTCGACGCGCGGATACCGGTCGCTCATGCGGCCGGTCAGTGTGGCACGGGCGAGTCCTCCGCCGGCAGCGCGAGCGTCCCGTGCCCGCACGCGCACGGCCGGCCCGTGCGAAACGGCGTGCCCTGCCGGGGTAGCTACGCCTCCGGCCAGAGGCGCGCGGCCGTCTCGGCCAGGACGCGAAGCTTGCGCTGCTCGTCCTCCACCGAGATCGCGTTGCCCACGACCGACGTCGAGAACCCGCATTGCGTCCCCACTGCGAGGCGCTCGAGGGGGACGAAGCGCCCGGCCTCGCGCACGCGCGCCACCAGCCCGTCGACGTCCTCGGGCCGGGGCGTCTTCGTGGTCACCAGGCCGAGGACCACGATCGCGTCGTCCCGCACGAGGGCGAGGGGGTCGAAGGTCCCGGAGCGGTCGTCGTCGTACTCGAGCAGCAGGCGGTCGGCCCGGATGCCGCCGAACACGGGGCGCGCGATCTCGTCGTAGCCGCCCTCGACGAGCCACCGGCTCCCCTGGTTGCCGCGGCACAGGTGGAAGCCGAAGGTCACGTCGGGCGCGGCCCCGATGACGGCGTTGTCGAGCTCGATCCCGCGGGCGATCCACGTGTCCGCCGGCCAGCCGCGCGCCTCGTAGTAGGCGCGCCAGGTCGGGTCGATCAGGAGCGGGTAGTGCGGAGCGTCGAGCTGGATGTACGTGCACCCGAGGCGGGCGAGCTCGCGGACCTCGGCCTGCAGGATGGCCGTCACCTCCTGCAGGAAGTCGTCGAGCGTCGGGTAGGCCTCCCGCGAGCGCTCGGGCGCCCACAGGTTGGCGAACAGGCTCGGGCTCGGGAGCGTGATCTTCTTCTGGCGGTCCGTGAGCGAGCGCAGGAAGGTGAACTCCTCAGCCGCCAGCTGGCGGCGGCGTACGAGCGGGCGGGTCACGGCCACGTCGGGTCGCTCCGTGCTGCGGTCCCCCACCACGTCGGAGTGCCAGTCGCCCCACAGCCAGGCGTCGATGGTCACACCCTCGAAGCCGTCGACGGCCTCCGTCAGCTCGCTCTGGAACGACTCGCGGCGCAGCTCGCCATCGGTGACCACCCCGATGCCGCTGGCCTCCTGGAGGGCCACGACATCGCGGACGGCGGCGTCCTCGATCGCCTTGAAGACCGCCGGTGCGATCCGTCCCTCGGCCCGCGCCCGGCGGGCGTCGAGCAGCTCGGGGGGCCGGAGCAGGCTGCCCACGTGGTCGCTGTGGGCGGTGATCATCCGTCGTCCCGCAGCGTCGCCGCGGTCCGCGCGATCTCGGCCGGGTCGCCGGCAGCCGGCGTCCAGGGGAGGACCAGCGGATCTCCGGCATAGCGGGGGATGACGTGGACGTGGAAGTGGAACACGGTCTGCCACGCCGCCCGCCCGCTCGACTGCAGGAGGTTGACCCCCTCAGCGGCCAGCGCCTCCCGCGCGCGGCGGGCCACGCGCTGGGCCGTCGCCATGCAGGCGGCCAGGTCCTCGGCGGGCACGTCGAACAGGTCCTGGGAGTGGCGTCGCGGGACCACGAGCGCGTGCCCCGGCGTGGCCGGGCTGATGTCCATGAAGGCGACGGTCCGCTCGTCCTCGTCGATGCGCTCCGAGGGGATGTCGCCGGCCACGATGGCGCAGAACAGGCAGTCGGCCATCGAGCGCACCTTAGATCCTTACGATGTCGCGATGCCCCCGCTCGAGCACGTGCGCGAGGACCTCGCCGAGGTCGTCCGCCGATGGCAGCGAGATCGCCGCGTCCCGAGCATCAGCGCGGCGGTGGCCCGGCGCGGCGAGCCGGTGCTGGAGCTCGCCGTCGGGCTCGCGCGGGCCGAGGACGGCACGGCGGCGACGCCGTCCACCACGTACCGCATCGGGTCCATCACGAAGACCGTCACCGCCGCCGCCGTGCTGCAGCTGCGCGACGAAGGAGCGCTCGACCTCGACGACGACCTCGCCGACCACCTGCCCGTGGCCCGGGCCCGGGGCCGGACGATCCGGCGCCTCCTGGCCCACCAGGCCGGCATCCAGCGCGAGCCGCCCGGCGACGTCTGGGTCTCGCTCGAGTCGCCGAGCCGTGAGGCCCTCCTCGACGCCTTCGCCGCCGCCGAGCAGGTGCTCGAGCCGGGCCTGGCCTGGCACTACTCCAATCTGGCCTTCGCCCTCCTGAGCGAGATCGTGGCCCGGCACGACGGCGTCACGCCCCAGGAGGCCCTCACCCGGCGGCTGCTTCGCCCTCTGGACCTCGCGGCCACGACCTGGGAGGCCGGCCCGGACGCGGCGCAGGGCTACCTGGTCGATCCCTTCGCCGAGCGCCTCCACCCCGAGCCTGACGTCGACCTCCGCGGCATGGCCGGCGCCGGGCAGCTGTGGAGCGCGACGGGCGATCTCCTGCGCTGGGGCGCCTTCCTCGCCGAGCCGGACGAGGACCTCCTCTCGCGCGCGGCGACGGACGAGATGCACGAGGTGCAGGGCATGGCCGATCCGTGGACCTGGCGCCTCGGCTGGGGCCTCGGGCTGTGCCTCTACCGCCGTGGAGACCGGATCTTCGCCGGCCACGGCGGAGGCATGCCCGGCCAGACCTCCGGGCTGGTGTGGCACCGCGAGTCGGGGGTGGTGTCCGCCGTCCTCACCAACACCGAGTCGGGCGGCGATCCCGAGGCCCTGGCGCTGACCCTGGCCGAACTGGCCATCGAGGGCCTCGAGCCAGCCGAGCCCTGGCGCCCCGACGCCGCGCCCGTCCCCCAGGAGCTCGAGGGCGTCGGCGGCCGGTGGTGGTCGGAGGGCATGGAGTTCACGTTCGCGGTGCGAGACGGCCGTCTCGAGGCCCGGAGGCTCGCCGCACCGGCCGACTGGCCGCCGGCGGTCTTCGCGCCCGAGGGGGACGACCGCTACCGCACGGTCTCCGGGCGCGAGCGCGGCGAGGCGCTCCGGATCGTGCGCGACGGCGACGGCCGGGTGGCCGAGATGTACTGGGCCACGTACGTCTTCACCCGCGCGCCTCGCGCGCTCGGCAGCCCGCCTACTTGACGGTGACGAAGGCGTCGACCGTGGCCGTGTCACCGGAGGCCTTGGTCGAGAGCACGAGCGCGCCCAGGTGGGCCAGGTTGGCCGAGGCGGTGGACGAGACCGCGGTGCCCGAGACCATGGTCACCGCGTTGATGATCTGGCCCAGGTTGGCGTAGAGGAGACCCGTCACGGGGCCCTTCGCGCCCGCGGCGCTCAGCGCGTCGCCGAAGCTCTGGCTGGCCTGCAGGGAGTCGCTGCGAGCCGAGCCGGCGGACGGGTCGTTCGAGATGGCGATGACGTCCCCGACGCGACGCCAGGAGGCGGCCGTCCCGCTGTTCCCGGTCTGGATGCTCGCGCCGCCCGGCACGGACGTGACCTTCCCGCCCTGGCGCCGGACGAGGGTCGTGACCTTCCGCATCGTCGCCACGGCCCGGTTGATGTCGTGCGGCTTGAGGAGCATGCCCACCGAGTACGGGAGGCCGGGGGCCACGTAGACGGCGTTCTCGCCGCTCAGCAGCGGTGCGAGGTCACCCTGCACGGAGAGGCCCGTGCGGGCCTGAAGCTGGTGCAGCTGGCGCGCGGCCTTCGCCCCGCCGTACTGCCGGACGGCGGTCTGGAGGGCCGGGCCGAGATTGCTGAAGCTCAGGAACGCGTAGGCGTTCCCGGGCACGAGGGCGGTGAGCGAGGGCGTGAAGCTGCCCCCGGTGCGGAGGCCGAGCGTCTGGCCCTGGCCGGGGTTGGCGAGCACGGCTGCATGGATCCGGAAGCCCGCATCCTCGGCGCCCGCCGAGAGAGCGATGGCCCGGATCGCTCCGAGCTGGTTCAGGAGCTGGGAGGCCTGCCGCGGCGTGACCCCGGCGGCCTTCGGCCCGCTGCTGCCGCTCGAGGCGACCGCCAGCGAGGCCAGCTGCGCCAGCGAGGCGCCGTCGACGTAGGCCACGGCGAGGCTGTCGGACGGCAGCTTGCCCATCGCGTCCTTGAACGCGGCAGAGTCGGCCAGCCGGCTGCCCGTCCCCTCCCGCGTGTTGATCGAGGTCTTGAGCGTGGCGTCGTCGCTGGCCAGGAGCAGGGCGCCGTGTCCCACGGCCGCCTCCATGCCGGGCGAGCTCGAGTCCCGGTACAGGGCGTAGCCGCGATACGTGCCGGCGGCGGTGGCCGTCCCGTCGTGGACGATCGCGGCCTCCAGCTTGCCGTCGTCCTTGGACTCGACGTAGGCGATGTAGGTGGCCTTCGGCCCCGCGCCCACGCCGGGGGAGACGCCCGTGACCGCCACGGCGGCCTCGGTCCCGAGCCACGGCTTGATCTCGGTGTCGAAGCTGACGCCCTTCTTCTGGCTCTTGAGACCATTCTCGACCTGGGCCACGAGGCCGTTCCAGGCCGGGAAGCGGGAGCCCAGCTTCTCGAGCTTCGTCCACGCGGTGGAACCGGTGTCGATGTTGGCGTCCGCGAAGAAGACGGCCCCGGCCGGAACGGCCTTGGCGGCCTGGTCCTTCGTCCCCGAGGCGCCCGTGCCCGCACCCGAGCGGGCGCCGCCGCAGCCGGCCAGCAGGGCGGCGCAGGCGGTCAGCGCGAGGACGCTCCGGAAGGGGCGGCGGCGCACGGCCATGGTCGGAGTGTAGGCGCTGTTTTTCAGAACCGGTCCTCGGGATCGGAGGCTCGCGGTCACGCGGGCCACAGCCCTGCGCTACCATGCTGCGCGCCTGGCGGACCCGCCGGGCGTTTCTGTGCGGGAGGCCAAGGCCCCCGCGTCCCGACAAGGACCGCGCCACCGTTGCCCACGAAGACCTACAGCGCGAAGCCCGGCGAGATCGAGCGCCACTGGTACGTCGTCGACGCCGACGGGCGAGACGCTCGGCCGCCTGGCGACGCAGCATCGCCGACACGCTGCGCGGCAAGCGCAAGCCGCAGTACACGCCGCACGTCGACACCGGCGACTTCGTCGTCGTCGTGAACTGCGAGCGCATCCGCGTGACCGGGAAGAAGCTCGACCGACAAGATCTACTACCGCCACTCGGGCTACCACGGCGGCCTCCGCGAGCGCACGCTGCGCGAGATGCTCGACCGCCGGCCCGAGGAGGTCATCCGGCACTGGCCGTGCGCGGGCATGATGCCGCGCAACCGGCTCGGCCGCGCCCAGCTGCGCAAGCTCAAGATCTACGCCGGCCCGGAGCATCCGCACGAGGCCCAGAAGCCCGCCGCTCGCAGGGCAGAAGTCGTGACATGGCAGAGAACCGCCACCTACCGCGGCACCGGCAAGCGCAAGACCTCCGTCGCCCGCGTGACGCTCACGCCGGGCACCGGCTCCTTCACGGTCAACGGCAAGCCGCTCGACGAGTACTTCGGCCGCCCGACGCAGCGCACGATCGCGCTCTCGCCGCTCGAGGTCACCGGGCTAGCGCGAGCGCTTCGACGTGCGCGCCCGCTGCCACGGCGGCGGCATCACCGGCCAGGCCGGCGCGCTGCGCCACGGCATCGCCCGCGCGCTCGTCGAGGCCGATCCCGAGCTGCGCGCCGCGCTCAAGCGAGCAGGGCTTCCTGACGCGCGACGCGCGTGAGGTCGAGCGCAAGAAGGCCGGCCTCAAGGGCGCCCGGCGCCGCCCGCAGTTCTCGAAGCGCTAGCGTCGCCCTCCGTGGCGCCGCCTGTTCGGCACGGACGGAGTCCGGGGCGTCGCCAACACGCCTGGCCTCGGCCCCGAGCTCGCGCGTCGGCCTCGGCCGCGCCGCGGCGCGGTTCGCGCGCGAGCGCACCGGCTCGGCCCGGCCCGTGGTCCTCGTCGGCCGCGACACGCGCCGCTCGGGACCGCTGCTCGAGGACGCGCTCGCGCGCCGGGCATCGCCTCCGCCGGCGGCACTCGCGCTGCGCGCCGGCGTGCTGCCGACGCCCGGCGTCGCCGTGCTCGTGCGCCTGCACCGGGCCGACCTCGGCGCCGTCATCTCGGCCTCGCACAACCCCTTCCCCGACAACGGCATCAAGCTCTTCGGCCCCGACGGCTTCAAGCTCGGCGGACGACGAGGAGGATCGGGTGGCCGAGCTCCTCGAGGCGCCGTTCGACCCGCCCGACCGGCGCCGGCCGTGGGCGAGTCGCGGTCCCTCGCCGGCGGCCGCCGAGCGCGTACGCCGACTGGATCCTCGACGCCTATCGGCGAGCAGGTGCACCGCTTCCGCATCCTGGTCGACTGCGCCAACGGCGCGGCCAGCACCGTCGCGCTCGCGCCTGTTCGCGCGCCTCGGCGTCGAGGCCGACCTCACGGCGGCGCGAGCCCGACGGGCGTCAACATCAACGAGCAGCTGCGGCTCGACCCACCTCGACGCGCTCGCCGAGCCAGGTGCGCGGCGGGCGGCTACGAGCTCGGGCTCGCCTTCGACGGCGACGCCGACCGCGTGCTGGCCGTCGACGCCGCGGGCGCGGCCGTCGACGGCGACCAGATCATCGCCATCCTGGCGCGCGACCTGCACGCGCGCGGCGCGCTGCCGCGCGGCAAGGTGGTCGTGACGTCGATGTCGAACCTCGGGTTCCACCGTGCGATGCAGCGCCTCGGCATCGAGACCGTGGTGACCGACGTCGGCGACCGCTACGTGCTGGCCGCCATGCGCGAGCAGCACCTCGGCCTCGGCGGCGAGCAGTCGGGCCACGTGATCGCGCTCGCCCACCAGACCACCGGCGACGGGCTGGTCACCGCCGTCCTCCTGCTGGCCGCGCTCGAGCACGCCGGGGCCAGCCGCTGGCCGAGGCGCGCCGCCTCGTCGAGCGCTTCCCCCAGAAGCTCGTCAACGTCCGCGCCGACCGCAGCCGGCTCGCCGACGCGCGCGCCGTCTGGGACGCGCGTGGAGCGCGAGAACGCCGGCGCTCGGCCGCAGCGGGGTCAGGGCGCATCGTCCTGCGCGCCTCGGGCACCGAGCCGCTCGTCCGGGTGATGGTCGAGCACGAGGATCCGGCAGAAGTTCGAACGTCTCTGTGGTAGCATCGCCGCGTTGGTCAGAACGGGAGCTCGGGGTCGCTGATGCGGCGCGCGGGCTCCTTTCGCGTGTTCTCCGAGGAGGTTCCCGCCGATGTGCGGCATCATCGGCTACGTCGGGGACCGCGCCTGCAAGCCGCTCCTGCTCGGCCGGGCTCGAGCGTCTCGAGTACCGCGGCTACGACTCGGCCGGCCTGTCGCTGGTCGAGGACGGCGACGTGGCTCGAGTCGTCCGCGCGGTCGGCAACCTGGACGAGCTCAAGGCCGTCGCCGGCCGAACGGCTCGCCGGCCACGACCGGCATCGGCCACACGCGCTGGGCCACCCACGGGCGGCCGTCCGAGAAGAACGCGCACCCGCTGACCGGCTGCGACGACCGCTTCTCGGTCGTGCTGAACGGGATCGTCGAGAACTACGTCGAGCTCAAGGAGCGGCTGATCGCCGACGGCCACACGTTCTCGCTCCGAGACCGACGCCGAGGTGGTGGCGCACCTCATCGAGTACGCACTACGACGGCGACCTGGTCGAGGCCGTGCGCCTGACGTTCGTCGAGCTCGCGCGGCCACTTCGCCTTCTGCGTCGTCTCGCCGCTGCACCCCGACGATGATCGTCGGCGCGCGCCTGCAGTGCCCGCTGGTGGTCGGCCTCGGCGACGGCGAGAGCGTTCGTGGCCTCCGACGTCGTCGCCTTCCTCTCGCAGACGCGCCGCATGAAGCTCATCGAGGACGGCGAGCTCGTCGTCATCACGCCCGAGGGCGTCGCGGCTGTGCGACCTCGACGGCAGCGACGTCGACCGGGCCGAGGCGACGGTCGACCTGGGACGAGGCCGCCGCCGAGAAGGGCGGCTACGAGACGTTCATGCTCAAGGAGATCCACGAGCAGCCCGACGGCCCTGCGCGAGACGATCGGCGAGCGGCTGCACGGCGGCCGAGGTCACGCTCGAGCTCGGCGCTCGACGACGAGCATGCTGCGCGGCATCGACCGCGTGGTCATGATGGCCTGCGGCACCGCCTTCCACGCCGGCCTGGTCGGGCGGCTACCTGATCGAGGAGTGGGCCGGCCTGCCGGTCGACATCGACGTGACGCTCCGAGTTCCGCTACCGCTCGCCCGGTGCTCGACGAGCCGCACGCTCGCGATCGCCGTGTCGCAGTCGGGCGAGACCGCCGACACGATCGCCGCCCAGCGCGTGGCACGCGAGGGCGGCGCGCGCACGCTCGCGGTCTGCAACGTGATGGGCACGCAGCTCACGCGCGAGGCCGACGGGACGCTGTACACCCGCTCGCGGCCGCGAGATCTGCGTCGCGCGCCACCAAGACGTTCACGTCGCAGGTGGTGGCGTTCACGCTGCTCGCGCTGCGCCTCGCCGAGCTGCGGGGCACGCTGCCCGCCGTCGCGGATCGCGCGAGCTGCGCGCGGAGCATCGACGCGCTGCCCGAGCTGGCCGCGGCCTACCTGGCCGACGACGCCCCGGTGTGGGCGCAGACCGAGGAGATCGCCCGGGCGGTGGTCGAGAAGGAGTTCTTCCTCTACATCGGCCGCCACCTCGGCGTGCCGGTGTGCCTCGAGGGCGCGCTCAAGCTCAAGGAGATCAGCTACATCCCGACCGACTGCCTACGCCGCCGGCGAGATGAAGCACGGGCCCGATCGCCCTGCTCTCCGAGGACACGCCCGTCGTCGCCGTGATGAACGACTCGCACGTGTTCGACAAGGTCGTCTCGAACGTCCAGGAGGTGCGGGCCCGCGGCGCGCGCGTGATCGCCGTGGCCACCGAGGGCAACTCGGCGCGTCGCACGAGCACGCCGACTGGGTGCTCGAGGTCCCGCGCACCTCGCCCGAGCTCGCGCCGACCCTCGCGGTCGCTCCCGCTGCAGATCCTCGCCTACCGGATCGCCCGCCTCCGCGGCCTGCCGATCGACCAGCCGCGGAACCTCGCGAAGACCGTCACCGTCGAGTAGCCAGCCTGCGGCCCGGGTGGCCGGCCGCGGGCTACCGTTTGTCACTCGTTCTTGGGATGCGGGCCGGGGGCTCGCACGCCGATTCGAGTGGTATGACCACCCTGCGACGCAGCCTGCTCATGGCGGCCGCCGGCGCTCTGGCCGGCGTCCTCGCCGCCGTGCCCGCCTTCGGCTCCCAGATCGTCGACCGCAACGCGTCGAACGTCTCGCTGCAGGTCAACTACGGCCGCACGGCGCTGGTCAGCTACCAGTCCGGGGGCGCCGCGCATCACGTCCTGTTCTGGGGCGGCGTCGACTGGGCGGGCCACTTTGCCCGCGACTACTCCGGCGGCTGGGGCTCGAAGCGCGCGAACTGGAAGCACTTCCGCAACGCGTGCCGGCCCTACACCGGCCCGGCGCTGCCCATGGTCGTGGCGGCCTGCGATGCGCCCGACGGGTCGTACTGGGCGCTGCAGAAGTGGGCGCGCCTGTGGCCGGACTACGGCGGGCGGCAGGCCCCGACCGAGCTGCACCTGTCGCACTGGACGGGTGACCTCGGGGTCCTCTCGGTTCACACCGACTGGGGCTACCACGGCCGTTGGCAGCATCTCTTCGGCACCTTCTCGTACCACGGCCGCGGCGTCTACGGGACGCGCTGGACGCGGCAGGGCGTGCCCCTCGACCTGCAGGGCCGCAACGTGTACGTGGACTAGCTTCAAGGACGGCGTCTGGTCGCGGGTGAACTCGTTCCTGACGCACAGCACGACCGGTGGCTTCTGCTACCTGTTCAGCCCCCATCAGGGCCATACCGGCACGGGGCAGTCCTACCGCGCCACGGTGATCGGCCCCGGCGTGTCGCCCATCGTGCGCGCCTCGTTCGCGCCGCCGCCGCCCTTCAGCTCCTCCACCGACGCCCAGGCCAGGCGCCAGCTCGAGGCCATGCTCGGCAGCCACCCGGATTACTGCCGGGGAGCCGATTAGCGCGACGTAGGCTTTCCCGGTGTCGGTCGACGACCCGGAGAGCCTGTACGAGCGGTCCCTCGCGGGGATGCGGGCGCTCCCGTTCGAGGAGACCTATGAGGTCGGCGGCTCGGTCCGGGACACGCTGCGCGGCCTGATCCCGAAGGACGTCGACTTCCTCGTCCGCGGGCATTCCGTCGAGGACATGCTCCGCGAGCTGCGGCGCCACGGCCATGCCGAGGAGCTCGTGGTCGCGGGGCGCCTGGTCGGGGTGCGCTTCTGGCCGCCGTGGGGGCCGAGGCAGGGGATCGAGGTCGTGCCGCCGCGGCGCGAGGTCCCGATCCTCTCCGGCGAGCCCGGCTACACCGGCAACCCGCACCGCGACTTCCGCATCGAGGCCGATCCGAGCCTCCCCGTGCGGGACGACCTCGAGCGGCGCGACTTCACGGTCAACGCCATCGCCCGTGACCTGCGCACGGGCGAGATCGTCGATCCCTTCGACGGCCGGGGGGATCTGGCCGCGGGCGTCCTCCGGGTGGTCTCGCCCACGGCCTTCCGCGACGACCCCCTGCGGATCCTGCGCGGGGTGGCCAGGCGCGCCCGCGACGGCCTGGTGCCGGACGACCAGACCACGGCCCTCATGCGCGAGTGGGCGCCGGGCATCGAGGGGCTGTCGGCCGAGCGCGTGCGCGAGGCCCTCGACCAGATCCTCGAGGGCGACGAGGCCGCCGAGGGGCTGCGCCTGGCCCGCGACGTCGGCGCGCTCGCCGTGGCCGTGCCCGAGCTGGCCGGCACGTTCGGGGTCGACCAGCACTCGCGGCGTCACGTGCTCACGCTGGATGAGCACCTGTTCGAGACCGTGGGGGAGGGAGCGAGGCGCCGGGCGCCGCTCGAGGTGCGGCTGGCGGCGCTCTGGCACGACGTCGGCAAGCCCCTGGCCGGGACGGACGGCCACCCCCGGGACCATGCCGAGATCGGGGCGCGCATCGCCGGCGGCGCTCTCCGCCGCCTGACCTACGACAACGACCTCGTGCGGCGCGTCTGCCACCTCGTGCGCGAGCACGCCTACCACGAGGAGCGCGAGCCGAGCGCGCTCGCGGCTCGGGTCTTCCTGGCCCGCGTGGGCCGCGACGCGGCCGAGCACCAGCTCCTGCTGCGGCGCATGGACCGCGCGGCCACCGGGCAGCCCGAGCCGGAGGGCTCGCTGCTCGAGCACGACCGCTTCGAGGCCCTGGTCCGGGCGGAGTGGCGCCGGCCGGTGACCCGGGGCGAGCTCGCCGTCGACGGCGACGACCTCCTGGCCGCCGGTCTCGAGCCCGGCCCGGAGATCGGCCGCGTACTGGCCGAGCTTCTGCGCGCCGTCATCGAGGACCCCGAGGAGAACCGGCGCGAGCGGCTGCTGGCCCGGGCGGCCGGACGGTCGTGAGCGCACGGGGCTTCGAGGTCGGCATCGACCTCATCGAGATCGAGCGCATCGAGCGCGCCCTCGCCCGCCATCCGGCCTTTCGCGAGCGCGTGTTCACCGAGGCCGAGCGGGCGTACTGCGAGAGCCGCGCCAATCCGGCCCAGAGCTACGCCGCCCGCTTCGCCGGCAAGGAGGCGGTGGGCAAGGCGCTCGGCATCGGGGTCCACTTCACCTGGCGCGAGATCGAGATCACCGGCCGGCCGAAGCCCGGTGTCCGCCTGGCCGGCCGCACGGCGGCCCATGCCCGGCGCACGGGCGCCGGGCGCATCGAGGTCTCGATGACCCATTCCCGGACCCTCGCCGCCGCGGTGGCCGTCGTCGTGCCCGGCGACGACGCGCCCGGCCAGTAGCATCCGGCGGCCATGGAGGTCCTCTGGACGGCCGCGGCCATGCGGGAGCTCGACCGCCGGGCCATCGAGGAGGCGCGGGTCCCGTCGCTGGCGCTGATGGAGAGCGCCGGCGCCGCCGCGGCACGCGTCCTGCGCGAGCGGTTCCCGGAGGCCCGCCGGGTGGCGGTGGCCTGCGGGCCCGGCAACAACGGCGGCGACGGCTTCGTGGTCGCCCGCCGCCTGCATGGAGACGGCCTCGAGGTCCGGCTGCTGCTCGCCCCCGGGGCCGACCCGGGGCGCGGCGACGCGGCCACCATGCTCGGGGCCGCCCGCGGGGTGGGCGTGGGAGAGGGCGACGCGGCCGAGCTCGATCGGGCGGACGTCGTGGTCGACGCCCTCCTCGGCACCGGGTCGCGGGGCGCGCCCGAGCGGGAGCTGGCCGGGCTCGTGCGCCGGGTCAACGAGATCGCCGCCCCGGTGCTCGCCCTCGACGGGCCGAGCGGGGTGGACGGGACGAGCGGGGAGGTGGCGGGCGACGCCGTGCGGGCCGCCGTGACGGTCTGCTTCGGCGGCCGCAAGCTCGGCACCGCGATCGAGCCGGGCCGCTCCCACGCGGGGACCGTGGTGACCGTCGACATCGGTCTCCCGGCCGCCCTGGCCGGACAACCGGAGGCGCTGCGGGTCGACGCCGGCGACCTGGACGCCCTGCCCCCACGCACTCCGACCGGGTCGAAGTACGACGCGGGCTCGGTTCTCGTGGTCGGGGGAAGCCCGGGGCTCGTCGGCGCTCCCTCGCTGGCCGCACAGGCGGCACTGCACGCGGGGGCCGGCGTGGTCTGGGCCTGCGTGCCCCGGGAGGGACAGGCCGCCGTCGCCCAGCACGCCGCCGAGCTCATGGTGCACGGAAACATCGACGACCACGCCCGCGTGCTCGAGATGGCCGGGCGGGCCGACGTGGTCGTCCTCGGCCCAGGGCTCGGGCGCGACGATGCGGCGAAACGGCTCGTGGACGCGCTCGTCGAGGGCGTCGAGACGACCCTGCTGTGCGACGCGGACGCCCTCTTCGCGCTGGCGGGCCGGCTCGAGCGCCTGCAGGACCGCCCGGCGCCCACGGCGCTCACGCCGCACGCCGGCGAGCTCGGCCGCCTGCTCGGCCGGCCCACGCCGGAGGTCTCGGCCCACCGGCTCGCGGCCGTTCGCGAGGCCGCCGAACGGGCCGGCTGCGCCGTGCTTCTCAAGGGCCCGGACACGCTGGTGGCCGCGCCCGGCGAGCCCCTCCGCCTGGTGGAGACCGCGGTCCCGGCCCTGGCCACCGCCGGCGCGGGGGACGTCCTCTCCGGTGTCAGCGCCGCCGTGCTCGCCCGCGGGGTGCCGCCGGCCGAGGGTCTGGCCCTCGCCGCGGCTGCGCACGGAGCGGCGGCCCGGGTGGCGGCGACGGCGGGCGGCACCATCCTGGCCTCGGACCTCTTCCGGCCCGTGGGGCGGCTGCTCGCGGCCACCCGCTGATGCGCCACCGGCTCGAGATCGATCTCGGCGCCGTGCGGGCGAACGCCGCCCGCCTGCGGGACGCCGCCGGCGGCGCGGCGCTGTACGCCGTGGTCAAGGCCGACGGGTACGGGCATGGGGCCGTGGCCTGCGGGCAGGCGGCGCTCGACGGAGGTGCCGAGCGGCTATGCGTGGCCACCATCGAGGAGGCGGAGGAGCTCCGCTCGGCGCTGGGGCCGGAGGTGCCCATCGTGGTCCTCGCGCCGCTCGTCGCGGGACAGGAGGACCGCGCCGCCGGGTTCGAGGTGGTGGTCTCATCGCCCGCGGCCCTGGAGCGCCTGCATGCCGCCGGCGTGCCGGCGGCCGTGCACGTCAAGGCGGACACGGGCATGGGCCGCTGGGGTATGCCCGGCGCGGAGGCGCTGGACGCCGGCCGCGCCCTGGCGGGCGACGCGCTCGCGCCCCTTCGCCTGGCGGGCCTCTGCTCGCATCTGGCCACGGCGGACGACCGCGACCAGTCCTTCCTGGACACCCAGGTGCAGCGGTTCGCGGAGCTCTCCGCCGCGTTCCCGCCGTGTCCCCGGCACCTGGCCAACTCCGCGGCGACCCTGTGGGCGCCGCAGGCCCACTGGGACGCGGTGCGCTGCGGCATCGCCCTGTACGGCGTCTCACCGTCGGACGGCGATCCGACGGAGGACGGGCTGGAGCCCGCCATGCGGTGGACGGCGGCCGTGGTCGCCGTGCGCACGCTCTCGCCGGGCGAGTCGGCCGGCTACGGCAGGCGTCTCGTGGCGGACGAGCCGACGACCGTCGCGCTCGTGCCGGTCGGATACGCGGACGGATACCCGCGCGCCCTGTCGGGACGCGGCGACGTGCTCATCGGCGGCCGCCGCCGCCGCGTGGCCGCGACCGTGTCGATGGACCAGCTGACGGCCGTCGTGGACCCCGGTGTGCGCCCGGGCGACGAGGTCGTCCTCATCGGCCGCCAGGGCGAGGCGCGCATCGGGCCGGAGGAGCTCGGCCGTCTGGCCGGGACGATCGGCTACGAGATCTGCTGCCACGCGGGCCGCCGGGGCGCGCGCGTCAGTGTCCTGGGATCCAGCCGGCCAGCCGCGCCCGCGGCCCGAACTGGGCCGACACGTTCGTGAACGTCACGGGCTGACCGCGTCCGGCGGCCGGGACGGCCAGCCAGGCGTCCACCGTCGGCCAGGCCGCCAGCAGCCAGCGGCCGTCCGGCGCCCACCCGATCTGCCGGAAGCGGCCGGTGTCGACCGCGACCACTCGCACGCCGCGCGGGCCCGCAAGCTGGATGCGGCTCCTCGCGGCCGCGCGGTCGAACCAGGCCACCGCGAGCGTGGCTCCGGACGGGGCGAAGGCCATGTCGACCGGACGGCCGTGCCCCGCCAGCGTCCGCAGCAACCGGCCGCCTGCCGTGTACACGCGCACACGGCGGGCATCGCGAATGGCGAGCCGCTTCCCGTCGGCAGACCAGGCAATGGCCTGCGTCGCCGATTCGAGGGGCCAGGACCGGAGGATCCGGCCGGAGACGGCGTCGAGCACGAGCAGCCGCTGCCGCGGCGAGATGGCGGCGAGGACGTAGTCACGGCCACGGATTCGCTGCGGGCGCCATGCGGGCGGCGTGTCCGCCACCGAGGCCAGGGCGCGGCGTCCGGTGCCGTCGCCGTTCACCACCCAGAGGCTCCCCCCGGCCAGGTAGGCCACGCGGAAGCCGTCACCGGTCGACCAGCGGGCGTCGTGGATGCCGGGCTGGACGACCGCCCAGCGCAGGCGGCCGCCGGCCTGGGGCTCGACTGCGCGCAGCTCGTCGTGCCTGGTAACCAGGACGAAGAGGCCGTGCGGCGACCACGAGGCGTCCCGTGCGGCCGTGACCAGCCGCCGCGTTCCGTCCGGGTGCAGGACGACGGCCCCGTCCCGCGTGAGCACGAGGAGGCGGCCGGGCGCGGGGAGGTGAACCAGGACGGGCCGGGCGTTCGGGACGATCACCGATCGCGTCGGCGCGATCGAGCGGCGCAGCCAGTGCCCGAGGGCCATGCCGGGCGGAGACCCGGCGAGCGCCGCCAGGGCCACGACGGCCAGGGCGATCACGAGCCCTTGCCGCCGCCCGCGGTGCGGGACCGGCGCCCGCTCACGGAACGCCGCCTGGACCACGGGAAGGCTGCGCTCGGCGGCCTCGTCCTCGCCGGGAGCCGGGATCCGGGCCAGGTCAGGCGGGCGCTCGCTCACCGTGGAAGCTCCTGGGCCAGGCTGTCCAGCGCCCGCCGCAGCCGCGAGTTGACCGTGCCCCGGGGCACGCCAAGGAGCTCGGCGATCTCGCCGGGCGTGAACTCGAGCACGTAGCGGAGGGCGATCACGGTGCGATGGTCGTCCGGCAGCCCGTTCAGGGCGGCCTCGACCTCGTCCGAATACGGCCTGGCAGGGGCCTCGGGTCCCGCGGCCAGCCGCGCCAGCGGCTCGTCGCCCGCCTCGCGCCGGAGCGTCCGGGCGCGGGCCCAGTCGATCGAGCGGTTGGCCACGATGCGGCCCAGCCAGGGGCCGAACGGGCGTCGCCGGTCGAAGCGGTCGAGGTGGCGGACGGCCGCCAGGAAGGCCTCCTGGGCGATGTCCTCCGCGGCGGCCGCGTCACGGACGATGGCGTAGGCCCCCCGATAGGCCCGAGGCCAGTGGAGCCGGAAGAGCGCCGTCATGGCCGCTTCCGAGCCGGCCCGCGCCTCACGAACCAGCCGCCGCTCGGCCCGCGCGTCGACGGCCGTCACGAGGGCGTCCGGCGACGGTGCCGCTGGCGGCGCATCGAAGCTACTACGGCCCTCGACGGCGGTCAGGTCCATGAGTCCCCAGGCCGGATTGCGGCGTGCTGTGGAAAACCTGGCCGCACTTTGGCAGGTTCAAGGACATGCGACGTCGGGCCACCGGCACGCTTGAGTGCGCGCGCGGCCGCGCCGATGAGGGGCTGGTGCGCCTTCTTCGCCCTCTCATTCTGGCCCTCGCGGCCATCTCCTTCTCGCTGGCCGCGATTCCCTCCCCGGCCGCCGCGACATCGGCCACGTGGGCCAACCGCCAGGTCCGGTTCATCATCTCCACGGGGCTCTTCCCGCGGATCGACACCCCCAGCGACTTTCGTGCCGGCGACCCCCTGACCGCCGGCACGCTCGCCCGGCTGACCAAGCCGGTCCCGGGGCCGATCCTGCCCGTGCCGCCCGATCCCACGGCCCTCGTGACCGTGCACCAGCTGAATGCCCGGTTCGTCCATGCGCTCGCTCTGGGGGACCTGGCCACGCAGGTCTCCACGGCGCTGACGGCTGCGGGGCTGAATCCCCCCGCTGGCGCCGGCACGGAGATCGTGGCCCGGACGCTCGGGTTCCGGCCCAGGCACCCGCGCGCCCCGAGCGTCCCGGCGCACTTCCCGAACCAGGTGGCGACCCGGGGCGAGGGCGCATACACCGCCTGGAAGGTCCTGACCCACGGCGGCTGGTCGCCGGGGTATGCGCGCTCGGTGCTCGGCGGCCTGTACATCCCGCCGGTCCCGGCCGCGGTCCGTCCGGCGCTCCGGCTCGCCGTGTCCGAGATCGGCGCCCCGTACGTGTGGGGCGGTACCTCGGTCTACCAGGGCGGATTCGACTGCTCCGGGCTGGTGGTGTACGCCGAGGGCGGCCAGATCGCGCCCGTCGGCGGCCGCACGACCATGGACATGGCCCGCTCGACCCCGGCCTCCGAGCGCATCGCCGCCCCGGACCTGCAGGCCGGCGACCTCGTGTTCTTCGGGCCGAACGGCTCGGCCACGAAGCCCGGGCGCGTCGACCATGTGGGTCTCGTCCTGGGCGGCGGGTGGTTCATCGACGCGAACGGGCAGGGCGTGACGCTCGATCGCCTCGATGCCCCCTGGTGGGCTTCCCGGCTGGCGTTCGGCAAGCGCCCGCCGCAGGGATAACCCGCTGCACGGCGCAATACTGGGGGACATGACGGACCAGCACGCCGACGCGTCGGGGCCGACGGCCACGACCGCCGCGGAGGTCGACACCGCGCCCGAGGAGGTGCGGTCGGGCTCGAACTTCACCCTCATCGACACGGAGGGCGAGACGCTGGCCGACCCCAGCCGCGAGGACATCAGGTCCCGGCTCGACAGCGACACGTTCTTCTGGCTCGATCTCCACGCGCCCACCGAGGACGACATCGACGCCCTCGGCGAGCTCTTCGGCTTCCATCCCCTGGCCCTCGAGGACTCCAAGAACTTCAACCAGCGGCCCAAGATCGAGTCGTACGACGGCTACGCGTTCCTCGTCGTCTACGGCGCGGTGCACGACGCGGACGGTCTGGTCGAGATCCACTGCTTCAGCGCGGAGCACTACCTGGTCACCGTGCGGCGGGACGACTGCCCGACCTTCTTCGCCCTGCAGCGCCGCTACCTGAACCAGGCCGGCGGCCTGGCCGACGAGCCGATGCTCCTCTACCAGATCGTGGACGGGCTGACCGACAGCTTCTTCCCGTCGCTCGGTGAGATGGACGACCGCATCGACACCCTCGAGTCGGAGATCTTCGACGCTCCGAAGGAGGAGCAGCTGCGCGAGGTCTTCGCCATGAAGCACCGCATCATCGACCTGCGGCGGGTCATCACCCCACAGCGCGACATGTTCGCTCAGGTCACCGGCTCGGACATCGAGCTCCCGGGCATCACGGACGAGACGAACCACTACTTCCGGGACGTCTACGACCACCTCATCCGGCTCACGGACATGATCGACAACTACCGCGACCTGCTCACCGGGGTCATCGACGTCTACCTGTCGAGCGTGGCGAACCGGCGCGATCAGGTCGTGAAGAACCTGACCGTGCTGGCCACCATCTTCCTGCCCGCGACCTTCATCACCGGGTTCTTCGGCCAGAACTTCGGCTCGATGGTGCACAACATCGGCTCGCCCCTCGCCTTCTTCGCGCTGGGGGTCGGCCTTCAGGTGGCGACGATCACCGCCATCCTGCTGTTCTTCCGGCGCCGGGGCTGGATCTAGCCGGCGTCGGCCAGGCGCGCGTCCAGCGTCTCCTGGACACGGGCCACGGCGTCCTCGGGGTCGAGGTTGAGGGCGGCCCCGATCTCCGTGGTGAAGGCCTCCTCGGCCTTGTCGCGGAGCATTCGCTGGCTGTGGTTCAAGGGGCGGCGCGCATCCGCGTCGACCAGCGTGGCCAGGACGTCGACGACACCGTCGAGGTCGCCGGCGCCGAAGCGCTCCTTGAGGCGCTTGAGCTGCTTGTCCCACGTCAGCCCGACCATCGTCTCCATGCCCGCTTCGGTCTGCAGGCGGTCGAGGGCGGCATTCGCCTCGGCCACGTCGGCCACCGGCCGCAGGCCGCGCTGCTGCGCGCGCTCGAGGGGGATGGTGACGGTCATCTTGGCGCTCAGCACGGTGAGCTTGAGCGTCGTCGTGGCCGCACCGTCCAGCTCCATCTCGGAGATGTCGTCGATGCGAGCGACGCCGTCGTGGCCGAGCACGACGAGATCGCCGACGGCGAGGTCGGTAAGAGTGGGCATCGACACCTTTCAGCTGGAGTGGACGGAAACCTGTGGGGCGGGGGCGGGTTTGGGCGCCCGCTGCACCCTTGAGAGCCTCAGTCTACCGTAAGTTGCCTAGGCAGGCCGCCGGTTTTCCGCCCGGTCAGTGGGGTCCGATGCCCGTGTGGTGCTGTCCGACGTCGATCCGGAGCGAGATCACGCCCGGCGGCGTTGGCGGCAGCGTGCGGTTGAGATGCTCGTCGACGACCGACTGGCCGGGCGGCACGGCGCGCACGAGGTACTCCGTGTTCCCCCGCACTCCGCGCAGGCTGTACGGCCACTGGTCCGGGGCCACCGTCCACCCGTCCGCGGCCAGCCGGTGGCCGATGTCCTGGACCACGCCGGCCGCCGTGCCGGGGACGGTGTAGGCGCAGGCCAGCGCCGGCGCGCCGCCGTCCCACGCCTGTCCCGTGTAGGTGCAGGCCAGCCGCGTGGCCCGGGAGGGCTCGTACTGGCCGGCCAGGGACCGGTCGCTGTTCTCGCTCCCGCAGCCCGCGGCGAGGAGGAGCAGGAGGGCGACGGCCGCCGGACGGGCGTGCATCGCCGACACGATAGTCGCCGGGGAGGGTCGCTCAGTGTCGCTCCTCGCGCGAAGTGGTGGGCGCCGGGCGCGGCCGCTCGGAGCCGGCGCACGTCGCCCTCCGCGCCGGCCGCAAGGGGCAGCTCGCGGGCGTCGGGCACGGTCTCGGGCTGCCGGGGCACGATGACGGGTCGCCCGGGCTGGCTCAGGGGAAGGAGGCGCTCGACGATGCACGTTGATGTTGCGGTCGCGGCGCTCGAGCGTCCCGTGCACCTCGAGCAGCGGCTCGGTGCGGGCCAGCAGGCGGTGCCGCTCGTAGACCGCGGCGGAAGAGGACGAGGTTGACCAGCCCGTGCTCGTCCTCGACCAGCAGGAAGACGACGCCCTTGGCCGAGGCCGGCCGCTGGCGGGCGACCGTGAGCCCGGCGAGGCGGATCGGCGTCCCGCTCTCCAGCACTCGGCAGGTCGGCCGTGGTGACGAAGCCGCGGGCGGTCAGGCCCGGCGCGCAGCTGCGCGAGCGGATGGTCGCGGACGCTGAGGCCGGTCGTCTCGTAGTCGGCCACGAGCTCGTCCCAGGCGCTCGAGGCGGCGCGAGGCGCGGGCGTGTCGCCGAGCTCCAGGTCGAGCGCGAGCTGCCGGCCGCCGCGCGACGGTCTGCGGCCGGGCGATCGAGCCCGAGCGCGCCACTCGAGCTCCGCGCCGCGGGCCGAGGGCGTCGCAGGCGCCGGCGGCGATCGAGCAGCTCGAGCCGGGCGGTGGCCAGCTCGGCTGCGGCGGACGAGGTCGCCGACGTCGCGGTACGGGCCGCCGCCGTCGCGCGCGGCCACCAGCGCCTCGGCGCTCGCCGGCTGCCGAGCCCGCGGACGTAGCCGAGCCCGACCCGCACGGCCGGCCGCCGTCCTCGACGCTGCAGGCGGCGTCCGAGCGGTTGACGTCGACGCCCCGCACCTCGACGCCGCGGCGCTGCGGCGTCGCGCATGAGCGAGGCCGGCGGGTAGAAGCCCATGCGGCTGCGCGTTCAGGAGCGCGCACAGGAACTCGGCCGGGTAGTGGCGGTGCAGCCAGGCGCTCTGGTAGGCGAGCAGGCCGAAGGCGGCGGCGTGCGACTTGGGGAAGCCGAAGGCCGAGAACGCCAGGATCTTCTCGAAGACGAGCTTCGCCGACTCGACTCGGCGACGCCGCGGCCGGCGGCGCCGTCGCGGAACGCGTGCCAGTGCGCGGCCAGCGCCTCGCGCGAGCGCCGGCGGCTCATGGCGCGGCGCAGCCCCTCGGCCTGGCCCTGCGAGAAGCCCGGCCAGCGCGACGGCCACGTCGAGCACCTGATCCTGGTAGACGATCACGCCGAGGGTGTCGCGCGAGCGCGCTCGGCGAGCAGGGGATGGTCGTACGGGGACGCGTAGCCGGGATCCGGCCGCGAGCGCCTCGCGCCGCTCGAGGTAGGGGTGCACGGCGCCGCCCTGGATCGGCCCGGGGCGCACGAGCGCGACCTCGACGGTCAGGTCGTCGAGGTTCTCGGGGCGCGTGCGCAGCAGCATCTGCATCTGGGCCCGCGACTCGATCTGGAACACGCCGACGGTGTCGGCGGCCTGGATCTCGGCGTAGACGCCGGGGTCGTCGAGCGGGATGCGCGAGAGGTCGATCGTCTCGCCGCGTGCGCCGGGCGATGAGGTCGACGCACTCCTCGACGGCGCTCAGCATGCCCAGGCCGAGCAGGTCGATCTTGAGGAAGCCCGGCGTCGGCGCACGAGTCCTTGTCCCACTGGCAGATCTGGCGCCCCTCCATGGCCGCGGGCACGAGCGGCACGAGCTCGTCGAGCGGGCCGGTCGAGACGATCATCCCGCCCGAGTGCTGCGAGAGGTGGCGCGGCAGGCCGGCGATCTCGGCCGAGAGGAGCGCGAGCGCGCGGAAGCGGCGGTCGTGCGGCCCGCTCGCGCACGCCCTCGAGGCTGCGCGATCTCCTCGCCCACGCTCGGCCGCGTGGCAGCCGTCGGAGGCGCGCGCCAGCCGGTCGAGATCGGGCGGCGGCAGGCCGAGCACCTTGCCGAGCTCGCGGATCGCGCCGCGCGAGCGGTAGGTCGCGAACGCCGCGATCAGCGCGCGAGCGCTCGCGGCCGTAGCGCGTCGTGCACGGCCAGGATCAGCTTCTCGCGGATGTCGCGCGGGAAGTCGAGGTCGATGTCGGGCACCGAGGCCAGCTCGCGGTTGAGGAAGCGCCCGAGCGAGAGCCGGGCGGCGACCGGGTCGACGTGCGAGAGGCCGGTCAGGTAGCAGACGATCGAGCCGACCGACGAGCCGCGCCCGCGGCCGGGCGGCAGCACCATGCGGGCCGAGTGCGGCCCGCGCACCTCGACGGCGATCTCGCGCGCGATCTCGAGGATCTCGCGGTGCAGCAGGAAGAAGCCCGGACAGGCGGTGGTAGCGGATCAGCGTCGAGCTCCTCGTCGAGCCGCGCGCGCGGCCTCGGCCGCGGTGCGGCCGGCCGCGGTAGCGGCGCTCGAGCTGCGAGCGCGCAGATCCGCGCGAGCTCGGCGTCGGCCACCTCGTCGTCGGCCGAGGGGTAGCGGTAGCCGAGGTCCTGGGTGAGGTCGAAGCGGCAGCGCTCGGCCACGCGCCACGGTCTCGCGCACCGCCTCGGGCAGGTCGCCGAAGAGCGCGCCATCTCGCGCCGGCGCTCTTGAGCACGTGCTCGCGGTTGCCGCGCCGCTCGGCCTCGCAGGCCTCGAGCGGGCAGGCCGCAGCGGATGGCGACGAGGGCGTCCTGCAGCGCGCCGCGGCGCCGGTCGTGGACGTGCACGTCGTTCGTGGCGCACCAGGCGCAGGTCGAGCGTCGCGGGCCAGCTCCGTGCAGCCGGCGGATGCGGGCGCGGTCGCCGCGCCAGGAGCGGCCGCGTGCAGCTCGACGCGCAGCCGCTCGCGGCCGAACGCCTCGCGCAGCAGCCGGCCGCGCTCCAGGGCCGCGGCCCGGTCGGGGTGCGACGAGCGCGCCGTGGCGCGCGCAGCCGGTCAGGCAGACGAGCCCCTCGGCGCGCTCGGCACAGCGCCCCAGCGGGGCGGACGGGCTGGTGCGCCCGCCCGGTGCGTGCGCCGCGGTGAGCAGGCGGCAGAGGTTGGCGTAGCCCGCGGCGCGTCTCGACCAGCAGGGTCACGTGGAAGCTCGCCGTGGTCGTCGGCCACCGTCAGCTCGGCGCCGGTGATCGGGCGGAGCCCAGCGCTCGTGCGCCGCCTGGGCGAAGACGAGCGCGCCGCAGAGGTTGTCGTGATCGGTCAGCGCGAGCGCCTCGAGGCCGAGCTCGGGTGGCGGCGTCGCACCAGCTCCTCGGGCTGCGACGCGCCGTCGAGGAACGAGAAGGCCGAGTGGCAGTGGAGCTCGGCGTAGCTGGTCATGCCCCGGGCTGGACGTACCAGCCGCCCTCGCGCAGGTCCTCGAACACGACCTCGAGCCGGCCGCCGTCGAGCACGATCTCGAGGTAGCGGCGCCGCACCGGCGGGTCGGTCCACCAGCCCTCGTCGACGATCCAGCGGTCGCGCACCGCCTCGACCGGCCGCCCCTCGACCCGTACCGGCTCGCCGCCCGGGCCGAGCTCGGCCGGGACCGGGCGCGGCACCCCCAGACGCTGCAGGCTGCTCATCGCGGGCGCTCCGGGGAGAGGGCGAAGCGCCGCTCGGGCAGCCGGCTCTGGGGATCGACCTCGACCACCCGCAGGGCCGCCCGCTCGCCGATCGCGGCCTGCACCTGGCGGACGGCCTCGGCCAGCCGGGCCTCGCGCTCCTCGCCCGCGGGGCGGACGAGCACCGTCTGGCGGTCGGCCGGGCCGAGAGCCCCGAGCTCGACGGCCAGCTGGTCGACCGGGCCGCGCAGCTCGGCCAGCTTGGGACGCAGGGCGAGCAGCAGCCGCTCGGGGGCGGCGGTGGCCTCGCGCAGGGGGACGTGCCGCTCCCACGAGCCGCCGCCGGCCAGGCGGGCGCCCAGGAGCAGCGAGCGGGGCGCGCGCCCGCCGCGCTCGGGACGGCCGAGCAGCCGGTGGACGAGCAGGCGCAGGGCGTGGACCAGGGTCTGCTCGGTGGCGGCCGGCTCGGGCAGGGCCAGCGTCTCGCGCAGGGTCAGGGGCGGCGTGCGGGGAGCGAGCCGGGCGGAGTCGCGGCCCGTGGCCAGCAGGAAGGCCCGCTCGCCCTCGCGGCCGAAGCGGTCGCGCACGGTCACGTGGCCCAGCGCTCCCAGCTGTCCGATCCGGCGGATCCCGAGCCCCTCCAGGCGCTCGACCACCTCGGGGTCGACGTCGGTGTCGAGAGCGGCCACCGGCAGGTCGGAGAGGAAGCGGCCGACCTCCTCGGGCCGGATGACCAGCGGGCGTCCCGGGCGGGCCCGCCGGGCGGCGAGGCCGGTCACGAAGCGGCCCGGGGCGGAGCCCAGCCGGGGAGTGGCGCCCAGCCCCTCGCGCTCGACGGCGCCGGCCGCCTCGCGCAGCACGCCGGCCAGGCCGCCGTGCAGGCGGGCCAGCGGCGCTCCGTCGAGCAGGACCAGGCCGTCGGCCACGGGCTCGACCCTGGCCCCCGTGGCCTCGAGGGCGCTCAGCAGGCGCTCGGCGGCCTGGCGCACGGCCACGGGATCGGCGGGATGCAGGGCCAGCCGCGGGCACAGGGCGAAGGCCTCGCTCGTGCGCATCCCGGCTCGCACGCCCGCGGCCGCGGCCGGGACGTTGACCTCGCCGATCCGCCCCCCGGCCCCCTCCAACGGGGCCAGCGCGGCGGGCGCTCCGGCCAGCTGCGCACCGCTCGCTGCGGCCGTGACGGTGAAGGCGAAGCGGGGGATGTGGACGCCGACCAGCATCTGCGACAGGCGAACGTATGTTCGCCCAGCGATGCTAGCAAAGCGGGGGCACTACGGCCGGCCGGCCGTTCAGGGGCGCGGCGGACCTGCCGATAGCGGCCTCGTGGAGCGTCTGGATCGACTGGTCGCGCTGCCGCCGGTGCAGCTGCTCATCGCCTTCGTGGGCGTGGCCGTCGGGCTCGTGATCGTGCTCGGGGCCGTGGTCTCGGTCAGCCCGACCGCTCCGGCCGTCCAGCAACGCCACGACCCGCCCCTCAACCTGGCCACGGGCCCGCTCTCCAGCTCGGCCGTGCCCGCGGCCTTCGCGCCCGTGCTCGCCCCCGCGGGGCCCAATGCGGCCGCCATCTGGGTCCGCGCGCCGAAGCTCCTCCCCGCCGCGCCGGTCTCGCTCTTCACCAGCGCGGGCATCCCGGCCGTGATCGTCCACAGCGCAGCGCAGGCGTTGAGCCATCCGCTCGTGCTCGTGTGGCCCACCACCGCCCTTCGCGGAGCCGACCGGCGGCAGCTGGCGGGCTACGGCCACGCCGGCGGGACCGTCATCGCCGTGGCGCCGGACCCCTCCACGCGCACGCTGCTGCGTCACATCCGCGGGACCTCGCTTGCCTCGCTGGTCACCGTCCCGGAGACCGGGCTCGGCGACGGCACCCGGCGCGACGCCCAGATCCTCTCCCTGCGCCGCTTCTGGCAGGCCACGCCCGGCGGCTTCCGGATGGGCGACGCGCCCGGCGGCCAGGCCCGCGCCCTCGTGCTGCTCCACGACCTGCGCAGCCCGGCGGCCTATGCCGGGGCGGACGCCTTCGCCCGGGAGGAGCACGCCCACGGCATCTCCGCCACCTACGTGGCCCAGACGAAGTACATCGCCGACCAGGACGGGCCGTCGCTGGTCTCGGCCGCGGCCCGCGACGCACTCGAGGCCGTGCGGGCCGACGGCGGAGACATCGCTGCCGGCGGCGTCACCGGATCCATCGGGCACATGCCCATCGGCGACGGGACCGAGTCGTACCCGGCCTACAGCCCGGCGTACGCCACCTCGACCGCGCTCGTGGGCGCATCCGCCTTTGGGGAGCTGCGCGTATCGGGGCAGCTGGTCCACGACCTCTCCGGCGTCTCTCCGGTCGCCTTCCGCTCGGGCGGGGGCGCCACGCCGCGCGGGTTTGCCGGCGCCGCCCAGGGCGCGGGATACGAGGTCGACGCCACGCTCGCCGCCACGCACGCCGGCGGCGCGTTCCCCTTCTTCCAGACCGAGGCCAGCGGCGGCGTGCGGCCGGTGCTCCGGGTCCCGGTCTCGTTCCAGGATCTGCCCCGCGAGCGCCTCGACCAGCGCGTCGGCGCGCTCTCGGCCACGCTCGCCGGCCACCAGGCGTCGGATGCACCGACGGCGGTGGACATCACGCCCGACGTCACCTGGACGAAGCTCTACGCCGAGCAGGCCCTGCTGGCCTCGGCCGGATCCGACGTGTGGGTCGGCTCGCTCGACGCCCTGGCCGCCTTCTGGCGCGGCCGCGTCAGCCTCGGCCTCGACGCCCGGCCCGCCAGCGGCCACGGGTTCGCCTCGGCCTGGTTCGTGCGCCTCACCGCCCCTCCGGGCCAGACGGTGTCGGGGCAGACCCTGGTCGCGCCCTTCCACGTCCGCGAGGCCACGGGCCCGGACGGCCGCCCGCTGACCGTGCGCGGGGGGAACCGCATCGCCCTCCCGCCGGTGCGCGGCTCGTTCGCGCTGCAGGTCATGCCCGCCGCCTAGGCAGGCCGCTCACGCGACCGCCTATGGCGTACGGGCCTCCGGGTCGACGGCAGCGCCAGTCCCTGGCACGCCCTTGAAGGCGTGCGAACCCCGGCTCGCGGGTGATGGCGACTGCGAGCCCCCGGCAGGCCGATCGTCAATCCTGCGGGGGTGGACCCCCCGCGCTCGACCCTTCGCGCCCCGATCGTGCCCGTGGCCGCCGGGCTGCTCGTGGTCTACATCGTGTGGGGCTCGACCTACCTCGGCATCAAGGTCGCGGACGAGAGCCTGCCGCCGCTGATCATGCTCTCCGGCCGCTTCCTCATCGCGGCCGTCCTCCTCGGGGCCTGGTGCCTGGCCCGCGGCGAGCTCCGCGACGGCTGGCCCGATCTGGCGGCGTGGCGCGACGCGGCCATCGTGGCCGCGTGCCTCATGCTCGGCGGCCTGGGGCTCGTGGCCCTGGGCGAGCAGTCCGTCCCCACCGGGATCGCCGCCCTCCTCATCGCCACGGTCCCGCTGTGGATGGCCCTGTTCGAGCGCGCGTTCCTGGGCGTCCGCCTCACCATGCCCGTGCTCGTGGGCCTGGTGGTCGGGTTCTCCGGCGTCGTGTTGCTCGTGTGGCCGGGAGGCGGCAACCACTTCGACGCCGGCGGGCTGGCCCTCATCCTGCTCTCGCCCCTGTTCTGGACGTCCGGCACGCTGTACGCGCGGAGCGCCCGCCTGCCCCGCCGGCCGCTCGTGGCCACGACCATCGAGATGCTGTGCGGCGGGGTGATCCTCGCCGTCGTAGGTCTCGCCCGCGGCGAGGGGAGCCAGCTCCACCTGCAGGCCCTGAGCGGGCGGTCGGTGGCGGCCTTCGCCTATCTGATCGTGGTCGGGTCGCTCATCGCCTTCACGGCCTACGTGTGGCTGCTCGGCGTCGCGCCGCTCTCGCTGGTCTCCACCTACGCGTACGTGAACCCGGTGGTCGCGCTCGCCCTCGGGGCCACGCTCGAGGGCGAGTCAATCACCGCCCGCACCGTGCTCGCCAGCGCCGTGATCGTGGCCGGGGTGGCGCTGATCATCAGCGCGCACGCCTTCCGGCGGGGAGAGGCTAGGCAGCGAGAAGCCCCGGCATGATCTCGCAGACCACGCCGAGAGGAATGAGATACTCGCCGCCACGGGCTGCCACGACCGCGCAGGGAACGTCGTCGCGGCGGCACCAACGCACCAGCCGGAGCGCGCCCTCCCGGAGGAGCGCGGCTGCCTCTTCGATCAGGAGGAGCGGGCTCGTGTCGTCGATGGGCAGGTTTCCGGGAGGCATGACATACGTTCTGACGGTGGGGAGTTTGTGGAGTTAGTGCGTAGCTCTATGAATTTTACGTGAAGAGATCTCAGATGGATTCTATTCGCTTCCGTAGATACGAGTCCTCCTCGGATGATGGATTGCCTCCCGACGAGCGCCTAGTACCCACTTGGGTGGGTCGTCTCTTCGCCGTCCTGACCGTCCTGCTGATCCCCTGGACCGTCTGGCTGATGTTCGATCTTCCGTCCCAGGCCAGGGCCGATCACTGGGACATCGCCTGGGCCGGCTTCGACATCGCCCTCGGCGTCTCCCTGGGCGCGACGGCGGTCACCATCCTCCGCCGCTCGCCCTGGACGGCCATCACGGCGACGGTCACGGCCACGCTGCTCGTCTGTGACGCCTGGTTCGACGTCATGACGGCCGACGGGAGCTCGGCCGTCATGCGGGCGCTGGCCGAGGCGTGCTTCGCCGAGCTGCCGCTGGCCCTGCTGTGCCTGTGGGTGGCCCGCAACGTCGAGCGCGTGCTGGCCGACGCCCGGCCGTTCCTCGTGCGTGCCGGCTTCCGTGTCCGCGGCGGGCGGCTCGTGCCCCCGGACCAGACCCCGTGAGCACTGCCACCCGCAAGCAGCTGACGCTGGTGGCCTGCATCCTCGGCTCGGCCGTGGCGACCGTCGACGGCACGGTGGTCAACGTGGCCCTGCCCGCGATCCAGCGGGACCTGGGCGGTGGGCTCGCCGACCAGCAGTGGATCGTCAACGCCTACCTGCTCACGCTGAGCTCGCTCATCCTCATCGGGGGGTCGCTGAGCGACATCTTCGGCGAGCGGCGGGTCTTCGCTGCCGGCGTCCTCGGGTTCGGCCTGGTCTCCATCGGATGCGCGGCAGCGCCGACGATCCAGGTCCTCATCGCCATGCGGGCCCTGCAGGGCGTCGCCGGCGCGCTCCTCGTCCCCAGCTCGCTGGCCGTCATCGTGGCCACCTTCAAGGACCACGAGCGCGGCGCCGCGATCGGGGCATGGACAGCCTGGGGTGGGATTGCCACCGTCATCGGCCCTCTGGGCGGGGGGTGGATCGTGGACCACTCGACCTGGCGCTGGATCTTCATCGTCAACGTGCCGCTGGTGGCGGCCACGCTCATCCTGGTCTACCTCGTCGTCCCCGACCGTCCGCCCGCCGACAGCCGGCGTCGGGTGGACGTGGTCGGCGCCGTCCTGTGCGCGCTCGGCCTCGGCGGCCCCGTCTTCGCCCTGATCCACGAGCCGTCGGTCGGTTGGACGGACGCGACGGTGCTCGTGCCTCTGATCGGCGGCCTGGCCGTGTTCGCCGCCTTCGTGGTGTGGGAGGCGCGTACCCCGCAGCCCATGCTGCCCCTGGGGCTCTTCCGCCGCCGGAACTTCGCGGTGGGCAACCTCCAGACGGTGACGATGTACGCCGGGCTCGGGATCCTCATATTCCTGCTGGTGATCTACCTGCAGGGCGCGGGCGGCGGCTTCACCGCCCTGCAGAGCGGGCTCACGCTGCTCCCCGTGACCATCATCGTGTTCCTGCTCTCGCGGCGGTTCGGAGCCCTCGCCGACCGCCGCGGCCCGCGGTGGTTCATGGCCGGGGGCGGGGCCGTTGCGGCCCTCGGCACGGTCCTGTTCCTGATGGTGGGCACGGACCCGAGCTACGTGCCGGACCTGCTCGTCCCGGTGTGCGTATTCGGCCTGGGCCTGGCCATGACAGTGGCCCCCCTGACCGCCGCGGTGCTGGCCGACGCGGAGGTGGACAACGCCGGCATCGCCTCGGCCGTCAACAACGCCGTGGCGCGGGCGGCCGGTCTCGTCGGCGTGGCCATCATCGGCATCGTCGTCTCGAGCCAGTACGCCTCCGAGCTCGACTCACAGCTGGCCGCGGCGGGCGTGTCGGCGACCTCGCCGCCGGCCGCGGCTTCGGTGGTGCAGGAGGCCAAGGCCCGGCCCCTGTCGACGATCAACGTCAGCAGCATGCCGGCGTCGGAGCAGCCAGCGATGTCGTCGGCGATCGCGACCGCCTCGACGTCGGCGTTCCACGTGGGCTGCGTGGTCTCGGCGCTGCTGCTCCTGGTCGGCGCCATCACCGCCGCGATCGGGGTCCGCGACCCGAGGCGGCTGGTCCGCGCCGAGCTCTGCCCGGGTGGGTCGCTCGCGGGCGCGCCGCGCGCCCTGGCGGGCCAGGCCTCCGAGGCCGCCTGACGGCTTCGGCGGCGGGTATACTCGTCGTGATGGGCAACGCCCTTCTCCTTACGTAGCGCGGACCGTCCGGCTGACGCCGGTCCAGCGGTCCGCGCCCAGCCTCTCCCCCGGAGAGGCTTTTTTTTGCCCCGTTCACGAGCCGGAGAGGAGGGAGATGATGGAGCGCTACGAGCCCGCAGCAGTCGAGGCCAGGTGGCAGGCCGTGTGGGAGGCCGAGCGCGCATTCGAGACCCCGAACCCCGCGCCGGGCCAGAACGGCGCCCGCTCGTACGTCCTCGAGATGCTCCCGTACCCCTCGGGCGAGCTGCACATGGGGCACGTCAAGAACTACACGATGGGCGACGTCCTGTGCCACTACCGGCGGCGCAACGGGCTGGCCCTTCTGCACCCGATGGGGTACGACGCCTTCGGGCTGCCGGCCGAGAACGCCGCCATCCGCGAGGGCAGCCACCCGCGCGAGGTCACGGACCGCAACATCGCCGCCATCCGCCGGCAGCTCAAGCGGATGGGGTGGTCGATCGACTGGTCGCGCGAGCTCTCCACCGCCGACCCGGACTACTACCGCTGGACGCAGTGGCTGTTCCTGCGCCTGTTCGAGCGCGACCTCGCATATCGCCGGCGCGCGCCTGTCAAGTGGTGCCCCGTCGACCAGACGGTGCTGGCCAACGAGCAGGTGATCGACGGCCGCTGCGAGCGCTGCGGGTCGATCGTGGAGTCGCGTGAGCTCGACCAGTGGTACTTCCGGATCACGGCCTACGCCGACCAGCTTCTGGACGACATGGCCCTGCTGGAGGACTGGCCCGACCGCGTCCTGACCATGCAGCGCAACTGGATCGGGCGGTCGCACGGGGCTGAGGTCCTCTTCCACCAGCCCGATCTGGACGAGGACATCGCCGTCTTCACCACCCGGCCGGACACGCTGTTCGGGGCCACGTTCTTCGTCCTGGCCCCCGAGCATCCGCTCGTCCCGCGCCTGGTGGAGGGGATGCCGCGTGAGGCCGAGGTCCTCGACTACGCGCGCCGCACGGCGGCCCTGTCCGAGGAGGAGCGCGCCCAGTCGCGAGAGAAGACGGGCGTCGACACCGGACGGACCGTCGTCAACCCGGTGAACGGGGAGGCCATCCCGGTGTGGGTGGCCGACTACGTCGTCGGTGGCTATGGGACGGGCGCGATCATGGCCGTCCCCGCGCACGACGAGCGGGACTTTGCCTTCGCCGAGGCGCATGGCCTGCCGGTGCGGCCGGTGGTCATGCCCCGCGGGGGCGAGCCCTCGTCCGACGAGGCGTACGTCGCCCACAGCGAGGACGAGGTGCTGGTCAACTCCGGCCCCTTCGACGCGCTGCCCGCGCCCGAGGGAGCGGCACGCATCGTCGAGAAGCTCGAGGCCGACGGCCGGGGGAAGGCGACCACGGCCTACAGGCTGCGCGACTGGCTCATCTCCCGCCAGCGCTACTGGGGCGCTCCGATCCCCATCATCCACTGCGAGGCGTGCGGTCTGGTCCCCGTGCCCGATGAGGATCTTCCGGTGCTGCTGCCCGAGGTCGAGGACTACCGGCCGCGCGGGCGCTCGCCGCTGGCCGCGGCCGAGGACTGGGTGAACGTCCCCTGTCCATCCTGCGGCGGCCCCGGCCGGCGGGAGACGGACACCATGGACACGTTCGTCGACTCGTCCTGGTACTACGTCCGCTACGTCGACCCGCACCTGGGCGACGCGCCGTGGGCCCGGTCGGACGTCGACGCCTGGCTGCCGATCAACCAGTACATCGGCGGCGTCGAGCACGCGATCCTGCACCTGCTCTACGCGCGCTTCGTGACCAAGGTCCTGTTCGACGCCGGCCTGGTCGGGTTCCGCGAGCCGTTCGCCCGGCTCTTCACCCAGGGGATGATCTATTACCGCGGGGCGAAGATGTCCAAGTCCAAGGGCAACGTCGTCTCGCCGGACGAGAACATCGAGCGCTACGGCGCCGACACCGTCCGCATCTACACGCTGTTCCTGGGACCGCCGGAGCAGGACGCGGAGTGGACCGACGGTGGCGTGGCCGGCGCGCACCGCTTCCTGGAGCGCGTGTGGCGCATGGCCGCCCAGGCGGTGGAGATGGGGCCCGGCATCGAGGAGTCGGCGGGAGAGCCCGACGCGCTCTCGCCGGAGGCGCTCGAGCTCGCGCGCAAGGCGCACTGGGCCATCGCCAAGGTGACGAACGACATCGAGCGGCGCTTCCACTTCCACACGGCCATCTCCGCCTGCATGGAGCTGACCAACGCCATCGCGGACTCCCGCCCGGCGCTGGAGGGCGACGAGGCCGGGCGGCGGGTCCTGCGCTTCGCCACCGCCACGCTGGTGTCGCTCGTGCAGCCGTTCGCGCCGCACGTGGCGGAGGAGCTGTGGACGGCGCTCGGCGGAGAGCGGCTGTGGCGCTCGACCTGGCCGGTGGCCGACGAGCGGTTCCTGGCCCGCGAGACCTTCACCCTGGTGGTGCAGGTCAACGGCAAGGTGCGCGACCGCCTGGAGGTGCCCGTCGACCTGCCGGGGGAGGAGCTCGTGCGCCTGGCGCGCGAGGCCGAGCGGGTGCGCCCGTATCTGGCCGACGGCGTCTCGGTGCGCAAGGAGATCGTCGTTCCGGGCAAGCTCGTGAACCTCGTCGTGGGCTAGCACCACTTCGCCACAGAGGCGGCGCGCATTCTCCGTTGTCCTGCTGGACGACGGCCGCCATTGTCGCGGCATGCCCTCCGATCGCCGCCTCGCTCTCGTCGCCGCCGTCGTCGCCCTGCTCGGGCTGGTGCTCGCGGGCCGCTACCTGCGCACCTCGGCGCCCGCCTCGGCCTCCGGGCCGGTGGCGATCTCGACCTCGCCCCCTGCGCTCGCGTCGGAGCCTGTCGCCGGCCCCGTGGTGGTGGACGTGGTGGGCGCCGTGCGACACGGCGGCGTCTACCGGCTTCCGGCCGGCAGCCGCGTGCGCGACGCGCTCCGCGCTGCCGGCGGCGCGCGGCCCGGAGCGCACACGGCCGCTCTGAACCTGGCCGAGCGGCTGGCCGACGGTGAGCAGATCGTCGTGCCCGGGCGCGGCGTGGCCGTCGCGGCCCCTTCGGCTGCCGGCGCGGGCGCACCGGCGGGCATCGTCCATCTCAACTCGGCCACGGCCGAGCAGCTCGACGTCCTCGACGGCATCGGGCCCACGCTCGCCGCCCGGATCGTGGCCTGGCGGCAGGCGCACGGCGGCTTTCGCTCGACGGCCGACCTCGGCAACGTGCCGGGCATCGGCCCCGGACGCCTGGCTGCCCTGCACGGGAAGGTGGCGCCCTGACGCGCCTCCATGCGGCGACGGCGGCCGTCGCGCCCGGCCTGGCCGTGGGCCTCGCCGTCCCGGCTCTCGCCTCGGCGGGACTCGTCGGGCTGGCCGGGCTGGCGGCGCTGGCTGGAGGTGTCCTGTGGCGGCCGCCTCCGCTGGCCGCGGCGATTCCGGCGGCCGTGGCGGCGCTCGCCGGGTTTCTGTGGTCAGCGCACGGCCTGGCCGTCTTGCAGCGCGACCCGCTGGCATCGCTGGTCGGGAGCCGCGTGCGGGGCACGGCCACCGTCACCGGCGATGTCCACCAGGGCGGGTCCACGTGGTCGGCGGTGGCGGTTCTCGATGGCCGGCCGGTCGAGCTGCGCAGCCCGGAGATCCTGGAGACGGGCGAGATCGCCGCCGTGGAGGGGCGGCTCGGCCGTCCTCGGCCACCACTGGGGCGGGGCTCGTTCGACGAGCGCGAATGGCTCGGCCGGCAGGGCGTCCACGAGGTGCTGCGGGTCCGCGTGCTGCGGCGCATCGGCCGGCGCGGCGGTGTCGAGGGGTTCGTGGATCGCACGCGCGCCGGCGCAGCGCGGGCGCTCCGCGCGGCGGGAGACGATGAGCCCTCACGGGTGGCGGGCGGGATCCTGCTCGGCACGAGCGGCGCCCTGGCACCCGACACGCGAGCGGACTTCCGGCGCTCCGGCCTGCAGCACCTGCTGGCCGTGTCCGGTGGCAACGTGGCCCTGCTCGTCGCGGTCGTCCTCGCTCTCGCCTGGATGGCAGGGCTGCCGCGAGCCGCCGCTCATGCGCTTGCCGTGCCGACGGTGATCGCCTACGCCGCCGTGGTCGGGCCCGGGCCGTCCGTCGTCCGGGCGGCGGTGGCGGGCGTGCTCGCCTCGCTCACGTGGCTGGCCGGACGGCCGCGCGACCGCTGGCACGTGCTCGCCATGGGCGCCGCGGTCGTCCAGGCGCTCGATCCGTTCGCCGTGCTCGAGCCGGGCGCCCAGTTGTCCTTCGTGGCCGTGGCGGCCATGTTCGCGTTGGCGCCGTGGCTCGAGGAGCGGCTGGCGGGGCGCCCGTTCCCGGACGTCCTGCGCCGCCCGGCGGCCCTGTCCGCGGCGTGCACGCTGGCCACGGCACCGATCGCGTACTGGCATTTCGGGCGCGCGTCGCTGATCGGCAGCCTGCCCGCCAACCTCCTGGCCCTGCCGCTGGTGGCGCCGATCCTGTGGCTCGGGCTGGCGTCGGTCGCGCTCTGGCCGGTCCTGCCGGCGGCGTCGGTGGCGCTCGACACGGCCAACCGCGTGCCGGCGTCGCTGCTCATCGCCGTGGCCAAGGCAGGCGCGTGGCTCGACACGGCCGGCGGGAGCCTCGTCTCGGCGATCGGATGGCTCCGATGACGCCGCGCCGTCCTAGTGGGGCTGCCGACGGACCGCCCATCCAGTGGAATCGACCGGTACAGCCGAACGAAGGTGGTGCGAAAGCCACGCTTCGGCCAGAAGCGCGAGGCGAGCAGGTTCGTCACGCGCCAGTCGGTCACGATCGTCTCGTAGCTGTGGTCGTGCGCCCACGCGAACGCTGCGTTTGTGAGCGCCAGACCGACTCCCGTACCGCGCGCGGCTGCGGTCGTCGCCGCGAAGCCGAGGATGCACGCGTTGTCGGGTCGGCCGAGACCGGTGTTCGCCCGCGACATCTCGACCGGGACGACGGCGAGCAAGCCCACTGGCGTCCCCTCCTGTTCGCAGATGAAGCAGCCTTCGTTGTCGTTGTCGATGCCGGTCTGCCAGTCAGCGCGAGTCTCGTCCGGCGACGAGCAGTGGTGCCCCGAAGGCGAACACCGGTGATCGCTTCGTGTGTGTCGGGAGAATCGCGTCGAGCTCGACGATGGCATCGAGGTCGCCTGGTTCGATCCGGCGAATCTCGAGCTCGCCGGGCCACGCGCCGACGGCGGAAGGGACCTCTCGCAGAGCATGGGCATGCTGCTGTCCGAACGAGAGGCGGAACCAAGCATCGACGAGTGCCGGCTCTGTTGCCGGCACGAGGACGTAGTGGTCTCCCCGGCCGTCCTCCACCCATCGCTGCGCCGCGCGAGCGTAGAGATCACGGACGATCTCGGCCTCGGCGACAGCGTGGCCCGCGAACTCGATCCACACGTTCGAGCCCCATCCCGGGTCCGCCCGCGGCGCCCCGATGAGGTAGCCAACTGCACGTTGGCCATCGATGGCGACGGCGCCCGAAGCGCCGTCGCTCCTCCATAGAGCTTCGATCTCGACCCCGGCGGTGCTGGCGTCCTCGAATCGCTCCGCGAGCAGCGGCTCGACGGTCCTCTGCCGCCGATGGCGCTCCGCAAGCAGCTGCCCGGCCTCATCGAGCCACTCCTCGCTGAAGTCAACGATCCTCAGGGCCATCGAGAGCGAACGATATGGACACGCGCCGCGGTCTTCGCGCGGACACGTCGCTATCGTCGGCCGTCATGCGTCGGGTGTTGCTCACCGGCATGTCCGGGACCGGTAAGTCGGCCCTCGTTCTCGAGCTCGACGCGCGCGGCCACCGCGCCGTCGATCTCGACTCACCCGAGTACTCGGAGTGGATCGAGGTCGACGATCGCGCGGCGACGGCGGGATCGCCGGTCGAGCCGGGACGGGACTGGGTCTGGCGCGAGGACCGGGTGGCCGAGCTGCTCGCCCGCGACGACGGGGATCTCCTGGTGGTCAGTGGCTGCGCCGCGAACATGGGGCGCTTCCTGCCCTGCTTCGATGACGTCGTCCTTCTGCGCGCCCCGGTCGATGTCATCGTCAGGCGGCTCGCCGCGCGACCTCCGGGCGAGTACGGCAGCCGGCCGGAACAGACCGAGCGAGTCGTCGCCCTCGTCGACACCGTCGAGCCACTGCTTCGCCGCGCCGCCGATCACGAGGTCGACTCGAGCGGCGCGCTCGAGGACACGCTCGCGGCCGTGCTCGAGATCGCGCTGCCCACCCGCTCTTAGACTGACCTCGTGCCTGTTTGTGCCAGGTGCGGCGAGGACAACCCCACACGAGCACGGTTCTGCATGGCGTGCGGCGTGCCACTGGCCGAGGCACCGGCGCTCGAACGCCGCAAGCTCGTCTCGGTGCTCTTCTGCGATGTCACAGGCTCGACGGAGCTGGGCGAACGGCTCGACGCGGAGACGCTGCGCGCGCTGATGCTGCGCTACTTCGACGAGATGCGGTCCGCCATCGAGCGGCACGGCGGGACCGTCGAGAAGTTCATCGGCGACGCCGTGGCCGCCCTCTTCGGCGTTCCGCTCGCCCACGAGGACGACGCCCTGCGCGCGGTGCGAGCCGCGTCGGAGATGCAGAGCCGGCTGGGCCGGCTGAACGAGGAGCTCGATCGCCGGTTCGGCGCGCGCCTCGCGATACGCGTCGGCGTGAACACCGGCGAGGTCGTGGCGGGGGTAGGCGACGGCCCCGATCTGCTGGCCTCCGGCGACCCGGTCAACGTCGCCTCGCGCCTGCAGGGCGCCGCCCGGCCGGGCGAGGTCCTTCTGGGCGAGCAGACCTATCTCCTCGTCCGCGACGCGGTCGACGTCGAGCCCGCCGGCGCGCTGTCGCTCAAGGGCAAGGCCGAGCCGGTGAGCGCGTTCCGGCTGCGCTCCGTCGCCATGGACGGAGCGGCTCCCGCGCGGCCGGCGGAGGCCGACCTCGTGGGACGGCAGGCCGAGCTCGAGGCCCTCGCGCGGGCCTTCGAGGAGTGCTCCGGCGCGCGGCGGAGCCGTCTCGTCACGGTCATCGGCGAGCCCGGCGTCGGGAAGTCCCGACTGGCGGCCGAGTTCGTCCAGTCGAGCGCCCGGGACGCAACGGTGCTCACCGGGCGCTGCCTGCCGTACGGCGAGGGCATCACGTACTGGCCGCTCGCGGAGGCGGTGCGGCAGATCGCCGGCATCCGGCCCGACGACGGGCAGACCGGTGCGCGGGACCGCATCGCGGGGCTCCTCGCAGGCGACGCCGAGGCGGCCAACGTGGCCGAGCTCGTGTCCGTGGCCGTCGGCCTGAGCGGTGCCATGGCCTCCCCGGAGGAGATCGCCTGGGCGACCGGGAAGCTCCTGGCCGCGCTGGCCCGGAAGGGCCCGGTGATCTTCATGCTCGACGACCTGCAGTGGGCGGAGCCGACCTTTCTTCGCCTGGTGGACCGCCTGTGCGGGATCGAAGGGCCCGTCCTCCTTGTGGCGCTGGCCCGCCCCGAGATCTTCGACATTCCCGCCTGGACGCCACCGGCCGACCGGGACATCCTGACCCTTCGTCCGCTGTCGGACGACGAGTCAGCGGTGCTCGTCGACGGGATCGTCGGCGGGCCACTCCCTGGCGGCCTCCGTGAACGCCTCGTGGAGGCGGCGGGCGGCAACCCGTTGTTCCTGCGCGAGCTGTTCGTGATGCTCGGCGACGCAGACCTCCTGCGGCCGGTGGACGGAAGCTGGGTCGAGACCGGCGACCTCACCGTGATCCCGCTCCCACCGACGCTCGATGCACTACTCGAGAGCCGGATCGACCTGCTCGGTGAGCGGGAGCGACGGGTGATCGAGCGGGCCTCCATCGAGGGGAAGGTGTTCCAGCAGGACGCCGTCAATGCCCTCTCGCCGCCGAGCGCCCGGGCGGGCATCCCGGCGGCGCTCGACGCCCTGACCGAGCGCGGCTTCATCCGGCCCGCCCTGTCGGAGGGGCAAGACGCGTTCCAGTTCCACCACCTGCTCGTGCGCGACGTCGTCTATCGCAGCATCCCCAAGCGGCGGCGGGCAGAGCTGCACGAGCACTTCGCCTCGTGGGTGGCGCAGCAGACGCCCGGGCCGGCCACGGGGCTCGAGGAGATCCTGGGCTACCACCTCGAGCAGGCGTACTTGTATCGGCGCGAGCTCGGCCCACCGGACGAGAAGGACGCGATCCTGGCCGCTCGAGCTGCGGCGCTGCTCGACGAGGCGGCGGCCAGGGCTCTCGGCCGCAGCGACCTGTTCGCCGCCATCCACCTGCTCCGGCGGGCGGCGGCCATCGTGTCCGAAGACGAGCCCGCGCGGGCCGAGATCCTGCGCGAGCTGGGTGCGGCGCTGACCGAGGCGGGCGACATGGCCGAGGCCGAGCTCGCCCTCGGCGAGGCCCTCGCGCTGGCGCGCGACATCGGGAACGAACGGCTTCGTGCCCGCACGCTGGTCGAGCAGTTGATCCTCCACCTCCAGACCGACACGCAGGGCGTGATCGAGGATGTCAAGCCGGTCGGTGACGGGGCGAGGCGCGTATTCGAGGCCGAGGCCGACCTCCTCGGCCTATGCCGGCTCGCGTATCTCGAGGCGCAGGTCTCGTGGGTCCGGGGTCGGTCGGCCTCGGCCGAGGAGGCCTGGGACCGGGCAGCTGCCTGTGCGCGCCTTCTTCGCGACGAGCGCCGGCTGTGGGACGTCCTCCGGTGGGTCCCGTCGCTCGCCCTCTTCGGCCCGTTGCCGGCGGAGGACGGCATCCGGCGCTGCGAGGACCTCCGCGAGCAGGTCCACCAGAGCCGCCGCGCCGAGGCCGAGGTGCTGCCGGCGCTTGCGGGCCTGTACGCCATGACAGGCCGCTTCGACGTTGCAGAGCGGCTGCTCGCCGAGAGCGAGGCGCTCCTCGACGACCTCGGGTTCACCGTCCACTCCGTCCCCGAATGGGCGGCGTTCGTGGCCATGCTCGCCGGCGAGCCCGAAGCTGCAGAGAGGCATCTCCGCCCGGGCTACGAGCGCCTTTCCGACATGGGTGAGAAGGCCCTGCTCTCGACCACGGCGGCGCTCCTGGCCAGAGTGCGATACGAGCAGGGGGACGAGGCCGAGGCGCTGTCCCTCAGCATCGAGAGCGAGCGCCTCTCGGCCCCGGTCGACGTCGTGTCGCAGATGGCCTGGCGACGGGTTCGGGCCAGGATCCTCGCCGACCAGCGCGAGCTGGAGCACGCCGAGACCGTCGCGCGCGAGGCGGTGGCTCTGGCCGATTCGACCGACTTCCTCTCCGACCGAGGCGATGCCCAACTCGATCTGGCGGAAGTTCTCCGCGCCGGCGGGCGTCTTGATCAGGCACGCATCGCCGGCGGGCGGGCGCTCGAGCTCTACGAGCGCAAGGGCAACGTGGTCGCCACGGAGAGAGCTCAGGCACTGCTCGCCAACCTCGTGCCCATCTGAGATCATCGGCGTCGCCAGAGGAGGTTCGTAGCCGTGCCGCACGGAAACGTGGACCCGGATGCTTCCAGGACCGCGCTCGGACGTGGTCTGCAAGTGTGCGGTCCGCTTCGCTTCGCCGGAGACAAGGAGGATGCCGGGGAGCGGGCCCTCAGCGTCGAGTTGCTGGTCGTGATCGTGTCGGATGCGCGACACGGGGTGCCGTTTGGTGTGGCCGTCCCCGGCCTCGTCTTCTACGACGACGGCACGCCGGACCAGGAGTGGATGACGGCCGTGCCGCACCTTCCGCCGGGCGTCTTCCAGGTGGGACCGGCTCGTGTGACGGTGTTCGCCCTCGTCACGCTCGTCAGCGGCGGAAAGGTGCGGGAGAGGTGGTCGGAGCCGGTCAACATCACCTGATTTCGTGCTCCCGCGCCGTCTGAGCGCGTCTGAGATCATCGGCGTTCCCCAAGGAGGCTGACGGATGCCACACGGAAACGTGGACGACCCGCTGACCATCACGGGCGATCAGCTGATGGTCTGCGGACCGATCAAGTGGGACGGCGACGCTCCGGGCGACACGCCGGCGCAGAGCGTCGACGTTCGGTCCGTCACGGTCGTTCGCGTCGACCCTGCCACCGGCCAGGCCGGACCGCAGATCGGGACGTTCAATCGCACCGCCTCGTTCCCTGCAGGGAAGGAGGACTGGATGGTGAGCGTGCGGATCACAGGAGATGAGCCACTCGAGCCCGGCGACAGTGTGCGCGTAACGGTCCAGGCCGTTATCCACCTCGCGCTGGGCGGCGTGAGGACTGAGCCCTGGATTCACGAAGCGAGCATCACCGACGTCCCCGAGGACGACGGCGGCGCGGCCGGCGGCCCCTGATTCCACTCAGACGGCGCGGCGCTCGAGCGTGACCGTCAGGCCGGCGGTGCCGGCCAGCTCGCCGCCGATCCCGAGCAGGCTGACCTTCCCCGTCGCGGTGATGGCCAGGTTCAGGGCGAGCTGGGTCACCTGGAAGCCGCCAACCTCGCCGAGGGAGGCCCGCACCGCTCCGTCCATCCGTTCCAGGAAGCCGGTGAGCTCCGCCCGTAGGTCCGCGGCGGGGACATCGATGCGCTGCGGAAGCAGGCCGGGCGCGCGCATCCGCAGGCGCCTCCGCGGCGATCGCCGCCTCGGGCACGGCCAGCACGCTGATGGAGTCGGACATGTCGCAGCCCTCCTGACGACGCGGGACGGCCGTGACGCCGCCGTCACGGCCCGGTGCTGATCGTGACCGAGACCCGCGCGCCGTGCGCCCGGTGCGCGGCGCGCCCGGGCGAGCTCGACAGCACATGGCCCGCAGCCACCCGGGCCGAGTGCGCATGCCCGACGCGGCCGAGGGTGCAGTGCGACGCGGCGAGGCGCGTCCGCGCCTGCCGCAGGGAGAGGCCGCGCAGGCCGGGAACGATGCACGCCGGAGCCGCAGTCACCCGCACGCGCAGGCTCGTCGACGCGGTCGCACCGCTGTTGTCGTGCACGGTGAGGGTCACGGTCCGCAGACCGCTGTGCCGGTAGACGTGCCGCGCCGTGGCGCCGGACCCGGAGGACCCGTCACCGAACGACCAGGCATAGGAGGCGATGCTGCCGTCCGGGTCGCTGGAGGCGCGACCGTCGAAGCTGACCGCGCGGCCGGCGACGACCCTGGCGGTCGAGGCCGTGACCAACGCCTTCGGTGGGCGGTTGGTCACGGTCACGGTGTGCTGAACGCTCGCCGACACGCCGACCGCGTCGGTCACGGTGAGCGTGACCTGGTAGGTGCCGGGGTGCGCATAGGAGTGCGTCGTCGTCGCTGCCGCCCCGCTGGCGGTCTGCCCGTCGCCGAAGGACCAGGCGTAGGTCGTGATGGCGGAGCTCGACGAGGAGCCGCCGCCGTCGAAGGCGGCCGGCGATCCGCTGGGCAGGCTCGCCGGCGCGGTGAAGGCCGCAGCCGGCCCGGGCCGGATGGTCACGAGCTGGTCGGACCCACCGGCGCGGGTGTTGTCCGCGGCCGTGAGGAACACGTCGTACGTGCCCGGGGCGCCGAAGGTGTGCAGCGCTCGTGTTCGCCGACGATGTGACGCGGGCCGGTGCCGTCGCCGAACGACCAGCGGTAGATGCCGATGCTCGTCGGCGGTGTCGGCGCGTCGAGGCAGTGAAACCGACCTGCTGGCCCGCCTCGGCGTTGCCCGCGGGCGACATCGTGAACGTGCCGGCGATCGGATCGGTGTACGACGTCACGCAGGCCATGCCGTCGTTCGACCACTCCTGCTGGATCAAGTAGGGGTTGCCGTTGATGGTCACGTTGCCCGCGGGGTTGGGCGGCTCACCGAAGTCGAAGTTGCACTTGTCGCCGTTCTCCTCGCCGGTGACGTCGTCGACCACCAGCCCGTGCCGAGCGGGTCGGTGACGGTCTCGTTCTGCTCGTGGCTCGACGTGTCGATGATGTCGTCGGCCGGCTGGTTGCCATTCGGCGTGGCCCCCGTGTCACAGCCGGTCGATGGCGGGTCGATCGTCGGGGCGAGCGGGTACGGCTCGTTGGCGTAGAGGACGTTGGCGGGGTTGTTGCCCTCGGTGAAGCTCGAGTGGTACGCGCAGTAGATGTTCGTCGAGCACTGAGCGGGGCCGCCTGCGGTTGGGGAAGCAGTCGACGATGTCGGGCCCGAGGTAGAGCGCGTAGTAGTCGCCGTCGTGCGGCGCCAGCCCGTTGTCTGTCATGACCTTGGCGATCTCGGTCGTCAGGTCCTGGTCGAGGATGCACGGTGGCGATGTCCCGAGCTTGTGCGCGGGATCGACGCAGTCCGAAGAGTGGGGAGCGGGTCGTGGACCGTGAACGATCCGGCAAAGGTCGACCGGTAGGCGGCCGGGCCGATGCCGTCCGGGTACTGGACGACCGATGCATACGGGTTGCTGGTCAGGCCGGAGTCGTGCGCCACGTCCGTGTAGAACCGGTTGACGAGCGTCTTGTAGCCGGCAGGGAAGGTGTGACAGCGCCCCGGGCGGTGCTCCCAGAAGATCGTGCGCACGGTCATGCCGTGCAGCACCGGTCCGCCGTGGTAGTCGAGGGGCGAGGTCAACGCGACCAGCGACGGCGCCCGACCGGCGTTGCCATGCGTCACGAGCCCGAGCGCGTGCCCGCTCGGATGCACCTTTGGTCGGGCCTCGGCCGCAGGCGCGACGACGAGCGCCACCGTCAGGGCAATGGCTCCCAGCGCAACTCGCGTCACCCGTCCCGCCCGCATTCCGTCTCCTCTGCCGGTGACCCCTTCCAGCTATCACCATAGTGAGCAGGCGGGATGTCGGAAACCCTCGCGACCGCGCCGCTACCATCGGCCCGTGTCCTCGCCCGAGCCGCTCGACCCCGCCTACCTCATCCACGGCAGCGACCGCGAGAAGGTGGACGTCGCCGTGGCTCGCCTCCGGCGCCGCTTCGATGGCGCCGACGCCACGGTCGAGACGCTGCTCGCCGTTGTCGGGACGGGGAGCGACGCCGACGCAGCCTCGCCCGGGGACGTCGTCGACGCCTGCAACGCCCTCAGCCTGATGGGCGGCCGCCGGCTCGTCCTGGCCGTGGGTGCCGACCAGAAATGGGCCGACGCGGCCGCGCCCGAGGTGGCCGCCTACGTGGCTTCGCCGGCGCCCGACACCACCCTGGCCATCGTGGCCGGCCCGCTCAAGGCCGACGGCAAGCTGGCCCGCGCGGTGGCCAAGGTCGGCCGTGTCCTGACCTTCGACCTGCCCGAGAAGCGCCAGCTCGCGCCGTGGCTTCGTAAGCGCGCGAGCCAGGCCGGCCTTGACATCGAGCCGGAGGCGCTCCGTCGCCTGACCGAGCTCGCACGCGGCGACGCGTCCCAGCTCGGCACCGAGATCGAGAAGCTCGCCCTGTACGCGGGCGGCCGGCCGGTCACCGTGGCCGACGTCGACGCGGTGTGCGTGTTCGACGTCGAGCTGCCTCCCTGGGACCTCACCGATGCCCTGGCGAACCGCGAGCCGGCGACGGCGCTGGCCGTGCTCGGCGACTTCCTGGACCGGCGCGATTGGGACGTGGCCCGCGTCCTGCCGTCGCTGGCGCGGCTCTTCCGGCAGCTCTCGGTGGCCCGCCGCCTGGTCGAGGACGGGACAGGGGCCCGACGCCATCCAGAAGGCGCTCGACCTGCGCTCGCCCTTCCCGGCGCGGAAGCTCCAGGGACAGGCCGGCCGGTGGTCGCGCGAGGAGCTCTCGGCCGCCCTCGTGCGCATCGCCCGCGCGGAGCGCGAGACGCGCGGCGACGGCGTCCTGCCGGACCGCCTCACGCTCGAGCGGACCACGCTCGAGCTCGTGCCCTGACCTGAACGGTCTAGGCCGAGCGCGCCGGCGACCGGCGCGTGCGCTTCTTCGGAGCCTCTGCCTTCGGGCCGGCGGCCACGAGGCGCGCGGCCTGGGACTTCTTGCGCGCCGCCGTGTTCGGATGCAGCGCCCGGCGAGAAGCCGCGCGGTCGATGAGGTGCTGCAGCGAGCGGTGGCGCCCGGCCACGGCCTCGGCGTCGCCGCCCTCGATGGTCTCGGAGAGACGGCGGAACGACGTCTTGATGCCGGTGCGGAAGCGCAGGTTCTCGAGCCGCTGGCGCGACGCCGTACGGATCCGCTTCTTCTGCTGCTTGATGTTGGCCATGAACCTCGGGGCGCGACGTGAAACGGCCCGCCGAAAGGCGGGCGCGACCCGGAATCTAGCACGTGGTCGAGGTCAGACTCCCGAGGACCCCCCGACTACCCTTGCGGGCATGTCGGCCTCCGCGCCCGTGGCCAGGCGACGGCGGATGGCCGTGTCGACGGCCCTCTTCTCCGCCGCCACCGGCGTCTCCCGCATCGCGGGCCTCGCGCGGGAGATCGCGGTGGCCGCGATCTTCGGCATCCGCGGATCGGGCATCAACGCGTTCACGGTGGCGTTCCAGGTGCCGAACCTGGTGCGCGCCCTCGTGGCCGACGCGGCTCTGGGAGCGGCCTTCGTGCCGATCTTCAACGAGCTCCTGGAGCGGGGGGAGCGCGACCGCGCCTGGCGCGTGGCCTCGACCGTCTTCTGGCTGGCCTTCGCCGGGCTGTCCGTCGTCACGCTCGGCTTCATGGTCCTGGCCCCGCAGATCATGGCCCTCTTCGGCTACCACGGCTCGCTCGGGGTGAGCCTGGCCCGGATCCTCTTCCCGACCGTCGTCCTGCTCGGCCTGAGCGGGATCGTGGTGGCCATCCTCAACGCCTTCGAGGAGTTCTTCGTCCCGGCCATCGCCCCGGTGGCCTGGAACGCGGTCATCATCGGCGTCCTGGCCGCGGCGGTGCCCTTCGTGCACTCGACCTCGGGCCGGCTCTACGCCTACGCGTTCGGCATCCTCTTCGGCACCGCGGTCCAGTTCGCGCTCCCGCTCCCCTGGCTGCGGGGCCGGGGCGGGCGCATCGGCTTCCACCTCGACATCCGCGACGAGGCCGTGCGCCGGGTGTTCGTGCTCATGCTCCCCGTGACGATCGGCCTCGGCCTGATCAACGTGAACGTCCTCATCGACTCGTACTTCGCCACGCGCGTGAACAAGGACGAGTCGGTGGCCGCCATCGACAAGGCCTTCCGCATCTACATGCTCCCGCAGGGCATGTTCTCGGTGGCCGTGGCCGCGGTGCTGTTCCCGGCGCTCTCCCGCTACGCCGCCGGACGTGACTTCGAGCGCTTCCGCAACACCGTCGCGTCCGGGCTGCGGCAGATCGCGTTCCTGCTCCTTCCGGCCGCGGCGGTCACCGCCGTGCTCGCCGAGCCGATGGTGCGGTTGCTCTACCAGCGCGGCAACTTCACCGGCAGCCAGACCACGCTCGTGGCCCAGGTGCTGGTCGCCTTCTCGGTCGGTCTGGCCTTCAACGGGGCGATGCTCCTGCTCAACCGGAGCTTCTTCAGCCTGCAGGAGGCCTGGATCCCGACCTCGATCGCCGGGGCGAACCTGGTGGCCAACGGCGCTCTCGACGCCCTCTTCTACCGGCCCTTCGGGACGTGGGGGATCGCCCTCTCCACCTCGATCGTCAACGTGCTCGGCGTCGTCGCCCTCATCTGGTTCCTGCGCCGCCGGCTGGGTGCGCTCGACGGCCGGCGCACCGCGGCCGCCGTGGGCCGCATCGCCGTCGCCTCGGCGGCGTGCGCCGTGGTGGCCTACCCGGTGTGGCGCGCCCTCGACGACATCCTCGGGCACGGCTTCGCGGCGCAGCTGCTCTCCCTGCTCGGCGCGCTGTCCGCGGCGACGGCCGTCTACGTCGGCGCCTCGATGCTCCTGCGGGTCCAGGAGGTCCGCCTGCTGGCGGACGTCGTGCACCGGCGGCGCTGACCGCACGCCGCCCACTCCTATCCTGCGATCCGATGGACGCCGCGCGCATCCGCAACTTCTCCATCGTGGCTCACATCGACCACGGCAAGTCGACGCTGGCCGACCGCATCCTCGAGCTCACGCATGCCGTGGCGGAGCGGGACATGCGCGAGCAGGTGCTCGACTCGATGGACCTCGAGCGCGAGCGCGGGATCACGATCAAGGCTCAGGCCGTGCGCGTGCTGTGGACGAAGGATGGGGTCGAGTACGAGCTCAACCTCATCGACACCCCGGGCCACGTCGACTTCACGTACGAGGTCTCACGCTCGCTGGCCGCCTGCGAAGGCGCGGTCCTGGTCGTGGACGCCGCCCAGGGGCTCGAGGCCCAGTCGCTCGCCAACGCCCACCTGGCCATCGAGAACGACCTCGAGATCGTGCCCGTCCTGAACAAGATCGACCTGCCGGCGGCCGACCCCGACGGTGTGGCCAAGGAGGTGGCGGAGCTCCTGGGCGACACGCCTGACGCCGTCCTCCGGGCCTCGGCCAAGACCGGCGAAGGCGTGGCCGCCGTGCTGGACGCCGTGGTCGAGCGCGTGCCGCCCCCCGAGGGCGACCCCGGCGCGCCCACGCGGGCCCTCGTCTTCGACTCGACGTACGACCAGTACCGCGGCGTCGTGGCCTTCGTGCGCGTCGTCGACGGCCGCCTCGAGCACGGGAGCGACCTGCTGGCCATGGCCACCGGGACTCGCATGCAGGCGGAGGAGACCGGCGTCCTCTCGCCCACCATGGTCCCCGTGCCCGGTCTTGACGCGGGCGAGGTGGGCTACGTCGTCACCGGCATCAAGAACGTGTCGGAGCTGCGCGTGGGCGACACCCTCACGGTGCAGAGCCGGCCGGCGATCGAGCCGCTGCCGGGCTACGTGGACGTCAAGCCCATGGTCTTCGCCGGGCTCTTCCCCACCGAGGCCGACCAGTACGCCGACCTCCGCGACGCCCTCGAGCGCCTGCGGCTGAACGACGCCTCCCTCGTCTACGAGCCGGAGACGAGCCAGGCCCTGGGCTTCGGCTTCCGCTGCGGCTTCCTCGGCCTCCTGCACATGGACGTCGTCCGGGAGCGGCTGGAGCGCGAGTTCGACCTCGACCTCCTCGTCACCACGCCCAACGTGGCCTACGAGGTGGAGACGGTGCGCGGGCAGACCATCGAGGTCCACAACCCTGCGCAGATGCCAGACCAGAACGACATCGTCGAGACCCGCGAGCCCTACGTCAAGGCCACGGTCATCGTCCCCCGGGAGTACGTCGGGACGATCATGGAGCTGGCCCAGGAGCGGCGCGGCGCGTTCGACCACATGGAGTACCTGTCCGAGTCGCGGGTCCAGCTCGTCTACCGGCTCCCGCTGGGCGAGATCGTCCTCGACTTCTACGACCAGCTGAAGAGCCGCACCCGCGGGTACGCCTCCTTCGACTACGAGCTCGACCACTACCAGCCGTCGAGCCTGGTCAAGCTCGAGGTCCTGCTGGCGGGCGAGCCCGTCGACGCGCTCAGCCTGATCGTCCACCGCGACAAGGCCTACGCGGCCGGCAAGAGCCTGGTCGAGCGCCTGCGCGGGCTGATCCCGCGGCAGATGTTCGACGTGCCCGTGCAGGCCTCGATCGGCTCCCGGATCATCGCCCGTGAGACCATCAAGGCCCGGCGCAAGGACGTGCTCGCGAAGTGCTACGGCGGGGACGTGACCCGCAAGCGCAAGCTGCTCGAGAAGCAGAAGAAGGGCAAGCGGCGGATGAAGCAGGTCGGTGCGGTCGAGGTGCCACAGGAGGCCTTCCTGGCCGTGCTCTCGCGCGACGGCGACGACCGCTAGACGGTGACCGCGGCGGCGGCCGACCGCTGCGACTGCTCGCGGAGGGCCAGCCAGCTTCCCACCAGAGCCAGGAACGCGCGGTCGTCGCGCGCCGCCGCCACGGGGCCCAGTCGGAGCTCGAAGTGCTTGTCCGACCGCCCGAGGGCCTCGATCTCGACCAGCGGCTCGCCCACCGCGGCGGCGATGCGCCAGTGGCCGCGCCAGCCCTCGCGCCGGAAGGTGGCCGGCGGGTCCGATCCCAGCTGCAGCTCGTGCCCGTGACGGTGTCCGACCTCGAGACCGTTCGCCTGGTCCACGAACCGCGTGCGGCGGCCGCCGAAGCCCACCGGCACGAGCAGCCAGGCCCCGCCAAGGGCGAGCGCCTCCATCCGCGACGAGCGCCACGACGGCCGCCGCAGCACGCCCACCAGGGTGTCGCCGTCGAGAAGCGCGAACCGGCGCCGGCCGTCTGGCTCGAGCCGTAGGCGCGCACCCGCCGCCGCGGGCACCGGTGCAATGGGCTCGTCTGTGTCGACGCGGGCCATGCGGGCGAGAGGAGATGATATGCCGGTGCCGCGGATCGCCGTGATCGGTCACGTGGAGTGGAACGCCTTCGCGTCGGCCGACCGCCCCCTCCAGGCCGGCGGCATCTACCACTTCGAGGACACCGTCGAGGACGTGGGCGGCGGCGGCGGCGTGAGCGCACGCGTCCTGCCCGGGCTCGGCGCCGACACCCGCTTCTACACGGCGCTCGCCGGCGACCAGGAGGGCCGCGACAGCGCCCGGATCCTGGGCGAGGACGGGGTGGACGTGCAGGCCGCAGACCGTCCCGGGCGCCAGAACCGCGCCCTCATCGTGGTCGAGCCCGCCGGCGAGCGCACCATCCTCGTGCTGGGGCCGAACGAGCATCCGACGCTCGACGACCCGCTCCCGTGGGACGACCTCGCCGGGTTCGACGCCGTCTACTTCACCGGGGACGACCCCCGCACGCTGCAGGCGGCACGGCGCGCACGCAAGCTCGTCGTGACGGCCCGCCGCCTGGCCAGCCTGATCGAGAGCCGGGTCGAGGCCGACGTCCTGCTCGGGTCGATCCGCGACCCTGCGGAGATCATCGACGAGGCCGTCCTGCCGGTCCCCCCGCGCGCCATCGTCCGGACCGACGGGGCCAACGGCGGCGTCTGGACCGACCGCGACGGACGGTCGGGCCGCTGGGCCACGGCGCCGGTCCCCGGTCCGGTGGTGGACACCTACGGGGCGGGCGACAGCTTCGCCGCGGCAGTCACGCTGGGGCTCGCGCTCGGCGACGACGTGCCCGACGCGGCGGCCCGGGGCGCCGCGGCTGCGGCCGAGCAGCTGACCCGCCGGGGCGGCCGGCCCCGCGGGCACGCGCAACACTGACCGTGTGCATGACCGGGTGCCCGTCCGCCATCTGTACGTCCACGTGCCGTTCTGCGCGCACCGCTGCGGCTACTGCGACTTCGTCACCGTCACCGGCCACGACGACCGCCACGCGGCCTACGTCGAGGCGCTTCTCGGCGAGCTCGCCCAGGAGCGCGCAATCCTCGGCGATCACCTCGAGACGCTCTTCCTGGGCGGGGGCACGCCCACGCTCCTTCGCCCGCCGCTCCTCCGCCGCCTGCTGGAGGGCCTGCCACCCGCGGAGGAGGTGACGGTCGAGGCCAACCCGGAGACGGTCGACGCCGCCATGGCCGAGGCCCTGGCGGGCTCGGGCGTGACCCGCGTCTCGGTGGGCGCGCAGTCCTTCGGCGCGCCCGAGCTCGCGGTGCTCGAGCGCCGGGCGCGGCCCGATCAGGTGCGGACGGCAGTGGGCCTGCTGCGCCAGGCCGGCGTCCGGGAGCTCTCGCTCGACCTGCTCTTCGGCATCCCCGGGCAGACCCCCGAGGCCCTGGAGCGCGACCTGGCCTGCGCTCTCGAGCTCGAGCCCGATCACCTCTCCTGCTACGAGCTCGAGGCCAAGCCCGGCACCCGCTTCACCCACAGGCACGGGGCCGAGCTCGCCCGGCAGGCCGAGCAGCTCGAGGACCACTACCAGCAGGTCATCGAGCGCCTCGAGGGTGCGGGCTACCGCTGGTACGAGACGGCCAACTTCTGCCGCGACGGGCACCGGGCCCGCCACAACCTGGCCTACTGGACCGGCCGGGACTACCTCGGACTCGGGATCGGGGCAGTGTCCACCCTCGGCCTGGAGCGGCGGACCAACCGCCCGCGGCTCGCTCCCTACATCGAGGCCGTCGGCGCCGGACGCCCGCCCCCGCGCCAGGTCGAGATGCTCACCCCGGCCGAGCGGGCGCGCGAGCGGGTCATCCTCGGGCTCCGCCTGGACGAGCCCGTGGCCCTCGACGGCCTGGCCGAGGGCCTCGACCAGGAGGGCGTGGCCCGCATGACGGCGCTGGGAATGGTGGTCGACGGCAACGGTACGCTGGCCCTGACCCGGCGCGGCCGGATGCTCGCCAACAGCGTCACCGCGGCGGTGATCTCGTCGTGATCGACCGTCCCCTCACCGAGCGGCAGGAGCGCATCCTGCGGTACGTCGTCGAGGCCTTCATCGCCGACGGCCAGCCCGTGGGCTCGAAGACCCTGGTCGCGCGCGGGGTCGTGGACGCCGCCCCCTCGACGGTCCGGGCAGAGCTGGCCGCGCTCGAGGACCGCGGCATGCTCGACCACCCGCACACCTCGGCCGGGCGGGTCCCCACGGACACGGGCTATCGCCGGTACGTCGAGACACTTCTGCGGGCGCCGCTCGCGGCCACGCGGCTCCCCGTGGACTTCTCCCTGGCGCATCGCGAGCTGGACACCGCGCTCGGCGCCACCGCCGATGCGCTGGCCCGCATGACGAACCTGCTGGCCGTGGTCTCCGCGCCGTCGCTGGGGACCACCGTCATCCGCCACGTCGAGCTCCTGCGCCTCCAGCCGACCGTGGTCATGGCGGTGGTGATCACCTCCACCGGCGGTGTGGCCAAGCGCCTCTTTGTCTTCGACCAGCCGGTCGACACCGGGCTCGTGGACTGGGCCACCGACTACCTCGAGGAGATGGTCGTCGGGCAGTCGCCCGGCGCCCTGACGCTCCGGCGCCGCTTTGCCGACCCGGGTCACGGGCAGGCGGAGCGCGCCTTCCTCGAGACGATCGCCCCCCTGTTCATCGATCTCGCGGGCGAGGGCGACGGCTCGATCCATCTCGGTGGGACGGCCTCGCTCCTGGCCGAGCTCCAGGCACGCGACGTGGAGGCGGTCCGCGACGTCGTGCGCGCTCTCGAGGACCGCCTCGAGTTGCTGGCCATGTTCCGCGAGGCGGTCGACGCCGACCGCCTGTCGGTCCGCGTGGGGGATGAGCTGGTGGCCCCGGCTCTTCGCTCCCTGGCGCTGGTCTCCGCGCCGTACGGCGTCGGCAACCGCAGCCTCGGCACCGTCACCGTCGTCGGGCCGACCCGGATGGACTACGGCGTGGCCATCCGCAGCGTCCGCGGCGCGGCCGCTGCCCTCAGCGAGTTCGTCGAGGAGATCTACGGCTAATGGGATGTGCCGGGCCAGCTGGCCCGGCGGTCGCGCGTGTCGAGGCGACGCGAGTCGGCCCCGGAGACGAGTGAGAGCAGCGGAACGGCCACGAAGAGGCCGAAGAAGAACAATCCGGCGAACACGACAGGTACTCCTGTATTACGGAATGAGACGTGATCGGAACGTTCGATCACGTAAGAGAATGGTAGCGGTGGTCAGGAGCTGCGGCGCCGGTCGATGGGCCAGTTCCCCCGCCCGTCGGCAGGACGGGAATCGACGCCCCAGATCAGGGACAGCAGCGGGATGACCACGAAAAGCGCCAGGATCAGAATGACGGCCACCATGGCGGGACCTCCAGGATCCGAACGGGTTCTCTCTCAGTGTGGCGCGCGATGCGGCCGCGGTCCAATGCGATCTTTGGTTCAATACGATCATGATTACTGATCGACTTGGCGGCATCGAGATCCGCCACCTGATGGCTCTCCGCGCCGTGGACGAGACGCGCTCCTTCTCCCGGGCCGCCGAGCGGCTCGGCTACGCCCAGTCCGCGGTGTCCCAGCAGATCGCTTCGTTGGAGCGCGCGGTCGGCCTCCGCCTGGTCGAGCGTCCCGGTGGCCCGCGGCCCGTGTCGCTCACGGAGGCAGGGACGATCCTGGCCCGCCACGGCGACCGCATCCTCGGCCGGCTCGGCGCCGCCCGAGCCGATCTCGAGGCCCTGGCCGGCGGCACCGTCGGCACCGTACGCGTGGGGACCTTTCAGTCCGCCGGGGCACGCGTGCTGCCGGCCGTTCTGGCCCGGTTCCGCGAGGCGTGGCCCCAGGTCAAGGTCGAGGTGGCGGAGCGGCAATCCGACGATGAGCTGTTCGAGCTCGTGGCCGCGGGCCAGCTCGACCTCACGTTCGGCCTCGAGCGGCTAGACGCCCCCCGGCCGGCGTTCGACCGCATCGAGCTGCTCCACGATCCGTACGTGGTTCTCGCGCCGCCGTGGAGCCGGCTGGCGGACCGGGACTCGATCGACCTCGCCGAGCTGGACGGGGAGGACGTCATCGCCAACCAGCTCGGCAGCTGCTGCGAGCCGGCCATCGAGCGGATGTGGCGCGAGTCCGGGGCGACGCCGAACGTCGTCTTCCGCACCGATGACAACCTGACCCTTCAGCGGGTCGTCGGCGCGGGCCTGGGCCATGCCCTGGTGAGCGAGCTGACGGTCGAGCGAGGCGTGGACGCCGGCTCCGCGGTGGTCATCCCGCTGCGCGACGGCCAGTCTCGCTGCATCGCCATCTACTGGCAGCGCGACCGCTACCGCTCGCCCGCCGCGCGGGCCTTTGCCGAGACCGCGGGAGAGGTCTGCGCCGCCAGGCCGGAGGTCCTGATCCCTGACCCCTCCCTATCATGACCCGGCCGTGAAGCGGGACTACTACGAGGTGCTGGGCGTCCCGAGGGGCGCCTCCGACGCCGACATCAAGCGCGCCTTCCGTGGGCTGGCGCGCACGCTCCATCCGGACGTGTCCGAGGAGCCCGGCGCGGACGAGCGCTTCCGAGAGGTGGCGGAGGCCTACGAGGCCCTGTCCGACCCGGGCACGCGCGAGCGGTACGACCGCTTCGGGCACGAGGGCATGGCCGGCCAGCAGTTCCACACAGACCAGTTCATGGACCTCGGCAACCTGGGCGACCTCTTCGGCGCCCTGTTCGGCCGCGACTTCGGCCGCGACATGTTCACGCAGGCCGGCCCCCGGCCCGGGGCCGACGCGGAGACGCGGGCCGAGATCACGCTGGAGCAGGCGGCCCGGGGCGTCGAGATCGATGTCTCCCTCGACCTCGTCGTCCCGTGCGAGCACTGCGGAGGAAGCGGCGCCGAGCCGCCGACGCACCCGGACACGTGCCCCACCTGCAACGGGACGGGAAGCGTGCGGGAGGTCGTGCGGTCGCCCTTCGGGCAGATCGTCCGCTCCGGCGTCTGCCCGACGTGCGCCGGCCGTGGCGTCGTGGTCGAGCACCCCTGCGTGGAGTGCCGGGGCCGGGGCCGCCGCGCCGAGAAGCGCACCGTCTCGGTGGCCGTGCCGGCCGGCATCGACGACGGCCAGGCCGTCCGGGTGACGGGCGCCGGGCACGCCGGAGAGGCGGGGGCCCGCGCGGGGGACCTGTACGTGCACATGCACGTGACGCCCGACCCGCGCTTCGAGCGCGAGGGGCTCGACCTGGTCTCCACCGTCGACCTGACGATGGCCGAGGCCATGCTCGGCACGACGCGCGAGATTCCGACGCTCGACGGGACCGAGACGCTCGAGCTCAAGGCCGGCACGCAGCCGGGCGAGGTCAAGATCCTGCGCGGCCGCGGCATGCCCTCACTCCGCGGAGGCGGACGCGGCGCGCTGCGCCTGGTGATCAACGTGCGCGTCCCGCGGTCGCTGTCGCGGGAGCAGAAGGAGCTCGCCGAGCGCTTCCTGGCCACCGAGTCCGAGAAGAACTACCGGGACGAGGGCGGCCTGCGCGACGCCATCCGGCGCGCCTTCGGATAGGCCTGCGTGCTCCGGCTGTCGGTCTCGAGCGAGCCTGGCGCCGAGCACGAGGAGCGGCTGCGGGCCCGGGTCCTCGAGGCCTTCCCGGCGGGAGTGGAGGAGGATCGCGACGCCGCCGGCCGGCTGCAGCTGCACGCCTACGGCGAGCCCCCGCTCAGCCTCCCCGGCGTCGGCCGGTGGCGGGTCGAGACGGTCGAGCCGGGATGGGAGCGGCGCTGGCGGGACCACCACCGCGGCCGCGTGGTCGCGGAGCGGGTATGGATCGGGCCGCCGTGGGAGACGCCGTCTCCAGGCCTCCTGCCGGTTGCCATCGAGCCGGCCCAGGCCTTCGGCACCGGCTCGCACCCCACCACGTTCCTCTCCGCCGAGCTCCTGTGCGGCCTCGAACCGGGCGGCCCGGTGCTCGATCTGGGGAGCGGCTCCGGCGTCCTCTCCGTGGTCGCCGCCCGCCTCGGCTACGTGCCGGTGATGGCCTGCGATCTCGATCCGGTGGCCGTGGCCGCGACCGCCGGCAACGCGGCGCGGAACGGGGTGGCCGTGGACGTCTTCGCCGCCGACGCCACCCAGGATCCGCTGCCGGCCGCGCCACTGTGGCTGGCCAACATCCTCCTCGCCCCGCTCGTGTCCGTCATGGCCCGGCCGGATGCGCCGCCGCGAGCCATCGTCTCCGGCCTGCTCTCGACCCAGCGCTTCTCGCCCGCGGGCTACGCCGTGATCCGCCGCCTCGAGGCCGCCGGCTGGCAGGCGCTGCTGCTGGAGCGGACGTGACCGGCAGGCACGTCCACCGGGTGTTCGTGGCCGGGCGGCACGGGCCCGGCGCCGAGGTCGAGCTCGCTCCGGGGGACCGTCGGCACCTCGAGCGGGTCCTCCGCCTGGGGCCTGGGGCGCACGTCGAGGTGGTGGACGAGGGGTCCGTGCTCTACGCCGCCACGGTGGCGCCCCGCGGGTGGGTGGTTCTCGGCGAGATGCTCGATGCCGGCGAGCCCGATCCCGGTCCCGCGCTGTGGCTGGCCCTCGCCGGAGCGCGCGCGGACGTGGCCGTGGAGAAGGCCACCGAGCTGGGGGTGCGCTCCATCGGGGCCCTGGTGTGCGAGCGCTCCAAGGGGGCGGCCCGCCTCGACCGCTGGCGCCGGGTGGCCGAGGCGGCCGCGCGGCAGGCCAAGCGCCGGATCAGGCCCGCCGTGCTCGGACCGGCGCCCTTCGGCTCGGTGGTCACGGAGCCCGGCGCGGTCGTGCTCGACCACGAGGACCCCGCGGCCGTGCCCTTCGCCGCCGGTCCCGAGGCCGTCATCCTCGTCGGACCCGAGGCCGGGCTGTCGGACAGCGAGCGCGCCGCCGCCCGCGCCGCCGGCGCCCCGCTGGCCCGCCTGGGCGACGGGGTCGTGCTCCGCTCGGAGACGGCGGCGCTGGCCGCGACCGCCCTGGCCAGGTTCGCTACCTTCCGCGCGTGACCACGTTCTCCGTGGAATTCCTGGGCTGCAAGGTCTCCCAGACCGATGCCCAGGCCATGCGGGAGGCCCTGGCCGCGGCCGGCCACCGCGAGGCCGGGCTCGGGGAGGTGCACGTGGTCAACGGCTGCTCCGTGACCCACGAGGCCGTGCGCAAGACCGGGCAGGCCGCCCGCCGTGCCCGCCGGGCCGGCGCCCGGCGCGTCCTGGTCACCGGCTGCGCCGCGAACCTCGGTGCTCCGTCCCTCGCCGCCCTGGGTCCTGGGGTCGAGGTCCTGCCCGGGCGCAGCGAGGAGATGCCGGGTGTCGTCGCGGACCGGTTGGGTGCAACGGGCTGCGTGGGCCCGGCGCCTGGGCTCGAGCGGACGCGCGCCTTCGTCAAGGTCCAGGACGGCTGCTCCTTCTCCTGCTCCTTCTGCGTCATTCCCTCGGTGCGCGGCGCCAGCCGTTCGCGCACCGTCGAGGCGGTGCTGGACGAGGCCCGGCGCCGCGTGGCCTCGGGCCACCGCGAGCTGGTGGTCACGGGCGTGAACCTGGGCCTCTACCGCGAGCGGGAGTCGAAGGCGCGCCTGCCTGATCTCCTCCGGGCCCTGGCCGACCTCGAGGGCGTCGAGCGCATCCGGCTGTCGTCGATCGAGGTCAACCACCTGACCGACGACCTGATCGAGGCCCTCGCCCATCCTGTGGTGTGCCCGCATCTCCACGTGCCCCTTCAGTCCGGCGACGACGAGCGTCCTGCGCGCGATGGCCCGCCGGTACGACGCGGGCCAGTACGCGCGCCGCGTCCAGCGGGCGCGGGCCCGGATCCCGAGGCTGAACCTCACGGGCGACGTCATCGTCGGCTTCCCGGCCGAGGACGACGGCGCGTTCGGGCGCACGCTGGCCTTCGTGGAGGAGCTCGGCTTCTCGCGGCTGCACGTCTTCCCGTACTCGCCCCGCCCGGGAACGGCCACGGCGCAGGCCGATCCGGTCGCCCCGCCGGTCAAGGCCGAGCGGTCGCGCCGGCTGCGCGCCCTCTCCGACCGTCTGGCCCTCGAGCACCGCCGCCGGCTCGTGGGCGCGCGCGAGGAGGTGCTGGTGGAGCGGCGCGACCCCGACGGGCACGTGCACGGGTACGGCCGCGACTACACCCCCTTCACGGTCGACGCGCCGGAGGCCGGGATCGGCGAGGTCATCTCGGTGGTCGGCCACGCCGCGGGCGAGGAGGCGGTGGAGGCGGTGGCCGCGTGAGCCTCGCCGACCAGGTGCAGGGCGACGTGCGGGCCGCCATGAAGTCGGGCGACGCCGTCCGCCGCGACGCCCTCCGGCTGCTGCTCTCGTCCTTGCAGGGAGCCGAGAAGGAGGCCCGCCGTCCCCTGAGCGCCGAGGAGGAGGTCGCGGTCCTGCGGCGGGAGCGCAAGCGGCGGCTGGAGGCGGCCGAGGCCTACCGCGACGCCGGATCGGAGGACCGCGCCGGCCAGGAGGAGGCCGAGGCCGTCGTGATCGAGGCCTACCTCCCTGCCGAGCTCGGGGACGAGGAGCTCGCCGCCATCGTCGACGCCGCCGTGGCCGCCACCGGCGCCTCCTCCATGCGGGACATGGGCGGGGTCATGCGCGAGGCCATGGCAGCCGTGGCGGGACGGGCCGATGGCCGGCGCGTCCAGGCCGTCGTGCGCGAGCGGCTGGCATGAGCGACGCCGAGATCGACGTCCGGGCCTCGGACGCCGAGCGCGACCGGACCGCGCAGGCTCTCTCGGCCCACGCCGGTGAGGGCCGCCTGACGCTGGCCGAGCTCTCCGAGCGCGTGGACGCCGCCTACGCCGCCCGCACCCGCGGTGAGCTCGAGGCGCTCGTGCGCGACCTGCCCTCGGAGGCAGCCCCGGCCGATGCCGTGGCCCCATCGCGGCGGAAGCCGCTGCGCTGGACGGTGGCCGTGATGAGCGGCTCCCATCGCCGCGGGCGGATGCGGATCGCCGGCCGCTCCACCGTGCTGGCCGTGATGGGCGGCGCGGCGCTTGACCTGCGCGAGGCCGAGATCGACCGCGACGCCCACGTCGTCGCCGTGTCCGTGATGGGAGGCATCGACATCAGGGTCCCGGCGGGTGTGGACGTGCGGCTCGACGGCCTCGCCATCATGGGCGGCAGGAACCTTGGCGGCCCCGACGCGCCCGACCGGCCGGAGACCCCGGTTCTGCACGTCACCGCGGTGGCGGTCATGGGTGGCGTCAACGTCAAGCGCGTCCGGGCCCGGGCGGAGACCGGGAGCCCCGAGGACCCGGGGGTATCCTGAGGGAAGTGGCCAAGCTCACCTTTCCGGTCTCGGACGCGCTCGCGCGCGAGCTGGGATCGGATCGTGACCGGCTCCTCGCGGCCGTCGGCGACCGCCTCGGCTGCCAGGTCTACCTCCGCGGCAACGAGCTGACCGTCGAGGGCGACGACGAGGTCGTGGCCCAGGCGCGGATCGTGGTCGAGGAGCTCGGGCAGCTGGTCGAGCAGGGCCTCTCGGTCGGCCCGCAGACGGTCGAGGCCGTCACCGGCGTGCTCGACGCGCAGGGCCGCCCGGTGGACGTCCTGCACGACGTCGTGTGGCGCCACCGGGGCAAGAAGATCGCCCCCAAGACCTTCAACCAGAAGCGCTACGTCGACGCCATCCGCGAGTCGACCGTGACCTTCGGCATCGGGCCGGCGGGCACGGGCAAGACCTACCTGGCCATGGCCCTCGCCGTGGCTGCCCTGGTCGACCGCGAGGCGGCCCGCATCATCCTCACCCGGCCCGCGGTCGAGGCGGGGGAGCGCCTGGGGTTCCTGCCGGGCGACATGCTGGCCAAGGTCGACCCGTACCTGCGCCCGCTCTTCGACGCCCTCTACGACATGCTCGACGCCGATCGCCTGACGTCGTACATGGAGAAGGGGATGATCGAGGTCGCGCCGCTGGCCTTCATGCGCGGGCGGACGCTGAACGACTCGTTCATCATCCTCGACGAGGCCCAGAACACCACGCCCGAGCAGATGCAGATGTTCCTCACCCGGCTCGGGTTCGGCTCTCGCATCGTCGTCACCGGCGACATCACGCAGGTCGACCTCGGGCGCGACCAGCGCTCCGGGCTCGTCGACGTCACGGGCGTGCTGCGCGGGATCCCCGACATCGAGTTCGTGCACTTCGGCTCCGAGGACGTCGTCCGCCACAAGCTCGTGCAGCGGATCGTGTCCGCCTACAAGGATCGGGCCGAGCAGGATCGCGGCGGCGCACCGGCGCCGGCGTCCGCGGAGACCGCTCCGACCCAGTAACGGTGGCTGTCGACCTCGCGCTCGAGGGCACTGCCGGGGCCGGGGTCGACCGAGGCGACGTGGCGCGGGTGGTGGACCTCGTCCTGGCCGACCTCGGGCTCGACGGCGCCCTCGGCGTGCACTTCGTGGACGAGGCGCGCATGCAGGCGCTGAACGCCGAGCACCGCGGCCACGACGGGCCGACGGATGTCCTGAGCTTCCCCATGGACGGCGCCGATCCGCTGCCGGACGGGATGGAGCGGCAGCTCGGCGACGTCGTCATCTGCCTCCCCGAGGTGGCGCGGCAGGCCGAGGAGCTGGGCGTCGAGCCCTCGCGCGAGCTGGCCCTCATGGTCATCCACGGCGTGCTCCACCTGGCCGGCTACGACCACGAGCACGACGCGGGCGAGATGCTCGCGCGGCAGGAGGACCTGGCGGCGCGGGCGGGCGGCATCGGGTGGGGGCAGGACAGGGCGGCGCCGTCGCGGCGGCCGCCCGATCCGCCGGCGCCCTCCGGCGGCGGGCGGTGCCGGCGGCCCGCTACGCGCGGCGTCGGTCGTGCAGTCACTGAACTTCGCCTTCGAGGGGATCATCCACGTGCTCCGCACGCAGCGGAACATGCGGCTGCACTTCGGCGCCGCGGCCGTGGCCCTCGTGGCGGCGCTGGCCCTCGGCGTGACGCGCGCGGAGCTGCTCGCCCTGACGGTGGGCATCTCGTTCGTGCTCATCGCCGAGATGCTGAACACGGCGCTCGAGCAGGCCATCGACATCGCCACGAACTCCCTCGACCCACGGGCCAAGGTGGCCAAGGACTGCGCCGCCGGAGCGGTGCTCATCGCCGCCGCCAACGCGTTGGTGATCGCCTACCTCGTGTTCGCCGATCGTCTCTCGAAGCCCGACGCCCACCTCATCCGCCGGGTGCGCGAGTCGCCGCTCCAGCTGTCGATCATCCTCCTCGTCCTCGTCGTGGGGATCGTCATCACGACGAAGGCGATCTCGGGCACCGGCACGCCGTTGCGGGGCGGCCTCCCGTCGGGCCACGCGGCGGTGGCCTTCGCGGTGTGGGTGTCGGTGACCTTCATCACGTCGTCGAACGACCACCACCTGCTCATCTCCTCGCTCACCCTGCTGCTGGCGCTCCTCGTGGTCCAGACCCGGGTCGAGTCCGGGATCCACAGCGTGCGGGAGGTGATCTACGGCGGGGTCCTCGGGGCGCTCCTGGCCCTGATCATGTTCCAGGTCTGGAGCTGACCGGCGCGGATTCGGCGCGCGCCGCGCGTGGTTCGTCACCACGGCCGCACCTAGCGTGAGCCCCGTGCACCGGCGCCCGCGTCCGCCTGCCTGGGTCCTGCTCGCAGGCCGCTTCCGCGTGCCCCGGGCGGCGCTGCTCGCCCGTCCCGCGGGCCCCGTGGCCGGCGTCGATCTGGCGGTGGGTGAGCCGGTGCGGGTGGCCTTTGCACCGAGGGGGATGACCGCGGCCGACGTCGAGGCCCTCGCCCTGCCGGTCGTCCGCGAGGTGGCCGAGCATGCCGGTCGCCCGCTGATCGTGCTCGAGCCGAGGCGCCCGCCGGCGCCTGCGCCTCCGCCCGCGCCGGCACTCGCCCGCGAGCGCGCCGGAGCCCGCCGAGGGGTGGCCGCGCTGCTCGTCGCGGCGGCCGCCGGTGTCGGGCTCTGCGCCGCCGCGGGCCTGCGCGGCGGTGGCCGGCCCGACGGCGCCGTGGCCGCGCCGGCCGCCGTCGTGCGGACGGCTCCGGCGACCGAGCACCGCCGGCCCGCCCCGCCCCCCGCCGCGCCCCCGTCTCGCGGCGGCCCGGCGCAACTGGTGGCGTGGCGTCCGCCGCGGCCGGTCGCGATCCCACAGCCCGCGCCCGTCCCGCCGGCGCAGGTGCGACCGGCACCGGCGGTCATGCGCCCGGCTCCGCCTCCGAGACGGCCGGTGCTTCCCTCGGCCCCCGCCGTCCCCGTGGCGCCGTCCCTCCCTACACTGGCCCCGTGAGCCGCCCGGCCACCGCCGAGGAACGCGCCCTGTGGGAGCGGGCCGTCGAGGCCCGCGAGCAGGCCTACGCGCCCTACTCCGACTTCCCGGTGGGCGCCGCCCTGCGCGTCGACGGGGGAGACGTGATCACCGGGGCGAACGTCGAGAACGGCTCCTACGGGTTGACGATCTGCGCCGAGCGCTCTGCTGTGGCGGCCGCCGTGAGCCAGGGCCACCGGCGCTTCGAGGCCATCGCCGTGGCCGCCGACCCCGCCGCCGTGACCGCCAGCCCGTGCGGCGCCTGCCGCCAGGTCCTGGCCGAGTTCGCGCCCGACATGCCCGTCACGTACCAGCAGAAGGGCGAGCTGGTCACGGACAGCGTCTCCGAGCTTCTGCCGGCGTCCTTCGAGCTTCGGCCGGGCGGGTGAGCACGGAGCCCGACGAGACCTTTCGCAGCGGCTTCATCGGGCTGGCCGGCCGCCCCAACGTGGGGAAGTCGACGCTCGTCAACGCCCTCACCGGGCGGCACGTGGCCATCGTCTCGGACCGGCCGCAGACCACCCGGCGGCGCCTGCACGGGGTGGCGCACCGGCCCGGCGCGCAGCTGATCCTGGCCGACCTTCCCGGCTTCCAGCGCCCGCGCGACGCCCTGACGCGGCGCATGCAGCGGTCCGTCGACGAGGGCCTGGCCGACGTCGACGGTGCCCTGCTGGTGCTCGACGCGACCACGGCGCCCGGCCCCGGCGACCGGTTCGTGGCCGAGCGCGCCTTCGGGTCCGCGGTCCCCGTGGTCATCGCGCTCAACAAGGTGGACCGCCTGGCGCCGGCCGCCATCGCCGAGGCGATCCAGCGGGCGGCTGCCCTCGGCGACTTCCACGCCCTCCATCCCGTGAGCGCCCTCACGGGCGACGGGGTGGACGCGCTTCGCGACGAGCTCTTCGCCCTGCTGCCGGAGGGGCCGCCGTACTTCGCGCCCGGCGACGACAGCGACCAGCCGCTGGCCCTGCGCATCGCCGAGCTCGTCCGCGAGCAGGCCCTCGCCGTGACACGGGAGGAGGTGCCGCACGCCGTGGCCGTCACGGTGGACGAGCTCGAGCCGCCGCGCGGGCGCCACGCCGGGCGCGTGTCGGCGACGATCGCGGTGGAGACGAAGTCGCAGCAGGGCATCCTCATCGGCAGTGGCGGCGGCCGCATCCGCAGCATCGGCGAGCGCGCCCGGCCTGAGATCGAGACGCTGCTCGGGGGTACCATCTACCTCGACCTGAGGGTTAAGGTACGGTCGCACTGGCGCCGCAACGAGGCGCTGCTCGACCGCTTCGGCCTCTAGGAGCCGCGCGAGCTTCTAGCCGTAGAAGACGGCGGCGATCTCGAGCAGCTCCGGCGGCACGCGCCGGATCTCGGCCACCGCCTCGGAGAGGGGGACGGCCACGATCTCGGTGCCGCGGAGCGACGCCATCTGGCCGAAGCGTCCGTCCAGGGCGAGGTCGGCCGCGAACACCCCGTAGCGGGTGGCCAGCACCCGGTCGTAGGCAGTGGGCGTCCCGCCGCGTTGCACGTGGCCGAGGGCCGTCACCCGCGTCTCCCACCCCGTGCGCTCCTCGATCTCGCGGGCCACGCGCTCGCCGATGCCACCGCGCCGGGTATGGCCGAAGTCGTCGGTCGGGCCCGCGGCGTCCGCGTCGTCGTCCGGCTCGAGCTCGTAGCCCTCGGCCACGACCACGATGGAGAAGTCCTTCCCCCGGGCGTGGCGCCGCTCGATGAGCTCGCAGCAGCGGTCGATGTCCACCGGCAGCTCGGGTATGAGGATCGCGTCCGCCCCGCCGGCGATCCCGGAGTGGACGGCGATCCAGCCGGTGTCGCGGCCCATGACCTCGACGACCATGACCCGGTTGTGCGACTCGGCGGTGGTGTGCAGCCGGTCGATCGCCTCGGTGACGATCGAGACCGCGGTGTCGAACCCGAACGTGGAGTCGGTTCCGGAGAGGTCGTTGTCGATGGTCTTCGGGACGCCGACGATCGGGGCCCCTTCCTCGGCGTGCAGCCGCGCCGCGACGCCGAGCGTGTCCTCGCCGCCGATGGCCACGACCGCGTCGAATGCCCGCAGGTGGTGCCGCAGCTTGTCGAGGCCGCCCTCGACCCGGTACGGGTTCGTGCGCGAGGTGCGGAGGATGGTCCCGCCGCGGTGCAGGATCCCGGACGTGGTGCGGTCGTCCAGGGGCTGAAACTGGCCTTCCACCAGCCCACGCCAGCCCTGCATGATCCCGATGGCCTGGGCCCCGTGCTCGAGCGAGCGGCGGGTCACGGCCCGGATGACGGCGTTCAGACCGGGGCAGTCGCCGCCGCCGGTGAGCAGTCCGATCGTCTTCACGGCCCGGTAGCGTGCCGTAGCAGCACGTCACCCGGCGGCGGTGGCGAAATTGGTCAGACGCGATGGCCTCAAAAGCCATTGTCCTCACGGACATGTGGGTTCGAGTCCCACCCGCCGCATCGGGCAGCCTGCGCCACAATGGCCGCCTGGATGCCCGCTTTGCGCCTCGCTGCCCTCGCGGTCGCCGCCGTGCTCGTCCTCGCTCTCGCCGGTTGCGGCAATTCCGGCCCTGCGGCGCACGGCGCCCGTGCCGGGCAGCGGACGCTGACCGTCTACGCCGACCTCCCCCTGCGGGGGCCGCAGTTCGGGGAGACGCAGGCCATGGTCCAGGCCATCCGGCTCGTCCTGCACGACCGCGGAGACGCGGCCGGCGACTACAACGTGCGCCTGCGCACCCTCGACGACGCGGACCCCGCCACGGGCCGCTGGAGCCCGGCACGCTGCGCCGCCGACGCTCGCCTCGTGGCCCGCGACCTCAGCGCCGTGGGGGTCATCGGCACCTACGACTCGGGTTGCACCCGGGTCGAGCTGCCCATCCTCAACCGGGCGGGCGTGGCCATGATCTCGCCTGTCAACACCTACACGGGGCTGACGCAGCCGTACCAGCCCGGCGAGCCGGGCCGCTACCGCCCCAGCGGGCGGCGGACGTTCGTCCGCGTGTCGCCGCCCGACGCCCTGCAGGGTGGCGCGGCCGTGGCCCTGGCCCGCGCCCTCGACGTGCACGAGCTGTTCATCGTCAGCGACGGCCGGCCGTACGGCCAGGGGCTCGTGAACGCCGCCCTTTCTGCGGCCACGGCCAGTGGCCTGTCCATCCAGCGTGCCCAGATCCTCCCCGGGCCGACGGGCCACGGCGCGACGGCGGCCGAGGATCGTCGCCTGTGGCTGGCCATCGAGCGCTCCGGCGCGGACGCCGTCTTCTACGCGGGCGACATGGACGACGGCCCCGGCGGCTTCTGGCGGGCGCGGCCGGGCGTCCTGCGCACGGTGCGGATCATCGCCCCGGATGCGCTCTTCCGCGACGCCTTCCTGCAGTCGGCGGGCACGGCCGCCGAGGGCACGTACGTCCTCTTCGGCAGCGTCCCCGCCGACCGGCTGAGCGACCAGGGGAAGGCGTTCGCCAGCGAGTACGCCTCACGCTACGGGCAGCCCGGCACCTACACCCTGTACGCGGCCGAGTCGGCAGGGGTGCTGTTCGACGCCATCGGCCGCTCGGACGGGCGCCGGCGCTCGGTGGTGCAGGAGCTGCTCGGCACGCGCTTCTACGACGGGCTGCTCGGACGCTGGTCCTTCGACGCCAACGGCGACACCACGCTGCGCCGCTTCACCGACCTCGTGGTGGACGGCGGCCGCTTCCGCTTCGATCGCGTTCTCGATCTGTCGGACGAGGGGTAGGGCATCGGATAAAGTCCGCGCCGGTCGCGGCGATGCAGGCGCGGCCGAGGCCCCGATGCGGGGGCGATGCCGGAGGGCAGCCGAGGCTGCCCGCCCGCCGCCACCGCTGACGCCGCGTGGGCGTGCGGGTCGACCTTCGAGGGAGGACCATGGACAAGCGCGAGCTGATCGACCGCTGTCGCGACCAGGACGTCAAGTTCCTGCGCCTGCAGTTCACCGAGCTCTACGGCCAGCTGAAGAACGTCTCGATCCCGATCGAGGAGATCGACAAGGCCCTCGACAACGAGCTGATGTTCGACGGGTCCTCGATCCGCGGCTTCAAGCGCATCGAGCAGTCGGACATGTACTTCGTGCCCGACCCCGAGACGTTCGCCATCATCCCCTGGCAGGGGCGTCCGTCGGGCCAGGTGGCGCGGCTGATCTGCGACGTGGCCGATCCCGACGGCACGCCGTTCGTGGGCGACCCGCGGGTGCAGCTCAAGCGCGTGCTGGCGGAGGCCCGGGAGCAGGGCTACGAGATGCAGGTCGGGCCCGAGGCCGAGTTCTTCCTCTTCAAGCGCACGCCCGACGGCGAGATCACCATCGACCCGCACGACGACGCCGTGTACTTCGATGTCGGCCCGCACGACCAGGGCGAGGACGCGCGGCGCGACATCGAGGACGTCCTGCACGAGATGGGCTTCGACCTCGAGGCCTCGCACCACGAGGTCGGCATCGGCCAGCACGAGATCGACTTCCGCCACGCCGACGCGCTGAAGACGGCCGACAACCTCATCACCTTCCGCTGGGTGGTCAAGGTGGTGGCCGCGCGCAACAACATGCACGCCACCTTCATGCCCAAGCCCATCCAGGGCGAGAACGGGTCGGGCATGCACGTCAACCAGTCGCTCTCGCGCGGGGAGACGAACGCGTTCTTCGACCCCGACGACGAGCTGCAGCTCTCGGACGTGGCCTACGGGTACATCGCCGGGGTCATGGACCACGTGGCCGGCATCACGGCCGTGGCCAACCCGACCATCAACAGCTACAAGCGGCTGATCCCGGGCTACGAGGCGCCGGTGTACATCGCCTGGTCGCCGGGCAACCGCTCGGCCGCCATCCGCGTGCCCGCCAAGCGCGGCCGCTCGACCCGGGCCGAGCTACGGACGCCCGATCCGACCGCCAACCCCTACCTCGCCTTCGCCGCCATGCTGGCCGCGGGGCTCGACGGGGTGAAGCGGGGCCTGCGCCCACCCGCCCCGGTGAACCGCAACATCTACCACCTGACGGATGAGGAGGCGGCCGAGGCGGGGGTCAAGGGCCTGCCCACCTCGCTCGAGGCGGCCCTCGACGCGCTCGAGGCCGACGACGTGCTGCGCAAGGCCCTCGGCGACCACATCTTCGACGCCTTCGTGAGCGAGAAGCGCGGCGAGGTCGCCTCCTACCGCGAGCAGGTCCACGGGTGGGAGATCGAGCAGTACCTGGATCGGTACTGAGCGAGTCGCTGACGGATGGCTCGCGCCCGCGCGGCGCGGGCCACCCCTAGCGCGAGAGGGCTCGGTCCAGCGTGAAGGCCGCGGAGATCAGGGCCAGGTGGGTGAAGGCCTGGGGGAAGTTGCCGAGGAGCTCACCCGACGGCCCGATCTCCTCGGAGTACAGGCGCAGGTGGTTCGCGTACGTGAGCATCTTCTCGAACACCAGCCTCGCCTCGTCAGTGCGGCCGGCCCGGGCCAGGCACTCCACGTACCAGAACGAGCACATCGAGAAGGTGCCCTCGCGCCCGACCAGGCCGTCCGAGGCGGCCACGTCGGGGTCGTAGCGGTAGACGAGGGAGTCGCGCACCAGCTCGGCCTGGGTGGCCTCGAGCGTGGAGAGCATGCGCGGGTCGGTGGGGCCGACGAACTTGACCAGCGGCATGAGCAGGTTGGAGGCGTCGAGCGACTGCGAGCCGTAGTGCTGCACGAAGGCGCGGCGCTCCTCGGACCAGCCGTGCTCCATGATGTCCTCGTAGATGCGGTCGCGCGTGGCGCCCCAGCCGGCCGCGTCGTAGGGGAGCCCGCGGAAGCGGCCGATGCGGATGGCCCGCTCGAACGCCACCCAGCTCATGAGCTTCGAGTACACGAACTGCTGGCGGCCGCCCCGGACCTCCCAGATGCCCTCGTCGGGCCGCTGCCAGTTCTCGCCCAGCCAGTCCACCAGGCGGCGGAGCTCCATCCACAGGTCCCACGAGATGGGCGAGCCGTACTTGTTGTAGAGGTACACCGAGTCGAGGAGCTCGCCGTAGATGTCGAGCTGGAGCTGCCTCGACGCCGCGTTGCCGATCCGCACGGGGCGCGAGCCCCGGTAGCCGGAGAGGTGGTCGAGCACGACCTCGGGGATCTCGGACCGCCCGTCGATCCCGTACATGATCTGGAGCGGCCCCTCCGGCCCGGGGTCGCGCTCGTGCGAGCGGGCCCGGGCCTCCAGCCAGCTCATGAACGCCCCGGCCTCCTCGCTGAAGCCGAGCCGCAGGAGGGCGAAGAGGGAGAAGGCGGCGTCGCGGATCCAGGTGTAGCGGTAGTCCCAGTTGCGCCCGCCCCCGATGATCTCGGGCAGGCTCGTCGTGGGCGCGGCCACGATGGCGCCGGTCGGGCTGAAGGTGAGGAGCTTGAGGACCAGCGCCGACCGCTGGACGATCTCCCGCCAGCGGCCCCTGTACTGCGAGTGGCCGACCCAGTTGCGCCAGTACTCGACGGTCTCGGTGAACGCGGTCTCCGCCTCGTCGCCGGCCATGGCCGGGCGCTGCGCGGCGCTCGCGCATCCGCTCGAGGATGAACGTGGCGCTCTGGCCGGCGCTGAGCTCGAACTCGGCGCACACGCCGGTCGCCGTGCGGCGCAGGGGGACCGGGGAGGACAGCGACAGCGTGAGGGCGTCGGAGGCGAACACCGCCCCGTGCTCGCGAGAGCGACGTCTCGTGCGTGGCGCGCGCGTAGTCGAAGGCCGGCTCGCACAGGAGCGCGAGACGCACCTTGCCGCGCACGCACAGGACGCGCCGGATCAGCCGGTGGCGCGCCCGGGCCTCGTGGCCGCGCTCGATGGGCATGAAGTCCTGCACCTCCGAGACGCCGTCCGGGCTCGAGCGCGCGCGTGATGAGGACGTTGGTGTCCGGGAAGTACAGCTGCTTGTTCGAGCACTCCGCGGAGACCGGGGCGATGCGGAACTGACCGCCCTTGTCGGCGTCGAGGATCGAGGCGAAGACGCTCGGGGAGTCGAAGTGGGGGATGCAGTACCAGTCGATCGTCCCGTCGACCGCCACCAGGGCCACGGTGTGCAGGTCCCCGATGACCCCGTGCTCCTCGATCGGCGGGTACCGCCGCGACGGCGGAGCCGGCGCCGGCCACGCGCTGGTCTCGACCGGCTCGTCGGCAGCGGTGGTCGGGGCGGTCACGGAGGGGATTGTCCCGGTGGCATCGGTCGTGCTCAAGGTTCCCGGCTGCCGCCGGCGCCTACCATGCACGGGACCGGCGCGACCGAGGAGCGTGACCCATGGCTGACGTGTCGCCCATCCTGCGGGCGGTGTACGACGGCGACGAGGCCGCACTGCAGCGGCTGCTGGCCGGAGACCCCGAGCTCGACGTCTTCGAGGCCGCCGCCCTCGGCCGGGACGAGCGGGTGCAGGGCCTGCTCACGGCGCGGCCAGGCCTGGTCGACGAGCACACGCCCGACGGCTTCACCGCCCTCCATCTGGCGGCCTTCTTCGATCACCCCGGCGTGACCCGCACCCTGATCGCCCGGGGCGCCGACCCCTGTGCCCGGGCCGAGAACCAGCTGGCGGTCGAGCCGCTGCACAGCGCCGCGGCGAGCTCGGCGCGCGACGTGGCGGAGCAGCTCCTGGACGCCGGCGCCCGACGTCAACGCACAGCAGCACGGGGGGTTCACGCCGCTCGCCGCGGCGGCCCGGAACGGTGACGATGCCCTGGCGGACCTCCTGGTGGCCCGCGGCGCCGACACCGAGCTCGCAGACGACCACGGTCAGATGCCCGGGGACCACGCCCGGGCGGCCGGGCACGAGGCACTGGCCAGGCGCCTGGACGCCGAACCGGGCTTCGTTCTCAGGGCGAGGCGCGAGCTTTGAGCTAGCCGTAGATCTCGGCGTCCGGGGCCTCGACCGAGCCGGCCGCCCGCCGGGCCACGCCTGTCGCGCGCGCGGCCTCGGCCACGGCCGCGGCCACGGCCGGGGCGACGTCGCGGTTGAACACGCTCGGGACGATCGACTCCGGGGTGAGCTCGTCCGGCGCGACCACCGCCGGCGATGGCCCGGCCCGCGGCCAGCTTCATCTCCTCGTTGATCTCGCGCGCGCGCACGTCGAGAGCGCCCCGGAACACGCCCGGGAAGGCCAGGACGTTGTTGATCTGGTTGGGGTAGTCGGAGCGGCCGGTGGCGATCACGGCCACGTCGTTTTCGATCTCCTCCGGCGGCACCTCGGGCGTGGGGTTCGCCATGGCGAAGACGATGGCTCCCGGGGCCATGGTGCGGACGGCCTCCGCCGTGACGGCGCCCGGGCCCGAGAGGCCGATGAGCACGTCCGCCCCGCGCAGGACGTCGTCGACGGTGCCGGTCACGCGGCGGGGGTTCGTGCGCTCCGCGAAGGCCTGGCGGACCGGGTCGAGGTCGGTGCGGCCCGGGTGGAGCACGCCCCGCCGGTCGCAGCCGATCAGGTCGGTCACGCCCGCGGCGAGCAGGACGTCGGCGCACGCCACGCCCGCGGCTCCGACGCCGACGATGACGACCCGGACGTCCTCCGGCTCCCGCCCGGTGAGGCGCAGCGCGTTGAGGAAGGCGGCCAGGACCACGATCGCCGTCCCGTGCTGGTCGTCGTGGAAGACCGGGATGTCGAGCAGCTCACGCAGGCGGCGCTCGACCTCGAAGCAGCGCGGCGCGGCGATGTCCTCGAGGTTGATGCCGCCGAAGGCCGGGGCCACGGCCGCGACCACGGCCACGATCTCGTCCACGTCCTTGGTGTCCAGGCAGAGGGGGAAGGCGTCGACGCCGCCGAACTCCTTGAACAGCATCGCCTTGCCCTCCATCACGGGCATCGCCGCCTCGGGGCCGATGTCTCCCAGCCCGAGGACCGCGGTCCCGTCGGAGACGACGGCCACCATGTTGCGCTTGACCGTCAGCGCGAAGGCCCGGGAGGGATCGTCGTGGATGGCCAGGCACACGCGGGCCACACCAGGCGTGTAGGCCATCGAGAGGTCGTCGCGCGTCTTGATCGGGACCTTCGGCTGGACCTCGATCTTGCCCCCGAGGTGCATGAGGAAGGTCCGGTCGGAGACCGACTCGACGCGCACGCCGTCCACGGCGCGAACCGCCTCGACGATGCGCCGCCCGTGCGCGTCGTCGCTCGCGTTCACGGTGACGTCGCGCACCGTGCCGACGCGATCGGCGCGGACGAGGTCGATCGCGCCCAGGAGGCCCTCGGCATCGCCGATCGCCGCCGCCACCTGGGCGAACGCGCCCGGCGTGCGCGGGAGGTGCACGCGCATCGTCAGGCTGTACGACGCCGACGGGGTCAGCACGGCCGCTGAGGATATAGGGCTATCGGAGCCGGGAGGTGTGGCGCCCGGCGACGCCGTAGACCGTGCCGGCGTCCACGTTCGCCCGCGGGGCGCCGACGGCGAAGAGGAGGCGGTCCCCGGCGCGGCCGAGCGGGGCCAGCGCGAGGCCGGTGCGGTCTCCGCCGGCGACGCCGTCGACGCGTGCCCCGATGCCGTTGCCGGCGCTCGTGATCCGGGCCAGGTCGACGACGGAATGGGTGCGCTGCCCGAGGACGGCGAAGGCCGAGCCCATGAACTGCCGGCCGCCGACCGAGGCGTCGGGGGCGCCGGCCAGGAGGTCCGGGATGCCGTCGCCGTTCAGGTCGCCCGCCGCGGACAGCGATGTCCCGAGCTCGTCGCCGCACGGGAGGCCGGTCGAGCAGGTGCCTCCGCCGGCCCCCTCGATCACGTACCCGGCGTTCGGGCGGCCGTGGCCGAGCGTGCGGAGGTCGATGGTGCCGGCCGTCCGCCGGCCGTACACCACGTAGACCGAGCCGTTGTCGATGCGGCCGTCCCAGGAGGAGAACGGCGCCCCCACCGCGACGTCGGACAGGCCGTCGCCGTTCACGTCGCCGATGCCGGCCACCGAGGTCCCGGCCCCGTCGCCGCCGTTGGCGCCGAGGATCAGCAGCCCGCTCGTGTCTCCGGGCGTCCCCACGTGATCGGCGTCGATGGACGGCTGGGTGTGCTGGCCGAAGACCACCAGCGCCCGCCCGCTGTCGGGCCGCGAAGCCGAGTAGTACGAGGGCTGCCCGATGACCAGGTCGGGCACGCCGTCGCCGTTCACGTCGCCGGCGTTGGCCACCGACGTGCCGATGGTGCCGAGGCCGCGGGCGCTCACGATGCGATAGCCGAGCCGCGTGCCGTGGGCCCCGACCCGGGCCAGGTCGACGGGCGTGGTCGTGCGCTTGCCCCAGATGACGTACACGGCCCCGAGGCCGCTCGGCGCGCCGGTGCGGTCGAAGCGGGGGACCCCGATCACGATGTCGTCGAGCCCGTCGCCGTTCACGTCCCCGGCGTCGGCGATGCTGTACCCCGCGCTGTCCCCGAGGTAGCCGCCGTAGATCATGAATCCGTGCGTGCGCGCGAGGCGGGGCAGGCTCGTCGCCGTCCCGTGGGCGCCGAGCGCGCCGCCCCAGATCACGTAGACCGCCCCGGCGACGTCGCCGCGCGTGTTGGCCGCCTGGGGGGCGCCCACGGCGAGGTCGGGCTTGCCGTCGCCGTTCACGTCGCCCAGACCGACCACGCTGAACCCGGCGTTCTCGCCCGGCCGGCCGAGAAGGCGGACCACGCCCGACCCGCTCCCGGTCAGCTCGGCGTGCCCGTGCAGGCTCGCGGCCGACAGGAGCATCACGCCCCCGGAGGTGGTCCCCGGGTTCGGGAAGCCGACGGCGAGCCCCGCCCCGCCACGGCCCGTCAGGTCTCCCGTGCGCGCGAGGGAGCGGCCGGCCTGGGCTCCCTGGGGACCAGTCAGCCGGACCGGCGCGCGGGCCAGGGGCTGCCCGGCGGAAGGCACGGGCGGTACGGGCTTCGCCGCGGCGTCGGCCATGGCGGCCAGGAAGCCGAACGCGGCCCCGACGGCCACGGGCAAGCCGACCGCTGCCCAGCTCAGCCGGTGGGTGCTCGGGATGGCGATGGCGAGGTAGATGGCCGCGGCCACCAGGCCGCAGGCCAGGGCCACGCCGGGAGTGAGGCGCGAGGCCACCCGCGGCAGGACGACGAAGACGCCGACCCAGTACAGGGCCAGGGCGGGGGCGAGCCAGAGGACGGAGGCCAGCCGACCGGTGCGCCAGAGCACGGGGCCGTAAGCGCAGATGACGAGCACCTGGAGCCCCAGGGCGGCGACCGCATACACCGGCCGACCGAACCCCAGGAGGATGGTGGCGATGGCCGGCGCGCCGGCCAGCATGATGGTGAGCTCGAGCCCGTGACCCCGACCCCGAGCGATGGGCTGCGCGGCGGCCTGCTCCATGGCGCGGACAGCGTAACCATGCCGGTCGGCAGGGTTCGTTAGGCATCCGTTGCGAGTGCCGCTGCTAACTGCCCGGCGTTTCAGCCGTCATGTACGCTTGTCGCCGATGAACGCCGTCCTCTCGCCACGCTTCCGTTACCGGTATCTGCCCCGCATCCTCATGGGGCTCGGAGCGGTCGCAGTGGTGGGGCTGGGGGTCTGGGGCGCGACGAATCTGTTCACGAGCAGCAGCGGCAACCCCAACAACACGCCGGTCAGCAACACGGGCGGGGTCAACGAGAACATCCACCCCGCCGCGGTCAAGCTGGACCGAGCGGTGATGCCGGTGGCGATCAAGTTCGTGAACACGGCGGTGGCCCGGAGGAACCTCGCGGCCTCGTACGGGCTCACGTCGCCGACCTACAAGCAGGGCTTCAGTCTGAAACAGTGGAAGACCGGGAACATCCCGGTCATCCCCTTCGAGGACCCGATCATCGCCCCGAAGATCCAGGTCGACCACTCCTACAAGAACGACGCCCTGATCGAGCTCGCGCTCTTCTCGAAGACGGGCAAGGAGCGGCCGCAGGTCTTCTACATCCAGCTGCACAGGTACCCGCGCGGCGCCCACAGCCGCTGGCTCGTCACGTACTGGGCACCGCACGGCTACTCGCAGGTGCGATCCGACTCGTCCGGGGGATAGCGAGCCCCCTCCGCCGCTTCGCGGGCTCGCCCGTGTTCCCGTTCCCGACAATCCGAGGTAGGCGTGGCCAGTACGGAGAAGCCCACCGATGTGATCATCCGGCACACGGAGGGACTCGCCGCCGACGTCGCCATCGAGACGCACGGGCAGCTCGGGGAGAACGAGGAGGCCATGGCCGGCGTCGAGGCGCGCGGCTACTGGGAGCAGATCTGGCGCCGGTTCCGCCGCGATCGCCTGGCCATGGTGAGCGTCGGCTTCCTCATCTTCCTGATCCTCGCCGCCTACATCGGCGCGCCGATCGCCGAGTCGCTGCTCGGCCACGGGCCCAACGACATCAACCCGCTGGCCGTCAACTACGCCAACTCGAAGCCGGCCGGTCCGTGGTCGCACGTGCCCGTGTACCCGCCGAAGGCCGGTCAGACCACGCTCTACGTCCTCGGGGCCGACGGCTCGCTCGGCCGGGACGAGTTCCTGCGCCTGCTCTACGGGGCGCGGGTCTCGCTCGAGGTGGCCGTCTTCGCCACGCTGATCAGCGTGGCCTTCGGCGTCGTCCTGGGTGCCATGGCCGGGTTCTTCGGCGGGACCGTCGACCTCATCGTCTCGCGCCTGACCGAGATCGTCATGGTCTTCCCGTTCCTGCTCTTCGCGATCGCCCTGGCCAGCACCGTGGGCCCGAGGATGGACTACATCACCTTCTTCGGGATCTTCCCACCGGGGGTGGTGGTCCTGGCGATGATCATCGCCATCTTCTCGTGGTTCTACCCGTGCCGCATCGTGCGCGCACAGGTCCTGTCTCTGCGCGAGAAGGAGTTCGTCGAGGCTGCCCGCATGGTCGGCGCCGGCGAGTGGCGCATCATCCGCTCGCACCTGCTGCCCCACCTGGTGGCGCCCGTGGTCGTCTACTCGACGCTGATCATCGCCACCAACGTGCTCGCCGAGGCCGGCCTGTCCTTCCTCGGTCTGGGCATCCCGCTGCCCACGGCGAGCTGGGGGAACCTCCTCGCCGCCGCGCCCGAGTACTACCTCGTGCAGCCGTGGCTGATGCTGTGGCCGGGCCTGGCCATGCTGGTCACGGTGCTCGCCTTCAACCTCATGGGCGACGGCCTGCGCGACGCGTTCGATCCTCGCTCGACGCTCTCTAACGCGGGGAGTTGAACAGGGGCGCCGGGCGCCCCGTTGGCCCCCCTCCTCTTCGGGGCTGACGTTCGTGGGAGCGGTGCGAGGGTGGATTGCGGCCGCAACTGGTCGCTTCGGCGCGCCGGCAGAGCTGGCACGCCGCCGACGCGTGAGCATTTGGGACAAGCTGGAAACGGCCCGATTTGCAGGGACTTCACAAACGGTGAAGGTTCCGTTCACCAGTTACTAACTCGGCGTTCAGCATGGCGTCTAATGGCGCGGAGGGGTCCGGGCCGCGGTGGGACGGGCCGCAAATCAGGAGGCCGCGCGTGGTGCCCGGCCTCGGGGAGAAAAGGAGCTCGATGAAGCATCGAAGCATCTGGGAGTGCTTCTCGCAGCGGCCTCGCTGCTTGCGCTGCTCGCATTTGCGGGCGTCGCCAGCGCGGCGAAGTCGGGTGGGACGCTCAGGATCAACCTGGAGTCCGACACCGACTACACGGATCCTGCACTCGCCTACTACCAGATCAGCTGGCAGTTCGAGTATCAGACCTGCGTGAAGCTGCTCAACTACCCGGACAAGGCCGCCCCTGAGGGTTCGAAGCTGATCCCCGAGGCCGCCAGCGCGCTGCCCGTCGTCTCGAACGGCGGCAAGACGTACACGTTCACGGTGCCGGCCGGCAAGTACAAGTTCTCGCCGCCGTCGAACAAGCCCGTGACCGCGAACACGTTCAAGACGACGATGTACCGCCTGCTGAACCCGGCCATGCAGTCCCCGGCCGCCGCTGGTGGGTTCTACAACGACATCGTCGGCGCGAACGACTACATCAACGGCAAGTCGAAGTCGATCTCCGGCATCAAGGTGAAGGGCAACAAGATCAGCTTCACCCTGACCGACGCCGGGCCCCGACTTCATCTCGCGGATGGCCATGCCGTTCACGTGCGCCGTCCCGGCCAACACGAAGGTCGACCCGAACGGCGTCACGCCGTCCGCGGCCGGCCCGTACTACATCGCGTCGTACACGCCGAAGCGGCAGATCGTGCTCAAGCGGAACCCGAACTACCACGGGACCCGCCCGCACAACTTCAGCCAGATCGTCTACACGGTGGGCGTTGACTTCAACGCGACGCTGCTGCAGGTCCAGGCCGGCCAGGCCGACTACGCCGGTGACGGCGTGCCGCCGACCGCGTACGCCAACCTGTGGAACCAGTTCGGCCCGACGTCGAAGGCTCGGCAAGGCTCACAAGCAGCAGTTCTTCGTGAACTCGATCCTGTCGACGAGCTACCTGGCGCTCAACACCTCGCGCCCGACGTTCTCGAACGTCAACCTGCGCAAGGCCGTCAACTACGCCATCGACCGCCGGACGCTGCTCCAGCAGTCGGGCGCGTACGCCGGCAAGACGAGCGACCAGATCCTGCCCCCGGGCATCCTCGGGTTCAAGAAGGTCAGCCAGTACCCGCTGAACGGCCCTGACACCGCCAAGGCGCAGCAGTTCGTGAACGCCGGCAACGGCAAGGGCAAGGATGTCACGGTCTACACCTGCGACGCGGGCCCGTGCCCGAAGCGGGCCGCGATCCTGCAGGCGAACCTCGGCGCCATCGGGTTCAACGTGCACATCCAGCAGTTCAAGCGCTCGGTGCAGTTCACGAAGGAGGGCGTGCGGGGCGAGCCGTTCGACATCGCCGATGAGGGCTGGCTGGCGGACTACGCCGACCCGTTCGACTTCATCAACGTGCTGCTCGACGGCTCGAACCTGCAGGACTCCGGCAACAACAACTTCGCGTACTTCACCGATCCGACGTACCTGAAGCAGATCAAGGCGGCCGCCAACAAGAGCGGTAACGCCCGCGCGACGGCCTACGCCGCGCTCGACGCCAACCTGACGAAGAACGCGGTCCCGTGGGCCGCTCGCTCGAACGCCAACGAGCGCGACTTCTTCTCGGCCAAGGTCGGGTGCCAGGTGTACCAGCCGATCTACACCATGGACCTCGGGGCGCTCTGCCCGCGCTAGGTCGATGGATGGTCTGAGGACCACCTGAACGGAGGGGGCGCCGGCCCAGGCCGGCGCCCCCTCGACCGTTCAAACGGCAGCCTCGATGCCCTTCATACAAGCCCAACCCCCTGCAATTCAGGGGTGCTGTACTCTCGCAGTCGAGGATCCGGCCACCCGGCACCGTGCTCCGGGCGGCCCCCTCTCCACCTCCGGTCTCGGCCGGCCGACCCACACTCGAAACCCATGTGGCGCTACCTGATCCGGCGGTTCTTCTGGGCGATCGTGCTGTTCTTCGCCGTCACGATCGTCACCTACGTCATCTTCTTCCTCATCCCGACCGACCCGGCGCGGATCTACGCGGGGCACGCGCCGACCCCCGAAGGCATCAAGCGGACGGCGCACTTCCTCGGGACGGACAAGCCGGTCTACATCCAGTACTGGAACTTCCTGAAGCGGATCGTGGTCGACCACTCGCTCGGGTTCTCGTTCCAGAACCGGCAGTCGGTCAACTCCCAGATCGCTGCCGCGGCGCCGGTCACCGCCTCGCTCGTGCTCGGCGGCGCCATCCTCTGGATGCTGGTCTCCGTCCCCGTCGGCATCCTCTCGGCCCTGCGGCCACGCTCGCTGATGGACCGCACGGCGATGACCTTCGTGCTCATCGGCGTGTCGGCCCACCCGGTGTGGCTCGGGCTGATCTTCTCCTACATCTTCGGCTACAAGCTGGGGTGGACGCCGATCACCGGGTACTGCAACCTCTCCGGGCGGGACGGCGACCCAGTGCGGCGGATTCACGGCGTGGTTCTCACATCTGATCCTGCCCTGGTGCACGTTCGCGATCCTCTTCATCGCCCTCTACGTGCGGATGATCCGGGCCAACGTCATGGAGACGATGAACGAGGACTTCGTGCGCACGGCCCGGGCCAAGGGCGCGCCCGAGTGGCAGGTCATGCGCTCGCACATCCTGCGCAACGCCATGCTGCCCGTGGTCACCATGCTCGGCATGGACATCGGGCTGGCGCTGGGCGGCGCGATCTTCACGGAGTCTGTCTACAGCCTGCCGGGACTGGGGTACACCGCGGTGCAGGCGATCAACAACGACGACCTCCCGGTCATCGAAGGCGTCGTCGCTGTTCGGGGCGATCTGCGTGATCGTGTTCAATCTGGTCGTGGACATGCTCTACGCCTGGATCGACCCGAGAATCAGGCTCGGCTGATGACCCTTCTCGACGTTCGCGACCTGCGGACCCAGTTCCGCACCGATGACGGCATCGTCAAGGCGGTGGACGGTGTCTCCTTCACGCTCGAGAAGGGCAAGACGCTCGGCATCGTGGGCGAGTCGGGGTCGGGCAAGAGCGTGACCTGCCTGACGATCATGGGGCTGAACGCCAAGCGCAACTCGACCATCACCGGCCAGGCGCTGTTCAAGGACCGCGACCTGCTGACCATGAAGCCGTCGGAGCTGCGCAAGGTCCGGGGCAACGAGATCTCGATGATCTTCCAGGATCCGATGACGTCGCATGAACCCGGTGCACACCATCGGCAAGCAGCTCGCCGAGGCGGTGCCGCCTGCACCAGGACGTCTCCAAGCGCCAGGCGCAGGGCCCGCGCGCTGGAGCTTCTCAAGGCCGTCGGCATCCCGCGCGCCGAGCAGCGCATCGACGACTACCCGCACCAGTTCTCGGGCGGCATGCGCCAGCGGGCCATGATCGCCATGGCCCTGGTCAACGATCCCGACCTGCTGATCGCCGACGAGCCGACGACGGCGCTCGACGTGACGACGCAGGCGCAGATCCTGACCCTGATGAACCGGCTCCAGGCCGAGTTCGGCAGCGCGATCATCATGATCACGCACGACCTCGGCGTGGTGGCCGAGATCGCCGACGACGTCATCGTCATGTACGCGGCCGAGGTGGTGGAGAGCGGCAGCGTGGACGCCATCTTCAACCAGCCCCGCCACCCCTACACGTGGGGCCTGTTCGGCTCGCTGCCGCGGCTCGATACGACGTCGAGATCGCCTGCGTGCAGATCGCCGGCAGTCCCGCCGTCGCTGCTGCGGCCGCCGAGCGGGTGCCGGTTCCACCCGCGCTGCCCGTACGCGTTCGCCAAGTGCCCGACGATCGACCCGGAGCTCGCGCCGGTGCCCGTCCGACCCGGGCCACTTCCAGGCGTGCCTGCTCGACGACGCCACCAAGGAGCGCGAGGCCCGCAAGCTCCTCTCCGGCACGATGGCGGAGGCGGTGTAGGTGGCCGAAGACCTCCTGATCGTCGAGGACCTCAAGAAGCACTTCCCGGTCACCCAGGGCATCTTCTTCCAGCGCCAGATCGCGGCCGTCAAGGCCGTCGACGGCGTGAGCTTCTCGGTCAAGGAGGGCGAGACGCTGGGCGTGGTGGGCGAGTCGGGCTGCGGGAAGTCGACGATGGCCCGCTGCATCATGCGCCTGCTCGAGCCCACCGGCGGGAAGGTGACCTTCGAGGGCCGCGACATCACGCACCTCGGCCGCAAGCAGATGCGGCCGATCCGGCGGCAGATGATGATGGTCTTCCAGGACCCGTACGCCTCGCTGAACCCGCGCAAGCGCGTGGGCTTCATCGTCGGCGAGGCGCTCGAGGTCCACGGCATGGGCACGGCGGCCGAGAACAAGCGCCGCGTGCAGGAGCTGCTCGACATCGTCGGGCTCAACCCGGAGCACTACAACCGCTTCCCGCACGAGTTCTCGGGCGGGCAGCGCCAGCGCATCGGCGTGGCCCGCGCGCTGGCCGTCAACCCGAAGCTGATCGTGTGCGACGAGCCGGTGTCGGCCCTGGACGTGTCGGTCCAGGCGCAGATCCTCAACCTGCTCAAGGACCTGCAGCGCGACTTCGGCCTCACCTACGTGTTCATCGCCCACGACCTGAACGTCGTGCGCCACATCTCCGACCGCGTCATGGTCATGTACCTCGGGCGTGTGGTGGAGACGGCGACGCGCGAGACGCTCTACGTCGAGCCTCGCCACCCGTACACCGGCGCGCTCCTGTCGGCCGTCCCGGTGCCCGACCCCTCGAAGGCCAAGGAGCGCGAGCACATCGTGCTCGAGGGCGACGTGCCGAGCCCGATCAACCCCCCCTCGGCGTGCCACTTCCACCCCCGCTGCCCGCGCCACAAGGACGGCGTCTGCGACGTCATCGACCCGCCGCTCGCGCCGATCGGCGCCGATGGGCACGTGGCGGCCTGCCACTTCCCGCTCGAGCGCTGGCCGCTCACGCATGACGAGATGCGTCGCCGCTCCACCGAGGAGCCGCGGGTCGTGACGAGCAACGGCGCGGTGCCGGTGTCCGAGGCGGGGGCGGCCACCACTTACTGACATCATGAGCCCGATGCTCCTCTCGGCCGGTCGCCGCTTCCTGATGCTCCTGGGCGTGGTCGTCGGAGGCACGCTCGTCTTCGCCCTCCTCGGCGCCCTGCTGAGCGGCGCGCCGGTTTCGCGCGCCGTCTCGGTGGCCTTCTACGTCGTGGGCGCGCTCCTGCTGGTGGCCGGCTTCTTCATCGGCAACCGCGGGCCGGTGTGGGTCAACGAGGGCAACCAGCGCGGGATGCTCGGCAACCGCAAGCTGCACTGGGCCAGCCCTGAGGAGCGGGTCGAGAAGATCAACAACTCGGCGGTCTTCATGTTCACCGGCGTCGTCGTGCTCGTGCTCGGCATGCTCGCCGACACCCGTTATCCGCTCTTGTGAATGGGAGGAGAGGCACGTGATCGCCAGCCTCGTCTCGTCCAGGGTTTGAGCGGTCGACTTCGCCGCGCGTGACGCGGCGCTGGCGGCGCGGGCCGAGCAGGCGCGTCTTCTGCGCGGGGACGACGCGCCGGATCGCGGCGGGCGCGATCGTGCTCGCCGGCGTCCTCGCGGCCTCCGCCTGCGGTGGCGGGTCGGGCGCCGCGCCACCGTCTGACGCCGGCACGACCCCGCCGCCGCCTCAGGGCTCGGTCATCACCATCGGGCTGGCCAGGCCCGTCCCGCTGCTCGACCCGGCGTTCATCGGCTCGACCGTCGGGCGGTCCGTCGCCGCGGCCGTGTGCACGCCCCTGGTCACGTACCTCGACGCTCCCGGCGCGGAAGGGCGCACGCTCGTCCCCGGCCTGGCCCGGGACCTGCCCCGGGTGTCGGCGGACGACCGCAGCTTCCGCGTCACCCTGAAGTCGGGCCTGCGGTTCTCGGACGGGAAGCCCCTCGGCGCCGCACGACGTGCAGGCCACCTTCGAGCGCCTCCTCTCCCCGGCCACGCACTCGCCCGACGCCGGGCTCTTTGCCGACCTGGCCGGCGCCGCCGCCTATCGGAGCGGCCGGGCCGGGCACCTGCGCGGCGTCCGGGTGCAGGGGCACGACGTTCTCTTCCACCTGCGCGCCGGCGACCCGTCGTTCGTGGCCCGCCTGGCCACCGCGGCCGCGTGCCCGGTCGAGAAGGGGGCGCCCGACGCCCCGGACGGCGCGCATCTGGCAGGGATCGGCCACCGGCCCCTTCCGGGTCGCCGCCGTGCGGCCCGGGCACGCGGTCCGCCTGGTGCCCAACCCGGCCTACGACCCGAGCCTCCTGGGCGCCCGCGGCGGGGGCGCCGGGTTCGACGTGCGCGGCGCCCTGGGGGTGGCCGGCGCGCGCCGCTGCCTGCGCTCACGGGCGTGCGATCTCATCCTGGGCGTCCCGCCCGGGCGGCTGGGGACGCTCCCCGGCACGCACGCGTCCGGCCTCGCCTCGGGCGAGCTCACCGTCCTGCGCTTCGAGGCCCGCACGCCCCTCTCGCCCCTGGCGGAGTCGACGGTTCGCCGGGCGGTGAACCTGGCCATCGACCGCGTTGCGGTGGCCAGGGCGATGGGAGGCCCGCTCGTGGCCGTGCCGGCCAGCGGGCTCATGACGCCGGCCATGCCCGGCTACCGCGCCACCGATCCGTATCCGCTTCGCGCCGACCGGGCCCTGGCGCACCGGCTCCTGGTGTCCTCGGGCGTGAGCCTGCCCTTCCATGCCACGCTCGTCGCTGCTCCGGCCGACCGTGCGGCAGCCCGTGTCATCGTGCGCGACCTGCGCCGCGTGGGCATCGAGGTGCGCGTCGCGGCCCCGCCGGCGCACGAGCCCGTGGACATGGTCCTCAGCCACTTCACGCCCGCGTACGGCGATGCCCGCGCGGTCCTGGTCGGGCTGCTCGGCCCCGCCGGCCTCACCGGGGGCGGTCCCCCGGGTGCGGGGTTCGACGTGGCGGGCCTGAGCGATCGCGTGCGCGTGGCCCTCGGCCGCGGCGGTGAGGCGCGGGCCGCTGCCTTCGCCGAGCTCGCCCTCAGCCTGGTCCGCGACGACGCCCCCGTGGCGGTTCTCTGGCGTGCAAACTTTCCCGTGCTTTCGACGTCACGAATCGGTGGGATGTTCGCGCAGCCGCTCTACGGTCTCGATCTCGCCGCGCTTCGGCGGGCCGGCTGATGTCCGACCCGGCGCTCCTCGACGTGCGCTGCCGGGCCGCGCGCGTGTGGATCTCGAGCGCCGTGGACGGAGAGGCGACGCGCTCGGAGCTGGTGGCGATGCGCGCCCATCTGGCCGAGTGCGCGGAGTGCCGGGCCTGGGCCGCGCTGGCCGAGTCCCTGGCCCTCCAGGTGCGCACGGCCGAGCCCGCGGTGACGCACGACCTGTTCGTGCCCTCGTCGCCCGAGACGGACATCGAGACCGCCGGCCGGCGCCGCCGCCGCATCCCGCTGCGGGCCCTTCTGGCCACCTCGGGCGTGGCCGCCGCGCTCGTCGCCGGCATCGTCGTGGCCTCCGGGTCGACTCACGGGTCGCCCACGACGACCGCCGGCTCGGCCCCGGTCATCACCGTGGCCTCGAACGCGCCCGGCGTCGTCGACGGCGAGGCCTCGTTCCTCCTGCACGCCACCGGCGTCGTCCACCGGCCCTCCGCGAGCGACGTTCGCGTGACGGTCCCGCGCCGGCCGATGCACCTGCGCTACCTGTCCTCGGCCCAGTAGCTTGTAACGGTCCGCGGTGCCGCCGCGGATGCGCGCGAATGGCTTGGACACGCCGAGAACCGTCTCTGGCGGCGCTCGCCATCGGCTAGCCTTCGTGGCACTCGCGCGCCCCGTCCAGCGAGGCCGCCTCCCTCGGACCCAAGGAGCTCCTGTTGGCCGCCGACAGCCGCCCAGCCGGCACGATCGTCGAGATCAAGGGCGTCGTCCTCGACGCCGTGTTCCCCGAGGGCATGCCGGCGATCTACAACGCCCTCGAGATCCCGATGCCGCCGGCGACGACGGCGTGACGGGCGCATCCTGGTGGCCGAGGTGCAGCAGCACCTGGGCGACGATCGCGTGCGCGCGGTCGCCATGGACGCCACCGACGGCCTGGCCCGCGGCAGCGGCCGTCTACGACACCGGCGCGCCGATCAGCGTGCCCGTCGGCGAGGCCACGCTCGGCCGCATCTTCAACGTGCTGGGCGAGCCGATCGACAAGAAGGAGGCCGGCGCGGTGGCCGAGGCCGCGCGCTGGCCGATCCATCGCGAGCCGCCGCTGTTCGACGACCTGACGCCGACGGCCGAGATCTTCGAGACCGGCATCAAGGTCATCGACCTGCTCGCGCCGTACGTCAAGGGCGGCAAGATCGGCCTCTTCGGCGGCGCCGGCGTGGGCAAGACGGTGCTCATCCAGGAGCTCATCAACAACATCGCCACCCAGCACGGCGGCCTCTCGGTGTTCGCCGGCGTCGGCGAGCGCACGCGCGAGGGCAACGACCTCTGGCTCGAGATGACCGGAGTCGGGCGTGATCGACAAGACGGCGCTCGTCTACGGCCAGATGAACGAGCCGCCCGGAGCGCGCCTGCGCGTCGGCCTCACCGGCCTGACGATGGCCGAGTACTTCCGCGACGAGAGCGGCCAGGACGTGCTGCTCTTCATCGACAACATCTTCCGCTTCGTCCAGGCGGGCTCCGAGGTGTCGGCGCTGCTCGGCCGCATGCCGAGCGCCGTGGGCTACCAGCCCACCCTGTCGACCGAGATGGGCCAGCTCCAGGAGCGCATCACCTCGACCCACCGCGGCTCGATCACCTCGGTGCAGGCCATCTACGTGCCGGCCGACGACCTCACCGACCCCGCGCCGGCGAACACCTTCGCCCATCTCGACGCCACCACGGTGCTCTCGCGCTCGATCTCGGAGAAGGGCATCTACCCGGCCGTCGACCCGCTCGACTCCACCTCGCGGATCCTCCAGCCGGGCATCGTCTCGGACGAGCACTACGAGGTGGCGACGTCGGTGCAGCGGATCCTGCAGCGCTACAAGGACCTGCAGGACATCATCGCGATCCTCGGCATGGACGAGCTCTCGGACGAGGACAAGGTGATCGTGCAGCGGGCCCGCCGGATCGAGCGCTTCCTCTCCCAGCCGATCTTCGTGGCCGAGGCCTTCACCGGCCGCCCGGGCAAGTACGTCCCGCTCGAGGACACCATCCGTTCGTTCCGCGAGCTCGTCGAGGGCAGTCACGACGACCTGCCCGAGCAGGCCTTCTTCCTGGTGGGGACGATCGACGACGCGGTCGAGGCCGCCCGTGAGATGGGCGGCGAGGAGCCGGCAGCGACGGCCGAAGGCGAGGAGGGCGAGGGCGAGGAGCAGGCCGACGGCCAGCCCGAGGGCGCCGAGCAGCCGGAGGGTGAGCCCGAGGCGGCGACGGCGGCGGCCGACCGGGCCGGCTGATGGCCCAACGCGACGAGACGCACGTCCTGAACGTGGAGCTCGTGACGCCGCAGGGACCGGTGTTCGTGGACGAGGCCCGCATGGTCATCGTCCCGGGCGCGGATGGCGAGCTCGGCGCCCTGCCGCGGCACCAGCCCCTGGTGGCCCGCCTCGATCCCGGAGAGACGCGCATCCAGCGCCCCGGGGAGGACGAGTGGATCACCTTCGCCACCGGGCACGGCTACTTCAGGGTGGAGAAGGACATCGCCTGGGTCCTGGTGGACACGGCCGAGAAGGCCGACGCCATCGACGTGGCCGCGGCCGAGCGGGCGCGGGACGACGCGCAGGCCCGTCTCGAGGCGGCCGAGCAGGACGAGGAGATCGACGCCCACCGGGCGCGCCTCGACCTCGAGGACGCCGAGAACCGGCTCCGCGTGGCGGGCCGGGTCTAAGCCGCTCTCGCTAGCCGTGCCAGCCGGAGGCTCGCGTCGGTGTGCCGGCTTCGCCGGCGCGCCGAAGCCACAGGTTGTGCCCCGTCACCCGCGATGGCTTCGCTCCTAAAACGGCAGGCCCCGGAAAAGAGGGGCCAACGGGGGAAACCTGGTTTCCCCCGTTATGACAGCCAGCGTTCGGGCGACTGGCCCCAGGCCTCGAACGCGTCCACCAGCGCGGGTGCGTCCGGGTTCAGAGCGGCCAGCTCGATCTCGGCTCGCCGCAGATCACGCTCGGCCTCCTGTCGGTCCCGGGCCCGCCGATCCGCAGTGGCCTCGCGGGCGCGCACGCTCGCCTCGTGCCGCACCCGGAGCGTGCGCTCCAGCTCGTCGCGCTCCGAGCCGAGCGCTGCAGCGCGCTCCGCATTGGCGTCGAGATCCGCGTCCAGGGCGGCGATGGCGGTGCGCGCACGGGTCGCCTCAGTGGCGTGTCGGGCGCGCTCGCGGCGCCGGCGGCGCGCCCCGTCCTCGGTGCGGGCCCGGCCGGCGCGCAGCACGGCCAGCTGCTCGTCCGCCTCGGCCTGGTCGAGGGCGGCCTGGAGCGCCGCGCGGGTCTCGCGCAACGAGTCGGCCCGCGCCCGCAGGTCGGCCAGGGTCTGTTCCAGCTCGCGGAAGCGCGGGAACCGCCGCGGGGTGAAGTCGGCCGGTTCGCGGCCAAGGCGCTCGAGGCGGCGGCGCAGGCGGGCGATGGTGGTCGCCTGCTCCCGCCACCGTGGATAGCTGTCGCGGAAGCGGCGCAGGCACCGGGGGCATGGCCGCGTGCGCGGCAGCCCGCGCGGGCTCGTGCGCAGGCAGACGGGACAGTGCCACCCGGAGGCGATGACGTCTCCGGCGTCCACCGTGCGGAGCTCGCCGTCCAGGAACTCGACGTCCATGCCGACGCGCCGCACCTCGACCGGGATGCCGTGGAGCGACGTGCGCAGACCGACGCGCGTGCTCTCGTCGAACGCGGCCACGCGCCCGTCACGGGCGATGCCGTTCTCCTCGACCGTCACCTGGTCGCCGGGCACGACGAATGTCGCCCGCCGGGCGGCGTCGACGCGTGCGGCCCAAGGGATGCGGGTGGCGTTCGGGTTCCAGCGGATGCCCAGCGAGGCCAGGTCGTCAGACGTGACGTCCCAGAACAGGCCGGGTCCGGGGCCGTCACCGACGGGCTGGAAGGAGGCGAAGGGCTCCGCGCCCAGGCGCTCGAGGTGCGAGCGCACGACGTCGCGGGCCAGGTTGATGGCCAGCATCCGCTCGGTCTGCGCCTCGCGCTCGCCCTCGGGGGCCGCGTCGGGATGGTGCTCGCGTGCCGCCTCACGGTAGGCGCCGACGAGCATCTGCTCGTCGATGGTGGCATCGAGCGGCAGCCCGAGCAGGCGCAGGGCATCTCCGAGGGTGGTGACGGTCACGCTCTCAGAGTTGCACGGATCGCGGCGGCCGCGGAAGAGGGGATGCCGCTCGATCGACTAGCCTCATCGAGGCGGCCCAGTCCGAGGAGGAGCAGTCGTGCATCCGGTGCAGTTCGACGTCGTGTGGCAGCCCGAGCGCAGCCGGCTGACCACGTTCTTCCGGTTGATCCTGGCCATCCCGCACATCGTGGTCCTGGCGGTGGTCGGCATCGCGGAGTACGTGGTCACGATCATCGCCTGGGTGGCGATCCTCATCACGGCGCGCTACCCGCGGGGGCTGCGGCGCTTCTCGGTCTGGTACATCGTCTACGCGACCCGCGTGCACGCCTGGCTGGCGCTGCTGTGCGATGACTTCCCGCCCTTCGGCGGCACCGCGCCCTATCGCCCGGTAGGGCTCACACTCGAGGAGCCCGGCCGGCAGTCGCGCCTGACAACGCTGTTCCGGCTCATCCTCTTCATCCCGGCCGGCATCGCCGACTACCTGCTGAACATCGCCGCCACCGCGATGAGCGTCCTGCTGTGGCTCGTGATCGTGATCACCGCACGGTCGATCCACGGCCTGCACTCGTTCATCGAGCTCACCCTGCGCTTCCGCGTCCGCTCCTACGCGTACCTCGGACTGCTGACCGACAGCTACCCGAGCTTCTCCGACCCCCACGCCGAGCAGGAGCCGGCGACGCCCGAGCTGCCCAGCTAGCGCCGGCCGCCGAAGAAGATCAGGAGGAAGTAGAGGAGCTGCGTGAGGGCGGCCAGCGCGCCGGCCACGTACGTCCACGCCGCCGCGCCGAGCACCTGCTTGACGCCCCGCTGCTCGCCCGAGGTGACGAGCCCCAGGTTGGCCAGCTGCACGCCGGCGCGCGAGGAGGCGTTGAGCTCCACCGGCAGGGTGACGAACTGGAAGAGCACGACCGCCGCGTAGAGGATCAGGGCGAACGTAACCAGGCCAAGGGCGTTGGCGAAGGCTCCGATGAAGAGCAGGAACAGCCACGCATTCGAGGCGAAGGCCACGACCGGGAAGAGGGCCGAGCGCACCTGCATCGGCGTGTAGGCCTTGGCGTGCTGAATGGCGTGGCCCACCTCGTGGGCGCCGATCGCAGTCGCAGCAAGGGAGCGCTGATCGAATACGGCCTCGGACAGGTTCACGGTCCGGCTGCGCGGGTCGTAATGGTCGGAGAGGGCGCCGCCCTTGGCCGCCTGCACGGGCACGTCGTGGAGCCCGTTCTGATCGAGGATGGCCCGTGCCACCTGCGCCCCGGTGAGGCCGCTGGCCACGGCGATCTGGGAGTTCTCCGACACGACCCGCTTGAGCCGCGCCTGCACCACCAGCCCGATGATCAGAGGCGGGATGAGGAAGGCGAAGTACAGGCCGAGTCCGCTGATGCGGCGCATCATGACCGACTGGGCCTGAACGCCGTATGAATACGGGCGGGAATTATCGGGACCCGGGGTATCCTGAGAACACGTGCAGCGATTTGTGCCGGCGGCTTGCGAGCACGGAAAACCACGCTAAAGAGCCGGCGCCCCCAATGACTTGGAGGCGAACGTGAACCGAAGCGATCTCTATCTCGAGCTGACCCGTCAGCGAACCGTCGTCTTCGACGGGGCGATGGGCACGATGATCCAGGACGCCGGCCTCAGCGCCGGCGACTTCGGTGGCAAGGAGGGTGCGAACGACTACCTCACCCTCACCCGCCCCGATCTCATCGGCGACATCCACCGCGGCTACCTCGAGGCCGGAGCGGACGTGCTGGAGACGAACTCCTTCCAGGCGTCGTCGCTCAAGCTCGAGGAGTGGGGGCTCGACGAGGCCACGTTCGAGATCAACAGCGAGGCCGCGCGGCTGGCCCGCGAGGCCGCCGACGAGTACGAGGCGCCGGGGCGCCCGCGCTTCGTGGCCGGCTCGATGGGCCCGACCGGGATGCTGCCCGTCGGGCAACGACCCGACCCTCTCGGCCATCGGCTTCGCCGAGCTCGCGGACATCTTCTGCCGCCAGGCCCAGGGGCTGATCACCGGCGGCGCCGACCTCCTGATCATCGAGACGATGCAGGACATCCTCGAGCTCCGGGCGGCCATCCACGGATCGCGGCTGGCCTTCGAGCTCGCCGGCCGCCGCGTCCCCATCCAGGCCCAGGTGGCGCTCGACGTGACGGGCCGAATGCTGCTGGGCACCGACATCGCCGCGGTCGGGACGATCCTGCGGGCCATGCGGGCCGACGTGATCGGCCTCAACTGCTCGGTCGGCCCCGAGCACCTGCGCGAGCCGGTGCGGTGGCTGTGCGAGAACGTCGACCGCCCCGTCTCGGTCATCCCCAACGCCGGCATGCCGGTGAACGTCGACGGCCAGGCGCGCTACCCGATGGGTCCCGACGAGATGGCCTCGAGGCTGTCGGCGTTCGTGACCGACTTCGGGGCGAACGTCGTGGGGGGCTGCTGCGGCACCACGCCCGAGCACATCGAGGCGCTGACGGAGGCGGTCGGCGAGGCGGGCCGGAAGATCCGCCGCCCGCGGCCCGAGCCCCTGGTCGCCTCCGCCATGCGCGCGGTTTCCCTGGACCAGCGCCCGCGGCCGCTCATCGTCGGCGAGCGCGTGAACACCCAGGGGTCCCGCCGGGTCAAGGAGCTCGTCCTGGCCGACGACTACGACGGCGTCCTGCAGGTGGCCCGCGAGCAGGTGGAGGGCGGCGCCCACGTTCTCGACGTGTGCGTGGCCCTGACCGAGCGCCCCGACGAGGCCGAGCAGCTGCGCCAGGTGACGAAGCGCCTGTCCATGGGCGTCGAGGCGCCGCTCATGATCGACACGCTCGAGCTCGACGCGCTCGAGGCGGCGCTGGAGACGAGCCCGGGGCGGTCCATCATCAACTCCATCAACATGGAGAACGGCCGCGGGCGCATCGAGGCGGTGGTTCCCCTGGCGGTCCGGCACGGCGCGGCCGTGGTGGCCCTGACCATCGACGAGGAGGGCATGGCCAAGACGGCGGCCGAGAAGCTCCGCGTCGCGCGCGCCATCCACCGCATCTGCGTGGGCGAGTACGGGCTGCGGCCGGAGGACCTGATCTTCGACGCCCTCACGTTCACGCTGGCCACGGGCGAGGAGGAGTGGCGCCGGTCGGCCATCGAGACACTCGATGGGATCCGCGAGATCAAGCGCGAGCTGCCCGGCGTGTGGACCTCGCTCGGCGTGTCGAACCTCTCCTTCGGGCTGCCCCCGGCCGCGCGCGCGGTCCTGAACTCGGTCTTCCTCCAGTACGCCGTGGAGGCGGGCCTCGACCTGGCGATGGTCAACCCGGCCCACGTCCTCGGGGCGTCCGAGATCAGCGACGAGGAGCGGACGCTGGCCGAGGACCTCATCTTCGACCGGCGGGAGGACGCCCTCCCGCGGCTCATCGACCACTTCGAGAACCGCGAGCAGGTGCCCGCCCAGGCGGCGGCCGATCGCTTCGCCGACACCACCGTCGACGAGCGCATCCACCTCAAGATCCTCCACCGCGTGCGCGACGGGATCGAGGACGACATCGACGCAGCTCTCGACGAGCGCGGGCAGCGGGCGAACGACGAGGCGGTCGACGTCCTCAACAACGTGCTCCTGCCGGCCATGAAGGACGTCGGCGACCGCTTCGGGGCAGGCGAGCTGATCCTGCCCTTCGTCCTGCAGTCGGCCGAGGTGATGAAGCGGGCCGTGGCCCACCTCGAGAACTACCTCGACGTGGCCGAGGGCCACACCAAGGGCGTGGTCGTGCTGGCCACGGTCTTCGGCGACGTGCACGACATCGGCAAGAACCTCGTGGGGACGATCCTGGCCAACAACGGCTTCACCGTCCACGACCTCGGGCGGCAGGTGCCGGTCAACGCCATCATCGACAAGGCCCTCGAGGTCGGGGCCGACGCCATCGGGCTCTCCGCCCTGCTCGTGTCCACCTCCAAGCAGATGCCGCTGTGCCTGGCGGAGCTGGCCCTCCGCGGCCTCGACTACCCCGTCCTCGTCGGGGGCGCCGCCATCAACCGCTCGTTCGGCCGCCGGATCACCTTCCTCGAGGACGGCACGCCCTACGACGGCGGCCTCTTCTACTGCCGGGACGCCTTCGAGGGCCTGGACACCATGGAGGCCATCGTGGTGCCCGAGACCCGCGCCAGCCTGTACGCCGAGCGGGTGGCCGAGGCCGAGGAGGCGCGGGACGAGCCTCGCCGCCCGGTGGCGCGCTCCGTCTCGGAGGGCCCGGGCGGCCGCGAGAAGCTGCCGCGCGTGGCCGTGCCGAAGCCCGCGTTCCTCGGCGTGCGGCCGGTCGAGGGCATCGATCCGGCGGAGATGTTCGCCTCCATGGACGAGAAGTCGCTGTACAAGCTCTCGTGGGGCGGGAAGGGCGTGCGGGGCGACGCCTGGACCGCGCTCCTGCGCGACGACTTCGAGCCGCGCCGGCGCCGGATGGAGGCCGAGTCCATCGAGCAGGGATGGATCACCCCGCGCGCCTGCTACGGCTTCTTCCGGGCCGCGGCCGACGGCGAGGACCTGGTCATCCTCGAGGCCGACGGCGCCGGTGAGCGGGGGCGGTTCTCCTTCCCCCGCCAGGAGGGGCACGACCGCCTGTGCATCGCCGACTACTTCCACGAGGTCGAGGACGACGACGGCCCCGACGTGGTGGCCCTTCAGCTGGTCACGGTCGGGCCCGCGGCCACGGCCCACGTCGACGCGCTGCAGGCGGCCGGCGAGTACTCCGAGGCCTTCTTCGCCCACGGGCTGGCGGTGGAGGCCGCGGAGGGCCTGGCGGAGGTCGTGCACGGGCGCGTCCTGGCCGACCTCGGCCTGCCGGCGGGACACGGCCGGCGGTACTCCTGGGGCTACCCGGCCTGCCCCGATCTCGAGGCCCACGAGCTCGCCGTGGCGCTGCTCGGCGAGCCCGCCGCGGCGCTGGGCGTCGAGCTCACGGAGGCGTACCAGTTCGTGCCCGAGCAGACCACGATCGCCATCGTCGTGCACCATCCGAGCGCCATCTACTTCTCCGCCCGGCGCGCATCGGTAGAGGCACGGACGCCCTGACGTCGAACCGGGGGCTGTCCGCCCACCTGGGCTAGACTCCGCCAGCGCCCCGGTCCCTCGGGGCGTCTTCGCATTCCCTGTGGCAACCGACCAGCACGCACCCCCCGAGGCCCCGGCGTCCGAGGCGCCCGAGCAGGCCACTCCCGAGGCCGCGGCGGCCGGAAACGGCACCGTCAACGGCTCCCTCAACGGGTCGGCGCACCGCATCGTCGTCTACAAGGCGCGCCGCCCGAAGAAGAAGCGCGGGAAGCTCAAGATCGCGCTCCTGACCATCGGGACGCTGCTCCTGGTGGCGATCGTCGCGGCGGGCGCGCTCCTGTACTTCAAGGTCCTGCAGCCGATCCAGTCGCTCACGGACCTGTCCAAGAACCCGGAGCTGCAGCGCGCCCAGCGGAGCGGCCTGCTGAGCCTGCCCCCGGCCGACACCGCGCCGGTGACGGCGCTCATCCTGGGCTACGACCACCGCTACTCGGACGGGAACTCACCGTCGCGCTCGGACACGCTCCTGCTCGTCCGTCTGGACCCGCAGGCCAAGACCATGAGCTTCCTCTCCCTCCCGCGTGACCTGTTCGTGACGATCCCGGGGCACGGCCAGGGCAAGATCAACTCCGCGTATGCGGACGGCGGCCTGACCGGCGGCCCCACGCTGGCCCTCCAGACGGTGGAGAACCTGCTCCACATCCCGATCAACTACCTCATCCCCATCAACTTCCGGGGATTCATCCAGACGGTGAACACCTTCGGCGGCGCCTACGTCGAGGTCGACCGCCGCTACTACAACGTCAACAACGGCAGCGCCTCGACCGACTACGCGAACATCGACCTGCAGCCGGGGTACCAGCTCCTCAAGGGGAGCCAGGCGCTGGCCTTCGCCCGCTACCGGCACACCGACTCGGACATCTACCGCCTGGCGCGCCAGCAGACCTTCCTGCGCGAGTTCAAGAAGCGCCTGAACCTCACCAGCATCGTCACGAACGTGATCGATCTGGCCAACATCGCCAAGAAGAACGTCAAGATCGTCACGGCCAGCGGCGGAAGCGTCGGCCCCGAGAAGATGCTGAGCTACGCCCGCACGGTGGCGGACATCCCGCACTCGAACATCGTGCAGGTCCGCCTCTCCGGGGACGGCGGCAACAACAGCACCGGCGGGCAGTACGTCTACGCCTCGTCGGGGCAGGTGCAGACGGCCGTCAACCAGTTCGTGAACCCGGACGTGGGCGCCGGCAAGATCCTGTCGGCGCGCGACGTGGGCGGCAAGGCCGTCGGGGCCAAGCAGACGGTCAAGAAGGCCGCCCCGGCCGTGCCGCCGGCCCGCCTGCGCGTCCTGGTCCTGAACGGCTCCCAGGTGGCGGGCATCGCGCGCGAGACCAAGGTCCGCCTCCAGGCGGCGGGGTACAAGCTCGCCAACTACGGCAACCTCCCCAGCAGCGGCAGCTCCACGCCGGGGCCGCAGTACCACTCGGCGATCTACTACACGAGCGGGTCGCCCGCCGTGAAGAGCTCCGCCTCGGTCCTGCAGAAGGCGGTCCTGGACAGCGACCTGGGCGCCGCGCCGGCCGCGCTCAAGAGCCTGACCTCCCAGGCCGACGTGATCGTCGTGCTCGGGACGACCTACAACGGGCAGCTCACCCTGGCCAACACGCCGTCCCAGAAGGCGCCCCCGTCCGAGGCGGCGTCGCCGATGGGCGCGGCACCTGCCTACGGCGGCAAGTACCGCCAGGAGCAGCGCTGGCTCGGCTTCCCGATCCTCTACCCGTCCCAGATGCCCGTCGGCACGACCTACGGCGACCCGTACTTCACCCAGACCGGCGCCCCGTTCCGGGCGTACCGGATCACGGACCACGGCAAGGCCCTCCACCTCACGCGCGTACCTCTCCGGGGCGTACGGCTCCCACAACACCTTCGGCGTGCAGTGGACCAGCTGGACGAACGCCCCGGTGCTCGACTCGCCCACCGAGACGCGCCTGGTGACCGGCGTCGACCACCGGCAGCGGCGCTGGCAGCTCTACTACAACGGCGGCAACCTCCACCGCATCGCCGTGATCAACGGCGGCTCCGTGGTGTGGATCACGAACTCCCTCACCGACGACCTGACCAACAAGACGATGGTGGCCATCGCCCGCAGCCTGCGGCCGGTGCCAGGACGATGAGCGAGGGGGCGCGCGAGCCGCTCGGCGTCATCGGCGTCGGGTGGGTCGGTCTCGTCACGGCCGCGTGCTTCGCCGACCTGGGCCACGAGGTCTGGTGCGTCGACGTCAACGAGGGCGCTGGTCGACGCCCTCGCGCCGCGGCCAGGTGGACCTGCACGAGCCCGGGCTGCCGGAGCTCGTGGCCCGCAATCGCGAGCGCCTGCACTTCGGGCTCGACCTGGCGGAGCTCTTCGCCTCTGCCCGCGTGGCCTTCGTGTGCGTGGACACGCCGCCGACGCGCTCGGGGGACGCCGACCTGTCGCGCGTGCACCGGGTCCTCGAGGCGCTGCCCCCGGCCGCGACCGGGGCCCTGCTGGTGATGAAGTCGACCGTGCCCGTGGGCACGGGCCGGAAGCTGCGCTACGAGCTCGACTCGCGCGGCCTGGAGTCCATCGCCTACGGCGCGAACCCGGAGTTCCTGCGCGAGGGGAGCGCGATCCACGACTTCACGCATCCCGACCGCGTCATCGTGGGCACGGACGACCCGGCGGTGGGTGAGCGCGTGCGCTCGCTGTACGGGGCCCTGACCGACGACATCCTGGTCACGGACGTGGCCTCGGCGGAGATGATCAAGCTGGCCTCGAACGCGTTCCTGGCCACCAAGATCTCGTTCATCAACGAGATCGCGAACGTGTGCGAGGAGGTCGGCGCGCACGTCGACGAGGTGGCGCGCGGGATGGGGCTCGACCGGCGCATCGGGCCGAGCTTCCTGCGCCCGGGCGTCGGCTACGGCGGGTCGTGCTTCCCCAAGGACGTGGCCGCGCTGAAGCAGCTCGCCGGCAACACGGGCTACCACTTCCAGCTGCTCTCCTCGGTCATCGAGGTCAACGAGCTGCAGAAGCGGCGGGTCATCGGCAAGCTCAAGCGCCACCTCGGCTCGCTCCGGGGCAAGCACGTCGCCCTGTGGGGACTGGCCTTCAAGCCCGATACCAACGACATGCGCGAGGCCTCGAGCATCGTGCTGGCCGCCCGGCTCATCGCCGAGGGCGCCACGGTGACGGCCTACGACCCGGTGGTCGGGGCCAGCGCGGCGCTGCCGCCCGAGGTCGAGATCTCGCCGTCGCCGCTGGACGCGGCCGACGGGGCGGACGCGCTCGTCATCGTCACCGAGTGGCCCGAGTTCGCGGCGCCGGTGCTCGACGGCTCGCTGCGCCGGCGCATCGGACGCCCGATCCTCATCGACGGGCGGAACCTGCTCGACCCGCACGCGGTGCGCCGCCGCCGGCTTCACCTACGAGGGCATCGGCCGAGCCGCGCCCGCCGTTCCCGCCGAGGCCTAGCGCCGTGGACGCCGTCGTCCTCGCGGGCGGGCTCGGGACCCGTCTGCGGCCGCTGACCAACGAGCGCCCGAAGCACGTCCTTCCGCTGGTGGACCGGCCCGTGCTCGGCCTACCTGCTCGACCAGCTCCGGCTCGCCGGGATCGAGCGGGCGGTGCTGAGCTGCGGCTTCCTGCCCGACGCCATCGAGGCCGAGTTCGGGTCGGGCGGCGAGCGCCTGGGCGGCCTGCGCGCTCGAGTACGCGGTCGAGGAGGAGGCGCTCGGGACGGCGGGGGCGATCCGCTTCGCCGCCGAGGCGGGCGGCATCGAGGGGCCGTTCCTCGCCCTGAACGGCGACATCGTCTCGGACATGGATCTCGGCGTGCTCGTCGAGCGTCACCGGGCGGTCGGAGCAAGCGCCACCATCGCCCTCGTCGCCGTCGAGGACCCGAGCCGCTACGGCGTGGTGGACACCGCGCCCGACGGGGCGGTCCGGTCGTTCGTGGAGAAGCCGTCGCGCGAGGAGGCGCCCAGCAACCGCATCAACGCGGGCGCGTACGTGCTCGAGCGCGAGGTCCTCGAGGCGGTCCCCGCCGGCCGGGCGGTGTCGATCGAGCGCGAGATCTTCCCCGGCCTCGTGGGACATGGCCTGTACGCCTTCGAGCTCGAGGGCTACTGGCTGGACGTGGGCACGCCCGAGAGCTACCTCGCCGCGCATCGCGACCTCCTCTCCGGGGCCATGCGCAGCCGGCTCGAGGCCGGTGCGGTGACGATCGAGCCGGGCGCCCAGATCGCCTCCGGCGTCGTCCTCGACCCGCCGGTCTGGATCGGCGCCGGCGCCGTCGTGGGCGCGGACTGCGTGATCGGACCGAACGCGGCCGTCGGGCCGGGGAGCCGCGTGGGGGAGGGCAGCCGCGTGGCCGACTCCGTCCTCCATCCGGGCTCGGAGGTCATGGCCGGCTGCGTCGTCCTCGGGTCGATCGTCGGTGGAACGGCCCGCGTGGCCGCCGGGACGAGCGTCGGGCCGCTGGCCGTGGTCGCGCCGTGAGCCAGGCCGGGGAGCGCATGCTGGCCGAGGTCGCCGGGCTCGGCCGCCAGATCCGCGAGACCGCCGCCGCCGTGCGTGAGCAGCTGCCCGAGCGGGAACCGCCGCGCGCCGTGGCCCTGGCCGGGCTCGGGGGCTCGGCCATCGGGGCCGATCTGGCCCTGGCCCTGTGGGGCGACGCTGCGCGGGTGCCCGCCGTGGTCGTTCGCGGGGACACGCCGCCGGGCTGGCTCGGGCCGGGCGACCTGCTGGTGGCCGTCTCCTACAGCGGGAAGACGGCCGAGACGCTGGCCTGCGGCCGCCGCGCCGTCGAGCGCGGAATCCGGCTCGTGGCCGTCAGCGCCGGGGGCGACCTGTCCGTGCTCGCCCGCGAGGGCGGTGGAGACGCGGTGGCGGTGGCCGGGGGTCTCCTCCCGCGCGTGGCCCTGGGCCGCCTGTTCGCGGCCGTGGCCGTGACGCTCGAGCACAACGGCGTGATCCCGGGCGTGGCCGCCGAGCTCGAGGAGGCGGCGGCCGCGTGCGATGACGCCGCGGCCGATGGCGGCGGGGTTGAGGCCAGGGACCTCGGCCGCGCCCTCGCCGGGGCGACCGCCTGGATCGGCGGGGCCGGGACGCTCGAGGCCGTCGCCCGCCGCTGGAAGACCCAGCTGAACGAGAACGCCAAGATGCCCGCCTCCTACGCCGGCATCCCCGAGCTGGCGCACAACGAGATCGAGGGCTGGGCCGGCGTGGCCCGCGCCGGCGGCGAGCACGCGGCCGTGTTCCTCACGGACCCGGCGGACTCGCCCCGCCTGCGCGAGACGGTCCGGCGGACGGCGGAGATCGTGGGCGGCGACGCCGGTCTGACCGAGATCCTCGAGGGACGGGGAAGCTCGCGCACCGCGCGCGCCCTGTCGCTCGTGGCCTTCGGCGACTGCGTGTCGGTGCACGCGGCCGTGGCCGCCGGCGTCGACCCCTTCCCCATCGAGCGGTTGGAGGCCCTGAAACGGGAGCTGGCGGAGCGGTAGTCGTCCGGGGCCTCACGGACGGCGACGTCGAGGCAGCCACGGCTCTCGGCCGGCGGCTCTTCCCGTCACCGGCTGTGGACGGCGGAGCTCGTGCGGCATTACCTGGTACCCGGGCCCGAGTCTCCGCTGGCCGCGCTTGGAGCGGTCGAGGGCTCTCGACTGGTCGGTCTCGCCCTTGCCTGGCGATCCAACCGCGCCGGCATGGGCATCATCGACGGCGCGGTGGACCCCGAGTGGCGGGGGCGTGGCGCTGGGGCGCGCACTGCTCGCGGCCTGCTGGGCCAGCCTGGCGCAGCTCGCCCCGGAAGCGGTGGATGTCGAGGCGGAGGACACCGCCGAGAGCCTCGGCTTCCTCGAGCGGCGCGGCTTCGCCCGGCACGAGGCGGACGTGTACTGGTCGCTCGACCCGTCGGTGACCGATCTCTCCGGTCTCGACGCGCTCGACGCGTCCCGACAGGCAGAGGGATTCCGGGTCGTCTCCCTGGCCGAGGTGATCGAGCGGGAAGCGGACCTTCATGCCCTGTGGGAGGCGGCGCGGTCACGTCCGGGCGAGGAGCCGCGCCGGCCCCTGACCCCGCGAGGGGTGGCGCCGCCGGGTGATCGAGCGGCCCCACCTCGACCTCGAGATCAGCGTCGTGGTGATGGCCGGCGACCGGCCCGTGGCCCTGGCCTTCGTCGGGGCGGACAGGGCCGCCGGGCGAGGGGAGAACATGATGACGGCGACGCACCCAGACGTGAGACGGCGCGGCCTCGCCCGCCTGGCCAAGCTGCACACCATCCGGTTGGCCCGGGCGGCTGGGCTGGCCACCATCCTCACCTCCAACGCCGCCGCGAACGACGACATGGTCGCCCTCAACCGGGCGCTCGGCTACGCCAATCCGGTGACGGTATGGACCCTGCGGCGCGGTTACGATGGCGAGTCGACTCCCTCCAGGAAGGACGCCGTATGACCTCCGCCCTCGACGCCACGGGGCAGAAGCACGATGTCAGGGACCTCGGGCTCGCCGACGAGGGCGTGCGCCGCATCGAGTGGGCCGACCGGCAGATGCCGGTGCTGGCCGCCATCCGCGAGCGCTTCGAGCGCGAGCGGCCGCTCGAGGGCCGCCGCATCTCGGCCTGCCTGCACGTCACGACCGAGACGGCCAACCTGATGCGCACCCTCGCGGCGGGCGGAGCGGACGTCGTCCTCTGTGCCTCGAACCCGCTCTCCACGCAGGACGACGTGGCCGCGGCCCTGGTGGCCCGCTACGGCATCCCCGTCTTCGCCATCCGGGGCGAGGACCACGACACCTACTACGCGCACATCGAGGCCGCGGTCGAGCACCGCCCGCAGCTCACGATGGACGACGGCGCCGACGTCATCGGCGTCCTGCACGCGAAGCACCGCGACCGCCTGGGCGAGATCATCGCGGCCACCGAGGAGACGACGACGGGCGTCATCCGCCTGCGCTCGATGGAGGCCGACGGCGTGCTGGGCTTCCCGGTCATCGCCGTCAACGAGGCCCAGACCAAGCACCTGTTCGACAACCGCTACGGCACGGGCCAGTCGACGATCGACGGGATCGTGCGGGCCACCAACGTCCTCCTCGCCGGGCGCGTGTTCGTGGTCGCCGGCTTCGGCTGGTGCGGCAAGGGCCTGGCCCTGCGGGCGCGGGGGATGGGCGCGCGGGTCGTGATCACCGAGGTCGACCCGCTGCGCGGCGCTCGAGGCCACCATGGAGGGCTACGAGGTCCTGCCCATGGAGCGGGCCGCGGCCATCGGCGACATCTTCTGCACCGCCACCGGCGATCGCGACGTCCTGCGCCGTGAGCACTACGACGTGATGAAGGACGGCGCCATCCTGGCCAACACCGGGCCACTTCAACGTGGAGATCGACATCCCCGCGCTCGAGGCGGCCTCCACCGAGCGGTCGCCGGTGCGCGAGCACGTCGAGCGCTTCACCCTGGCCGACGGGCGGCGCCTGTACCTGCTGGCCGACGGACGGCTGGTCAACCTCTCCGCGGCCGAGGGCCACCCCGCCGCCGTCATGGACATGTCCTTCGCCAACCAGGCCCTCTCGGCCGAGTTCGCCGTGCAGAACGCCGGCACGCTCGAGCGCAAGGTCTACGTCGTGCCCCGCGAGATCGACGAGGAGATCGCCCGCCTCAAGCTCGCGTCGCCTCGGCATCGACATCGACGTGCTCACGAGCACGCAGGCGGCGTACCTCGCGTCCTGGGACCAGGGCACCTGATCCAGCCGCGCGACGTCATCCGGCTCGAGCCGGGCGCCGTCGTCCTGCTCGACCAGACCCGCCTTCCCGCCGCGCGGGTGGAGCGCCGCTGCGCCACGGTGGATGAGCTCGTGGAGGCGATCCGCGAGCTCGCCGTGCGCGGCGCGCCCTCCCTCGGGGTGGCGGCCGCCATGGGCATGGCGCTGGCCGCGGAGCGGGCGTCCGACCAGGGATTCGACGCGGAGCTCGACCGGTCCCGCGCGCTCCTGGCGGGCTCGCGGCCCACGGCCGTCAACCTCGTCTGGGGCCTGGAGCAGACGGATGCGGCGCGCGCGCCCGGCGGGACGCCGGCCGAGGTGCGGGAGCGCCTGGCCGCCCTGGCCGCGCGGATCCAGGAGGACGAGGTCGAACGCGGCCGGCGGATGGGCGCGCACGGCGCGGCCCTGCTCGCCCGCGGAGCGCGCGTCCTCACGCACTGCAACGCCGGGCCGCTGGCCTGCGGCGGCCACGGATCCGCGCTGGCCCTGATCCGGCACGCGGCTGACGACGACCCCGGCCTGCACGTGTGGGTGGCCGAGACGCGCCCGCTCCTGCAGGGGGCCCGCCTGACAGCCTGGGAGCTGGGGCAGCTGGGGGTGGACCACACGCTGGTGGTGGACTCGGCCGCCGGGCAGCTGTTCGCCCGCGGGCTGGTGGACGCGGTGGTCGTGGGAGCCGACCGGATCTGCGCCAACGGCGACGTGGCCAACAAGGTGGGCACCTACACCCTCTCCGTGCTGGCCCGGGCCCACGGCGTCCCCCTGATCGTCGTGGCGCCCAGCTCGACGGTCGACACGGGGCTGGCGAGCGGTTCCCAGATCCCGATCGAGGAGCGCGACCCGCAGGAGGTGCTGGCGGTGGCCGGCGTCCCCGTCGCGCCCGCCGGGACACAGGCCGCCAACCCCGCCTTCGACGTCACACCGGCGGCCAACGTGAGCGCCATCGTCACGGAGGAGGGCGTGCACCGCCCGCCGTACGCCTTCCGGCCCGCCGCCGCGCTCGCCTCGTGAGGGCCTTCGTCATGGCGGCCGGCCTCGGCACCCGGCTCGCGCCCCTCACCGACCACCTTCCGAAGCCGCTCGCCCCGGTCGCCAACCGCCCGGTGCTCGAGCACCTCCTCCGGGGCCTGGCCCGGGCCGGCATCCGGGAGGTGGCCATCAACGTCCACCACCACGCCGAGGCCATCCAGGCCGTCTTCGGCGACGGCTCCGGCGTGGGGCTCGAGATCCACTGGTCGGTCGAGCCCGAGCTCCTGGGCACGGCCGGGGGCACGCGGCGCTGCGCCGCCTTCCTGACCGAGAGCGGCGAGCCGTTCGTGGTGACGTCGGGGGATGGCCTGCACGACGTCGACTACCAGGCGCTCGTCGCGCGCCACCGCGCCGCCCGCGCGGTGGCCACGCTCACCGTGGCGCAGGTGCCCGATCCGAGCCGCTACGGCGTGTGCGTCCTCGACGCCGAGGGGATGGTGATCGGCTTCCAGGAGAAGCCGCCGGCCGAGGAGGCTCGCTCGGACCTCGCCTCCTGCGGCGTCTACGCCTTCGATCCGGCCATCTTCGACCGCGTGCCGCCGGACACGTTCGTGGACTGGGCGCGGGATGTGCTGCCGCCCGCCCTGGCCGAGGGCGACCGCCTGGCCGCCTACCGGCACGACGGCTACTGGAACGACGTCGGGACCGTGGGCGAGCTCCTGGCCGGGAATCTCGATGCCGTGACCGGGCGCCTGGACCTCGATCTCGGCCCGCGGGTCGCCGCCACGGCCAGCGTGGCTCCGGACGTGGAGGTTGGGGAGGCGGTGCTCATCGGCGAGGGGGCGCAGGTCGCGCCCGGGGTGCAGCTGGTCGAGCCGGTGGTCATCGGCCCGGGGGCGGTCGTGGGGCGCGATGCGGGGCTGCGCGAGTGCGTCGTGCTGCCCGGGGCCGAGGTCCCGGATCGGGGCCTCGTCGTGGGCGGCCTCGTCGCCGATGCGGCCGCGCTCGCGCGGAGCTGGGACGGCCGGGCACGCTGGGGCACGAAGACGGCACGGTCCGGCACGGACAGCTGACGACCGCGCGGGCCATGCTGGCCGCGTGCTCTCGGTCCTCGCCTCCCTCGTCGCACCCCTTCGCTGTGCGGCGTGCGGCGTTCCGGGAGAGGTGTGGTGTGACGGCTGCCGTCTCGGCCTCGAGCTGATCACGGGGCCGCGCTGCGCCCGCTGCGGCGCGCCCACCCGCTGGCCGGTGGACCGGTGCCGCGAGTGCCGCGGGCGCCGTCTCGCCTTCGCTGCCGCGTGGGCCGCGGTGGCCCACCGCGGCCCGGCCGCCGTACTGGTGCGCCGGTGGAAGGACGGCGGCCTGGCGCTCGGCGCCGTGGCCGCCGAGGCCGTGCTCGGCCGGCGCGCCGCTCCGGCGGCCGACTGCCTGTGCCCGGTGCCCGGCGACCCCGGGCGCGTGCGCCGGCGGGGCGTGGACACACCACGGGCGCTCGCCGGCGCCCTCGAGGCCGCCTGGTCAGTGCCCGTGCGGCGCGACCTGGTCGTGCGGGCGCGAGCGGTACCCCCGCAGCGCGGGCTCGACGCGGCGCGCCGGCGGCGCAACCTGGCCCGGGCGTTCGCTCCCGGAGCGGCCGCGCCGGCGACGGTCGTGCTCGTCGACGACGTCTACACGACCGGCGCGACGGCCGACGCCTGCGCCCGCGCGCTGCGCAAGGCGGGTGCGCGCCGCGTCGAGGTCGTCACGTTCGCCCGGGCCCTCCGCCGGTGAGGTGGCCACCGCGGCCGCGCGCGGTGTGGCACGATGCTCAGTCCCACTCCGCGGTGCCAAGGGAGCTGTCGATGCAGCTTCAGGTCACCGGCAGGAACCTCGACGTGACGCAGCCGATCGTCGAGTACGCCGAGCGCAAGCTGAGCGCGGCTGGGCAAGCACCTCAGCGACTCCACGCGCGTCGAGCTCGAGCTGTCGGTCGAGCGCAACCCGTCGATCGCCGAGAGCCAGGTGCGCCGAGGCCACGATCTGGACGAAGGGCCTCGTGCTGCGCGCGCGCGAGACGTCGACGGACATGTACGCCTCGATCGACCTCATGGTCGACAAGCTCGAGCGGCAGGTGAAGCGCTACCGCGAGCGGCGCCAGCGCTGGCGGGTCCGCACCGCGGCCGCAGCTGGCGGTGGAGGCCGAGGAGGTGCCGCTCTCCGAGGCCGACGAGGGCGCGCTCGAGCTGGTCGACGGGAGCGGCGGACGATCCCGTGCTCGTCAAGACCAAGCGCTTCAACATGAAGCCGATGCACCCCGAGGAGGCGGCCCTCCAGCTCGAGCTCGTCGGGCACGACTTCTTCGTCTTCCTGAGCTCCGAGACGCGAGCAGGTGGCCGTCCTCTACCGCCGCCGCGACGGCAACTACGGCCTGATCGAGCCGGTCCACGACGCGCGCTGACCGGCCCAGGGGGCCCTCGGACCCGCTGCTACCGTACGAAGACAGGCGTCCCCCCGGGGCGCGCTGCATCCTGCGAACGATTCCACTCCACAGCGAGCTTCATGGTCGACCTTCTGAACAAGATGCTCCGCGCCGGCGAGGGCAAGACCCTGCGCCGCTCGAGCGCACCGTCGTACGAGGTGAACGCCTGGGAGGAGACGATCTCCGCCGCTCTCCGACGAGGAGCTCCGCGCCAAGACCGAGGAGTTCCGCGCGCGCCTGGCCGAGGACGAGGACCTCGACGACCTCCTGCCCGAGGCCTTCGCCTGCGTGCGCGAGGCGGCTCGCGCGCTCGCTCGGCATGCGCCACTTCGACGTCCAGCTCATGGGCGGCGCCGTGCTCCACGAGGGCGACGATCGCCGAGATGAAGACCGGCGAGGGCAAGACGCTCGTCGCCACGCTGCCGCTCTACCTGAACGCCCTGCCGGGCGAGGGCGTCGCACCTCGTCACCGTGAACGACTACCTGGCCCGCCGCGACGCGGAGTGGATGCGCCCGGTCTACGAGGCGCTCGGCATGACCGTCGGGGTCATCCAGGCGGAGATGGAGCCCGAGGCGCGGCGCGAGGCCTACGCCTGCGACATCACCTACGGCACGAACTCCGAGTTCGGCTTCGACTACCTGCGCGACAACCTCGCCGTCTCGCTCGAGCAGACGGTGCAGCGCGGCCACAGCTTCGCGATCGTCGACGAGGTCGACTCGATCCTCATCGACGAGGCGCGCACGCCGCTGATCATCTCGGGCCAGCCCGAGGAGGCGCCCGACACCTACTACACGTTCGCCAGCATCGCGCGCAAGCTCTCGGCTCGGCGAGGACTACGAGGTCGACGAGAAGCGCAAGACCGTCGCCCCGACCGAGGAGGGCGTGCACAAGGTCGAGAAGCGCGCTCGGCATCGAGAACCTCTACGCGCCCGAGAACGGCCAGCTCGTCAACCACCTGATCCAGGCGCTCAAGGCCGAGTCGCTGTACAAGCGCGACGTCGAGTACGTGGTCGCGGACGGCGAGGTCAAGATCGTCGACGAGTTCACCGGCCGCATCATGGAGGGCCGCCGCTGGTCGGAGGGCCTGCACCAGGCCGTCGAGGCCAAGGAGGGCGTGCAAGATCGAGGCCGAGAACGTCACGGTCGCGACGATCACGATCCAGAACTACTTCCGCCTGTACGAGAAGCTCGCCGGCATGACCGGCACGGCGCTCACCGAGGCCAACGAGTTCCACGAGATCTACAAGCTCGAGCGTCGATGCCGATCCCGACGAACCAGCCGATGGTCCGCGCTCGACCAGAACGACTCATCTACAAGACCAAGGACGAGAAGTTCCGGGCCGTCGTCCGCGACATCGCCGAGCGCCACGCCGAAGGGCCAGCCGGTGCTCGTCGGCACGATCTCCGTCGAGGTCTCCGAGCACCTCTCGCAGCTGCTCGAGCGCCAGGGCATCCCGCACAACGTGCTCAACGCCAAGCAGCACGAGCGCGAGGCCGAGATCATCAAGGACGCCGGCGAGCGCGGGCGCGGTCACGATCGCGACCAACATGGCCGGCCGCGGCGTCGACATCAAGCTCGGCGACGGCGTGCGTCGACCTCGGCGGCCTCTACATCCTCGGCACCGAGCGCCACGAGTCGCGGCGCATCGACAACCAGCTGCGCGGCCGCTCCGGCCGCCAGGGCGACCCGGGCGAGACGCGCTTCTTCCTCTCCGCCGAGGACGACCTCGTGCGCCTCTTCGCCGGCGACCGCATCTACACGATCCTCGACAAGCTCGGCCCGGGCGAGGACGAGCCGATCGAGCACAAGATGCTCACGAAGCGCATCGAGGGCGCCCAGAAGCGCGTCGAGGAGATGCAACTTCGAGATCCGCAAGAACGTGCTCAAGTACGACGACGTGCTGAACAAGCAGCGCGAGGTCATCTACGCCGAGCGCCGCTGCGTGCTCGAGGGCGAGGACATCCGCGAGCAGGTGCTCGAGTGGATCGACGAGATCCTCGAGACGTCGTCATCGCCCACACCGAGTCGAGCTTCCCCGAGGAGTGGGATCTCAAGGAGCTCTTCAGCGGGCTCCACCCGATCTACCCGGTCTCGTTCGGCCCCGAGGACCTCGGGCCGCAGCACGAGATCGACCGCGAGGAGCTGATCGACCGCGTGCTCGCCGACGCGCCACCGCGCCTACGAGCTCAAGGAGGCCGAGCTACGCCGACGACGGAGGTCTTCGGCCCCGACATCATGCGCCAGCTCGAGCGCTTCTTCCTGCTGCAACGTGATCGACACCCACTGGCGCGAGCACCTCGACTCCATGGACTACCTGCGCGAGGGCATCCACCTGCGCTCGATGGCGCAGAAGGACCCGCTCGTCGAGTACCGCGTCGAGGGCCACACGATGTTCCAGGAGATGAGGCCGGGGTGAAGGAGGAGGTCGTCTCGCTCCTCTTCCACGCCGAGATCGTGGCCGAGCCGCAGGCCTTCGAGCCGCAGGCCGCCCGCAGCGGCGGGCTGACCTACGAGCACAGCCAGGCGTCGGCTCTCGACGGGTCCGCCTCGGCCGCCGACGGCCACGGCGACCTTCACCGAGGCCAGGGCCGGCGGATCCTCGACCTCGACCGCGGCGGTGCAGCAGCACCGCGCCGAGGCGCCGGTCGGCCGCAACGACCCGTGCCCTGCGGCTCGGGCCAGAAGTACAAGCGCTGCCACGGGCAGGCCGCGTAGCGCCGTGGCCGACCCAGTCGACACCGAGAGCGAGCTCGGGCAGGCCGCCAGACGAGCTTCGGGACCGCCTGGCGTGGGTCCGTGATTACCTTTGACCCCGCTGCGCTCGAACGCCGTCATCGCCGAGCTGAACGACGCGCTCTCCGCCCCGGGCGTCTGGGACGACCCGCGCGCGCGCCGCGGCGGCTGTCGCGGAGCACGCCCGCATCGCCGCGCAAGCTCGACGACCTACCGCGGCCTCGAGCGCGAGATCGACGACCTCCCGGCGCTGCATCGAGCTGGTCGCCGAGGAGCCGGCCTCCTGCCCGAGGAGGCCGACGAGCGACGGTCGCGCATCCGGCGCGAGATCGACCGGCTGCAGGAGGAGGCGCTGTTCACCGGCGAGTACGACGCCGGCGACGCGATCGTCACGCTGTCGGCCGGGCGCCGGCGGGACCGACGCCCAGGACTGGACCGAGATGCTGCTGCGCATGTACGCAGCGCTGGGCCGAGCGGCGCGGCTACGGCTTCGAGCGTGCTCGACGCGACGCCGGGCGAGGAGGCGGGCCTCAAGTCGGCCACCTTCCCGTGCGCGGCGACAACGCCTACGGCGTGCTCGGCGGCCGAGAAGGGCGTGCACCGGCTCGTCCGCCTCTCAGCCCGTTCGACTCGGCCCACCGCCGCCAGACGAGCTTCGCGCAGGTCGAGGTCGCCCCCGAGCTGTGCCGGAGGACGTCGACCTCGAGATCGACGAGAAGGACCTGCGCATCGACACCTACCGCTCGTCAGGGCGCCGGCGGCCAGCACGTCAACAAGACCGACTCGGCCGTGCGCATCACGCACCTGCCGACCGGCATCGTCGTGCAGTGCCAGAACGAGCGCTCCCAGCTCGCCAACAAGGACACCGCGATGCGGGTGCTCAAGGGCCGGCTGCTCGAGCGCGAGCGCGAGCAGCGCGAGGCCGAGCTGGCCAAGCGAGCGCGGGGAGGTCCTCGACAACGCCTTCGGCTCGCAGATCCGCAGCTACGTCCTGCACCCGTACACGATGGTCACCGACCACCGCACGGGGCGCAAGGAGGCAACGCCCAGGGCGTGCTCGACGGCGACCTCGACCCGTTCATCAGCGAGTACCTGCTCGCCGCCGCCGCCGGGCAGGTTCGCTAGGCCGGCCTACCAGCCGAGGGCGCCCGCGAGCCCGACGACCGCCCCGGTGACCGTGACGATGGCCGCCAGGAGAGCGAAGAGCAGCGTGGCCGCGAAGGCCGCCTGGGCGGGCGGAGTCGGCTCCATGCAGCGGTTCTTCGCCGCGTCCGCAGCGCCCCCTGCTACCCTTGGGCTCCGACCAACACGCGGTGCGCCTCGCGATGAGGGCACTGCAGGTGCCGGCCCGTGCCTCCGGCGCCCCACTCCCGTGAATCGAGCACGCCGCCTCGTCATGCGCTCCCACCTCGGTGTGAGCCGCCGTCGCGGACGCGCCGCCCACCCGCAGCCAATGCTGAAACGCCAGGTCCCGAGCCAGCCCGCCGACACCGAGCAGGACGCCGCCCACGGAACGACCGCGCTCCTCGAGCGCGAGCGAACCGAGAACGGCAACGGCCACACCACCCTCTCGCGCGGCGAGCGCCTCGCCGCCCTCGCGGCCGAGGACGAGCGCGCCCCGCGCGTGCCGCCGCGCCGGCACGCCCGATGATCGTGCTTGGACCACGTGACGAAGGTCTACCGACGACGGTCATCGGCCTGCGCGACATCTCGCTGACCGTCGACAAGGGCGAGTGGGTCTTCCTCGTCGGCGCCGTCGGGCTCGGGCAAGTCGACGTTCATCAAGCTGCTGATCAAGGAGCTCGACCCGACCGAGGGCTCGGTCCTCGTCGGCGGCCGCTCGCTCACCAAGCTCACGCCGCTCGCGCGTCCCGCAGCTGCGCCGCAACATCGGCTGCGTGTTCCAGGACTTCAAGCTGCTGCCCAACCGCAACGCGTACCAGAACGTGGCCTACGCGCTCGAGGTGCAGGGCGAGACGACGGCAGCGGATCGACGCGCAAGGTGCCCGAGATCCTCCAGCTCGTCGGGCTCGGCGAGAAGCTCGACAGCTTCCCGCACGAGCTCTCCGGCGGCGAGCAGCAGCGCGTGTCGATCGCGCGCGCGTTCGTCAACCACCCGCCGCTCCTGATCTGCGACGAGCCCACGGGCAACCTCGACCCCGACACGTCGGTCGGCATCATGCAGCTGCTGTACCGCATCAACCGCACCGGCACGACGGTCGTGATGGCGACCCACGACCGCGAGATGGTCGACCGCATGCGCCGCCGCGTGATCGCGCTCGAGCGCGGCCGCCTGTGCGCGACGACCGCCGCGGCGGGTACGTGGAGCAGTGAGCACGCGGTTCCGCTTCTTCCTCGGCGAGGCCGTCCGCTCGCTGCGCACCAACCTCGCGACGACCGTCGCGGCCACGGTCACGGTGCTGATCGTCCTCTTCTTCCTGGGCGTCTTCGTGCTCTGCGGCACCTACCTGTACGCGAAGGTCGACCAGGTCGCGCAGCGACGTGAAGGTCTCGGTCTACCTGACAGGACGGCGTGACCAAGAAGCAGGTCGAGGCGATCGACACGCGGCTGCGCCAGAACCCGGACGTGCAGGAGCGTCGTCTACGTGTCGCAAGGCCGAGGCCCTGGCGCCGCATGAAGCAGCGCCTCGGCAAGAACGCCGACGTCTTCGAGCCGCTGCCGGGCAACCCGCTGCCCGCCTCGTTCGAGGCCACGCTGCACAATCCCGGACAACGCCAAGGAGGTCGCCACCTCCGTCACGCGGCATGGCCGGGGTGGAGACGGGCGCCGACGGCGTCAAGTACGGCGGCAAGACGCCGACCGCCTGCTGCGCACGGGCGGCATCATCGAGGCGGTGATCGGCGGGCTGATCCTGATGCTCGCGCATCGCGGCCGTCGCTCCTGATCGCCAACACCATCCGGCTGTCGATCTTCTCGCGCCGGCGCGAGATCGAGGTGATGAAGCTCGTCGGGCGCCACCAACTGGTTCGTGCGCCTGCCGTTCATGCTCGAGGGGATGCTCTGCGGCCTGGCCGGCGCGGTGCTCTCGATCGGGCTGCTCCGCGGCTCCTACGACCTGCTGCTGCGCGACCGGCTCCAGGCCTCGCAGTTCTCGGGCGACCACGTGCACGCGATCTCGTTCTGGCTGCTGGCGCTGCTCCTGGTGCTGGCGGGCACGGGCCTCGGCGCGCTCGGGTCGGCGCTCACCATGCGCCGCTTCCTCAGGATCTAGCCCTTCCCGGCCGTCAGCGGCCGTCCTATACTCAGATCCTTGCGAAGGCCCGCCCTCGCTGCGACGGCTGCCGCGCTCACGCTCGCCACGCTGGCAGCGATCGCGGCCCTGGTTCTCACCCACTCAGGGTCAAACCCCGCCGTCGCTGGTCGGCGAGGTCCGCGCCGAGCTGGCCGCCCGGTACGTGCGGCCGCTCACCCCGGCCGAGCTGCGGGCGCCCAGCGTCGACGACCTGCTCGCCCGCCTCGACGACCCCTACACCGTCTACCTCTCCCCGCCCGAGTACCGGGCCATCCAGGCCGAGACCACAGGGACCATGGTGGGCATCGGCTTGCGGCTCGCGCCCGGGCGGGCCTCACTCCGCGTCCTGGACACGTTCCCCGGCTCGCCGGCCGAGCGGGCCGGCCTGCGCCCCGGCGACGCGATCACCGCCGTGGACGGGCTGCGGCTGCAGGGCGGCAGCCTCGCCGACGCGCTGGCGCGCCTCCAGGGCGGGCGGGGGACCACGGTCATCCTGCGCTTCCACCATCCCGCCGACGACACGGTGCTGACGGCGGGCGTCGTGCGCCGCTGGATCCCGCTCGATCCGGTGCGCGCTCACGACGTCGGCCGGGGAGCCGATCGCGTGCGGGTCATCCGCATCGCCAGCTTCTCCTCCGGCGTCGCCCGCCAGGTGCGGCGCCTCGCGTTCGGCGCCCCGGCCGTCCTGCTCGACCTGCGCGGGGACCCGGGCGGCCTCTTGCAGGAGGCGGTCGCCACGGCCGACGTCTTCCTGCCGAGCGGCGTCATCGTCTCCTGGAGCGGCGCCCACACGGCGCGCCAGGTCGTGCGCGCCAACGGGTCGGCGACCGCGGCGATGCCGCTCGCCGTGCTCGTCGACCGCCGCACGGCGAGTGCGGCCGAGATCGTGGCCGGGGCCCTGCAGGATCACCACCGCGGCCTGATCGTCGGGACGCGGACGTTCGGCAAGGCCACGATCCAGGTCGTGGTCCCCCTCGCCACGGGCGGAGCGCTCAAGCTCACCGTCGGCCACGTACCGCACGCCGACCGGTCATGACCTCCACGGGCGCGGGGTCGTGCCCGACGTGCCTGCGCGCCGCAACGCCGTGGCGCGCGCCCTGGCCCTGCTCGGTCGGTGAGCCGGCGGCCCGAGGGGCCGGCCGAGGACCTCCCCGTCGTCTGCGAGGTCGCGCGCCGCGGCCGCTTCGCCGTGGCGGAGCGCTTCTTCGAGCCGGGCGCGCCGGTCACGCTCGGCCGGCGGGGGTCCGTGCCCGCGGTGCCCGGCGAGCTCGTGGCCGTCCGGGTCGAGCGCGGGCGTGGTCGTGTCGTCGCCCGCCTCGGCAGCGCCCGCGACATCAACGTGGTCATGCGGGCGCTGCTCGTCGAACGGGGCGTGGCCCGCCCCCGCTCGGACGAGGCGGTCGAGGACGCGCGGGCGGCGGCGGTCGAGCCCGACGGCCTCGACCCCGGGCGCGTCGACCTGCGCGACCTGCCGGTCGTGACGGTCGATCCGCCCACTGCGCGCGACTTCGACGACGCCATCTCGCTCCGCCAGGACGGGGACCGGCTTCGCTGCTGGGTCCACATCGCCGACGTCGCGTTCCACGTGCGCCTGGGCGGTCCGCTCGACGTCGATGCCCGCCGGCGAGCCCTGTCGGTGTACGTGCCGGGGCAGGTCGAGCCGATGCTGCCGCACGAGCTCTCGTCCGGGGTGTGCAGCCTCCAGGAGGGCCGCGACCGGCGCGCGGTCACGGTCGAGGTCCTGTTCGACGAGGCGCTGCGGCCGGGGCGTCCGCGCTTCTACCGCTCGCTCATCCGCAGCCGCGCCCGGCTGACGTACGGCGAGGCCCACGCCCTGCTCGAGGGACGGACGCGGCATCCCGTGGCCGGCGAGCAGCTGGCCCTGGCCGACCGCGTCACGCGGGAGCTGCGGGCGCGGCGCTTCCAGCGCGGGGCGCTCGACCATCGATCCCCGCGAGCTCGTCTTCGACATCGACGGCAGCCGCGTCGCCCGCGCCACCTGGGAAGGCGAGGCCCGGGCGCACGCGCTCATCGAGGAGCTGATGATCATCGCCAACGAGCTGGTGGCCGCCGAGCTCGTGCGCCGGCGGAGCCGCGCCGTGTACCGGGTCCACGAGCCGCCGGACCCGGAGTCCGTGGAGCGTGCCCTGGCCAGGCTGGCCGACCTCGGTGCGCCGGTCGTGCCCGCCCCGGAGCACATGACGTCGGCGCAGGCGGCCGCCGTCGTCGCCGCCGAGGGGGCGCGCCTGTCGGTACAGCAGCGCGACGGCCGGCGGCCCCCGGAGGCGGCCACGGTGCTCCTCCTGCGGTCCCTCGAAGCAGGCCCGCTACGACCCCCGCAACCTCGGCCACGCCGGGCTGGCCTCGACGGCGTACTGCCACTTCACCTCGCCGATCCGCCGCTATCCCGACCTCGTCTGCCACCGAGCGCTGCTGGCGTCGCTGGGCGCCGACGAGCAGGTGGAGGAGGAGGCGGACGAGGTGGCCCTGCGGGCGAGCGAGGCCGAGCGGGAGGCGGCCCTCATCGAGCGGCGGGCCGACGGCATCTGCCTGGCCAGCCTGCTCCGGGCCAGGCTCGCCGACGACTGGACCCGCCCGTTCGACGGCGAGGTCACCGGCCTCATCGGCGCCGGCCTGTTCGTGCGCTTCGGACGGGTGTTCGAGGGGTTCCTGCCGGTCCGCCGGCTCGTCGAGGGCGACCGCTTCGACCTCAACGACCTCGAGACGGCGCTCGTCGGCCGGGCCAGCGGCCATCGCATCGGCCTCGGCGACCCGGTCCAGGTCGTGGTCACGGAGATCGACGCGCCCCGCGGCCGGGTCACGCTCGACCTCGCCGGCCGCCCGCAGGAGCCCGAGCGCCCGCGCCGCGCCGCCCGCGCGCAGCCAGCGTGCGCGGCGGCGATAGCGCAGTAGCCTGTGCCCATGGCCGAGGGCGAGCACACGGTCGCCACCAACCGCCGGGCGCGGCACGACTATCACCTCCTCGACCGCGTCGAGGCCGGTCTCGCCCTGCGCGGGACCGAGGTGAAGTCGCTGCGCGCCGGCAAGGTCGTGCTGCGCGACGCCTACGCCACGGAGCGCGACGGCGAGCTGTGGCTCGTCGGCGCCACGATCGAGCCCTACGCGCAGGCCAACCGCGAGAACCACGAGCCGACCCGCGACCGCAAGCTCCTGCTCAAGCGGCCCGAGATCGAGCGCCTCGCCTCTCGCGTGGCCGAGCGCGGCCTGACGCTCGTGCCCACGCGCCTGTACTTCCGCAACGGGAAGGCGAAGGTCGAGATCGCGCTGGCCAAGGGCAAGGAGGGCCGCGACAAGCGCCAGGCCATCGCCGACCGGGAGATGAAGCGGGAGCTCGACCGGGAGCTGAAGGCGCGCCGGCGCTGAAAGTTCCCGCTCAGGGCCGACGGCTATACTTCAAGGATCTCCGGGGGCGTACCGGTTTCGACACGGTCGACCTCGATGAGACGGGCAGCAAGCCGAGGATTCCGGTTGGCCTCGTAAATCATCCGGAACAACACAACTGCGAAGACCGATACGGATCTCGCACTCGCTGCGTAACCTAGTTTCGTAGCGATAGGCGCCCCTCCGGGCCTTCACGGAGGGGATCGTCTCAGAAGGAGGCTTCGCCCCGCGGCGGAACGTCTGCGCCGACCGCGGGGGACGCACAAAGACGGACTGGCTCGTCGTCACCAGCCTGCGAGGTGGCGCCGGGCGAGACTGATCGCAGGCTGAGCTTGGAGAAGCCCATCTCGTCGCGATCGTGGACGCGGGTTCGATTCCCGCCGCCTCCACTTTTCATCCTGAACGTCGGAATCGTTGTCAGCAGCCACCGGTCTTGATCGAAGCGACCCGGGTCAGTCGACGACCTCGATCCAGTCGATGATCTGCTCGTCGCCGACCTTGCCCAGGAGCTCGGGGTGGTCGGTGCGGATGTGCTCGCGGATGTCGGCGAGCACCTCCTGGTCGGTCTGGGCGCGCGCGACGTAGCCGCATTCGCATTTCACCTGTCGAGCCATGATCTCCTCCGTTCCCCTGCGGCGTCGTTGGGGGAGGTTCCGGCCGCCATTATCGTCCGCTCGGCATGGCACCGACGACGATTCAGCTCTGTGGCCGGTACGTCGTGGAGCTCGAGGGAGAACGGGCGGAGACACGGCTGCCGGGCAGGCAGGGACGACTGGTGTTCGCGTACCTGGTGCTGAACCGCGACCGCGCGGTGACGCGGAGCGAGCTGGTCGAGGCCCTCTGGCCGAGGGAGCTGCCGGGCGACCCGGGGGATGCCCTCGCGGCGCTGCTCTCGAAGCTGCGGGCGGCGCTCGGAGAGCAGTACGTGCTCGGCCGCGGCGAGCTGCAGCTCGTGCTGCCGCCTACCACGCGGGTCGACGTCGAGCGGGCCCTCGCGGCCGTGCACGAGGCGGAGTCGGCCTGTTCGCTCCAGGACTGGTCGCGCGCTTGGAGCGCTTCGCTGAGCGCGCAGCTGGTGGCGAGGCGGACGCTGCTGGCCGAGTTCGAGGCGCCGTGGATCGACGAGTGGCGCCGAACGCTGGCCGACGTCTCGGTGCGCTCGCAGGAGTGCTATGCCGCTGCGTGCCTCGGCCTCGGCGGTACCGAGCTGGCGGCCGCCGAGCGGGCGGCGCGGCGCGTCGTCCGGTCGGCGCCGTTGCGGGAGAGCGCGACGGCGCTGCTGATGCAGGTGCTCGAGAAGCGGGGAAACGCCGCCGAGGCGCTTCTCGCCTACGACGAGCTGCGTCAGCGTCTGCGCGAGGAGCTCGGTGTCGCTCCGGCCGAGTGGCTGCAGGCCGAGCACCGGCGCCTCCTCGGCGCTCCCACCGTCGACTGATCGGACGGAAAGGTTTCGCCAAGGTTCTCCCCGGCCGGGCGAAACCGTGCTCTGCCACGTTGCTCGCATCTGCTTCGACGATCGAAGGGAGCGAGCCATGTCTGCAACATCGAGTGCGCGGCCTGACAGGCCACGACGAGAGGACACGGTCGACGTCAACTGGGTCCTCGCGCATCTCTCCGACGAGAGCGTCCGTCTGATCGAGGTCGACGTGGCGCCGGCTGCCTACCGGCAAGGACACATCCCGGGCGCGGTCCTCTGGAACATCTATGCGGACCTCCGCCACCCCGACTACAGCCCGATCTCGACGACCGAGCTCGAGGCCCTGCTCTCCCGCACGGGGCTCGGCGCGGAGACCACCGTCGTCTTCTACGGCTACGGCGCCCATCTCGGCTACTGGCTGCTGAGGAGCCATGGCCACCAGCGCGTCCTGCTTCTGGACGGCCCCCGCGAGCAGTGGCTCGACACCGGCCGCCCGTGGAGCACGGAGGACCGTGAACCTCCTCCGACCACATACCCGCCGATCAGCTGCGACTCGCGGCTCCATGTCTCCCGGGAGACGATCCTCGAGATGACCGGCAAGCCCGGCTGCATCGTGCTCGACGTGCGGTCGCAGGCCGAGCACGACGGCGAGCGCTTCTGGCCTTCCGGAGCGGCGGAGGACATCGGGCGCCCGGGCCACATCCCCGGCAGCGTGAACCTCCCGATCGACGCTCTCCGCGACACGGATGGGCACTTCCGCGAGGCCGATGAGATGCGGCGGGCCCTGCTGGCGGCCGGCGTCACACCCGAGCACCGAGTCGTCACTTACTGCACGGTCGGCAACCGCGCCGCCCAGGCCTGGTTCGCGCTGAGCAGCCTCCTCGACTACCCGGACACCGGCGTCTACGCCGGCTCCTGGGCCGAGTGGGGATTTCTGGCGGACTCCCCGGTGGAAACGGGCGCGAGCCGCCGGCACACGTGTCCTGAGGCGGGATCGGCGGTGCGGCTCTTTGCGACCGGCAAAGATGCTGGCCAGATCGCCTCAGGAGGATGCGAATGGTGCGCGTGCTGATCGTTGCCGTCATCGTCTGCGCCGCCGCCGGCCTCGTTCTGCTCGGCCGGGCGACGGCGAGCGGCGGCGTGAGCGCCGAGAGCGTGACGACGCGAGAAGCGGGCGCGTACGAGCGCGGGCTCGGCGACGGCGTGGCGGAGGGGCGCGAGCTGCAGGCCACGCTGTCGCTCCACGGCGTATCGAGGCAGCGAGCCCGGGCCGCTTACCGGGACGGCTACGTGGCCGGCCAGAACGACGCCTTCGGCGGCTTCGACGGCGGGTGGCGGCTCGGCACCGCGTACGTCGTCTCCGTTGCGGGCGGGCACGGCGGGATCACGTACCGCATCGCCTCGCGTGCGGTTGCACCCGCCGGCTGCCGGCCCGGCTGAGTCGCCGGGCGACTTCGTCCGCCACGAGGGCGGGAACGGGGCACTCACGTCCATCTACCCAATAGGGTGTGCCTCGGGGAGCCGCTCCAGTCAGCGGCTCCCCGAGTCCTGTCAGGCCGCCCGGCCACGTCCGAACGGCAGCGGGGTTCCCCCCGCAGGCGGTCACACCGGTAGACCGCCCGGTGACGGCGAACTCATCGCCCGTCAGGCCGTTGACCGCGCCCGCGGGTCGGGCAGCGGCGTGAGGAGCGGCTCGATGCGCGACCGCAGCGGCTCGAACGCCGGGGGCAGGACGAGCGACTCGCCCAGGTGCTCCGGGGACTCGTCGGTGGCGAAGCCGGGCCCGATGGAGGCGATCTCGAAGAGCACGCCGCTCGGCTCGCGGAAGTAGATCGAGCGGAACCAGAAGCGGTCGATCACCGGTGTGGGGTGGGCACCGCCGCGGGCCACGACCTCCTGCCACGCGGCGTGCTCCGCCATGGGTGCCGCCCAGGCCACGTGATGGACCGTCCCTGCGCCCTGGATTCCGGGCTGGGCCGGCGGCGTGTCGTATCTGTACAGTCCGCCGCGGTGCTGGCCGCGGACCTCCCACTGCTCCGGTCCGTCAGGCCTGAAGGCGAGCGTTTCCTCGAGCAGCGACCGGCTCCGCTCGGGGTCATGGGCGAAGGCGTGCACGGCGTCGAACCCCTGGAGGGCCACCGCCTGCGGGATGTCCGGGTGCTCGGCCGTCAGCGGCGTGTCCGGGGACTCCGCCAAGACGAGCTCGTGACCGAGCCCCTCCGGGTCGGCAAAGCGGAGCCGGCCGTCCTCGCGGTCCACCGCCAGCCCCTCGCCCGTCAGGCGCGCCGCCCAGAACTCGAGGGCCTCCTCGCCGGCCACCCGCCACACGATGCGGTGCACCATGCCCGCCCCGGCACGCCCGGGAGCGGCTCCGGGATACTCGAAGAAGGTGAGGTCGTTTCCCGGGTTCCCCTCCTCGTCCCCGTAGAAGAGGTGGTAGACGGTCGGGTCGTCCTGGTTGACGGTCTTCTTGACCAGCCGAAGACCGAGGACGCGCGTGTAGAAGTCGAGGTTCCGCGGCGCGTCGCCGGTGATGGCCGTGACGTGGTGGATGCCTTCGAGCTTCATTCGGGCTCCTTCGCGCAGCGTCGCGGCGCACAACGGTCGCGCACCGGTGACGATCTGGTGAACAAGTGGTGAACACGGGCTCGCCGGCGGGCCGACGAGTGACGATACCGGCATGAGCGCAACCGACGGCCTCTTCTACCTGGTCATCGGAACGGCGCTCGCGTTCGACTTCACGAACGGGTTCCATGACACCGCGAACGCGATGGCGACCACCATCGCCACCCGCGCGCTCCCGCCTCGCGTGGCCGTGACCGTCGCCGCGCTCCTGAACTTCGCCGGGGCGTTCCTGTCGCTCAAGGTCGCCACGACGATCGCCAAGGGAATCGTCAGCTCGTCTGACACGACGCTGAACATCGTCTTCGCGGCGCTCATCGGGGCGATCGCCTGGAACCTGATCACCTGGTACTTCGGCATCCCGTCGAGCTCGTCCCACGCGCTCATCGGTGGACTGGTCGGAGCCACGTGGGCGGCCAGCGGCTCAAGTGCGGTGCACTGGCACGGGCTCGTCGCCAAGGTCATCATCCCGGCCTTCATCGCGCCCTTCCTGGCGGCTGCCGTGGCCATCGTCGGAACGTTCCTCGCCTACCGCCTGGTGTGCGCGTGTGCGCGACCGGACCAGTACGCGCGGATACCGCCTCGGGCAGATCGGGTCGAGCTCGCTGGTCTCGCTCGCCCATGGGACGAACGACGCCCAGAAGACGATGGGCATCATCACCCTCGCGCTCGTGGCCCACGGCAATCTCAGCTCCAACGCCTCGACGCCCGACTGGGTCATCATCAGCGCCGCGACCTCCATCGCCATCGGGACCTGGGTCGGCGGCTGGCGCGTGATCCGGACGATGGGCCGTCGCATCACCGACATCGAACCACCGCAGGGCTTCTCGGCCGGGTCCTCCGCGGCCACGGTGATCCTGGCCTCGTCCTACTTCGGCTATCCGCTCTCGACCACCCAGGTTGTCGGTGGCTCCGTCGTCGGCTCTGGGATCGGCAAGCGTCTCGCGGCCGTTCGCTGGGGCGTCGCCGGCCGCATCGTGCTGGCGTGGCTCATCACGCTTCCGGCGGCCGCCCTCGGTGGCGCCGCGGTGCAGCGGATCAACGACGCGTTCGGCAACAGCACGGCCATCGCGGTCGCAGTCGCCGTCGCGGCCCTGGCCGGTGGCCTCGGGCTGTGGAGGCTGTCACGCAGAACGCGCGTCGACTGGAACAACGTCAACGATCCGGTGACCGACGAGGAGCTCGACCTCGTTCCGCACCCCACCGAGAAGGCGGAGCCCCAGCCCGCATGAGCAGCTACGTCGACTGGAACGCTCTCGGCAAGATCGTGCTCGTGTCCTTCGCCGGCGGGGCCGGCCTCGTGGCCGTCTACGCCCTGGCCATCATCGGTGCCGCCCGCGCCGAGGAGGCCCGGGAACGGGGTCACACGGGGGTCGTGCCCATCGCTCTGGCCGGGCTGGCGCTGCTCGTCTGCCTCGGCGCCGTCGCCCTCGGCGTCTGGGCGATGACCCAGAAGGGCTAGGCGCTATCCTCGAGGGCGCGGCGGACTCCGCCGGCCCCCCGCGGCCGGCCGGTGAGCCTGTCCTCCCGCTCCGGTGGCGCGCCATCGCGTCGCCTCTCGCCTCGGTCCCATGCGCCTGCGCCAGATCTTCGGAGACGACCTGCACCCGGCCCTGCGGCCGGTCGTGGCCGTCACCTTCGTGGGCTCCATCGCCGGGTCGGCGCTGTGGACGTTCGCCGGGATCTGGGCGCTTCGCCGGCTCCACGCCGGCGAGACCCGGCTCGCCTGGGCCTTCGTCGTCGGCGCCATCCTGGCGGCCACGGCCGGCTACGTCGGCGGCCACCTGTCCGACCACATCGGCCGCCGCCCGCTGATCCTCGCCGGCTGGCTCGGAGAGACCGTGCTCGCGTTCTCGCTGCTCCTGGTGGGCGGCCACGTGTGGCTGGGCCTCGGCCTCTTCACGCTGGCCGGCTTCTTCGGCTCCGTCGGCGGTGCGGCCGACCAGGCCATGGTGGCCGACCTGGTCCCGCCGGACTGGCACGAGCGCGGCTACGCCACCATGCGCGTGGCCAGCAACCTGGGCACGACCCTCGGTCCCGTCATCGGCGGCCTGCTCCTGCTGGTGGGGAGCTGGTCCGCGCTCTTCGCCGGGGCGGCTTCGATCGCCGCGGTGGGCTTCCTCCTGGCCGTCCGGTACATCCCGGCGCGTGGCGCCCATGCCCCCGAGGCGCCGCCCACGCGGGGATCGTGGGCCGTGATCAGCCGTGACCGGACCTTCCTCACCCTCTTCGCCGCGGGCTGCCTCTCCTCGATGGTGTACCTCGGCTTCGAGACGCTGCTCCCGATCTCGCTCGTCCAGGAGCACGGCCTGCCGCCGTCGACCTGGGGCTTTCTGGTGATCGTCAACCCGGCGCTGGTCACGCTCTTCCAGCTTCGCCTCACGCGGCGCGTCGAGGGCCACTCGCCCGTCTCGCGGCTGGTGCTGGCCATGCTGCTGATGGGGCCGCCGTTCCTCCTCCTGGGCGTGAGCTCGGCGGTCCTACTCGTGGTCGCCCTGCTGGTCGTCTTCGTGATCGGGGAGATGCTCTGGATCCCCACCTCACAGGGAGTGGTGGCCGCTCTGGCGCCCGAGGACCTGCGGGGCGCCTACATGGGGGCGTTCAGCGCCACCTTCTCGATCGGCTTCGCCCTGGCACCATTCTTCGGGTTGCAGGTGCTCCACGCCTACGGGGACACGGCCATGTGGGCCGCCGACACCGGCGTCGCCCTGGCGGCTGCGGCGCTGTACGCGGTCGCTCTGCGCGCCCCGCGCCGGGCGGAGCACCTCGCCCGGGCAGGTGCGTCGTGACCGGCCCGTGCCTACCGGGACAGCCTCAGCGAAGCTTGACCGCGATGCCGACGCCGTCGCCGATGGGCGTCACGGTGCCGGAGAGGTCGGGGTGGAAGACCAGGGTCTCGTTCACGGCGCGGGCGCTGGCGATCTGCTGCGCCGTCCAGTGGCCGTCCGTCTCGTTCTGGGCCACGGTGCCCGACATCAGCGTGTTGTCGACGACGACCAGGCCGCCAGGGCGGAGGAGGGGGATGACCGCCTCGAGGTAGCCGCCGTACTCGAGCTTGACGGCGTCCACGAAGGCCAGGTCGAAGGGCCCCGTGAGCTTGGCCAGCCCCTCGAGACCAGGCTCGAGGCGCAGGTCCACCCGCTCCAGCACGCCGGCGCGCTCGAGATAGCGGTGGGCGTCGGCGCGGCGGTCGGGATCGATCTCGAAGCTCACGATCCGGCCGCCCGGCGGAAGCGCCCGGGCGAGGTACAGGGTCGAGACCCCGATGGCCGTCCCGACCTCCACCACCTGCTCGGCGCCGATGGCGCGGGCCAGGACGTGGAGGAGGGCGCCCGTCACCGGCTCGACCACGGGGATGTGCTCGTGCTCGGCCTGGTCCTCCATCTCGGCGAGCACGTCGTCGGGTGAGCGGCGGAGACTCGTCAGGTAGGTCTCGACGGCGTCCGTGACGATCACGGCGGCGACGCTACCAGACGGACGGGGGCGAGGTTTGGACGAGAGGCCCGCGGGACAAACCGTGCAGGTGGGTCGTCGCCCTGACCGTCGACGAGCCGGCCTGTGAACACCCGGTCGATCTTCGACGAGGTCTGGTCGCTGTACCTGCCGGTCGCCGTCGCGGTCGTCGTGATCGTCGTCGGCGTCATCGTCTTCGCGGCCCTGCGCTTCCGCGAGCGCCCGGGGCGGATCTCGTCGAGGCGCACCGAGAACCTGCCGCTCGAGGTCGTCTACGTGGTGATCCTCGTGGTCATCGCCGCCGTGCTGTACACGGTCACCTACCGGGCGGACGCGCGTGAGGAGCGCACGAGCTCGAGCGCCCTGCCCATCACGGTGATCGGCTACGAGTGGGAGTGGCACTTCTCCTACCCGGGGACGGGGGTGTCGGTCGACGGCACGCAGGCGAGCCCGCCGCGGCTCGTCGTGCCGCTCGACACCCGCATCCACTTCACCCTGACGTCCCGGGACGTGATCCACGCCTTCTGGATCCCGGCCATGCGGTTCAAGTGGGACGCCTTCCCGTTCCGCACGACGTCGTTCGACATGACGTTCCCGTCCCCAGGGACGCTGGTCGGGCGCTGCGCCGAGTTCTGCGGTCTCGGCCACACCGGCATGGCCTTCCTGGTCGACGTCGTGCCCAAGGCCCGGTACCAGGCCTGGATCGCCTCGGGCGGGCACGCGTGAGCGCCACCGTCGTCCAGGCGCCGCGGGCCGGGCCCCTGGAATGGGCCACGACCACCGACCACAAGCGGCTCGGCCTGGCCACGGCGGCGGCGTCCCTGCTCTTCTTCCTGGCCTCCGGCGTCCTCGCCCTGATCATGCGCAGCGAGCTCGCGAGCCCGGGCCAGCAGATCGTGTCGCGCGACCACTACAACGCGCTCTTCACGATGCACGGGTCGGGGATGATCTTCCTGGCCGTCATCCCGATCGCCATGGCCATCGGGCTGCTCCTCGTGCCCCTCCAGGTCGGAGCGGCGGAGGTGGCCTTCCCTCGCGCGGCGCTCTTCGGCTTCTGGGCCTACATCCTGGGCGGGGTGACCATGTACGCCGGGTTCCTGAGCGACCAGGGCCCCGGGCGGTCGGGGTGGACCGCCTTCTACCCGCTGTCGGGGAGCCAGGCCTCGCCCGGCTCGGGCATGGACCTCTGGATCCTCGGGGTCATCCTGGCCACGACCGGCACGTTCCTCACCGGCCTGTGCGTGCTGGCCACGATCTTCCGGCTGCGAGCGCCGGGCATGACGATGTTCCGCATGCCCGTGTTCACGTGGACCATGGCCGTCACGAACGTGATGGTCGTGGTCACGTTCCCGGTGCTCGTCCTGGCCATGTCGCTGCTCCTGGCCGACCGCCTGGGCGCGGGCATCTTCAACACCTCCAACGGCCCGGCCATCTACCAGAACCTCTTCTGGTTCTACGGGCACCCGGTCGTCTACGTGATGTTCTTCCCCTTCGTCGGCGCGGTGGCCGAGGTGGTGGCGGTCTTCTCCCGCCGGCGCTTCTTCGGCTACCGGATGATGGTCGCCGGGCTGCTGCTCTTCACCGCCCTCTCCATGAGCGTGTGGGCCCACCACATGTTCACGACGGGGCAGGTGGCCAACCGGTTCTTCGCCCTGACCTCGACGGCGCTCATCGTCCCGGCGGGCATCGAGTACTTCGACCTCATCGCCACCATGTGGGGCGGGTCGATCCGCCTGGCCACGGCGATGCTCTTCGCCCTCGGGTTCCTGGCCCAGTTCGTGATCGGTGGCGTGACCGGGATCATCGTGGCCTCGCCGCCCCTCGACTACCACTTCGAGGACAGCTACTTCCTCGTCGCGCACTTCCACTACACGCTCTTCGCCGGGAGCCTCTTCGGCCTCTTCGCGGGCGTCTACTACTGGTTCCCCAAATGGACGGGCCGCCTCCTCGGCGAGGGGCTGGGCAAGGTCCACTTCTGGATGCTCGTCCTCGGGACGAACCTGACGTTCTTCCCGATGTTCTTCCTCGGCATGGACGGCATGCCGAGGAGGGTGGCGGACTACCCCTCCAACGCGGGGTGGACGGGGCTCAACCGCGTCGCCACGGTCGGGGCCTTCATCATCGCCACCGCCACGCTGGTCTTCCTGATCAACGTGGTCCGCACCCTGCGCCGGCCGGCCGATTCGCCGGCCGATCCCTGGGCCGGCCACACGCTCGAGTGGTGGACGTCGTCCCCGCCGCCCCGGCTGAACTTCGAGTCGCTGCCGCCCATCCACTCCCACGCCCCGCTGCTCGACCTGCGCGAGAGGCCGGCCCATGTCCCCTGAGGTGCGCTGGCTGGCGGCGTTCGCGGGCGTGCTCGCGGTTGTCGGGGCGGTCATGTTCCTGTTCACCACCTCGTTCCTGCCGCACGCGCTGATGTGGGGCTCGGCCGTGGCCGTGGCCCTCCTGGCGGTGCTGCTGTGGCGCCGGCCGGCGCCGGACGCGCCGCAGCGCCTGCCCGAGACGAGCGTGGGGACGGTCGTCCTGGTCTTCGGGGCCGGCACGATGCTCGCCGGCGCGCCGTTCGGCCTGTGGATCACGCTGCTCGGGATCGAGATCTCGGCCGTGGGGGTGTTCCTCCTGGTGCGCGAGCATCGGAGGCGGGCGTGACGGCGCGGGCCCGGCTCCCCTTCCTGGTCGCCGGGGTGGTCCTCGGGACGGTCGCCTTGGTGGCCAGCCACGGCTCGCTGGTGGCGCACATGGCCGCCAACGCCCTGTTCGTGTCCATCGCCGCGCCGCTCGTGGCCGTCGGGCTGGGGCAGCCGCAGCGTCGCGTGCCCGTGTTGCCGGCCGCCGTCTGCCTCGTGCTCGTCCAGTGGACGGTGCACGCCACGCCGGTCCTGGCCGCCGTTCGCGGCGACGCGTGGTGGCAGCTCCTCGAGCACGCGGCAGTCATCGCCAGCTCGCTGGCGTTCTGGTGGGCGGTGCTTGGCCTCGAGGCGCCCATCGCCGCCCTCGTGCTCCTGGCCGTCATGCCCCTGAACGACGCCGTTTCCGCCTGGCTCATGGCCACCGGGCACGCCGCGGCCGGTGCGGCCATGGCGGCGGGGATGATGCCCCTGGCCTTCGTCGCCGTGGTCCTCCTGTGGCGCTGGATGGTGGCCGAGGAGCGGGCGGCGCAGGGCGGGGCGACCGCGACCACCGCATTGCTGGCGATCCTCGTCCTGGGTGCGATGGGCGTCCCCTCCGCTCGTGCGGCGGCGGGCCAGGGCGATGCAGCCGCTGGAAAGCACCTGTTCATCGAGGGATGCTCCTCCTGTCACGGGCTCGACGCCCATGGGCTCCCCGGCCTGGCGCCCAGACTGGCCGGCGCCGGCGGCGGGGCCGCGCGGTTCTACCTGGAGACGGGCCGCATGCCGTTGCCTGCGCCTGACATCCCGCCGGTGCGGGGCAAGCCCCGGTACTCGGCGTCCCAGATCGACGACCTGGTCGCGTACGTGGCCTCGCTGGGCGGCCCGCCGGCCCCGCGCGCCGATCCCGCCCACGGCGACCTCGCCCTCGGCCTGCAGGCGTTCACCGACCACTGCGCCGGCTGCCATCAGGTGGTCGCGCGGGGCGGCGTGGTGGTCGGTGCCGTGGCCCCCGCCCTGACCCAGGCCACCCCGGACCAGATCGCCGAGGCCGTGCGTGTCGGCCCCTACCTCATGCCCCGCTTCTCGGAGGCCGTGATCGACCAGCACACGCTCGACTCGATCGTGCGCTACGTCGATCTCACCCGGAACCCCGACAATCGCGGCGGGCTCGGGATCCACAACATCGGCCCCGTCCCCGAGGGGCTCGTGGCCTGGGTGGTGGCCATCGCCGCCCTGCTGGTCCTGGCCCGCCTGATCGGGACGGGGTCGCCGCCGCCCGGCGACCCGCGGGACGAGCCTCCGCCCACCTTCGAGCCACGGCGGCAGGCATGAGCGAGCCTCCGCCCCGCCGCTACGCGCCGCCGGGGCGTCCCGACCCGCGGGCCGAGCTCGTCGTGCTCGCGCTCCTGGGGCTGGCCGCCGTGGCGGCCGTCGGGTTCGTCGTCGCCTACGTCGACGGGGCCGACAACCAGCTCCTCGGCGCCACCCTCGGCGGGTCGCTGGTGCTCCTGGCCGTGGCCTTCATCGTCGCCGCCGAGCGCCTGGTGGCCCACGAGGAGGCGGCCATGGAGGTGCCCGACCACGGGCACTACCAGGATCGCGCCGACGTCGAGGAGATCGTGCGCGACGGCGGCGAGGGGCTCACCCGACGCCGTCTCCTCGGCGCCGGCGCGGCGGTGGCCGGCACCGCACTCGGAGCGGCGCTCATCGTCCCGCTGGCCTCGCTCGGGCCGAAGGTCGGCGACACGCTGGAACAGAGCCCGTGGCGGCGCGGCGTCCGCTTCGTGGACGAGCACGGCCACCCGATCGCGGCCGACGCCATCGAGACGAAGAGCTTCATCACGGCCTTCCCGGAGGGCGCCGATCCGCGCCAGCTGGCCTCGCCGGTGGTCGTCGTGCGCGTCGACCCGACGCAGCTGCGGCTCCCGCGCGGCCGGCAGGACTGGGCGCCCGGCGGCCTGCTCGCGTTCTCCAAGATCTGCACCCACGCGGGCTGTGCCATCTCGCTCTACCGGGCGCCGCTGTACGCGCCGACGTCGCCGGGGCCGGCGCTGGTCTGCCCGTGCCACTACTCGACGTTCGACGTCCTTCGCGGCGCCCTGCCGGTGTTCGGCCCGGCGGTGCGCAGCCTGCCCCAGCTGCCGGTGGCGGTGGTGAACGGCGACCTGGTGGCGGCGGGCGGCTACTCGGGGCCGGTCGGCCCCTCCTGGTGGGGCGTGCGGCGCACGTGATCCGCTCCACCGCCGGGTACCTGGACGACCGGACGGGGCAGGGGCCCCTCCTGCGGAAGGCGCTGCGCTACGTCTTCCCCGACCACTGGTCGTTCCTGCTCGGGGAGATCGCCCTCTACAGCTTCGTCGTCCTCGTCGTCACGGGGATCTACCTGTCGCTGTTCTTCGACCCGAGCACGACGTCGACCGTGTACCACGGCAGCTACGCCCCGCTCCAGGGGGCCGTCGTCTCCCAGGCCTACCGCTCGACCGTCGACCTGTCGCTGTCGGTGAAGGCCGGGCTGCTCATGCGCCAGACCCACCACTGGGCGGCCCTGCTGTTCGTGGCCGCGATCACGGTCCACCTGATGCGCATCTTCTTCACCGGCGCCTATCGCCGCCCGCGCGACCTGAACTACCTGATCGGGCTGACGATGCTCACCCTCGCGGTCCTCGAGGGATTCGCGGGCTACTCCCTGCCGGACGACCTGCTCTCGGGGATGGGGCTGGCCATCGGCTACAGCGTGGCCCTGGCCATCCCGGTGGTGGGCGCCAACGTGGCGTTCCTCGTCTGGGGCGGCGAGTTCCCGGGGCCGGGCGTGATCGAGAGCCGCCTCTACATCCTCCACGTGCTGCTCCTCCCGCTGGCCCTGGCCGCCCTCATCGGCATCCACCTGACGCTCATCGTGCTCCAGAAGCACACCCAGTTCGGAGGCCGTGGGCGGACCGAGCGGAACGTCGTCGGCACGCCGATGTGGCCGGGCTATGCGCTCCGCTCCCTGGGCCTGTTCCTGGGCGTGACCGGGGTCCTGTTCCTGCTCGGCGGCCTGGTCCAGATCAACCCCGTGTGGCAGTGGGGACCGTACGAGCCGTGGCTGGGGACGAACGGCGCGCAGCCCGACTGGTACCTCGGCTGGCTCATCGGGGCGCTGCGGCTCATGCCCTCGTTCGACGTGCACGTGTTCGGCTACACGATCTTCCCGAACCCGTTCTTCGGCGGGCTGCTGTTCCCGACCGTGGTCTTCGGGATCCTCTACGCCTGGCCGTTCCTCGAGCGACGCCACACGGGCGACCACGCGATGCACCACCTCCTCGACCGGCCGCGCGACGCCCCCGGGCGCACGGCCTTCGGGGCGGCGTTCTTCTCCTGGGTGGCGGTGATCTTCCTGGCCGGCTCGGCCGACCGACTGTTCGTGACGTTCGGCGCCTCCTACGACCTGCAGCTGTGGATCTTCCGCATCGCGTCGTTCGTCGTGCCGGTGGTCGTGTTCTTCGCCACCCGGGCCGTCTGCCGGGAGCTGGCCGCCCGCGACCTGCACCCCGTGCGCGACCCTGCGGTGATCGTCGTCCGGCGCACGCCCTCGGGCGGATTCGAGCCCGTGCGGTCGCCCGACGAGCAGGAGTAGGAGTCCCGCGAGCCGGGACTGTCAGCGGCGTGCCGGCCCGAGCCCCGGGACGATGTCGTCGAGCATGAACGAGACCGGCTGCTCGAGCTGCTCGTAGGTGCAGGACTCGGGAGTGCGGTCGGGACGCCAGCGGCTGAACTGCGCCGTGTGCCGGAAGCGGTTCCCCTCCATGTGCTCGTAGCGCACCTCCACGACGCGCTCGGGCCGGAGCGGCACGAAGGAGAGGTCCTTCTTGGCGTTCCAGCGCGATCCCTCGCCGTGCCGGGGCGTGCGCTCCCCGGCCTCGTGGGCCGCCCAGCTCCACGGGTGCCCGTCGAACCCGGTCACGAGCGGCTGCAGCTCGCGGAACAGCTCCTTGCGCGTGGCCATCGGGAACGCCCCGATCACGCCCACCGACACGAGCACCTTGTCGTCGTTGTAGAGGCCGAGCAGCAGGGACCCGATCGCGTCCGGGCCGCTCTTGTGCAGGCGGTAGCCGGCCACGACGCAGTCGGCCGTCCGCGCGTGCTTGATCTTGAACATCACGCGGCGGTCGGGCTGGTACGTCCCATCCAGCGGCTTGGCCACCACCCCGTCGAGCCCCGCCCCCTCGAACTCGGTGAACCAGCGCTCGGCCAGGTCGCGGTCGGTGGTGGCCGGGGTGACGTGGACGGGCGGCCGGGCCTCGGCCAGGGCGGCCTCGAGCGCCGCGCGGCGCTCGGCGAACGGGCGCCCGCTGAGGTCCTCGTCACCGAGGGCCAGCAGGTCGAAGGCGATGAACGACGCGGGAGTCGTCTCGCTGAGCATGGTCACCCGGGACTGCGCCGGATGGATCCGTTGCTGGAGCGCATCGAAGTCGAGGCCGTTCTCGGTGGCGATGACGATCTCCCCGTCGATCACGCAGCGATCCGGCAGCTCCGACTTCACCGCCTCGACGACCTCCGGGAAGTACCGCGTCATCGGCCGCTCGTTGCGGCTCCCGAGCTCGACCTCGTCCCCGTCGCGGAAGACGAGCGTGCGAAAGCCGTCCCACTTCGGCTCGTACGAGGCGCCGGGCGGGATGGTGGCCACCGACTTCGCCAGCATCGGGGCCACCGGGGGCATGACGGGCAGCTTCATGGGCGGCATTCTCGCCGCTCGGCGGGGCCGGGCGGCTCGTTCAGACGCCGTTCAGGTGCCTAGGCTACCTTCCGACCGTGGCCGGCCACCCCCGATCGACGCAGCGCTCCCTGCGCATCTCGCCGCTCCTTGCGGCCATCTGCTTCGGGGTCGTGGCCCTCGCCGTGGTGGCGCTGGTCCTCATCCGGGCCACGAGTTCGAGCTCGCCGGGGACCACGACCACGACCGCATCCGCGCCCGCGGGCGACGCCGCCAAGATCGCCGCCTTGGCCACGACGGTCCCGCAGACGACGATCGATTCCGTCGGCGCCGGCACCGCCACGAAGCTCAATCCGATCACGGCGCCCCCGCTGCGCGCCGGCGGCAAGCCGCTCGTCCTGTACGTCGGGGCGGAGTTCTGCCCGTACTGCGCGGGCGAGCGCTGGGCCATGGTCAACGCCCTCAGCCGCTTCGGCACGTTCTCCGGCCTGGGCCTGACGCACTCCTCGATGAGTGACGTCTTCCCGGGGACGCCGACGTTCACGTTCCACGGCGCGCACTACAAGAGCAAGTTCCTGACGTTCCAGGGCGTCGAGTACGCCTCGAACGTGATCGAGAACGGGCGCTACAAGCTGCTCGACAAGCTCACCACGACCCAGAAGCAGATCGTCGACACCTACGACAACCCGCCGTACGTGTCGCAGGCGGCGGCCAACGCCATCCCGTTCATGGACGTCGGGGGCCGCTACGTCCTGGCCGGTGCCCAGTACACGCCGCAGAGCTTCAACTCGAGCGACTACGCGACCATCGCCAAGGCCCTGCACGACCCGAGCTCCACCGAGGCGAAGGCCATCATCGGAGGCGCCAACCGGATCACCGCCGATCTGTGCAGCCTGACGCACGGCAAGCCGGCCTCGACGTGCTCCGATCCTGCCGTGAAGGCGCTGGCCGGCCAGCACGCCGGCGGTGCGTAGGCCAACCAGGGCGCTCCTGGTCGGGCTGAGCCTGGCCGGGCTCGCCATCAGCGCCTACCTGACGAGCGTCCACTACGAGAGCGTGCCCCTGGCCTGCACCACGTCGGGGACGGTGAACTGCACGAAGGTGCTCCACTCCTCGTACGCCGAGGTCGCGGGCATCCCGGTCTCGGTCTTCGGCCTGGCGTGGTTCGCCGTGATGGCGGTGCTGGCCTGGCGGCCTCCCTCGGTCGCCCTGCTGGCGTGGGCCGGGGTGGGGGTGCTCACCGTCCTCTGGCTCGTCTTCGTGGAGCTCTTCCGTGTGGACGCCATCTGCCTGTGGTGCACTGCCGCCCACGTGTGCGTGCTCGCCATCCTGGGCGTGGTGCTGGTGGAGGCCTCGACGGCATGAGTCGCCGGGCCCTCGCGGCCGTTGTGCTGTCCCTCGTGGCCCTGACCGCTTCCGTCGGGATCGCGGCCACCCGCGCGCCCGGTTACGGCCCGCTCATCCGCGAGGCACAGGCCCTGCGCGGCCTGCGGCTTCTCCATCCACTGAAGGTGCACGTCCTCGGGCGCCAGGCCATGGCCGTCGCCCTGCGCCGCGCTGAGGCGGCCAGCCCGGATCCCACGGCGGCGCCTCCCTGGGACGACGCGCTGCACCTGCTCGGCGTGCTGCGGCCCGAGCAGCGCCTCTCGACGGTGGTGGCGGCCGAGCTCCAGGGCCAGGTGGCGGGCTTCTACGACCCGTCGACCAAGACCCTGGACGTCCTCCGGTCCGGCGGCGGCGCGCCTCCCTCGGTGGTCGTGCACGAGACCACCCATGCCCTGCAGGACCAGCACTTCAACCTGTCCGCCGGCGCGTTCCGCGAGCGCGCAGCCGATGCCGACGGCGGTCTGGCCGCACGCAGCCTGGCCGAGGGCGATGCCGTCGACGTGCAGGAGCGCTACCTGATGCGGGCCGGCCTCGTGGCCCAGGTGGAGGAGGGCCTCAGCGCCCTCGACCAGCTCGTCGGCGCTGGCGCCGGGACGGGGATTCCGCCGTACCTCGAGCGGCGCCTGCTGTTCCCGTACGCGGCCGGCCAGCCCTTCGTGGCCGCACTGCGGGCCCGCGGTGGCGAGCGCCTCGTCAACCGGGCCTTCCGCCACCCGCCGCGCACGACCGCGGCCATCCTTTCCCCGGCCCGCTACCTCGCCGGAGATCAGCCTGGCGTGGCCGTGGGCCTTCCCGTCCCGGGCCCGGGGGAGAGGCGCACGCTGCGCACGACCTTCGGCGCCGGCGACCTCGACGCCCTCACCGGGCAGATCCCGATCGCCCGTCTGTGGCTCGGTGGGGCGCTGGCCGTCGACCGGTCCCCAGGCCACCGCGCCCTGTGGCTGCGCGTGGCCGCCCGTGCGCCGCGCCGGGTGGCGGCGGCCCTGCGGAAGGTGCTCCCCGTGCGCGACTCGGTGTCGGTGGCCGGGCGGTTGGTGACCGTGCGCGCCGTCCAGGCGCTCTGAGCCGGGCCGCGACGATGGGCGGCGACGCGGATTGGACACTGGCGGTCGAACCGGCCGACTGCGCCGTCTCGGTGGCCATGCAGGACGCGTTCTTCGCCGAGATCGCCGCGCGCTACCCCGGCTGGACTCCCGGCGACTCGCAGAGCGTCGCGCCGTTTGAGCTGGCGCCGCCCGCCGGCGTGTGGGTCAACGCCTACCTTGAGGGGCGCCCCGTCGGCGGCGGCGGCCTGCAGGCGCTGGACGACGACACCGCCGAGGTCAGGCGGATCTTCCTCGACGAGGCGGCCCGCGGCCGCGGGATCGGGCGAGCGCTGCTGGCCGAGCTCGAACGGCATGCACGAGAGCTCGGCTACGAGCGCGTCCGCCTGACGACGGGCCGTCAACAGCCCGAGGCGCTCGGGCTCTTCCGGTCCGCCGGCTACCGGGAGATCGCCCCCTTCAACGACGGGCGCTTCACGGACTACTGGATGGAGAAGCCGCTCGCCCCTAGGTCTAGGCGCTGTCCCAGCGGAAGCCCACGCGGGCAGGCGCCGGCGGCAGTGGGCTCTCGGGCAGGCCGGGGCGAATCTCGGGATCGTTGAAACCGCCCGGGGCGATGTCGTTCGGGGCGTCGGCGTGGAAGAGCGAGGCCAGGTACTGGATGTGGCCGCGGCCCGGGCCGAGCTCGAACTGCCCGCCCCCGTACGCGCCGATGCCGTTCGCGTCGCAGTAGTCGTAGGCCGCGGTCAGCGCCTCGAGGCTGCCGAAGCGGGAGGGCTTGATGTTCACCGTGCGGGGTGGGAACGGCAGGCCGTCGATGTCGGCCACCGAGTGGATGGGCGCATCCCAGGTGACGCGGTCGCGGGCGCCGTCCAGCGCCTCCAGCGTCTCGGGCGTCAGCTTCGGGTCCTCGAGCCATGCGTCGGGGAACGCCTCGACCACCCGCCGGTAGAGCGCCGGGTCGGGCGGCTGGTCCACCACCGTGCCCACGTAGGCGCCCTTGAAGTCCACCGAGTCGACCGCCTCGGTCGCCACGAGCTCGGCCACGAGGTCGTCGTCCCAGTCGCTCACCGCGTCGAGCTTGAACCGCAGCCACGGGTAGAGCGCGAGGCGGTCGCGGACCGGGGCGATGGTCGACGGCTTCCCCAGCCGCAGCGAGACGACGAAGCGCACGGGCGAGGGCGTGCGGCCGACGATCTCGCCGAGCGGCTTGCCGGCCTGGGCCAGGGCGAGGTCGAGGGCCGCGCTCTCCAGGCCCCAGCGGCGGTACAGCCTGAAGGCGGGCTGTTCGGGCGCGGCCGCCGGGAACAGGTCGAGGCCGCCCACCAGCGCGGAGAAGGAGCCGATGGTGTGCTCTCCGGCCAGGGGAAGGTCGCGGCCGGTCTTGGTCTGAAAGACCTCATGCTCATCGGGGGTGTAGGTGACGTCCTCGCCGACACCCTCCTGCCCGTCGCCCTCCAGGTGGATCACCGTCGTGCGGCGAAGGAAGCCGCTCGAGACCTCCCGTTCCAGGTTCTCGAGGTGATAGCCGTCGATGGTCAGCGGCAGTTCTTCGAGCGCGTCATAGGTTCCGGCCATGCCGCCCGAGACCCTACGTCACCCTGCTTCGGGTGGCCGCCACGGTGCGGTGGGTCCCCGCCGCGACCAGTGACCGCAGCCGGTCGAGGGCGTCCCACACGTCCACGAACCGCGTGTACAGCGGCGGCAGCCCGAGGCGCACGCTGTCGGGCTCGCGGAAGTCCGGCACGACGCGCGCTCGCTCGATCAGGGCGCGGCAGATCCGCCACGCGTCGGGATGGCGCAGGGCCACGTGCGCGCCGCGCTGCGCCGGGTCTCGAGGGCTGCCGAGCGAGAAGCCCAGCGGGGTGAGCCAGGCGTCGTGCAGCTCCACGGCGAGCCCGGTCAGGCCCTGCGCCTTGGCCCAGAGCGCGTCGATGCCGGCCTCCTCCACCAGGCGCACGCCCTCGTCGACGGCCACGATCCCGGCGATGGGCGGCGTGCCGGCGGCGAAGCGTGCGATGCCCGGCTGCGGGTCGTACTCCGGTCCCATGGCGAACTGCTCGCGCTGGCCGAACCAGCCCTGGATGGGCGACCGCAGGTCGTCGACCAGGCCGCGCCGGGCCCACAGGAAGGCGGGAGCACCTGGCCCGGCATTCAGGTACTTGTAGGTGCAGCCAACCGCCAGGTCGGCACCGTCACGCGGGAGGTGGACCGGGACAGAGCCGGCGGCGTGGCTCAAGTCCCACAGCATGAGCCCGCCACCGGCATGGGCTTCATCGGCGATTGCGGGCACATTCCCCAGTGCTCCCGAGCGATAGCCCAGGAGTGACAGGCAGACGAGGGCCACAGGGCCGCCGGCGCAGGCGCGCGCGACGTCATCCGGGCTCGGCCCCGCGACCGGATCCGTCCGCATCAGGCGGAGCTCGCGGTGGTGCGCTCGGGCCAGCCCGGCCAGGACGTAGCGGTCGGTGGGGAAGTCGTCGGCGTCGACCACGATGGCGCCGTCACGCACGTCGAGCGCGGCCGAGGCGAGCTTGTACAGGTTGACCGTGGTCGAGTCGCACACGAGGGTCTCGCCGGGCCCGGCTCCCAGGACCGCCCTGCCGAGGCGGTCGCCGACCTGCTCGGGGAGCTCGATCCAGTCGGGCCAGCCGCTCACCATCCGCGCGCCCCAGTCGTCCACGGCGGCCGCCAGGCGCTCGCGGGTGGCCGCCGGCAGCCGGCCGAGGGAGTTGCCGTCGACATAAAGCAGGTCGGGGTCCGTGATCACGAACCGGTCGCGGAAGCGGGCGAGCGGGTCCGCGGAGTCGAGCGCCTCCGCGGCCGCGCGGGAGAGGTCGGTCACCAGCTCGCCTCCAGCCATTCGACGACGCGGCGCCAGGCCGCCGTCGACGGGTCGATGCCCTCGAAGTGGCCGTCGTCCGGGAAGATCGCCAGATCGCACCGGTCCCCCGCGGCGCGTGCCGCGTCTGCGAAGGCCCGGCTCATGTCGGCCGGAACTGTGTCATCGCGCTCGCCATGGACGAGAAGCACGGGCACGCCCAGGGGGAGACGCGCTCGCGGCGAGGCCAGGGCATAGCGCTCGGGCCGGCGCGAGGACGACCCGCCCAGAAACCGGCGGGCCACGCCACGGCTCAGGCCGAGCTCGGCGGCCCGCGCCAGGTCGGAGACGGGTGCCTGGCCGACCGCCTGGGTGACGGCCACGGTCGGCGTCGCGCCCGGCGCGCCGTCCGGAAGACCGGGCCGGCTCGCCGCCCACAGGGCCAGATGGCCGCCGGCCGAGTGCCCGATGGTCGCCACGCGGCCCAGGTCGAGCGCGGCGCCGTCGCGCTTCAGGACGGCCAGGTGGTCGATCGCGGCGCCGACGTCCTCGAGCGTCTCGGGCCAGCCACCCACGTGGCGGAAACGCGCCAGCCGCCGGTACTCGACGTTCCACGCAGCCACGCCGCGGCCGGCGAGGTCACGGCACAGGTCGTCCATGAGGTGGCGGTCGTAGCGGTCGCGCCAGAAGCCGCCATGGAGGACGACGGCCACGGGCGATGAGCCGGGGCCGGGCGGGACGAACAGCTCGCCCACCTGGCTCGGGTGGCGGCCGTAGGCGTGGACGCTCGACGGAATGCGGCCAATCATGCCGCCCCGGACACCGCGCTCTGCCGGTTCAGCGAATCTGCGTGACGGTCGCGGCGAGCGCTTCAACGACCTCGGGGTCGAAGTCGGTGCCGGCGCAGCGTCGGAGCTCGGCGATCGCGTCGTCGACCGGCCGCGCCTTGCGGTACGGGCGATCGGCGGTCATGGCGCTGAAGGCGTCACAGGCTCTGACGATGCGGGCGACGAGCGGGATCTCCTCTGCTGCCAGTCCATCGGGGTAGCCGGTGCCGTCCCAGTCTTCGTGGCAGGAGCGAACGATTCGACCGACGGTGCCGAGGAGGCCACCGATCTGCGACAGGAGCCTCTCGCCTTCGATGGTGTGGGTCCTCATGAGCACCCACTCCTCGGCGGTCAGCTTGGCCGGCTTGTTGATGAGGTCTCCGGGTATCCGGATCTTTCCGATGTCATGGAGAAGAGCCGCGAACTCCGCGTCTCTGCGTTGGCCTGGGTCGAGTCTCAATCTGTCGGCGACGCCAAGTACGAGCGCGACGACGTCGCGGCTGTGACTGCCGGTGTAGGCATCGTCGGCTTCGACGACGTCTCCGAGCAGCATGGCGGTACCGCGGTAGGCGTGGCTGAGCTCGAGCGCGTGGTCGATGCGGACCTGGCGCTCGCGCGCGAAGAAGGCGAGCAGGCCGATCAACGGCAGCGTGCAGACGACCAGGGCCGGGTGCCCGCCAGATCCGAGGGCCGCGAGCATCGCGATCGGTGTCAGGGCGAGGTCGACGGCCCAGATCCAGACCATGAAGCGCAGAAGGCTGGACGGTGAGACGCCGAGGCCCAGACGGTCGCGAAGAGCCGTGCTCCCGAAGTCGAACGCGAACTGGGCGAGCAGGGCAAGCGCGTAGATCGGCAGGTTGCTGAGTGTCGGTTCCGGTTGGCCGGCGGCGACGAGCACGAGCGCCGGGCCGACGGCGTGCCAGGAATTGACGAGCCGAAGGACGCTCCGGCCTGCGGGCACACCGCCGCGGACGTAGTCGGGGAGGCTGCCGAGGAGCAGACCGGCCGCGACGCACAGCGGTACGTACTGCGCGGGGAGAAGCACCAGCATCGGCACGAGCACGAGCTGTGTGGGCACCGCCGATCCGGTCCCGACCTCGAAGTCGACGCGGGACGCGACGGCGTAGGACGCGACGAAGACGACGAACGTCAGGATCGCCGGCCTGCCGGGTCGAGTCAGCAAGCAGGGCGAGCCCGACCGAGACGACCAGGAACGAGCTGCCGAGTAGGAGCGAGGCGCGCCGGTCGCGGTCGCCGAGCGGCTTGGCGGCCAGCTGCCGCGACTGCTCGATCAGCGCATCTGCATTGACGTCAGCGCGAGCCCGTTCGACGCCGCTTGCGGGCACACGGGATCCACGCGCGACCGATGTCGCCATGCTGCGCGATATCGGCGCGACGACGAAAGTTCCTGAAACTTTGCGGCCTAATCCCCCCAGTGGGGGAAGCAGATGCGCCGTTCGTGAAGAGAGTGAGGCCAGCAAGCGGTATGGCAACTGCGGCGAGTGTGAGGAGTGCTGTGGCCATGAAGACGTTCGCCCGGCGCGCGAGCGCGGCAATCGCTCTTGGCCTCGTCGTCGGCTCGGTCGAACTGGCCGCAGCAGTCGCGCCGGCCTCCGCCGGCCTCGGCCTCGCCTGTCCCGCCCCGACGTCGACTCCCTTCGCTCATTGGTCGGACTACGCGAACTACGCATTCCTCCCCGACGGAGGCTTCGAGGGGGGCGGCAGCGGCTGGAGCCTGAGCGGGGGCGCCCATGCGGTCTCCGGCAACGATTCGTTCTACATCCACAGCAAGACGGACAAGGTCTCGCTGTCGCTGCCCGCGGGGGCCTCGGCGACGAGCCCTCCGATGTGCATCTCGCTCTTCTCCAGCAAGATGCGGTTCGTCGTGCGCGGCGACGCCGGTTCGGCCGTCAAGGTCCACGTGATCTACCGCGGCCTGCTTTCGAGCGTCCTCGGCGCGTTCGATGGCGGCACGATCTCGGCGGGCGGTTCGTGGAAGGCGTCGCCGGCGATCGGAATGTTGGGCGGCACCGTGCCGCTGTTGACCGCTTCGGTGTCCTTCCGCTTCACGGCCGTCGGCGGTGCGGCAGCGATCGACGACGTGTATCTCGACCCGATGAAGTCCACCTAGGCACGAGGTCGGCCGGGGGCCGGCGACTCTCCGCGCCGGCCCCGTGTCGGCCGGGCTCAGCTCACCTTGAAGGTGGCCTTCATGCCGGAGCTCGCGTGCACGTCGCACTGATAGGTGTACGTGCCCTTCTTGAGGGTCACCGTGAGCTTCTTCGTGCCGACGAACGGCACGCTCGTGACGACCTTGTTCACGCCCGGGCCGAAGATGTGGAAGTTGTGGATCGAGGACTTGTCCTTCACCGTGATGGCGTACTTGCCGGGCTTCAGGGTCGTGACCTTCTTTCCCGCCTTGGTGAGGGAGACGGTGAAGCCGGGGCCGTCCGTCCCCGTGAGCGCCGTCGTTGTGGCCGTCTGGCCCGCCAGGGCAGTGGTGGCGAGCACGAGGCTGGCGATGGCAGCCAGCAGGGCGATACGAGTCATGCCTTCTCCTCTGGGAGGCGCCCCGTCCGTAGGCCGGCTCGGGGCGCGAGAACGCGACACCCCATAAACGCACGAGGATAGGGCTTGGATTGGCCGAGGCGCCAGGGGCCCGCGCGCCTAGCGACCGACCAGCTCCTGGAACGCGGGCTCGTCGCGGATCGGGTCGAAGTCGGAGTCCGCGTTCGCCATGTCGCGGCAGCCCTCCCACATGTCGATCGCCTGGCGGAGGTGGCCGACGGCGTCGGTGGTCCGGCCCGCAAGACTCTCGCAGCACGCGACGTTGTAGTAGAGGTACCCCTGGTCGGGGCGTGCCTCGATGAGTTCGCGTCCTCTGTCCGCCGCCTCCGCGTACCTGCCGGCGTCGTACAGAGGTCGCACCGAGTCCCACAGCTCGGGGGCATGAAGCCGGATCGAGTCGGGCAACCCCACCCAGGGGTGCCGGCGCCCGTCGTAGCCCGACTCGGTCGGCGGCGGGAACGACGGGTCGGCGAACGAGCCGACGGAGACGACGACGAGGTCGGGCTCGGATGGCTCGGTGTAGAAGACCTGCGAGCCGCAGTCCGGGCAGAAGTGGAAGACGTGCTCCTTCCTGTCCGCCTCGTCCGAGACGCGCGCGTAATCGCTGAAGCGGCCGGCGACCTGTACCTGATCGCGCCTTGAATCCGGCCTGCATCCCGAAGGCGCTACCGGTCCGACGTTGGCAGGCGAGGCAGTTGCAGATGGAGACCGCAAACGGATCGCCGGTGACCTCCAGGCGAAGTTGCCCACAGTGGCATGCGGCATCTCGGGTCGTCATCGCTGGAAACCCTAGCGAGCGCGAGCGCGTGGACTTCTGGCCGCGGGGTACGGTCTCTGAATGACCGATGCCGCGCTCAGGGACAGCGTCACGATCGTCCCGGCCAACGAGGCGAGCTGCGAGGATCTCCAGGCCCTGTTCGGTACGCGCGGCGCGGCCGCCACATGCCAGTGCCAGCGGTACAAGCTGCGGCCGAGAGAGTCCTTCCGCTCATTCCCGGCCGAGGAACGCGCGCGGCGGCTCCGAGCGCAGACCGGCTGCGGTCACTCCCAGTCGGAGACGACCAGCGGTCTGGTCGCCTACCTCGACGGCGAGCCAGTCGGCTGGTGCGCGGTCGAGCCGCGACCCGCCTACACGGGGCTGGTGCGCAACAACCGCGTCCCCTGGGAGGGGCGAGCGGAGGACAAGACCGACGGCAGCGTCTGGGCGGTGACGTGCGTCTTCACCCGTGCAGGCTTTCGGCGCCACGGCGTAAGCCGCGCACTGGCCCGGGCCGCGGTCGAGTACGCGCAACGACGCGGCGCCCGGGCTCTCGAGGCCTACCCGATGCTCACGGAGGCCGGCCAGGAGATCACCTGGGACGAGCTCCATGTCGGCACCCGCAGCATCTTCGCCAGCGCCGGGCTCGTCGAGGTCAGCCGGCCGACGAAGCGCCGGGTCGTGATGCGCATCGACTTCAAGGCCTGACGCGGGAGTGGACTCGTCTCGCCCGGACCGTGGTGAACGTTAGTCTGGTGATTCGACCGCAAGGACCGCGGCCCAGGCTGACAGCAGGGCGAGAGCTCAATCCGGAGGTGGTATATGCCCGAGCCTGTTGACCCGCATCATCTCCTGCTGATCGGGGCCGGACCAGGAGTCGGCGCCGGCGTGGTCCGGCGCTTCGGCCGCGAGGGCTTCCGCAGCACGCTCATCTCCCACAGCAAAACGCTCGACCAGCTCGCCCCTGAACTGCGTAGCGGCGGCCTTGAGATCGAGGCGATCGGTGCGGATATCGAGGATCTGGACGGCTACCGCGAGACGCTCGAACGGATCTTCGGCGCCCCAGGGGCCCCCGGTGTCGTCGTGTACAACGCTGCCGTGCCAGATCCAGGCGAGATCCTCGACACCACCGTCGAGCGGCTCCGAACCGCCTACGACGTCGATGTCCTCGGCGCCGTCGTCGCGGCCCAGGTAGCCGCGCCCGTCCTGCGGGCAGCTGGCGGCGGCACCCTGCTGGTCACCAGCGGCGGCTTCGCCGACAATCCAGTGCCGGCACTGGCGAGCCTCTCGATGGGGAAGGCCGCCCTGCGCTCGGCGCAGACGCTGATTGCCGCCGGCGTCCGGGAGGACGGCATCCACGCCGCGACCGTCACGATCGCCGGTGCCGTCAAGCCGGGGACGGACTTCGATCCGGACAACATCGCCGAGCTTTTCTGGACCGCCCACACCGACTCGAAGGACGCCTGGAAGACTGAGTACCGGTTCACAGGCGCATAGCGGGCGCCACCGCCGACGCGTGCAGCGAATGGACTCGGTAGGAGTCGAACCTACATCAGTCGGTTTATGAGACCGGTGCTCTGCCGTTGAGCTACGAGTCCGCGGCCATCGTAATGAGGCTGCGGCCCGGCGCGCGCACAGCGACGCGTGTGCCAATTGCAGACAAATTGCGGCGGATCCCGCCGATACAATCGACCCAAAGTTCGGCGACCGGTGGAGGCGGCAGTGGCTGAGTACGGGACGATGCGGGTGAAGAGCGGCCTGGCGGAGATGCTCAAGGGCGGCGTCATCATGGACGTCACGAGCGCCGAGCAGGCGCGGATCGCCGAGGACGCCGGCGCCTGTGCGGTGATGGCCCTCGAGCGCGTGCCCGCAGACATTCGCCGTGACGGCGGTGTGGCGCGCATGTCCGATCCCGAGAAGATCCGCGAGATCCAGGCCGAGGTCACGATCCCCGTGATGGCCAAGGCCCGCATCGGGCACTTCGTCGAGGCCCAGGTGCTCGAGGCGCTCGAGGTCGACTACATCGACGAGTCCGAGGTCCTGACCCCGGCCGACGAGCGCAACCACATCAACAAGTGGAACTTCACCATCCCGTTCGTCTGCGGTGCCACCGACCTGGGCGAGGCCCTGCGGCGCATCGACGAGGGCGCGGCGATGATCCGCTCCAAGGGCGAGGCCGGCACCGGCAACGTGGTCGAGGCCGTGCGCCACATCCGCGCCATCACGGGCGCCATCCGCGAGCTCTCGGGCATGGACGAGGACGAGCTCTTCACCCGGGCCAAGGAGCTCGGCGCGCCCTACGAGCTCGTGCGCCTGACGGCCGAGGAGGGGCGGCTGCCGGTCGTGCTCTTCACCGCCGGCGGCGTGGCCACCCCCGCGGACGCGGCGCTGATGATGCAGCTCGGCTCCGACGGCGTGTTCGTCGGCTCCGGCATCTTCAAGAGCGGCGACCCGGCGACCCGCGCGCGGGCCATCGTCGAGGCCACCACTCACTTCCGCGACGCCGAGGTCCTGGCCCGCGTGTCCTCCGGCCTCGGCGAGGCCATGGTCGGCATCGGGCTCGACACCCTTCAGCCCAACGAGCGGCTGGCCACCCGGGGCTGGTAATGCGGGTCGGGGTGCTGGCCCTCCAGGGGGCCTTCCGCGAGCACGTCGCCGTGCTGCGGCGGCTGGGCGCGGACGCGCGCGAGGTGCGCACGCCCGCGGAGCTCGACGCCTCCGACGCCCTGGTCCTCCCCGGCGGCGAGTCGACCACGGTGGGCAAGCTCCTCGACTCCTCCGGCCTGCGGGAGCCGGTGGCCGGGTTCCCGGGCGCCATCCTGGGCACCTGCGCCGGCATGATCGTGCTGTCCCGCGAGGCCAGCGACGGCCTGCCCGGCCAGCTGCTCCTCGGCCGCATCGACCTCGCCGTGCGCCGCAACGGCTACGGCCGCCAGGCCCGCTCGTTCGAGGCTCCGCTGGACCTCCCCGGCGAGGACACTCCCTTCCCCGGCGTCTTCATCCGCGCCCCCAGGATCGAGTCGCTGGGCGAGGGTGTCGAGGTCGTGGCCACGCTCGACGGGGAGCCCGTGGCCGCGCGCCAGGGTCCTATCATGGTGACCGCGTTCCACCCCGAGCTGACGGGGGACGCGCGCCTGCACCGGCGCTTCCTGGACGTGGCCCGGGAGGCCACGGCGGGCGCCGAAGCGGCATAAACGGAGAGGTTCGTGTCCGGGCATTCCAAGTGGTCCTCGATCAAGCACAAGAAGGGCGCCGCTGACAAGAAGCGGGGCGCCCTGTTCTCCAAGCTCTCGCGCGCGATCATCGTCGCCGCCCGTGAGGGCGGGGGCGACCCGACCGCCAACCTGGCCCTCCAGAACGCCATCGACAAGGCCCGCGCCGTGTCGATGCCCAAGGACAACATCGAGCGCGCCATCGCCCGCGGCGCCGGCGCGGCCGAGGGCGGCGAGGCCTACGAGGCCGTCTCCTACGAGGGCTTCGGGCCCGGCGGGGCGGCCATCATCGTCGAGGGCCTGACCGACAACCGCAACCGCACGGCGGCCGAGGTGCGCCACGTGTTCACGCGCTTCGGCGGGTCGCTGGGGACGCCGGGATCGGTGGCCTGGATGTTCGACCGCAAGGGCGTCGTCCTGGTCGCCGGCGGCGACGGCGTCGACGGGGACGAGCTCACCATGGCCGCGGCCGACGGCGGCGCCGAGGACGTGCGCGACGACGACGGCGTGTGGCAGGTCATCGCCGACCCGGCCGACCTGCCGACGGTGCGCAGCGCGGTCGAGGAGGCCGGCTTCCCGGTGGAGTCGGTCGAGCTGGCCATGCTGCCGCAGAACACCGTGGCGGTCGAGACCGACCAGGCCCGCTCGCTCATCCACCTGGTGGAGGCGCTCGAGGACAACGACGACGTCCAGGACGTCTTCTTCAACTTCGACATCCCCGAGGCGGTGCTCGAGGAGGCCTAGCGCCCCTCCTGCTCTGGCCGGCTCCCAGGGCGCGAGCGGGTACTCGACCCGGTCCTCGGGCCGGTGCTCGCCGATGGAGAGGATGCGGAGGTCCTCGGCCCCGTCGTTCACGAACTGGTGCGGCCGCGACGGCCCCTCGGGCTTGGCGAAGAAGTCGCCCGGCCCGACCCGGAAGCGCTGGTCGGCCGCGTCCAGCCAGCCGCTTCCGCCCAGCACGAGGAAGCACTCCTCCTCGTCCCGGTGCCAGTGGAAGCGGGCCGAGCGCTCGCCGGGGCGCACCACGTCGAGGTTCACCCCGATACGGCGCAGGCCGGCGGTCCGCCCGATGAGCGTGGTGAAGCCGAAGGTCTCGCCGCCGGGCTCGTACTCGTTCTCGCCCGTGGCCGCCTCCTCGGTGGAGAGGAGCCACGGCGGGCGGCCGTCCTCGCGGGAGACGAGCTGCTCGGCCAGCATCCCCTCGAACTGCCCGACCCGCCACTCGCCGGCCGGGAGCACCCGGCGCTCGATCCAGCGCGTGGGGCGGAAGTCGGGCTCGACCTCCGTGCAGGCCTGATGCCACTGGCCGTCGGCGCCGATCACGAGGAACGGCTCCACGTCGCCCAGCACGCGGATGAGCTCGCCCACGGCGGCGATCGGGTCCGGAAACCACTGGTCGCTCCGCTCGACGAAGGCGACGATGCGAGCGGGGCGCGAAGGCATTTCCGGGACCCTATACCGCGGCGAGCCTGCCGCCTCCCGCAGGGCGGCGCACGTGCCCGGTGGACCTAGCGGAAGCCGCTCATGGCGGCATCCTCGGGGAGCCGACCGGCCCGGTCAAGCGGGCAGGAGCCATCCGGGCGGCTCCGTATCCTGCGAGCGATGATCGTCCTGGGCATCGATCCGGGCACGGCGCGCACCGGCTATGGCGTCGTCCGGGCCGAGGGCTCGGTCATGCGCGCCCTCGATCACGGCTGCGTCCAGACGCGCCCCGAAGACGACATCGGCGATCGCCTGGCAACCATCCATGCCGCCGTTCAGGCCCTGATCGCCCGCCACCAGCCGGTCGAGGTGGCCCTCGAGTCCCTCTTCGTGGGGTCCAATCCCCGCACCATCCTCACCGTGGGCCAGGCACGGGGCGCGGTCCTGGCCGCCTGCGGGGCGGCGGGGATGACCAGCGCCGAGTACAGCCCGTCGGAGGTCAAGCGCGCGGTGTGCGGCCACGGACGGGCCGAGAAGGGTCAGGTGAGCCGCATGGTCGAGGCCATCCTCGGCCTGCGCGAAGCGCCCGCCACCGATCACGCGGCCGACGCCCTCGCCGTGGCCCTGTGCCACCACTGGGCCTCGCGCAGCTCGGCGCTTCTCGGGCAGGGGAGGGCCGCCGGGTGATCGCGTCGCTGCGCGGCCGCGTGGTGGCTGCCGATGCCGACGGGCTGGTGATCGAGGTCGGAGGCGTCGGGCTGCGCGTCCACGCCACCGCCGCCGCGCGGACCATGGCCGATGCCGCGCCGAACGACGTCTCCCTCATCACCCACCTCGTCGTGCGCGAGGACGCCCTGTCGCTGTACGGGTTCGCGTCCGCCGACGAGCGCGAGCTGTTCCTGGCGCTCATCGCGGTCAGCGGGGTCGGGCCGAAGGTGGCGCTCAGCATCCTCTCGGCCTACCCGGCGCCGAGCGTGCGGGGGGCCATCGCCGCCGGCGACGACGCGCTCTTCACCTCGGTCCCCGGCATCGGCAAGAAGCTGGCCACGCGCCTGGTGGTCGAGCTGCGCGACCGCGTCGGCTCGGTGCCCACGGTAACCGCGAGCGGTCCGGCCGCCGTGACCACCGACGACGACAGGCTGGCCGCCCGCGCCGCGCTGGTCGGACTGGGCTACAGCGTGGCCGAGGCCGAGGCGGCCCTGGCCGGGACGAGCGGCGAGCCCGAGGAACGCCTGCGGGTGGCGCTCGGAGCGCTGGCGTGAGCGCCGACCGCATGACCGCACCCGAGGCGGCCGGAGCCGAGGACGAGCTCGACCGCACGCTGCGGCCCCGGCGCCTGGACCAGTTCGTGGGCCAGGATCACATCCGCGAGCAGCTGGCCATCTTCCTCGACGCCGCCCGGGCCCGGGGCGAGCCACTCGACCACGTGCTCCTGTTCGGGCCGCCCGGCCTGGGCAAGTCGACCCTGGCCCACATCGTGGCCAGCGAGATGGAGAGCCGCATCCACACCATCTCGGGGCCGGCGCTCGACCGCAAGGGCGACCTGGCCGCCATCCTCACCGCCCTCGAGGAGCGCGACGTCCTCTTCATCGACGAGATCCACCGGCTCAACCGCGCCGTCGAGGAGATCCTCTACCCGGCGATGGAGGACGGGGCGATCGACATCGTCATCGGGCAGGGCCCCGGCGCCCGGACGCTGCGGCTCACCCTCCAGCCGTTCACCCTCGTCGGGGCGACCACGCGGGCGAGCCTGCTCTCCAAGCCGCTGCGCGACCGCTTCGGCATCACCTTCCGCCTGGAGCACTACGGCCTCGACGACGTCGTGCGCATCGTGGAGCGTTCGGCCGCGCTCCTCGACACGGCCATCGAGCCCGACGGGGCCCTCGAGATCGCCCGGCGGGCGCGCGGCACGCCGCGCATCGCCAACCGCCTCCTGCGCCGGGTCCGCGACTACGCGCAGGTGCGGGGAGAGGGCGGGGTCGACGGCGACGCCGCCCGGGCGATGCTCGAGCTCCTGGGCGTCGACCAGGAGGGCCTGGAGCGGCTCGACCGCGAGCTCCTGCGGACGGTGGCCGGCCCGTTCGAGGGCGGTCCGGTCGGCCTGGCCACCCTGGCCGACGCGCTGGGTGAGGATCGTGGCACCATCGAGGACGTGTACGAGCCCTACCTCCTTCAGAAGGGGCTGCTCAAGCGCACGCCGGCGGGCCGCGTGATCACGCCCGTGGGCCGCGAGTACCTGGGCCACCCCGAGACGCCCACGACCGCCGCGCGCCTGTTCGGATGAGCATCGACCCGCGCGTCGACATCGGGCACGTCCATCTCAAGGTGGCCGACATCGACCGCTCGCTCGGCTTCTACGTGGGCGTGCTCGGGTTCGACCTGCAGCAGCGCTGGGGCGACTCGGCGGCCTTCGTCTCGGCCGGCGACTACCACCATCACATCGGGCTCAACACCTGGGAGAGCCTCGGCGGCCGGCCGCCGCCGACGGGCTCGACGGGGCTGTTCCACCTGGCCATTCGCTACCCGGACCGGCCGGCGCTGGCAGACGCGCTCGGCCGTGTGCTCGACGCGGGGATCCCGCTCGACGGCGCCTCCGACCACGGCGTGAGCGAGGCCCTCTACCTGCGCGACCCCGACCAGAACGGCGTCGAGCTCTACCGCGACCGGCCACCCGAGGAGTGGCCACGCCCGCCTGACGGCGAGGGCGTGGCCATGTTCACGCAGCCGCTGGACGTGGCCGCGCTCCTCGCCGAGCGGCCTTCCTAGCCCGCCCGCTCGCGCTCGAGGAAGCGCTGCTTGATCTCGGGCCCGCCAAGGCTGTATTGCCCCAGGCTCCCGTCGCTGCGGACCACCCGGTGGCAGGGGATGAGGATGGGGACGGGGTTGTGGCCGAGGGCCGTCCCCACCGCCCGCACGGCGCGCGGCCGGCCGATGCGCTCGGCCACCCACCCGTAGCTGCGGACCTCGCCCCTGGGGATCGTGCGCGTGGCGCCCAGGACGTCCGCCCCGAAGGGAGTGAGCGTTCGCAGGTCGAAGCGGAGCCCCGCCTCGTCCCCCGCGTCCCAGCGCCGCAGCGCCTGGTCGAGGTCGGCCGGAAGACGCTCGGCGCGCGACAACGGGCGGCCGAAGCGCGCCGCGAACGCGCGCTCGAACTCTGCGGGGTCACCGACTCCCGTGGCCGAGATGCCGCGGCCGTTGAAGGCCACGAGGACGGGGCCGAAGCGCTCGCTCTCGAGCAGAGCGAGCAGGTCGCCGAGCCCGACGCGGGCCAGGACGGCCGGCCCGAGCTGCGGGGGAGCCTCCTCGCGGAGAGTGTGCAGGTCGTACAGCAGGTCGTTCATGCCGCGGTCATCTCCTCGCGATCGAGGGCCGCGCGCAGGGTGCGCAGACCCCTGTGGACGTTCGCCTTGACCGTGCCGACCGGCATGTCGAGCGCCTCGGCGATCTCCTCGTAGGACAGGCCCTCCACGTGGCGGAGGGCCACCGGCAGGCGATGACGCTCCGGCAGCTCGGCCAGGAGGCTGGCCACTCGCCGGTTGCCCTCGGCCTCCACCGCGCGGGCATGCGGCCCCGGCGCGCGGTCAGCGATGACGACGTCGTCGTCGAGTGGATGGACGGGACGGCGCGCCCGCAGCCGGGTGCGCCCGGCGTTGAGCGTGATCTGGACGAGCCAGGCCCGCAGGTGCAGGGATCGCACCCGCGTGGCGGGGTAGCGGTGCAGCGCGCCATGGGCGCGCACCAGCGCCTCCTGCGCTACCTCCTCGGCGTCGTGCGGGTTGCCGAGGAGGCGCAGGGCGACGCCGTAGAGGAGGCCGGCGTGCCGGTCGACGAGCGCCGGGAAGGCGGCGTCCACGTCGGCGGCGAGCCGGGCCGTGAGGTCATCGGCGGTCATGCCTTTAGAACGCCACGCCCGTCCGGCGGGTTGCAGCACTCGCGCGCTCCTGGCGTGCCGTCCAGGCCCGTGCGGGCGCGAGGACGGCCGGCTCGTGTGCATACCGGTGGGCGAGATCGCGCAGCATGGCGCGGCCGGCCCACGCCTGCACGACGGGCGGGATATCGTCGAGCGAGGCACCGTATCCGGCCAGCCAGCCGGTCACGAGCGCCGTTCGCGCCGCCTCGGGGAGGGGCTGCCGGCGTGCTCCGGGATCGAGCGTCAGCAGCGTGTAGGTGCGGGCGACGTCGAGCGACGGGGCACCACGGCGGGCGTTCGCCCAGTCCACGACCCCGCTGATCGCCCCCCGGTCCATGAGCACGTTGCGCGGGTGCAGGTCGAGATGCAGCAGCGCGCTGCCACTCGGGACCTCCCTCGTCTCCGCCGGTCGGTGGCGCCAGCGGGACCCGCTGGCAAGAGACCGTGGGGCGAGCACCCCGTGGAGCCGGCGCTGACACGCGCCGAGCATCGCGCCCGCATCGTGCGCGCCGCCTGGGTCGGCAAGGAGCACGTCCAGCATCGACGTGCCCGGCAGCCACGAGAGCAGAAGCGCCGTGCCGGAGGCGATGGGCGCGCGTTCGACGAGCGCGGGGACCGGAACCGCCACGGCCGCAGAGCTCATCGCGGCCAGTTCGTGCGTAGCGGACGCCGAGGGCACGACGCGCAGGCAGACGTCGCCGTCTGCACCACGGACACGCCAGGTCATTCCCGTCGCACCGCCGGCCACCGACACGGCCCCAGGATCAAGCGCAAAGGCCGCGATCGCCTCGGCGAGCGCCGTCAGGACCCACCGCCCGCGATCTCGCGGTAGAGCTCCTCGGTCTGCTCGGCCACGCGCTCCCACGTCAGCTCGGCCCGGGCGCGGCGCATCCCGGCCTGCGCGCGGTCACGAAGCGCGTCGTCTGCGAGCATCCGCTCGAGGGCCGCGCCGAAGGCCTCCGGATCGCCCACAGGCACGGGCTCCGCCAGGTCGTAGTCGGCGGCCAGCTCGGGGAAGCCGCCCACCGCCGTGGCCACGACCGGGACGCCGAAGGCCAGCGCCGTGGCCATGACCCCGGAGCCCTCGATGGCCCGGTAGGGCAGGGCCACCACCGAGGCGCGGCCGAACGCCGCGGCCAGCTCGGCGTCGTCGACGAAGCGCAGGTCCCAGGCGATGCGGCCATCCACGCCGAGGGTGCGGGCCCGGTCGCGCAGGGGCTCGATGGGCATGCGAGGGCTGCCCACCACCTCGAGCCGCGCCCCGGGCACGTGGGGCAAGGCCTCGATCAGGGTGTCCAGGCCCTTGTCCGGATGGATCAGCCCGAAGAAGAGGACCACGTCGCCCGACGGGCGGCCGTTGTCCGGCGCGGTGGCCAGGGAGGTGAAGAGCGCGTGGGGGATGACGGCGATGCGCGACTCGGGGACGCCCACCTCGTCGCGCAGGCGGTCGCGTCCGGCGCGGGAGTGCACGATCACCCGGTCGCACGAGTCGTAGATCCTGCGCCACAGCTCGACCGCGCCCGCGCTCCGGCGGGGGAGGACGTCGTGCGCGGTGAACACCGTCGCGCCGGCGTAGCGCCCCGCGGCGCGGATGGCATGGCGGTCGAGATGGGGGAGAGGCGCCCACTGCCAGTGGACGACGTCGGGACGCGTCGCCCGCGCCCGGTGCACGAGCCGTCCGAGCCCGCCGGCGTGGCCGGCCAGCTTGAGCGGGGCGCGCAGGGGTGAGCGGGGCCACCGCCGGACCAGGCCGCTCGCGGGCGGGGCGAAGATCTCCCGCCGCGAGTAGCCGACCGCGGTGGGCGCGTCGCCATGCGTGAACGGAGCGGTCAGGAGCTCGACCGCCAGGCCCCGCGCCGCCAGCGCCCGGCAGAGCTCGTGGTCGTAGGGCGGGGTGTACGCGCTGGGATCGACGACGGCGATGCGCACGCCGGCGACCGTAGCGCACGCCGGATCGGCAATCATGCCGGGCTTCTCCGCGGTCCGATTCACCCTTCCGCGGGGATTCCGTTTGCTTCCCGAACCATGTAGCCTTTCGCACGTTGCCTGACGCCGGCCACCCGTCCCCGAGCCTCCGCCAGCCGCTGTCCACGGCAACCCAATGCCGGGCCTGTGAGGTGCGCTGCGACCTCGTCGTCTACCCCTCGGCCTGCCTGGCCATCGGGTGCCCGAACCTCTACAGCTACGACGGGCCAGGGGGGCGGCGCTTCGTGGGCTGCATCGAACGCGTCTTCCGCTCCGAGATCGACCTCGGGCTGCTCGAGGCGGCCCTCGAGACCTCGTCCGGCTTCGGCGCGCTGCGCTGCGTCCGGCCGCCGCTCAAGCAGTGCTCGACGGCCATCGATCGCGCCTACGAGCACCGCGCCGACGTCCTCGGGTGCCTCAACCCCGAGTTCGGCGAGCCGCCCGTGCAGCCGTTCCGGCTGTTCGCCCGGATCGACGCCTGACACCCGAGCGCCAGAGGCGGCGCGCAGCGGCGAGGCAGGCCCTGTCGGGGCCGTGACCGTCGGGCCCGCTCGTCTCGAGCAGCGCCGGCAGCCCCTGCAGCGCCGGGTGCCCGAGGAACGCGGAGAGGCGGCGGCCGATGAGGCCCTGGCCGATGTTGCCGTGGCGATCCCGGTTCGACCCGAGCGGCGTCAGGGAGTCGTTCAGGTGCAGCGCCTTGAGCCGCGCGAGCCCGATGCGCGCGTCGACGTCGGCCACGAGCGCGTCCATGGCCTCGTCGTCGCCCACGTCGAGGCCGCTCGCCCACAGGTGGCACGAGTCGAGGCACAGCCCCAGCCGCGGATGGTCGACGGCGTCGGTGAGACGGGCGAGCTCCTCGACCGTCCGGCCGATGGTCCCTCCGACGCCGGCCGTGTTCTCGAGCAGGAGCCAGGTGCGCTCGTCCAGGTCGGCCAGCACGGGGCGGAGCGCGGTCTCGATGCGACCCAGCCCGACGTCGAGGCCGTCGCCGAGGTGTGAGCCCACGTGCACGACGACCCCGATGGCGTCGATCTCGGTGGCCACGGCGCAGGAGGCGCGAAGGGAGGTGATCGAGCGCTCGATCATCTCGGGGTCGCGCCCGGCCAGGTTGATCAGGTAGGCGGCGTGGACGACGACCTCCATGTCGGCCGCGGCCCGCGCCTCCCGGAAGGCGGCCAGGTTCTCCGGGGCGTGGACCTGCGGCTTCCACTGCCGGGGGCTCTGGGCGAACACCTGGATGGCCGTGCACCCCAGATCCACGCCTCGCTGGACCCCGGTCTGGATGCCGCCCGCCACGCCGACATGGGCCCCGATCCGCACCCGCCGAGGCTAAAGCACGACTAGCCTGCGCGTCTCATGTCCTCGAGCCCCGTTCGTGTTCGTTTTGCCCCCTCGCCGACCGGCTTCCTGCACGTCGGCGGCGTGCGCACGGCGCTGTTCAACTGGCTGTACGCCCGCCACGAGCGGGGGGCCTTCGTGCTGCGGATCGAGGACACGGACGAGACCCGCCACCAGCCGGAGGCGATCGAGCAGATCCAGCGCTCCCTGCGCTGGCTGGGGCTGGACTGGGACGAGGGCCCCGACGTGGGCGGGCCGTTCGCGCCCTACATCCAGTCGGAGCGCCGGGCGCGCCACGTGGCCGTCGCCGAGAACCTCCTCGCGGCCGGGGCCGCGTACCGCTGCTACTGCACGCCCGACGAGCTCGAGCGCGAACGCCAGGCGGCGCTGGCCGGCGGCCGGCCGCCGGCCTACAGCGGCCGCTGCCGGAACCTCACCGCCCACGAGGGGGCGGCGCTCGAGGCCGAGGGGCGCCGGCCGGCCATCCGCTTCGCCATCCCGCCGGGCGAGACGGTGGTCGACGACCTCGTGCGCGGCCGGACGACGTTCGAGAACGACCTTCTCGGCGACCACGTCCTCCTGCGGGCCAACGGCGTGCCGACCTACAACTTCGTCAACCCGGTCGACGACCACGACCAGGGCATCACGCACGTGATCCGGGGGGACGACCTGTTCCCGTCCACGCCCCGGCAGATCCTCCTGCTCCGCGCCATGGGCGCCGAGCCGCCGCGCTACGGCCACCTGTCCACGATCCTCGGGCCCGACCGCAAGCGCCTGTCGAAGCGGCACGGGGCGACCAGCGTGGAGGAGTTCCGCGACGCCGGCTATCTGCCCGAGGCGGTGGTCAACTACCTGGCCCTGCTGGGCTGGAGCTTCGACGACGCCCGCGAGCTGTTCACGCCGGAGGAGCTCGTGGGCCTCTTCTCCCTGGAGCGCGTCAACGCCTCGCCGGCGGCCTTCGACTTCCAGAAGCTCGAGTGGATGAACGGCGTCTACCTGCGCTCCCTCTCCCCGGCGAACTTCGCCGAGCGCGTGCTCGCCTACCTCCGCGAGCAGGGCTCACCGCTGGCCGAGCGGCCCGAGCGCGTGGCCGAGGCGGCGCCGCTCGTGCAGGAGAAGATGACCACGCTGGCCCAGTTCGAGCCGCTCTGCCGGTTCCTGTTCGGCCCGCTCGCCGTCGAGCCGGAGGCGCTCGAGCGGCTGCGCGCCGACGAGCACGCACACGAGGTCCTGACCGCGGCCGAGGACGTCCTGGCCGGGGTCGAGCCGTGGGCGCCCGAGGCCATCGAACAGTCGCTGCGGCAGATGGCGGACGACCTCGGGCTCAAGCCGCGGGCCGCATTCGGCGCGATCAGGATCGCCCTCACCGGCCGCACGGTGTCGCCCGGCCTGTTCGAGAGCGCCGCGCTGCTCGGCCGCGACGAGACCCTGGCCCGCCTGGCCGCCGCCGACTGATCAGCGACGGGCGATGTGCCCGGCCACTGCGCCGCCGGCGGCGTGGGCGGCGAAGGCCACGGCGGCATCTCCTACCCGGCGGGCCCGTCTCGCGGGCAGGACGGCCGCGGACAGCCCGGCCAGTGCGCCGCGGCGCGCCGAGCCCGTGGCTGCCGCCGGAAGGCAGGCTGCGGTTCCGGCGGCCAGCTGCAGCAGCCGTCCGCGGACGGGGTGCCCCGGCGCGAGGCGGGCGGCCAGGTCGACGCGTGTCAGGCCGACCCGGCGGGCGGCGCCGTAGACGGCCGCGACGGTGACGGCGCCGGCGACTGCCGCAGCCGCCCTCATCTCCGCCGGCTCTCGAGCTCGGCGTCGACGGCCGCGCCGATGAGGATGGCCAGCCCGGACAGCCAGAGGAAGAGGATGGCCACGACGACCGCCGACAGCGGCCCGTAGATCTTGTTGTAGGTCCCGACCTGGCTCACGTACACGGCCAGTCCGATGGCCGCCAGGATCCACGTCACGGCGCCCGTGACCGCCCCGACGCTGATCCAACCCACGTGCCGCGGTCGCCGGTCCGGCGCAACGGTGTAGAGGCAGGCGAGGTAGACCACGAGCACGACGAAGAGGACGACGTACGGGGCGTAGGTGAAGATCGTGCGCCAGACGTCCGCGAACCCGAAGCGCTTGACCAGGCGGTCGGCCAGGCCGCTCGCGAGCACGACCGCGATCAGGGAGATGGTCCAGACGATGGCTGTGAACAGGGCCAGCGCCAGTCCCAGGCTGCGGGTGACGAGCCAGTTCCGCGTCTCCTCGAGGCCGAAGGCGCGGTTCACGGCCCGGATGAAGCTCTGCATCGCGCCCGAGAACGACCACAGGGCCACGACCAGGCCGAAGATCACCGCCGACCCCGCCCGGCCGCTCGTGCGGCCCACGATGGAGAAGAGCTGGTGGCTGGCGTTGGCGAACTCGGAGCTGCGGTCGAGCTGGAAGAGCTTCGCGAACTGGTTGAAGGCGGACTCCGGCGAGCTCATGACCAGGCCGACGACGCCCACGAAGACCACGGTGATCGGCACCAGGGCGAGGACGAAGTAGTACGCCAGGGCGGCCGCGGAATCGGTGAGGTGCTCGCGGAGGACACGGCGGGCCACGCCCTTGGTCACCGACCACACGCCGGTCTCGGAGACTCGCGCCTCGGCGGAGGCGTCGTCGGAGCTGCTCATGCGGAGGCCTGGTCCGCGGCCCCGCCCTTTGCTGGGGCTTTCGGCCGCCGCTGCCGGTACACTGGCCGCTCCGATGACCGCCGCGCGGACCTGCACGGGCCGGCGGCCTCCGACTTCTGGTTCCGCCGTCGTGCCGGCGTTCCCCGCATCGGGTTCGTGCCCTTCACCGATCGCATCATCCGCCGCCGCGTCGTCCTCGGCGCGCTTCTGCTGGTCTCGCTCGGCCTCCTCACGGCGTACTTCCGCGAGGCCGACGCGGGCCCCGTCCACGGGGCGCAGCGGGCCGCCAACGAGGTCGCCGCGCCGTTCGCCGCGGCCGTCCAGCGGGTGGTCCGCCCGTTCCGCGACGCCTGGTCCTGGACCAGCGGCCTGGTCACCGCGCGCGAGGACCTCCAGGACCTGCGGGCCCAGAACGCGGCGCTGCAGGCCCAGATCGGCCTGCAGCAGCAGGAGATCGAGCGGAACGCGCGCGTGGCGCAGGAGGCCGGCTTCGTCAACAGCAGCGGCAACGCGAACATCTTCGCCCAGTTCCGTCCCGTCGGGGCGACCGTGATCACGCACTCGCCCCTGATCACGAGCTCGCACGTCGGCATCCACGTGGGCTCGAACCAGGGCGTGCGCCCCAACGATCCCGTGGTGGCCGGGAAGGGCTTCCTCGTCGGGCGGGTCGGCTCGGTGTCGCCGGGGTCGGCCGAGGTCGTCCTCATCAACGACAGCTCGATGGCCGTGTCGGCCAAGGTCAACGGACGGAGCGCCAACGGGGTGGTCAAGGTCTCCTCGGGCGACCCCGGCACGCTGGTCATGCAGTACGTGCAGCCGTCGCGCATCGTGAACGCCGGAGACGACGTCGCCACCTCCGGCCAGCGGGCCCCGGGCGACCTGACCTCGCACTACCCCGAAGGCCTCCTGATCGGGCAGGTGACGAGCGTCAGCCAGCCCGAGAGCGACCTCTACAAGTCCATCCAGGTCACTCCGTTCGCCGACCTCTCGAACCTCTCCAGCGTCATCGTCCTGGTCCCCAAGGGCCGGCGCTGATGCGGCCGGCCGACGACATCGCCGAGCTTCGACCCTCGGACGGGGTCCGGAGCATGGACTGGACGCACACGCTCGTCATCGGGCTGGCGCTCGTCCTGGTCGTCCCGTTCGCCGCGCTCCTGCAGGTCACCGTGGCCATCGACTTCGAGCTCCTGCGCGGCGCGCCCGACTTCCTGGCCGTGGTCGTCGTCTCCCTGGGCCTTCTGCGCGGCCCCGAGACCGGCGCCGTGGCCGGGTTCGCCGGCGGCCTGACCTTCGACGCCCTGGCCTGGGAGCCGCTCGGCCTCGCCGCCCTCATCTACGCGCTGGTCGGGTACGCCGCCGGTCGGTACGGCGAGCGCATGCCCCGCCACGCCTCGGTCCGGCCGCTGCTGGCCGTGGCCGTGGGGACGGTGGGCGCCCGCTTCGGCATCGTCGTCCTCGCCTTCCTGCTCGGCATCGACGTGTCCTGGCAGGACGCCGTCGGCGCCGCCACCTTCACGTCGGCGGCCGAGACCGTCCTCCTGGCCATCCCCTGCTACCCGCTGCTCCGGCGCCTCGCCGGCACGACGCATTCCCGTGCTCATCCGGCGCTCTGACCCCGGCCGGCCCGAGCCCGGGCCGATGTCGCCGAAGCTGGCACTGCGCGTGGCCGTGCTCGGCATGGTCGCCCTGGTGGCGTTCGGCATCCTGCTCTTCCGCCTCTGGGCCCTGCAGGTGCTGGCGGCGCCGCGCTACCAGGCGGTGGCCAAGAAGCAGCAGAGCCGGACCGTGCGCGTGCCGGCGCCTCGCGGGCGGATCCTCGACGCGCGCGGCCGCCCGCTCGTGGTCAACGCCCCGAGCCTCGACCTGCAGGTCGACCCGACGGTCCTGCCCTTCGCCACGGTGGCCGAGCGCAACCGCGTGCGCCACGTCCTGCGCCGCGTGGCCCCGGTCATCCAGCGTCCCGTCAAGGACATGATGGCCGCGGTCCGCCGCGCGTACGCGTACGACCCGTTCCAGGCCGCCACCGTGGCCACGCACCTCGACCGCCCCTCCGTCTTCTACCTGGAGGAGAACGGCACCCGCTTCCGCGGCCTGCGCGTGGTCGACAACGCCATCCGCCGGTACCCGTACGGGGCCCTGGCCGCGCACGTGTACGGCACCATCAGCCAGGTCTCGCGCCAGGAGCTGAACCAGCCCTCCTACAAGCGCTGGTACCAGGCCGGCGACGTCATCGGCCAGAGCGGGGTGGAGGGCGCCTACGACCGCTACCTCCGGGGCAAGAACGGCCTCCTCCACGTGTCGGTCGACGCCCTCGGCAACGTCCAGCCGGGCGCGTACGAGCAGCCCTCGCCGATGCCCGGATACGACCTGCGCCTGACCATCGACGAGAACGTCCAGCGGGCCGCCGAGGAGGCGCTCCAGTGGGGCGTGAAGAACGCGCCCACCGGCCGCGGCGACACGGGCGCGCTCATCGCGATGGACCCCTCCACGGGCGCCATCAAGGCCCTGGCCTCCTATCCGACGTTCAACCCGAACTTCGTGGTCTCCGACAACCCGGCGTTCCACCACTACCTCGTCCGCCTCGAGCGCCCCTCGACGAAGGACCCGAACTACCGGCCCCTGCTGGACAACGCCATCAGCGGCCTCTATCCGCCGGGGTCGACGTTCAAGCCGTTCACCGCCATCGCGGCCTACAACGAGGGCCTCATCGGTGCCGACACACCGCTGCAGTGCACGGCCGACTACACCGTGCACGGCCAGACCTTCAAGAACTGGAACCCCTACATCAACGAGCCGATGACGCTGCCCACGGCCCTGACCCAGTCGTGCGACACCTTCTTCTACCGGCTCGGCTTCGGCATCTGGCAGCTGGGCGCCAACAAGGGGACGCCGCTGCAGACGTGGGCGGGCCACATGGGCTTCGGGCATTACACGAACATCGACATCGGCGGCGAGAGCAAGGGCTTCCTGGCCACGCCGGCCTGGAAGCGCCGTCACTTCAGGCCGGCCTGCAAGGCCGGGAACCAGGCCGCCTGCTGGGACCTCGACTGGCACCCGGGTGACTCCATCAACATGGCGATCGGCCAGGGCAACCTGCTGGTCACGCCCCTGCAGATGGCGGTCGCCTACGCGGCCATCGCCAATGGCGGCACCATCGTGACGCCCCACATCGGGCAGGACATCGAGTCCAACGGGCAGGTGCAGGTCGACCTCTCCCGCCGGCCCGAGCACTCGTCGGGCGTCTCGCCCCTGTTCCTGCAGGCCATCCGGAACGGCCTCTACGGGGTCACCCACGACCCGAACGGCACCGCATACAGCGTCTTCTCGAGCTTCCCCATCCCCGTAGCCGGCAAGACGGGCACCGCGCAGGTGGCCTCCCAGCCCGCTGACGACTCGCTCTTCGCCTCCTACGCCCCGGCCGGGACGGGGCAGAAGCCGAAGCTGGTCGTGATCTGCGTGATCACCAACGGCGGACACGGTGGCGAGGCGGCCGCCCCGGCCGTGCTCCGCTTCTACTCGAGCTACTTCCACGCCCGCTTGCCCAACGTGGGCACGCCCCAGGACAAGTCCACCTGATGGCCTCGAACGTCATCTACCAGGGCGACGTCGGTCGGCTGCGGGCGCAGCCGCGCTCGCGCACGCTGGTGTGGCTGCGGCGGATCGACTGGATCCTGCTCGCGGCCACGGCCGGGATCGTGATCCTGGGGCTCAACGTGCTCGCCGCCGGGACGCGCAGCGACGTGCCCGGCAACCCCAGCTACTGGCTCACCCGGCAGGAGATCTTCTTCGTCCTCGGCGCCGGCGCCATGGTGGCGGCGACGCTCGTGCGCCCGACCCTGTACCGGCGCTTCCAGTGGCCCCTCGCGCTGGGCACGCTCGGCCTCATCGGGGTCGTGCTGGCCGTCGGGCCGCTCACCCGCGGCTCGCACCGGTGGATCACCATCGGCCCCTTCCAGCTCCAGCCCTCGGAGCTCGGCAAGCTCGTGCTCGTCCTCGGGTTGGCGGCATTCCTGGCCGACCGCCGCGACGTCATCGGGGAGTGGCGCACCACGGTGCTGTCCCTGGTGTACGCGGGCATCGCCGCGCTCCTCGTCTTCCAGGAGCCCGACCTCGGCACGGCGCTCGTGTACGGGGCGACGGCCCTCGGGATCATGTGGATCGCGGGCACGAAGGTCATCCACTTCGCGGTGGTCTTCGCCGCCCTGGCCTCGGCGGTGGTCCTGATCTTCGGCGTGCTCCCGGCCGCGGGCGTCAACATCGTCAAGCCGTACCAGACGGCGCGACTGACCGCGTTCCTGCACCCCGACCAGAAGATCACCAAGGCCGGTTACAACCAGTTCCAGTCGCGCGTGGCGGTGGGCTCGGGCGGCATTGCCGGCCGGGGCCCGGCGCAGGCCACCCAGGCGAACGACAACTTCCTGCCCGAGCACCGCACGGACTTCATCTTCGCCGTGCTGGGCGAGCAGCGCGGGTTCATCGGCGCGGCCCTGCTGCTCGGGCTGTACCTGATCATCCTGTGGCGAGCCATCCGGGCCGTGACCCTGGCCTCGACCTTCTACGAGAGCACCGTGGCGGGCGGGATCGCCGTCACCTTCCTGTTCTCGGTGTTCGTCAACGTGGGCATGACCATCGGCATCGCGCCCGTCACCGGCATCCCGTTGCCCCTGATGTCGTACGGCGGGTCGAGCATCATCGTGGCCATGGCGTCGATCGGCGTGCTGCAGGCCATCCAGCTGCGCGGTCGCCTGCCGCGCGAGGCAACCTTCTCGGGCGGCAGTGGCGGCCGGCGCTCGACGGCCCCCTAGCGCGCTCAGGCGCGCCCGCCGGGCGGCCGCCGAGACGCCCGCGGGCGGGATCGCCCTCGTCGGCGAGCCGGAGATGGTGGCGGCCTGCCGGGCCGCCCTGACGGCGGGAGCCGAACCAGGCGCCCTACCCGTCATGGCTCCCGGCCGGGCGGCGGCGGTGCTCTATGCGGGCTCCTCGCTCCAGGCGCTGCACGGCGTGGCCCGGTCGGCCCGCCGGCCGATCGCGGCGTGCCTGCCGCCAGAGGTGGCGACGCAGGCCCATCGCGTGCCGCGCGTGGCGAAGGTGGTCGAGCGGCCGGAGGATGCCCCGCGCGCCGTGGCCGCGGTGCTCCGGCCGGCCGACGCCGGCCTGGCGGCGTCGCTTCCGGCCCTGCAGGGCCCCGTCAGCGACCGCCTGGTGGCGGTGGCCGCCGGACGTGCCGCGGCGATCACCCTCCTGGCCGGCCGCCGCCGACCCTCGTCGGGCCCGCTCGGAGCCCTTCAGGCCGAGCTCGTGGTGCGGTTGGCGAGCGCTCACGGGCGGTCGCGCGGCCGCGCACCCGACGTGGCGGCCACGATGGTCACGGGCTACGGCCTGCGCGAGCTCGCCCGCGGCCTGGGCGCAGGCCGGGTGGTGCGGCTGGTCGTCGCCACGGGCGGCACTGCGGGCATCGGATGGGCTGCTGTCCGCCGTTTCCAGGGGCGATAACCGGTGAAGGCACGGTCCGTAGCTATGCTGCAGGCAGATGTCGTGTAGTCCACTCCGCGGAGCAGATCGCTCCGCCCGCCCCCGCCAGGGCCCCGTCTTCGGGGCGCGGGGGCCCGTCCCGGACACACGACCGACCGGCGCCGAGCGGACGTATTCGTCCCGGCGCGTTTCCAACAAGTTGCCGGCCCCCGCGCCTGCGCCGTCGTCGTGCGCGCCGGAGGGCCGAGGAGAAATACGTGACCCATACCAAGCGAATCCTGATCACGGCCGACCCCCAGGAGGTCCGGGTGGCCATCGTCGAGGGCGGAAAGCTCTCCGAGGCCTACATCGAGCGCCGTGGCCGGCGATCCATCGCCGGCAACATCTACCTCGGGCGGGTTGACGCCGTCCTCCCGGGGATGGAGGCCGCGTTCGTCGACATCGGCCTCGAGAAGAACGGCTTCCTGTACGTCAACGAGATCGTCGTCCCCGAGCTGGACGAGGCCGAGCGGCGCCGCAAGCCCATCCAGGAGCTGATCAAGCCCGGGCAGGACCTGCTCGTGCAGGTCGTCAAGGACCCGATGGGGACCAAGGGCGCGCGCCTCACCATGGAGGTGTCCCTGGCCGGGCGCTTCATGGTCCTCGCCCCCGGCGGCGAGGGCGTGGGCGTGTCCAAGCGCCTGTCCGACGAGGAGCGCTCCCGCCTGCGCGACCTGGTCAAGAACGTCCAGACCGACGAGGGCGCCGGCCTGATCGTGCGCACCGCGGCCGAGGGCGCAGAGGTCGTGGAGCTCGAGCGCGACGTGCGCCTGCTGGAGAAGCTGTGGGAGACGACCCGCGGCCACGCCGAGAGGGCCGATGCGCCGGCGCTCGTGTACTCGGAGCCCGACCTCTCCATCCAGATGATCCGCGACGACCTGCGGCCCGAGGTGTCCGAGGTCGTCATCGACGACGAGCGCCAGCACGCGCGCGTCGCGGCCTACGTGCGCCGCACCTCGCCGGAGCTCCTCGACCGGGTGAAGCTCTATCGCGGCAAGAAGCCCCTGTTCTCGCGCTACGAGGTCGACGACGGGATCCTCTCGACGCTCAAGCGCCGGGTGGACCTGCCCTCGGGCGGCTCGCTCATCTTCGACTACGCCGAGGCGTTCACCATCGTCGACGTCAACACCGGCCGCTTCACCGGCAAGAAGCGGCTCGAGGACACGATCCTCAAGACCAACCTCGAGGCCGCCGTCGAGGTCGTCCGCCAGCTGCGCCTGCGGGACGTCGGCGGGATCATCGTCGTGGACTTCATCGACATGGCCAGCCAGAAGAACCGCGACGCGGTGCTCGAGGCCCTGCAGAAGGAGCTCGAGAAGGACCGCACCAAGGTCTACCTGGTGGAGATCTCGCCCCTCGGCCTGGTGGAGATGACCCGCCAGAACGTGGCCGACGGCGTACGCGAGATCCTGACCACGACCTGCGACTGCTGCGCCGGAACCGGGCGCGTCCTCTCCGACGAGTCGATCGGCATCGACCACATGCGGGTCCTGCGGCGCCATGCCAAGGAGTCGAAGGCCGAGGCCTTCGTCGCGGGCATGCACCCGAGCGTGGCCGCCATCATGATCGGCCCGGGCGGCTCCAAGCTGCGTGAGCTGGAGCGCGAGACCGGCCGCCTGTTCTCGTTCGAGGGCATGGACGGCGTGGACCGCGACCACCTCGAGATCCGCGCCGAGGGCTCGCGCGACGAGATCGAGCGGCAGCTGGTCCCCGTGACCGAGGGCGACGAGCTCGAGGTGCTGATCGAAGAGCCCCACATGTACGTCGAGACCGATGCCATCGGGCGCCTCGAGTCGGGATACGTGGTGGTCGTGGCCGGCTCGGTGCCCTACCTGGGCGAGAAGCACCGCGTCCGCATCGAACGGGCCACCCGCACCGCGGCCTACGCGGTGCTGCTCGACGCCGAGCCCGTGGCACCGCCCGAGGAGCCGGTCGACCGCGAGTCGGACATCCTCGAGCCCGCGCGCCGCGTCGGCGAGCGCGTCGACGTCGAGGGCCGGGTCCGCCGCCAGCAGAAGCGGGCGGCCCAGGAGCGCCGCCGCGACCAGGCCAAGGAGCGGCGGAACGGCGGCCGGCGCGGCGACAGCGCGGCCCGCGAGCGCACCGCCGACCGCGGCGAGACCGAGACACCTTCCGAGGCCGACGGCGCCCGCGATTCGATCTCCGGAGCCGAGGTCACCCAGGCCCAGGCCGCGAGCGAGGGCCGCCGCCGCCGCCGGGGCCGCCGCGGTGGCCGCGGGCGGACCCGCTCCCGCTCGGGCGCGGCGAAGACCGAGGCCGTGGCCGAGACCACCGAGACGGCGCGCTCTGAGACCCCGAGCGCGGCCGGTGAGGCGACGTCCACCTCGGGTGGCCCGAGTCGCTCGGCCCGCCGCCGCCAGCGCCGGCGCCGTGCCGCGACCGCCAACGGTCGGGTCGCCGCGCCGTCCACGAGCGACGGTGCGACCCGCGAGACCCCGCCTGCGCCGGCCCGCACGCCCGAGCCCGCCACCCCGCCGCAGCAGGAGGGGGCGCACGAGCGCAAGGGCCTGCTCGGCCGCCTGCTGGGCCGGCATTAGGCCCGGGTCCACCGAGCCGCGTGCTCGCCGGTGGTCCGTCGGGATGGTCAGGACGCGGGCCGGGTTCGAAGGCCAGGCTGGAGGCCTGGGCGAGGACCTGGGTCGCGGCGCGCCCCGGCTGGGTGGAGCCCGCGTGAGCGGGCTGCGCGCGGCCGGGACGCAACCTGGGCACCGCCGGCGGAGCATCCGGCCCGCGCGGATCGGTGGACCCGGGCCCTAACTAGTCCCGGTGGGCTAAAGTACGCACTCGGCCCGCCCGGCGGGCCGTTTGTGCGTCCTATCGACGAAGCGCAGAGGCGAGACGATGTTTGCCGTGATCGAGCTAGGCGGAAAGCAGTACCGCGTCTACAAGGGCGAGTACCTGACCGTCGATCGCGTGGCCCACGACGAGGGAGCAACCTTCACGCCCAGCGTCGTATTCGCCGCTGACGGCGACAGGGCGATCCTCGATCCGCGCGAGCTCGCCCGCATCAAGGTGACCGCGCACGTCGACCGCCACCTGCTGGGCAAGAAGGTGCGGGTCTTCACCTACAAGCCGACGACGGGCAAGAAGCGCATGCGCGGCCACCGCAGCCGGCTCACCCGGGTCACGATCCAGGAGATCGCCCTGCCGGCCGCCCGCCGGTCGGGCGCGAAGAAGCAGGAGGCCAACGATGGCGCATAAGAAGGGCCTCGGCTCGTCCAAGAACGGCCGCGACTCGCGTTCCAAGCGGCTCGGCGTGAAGGTCTTCGCGGGGCAGGTCGTCCCCGCCGGCTCGATCATCGTCCGCCAGAAGGGGACGGAGTTCCATCCGGGCCCGGGCGCGGCCCTGGGCCGCGACCACACGGTGTTCGCCACCGTGGGCGGCACGGTCGGCTTCGAGCGGCGCCGCGGCAAGCGGACGATCACCGTGTCGGCTGCGGCCGACGACAGCGCCGCCTAGAGGGCTCCGTGTTCCAGGACCGGGCGATCGTCTGGGCCCGGGCCGGCCGCGGCGGTGACGGCTGCGTCTCGTTCCGGCGCGAGAAGTTCGTGCCCAAGGGCGGTCCCGACGGCGGCGACGGCGGGGATGGCGGCGACGTGGTCCTCGAGGCCTCGGGCGAGCTCCGCGACCTGTCGGCGGTGGCGCACCACCCGCACCTGCGGGCGGAGCGCGGCCGCCACGGAGAGGGCTCGAACCGCATTGGCCGCCGGGGCGAGGACGCCGTCGTCCGGGTCCCGGTGGGGACCCAGGTCTTCGAGTCCGACGGCATCCGCCTGGCCGATCTGGCCCACGACGGAGCGCGCGCGGTCGTCGCCCGGGGCGGGGCCGGCGGGCGGGGGAACCGCACCTACGCCACGCCCACCCGGCAGGCGCCCCGCGTCGCCCAGGTGGGGCTCGACGGCGACGACGTCGAGCTCGAGCTGCGCCTCAAGATCCTCTGCGACGCGGCTCTCCTGGGCTTCCCCAACGCCGGCAAGTCGTCGCTGCTGCGGCGCATCTCGAACGCGCGTCCCCGGGTGGCGGACTATCCGTTCACGACACTCGCGCCCTCGCTGGGGACGGTCGAAGGCGACGACGGGCGCCAGCTCACGGTGGCCGACGTGCCAGGGCTGCTCGAGGGGGCGTCGGCCGGGGTCGGCCTGGGGCACGAGTTCCTGGCCCATCTCGAGCGGGCGCGGGCGCTGATCCATGTCGTCGCCGTCGATCCGCTCGAGGACGACCGGCTCCAGGGCTGCCGCGGGCGCTTCGCCACCATCCACGCCGAGCTGGCGGCGCACGGCAGCGGCCTGGACCAGCGCCCGCAGCTCGTCGTCCTCAACAAGCTCGACCTCCTGCCGGAGGAGGAGGCCGCGGCGCTGGTGGATGGATTCCGCGAGCTCGTGTCATCGTCGGAGAGCACGGCCGACCAGGTCGTCCTCCGCGACGAGGCCACGGGTGCACCCGTGGTGCTCGGCACCTCGTGCGCGACGGGCGCCGGAATCGATGACCTGCGCGGCGCCCTGTTCCGGCTGGTCGCGCCGCTCGTGCCCGCCCCGTCCGCGGATCCGGCGGAGCCCGAGCTCGCCGACGACCTCGTGTACCGGCCCCGGGCCCGGCCCAGCCGCCCCTGGCGGATCCTGCGCGACGACGGCGTCCTTCGCATCGCCGGGAAGGAGGCAGAGGCGGAGATCGCCCGCCGCGCCTCGGCCGGCCCGGCGAACGTGGCCGAGTGGCTGGAGGCGGTCGGCCTCGTGGAGGCTCTGCGCCGTGCCGGCGCTCGCGCCGGAGACGAGGTGGCCGTCGGGGACGAGCGCTTCGTGTTCGCGCCCGACGGCAGTCCGGTCCGAGGCCGGCGTGGCCACTGAGGCGGCGAGCATCCCGCGCGTCGGGGTGCTCGGTGCGCTCTTCGATCCGCCCCACATCGGCCACCTGCTGCTCGCCCAGGAGGCGGCCTGGCAGCTCGGCCTGGCGCGGGTCGTGCTCGTGCCCACGGGCACCCCGCCGCATCGCGCCGCCGCCGTCGCGCCCGCCGAGACGCGCCTGCGACTGGCGCAGGCAGCGGCGGCCGGCGATCCCCGGCTCACCGTCTCGCGGGTCGAGCTCGACCGGCCCGGGCCGTCGTACATGTCCGACACCCTGCGCTCGCTCCAGCTCCACTACCCCGAGGCCTCGCTGGTGCTCCTGCTCGGGGCCGACCAGCTGGCGGCGCTGGGCTCGTGGCACGAGGCCGAGCGCCTGCCGGAGCTGGCCCGGCTGGCCGTGGCCCGGCGTCCCGGAGTGGCCCTGGCGGGCGCCGAGCGGGCTGCCGTCACGTGGGTCGACATGCCGCTCGTGGACGTCTCCTCGAGCGCCGTCCGGGCCCGTGTGGCGGCAGGTCGGCCCATCCGCTGGCTCGTCCCGGAGCCCGTGCGCGCCATCATCGAGGCCGAGGGGCTGTACCGCGCCGGCGAGTCCTGACCGCGCGATCGGCCGTGCTACCCTCTTTGCCCGATGATGGTGTCCGCCAGGAGCCGAGCCGTCTGAGCAGCTCGGACAGCCTCCAGCTCGTCGAGCGCATCGCGCGTCTCGCCGAGGACAAGCTCGCGCACGACATCGTCATCCTCGACATGGAGTCGGTTGTTGGCTACACCGACTACTTCCTCGTCTGCACGGGCAACACGGCCCGCCAGACGCAGGCCATCGCCGAGGAGATCGAGCTGCGCCTGAAGCGCGAGGACGGCCTGCTCCCGCACCGGGCCGAGGGCAAGCGGGAGGGGAGCTGGATCCTGCTCGACTACGTCGACGTGGTGGTCCACGTGTTCACGCCCGAGTGGCGCGATTTCTACCGGCTCGAGCAGCTGTGGGGCCAGGTCCCGGCGCGGCAGTTCGCCGGCGGGCCGGCGGCCTGACAAGCTAGAGGGTGTCGAGCACGGGCATGCCGTCCCAGCCGTCGAGGCACGCCCGGAGATAGAGGGCGACGCCGAGGTCCCCGGTCCAGAGCGAGTAGCGCGGCTGCGACCGCTCGACCTGCTCCAGGGCGTGCATCGCAAAGGCTCGGGCTCGCGTGCGCCAGCGCTCGTCCCCGGTGCGTCCATGGAGGGCCAGGAACGCGCAGCCGTTGCCCGCGGTCCCGTGGCAGAGGCCGGCGCCCTTCCGCAGCGGCCCGGCCTGCCAGACCAGCTCGCCGGCCGCCTCGAGCAGGCCGTCGGTGGTCGCGTCGGCGGGGAGGACCGAGAGGCTCGTCACCAGACCCGGGGCGCCGTGGCACCACTGGACCCGGGTCGGGAAGCGCTCGGCCCAGTACGCGTCGGCCGCCGTGGGCCAGTTGACACGACCGTCCTCGTGCAGGGCGAGCGTCGCCGCCGTCTCGGCCGCGGCAGCGCAGAGCTCTCCCCGCCGCCCGGGGTCGAGCAGCGCCGCTCCGCGCAGGAGTGAGTGGACGTTCGACGCAAAGCCATGGCCGGCGCCGATGCTTCGGATGAGGCGGCCTCGCCGGTACTGGATCCAGACGCGGCACCCGCGTTCGGGGTCGACGCGAAACTGCTCCCAGAGCGCGTCGGCGCACGCCGTCCAGAGCTCGCGCCAGCGTGACGCGGCCGTCGCCTCGTACAGGTGGAGCGCGGCCAGCATGGTTCCCGGTGCGCCGTCGAACAGCTCGTGCGACGGGTTCTGCACGTTCCCGGAGACGAGCTCGAACAGGCGGTCCTCCTTGGCGGCGGTGGGTTGGAGGCGCCAGGAGACGAGGAGCACGCCCGCCTCGCCCGTCATCAGACCGGGCGAGCCGGGCACGTCGGGCCGATCTCGGAACGCCTGCTCGAGCCCGCACTCGCCCATGCCCGCGCCCAACCGGTCGAGCGCCCACAGAACCCCCGCGGCGCCGACCCACAGCGACCGGTCACGTTCGACGCCGAGCCCGTACTCGTCGAGTGGGCTCCGCGGCCAGAACCGCCCCGGCTCGTAGGCCTCGACGGTCCGGCTGATGAGGCGCTCGACCGCCTGACGGACGCGCTGGCCGTCCCACCGAGCGGCCGTCAGGGGCTCGTGCTCGGTGGGGTCGAAGAGCGTCATCCGGCTGGTAGACTGGGCCGCTCCCGGGGCTATAGCTCAGCTGGGAGAGCGTCGCGCTGGCAGCGCGAAGGTCGCCGGTTCGAGCCCGGCTAGCTCCACCTTAGAAGGCATCGTTCGGCGCCGAGCAGGCGGGCGCCGGAGGCGGTGCCGGGCTTGCCGCGGGCGGACCCGGTGTAACGGATTCGCTCAATTCCTGTCCCTGGTGCACATACCCCCGCAGCGGCGTTGGCTCGTGATGATGGCCGGTACGATCGCGCTATGCCCGCGGCCGCGCTCACGCGCCGCCTCTACGAGGCGTACCAGGCCCGCGACTGGGACACGGCGACGAGCTGTCTGCACCCGGAGGCGGTCCTCGACATGCCCGTCACGGGGGAGCAGCTCGTGGGCCGCGACGACGTCATGGAGTTCCAGCGCAGCTACCCCGAGCCCTGGGGGACGCTGACCGTCCTGGACGTCGTCGACGGCGGCGAGCGCGCGGTGGCCGAGATCCGCATCGACGCCCCGGACGGCACGTTCCGGCTCGCGGCCTTCTGGCAGGAACGGGACGGTCTCCTCCACCGTGGCGTCGAGTACTGGGCCACGGAGGAGGACCCGCCGCCCGGCCGCGCCCGCGCGGATTCCTGACGACGGGGCAGGCCGCGGTACCGTCAGGGCCGTGGCCACGCGTCGCACGCCCGTCGTCCTGCTGCTCGGCCTGGCCGTCGGGCTCGTGCTCGCCGACTCGTCGGTGGTCACGCTGGCCCTCCCCGAGATCCTTCTGCACTACCACGTGGCCATCTCGACGGTGGCCTGGGTGCTCACCACCTACAACCTGGTCCTCGCCGTGACCGCCGTGCCCGCGGCGTACCTGGCCCGCCGGCGCCCGGTGGCCGTGTGCGGATGGGGCATGGCCCTGTTCGCGGTGGCCTCGCTCGCGTGCGCGCTGGCCCCGAGCTTCGGCGTGCTGGTGGCGGCCCGCGCGTTCCAGGCGGCGGGCGGCGCGGCCGTGGTGTGCGCCAGCCTGGACCTCCTCACGGAGGTCATCGAGCCGCCCTCGAGGGCGGTCGAGGCCTGGGCCCTGGCCGGCGTGATCGGCGCCGCCGTGGGACCGGCGGCGGGCGGCATCCTCACCGACGTGTTCGGCTGGCGCTCGATCTTCGTGGTGCAGGTGCCGGCGATGCTCGTGGCCACCCTGGCGCTGATCCGGCTCCGCGCGGCGCCGGTGCCGGAGCCCGCCGGGCGCCCGCGCGTCGCGCCCAACATCGCCCTGGCCCTGATCTCCGCGGCCCTGACGGCGGCGCTGTTCCTGCTCGTCCTGCTCCTCGTGAACGGCTGGGGCCTGAGCCCGGCAGCGGCCGGGCTGGCCGTCTCGGTCCTCCCGGTCGCGGCCATCGTGGCCGGGCGGCTGGCCCCGCGGCTGGGCGACGTGGCGACCCGCGCCGCGGTGGGAGTCGTGCTCATCGGCGGGGGCCTGACCGCGCTCGGGCTCCTCCCGCACGCGAGCGCGTGGTGGACGGTCCCGCCACAGGTCCTGGTCGGGGCGGGCCTGGGGCTGACCATCTCGGCCCTCACCGCCCGTGCCCTGGAGGGGCGCTCGCCGCAGGCCGTCCACGGCGGCTGGACCATCGCCGCACGACATGCGGGCGTGGTGGTCGGCCTTCTCATCCTCACCCCGGTGTTCACGGCCGACCTGCGGTCCAACACGCACGATGCGCTCGTGGCCGGGACGGCGGCGGTGCTCGACAGCCGCATCCCGCCGACGGCCAAGATCTCGGTGGCCCAGGACGTGCTCGCCGCCGTCGACCAGGCCAAGGGCCGGGTGCCCGACGTTCGCCCGGCCATCGTGAACCGGGGCTCGGGGAGTGACCGCGCGCTCTACGTGGCGCTCGCCGACGACCTCCAGGCCCAGCTCGAGCGCGCGGCCACGCATGCGTTCAGCCGCTCGTTCCTGGTGGCGGCCTTCATCGGGCTCCTCGCCCTCTGGCCCATCCGCCTTCGCCGCGACGAGGTGTCGGTATGAGGACGTGGGTCGCCGGCACGGCCGTTGCGGTCGCGATCGCGCTGCCCGTCCTCTACCTCCTGCTCGGTGGGGCCTCCTACGCCCCGGCCAAGGCGGCCGATCCCTGTACCGCGCGCACGCTCCCCAATGCCAACGGCGCCATGGCGGTGGCCGAGCAGGTCGCCCTCTCGGCCGCCGACGGTGCGGCCTGCACGCTGCACGTGTCGCGCGAGGATCTCGTCCTGGCCTTTCGCAGCAGCGCCGACCTGGCGAGCTTCGGCCGCAGCCACAACCTCTCCAGCGACCAGGTGGACAGCGCGATCCGCGACGGCCTGCGACGCGCCATCGCCGATGCGCAGCGGGCAGGTCAGATCGGCAGCACGACGGCGTTCCTCCTCAACACGGCCATCGCCACGCTGCCCATCGACGCGCTCCTGCGCGCGCTCCAGGGCAGCTCGCTCAGCCTGTGAGGATCCGGGCGGTCTCTCCCACGGTCGGGCCGTCGCCGACGCCGTTCAGGACGACCGCATCGCCGGCCTCGAGGCAGCCTTCCCGGACCACCCGCAGGTAGGCGCCGGGGCGCCCGGCCTCGGCGAAGTGGCGGACGAAGCGCGGGTCCTGCATCCGCGTGGCCAGCTTGACGCAGGGCAGGCGGGGCGTCGTGACCTCGAGGAGGGCCGAGCCGATGGCCCAGCGCTCACCCTGCCGGGCATTGGTGACATCGACGCCGGAGAGGGTCAGGTTCTCGCCGAATGTCCCCGGCTCGAGCTCGCGGCCGAGCTCCGTGGACCACCAGGCGAGATCCTCGCCGGCGTACGCGTAGAGCGCCTGCTCGGGGCCGCCGTGGATCCGCCGGTCGGCCTGGGCGTCGCCCTCGAGGCCGAGCGTGTGGACCGTCACCGGGCCGTCGACGGGGCGCTTGACGATGGCCGAGCGGTGGGTGCGGCCGTTCCACTCCAGCCGGGCGGGCCGGCCGGTGTTCACGGAGACGACGTGCACGCCCCGGTCAAACGCCGGGGCGTGCCGTCCGATTCCCGACCTGCATCGGGGGTCGTGCCTGCTCAGTAGTTGTCGTCGACCAGCTTGCTCGTGCCGGCCGTGATGTCCTCGGCGATGGCCGTGAAGATCGTGTTCAGCTGGCCGCCGTTGGGCTTGTCGTAGAAGTTGCCCGGCGAGGCGATGTTCTGCAGCGTCTGCAGCGAGGTGATCGCCGGGCTCTCGTTGCCCGCGCTGTCGGTGTGCTTGCCGTTCGACACCTGCCCGTGCTGGCAGTTGGCGTAGTTGCCGTTCTGGTCGCGCAGGTCGTAGCCGATCGTGTAGATCGTGATGCCCTCGGTCTTCAGCGTCGTGGCCACGTTCTCGGCCGTGTGGCACGGCTGCATGTTCTCGGGGCCGTTCGCCGGGTCCACGCCGGGATACTTCGTCTGGTCGTAGACCGGGCCGATGTTGGCCTCGCCGTCGGTCATGAAGATGATGATCTTCTGGACGCCCGGCCTGCCGGTGGTCGTGAGCACGTTTGCGGCCTGCTGGAGGGCCTGCGCGTACGAGGTCGTGCCGCCGTCCGTGATGCAGGCCGAGGCGGGGCCCTTCTGCGTGTGCTGGAGCAGGCCGGCGCTCGCGTTCAGGGAGCCGTCGACGTTCTTGTAGTCCCAGCTCAACGCGTCCGTGACGAACTTGTAGGTGGGATCGTCGTAGTAGGTCGCCTGTCCTGACTTCGTCACGGGGGCACTGCACAGGCTGGCGGCGGCCGGGACGGGCGGGAAGGCGACCATGCCCACGTGATCCACCGCGGGCGTCATGGACGTGAGCAGCGTGCGCACGCCGTCCTTGGCGTTGTCGAGGTCGTAGCACCACCCGTTGGCATCGAGCGGCGTGCACATCGAGCCGGTCCGGTCGAGGGCCACCATGATGTCGGCCGGCCCGACGGAGCAGGGCTGGCAGGCCGTGGCGGTGGCCTTCAGATCGAACCACTTGACGCCGAACAGCCGGGCGAACACCGTCGGCAGGTGCGCAGACTCCTGCACCTGGAGCGTGTTCGCCGGATTGCACAGGGCGCCGGTCTTGGAGCAGCGCGTGGTGACGCTCCAGGTGGCGTTCTGGATGTTGGCCGGCGTGTTCAGCGACACGTAGCGGTTGGCGATGGTCGTCGCCGTGGACACGTCGGGCAGGTTCTGCGCGCCGGCCAGCGCGGCCGCGTCCACCGAGGCCTGCAGCTGGCGCTTGGCGTAGTACGCGTACCCGACGTCCATGACCAGCGCGGCCATGCCGAGCAGCGTGATGAGCGCGATGATCACCAGGGGAATCACCTGGCCTCGCTCGTGCGCCGGTGTGCTTCGCAACGCTCGTGCCTCCTCTCGGCCGTTCGCCATGCCGGTACTTCTCGGTATGGCAGGTCGAGACGCGGCCTGGACACACCCGATCGGGGAGTGCTTGCCCCCCTCCCGAGGGATCTTTGGGGCCCGGCGGCCACGGCCCGCCCTCGGGGCCCACGATGAGAACACCCGCGGCGCTTGCGCGCGACTCTCAAGCGCGCCCGCGCGCTGTCGATAACGGGGGATGAGGAGCCCAGGTCATCGAGCAGCCAGAAAACACCAGCGCCATCCGAAGCCGTCTCGAGCAGATGGCCAAGGATGAAGGCCCGCGCACGTTGCGCGGCGCCGTCGGGCAGGCCCAGGAGGCCCTGTTCGAGGAGCGCGTGCGCGAGGAGCGGCAGAAGATCCTCGAGCAGCTCCAGGCGCATTACGCCGAGAAGGAGAAGGAGCTCGAGGCCCGCGAGGCCGCCATCGCCGGGGTCGGAAGCGACGGCGGCGACGCTGCCGACGCGGCCGTGCGCGCCATGCAGCTCGAGGCCGCGGCCCGGGAGCAGGAGCAGCGCATCGAGCAGCTCGAGTCCGAGCTCGCCCAGGAGCACGAGCGGCTGGCCCTTGCCGAACGGTTGATCCAGGACCCGCAGCTCGTGCAGGACCAGGAGGCCGAGATCGGCCGCCTGCAGGAGCTCCTTCAGGAGCGCGAGGGGGACCTGGCGGGCAACGCCGCCGCGGCCAACGGCGGCGCTGACTCCGAGGCCCTGCAGGCCCGGGTGGACGAGCTCGAAGCTGCCCTGGCCGCCGCGGGAAACGGAGATGGGGAGAACGGCGCGAGCGCGCAGCAGGCCCTCGAGCACGAGATCGAGCTCATGGAGCTTCGCGCGCGCGTGGAGATGTCCGTCGACCGGGAGTACGTGGAGCTCCGTGAGCGCCAGCTGTTCGACCGGATCGAGGAGCTCGAGGCGGCCCTCGCCGCGGCCGGCGAGGCTTCGGCCTCACCGGAGGACGCTGCTGCGTCCGCCGCGCTGGCCGAGGAGGCCGCCTCCGTCAAGCGGGAGCTCGAGGCTGCACTGGCCGAGATCGAGGCGTTGCGCCCGGCGGCCGAGCTGGCGCCCGACCTCCGCGCGCGGCTCGACACGCTCGAGCCCGAGGCCGAGCGGGCCGCGACCCTCGCGACCGAGCTGGAGACCGCCAGGACCGAGCTGACCGACCTGCAGAAGGCGGCCGGCGACGTCGCCGCCACGCAGCGCGAGCTGGATGAGGCGCGGGCCGAGATCGAGGCCCTGCGTCCCGCCGCCGACAACGTCCCGGAGCTGCAGGCGCGCCTCGAGGCCCTCGTGCCCGAGGCCGAGCGAGCCGCGACCCTCGCGGCCGAGCTGGAGACCGCCAGGACCGAGCTGACCGACCTGCAGAAGGCGGCCGGCGACGTCGCCGCCATGCAGCGCGAGCTTGATGAGGCGCGGGCCGAGATCGAGGCCCTGCGTCCCGCCGCCGACAACGTCCCGGAGCTGCAGGCGCGCCTCGAGGTCCTCGTGGCCGAGGCCGAGCGAGCCGCGACCCTCGCGGCCGAGCTCGAGACCGCCAGGTCCGAGCTGACCGACCTGCAGAAGGCGGCCGCCGAGGCGGCCGGCACCAAGCGTGAGCTGGACGAGGCGCGGGCCGAGATCGAGGCCCTGCGTCCGGCTGCCGAAGGTGCCCCGGAGCTCCAGGCGCGTCTCGAGGTCCTGGTGCCGGAGGCCGAGCGGGCCGCGACCCTCGCCGCCGAGCTCGAGGCCGTGCGCCAACAGCTGGCTGCGGCGCAGGAGGACGTGGCTGCTGCGGCCGAGCGCGCGGTCGCCGACACGACCAACCGCATCGCCACGCTGGAGGCCGAGCTCGAGGCCACCCGCGCCGAGCTCGCCACCCAGTCGATCGCCGAGGCCGAGCTCGAGCAGCTGCGCAAGGGCATGGAGGAGAGCCGCGACGCGCGTGAGCGGGCCGCGCTCCTCCAGGCCGAGGCCGAGAGCCGCGCGGCCGAGCTCGACACCTCCCTCCAGAACATGCGTCACGAGCTCGAGGTGGCCCGCGGCGACATCGCCCGGCTGCCCCAGCTCGAGGCCGAGCTCGAGGTGGCGATGGGCGAGGCCGCCGCCGCCGCCAAGCTGGCCGCCGAGTTCGGGGCCATGCGTGAGAGCCTCGAGGCCGCCCAGGCCGCCGCGAACGAGGCTGGCCCGCTTCGTGCCCAGCTCGCGGCCCTCGAGCCCGAGGCCGCCCGGGCAACCGAGCTGCAGAACCGCCTGGGAGCTCTCGAGTCGGAGCTCGATGCCCGGCGCGCCGGCCAGGAGTCGGCCGAGGAGTCGCTGCGGGAGGCCACGTCGCGCGCGGAGACAGAGGCGGCTCGGGCCGGCACGCTCGCGGACGAGGTGGCCGAGCTTGCGGCGCGCCTCGGCGATGCCACTGCCGCGGCCGCCGAGCTCGGCGGCGCGGCCGAGCGGGCCACGACCCTCGAAGGCGAGCTGGCCGCGGCGCGGGACGAGCGCGACGGCCTGCAGCAGCGCGTGCTCGCGGCCGAGGCCGCCGTGGACGAGGCGCGCGCCGGCAGCGAGGCCGAGCTGGCCACGCTGCGGACGCAGGCAGAGGGCGCCGAGACGCGTTTGCGCGAGACCGAGGACGCTCGGGCCAGAAACGAGGCCGAGCTGGCGGCCGTGCGAACTCAGGCCGAGGACGCCGAGACGCGCCTGCGGGAGCTCGAGTCGCAGGCCGAGCAGGCATCCGTTCTGCAGGCGAAGGTCGCCGACTTCGAGAACCAGGTCGCCGCGCTTTCGGGCGAGCTCGCGGAGGCCCGTGCTCAGGCCGGGGCGGCCGAGGCCGCCACGGAGGAGCTCGCCGGCCTGCGCACCGAGCTGGAGACCGCGCGGGCGGACCTCGAGGCAAAACACGGCGAGCTCGCCGCCGCTCAGGGAAGCGCTGCCGCTGCGGCCGAGGAGAGCGCCAGACTGGCGGAGGAGGCGGCCCGCGCTGACAAGCTGGCCGCCGATCTCGAGGCGCTGCGGCTGGAGCTCGAGGTGGCGCAGGCCGACGCCGGCCACGCCGAGCAGGCCACTGCCGAGGCCGACGAGGCCCGTGCCGCGCTGGCCGAGGCCAAGGCCGCCCTCGAGGTGGCCCAGCGCGACGCCGCCCGCAGCCAGGAGGCAGAGGACCGCGTCATGGCTCTCGAGGCCGGCGCCGTCGAGCGGGAGTCGAGCCTCTCGGCCGCCCGCAACGACCTCGAGGCCGCCCGGGATGAGCTGTCCCAGCTCACGGCCCGGATCGGCGAGCTCGAGTCCGAGACCGAGACGCTGCGCGGCACGGTCGAGCAGAGCGCCACGCTCTCGGCCGACCTCGAGAAGGCCCGCGCCGACCTCGAGGCGACCGCCGACATCCGGGCCGAGCTCGACAAGGCCCGCAGCGAGCGGGAGCAGGCCGAGGCCGCCGCCGCCTCGCGCGACGAGGACGTGGCGCGGCTGTCCGACCAGCTGGCCGAGCGCGAGCGCCTGCTCACCCAGGCCCGCGCACAGGCGGCGAGCCTGGAGGACCGCGTGGAGGACGCCGAGGCCCGCGCCCATGGCGTCGAGGCCGAGGCCATGCGCCTGACCGCCGAGCTCGAGGCCCGGGCCACCGAGCTCGAGCAGGCCCTCACTGCCCGGGACGCGGCGGGCGCGGGCGTCGCCCGCACCGAGGCCGAGCTCCGCGCGCGGGAGAACGACGTCGCCCGGCTGGGGACGGAGGTTGCGGAAGCCCGTGCCGCGGCCGAGGAGGCTGCCATCGAGCTCGAGACGCGCACGCGCGAGCTGTCCGAGGTGCAGGCCGACCATCGCGGCCACGACGAGCGGCTGGAGCGCATGGAGGCCGGACTGGCCGCGCGCGACGCCGAGCTCGAGCGCCGGCGCACGGCCGAGCGGGCGCGCGGCGAGGCGTTCGACCGGCTGCAGGAGCAGCTGCGGGAGCGCGAGCGCGAGCTGGCCGAGGCGCGGGCCGCGACGCGCAGCAAGGACACCGAGATTGCCGACGCCCGCCGCGCCCTCGAGGAGGAGCAGGCGGCGGTTGCCGCCGCGCGCGCCGAGGCCCGCGAGGAGGCCGCCCGCCTCGAGGCCGGCCGCGAGCAGCTGGAGCGCGACCGGGCGCAGCTCGAGACCCAGGCCGAGCCCGCCCTGCGCGAGCGCGAGGAGGCCCTCACCGCCCGTGAGGCCGACGTGGCCGAGCGCGTGGCCGCCGCCGCGGGCGAGCAGGCCAGGCTCGAGGAGTCCCAGGTCGAGGTCGACCGGCGCCTGGCCGACATCGCCGAGCGCGAGCAGGCTCTGGCCGCACGTGACGAGGCCCTGGCTGCGCTCGAGGAGCGCGAGGCTTCCCTGCGTGAGCGCGAGGTGGCCTGCGACGAGCGCGAGGCCGGCCTCGGCGCCGAGCACGACGAGCGGCTGGCCGAGATCGAGGCCACGCAGGCCGAGCTGGCCGCCCGGGACGCCGAGATCGCACGACGCAACAGCGAGATCGAGACGGCCGAGGCCGAGGTCGTCAAGGCCCGCGCCCTGGCCGAGGCGAGCGCCACCCAGGCCCGCGAGACCGAGGCCGAGCTCGAGCGGCGCCGCAACGAGATCGACTCCGAGCGCACCACGCTCGACGTCCGCGAGGCCGAGCTCAAGGCGGCCGAGGCCGCCCTCGGCGACCGCACCGAGCGCGCCCAGTCCGTCGTCGCCCGCCTGGGCGAGCTCGAGGGCCGCGAGGCCGAGCTGCGGGCGGTGGCCGACTCCCTCAAGACCCGGGGCGAGCGGCTGGCCAGCCTCGAGGACGAGCTTGCCGAGCGCGACCGCCGCCTCGAGCGGCTGGCCGTCGACCTCGAGCGCCGCTCCAGCGAGGTCGCCCGGCGCGAGAAGGACATCGACGAGGCCGAGGCCGCGCTGGGCACCTCCGCCGCCGTGTCGTCCGAGGACGAGGGTGACGACGAAGACGGCGATCCGCAGGGCTGGCTCGAGCGCCGCCGCCGCCGGCTGGCCCAGCTCGAGGCCCGGCAGGGCGAGCTCGACCGGCGCGAGCAGGACATGCGCCACCTCGAGGAGCGCCTGTCCAGCCTCGAGTCGACCCTGGCCCGCAAGGAGGCCGACCTCACGGCCTTCGCCGAGCTGCTGCAGCAGTCGCTCTCCAAGGCCGAGCAGACCGCGGGGGGCGGCGAGACCAAGCCCGGCCGCAACGGTCCGCTCTCCCCGGCCGAGCAGGATCCGACGCAGCGCCTGCGCTTCTGGACGCGCGACTCGTCCAGCGGCGGCCCGTAGACCCAGGCCGGAGTCGACCGCGTAGGATCGCCCGGTGCTCTTCAACCGGGCGCTGGAGACGATGGACCGCGGTGCGCTCGAGGAGCTCCAGCTCGAACGCCTGCGCGAGCTCGTCCGCCTCCTGGCCGACCGCGTGGAGTTCTCCCGCCGGGCCGGGCTGAGCGAGCGGACCGCCGCCTCCGTGGCCACGCTCGACGACCTGGCCGCGCTGCCCTTCACCACCAAGGCGGACCTGCGCGACCACTACCCGTTCGGCCTCCTGGCCGTCGCCCAGGGAGGAGCTCGTGCGCATCCATGCCTCCTCGGGCACCAAGGGCAAGCCCACGGTCGTCGGCTACACGCCGCCGCGACATCGACATCTGGGCGGAGGTGTGCGCCCGCGCGCTGGCGGCGGCCGGCGCCACGCCCGGCGACGTCGTCCACAACGCCTACGGATACGGCCTGTTCACCGGCGGCCTCGGCCTGCACTACGGCGCCGAGCGCCTCGGATGCACGGTGGTCCCGGCCTCCGGGGGCAACACGCCGAGGCAGGTCCTGCTCATCACGGACTTCTCGGCCCGCATCCTGTGCTGCACGCCGTCCTATGCCCTGAACATCGCCGACACCATGGCCGCGGCCGGCGTCGACCCGGGCGACCATCCGCTGGCGGTGGGACTGTTCGGGGCCGAGCCCTGGTCCGATGCCATGCGGGCCGAGATCGAGCACCGGCTGTCGATCCGCGCCCTGGACATCTACGGCCTGTCCGAGGTCATCGGACCTGGGGTGGCCAGCGAGTGCCTGGAGGGCGCCGGCGCCCACGTGAACGAGGACCACTTCCTGGTCGAGGCCATCGACCCCGTGACGGCAGAGCCCGTGGCCGACGGCGAGATCGGCGAGCTCGTGTTCACGACGCTGACGAAGGAAGCGATGCCGTTGCTGCGCTACCGCACCGGCGACCTGGCGTCGCTCACGCGCGAGCCCTGTCCCTGCGGGCGCACGCTGGCCCGCATGAGCCGGGTCAAGGGCCGCACGGACGACATGCTGGTCGTGCGCGGCGTGAACGTCTTCCCCTCAGAGGTCGAGGCGGCGCTCCTGGCCGTGGAAGGGATCGCGCCGTACTACCAGCTGCGGCTCACGCGGCCGGGGCCGATGGACGTGCTGCGCGTGGAGGTCGAGGCCGCCACGCCGGAACACGATCGCGAGCTCCTCGCAGCCGAGGCCGGACGCCGTCTGGACCGCTCACTCGGCCTGGGATGCGAGGTCGTCGTGCTCGACGAAGGCGGGATCCCGCGCTCGGAGGGCAAGGCCCTGCGCGTGGTCGACGAGCGGGCGCTCTAGGTCAGGGCCGGCCGCAGAAGGGGCAGCGCACGTCACACACCGCATGGCCGTTCTCGAACCGGTCGACGGTGGCCACGGGACGGTGATGGCGGAGCGCGATGCAGATCAGCTTCTTCATCGCCGCAGGTATCGGCAGGTTCTGCGCTTGTCCTGAGCGTCACGAGACCGCCTTCGTGAGCGCCCGCTCGGCCCTGGCCAGACGCTCGACCGCGGGCGCCAGCAGGGCAAGGTCGTCCTCGGTCGCCGTCGTCCGGCCGGCGTTGGCGTCGCTTGCCGCCTTGCCGGCGGCGGCCGCCGCCCCGTCCAGGGCCTCGACGAGCCGCTTGTGGACGCTCGCGAGGGACTGGGGCGGGTGCAGGCCCCGGACGTCGTCGCGCGCCTTGGCATAGGCGTTCGCGGCGGTCTGGAGATCGGGGGCGAGCGTGCGCACGTCGTTGCCCGTGGGCTGGAGCGCGGCCGGGGCGGCCAGCTGCGCCCGGGTCACGATGGCCGTGGCCTTCGCCTGGTAGCTCGCGGGGTCGAGGCGGCTCGACCCGCCGCAGCCGGCCGTGGCCAGGATCAGCGCCAGGGCGGCGCCGGCGGTCCGGCGTCGGGTCAGCATCCGACCACTAGAGTCCCCGCCCGTGCGCACGGCGGTCATCACCGGCGGGGGAAGCGGCATCGGCTTTGCCGTGGCCCGCGTGCTGGCCCGACGGGGCGGCTGGCGGCTCGTGCTGGCCGGCCGGACGCTCGAGCGCGTCGAGGACGCGGCCCAGCGGATCGGAGCCACGCCGGTGGCCTGCGACGTGCGGGAGGACGCAGACGTGGCGCGCCTCGCCGCCGTGGCCGAGGAGCAGGGGGGATGCGACCTCCTCGTGCAGAGCGCGGGCATCTCCGCGCGCCGCGACGTCCTCGAGGCCGAGCCCGACGAGTACCGGGACGTGCTCGAGACGAACGCGGTGGCGCTGGTTCGCGTCACGCGGGCGCTGTGGCCGCAGCTGGTCGAGCGGCGGGGCCGGATCGCCAACGTCGTCTCGGTGGCGGGGACCGTGGCCCAGGCACGGGGCATGCCCTACTCGGTGTCGAAGCACGCTGCCCTCGCCTACTCGCGCGGGCTGTGTGCGGTGGCGCGCGGCGAGGGAGTGACGGTCACCACCGTCAACCCGGGCCCCGTGCAGACGGAGGGGTTCAGCCAGGCGGCGCTGCGCAAGCGGCGCTTCGTACGGCACGTCGTGATCGACGTGGACCGGGCCGCCGCGGCGCTCGTGCGCGGCGTCGACCGGGGCGCGGCGGAGATCTACGTCCCCTTCTGGTGGCGGACGGCGGCCGTCTTCCAGGCGGTCCTCCCCGGCACCACCGCCACCGTGGCTGCGCGGGTATGGAACCCGCATGGCACTGGCACCCGAGCCGGCGCCCACTAGTCCCGGCGTACGAGCCCGACGCGGTCGCGCACCTCGTCGAGCACCGGCACGGCGATCTCGCGCGCCCGGTCCGCGCCCCTGGCGAGGGAACGCTGGATCTCGGCCGGATCCTCGGCCAGGGCGTTGTAGCGCTCGCGCACCGGGCGCAGGTACTCGACCACCGCCTCGGCGATGTCGGCCTTGAACTGCCCGTACCCCGACCCGTCGTAGCGGGCCTCGAGCTCGGCCACGGGGGTGTCCGAAACCGCGGAGTAGATGTCGAGCAGGTTGGTCACGCCCGGCTTGTCCGGCGCGGCCCGGACCTCACTCCCGGAGTCGGTCACGGCCCGCCGGAGCTTGCGGCGAATGGCGTCGGGCTCATCCAGGATGAGGACCTTGCCGTCATCCGCGCTCCGGCTTGTCGACATGGTGCGCGCCGGCTCCTGCAGGTCCCTGATGCGGGCCGCGGTGGCCGAGATGGCCGCCTCCGGCTCGGGGAAGGTGTCGCCGAAGCGGGCGTTGAAGCGGCGGGCCAGGGCGCGGGCCAGCTCGAGGTGCTGGCGCTGGTCGTCGCCCACTGGGACCCGGTCCGCCTTGTACAGCAGGATGTCGGCCGTCATCAGGACGGGGTAGTTGAAGAGGCCGACCGTCACCGACTCGCGGCCCTCTGACTTCTCCTTGAAGGCCGTCATGCGGTTGAGCTCGCCGAAGGTGGCCACGCAGTCGAAGATCCACGCCAGCTCGGAGTGCTCGGGCACCTGGCTCTGGGCGAACAGGATGGCCCGCTCGGGGTCGAGACCCGCGGCCATGAGGACCGCGGCCGTCCGCAGGGTGAACTGGCGCAGGTCCTCTGGGTCATACGGGACCGACATCGAGTGCAGGTCGACGATGCAGAAGATCGACTGGTCGCCGTAGCGCTCCTGGTCCTCGACGTAGTGACGGATCGCGCCGAGGTAGTTGCCGATGTGCTTGTCGCCGGTCGGCTGAATGCCGGAGAACACACGCGTCATGGCGCCGGACGGTACCCCACGAAACCGCGTGCTAGCGTGAGACGCCGTGCCCAAGACCCTGATCATCACCGAGAAGAAGTCCGTCGCCGAGGATGTGGCGAAGGCCCTGGACGAGCGTTTCTCGAGCCACAAGTCGTGGCTCGAGGGACCCGAGCACGTCATCAGCTGGGCCGTCGGACACCTCGCCGAGCTCGCCCCGCCCGAGACCTACGACAAGCGTTTCTCCAAGTGGCGCATGGCCGACCTGCCCATCGTCCCCGACCACTTCGAGGTGGTCCCGCGGGCCGACAGCGGCTCGGCCAAGGACCAGCTGGCCACGATCCGCAAGCTGGTGGCCCGGGACGACATCGAGCGGCTCGTGAACGCCTGCGACGCGGGCCGCGAGGGCGAGCTGATCTTCGCCTACGTGATGGACGTGGCGGCCCACCGCAACCTGCCGGTGGAGCGCGCCTGGTTCTCGTCGATGACGAAGCAGGCGGTGCGCGAGGCCTTCAGCCACCTGCGCCCGGGCGAGGAGCTTGAGCCGCTCGCGCAGGCCGCACGCTCGCGCTCGGAGGCCGACTGGCTCGTGGGCATGAACGCCACCCGTGCGGCCACCGTGAAGGCCCGCTCGCTCGGCGGCGTCGTGTCGCTCGGCCGGGTGCAGACGCCGACGCTGGCCATCCTGGTGCGGCGCGAGAAGGAGATCCAGGCCTTCGAGCCCACGCCCTTCTGGCTGGTCGAGGCCGGCTTCACGCCCGACCGGCTGGCCGCCAAGGCGCCGGAGACCGGCGCCTACCGCGGGCGCTGGTTCCGGGGGCAGGAGACCCGGCTGGGCACGGCCGAGGAGGCCGAGGCCGTGGTGGCCAAGGTCCGGGGCCGGGCCGGGCGCGTGGCCGACCTGCGCATGCGCGAGCAGCGCCAGCGGCCGCCGCTCCTCTACGACCTCACCGCGCTCCAGCGGGAGGCCGCCTCCTGGCACGGGTTCACCGCCCGGCGCACGCTGTCGGCGGCCCAGGGCTGCTACGAGAAGGCGGTTCTCACCTACCCGCGCACGAGCAGCCGCTACCTGCCGTCCGACCTCATCCCCGAGCTCAAGGAGATCGCCGGCCACGTCGGGCGTGCCGGGGCGGGGTACCGGGCCGGGGCCGCGTACGTCCAGGGCCTCGACCGGCTGCCGCTGAGCCGCGTGGTCGACGACGCCCGCATCACCGACCACCACGCCATCATCCCCACGAACGCGTCCCACGAGGCCTCGCTCACGCCCGACGAGCAGCGAATCTACGACATGGTGGCGCGCCGGTTCCTGGCCGTCTTCCACCCCGAGGCCGTGTTCGAGAACACCACGGTGATCACCGAGGTCGAGGGCGAGACGTTCCGCTCCCGGGGCAAGGTCCTCATCCAGGCCGGCTGGCGGGCCGTGTACGGCGAGCTGCCGGCGGACGAGGCGCGCGCCCGCGAGGGTGAGGAGGACGACGGGCCCGACCAGGACCTGCCCGCCCTGCAGGACGGCGAGCCCGTGCAGACGGCCGAGGTCGCGGCCGACGCCCGCGAGACGAAGCCGCCGCCCCGCTACGGCGAGGCCGCGCTCCTGGCCACCATGGAGGGCGCGGGCAAGCTGGTCGAGGACGACGAGCTGCGTGACGCCATGAAGGACTCCGGCATCGGCACGCCGGCCACGCGGGCCAGCATCATCGAGACGCTGATCGACCGCGGCTACGTGGTGCGCGACGCCCGCCGGCTGGTTCCCACGCAGAAGGGCATCCAGGTCATCGACCTGCTGGACAGGCACGACCTCACCAGCCCCGAGCTGACGGGCCGCTGGGAGAAGCGCCTGCTCGACATGGAGCACGGCGCCGACACCCGCGAGGGCTTCATGCGCGACATCGTCGACTTCACCGACCGCACCGTGGCGTACCTGCGCGACCTCCCGCCGGAGAAGACCCGCTTCCAGCGCCGGCCCCTCGGCATCACCTGCCCGCGCTGCGGCAAGGGCGAGCTGATCGAGAACCGCCGCGGCTACGGGTGCTCGACCTGGACGCCCGACGACCCGGGCTGCGGCTTCATCGTCTGGAAGTCCATCTCGGGCAAGCCGATCACCGAGGAGATCCTGCGCGACCTCATCGCCAACGGGCGGACCAAGGAGCTCTCGGGCTTCCGCTCCAAGGCCGGCAAGCCGTTCCGGGCGATGCTCGTGCTCGATCCGCAGGCGTCGCGCCCGGTGACCTTCGAGTTCAAGCCCCGGCCCGAGCGCGGGTCACGCAAGCGGGACGACGAGGGGACCGGCGAGGACACCGCCGAGGCGACGTCGGAGCCGGTGGCGGGGTAGGGCCTACAGGCTGAGGGCCAGGAGCGCCCAGAACGGGACCGTGCCGAGCGCGGCCACGGCGGCCAGCTCGCGGCGGTCCCAGACCCACAGCAGGTAGGTCAGCAGGATCAGGACCACGCCGATGCCGGCGGAGAGCCCGACCAGCTCGATCGGTCCGACGATGCGCCCGACGAGGAAGGCCAGGATGTTGAGGCAGGCGAGGGCGAGCGGCCGGCGGAGATCGACGTACTCCTCGGCGTCGTCCTCGTCGTCGTGCTGATCCCATTCCTTGTCGAGCAGCGACATGCCCATTGCGATCTCCCGCGGCCGGTGTACTGACTCGTGTTCTAGAACCGCGGGCGAGCCGGGACATCACTCAGCCGGGTGAGAGGCCCGTGGCGCATCCCCCAATCCGGCCAACAATGCCTGCGAGCGGGGGTATGCTCGCCCCGTGGCGTCCGCACGACGCGTCGTCCGGCAGGTCCCAGCGGGACCGGTGGACGTCCCGGCGCTCATCAGAGCCCGCCTTCCCGAGCTCTCTCCGAATGACCGCCGCATCGCCTCCTGGCTGCTCGAGCACTACGCGGAGGCCTCGTTCGACACGGCCGAGAGCCTCGCGGGCCGGGTGGGCGTGTCGAAGGCCGCCGTCGTCCGGTTCGGGACGCGCCTGGGGTTCGGGGGCTTCGCCGGGCTGCACGAGGCCATGGCGCAGAACGCCATGGAGCGGCTGGCGCGCCACGAGGCGGGGCCGGCTCCGCGCGGCCGCATCCTCGACCGCTGGGGTCAGACCTTCGCCGCGGCCGTCGCGGCCACGCGGGCGGCCCTCGACGATGCCGTCCTGGCCGACGTCGCCGCCCTTCTCGACGATCCGGAGGGCCGCACGTACCTCTTCGGCGAGCGGCGGTCGGCTGCCCTCGCCGAGTACGCCTACTTCCTCCTGAACCCCCTGGTGGCGAACATCCAGCCGGTGCAGCTCGGCACGACGATGCTGGCCGACGCCCTGCTCGACGTGCAGCGTGACGACCGGCTACTGGCCTTCGCCTTTCGCCGGCACGCCCGCGTCACCGAGGAGGTGGTGGAGTCGTTCGCCGACGTCGGGGCGAGCGTCGTGGTGGTCACCGACGAAGCATCGATCGCGCCGGTGGCCCTGGCCGGGCACGTGCTCCTGTGCGACTCCCGCAGCCCCGGGCCTTTCGCCAGCGCGGCGGGCGGCCTGTTTGCCGTGGAGGCCCTGGCCGCCGCCGTGGCCGAGCGCGTGGGCAAGCGCGGCGACCTGCGCCGGGACGAGGCCGACGAGCTCTGGGGCCGCTTCCTGGCGTGACCTCAGGCGACAGCGACGGCGCCGTCGAGCGCCGCGAGGCTGCGGCGGCCGGCGTCGATCAGCATGCTGTCGACCTCGGCCGGCTCGTCGCCCTTGAGGGTGGCGACGCCGCGGGACTCCATGAGCTGCGCCAGGAGTGCAGCCTGGCGGGCCGCGTTCGCGGCACGACCGAGGGCATCGCGATAGTCGCGGGCGAGCTCGAGATCGCTGAGGGGGCGGGCGTTCCGTCCTCCCATGGGGCTCACCGTACCTTTCGGTTCAGGGGTCGAGCTGAAGTGTACCGATCGGTTCACGAAGGACACCTTAAGGCGGCTGACGATTTCGGTAGATCACGCGTCGGCTAGCGTCCCCCGTTCGGTGGACGAAGCCCTCGACATCGCCGCCGCATGGGTGGACGACGGCCGCGTGCCGGGTGTCGCCGCCTGCGTGGTCTCGTCAGCCGGCCTCGTGGCGGAGCGGTACCACGGAGTCCTCAGTGCGGGCGGCGACGAGCCGGTGGGGCAGGACACGCGGTTCGCCCTCGCCTCGCTGACCAAGCCCCTCGTGGCCGCAGCCGTCCTCGTGGCCGCCGAGGAGGGCCTCGTGGAGCTCGACGCGCCCGTGCGCGACGGGTTCACGCTGCGGCACCTGCTCAGCCACGCCTCCGGGCTCCCCGTCCCCTCGAGCGGCCTCGACGACGGGCCCGACTTCACCCCGGGTACGCGGCGCCGCTACTCGAACGCCGGCTACGCCCTGACCGGTCGGCTGCTCGAGCAGGCCTCGGAGATGCCGGCGCGGGACTACCTTGCCGCCGCCGTCCTCGAGCACCTGGACATGGATGCCTCCCTGGGGCTGGACGAGGTCGACGCCAGGCGAACCGCCACGGTGCGGGAGGCCGGGCTCGATGCGCCCGGGGAGGAGCTCTTCAACGGCGCCGCGTTCCGCCGCAAGGGCCCGGTCGCGGGCGGGGCGTTCGCCACGGCCCGGGCCTACGGGACGTTCCTCACCTGCCTCCTCCGCCGGGGCGCGGCCGACGGCGGGGCCGTCCTCGCGCCCGAGACGGTCGATGAGATGCTGGCGTGCCAGTTCGGCGAGCTGCCGGGCGAGGTCGAAGGCGTGGGCAGTTGGGATCGGCTGTGCTGGGGGCTCGGGTTCGACGTGCGCGGAACGCGTCGCCCGCACTGGACCGGGGACAGCCTCCCCCCGACCGCGTCGAGCCACTTCGGAGCCTCGGGGACGGTCGCGTGGCTCGATCCCACGCGTGACCTGGGGCTCGTGGCGCTCGCCAACCGCGGGACCTACGGCGGGTGGTGGGCGCGGCCCGGCGGGTGGGGCGACCTCACGTCGGCCGTCGTGGCCGCCGCCGGCTGAAGGTCAGTGACTCCGCAGCGCTGACGTGTCGACGACCTCGAAGTCGGCGCCGGTCAGGCGCGACAGGGAGTGCAGGTCGTCGTCGTTCCAGCGCCGGTCGGGTGCGCCCTGCACGTACCAGGGAGATCCGTTGTCGGCCAGGATGATCCCGTAGGTCTTCATGGCCTGGGCCACGATCCGAGCCTGGCGCCCGAGCCCCGCGAGGCTCACGGAGGCCTTGAGCCGCAGGCGCAGGCCCATCGGCGGCAGCGAGGGATCGGAGCCGTCGCCCGCGTCGTGGCGCGCCGGGTAGATGTGGGCGCTGCGCGTGCGCGGCGCCGTGAAGCGCAGGGCGTGTCGGATGGCGCCGGCGGCCATCTCGTCGGCCCGGGCAAGGCCCGGAAGGATCGGGAGGCCGGCGGCGTCCGCGCTCGTCCAGCTGTTCGGGCGCAGGTGGTTCGAGCGCAGGTTCCAGACCGCTCCCGAGCCGGCCTGCCAGCTGCTCCCGCTCCGCTGGGCGGCGAAGAGCTCGTACAGGCGGCAGGAGTCGCGGTCGACGATCAAAAGGTGCCGATCGCTCCCGCCCTCGATGCGGGGATGGGCCGGAATCGGGTAGCCGACGTGGTCGGACTCGTCCGAGTACTGGAACCGGACGTGCACCTTGGGCGTCGACTTCCCCACGACGTTGTACGGGATGCCGTACGTGTGCGAGGCGAAGTCGGGATGAACCGGCGCATCGATGCCGATCGCGCGCACCATGGCGTCCGAGTTCGCGGCCACGGGCAGCCCCGTGACGGGCTGGTTCCACACGTTCCCCGCCGGGAAGACGGGGCACTTCGGCGCCCCGCTGAGATGCGGGGCAGCGCCTGGCGTAGCGGCCACCGCGAGCGAGGCAGCGGCCGCGCTCACGGCGAGGACGGACAACGGCGCGATGAGCCCCTTCACTCACCTAGCCTGGCAGGGGTGCGCGCCTTTCGCCACTGCCCGTGGTGTGGATCGGCGCTCGATCCCCCGTCCGGGGCCGTGCAGCGCTGCACCGTCTGCGGAGAACCGAGCTACCACGCGGCCAAGCCCTGTGCATGCGCGATCCTGGTGGATGACGAGGGCCGCGTTCTGCTGGCGCGGCGGGCGCACGACCCCGAGGCAGGCCGCTGGGATCTCCCCGGCGGGTTCCTCGAGCCGGACGAGTCGCCGGAGGACGGCCTTCGCCGCGAGATGCGGGAGGAGACAGGGCTCGACGTGCGAGGTTGGCCGCTACGTGGGGTCGTTCGTGGACGTCTACGGCGAGGGCGGCGACAACACGTTGAACATCGTCTTCGTCTGCCAGCCGGGACCGGGAGACCCGGAGCCCGCCGACGACGTCAGCGAGCTGCGCTGGTTCGCGCCCGAGAAGCTGCCGCCGGCCTCGGAGATCGCCTTTCGCAACGGCGCCGAGGCGCTGGCCGCCTGGCGGGGCTCAGCGCTTGCCGGCTGACGGGACGAGCAGGACACGCTGCTGCGACCGGCCGGGCTTGCCGTGCGGCGTCGAGGTACGTGAGGAGGACCGTGACGGTGCCGTGAGCCGGCAGGCGGCGAGGCCGCAGCGTGAGCGAGGCCGTCTTGCCTGCCTTGACGTGCTTGGAGGCGGCGGTCCGGAGGCCCTGAAGCGCGGCGCGCATCGTCCCGGTCGCGTGCATGCGGGTTTTCACGATCAGGGAGCGGTGCTTCCAGCGCATGCTCAAGAGGTCGAACGGGCCAGGCGTGACCTGGACCGTCACCCGGTCTCCTGTCCCGTTGGCGGCACTGGCCGTGACGGTGTACGTGCCCGCCTTCGTGTACTTGTGGCGCACGTCCAGGCCCTTGCCGAGGGTGTTGTCGCCGAACTTCCACGTCACCGTGCCCGGGATGTTCGTGAACGCCCGGAACTCGAGGGTCTGGCCGATTGCCGCGGGGCCGTTCGATCCGGTGATGGTCAGCTTGCCCGTCCCCGCGGGCGTGAGCACCCTCACCGGAACGAATGCCTGCGACGGGTGCGGCGTCGTGGTCGTCGGCGATCACGGTGAAGCCGGCGCCGCCGACCGCACTGGTGGGCGTGAAGGTCGACCCGTCCGCGAGAGAGGGTGCCATTCGTCGGGGCAACGGCAGTGATGGTGAGCGGGTCACCATCTGCATCCGTTGCGCATGCCGACAACTGCGTGGAATCGGCGTCCCCAGGACGGCTGTGAAGCTCGAACAGGTGATGACGGGCGGCGCGTCGATCGTGTTGACGGTGACCTTCTCGTTGACGTTGTTGTAGCCGTCGCTGACCCCGATCGATCATCGTGTCCGAGCCACTATGCCCGCCGGCGGTCTGTAGATCAGCCGGGGCACGAGACTGTTCGGGATGCTTGCTGTTGCGCCCGGGCCGGAGCGCTGCCTGAAAGGGTGAAGCGAAGCGGGTCGGCGATCCGCGTCCGTCACCGGAAGCGTGAAGGTCGTCGCCGGCGCGTTCTTGCGCAACTGGTACGTCTGGTCAGGCGCGGAAGGCGTGGTCAGGCGTGTGCTGGAGGACCTGCCATTCGACATCGGGGCCCCCGTTGCTGTCGTCGGGAACGCGAGCAGGACCTCCGGTTGCTTGAACGGGCCGTTCTCCATGGACGCTGCGCCGATGCGATAGCCCAGGGGAAGAGCTGCCGGCGCGGTCGGGCTCTGGATCGTCGCGTTCTGGGACCACGTCTCGGCACCCTTGCCTGAGTCCGACGGCAGGGACGAGGTGGCCGTTGCTGCGAGGCCAACGCCGCCGCGCGCGTCCATGAACGCCAGGTCGACGCGACTCGAGCGGAGCCGGGAGCGGGTACGGGCTCGTAGACAGTGGTCGACAGCTGTGGCGGCAACCTGCGCTGCACCGCCCGGGTCATCGACCGCGCGGCGTCGGCGTGCGTGTAGGTCGCGCCCTCGTCCCACGACGTCGACGAGTCGACGTCCGGCCCGAGGTTCGTCACGTCGCCGGACCACGCGACGACGAGTCGGGCGCCGTTGCCGTTCGCGTCCGCCGGGACCCAGACGACGTCGGCTTCGGGTGTGCGGTGAGCCCGAAGACGCTGCCGGGATCGGCCACGTTCTGGGCGACCGCACGGACCGGCAGGTCGCAGCACCCGCTGGGCGTATCAAGCGAGCAGGTCACCGATTCGATCGCCGACACGAGCGGACCGTGCAGCCAGTAGACGACGACGAGCTTGCCGTCGCCGGTGACCGTCGCGGCAGGGTCGTCGATCGTGTTCGGACGTCTCGGAGCCGACTAGCGACGGGGCCGGCCAGGTGCTGCCGCCGGTTGTCGACGTGACGACGCTGAGCGTCTGCGCCCGCCTGCGTCGCCCCGCAACCGCCGGACCACGTGGTGGTGCGGATAGACGGCGACAATGCGCGAGTTCGTGCGGTCGAACGCGAGCGCCGGCTGGTCGACGCTCGGTGGCGGCACGTGCGTTGCCGCGCGCACCGAACGGCGTGTGCCGTCGTCCAGGTGTACGGCAGGCTTTTCGACGGTCTCCAGCGTGCCGAGGTAGACGCCCGGCGTTGTGTCGCACGCCGGCAGTCGGCACACCGGGTCGGGCGTCTCGACGTCGGCGACGTAGACGGGCTTGCTGTTCACGGCGCTGTCGGTGCCCCAGACAGCTGAGGGGGAACCGAGGCTGTCGACGCCGGTCCTGTGCGGCATGTCGCCCTGGTCGGTCGACGTCCCTGTCGACTTCCAGTAGGCGACGCGCGTCTGTGCCGGCGAGTCCCGCGTCGGCCGCGATGACGGCCGGCGCACCTGGACCCGCCGGCTCGATCGCGATCACCGGGTTCGTCGTCGGCGAGTACCGAAAAGACGTGCGGCGCCGGGGTCGCCGAGCGCGGGCGCGGGCGCAGCCGCCGCTAGACCGGCCACGAGAAAGAAAACGGAAAGAAAGGTGCGACGCACGAAGGGCGGGGACCGATTCGGAGCCGGCGAATCGTCTCCTCCAGCTCACAGCGAAGCATACGGGGCGAAATTCGTCGTCCCGCCCACAAGTAGAATCGATCGAATTCCACGCCTTCCTGCGCCGGATCGCATGCCGCCAGAGCCCTCTTTCCCCCTGTCCCAGCCGAGCCGGATCATCCGGAGCTCGAGCGCGCCGTGCTCGAGCGGTGGGATCGCGAGGAAACCTTCTTCGAGCTCAAGCGCAAGAACGCGGGCGGCCCGACGTTCTCGTTCTTCGACGGCCCCATCACCGCGAACAACGGGATGGGCGTGCATCACGCCTGGGGCCGCGCCCTCAAGGACCTGTACCAGCGCTACCACGCGGCCCTCGGCGCGGACGGGCGCTACCAGAACGGGTTCGACTGCCAGGGCCTGTGGGTGGAGGTCGAGGTCGAGAAGGCGCTCGGCCTGAACTCCAAGCCCGAGATCGAGACGTACGGGCTCGACCGCTTCTCGCGCGCGTGCCGGGATCGCGTGGCCAAGTACGCCGGCGTCATCACCGAGCAGACCCGCCGGCTCGGCAACTGGATGGACTGGGAGCGCTCGTACTTCACGATGACCGACCCGAACGTCTCGGCCATCTGGGGCTTCCTGCGCGTGTGCGCCGACCGCGACTGGCTGTATCGCGGCCACCGCTCGAATCCCTGGTGTCCGCGCTGCGGGACCTCGCTCTCGCAGCACGAGCTCATCGACTCGTACCAGGACGTGCTCCATCCGTCCCTCTACGTGCACTTTCGCCTGCTCGACGCGCCGAGCGAGTCGCTGCTCGTCTGGACGACGACGCCGTGGACGCTCCCGGCCAACGTGGCCGCCGCGGTCCATCCCGACGCCGCGTACGTGAAGGTCGAGAACGGCGTGGGCTACACGTACCTGGCCGAGAGTCGCGTGGAGTCGATCTTCGGCGCGCATGCGGCGATCGTCGAGCGCCTGACCGGCGCGGATCTCGTCGACCGCCGATACCGCACGGGCTTCGACGAGCTCGCGGCCCAGGACGGCGTCGAGCACCGCGTCATCCCCTGGCGCGACGTCGCCCTCGACGAGGGCACGGGCGTCGTCCACATCGCCCCGGGCTGCGGCGCGGAGGACTACCAGCTCTCGCTCGAGCACGGGCTGCCTGCGCTCACACCGGTCGACGAGTCGGGTGCGTTCGTCGACGGCTACGGGTGGCTGCACGGCTGGCACACCGGCGAGGCCGCCGAGCGCATCATCTGGGACCTGGGCGAGCGCGGGTGGCTGCTGCGCGAGGAGACCATCCAGCACCGCTACCCGCACTGCTGGCGCTGCGGCACGGAGCTCATCTTCCGGCTGGTCGACGAGTGGTTCATCTCCTGCGACGAGATCCGCCAGCCGATGATCGAGGCCGCGCGCGGGGTCGAGTGGACGCCGCCCCAGTACGGCAAGCGCATGGAGGACTGGCTCCGCAACATGGGGGACTGGTGCATCTCCCGCAAGCGCTACTGGGGGCTCCCCCTGCCGTTCTGGTTCTGCCCCGACGGCCACATGACGGTCATCTCCTCCGAGGAGGACATGCGCGAGCGCGCCACGAGCGGGCTCGAGGGACTGCAGGAGCTCCACCGGCCGTGGATCGACGACGTGAAGATCGCCTGTGCGACGTGTGGCGGGACGGCCGAGCGCGTGCCCGACGTGGGCGACTGCTGGCTCGACGCCGGCATCGTCCCGTTCTCCACGCTCGGGTACGGCAACGAGACGGCCGTCCCCGAGGGGTTCGCCAAGGGCGCGGGCGAGGGCCTGACGAAGGCCGACCTGCCGTCACACCAGGACTGGGAGCACTGGTTCCCGGCGGACTGGGTGTCGGAGATGCGGGAGCAGATCCGGCTGTGGTTCTACTCCATGCTCTTCATGTCGGTGACCCTCGTCGGGCGCTCCCCGTACCGGCGGGTGCTCTGCTACGAGAAGCTGAACGACGAGACGGGCCGCCCCATGCACAAGTCGTGGGGCAACGCCATCTGGTTCGACGACGCGGTGGAGCACGTGGGGGCCGACGTGATGCGCTGGATGTTCGCGGCCCAGAACCCGGGCCAGAACATGAACTTCGGCTACGGCCCCGCGCGGGAGATCCAGCGCAAGCTCCTGACGCTGTGGAACAGCTACCGCTTCCTCGTCCTCTACGCGAGCCCCGAGGGATGGCGGCCGGACCCGGCCGTGCTCGACCGCGGCCCCGAGCCCGAGGAGCAGCTCGACCGCTGGATCGTGGCCCGCGTGCAGGAGCTCACGGCGGTGTGCCGCGACGCGCTCGACCGCTACTGGGCGCCCGATCTGGTGCGCGCCTGCGAGGCGTTCTTCGACGACCTCTCCAACTGGTACGTGCGCCGGACGCGGCCCCGCTTCTGGCAGGGCGACGCGAAGGCCTTCGCCACCCTGCACTACGCGCTCGTCCAGACTGCGCGCCTCGTCGCGCCCGGTCATGCCCTTCCTGGCCGACGAGCTGTGGGCCACGCTGATGGTCGCGCCGCTCGGTGAGCAGTCGCCGTCCTCGGTGCACCTTGCCGGGTACCCCGAGGTGGACGAGGCACTCCTCGACCGGGAGCTGCTCGCCGCCATGGCCGACGCCCGCGCCGTGGTGGAGCTCGGCCACGGCGCCCGCGACCACTCCCGCATCCGGCTGCGCCAGCCCCTCGCCGCAGCGGTCGTGTCGGCGGCCGATCCCGCGCGGCTGACGCGGCTGGACCAGCTGGCGGGCGAGATCGCCAGCGAGCTCAACGTGAAGCGCGTCGACGTCGAGACCGACCCCGAGCGGCTCGTCGAGCGCGAGGTCGTCCCGAACTTCCGCGTCCTCGGCCCACGGCTGGGCGCCGCCGTGCAGGCCGTGAAGAAGGCGCTGGCCGAGGGCGACCACCGGCCCGACGCCGAGGGGCGCGTGGCCGTCGACGGGCACGTCCTGGAGCCGGGCGAGTACGAGCTGCGCACGCGGCCGCGGCCGGGGTTCGAGGCCATGGACGACGGGCTCTTCGTGGTCGCCGTCGACACCACGCTCACGGACGACCTCCGCCTCGAGGGCATCGCCCGCGACCTCGTTCGCCACCTGCAGAACGCGCGCAAGGAGGCCGGGCTCGACATCAGCGACCGCATCACGCTCCGCTACCAGGCCAACGAGCGGGCACGGGCGGCGATCGAGTCCCACGGCGAGTGGATCGCGGGCGAGGTGCTCGCGGTCGAGCTCGAGGCCGGTCCCGCCGGCGACCATCCCTTCGAGGCCGACGGGGCCGAGGCCACCTTCGCCCTGGCCCGCCGGCCCTCTTGACGCCTCCGGCCGCCGTCGTCTTCGACCTGGACGGGCTCCTGGTCGAGAGCGAGAGCCGCTGGACCATCGCGGAGCAGCGCGTGGTGGCCGAGCTCGGGGGGACCTGGGACCTCGAGCTCAAGCGCCGCATGCTGGGCACCTCGCTCAGCCAGGCGGCCGCGACCATGGCCGAGTGGGTGGGCGTACCGCCTGAACGCGCCCCCGAGATCTCCCTGGCCGTGCTGGACGGCGTGCTCGACGCGGTGGAAGAGCACGGGGCCGACGCCATGCCGGGCGCCCGGGCCCTCGTCGCGGACCTGGCCGGGAAGGTCCCGCTTGCCGTGGCCTCCAACTCGACGCGGCAGCTGGTCGGCGCCGTGCTCCGGGCCAGCGGCCTTCCGGATGTGTGGGACGCCGTGGTCTGCGCCGGGGACGGCCTGCGGCCCAAGCCGGAGCCCGACGTCTACCTGGCCGCCTGCCGCGAGCTCGCCGTGGCGCCGGAGCGCTCCCTGGCCCTGGAGGACTCGCCCACGGGCGTCGCCGCCGCCCGCGCGGCCGGGATGCGCGTGATCGGGATCCCCTCGCTCCCGGGCCTCGACCTCCACGCCGACGCCGCGTATCCCTCGCTGGAGGCCGTCGACCTGGCAGCCCTCGGCCTGGCCTGAGCCGTGCCCGGCCAGGTGGTGTGCGCGCCGGACAAGCTGCGCGGCAGTCTTTCGGCCGAGGCCGCGGCGGCCGCGCTGGCGCGCGGCGTGCGCCGGGCCGGGCGCACGGCGGACGCCTGCCCGGTGGCCGATGGCGGCGAGGGGACGCTGGCGGTGCTGGTGGCGGCCGGGCTGGCCACGCCGGTCGCGGTCGAGGCGCGGGACCCCCTCGGCCGCCCGCGGACGGCGCACATCGGCAAGCTCGGCGACGGCGCGTTCCTGATCGAGGTGGCCGAGGCCGCCGGGCTCTCGCTGCTCGCTCCCCGCCGAGCGGGATCCGCTCCGAGCCGACACGGCGGGGTGGCCGACCTCGTCCGGGCCGCGCTCGAGCGGGGCGCGCGCCGCCTCGTTGTCGGTCTCGGCGGGACCGCCACCGTCGATGCCGGCGCCGGCATGCTCGGGGCGCTCGGCGTCACGCCCCCGAGGACGCTGGGTGTCGAGCTCGACGTGCTCTACGACGTCGACGTGCCGCTGTCCGGGCCGGACGGGGCGGTCCGCCTCTTCGGTCCGCAGAAGGGGGTTCGGCCCGATCAGGTCGCGGCCCTCGACGAGGCCCTCGCACGCCGCGCGGCCACATACGGGCCGGGCGTGGCCGAGCGTCCCGGCGCCGGTGCAGCGGGCGGGCTGGGGGCGGCGCTCTACGCCCTCGGCGGCCGGGGGCGGTCAGGAGCGGAGGCGATCCTCGAGCTGCTCGGCCTGGAGCGTCGCCTGCAGGGCGCCGCGCTGTGCCTGACCGCCGAGGGCGCCGTGGACCGGTCGAGCGCGCGCGGCAAGGCGGTGGCCGCCGTGGTGCGCGCGGCGCAGCGGTCGGGTGTGCCATGCGCAGTCATCGGCGGCCGCGTGGACGCCGAGGGCGCCGAGGCGATGCGCCGCCTGGGAGCGGTGGAGGTCGGCGCCCTCGGGCCGTCGTCGCGCCCGCTCGAGATCGCCGCGCCGCTGGCGGCCGACGAGCTCGAGTCGGCGGCATGGGAGCTCGCGCGGGCCCGACGGACCCCCGGACGGTAGTCGCTCGTATCCGCGTCATGAGCGGCGTCGTCGCAGCGGTGCTGGGCGCGCTCGTCCTCGCGGGCGCCGCGTCGGCGGGAGGATCGATCCGGGCGTTCGTGCTCCTTCCGGCCCAGGGTCGGCTGGCGATCGCCGATGCGGCCGGCTCGATCATCAGGACGGTGGCCGTGCCCCCAGGCGCAGGGCCGGTGGCGTCCGGCATCGACGGGCGGGAGGTGTTGGTGGCGAACACGCGACGGGGCCTGGTGACCGAGCTCGACGGTCTGTCCGGGCGCCGTCTGCACGTGTTCGACCACCTGGGCCATCCCATGGCCCTCGTCATGGTCCCCCAGCCTTCGGTCGGCCTCGTGCAGCCCCGGTATGCCGTCGCCGCCGACGCCCGTGGGTACGTCGACGTGCTCGATCTTCGGCGCGGTCGGACCGTTCGTCGGATTCATGTGGTGCGTCCTGTCGCGCTCGCCCTGAGCGAGCCGTACCTCTGGGTGGCCAGTGCCGGTCGCCGCATGCTCACCCAACTGGATGTGACCAACGTTCCCGACATGCGCGTGATCGCACATCCGGATATTCGAGTGGTGCCGGTCGCGCTCGCCCCGGACCCGGTCGATGGTGTCGACGCGATCTCACGCCACGGGACGCTGGTTCGCCTCGGCGGAGTCGAGACGAAGGGCGTCGCAGTGGCACGGCTCGGCGGCGTGACCACCGCGCTCCTCGCGGGGTACCAGCAGACGGTCTGGGTCGAGCGCGGCGGCCGGCTGCTCGGCGTTCAGGTCCGCACGGGCCGCGTGGCCCACTCCATGGCCCTGGCCGGCGGGAGCCGTCTGGCGATCGTCGGCGGCTGGCTTGCGGTGGGCCATGGCCGATCAGTCGGCCTGGTCGAGCTGGGCGGCACGACGCGCGGACCGACCATTTCCCTGCCCGCGCCGGTCGGCGCCTTCTCGTTCGCCGTCGTCTGAGCTCAGGCGGGCGGCTCAACTAACGCGCGCTCAGCGAAGAGCCTCCTCGAACCGCGGGTCGTCGCGTACGGCGGCGAGGTCGTCGTCTCTGTGCGCGTCCTCGCGGAACCGCGGGCGCAGCTCGACAGACCGCCGGAGGTGGGCGAACGTCTCGTCGCCGGTGTCGCCCGCGAGCGTTGCGAAGCACGCGTAGTTGTAATTCAAGCCCGCGTGGTCCGGCATGTGCTCGAGGGCACCGCGCACCGCTTCGAGCGCGTCGGCGTAGCGCTGCTCGCCATAGGCGGTCATCGACTCTCTGTGGAACGGCCACGCCTCACCCCAGTCGACCCCCTGGTACGCCTCGCCGGGTGTGGCGCCGACAGCGAGGACGGTTCCGTCCCCGGTCGCCTTCCGCCGCGACTCCGGCCCGACGAACACGAGTGTTCCTGCCGGCGCGTCGACCGTCTCGCCGTCGACCTCGAAGGTCGCCTTCCCGTCGAGCACGATGTACAGCTCCTCCTGGCCGGACCCGGCCTCGTCGTGCTCAGTGATCAGCGTGCCGTCCTCGCCGGGCGTGTAGGCGTTGATTCCGAATGCGTGGATCCCGAGGTGCTCGCGCACCGGAATATCTCTGCCGCGCCGCTCGATGTCGTCGAGACGCGCGACTCGCCAGTTCGGCTTGTCGTTCATCCGATCACCTCCGTGTCGCGCTGGCCGTTGCGAATCATCGATCGTAGTCGCGGTCTAGAGCCTCGCCTGATCCGGGCGACAGGCTGCGGCCCAGGACCCGCCGAGTGCGCCGCTCGTCTCAGACCGGTCGTCAGTACCCGAGAGCGTCGAACGCGGCCGGATAGACGATCTGACCGGCGAGGTCGGGGCTGTATCCCGAGAGCCGCTTGACCATGAAAGCGTCGTCGGGGATCTTCGGATGCGGGGAGATGAAGCCGAGCGCGCTCGCCTGCTCGAAGCCGAAGCGGGGGTAGTACGCGGCAATGCCCTCGACCATGACGGCAGGCTCGCCTGCTTCTTCGGCGCGGCCGAGCGCGTCCCGGATCAGCCGTGCCCCCACACCGATGCGCTGGCGGTCAGGCCGAACCGACATCGGCGTGAGATTGAGGATCCTTGTACGCGATCCGCCTTCAACGCCGACCCAGCTCAGCATCAGGTGAGCAATCACACCGGAGGAGTCCTCGGCGACCAACGCCAGCCCCGGAATGAACTGTTCCGACGCCCGAATGCGCTCGACGAACGACGCGACGTCGTCGGGGTGTCCGACAAATGCCGCGCGGACCACCTCTGCGATCACGGGATGGTCCGCGTCGCACTCGGGACGGATGACGACGCCGTCGGCCGTAGCCCGCTACGCGGTCGCTTTCGGCTCAACCACGCCGCGTAACCCCTTCGGCAGGGAGAAGCGCACGTTCTCCTCGGCCACATCCTGCTCGCGCACGTCCTCGACGCCGCGCGCCGCAAACCACGAGACCACGCGCTCGACGAGCCACTCCGGAGCCGAGGCGCCCGACGTGATGCCCACCACGTCCAGGCCCTCGAGCCAGCGCTCGTCGATGTCGTCCTCGTCGTCGATGAGGTGCGCCGGCGTGCCCAGGGCGCGCGTCACGTCCACCAGGCGCTGCGAGTTCGAGGAGTTGGCCGACCCGATGACGAGCACGAGATCGACCTCCGCCGCGAGCGCCTTGACGGCCGCCTGGCGGTTGGTGGTGGCGTAACAGATGTCGTCCTTGGGCGGCCCGATGATGGCCGGGAAGCGGGCTCGGAGGGCCTCGATCACGCCGTTGGTCTCGTCCACCGAAAGTGTGGTCTGGGTCACGTACGCCACCCGGTCCGGATCGGTCGGGTCGAGCGCCGGCACGTCGCCCACGCTCTCGACGAGCACGATGGACTCCGGCGCCTCGCCCATCGTGCCCACCACCTCCTCGTGGTCGGCGTGGCCGACGAGGAAGATCGTGTAGCCGTCGCGCGCGAAGCGGATGGCCTCCTTGTGGACCTTGGTCACGAGCGGGCACGTGGCGTCGACCACCCGCAGCGAGCGCGCCTCCGCGCCCGTGTAGACGCTGGGGGCCACGCCGTGGGCCGAGAGCACGACGCGCGCACCCTCGGGGACCTCGGCCTCGCTCTCGACGAAGATCGCCCCGCGGGCCTCGAGGCGCCGGACGACGTGCAGGTTGTGGACGATCTGCTTGCGCACGTAGATCGGGCGCCCGTGGCGCTCGAGCATCTGCTCCACGGTGTCGACGGCGCGGTCGACGCCGGCGCAGTAGCCACGCGGGCGGGCGAGGACGAGGCGGAGGGCCATCGGCGACAGGGTAGCCCGACACACCGCCGGGCCGATCCCGCTGGTAGGCTCGGATCGCCCCATGGCCGACTTCGTTCGCCCCGGGTCCGGCATCGTCGTTCTCGTCTGCGCGCTGATCGCGCTGTGGCTCGGCATCCGGCTCATCCGCTCGCTTGCCCGGGCCCGCTCGGGGCAGGGGGCGGCGCTCGCCGCCTTCGTGGTCGCGGTGGGCATCGCGGCCGTGTGCGCGGGCGCCGCACTCCTCACCTCGGGCGACCTGCCGAACGTCCTGATGATCGTGGCCGCCTGCGCCACGCTCGTGGGTGGGGCATGTGCGTGGCTCCTCTCCCGCGGCGAGGCCGAGCGGCTGGTCGACGGCGGGGCCCGTGCGGCGGCGGCGCAGGACTCGGCGGATCGCCGCGCCATGGCCCTGGCCGCCACGGCGGAGCTCGCGCGGTCGAGCGCCGACACGCAGGCCGAGACCGTGAGCGCCATCCTCGACGCCGCGCGCACCGCGCTCGGCGGCACCCAGGTCCACCTCGTCAGCGAGAGCGGCGAGGCCGGCCTCGCCACCGAGCTGGCCCGGCGGAGCGCGGATAGTTCCGAGAATCTCATCGTCGAGCTCGACCCGGAGGCCCCGAGCGTGCTCCTTGCCCCGGGTGCGGCCAACGGTGATCCGGCCAACATCTCGGCACTCGAGGCCGTGGCCGCCGTCGGGCGCGCCCACCTGCGCCGGGTCCGGGCGCAGAGCGATGCCCAGCGGTGGCAGGAGGTCGAGGCCGGCGTGGCCGAGACGACGCGCCGGCTGTCGTCGCAGCTCGGCGTCGAGCGCGTGTGCGCCGCCCTCGGCAACGAGCTGCGCGCGCGGCTGCCCGTCGACCTTGTCGGCATCCGCCTCGAGGGCGAGCCCGAGCGCTGGTACCCGGCGCCGTCGGCGCGGCGGGGCGACATCGAGGACGAGCGCGAGCTGGCGCTGGACGGCGACTCGCTGGGGATCGTCAGGCTGCTCGTCCAGCGCCCCTTCGAGGAGCACGAGGAGGCCCTGGCCGGCCGCCTGCTCGAGGCCGGCGCCCTCGGCGTCACGGTCGCGCGCCTGCGCGACCACGCCGGCGCGCTGGCCGATGCCCAGGAGTCGATCGTCCGCACGGCCGAGGCGGTCAACGCGGAGTACGACGTCGACCGCCTGGTCCAGAAGGTGGTGGCCGGGCTGCCGCAGTGGCTCGGCGTGGACGTGGCCACGCTCTGGCTCCACGACGGCGAGACGGGCCGCAACCGCATCGTCGCGGTCCACGGCCTGACCGAAGGACTGGTCGGCCTCACCTCCGAGCCCGGCGTGGGGGCGGGCGGCCAGGCCATCGCCAGCGGCCGCCCGGTGACGGTGGGCGACGCCGGCCGCGAGGCCGTGGACCACCCCGCCTGGAGCGGCATCCGCCGCGAGCTCGCCGTGCCCATCAGCTGGGGCAGCAGGGGCCGGGGCGCGCTGTCCCTGGCCTCGTTCACGCCCCAGCCGTCCTTCCGCGAGGCCGATGTCGACCTCGGGCTCGCCGTCGGGCGTCTCGTGTCGCTCGCCCTCGAGAACGCCGAGGCCTTCGAGCGCCGCGGCCGCCAGGCCCGCCTCGACCGCGCCGCCTCCCAGATCGCCGCTGACCTCGCCGCCCTGGCCGGCGGCCGCCGGGCCGAGGAGGCCATCGTGGCCGCGGCTCGCTCGGCGTTCGCCGCCGACGGTGCCGTCGTCCGGCTCGGCCCCGACCTGCGGGTGGAGGCGGCCACCGGGGTCACCGCCCCCGAGGCGCCGGTCTCCCTGGAGTTGCTGTGCGCGCGCGAGCGCCGAGTCGTCGCCGCCGGGACCGTGGCCGAGGACAGCCGCCTGCCGGTCGCCGATCGCCGCTCCCTGGGCGGGATCGGGGCCATGCTCTCGGTCCCCCTGGCCCGGCCCGGGGCCCGCGCCACGCCCGGCGTGGTCAGCCTCCTGTGGCGCCGTGCCCGGCCCTTCGCCGACGAGGAGCTTGCCCTCTGCGACCGCCTGCGCGAGTCGGCCGCGGGCGCGCTCGAGCGGGCCGCCCTCGAGGAGGCCAGCCGCCGCGCCGGGAACATGGCGCGCGAGCTCCAGCGGGTGGGCGCGCTGCTGGCCGGCGATCTCGACGCCCGCGTCGTCCTCCGCCAGATCGTGGCCGAGGCCGTGGGCCTGCTCGACGCCGACGCCTGCGCGCTGCGCCTGGTGGAGGGGGACGAGCTCGTGGTCCGCGCCGTCCACGGCCACTCGGCCGAGTTCGTGGCCGAGCGCCAGCCCACCTCGAGCGACCCGATCGCGGCCGAGGTGCTGACCGCTCGCAGCCCGGTGGCCATCCCCGACCTGGCCACGGACGGCCGCATCGCCGGGGACGACCCCGTCGTCGCACAGGCCCACTTCGCCGGGTTCCTGGCCGCCCCGGTGCAGAGCGCCGACAGCGAGGTCCGCGGGATGCTCGCCGTCTACGACCGCCGGTCGCGCCTGTGGCGCGCCGACGAGATCGACGCGCTGGCCGCGTTCGCGAACTCCGCCGCCGTGGCCCTGCGCAACGCCCTGCTGTACGAGCAGGTGGCGCAGGAGAAGGACAAGGCCGACGCCATCCTGGGCCAGATCGCCGAGGCCATCGTCACCACGGACGCCGCCGGCCGGGTGACGGTGTGGAACGCCGCGGCGGAGGCGGCGACGCAGCTCTCCTCTCGGCGCGTGCTGGGCCGCGAGCTCTCGGAGCTGCTGCGCAACGAGTTCGGCGACGCCGAGGGCGCCGCCCTCGAGGCCCTCGGCCAGGCCACGGAGACGCCGACGCCGATCGAGGTCCGGCTCGAGCGTGGCCCCCGCGAGATCTGGCTGTCGGTCGCCGCCGCCCCGCTGCGCGACCCCCACGACGAGCAGCCCGGCACCGTCTTCGCCATCCGCGACGTCTCGGCCGAGCGCATGCTCGACCAGCTGAAGACCGACTTCGTGGCCACCGTCTCGCACGAGCTGCGCACGCCGCTGACCTCGATCTACGGGTTCGCCGAGACGCTGCTGCGCGACGACGTGGCGTTCGGCGAGGACGACCGCCGCACCTTCGCGCGCTACATCGCCACCGAGGCCGAGCGGCTCACGCGCCTGGTCGAAGGGCTCCTGAGCGTGACTCGCCTGGAGGCGGGCGCCGTCCAGCTCGCGCTGGTGCCGGTCGACCTCCCCGCGGTCGTGCGCGAGGTGGCCACATGGGCCCAGAGCCGCTCCACGCGCCACGAGATCGAGCTCGTGCTGCCCTCGGCGCCGCTGTACGTCGACGCCGATCCGGACCGCGTGCACCAGGTGCTGCTGAACCTCATCGACAACGCGGTCAAGTACTCGCCCGACGGGGGCACGGTCACGGTCAAGGTGGAGCGCCGGCGCCGGGTGGTGGAGGTGCGGGTGAACGACGAGGGCATCGGCATCTCGGAGCGCGACCAGGCCAACCTGTTCCGCAAGTTCTTCCGCGTGGACGCGGCGATGTCCCGCGGCATCCGGGGCATCGGCCTCGGCCTGTACCTGGTGCGCGGCTTCGTCGCCGCCATGGGCGGCCGCATCTGGGTGGAGTCGGAGGAGGGCGTGGGCTCGACCTTCATCTTCGAGCTTCCCGCCTCCCGGGCCGCGGCTCGACGGGAAGGCCAGGCGGCCTGACGCTTCGAGTCCTCATCGTCGACGACGAGCCGGCCATCCGCCTCCTCTGCCGGGTGAACCTGGAGGCCGACGGGATGGAGGTCGACGAGGCCGGGGACGGCCTGCGCGCGATCGAGGCCGCAAACGCCACGCGCCCCGACGTGATCCTCCTCGACGTGATGCTGCCCGGCGAGGACGGATTCGCCGTGGCCCGCCGCCTCCGCGACGACCCGACGCTGCACGACATCCCGGTCATCTTCCTCACGGCCCGGGCCGACCTCGAGGACCGCGAGCGCATGCGCTCGACGGGAGCGGTGGGGTACGTGACCAAGCCGTTCAACCCGACCGACCTGGCCAGCCGGATCCGGACCGCCGCCGACCGGAAGTAGCGGCCTTAGAACCGGTTCTTACGGGCGGCCGAGATCGGCCGTCCACACGGTGGCCGCAGGGCGACCCTGGAAGCGGCCGGACTGGACGCCCACGCCGATGAGCGTGAACGAGGGGGAGAGCAGGAGCGCCCGGTGCGGCGGGCTCGCGAGCCAGCCGCGCACCGTGGATTGTGCGCCGCCCCGGGTGCCGGTGCCCCAGGCCAGAAGCTCGCCCAGGCGGCCGCCCGAGCGGGGGCGGAAGAAGTGCAGGACGCGCTGGGAGAACGATTCGCCACCCGGTCCCGAGGCGTGATCGAAGTACTGGCGGTCGAGCATGTCGCGCGTGTGCGACGCCGCCGCCCGGGCGAGGGCCGTGCTCACGGTCACCGGCGCCAGCCCGTGGGCGGCCCGGGCCTCGTTCACGGCCGTGAGAAGGGCGGGCGCGGTGCTGGCGTCGGGACGGGCGCGCACGGCGAAGGCCGCCGCGCACAGGCCCAGCACGACCGCGGCGACGGCGGCGAGGAGGCCGGCGCGAGCCAGAGAGCGCACACCTCTCCATCGGCTCGCAGAACCGCGCGCTTGAGCGCGGCGACGCGGCTGTTCCTATCCTGGGGCCGTGGTCCTGGCCGCCATCACGGGCACGACGCTGCCCGTCATCACCGCGCTCGTGGCCGGTGCCTTCGCGGCCCGCCTGCTCGGTGGCTGGGTCAAACGACCCGCGCCGCACCGGCTGTGCTGGGGCCTCGGGTTCCTGCTCTTCGCCGGAGGCGCTGCCGCCGAGGCCTACGGCGCGGCCGGCGGCTGGACCGCACTCGAGTTCCGCCTCTACTACCTCCTGGGCGGGGTCCTCGCGGTCGCCCTCCTCGGGCTCGGATCGGTGTGGCTCAACCTGCCCCGCAGCGCGGCCCTGGTGGCCACGGGCGCCGTCGCCGCCTGCGTCCCTGCGGCGGCGGTGACGGTGTTCGCCGCCCCCGTGCACGAGGCGCTGCTGGCCCACGGCGGCCTGCGGCCGCCGCCCGACAACACGCTGGGCGGGCTGGCCTTCGTCTGGGCCATCGTCCTGAACTCCCTCGGCACGCTTGCCCTCGTGGGCGGCTCGCTTCGGGCCATCTGGCGCGGGCGAGGGAGGGAGGCGAACATCCTCGTCGTCGCCGGCGTGGCCTCCGTCGCCCTGAGCGGGATCCTCACCCGGCTCGGCTCCTACGGGTTCGTGTACGTCGGCCAGCTGCTCGGGATCGTCCTCCTGTTCGCGGGCTTCGAGCTGGCCGGGCGGCCCCTGGGCCGGCGACCGACTCTGGGTCCGCGCCCGGTATCGTCCGTCCGTCGCGGGGCGTAGCTCAGCCTGGTAGAGCACTGCGTTTGGGACGCAGCGGTCGGCCGTTCAAATCGGCCCGCCCCGATCGCTGCCTGGCTTTCAGAAGTCGACGAAGTGGTCCCAGGGACGCTCGTCCGGGTCGGTCGAGGTGCGCAGGACCGCCCACTGGTGGAACTTGTCGGGCTCGGAGACCTCCTCGAGCGACCAGCCGAGGTTGGTGAGGCAGAACGACGCGGCCCGCGCCACGGCCGGCACCTGGTAGTCGTCGAGGATGAGCACCGAGCCGGGCTCGAGCAGCCGGCCGAGGTAGACGAGGTCGAGGAAGACGGCGTCGAAGCGGTGGTTGCCGTCGACGAAGGCGAGGTCGAAACGCCGCCCCTCGTCCAGCAGCCGGGGGAGCACGATCTGCGACTCGCCCGCGTGATGCTCGACGAGGTCCGCGACCCGGGCCTCGTCGAGGAGCTGTCGGCCACAGCCTCCGTACGCCGTGTCCTGAAAGGGGTCGATGACCACGTGCCGGGGCGACGCGCTGCCCTGTTCGATCAGGCCCTGACAGATGAAGAGCGTCGAGATCCCGTACCCGAAGCCGGTCTCGATCGTCCGGGTCGCGCCGCTTCGCACGACCAGGTCTCGGAGCGCGGCGCCCTCGGCCGGGCTCGCGGCCACGGGGAACACCTCGTACGTCGCGCCGTCGGCCTTCGAGACGACCGTGCCCTCGCGGACGATCCGGGCCAGGACGGCTCGAATCTGCTCGCTCCCGGTCACACCGGCTCGACGCACCCCAGCGGATCGAGCACCCGCGCCGCGCGCGACCGCGCCTGCGCGGCCGCGCCGTCATCCCCGGCCTGGGCGAAGGCACCCGCCAGCTCGAGCTCCACGCGCGCGGCCTCGTAGACGGCGCCGCGGTCGCGCGCCTCGTCGCGGGCGCGCTCGAGGGGGGCCACGGCCTGCCTGCCTTCGCCGGCGGCCAGCAGGACCAGGCCGTCGCCGAGGGCGAGGACCTGCCGTCCGACGCGCACGCGGTACGGCTCGACCTCGGGGCGCACGCGCTCCCACAGCTCGGCCACGTGGTCGGCTGCCCCGGCCCGGTACAGCGCGCGCCCCGCCTCGGCGGCGAGCTCGAGGACGAGCGGGTTGGCGACGCCCTCGGTCACCGACGCCAACGCTGCCTCGACATGGCCCCGGGTGGCCTCCGCGTCGCCCCGGATGGCCGCGGCGTGGGCGGCGAGCACCTGCGCCGGCATGATCCGCTGTGCCTCCCCGGCGCGGTCGGCCGAGTCGATCAGCTCGGCCAGGTGGGTCTCCTCCGCGCCCCGGGCGAGCGCCATGCGCACCTGCAGCTCGAGGGTCACGAGGCGGTTGGTGCCCACACTGAGCATCCTCGGCTGCGCGAGCAGCCGGTCGGCCTCGGCCCACCGGCCCGCCGGCACGAGGACGAACCTGGCCAGCGACGCGGTCAGGTAGTCCTCGTAGGTGCTGGAGATGTCCGACCACTGGGTGACTGACCGCTCCGTCAGATCACGCTCCAGCTCGTCCAGGGGGGAGTCGGTCCAGGCCGTCCAGACGTAGTTGATGACGGCGCGGACGAACTCCTCGTAGATCCCCGCCTCGGTGGCGAGGTCGCGGGCGTCGAGCAGGAGGCGCGACCCGGCGCCGTACGACTCGTATCCCCGCACCGTGGCCAGGTTGACGGCGGCGTTGACCTCGGCGAACGGATCGCCGACGCGCCTGGCCGTGGCCACGGCCAGCTCGGCGCTCCTCTCCGCCTCGGGATCGTTCGACAGCATGAGCAGCTGCGAGCGCCGTGCGCGGGCGCGAGCCAGCGCCGGCCCCTCCGGCCGCCCGGCAAGCGCCTCGATGGCCGCGTCGGCAGCGTCCTTCGCCTCGGTCATCCGGCCGTCGTACCAGAACATGCGGGAGAGCCAGCTCTGGATCTCGGCCAGGAGCTCCGGCTGTCCCAGAGACGCCACCCTGGCGCCGGCGTGGCGGAGCAGCTCGATGGCATCACCGCCGCCGTCCAGCCCGCTGACCTGGCCGAGGCCGAGCTCGAGGCGGGCGCGCAGGACGTCGTCGTCGACCAGCGACAGGCCGGCCTCGAGGTTGTGCCGAGCGGAGGGGAGAGCGGCCCGGGCGAGGGCCACCTCGCCCGCCTGGAGCAGGTGCTCCGCCGCCAGGCGCCGCGTCTCCGGGCGCTCGTCCCCGTTCTCGACCGCGCGCCGGTAGTGGTGGGCCACGAGCTCGGTCACCTCCGATTCCCGCTCGGCCGCCGTCTGCTCCAACCAGCGCCCGACCCGCAGGTGCAGGCCCCTCCGGGACGTCCGCGGGAGGCCGCCGTAGGCCACGTCGCCCACGAGCGCGTGCTTGAACGCGAACTCCCGCCGCCCGGCGAACGCCGACGTGGGGTGCTCGACCACCAGGTCGCGGGCGCACAGGGCCTCGATGACCTGCTCGTCGGCCTCGACGGCCTCCGCCCAGAACGTGCGCCCGACGACGGCGCACTCGCGCAGGGTCCGGCGCTCGCGGGCGCCGAGGAGATCGATGCGCGCGGCGAGGACGCCCTGGATCGAGTCGGGGATGCGGTGCGCGTGGAGCTCCTCGCGCACGAGCCAGCGTCCGTCGTCGCGAACGACCACGCCCTGCTCGATGAGCATCCACAGGAGCTCCTCGGTGAAGAACGGGTTGCCCTCGGAGCGCGCGAGGATGCGGTCGCGCAGGCGGCGGGCCGCCGACCCGTCGTCGAGCAACGCCTCCACGAGCTGCAGCGCGTCGTCGCTCGCCAGGGGACGCAGGGTGAGCGCCGTCGCGTCGCGCCGGCCGGCGCCCCAGCTGGGATGGCTGTCGAGCAACTCGGGCCGCGCGGTGCAGAGCACCAGGATGGGGACCCCGTCGAGGCGGTCGAGGAGGCGGGGCAGGAGCTCGAGCAGCGGCTTCGAGGCCCAGTGCACGTCCTCGATGGCCACGACGGCCAGCCCGTCCCCCGCGAGGCCCGTGAGCCACTGCGACCACCCGTTGACGAGCGCCGCGCCGACGTCCCGGCCGCCGAAGCCGCCGGTGTGCCGCGACTCGACGCCGAGCCCGAGCGTCAGCGCCAACGCCGCGCTGACCTGCTCCCGGGCCTCGGGCAGGACGAGCGCCGCCACGCTGCGGTCGAGCTTGTCATGGGCCGTGGCGGCGTCGTCGCTCTCGAGGATGCCGGCATGGGACTTGGCGATCTCGGCCAGGGGCCAGTAGGTCACGCCGTCGCCGTAGGACAGGCAGCGGCCGTGCAGGTAGGTGGCGTCGCCGAGGCCGGCCACGAACTCGGCCAGCAGACGGGACTTGCCGATGCCGGCCACGCCGAACAGGGTCACGAGCTGGGCGGAGCGCTCACGCTGCGCCCGGGCGGCCAGGGCGCGGAGCAGGCCGAGCTCGTCGTCGCGCCCCACGAGCGGCGCCGCGAGCCGCGGGTGCCGCTCGACCGCCGCCTCCGACCGCGCCTCGAGCGCGGGACGGACGACCACGCCGTCGGCCTTGCCTCGGGCTTCGAGGTGGCGCGTCGGCCCGTAGCGGACGGCGCCCGTGGTCGCGCGCACCGTGCGTTCGCCGGCCAGCACCTCGCCAGGCTCTGCGCCCTGTTGGAGCCGGGCCGCCGTGTTGACGGCATCGCCGCTGACCATGAGCTCGCCGCGGGCGGCGGCCTCGCGGCTGGCCACCACGTCGCCGGTGTTCACCCCGATGCGCACGCCGGAGGCCACGCCGTGACGGGCGGACAGCGTCCGGGCGAAGGCCGGGAAGGCGTCCCGCATGGCCAGGGCGGCGCGCACCGCGCGCTCGGCGTCGTCCTCATGCGCCTGAGGGATCCCGAAGACGGCCAGGGCGGCATCGCCGACGAACTTCTCCATCGTTCCCCCGAAGCGCTCCACCTGCTCGGACAGCAGGGAGTAGAGCTCCCGCTGCGTCTGGCGCAGGTCCTCGGGGTCGAGCTGCTCGCCCAGGCTGGTGGATCCGACGAGGTCGGCGAAGAGGAGGCTCACGACCTTGCGCTCCTCGACGGCGTCGGCCACGGCGGAGCGCGGCGCGCCGGCCCGAAGGGCGGTGCCGCATGCGGCGCAGAAGGCGGCCGACGCCGGGGCCTCGGTCCCGCAGGACGGGCAGACGACGAGCTGCGCCGCGCCGCAGGCGGGGCAGAAGCGGGCGTCGTCGGCCACGGGTGTGGCGCAGGCTGGGCAGGTGGCCACGGGGCCGAGTGTACGGGCGGCCACTGCGAAACTGCCGCGTGGAATCGTAGGATCGTGGTCGATGACGGCGTACGTGGTCCGGCGGATCGTGGCGGCGATCGCCCTGCTCCTCGGGGTGACGTTCATCACCTTCCTGCTCTTCGTGCAGATCCCCGTCGACCCGGGCTACGCTCGCATCGGCTTCCCGCCGCAGCCCAACGGCGTCCCGGGGCAGCTGCAGAAGTACAACGCCGAGCTCAAGCGCGTGGACCACGAGCTGGGGGCCGACCGGCCCGTGGCCATCCAGTACCTGAGGTACCTCCAGGGGCTGGCCAAGGGATCCTTCGGCCGCTCGGCCATGTCCGACCGGCCGGTGCGCGACATGCTCGGGCCCGCCTTCAAGGTCACCGCCTCGCTCGTGGTCGGAGGAATCGTCATCCTCCTGCTCATCGCCATCCCGCTCGGGACGCTGGCCGCCCTACGCAGCGGCGGCATGCTCGACCGCGGCCTCTTGGGCCTGGCTCTGGTGGCGGCCTCGATTCCGCCCTACATCCTGTCGCTGCTCCTGCTCGTGAACGTCAGCGGCTGGGTCGGACTGGCCCACACGGACCCGCTGACCGGCCTGCAGACCGAGACAGCCGGCTACTGCCCGCTCTTCGGCAGCGGCTCCTGCTCGGGGCCGGGCGAGTGGGCGAAGCACCTCGTCCTCCCGTGGATCGCCTTCGCCGCCGGTCTCGTGGCCATCTACATGCGCATGGTGCGGGCCGCGGTGGTCGAGGCCCTGGACGAGCCACACGTGACGACCGCCCGGGCCAAGGGCGCCTCGGAGTGGCGTGTCGTGCGTTCGCACGTGCTGCGGACCGCGGCGGCGCCCATCGCCACGATGCTGGCGATGGACATCGGCATGGCCCTCGGCATCGCCCTGTACGTGGAGGTCGTGTTCGGGCTCAACGGCCTGGGCTGGACAGCCTGGAACGCCATGGTGGTGGGGCAGACCGGGTTCGACCTGCCGGTGATCGCCGGCGTGACGCTGATCAGCGCCGTGGCGATCGTGTGCCTGAACCTCATCGTCGACGTGGTGTGCGGGCTCCTCGATCCCCGCATCCGCCTGTCGGGGAACCGTGGCTGAGGCCGCCGTCCCCGCGCGCGGCCAGCTGGCCGTCCGCTCGCGCGGCATGGGCGGCGAGGTGCGCCGGCAGCTGCGGCGCGACCGCTTCGCCCGTGCGGGCCTGATCGTCTTCGGCCTCGTCGTGCTCATCTCGTTCGCCGGCGCGCCGGTGGCGGCACACCTGCTCGGGCACGGCCCCAACCAGCTGAACCCGTCGGCTGTGAACGTCGACGACCGGGCAGCCCGCCGGGCCCTGGACGTGGGTCCCGGGCAACCCGACCTACATGCCGCACCGCTCGCTCTACATCCTGGGCGCGGACTCGACGCTCGGCCGCGACCTGTTCCTGCGGCTGCTGTACGGCGGCCGGACCACGCTCGAGATCGCCTTCCTGGCCACGCTCATGGGCGTGGGCATCGGGGCCACCCTCGGCGCCGTGGCCGGCTTCTTCGCCGGGCGCATCGGGGCCGTGGTGGTCTGGCTCACGGACCTGGTCATGGTCTTCCCGTTCCTCGTCCTGGGCGTGGCCCTGTGGTCGACCATCGGCCCGAACATGGCCCAGTGGACGGCGGACGGGCTGTTCCCGCAGGGCGTGCTCCTGATCGCCGGGATCATCGGCCTGTTCTCGTGGTTCTACCCGCTCCGCGTGGTGCGGGCGTACATGCTCTCGCTGCGCGAGCGGGAGTTCGTGGACGCGGCGCGCATGACGGGGGCGAGCGAGCTGCGCATCCTGCGCACGCACCTCCTGCCCCACCTGGCCGCCCCGGTGATCGTCTACGCCACGGTGATCATGGCCAGCCGCGATGATCGCGGAGGTCGGCCTCGCGTTCCTGGCCATCCGTGTCCCGCTGCCCACCGCCAGCTGGGGCGGCATCATCGCCGACTCCACGCGCGACTACCGCATCGGCGGCGGAGGCCCGGTGGCCGTGAGCGACCCGTTCTTCGCGCTCGTACCGGTCTTCGTGATCGTCGTGACCGTGGTGTCGCTGAACCTCGCGGGCGAGGGCCTGCGCGCGGCGTTCGATCCGCGGGCCTCGCGCTAGAATCACCGTCGTTATGCGATGGCTGGTGACGACGGGGGTCGCGCTGTGCGCGCTGCTCCTGGCCGGATGCGGCGGCGGGAGCAGCCCCAAGGCTGCGTCGGCGCCCACGACGTCCATCCCGGCGTCGGCGGCGCCGTCGACCGTCCACGGCCGGCCGTACCAGCCGCCCGCGGTCGAGACCCCGCTCCTGCGCCGGCAGAAGCACCGGCTCGACCTCGACCTACGCCGGATCCGACGCGTCACCGCTCCCGTGAAGACGCACTCGCTCATGGGCACGCCCCGGGTGCAGTCGGCGACGTCCGACTTCATCGACCACCTGGACCGCTCGGCCCTCGACGACCTGACGTTCAACCACTACCTCACCCTGGCCGCCGCCGTTGTGGCCCCCGTGTGCGACCAGTGCTTCCAGTGGCTCGAGGCCGACCGCCCGCTGGGCGGCGGCGCCAAGATGCCCTAGCGGGACAGCGCGGCCACGTAGCGGTCCGCCGAGTGCAGCACGCGCGCGCGGGCGTCGTGGTCGACGACCCGGTCCCACCACGCGCCGTACAGGCGGTCGAAGGCCAGCCCCTCGATGATCCGCCGGATGCGCGTGATCTCGGACGCCGGGAGGGGGATGAGGTTGGGGTAGCTCCACATGAAGCTCACCCAGCGGCGGTCGGGCACCACGGTGATGATGTCGCCGGCCAGAAGCGCCCCGCGGCCCTCGGCCCCGTCGCGCCACAGGCACACCGTGCCGCCGGCGAAGTGGCCGCCCACGCGGATCAGCTCGAGGCCGTCGGCCAGAGCGAGGGACTCCCCGCACCACAGGTCCACCCGAGGGCTCTGGCGCATCACGTGCTCGCGGTCGTCCTCGTGCAGGAGCACGCGGGCGTCGAGCCGCTCGGCCCAGTCGACCATCGAGGCGTAGTAGTGGGGGTGGGAGATGGCGATGACCTCGATCCGCCGGCCCGCCGTCAGCCGCTCGGCGCTCTCGTCGTCGACCAGGCTGATGCAGTCCCACATGAGCGGGCCGACGCGCAGGGCCCGCTGCCCGATGGCAAAGGTGGGCTCGGTGCCGATGCCGAGCAGGCCCGGCTCGACCTCCTCCACCCGGTTGCGGTGGCCCGCGGCGAGAGCCTCCATCGTCGTCCACTGCTGCCCGTCCGGCCCGAGGTACTGGCGCTCGTCGAGGCAGATCGGGCAGCCCGGCGGCGGCTCGTCGGACGAGGCGAACTGCGTCCCGCAGGTCTGGCAGATGAAGGCAGGCATGGTGCCGCCGCGATCATGGCGCAAGACTGCCGTGCGGACCCCCGAGCGAGGAGACGCCATGGCCGATGCCGGCGACGTATACGAGGTGGAGTGGGAGGGCGGGCTGCGTCAGCACCGAACGCTCGACGAGGCCCTCGCCGAGGGCAGGGGCATCGCCCAGGCCGACGAGATCGACGGCGTGGTCGTCCGGCGGGTGCAGACCGGGGAGGAATGGATCGTGCACCGCGACGGCGACCGCATCTGGCACGAGCCGAGGGCGTAGGCGATGGACCTCGGCATCGCCATGTTCGCCACGGATGAGACCGTGGCCCCGGACGAGCTCGCCGGCATCGTGGAGGAGCACGGCTTCGAGTCCCTGTTCCTCCCCGAGCACACCCACATCCCCACCAGCCGGCGCTCGCCGTTCGGCGGCGGGGGCGAGCTTCCGCGGCTACTACGCCCACACGCTCGATCCCTTCGTGGCCCTGACGGCGGCGGCCGCCGCCACCGAGCACCTCCGCATCGGGACCGGCGTGCTCCTGGTCCCCGAGCACGACCCTATCGTGGCCGCGAAGGCCGTGGCCACGCTGGACCTGCTGAGCGGCGGGCGCTTCGTGCTCGGCATCGGAGCCGGCTGGAACGAGGAGGAGATGGAGAACCACGGCACCGACCCGGGCACGCGCTTCCGGCTCATGCGCGAGCGGGTCGAGGCGATGAAGGCCATCTGGACCGAGGACGAGGCGTCCTACCACGGCCGGCTGGTGGACTTCGACCCGATCTGGTCCTGGCCCAAGCCCGTGCAGAAGCCGCATCCGCCGGTGCTCGTGGGTGGGAGCGGTCCGCACGTCCTCGACCGCGTGCTCGCCTACGGCGACGGCTGGGCGCCCACCATCCGGCGCCTGGAGGGCCTCGCCGAGCGGTTGGAGGAGCTCGAGCGCCGGGCGAGCGAGGCCGGGCGCGATCCGATCCCGGTCACCGGGTTCGGCGTCCAGCACACCTCGGAGGCGATCGCGCAGGTGGCGGAGCTCGGCGTGGCCCGGGCCGTGTTCTGGGTCGGCCCCGGCACGCGCGACGAGGTCGCGGCAGAGATCGAGCAGGTGATGCGGGCGGCCGAGGGCGCTCGCCTGACCTAGGCCGGCGCCGCGGTCGTGCGGCAGGAGCGAGGCCAGGCGCGTCGTAGCCAGAGCGCGGGTGGTTGCGCGCACGCTCCGCAGCACGTGCCTGGTGGCGGCGGTCCTCGTCCCGCTCGGGGCCGGGCTGGCCGCCTGGGCCGCCCCGGCCACCTCGGTCGGGCGAACGGTCCTCCTCGCCAAGCGCACGCGCACGTCGGGATGCGTGCGCGGCCCGGAGCCGGACCGGCGCTGCTCGCCGGGCGCGTACTCGTCAGGTCTCACTGCGTCCGTGCTCTGCGCCGCGGGCTTCAGGACGAGCTCGATCCGCAACGTCCCGGAGTCGGAGAAGCACGCCGTCGAGACCGAGTACGGCATGGTTCCGCGCTCCTATGGCCGGACCATCGAGATCGACCACATCGTCAGCCTCGAGCTCGGCGGCGCGAACGACATCGCCAACCTGTTCCCCGAGCCGGGGTCGGGAACGGCGAACTACCACGTCAAGGACCGGCTGGAGAACCGCCTGCACGACATCGTCTGCGGCGGAGGCATGACCCTGCGGTCCGCGCAGCGCGGCATCGCGTCGGACTGGGAGGCCCTCTACGGCCACGTGTTCGGCACCCCGCCGACGACTTAGAACTCATTTCAGATTGAGGCTCACGGGCTGGGCGTCGATGGGCGGTCCGAGGCCCGCGACGAGGGAGGTGGCAGTACTCGTCAGTAGTACGGCGCCGACCGAGGACATCCGCCTCGGGCCGTTCAGCGGCGTCCAGGGCGGTCAGGGTCATTCTGAAATGAGTTCTTAAAGGCTCCCGGGGCGAATCACCCGCAGGGGATGATGCCGGCGGGAGAGCGGCGTGGTCCGATCCCGCCCTGTGTGTAGATGGATGGGCTACATCGGCGGGTCGCTCAACGTCGGCCTGGTGCTGTTCCGGGAGGGCAGCAACACGCTCGTCCACCAGAGCCTCGCCGCGAGCCAGGGCGCAGAGCCGGTGAACGGCGACGGGTTCGGCCTCGGGTGGTTCGCCGACGGCTCGGACGTCCCCTCGCGCTATCGCTCCACCGAGCCGGCGTGGAACGACGAGAACCTCCAGGAGATCACGAAGACGCTCGTCTCCCCGGCCTTCATCGCCCACGTGCGCGCCGCCATCGGATCGCCGGTGCAGCAGTCGAACTGCCATCCCTTCCGCCACGACGACATGCTCTTCGTACACAACGGCTTCGTACGCGACTTCCACCGCATGAAGCGCGACGTGGTGCTGGCCATCGACCCCGACCTGTATCCGCAGATCGTCGGCAGCACCGACTCGGAGCACATGTTCTACCTGGCCCTGACCTTCGGGCTGAAGGACGACCCGCAGCTCGCGCTCGAGCGGATGGTGGGCTTCATCGAGCACGCCGCCGCACAGCAGGGCATCTCGGATGCGATGCAGATGACCGTCGGGGTCCTCCGGGACGACTCGCTCGTGGCGGCCCGCTACGCCAGCGCCTCGCTGCCGCGCACGCTCTACCACAGCAACGACATCGAGACCCTGCGGCGCCTGCATCCCGACGTCGCGGACCTCAACCTCATCCCCGGCGACGCCCACGCGGTCATGAGCGAGCCGCTCGGGACGCTTCCGGGCGCGTGGACCGAGGTGCCCATCTCGACGGCCGTCCACCTGCGGCGCGGGGATCTCGAGATGCGGGCGTTCGCGCCACGGGCGCCGTAGCCCGCGCCGCTCCTTGACCCTCACGCGACGTGAGGGTCTAGCGTGAGCCGGGCGATGGCAGCAGCGCTCCCGAACCGATGACCGTGGGCCGCGTGGCGAAGGCCACGGGCCTCACCGTGCGGACGCTCCACCACTACGACGAGCTCGGCCTGCTCGTCCCCGGCGGGCGGACGGAGGCCGGGTATCGGCTCTACGACGCGGACGACCTGCGGCGCCTCTTCCACATCGTGGCCCTGCGCCGGCTCGGCGTGCCGCTGAAGGACATCGGGCCGCTGCTCGATCGCGAGGGCGACGACCTCGCCCGGACGGTCGAGGAGCAGCTCGAGGCGGCCGACCGGGCGCTGGGGGAGACGCAGAGGCTGCGCGACCGGCTGCTGGCCATCCGCGACGCCCTGGCCCGGCGCCAGGTGCCGTCCGTCGACGACCTGATCGACGCCATGGAGGCCATGACCATGTACGAGCGCTACTACACGCCCGACCAGCTCGAGCGCCTGCGACGGCGGCGCGAGGAGGTCGGCGAGGAGCGCATCGCGACCGTCCAGCAGGAGTGGGCGGAGGCTGCACGCGGCGCTGCGGCGCGAGATGGAGGCCGGGACCGATCCGGCCGACCCGCGGCTCCGGCCCTACGCGGAGCGCGGCCGGGCGTTGTTCCAGGCGTTCACCGGCGGCGACCAGGACATCGCCCACTCCCTCAAGCGCCTGTGGGAGAACGAGGATCCCGAGCGCGTCTCGCGCGACACCGTGGACCGGCAGCTCGCCGACTACTACCGGCGCGTCATGCAGGCCGGCGAAACGCCGCTCTGAGCCCGTCTCAGACGCGCCGCCGCCAGCGCGCGAAGACGTCCTCGACCGTCGGGCGCATGGCGTGCGGGGCCAGCACGAACAGGCGGTCACCGGCCTTGATGAGGGTGCTGCCACGGGGTGGGATGGAGTCCCGCCCGCGCTCGACAACGGCCACGATCGCGTTCCGCGGCAGGCCCAGCTCGCGGACGGCGGCGCCGGCGATGGCGTGGTCCGGCATGACCGCGAACTCGATGAGGTCGAGCTGGCTCCGCTCGCCGACCTGAAGCGGAGCGTCACGCCCGGCGCGGCGCCTCCGACAGGAGCCCAAGCGCCCCGGCCACGGGCTCCAGCGACCAGCCCTGGAGGATCGTGGAGACGACGACGACGAAGAAGACGGCGTTGAAGATCGAGTTCGCGTGCGGCACGTGGGACGACGGTGCGAACGTGGCGAGCACGATCGGCACGGCGCCCCGGAGCCCTGCCCAGGCGAGCAGGCCGCGCTCGCGCGCGCTGAACCGGACGAACGCCGTCGAGGCCCACACCGCCGCGGGACGGGCGACGAGCGTGAGCACGAGCGCGAGGGCCAGGCCGGAGGCGGCGACGCCCGGCAGCTGGTGCGGGAAGACCAGGAGCCCGAGCATGATGAAGAGCGCGACCTGGGCCAGGAACGCCACGCCCTCGTGGAACGAGACGAGCTGCCGGCGGTAGCGCGACGGCGTGCTTCCCACCGCGAGCCCGACGAGGTACACGGCGAGGAACCCGCTGCCGCCGATGACGTCGGCGCAGCCGAAGGCGAGGGCGGCGGCCGCCACCGAGGCCGCGGGTGCGAAGGCCCCGACCGACGACGGAAGGTGGGCGAAGACGCGGGTCGCCACGATTCCCAGGGCCACGCCGACGAGGAGGCCGAACCCGAGCTGCTGGACCACGAGCAGCGCCAGGTCCGGGAAGCCGTAGGTGTGCGGATGCTGGATCCAGGCGATCAGCCCGAGCGTGAGGGCGATCGCCATCGGATCGTTGCCGCCCGACTCGGCCTCGAGCGTGCGGGCCACCCGGCGGCGGATGTGCGTGGAGCGGAGGGTGGCGAAGACGGCCGCCGCGTCGGTCGAGGAGACGACGGCGCCGATGAGCATCGCCTCGAGCCAGGAGAGGTCGAACAGCAGGCGGGCGCCGATCCCGGTCACCACCGTGCTCACGATCACGCCGATCGTGCTCAGGAGCGAGGCCGGCACGGCGACGTCGCGCAGGCGACGCCACGAGGTCTGCAGGCCGCCCTCGTAGAGGATCAGGGCCAGGCCGGCGGTGCCTACCTCGCGCGCCCGGGACGCGTCGTCGAAGGCGATGCCGCCCGGGCCGTCCGACCCGAGCAGCATGCCGAGCCCGAGGAAGGCCACGAGCACGGGAAACCCGGTGCGGGCGGCGCCGAGCGCCGCCGCGATGCTGACGGCCAGCACCGCGCCCACGAGCAGGAGCAGGGCGCCCTCGTCCATGCGCGCATGATCGCGGGACGCGCCGTGTGAACGACGAGGGCCCGGCCGGTGGCCGGGCCCTCGCGTCGCTCACCTGGGAGGAAGCCGCTTCGGTCAGCAGCCCTGTGCGTACGATGCCGAACCCGGCGTACGGGCCGCCGAGGCCGGTCGTGCGCGGACCCATGTAGGTCAGCCGGCCGTCCCAGGAGGGCAGGCCGAGCCCGACGGGCGGGGCCTTGTCGATGCCGCCGCGCGCGAACCACTGCGCGAAGACCTCGTCCTCGGGGTGGTACTGGCCGTAGTAGTTGTAGCCGTCCTCGGCTCCGGTGTTGTTGCCGTTCACGCCGTACCACAGGCCGACGACCGGATCGCCCACCTCGAGCACTCCGGTGCAGCCGTACTGCGGCGCCGTGGGCGTCTGCCACGGCTGGACGGCGTTGTTCACGAACGGGTCGTCGATGAACTCCGACACCTCGTGGCTCAGGGCGTGGATGTCGGCCAGCCCGCGCGTGGGCGCGGGCGCCGTCCGCGTCGGGTTCAGGTAGTCCGCCAGGAAGCCCGAGTACGTGCCCGGAGTCGTCCAGGCGGCGTAGATGAACGTCTGCACCGGCTGCTTGCCGTTGCCGTTCGCCGGGCCGGCGCCGTGGCCGATCGGCATGCCGGCGCCGTGGTAGCCCAGGGTGCAGCAGTTCAGGTAGTTGTTGTGCCCGCCGTACAGCAGGACGTTGTCGGTCAGGAAGATCGGCGTCGTGGTGGAGTCGATGTGCAGCGAGTTGATCAGGTTCTGCAGCTTCGACGAGAACCACGAGCTGTCGGCGACGCCGGTGATGGTGTCGGTCGGCATGCCGTTCGCGGTGCGCCAGGCGCCGACGGGCCGCTGGTAGGCCAGGCCCTTGTCCTGCGGCACGTCGATGGTCTGCGTGGGCAGCACGGCGTCGTTCGCCAGCTGCACGTGGTAGCCGGTGCCGATCTTGTTCCACTGGGCGCGCGCGAAGGCGTCACCGACCTGGCCGGTGTCGCCGCCGAGGTCGGCGTCGTAGTGGAAGCTCGAGAACATCGGCGAGCTGACGACGTCGTTCACGCGCCGCGAGGCGTCGAACGTGTGGTCGAGCGCGGTCGCCGTGAACCCGGCGTAGCCCAGGTTGTTCAGCTGGGCGACCGGCTGGTTGCCCGCCACGAAGTGCATCTTGAGCGGGACGATCACCGTGTGGATGGTGCTCGAGCCGCCGGCGCGCGGGTCGGACCCCGTCATCGTGATCGGGTAGGTGACGCCGTTCGTGGGGTCGGTGTACTGGAACGACCAGTGCGGGATCGTGCGGGCGTTCGCGAGGAACGCCGGCGCGACGCCGCCCTGGGTGGTGAAGTCGGCACTCACGTCCTTGCCCGACGCGGTCGTGCCGGCCGACGCGGATGTCGTGACGGCAGCCACCGCCACGATCGCAGCGAGCGCCGCCATGGCGCTCAGCACCTTGCGCTTCAAGGTCAAGATCGCTCCCTCCTCGTACGTCGCATGGGTGCCGCGAGCCCCAAGCGGCTCGCTGACGGCGCAAGCGTAAGGCCAGAAGGGAAAAATGCAAGCGATTTTTCCGAACGGCCCCGTCGACCCTTGTCCGAGGCAGGCAGGGGCTACCCGCGAGCGCGCCGGCTCTACTGGGTAAAACGCATGCGGCCGCCGAGAACTTGCGGCTGGGCTAGCGTCGTGTGATCGAGCTGACGCCACCCGACGCTCCGCTGACCGACGGCAAGATCGTGCTGCGCCTGCGCGAACCGAAGGACCAGCGACTCATCAGGGCCGCGAGTCACGATCCGGAAACGCAACGGTGGCTGGACGACGAGCCGATCCCGATGAGTGCCGCTCCTGCGTTCCGCGATCCCCGCGACACCTGGGCGCGGGGCGAGCGGGCGCCGTTCGTGATCGCCGATCCTGCGACCGATCGTGCGCTCGGACTCGTCTCTCTTCGCGTCGTCGCCGACGGCACAGGCTCGGTCGCGGTCTCCGTGTTTCCCGAGGGACGCGGGCAGGGCGTTGCTCCGGCGGCACTGCGGCTGATCGCCCGCTGGGCGATCGCCGAGCGCGGCTTTCTACGCGTCGAGGCCGAGGCCGACGTCGCGAACACCGCTTCACGGCGCGCGATCGAGAAGGCGGGGTTCGTGCGCGAAGGGATCCTCCGGGGCCACTGCGAGACGCACGGCGTCCGCCACGACTGCGAGATGTTCGCGCTCGTTCGGGCGGATCTCACCGGCACGCGCACGCACAGTCGCTCAGGTGAGCGACTCATGTCTCGGTATCGCCCAGGCCCGTAGCCCACGGGGCCGCGTCGTCGACGGCTCTGCTTCGCTCGACGACGAGGTCGACTGCGTCGTCGGCCGTCCAGACCCAGATCATGTCGCTGTCCGGGTAGACGACGGCACCGACCGCCGCTCCCATCGAGGAGAACATGGCGACGCGGGCGGTTGACTCGCTGTTGTTCCGCACCAGGTGCGCTCCGGCGGGGCCCGAGGGAAAGAAGACGAGGTCCCACGGTTCGAGTTGATCCTCGCCGTCCGGACGACGCAGGGTTGGCGTGCCTGAGACGACCAGGAGCCATTCCTCTTCGGGATTTTCGTAGTGGTAGGGGCTGATCGCCTGACCGGGAGGGAGCTCGTACACGCTGAGCCCGGTACGGGTCGCGCCGACCAGCGCCCCAACGCGGGTGCTGTTTCGCCGAAAGCCGTCAGGCAGCTGTGGACGCGGGTCGCATGCGATGGCCGCGAGGTTGGTCCGCCGAACCGGGTCAGTACTCATCGCACTCCTCTTCCGTCGGGGTTGCGGAACGAGACCGCGTCGACCACCAGAACTCATCGGCGCGTACCCAGTCGTGAGAAGCAGACACGCGGCGGTCACAAGATCGGGGACCGCCCCTCCTGCCTGGTGACAGGAACCCGCGTCGCCTGCTCAGGGCGGTACACAGCGCGACTTCCTGCAAGGGAGCGGGGAACGGCCTGGCAACGCGGAGAGCGGGCGATGGGAATCGAACCCACGTACTCGGCTTGGAAGGCCAATGCTCTGCCACTGAGCTACGCCCGCGCGGTGCCACCGTAGCGCAGCGAATAGGGTTCGCCCGCCATGGCCGAGACGCCCACAGACACGGCGGCCGAGGGTCCCGCGCCGCTCCAGCCCGCCGCGGACGGACGCACCGGGCCGGTGCTCATCACCGGAGCCACGGGGTACGTCGGCCGGCGTCTCGTGCCCCGGCTGCTGGCTGCCGGGCTCGAGGTCCGCGCGCTCGCCCGCTCGCCCGAGTCGGCGGCGCTGCCGGAGGGCGTCGAGGTCGTGCGGGGCGACCTCACCGACCCCGCGTCGCTTGGGCCGGCCTCCGAGGGCATGGCGACCGTCGTCAACCTGGCCGCGGTGACGGCCGATCGCAAGCCGCCCCCGGGCGGCTACGAGGCCGTGCACGCCGACGGCGTCGCCGCCCTCGCCCGGGCGGCCCGCGAGGCCGGCGTGGCGCGCATCGTCCACATGAGCGGGATCGACACCATGACGGGCGATCCCGGGCCGTACCTGCTCAGCCGGCGGCTGGGGGAGGAGGCGGTCCGGGAGAGCGGCGTGCCCTGGACGATGCTCCGCCCGTCGATCATGTTCGGCGGCCCCGACGCCGCGTTCGTCAAGGCGATGGCCCGCCTCGTGCGGGCGCCCGTCGTCCCCGTCGCCGGTGACGGCCGCGTGCGCCTCCAGCTGGTGTGGGTCGATGACGTGGCCCGCTGCCTGGTCACGCTCGTCACCGACGACGCCCGCCTGGGCAACGAGTACCCGATCGGCGGTCCGGAACAGCTGACGTACGACGAGGTGCTCGACGCCGTCGGTGAGGCCATGGGCAAGGACGCAGGTGCGCAAGGTCCACGTCCCCATGTCGCTCGTGCGGGTGCAGGCCGGATTTCTCCAGGTCCTGCCCAGCCCGCCGGTCACACCCGCGGCGCTCGAGCTCTTCGACGCCGACAACGTGGCCACCCCCGACGCGATCCCATCCCAGTTCGGCTTCGAGCCCCGCTCGTTCCGCGAGCACCTGCGGGAGCACGGCCTCGAGGGATAGCGCGCATGCCGCCGCCGGAGGCTCTCGAGTGAGCCCCCGGCGGCCGGTCGTCGAGCTGTGAGTGGAGGGTCGGTCTAGAAGGGACCAGGGCCGCGCGGGCCTTCCGGCTCCGTCGGGCTGGAGAGCACGCACTGGCCGATGCGCCGGCCGTCCACCGTGTTCGGCTCGGGCGCGCGCGGGAAGAGCGAGTCGCCCATCTCCGCGCTGTCCCACACCATGCTGTTCGAGATGCAGATCAGGTTGCCGGAGATGTGGTTGTCGTTGATCTCGATCGCGTCTGGGTCGAGCAGGTTGTTGTTCTGCACGACCACGTTGCGTCCGACCTCGAGGCGAATGAGCCCGAGCCAGCACGACTTCAGCCGGGTCACCGAGATGCTGCCGTCGACAGTGCTGTCCTCGAGGGTGCTGAAGGCAGGGCTCCCGAACAGCGCGAAGATGCCAACCGGATCGCAGGTGAGGCCACCGCCCCCACCCGTCTGGGTGTAGTTCCCGTTGACGGTCGCGTTGTGGACGATCATGCCCAGAGGCTGTTGCCCCAGAACGTTCCCCGAGACGGTCAGAGCAGCGAACTGCGTCGGGTTGTTCGGGTCATCGTCGATGCAGGGAGAGCTCTGCGGGTCGCACCCGAGAAACGCGGTGGCGCCGACCCACACGGTGAGGTTGCCGTTCACCGTCAGGTCGGCGTTGCTGAACTGCGCGAGCAGCACGGAGCCGCCGCTGACCGTCAGGTTCCCGTTGATCACGGCCGGGCCCGCGCTCACCTGGCAGGCGCCCTGGACCACGACGTTCGAGTTGTACGTGCCGCTCAGAACGCCGGGGTTCTGCGGCGTGCCCGTGCAGGTCTGCTGTGTCGCGGCCGACGCGCTTCCGACCGGAGCGAGAAAGAGCGCGAGCGCGCTCGCCCCCACGAGCAAGGCCAGTCTTCGACCAGGCATCTTCACCGGGACCACCTTCCTTCCACTCGTTTGTGCCCCCCGTCGACGTCGCCGGCCCGGGAAACGGCGCATCGACGACCACCGGTCTCGTCTCGGCCGGCGTCGAGGGCGCACCGTTCGTACGTCCATCCCCGCGGCCCGGCGATCAGGCGTCGCGACTCTACCCGTTGGCCCGGGCGTGTCAAGCGGTGCTCTGCGGGCTGTGGCCACGCGCACATCCTCCGCCGGCGGCGATACCCTCGGAGAGGGGCGCGCGCCCGTAGCTCAGTGGACAGAGCGGCAGACTTCTAATCTGCGGGTCCCAGGTTCGAATCCTGGCGGGCGCACTTTGCGCCCGGCCGAGCGATCAGGGCGGCCGTGGCAGCTCGATCAGCTGCACGAGCGAGAACACGAGCAGCAGCGAGCCGATGGTCACGAGGATGTAGCGGGCGGTGAGGCTCGGGAAGTGCCCGCTGATCCCGACCAGGAAGAGGACGCTGGCCAGGAAGACGGTCGTCCGCACGTACTTGTCGGAGGTCGCCCCCGCATGCTCCCCCTCGGCGAAGGCCGCGTCGGCGCTCGCGTCCTCCGCCTTCGAGAGCGCAAGGCCCGGCTGGCGGTACTGCTTCATGTACGTCGGGCCGGGAGGCGCGTGCGGGTTCGTGGCCGGATGGGTGGCGAGCCAGGCGTTGAAGGCCACCCGGAACTCCGGGCTGAAGCGGCGGCGGGCGATCCGCTCGGCCTGCTTGTTGTGCGCCAGGTACGCGGTGAACCAGGTCGTGAAGGTGGAGGAGTCGAAGTTGCGGCGCGTCAGGGCCTCGAGGTCCGCGCGGTTCGCCCTGGCCCGGTCCGCCGAGGCCTTGGCCAGCGACACGGAGGCATCGGTGTTCCACTTGGCCGCGGTGTACCCGGAGTAGGCGGCCACGATGGCCACCACCGAGAGCAGCACGGCCTCGATGATCGTCGCCCGGCGTGCGCGCTGCTCGCCCGCGTGGCGGGCGTGCTCGGCAATCTCCTTTCCGACCTCCGAGGCCGACAGCCCTTCGGGCATGCGGATCCCCTCCCGGGCTGGTTCCCGACGGGCGTAGTCAAGGCCCCTCGCCGGAGCGCTGCATCACCCGGCTGGGATGAACGGCGCGCCGGCGCCGGTCAGCCGCCGGGCGATCCGAGCGTGAGCTCGCCCTGCCCACTGCCCTGGCTCAGGCTGCTGAACCGAAGCAGCAGCGGCCGGCCTCCGCACGTGCCGTCCGCGCCCCCGTCCGAGAGCTGCGTGATGGTGCCGCGGCAGTTCGGGCCCGCCGTGCTCGACACCTGGACGAGGCTCTGCTTGATGCCGTTCGTGTCCTGGACGACGTCGAGGCGGAAGTGCATCTGGCCGTTCGGGCCCGTGCCCACCATGCTCACGACGCCGAGGCTCGAGCTCTGGTCGGCCGTCCAGTCGAACGAGATCGGGTTCGTGGCCGGAAGGGCGGTCGCCGCCCGGGCGGTGTGGGTCAGCCCGACGGCGAGCATGAAGGCAGCGACCGCCGCGGCTCCGGCTCCCACCAGGGCCTGGCGGCCATCCCCGCTGACGCGCCGGATCGTCCCGGCCACGACCAGGGCCACGCAGGCCACGCTGACCAGTCGCAGCCAGACCGTGGCGGTGTCCGTGCCTGCGCCGAGCCCGTGGACCACCGCGAGCGCCCACACCCCGTAGGACAGCCAGTGCAGCCGCCGCCAGAGCGTCCAGCCGATGCGGCGGCGCAGGGCGGTGGCGACGAGGACGAGGACCAGGAAATCGAAGGCCAGCGTCCCGAAGCCGACCCAGAGGGAGCGGTAGGGCGCGCGGAAGGGGATGACCGCGTCGAGCAGGCCGAAGGGCAGGAACGAGTCGGCGAGCACGGCCGACACGTGGATGCCGATGAGGACGGCGGCCGCGATGGAGAGCGTCCGGTGCACGTCGTTCGACGACGCCCGGGGCCAGAGCCGGGAGCGGTAGCCGCCGGCGAGCAGCTGGCCCAGGGTGAGCGAGAGCGTCAGGGCCACGAGCGCCGCCGTGGCCGAGCCGCGGGCCAGGTACCACAGGGCGTGCGAGGACGTCACGCCGCCCAGGCCCCCGTCGCCGTGAGTGATCCGTCGGTCCCCACCAGCCGGGCGGGGATGCCACGGTCCTCGAGCCAGTCCGGCCCGTCAGCGCCGGCGATGAGGGCCGCCTTGGCGGCCACCTCGGCCTGCGAGGCACGTCGGCGCCCAGGTGGTGACGGCCAGCCACGGGCTGGCCGCCGGACGGCCGGTGCGCGGGTCGATGAGGTGGTGGCCTGCGCTTCCGTCGGCACGCGCCCAGCGCCGGCGCGTGATGCCGCTCGTGGCCAGGGCGCCCTCGTCGAGGACCACGGTGGCGTCGTGGGGGTGTGAGCCCTCAGGGAGGACGGCGATGGCGGCACTCCAGCCGCCGCCGCGCACGCGCAGGTCGCCGGCCGCATTGACCATGGCCCGCTCGCCGCCCAGGAGGGCCAGGGCGCGGTCCACGGCGAGGCCCTTGGCCACGCCGCCCAGGTCGACGCGAGCTCCCGGCGGGAGGGTGATGGCCTCCTCGGACACGGTGAACGAGCCCCAGCGGCCGGTCGCCACGGGGCCGGCAGGGCCGTTGACGGCCGCCGTCCCGACGTCCTCGAAGGTGCGGTCGTAGCCCGCGGCCTCGAGGGCCGGCAGCACGGTGGGGTCGACCAGGCCCTCCGTCTCGGCCGCGGCCTCGAGCGCGGCCCGGAGCGCGGCCACCAGCGACTCGGGCGGATCGTCGAGGCGGCCTGCGGCGTTGAGGCGGCACAGCGCGCTCGTCGCGCGGAAGCGCGAGAGCTCGTCCTCCCAAGCGGCGAAGAGGGCCTGCGCGCGGTCAGGGTCGCCGGGGTCCTCCGAGGCCACCTCGACCGAGCCGCCGAAGGCCGGGAACGTCCGGCGCTCGAGGAGCGCGCTCACGAGATCGTGGTCGACCCGGCGGACGACGTGCCCGCGGGGGCGGCCGACTGCGTCGGCGGCGCCGGTGGCGTCGGGTCGCTGACGGGCGTCGCCGCCGCGGCGCGCGCTGCTGCCCGGGCGCGCGCGATCTCCTGACGCGCCGAGAGCACGAAGGTGGCCGGTCGCAGCGTCGCCGTGGCCGACGTGCCCTGCTTGCTCGTCGATCGCCCCGCGAAGGAGCGGGCTGCGAGCACCGTGAACACGGCCACGAGCAGGGCCAGGATCGTCACGACCGTGCGCCCCGTCAGGGCCGCCAGCCGCCGGGCGCGCGTGCGCGCAGCCTGGACGCTGGTCTCCATCTCTTCGGCCATGGCGACTATCTACCCCACGAAGCTGAGAATTCCCTCAGTTCTAGGGGCGGGCGCTACGCGCCCACTCTATGGCGTCCGGCGGCCGGGCGGACCTGCCCGGCGGGGTGGGCTCCGGGGCGCGGACCCACCCCGCCGGACGCTTGTGGCGGGTCAGTCGCGGCCGCCGCTGCCGCTTCCGCTGCCCTGCCCGCTCCCGTCGCCCTGGTTGTTGTCGCCCTGGTCGTTGTTGTCGCCGTTGCTGTCGTCCTGCTCGAAGCGGACGATCGTGATCGTGTTCTCACCTGTGGCCTGGTCGGCGGCGATGTTCACCTTGAAGTCCGCCTCCGTGCCCTGCGTGAGGCCGCTCAGGTCGAGGCCGGCCGGGGCGATCAGGACCACCTGGGTGTTGGAGTCGCCGAGGCTGATCAGCACCTTGCTCGTGCCCCCGGCGCCCGGCGTGACCGAGACGACCAGCCCGGAAAGCTCCGCGTTGGCGTTCTGCCCGTTCTCGTTGTCGTTCTCGTCCTGGACGTCGCCTTCCTGCTCGACGTCGCCCTGGTCGTCGACCTTCACGGTCACCGTGACGGGCGTCCCCAGCGTCGGCGGGGGAGTGCTCGAATCGGAGGCCAGGGCGCGCGCGCCCTTCCGCAGGTGAAGGTGCCGCCGGATGGTGAGAACCGCGCCGTTCTGCGCGATCGTCAGCGTCCGGGCCGTGTGGGCGACGACGACGCCGCTGACACGCACGAGGTGGCGGGTGCCCAGGCGATGCAGCGACCGCGCCCGGAGCGTGTGGTCAGGCAGCATCGCGCCGCGGACGCTGAGCTTCGTCCCCGCGTGCAGGCGGGCGCTCGTGCGGACGAGCCGCAGCGTGCCGTTGCGGCTCGCGACGATCCACGCATGACGACGAGCCTGGCGATGGACCGCCGTTCCCTGCACCGTCGCCCCCGCCGCCGTCGCGCGGGCCTGGGCATGGGTGGCGACGTGCCCGGCGCGAGCGCCTGCCGCCGCCGGCGTCGCGGCGAGTGCGGCGCCCGCGAGGGCGAGAACGAGCATCCGTCGGTGTGGCATCGAACGTCTCCTTGGGTGGGGGCCAGACGCCTCCGGGGCCGAGGCCTCGAAGGGACAACGCGCGTGCGGCCCCAACGTCAGGTGGTTCAGTCGCCTCCAGGGGACCCGGTCTGGGGGATCGAGGTCGACCCGTCGCCGCTGCCGCCGCCGCCGTCGGTCTGGCCGGACGACGACGCCGTCCCGTCGCCGGACTGCGCGCCCGCCTCCGACGAGCCGCCGTGATGATCGCCCGTGGACCCGTCGCTCATGGACCCGTCGCCGCTGGACCCGTCGCCGCCTCGGCGCCCGTCCTGACCGCTGGTCTGGTCGGGCGCAGGCGCCGCGATCGTCACGGCGTTGCCGCCGCCGTCGCCGGAGTGATCGCCACCATGCTCGCGGTGGACCGGCTCGGGGGCGCGCGCCGGTTCGCCGTTGTGGGTGTCCCGGTGATGTGCCGGCATCCGGGATACGTGGTGCGCCCGGAGCGCGTGATCGGACCGTCCGCCGGGCCGGGACGAAGCTCAGGGCACGCACCGCGACGACGGCGACGTGATGGACCTGGGGCACTGCGCGGCGCTGGTGCGCCACGTGGTGATGGACGGGGCGGACGGCAGCCGCCGCCACGGCAGAGGTTCGGGCTCGGTGCGAGGCCGGGTGCGTGACCTGGACCGCCCCGACCACGCCGGCGGTGGCCGTGGCCGCCAGGGCGGCCCCCACCGCGGCCTTGGCGAGCAGCGATCCGGCCGCGGCCTTGTCCGGACCGGAGTCGGCGAGCTGGCCGCCGATCCCCGAGGAGGTCGCAGTGTCGGCGATCCGGCCGAGGAGCGCCGCCAGGCCCAGCGGGAGCGGCGGGAGCAGCCCGGCCAGCCTGGGCGGGCGCTCGACGACGGCCGCGCTGAACGCGCGGCAGCCCGAGCAGCTCCGCAGATGCCCGCGGACGCGCTGGCCGCGAAGCGCGCGCCGGTCGCCGTCGGACAGGACGTGGCGGATGGTGGCGCAGTCCGCGCTCCGCCCGACGTCGAACTCGTGCACGGCGCAGCGCGCCTCGTAGATCGCCTGCTTCGCCGCGCCCTCCGACACCCCGAGGACGAGCGCGATCTCGCCGTGGGACAGACCGCTCACCTCGCGCAGGGTCAGCGCCGCGCGCTGGCGCTCGGTGAGGTCGCGGAGATCGGCCGTGAGCTCGGCCACCCGCTCCCGGTCGGCCACCTGGCTCTCGAGGCTCGCCGGCGCCGCCGGCTCCTCGTCGATGCCCGCGGCGCTCGATCGCCGCTGGCGCAGAAGGGACACGGCCTCGTTGTGGGCGATGCGGAAGAGCCATGGCCGAAGGGCGACCTCACGGCCGTCCTGGAGCGCGGAGAGCGCCCGCAGCATCGTGCTCTGGAGCGCGTCGCCGGCGTCGCCGTCGCTCCGCAGGATGGACCGGCAGTACGCGTGGAGCGCATGGTGATGGCGCCGGTAGATGACCTCGAAGGCGGCGGTGCTGCCGGCGGCGGCGAGCGCGGCCAGCCGGTCATCCCCGAGCAGGCCGAGCGCGCGCACGCGGCCGCGGGACGGCGGTCTGGGTGGGGCCTCGCTCTTCACGCTCGCTCGCTTCTCTCGGTCACCGGGGCCTCCGAGATGAACGACGGTCGATACCTCATAGTGGCGCGACGCCGTTCCGGTTTCCAGCGGGCGCTCGAACGGGCTTGCCCACGGCCTTCGCGCCCTTCCCGGTTCCCTAACCAAGGGCCAATCCGCCCTGCGCTAGCCTCGCTGGGAGTGAGTGGGGTCCCCGTGGAGCCGTTGCCGCTGGCCGAGACGCGCGCCCGCAGCCTGCGCCTGCTGGAGGAGGTCGGCCGGGCGGTGGTGGGCCGGCGCGAATCGCTCGAGCTCGTGCTGTGCGGGATCCTGGCCGCGGGGCACGTCCTGCTCGAGGACCTGCCCGGGCTGGCCAAGACCCTCACCGCCCGCTCGTTCGCCGGCGTCCTGGGCATCGACTTCCGGCGGATCCAGTTCACGCCGGACCTCCTGCCGGCGGACATCACCGGCTCCCTGATCTACGACCAGCGCGAGTCGCGCTTCGAGTTCCGGCCGGGGCCGATCTTCACGAACCTGCTGCTGGCCGACGAGATCAACCGTGCCCCGCCGAAGACGCAGGCCGCGCTCCTCGAGGTGATGCAGGAGGGGCGTGTGAGCGTGGAGGGCGAGACCCACGTGGTCGGGCCGCCGTTCCTGGTCATCGCCACCGAGAACCCCATCGAGTACGAGGGCACGTACCCGCTGCCCGAGGCCCAGCTCGACCGCTTCCTGCTGCGTGCGGGCGTGGGCTATCCCGAGCGGGACGAGGAGTGGGAGATCCTCCACCGCCGGCTGGAGCGGCAGGTCGACGAGATCGAGCTCGAGCGCGTCGTGGACGGTGCGGGCCTGCTGGCCATGCAGGCCTCGCTCGAGCGCGTCCACGTGGACGAGAGCATCGGTCGCTACATCGTCGACCTCGTGGCGGCCACCCGGACACACGCCGACGTGTCGGTGGGCGCGAGCCCACGTGGGGCGCTCGCCCTGCTCAAGCTGGCCCGCGGCCGGGCCATGCTCGAGGCCCGCGACTACGTCGTGCCGGAGGACGTCAAGGCCATGGCCGTGCCGGCCCTGGCCCACCGCCTGGTGCTGCGGCCGGAGCTCTGGGTGCGACAGGTCCGGGACGTCGACATCGTGCGCCGCCTGCTCGACGTGGTGCCCACGCCGAGCGCGCTCGACGAGGCCGGGGAGGACCCGGCCGGAGCGCCCCAGACGGCTAACCCATAGGCCCGGGCTCGTAGCTCCCGGGGCGGTTCCCGACGATGAGCAGACGGCAGCCGTCGGGCCCGCTGCGGAACCGGCGCCGCGTGTCGGGTGAGACGCCGGTCACGGTGTCGGGCGAGATGAGCAGCTCCACCTCATCGTCCTCGGGCCCGACGAGCAGCCAACCCGATCCGCCAAGCGCCGTGTACAGCTCCTCCTGGCCGCTGTCGGCCTCCGTGTGGTCACGGGTCGTGTAATCCGGCGGGACGTCCATGACGTTCACGCCGAAGGCGGTGATGCCGAGCCCCTTACGCACGAGCCTGGCGAAGCCGTCCCAGAGGTCGGGCAGATCGTCGATGCGGCTCGTCACGTACGGCTCCATCGGGCACCTCCCAGGCGGTTGATCGCGCCGCGACTATAACGACCTATAGTCCGAGCCCGATGCCCGTCGACGACTGCCCGTTCGCCGCGGACGAGCCGCTCGCCGAGCTCCATGCGCATCTGGGCGGGTCGGTCCCGTCCCACGTCATGTGGGAGTCGGCCCACACGCAGGGCATCGCCCTTCCCACGCGCGACTTCTGGGAGTTCGACCGGTTGACGTCGGTGTCGGACCCGCGTGGGGTGGAGGGGCTCGAGGGCCTCGACCAGATCTACCACCTGACCGAGCTGATCCAGTCCAGCCCGCTCGCCGTCGAGCGCAGCGTCCACGGGATGATCGGCGGCGGCTACCGCTCCCAGCGGATCACCACCTGCGAGGTGCGCTTCAACCCCATGAAGCGCAACCGCGGGGGCGAGCGCGACCTCGACCACATCATCATGGCCGCCACCCGCGGGCTCGACCGGGCCTCCCTCGAGTACCCGCAGGTCCGGGCCGGGATCATCCTGATGATGGACCGGACCTTCGACGAGCGGCAGAACGCCGTCATCGTCGAGAAGGCCGTGCGCTACGCGACGCGCGGGATCGTCGGGATCGACATCGCAGGCCCACGCCCCGCCCCCGAGCCGTACCCCTATGCCGACCTGGCCCCGCTGGTCGCCGTGGCCCGCGACGCCGGTCTGGGCGTCACGGTCCACGTGGGCGAGGAGGGCTACCCCGAGGAGATCGCCGACGTCGTCGAGTCCCTCGCTCCCGACCGCATCGGGCACGGCATCCTGGCCGCCGGCGACCCGGAGCTGGTGGCGCTGCTGGCCGAGCGCGGGATCGTGCTCGAGATCTGCCCGACGTCGAACCTGCTCACCCGGGCGCTCCCCGACGAAGACGCCGTGGTCGAGACCTTCCGGACGTTCCTGGACGGCGGCGTGCGGGTCACCGTCTCCACGGACGGGCCGGAGATGATGCGCACGCACCTGCGGGACGAGTTCGCCTTCCTCTGCCGCATCGGCGCGATGTCAGGCGAGGAGGCGCGGGCCGCGAACGCGCTGGCGCACGAGGCCTCCTTCACGGCCCGCCTGGTCGCCGCGTAGGCGCCAGTTCTGCTCAGGGATACGGGCCCGTGCGCTGCACGTAGCCGGCAGCCGGCGTCCACCGCCTGACCGTCATCTCGCCGCGCTCCGTCGCCCAGTCGACGAACGCGGCCTCCTGGATGTCGAGCGAGAACACCGACGCCACCTCCGGAGGCCGACCGATCCACCAGGCTCCGGCGCATCCTCCGCGGATCCGCTCGGAGGCCACGATCGCCTGCCCGTAGAGCTTGATCTCGCCCTCGCCGCTGTCCGGGCCGCTGACGGTGCTGTGGAGCACGCAGCGCGGGTCATCCTGGAGGTCGCGGGCCTTGGGCGACCGGGACATCAGCCCGATGAGGAGGTGGCCATTCGCGAGATACGGCTCGACCGGGCTGATGCGCGGCGAGCCGTCGCGGCGGATGGTTCCGAGCAGTGCGACGCCCGTCACCTGGAGCCGCTCGATACCCAGCCGGGCGATTTCGGGCGCCGCTTCCTCGAGGTCGCGCCAGATCATCACGCGTCCCAGTCCGCCCGGCACGACGCGTGTGCGAGCACGGTGGACGGGCCGCCGCCGAAGGGGACCCACTCGATCGTGCCCTGGTCGCCCTGGTGCCGGTTGCAGCCGGTCGCGTAGAGGATGCGCTGTCCGTCTCGGCTCAGGGCCAGTGCCGCGAGTCCGGCGACCGCGTTCGTGAGGCTGCGGGCCTCGCCGCTGGTCGCGTCCACGGCCCACACCTGGCCGCGGGTCAGGCCGGGATGCACTGCCAGGAGACGGTGGCCGTCGGCCGACCAGTCCACGGGCAAGATCCCCTGCTCCGTGTGGGTCAGCTGGTGGCGCTGGGTGCCGTCCGGACGCATGAGCCAGATGTCGCCGCGCACGCAGCACTCGCGGCTGTAGGCGATCCCGGGCGGGCCCCACACGGGCGCGAAGCTGTGGTGGTCGCCGGTCAGACGGACGATGGGACCGGCCGGGAGGGTGGCCACCTCGACATCGCTTCCGCCGGCGCCGCTGGCGAAGGCCACGCGCCGGCCGTCGGGCGAGAAGCTCGGTCGCCCGAACCCGGCGGGGCCGGGCGTCGGCAAGCGGTGGACGCGCCCGTCCGACCGGTCCACCACCAGCAGGCCGCGCCCCGTCTGGGCCACGAGACGCGCGGAGTCGGGCGACCAGGCCAGGCGGTAGACGTACGGGCCGCCCGGAAGCCGCACCGGCCGCGCCTGGCCACCGGCGCTCGGCACGACCGACAGGTCGCTGGACCGGCGGCTGGGGACGTAGCGCAGGAAGGCGATCCACCGGCCGTCGGGAGAGAGCGCCGGGGACTGCCCATCCGCCACCGTGACCGGGTCGCTTCCGTCGACCGCCGCGCGCACGATCTGGCCGCTGGCCGCGTCGGACGGCCGGTCACCGGCCTCGTAGACAAGTATCGCGCCCCCGCCTTTGGCGGGTGACCGCGAGGCCGCGTGCGACGACCGCCAGGTGGCCACCGTGGCCGCTGCGGCCGCGACGACGACGGCGGCGAGCACGAGCGCCGCGCCGCGCCGCCGCTGGAGGGCTTCCACGCAGCGAGTGTACGGCCGCCGGGGCGTATCCTCTGCGCCCGTGGCCGAGCCGCTTCGCCGCACGCCGCTGCACGACCGCCACGTGGCGGCGGGCGGGCGGATGGTGCCCTTCGCCGGCTGGGACATGCCCGTTCAATACGCCGGCGTGATCGCCGAGGTCCGCGCGGTCCGCGAGCGCTCGGGGTTGTTCGACATCTCCCACATGGGCCAGGTCGCGGTCACGGGCGACGGCGCCCACGAGTTCCTGCAGGGCATGCTCTCGAACGACCTCGACCGCATCGAGCCGTTCCACGCCCAGTACACCCTGCTCACGAACGCCGAGGGCGGCATCGTCGACGACCTCATCGCCTATCGCCGGCCCGGCGGGCGGTACCTGCTCGTGGTCAACGCGGCCAACACCGAGGCCGACGTCGACCACCTCGTCGACCGGGTCCCGCGCGGCGTCGACGTCACGGACATCTCCATCGAGGAGGCGATGCTCGCCTTGCAGGGCCCCGAGGCCTTCGCGGTGCTCGACGCCGTCTGGGAGCCCGGCAGGAGCGAGGGCGGCGTGGAGCGCGCGACCGCGCTCGAGCCCTTCGGCTGGGGCCATGGCCGCGTGGGCGGGGTGGCCTGCCGCGTGGCCCGCACCGGCTACACCGGCGAGCCCGGGGTCGAGCTCCTCATGGCGCCGGAGGACGCCGGCCGCGTGTGGGACGCCCTCGTCGAGGCGGGCGCCACCCCGTGCGGGCTCGGCGCGCGGGACACGCTGCGCCTCGAGGTCTGCTACCCGCTGCACGGCAACGACATCACCCCCGACACGAACGCGATCGAGGCCGGGCTGGGCTGGGTGTGCGACCTGGACAAGGAGTTCACGGGCGTCGCAGTTCTGCGCGCCACCCGCGAGGAGGGGCCGAGGCGCCGGCTGGTGGCCTTCGAGATGACCGAGCGCGGGGCGATCCCGCGGCACGGCCTCCCGATCGTGGCCGACGACGGCCCGGTCGGGGAGGTGACCAGCGGGACGTACTCGCCGACGCTCGAGCGCGGGATCGGGCTCGGCTACGTGCCCTCCTCCCAGGCCGCGCCGGGCACGCCGCTGACGGTCGACGTCCGCGGCCGCCCGGGCCGGGCCGAGGTCCACAAAAAGCCTCTCTACGTCAAGGAGCCCTGAGCATGGCCGCCGCCGAGAGCTACCCCGACGACCTGCTGTACCACCCCGAGCACGACTGGGCCCGCGTCGAGGGCGACGTCGCCACCTTCGGCATCACCTGGTACGCCCAGGACTCGCTGGGCGACATCGTGGTCTACCTGCCGCCGGAGGTCGGGCGCTCGGTCACCGCCGGCGAGGAGTACGGCGAGCTCGAGTCGGTCAAGGCCGTGTCGGGCGTGATCGCCCCGCTCTCCGGCGAGGTGATCGAGGTCAACCAGGCCGCGGTGGACACGCCGGAGGTCGTGAACGACGACCCCTACGGGGCCGGCTGGTTGTGCCGCGTGCGCGTGTCGGGCGAGGCGGACGGCCTGCTCGACGTCAGCGCGTACCGGGCCCTGCTCGAACAGGAGTAGGGGGCAGCGCGGCGCACGCGTCCAGGCCCGGCCCGCCCGTGGCCACCCCGATCTGGCAGGCGCCCTCGATCGCCTCGTGGACGGCCGCACGCGCCAGCGCCGCCGTCCGCGCCGTCGCCACCTCGGAGGCGAGGGTCCGCACGGCCCACGCCTGCCGGGCCACCTCCGCCGTCGAGGGCGTGCCGGGTGGCAGCTCCACGACGAAGGCCGTCGTGCCGGGCAGCGCGTGGTTCTGCCAGCCGGCCGCGCTTCCCGGATACCGGATGAGGCGGCGAAGCGGGAGGCCCGACAGCCTGGCGTAGCGCCGCTCGATGGCGGGATCGCCCCCGGACAGGTCGACCACGCCGATGGGCTGATGGAACCAGATGGTCACCGCCGGCCGGACCCGCTCGATGAGGGCGTGCGCGAACCGGGACTCCGGTTCGGACAGTGGCCCGCCGCCGGCGTACTCCACCTCCCCGACGGCGCCCAGGGTGCGATAGGCGTAGGGGAAGTTGCGGTTGAGGTCGACGCCGTCGAGGTTGAGGCGCGTGTTCGCCGCGGCCCCGTCAGGGTTGAGGTCTGGCACGACCCAGAGCGTGGAGTGGGGGAGCGCGCCGAGCTGCATGAGCCGCCGGGCCACGGCGATCCCGGCGCGCTCGCTGCCATGGATGCAGCCCACCACCAGCACGGCATCCCCGGTGCCCGCCCGGCCGAGGAGGTGGACCGGGATGGGCCTGTCCTCGACGGAGCGCCCGACCGTCGGCGTGGCCCGCAGATACGGGCCGCTCGCGTCGATGCGCGACTCCTGGGCGACGGCGGCGGCCGTGCTGGTCGTGGCCAGCGCCGCGAGCAGCGCGGCGGCTCGGGTCAGGCGACGGCCGGCCATACCAGGGGCAGGGCATCGTCCAGGGAGCCCGCGGCGAGCGACCGCAGGCCGGCGGCCAGGAGCGCCTCGCCCGTCTCCACGACCTCGGGCGCGCGCTCGCGGTAGGCGCCGACCACCGAGCTTCCACGGTCCCGTTCCACGAAGAAGGCGACGTGCAGGGACTCGGCCAGCCGGCCGAAGGCGTCCGCCCGCGGGCCGGCGATCGTCATCCCCACGCGCTCGACGTGGGCGTTGGCGTGGATGGCGCCGTCACCGCCGCCGTAGCGGTCGGCGCCGAGGTAGAGGATGCGGCCGACGGTGGTCATGACCGCCGCGCCCACGCACAGGACGCACGGCTCGAGCGACGTGTACAGCGTGTGGTCGTCGTAGCGCCGGTCGGGCGTGAGGGCGACGAGGGCGTTGACCTCGGCGTGGGCCAGGCGGTTCCCGGCCACCGCGCCAGGCGCCCCGTCGCGCTCGTACACGTGGTTGCGGCCGCGGCGCCACGACCTCGCCGCGTGCGTCGACGAGGACGGCTCCGACCGGGATGGTGCGGGCCCCGTAGGCCTCCCACGCCAGGCGCAGGCACTCCCGCCACGGGCCTTCCAGCGCCGTCCAGCACGCGAGCGCCTCGTCCCCTGGAGCCACGCGTCAAATGTAATCGGCGCGCGACGGTACGCTCCGGCCGGACCAACGAGCGGGAGGGCGATTGCGCTACACACCGACGACCGAGCGGGACCGCACGGCCATGCTGGCGGAGATCGGCGTCGACACCATTGACGACCTGTTCGCCGACATCCCCCCGGAGCTGCGCTTCTCGGGGACGCTCGACATCCCGCCCGGGCTGGGCGAGGCGGCGCTCGTGCGCGAGCTCGGTGACCTGGCCTCCCGCAACGCCCACTCGGCCCAGGAGCTGCAGTTCCTCGGTGGGGGCACCTACGACCACTACGTGCCGGCCTGTGTCGACTGGATCACCTCGCGCTCGGGCTTCCAGACCTCGTACACGCCGTATCAGCCCGAGGTCTCGCAGGGGACGCTGACCGCGATCTTCGAGTTCCAGACGGCCATCTGCGAGCTCACCGGCCTCGACGTGGCCAACGCGTCCGTGTACGACGCCGCCACGGCCGCGGCCGAGGCCGTCCTCCTGGCCTGCGCCCACACGGGACGGCGCCGGGCCGTCGTGTCGGGCACCGTCGATCCCGAGACGCGGGCGGTGGTCCGCACCTATGCCGCCGGGCAGGACATCGAGGTCGTCGAGCTGCCCCAGGCGGGCGGCGCGACCTCGCTCGACGATGCCGCCACCGCTCTGGAGGACGCGGCTGTCCTCCTCGTCCAGCAGCCGAACTTCTTCGGGCTCATCGAGGATCTCCCGGCCCAGGTCGAGGCGGCCCACGCGGCCGGGGCGCTGGCCGTCGCCTCGGTCGATCCCGTCTCGCTCGGCCTCCTGGCCGCGCCGGGCGAGCTGGGCGTGGACGTGGCCGTCGGCAACGGCCAGGCGCTCGGCAACGCGCCCAACTACGGGGGCCCGACCTTCGGCTTCATGGCCTGCAAGAGCGAGCTCGTGCGCCGCCTGCCGGGCCGGATCGTGGGCGAGACAGCCGATGCCGAAGGGCGCCGGGGCTTCGTCCTCACCCTGCAGACGCGCGAGCAGCACATCCGGCGCGAGAAGGCGACCTCGAACATCTGCACGAACCAGGCCCTCAACGCGCTGGCCGGCGTCGTCTACCTGTCGTGGCTCGGCCCGCGCGGCGCGGGCGAGCTGGCCCGGCAGTGCCTGAGCCGGGCCGAGTACGCCAAGAGCCGGCTGCTCGCCATCCCGGGGGTCGAGCCTGCCTTCGAGGGGCCGACCTTCAAGGAGTTCGCCCTGCGCGTGCCCGCCGATGGAGGCGAGGTCATCCGTGCCTGCCGCGAGCGCGGCGTCCATCCCGGCCACTGCCTCGGACGTGACGACCCGGCCCAGCGCGACGTCCTCCTGGTGGCCGTGACCGAGAAGCGGACCCGCGAGGACTGCGACCGGCTGGCCCGCACGCTGGAGGAGGTCCTACGCGATGGGCCATCCCGGCGCAACGGGGCGGGAGGCACGGCATGAACGGCCCCGCCGGACAGCACGTGGAGACCATCTTCGACCGCTCGCGGCCCGGCCGCGAGGCGTTCTCGCTCCCGGAGCTCGACGTGCCCGAGGTCGACCCCGCCGACGTCGTGCCGGCCGGCCTGCTGCGCGAGGCCCCGCCGCGCCTGCCCGAGGTGTCCGAGCCGGAGCTCATCCGCCACTACGTGCGCCTGTCGGGCCAGAACCTCTCCATCGACACGGCCTTCTATCCGCTGGGCTCGTGCACGATGAAGCACAACCCCAAGGTCAACGAGCGCGTCGCGGCCATGCCGGGCTTCGCCCAGCTGCACCCGCGGCAGGACGACGACGCGGCCCAGGGGATGCTCGAGGTCCTGTGGCGCCTGGAGCGGCTACCTGGCCTCGATCGCCGGCCTCCCGCACGTCACCCTGCAGCCGGCCGCCGGGGCCCAGGGAGAGCTGTGCGGCCTGCTGCTCATGAAGGCCTGGCACCGCGCCCAGGGCTCCGAGCGGCGGACCGTGATCATCCCCGACACGGCGCACGGGACCAATCCGGCCTCCGTGACGATGGCCGGCTGGGACACGGTCAAGGTGCGCACCGATGCCCGCGGCGGCGTGGACCTCGAGGACCTGCGGAGCAAGGTCAACGAGGACGTCGCCGGGCTCATGCTCACCAACCCGTCCACGACGGGGCTCTTCGAGGAGAACATCGTCGAGGTGGCGCGCCTCCTGCACGAGGTCGGGGCGCTCCTCTACTACGACGGCGCCAACCTGAACGCCGTCATGGGCGTGTCGCGGCCGGGCGACATGGGCTTCGACATCGTCCACTTCAACACCCACAAGTCGTTCTCCACCCCGCACGGCGGCGGCGGCCCGGGCGCCGGGCCGGTGGCCGTCGTCGACCGGCTCGAGCCCTTCCTGCCGACCCCGGTCCTGCGCCGCGACGCCGCCGGCGCCCTCGCCTTCGATCACGACCGGCCGCAGTCCATCGGCAAGCTGAAGGCGCATGTCGGCAACGCCGGCGTGCTGGTGCGCGCCTACGCCTACATCCGCGCCCTCGGCGCCGAGGGCGTGCGGGAGGCGGCCGAGACTGCGGTCCTCAACGCCAACTACCTGCTGGCCCGGCTGCGCGGGGCCTACGACGTGCCGTTCGACCGGCTGTGCAAGCACGAGTTCGTGCTCTCCGCGCGCCGGCTGAAGCGGGAGCACAACGTGCGGGCCCTCGACGTGGCCAAGCGCCTGATGGACTTCGGCTTCCACCCGCCGACGATCTACTTCCCGCTGCTGGTGGAGGAGGCCCTCATGGTGGAGCCGACGGAGACGGAGCCGCGGGAGGAGCTCGACGCCTTTGCGGACGCCATGCTGGCCATCGCCCGCGAGGCCGCGGAGGACGCAGAGGTCCTGCGCACGGCGCCCCACACGACGCTCGTGGGCAGGCTCGACGAGGTGCGCGCCGTCAAGCAGCCCGTTCTCCGCAGCGAGCAGGTGATTTCTCGCACTTGAGGCCTCGGCCGAAACGGCCGATTCCTCTCCTGATGGGCGCACATGATGACGCGCGCGCGGAACGGGCCGTCAGGCCAGGCTCCGCCCTGTCCGCCGGGCTCTCGGCGGAGGCGCTGCTGGCCGGCCTCGTATCCGCCCTCGAGGATCACGTCTACCGCGGTCTCGTCCTGCCCGACGGCACGTACCAGGAGCTCTACACGGGCCCGGGCCTCGAGCTCCTGCTCGGCGGGCCCGCTCCGTCGGGTCCCGACGCCGGCGACTACTGGAACGACGCCGTGCACGAGGAAGACCGCGCCGCCTACGACGGCTTCCACCACGCCGCCCGCCGGGGCGACGCCTGCGAGCTCGAGTACCGCCTCGTGGGCCTCGACGGCCGCGTGCGCTGGGTCCGCGACCGCTACATCCCCAGCCGCGGTCCGGACGGCGAGGTCCTGATCGACGGCATCGTCTCCGACGTCAGCGAGCACCGCCGCCTCACCGACGAGCTCATGGCCAGCGCGCGCGAGGTCCGCGAGGCCAACGCCGCCCTCGCCGTGGCCCTCGAGGACGCCGAGCACCGCTCGCGCACCGACTCCCTGACGGGGCTGTGCAACCGGCGCCACTTCTACGAGACGCTGGCCGAGGAGCTCACGGCCCATCGTCACGGCGGTCGCCCGCCGGGCGTGATCCTGGCCGACGTCGACCACTTCAAGCTGGTCAACGACACGCACGGCCACCGCGGCGGCGACGCCGTTCTGGTCGAGCTCGCGGCGCGCATCGCCGACGCGCTGCGGCCCTGCGACGTCGTGGCCCGGTGGGGCGGCGAGGAGTTCGCCATGCTCATCCGCGACGTGCCTGCGGGCGGCGGCCTGGCCGCGGCGGCCGAGCGGGTGCGGCGCGCCGTCTCGGCCACGCCGTTCCCCGTCCACGGGGTGTCGGTCAACGTGACGATCTCCGTGGGCGCCGTCCGGGCCGAGCGGGGCACGTGGACGCCCGACTCGCTGGTGGATGCGGCCGACCAGGCCCTGTACTCGGCCAAGCGGCGCGGGCGCGACCGGGTCCGGCTGTTCGCCGACCTCGAGGAGCAGGACTTCCTGGTCGAGGAGCCGGACGGGCTGCGCTTCGCCCAGGCCCTGGCCCTGGCCGCGAGCGTGCGCGAGGGCATGCCCGAGGCGCACTGCCACGAGGTGTCCGAGCTCGCCGCCGAGACCGCGATCGCCCTCGGGCTGGACGGGAGCGTGGTCCTGCAGTGCCGCATCGGCGGGCTGCTGCACGACGTCGGGAAGATCGCCCTCCCGGCCGACCTGCTCACCCGCGCCGGCCCGCTGACCGAGGCCGAGTGGGCGATGGTCCGCAGCCACCCCGAGATCGGCTACCAGATCGTCAGCCGCGTCGACGGGCTGGGCGACGCCGGGGCGGCCGTCCGCGCGCACCACGAGCGGCTCGACGGCAGCGGCTATCCGGCCGGCCTGGCGGGCGACGACATCCCGCTGGCCGCCCGCGTGGTGGCCGTGGCCGACGTCTACTCCACCATCACCGGGGACCGCGCCTACCGCGAGCCGTGCGGCCACCACGAGGCGATGCGGGAGCTGCGTCGCAGCGCCGGCACGCACCTCGATCCCGCGGTCGTCGACGCCCTGTGCGGCGTCATCGAGCGCCGGCGTGGTGACGAGGACGGCAGCGCGCCGGCGCTCCCGGACGCGCGCGCCGCCTGACCTCGCCCTTCGGGCACGCCCGCGCCGACGGCGAAGCCGCAGCTCCGACGGCCGCCGCCTTCTGCAGCTGCTGATCCCGTGTGGTCGCCGCCGGCAGGTGAGCCGCGCCCGCCAGCGTGTTCACGGCCTTCGGGGACGTGCCCGAGGAGCCCAGCACGAGCACGGCCACGATGGCCGCGGCTGCCGCCACCGGAGCGCCGAGCAGGAGGCCGAAGCGGCGCCGGGGCCGGCGGACGGGCGCCGCCGGGACCGGGCGATCGGGCAGCTCGAGGTCGAGCCGTGCGTCGAGGCGCGCCACGACGTCGTCGGGCACAGGGTCCACGCCGACGCCCCGCAGGGCGTCGCGCCCCCGGGCGGCCTCCTGCTCGCTGCCGTCAGGCATCGCCATCACCTCCTTGGACGCCGGCCGGCGCGCGCGGTTCCCGGCCGCCGGCGGAGAGCTCGCGGGCGAGGAGCGCCCGCGCCCGGAAGAGGCGCGACTTGGCGGTGCCCACGGGCACCTCGAGGACGTCCGCGAGCTCCGTCGGCGTCAGCCCGAGGACATCGCCGAGGACGGCGGCGGCGCGGAACTCGTCCGGCAGCCGGGCGAGCGCGGCCAGGACGGCGCGTCGCGTGGCCGCGTCTTCCACCTCGTCGCCCGCGGCCGCAGGCTCGGGCACGGCCTCCAGCGGCGTCTGCGGGCGGCGGCCGCGCACCAGGTCCAGGGCGCGGTTGGTGGCGATGCGGTACAGCCAGGTGGAGAGCTGGGCCCGGCCGCCGAACCCGCCCAGGCCGCGCCAGGCCGAGAGGAACGTCTCCTGCAGCACGTCCTCGGCGTCCGCCTCGCTCCCGCAGATGCGCAGGCCGACGGCGTACACCCGGTCGCGGTGCCGCCGGACGATCTCGTCGAAGGCGCCGCGGTCGCCTCCGCGCGGCCCGCCGGACCAGGCGCTCGTCGCTGTCGGGGGTGCGAAGCATGCTCCCACCCCAGTATCGCGATCCCGGCATGCGGCACCCTTCTCGAGCGCATGCTCACCGACGAGCTCGACTACGACCTCCCGCAGGAGCTGATCGCCCAGGATCCGGCCGAGCGCCGCGACGCCTCGCGGTTGCTCGTCTACCGGCGGGCGACGGGCGAGATCGAGCACCGCCGGTTCCCGGACCTGCTCGACCTCCTCGACCCGGACGATCTGGTCGTCGTCAACACCACCCGCGTGCTCCCGGTCCGGGTGCACGCGCGGCGCGAGAGCGGCGGGGCGGTGGAGCTCCTGCTGCTCGAGGACGAGGGCGACGGTGCAGTGGGAGGCGCTGGCCCGCCCCTCGCGCCGGCTGCGGGCGGGCGAGCGGCTGGCCGCGAACGGCGGCCACCTGGCGTTCGCCGTGGAGGAGGGACGGGGCGGCGGCCGCTGGAAGGTCCGACCGCTCCTCGACGGCGAGGGGCTCGAGACGGCTCTCGGCCGCGCCGGGGAGATGCCGCTCCCGCCCTACGTCCACCACCGGCCGGCCGACCCCGGGCGCTACCAGACCGTCTACGCCTCCGAGCCCGGGTCCGCCGCGGCGCCCACGGCCGGCCTCCACTTCACGCCGGAGCTGTGGGACGCGGCTTCGTGCGCGGTTGCGAGGTCGCGGCCGTCGAGCTGCGGATCGGGCTCGACACGTTCCGGCCCGTCGGGGAGGAGCGGCTGGAGGACCACGCGATCCACGGCGAGGCGCTACGCCGTGACGCCGGCGGTGCGCGAGCGCCTGGCCGCGCGCCGGCGACGAGGGCCGGCGGGTCGTCTGCGTCGGCACGACCGCGCTGCGCGTGGTCGAGACGGTGGCCGACCCGGCCGCACCCGATGACGGGCCGCACCTCCCTGTTCGTCACCCCCGGCTACGAGTTCCGCCTGGCCGGCGGCGCTGCTGACGAACTTCCACCTGCCGCGCTCGACGCTGCTCGCCCTGGTCATGGCCTTCTGCGGGGTCGAGGAGACGCGCCGCCTCTACGCGGAGGCCGTCGCCGAGCCGGCTACCGCTTCTACTCGCTTCGGCGACGCGAGCCTGCTCCTGTGACATCGGGCCGACTTCACCGTCGAGGCGACCGACGGCGCGCGCCCGGGCGGCGGTCCTCGAGACGGCGCACGGCCCGCTGCAGACGCCGGTGTTCATGCCCGTCGGGACCAAGGGCACGGTCAAGGGCGCTCGACCCCGAGCGACCTGCGGGCCGTGGGCGTGCAGATCGTGCTCGGCAACACCTACCACCTGCACTTCCGGCCGGGCGAGGAGGTGGTGGCCGAGCTCGGCGGCCTGCACCGCTTCATGGGCTGGGACGGGCCGATCCTCACCGACTCGGGCGGCTTCCAGGTCTTCTCGCTCCGCGACACGGCCGTGCGGGTCGACGACGAGGGCGTGACCTTCCGCTCCGTCTACGACGGGAGCTCCGCGCACTTCACGCCCGGAGCTGGCCATGGCCGTCCAGGCGGCGCTCGGCTCCGACATCGCCATGGCCTTCGACGAGTGCCCGCCCGCCGGCGCGCCGCCGGAGGACGTGCGCGCGGCGGTCGAGCGGACGGCGCTGCTGGGCCGAGCGCTGCGTGGCCGCGCCCGCGGCCGCCGGGCCAGCTGCGCTTCGGGATCGTCCAGGGCGGCGTCGACCTCGATCTGCGGGCGCCAGGCGGCGGAACACCTCCGAGGCCTGCCCTTCGACGGCTACGCCCTCGGCGGCCTGTCGGTGGGCGAGGAGCGCGAGACGATGTTCGACGTCGTCGAGGGCGCGGCGCCGCTGCTGCCGGCCGAGCGGCCGCGCTACTTCATGGGCATCGGCGATCCCGAGGGGATCCTCCGGGTCATCGCCGCGGGGATCGACATGTTCGACTGCGTGCTGCCGACGCGGCTCGGACGGACGGGGTCGGCGGTGACCTGGGAGGGCAAGCTGAACCTCCGCAACGCCCGCTTCGCGCGGGACGACCGGCCGCTCGACGACGACTGCCCGTGCCCGTGCTGCAGCCGCTTTTCGCGGGCCTACATCCGACATCTGGTGACCCAGAACGAGCTCCTCGGCCTGCGCCTTCTCAGCCTGCACAACGTGCGCCTTCCTGGTACGCTTGTGTGCGCCGCTCGGCGCGCAATCCTGGAGGGATCGCTTCGCTGACCTTCCTGGCGCAGTCGCTCGAGCGATTGCGCGTCGTGGGGTCCATGGACGCGCCTGAACGGGAACTGACGTGAACTCCGCCATCCTCATCTGGATCGCCCTGCTCGTCGTGGGCTTCTACTTCCTGATCGTGCGTCCGCAGCGGACGCAGCGGGCGCGCTCGCGCGACATGCAGCGCTCGATCGGGGTGGGCGATCAGGTGGTGACGATCGGCGGGCTGTACGGCGAGGTGCTGGCCATCGACGACGACGAGGTCGCGCTCGAGGTGGCACCCGACGTCACGCTGCGCTTCGCCCGGCGCGCCATCGCCGGCAAGGTGGCGGAGGCAACCGAGGCAACCGAGGAGGAGGTCGCCGAGGAGGAGCCCGAGGTCGAGGAGGAGGCCGTCGAGGCGCCCCCCGAGACCGTCGCGCAGGCCTCCGTGGGCGAGGACGATCCGGCAGAGCGCCGGTAGACTGGGTCGTCGGCAAGTGTCCGATAAGTCCAAGAACCTCCTGATTCTTCTCACCGTCGTGGCCGCCCTGGTGGGCGTCGCGGTGGTGGCGGCCACGCGGTCGCCGATTCTCGGGCTCGACCTCCGCGGCGGTCTCGAGGTCACGCTCCAGGCCAAGACCAAGCCTGGCCAGACGCCGCCGTCGGGCTTCCTGCAGACGTCCGAGGACATCATGCGGAACCGGGTCGACAAGCTCGGCGTGTCCGAGCCGGACATCCGCAAGGAGTCGAACTCCAATCGCATCACGATCGCCCTCGCCGGCGTCAAGGACCAGCAGCAGGCCCTGCAGATCATCGGCACCACGGCCGCAGCTCGTACCTGGTGCCGTTCGAGCGCTCGCTCGTCCCGACCGTGTCGGCGAGCGCGGCCAGCGGCCAGCCGGTCCTCCGCCACACGCTGTACGACCTGCTGCTGGCGGCCAAGAACGTGCCCTCGAGCAGCGGCATCGACTCGACGCAGCAGTGGTACGTCTTCGACCCGAAGACCAAGGCCACGCTGACGCCGCAGGAGGACACGAAGAAGCAGGCGCAGCAGGCCGTGGCCAGGCTGAAGAACGCGCCCAAGAAGGTCGCCTACCTGAGCGCTCCGGCGGGGTCGCTGATCGCCTCGTGCGATGCCTCCAAGAGCTGCATCCCCACGCCCGCCACGCCAGGCACCTACTGGTACCTGTTCCAGCCGAAGGACCCGAACCTGGTGCTCAAGGGCTAGGAGCTGACGAGCGTCAAGCAGGACTTCGACCCGCAGACCGGCGGCCCGATCGTCACCTTCAACTTCTCGGGCAAGGGCCAGAGCCAGTTCACAGACATCACCGCGCAGCTGGCCACCGACGGCAAGACGCACTTCCAGGTGGCCGGGGGCGGCGCCCAGCCGTCGAACTACTTCCAGCACTTCGCGGTCGTCCTCGACAACCGCTGGAGACCGTCGCCGCTACATCGACTTCCAGCAGAACCCCGACGGCATCAGCGGTGACAACGGGGCCGAGATCGGCGACATCGGCTCGGTGGGCGCGGCCAAGCGACATCGCCCTCGTGCTCCAGACCGGCTCGCTGCCGGTGCAGTTCGTGCCCGTCGACGAGCACGCAGGTCTCGGCGACGCTGGGCAAGGACTCGCTCCGCCAGGGCCTGATCGCCGGCATCGCCGGGCTCATCCTGGTGATGATCTACCTGCTCGTCTTCTACCGCTTCCTCGGGCCTGATCGCCGACCTCGCGCTGCTCATCTACGCGGCGCTGTTCTACGGCCTGATCGTCCTCATCCCGATCACGATGACCCTGCCGGGCATCGCGGGCATGATCCTGACCATCGGCGTGGCCGCCGACGCGAACGTCGTCATCTTCGAGCGCATCAAGGAGGAGGTGCGCCTCGGGCGATCGGTCCGGCAGGCCATCTCGCGCGGGTACCAGCGCGGGCTTCCACACCATCATCGACGCCAACGTGGTCACGCTGATCACGGCCTTCGTCCTCTTCGAGGCGGGCACGGGGTCGGTCAAGGGCTTCGCCTTCACGCTGGCCGTGGGCGTCATCGTCTCCGTGTTCACGGCGGTGTTCGCCACCCGGGCGATGCTCGGGTTCCTGGCCGGCTTCAAGTGGTTCAACAACGCCTCCTTCATGGGCGCCTCGGGCCAGAAGGTCCGCTGGCACTTCGACGTCGTCGGCCGCCGCTACGTGTGGTTCGCCATCTCGGGCCTCATCCTCCTGGCCGGGGCCGGCTCGCTGGCCCTGAACGGCCTCAACCTCGGGATCGACTTCAAGGGCGGCACGCGGATCGACGCCGTGCTCACCAAGCCGGCCACCATCACCCAGGTGCGGAACGCCATCGTCAAGGCGGACCCGAAGTTCTCGACCGCGGAGATCCAGGGCCGCGGCAAGTCGCAGGGGAACGACTACACGAGCTTCCAGATCCAGACCAAGACGCTGACCCCGCAGAAGTCGGCCGCGCTCAAGAACGCCCTCGTCCCGCTGGGGTACGACGCCAGCGCAGGCGGCGAGCAGAGCGTGTCGGCGTCGTTCGGCTCGTCCATCGTCGTCGGGGCCGTCTACGCCATCATCTTCTCGCTGCTGCTCATCGTCGGCTACGTGAGCATCCGCTTCGAGTGGAAGTACGCGGCCCCGATCATCGTGGCCCTCTTCCACGACGTCCTCCTCACCGTGGGCATCTACTCGCTCACGAACCGGGAGGTGACGTCGGCCACTGTGGCCGCCGTGCTCACCGTGCTCGGCTACTCGATGTACGACACGATCATCGTCTTCGACCGCGTGCGCGAGAACGCGCCCGTGCTGCGCAAGCACACCTTCGGGCAGATCGTGAACGTCTCGGTCTGGGAGACGCTGACCCGGTCGATCAACACCTCGCTGATCACGCTCGTCCCGATCCTCTCGCTCTTCCTCTTCGGCGGCGCGACGCTCAAGGACTTCGCCTTCGCCCTGCTCATCGGCATCGCCTCGGGTGCCTACTCGTCGATCTTCATCGCCGCCCCGCTGCTGGCCATGTGGAAGGGCAACGAGGAGGAGTACCGGCATCGCCGCGGCGTCGAGGGGCCGCTCAAGGAGACACTCGCCGCGCCCGCGGCCGCGGTCCCGGCCGAGCAGGCGCCCGCCGAGCCGGCCGAGCCCGAGCCCGAGCCCGCGCTGGTCGGGGCCCAGCCCGCGCCGTCCGAGCCGCCGAGCGAGGCCCCGAGCGACGACGAGCAGGCCGCGCGTGAGGCCGCGCGCCGCCGGCGCATGGAGCGGCGCGCCCGCGGCCGCCAGCACGGCCGCCGCTAGCCGGCAGTAGCCTTGCCGGCGCGGTGCGCGTCGGCGACCTCAACTGGATGGCGCTCGAGGCCTACCTGGCCGGTGACGATCGCATCGTCCTGCCGCTGGGGTCGACCGAGCAGCACGCCTACCTGTCGCTGGCCACCGACAGCATCCTGGCCGAGCGGGTCAGCGCGGAGGCGGCCGAGCCTCTCGGCATCCCCGTGCTCCCGGTCCTGGCCTACGGGCTGACGCCCCAGTTCGCGGCCTATCCGGGGAGTCCGGGGCTCCGGCTGCGCACCTACCTGGCGGTGCTCGGGGACCTGCTCGACACGCTCCACCTGCAGGGCTTCCGGCGGATCGCGCTGGTCAACGGCCACGGCGGGAACAACCCGGCAGCCGGGCTCGTCCCGGAGTGGACGGCCGCGCACCCCGACGCCCAGGTGCTGTTCCACAGCTGGTGGAACGGCCCGCAGGTGTGGTCGGTGGTGCGCGAGATCGACCCGGCCGCGTCGCACGCCTCGTGGCTCGAGCGCTTCCCGTGGACGCGGATCGAGGGCGCCGACGAGCCCGATGCGGCCAAGCCGCTCATCGACCCGGCCGGGCTGCGGCGACACGATCCGGCCGGCGTCCGCCGGCTGCTGGGCGATGGCTCCTTCGGCGGCCGCTACACGCGACCGGACGAGGACATGGAGCGGGTGTGGGGGGCGGGCGTGGAGGAGGTCCGCGATCTGCTCGAGCACGGCTGGGCCGAGCGTGGCTGACCGGCTGGCCGGGCTGCTCGAGCGCCTCGACGCCCTCGACGGGCCGTCGGGCGACGAGGAGCCGGTCATGGAGGGGGTGACCGAGATCGTGGGCGGCGTGGTGGACCGCCAGGCCACGGACCCGCTCGGCTCGCGCGTCTTCACCCGAGAGGGGCCGGCCGGTGCTCCATCGCTGCTCCTCGCCGCTCATACCGACGAGCTCGGCTTCGTCGTCCAGCACGTCGAGGACGACGGCTTCCTCCGCCTGGCCCCCGTGGGCTACCACGACGACCGCATGGCCGTGAACCAGCACCTGCACGTGCACGGCGACCACGGGCGCGTCCTCGGCGTGAGCGGCGCCACCCCCTTCCACCTGACCTCGCCGGCGGAGCGCCAGCAGGCCATCCCGCTGCGCGACCTGTGGGTGGACGTGGGCACGACGTCACGCGCCGCCACCGAGGCGCTCGGCGTACGGCCGGGACACCTCGTGACCTTCGCCCGGCGCGGGGAGTGGCTCGCGGGCGGCACCGTGTTCACGGGCAAGGCCGTGGACGATCGCGCCGGCTGCGCCGTCCTGGCCGAGCTGCTGCTCCGGTTGGACGGCCGCCCGCTCCCCGTCACCCTGCACGCCGCCTTCACGGTGCAGGAGGAGCTGGGAAGTCGCGGCGCGGGGCCCGTGGGCACCACGTTCGCGCCCGACGTGGCCCTGGCCGTCGACGTCACCACCTGCGGCGATACGCCGGGACTCGCCCTGGCCCGCGCGCCCATCCGCCTGGGCGCAGGGCCCGGGATCATGTACTGGGACTTCGCACCCACGTCCGGGAGCGGCAACGCGGTCCCCCGGCGCCTGACGCGCCGGCTCGAGGCGGCGGCCGCGGCGGCGGGCGTCGAGCCTCAGCGTGGGGTACTCCACGGCGGGGCGACGGATGCGGCGCCGATCGCCCGCAGCGGAGCCGGCGTGCTGGCCGGGGGCGTGCAGATCCCGGCGCGGTCGATCCACACGGCGGTCGGCACGGTGCACCGCGACGATCTCGAGGGCGCCGTGCGGCTGCTCGAGGCCTTCGTCGTCGAGACCGGCTGACCCGGGTGCACTAGGCTCAGCCGCGGTGGCCACGACCCAGACCGGCAACCTCCAGCGCATCTCCGAGATCGCCCAGGCGGCGACCCGCCACGGGTTCGGCTACCTCATCGACCGTGGCCGCCTGCGGGAGCTCGTCCCCTGGCCTCGCCGCGTCGAGGACGAGCCCACCATTCGGGGCACGCGCGGGCAGCGGCTGCGCGAGATGCTCGACGAGCTCGGCCCCAGCTTCGTCAAGTTCGGCCAGCTCCTCTCCACCCATCCGGAGATCGTCCCGCCGGACATCGTGGTCGAGCTGCGCAAGCTGCAGGACCACGCCTCGCCGGTCGCCTTCGAGGACATCAGCCAGGTCCTGGTCGAGGAGCTCGGCGAGCCCCCGGACGAGATGTTCACGACCTTCGACGCCGAGCCGATCGCGTCCGCGTCGATCGGCCAGGTGCACCTGGCCACGCTCCCGAACGGCGACCGGGTCGCGGTCAAGGTGCAGCGGCCGGGCGCGGAGGCAACGGTCGAGGCCGACATCGCCCTCTTCTACCAGGTTGCCCGACTGCTCAAGGAGTACGTGCGCCGGCTCGACTTCATCGACGCCGTCGAGCTCGTGGACGAGTTCGCGCGCTCCATCCGGGCCGAGCTGGACTACCGCGGCGAGGCCCGCAACGCGCGCCTTCTGCGCTCGGCCTTCGACGGCCACGAGGGCGTGGTCATCCCGCGCGTGTACTGGACCTACTCGACGCAGCGGGTCCTCACCCTCGAGTACCTGCCCGGGCCGACCCTGAAGGACGCCACGGACGGCCTCACCCCGGGCGAGCGCCAGGCCCTGGCGTACCAGATCGCCGAGGTCTGGATGGAGATGATCTTCGAGCACGGGCAGTTCCACGCCGACCCGCACCCGGCCAACATCCTGGTCCTCGAGGACGGCCGCCTCGGGCTCGTCGATTTCGGCATCATCGGGCGCCTCTCGACCGAGGACATGCGGCGGGTCACGCGCCTGTTCATCGACGTCGTCTCAGGCAACCTCGACCAGATGCCGCGGCGCCTGGCCGACCTGGGCGTGCGCATCCCGACCGCGGTGGCCGACGACCTGCGCGCCGACCTCGAGACCCTGTGGGCCCGCTACGCCGACATGGAGCTCGGCGACCTGGACCCGGCGGAGCTGCTGCGTGAGGTCCTCGGCCTGATCAACCGCTACGGCCTCACCCTGCCCTCCCGCTTCCTGATTCTCGACCGCACGCTGATCACGCTGGGGGGCGTCGGCCAGGATCTCTACCCGGCGTTCAACGTGTTCGAGGTCGCCCGGCCGTACGCCACCGAATTGGCGATGCACCAGTATTCGCCCGGCGTCCTCCTCGGGCGCGCCCGCCAGGAGGTGGCGCTCTCCACCCGGGCCATCCTCGACCTGCCACGGGACGTGGGGGCGCTGGTGGAGCAGGCCAGCCGGGGTGACATGGAGGTGGGGGCGCGGATCGGCGGGCTCGAGGAGCCCGTGCGGCGGATCGACGCCGCCCTCAACCGACTCGGGCTGGCGCTCGTGGTGGCGGGTGGGGTCATCGGCTCGGCGGTGGTCTCCCACATCCCAGGCGGGCCGCACCTGTTCGGGATGCAGATCTTCGGCCTGCTCGGTTTCGCCGCCTCGGCCGTACTGGGCGTGCTCCTGGCCCTGGCCGCGTTCCGCCGCGGCGGGTTGTAGAGATTCGCAGTCGCTTGGCCGGGGAAGCCCCGGTGGATGAGCGACGCCGTCACGCAGCTCGGTCCCGGACACCCCCTCACGCAGGCGCTGGCCCGGCGGGGAGGGCTCGCCCGGCAGACGGCCGCGGTCGCCGTCTATGTCCTGGTCGACCTGGCGGTGGGAGACCGGGCACCGCTCTACGGGCCGGTCATCGGCGCCGGCCTGGTCGTGCTCGCCGTGCTCGTGTTGGCCCTGGCGGTGAGCCACTGGTCCGTCCATGAGCGGGCGCTCGACGTCATCATCGCGGGATACGAGGACCTGGCGGTGCCCGCCATCGTCCGGGCGCGCCGGCGCCTGGCCAGCCCGCGCCGGCGGCGCGCCCTGGCCCGGTCGCTGGAGCGGGCGGTCGTCGACACCCGCGCCTGGTCGGGCATCGACTTCAGCGGCGAGGTCGAGCAGGTGACGCGCCTCCTCCGAGGCCACCACCTCTCCCGTGTGCGCGGCGTGGCCCTGGCCGACCGGCTGGTGCGCGACGGCGCCGCCCTCCCGGTCGGATCGACTGGCCGCGAGATCCTGCGCCGCGAGCTCGGGCGCATCCGGTACGAGCTCACGGCCTGACGCGGCCGCGCGCGGTTCGGCGTCCGGGCCGGTTCCTACGCTGGCCAGGTGTCCCGTGCCGCCTTCGCCATCGCCCCCTGCCCGACCGGTGAGGCGGAGCGGCTGGCCGAGGCAGTGGGCCTCCACCTGCCCACGGCCGAGACGCTCGTGCGCCGCGGTTACGCCGACCCGGCCGCGGCCCGGGCGTTCCTCGAGGCTGACGGCCCGCAGCACGACCCGTTCGCCTTGGGCGACATGGAGGCGGCCTGCGAGCGCATCGAGGCGGCCATGGCGGCCGGCGGCCGGATCGTGGTCCACGGCGACTACGACGTGGACGGCATCTGCGCCACCGCCCTGGCGGTGGAGACGCTTCGCGACCTGGGCGCCGACGTCGCCTGGCATCTGCCGAGCCGCTTCGCCGAGGGCTACGGCGTGGCCGTCGAGACCGTGGATGCCCTGGCCGACGCCGGGGCCGCGCTGCTGCTGACCGTCGACTGCGGGATCAGCGCGGCCGACGCCGTGGCCCGGGCCCGCGCGCGTGGCCTCGACGTCGTGGTCACCGACCATCACCGTCCCGGCGAGGTCTGGCCCGACGCCCCGGTGGTGGCCGCCCGGGGACCGCACGAGGGCCGCTACCCCGACGGCGAGCTGTGCGGGACGGGCGTCGTCTTCAAGCTCGCCCAGGCGCTGTACGCGCGGCGCCAGGGCGGGGCGCCCCGAGGCCGTGACCCCGGCGCTGGCGGCGGGGCTCGACCTGGTGGCCCTGGCCACGGTGGCCGACGTCGTGCCGCTGTCCGGCGAGAACCGCGCGCTCGTGCGAGCGGGCCTCCGCCGGCTGGCGCGCGGGACGAGGCCCGGCCTGGCGGCGCTGATGCGCTCGGCCTCGGTCGACCGCGCCCGACTGCGCGCCTCCGACTGCTCCTTCCGGCTCGCCCCGCGGCTCAATGCCGCCGGCCGCCTGGGCCATCCGGGCGTGGCGCTCGAGCTCCTCCTCACCCGCGACGCCGCAGCCGCCGAGGAAGGAGCACGCACGCTGGAGGCGCTCAACCGCGAGCGCCAGGGGATCGAGGAGGGCATCGTCCGGGCGGCCGTCGCCCGGGTCGAGGCGGCTCCGCGAGGCCGAGCGCCGGGCCCGCGCCCTGGTCGTGTGGGGCGAGGGTTGGCACGAGGGCGTGATCGGCATCGTGGCCTCGCGCCTGGTCGAGCGCTACGGGCGGCCGGCGCTCGTCATCGCGGTCGACGGGGAGACGGCCCGTGGCTCCGGGCGCTCGATCCCCGCCTTCGACCTGCACGCCGGCCTGCACCGCGTGTGCGCAGCACCTCCAGCGCTACGGCGGCCACCGTGCGGCGGCCGGCCTGACGACGGCGGCGAGTGACCTGCCGGCGCTGGCCGAGGCCTTCCGCGCCCACGCCGACGGCGTGCTGGCGGACGACGACCTGCACCGGCCGCAGCGGGTCGACGCCGATTCTCGCGCTGGGCGATGTCTCGGTCGAGCTGGCCCGCGAGCTGGGCCGCCTCGAGCCCTGCGGCATGGGCAACCCCGCGCCCGCCCTGCTCGTCCCGGCCTGCGCCGTGGCCTCGGCCGAGACCATGGGGGAGGGGCGGCACCTGCGGCTGCAGGCCCGCGCCGGTGGTGCCCGCTGCGGGGCGGTGGCGTTCGGAGCCGGCGGGCGGCTCGAGGAGCTGCGAGGGCCGGGCCGCATCGACCTCGTGTGCCGGCTCGAGCTCGACGAGTGGCGGGGGAGCGTCGCCCCTCGCCTGGTGGTCCGCGCCGCGGGTCCCGTCGTGCCCGACGGATCGGGGCTCGAGACTCTCTCGCCGGGCGCTCCGCCGCGCCTCAGGGCCGTGACCGGGCCGGGCCCGCGCCGGCACGACCGCCGCGGAGCAGAGGCCGCGGTGGCCACCGCGCTCCGCCTGGCCGCCAGCGGCGAGCCGACCGTGCTCGTGGTCGACGACGTGCAGGCCCGGGCCGCGGCCCTGGCCGGTCCCTTCGACCCGGCGCGCCTCGGCGGCGGCCTGGTCGTCGCCGACCACGCGGCCCTGGCCTCGGCCGAGGAGCTGCACGGGCGCCTGCGCCACGTGGTCGTCCTCGACCCGCCGGCGCACGTTCGGCGACGAGGCGTGCCTGGCCACGCTTCCGCCGACCGTCGAGGTGCATCTCGTCTACGGCGAGCGCGAGGTGGCATTCGTGCGCCGCCGCCGTGGCGGCAGGGACCCGCGCGCGCTGCTGGCCGCGCTGTGGCGCTCGGCCACCCCGGGCACGCCGCTGGACGAGGACGCCTGGGTCGCGCGCGTCGAATGGCCGGACGGTCCTCCGCCCGACGAGGTGCGCGCGGCGGCTTCCGCTCGTGCTGCAGGAGCTCGGCCTGGCCGACCGGCGTGACGGGACGCTCACCGTGACGGCGCCCCGGCGGCCGCGTCGATCTCGCGGCCTCGCCGACGTACCAGGCCCTGGCCGCGCAGGCGGCCGAGATCGAGGCCGTCCTGGCACGCGCGCTCGAGCCCGCCGAGATCCCGGCCGAGGAGCAGCTCGCCACCCCTGCCTGACCCCGTCGCGCGCCCGAACGGCGAGAGGCCGGGCAGTACCATGTGGGGAGAGATGTCGACCTCGACCCGCACCCAATCCGAGCAGTTCCGTCCCCTGGTGGACGAGCTCTGCGCGGTCGTGGGCGAGTACAACCCGGGCAGCGACAGCGACGAGATCAGGCGGGCGTTCGAGTTCGCCGCCGAGCGCCACGCCGGCCAGCGGCGCAAGTCCGGCGAGCCGTTCGTGCTCCATCCGCTGGGCGTCGCCCGGATCTGCGCCGACCTGCGCCAGCAGCCGCCCGTGATCGTCGCGGCGCTGCTGCACGACGTCGTCGAGGACACCGAGACCACCGACGCCGAGCTCCGCGAGCGCTTCGGCGACGAGGTGGCGCAGCTGGTCGACGGCGTGACCAAGCTCTCGCGGATCCAGTTCGCCTCCCGCGAGGAGGCGCAGGCCGAGAACTACCGCAAGATGATCCTCTCGATGGCCCGCGACCTGCGGGTCATCCTGCTCAAGCTGGCCGACCGGCTGCACAACATGCGCACGCTGGCCCCGCTGGCCAAGCAGAAGCAGATGCAGACGGCCCGCGAGACGCTCGAGATCTACGCCCCGCTGGCCCACCGCCTGGGCATCCACTCCATCAAGTGGGAGCTGGAGGACCTGGCCTTCGCCACCCTTCACCCGCGCAAGTTCGCCGAGATCCAGTCGATGGTGGCCCAGCGACGCCGCGACCGCGAGGCGTTCGTGGAGGAGGCCGGCGGCATCCTCGACGAGGCCCTGCGGCAGGTCGACATCTCGGCCGAGATCCGCGGCCGGGCCAAGCACTTCTACTCCATCTACGTGAAGATGGCCAAGGGGGGCAAGGAGTTCAACGAGATCTTCGACCTGACCGCGATGCGGGTCATCGTCGAGTCGGTCAAGGACTGCTACGGGGCCATCGGGATCATCCACTCGCTGTGGAAGCCGATGCCGGGGCGGTTCAAGGACTACGTGGCCATGCCCAAGTCCAACCGCTACCAGTCGCTCCACACGACGGTGATCGGCCCCCACGGAAAGCCGCTCGAGATCCAGGTCCGCACGGGGTCCATGCACCAGACGGCCGAGTTCGGCGTGGCCGCCCACTGGCTGTACAAGCGCGCCGACGGCAGCGGCTCGCTGCCCTGGTTCGAGAGGGTCATGGACGCGGCCGAGAGCTCGTCGAGCGACGACTTCCTCGAGTCGCTGCGGGTCGACCTGTTCGACGACGAGGTCTTCGTCTTCACCCCCAAGGGCCAGGTCAAGGTGCTGCCGGCCGGGGCCACGCCGCTCGACTTCGCCTACGCCGTGCACACGGACGTGGGCCATCGCTGCGTGGGCGCCAAGGTCAACGGGCGCATCGTCCCGCTCCACCACCGGCTCCAGTCCGGGGAGATCGTCGAGGTCCTGACCTCCAAGTCCGAGCGCGGGCCCGTCGCGCGACTGGTCCTCGATCGTCAAGACGTCGCGCGCCCGCCACAAGATCCGCCAGTGGTTCGCCAAGGAGCAGCGCGTCGACCTCGAGCAGCGCGGCCGCGAGTCGCTGCAGCAGGCCCTGCGCTCGCACGGCCTCCCGCACCAGAAGCTCGCCTCGTCGCCGCTGCTCGCCCAGGTCATCCGCGAGATGGGCTTCAAGAAGGCCGAGGACTTCTACGTGGCCATCGGCGGCGGGAAGGTCCAGTCCGGCCAGGTGGCCAACAAGGTCCTCCAGCGGCTCAAGACGACCGAGGTCGAGCACGACGACGAGACGCCCGCCGTCCGCCGCCGCACCACGCGTGGCCCGGTCCGCACCTCGGGCCAGTACGGGATCAAGATCGAGGGCGTGAACGACAGCGACGTCCTCGTGCGCATGGCCAAGTGCTGCACGCCCGTGCCCGGCGACGACATCACGGGCTACATCTCGGTCGGGCGCGGCATCACCATCCACCGCACCGACTGCCCCAACGCGCGGGCGCTCATGCGCTCGCCGGAGCGCTTCTGCGCCGTGGAGTGGGACGCGAGCTCGTCGCAGTCGTTCCGGGTCGAGGTGGCGGTCAGCTCCTGGGACCGCCCGCGGCTGCTCGAGGACGTGGCCCGCACGTTCGCCGAGTTCGGCTGCAACATCGTCGAGTACGGCGGGGTCGTGCAGGACCAGATGGCCCGCAACTGGTACGTGGCCGAGGTGGGGGACATCAAGGTCCTCAAGAGCCTGCTCTCCGCCCTCAAGCACGTCGACGGTGTGTTCGACGCCTACCGCGTCACGCCCAACAAGGGCGAGCCGAGCCACGTCTGACGCCGCGCAGGCGTCGGCGCGCGAGTACGCCGAGCAGCGCCGACCTGCGCACGCGGATCGAGACGCACCAGCGGCACACGGTGCCGCCGGGCGACCTGGACGCTCTCTGTGCGCGCGTGCTCGCGCTCGGTGAGGACGAGTCCCTGCTCGAGGTCGGCCCGGGCCCGGGGCACTTCCTCGGCTACCTGCGGCGCCACGGCGCCCGCGGCCGGCTGGTCGGGCTCGACCGGTCGGAGACGATGGTCCGCGAGGCCCGCAGATGCGTATCCGGATGCGGACTGGGTCGCAGGATCGGTCGAGGAGCTGCCGTTCGCCGATGGCACCTTCGACGCCGCCGCGGCCCGGCACATGCTCTACCACGTGGACGACATCGACCGCGCCGTGGCCGAGCTCGCCCGGGTGGCCGGGCGGCTCCTGGTGACCACCAACGGTGCGGAGTACCTGCCCCTGAACGACGAGCTCCTGAGCCGGTGCCTGGCGGCATTCGGCCTGCCCCCGGCGGAGCGCACGGCCCTGCGTTTCGCCGCGGAGGACGCCGGCGCCGTGCTCGGCCGCCACTTCGGCTCGGTCACGGAGCACTGGATCAGGAGCGAGCTCGTGTTCACCGCGCCCGCTCCCATCGCGGCCTACGCCGCGAGCTGCCTCGGGCTCCGGGGTGTGGATCCCGATCCCGACCTGCGGTCCCGCATGCACGCGTGGCTCGTTGACGAGGCCGCCCGTCAGCTCCGCGACGTCGGGACGTGGCGCGACCCGAAGCCGGCGATCGTGGTGCTCGCCCGCTAGGAGGGCTCGTCCTCGGCGCCGAACGGCGCCCGCTCGAGGGCCTCCTCGAAGGCGGCGCGGTCGTGGACTGGCTCGCCGTGCGAGACGATCACCCGCTCGAAGGGCAGGTCGAGCAGCGCACGCAGCGCGGGCAGCACCCGCTCCTCGTGCCACGGCGTCGTCCACACCAGCAGTTCCCCCTCCGGGGCGGTCAGGGCGTCCGCGAAGACCAGCGTGCGCTGCTCGGGCAGCCAGAGCGGCGTCTCCTGGCGCCCGCGGCCGTCGTACAGCGCCACGAGGCCGCCTGGCAGCACGGTCCCGGGCTGGATCGGCTCCAGCTCGCTCCGAGGGGCCTCGCCGCCCCAGAACAGCCAGGGCCCGAAGGCGCGGGCGCCGTAGCGGCGGACGAACAGGTCGACGTCGCGGACGTGGTCCGGCTTGAGGATGACGGCCATCGTGGGCGGCCGGGCGTCGAACCGGGCCCACACGTCGCCCGCCTCGGGGGGCGGGGCGAGCGGGTCGAGGACGGCGAGCTGGTCGCCGCTCTCCACGCACACGGAGGTGACGGCCGACGGCCAGTCCGTCTGGGGCGTCCAGGCCGGGTGGTCCGAGCGCCACAGCCACAGGCCCGGGGCTACGGTGCGAACCTCCACCGGCACGGCGCCATGATGGCAAACGGCTCTGGGCGGCCGCGCCGTCAGCGCGTGTACGAGCCGGGCTCCCACGCTCGCGTGCTCACCCCGACGGCGTTCCAGGCGTTGATGACCACGATGAGGCTGACCAGCGCCGCGATCTCGTCCTCGCGGAAGTGCCCGGCCACGGCCTCGTAGGCCTCCTGCGGGACGTGGTCCCCGGCCATGAGGGTCACCCGCTCGGTGAAGGCCAGGGCCGCCCGCTCGCGGGGGGAGAAGAACGGCGTCTCGCGCCAGGCTGGCAGGGCATAGAGCCGCTGCTCGGTCTCGCCGACGGCCCGCGCGTCCTTCGTGTGCATGTCGATGCAGTAGGCGCAGCCGTTGAGCTGCGAGGCGCGAATGCGCACGAGCTCGCGCAGGCGGGCCTCGAAGTCCACCCGGTCGAGCTCCTTGGTGGCGGCTCCGTCGAGCTGTGCCAGAGCGCGAGAGAAGCCCGGCGCATGGGCGTCGAAGTCGAGGCGGACCGGGACGGCGGTGGTGGTGTCGGTCGAAGTCATGCCGAGAGGGTAGGCGCATACCGGCCCATGCGTAAGATCCATTTCCATGTCCAGATCGTGGGCCAATTCGAGCACCGACCTGCACCTCGACCTGGCCGGCGCGCGCAGCCGCGCGGCCCTCGAAGGTGCGCTGCGGGACGCCGTCCGCAGCGGCCGCCTCCCGGCCGGGACGCGGCTGCCGTCATCCCGCGCTCTGGCCGGAGACCTCGGCCTGGCCCGGAACACCATCGCCGGGGCCTACGGGCAGCTGGTGGCCGAAGGGTGGCTGACTGCCCGGCAGGGCGCAGGCACCACCGTGGCAGCGGCAGCAGCCGTGGCCGACGAGCCCGCGCCGCACCCCGGGCCGGAGGCGGACCGGATCCGCTTCGACCTCCGGCCCGGATCGCCGGATCTGGCCGCCTTTCCGCGCGCCCGCTGGCTGGCGGCAGCCCGGCGCGCGCTGGCCGACGCGCCCGCCGTGGCGCTGGGCTACGGCGACGGACAGGGGCGGCCGGAGCTGCGACATGCGCTGGACCGCTACCTCGCCCGCGCCCGCGGCGTCAGGGCCGCAGCCGATCGCATCGTCATCTGCACGGGCTTCGCCCAGGGCCTCGCCCTGCTGTGCGAGGTCCTCACCCGGCGCGGGGCGAGCACCCTGGCCGTGGAGGCCTACGGGATCCCCGCGCACCGGAAGCTGGCTGCCGCCTCCGGGCTCGCGCGTCGGGTCGCTTCCCGTCGACGGCGAGGGCGCGGTCGTCGGGGCACTCGAGGATGAGGACGCCGTGCTCCTCACTCCCGCGCACCAGTTCCCGCTCGGCATGCCCCTCGCCGCGGACCGCCGGCTCCAGGCGGCGGCATGGGCGCGCCACCGCGGCGCGCTCGTCATCGAGGACGACTACGACGGGGAGTTCCGCTACGACCGGCAGCCCCTGGGGGCGATGCAGGCCCTGGCGCCAGAGCACGTGGCCTACGCCGGAACGGCGAGCAAGACCCTCGCGCCCGGCCTGCGCCTCGGGTGGCTCGTTCTTCCGCCGGGGCTCGTGGGCGAGGTCGCCGAGGCGAAGCTCGAGGCGGACGGCGGCAGCGGGGCGCTGGACCAGCTCACCTTGGCCGAGCTCATCGTCTCCGGGGCCTACGACCGGCAGGTGCGGCGCGCCCGGCTCGTCTACCGGCGCCGGCGGGACGCCCTGGTCGAGGCGCTCCGGCGCGAGGCGCCCGGGATCGAGGTGTCGGGCGTGGCGGCGGGCCTGCACGTGGTCGTGCACCTTCGCGAGGGCCAGATCGAGGACGACGTGGTCGCCGGCGCGGCCGCCGCCGGCGTCGCCGTGCAGGGGCTCGCCCGCTTCGCCGGCCCCGAGGCCGCGCACGGGCCTGCACTGGTCGTCGGGCTACGGGACGCCGCCCGAGCATGCCTTCGGCGAGGCCGTCGCCCGGCTCTGCCGGGTCCTCGGGGTTAGGCTCTTGACGTGATCATCTGCTCGACCTGCGGCGCCGAGAATCCGCTCGCGAAGAAGTTCTGTGGCGATTGTGGGAGCGCGCTCGCTTCGGTTTGTCCTTCCTGCGGAGGCTCGAGTGCCCCGGGCAAGAGGTTCTGTGGCGACTGTGGGGCGCCACTGGAGGTTGGTGCGGTTTCAGTGGCGGGCGTGGTCGTCCCTGCAGCACCCGTCGTACCGGTGGCCGAGCGCCGCTTGGTGTCGGTGTTGTTCGCCGATTTGGTCGGGTTCACGAACGCATCGGAGGGGCGTGACGCGGAGGACACGCGCGAGCTCCTGACGCGCTACTTCGACAGTTCCCGACAGATCGTCGATCGCTATGGCGGCACCGTGGAGAAGTTCATCGGCGACGCGGTGATGGCCGTGTGGGGCGCGCCGGTCGCGCAGGAGGACGATGCCGAACGGGCAGTGCGCGCCGCGCTCGACCTGGTCGCCGCGATCTCCGTGCTCGGCCAGGAGGTCGGCGCGCCCGACCTGCGCGCGCGAGCCGGGGTGCTGACGGGGGAGGCTGCGGTATCGATCGGCGCGGAGGGCCAGGGCATGGTCGCCGGCGACCTCGTGAACACGGCGTCACGGGTGCAAGGCGCGGCAGAGCCCGGCATCGTCCTCGTCGGTGAAGTGACCAAGCGGGCGTCGGAGGCGGCGATCGTCTACGAGGACGTGGGCTCGCACGAGCTGAAGGGGAAAGCGGAGCCGGTCCAGCTCTGGCGTGCGTCGCGAGTCGTCGGGTCGAGACGCGGAGAGGGTCGCTCGATCGGGCTCGAGGCGCCGTTCGTCGGCCGCGACCGGGAGTTCCGGCTCGTCAAGGACTTGTTCCACGCGACCGCGGACGACCGGCGCGCGAGCCTCGTCGCGGTGGTCGGTGTGGCCGGCATCGGCAAGTCGCGCCTGGCCTGGGAGTTCGAGAAGTACATCGACGGCCTCGTGGACAACGTCTGGTGGCATCGGGGCCGCTGCCTCTCGTATGGCGACGGCGTCGCGTACTGGGCGCTCGCCGAGATGGTGCGGATGCGCGCCCGCATCGCGGAGGACGATCCACCGGAGGAGGCGCTGGCGAAGCTGCACGCGACGATCGAGGAGCACGTACCCGACGCGGACGAGCGCGAGTGGGTGGAGCCCCGCCTCCAGCATGTCCTCGGGCTGACGGACCGGGTCGCGCCGGACCGGGAGGATCTCCACTCGGCCTGGCGTCTGTTCTTCGAGCGGATGGCGGAGACCGGCCCGGTCGTCTTGCTCTTCGAAGATCTGCACTGGGCCGACGCTGCGCTGCTCGACTTCGTCGAGTACCTTCTCGACTGGTCGCGGAGCCATCCGCTCTACGTGCTCACTCTCTCCCGGCCGGAGCTCGGCGAGCGCCACCCGACGTTCGGCACGCGGATCCGCAACTCCACTGCGCTGACGCTCGAGCCCCTCGACGACGCGGCGATGGAGTCGCTCCTCCACGGGCTCGTCCCCGGCCTGCCGAAGGAGCTGGGGCTGACGATCCGCGACCGTGCCGACGGCATCCCGCTCTACGCCGTCGAGACGGTGCGGATGCTGCTCGACCGCGGGTTGCTGGAGCGCGACGGTGACGGCTTTCGGGTGAGTGGCCCGGTCGAGGCCCTCGAGGTACCCGAGACGCTGCATGCGCTGATCGCCGCCCGGCTCGATGGGCTCGAACCGCCGGAACGCCGCGTGCTCGAGGACGCGGCCGTGCTCGGCAAAACGTTCACCCAGCGCGGGCTCGCGGCGGTGTCGGGAAGCGCTGAGGCCGGCCTCGAGCCGATCCTCGCCCTTCTGGTGCGGAAGGAGCTGCTCACGCTCCAGACCGACCCGCGCTCGCCCGAACGCGGCCAGTATGGCTTTCTGCAGGCGCTCGTCCAGCGTGTCGCGTATGAGACGCTGGCGCGGCGTGATCGCAAGGCCCGGCATCTCGCGGCAGCCGGGTTCCTGGAGCGCGAGGCGGCGCTCGACGCGGATGAGATCGCGGAGGTGATCGCGGCCCACTACCTCGACGCGCACGCCACGGACCCTTCAGCCGACGACGCCGACCTCGTCAAGGCACAGGCGCGCGATTGGCTCTGCCGGGCGGGAGAACGAGCCGCCGGTCTCGCAGCGCCCGAGGACGCGCGGCGGGCATTCGATCGCGCCGCAGGGCTCGCGGACGCGGAGGATCAACAGGCGCAGTTGCTCGAGCGTGCCGGCGAGATGGCGCTGGCCTCGAACAACGCAGCCGCGGCGGCGGAGAGACTGCGTGATGCGCGAGCGCGGTTCGACGATGCCGGACTGCCACAGGATGCTGCCCGCGCCACGGCCCTGCTCAGCCTGGCTCTCTGGGAGCTCGGACGAGGGGAGGAGGCGCTCGAGCTTCTCGAGCCCGCCCTGGCCGTGCTGGCGCAGGGCGAGCTCGACGCGAGCGTCGCCCGGCTCGCCGCCGAAGCCGGGCGAATCCACCACTTCCAGGGCGACGACGAGACTGCTGCAGAGCGCATCGAGTTCGCGCTCGAGATTGCCGAAGGGCACGGCTTCCCGGTCGTGCTCTCCGAGGCGCTGAACACGAAGGCGTTGCTACTGCCGGGACGGCCCAACGAGTCGCGCGCGCTGCTTCGAGAGGCGCTCGCCATCGCGCTCGAGCATGACCTCGTCCCCCAGGCGCTGCGCGCCTACAACAACCTCGCCGTGGTCGCGCTGAACGACGACCGCCACGATGAGGCACGCCGTGCCGTCGAGGCGGGCTTCGAGCTTGCCCGCGGCCGAGGGGACCGCCAGTTCGCCGTCCAACTGGGCATGAGCCTGATCGGAGAGCTGCTCTGGGACGGCGACTGGGACAGCGCGTTCGCCCTCGCCGATGAGCTACCCCTCGAGGAGAGGTCGGCGGTGCCGGGTCACGTACATGGGTATCTCTGGCTCGCCCGCACGGCATACGCGCGTTCTGATCCCGAGCGGGCCGAGACTTGGATGGCGCGAATCTCGCCGGACGTCGATGGGTCGACCGACATACAGCTCCAGACCCTCGCCATGTGGCGACGGGTGGTCGTGGCGATCGGAGAGCAGCGGCCGGCCGATGCCGTCCCCCTCCTCGTGGAGCTTGCTCAGAAGTTGTTCGCTCAGGGCTTCGTTGACTTCGCCCAGCCGGCGCTCGAGGACTCCGCCACGGCGGCGCACGATCTCCAGGACCCCAGCCTCGCGCTTCCGGTCGCGGCGTTGATCGACGCGATTCCACCGGCACGACGAACTCGCGCCGTCGAGCTCAGTCGTGCGCGAATCCGTGCCAACGCGGCTGCGGCGAGAGAAGAGCACGACACTGCCGCCGAGGAATACGCGCTGGCGCTGGCCATGGCGCGCAATCTCGGCAAGGCCGCCCTGCTCGGACCTGTTCTCGTCGACTACGGTCGCTGGCTCGTGGAGACAGGTCGCGGGGAGGAGGCGACGCCGCTGCTCGAAGAGGCGCGGACGCTCTTCGAGCCGATGAAGGCAGCCCGCTGGCTCGAACGCGCGGCACAGGTCCTGGCCGGACGCGAGCCCGAGACCGCGATCTCCTGACACGGACCGAGCCAGTAGCCCGTGGCCACGATCGCCGATCGCCCCCGCCAGAACCGCGTCACACCGCTCGGCGACCTCGTGGCCGATCCCGCGCGCGGGCTCGTGTATGGCAACCGTGGCTGCCTCCACGACGCCGAGGGGCGCATCCGGCGGTCGTTCGCGGTGCGGCGCTGGATCGCCTGCCGGCTCGAGTTCCGAGGTTGGCACCGGGCGCCCCTCATGCAGCCCGGCCGCTTCACCGAGCTCTTCTTCCTGGACGAGGCCACCGCCTTCGCGGCGGGCCACCGCCCGTGCGCCCTGTGCCGGCGGGAGGACTACAACCGCTTTGCCGCGCGCTGGCAGGAGCTCCATCCCGGCCGCCGCGGCGCCGACGCGATGGACGACCAGCTGCACGCAGAGCGCGTCCGGCCACGCGGCGGACGACGGCTGCACCCCGGCGTGCCCCTCGCGGGCCTGCCCGACGGCGCCTTCGTGCTCCGTGATGGGGTGCCCTGGATCGTGCTCGGAGATGCGCTGCTGCGCTGGAGCCCGGCCGGCTACCTCGAGCGCGAGGCGCGTCCGGCCGGACCCGTCACCCTCATCTCGCCGCCCTCACTCGTGGAGATCCTGCGCCGCGGCTGGGACGGTGCCGTCCCGTTCCTGCACCCGTCGGCCGGCGACGGCCCCGGCGGGCACTGGTAGATTCAGATGCGTGGAGCTGCTGGAGGGGGAGACGGTGCTCTGGCGGGGGCGGCCGTCATGGCGGTCGATGGTGGCCTTCTACATCAAGTGGGGGCTGCTCGCCCTCGTCCCCGGCGTGCTGGCGCAGATCATCTCGAGCGCCGGCAATGTCAACGCCCGTACGACCACGTTCTGGCCGATCACGGTGGTGCTGCTCCTGATCGTCCTTCTGGTCGGATGGCTCATCCGGGTGGGGACGCTGTACATCGTCACCGACCAGCGGATCTACGTCCGGCGCGGCATCCTCAACCGGCACGAGCGCTCGACGCACCGCGACCGGATCCAGAACGTGAACACCGACCAGAGCATGCTCCAGCGCATGCTGTCCGTCGGCAACGTCGATTTCGACACGGCCGGCGGTGACGACTTCAACTTCGTCTTCGTCGGCATCAACGACCCGGGCCACCTGGTGCGCCTCGTCTCGCACCGTGCCGGCGACGGCCGCCCCGCCCCAGGCGGCGGCCGACACGACCTTCACCCAGGGCCTCTGATTCCGCTCACGGGCGACGATCTCCTGGCCGCCTACGCCCAGGTCGCCATCCATGTCGGAGTGAACCTCGCGCCGGGGCAGGACGTGGCCATCGACGCCCACGTCGAGCACGCGTCGCTCGCCCGCGCCGTGGCTGAGGCCGCCTATGCGGCCGGGGCCCGGTACGTCGACATCTGGTACTGGGACGCCCACCACAAGCGCGCCCGGGTCGAGCACGCGCCCGAGGACAGCCTCTCCTGGACGCCGCCATGGCTCGACGAGCGCATCGAGCGCGTGGGCGAGGTGGGCGGCGCGCTGGTCTCCATCCGCGGCGACCCCGAGCCGGACCTGCTGGCCGGGGTGGACGAGCGCCGCGCCGGCCTGGACATGACGCCGAAGATCGCCGCCACCGGGCGCGAGCAGCGCACGGGGCGGATGCCCTGGGTGATCGTGGCCTGCCCCAGCCCGGGCTGGGCCGAGGCCGTCTACGGGGAGCCCGACGTCGAGCGCCTGTGGCAGGAGGTCGCCCATTTCGTGCGGCTGGACGAGCCCGAGCCGCTGACGGCCTGGCGCGACCACATCGACCACCTGGCCGCGCGCGCGGCCGGCCTCGACCAGCGGGCCTTCGACGCCCTGCGCTTTCGCGGCCCCGGCACGGACCTGACGGTGGGCCTCCTGCCCGGGGCCCTGTGGTGCACCGCGGCGGAGCGGACCCTGTCCGGGCGCGCCAACGTGGTCAACCTGCCCACCGAGGAGGTGTTCACGACGCCCGATCCCCGCCGGACCGAGGGCACGGCGCGCGCGACCCGGCCGATGGCCCTCTCCGGCTCCGTGGTGCGAGGCCTCGAGCTGCGCTTCCAAGACGGGCGTTGCGTCGAGCTTCGGGCGGACACCGGCGCGGACATCGTCCGGGCCGAGATGGCCGTCGACCCCGGAGCCTCCCGGCTCGGCGAGGTGGCGCTGGTGGACGGGTCGACGCGGATCGGCCGCACCGGGCGCACATACCTCTCCACGCTGCTCGACGAGAACGCCGGCTCGCACATCGCCTACGGCCACGGCATCGGGCAGGCGTTCTCTCCCGACTGGGGTCCCGGCGAGGAGGAGATGGCGGCGGCCGGCGGCAACAGCTCGGCGCGGCACACCGACATCGTCATCGGCAGCGCCGAGGTGGAGGTGGACGGCCTGGACGAGTCGGGCCGGGCGACCGCGATCGTGCGGGACGGCGAGTGGCGGCTGTGACGCCCACCGCAGGAGTGCAGGCGCGGCTCGCGGCCTATGCGGATCTCATCGTTCGCGTCGGCGCCAACGTCGCCCCCGGCCAGGACGTGCTCGTGAACGCGCACATCGCCTACGTCCCACTGGTCCGCGAGGTGGTGCGGGCCGCGTACGAGGCAGGAGCGAGGTACGTCGATGTCTGGCACTGGGACCAGGACGTCAAGCGCAGCCGCGTGGCGCACGCACCCGAGAACACCCTCGACTGGACGCCGCCGTGGCTCGACGCGCGCAACGAGTGGGCCCTGGCGAACCGCACCGCCCGCATCGCTCTGCTGAGCGGCAATCCCGGCGGCGATCCGTTCGCCGGCGTCGATCCCGCCCGGGCGGCCCGCGACCGGATGCCGCGGCTGCCCTCGTCCTTCCGCATCTCGAGCGGCACCGAGGTGAACTGGACGGTGGCCGCCTGCCCGACCCCCGAGTGGGCGGAGATGGTGCTCGGAGCTCCGGACGTGGAGCGGCTGTGGGACGCGCTGGCTCACGCGGTGCGCCTCGACGAGCCCGATCCCGTGGCTGCCTGGGCCGAGCACGTGGAGCGGCTCGGCACCCGCTCGCGCCAGCTCAACGAGCGGCGATTCGACAGCGTGCGCTTCCGTGGCCCGGGGACGGATCTGCAGGTCGGTCTCCTGGCCGGCTCGATCTGGTCCGGCGGCAGCTCGACGACCGGCTGGGGCCGGCCGTTCGTGGCCAATCTCCCGACGGAGGAGGTCACCACGACGCCCGATCGCCTGCGGACGGAGGGCACCGTCCGCTCGACCCGGACCCTGAGCAAGGACAGCGGCGTCGTCCGCGGGCTGGAGATGCGGTTCGACGCGGGGCGCGTGGTGGAGGTGAGGGCGGAGGAGGGCGCCGAGCTCGTGGAGCGGGATCTCACCCTCGATGAGGGCGCGCGCCGTCTGGGCGAGCTGGCCCTGGTGGACGGCAGCTCCCGCGTGGCCGAGACCGGCCTCGTCTTCCACGACACGCTGTTCGACGAGAACGTCACCTGCCACGTGGCCTACGGCGGCGCCTATCCCGCCTACGTCCGCGGCGGCAGTGAGATGACGCCGGCGGAGCGGGAGGCCGCGGGCATCAACATCTCCGGCATCCACACCGACTTCATGATCGGCGGGCCCGAGATCGAGGTCGACGGCATCGAAACCGGCGGGGCCGCGGTCCCGATCATGCGCGGCGACGAGTGGCAGCTGCGCTGACTCAATCCTGGCGACCGGCCAGGAACGCGTCCTCGGCGTCGTAATCGAAGAGCTCGCCGTAGTAGGTCGCGGCGCGGGGCAGGACGTCGCGCCAGTCGCGGCCACGGGTCGCCTCGACCAGCCACTCGGCCGCGACGGCCACGGCCGCCTCGTGCTCGATCACGTCCGCATAGCCGAGCTCCTGCCGCGCGGCGGCCATGTCCAGCACGAGCGGGTTGGGCACCGACCAGGGCGTGCTGCCGACCTGCTCGCTCGGGGGCGGCCCGTCGAGCAGGGCCTCGTCCCAGGCGTGGCCGAGCGCGCGGGCCACGCCCGCCGCCGTCTGGCGCACGGTCCAGGCCTCCGCGTCGACGGCGTTCATGGCCCGCCGGCCGGGGTGCGCGGCCGCCAGGCGGATCAGCTCGCCGAGGTTGGCCGAGGCAGTCTGGTGGAACCGCGACTCGCCCCCAAAGGCGAGGACCAGCCGGGTGCGACCGTCGAGGACGCGCTTGACCAGGTACCACTCCCGGGCGGCCACGTCGCCGGGCCCGTAGATCGCCCCCGGCCGCAGGACGGTGGTCGGGGGCGCGTCGCCGGCGAGGAGGATGTCCTCGATGGCCCGCTTCCGCCCAGCATAGGTCTCGTCGTCGGGGTCGGCCCGCCGTTGGCCCTCAGGGACGGGGATGGGCGGACGGGCGGCCTCGTCGTTCAGGAACTCGCGGCCCTCGTCGTCGACGTAGACGGCAGCGCTCGAGATGACGACCAGGGAGCCGACCAGGTCGCCGAGCGCCCGCAGCTGGCCGGCGTGCGCCGGCCGCATGCAGACGATGTCCACCACCACATCCACGCCGCCCCCGAGAGCCCGGCGCAGGGCGGGGTCGTCCTCGCGGTCGAGATGGACGACGCGGGCCACGTCCGTCACGACCTCCGGTGCGGCCGTGTTGCCGCGGTGGGCGACGGTGACGTCGAAGCCGTGCGCAGCCAGGGCGGGCGCGGCTGCCCGGCCGATCAGCCCCACCCCGCCGAGGACCAGCGCCGAGGGCACCCTCACACCTCCCAGGCCTGGCCGCCGGTGTCCCACCCGACGAGGCAGTACGGGCTCAGCAGCCGCGCCGCCCGGGTCAGGAACTCCCGGTCGGCGTCGTCCACGGGGGCTTCGGCCCCGATCCAGATCTCGGCCACTTCGGCCCCGTCGTAGAGGACCGGCTCGGAGACCGGCGGCGCCGCGGGCGGGTCGGGCAGGTCACCGGCCGCGGGACCGACCTGAAGCCGGCCGTCCTCGACGAAGGCGATGGCGACCCAGCGCGCCTCGAGCTGCTCGGCGAGGGCGCCCACGGAGGCGCGGAGCACCTCGTCCGCCTCCGTCTCGCGGGCCGCCACCGCCTCGATCGTCTCGAGCGCCGCCGCGCGGGTGGCCTCCGAGCCCAGGCTCATGCCGTCGGCTCCTCGAAGGTTTCGATGACCGTGCGATAGTCGTCTGGGATCGGGAACGGGCGCCGGTCGGCGGCCCCGATGAGGACCAGCGTCTGCTCGGCGGTGGTCAGGAGGCGTCCGTCCAGGCCGTGGTGGACCCGGTAGTCGAAGCGGGTCGACGTGCGGCCGATGGTGGCCGTTCGGATGAAGACCTCGAGCGGGTCGTCGAAGCGCGCGGGCGACGTGTACTCGCAGACCGACCGGCGCATGACGAACTCGACGCCGCGCTGCAGCCCGCTGGCCAGGAGGCCGAGGTGGCGCAGATACTCGACCCGCGCCCGGTCGAAGTAGGGGAGATAGCGGCCGTAGTAGACGACGGCCTGCGCGTCGGTCTCGTCGAACCCGACGCGCAGGACGGCGGAGAAGCGGAACGGCGGCTGCGCGTCGGTCGGGCCCGCGGCCGCGGCGAGGCGTTCCAGCGGCATCACCCGCGGATGACGGCCAGGACCTCGTCCCGCTTCGCCGCCATGTGCTCCTCCGAGACGATGGACTCGAGGTTGAGGCGAAGGAGGGGCTCCGTGTTCGACGGGCGCACGTTGAAGTGCCACTCGGAGAAGATGACCGACACGCCGTCGACGTGCGAGAGCTCCCCGCCCTCGCCCGTGGGCCCGAAGCGCTCCTTGATCTCCTGCAGGCGCAGCGGGACGTCGTCCACCGTCGTGTTGATCTCGCCGGAGAGGTGGTAGTGGGCGTGAAGCGGCTCGAGCTGGGCCGACAGCGGCCCGCCTCGCGAGACGAGCTCGAGCATGATCAGCGCCGGGACCACCCCGGTGTCGACGCCGTAGAAGTCGCGGAAGTAGTAGTGGCCCGACACCTCGCCGGCGAAGATGGCGTTCTCCTGGCGCAGCCGGTGCTTGATGAACGCGTGCCCGACGCGGGACGCGACCGCCCGGCCGCCGAGCCGGGCCACGGTGTCTCGCACTGCCCAGGACGCGCGGACGTCGTAGAGGATCGTCTCGCCCGGGTGGCGCTCGAGCATCGAGGCGGCGATGAGCGTGGTGATGAAGTCGCCGGGGACGAACTCGGCCGTGTCGTCGATGAAGAAGCAGCGGTCGGCGTCGCCGTCGAAGGCGATGCCGAGGTCGGCTCTGGTCCGCTTGACCTCGCCGATGATGAAGGTGCGGTTCTCGGGCAGGAGGGGGTTCGGCTGCCCGTTGGGGAAGCGCCCGTCGGGCTCGAAGTGGGCCCGTTCCGCCTTGATCGGCAGGCGGTCGAGGATGGGCTCGAGCATGTAGCCGCCCATGCCGTTCGAGGCGTCGATGACGACGCTCAGGGGTGCGACCGAGCCCGGCTCCACGAACGCCAGGCAGCGCTCCGCGAAGGCCTGCCGGATATCGCGCTCCTGCCGCTCTCCGCGCCGCGCCGGCTCCTTGAAGTCGCCGGCCAGGGCCCGGTCGCGCACGCGGTCGAGCCCCGAGTCGCCTCCGACGGGCAGGGCGCCCCGCCGCACCATCTTGAGGCCGTTGTACTCGGCCGGGTTGTGCGAGGCGGTGATCGTGAACCCGCCCTCGTAGCCGTACTCGCCGACGGCGAAGTACAGCATCTCGGTGCCGCAGAGGCCGATGTCGTCGACGTCGCAGCCGGCCTCGAGCGCGCCCCTGATGGCCGCCTCCGAGAGCTCCTCCGACGACAGCCGCATGTCGTGGCCGACGGCGATGCGGCGCGGCTCGAACTCGTCCACGTAGGCCCGTCCGATGCGGTAGGCGCCGTCGGCGTCGAGCTCCTGCGGCACCAGGCCGCGCACGTCGTAGGCCTTGAAGACGTCGGGCGAGAGGGTCACTTCGCCCCGTTCAGGGCGTTGATGGCGGAGATCTCCTGGCGCTGGGCGGCCGAGAACTGGTCGAGCGCCTTGCGCGCCCCGGCCGTGTCGCCGATGCGCAGCGCGAGCCCGTACGAGGCCACGCTGTCGGCGAAGCCCTGGAAGGCCCGGACCAGCCGTTGCGCCTCCTTGTGGATCGAGGCGGGCGGCGTCAGGTGGGCCACTCCCGCGGCGAGTCGTCCGTACAGGACCGCCGACCGGGCGGCGATGCTCGCGGCGGCGACGTTGCGGTGGGCGCGCACGTCGGCCCGCAGCTGGGTCTCGAGCGACTGCAGGCTCGGCTCATATGAGGCCTTGATCCCGTTGACGTCGCCGCGATAGCGATCGGTCCGGGAGCGGCCGCCGCAGCCGGTGGCGAGGACCGCCACCGCCAGCAGGGCCAGCGGCAGCCTCGCGTGAGAGCTTGCTACTCCCATGCCTCGCGGAGGCTAGCGAGGGTCTCCAAGAGGTGCTGCGGCATGACCCGGACGTCGGCCAGGACGGGCATGAAGTTGGTGTCGCCCGACCAGCGCGGCACGACGTGCAGGTGGAGGTGGCCCTCGACGCCGGCGCCGGCCGCGCGCCCCAGGTTGAAGCCGGCGTTGTGGCCGTGCGGCGCGAAGGCCCGGTCCAGCGCGCCGAGCGAGCGGTCGAGGAGCTCCCACACCTCCGCCCGCTCGTCGGGCGCCAGCTCGCCCGGGGCGGCCAGGTGCCGCGTCGGGGCCACCATCAGGTGCGCGCTCGCGTAGGGGTAGCGGTTGAGGAGCACGAAGGCCGTCCGGCCGCGGTGGACGATCAGGGCGTCGTCGTCGTCCTGCTCGAGGGCCCGGCAGAAGACGCATCCGTCGCCCTGGTCGTCCTTCCCGACGTACTCCAGCCGCCAGGGCGCCCACAGCCGGTGCATGGCGAGGACCGTAGCGAAAACGGCGGAGGCCGCCCCGCGTTGGGGCGGCCTCCGTGCCTCGCAGGTAGGTGGGGGAACCTACGAGTTCTGGTCGGCCATGATCGAGGCCTGCGGCTCATGGTCGTTGACGCGCCAGGCCGGGGTGGCCTCGACGGACGTCAGGTCGCTCTTCGGAGCGGTGCGGACGCGGATGGTCAGCGGATCGCCGATCTGCACGGCCTGCGGGCTGATCAGGTGCGGGCCCGAGGCGTCCCAGTGCAGGAACACCGTGTCCGTGCCGAACGTGAACGTCTGGCTCTGGTTCTGCCCGAGCAGGAGCTTGAGGGCGCGCCGGTTGCCGCGCCGGACGTCGATGGTGATCTTGCCGGTGGACGTGTCCACGGCCGTCACCTTGCCGGCGAACAGATAGAGGACACCGGGCGGGCGGATGGCGTTCGCCCAGTCGCCCACGCGCTTGGCCGGCGTGGATGTGATGGCCCCGAGGCCCTCGCCGCGGAAGCCGCGAACCGTGACCTGCACGCGGTCACCGGACTTCAGGTTCGTGTAGCTGCCGAGCGCGGGGATGTTGTTCGTCCCGCCGCTGTTCGCAGTCCACAGGATGTACTTGGTGTTGCCGTTCGTCGTGAAGCTCACCGTGCCGGAATGACCGAGCAGCGCGCGGAGCGCCGGCCGGTTCCCGCCGGTGACGTTCAGCGTCACCGAGGTGGCCGTGGCGTCGCTGGCCAGCGTGCCGCGGAAGACGTAGGCGACCCCCTGGTGATGCCATCGCCAGTTGGGCTTCACGTTGTGCGTTGCATGCGCTCCAGCAGGTGCCGCGACAACCATTGCGGCGGCCAGACCCGCGAGCGCGAGTACGAGACGTGCTCCCCGAACCATGCTTCCTCCTTGCGCTGGTTTCCCGTCACCAGGCGATCGCCGGGGATTGCGCGATCACCGTCTGAACTAGGGATAACCAGCGGGGATGAGCGATCGGTGCGAGAGCTGTAAGGACTTCGGTCAGCTCTGTTGCGATCCCGTGATGGCCCGCATGGCTGCGTGCGCGGGCCGGGGAGTTCTCGGGCACGGGCGGCTGCTACCGTCCTCCGTGCGCGCCCGTAGCTCAGTGGATAGAGCGTGCGCCTCCGGAGCGCAAGGCCGTAGGTTCGATCCCTACCGGGCGCATTTGGGGCCTCCTGGCTGAGCGGAAAGGGCGTGGTTGAGCCAACCGGGGGTGTCATGCATGCCAGGAATGGCCGGGTTGTGCCCCCCATGTGCCCCCCGGGATTGCCGCCGCCGGGAGCCGATCCGGTTGGCCCTGGCCGGGCTGCGCGGGAGCTCACGAACCTCGGCTTCGCGACACACGGGCTGGGTGACCTCGCCCGCGCGCACGAGCTCTACCGCCGCGGGTTGGCCGCCGCCGAGGAGCTCGGTCTCGTCGAAAGCGAGCTCCACGCACTGCTCGGCATCGCCGCGTACGAAGCCGAGGCCGGCGACACCGTCGCCGCAGCGCGCCTGTTCGGCCGGATGAAGGAGCTGCAATCGCACCTCGGCGCCGCCAGCGCCTGGCACGACATGGGGCTCGAGGAGCGCATGCTGGCGAGCCTGCGTGACGCGCTCGGGCCGGAGCAGCTCGCGTCGGAACTCGCCACGGGAGCGGCGATGTCCCACCAACAGGCGATCGACCTCGCGCTTGGTCGGATTGATCCAGCGGCGCCGCGTAGAGCGCTTCCTGCCTCCAACTAGCCCACCCAACGAGCGGGGGCGTTCCATGAGGAAGACCAACGTTGCAGCGGCCTCGCCCGTTCGTGAAACGAAAGGTGGGTAGCGTCACAGCGGAGCCGTAACGAATCGGCCTTTGAGGCGTCCTCCGTCAGGCGCTGCGCGCATTTCGTCACGCGGCCGTAGTGGGTGGGAGCTACGCGGCCGAGGCGTCGCGCGTGGCGCCGCGATAGGCCGCTTGGACGGAACTCACCCACCACTGCTTGCCGCCGTTCGCGGTGGCGATGCCGTCGGCGTTTAGGCCCGCTGCGATCTTGGGCCACGAAGTGCCGGCGTCGCGCTCCCGCGCCTCGAACCTCAACGAGGACGCCGGTCCGGCTCAGGGGCCCAGCGCCCTCACCACACGGCCGACCGATAGCCGCTGACGCGGCTGACGAACACGCCGTGCGAGCCGTGGAGGCACCGCTCGCCGTTCGACTGCGACCAGCAGGTCGTCCCGAAGAAAAACAGGGGCCTTGCGTACGGCAACGTGAACGTCGGCTGGGCCATCTTGTACACCCACCCGGCGCCCTGCTGCCGGGATACCCACGCGGGGAAGCCCCCCTTCACGAGCAGGGTCTGGCCGGTACTCATCAGGCCGCACTCGATCGACCACGAGACGTGGGGGGTGGCGTGCAGCCGGCAGCGGATGTCGTGCGACGGCGACTGGAATACGCGCCCGAAGCCCGCCCCGAGCGCCGGCGTCGCGCTCACGGCCAGGAGCCCGAGGGCGAGGAGCAGTGCGCGCGGCGTTCGCATCAAAACACACATTACGCCTCTCGGGCGAGGCTCGTATAGCCAAATACTGGGTCTTCTCTGAGACCCGAGACCCGCAATCCGAGGCGGTCGAGTCCCGAGATCGGATTCGCCACTGGCGCAGCCCGCTGCGCCGACCCTTCGCGACGCTGCTGCCCGCTGGTAGGCCAGCCGGGTCGATGTCGCGGCGAACACGCGCCTCCAGCACCGGAGCACCGTCCGCCTGATCCTTCCGGTCCTCGGCGACCGCCGAGTCGACACGATGGCGCCCGCGGACGCCGCCGACCTCGTAGCGGCGCTCAGCGCGAAGGGCAAGGCGCGAGAGACAGTGCGCAAGAGCGTGCTCGTGCTCGCCGTGGTCCTCGGCGCCGAAGGGGTTCAGCCGAACCCGGCTCGCGACAAGCTCCGCGTCCGGCTCCCGAGAGAGGAGCGCCCGGAGATCGTCCCGCCGACGGCCGAACACGTCCTTGCTGTGCATCCCCTCTTGCCCGCGCGCTACCGGCTGCCGCTCATGGTTCTCGATGCGACGGGCATGCGGTTGGGAGAACTGGAGGCGCTCACCTGGGGTGACGTGGACGAGCGCGCGGGCGCTGGCGTGTGTCTGCGGCCGTCTCCAAAATCCGGCGCGGCCGCTGAGTGGCGGTCCCGCCGATCGTCTTCGACGCTGCATGTGGGCTCGTGTCCCGCGATGACCGTGTTCCTGACCGCCGCGTGTTCCACGGGTTCGGCGCCGACAAGTTCCGCACGGCGATCAGGCGTGCCTGCACTGCGGCGGGTGTCCCAACGTTCTCGCGGCACGACCTGCGGCACCGGCGGATCTCGCTCATGCACCTCGCAGGGATCCCATGGGCGCGGATCGGTGAGCACGTCGGGCAGCGCAACCTCGCCGTGACCGCGAACACGTACTCCGACGTCCTCGTGAGCGAGGACGAGCTCGATTACGGCGAGCTACTCGGGAAGTCGTGAGAAATGGGCTGTATGTGCGAGACGTGCTCAGTCGGTGCCGCCCCCGGTGCTGTCCTCGAGCCTGAAAACATGCCGATTTCCAGCCAGGTTCGATCCCTACCGGGCGCATTTCTCCTCGCTTCACGTTCGCTCTAGTCAGCCCACCAGTCGCGCTGGCCATCGACGTCTTCGCGCTGAGCCTCGCCGAGATTGGGCGCGCCGATGACGAGGATCTCGAGGCCCTCCGGCCCGGCCTCGTAGCCTCGCCACGCACCGGGCGGGACGCGCACGGCGTCCCATTCCTTGAGCTCGACGATCTCGTCGTCGACCTTCATCCGCCCGCTCCCGCGCAGGACCACGTACACCTCCTCTTGCTTCTTGTGTGTATGGCCGTACGGAAAGCGATAGCCGGGCGGGACGCGCTGGTAGCTCAGGCCGGAGTTCTCGAGCTCGAGCGCCTCGGTCGCCGAGCGGAACTCCAGGTCCGGCGCGCCGTCGAATCTCGGGCCGAGGTCCTCCAGATCCTCCCTGAGGTTCCTGAGCGTGAACGGCATGGCGCAATCCTACGGACGGCTCGATTGGCCGTCGCGAAACGTCACGGGACGCTTGTCCCCCCGGCACTTGACTTTGCCCCACAAAGCGCGCTAGCTTTGCAGTACAAAGTAAAGGACGAAGGAGCGCCACGGTGAACGGAACGCGCGACGTGAGCGAGGGCGGGACCGGCGGAAACGGCGACGCCCTCGACCCGGCGGAGGCGGCGACCCTGCTGGCCCAGACCAGGCGCGAGGCGCGGCGCCAGTTCGACCTCCAACCGCCCCTGCTGTCGGCGCTCATGGGGGCCGTCGTCTTCGGCGGCTACCTGGCGCTATGGCTGTCCGTGCGGGGACAGCACCCCTACACGGGCCCGAGCGGCGCCGCGATCGCCGCCGTCTACTCCGCCGTCGCCGTGACGATCGCCGCCAGCGCGATGATTCTCCGGCGGGCGACGGCCGGCGTCGGCGGCCGGTCACGGCGGCAGATGAAGGCCCAAGGAGTGGCTGTCGTGGCGGCGTACATCGCCGCGGCCACGTTCCAGGGAGCGCTGCGCTACGACGGCGCCGGCGACTGGATCGTGTACGGGGTGTGGCCCGCCGCTGCGCCGCTCGTCATCGTCGGCGGGACGGTTGCAGGGATCGGGGCCGCGAAGGAGGACTGGGTGATGCTCGGCACCGGACTCGCCGCCGTCGCGACCGGTGTCGCCGCGTCGTTCGCGGGCCCCGTTGGTGCGTGGGCGGTGGCCGGCGCCGGCCTGTTCGTCCTGATCGTCGGTCGCTCCGTCGCGCTCGCGTGGCAGCGCCACGCGTGAGCGTGCGGGGATGAGCGCCGAACCGCTCGACCCGGTGATCCATGCCCCCGCGCGGCTGCGGATCGCGGCGACGCTGGCGGCGCTGCCCGATGGAGACACGCTCTCGTTCACCCGTCTGCAGGACATCCTCGACCTCACCCCCGGCAACCTCATCACCCACCTGCGCAAGCTCGAGGACGCCGGCTACGTCACCAGCGAGAAGAGCGGCAACGGCACCGCATCGCGCACGTCGGTCGCCGTCACCAGCCGGGGCCGTGTGGCGCTCGACGACTACACCGAGACGCTGCGCACCCTTCTCGACGGGCTGTAGCGGCAGACGACCGCGCCTCCGCACCGCTACGTGACGGCGAAGTCCGTTCTCACCGCGACGAGCGACGGCGTGTCGAGCAGAACGGCGCCTTCCAACTCGGCGGCAAGGCCGGAGGCCGTGAAGTACCGCTTGTAGACGTCGTGGGTGCTCCCGTCCTCGAGCGTCCGTCGTTCGATGGTGGGCCGGTCCGGCAGGCCGGGTCGCCATGCCTCTTCGACGATCACGACCTCGGCCGCCACGCGCCCTGCCTCAACCATGAGCTCGTGTCCGGTCTCCATGTCGAGGTGACCGTAGAAGTGGCTGCTGAACACCAGATCGAAGGAGTTGCTCGGGAACGGCAGGGGCGGTACCTCGGCTCGTACGAACACCGCGTCGGGTAGACGCCCCTCGGCAAGGCGCAACATGGCTTCGCTCTGGTCGAGCCCGACCACGCGCCCTCGGAGCAGCCGTGTCAGCCAGCCTGTTCCGCATGCGACGTCGAGGATGCGCCCGGGTGGAAGCGATGCGATCGCCGCCTCGAGCTCGATCGCGTCGCCGGCCGTCGCCGGGTCGGATCGCGCGAGCTCGTGGGACGTGGCGTCGTATTCCGCCGCACGCCTGTCGTAGTACTCCTTCAAGAGCGGAAGACGTGTGACTCGGCGTGCTCGGCGACCTCTTCACGGCCGGGCGCGTTGAACAGGTAGTCGGCCATCTCCCCCGCCAGAGGGTCGTCGGTCGCCCGGTAGCGGCGTGCGGCCTCGTCGACATCGAACGCGGTCCGACGGAGCACGACCTCAGGGCCGAGGACTGCCCAGTAGGCCCCTCCGGGGCTCGACTCGTAGGCCATGCCGACGCTGCCAGGGTTGATGGACCGGAGGTTGCCGACCGTGCGGTCGAACTGAAGGTGCGTGTGCGCGCTGACCAGGACGCGCTCGGGTACACCCGCCATCGCTGCCTCGAGTCGCTCCTCCGGCGTCCGGAAGGTGATCAGCTCCTCGTCACTCCGGGGGGACCCGTGGCAGAAGCGGACCGGGCCCAAGCCCGCGATCTCGACGACGGCCGCCGGGACGAACGTCTCCAGGAAGGAGAGGGTCTCCTGCGTGTGCTGCTCGAACATCCACCGCTCGCGCTCGGTCAGCTCGCCGGCGTCGTCGTTTCCTGCTGCCGCGCCGATCTCCGACAGCGTTCGCTCGGCGTTGCCGCGAACGAAGATCGACCGTTCTTCCACCTCACGCAGGAGCGCGCGGGTCTCCTCGGGCTCCGGGCCCCAAGTCAGGTCCCCACCGAAGACGTACAGGTCGGGTTCGGCTCGTCGTGCATCCGCCAGAACCGCTGCCAGGGCGACGGCGTTCGCGTGCACATCCGAGATGACAGCGACGGTTTCGGTCTTCACGCCCGAGCTTGATGATAGGAATGGCGGCGCTCTATCCGTCGCAGGGCACGTTGACCTTCCCGTTCTCGGCGATCCCGAACGGGCGCATGCGTCGATCACGCGGGTGGCGGCGTGAAGACGCTCGTTCCGGTGAAGAGCGTGCGCGAATCGACCCAGCAGACTGGATTCCCGAAGTGGTCGATGGCGTAAAAGCTCCGCTCCCCCCATGGCTGCACCTTGATGTCCGTGAGCTCGCGGCACCCGGCTTGCGCCGCTCGCGCGTGAACAGCGTCCAGGTCATGCACGCTGAGGTACACGGGTTGAGGATTTGGCCCGACGGCCTCGGGATCGCCGTCTCCGAGCGCGTCGTAGCAGGCGAGGATCGTTCCTCCGCAGTCGAAGTAGTGGCGGCCGGGAGACACGCGTGTCCCGGGCATGCCAAGCAGGTGGGCGTAGGTGGACGCCGCCGCCTCGATGTCAGAGACGGGCAGGATCACGCGAAAGAGGTGCGGCTCACTCACAGCGGACGTTGACGTAACCCGACCGGAACGGCCGTGCCTCGCCCGACTCCGCGTCGTAGGCGTGCCGCCACACGCAGCCGGTGTCGTTGGTCAGCAGGTGGATCGAGACGGACGTCTCGGCCGACGTGGTCCGCACGCGGTGGATGTCGTCCTGCGGCGGGATCAGGGCGTAGAAGTCACCCGGCCCCAGCGACCGGCGCTCCACGAGCTCGAGGCCGTCCGGTCGCGGCGCGTAGATCTCCTCGTCCTGCGTCCCGCGGTAGAGACCGACCAGGCCCCACGCCAGGTGATCGTGGATCGGCGTCTCCGAGCTCGACGGCACGACGAGGGAGAAGAGCGAGAGCGAGCCGTCATCGGCCCGGTAGAGAAGCCACTGGCCGATGCCGCCGCCCATCCCGCTCTCCGGCGCCGCGGCCTGGTACTCGGCCGGCAGCCAGTCCGGGTCGGCCAGCAGATCGGCGAAGTGCGGCCGGATCGCCCCGCAGGCCGCTTCCGGCGAAGGTGCGGCGGCGATCGCCTCCTGCACGTCCGACACGAATGCCCGCACGACGGGGGTGTCAAGCACGAATTCGGCGCTCATGGCCGGAATGGTTACCGTCCGCGGCGTGGTTCGCACAACGTTCGACGTGCTCGTGGTGGGTGGTGGCTCCGCCGGCTGCGTGCTGGCCGCCCGTCTGAGCGAGGGCGGGCGCACCATCTGCCTGGTCGAGGCAGGTCCCGACTACGGGCCCTACGTCGACGGACGCTGGCCCGAGGACATCCTCGACGCGCGCCGGCTCGCCTTCTCGCACTCGTGGGAGACCGATCGCGAGGACCGCTCCCAGCTGCGCGCCCGGATCATGGGCGGCTGCTCGGCGCACAACGCGTGCGTCCTGCTCGCGGGCGCGCCCTCCGACTACGACGAGTGGGGGCACGGCTGGAGTCACGCGACGATCGCGCCGTACCTCGAGCGGGCCCTGCGCGAGATGCGGACGCGGCGGATCGCCCCGGAGGAGCTCTCGCCCTGGCACCGGGCCTTCGCCACGGCGGCCGGCAAGGACACGATCCTGCACGCCGTCAACGAGATCGGGACCGTCCGCTGGAACGCCGCCTTCGCCTACCTCGATCCCGCCCGGCCGCGCGCGAACCTCACGATCGTGGCCGACACGCTCGTCGACCGGGTGCTGCTGAGCGGCGATCGGGCGGTCGGCGTGGCCACGGCGGCAGGCGATCTCCGGGCGCACACCGTCGTGCTCGCCGCCGGCGCGTACGGCTCCCCCGGCGTGCTGCTGCGCTCGGGCATCGGCGCGGAACGGGGCCTGCCGGTCGGAGAAGGGCTGACCGATCACGTCGGCGTGGGGCTCGGGTTCGAGGGCACCGACCGCCTCCAGCACGAGACGGCGGAGTTCGAGCGGTCGCACCCGCTGTTCATGGCGCAGATCACCGCGCCCCTCTCCAGCAGCACCTGCCCACCCGGCGTGCGCGACCTCTTCTACTTCCCCGGGCTCGACCCGAGCGAGGCGGGCTACGAGGTCAGCGCGGCGGTGTTCGCGATGAAGCCGCGTTCTCGCGGCTCGGTCCGCCTGACCTCGCCCGACCCGCGGGCGCCGCTGGCCATCGACCACGGGTTCCTGAGGGACGAGCGCGACGCCGCCGTGCTGATCGAGGGCGTCGAGGCGCTCCGGGAGCTCACGGGTCGAGAGGCGATTCAGGCCTACGCCGGCCGCGAGACGCGCCCGGGCGGCGCGGTCGATGCCGAGACGCACGTCCGGGCGACGGCCCGTGGCTTCTTCCACCCGGTGGCGACGTGCGCCATCGGCCGGGTGGTCGACGGGCACGGCCGGGTCCAGGGGATCGACGGGCTGGTCGTCGCCGACGCCTCGATCATGCCGACGATCCCGCGCGCGAACACCAATCTCTCGACGCTCGCGATCGCCGAGCGGATCGCCGAGACGATCAAGGAGGCGTAGATGAAGTTCGACGAGTACACGATCTCCCTGCTCATGCTGCGACCGGACGCGCCCGAGCTCGACGAGCGCGCAGCGGCCGAGCTGCAGAACCAGCACATGGCGCACCTGGCCGACCTGCACGAGGCCGGGCACCTGCTCGCGGCCGGCCCGCTCCTCGACGAGGAGCTGCGCGGGCTGTCGATCCTGAACCTCGATCTCGAGCAGGCCCTCGAGCTCAAGGCCGACGATCCCGGCGTGCGAGCCGGCCGGCACACGGTCAAGGTCGTCCGCTGGATGGTGCCCAGCGGGGCCATGCGCTTCGGCCCCGCCCGCTTCCCGCGCTCGATCGCCGAGGCGAGGGGCGACTGAATGGCCTTCGGGGCCCTCAGCCGCGGGCCGTGCGCGCCTTCCGCCGCCCGCGCCACCACCGGTAGGCCTCGACGACCCCGGTCACGGCCAGCGCGACCACGAACGCCGCCAGGAACCCCTGCCACGGGTGCCGCTCGAAGGCCCGTCCGCCCGCGTACCCGAGCAACGCCGCGTAGGACCCCCACAGCACCGCGGCGATCACGTCGAAGAAGACGAAGCGCCGGTACTCCCAGTGCAGGATCCCGCAGCTGACGGTGACGGCCGTGCGGCCGCCGGGGATGAAGCGCGCCACCACCAGCAGATAGCCGCCGCGCTTGGTGATCTGGTCCTTCGCCCACTCGAGCCTCGTGGCCCGGTCGCCGCTGAAGAACCGCCGCTCGATCCAGGGGCCGGCCTTGCGCCCGATCCAGTAGGCGATGTTGTCGCCGATGAACGCGCCGACCGCGGCGGAGAGGATGACCAGCCCGAGGACCAGGTCACCCGAACCGGCGAACACACCTCCCAAGATCACCGACGTCTCGCTCGGGACCACCGGCAGGATCGAGTCCAGGGCGCAGACCACGACCAGGTAGACGTAGGTCCAGTTCGAGGTCGAGACGAAGTGCGTCAGCGAGTTGAGCACGGCCGGCCATCGTAATTACCTCGCGCCGACCGGCATCGCCGCGTCCGACGTGAGCTCGGCCGACAGCCGGCTCAGCGCCGCCCGCGTGCGCGTCTTGACCGTTCCCAGGGGAAGCCCGATCGCCTTCGCGATCTCCGACTGGCTCAGGCCGTGCCAGTAGGCGAGCTCGATCGGCTCCCGGAGCCGGTCCGGCAGACGCTGGACGGCAGCGTGGATGCGGAAGACGACGGGCGGGTCGTGCCCGCGGTCCGAGTCCTCGGGTGCCTCCTCCTCGGCGAGATCGGGCAGGTCGGGCGAGGGGAGCTCACGGGCCCGTCGGCGCTGCAGGTCGCGCACCGTGTTGCGCGTGATGGTGAAGATCCACCCCTCCGCGGAGCCCGCCTCCGGGGCAAAGCGATGCGAGAAGCGCCAGAGCTTCTCGAACACGATCTGGGTCGCGTCCTCGGCCAGGGCGCAATCCCCGGACCGGCGGCGTGCCTCGCTGTACACGGGTCGAAGCAGGCGCTCGCACAGGGCGGCGAAGGCGTCGCGATCGCCCAGGCCCGAGGCCTCGAGCAACGCGGAGGTGGGGAGCCCGGTGGCATCGTCCATGCGGGCAGCGTGCCGGGGGCGCGTGATTTCCACATCGTGGATACCCCCCCGGACTTTCACCGGGACCCCCCGGTGGCTTGAAGCCGGGGCGCGAGCCTCCTAGCGTGGACAGCGCAGATGGGCACCCAGAAGCCCGGGACGGCCACCGTCCCTCGCGCCGCGCCGCTCGTCGAGCGCGACGCCGAGATCGCCTCGCTCGAGGCGGCACTGGACGCCGCCCGGGACGGGCGAGGGGCGCTCGTCGTCATCGAGGGCCCCGCCGGCATCGGCAAGACGCGCCTCCTGTCCACTGCCCGCCAGTCAGCGCGTGAGCGCGGAATGCTCGCCCTCCGCGCCCGGGGCGGGGAGCTCGAACGTGACTTCGCCTATGGCGTCGTTCGCCAGCTGCTCGAGCCGGCGCTGCGCGACGCCGGTCCCGACGGGACCGCCGAGCTCCTGTCCGGCGCGGCGGCCCTCGCAGGCCCGCTGCTCAGCACGGACGCTCCATCCGAGGGGGCGCCGGTCGCACGCGACCACGCCTACGCCGTCCTGCACGGGCTCTACTGGCTGTGCGCCAACCTGAGCGCCCGCACGCCGATGCTCCTGGCGATCGACGACGCTCACTGGGCGGATGGGCCGTCACTGCGGTTCGCCGCGTATCTGGCCCGGCGCGTCGACGAGCTCCCGTGCGTCCTGCTCGTGGCGTCCCGGCCCGTGGACACCCCGGACGGCCCGCTGGCGCGCCTGCTCGTCGAGGCCCCCGGGGCCGAGCTCATCCAGCCGGCTCCCCTGAGCGACGAGGGCGCCCGACAGCTGATCGAGGACCGCCTGGACAGCGCGCCCGCCGCGGCCTTCGTCGCCTCCTGCCGCGCCGCGACGGGCGGCGTCCCGTTCCTGCTGGAGGAGCTCCTGCGCGACCTTCCGCCCGCAACGGTCCCGGACGCCGAGGCGGCTGCCACCGTCCGCGACGCCGGGCCGCGGACCGTGGCGCGCTCGATCCTCCTGCGCCTCGGCCAGCTACCGCCTGAGGCGGCCGAGCTGGCCCGCGCCCTCGCCGTCCTCGGCGGCCGCGCCGAGCTCCGGCAGGCCGCCGGTCTGGCCGGCGTCACGCCGGCGAAGGCGGCCACCGCCGCCGATGCGCTGGTGGCCGCCGGCATCCTCGGCCGCGGTCGCACGCTGGCCTTCGCGCACCCCATCATCGGCAACGCCATCTACCAGTCGATGGGCACGGCGGACCGGTCGCTGCGACATGGCGAGGCCGCGCGCTGGCTGGCCGCCGAGCATGCGCCTGACGGCCGCGTGGCCCTGCACCTCCTGGCCTCTGAACCGGCCGGCGACCCGTGGGCCGTCGAGGCCCTGCGGGCGGCGGGACGGGATGCGGTCGCCCGGGGCGCGCCGGACTCGGCCGCCGTTGTCCTGCGTCGCGCGCTGGCCGAGCCCCCACCGGCGGCCGACCGCGCCGATGTGCTGTGGGAGCTGGGCTCGGCCGAGACGCATGCGGGCGAGGCCGCGGGCATCGGTCATCTCGCGGAAGCCATGGAGAGCGGCGGCTCCGCCGAGACGACCGCCGCGCGCGGCTCTGATACTGGGCCGGGCGCTGATGCTGGTCAATCAGCCCGGACGGGCGATCGAGGTCTTCGACCGGGCCGCGGTCGTGCTGGCGGGAGACGAGCAGCTCGGCCTCCTGTTCGAGGGCGCCCTGGTCGGGACGGCCCAGCTCGACTCCGCGGCCGCACGCTCGGTCCAGGGCCACGTGGCGCGGCTCGAACGGCGCCTGGAGACGGGCACGGTGCCGCGCGCCGTGGCCGCCGTGTGTGCCGTCCGGGCGGCGATGACCAACGCGCCGGCCGAGCGGGCAGCCGCCCTGGCCCGGCGCGCGCTCGACGGGGCCGAGCGGCCATGGCCGGGCCCCGGCGATCCGAACCTGTTCTTCCACGGCTGCGCCGCCCTCCTGTGGGCCGAACGGTGGGACGAGGTCGAGGCGTTCCTCCGGGCCAGCCTCCGGGACGCTCAGGCCCTCGGCTCGGTCCCGCGCTTCGCCGCCGCCTGCAACTTCCTGGGCGTCCACGCCTTCCGCCTCGGCCGCCTGGCCGATGCGGAGGCGGACGCGCGCCTGCCGCTCGAGGGCGGCGGCCTCGAGGAGCTCAGCTGGTACGAGCCGTCCCTCCTGGCCACGCTCATCGACACCCTCGTCGAGCGAGGGGACCCGGAGGCCGCCGCCCGTGCGGAGGCCGACGGCCGGGCCGAGGACCTCCTGAACCGGACCTCGCTGGGCGCCACGCTGCTGCTCGGAGCCCGAGGCCGGCTCCGCATCGCCCAGGGGCGTCTCCAGGAAGGGCTCGACGACCTCCTGGCCTGCGGCGCCCGCCTTGAGGGAATGGACGCCGTGAGCCCGTGCATGGCCTCGTGGCGGAGCGACGCGGCAGTCGCCCATCTGGCTCGCGGGGAGGAGGACGAAGCACGGGCCCTCGCCGCCAGGGACCTCGAGCTGGCCCGTGCCTTCGGCGCCTCACGCGTGCTCGGCGTGGCCCTGCGCACCGCGGGTCTGGCCCAGGGAGGCGACGCGGGAGTCGCGCTCCTGGCGGAGAGCCCGCGCGCCCTGGCCGGTTCGCCGGCCCGCCTCGAGCTGGCGCGCAGCCGGATCGAGCTGGGCGCCGCGCTGCGGCGCCGTGGCCGGCGGCGCGAGGCCCGGACGGAGCTGCGAGCGGGGCTCGATCTCGCTCATCGCTGCGGCGCGGAGCCACTGGCAGCTCGCGCGCACGAGGAGCTCCTTGCGACCGGAGCCCGGCCCCGCCGCCCCGTCCTCACCGGCGTCGACGCGCTCACTCCGAGCGAGCGCCGGATCGTCGAGCTCGCGGCCGCCGGGGCGACCAACCGGGAGATCGCGCAATCGCTGTTCGTCACCGCCCGCACCGTGGAGAGCCACCTCACGCAGGCGTATCGCAAGCTCCGGGTCACCTCGCGCGACGAGCTCGGCGCCGTCCTCGCGCCGTAGGCGCCCCACCCGGGGCGCCTACGGCTGAGGGAGGTCACCTCACGGGTTGCAGGTGACGGGGTCGGTCGACTCGTTGGGGTTGACGCACAGCGGGCCGAGGTTGGTCTGGGCATCGGGCCGCGTGATGAAGGCCAGGGGGCCGGCGTGATGCTCGCCGTTGAAGGGCGTGACGGCCCCGCCGCAGTCGGACGGGTTGTTGAACCAGAAGCCCAGATGGAACGTGTTCGTCGGCCCGAGGCCCACGGCGGGGTCGAAGCCGAAGATCTGGTCCAGCAGGATGGTCTTGATCGTGACGTGGGCCCGGCCGGTGCCGTTCGTCTCGATGTCGCTCTGGTACCACGCCAGGCCGAAGTTCGCGGTCGCGCGATTCGGCTCGCCGTTCGCGAGCTGGTTCGAGTTCTGGATCGTGAACAGGTCGAAGGCGAGGTGCGGGCGGAAGTTCTGCAGGAAGACGTCCGCGGTGTCGTTGTCCTCACCGCGTCGAACCTGCACGAGCACGGTCGGCTGGTGGGCAGCGTCGCTGTTCGGGTTCGCGGAACACGACAGCGTGCTCGGGTTCGGGAACATGCGAAAGACCGTGTGGTCGGGGGAGAGGCGCCGAAGGCGCTCGACAGGGCGAGGCCGAGCAGCGCCACTCCGGCGACCGCCATCCCGAGGAGGGGCAGTCGGCGCCGTCTGAGGACGTGATGGGGCATGGGGGTCTCCTTCGTCTGGGGCTCGTCAGCGGCGTGCACGCTGCCGCCGGTACGCACGGCGGCGCACGGGTGGTTTGGTCCCAGACCTGGAGCCAGGCTCAGGGCGCGGCCAGGTCCACGGTCCAGACCGTGGCCTGCGGGTTCCCCAGGAACGAGCCCGCGGCGATCCCGATGCCCATCTCGGTGTACGCCGTCGAGAGGATGATCCGCCGGTGCGGCGGGCTGGCGAGCCACCGGGCCACGGCCGAGGCGTTGGTCGCCTCATCCTGTGTGCCCCAGGCCATCACCTCACCCAGGATCCCGCTCCCATTGGGATGCCAGAAGTTGAGGATCCGGCGCCAGAACGAGGCGCCGCCGGGCCCGGTGGTGTGCAGGAAGTAGTCCCGGCGGACCATGTCCGCGGAGTGGCTCTGCGCCGCCCGGCTGAGGTTCGGATCCATCGCCAGCGGGGGCAGCCCCCGCGCGATGCGGACCTGGTTGAGGTCGCCCGCCAGGTCGCTTCGCGCGTTGCGAGCCGCCTGGGCATCCGTCGCGGCGAAGGCGGCGGTCGACACGAGCGCTGCCCCGAACGCACACACGGTCCGCGAACGAGGACCACGCAACCTGATGCCGGCCAGCGGGAAGAGCCACATCACAGCGCCTCGTTGTGAGCATATGAATACTGGCTCGAACGGACTACCCCAAATTCACCCAGTTTTCGGGACATGGGGTGGGGGCCACCCACCCACGGTGCGCCTAACCGCCACACCTTGCCCGACGTCTATGCAGCAGGGGTACCGAGTGGGAGGGGCTCGCTCGGAGCGACATGCCCCGGTAAACGACGGGCGTGCTCGCGTGCGCCCGTCCGCATCAGGGAGGTTCTCCATGAAGCGGATACTCGCCGCTGCGACGGCGGCCTCGGTCCTGGCTCTGGCTGCTGTCGCGGCCGGGCTGGGACTCGGATCGGCCGCTGCGGCGGGACCGACCAACACCAAGCAGCCCTCAATCGCGGGGACGCCCCGAGAGGGACTCGTACTCACGGCCAGTCCAGGCACCTGGACGGGCACCGGCACCATCAGCTACGCCTACCAGTGGCAGCGCTGCTCGTCCGCCGGCACGAGCTGCGCCAACATCACGGCCACGGGAAGCACCTACACGCCGGGCGGCGCGGACGTCGGCCACACGCTCCGCGTGGTGGTCACGGCCACGGACTCGACCGGCAATGCCTCGGCGCAACTCCGACCCGACGAGCGTGGTCGGAGCTGCGGTTGACGGCTCGCCCAGCAACACGGCCCGGCCGACCATCTCGGGCACGGTCGACGTGGGCAAGACGCTGACGGCCGCGGCCGGCAACTGGGCCGGCGATCAGCCGATCTCCTACACGTACGCCTGGCAGCGCTGCGACGCCAACGGCAACGCGTGCACCGCGATCGCCGGGGCGAGCTCCCAGACGTACACGCTCGCGGCGTCCGATGCGGGGTCGACCTTCCGCGTCCTGGTGACGGCCAAGAACGCCGCAGGGTCGGGCTCGGCCATCTCCGTCCCGACCGCCCAGGCGCCGCCCAGCCCCGCCGGGATCATCACGCTGCCGAACGGCACGCGCTCGATCTCGGCCGACAGCGTGGCGCTGCCGAACCGGCTGCTCGTCGACCGGGTGGGCTTCACGCCGCGTTCCCTGGGCAGCCATGCGTCGTACACGGGCCGCTTCCGCGTGTCGGACACGCGCGGGTTCGTGGTCCGCGGCGCCCTGGTCTACGTGGTGGGGCTGCCGTACGCCTGGCAGTTCTACGCGCCCGAGGTGGTCACGGGCACCGACGGCTGGGCCACCCTGCACCTGCGGCCGCGCGCGGCGCTGCCGCTGGGCAAGCCGCTGGTGCTGTTCGTGCGGGCCCGGGCCAAGCAGGACCGGCTGATCGGCGGGGTCTCGACCCGCCGGCTGGTCGAGATCACCAGCCACCGCTGAACATCTCCGCGGCCGGGCCGGGGCCACGCGCCCCGGCCCGGCCGGGCCGATCTACCCTGCGGGGATGGCCACCGGCGAGGTGACGACTCCCTCCTTCCGGGAGCAGACGAAGGGTGTGCCCGACGAGCCGGGCGTGTACGTCTTCCGCGACGAGGACGACATCGTGCTGTACGTGGGCAAGGCCACGCTCGCTGCGCAAGCGGGTGGCCTCGTACCTCAAGCGCGACCCGCTCGACCGCAAGACGCGCGACCTCGTGCCGCGCATCGCCCGGGTGGAGTGGGTGGTGGCCGACTCGGAGACGGAGGCCCTGCTCCTCGAGCAGAACTTCATCAAGCGCTACCGGCCGCTGTTCAACGTCCGCCTGCGGGACGACAAGTCGTACCCGTACATCGCGGTCACGGTGGAGGAGGACTACCCGCGCGTCCTGTTCACGCGCGAGCGGCACCGGCGCGGCGTCCTCTACTTCGGGCCGTACTCGTCGGCCCACAAGGTGCGGACGACGCTCGAGACCCTGAACAAGATCTTCCCCTACCGCCCCTGCGAGGGGCCGACGCCCGGCCGGCGCTCGGGCATCCCCTGCCTCGACTACCACCTGGAACGCTGCGCCGCCCCGTGCGTGGGCTACATCTCCAAGGAGGACTACCGCAAGGTCATCGACGACGTGATCGAGTTCCTGTCGGGCCGCTCGGCCCCGGTGGAGCGCGATCTCGACCGCCGCATGCGGGAGGCCTCGGAGCGACAGCAGTTCGAGGACGCCGCCCGGCTCCGCAACCGCCTGAACGCGGTCCGGCACCTGGCCCAGCGGCAGCACGTGGACTCGGGCTCGGGCTCGTACGACGTGATCGGGGTGGCCGCCGACGACGGCACGGCCAACGTCCAGCTCTTCCCGGTCCGCTCGGGCCGGCTGGACGAGCGGCGCTCGACGTACCTCGAGAACGTGGCCGGGGCGTCCACCTCGGAGATCGTCTCCTCCTTCATCGCCGACACCTACGCCCAGGCCACAGGGGTCCCGCCGCTGGTCGTCGTCCCGGAGCCGGTGGAGGACGCCGACGTGCTCGAGGAGTTCCTCTCCGAGCGGCGCGCCTCCAAGGTCGAGATCCGGGTGCCCGAGCGCGGCGACAAGCGGCGCATGCTCGAGCTCGCCCAGCGCAACGCCGAGCTCGCCCTGCGCCACGACGCCCTGGTGGCCGAGACCACCCGGGCCCGCCGCGCCCAGGCCCTGGAGGAGCTGCGCGAGGGGCTCGACCTCGAGGCCCTGCCGCTGCGGATCGAGTGCTTCGACGTCTCCAACCTGGGCGAGTCGAACATCGTGGCCTCGATGGTGGTGTTCGAGGAGGCCGTCCCCCGCAAGTCCGACTACCGCAAGTTCGGCATCAAGGAGGGGGCGGGCCAGGACGACTTCCGCTCGATGGCCGAGGCCGTGCGCCGGCGGTTCGCCCGCCTCAAGCTCGTCGAGGAGGAGGGCTACGACCGCAGCTTCTCCACGGCGCCCAACCTGGTGGTCATCGACGGCGGCAAGGGCCAGCTGGCCGCGGCGCTCGAGGCCATGGCCGAGTTCGAGCTTCCCCGCGTGGCGGTCGTGAGCCTGGCGAAGCGCGAGGAGGAGGTGTACGTCCCCGGGTCGCTCCGAGCCGATCCGGCTGCCCCGCGACTCGGCGGGCCTGCTGCTCCTGCAGCGGATCCGCGACGAGGCCCACCGCTTCGCCGTCGGCTTCCACCGCCAGCGGCGGGCCAAGGCCCAGTCCGACTCGCTGCTCGACCGCCTGCCGGGCGTGGGCGCGAAGCGCCGCCGGGCCCTGATCGCGCACTTCGGCGACACCGAGCGCCTGCTGGCTGCGTCGCGCGACGAGCTCGAGGCCGTCCCGGGCGTGCCGGCCAAGGTCGGGCGGACGCTCTACGAGCACCTCCACCGGACGGGCGGCCGCGGTCCCGCCTGACTGGGGGCGACGCCCGGCGCCGTTGGTGTCACGATGCGCCCGTGGGGATGACCACATGAGCCGACGCGCGCCGCGCATCGTCTGCCTGGGCGGTGGGACCGGGCTGGCCACGCTCCTGCGCGGGCTCAAGGGCCACACGGCCGAGCTCACGGCCATCGTCACGCTCACCGACGACGGCGGCTCCTCCGGGCGCCTGCGGCGCGAGCTGGAGATGCCGCCTCCGGGCGACATCCGCAACTGCCTCGTCGCCCTGGCCGAGGACGAGTCCTTCATGGGCCGCCTCTTCCAGCACCGCTTCACCAAGGGCGAGCTGGGCGGCCACTCCTTCGGCAACCTCTTCCTGGCCGCCCTGACCGAGGTCGCGGGATCCTTCGACGCCGCCGTGACCGAGTCCGGGCGGGTCCTGGCCATCGAGGGCGCGGTGGTCCCGGCCACCACGCACCCGGCCGCCCTCGAGGCGGAGATGGAGGACGGGCGCATCGTCGCCGGCGAGACCGCGGTGGCCGCCGACCGGCACGGCGTCCGCCGCCTGTTCCTCAGCCCCAGCCAGGCCACCGCCAACCCGCACGCCCTGGCCGCGGTCGAGCGGGCGGACCTGATCGTCATGGGCCCGGGCTCGCTCTTCACCTCCACGGTGCCGCCCCTGCTCGTCCCGGCCCTGCGCCGCGCCGTCGCCGCCGCCCGCGCGCGCGCGCGTCTACGTGTGCAACCTCCTCCAGCAGCCCGGCGAGACCATCGGGTACGCCGCCTCGCACCACCTCGAGCGCCTGCACCAGCACGTGGGGCCGGACTGCGTGGACATCGTCCTCGTGCCGTCGAACAGACTGGTGACGGACCTCGTGCCGGTGGAGTTCGACCGCGTCCGGCTGGAGTCGCTCGGGGTCGAGGTGGTCGCGGCGCGAATCGTCGACGCCGACGGCCACCATCACGATCCCGCGGCGCTGGGTCGCGCCCTCGTCCGCCTGGCCGGGCAGCCCGCCGATCGCCGTGTCCTTCGCTGAGGACGTCCGGGCCGAGCTCTGCGAGACCCTCCCGCGGGCCGATCATTGCCGGCTCGCCCAGCTGGCCGGCCTGCTGCGCTTCGCCGGAGCGTTCCACCTGCAGGGCCGCGGCGACGTCCACGTCCAGCTCGACCTCGGATCGCCCGCCGCCGCGCGCCGGGCGGTGAGCCTGCTCCGCGAGCGCGGCGCCACCTGCGAGGTGCGCACCTACCACGAGCGGCGCTTCGCCCGGCACACGCGCTTCCAGCTGGTGGTCGGCGGCGACGCACGCTCCCTTCAGGTCCTGCACGAGGCGGGTGCGCTTGCGCCCTCGCTCGCCCCGGCGGAGGAGCTGCCGCCACGCCTGGTCGCCCGCTCCTGCTGCCGCCGCTCCTACCTGCGCGGGGCGTTCCTGGCCGCGGGCTCCATCTCCGGGCCGCGCTCCGGCGCCCACCTCGAGTGGCGGGCCTCGAGCCGCCGCGCGGCTGAGGAGATCGCCCGCGTGGCCCACGCGGAGGGCTTCATCCTCGGCGTCCACGAGCGCCCGGCCTACGCCATGGCGTACGCCAAGCGGCTCGAGACCGTGCGCGACCTCCTGGCCGCGCTGGGCGCCCACGGAGCGGAGCTTCGGCTGGAGGAGGAGGCCGTACTACGCGCCACGCGCGAGCAGGTCAACCGTCTGACCAACGCCGACGAGGGCAATCTCGGCCGGCAGGCGGCGGCCTCCTCACGGCAGCGGGCGGCCATCGCCGAGCTCGGCGGGCCCGAGCGCCTCGACCCCGACCTGCGCACCGTGGCCGAGCTGCGCGTGGTCCATCCCGAGGCCACGCTCTCCGAGCTGGCCCTCCTGGCCCGTCCGCCGCTGTCGCGGGCCGCGGTCGCGGGCCGGCTCCGGCGGATCGTGGCCAGAGCCGACTCGGACCCGTAGACTTCGCCCAAGGACGGGCCCGCGACCGCGTGCGGATCTAGACCCCGTCTGCCGCTGTGTCGCGGCCCGTCCCAAAATTCCTACAATCGGCCGCCGGCCGCCGTTCGTTCCGGCGCCGGCCGGGCTGCGAGCGTCGCCATCACGACTCCCGGGGAGCCCCCACACATGCCTGTACGCGTCGGGATCAACGGCTTCGGCCGCATCGGCCGCAACTTCTTCCGCGCGGCGCACGAGTCCGACGCCGACGTCGAGATCGTGGCCGTGAACGACATCACGGACGCCGCCACCCTCGCGCACCTCCTCCGCTACGACTCGGTCCTCGGCCGCTTCAAGGGCGACGTCGAGGCCCGCGACAAGGCCATCGCCGTCGACGGCCACGAGGTGCGCGTCCTGGCCGAGCGCGACCCTGCCTCGCTCCCCTGGGGCGACCTCGGGCGTCGAGGTGGTGATCGAGTCCACCGGGCTCTTCGCCGATCGCCGGGCCGAGGCGCACCTCACCGCCGGCGCCCGCAAGGTCGTCATCTCGGCGCCGGCGAAGGACCCGGACGTGACCATCGTGCTCGGCGTCAACGACGACGTCTACGACCGCGAGCGTCACAACCTCATCTCCATGGCCTCGTGCACCACGAACTGCCTCGCGCCGGTGGCCCGCGTGCTCCTGGACGAGTTCGGCATCGAGTCGGGGTACATGACCACGATCCATGCCTACACCGGCGACCAGCGCCTGCAGGACGCGCCCCATTCGGACCTGCGGCGCGCCCGCGCGGCCGCGCTCTCGGTCATCCCGACCTCGACCGGCGCCGCCCGCTCCATCGGCGTGGTCATCCCCGAGCTCCAGGGGCGCATGGACGGGATCTCCATGCGCGTTCCCGGTCCCGGTGGGCTCGGTCGTGGACCTGGTCTGCGACCTCGACCGCGCCGCCTCGGTGGACGAGCTCAACGCCGCCGTGCGGGCCAAGGCCGACACGGGCCGGCTCGAGGGAATCCTCGCCTACACCGAGGACCCGATCGTGTCGGCCGACATCGTGGGCTCGCCCTACTCGTCGATCTTCGACTCCAAGCTGACGATGACCCGCGGCCGCATGGCCAAGGTCGTCTCCTGGTACGACAACGAGTGGGGCTTCTCCCACCGCCTGGTCGAGCTCTGCGCGCTGCTGTGAGGCTGCCTCGCTCGGTCGAGTCCCTTGACGTGAAGGGCCGGCGCGTGCTCTGCCGGGTCGACCTGAACGTGCCCCTGGCGGACGGCAAGGTCGACCGACGACACCCGCATCCGGGCCGCGCTGCCCACGATCGAGTACCTCCGGCGGCACGGCGCGCGGGTCGTCCTGTGCGCGCATCTCGGCCGGCCCGGGGGCGAGTACAACCGCGAGCTGTCGCTGTGGCCGGTCCGTGACCACCTCGCCGAGCTGCTCGGCGCCGAGGTGGCCTTCGCCGACGACTGCCGTCGGCCCCGAGGCGGAGCAGGCGACGAAGCTGCTCCCCGAGGGCGAGCGTCCTGATGCTCGAGAACCTCCGCTTCCACGCCGGCGAGACGGCGAACGACCCGGAGTTCGCGGCCGCCCTGGCCGCGCTGGGCGACGTGTACGTCAACGACGCCTTCGGGGCCGCGCACCGGGCGCACGCCTCCACCGAGGGGGTGGCGCACCTCCTGCCGGCGGCCGCGGGGTTCCTGCTCCGCCGCGAGCTCGAGGTGCTCGGCGGCCTGCTGGCCGCGCCGGCGCACCCGTTCGTGGTCGTCATGGGCGGGATCAAGGTGGCGGACAAGATCGGCGTCATCGAGCGCCTCGCCACCACGGCGGACACGATCCTGGTGGGCGGGGCGATGGCCTTCACCTTCTCCGCCGCCGACGGCGGCCGGGTGGGCGACTCGCTGCCACGAGGGACCGGAGGGGCAGGCCATCGCCCGGCATGCCGAGGAGGCCGCCCGGGAGGCGGAGTGCGAGCTCGTCCTGCCCACCGACATCGTGGCCGGCCGCGCGCTCGAGGCCGACACCGAGACCCGCACGTTCCCGTTCGGGGAGATCGACGACGGCTGGATCGGCCTCGACATCGGCCCCGAGACCAGTGCCGCCTACGCGCGCCGCATTGCGCGAGGCCGCCACCGTCTTCTGGAACGGGCCCATGGGCGCGTTCGAGGTGGCGCCCTTCGCCGCCGGGACGCGGGCCGTGGCCGACGCGGTCGCCGCCGCCCCGGGCACGACCGTCGTCGGCGGCGGCGACTCCGTGGCGGCGCTGACGGAGGCCGGCCTGGCCGGGCGGGTGACCCACGTCTCCACCGGCGGGGGCGCGAGCCTCGAGCTGCTCGAGGGCCGGACGCTGCCCGGCGTGGCCGTCATCCCCACGGAGGAGTGAGCGGTGCAGACTGAGACCACGGCCCTGGTGGCCGGCAACTGGAAGATGTTCAAGACGCGGGCCGAGGCGATGGCCTTCTGCCAGGAGCTGGCGCCCGTGATCGACGAGCTCGACGAGGTCGACCTGGCCCTGTGCCCGCCGTTCACGGCCATCGACCTCGTGGCCCAGGAGCTGGCCGACTTCGGCGTGGCCGTATGGGGCCAGACCATGCACGAGGCGCCCGAGGGAGCGTTCACGGGCGAGGTGTCGGCGCGGATGCTCGCTCGACGCCGGCGCGAGCGGCGTGCTGCTCGGCCACTCGGAGCGGCGCCAGCTCTTCGGCGAGACGGACGAGGCGCTGGCCCGCAAGGTCCCCGCGGCCCTGGCCGCCGGGCTCGATCCCGTGCTGTGCGTGGGCGAGACCGAGCAGGAGCGCGAGGACGGCGGCACCGAGGAGGTCCTGCACCCGGCAGGTGCGCACCGCGACCGCCGGGCTCGAGGCGGGGGAGATGCTCCAGCTCACCCTGGCCTACGAGCCGGTGTGGGCGATCGGCACCGGTAAGACCGCGACGCCCGAGATCGCCCAGCAGGCGCACGCCTTCCTCCGCGGCCTCGCTGGCCCAGCGCGTGGGCGAGGAGGGCGCGGCCGGCATCCGCATCCTCTACGGCGGCTCGGTCAAGCCCGACAACGCGCGGTCGCTGCTGGACCAGCCGGACGTGGACGGCGCCCTGGTCGGGGGCGCCAGCCTGCAGGCGGGGAGCTTCGCCGCAGATCGCCCGCGCCGGGCTGCCCGGTTGATGGCGGATCACCGGCCGGTCGCGCTCATCGTGCTCGACGGCTGGGGCCTCGCGCCACCGGGTCCCGGCAACGCGGTCTCGCTGGCGCAGCACGCCGAACTTCGACGCCCTGTGGGAGCGCTTCCCGCACACCACGCTGGCGGCCTCGGGGCGCGACGTCGGGCTGCCCGACGGCCAGATGGGCAACTCGGAGGTCGGCCACCTGAACCTCGGCGCGGGCCGGATCGTGCCGCAGGACCTGGTGCGCATCGACGACGCGGTCGCCGACGGCAGCCTGGCCACGCGGCCCGCGGTGGACGCGGCCATGGCCGCCGGCCGCGAGCAGGGCGTCCTCCACCTCATCGGGCTCGTCTCGGACGGCGGCGTGCACTCGCACGTGAACCACCTGCGCGCCCTCGTGGACGATCGCCGCCGCGGCCGGCGTCGAGTCGGTGGCGGTCCACGCCTTCACCGACGGGCGGGACGTCTCGCCCCACGAGGCCGCCGGCCTGTTCGAGCAGCTCGAGCGGGAGTGGGAGAGGGGGCCCGCCCGGTTCGCCACCGTCTGCGGCCGGCTCTACGGCATGGACCGCGACCACCGGGCCGAGCGGACCGAGCGGGCCCGCGCGGCCATCGTCGACGCGGTCGGGACCCGCGCCTCCTCCGCTCCGGCCGCCGTCCGCGAGAGCTACGCGGCCGGCGTGACCGACGAGTTCGTCGAACCCGTCGTGCTGGACGACGGCGTCCGCCGGCTGCGGCCGGGCGAGCCGGTCTTCTTCTTCAACTTCCGCCCCGACCGGGCGCGCCAGATCTGCCATGCCCTCGCGCCCACGGCCGGGCTGCTGGCCACCATGACGCGCTACGACGACGCGCTGACCGGCCCGGTGGCGTTCGACACGGCCGACCTGGCCGACACGCTCGCCGACGTGCTCGAGCGCGAGGGGCTCGAGCAGCTGCACGTGGCGGAGACCGAGAAGTACGCGCACGTGACGTACTTCTTCAACGGCGGGGCCGAGGCGGAGCACCGCGGCGAGGCGCGCGTGCTCGTCCCCTCGCCGCGCGACGTGAAGACCTACGACCAGGCGCCCGAGATGAGCGCTGCCGGCGTGGCCGAGGGCGTGGTCGCGGGCCTCGCCGAACGCGATCCGGCGTTCGTCGTCGTCAACTTCGCCAACCCCGACATGGTGGGCCACAGCGGGAACATCCCGGCCACCGTGCGGGCGGTGGAGGCAGCCGACGCGGGGCTCGGCCGCGTGCTCGAGGCCGTGGCCGCGGCCGGGGGCGTGGCCCTCGTCACCGCCGACCACGGCAACGCCGAGCGCATGCTCGAGGACGACGGCTCGCCCCACACGGCCCACACCACGAACCCCGTTCCGCTGATCGTGACCCTGGACGGAGCCCAGCTGCGTCCGGACGGCCGCCTGGGTGACATCGCCCCGACGGTGCTCGACCTGCTGGGCCTGCGCGCCCCGGCCGCCATGGGCGGCCGAAGCCTGCTCGCCGGCGGTGCCTGACATCCGGCGCGTCCGAACGTTCGTATCTCCTGAAAGGCGCATGCTTGTAAGGAAAGTGAGAGGGATTGCGTGCTCTGGGCCTCTGCGGGGTACCCTGGAGAAGGGTGGTATGGAAACGCTCTTTCCCCTGCTGTAAGGTGGCGCTCTGATGCCGATCACCCAACCGGACGTTGCCCTGCTGGCGCGTGCGCAACGGGGCGACGAGGCGGCGTTCGCGGCGATCGTGCGGCAGTACCAGGGGACGGTCTTCAACTACGTCCTCCGCGTCGTCGGCGGTGACCGCGCGCTGGCCGAGGACCTGTGTCAGGAGATCTTCCTGCGCGTCTACCAGGGCCTCGCCGGGTTCAACATGAAGAGCCGCTTCACGACGTGGCTCTTCCAGGTGGCCAAGCACCGCGTGCTCGACGAGCTGCGGGCGCGCGAGCGCCGGGGCAAGCCGCCGGTCGACATCGATTCGCATGCCGAACGCCTTCGCTGCGCACGACCCCGAGATCCGGCTCGAGGAGATGGACTCCGTCTTCCGCGCCATCGCCGCCCTCAATCCGCGACCTCAAGATGGCGCTCCTGCTGCGCGACATCGTCGGGCTCTCCTACGCCGAGATCGCCGAGTCGCTCGAGATCTCGCTGGCCACCACCAAGTGGCGCATCTTCAAGGCGCGTGAGCTGACGGCCGAGCGCCTCGTGGCCGAGGGCGTGCTCCGGCTGCCCGTCGAGGCCACCGTCCCCGCCGCGTAGGCGGGATTACTCGCCCCGCTCGAGCCGCTCGGCCAGCCGGGCGGGGAGGCCGGCCTCGGCGATCTCCCGCTGCGTGCGCTCGATGTCGTACTCCACGCGATGGAACGTGCGCCCGGCGCTCGCCCAGGTCGAGGAGGAGCCAGGCGGCGCGGGGGTCGCGGTCGCGCGGCTGACCGACCGAGCCGGGGTTGAGCAGGCAGCGCCGGCCCTCGAGATCGAACGTGGCCCCGGCGGTGGCCACGCCGCCATGGAGGCTGCCCGCGCTCAGGTGCAGGGCCAGGGCCACGTGGCTGTGGCCCGACCAGGGCGAGATCGGTCCGCTGCCGGGCGAGGCAGGCCAGCGCGACGTCGGGCGTGACGCACGTACTCCCAGATCGGGTCCCGGGGCGAGGCGTGGTAGAGCGACGACGCCGTCGCGGTCGCCCAGCGGGGCCAGTTTGCGCAGGTAGGTGCGCTCGTCGGCGCTCAGGACCTCGCTCGACCAGCGCGCCGCCGCGGCCGCGTCGGAGGAGAACTCGTCCAGGGAGAGGTCGCCCCGCACGACGAGGTCGTGGTTCCCGACCAGGGACAGGTCGACCCGGTCACGCACCAGGGCCACGCACTCGTTGGGGCGGGCGTCGTAGCCCACGAGGTCGCCGAGGCACCAGAGCTCGTCCGGGCCGGCCGCGTCGATGTCGGCCAGGACGGCCTCGAGCGCGGCCAGGTTCCCGTGGACGTCCGAGAGGACGGCGACCTTCACGCCCGTTCGTGCCCGCCTCTCGTCAGAAGGACGAGCTGTCCTTGCCCTCGGGCGGCTGGCCCTCGTCGTCGTCGCCGCGCTCGCCCTCGCCCTCGCCCTGCTCGTACTCCGGCAGGTTCTTGATGCCCTCGCGCGTCGACCACTTGGAGTAGTTGTCCTCCATGGCGTCGATCAGCTCGCGCATGAAGCGCGGGGAGAGGTTGACGCGCGAGACGACGACGCCGGGCACCTCGTCGTCGTCCACCTCGTGGTCGACACGCGCGAAGGTGACGGTGAACTCGTAGTCCGAGTGGCTGACGTTGGCGAAGTTCGCGTACACGCCGGCCATGATCTCGGGCGAGAAGTGGATGTTGAGGTGGCGTTCGCGCGGCTCGTCGTCCACGGTCCCCTCCCGGTTGCTGGAGCCGTGAGTCTAGTGGTGCCTCGTCCGCTCGTGATCGACGTCGTCTGCGTCGGCAAGGCCCGCGGCCCGCTGGCCGACGCCTCGGCCCACTACGAGCGCCTCCTCGGGCGGCTCTGCCAGCTCCGCGTGCGCGAGGTGCGCGAGGAGCCGCTCCAGCACGACCACCGAGGCCGAGGCCCTGGCGCGCGAGCGCCGGCGCGTCGAGCCGCTCCTCGACGGGAGCTGGGTGGTCGCGCTCGACCGCAGCGGGACGCGAGCTGTCCTCGGAGGAGCTCGCCGACTTCGTGCGCGGAGCGCGAGGAGCAGCCGCCGCAGCGCACGGCCTTCGTCATCGGCGGCCCGCACGGGCTCGACCCCGAGCTCGCGCGCCGCGGCCCGCCTGCGCCTCAGCTGGGGCCGGGCACGCTGCCGCACCAGCTGGCGCGCGTGGTCCTGCTCGAGCAGCTCTACCGCGCCTTCACGATCCTGCGCGGCGAGCCGTACCACCTCTAGCGCTTAGCGCCGTGACGCTCCGCCGGCCGACCCGATCGCCCTCCTGCGCGCCCCGCTGGCCGAGGCCGTGGCGGCCCTCGGGGCGCGGACCCGTCCGACGTGGCCCTGGAGCGGCCGGCCGACGCGGCGCACGGCGACTACGCGACGACGCTCGCGCTGCGGCTGACGCGCGAGCCGCTGCGCCGCCCGCCGCGCGAGATCGCCGAGGAGCTGCGCGACGGCCGCTCAGCGCCAGCCCGTGGGTCGACGGGGCCGAGGTCGCCGGCCCGGGCTTCGTCAATCTCTGCGCGTCACGCCCGCCTGGTACGCCGAGGCCGTGCGCCTGGCCCTCGGGGCGGGCTACGGGGGTGGAACCGCGGCCACGAGCGAGGCCGTGAACGTCGAGTTCGTCTCGGCCAACCCGACCGGCCTGCTGACCGTGGGCTCGGGCCGGAACGCCGCCTACGGCGACTCCGTCGCCCGGCTCCTCGCCTTCGCCGGGCAACGACGTCACGCGGGAGTACTACTTCAACGACACGGGCGCCCAGATCGAGCGCTTCGGCCGCACGCTGCGCGCCCGGGCCCGGGGCGAGCCGGTGCCCGAGGACGGCTACCCGGGCGAGGAGGTGGTCGAGCTCGCGCGGGAGCTCGGCGTCGACCCGGAGGCCGACGCCGAGACGTGGGCCCGCGCCGGGGTCCCGCGCATGTTCGCCGCCATCAGGGCGACGCTCGAGCGCTTCCGGGTGCACATGGACGTGTTCACGAACGAGGCGGACCTGCACGCCAAGGGGATCGTGGCCACCGCCTGGGAGCACGTGCTCGCCGGCGGCCACGCCTTCGAGCGGGACGGGGCGACGTGGCTCGCGGACCGACCGACTTCGGCGACGACAAGGACCGCGTCGTGTTCCGCGCCGACGGCCCGCCGACCTACTTCGCCGTCGGACATCGCCTACATGGACGACAAGCTCGAGCGCGGCTTCGACCGGGCGCTGTACGTCCTCGGCGCCGATCACCACGGCTACGCCGCGCGCCTCCAGGCCGCCGCCGCGGCCCTGGGCTGGGCCCGAGCACGTCGAGGTCCTGCTCTACCAGATGGTGACCATCAGCGAGCGGGGCGTGGAGCGCAAGGATCTCCAAGCGGCGCGGCGACGTCGTCCTGCTCGACGACCTGGTGGATGCCATCGGCGTCGACGCCACGCGCTACTACCTCGTCCAGCGCTCGCACGACCAGACGATGGACATCGACCTCGAGCTCGCGCGGGAGCACAGCCAGAAGAACCCGGTCTACTACGTGCAGTACGCGCACGCGCGCATCGCGTCGATCATGCGGCGCGCCGGGGCCGAGGGCGGCGAGGCCGAGCCGGTGGAGGGGCACGTCCCGGCGGCCGAGGAGGCTGTCCTCATCCGTCGCCTGGCCGAGTTCCCGGCCGTGGGCGCGGCCGCCGCCGACATGCGCGCGCCGCACCGCATCGTCGCGTACGCCACCGACCTGGCGGCCGACTTCCACGTCTTCTACCGCGAGTGCTCGGTGCTTGAACGCGCCGGATCCGGCCACCCGCACAAGCCGCCTGGCGCTGTGCCGTGCCGCGCGCGCGGTCCTCGCGCGGTCGCTCGACCTCATCGGCGTGTCGGCGCCGGAGGAGATGTGACGGACGGGCTCATCGCCGCCGCGCGGCCGCTCCAAGGCGAGCTCGCGGGCTGATCCTTTAGGCGTTGGGGCGCGTGCTACGCTCGGCGGCGACGCGGACGTAGCTCAGTTGGTAGAGCATCAGCTTCCCAAGCTGAGGGTCGCGAGTTCGAGCCTCGTCGTCCGCTCTCACGAACAGCCTCCATATTCGGCTTTTCGAGCGGCGCGAACCGCCAGACCTGAACACGGCCGGTGAAGCTGATAGCCGGGGTGCGCGGTCATCGCCGTGGCCCGAGCAGGAGCCCGGCTCGATGTAGGAGTTCACGGCTGCGAGCTAATCCTGCGACTCCCACAACATCGACACCGCGGTGATGCTCGCGCGGCCGTGATAAGTCCGGGTCGCGCGAGTTCTGGGCGGCATACGTCTACGCGACGGGCCGTGTCCGGATGGCTCCGGGTTGGCCCCGGCCATGTGGGCAGCGAGGCCGCGCTCGTCCCGTGGGTCGAGCGCGGCGCGGGCTACGCCCGCTCGCTGCCGGCCAAGCGCTCGCTCAGCTCACTTCTTGATGTCGATGCGCTTCCTGCGCGCCTTCTCAACCTTGGGGATGCGCATGGTGAGCACGCCGTTGTCGAACTTCGCCTCGATCTTCTCCGTGTCGACCTGGTTCGGCAGCATCACGCGGTAGGCGAAGCGGCCGACCCGGCGGGTGCGCCTGCGCACGATGCCCTTGCGCTCGCGCTCCTTGATCTCGCCGTTGATCGTCAGCTCGTTGTTGACGACCTCGATATTGATGTCGTCCGGTTTGACGCCCGGCAGATCGACGTCGAGCACGTAGGTGTTGTCCTCCTCTTCGATGTCGACCAGCGGCGACCACGTGGAGGCCTCGGTGAGCAGCGCCGGTGCCATGAACCCGGAGAAGCTCTGCTCGATCATTCGGCGCAGACGCTCGGCGGGATCGGCTTCAACCGGCTCGTGCGGCTGGACCTGCTGGGGACGGCGTTCGGAAAGAACCTGCGACATGGAGTCGCCTCCTTTTTCGTGTGGGTCGCTCTCTTGGTTAGGCCGGTCGGCTCTCGGCTCAAGGCCGCGGAGGCGTGCTCATCCCGGCGCCCCGACGGGCTCCGGCTCGGCCTCCGGCTGGACGCTCGCCGCGTCCCAGCGGACGACGAGCTCGTCGTCCTCGGCGTCGAGCGGTGATCGTCGCGCCGTCGCGGATGTCGCCGGCGATCAGCGCCCGCCCGATGCGCGTCTCGACCTCGCGCTGGATGAAGCGGCGCAGCGGCCGGGCGCCGTACACCGGGTCGTAGCCCTCGCGGGCGATCAGCGCGCGGGCCGGCTCGCGTCAGCTCGAGCGCGAGCCGCCGGTCGGCCAGGCGCCGGCGCACGTCGGCGATCTGCAGGTCGACGATCTGCTCGATCTCCTCGAGCGTCAGCGGCTTGAACAGGACGATGTCGTCGACGCGGTTGAGGAACTCCGGCCGGAAGTGCGCGCGCAGCTCGCCCATCACCCGCTCGCGCGCGTCCTCGCGGATCTCGCCGCGTGTCGGTCAGCCCGTCGAGCAGGTACAGCGAGCCGATGTTCGAGGTCATGATCATGACCGTGTTGCGGAAGTTGACGGTGCGCCCCTGGGCGTCGGTCAGGCGCCCGTCGTCGAGGATCTGCAGCAGCGTGTTGAAGACGTCCGGGTGGGCCTTCTCGATCTCGTCGAACAGCACGACCGAGTAGGGCTTGCGGCGCACCGCCTCGGTCAGCTGGCCGCCCTCCTCGTAGCCGACGTAGCCGGGCGGCGCGCCCATCAGCCGGCTGACCGTGTGCCGCTCCTGGTACTCGGACATGTCGAGGCGGACCATGTTCTCCTCGGAGTCGAACAGGGCCTCGGCGAGCGCGCGCGACGAGCTCGGTCTTGCCCACGCCGGTCGGCCCGAGGAAGATGAACGAGCCGATCGGCCGGCGCGGGTCCTTGATCCCCGCCCGCGCGCGGATGACCGCGTCGGCGACGAGCCGCACCGCCTCGTCCTGGCCGATCACGCGCTCGTGCAGGACCTCGTCGAGGCGCAGCAGCTTCTCGCGCTCGCCCTCGAGCAGCCGGGCCACCGGGATGCCGGTCCAGCGGGCGACGATCTCGGCGATCTCGTCCTCGGTGACCTCCTCGCGCAGCAGCCGCGTTCGCGCCCTGCTTCTGCTCGAGGCGCTCCTCCTCGGCGCGCAGCCGCCGCTCGAGCTCGGGCAGCCTGCCGTGGCGCAGCTCGGCGGCGCGGTTGAGGTCGTAGCCGCGCTCGGCCTCCTCGATCTCGCGGCGGACCTGCTCGAGCTCCTCGCGCAGCGCCTGCAGCTTGCGGATCGCCTGGCGCTCGGCCTCCCACTGGGCGGTCATCGCGTCGGCCTGGGCGCGCAGGTCGGCGAGCTCCCTGCGCAGCGCCTCGAGGCGCTCCTTGCTGGCCGCGTCCTTCTCCTTCTTGAGCGCGGCCTCCTCGATCTCGAGCTGCATCACCCGGCGCGTGATCTGCGTCGAGCTCCTGCGGCATCGAGTCGATCTCGGTGCGGATCACCGCGCACGCCTCGTCGACGAGGTCGATCGCCTTGTCGGGCAGGAAGCGGTCGGTGATGTAGCGGTGCGACGAGCGTCGCCGCCGCGACGAGCGCGGCGTCCTGGATCGGACGCCGTGGTGGACCTCGAAGCGCTCGCGCAGGCCGCGCAGGATCGAGATCGTGTCCTCGACGCGTCGGCTCGTCGACCAGCACCGGCTGGAAGCGGCGCTCGAGCGCGGCGTCCTTCTCGATGTGACTGGCGGTACTCGTCGAGCGTGGTCGCGCCGATGCAGTGCAGCTCGCCGCGGGCGAGCATCGGCTTGAGCATGTTGCCGGCGTCCATCGCGCCCTCGGCCGCGCCGGCGCCGACGACGGTGTGCAGCTCGTCGATGAACAGCAGGATCCGGCCCTCGGCCGGCCTTGATCTCCTGCAGCACCGCCTTCAGGCGCTCCTCGAACTCGCCGCGGTACTTGGCGCCCGGCGACGAGCGAGCCCATGTCGAGGGCGAAGATCGTCTTGTCCTTCAGCCCCTCGGGCACGTCGCCGCGGACGATCCGCTGCGCCAGCCCCTCGACGATCGCCGTCTTGCCGACGCCGGGGTCGCCGATCAGCACGGGGTTGTTCTTGGTCTTGCGCGAGAGGATCTGGATCACGCGCCGGATCTCCCGTCGCGGCCGATGACCGGGTCGAGCCTGCCGCTGCGGGCCTCGGCGACGAGGTCGCGGCCGTACTTCTCGAGCGCCTCGTAGGCCGACTCCGGGCGTGGCGCTCGTGACGCGCTGGCTGCCGCGGACCTGCGGTCAGGACCTCGAGGAGGCGCTCGCGCGTCGACGCCGTGCTCGCGCAGCAGCCGCCCGGCGCGCCGTCCGCGTGCCGGCCGCGAGCATCGCCAGCAGGACGTGCTCGACCGAGACGTACTCGTCCTTCAGGCGCTCGGCCTCCTGCTCGGCGCCGTCGAGCAGCTGGCGCGAGCGCGCGCGAGACGCCGACCTGGCCGCCGGCGGCGCCCGGGCCGCTGACGCGCGGCCGGCTCTCGAGCGCGCGCTCGAGCGCCGCTGCGCAGCGCGCCGGTGTCGACGTCGGCGCGCGCCAGCAGCCGCGGGATCGAGGCCGTCGGGCTGCTCGAGCAGCGCGAGCAGCAGGTGCTCGACGTCGACCTCGGTGTGGCCGAAGCGCAGCGCCTTGGTCTGCGCGTCGTGCAGCGCCTCCTGGGTCTTCTGGGTCAGGCGGTTCGGGTCCATGCGATCACCTCGTGCTGGTTGTCGGCGGCTGCGAGCGGCGCAGCCGCTGCTCGAGCTCGTCGATCCGCGCGAGCAGCTCGCAGGCGAGCACCGCGCCGGCGTAGTTGAGCGCCGAGGTCGCGCGCGCAGGCGCGCCGCCCGCGCGAGCAGCGCCGCGTCCTCGCGGCGGAACAGCGGCGCCGCCGTCGTGCCGCCGCGCGGCTCGAGCAGCCCGAGCCGGACGAGCCGCGCGCACGAGCTCGGGGTGCAGGCCGGCCTCGCGGGCGAGCGACCTCGATGCGCGACCAGCGCGCGCACCGCGCCGGCCGCGCGTGCGCCGGCTCGGCGCTCGCGCCGCGTGCGACGTGGCCGCCATCAGCGCCCCTCCGCGGGTCGAACTTCGACGCCGCGGCGAGCTGCTCGAACAGCTCGCGCTCCTCGTCGGTCAGCTGCTTGGGCACGCGTGATCGTGACCACCGCGTAGAGGTCGCCGGCCGGCCGCTCGGCGCTCGGCAGGCCCTCGCCGCGCAGCCGCAGCCGGCGGCCGCTGGAGGACCCGGCCGGGACCTGCACGCGCGCGCTGCCCGTCGAGCGTCGGCACCGGCACCTCGGCGCCGAGCGCCGCCTCCCACGGCGACGACCGGCAGATCGACGTAGAGGTCGCGCCCCTCGACGCGGAAGCGCGGATGCGGGCGCGAGCCGCACGCGCAGGAACAGATCGCCCGGCGGGCCGCCGCCGACGCCCGGCGCCGCCCTGCGCCGGCCAGCCGGATGCGCTGGCCGTCGCGCACGCCCGCGCGGGATGTCGACCTCGAAGTCGCGCCCGTCGCCGAGCGAGAGGCGCCGCTTGCCGCCCGCGGCGGCCTCCTCGAGCGTCAGCTCGAGCACCGCCTCGTGGTCGGCGCCCGCGCATCGAGAAGCCGCTCGAAGCCGTCGGCGCGCCCGCGTCGCGCCCGCGCCGCCGCCGAACAGGCCCTCGAAGAAGTCGCTGAAGTCGCCCGCCGCCGAACTCGACGCGCACGTCGCCGAAGCCGTCGCCGTCGCCGGCCGAAGCCCTCGCTCGAACCCGGCGGCGCCCGAGACGTCCTGCCCGGCCCGCCAGTTCGCGCCCAGCCGGTCGTAGCGCGTCGCGCTTCTCCGGGTCGCGCAGGACCTCGTAGGCCTCGGAGATCTCCTTGAAGCGATCCTCGGCGCCCGGCTCCTTGTTGACGTCCGGGTGGTACTCGCGCGCGAGCTTGCGGTACGCCCGGCGGATGTCCTCGGCGCTCGCGTCGCGCGGGACGCCGAGCGCCTCGTAGTAGTCCTGGAAGGCGACCGGCCATCAGCGCGCGTGCTCGGGCGCGCGCGCGACCACGACCTGCGCGGGACGCACACGCGGTCGCCGAGCGCGAAGCCCGAGCCGCTGCACCTCGAGCGATCGTGCTGGTCGGGCGACCTCGTCGGACGCGCGCACGGCGACCGCCTCGTGGCGCTCGGGATCGAACCGCTCGCCCGGCCGCGCCGATCCGCTGCGCGCCCTGGCGGGCGAGGATCGCGTCCATCTGCTCGAGCACCGCCCGCAGCCCGTCGCGGCACGGGCCGTCGGGCTCCATCCGCAGCGCCCGCTCGACGCTGTCGACGGCCTCGAGCCAGTCGCGCAGCACGGACTCCGTGGCCTCGGCCGACGCGCCGCTCGAGCTCGCGCGCCGTGCGCTTGCGGTAGTTGTCGAGGTCGGCGAGCGCGCGCTTGTAGCGATCCTCCAGCCGCGCCAGCTCGCGCGCTCGGCTCGCGTCCTCGCGGCTCGGCCTCTGCGGCCGCGTGCTCGGCGCTCGCGCGTGCCGTCCGCGGCGGCGCTCGCGTGCCGTCCTCACTCTCGGGTGAACTCGGCATCCACCACCTCCTCGTCGTCCGCCTGCTCGCCGGCGCCGGCGCCGTTGCCGCCGGCTCCGTCGCCCGCCGCGGCGCCGGCCGGCGCGCTGGCGCTCGCCGGCAGGCTGTGGACGCAGCTGCTGCAGGTCGGCGATCAGCGGGCGCACGCGGTCGAGCCCGGCCTGCTCCTCGATCGCCTGGCGCGCGTCGGCGACGAGCTGCTCGGCGCGCGCCTTCTCGTGCACCGGCAGCCGGTCCTGCAGCTCGCCGAGCGAGCTGGTCGACGCGGTAGGCGAGCGAGTCGAGCTCGTTGCGGGCGTCGATCTCCTCGCGCCGGCGGCGGTCCTCGCCGGCGTGCTGCTCGGCCTCGCGGACCATCCGCTCGATCTCGCCCTGGTCGAGGTTCGTGCTCTCGGAGATCGTCACCCGCTGCTCCTCGCCCGGTCTCCTTGTCGCGCGCCGAGACGTTGAGGATGCCGTTGGCGTCGATGTCGAACGTGACCTCGATCTGCGGCACGCCGCGCGGCGCCGGCCGGATGCCCTCGAGCCGGAAGCGGGCGAGCTGGCGGTTGTCGGCGGCCAGCTCGCGCTCGCCCTGGAGGACGACGACGTCGACCGCCGTCTGGTTGTCCTCGGCGGTCGAGAACGTCTCGGTGCGCCGCGCCGGGATCGTCGTGTTGCGCTCGATCACCTTCGTCATCACGCCGCCGAGCGTCTCCAGCCCGAGCGACAGCGGCGTGACGTCGAGCAGCACGACGTCCTCGACCTCGCCCTTGAGCACGCCCGCCTGCAGCGCCGCGCCGATCGCCACGACCTCGTCGGGGTTGACGGTCATGTTCGGGTCCTTGCCGCCGGTCAGCCGGCGCACGAGCTCCTGGACGGCGGGGATGCGCGTCGAGCCGCCGACGAGGATCACCTCGTCGATGTCGTCGGCGGTCAGCTTGGCGTCCGACAGCGCCTGCTCGACCGGACCGCGGCAGCGCTCGACGAGGTCCGCGGTCAGCTGCTCGAACTTCGAGCGCGTGAGCGACATGTTCAGGTGCTTGGGGCCCGACGCGTCGGCGGTGACGAACGGCAGGTTGATCTGCGTCTGGGTCGTCGTCGAGAGCTCGACCTTGGCGCGCTCGGCCGCCTCGTAGAGCCGCTGCAGCGCCTGCGGGTCGGTGCGCAGGTCGATGCCCTGGTCGCGCTTGAACTCGTCCGCCAGCCAGTCGACGATCCGCTTGTCGAAGTCGTCGCCGCCGAGGTGGCCGTCGCCGCTCGTGGCGCGCACCTCGACGACGCCGTCGCCGACGTCGAGCAGCGAGACGTCGAACGTGCCGCCGCCGAGGTCGAACACGAGCACCGTCTCCTGGCCCTTCTTGTCCAGGCCGTAGGCGAGCGCCGCCGCGGTCGGCTCGTTGATGATCCGCAGCACCTCGAGCCCGGCGATCTTGCCGGCGTCCTTGGTCGCCTGGCGCTGCGCGTCGTTGAAGTACGCCGGGCACCGTGATCACCGCCTCGGTGACCCGCTCGCCGAGGAACTTGGCGGCGTCCTCGGCGAGCTTGCGCAGGACCAGCGCCGAGATCTCCTCCGGGCGCGTACTGCTTGCCGCGGATCTCGAAGCGGACCGCGTCGTTCGGCGCCCTTGACGACCTTGTAGGAGACGATCTTGGCCTCCTCGTCGACCTCGCCCCACCTGCGCCCGATGAACCGCTTGGCCGAGTAGATCGTGGCCTCGGGGTTGAGGATCGCCTGGCGCTTGGCCACCTGCCCGACGAGGCGCTGGCCGTCCTCGGTGAAGGCGACGACCGACGGCGTCATGCGGCCGCCCTCGGCGTTCGGGATGACCTCGGCCTGGCCGCCCTCCAGCGCCGCGGCGACCACCGAGTTCGTGGTGCCCAGATCGATGCCAACCGCCTTGGCCATGCACGGCTCCTCTCGGTCGCCCGCGGTCATGCGACGCCCTCGGCTCGACTGCGCCCGCACAGCCGGTCATAGGGCAGGAGAGCCGGCATTCAAGGCACCGGCGACGATTGCGGCAAGCGGTTCGGAAAGTCCCGCTCTTTGCGAGGTTCTCCGATCACCCCCCGTCGCCTCCGTGTTTCCGGGCGCACGCGTGGGGGAACGGCCGATACAGGGGCTGGCGTCGGATCGGGCGCTGGTCTCCCTCCTCGACACGGGACGGGAGCGGGCCACGCCGGCGGGCCGACCGGCAGTTCGTGAACGCCTCCGGAGGCGGTGCGTCGTGAGCAAGAGCGCGCGGTGCGCGGACACGGTCGGCCGAGCCTCGTTGGTGGCCAGTGACCGGTCGCTCCCGCGCTCGTCCCAGGCGTGAGCCGCAGCTCGTCCTGGCGGCGCAGAGGAGCCCGGCGGGGCGCGAGGCGCTGATCGAGGCGTTCCAGCCCCTGATCGCGAGCGTCGCCCGCCTGTACCGGGACTCCCCTGGGGTGGGCCACGACGAGCTGATGCAGGACGGCGCGGTCGGCCTGCTTCGCGCCCTGGAGCGGTTCGACCCGGCGCGAGGCACGCCGTTCTGGGGGTACGCCTCGTGGTGGGTGCGCCAGGCGATGCAGCAGCTCGTGTCCGAGCTCACCCGGCCCGTCGTGCTGTCCGACAGGGCCGCGCGTCACCTGACCCAGGTGCGGGACGCCCGGCGCAAGCACGTTCGCGACCATGGCAGGGAGCCGACGAGCGGCGAGGTGGCCGCGGACACCGGCCTGAGCCGGGGCCAGGTCGACAGCCTGATCGTGGCCGATCGGCGGGCGCGGGCCCTCGACGAGCCCCTCCCTACGCCGGAGGGCGGCGGGGAAACGTACGGAGAGCTGCTGGCCGACCCGTTCGCCGAGGATGCGTACGACCGCGTGCCGAGCGCATCGACGCCGCGGACGTGCCCACCCTGCTCGGGGAGCTCGATGAGCGCGAGCGCACGATCGTGCGCTCGCGCTTCGGCCTCGGGGGAGACGAGCAGACGCTCCGTGAGGTCGGCGCCGGCCTCGGAGTGAGCGTCGAGCGCGTGCGCCAGCTCGAGGAGCGCGCCCTGGGCAAGATGCGAACTGCGGCCACGGCCAACCGTGTTGATCGCCGCGCCGGCCGTCCTACCACCAGGCGTACGCGCCGGGCCGGGGGCTCCCGGCCCGAGACGATCGCATCAAGAGCGAACGGCCGCGGGCAGCATGGCCACGACGTCGAACATCCGGTGCACGAACTGCGGGACGGTGAACCGCATCCCCTCGGACGCCCGCGGCGTGCCGCACTGCGGCAAGTGCGGAACGGAGCTCCCCTGGATCGTCGACGTGACCGCGGAGGAGTTCGACGCCGCCATCGATCCGGCGGTGCCGGTGCTGGTCGAGTTCTGGGCCGACTGGTGCGGGCCGTGCAAGATGGTCACGCCCATCGTCGAGGGCCTCGCGCGTGAGCACGCCGGCCGGCTGAAGGTCGTCAAGCTGGACGTCGGCACGCCGTCGGAGGTGGCGACGCGCTTCTCCGTCCAGGGAATCCCGCTGCTCGTGCTGATGCTGAACGGGCAGGAGGCCGACCGGCTCGTGGGCGCGGTGCCGGCGGCGCGGCTGCGGGCGTGGCTCGAGGGCCACCTGACGGCCGGCACGGCGCAGGCGCGGTCGTGACGGGCTACGACTTCGGCTGAGCGGCGGCCTCGGGCGGACGCTCCTCGCTCTCGCGATCCGCCAGGTGCTCGTGCACGAAGCGCACGGCCATGGCGCCCTCGCCCACGCCTGAGGCGACGCGCTTGATCGAGCCGCTGCGCACGTCGCCGGCAGCGAAGACGCCCGGGAGGCTCGTCTCCAGCAGGAGCGGTTGGTGCGGCGGCGGATGCGCCATCGCCGGCCGCGGTGGGGCTCGGCAGGCGCGAACCCGGTGACCACGAACCCGTGCTCATCGAGCGCGACGTGGTCACCGAGCCAGCTCGTGTGGGGCATCGCGCCGATGAGCACGAACAGGGCGCTCGCGGGCAGCGTGCGCCGCTTGCCGGTTTGCCGATCCTCGACGACGAGCGCCTCGAGGATCTCGTCGCCGACCAGCTCGCGCACCTCGGTGTGCAGCAGCACGGTCACGTTCGAGAGGCGATGAATCTGGTCGACCAGGTAGCGCGACATCCCGCTCAGCAGGCTGTCGCCACGGACCAGTAGGACGACGTGCGTCGCGTGCTGCGACAGGAAGACCGTGGCCTGGCCGGCCGAGTTGCCGCCGCCCACGACGGCCACCGGGCCGCCGCGGCATGCGAGGGCCTCGATCTCCGTGGCGGCGTAGTACACGCTCGTGCTCTCGAAGTGCTCGAGCCGCGGGACGTCGAGCTTGCGGTACTGGGCGCCGGTCGCGATGAGGACGGTGCGGCCGTGCACCGAGCCGCCGTCGCCGAGGGCGATCTCGTAGTGGCCGTCGTCCCGAGCCAGCGCCGTGGCCTCGGCTGGCACGGTGATGAGGGCGCCGAACTTCTGGGCCTGGACGGTGGCCCGGGTGGCGAGCTCCAAGCCCGAGATCCCGGCGGGGAAGCCGAGGTAGTTCTCGATCCGGGACGAGGTCCCCGCCTGGCCGCCGGTGGCGATGGCGTCGAGGACGACTGTCGACAATCCCTCCGAGGCGGCGTAGACGGCGGCGCCGAGACCGGCCGGGCCTGCGCCGACGACCACCAGGTCCCATGTGCTGTCGCCCAGCGCCTTCGCCCGCAAGCCGAGCACCCGCGCCAGCTCCGTGTTGCTCGGGTTGCGCAGCACCCGGTCCCCGGAGATGACCACGGGCGTCTCCTCGACGGCCACGCCGATCTCCCGCAGCAGCGCCTCCGCGCCGGCGTCCTCCTCGAGGTCGATCCACGTGTGGGGAAGATGGTTGCGTGCCGCGAACTCGCGGAGTCGCCGGGTGTCCGGGGAGAACCGCGAGCCGATGATCCGCAGGCCGGCACGAAGCCCGATCAGGATCGAGCGCCGGGCGATGAAGGCGCGCAGGATCAGGTCGCCGATCGCGACGTCACGCGTGAAGAGCTCGCGCGCGCGCTCGACCGGGACCAGGAGGACCTCGCCCGGTTGGTCGATCACGGCCGTCAGAAACGACGCCGAGCCCGTGAGGAGGGAGAGCTCGCCGAGGAAGCGGCGCGCACCGTGGACCGAGACCACGCGGTTCTCGCGCCCGTACCCCTCCACCATCGCCACGGTGCCGTCGAGGACGACCACAAAGTCGTACCGCGCATCGCCTTCTCGGAAGAGCACGTCGCCGGCGCTCGTCCGCCGGCGTTCCCCGTGCGCGGCGAGCGCCTCGATGTGGTCGTCACTCAGCCGCGGATATGCCCCGTACCGGTCGGGCGTCTCCTCCAAAGCGTCCGACTCGGGCGCGGTGGCCACTCCAGGACAGCGGTAGGACGACACGGCTGCCGTTCAACCGCACGGTGGGGTCGCCGTCTCTTGCGGCGGTCACTCGACGGCCTACAAGCGGAGGAAGGAGGAATCGCGTGGAGAAGACCGCGACGCTGGACCGCTAGTGCGGCATCGAGCCCCGCTCCCCGCCGCGCCGGCGCGCGACGTACAGGAGGCGCAACGGGAACAGCCCGACGAGGGGCGCCCGTCGGCCGAGGTCGTCGCGGTCCTCGCGGTCGAGGGCGGCCGCGTAGCGCTCCGCGTCGCGTGCGCTCGGGTAGCGCTTGGAGCCTCCTGTGCCGCAGCCGCGCTCGCAGGTCCAGCGCATCGTCTCGCCCTCGCTCGAGAAGCGGAAGCGATGCCCGAGGATCCGGCAGCCGACCATCGGGTGGCAGCGTACGCCCGCGCGGATGCCCTCGAGGGTGCGGCGTGAGCACCTCCGCACTGGAGACCGTCCAGCACGAACATTCCGGCGCGCCTCGACCGGCTGCCGTGGTCACGCTTCCACTGGCGCGTCGTGATCGGGCTCGGCACCGTCTGGATCCTCGACGGGCTCGAGGTGACGATCGTCGGCGCGGTCGCCGCCCGCCTGACGCGAGGCCGGCAGCGGCATCCACCTCAGCTGCGGCCGACATCGGCACGGCGGCGGCGATCTACGTCGCCGGGGCCTGCATCGGCGCGCTGCTCTTCGGCCAGCTGACCGACCGCTACGGGCGCAAGAAGCTGTTCATGCTCACGCTCGGCGCTGTACCTGGTGGCCACCGTGGCCACCGCCTTCGCGTTCGCGCCCTGGTACTTCTTCCTCGCCCGCTTCTTCACCGGCATGGGCATCGGCGGCGAGTACTCGGCGATCAACTCGGCGATCGACGAGCTGATCCCGGCGCGGAACCGCGGTCGGGTCGACCTCGCGATCAACGGCAGCTACTGGGTCGGATCGGCGATCGGCGGCCTCGCCGCCCTGGTGCTGCTGGACACCAGGATCTTCGCCGCGGACTCGGCTGGCGGCTGGCGTTCGGCATCGGGGCGGTCCTCGGCCTGCGCATCCTGATCGTGCGCCGCAACGTGCCCGGAGAGCCCGCGCTGGCTGTTCATCCACGGACACGAGGAGGAGGCCGAGCGGATCGTCGACGAGATCGAGGAGCGAGGTGCAGCGCCGACATCGGCGCGGAGCTGCCGGCGCCGCGACGGAGAGCATCGCGGTCCGCCAGCGCGACGCGATCCCGTTCCGCGAGCTTGCGCGACGGTCGCGATCAGGCGGTATCCGCGCCGGGCGATCCTCGGCTTGGCGCTGTTCGTCGGCCAGGCCTTCCTCTACAACGCGGTCACCTTCGACCTGGGCACGATCCTGAACACGTTCTTCGGCGTCGGCTCGAGCGCGGTCCCCTACTTCATCGTCCTCTTCGCCGTCGGCAACTTCCTCGGGCCGCTCCTGCTCGGGCGCCTCTTCGACACGGTCGGCCGCAAGCCGATGATCGCCGGCACGTACCTCGGGTCGGCGGCGCTCGTGGCCGTGCTCGGCGTGCTGCTCGTCGACGAGCCAGCCTCACGCTGCGCGACGTTCATGGCCCTGGTCGCGGCCGCGTTCTTCCTCGCCTCCGCCGGCGCCAGCTCCGCCTACCTGACGGTCAGCGAGGTCTTCCCGATGGAGACGCGCGCGCTGGCGATCGCCTTCTTCTACGCGGTCGGCACCGCGATCGGCGGGATCATCGGCCCGCTGCTGTTCGGCCAGCTGATCCACAGCGGCAGCCGGACCTGGTCGCGATCGGCTTCTTCATCGGCGCGCGCGCGATGGCGCTCGGCGGGCGTGGCCGAGCTGTTCTTCGGCGTCCGCGCCGAGCAGCAGTCGCTCGAGAACATCGCCCAGCCGCTGACCGTCGAAGGAGGCCGAGGCGGAAGAGGCCGTACCGGAGGGGGACGCGTACGCGGAGCATGTCGAGGCGCTGCGCGACCTGGAGCAGGCCGAGGTCGAGCACGCCGAGGCGGCCGACCATCTCGCGGCCCTCTACGACCTGAGCGTCCGGGCGCACCACGGCGATCGCGAGGCCGCCGAGCGCCTGCGGGTGGAGGAAGCACTGGCCGAGGCGGCCGAGCTGCGCGCGAGAGGCAGCGAGGAGAGCGCCGCGGCACACCAGCCGCTGGCGCGGGGCGCACGCGTCGGGTCCCGCACCTTCCAGGCCGTGCCCGCGGCGCCCGTCAGGGCGGGCGGTCGCCTTCCGGACGACACGCTCCGCGAGCTCGCCCGGACACAGCGCGCGGAGGCCGCCCGACACCGGGCGACGGCGGAGGAGCTACACGCAACGCGGGCGCGCGACGGGCGGATCCGCAATCGCTCCGCCCACCGGCACGCTCGCGAGCGGCGTGGCGCGAGGCGTTTTCGCCCCGGGCCTGGCGGGGCGTTCTACTCGCCGGGAATGATCGGGACGGCGGGAACCACGAGTCGCTACGCCGCAGCTGCGGACGTGGCGCTCGACCGCGAGATCGAGGCGGTCGCGCTGTCGCTGGTAGAGCACGGGCCAACCGGGCACGAGGAGCTCGCGAAGCGCGTCGGCGGGCGAGCGTGGGGCCCGGGCCGCTTCCGCGCTGCGCTACGCGAGGCAATCAACGAGGGTCGCGCCCGGCGCCTCCCCAGTCACAACTACGGCCCGGCCGGCGACGGCGACGGCCTGCGCGGCCGCGCCGGCTGAGCACCGGCTCGGCAGTCATGCCGCCTCCGCCCCGTTCGCGAACTCCGACCTGGCGCGACCTCGGCCTCGCCCGGGACCTCAGCCGTCGGACGGTGCGGCGGGCCCGCATCCATTCGCTCATTCTCGTTCCCGTCCTCGCGGCCGTGCTCGCGGCCTATGACCATCGGGCCGAGCTAGTCGGCCGGGCCTGGGACACCCCGGTGCGGATCGTCACGGCGATGGCCCTCGTCGCCCTCGGCTGGCAGGTCGCGCGCGATATCGGCCGGGCCATCGGCCCCCAATCTCCTGCGCCGGATGGCGCCCGGGACGGCCGGGACCGTCGGGTTCCTCATCCGGCTCCTGACGATGCTCGCCGTGGTGACGGTGGCGCTGCGGATCGCCGGCCTCGACCCGCAGACGCTCGCGCTTGGCGGCGCCTTCACGGCCGTCGTGGTGGGGCTCGCCGCGCAACAGACGCTCGGCAACCTCATCGCCGGTACGGTCCTCCTCAGTGCCCGGACTTTCCGGGTCGGAGAGCGCATCCGCCTGCAGGGCGGGCCGTTGGCCGGGAGCGTCGAGGGGATCGTGCGCGAGCTCGGCCTGCTGCACACGACGCTGGCGCGCGGCGACGACGCGATCATGGTGCCGAATTCGGTGGTGCTGAGCGTGGCCGTCGTGCCGCTCCGCGAACCGGCGGCCGTTCACCTGCGGGCCCGGCTGCCCGCCGGGGTGACGCCGCTCGACGTCCAGGGACGGCTGGAGCAAACGATCAAGACCCCGGTCCGCGACCCGCCGCGCATCGACCTCGAGGAGTACGCCGGTGACGAGGTCGTCGTTCGCATTTCGGCCACGCCTGCGGACCCGGCCGAGGGCGCGAAGCTGGCGAGCGAGGTCCTGCAGGCGGTGGCGACGGAGCGCGAAGGATCCAGCGTCTGAGCGACGCGCGCGCCGCCGCGAGCTACTTCCAGCGCCGCGCCGCAGACGGGGACCCTGGCCTGGAGTGCCGGCTCGCTGTCGCATGCACCCGATTCTGGCTACAGCGGGGCCTCTGGCCCGACGGCCGCCAGCACTACGGAGAGGGCGCTCCTACAGGATGGAGAAGCGGACCGCGACTCCGTGCGCCGCTCCTGGCGCGGGTGCGAGCTTCGCCTCGCGTCAGGGCGAGTACAACCGCGCCACCTCGCGGAGGCGGCTCTTGCCCTTCGACCGGAGGTTGGAACGAGCGCACCCGAGCTGGTTTGGGCCTACTACGAGCTAGGGCTCGCTCAGCACCTGCTCGGGAACCTGCACCTCGCTTGGTGGTAACAGAGTGGCAACAGGACGTGCATCAGTCGGCCGCGACCAGCCGCAGCGATTCCGCGTAGCCCAGCCGTTCGACCGTACTCAGCCACTCTCCACCACGACGCCCGCACGGCTTCCCAAGCTGAGGGTCGCGAGTTCGAGCCTCGTCGTCCGCTTCGCTTATTTGACGTCGAATCCGGCCTCAGTGCAGGGATGACGAGGGTTCGAATCCGTCCCCCTCCGCTGCCAACCCGGTCACGACCCCGTCTTCGCTCTCGCTCGTGTCGGGCTCGAGCACAAAGGTCTCGGACGCGAGGTCGGGATCGATGTGGTTGGCGCTCATGAAGGCGATCACCCGCCGTCCGCTGAGGCGCTCGACGGCGGCCACCATGTCGGCCTCCATGCTGCGCTGGAAGCTGTGACGGATCTGGAGCACATCGTCGGCCTTGCCATCATCCACGAGGCTCCGCTCGGCCTTGGTCAGCGTGTCCTCCATGATCACGACGAGGACGTTGTCGCGAAGCGAGGTCCGTGCCCGGGTCGGGCCTCGCCCCAGGTAGTCGCGATGCACCCGGACCACGGCCTTGGAGACGGCCGAGTTGAGCAGGCCCCCGGTCAGGGGCTGTGTGTCGCTCGAATCTGGCGCCACGAGGCGTCCTTCCGATGGAGGTCCGCCTCACCGACGCCGGTGGAAACGAGTTCAGGTGGCCTGCAAGACGTTCAACGGCCTCACCTTGCGCCCCGGCCGCTCCCACGTTGTGCAGTTAGAGCGTCCTTGGCCTCTCGTGAGTGTAGCTCCGTTCCGCCGCATCGCCTGCCGGCGACCGCGAGCCGGCTGTCCCTCGCTCGAGGGACAGCCGGCCCCGGACCCCAGCAAGATCGAAGACTTGATCGACGAACCCCGGAGCGACCACGATGCGAAGGCGGCCGCCGCAGGCCAGGAGGGCGGCGTCCTGGGTGAGAAGGATGTGGATGCCGGCGCAGGCGATGAAGGTGAGCTGCCGAAGATCGAGGATGACCTGCGCGAACCCGGCTTCCCGGAGATCGGCCAGTGCCGTCTCCAGGACCGGTGCGGTGGCGAGGTCGAGCTCGCCCATTACGCGAACATGCACCAGTTCGCCTTCGGGCTCGATGATGCAGGCGAACAGCGGCTCTTCCCGTTCCCGAATGTCGCCGCGCATGCCGGCACCTCTCCGATTCGAGCAAACCCACCTATCGGGAGGAACCGCGCCCCCGCTCTGAGGGGCACCGCATCCGCCTACCGCACGTCCTCGCCGCGCCGCCGGACCGACGGCTGCGACTCGACAGGAGCGAGCATACAGCCGCCGCCGCCGGATTCAATAGTCGAGCCGTTGTCCTCGACATCGAGATCGCGCTCGATGCGGTAGATCACGTCGTCGCTGATCTCGCCTCGGGCCCACGCCACGGCCGGTTTCGCAGAACTGTGCGTGGGCATAGAGTGGACGTGGCGCTGCCTTCGGCTCGGAGGCGGCGCGACCCGATCACGCAGTGAACGGCGCAGGGTCTTCGCGGCCTGAGCCCGGGCACCTGCGATCCGCATTGGCCATCGTGTCGAAGGACGGGTTTGCGCCTGCCCCGCCATAGCAGCGAAGACACGCTGCGCACCTCCTGCCGTCTCGCAGCGCGGGTGATTCCGTTCACCCCCGGTCCCTCGTCCCTGTCCGGGATCGAGCGTGCGCAGGCTTGAGCGGCCGCCGAACGAGCCGTCGCCGGACATCCTGACCGAGGACGTTCGGCCAGGAGTCGTGGTCGTGACGCTCATGGGTGAACATGACCTTGCCACCTCCTCGAGGTTGCTGGAGCAGCTCCTCTCGCTGGTCGAGGAGGGGAAGAGTCTGGTTATCGATGTCGCGCATGCAGGCTTCATGGACCTGAGCGTCCTCCACGCGCTCGAGCAAGCACGTGACGCGGCTCAGCGGGCCGGTCAGCGGTTCGTGCTGGCATGGGGCACCGCCATCGCTGTTGAGCTGGTTTTCGATGGGACTGGCGCCGGCTCACGATTCGTCCGGCGCCAAACGCGGGAGGATGCGATCATGACCGCTTCCCGCGACCGCCGAACTAACTGAGCCGTGTCGCGCGAGGGCGCGGAACGGGGGGAGTTGGCGCTCGAGTTGCCGCCTGACCCGGCACTGCTCGCCTCGCTCCGTCGTGAGCTCGTGGCCTTTCTGGTCGCCGCCGGAGCCGAGCGACGGCGCCTCGTCGGAATCGTGGTCGCCACTCACGAGATCGTGGCAAACGCAATCCTCCACGCCGATACCGCGACCATCAACGTGCGGGCGCACGTCCGCGGGCCTCGGGTCACCATTCAGATCGCCGATGCCGGAGCCTGGCACCCACGGTCCACGCCCCGCGCTGAGGGCGGCATGGGGCTGCCGCTCGTCCACCAGCTGGTTGACCACACGAACGTCGAACATCGAGAAGACGGGACGCGCGTCACCCTCACGAGTCGCATTAGCTGAACCCGAGGAGTAGAGCGAGATCACTTGCGATGAGGGTCGCGGGTTCGAGCCTCGTCGTCCGCTTCGCCAAACCACGCTGACACCGAGGCCCGGCATCCGGCACGATTCACTCCGGTGGCAAACGAGGCACCGCATCCCGGCATGGCGTGGATCGAGGGCGGGACCTTCCGCATGGGCTCGGACACGCACTACCCCGAAGAGGCGCCCGCGCACGACGTCACCGTCGAGGGCTTCTGGATGGACGTCCACGCGGTGACCAACCGCGAGTTCGCGCGCTTCGTGCAGCGGACCGGGCACGTGACGCTCGCCGAGCGCGTGCCTGATCCCGCCCGTTATCCCGACGCCGACCCTGCCCTTCTGACACCTGCTTCCGCGGTCTTCCGCCCACCCAGCGGCCCCGTCGACCTTCGTGATCCGTACAGCTGGTGGGCGTATGTCCGGGGCGCGAGCTGGCGCCATCCCCAGGGCCCGGGAACCTCCGTCAAGCGGCTGGCCGATCACCCGGTCGTGCACCTGGCCTATGAGGACGCAGAGGCCTACGCGCGGTGGGCAGGCAAGGAGCTTCCGACCGAGGCGGAGTGGGAGTACGCCGCCCGGGGCGGACTCGATGGAGCGGAGTACGCATGGGGCGATGAGCTCACGCCCGGCGGACGCCATATGGCCAACGTCTGGCAGGGCGAGTTCCCACGCGAGAACCTCGCCCTCGACGGGTTTGCGGGGACGGCTCCGGTGGGTTCCTTTCTCGCCAACGGCTATGGCCTGTATGAGATGACCGGCAACACCTGGGAGTGGACGGCCGACCCGTACAGCAACCACGCCGAGACCCAGCACGCATGCTGTGCGCCGCAGGACGCGCGCACCATCCCGCGCAACGTGATGAAGGGCGGCTCGCACCTGTGCGCCGACAACTACTGCCGGCGCTACCGCCCGGCGGCCCGGATGGCGCAGCCGGTGGACACGTCGACGTCGCACCTCGGCATGCGCTGCATCACACGGGCCTAGGCGGTAGGTGTGACGACTGACAAGTCAGGGCGCACGAGCGTCGGCATCCTGCTCTGGCGCACCCGGGAGGGTCGGCTGGAGGTGCTGCTGGCCCATCAGGGCGGACCGTTCTGGGTCAAGAAGGACCTGGGCCACTGGACCATTCCCAAGGGCGAGATCGAGCCCGGTGAGGAGTTCGAGGCGGTGGCCCGGCGGGAGTTCGCGGAAGAGACCGGACACGAGGCCCCGAACGGCCCGCTCGTCGACCTCGGGCAGATCACGCAGAAGTCAGGCAAGCTCGTTCTGGGGTTCGCGGTGGAGGGAGACCTCGACCCGTCGACTGCCGTGAGCAACACTTATGACCTGGAGTGGCCGCCGCGTTCAGGCGTGGTGCAGACATTCCCCGAGATCGACCGCGTCGAGTGGTTCGATCTCGGCGAGGCACACCGGAGGCTCAAGGCGGCCCAGGTTCCATTCCTCGATCGGCTTCAGGCGGCCCTGTCCGTACGCGGCATTCAGTCGTGGAGCACACCAGGGACAGGGTGACGCCGGCTCGCATGTTCCGGTGTCACCCTCCCGCCATGACGAAGCCACCCTTCACCATCGTGAACCTCAAGGACGTCCCGGACTCCGCGGGCGAGCGGTCACCCGGCGTCGAAGGACGCTTCGCTCGGAGTCGCCTCGACTCCGAGCACCTCGGCGTCAGCTACTTCCAGTACGACCCGGGCCATCGCTCGTCCGTCGGCCACCGTCATCGCGAGCAGGAAGAGGCCTACGTGGTCGTTCGCGGATCGGGTCGGATCCGGCTCGACGACGAGGTCCGCGAGATCCGTCAGTGGGACGTGATCCGGATCGCCCCCCGGACGGTGCGGGCGATCGAAGCGGGCGATGACGGGATCGAGCTCATCGCCGTCGGCTCGGATCGGCCCGAAGGCGGCGACGGCGAGGCAGTCCCCGTCGACTGGTCCGAACCTACACGGTGATCCCGAGGCGGTGCCAGATCGTCGCGAGTGGGACGAAGTGCAGGTGCCCCTGGTTGCCGAGCGAGTAGGCATAGGCCAGGCCGGGCGCCTCGATCGCCGCTCGCACAGGTGCGGGCGCTCGGACGATCACCGCCGTCCGGCCCGTGCTCAGCCTGACTGCGTACACCCGGTGTCCGACGGCCACGGTCGCGATGCCGTACTGCAGGTCGAGGCCGCTCGCCCCTCGGGGAAGGTTCCACGTGTGCTGGCGAGCCCCTGATCGCGAGTCGAAGACCTCGAGCTGTCCGGTCGACGAGAGCGCCGCGAGCTCGTTGCCCTGCAACGCGATCTCGCGTGCGGAGGTCGGCTTGATGCTGAGGAACGGGCTCCGCGCCGGGTAGTGCGCCATGTTCGTCGCGGGCGCACGAAGCTCGATGCGGCCGTCCGAGCGGAGGATCGCCAGGCGGTGGCCGTCGATGGCGGCCGCCCGCGCCGCCGGCGCCATCACCCGCGACGCCGTGCCTGCCACCAGGCTCGTCCCTGAGGCCGCCGAGTAGGCGAGCAGGCCGCCATGGCCGGCGAGGCCCGTCAGCGCGCCCGCGGTCGACGCGGCGAGAATGCGTTGCCTGCAGGCGACGATGGTGGCCGTCAGGAGCGTTGCCCTGTGGCCATAGGTCGTGATCCATTCCGCCCGCACGCCCGACAGGGCCAGGCTCGTGATGCCGCCCTTCCCATGACCGGCTGGGCAGGTCTTGGAGTGCGGGTCGGTGAGGCGTGACGTATAGGCCCACGGGATGTTCCAGAACTGCACGCTGTCGCAGGCCCCGTTGGGGTCGCGAACGCCAACGGCCACCCGCGCGCCGTCCATCGCCAGCGCCGAGATCCGTCCGGACATGACGACCGGCGTGCCGGCACGCTCGAGCGCTGCATGCACGGCGGCGAGGGGCAGGAACTTCAGCGTCTGTCGGGCCGACTGCTGGTCTCGCTTGTAGAGGTCGTCGACGTAGACGACGCCGGCGGCAGAGATCCGCGGCCGATCCACGGCGCGGTCGAGCCCGATCAACGCCGTGCGTCCATCGCTGAGATCGAGGGCGTACACCTCTCGTAGTGGCCCTCCGGACATGACGGCAATGCCTGCCGCCACGTCGAGCGTCGCCATGTGCGCCGGCAGAGGCCAGATGTGCAGCCTCGCAGCCGTTCGTGCGTCGCGCACGTCGAGAAGATCGGGCGCGTCCCCAGTCCCGCGCGGGTGGGCGAGGATCACGAGCCGCCCGTGGCGCCTCGTCGTCGCCGTCGCCACGTAGCCGGCCGGAAGCCGAACGCCGCGTGGGGTGGGGACGGCCGAGCTCGATGCCAGCGTCTTCGCACAGGCGGAAGATGGTGCGCGCACGACGCTCCGTGCCACCAGGCTCCAGGTAGCTCGATGACAGGCGGCTGTCGTGCCGTAGGTGACGCGCACGCTCGAGCCGAGCAGCTGATAACCGGTGACCGGGGCGTGCACCCGGAGCGACTGCGTTCCGGGCGGGTCGGGGTGGCAGACATACGCGGTGGCCGTGCTGCCCACCACGGCGAGCCCACACACCGCGACGAGCAACGACCTACCGGGCTGGATCAGATGGCGACGCATGGCCCACCTCGTGCTGTTTGCATCAAAGCTCGGGACCGTACTCCCAATGCCTTTGGCTGTCCAGCGGCGACGATCTCACAGGCGGCGGTAGAGGCGCCCGGACACGCGCAGCCAGGCGACCTCGCCGTTCTCGTGCCGGAGAAAGTGGCCGCGCAACCCGTCAACCGGGCCGCCGGTCACGATCCAGCGTTCCGGGGTGTAGAAGTACGCGTGCATCGGCGGGAGAGGCGGCTGGGGTGGGCTGTCGCGGGTCGGGAAGCCACCGAAGTCCTGCTCGTCGAGTTGGATCCCGCCGTCGCTGGGGCTGATCGTGACGCGGCCGAGCGCCGTCTCGTAGATCCCGAGGTACTCGTCGACCGGTGCGTCGCGCAGTGGCTGCGGAGGCGGTGGTTCGAGGCCGGTTGCCTGGAGCGCCGCGTTGATCACCTGCTGGCCATGCGGCGTGTGGTTCGTCAGCATCGCGAGCGCGAATCCCGTGGCCGGCTGGAGCAGGAGCAGCGACATCTGGCCGAGCGTCCCGCCGCGGTGGTAGATCGTCCCGAAGGCGTCGCCGCCGTACCAGGAGAGCCCGACCCATTCGCCGTCCTCGCCGGCGTCCGCCTCACGCATCTGCATCGGGGCGAGCTCCGGCGGCGGGTCGAGATGCAGCCGGGCGTATCGCAGCAGGTCCTGCGTCGTCGACGAGATGCCGCCTGCAGGGTGCGCCGAGCGTCCAATGGGCCAGGGGCGGGCGACGCGGACGTCGCCGCGGTCGTCGATGTGCCCGACCGCGAATCGCTCGGTCATGACCTCCCATGGCCAGTACGTGCTCGACGTCAGCTCCAGGGGATCGAAGACGAGCCGCTTCACGACCTGCTCGAAGGGCTCGCCCGTCACGACCTCGACCACTCGCCCCACCAGCGCGAAACCTGCGTTGTTGTAGGACCACAGCTCGCCCACCGGGGTCAGCTGTGGAAGCGTCCGCATCTCGGCCACGTACCGGGCGACCGCATCCTCGCCCCAGCCGGTGTCCTCGAAGTAGTCGCCGACCCACCCGGCCGTGTGCGAAAGCAGGTGGCGCAGCGTGACCTGTTCCGCGGCGTCTGCGTCCGACAGCACCAGGTCGGGCAGATAGGCCCGCACCGGCCGGTCGAGCTCGAGCACGCCCCCGGCGACCAGGTAGAGCACGACGGTGCCGGTGAACGTCTTGCTGATCGACCCGATCTGGAACCGCGTCTCCGGCGTGACTTCGAGCGGGTTCTCCACGCTCGTCACGCCGAACCCCTCATGCCGCTCGTTGCCGTCACGAAGCACGCCGAGCGCCACCCCCGGCACCCGCAGCTCCTCCTGCCGCACCCGCACAGCGTCGAAGACGTCCAAGACGGGCGACTTTACCGGCGCCTCAGCTCGCGGCACGCCCTCCGGCGGCATCTGGGCACCGGAGGGCGTGCTGCGCCTGGGTTGCTTACGTCTGCGCGACGTGACGCCGGTGCGTGCGCCCGGAGCCGGCACCCATGAGTGCCGGCAGCCGCACGAGCCAGTAGAGGCCGGCGACGCCGACCACGCTGTAGATGATCCGGGTCCAGCCGCTCGTCTGGCCGAAGTCCATGTTGCCGAAGATCCAGGCGACGAGGTCGAACCTGAAGAGGCCGACCAGGCCCCAGTTGAGTGCTCCGACGATCGCCACGAAGGCGGCGAGGGCATCGATCGTTCGCAGGTTGTTCGCGCTGTCCACTTGGTCCTCCAGTTCGGGTTGCCGGTGCATGATCATACCTGGACAGATATTTGTCAAACATTGTACGAAAGGAGAACGAAGGAGCCCGTCCGGCCTGTCCTGTGTTCGTCACGAGTCTGTAGAGTGAAGTCCCGATGCAGCAAGACATGACCCCGCTGCGGATCGGCGAGCTCTCGCGACGCGTGGGCGTCTCACCCGAGTTGCTGCGGGCATGGGAGCGGCGCTACGGCCTGCTCCGCCCGCACCGCTCGCCTGGTGGCTTCCGCCTCTACGGGCCTGACGATGTCGCTCGCGTCGCCCGGATGCAGCGCGAGCTGGGCGAGGGCCGTTCCGCGGCGCAGGCGGCGCAGGCCGCGCTCGTTCCCGAGCGCTCCGGCGGGGCGCTCCTCGAGGAGGCAACGACCCGCCTGCTCGCGGCGATCCACGCCTACGACGAGCGAGGGGCGAACGAGGTCGTCGACCAGAGCCTCGACGCGTTCGGCTTCCCGTCCGTGCTGGAGAGCCTGCTCTTTCCGACGCTGCGGGAGGTCGGCGCCCGCTGGCAGCGGCATGAGCTGACCGTCGCGCACGAGCACTTCGCCAGCAACGTCATCCGCGCCCGGCTCCTCGGCCTCGCGCGGCTGTGGGGCACTGGCAGCGGCCCGTCGGTGCGTCCTCGCCTGCGCCGCGCAGGAGCTTCATGACATCCCGCTCCTCGCTCTCGGGCTCACGCTGCGCTCGCATGGGTGGCGAGTCGTCTTCCTCGGCGCCGACACTCCCGGCGCGACGGTCATCGAGGCCGCGGACGCCATGCGACCTGCCCTGGCCGTGGTCTCGAGCTTCGACCCGGACCGCCTCGCCGAGCAGGCGACCGCTCTTGCGGAGGCTGGGACGCGGCACGCCGCTGGCCCTGGCCGGCCCGGGGGCGACCGAGGCACTGTCCAAGCGCGTCGGCGCACGACGACTCGCCTTCGATCCCGTCGCGGCCGCCGCCGAGATCGTCGAAGCGGCTCGCTGGCGAGGCGCGTAGCATCCGCGCGGGCCCGACACGACGAGGAGGAACCGTGGACGCAGTGACCCGCATCGACGCCGCTGCCCGGCGCTGGAACGTGCTCGAGCATCCCTTCTACCTGCGGTGGAGCGCGGGTGAGCTGTCGGCGGCCGAGCTCGCGAAGTACGCGTCGCAGTACCGGCATGCCGTTGTCGCGCTCGCGGACGCCGCCGCGGCCGCCGGCAACGACGAGCACGCGCGCGAGGAGCGTGACCACGTCGCCCTGTGGGACGAGTTCGCGGCCGCGTGCGGCGCGCCCGACGCCGCTGCGGCAAACGCCGACACACGCACGTGCGCCGGCGCCTGGCGGGCGGGCGAGGACCGGCTCGAGCACGTGGCGGTGCTGTACGCGGTCGAGTCGAGGCAGCCCGAGATCGCACGCACGAAGCTCGAGGGGCTGCTGGCGCACTACGGCTTCAGCGAAGGGCCGGCGACCGAGTACTTCAGCGTGCACTCCGAGCGCGACGTCGTCCACGCCGCGGCATCGCGCGCCGAGCTCGAGGATGCGCCCGCAGCCGATGCCGGCCGCCTGGCGGCGCGGGCCGAGGCGGCGCTTCGCGGCAACTGGCGGCTGCTGGACGGCGTGACCGTCTAATCCATCGCGGCGGTGCCCCGGCACGACGTCGGGTTGAATGCCACGGTCCACGACCGCGGAGGGAGACCCGTGCCGACCACCCCCATGACGCAACGGGCCGGCTCGAACGGCCATGGAAAGGGGCTTGGCCACAGGCTTCGCCGGTGGTTCGTGCCGAGGAGGCTCCCGCCGCCCGTCAACCCCGCGCTTCTCAAGCACAGCGAGATGCGCGCGGAGGAGGCGCAGAACCGGGCGGCGGACTGGATCACCGCCTTTGCGGGCTCGATGGCGTTCGTCTACCTGCACATCCTCTGGTTCGGGTGCTGGATCGGCTTCCACGTGGAGCACTACCCCTTCGGCCTGCTGACGATGATCGTCTCGCTCGAGGCGATCTTCCTCTCGACCTTCGTGCTGATCAGCCAGAACCGCGCCGACGCCAAGCGACAGGTCATCGCCGATCAGGAGTGGAGGACGGTGCAGGAGGAGGACCGGCAGAACCGTGAGCTCATCCACCTGTCGACGCAGATCCTCGGGCTGACCAAGGAGGTGCGCTCATTCGGCGACACGATCCAGCGAGGAGCGTGATCAGAACAGCACGCTGCTCGACCTGTCGAAGCAGACGCTCGCGCTCACGAGGGCACTGCACGCGGCCTCCGGCGCCGCCCCTCCGGCCGCATGATCGCAGGCGCCCGCGCCGGCGGGCTGATCGCGTGTGTCGACGTCCCTCATCACCAGCCACGGGCTGCCGCTCCTGTTCGCCGCGGTCGCGATCGAGTCGTTCGGCGTCCCGATCCCGGGCGAGACCGCCCTGATCGCGTTCGGCGTGCTCGCGTCGCAGGGCCACTACTCGATCGCGGCGGTGATCGCGGTCGCCGCCGCCGGCGCGATCGTGGGCGACAACCTCGGGTACTGGGTGATCGGGCGTGAGGCCGGACCGGCGCTCTTCCGGCGGTGGCGGTGGCTGGGCACACGGGTGGACCGCGCCCTCCCTCGCGCGGAGAGGACCATCGCGCGCTACGGCGGCCGGGCGGTGTTCTTCGGCCGGTTCGTGGCCGTGCTCCGGTACACCGTCGCCTGGGTGGCCGGGCTCGCGCACATGCCGTGGGGGAAGTTCCTGTTCTGGAACGCCGCCGGCGGGATCGCCTGGGCGGCCCTCGTCGGCCTCGCCGCCTACTACGGCGGCCGCGCCCTGGCCGACGCGATCACGCGCTACGGCCTGTACGGGTTCGCCGTCGTCGCCGGGGTGATCGTGCTCGGCTGGCTCGCCGGCCGGATGCTCCAGCGGCGCATCGACCGGAACCTCTGAGGACACGCCAAACCTGGCCGTCTGGGGAGGGTCGAGGCGGCGCCCGGGCCGTAGGGTGGCGCGCGTGGAGCTCCTCGAGCGATGAGGCGTCCGAGCCTGGCCACGGTGCTCGCCGGCGCCGCGCTCGCGGTGGCGATCGCCGGCGCGGGGCCCGCGGCCTACGGTGCGCTGAAGCGCGCCGCGTTCGCTGACAACGCCGGACGGCTCGGCGGCCTGACGTTGAAGCAGGTGCGCTCGGGCGTCGACGCCACCCGCCTGGCCGGGCACACCGCCTCGGAGCTCCGCAGCGGCATCGATGCGGCGACGTTGAGCGGCCAGACGCCGCAGCAGCTGCGGCAGGGCATCGACGCCGCCACCCTCAACGGCCAGTCCGCCGGCGACCTGCGCTCGGGGATCGACGCCACGCGGTTCAACGGCGAGACCCTCGCCCAGGTCCAGAGCGGCGCGACGACCGCGGCGCAGGCCCAGGGGAAGGCCGTCACCGTCCTTGCGTCACCCGCGAGCGCGGTCACCCTCGCGGTCCCGCCGGGCAACTGGCTCGTGACCTTCCACGCCGTCGCGGAGGCGACGTCCACGATGGCGCAGCAGGCGGTCGTGATCTGGGAGCCCTTCGCCGGCGCCACGATGCTGCCCCAGAGCCGAACCAACCTGCGGACGAGCTACGACGACACGAGCGGAAATCTCTCGGACGCGCAGGTCTACGGCGCGGCCTACCTCGTGAGTGCGCCCAGCGGGACGGTGCTGGCGCTCAACGTCGTCGGTGACGCCCACGACCAGGTCGACCCGTTCGTCAACGCCGCGACCATCACGGCGCTCCAGGTCGGGACCGCCGTCGGCGCGATCATGGCCAGCTGACCGCGGCCTCAGCGCGACCCCAGCCGGTACCGGTAAACACGGGGCTGCACGCCCGCGTCGACGCACGGAGGGGTCCCATGAGTTCCTACCGGCACGTTCCGCACCCGCACATCCTGCATCGGAAGGGGGCGGGCCCGGTCAAGGTCGCCGATCAGTTCTCGAGGAGCGGCCCGATCGAACGTTTCAACACCGCGTTCGCCCTCAAGATCACGGCCGCCGTCGGTTCGATGTGGTGCGCGTACATCTTCGCCGGCATCGCCCTGTTCGGGCTGCCGTCCGCCATCAGCCACGGCCTCGGCGGCATCGTGCAGTGGATCGCCCAGACGTTCCTGCAGCTCGTCCTGCTGTCGATCATCATCGTCGGTCAGAACGTGCAGGCGGCCGCGTCCGACGAGAGGGCCGAGAACACCTACCAGGACGCCGAGGCGGTGCTGCACGAAGCCCTGCAGATCCAGGATCACCTGGTCACCCAGGATCGGGAGCTCGAGCGGCTCATCGCGGCATTCGGCTCCCTGCCGGGAGGGCCGGCTCAGGCGCCGGGGATCTGAACGCGGGCTCCAGCGGCGCTAAGATCGGGTCGTGCTTGGTGGACTCGAGAGCCCGACACACCTCCTCCTGATTCTTCTCGTCGCCCTGCTCGTCTTCGGGGGCAAGCGGCTTCCCGGGATCGGTCGCCAGCTGGGGACCGGGATGCGCGAGTTCAAGGAGGGAATCACGGGCGAAGGCAAGAGCCCCGAGGTCGAGCCCACTGCCGCCGAGGAGCAGATTCCCTCGCCGCCGGCGAACGTCAGAGGCCCGACCTCCGGCGCTCCCCGCTAGGCCGTCCGGCCCCGCTACCTGGCTGGCGCCGGCGTGACCGGCGCCGAGCTTTCCCCGAGCGTCTGCCCGTCGCGGAGCGTGAGCAGTTGGACGTCGAAGGGCTGTCCGGTGAGCTGGGGCGGGACGGGGATGGTGGTGTCGGCAGTCGCCGGCAGGTGGGCGGCCAGGGTGAGCGGCGCCCAGGCCGCGTCGGTGATGGGAGCCGCGAGCAGCGCCGCGCTCACCCGCGGCGCGGCCGACCCGCTCCAGGCGACGTGGATGCCCTGCGGCGCGCCGGGAGTTGTGGCGGGCACGAGGGTCGCCGCAGAAAGCTGCGCGGGCGCGGGAGTGGCCGGCGGGGGCGTCCAGGATGGCGGCCGCCAGCCGCGCACGGGCAGCCGGCGGCCGAACGCGAAGTCGGTGAGGTAGCTCCCCGACAGCTGCTCGATGGTGACGCCCTGCGTCGACGACTGGATGAACCAGCTGCCTCCGAGTGAGAGCGCCGTGTGGTCGATCGCGCTGACCGGCGAGCGCGCGCCACGGGCGTCACCGAACAGGATCTGGTCGCCCGGCCGCAGCTGGCTGGGCGTAAGCCGGCGGGACGCCGGCGTCGCCGCGGCCATCGAGTAGGTCGTGCGGCCGCCGAGCTGACGGCTCGTGAGCCCGCCCGGAACGAGGTGCACCACCCGCCACACCAGGCCGGAGCAGTCGAAGCCGCCGTGGAGCTGCGTGCGGTCGGGCCCGTAGCGCGTGGCCCACTGCCCACCCCACACGTACGGGTACCCGATGAACGAGACGGCCCGCACGATCCAGGGAGGCGCCGGACGCGGGGCGGCATCGAGGGCCGTGACGAGATCGACCAGCTTCTGGTGGACGAGCGGGACGCCCAGCGGCACCGCGGCCATCGCCTGCGCCGCGCTCCAGGCCGCCTCGGCACGGGTCGCCGGGTCGGACGTGAACCGCTCGGCGCGGTCGTCGGAATGGTTGAAGGTGAGGCCGAGCATTCGCGTCACCACCTCGGTCCCGGCATTCGGCCGCGGGTGGAGGCCCGCGCGGACGAGGGCCCGCTGGACAGCGCCCGCATCGGGCGCGAGGCCGAGGGCGTCCACGAACCCGGTATGCATCTGACCCATCGTCACGGCCGTCGAGCCGCCCGGGAGCGCCGGCGGAGCGGTGCCCGGGAGCGTGAGCAGGAGCGAGGGGGTGGGAACGGTGGCGCCGACGAGCGCGGCGAGGTCCGACGCCCTGAGGGTCGAGTCGGGCCGGAAGGAGCCCAGCGAGGTACCCGGGAAGGCGCCGGCCGCCAGCACGGTGCGGATGGCCCCCGTGGCCCAGGTGTCCTGCGCCGGGATCGCCGCGGCCGAGACGGGCGCAGGGAACCCTGCCCGGAGGAGGGCCGCCGCGAACAGGCCGAGGACGGCGAGCGTCCGCGGCGGTCGGCGCCGGGCTCGCTGCATCGCGGGCAAAGTGTCGGCCACGCGGGTTGCCCGGTCAAGCAGCTCGTGCGCGGGAAGGCGCGCTACTCGAGCCTGAAGATCTCCTCGAGCGGCGGCGGGCCGGCGTCGGGCACGCGCTCCTCGAGCAGCTCCGCCATGGCGTCCTGCCAGCGCGCGCTCACCTCCCGCGCGCTCAGGTACGTCCCGGCCGCGGCCAGGTCGTCCGACTCGAAGTACCCGAAGACCTCGTTGCCGGCGCGAAAGATGGTGTAGTTCCTGATCCCGGCGGCGCGGAGCGCGTCCAGCATCTCCGGCCAGACGCGCAGGTGGGCCTCCAGGTACTCGTCGATCCTGTCAGGCCGGACGCGGAGGACGAACGCGCTGCGCTGGGTCATGGGCTCTCCCCGGAGACGACGAGGATGACGAGCGTGCGTGGCCCGTGCACGCCCTCGACACGGTTGAGCTCGATGTCGGAGGTCGCCGATGGCCCCGAGACGAGGGTGACGGGGCGCCGCTCGCGCGTGACGAGGTCGTCGAGGATCGCCATCGCCTCGGGCACGAGCTCGACGATCTGGTGCCCCTCGACGACGCAGACGTGGAGGTCGGGGACGAGCGTGATCGCGCGGCGCCCTTCCCGGGCACTGCCGGTCAGAGCGAGCGTGCCCGTCTCCGCGATGGCCACGGTGCAACCTGTGACGACCCCGTCGAGCGCGTCGAGGTCGCGTGGGGACAGACCGTGGTCCTCGATGGTCTCGAGCCCGGGCGGGCGCCAGCCCGCGGGCAACCCGGCCGGCACGACCAGCCGGCGCGCGCCGATCTCCAGGCACGTCGTGGCCACGGCGGCGCCGATATCCGCGGGCGCGATGCGGCGCACGTCGGCCCGGTAGTCGCCGGCCCGCTCGCAGAAGAGGGCCATGCGCTCAGCGGTGGAGCGGGTCCCGGCATGCCGGTACGACCGAGCGGGCAGTGCGGCGGAGGGGGCTGATTGGTGCAGTGCTGCGCCGATTCGCTCGAGGATCTCGGTCCGCGCGGCGCTCATCCGCGCGTCCTCCTCCACCATCTGCGAAAGCTCTCCGGCGCCATGGGCCGAAGATCGCGCGTCCGCGTCCAGGCGCCGAGTGGCCGTGGCAGCCGGTGGATCACGCCCCCGCGGGCCAGCGGCCGCTGAAGCACGCGCCCGAGCCGTTCGGCCCTCGAGAGCCGCTTCCCCGTGCCGAAGGTCCAGGCTGCAGCGCGCATGGCCGTCCGCTCCCCACGCGAGGGGTCGGCCTGCACGGCCTGCTCGCGCAGGTGCAACAGCACGCGCGGGATGTCGATCTTGACCGGGCACACCTCGTAGCAGGCGCCGCACAGAGTCGACGCGAAGGGAAGCGACGGTGCCCGCTCGATCCCGACGAGCTGGGGCGTGAGAATCGCCCCGATCGGCCCGGGGTAGACGGAGCCGTAGGCGTGCCCCCCGTGCGGGAGTAGACCGGGCACACGTTGAGGCAGGCGCTGCAGCGGATGCACTGCAGGGCCTGTCGGCCGACGGCGTCGCGCAGCACCCGTGTCCGCCCGTTGTCGAGGAGCACGACGTGAAACTCCGGCGGACCGTCACCGTCGGTGACGCCGGTCCACAGGGAGGTGTAGGGATTCATCCGCTCGCCGGTCGAGGAGCGGGGCAGGAGCTGCAGGAACACCTCGAGGTCTGCGAAGGTGGGCACGAGCTTCTCGATCCCGAGCACCGTGACGAGGACCTCCGGCAGCGTCGTGCACATGCGGCCATTGCCCTCGGACTCGACCACGCAGACGGTTCCCGTCCGGGCCACGCCGAAGTTCGCTCCGCTCACGCCCACGCGGGCCTCGAGAAACCGCTCACGCAGGTAGAGGCGCGCCGCCTCGGCCAGCTCTCCCGGGTCGTCCGAGGTGAGACCCGGCGCGATGGTGCGAGCGAACAGGTCGCGGATCTCGGTCCGGTTGCGGTGGATCGCCGGGACCAGAATGTGCGAGGGCCAGTCGCCGTCGAGCTGGAGGATCAGCTCCGCAAGGTCGGTCTCCAGCGCGTCGATCCCCGCCTCGGCCAGGGCACGGTTGAGCCCGATCTCGTCCGTCGTGAGCGACTTCACCTTCACCACGTCGCGCGCCCCGTGGGCCTGCGCGACGTCGATCACCGCGGCGTTGGCCTCGGCCGCATCGCGGGCCCAGTGGACGTGACCGCCGGCGGCCTCGACCGCCGCCTCGAACTCGACGAGGTACTCGTCCAGATGTGCGAGGACATGGGCCTTGACGGCGCGACCGGCCTCCCGCAGCTCCTCCCAGTCCGGGACCTCGGCCACCACGCGCCCACGCTTGGCGCGGATGGTGTCGGTTGCGATGCGCAGGTTCGCGCGCAGCCGGCCGTTGGCGAGCTCCCGTCTCGCAGCCGCGGGGAAGCGTCTCGGCCGGCGCCTTCACCGGGAGGCGAGGATCTCCGCCAGGTGCATGGTCTGGATGCCCGCCCCGCGTCGCGACAGGCCCCCGCCGATGTGGAGCAGGCACGAGCCGTCGAGCGCAGCGCACACCTCGGCGCCGGACTCCTCCACGCACGCGCACTTGTCCGCCAGGATCGCGCTCGAGGTGTCGGGGTCCTTGATGGAGAACAGTCCTCCGAAACCGCAGCATTCGTCCGCCCGGGAGAGATCGACGAGCTCCAGCCCGCGGACCTGCCGCAGAAGGCGCAGCGGAGCGTCGCCGACTCGCGTCATGCGCAGCGAGTGGCAGGTCGGGTGGTACGCCACCCGATGAGGGAACGACGCGCCGACATCCTCCACGCCCAGCCGGCCGACGAGGAGCTCCGACAGCTCGACGACGCGACCGAGCACGGGGTGCGTCACACCGAGCACCGAGGGGTAGAGCTCGCGCACCGTCCCTACGCAGGAGGCCGACGGGGCGACCACGAGCTCCTCGCGGCCGAAGACGTCGACGAAGCGGCGTGCGAGCGTCTCCGCGTCGCCGGTGTAGCCGCTGTTGAGATGCATCTGCCCACAGCAGGTCTGCTCCTCGGGGAAGACGACCTCGTGGCCCAGCCGCTCGAGGATCTCGACCGTGGCCCGGCCGGCCTCGGGGAACATCGCGTCGCCGATGCAGGTGACGAAGAGGGCGACCCGCACCTACGCGACCGCCAGGACCTGTTCGGCGATGCGGGATGTGAGGGCGAGCGTCGCGGCCGCGCTCGCGATGTCCGACTCGCACGCGCACGCCGTCGACGAGCACCCGCCGGAAGTGCTCGAGCTCGGTCGCGAAGCCCATCGTCGCGCCGGTCATGTTGGCCGCGACCGGCACGGTGTAGTTCGGCCGCCAGACCTGCTCTGGCCGCGTCGGGCGGCCGGTAGGTGCAGGTGTCGAGGTTCTCGACGACGAGCGAGTGGCCATCTGCCGAAGATCTCGACGGCTCTCGTTGCGCTGCTCCCAGCTGCCGGTCGTGGTTGGCGCGGATGCTGACGACGGCGCCGCTCGCGGAGCTCGGCTGTGACGACGACGGTGTGCTCGCGTCCCGGGACCGCGCGACGACGTGGACGTCGGAGAGCTCGCCGAGGAAGAACCGCGCGAGGTCGAAGTGGTGCACGAGGTTCTCGAAGAGCCAGTCGCGCATGTCGAAGCGATGCGGCGAACGGCCCCATCGACCAGCGTGAACGACCCGAGCGTCGGCGCGCCGAACTCCGGACGGCGGACGATCTCCAGCGCCTGCTGGTACGCCGACCGCGAAGCGCTTCATGTAGCCGACCATCACCGTCACGCCGGCCTCGGCCGCCTGCGCGGCGAGGCGCGTGCGCCTCGGCCGCGTCGTTCGCGGCGGGCTTCTCGGTGAACACGGGGACGCCGCGGCGGATGCAGGTCCGAGATCACCTCGAAGAACTGCTCGGGCGGCACGACGACGACGACGGCGTCGAGCTCGGACCTCCTCGAGCATCCGCTCGACGTCGTCGAACGCGCTCGTCGGCGCCGAACCGCCGCGCCGCCGCCTCGGCGCGGTCGAGATGGCGCGCGCAGGTCGCGGCGAGCTGGAAGCCCGCGACGGGCAGGTTCGGGAGGATCGCGTTGACCGCGTGCACCCCGACGCCGACCGCGCCGACCCGGACGGGAGCCGGAGCGGGCATCAGGCGCCTCGTACGCGCTCGTCGCCGTGACGATGCCGCGCTCGTGCGCGAGCGCTCGCCGTGACGCCGCCCGTGCGGAAGGCCTCGACCGGGTCGGCCGCGACGCCGAGCTCGGTCGCGCAGCTCGGCGAGCAGCGGCCGCACGTCGGTCTCGAACGCCTCGAGCAGGACGCGGTGCGCACCGAGCACGTCGCCCTCGCGCTGTGCTCGCCGCGAGCCGCTCGTCGTCGACCAGCAGCGCCTTCGCGTAGGCCGTCTGCACGTTCATGACCGACTGGATCATCGCGTCGATCTTGCCCTCGACGTTGTGCGACTGGTCGATCATGAACGCGATGTCATCGGGACGCGTCGCTGCTGCGCGATCTCGTGCATGATCCGGAACAGCTCGAACGGGTCGATCGCGCCGACGATGAGGTCGTCGTCGGCGTACTTGCGGTTGTTGAAGTGGAAGCCGCCGAGCAGGTCCTCCTCGAGCAGCATCGGCGACGATCTGCTCGACGTTCGTGCCCTGCGGGTGATGTCCGAGGTCGACGAGCACCTTCGCCTGCGGGCCGAGCCGGCGGCACATCAGCGCCGCCGTGCCCCAGTCGGGCAGGTCGGTGCTGTAGAAGCCGGGCTCGAAGAACTTGTACTCGACGAGCAGCGTCAGTCCCGGCGGCAGCATCGCGTACAGCTGCGTCGAGGCCGTCGACGAGCCGGCGATAGCCGGTCGCGCAGGTTGTCCTGACCGGGGTAGTTGGTGCCGTCGGCGAGCCAGAGGCTGACGAGCGGCGAGCCGATCTCCTTCGCGATCTCGACGCACTCGCGGCAGTGCTCGAGCGCGGCGCGCGCACGCTCGCGTCGGGGTGGCAGAGGCTGCCGAGCACGTAGCGATCGTCGTGGAACGAGGTTCGGGTTGATGCCGCCGATGCGGATGCCCTGCTCGGTCGGCGTAGCCGGCGCAGCTCGGCGTAGTCGTCGACCTCGTCCCAGGGGATGTGCAGCGCGACGCTCGGGCAGCAGCCGGTCAGCCGGTGGACGAGCGCCGCATCGTGCGATCCGCTCGTGCACGTTGCGGGCGGCGCCGGGCCAGGGGTACACGTGGAAGCGCGTGCCCGAGTTGCCGTACCCCCACGATGGCGTCTCGATCTGGAGCTCGGCCAGCCGCGCCAGCATCGAGTATCTCCATGGCACGTGAGTCTGACGCATTCGTTCAGACCGATTGCGCAGTCACTTTCGAAAGTCGTCAGTTTCGAAAGTTGAAGTCGAGGTCTTGACGTAGCGGAAATCACAGGCGTAGGGTCGCAACGCCATTCACGCTTACGACGAAGTACGCGTTACCTGCGCAACAGGGGCGGATGCAGCAGGTCCTTCGGATGCTCGAGACCCGCGATTCCGTTCACGTTGCGGAACTTGCGGAAGATCTTTGCCGTTTCCGAGGTCACGGTCCGAAGCGACCTGACGGAGCTGTGCGCGCCAGGGCCTCGTGGCGCGGGTCCGCGGCGGCGTGCGCGCGCTGCAGACAGGTCAGTCGGAGGTGGGCTTCGACCTGCGCCTGCGCCTCGAGATCGAGCGCAAGCAGGCGATCGCGCGGGCCGCGGCCGCGATCGTCGACGAGGGCGAGGCCGTCGCGCTCGACGCGAGCACGACCGCGTACTACCTCGCGCTCGAGCTGCGCCGCAAGCGCGAGCTCGTCGTCGTCACGAACGGGCTGCTCGTCGCCACCGCGCTCGCCGACGCGCCCGGCATCACGGTGCTCGTCACCGGAGGGATGCTGCGGCTCTCGGCGATGTCGCTCGTCGGCGACCTCGCGACCGACGTGCTGCGCACGACGCGCATCAACAAGGGCTTCCTCGGCGCGCGCGGCCTCAGCCTCGAGCGAGGACTGATGGATCTGAACCCCGACGAGGTGCGCATCAAGCAGGAGATGGCAGACGCCTGCGAGCAGGTCTACGGCATCCTCGACGGCACGAAGTGGCACCGCAGCGCGCTGCTCGCCGTTCGTCGACGTCGAGCACCTGACGGGCATCGTCACCGACTCGAGCGCGCCCGCCGAGGAGGTCGACGGCCTGGCGCGCGGCCGGCGTCACGGTGATCGACCGCCGATCCCGGGCCGCGCAGGACATCGCCCGTCCGCCCGCGCGACCTGCGCCGCGTCGGTGCGAAGCGACGAGGCGACCGCCTCGTGACGCGTCATGGCGGCAGTCGATCTCGGGGCGCAGAGCGGGCGCGTCGCGCGTCGGCAGCTTCGACGGCGAGCGCCTCGTGCTGGAGCGAGGCCCACCGCTTCGCGAACGAGCCGGTGCGCGTCCGCGGGCACGCTCCACTGGGACGTCCTGCGGCTCTACCAGGACGTCGCTCGACGGCCTGCGGCCGCGGCCGCGAGCGGCAGCATCGATCGACAGCGTCTGCGGTCGACGCCTGGGCCGTCGACTTCGGGCTGATCGACCGCGCCGGACGCCTCCTGCAGAACCCCGTCCACTACCGCGACGCACGCCGCGCCAGCCGCCGTCGAGGGCGTGCTCGCGCGGGTGCCCGCACGCGAGCTGTACGAGCGCACGGGCATCCAGCTGCTCTCGATCAACACCGTCTTCGAGCTCGGCGGCGATGGCCGCGGACGGGATGCGGCGCTCGAGCGCGGCCGACACGCTGCTGCTGATCCCCGACCTCTTCCACTACTGGCTCTGCGGCGTCCGCGCAGCCGAGTACACGAACGCCACGACGACGCAGTGCCTCGACGCCGCGGACCGGCGCCTGGGCGGCGACCTGCTCGACGCGCCTCGACGATCCCGCCGAGCTCCTGCCCGAGATCGTCCCGCCGGCGACGCGGCTCGGCGCGGCTGGCCGGCCGACGTCGCCGACGCGACCGGCCTCGACGGGGTCGACGGTCGTCGCGGCGGCGACGCACGACACCGGCGGCGGCGGTCGCCGGCGTCCCTCTTCGCGGGCCCGGCTCGGCCTTCCTGAGCGTCGGCACCTGGTCGCTCGTCGGCCTCGAGAGCGAGCGCGCCGTTCATCACCGACGACACGTTCGCGGCGAACCTGACGAACGAGGGGGGCGTCGCCGGCACGTTCCGCGTGCTGCGCAACGTCACCGGCCTGTGGCTGCTGCACGAGTGCCGTCGCACCTGGGCGCTCGACGGCCATCGCTACTCGCTACGAGCGAGCTCGTCGCGCTCGCGCGCTCGGCTCCCGCCGCTGCGCTGCCTGATCGATCCGAACGACCCGACGTTCAGCGAGCCGGGCGACATGCCCGCGCGCATCGCGCGGGTACTGCCGGCGCACGGGCCAGACCGCGCCGGAGGCGCCCGGCGAGATCGGTGCGCTGCATCCTCGAGAGCCTCGCGCTGGCGCACGCCGAGTCGGTCGACCTGCTCGAGCGGCGTGACCGGGCGTGACGCTCGACCGACTGCACATCGTCGGCGGCGGGTCGCGCAACGCGCTGCTCTGCGAGTGGACGGCGAGCGCTGCCGGCGTGCCCGTGATCGCGGGCCCCGAGGAGGCGACGCTCGTCGGCAACCTGCTCGTGCAGGCGATGGCGCTGGGCGAGCTCGCGTCGCTCGGCGAGGCGCGCGAGGTCGTGCGCCGCTCATTCGTACCAACCACGAATACGAGCCGGCGGACGTCCCAGCGTGGCAGGACGCGCCGGGGCGCTTCTCCGAGGCTCGCCGGCGAAGGCCCAGGAGCTAGGGGTGGGAAGTTGACGGGCACCACCGGTGTTCTCGCCGGGATTCCGGCGCCGGAGGATCGCTGGGACAGGCGACGAGGCCGAGGGCCTCGGCGCTGGTCGACGCCTGGTCTACCGCTCGAACCTGTTCGGCGCCGATCGCGCGCTCGCGAACATCGGCGGCGGCAACACGTCCGTCCAAGGAGACGGTCGCCGACCACACCGGCCGCGAGCACGCGCGTGCTCTGGGTCAAGGGCTCGGGCACCGACCTCGCGACGATCACCGCGCAAGGGCTTCCCCGGTCTGCGCCTCGACGAGCTGCTGCCGCTGCGCGAGCGCGAGTCGATGGACGACGCGGCGATGGTCGACTACCTGCTGCGCTCGGCGATCCAGCCGGACCAGCCGCGGCCGTCGATCGAGACGCTGCTGCACGCGTTCGTGCCGGCGACGCACGTCGACCACACGCACCCCGACGCGATCATCGCGCTGACGTCGTCGCCCGACGGTCGGCGCCTCGCCGAGGAGGAGTTCGGCGACGAGATCGTCTGGCTCGACTACCAGCGGCCCGGCTTCGACATGTCACGGCGCATCGCCGAGCTGCTCGAGGCGAAGCCCAGCGGCGCGCGCCGTCCTGCTCGAGAAGCACGGGCTCGTCACCTGGGGCGAGACGCACGAGGAGAGCTACCGCTCGACGATCGAGTTCGTCACGCGCGCCGCACAGGTGATCGAGCGGGCGGGCGGCGGGCGCTTCGGCCTCGGCGGCGCGAAGGTCGGCGAGCTCGCGGACGAGCGACGCCGAGGCGCTGCTCGCCGAGGCCCTGCCCGCGCTGCGCGGCGCGCTCGGCGGCGACGGCGTGATCCTCGAGGTCGACCGCAGCCCCGAGGCGGTCGCGTTCGCGTCCTCGCAGCGCGCGCCCGAGGTCAGCCAGGTCGGCGCGCCCTGCCCCGACCACCTGATCAACACGAAGCACCGGCCGCTCGTCGTCGCAGTTCGACCCCGCGCACGGACGGCGCGAGCCGAGCTCGCCGAGGCGTTCCGCCGCGGCGTCGCGCGAGTTCGCCGGCTGGTATCGCGAGTACTACGAGCGGAACCTCGACGACGAGACCGGCCAGTTCCCGATCGATCCGGCCGGGCCGCGCGTCGTCCTGATCCCGGGCATCGGCATCGTCACGACCGGCTCGGACGCCGGCCGGGCCCGCGTCGCGCGCGACCTCTACCACCGCGCGATCGCGGTCGCAGGACTCCGCCGACGCGCTCGGCGGGTTCCGCTCGCTGTCCGAGAGCGAGGCCTTCGCCATCGAGTACTGGCCGCTCGAGCGCTACAAGCTCGCGCAGGCGCCGCCGCGCGGCGAGCTCGCGGGCGCGATCGCGCTGATCACGGGCGCCGCGAGCGGCATCGGGCGCGCGACCGCGCGCCTCTTCGCCGAGCGCGGCGCGCACGTCGTCGTCGCCGACCTCAACTTCGACGGGGCGCGAGGACGGTCGCCGACGAGCTCGTCGCGGCGTACGGGCTGCGGCGCAGCCATCGCCGTGCCCGTCGACGTGACGAGCGAGGACGCCGTCGTCGAGCATGACGCGGCGCGCGGTGCTCGAGTACGGCGGGCTCGACATCCTCGTCGCCTCGGCCGGCCTCGCCTCGAGCGCGCCGATCACCGAGACGACCGTCGCGGACTGGGACCTCAACTACGCGGTGCTCGCACGCGGCTACTTCCTGGCGCGCGCGCGAGGCCTTCCGCGTCCTGCTCGCACAGGGCGGCGGCGGATCGATCGTGTTCGTGACGTCGAAGAACGCGCTGGTCGCCGGGGCCAACGCCGCCGCCTACTCGTCGGCCAAGGCCGCGTCGCTGCACCTGGCGCGCTGCCTCGCCGAGGAGGGCGGGCCGCACGGCATCCGCGTCAACTGCGTCAATCCCGACGCGGTCATCCAGGGCTCGGCCATCTGGTCGTCCGACTGGAAGGCCGAGCGGGCGAGCACCTACGGGGTGGATGAGGATGAGCTGCCAGACCTTCTACCGCGGCCGCACGAAGCTCGGTGTCAACGTCTTCCCCGAGGACGTCGCCGAGGCGATCGCGTTCTTCGCCGGGCCTCGCACGGCGAAGTCGACCGGCAATGTCGTCAACGTCGACGGCGGCGTGAGCGCCGCGTACCCGCGATGAGCGAGCCGCGCCACAGGCCACCGCTCATCGAGCTGCGCGGGATCTCCAAGAGCTACGGCGGCGTGCACGCGGTCTGCGGACGTCAGCTTCAGCGATCGAGGCGTCCTCGTGCACGCCCTGGTCGGCGAGAACGGCGCCGGCAAGTCGACGCTCGTCAAGATCCTCACGGGCATCGTGCACCCGGACAGCGGCGAGATCCTGATCGACGGCCAACCGGTCACGATCACCGATCCGCTCTCGGCCTACCGGCTCGGGATGCTCGCGATGTACCAGGAGCCGACGGTCTTCCCGGACCTCAGCGTCGCCGAGAACGTGTTCGCCGGGCGGCATCCGCGCACCGTCCGCGCACACGGTCGACTGGCGCGAGATGCAGTCGACGGGCGCAGGGCGATCCTGGACGAGCTCGGCGCCGACTTCGGCCCGGACCGACCGGTCCGCGGCCTCGGCGTCGCCGACCGGCAGCTGCTCGAGATCGCCAAGGCGCTCTCGTCGGACGCCCGGCTCCTGATCATGGACGAGCCGACGGCGGCGCTCTCGCCGCCCGAGGTCGAGCGGCTCTTCACGATCATGCGCGGCGCTGCGCGACCGCGGCGTCGCGATCGTCTTCATCAGCCACCGGCTCGAGGAGGTCGAGCGCGATCTCCGACATCGTCACGATCCTGCGCGACGGCCAGCACGTCGCCACGCGCCCAACGGCGGAGCTCCCGCAGGCCGAGATGATCCAGCTGATGGTCGGGCGCTCGCTCGAGCAGCTGTTCCCCAAGGAGGACGCGGAGATCGGCGACGTCGTCCGTCAAGCGCGCAGGGCCTCGGCGCCGCGGCGTCTTCGGCAGGCGTCTCGTTCGAGCTCCGCCGGGGCGAGATCGTCGGGCTCGCCGGCTTCGTCGGGCTCGGGCCGCACCGAGATCGCACGCAGCATCTTCGGCATCGACCACGCTCGACGCCGGACGGCTTGGATCGACGGCCGGCCGTTCAGGCCGCGCTCCCCGCGCGCCGCGCTCCGGCGCGGCCTCGCCTACCTGCCGGAGGACCGTCTCAGCCAGGGCCTCGTCCAGCCGATGTCGATCTGCCACCAACGCGTCGCTGGCGGTGCTGCCGCAGCCTGACGCCGCTGCGGCATCCTGCGGCCGCGGGCCGAGCGCTCGCTCGCCCAGCCGCTTCATGGAGCCGCTGCGCATCAAGGCCGTCTCGGCCGCGCGCAGGTCGTGCGCAGCCTCTCGGGCGGCAACCAGCAGAAGGTCGTGCTCTCGAAGTGGCTCGCGGCCGAGCCGCGGATCCTGATCCTCGACGAGCCCACGCACGGCGTCGACGTCGGCCACCAAGGCCGACGATCCACCAGCATGATCTCGCAGCCTCGCCGCCCAGGGCCTCTCGATCCTGATGATCTCGTCCGAGCTGCCGGAGATCCTCGGCATGAGCGACCGCGTGCTCGTCATGCGCGAGGGCCGGCTGGTCGCCGAGTTCGACCGCGAGCCGACGGCGACGCAGGAGCGCGTGATCGAGGCCGCGGCCGGCACGTCGGAGGCGGCGGCATGAGCGCCGTCCGCCGCCCGCCGCTCCGCGGCCGGCCTCGCCGAGGCCGGCCTTCCGGCTGCGCGAGCTCGGCATCTTCGTCGCGCTGCTCGATCTGCATCGTGTCTTCTCGGTCCGGGCGACGAACTTCCTCACGGTCGGCAACTGGCAGGACATCGCGACCGACGTGGCGATGGTCGCCGTCGTCGCCGTCGGCGAGACGATGGTCGTCCTGACGCGCAACATCGACCTGAGCGTCGGCTCGGTCGTGGGCGTCTGACGGCGTACATCTCGTCGAACACCCTCCAGCACCATCACCACCTCCCGATCGTGGTGATCGCGCTCATCGCGATGGGCGTCGGCGCCGCCTGCGGGCTCGGCAACGGGATGCTCGTCGCGTACGGGCAGATCCCGGCGATCATCGCGACGCTGGCGACGCTCTCGATCTACCGCGGGATCGTCTTCGAGCTCACCAACGGCGCAGAACGTGCTCGCCGCGAACCTCCCGCAAGACTTCCTCAACTTCTCGCTCGCAGACGCCGCTGGGCCTCCCCGTGCTGGCCTGGATCGCGATCGTCGTGGCCGTGATCGGCGCGGCGATCCTGCGCTGGGCGCCGTGGGCGCGCGACTTCTACGCCATCGGCTCGAACCCGGACGCGGCGCGCGTTCGACCGGGATCCCGATCGGACGCGCGGCTGCTCGCGGCGTTCATGCTGAGCGGGACGCTGGCCGGGCTCGGCGGGTTCATGTTCGCCGCCCGCTTCGCCGGCGTCGACGCCACCTCGGCAACCGGGTTCGAGTTCGCCGTCGTCACTGCCGTCGTGATCGGCGGCGTGAACGTCTTCGGCGGCTCGGGCAGCGTCCTCGGCGCGATGCTCGGGGCGCATGCTCGTGGCGACCATCGACAACGGCTTCACCCTCCTGCGGATCTCCGAGTTCTGGAAGATCTTCTTCGAGGGAGCGGCCATCGTCGTCGCCGTCACCGTCGACGCGCTCCTCAACAAGCGGCTCCAGGAGCTCTTGCGCCGAAGGCGGCGGCCGGAGCTGGCGATCGCTCGCGGAGCCGACGGTGAGCGTCGGCCGCTTCGCCGTCCGCACGGTCGCCCGCTGGGAGGCGCTCCTGGTCGTGCTCGATCGTCGCGGCCGGCGTTCTGGAGCTCGACGCTCTCGCCCTTCTTCCTCGAGACGGCCGAACCTGCTCGACCTGCTGACGCCGTACGCCTTCATCGGGCTGATGGCGTTCGGGCTGACGTTCGTCGTCATCGCAGGCGAGATCGACATCTCCGTGTGCTCGACCATGGCGGTCTCCGCCGTCACGTTCGCCCAGCTCTGGCACTCCGGCTGGAACGTCTGGATCGCTGCGGTCGCCGGCCTGGTCGTCGCGGCCGGGCTCGGCCTGGTCAACGGCCTGCTGATCGGGGTGGTCGAACCTCCCCTCGCTCGCCGTCACCCTCGGCACGCTCGCCGCCTACCGCGGCATCGCCTACGTGATCCTCGGCGGCAACGCACGCTCGGGGTTCCCGACGTCGTTCACGGACATCGGCGGCGGCTACATCAACAACGACATCCCGAAGGCGCTGCTGGTCCTGCATCGGAACCGCGGTGATCCTGGGGTTGCTGTTGCACGGGACACGATTCGGGCGCTACCTGTACGCCCTCGGCTCGAATCGCGAAGCGACGCGCTTCTCGGGCGCGCCGACGCGCGCGTCCGGGTCATGGTCTTCGTGCTCTCCGGCTTCATGGCCGGCGTGGCCGGGATCGTGTACCTGGGCTACTTCGGCTCGGTGCAGGCCGACGCGGCGTCGGGATCCGAGCTGGTCTCGGTCGTCACCGCCGTCGTCCTCGGCGGGGTCGACATCTTCGGCGGTTCGGGCTCGATGCTGGGCGTCTTCCTGGCTCTGGTCCTCATCGCCGTGCTTCGCGATGGGATGCAGCTCGCCAACATCGGCGGCGCAGCCCAGGACATCGTCGTCGGCGTCTTGCTCCTCGGGGCAATCCTCGCCGGAAACGTCGTGCAGGCCGTGCAGAGCCGCGGCCTGCCGTGGGGGAGGGCCCATGGCCCTGGGAAGGAGGTGCTCGAGACCGAGCTGCCGGCCAGGATCCAGTCAAGGCGCCGTCACAGGACGACGCCGAAGGTCTCACACGAAGGGGTTGAATAGATGAAGCTGCACAAGAGAGCGGTGGTGCTCACCACCCTCGCCCTCGCCGCCGTGGTGGTCACGGCCGGCCTGACGGCGAGCGCGGGCGACGCCCGGCCGAAGGCCGGGTACAAGGTCTACCTGATCCCGAAGTTCATCGGCGTGCCCGTCTTCACGCAGAACTCGATCGGCGCGAAGCAGGCGGCCAAGGAGCTGGGCGACACCGTGACCTACAACGGCCCCACGACCGCCTCGGCCACCGGGCAGGTCCAGTTCATCAACACCGCCGCCCAGCAGGGCTACAACGCGATCATCATCTCGGCGGACGACCCGAACGCCGTCGCCCCGGCCCTCAAGCGGGCCGCCGCGAAGGGCATCAAGGTCATCTCCTACGACGGTGACGCGGCTCCCGATGCCCGGTACATGTTCGTCAGCCCGCCGGACGCCAAGTCGATCGGCGAGGCCCAGGTCCAGTGGCTCGGATCGACCATCGGCTACAAGGGCCAGATCGCGATCCTGTCGGCTGCCCCGACGGCGGCGAACCAGAACACCTGGATCAAGTACATGAAGGCCGCCCTCAAGAAGCCGAAGTACAAGGGCATGCAGCTGGTGAAGATCGCGTACGGCAATGACGACGACGCCAAGTCGGCGCAGGAGACACAGGCGCTGCTGCAGGCGTACCCGAACCTCAAGGGCATCATCTCCCCGACGACCGTCGGCGTCGCCGCAGCCGCTCGCGTCCTCACGCAGGGCAAGCAGTGCGGCAAGGTCCAGCTCACCGGCCTCGGCCTGCCGAGCCAGATGCGGACGTATGTGAAGTCCGGATGCGTGAAGAAGGTCGGCCTCTGGAGCGAGACCGACTTCGGCTACCTCGCCGAGTACGTCGCCCACAACGTGCTGGCGGGCAAGCTGACGAACGCGGCGGGCCAGACCTTCAAGGCGGGCCACCTCGGCACGCGCAAGGTGATCGCCGGCCACACCGTGATCCTGAGCAAGCCGCTCGTCTTCACCAAGGCGAATATCGACAAGTTCCACTTCTAAACGCGACCGGGAGGGTGGGGCGCCAGCTCCACCCTCCCTCACGCCTCGATGACGGTCACCATGGACGGACCCTCGGGCGCCCCGCCGGTCGTCCTGTCGAACGCGCTCGGCACCACGATCGACATGTGGCTGCCGCAGATCCGAGTGCTCGCGCGGGAGTGCCGGGTCGTCCGCTACGACCATCCACCGCGGTCGTCGGTCGAGGACCTGGCAAGCGACGTCACCCGCCTGCTGGACGACCTCGATCTCGAGCGCGTGTCGTTCTGCGGCCTGTCGCTCGGGGCGATGGTCGGCATGACGCTGGCGGTCGAGCAGCCCCGGCGCATCGATCGGCTCGTGCTCGCGTCCACGTCGGCTCGTTTCGGGGTGCCCGAGGAGTGGCACGAGCGCGCGGCACTCGTGCGGGCGGAGGGAATGCGGGCCGTCGCGGAGGACGCGCTCGACAAGTGGCTCACGCCCGCCTACCCGGACCGTGAGCCGTTCCTCCGCATGCAGCTCTCGACCCCACGAGAGGACTACGCCCGCGGGCTCGAGGCCATCGGCGACTTCGACTTCCGAGATCGCCTCAGTCTGATCACGCAGCCGACGCTCGTCGTGGTGGGCTCCGAGGACGAGGCGACGCCGTTCGAGGACGCGAAACTCATTGCGGATCGCGTCCCGGGCTCGCGGATGCTCGTGCTCGAGGGGGCTGCCCACCTCGCGAACGTCGAGCAGCCGGCGGCGTTCGCGGCCGCAGTGCTGGAGCATCTGCGGTGACCCGGATCGACCGGCTTCTCCTGGGCTCCGCCGACCTGCGTGACGACGCCGTGACGCCACGGCTCCTCGACCGCTTCCACGAGGCCGGCGGGCGCGCGCTCGACCTGGCCAACGTATATGCGGACGGGGAGTCCGAGCGGGCCATCGGGCGATGGCTGGCCGCCCGTGGCGCGACCCCGCGGCTGTTCGTCAAGGGATGTCATCCGCCGTTCTGCAATCCATCCCTGATCGAGGAGGAGGTGGACGGCGCGCGCGCCGACATCGGGGTCGACAGACTCGACGTCTTTCTGCTCCATCGCGACGACACCGCTGTCCCCGTGGCGGCGTTCGCCGAGGCGCTCGTGGCCCAGCTCCGACGCGGGAGCGTGGAGAACGTCGGCGTCTCGAACTGGACGATGGCCCGGTTCCAGGCTCTCAGGGCCGAGCTTGGCAGTGATGCCCGCCACCTCGTGGTCTTCAGCAACCACTTCTCGCTGGTCGAGATGGTCAGACCGACCTACCCCGGCTGCCTGGCGATGTCGAAGGCCGACGTCGCCATGCTCGACGATGCGGGGGTGACGGCCTTGGCCTGGGCCAGCCTCGCCGGCGGGTACCTTGCGCGCCGTGACGACCCGAGCTGGAGCAGCGATGAGAACGATGCGCGCCGGTGCCGTGCGGAGGAGCTCGCCGCACGCCTGGAGCGTACGCCGGTGGAGGTGGCGCTCGCGTACGTCCTGCACCAGCGCCCCAACATGCTCGCAGCCGTTGGTACGCGATCGGCGGCGCACCTCGAGCAGCTTCTACGGGCCGTGACCGTCGAGCTGTCCGCGGACAAGCTCGCATGGCTCGAGACCGGGTGAGCGCCGAGACACCCGACGCGCCGCTCCGGCGGGACGTGCGCCTGCTGGGCGAGATCCTTGGCGCCGTCCTCACCGAGCAGGTCGACGCGTCGCTGCTCGACGACGTCGAGGACGTCCGCCGGCTGTTCCGGGAGGCGCGCCAGGGCGCGGATGCCGAGGCCGCAGGGAAGGCCCGCGCGCGCATCGGCGCGTTCGACCGCGATCGCCAGGCGGACGTCCTGCGGGCGTTCGCCCTCTACTTCGGCCTCACCAACCTCGCCGAGCACCACCACCGCACCCGCCGCCGCCTGGCGTACGAGGCCGAGGGGCGCGTGCCGCGGGAGTCCCTGGCCGAGGCGTTCGGCCGGCTCGAGGAGGCCGGCATCCCACCGGCCCGGGTGGCCGAGTCGGCCGGAGCCGTGGTCCTGGAGCTCGTGGTCACGGCGCACCCGACCGAGGCCTCCCGCCGGGTGCTCCTCGAGGCGCAGATGCGGCTCAGCCGCCTGCTGACCGCCCTGGATGACCCGCGCCTCACGCCGGCGGGCCACCGCCGCATCGTGGACGCGCTGGCCGAGGAGATCACCGCCCTCTGGGAGACCGACGAGGTGCGGTCCGAGCGGCCGAGCGTGCAGGACGAGATCGAGCACACGCTCTGGTTCTTCGACACCAACCTGATGGACGCCGCCGTGGCCACCCTTCGCGAGTACCGGCGCCACCTTCCCGGCGCAGCGGCGCCCCTTCGGTTCCGCAGCTGGGTCGGCGGCGACCAGGACGGCAATCCGGCTGCCGGCCCGGCCACCATCGAGGCGGCCCTCGACCGGGCGCGGCAGATCGCGCTCGAGCGCTACGTCCACGAGGTCCGCGGCCTCGCCGGACGGCTCGGCATCTCGACCCGGCTCGTCGGGGTGTCGCCGGAGCTCGAGGCGTCGGTCGCCCGGGACGCGCGCGAGCTTCCCGACGTCGGCCTCGATCCACAGTCGGCGGAGGAGCCGTACCGCCGCAAGCTCGCGTTCGTGGAAGCCCGCCTGGTGCGCGCGCTGGCGGGCGAGCCCGGCGGCTATGCCGACGCGGGCGCGTTCGGCGCCGATCTCGCCCTGCTCGACGGGAGCCTGCGGGCCAACCGGGGGGCCCGGGTGGCCGATGGCCGGCTCGCCGACGTCCGCCGCCTGGTGGAGCTGTTCGCCTTCCACGTGGCCACGCTCGAGGTCCGCATGCACGCACGCCAGATCGCCGGACCCGACGAGGGGGTGCGCGACTCTCTGGCCGCCGCCGCCCGCTCCCAGCGCCGGCATGGCCGAGCCTCGCTCGACACGCTGGTGATCTCGGGCACGTCCGGGCCGGGCGACGTCACGCGAGCGCAGGCCGCGGCCGACGAGGCCGGGGCCGACCTGGCCGTGGTGCCGCTGTTCGAGACGATCGAGGACCTGCGCGAGGCGACGGCCACCGTGGACGCGCTCCTCGAGAATGAGGCCTTCGCCCGTCGCTTGCAGGCGAACGGGGGCCGGCTCGAGGTCATGCTCGGCCACTCCGACTCGGCCAAGGATGGCGGGGTCCTGGCCGCCCAGTGGGAGATCTACCGGGCGCACGAGGCGCTCGCGGGCCTGGCCCGCCGGCGCGGCATCGAGCTGACGGTGTTCCACGGGCGCGGGGCGAGCGCCGGCCGCGGCGGCGGCCCCACGTACTCCGCGATCCTCGGGCAACCGCCCGGCGCGCCGCCGGGCCGGGCCAAGCTCACGCAGCAGGGCGAGGCCCTCTCCTTCACCTACGGCCTGCCGGGCCTGGCGGAGCGCAACCTCGAGGCCGGTGTGGCCGCCACGCTCCTGAGCGCCTTTCCCGACGTGGCCCACACCCCGCCTCCGCCCGGCAGCCACGAGGTCATGGACGCCCTGGCCGAGCGCTCCTTCACCGCCTACCGCGCACTGGTCGCGGACGACCCGCAGTTCGTGCCCTTCTTCCGCGCCTTCACGCCGATCGACGAGCTGTCCCTGCTCTCGCTCGGCTCGCGCCCCGTCCGGCGCCCAGAGGTGGATGACGCGAGCTACTTCCGCAGCCTGCGGGCCATCCCGTGGATGTTCGCGTGGACCCAGAACCGGTCGCTGCTGCCGGTGTGGTACGGCGCCGGCACCGCCCTCGGCGAGCTGGCCGACGACCCGTCGACGCTCGACCGCCTGCGCGGCCTGCATCGCGACTGGCCGTTCTTCCGGGCCCTCGTCGACCGCATCGAGATGGCCCTCGCCACCGCCCTCCCGGACGTGGCCCGCGACTACCTCCGGCTCGTCCGGGCGGAGGCGGGGCGGGACCGGCTGTGGGCGCTCGCCGAGGCCGAGTACGACCGCACGCGCGACGCCGTCCTCGCGGTCACCGAATCACGGGAGCTCCTCGACGGCCACCCGGTCATGCAGCGGTCGATCCGCCTTCGCAACCCCTACGTGGATCCCCTGAACGCGATCCAGGCAGAGCTGTTGGCCGCCTACCGGGCGGCGCCGAGCGAGGAGGAGCGTGCCCCGCTCCGTCCTCTGCTCGCCCGGTCGATCGCGGCCATCGCCGGCGCCCTGCGGACCACCGGCTGAGCTTTCGCACCCGTTCACACCTGGTCAGCCGTGGGTCATTAGCCTCGGCCCGACGCCGAATCCCGGCGCGGACGGACGACCAGGAGGGCTCATGGTGTCTCGGATGCTGAGAGTGGCGGCGGTGATCGGGTGCGCGCTCGCGCTGCTGGTGGCCGGCGCCGGGAGCGCGGCCGCAGGGATGAAGCCCCAGAAGGTCACGGGCAAGGTCGAGCTCGTGAACATGGGCAAGCACGCCTTCGCCCTCACGGCGCTCAACATGCAGCTGATCTACGTGACTGCGAAGACGAAGTTCGTCGGTCTGAAGAACCTCGAGGCGGTCAAGAAGGGCCAGACCCTCCACGTCACCGTCCTGCACGAGGGCAAGCGCTACAACGCCGTCACCGTGACCAAGGCGTAGTCGCGCGGAGCAGCCGGGGCAGGGCCGCTCCGGCTGTCGGACGCGTGACCGATCGGTGAAGGACTGGTGAATTCCGCCCGGATCCGGCTCGCCCCATCGGGATGACGCGGCCGTGACGAGCGGCCCGGTACGGTCGCACCGATGTGGGAGCTCATCCCGCTGGCGCTCCTCTCTGCGGTCTACCCGACGCTGGTCGCGGTGGTGATCGTCGCCCTGGCGGCGCCCCACCCGGCGCGGGAGATGACGTTCTTCCTCATCGGCGGGATGATCTCGAGCGTCACCGTGGGGCTCGTGATCGTCTTCGCGCTGCAGGGGTCGTCCTTCGTCACCGGCTCGAGCCCTCCGGCCGATCCCATCATCTACTTCGGCGCGGGCGTCGTGGCGTTCGTCCTCGCGTACGTCGTGCGGCACCGGCCGCCCGCACACCGGGACGGAAATAGCCGCGTCAGCACCCTGCTCAGCCGCAGCGAGCGGGCGAGCATCGCCTTCAGCGTCGGCCTGGTGCTGAACCTGGTCCCGGGCGCCTGGTACATCGTGGCGCTCAAGGACATCGCCGAGTCGAGCTGGGGCAACGCCACGGTCGTGGCCGCGGTCGTCCTCTTCTGCATCGTGCAGTACGCGCTGATCGAGCTGCCGTTGCTCGGCTTCGCGGTCGCCCCCGAGCGCGCCGCCGACCTCTCGCGGCGCTTCAGCGCCTGGCTGACCGCCAACAGCCGCGGTGTCGCCGTCGTCATCCTGATCGCCGCGGGCTGCTACATGATCCTGCGAGGGATCATCGCGCTGGCGTAAGCGCTCTCAGCAATTCGTAAGCCGCGGTTCGTAGCCTGCCGGCGATGACGCGCACCGCCGAGCCGGGCCCGCGCGGGAACGAGCGGCTGACCGGGTCGACCGCCGCCGTCCTGCTCGTGCTGCTCGCCGTCGAAGGGCTGACCGTGCTGTCGCTCAGCAGCTTCCTGTCGTGGCACATCTTCATCGGGATCCTGCTCATCCCGCCGGTGCTGCTGAAGCTCGGGAGCACCGGCTACCGCTTCGTCCGCTACTACACGGGGCAGGCGGCCTACCGGGTACGCGGGGCCCCGCCGCTCTTCCTCCGCATGCTCGCGCCGGTGCTCGTCCTCGCGACCGTGGGCCTGTTCGGATCAGGAGTGGGTCTGCTGGTTTTCGGGCACGTCGGCCTCCTCAAGACGGCGCACGTGGTGAGCTTCGCCGTCTTCGGCGTCGCGGTGTCGATCCACGCGCTCGCCCACCTGCGGCGGATCCCTGCGCTTGCCGTTGGCGACTGGCGCCGTGCCGGCGGCGGCGTCCCGCGCCGGCTCGCGCGCACCGCGCTCGTCGGCGTGGCTCTCATCGCCGGATTGATGCTGGCCACGATGGCCGTCCAGACCGACGGGGCCTGGGTCCACTAGGGGCCTAGGGCGCCGCCGAGGCCAGGCGGCGCTCGATGGCCCGGCGCGCCTGGACGATCGGCCCGGAGTCGCGCCGGATGACCCAGCGGGCGTTCGCCAGGAACAGGAACGCCTCCAGCTCGAAGGCGAGCTGGTCGGGGTCCTCCGACGGGTCGATGGTCCCCTCGGCCTGCGCCTCGCGGGCGGCCGAGGCCAACCGCTCGAGCCAGTCGTCGAAGATCGTCACCGAGGCGTCACGCACCGGACCGGGGTGGGTATCGACCTCGGATGCGAGGGACGCGAAGAAGCACCCGCCGGGAAACGTGGCCGCCTCGACGTAGCCGAGGTAGCCGTCTGTCAGGATCCGCAGGCGCTCGAGGCCACTCGACGCCGCCTCTGCAGGCGCGATCACGCGGCCGACGAAGATGGCCGCGGCCGCCTCGATGGTGGCGAGCTGCAGCTCCTCCTTGGACCCGAAGTGGGCGAAGAGGCCGCTCTTGCTCATGCCCACGGCGTCGGCGAGCCGTCCGATCGAGAGGCCGCCGAGCCCGTCGACGGTGGCGAGCTGGGCCGCCTGCTCGAGGATCGCCTGACGGCTCCGCTCGCCGTCGCTGCGGCGCTTGCGCCGTCGGTCCTGGACGCGCTGCGTGGTGGTCGGTGTCTCGGTCATCTGTTGACAAATTAGCACGACCGTGCGTACTCTCTAATGAAGCACGAACGGTCGTGCTAGAAACGAGAGAGGAAGTGGGACGAATGAACCTGTACGTGATCCGCCGCCCGAGTGGCTGGCGCACGCCCGAGGAGCTCCAGGCCGCGGCCGCCCGTTCGAAGCGCGTCGGCGACGAGGAGATGTCCGCCGACATCCGCTGGATCCGCTCCTACGTCGTGCAGGAGGCCGACGGGGGCCTCGGGACGTTCTGCATCTATCAGGCGTCGAGCCCGGAGAAGATCCGTGAGCATGCCGCGCGCGCGGGCATACCCGCGAGCGACATCTTCGAAGTGGCCGACACGGTGCTGGTCCGCCCGGACCCGGTCGCTGTGGCCGCCTGACACACCGGCGTCGCGGCCGAGGGCGGGCGCAGCGGACGCCCGCCCTCGGCGCGCCGTCGTTCCTATGGTGGCGTCGTGGATCCGGAATCTCCGTCGCCGCCTCGGTTCCCGGTCAGCCAGGTGGCCGATGTGCTCGGTGGGGGAGAGCTGACCGGGTGGACCCGCGTCGAGAGCGGCGGCTACTCGCGGGCGAGCGCGCACTGGCAGGCATCGGCCGCCTCGGGGGCGCGGGTGTTCGTGAAGCACGCGCTGACGCCTGCGGGCGCGGCCGCCCTCCGGAAGGAGCGCACCCTGTACGAGACCCTCCGCGGGCCGTTCATGCCGGCGTTTCTCGGTGCGTACGACGAGGGTGGCACGACGTTCCTCGTGCTGGAGGACCTGAGTGGCGCGCAGTGGCCGCCCCCGTGGTCCGCCGGGCGCATCGATGCGGTGCTCGAGTCGCTCGTGACGCTCCACGCCAGTCCGGTGCCGGGCGGGCTGGACGTGCTCGCGGACGATCGCGACGACGTCGCGGGGTGGCCGGCGGTGGCCTCGGATCCCAAGCCCTTGCTCTCGACGGACATCTGTTCCGCCACGTGGCTCGACCAGGCCCTTCCCGGCCTGCTGCGCGCGACGGAGGAGGCGCCGCTGGACGGCGACGACCTGCTCCACTTCGACGTCCGCAGCGACAACCTGTGCTTCCGGGACGGCAGCGCGGTCCTGGTCGACTGGAACCTGGCCTGCCGTGGGAACGGCCGGTTCGACGTGGCCTTCTGGCTGCCGAGCCTGCGGCTGGAAGGCGGCCCGGAGCCGTGGGAGGTCCTGCCCGACGCAGGTGCGCTGGCGGCCGTGGTCGCCGGCTTCTTCGCCGCCCGGGCCGGGCTTCCGGTTCCGGCGGCTGCGCCCACCGTCCGCGCCTTCCAGCGTGCGCAGGCGGTCGTGGCCCTGCCCTGGGCGGCGCGGGAGCTCGGCCTGCCCGGGCCGTCCTGTCGAGCCGTCGCCCAGACGGGCCAGGATCTCGCGGGCCGGCAGGCGGTCGAGCCGGTCGAACACGAGGTCGGCTCCCTCGGCGCGGAGCTCGTCCGCGTCCCCCGTGCGGTCGACGCCCACGCACGCCATGCCACCGCGCCGGGCGGCGGCGGCGCCGTTCGGTGCGTCCTCGACCACGAGGCATCGCTCCGGCGGCTGGCCGACGCGCCGGGCGGCCTCCAGGAAGATGGCGGGATCCGGCTTGCCCGGCCCGTCGAGGCCGGACACGTCCGCGTCGAGGACCTCGCGCAGCGGCGTGCCGTCGGGCAGGGTGACCGCGGCCAGGAGCGCGTTCGCGTTCTTCGAGGCGGAGGCCGTGGCGATGGCCAGGCCCGCCTCCCGGAGCCCGACGAGGAACGTGACGGCGTCGTCGAAGGCGGGCGGCGGCTCCCGCTCGATGGCCTCGACCAGCGCCGCCTGCTTCGCCTCCGCGTACTCGCGGACGCGGTCGTCGCCGGCGTCCGTCGCGCCCACCGCCTCGAGCGCGGCGCGCGCCCCGTCCAGGCGCGGCCGTCCGGCCACGTCGCGCTGGTAGAGCTCCGTGGTCAGGGCGCCCGGCCGGTAGTGGATCCGCGCCGCCAGGTCCTGCCACGGGCCCCGCCATGAGGCGGTCGAGCGTCTCCCGCCACAGCCGCTCGTGCGGCGAATCGACGAGGACGCCGTCGATGTCGAAGATGGCCGCCCGAAGGTCGTCGTGGCCGGGCATGAGGGGCACGCTAGATCACGACGGGGTTTGCCCCGGCCGGAGCGACCGCTAGGGTCGTGGCCGTGGAGAGGGAAGACCCGCACCCGCCGGGTCCGTGGACCGTCGAGGTCGAGGGCGTCGATCCCGGGCGCGAGGCCGCCCGTGCGGCTGTCCTCACGCTGGCCGACGGCGTCGTCGGCACGCGGGCCGCGATCCCGGGAGACAAGGGCGGCCGGCGAGGCCCTGGCGGCCGGGCTCTACGCCGGCACCGGCCCGGAGACCGCTCTCGTCCCCCTCCCGTCGTGGAACGGCCCGCCGCTGGACGGGGCGGCGCCGAGGCGACGGGTGCTCGACCTGCGGGACGGGACCCTGCACACGGAGCTGGAGACGGACGACGGCCCGGCCTCGACGATGGCCTTCGCCTCGCTCGCCCGTCCGGGGACCGTGGTCCTCACCGCCGAGCCGAGTGGCGGCGGCATGCCGCTGCAGCTGGTCAAGGGCGCGGAGCACGGCAAGGAGGGCGATCGGACGTGGGCGCGCATCTCGGGGAGCGGCGGCGCCGCGGTGGCCGCGTCGCAGCGCGTCGCCGGCCGGGCGCGGCTCGAGCGCCTGGCCGCCTACGCCACCGATCCGCATCAGGCGCCGAACGCCGAGGCCGCGTTGGAGCTGCTCGAGGAGGCCGAGCGCGCCGGCGTCGACACCCTCCTTGCGGAGCAGCGCTCGGCGTGGGCCGAGCGCTGGGCGATGGCCGACATCCGCATCGAGGGCGACGACGAGCTGCAGCGCGCCGTCCGCTTCTGTCTGTTCCACCTCATGGCCTCGGTGGCCGACCGGCCCCAGGCCGCGCTGGGGGCCAAGGGCCTCTCCGGCCGTGGCTACCGCGGGCACGTCTTCTGGGACACCGACGTCTTCGTCCTGCCCTTCCTGGCCGCCACGCACCCGCCGGCCGCGCGGGCGCTGATCGGTTACCGGCTGGCGCCGCCTGGACGCCGCCCGGGCGGAGGCTGCGCGGCTCGGCTACGCCGGGGCGCGGTTCCCGTGGGAGTCCGCCGACCAGGGCGTCGACATCACGCCCACCGAGCTCCCCGGCCCGGACGGCCTGCCCATGGCCGTGCGCACGGGCGAGCAGGAGGAGCACATCACCGCCGACGTGGCCTGGGCCGTGTCGCGCTACCTGGCCTGGAGCGGGGAGCCCGATCACGCCTGCCACACCCTGCTGGGCGAGACCGCCCGTTACTGGGCCTCACGGGCTCGCCGGGACGAGAACGGCACCGCGCACATCGAGCGCGTGATCGGGCCGGACGAGTACCACGAGTACGTCGACGACAACGCGTTCACGAACGCCATGGCCGCACGGAACCTGCGCACGGCGGCGGCGCTCGCCCCGGCCTCGGCCCTCGAGGCCGGGCTGTGGCGCCGCATCGCCGACGAGCTGGTCATCGGCTACGACCCCGCCACGGGGCGGCATGAGCAGTTCGCGGGGTTCTTCGGCCTCGACCCGCTGACCCTCGCCGATCTCCCGCCGGGTGGCGATCCGGTGGCCGTGCTCGGCTGGAAGCGGCTGCAGGGCACGCAGCTCCTCAAGCAGGCCGACGTGCTGATGCTCCATCTGCTCGTCCCCGAGCTGGCCATGCCCGGGTCTCTCGAGCCCGACATCGACTGGTACGAGCCGCGCACGACGCACGCCTCGTCGCTGTCGGCCCCCGTGCACGCCGCCGCGCTGGCCCGGGCCGGTCGCCTCGAGGGCGCGCTCCGGTACCTGCACCAGGCGGCCACGATCGACCTCGACGACCGGGCGGGCAACACGCGGGACGGCCTGCACATCGCCTCGATGGGCGGGGTCTGGCACGCGCTCATCCACGGCATCGCCGGGCTCGAGCTGCGCGGCCCCAACCTGCGGGTTCATCCCCACCTGCCTCCGGGCTGGGACGCGCTCGAGTTCCAGGTGTGCGTGCACGGGGCGCCGTTTCGCTTCCGGATCCTCCCCGACCGCGTGGTCGTCCAGACGCCGAGGCCGCGCCGGGTGCGCGTGGGCGCGCAGGAGCGCTGGGTCGAGGTCGGCCCGCAGGGCATGGAGCTCGAGCACGACGCCCGCGCCTGGCGCACGGGCCGTTGACCGCCGCCCGCGAGGGTCGTACCGTCGGCCGGCATCCGGTCCCAACCCGAGGAGCGTCATGGCCGGCCCCGATCTCGAGGCCCTGATCGACCGCTACGACCAGGCCTGGAACGACCAGGACGTGGACACGATCTGCTCGATGCACACGTCCGACATGGTGTTCCACAACCACACCGCCGGCGAGGAGGTGGTGGGGGAGGCCGTGCGCGGCCACCTCGAGTCCATCTTCGCCAACTGGCCCGACCTGCGCTTTCGCGGGCGCCGCCGCTACGTCGGGCCCGGCTTCGTCGTCAGCGAGTGGACGGCAAGCGCCACGCGCCCCGACGGCCAGCGCATCGAGTGGGACGGCGTCGACGTGTTCCCGTTCGACGGTGATCGCATCGCCCGCAAGGACGTGTACTCGAGCTCGCACGCGCCCCGCACCGTCTGAAGACGGCTCAGGGCGCGTCGATCTGGGCGTAGACCTCGGGTGAGGGCTGCCACTCGGCTGCGGCCGCATTGGCCCGGACCTGGTCCGGGGTCATCGCGCCGGCGATGACCGAGGCCGTGCCCGGCCGCCAGGCCAGGGCGGCGATGGCCAGCTCGAGCAGCGTGTGCCCGTGCTCCTCGGCCACCGAGGCCAGGCTCTCCACCTTCGCGAGGGTGGCATCCGAGAGGCGCGGGTCGCCGGGGGAGATGCGCGTGCCCGACGGGGGCGGCTGGCCGCGGCGGTACTTGCCGCTCAGGAGGCCGCTGGCCAGGGGGAAGTAGGGCACGAAGCCGATGTCCAGCTCCACGCACAGGGGGAGGATCTCCTTCTCCGCCTCCCGCTCGAGCAGGCTGTACTCGTTCTGCAGCGCCGCGACGGGGGTGATGCCGGCGGTCCGCACGTGGTCGGCCGCCTCCCGGAGCTGAGCCGCGTCGAGGTTCGAGCAGCCGATGGCCACCACCTTGCCCTCGGTGACGAGCTCGTGCATGGCGTCGAGGGTCTCGGCGAGCGGGGTCACCCCGTCGGGCGCGTGGTAGTAGAGGAGGTCGATCCGGTCCATGCCGAGACGCCCGAGCGAGGCCTCCGCGGCCGCGCGGACGTACCCGGGCGCGCCGCGCGGGCCGGGCGCCGGCGCGGCGCCGCCCATGTTCATCCCGAACTTGGTGGCCAGGACGACCCGGTCGCGCCTGCCCGCGAGGATCTCGCCGAGCAGCCGCTCGCTCTCGCCTCCGCCGCCGTACACGTCGGCGGTGTCGATGAAGTTGATGCCGGCGTCCAGGGCCGCGTCGACCACGCGGCGCGTGCCGGCGAGGTCGAGGCGCCGGCCGAAGTTGTTGCCCCCGAGGCCGACGATGGAGACGTTGAGTGGCGACCGGCCGAGCCGGCGTTGCCTCACCTTGGCCGCCACGCCCGAGGGACGAGAGACGACAGAATCGGCCCCCCGGGCGTGCGGCCTTCGCCTCGGCTTCTCACGGGCAGGTGATCGGGTAACTGCCCGCCGGCCCGCGTGGGGTGGGCGGCACTCGAGGCGAACGTGGCTCCATCGAGGGACACTCTGCCCCCGCCTGGACCGATCCAAACCCTGGAAGCGCTTCTCCCCCGTAAACGAGCTCAGGCGGTCTCCGCCGTCACGTAGTCGTGGGTCGAGTCGGTCGGCTGCTCCTCCTCCGGCGCCTCTATGGCGGCGCGGACCGCCTCCACGCGGCGCATCCGCTCGGCCACCACCTCGCGCAGGGCGATCTGGATGGTGGCCGCGGCCGGGATGGCCAGGAGCGCTCCGATGATCCCCAAGAGGGTCGAGCCCGACGAGCACGGCGACGAGCGTGATGAACGGCGACACCTGCACGCTCTTGCGCATGACCACCGGCTGGATGAGGTGGTTCTCGATCTGCTGGTAGACGTTGTAGATGATGATCATGGCGATGCCCGCCGTGGTGCTGTGGGCGAACGCCACGAGGCAGACGAGGACGCCGCCGATCGTCGCTCCGACCAGCGGGATGATGTCGAAGAAGCCCGAGAGCATGGCCAGGACGAGGGCCCCGGGAACGCCGAGAAGGTAGAGCGACACGCCGCTGACCGTGGCGCAGATGACCGACACGAACAGGTTCGCGGCCACGTAGCGCGACACGGCGGTGGTCACGTCGCCCTCCATGGCCAGGAGCCGCTCCGCGGCGCTCCGGCGCCAGCAGGTCGAGGAAGAACCGCGTGATGGTCGGAAGCTCGAGGAGCAGGAAGAGGGTCAGGAACATCACCGTGGCGATGTTCACGAGGGCGGTGACGACGGTGCTCGCGATGCCGAGCAGGGAGTCCGCCGAGGCCGGCAGCCGCGAGGGCAGGGTGGCCGCCTCCTGGTGCAGCTTGCGGGCGATCGCGGGGTGGTCCTTGAGCGGACCGGACCGGGCCAGGCTGTCGATGTTCGCCGGCAGGTTGTCGACGAAGTGCTTGAGCTGGTCGTAGAGCGGGGTCAGCAGCGCCGCGAAGAACCCCAGCAGGAGCAGGACCGTCGACCCCGAAGACGATCAGCGAGGCCGTCTTCCGGCCCAGGCCCCGTCGCTCGAGGGCTGCGACCGGCGGGTTCAGGGCGACCGTGAAGAAGATCGCCACCAGGATCCAGGTCAGCACCTGCCGCACCGACCAGATGAGGTCGAGCATGAGCAGGAAGCCGGTGAGGACCAGCAGCACGCGCACGAGCGTGCGGGTGGTGATGGTGAACTCGACGCGCTGGGCCGGCTGATATTCGGGATGCACCGCGGAGTTCGTACCCCGCGGACGGGTGGCCGGAACGCTGTGACGAACGCCGCGAGGCGCTCAGTGCCGCTTCGCCCAGCGCACCAGGCGCCACGCCCCGGGCAGCGCGAGTGCCGCGAGGTAGAGCTTCAGGACGTCCCCGGCGACGAACGGATAGAGGCCCAGCTCGAGGGTGCGGTTCAGCCCCGTGTGCAGCGTGTGGGCCAGCCACGGCAGGCCGACGAGGTAGATCACGACGTTGCCGCTGAGCATGGCCGAGACGGAGGTCGAGAAGTGGCGGTCCCAGCGCCGCTCGGCCAGCCGGCCGGTGAGCCAGGCGGCCAGGATGAAGCCCAGGAGGTAGCCGCCGAGTGGCGCCGTGGACCACGGTCCAGCCCGACGCCCCGTCGGAGTACACCGGGGCCCCCACCAGGCCGACGAGGAGGTACAGGGTCAGGCTGAGCGTGCCGCGCAGCGAGCCGAGCGAGGCCCCGACCAGGACGACCGCGAACGTCTGGCCGGTCACGGGGACGGGCGTGAACGGAAGCGAGATCGAGATCTGCGCGGCCAGGGCCACCAGGGCTGCGCCGCCGGCCACGAGCAGCGCGTCCACGAGGGGCGTCACGCGCGGGAAGACGGCCAGCCGCAGCGTGGCCGCCTGGGGATTCGTGCTCATCACCGCCACCTCCTCGGGTCGGAGCGTCCTGGACGGCGACAGCATGGCCGGACGGCCGTCGCCCGCGCGCCGCTCACGATTCCGGCGCGCCGCCCAGGGGAAGTACGCTCTGCGGCCATGCCCGGAACGGCGGTCATCGACGGGCTCGCGCCCACCACCCGGCCCCGCTTCCGGGGCGTGCTCCACCAGTGGGCGTTCGTGGTCTCCCTGGCCACCGGGGCACTGCTCGTGGCCCTCGCCTCGACACCGCGTGCGCGCGTCGGAGCCGCCGTCTACGCCCTGAGCGTGTCGGGCCTTTTCGGGGTGAGCGCGCTCTACCACCGGGTGACGTGGTCGCGCCGCGCCCGGCCGTGGATCCGCCGGCTCGACCACTCGATGATCTTCGTCCTCATCGCAGGCACCTACACGCCCCTGTGCCTGGCCGTGCTGCCCGGCGGGTGGGCCGCGGCCGTGCTGGCCGCCGTCTGGGCCGCCGCCGTCGTCGGCATCCTCTCCCGGCTGGCGTGGCTGGGCGCGCCGACGTGGCTGACGGTCGCGCTCTACCTCACCATGGGGTGGATGGCCTTGCCGACCACCCCGGCGCTCGCCGACCACCTCGGCTTCGCGGCGCTGGCGCTCCTGCTGCGTCGGCGGCGCCCTCTACACCGCCGGCGCGGTGATCTACGGAACCCATCGGCCCGACCCGCGCCCCGCGGTATTCGGATACCACGAGGTCTTCCACGCCCTGGTCATCGCGGCGGCGGCGATCCAGTACGTGGTGATCGTCGTCGCGGTGACGTGATGGCGGCGGGCGGCGGGCTGGACGCGCTCACCTACGTGCGCCGCCCCGCGGACGGCGAGCCGCGCGGCGTGCTCGTCCTCCTCCACGGGCGCGGTGCCGACGAGCACGACCTCGTGCCGCTGCTCGAGGCCCTCGACCCTGCCCACCGCGTGGAGGGGTGGCTGCCCCGCGGGCCGCTGGCGCTGCCCCCGGGCGGCGCCCACTGGTATGCGGTGCACCGCGTCGGCTCCCCCGATCCCGCGACCTTCTGGCCCACGTTCGACACCCTGACCGCCTGGGTCGACGCCGTGCCGGAGGTGGCCGGCGTCCCCTACGGGCGCATCGTGCTCGGAGGCTTCTCCCAGGGCGCGGTCATGGCCTCGGCCGTCGCCCTCGCCGCCGGCCGGCCCCGGCCCGCCGGGCTCCTGATGCTCAGCGGCTTCCTGCCCAGGGTCGAAGGGCTCGACCTCGACCTCTCCGCGGCGGCGGGCCTGCCCGTGGCCATCGGCCATGGCACGCACGACCCGGTCATCGACGTGACCTTCGGCCGCGATGCCGCCGAGCGCCTGCGCGAGGCGGGCGCCGACGTGCGCTCCCGCGAGTCGCCGATGGGGCACAGCATCGATCCGGCCTGGCTGCCGGAGCTGCAGGAGTGGCTGGTCGCCTGCCTGGGAGCGAAGGCACCCCGCTGAGCGCTGGCTACCCTGTGAAGCAGGAGTGGCCGACGACGCGATGACCACCACCGCGACGCGGGCGCCGTTCCTGCTGTCGCTGATCGCCGCCCTGGCCGGGATCGTCGGGCTGGTGTCGGCGATGACGCCCGAGTGGTCGGGGCGCCTGTCGACCATGCAGGACTACCTGAGCCCGGTCGGTCCGCGGGTGGCCGACGGGCTGACCGTGGCCGCGTCCTTCGGCCTTCTGGTGCTGGCCCGCGGCCTCGCCCGCCGCCGCCACCGGGCCTGGGGGGCCGCCATCGTCCTCCTGGCCGTCGGCGCCCTCCTGCATCTGCTCAAGGGACTGGACTTCGAGGAGGCAGCCTTCGACCTGGCCGTCCTCGGGCTGCTGTGGTGGCGGCGCGCGGATTTCGACGCCGCCGGGGACCCGCTGGGACCGCCGCGCGCGGGCCGGGCGGCGCTCGGCGCCCTGCTCGGGCTCTACCTGTACGGAGTCGCTGCCATCGCCGCCCACGTCACGCTGAGGAAGGGTCAGTGGCCGGGGATCGGAGGCGCGCTGCGGCAGGTGACCTATGGCCTCGCGGGCCAGGACGTCAACACCTTCCCAGGCCGTTTCGACCACGACCTCACGCTGTCCCTGGCCACGGCCGGTCTGGTCTGCGCCGCCTACGTGCTCTGGCTCGCCCTGCGGCCGCGGGACAGCATGCCCTCCGAGGCGGCCCACGACCGCGTCGACGCCCGCCGCCTGGTCGGCGCGGAGGGCCGCGACTCACTGGCCTACTTCGCCCTCCGCCGCGACAAGACGTACTTCTTCAACGCGGACCGGACGGCCTTCCTGGCCTATCGGGCCGTCGGCGGCGTGGCCCTGGTCTCGGGCGATCCGATCGGGGACGAGGACACGTTCGACGACCTGCTGGCCGCGTTCGTGCGCTTCTGCCACGAGCACGCCTGGCGCGTGGCCGTCATGGGCGTGGGGGAGGACCACCGCGACGCCTGGGCACGGGTCGGCCTGCGCTCCATGTACGTGGGCGACGAGGCGGTGGTACGCCCGGCGGCGTTCTCGCTCGAGGGCCGCGCCATCCGCAAGGTGCGCCAGTCGGTCAACCGCCTGGATCGCCTGGGCTACCGCGCCGTGACGGTGCCCGCCACGGCCCTCGACCGGCAGCGCTGGCGCGAGATCGACCGCGTGAGCCACGCGTGGCTGCGGGGCCAGCCGGAGCGGGGCTTCTCCATGGCCCTCGACGACATGCACGCACCGGAGCACGGGGACGCCGTGTTCACCCTGGCCGTGGACCCGGACGACCGCGTGGCCGGGTTCATCCACTTCGTCCCGGTGCCGGCGGCCGGCGGGCTTTCGCTCTCGGCCATGCGCCGGCTGCCCGACACGCCCAACGGGCTGATGGAGTTCCTGCTGTGCGAGACGTTCGCCTGGGGGCGCGAGCACGGGGTGGCCCGGGTCTCGCTGAACTTCAACGCCTTCGGGGAGCTACTGCGCTCCGACGCGACCCTGCCGCCGTGGCAGCGGCTGATCCGCTTCGGGCTCGGGAAGGCCGACCGGTTCTTCCAGGTCGAGCGCCTGCTCGAGTTCAACCGCAAGTTCTTCCCTGACTGGGAGCCGCGGTACGCGGCGTTCGAGCGGTACGCCGACGTGCCGCTCGGGGCCCTGGTCTCGCTCTCGGTCGAGAGCCTCGTGGTCTGGCCGAGCGCCCTGCGGCGCCTCTGGCCGCATCCGGCGGCGTAAGGATCGCGGGCCTCGCGCGTCCTTCAAATGTGATCCGGAAGACCGAATTGCGCGAATGCCCATCTGGACGCCGACCTGGAGGACCCATGCCCTCGCTCGTGGCCCTGCTTGCAGACCTTCCGCTGTTCGAGGACGTCCCTCCGGTTGACGTCGCGCGCCTGGCAGGGGCCTTCAGCCTGCGGACGTACGGGCGTGGCGAGCCCATGGAGGACGGCCGCCGGACCCTCATCCTCTGCGGATGGCGCCGCGCGCCTGGTGCGAAGCGGCCCCCAGCGCCGGGTGTTGGGGACGGGGCTGTTGGGCGAGGGATCGGTGTTCGGGCTCCGCCCGTTCGCCGGCGAGGCCCCGCCCGAGGCGGCCGAGGCTCTGAGCCAGTGCCGCGTGGTGGCCGTGGCCAGCACCGATCTGGAGCGCATCGCCGGCGCCCACCCGGCCGTGGCCGCGGCGCTCCTGCAGGAGAGCGCCGTCCGTCTCGCGGTGACGAACGACCGCCTGTGCGAGCTGGCCTTCGGCAGCGTCCCTGGGCGCCTGGCCTCGGTGCTGCTCGAGATCGGCGAGCGCTTCGGGCGCATGACACCGATCGGCGTCCGCATCGACCTTCGCCTGACCCACGGCCAGCTGGCCGAGCTCGTGCCCACGACCCGCGAGACCCTGACCAAGGTGGTCGGCTGGCTGCGTGGGGAGGGCCTCGTCGTGATGACGCGCCGCGACATCCGGATCCTGGATCCCGGCGGCCTCTCCGAGGTGGCCCGCGGGGAGCGGGTCATGCCGGGGCGCGGAGTCCGCGCGCTCGTCTAGATCCGGTTCCGTCGTTTCCCCTGCACGGAGCGGAAAGACGTGCCGTCCGACCCCGTCTCTATGGTGGGTGGCGATGCCCGAGACACGCACCATGGAGCTCGCCTCCGCGCTCGACCTGCGGCTGGCCGACATCTGGCGTGAGCTGTTCGAGGTCCCGCCCGAGAGCTGGGACGTCGAGCTGATCGGCTGGTTCCTGCGCGCCGCATACGGCCAGGGCTACTGCGACGCCCTGCGCGAGCCGCCCGACGCGACGCTGTGCGACGAGCTCGGCTACAGCGCTCCGCGGCCTTCCTGAGCATCGCGTCGCGCGGCGGCAGCGCAGTATTGTGCCGACGTGCGCGCCCGCAACGTGCGTCTGGTGGTCTCGCTCGTGGTGGCCTCGCTCCTGGCCACGGTGCTGCTCTACACCGCGTTCGGCCAGTCGGTCCGGGTCGTCCAGGTCTCTGACCTGCTCCACGGCCACGTCGCGGGCAACCTGCGCCTGAACGGCGTCGTCCTGCGGCACTCCGGGGATGCGTCGTCCGCGGCGGGCATGCGCATCCTTCTCGGGGACAACGCCCGGCGGCCGGGATCCGTCGTGGTCGACTACCACGGCTCGGTCCCGGACGCCTTCCAGAACCAGCGCAGCATCCTCGTCGACGGGCGCCTGAAGAACGGGCAGTTCGTGGCCCAGCGTGACTCGCTGTCCACGAAGTGCCCGTCGAAGTACCAGGCCTCGCCGCTCGAGCCCAAGCAGCACGCCTGATGGAGGTCCTCGGCCGGGGGAGCCTCATCCTGGCGCTGGCGCTGGCCGTGTACGCGATGGCCGGCGGCCTGCACGGCGCGCTGACCCGCGACCGGCGGGTCATCGCCAGCGCCGAGCGCGCGCTGGTGGCGTGCTTCGCGGCGGTGGTCGTGGCCTCGGTCGTCCTGTGGTGGGCGCTGCTCACGCACGACTTCCGCTTCCAGGTGGTGGCCGACGAGACATCGCGGCACCTGCCGACGCCCTACCTGTTCACCGCCTTCTGGGCCAGCCAGCCCGGGTCGCTGCTGCTGTGGATGCTCGTGCTGGGCGGGTACTCGACCCTGGTGGTGCGGACGCTCCGCAAGCGCAATCGCGAGCTCGCGCCCTGGGTGACGGCGATCCTCGGCGGCATCGCGAGCTTCTTCGCCCTGGCCCTGGTGGTGGCGGCGAGCCCGTTCGCGACCGTGCCGGGGGGTGCGCCGCCCGACGGAAACGGCCTCAACTCGTCGCTGCAGAACCCGTACATGGCCATCCATCCGCCGATGCTCTACCTCGGCTACGTCGGGTTCTCCGTCCCCTTCGCCTTCGCCATGGCGGCACTGTGGGCCGGCCGTACCGACGCGAGCTGGATCACGTCGGCCCGCCGGTGGACGCTGTCGGCGTGGCTCTTTCTCGCCGTGGGGATGCTTCTCGGAGCCCACTGGGCCTACGTGGAGATCGGCTGGGGCGGCTACTGGGGCTGGGATCCGGTCGAGAACGCGGCCCTCGTGCCATGGCTCGTGGGCACGGCCTTCCTGCACTCGGTCATCGTGCAGGAGAAGAAGGGAATGCTGAAGGTCTGGAACGTCTCCCTGTCCGCGGCGACCTTCGCGCTCTGCATCCTGGGGACGTTCTTCACCCGCTCGGGCGTGCTGAGCTCGATCCACAGCTTCGTCCAGTCGCAGGTCGGCCCATGGCTGCTCGTGTTCCTGGCCATCGTGATCGCCTTCTCGGTGATCACCATCGCCACGCACCTGCCGCTGCTGCGGGCCGAGCACCGCATCGAGTCGGTGCTCTCCCGGGAGGCGTCCTTCCTGTTCAACAACCTGCTCTTCGTGGCCTTCGCCTTCGCCATCCTCTGGGGGGTCCTGTTCCCGAAGATCTCGGAGGCGGTGCGGGGCCAGACGTTCTCGGTGTCGAGCCCGTACTACGACTTCTTCGCCGTGGTCTTCGGCCTGCCGCTCCTGCTCCTGGCCGGCCTGGGACCGGTCATCGCCTGGCGGCGGGCCTCACCGCGCAGCGTGGGGAAGGCCTTCATCTGGCCGTTCCTGTCGGCGGCGGCGATGGCCGGGCTGCTCCTGCTGCTGGGGTACGGGACGAGCATCCCCGGCGTGGTGGCGGTGAGCCTGTGCCTGTTCGTCGTCGTCACGGTCGGGCTGGAGCTGGCGCGCGGGACGCGGGCGCGCCGGGCCCTCCAGCCCGGCACCGGCTGGCTGCCCGCCCTGACGGGGCTCGTCGGCCGCAACCGCCGGCGCTACGGCGGCTACGTCGTCCACCTGGCGGTGGCCGTGGGCGTCGTGGGCATCGTGGGCTCGACCGCCTACACGACCGTCGACCACCTCTCGCTGCGGCAGGGCCAGACGGCCCGCGTGCACGGCTACGACCTGACCCTGCGCGGAGTGCGCACCGTCCAGCTCCAGAACGGGGTCGAGAAGCAGGCCGTGCTGGGCGTGGCCCAGAACGGCCACTCCATCGGGACGCTGAGCCCGGGGGTGCGGCGCTACTACCTCGAGGGCCCGTCGAAGGAGGTCGACATCCGCTCCTCGCTGACCACCGGCGAGGACCTGTACACGATCTTCGACGGGGCGGGCGGGGGCGTCGTCCACCTGAAGGTGCTCGTCAACCCACTGGTGAACCTGCTCTGGCTCGCCGGCGTGATCCTCGCCGCCGGGACCCTCATCGCGATCTGGCCGGACCCCCGTGAGGTCCGGCGGCTCGTGCGGCGCACGGCCTCTGAGCCGTATGCCGCCGAGCTGCAATGACGCTGGCGGTGATCGGCCTGGCAGTGCTGGCGGTGGCGGCCCTGATCTTCGTGGCCTTCCCGCTGGCGCGGCCGCCGGCCGCCTCGGAGGTCGTCCCCGAGCCGACCGAGGAGGCCCGGGCGCGGCTCGCGGCGCGCGAGCGGCGGGACGCGGCCTACGCCGCCCTGCGCGAGCTCGAGCTCGACCACCGGACGGGCAAGCTCACGGACGAGGACTACGCCGCCTCGCGCGAGGCCCTGCGGGCCGAGGCCATGGAGGCGCTGCGCGAGCTCGAGCGGCTCGAAGCCGACGCTGGGCCAGAGCCCTAGCCCAGGCCGAGCGCGGCACCGAGGCCCTCGCCCTCTTCGGCGGCCCGCGGGCGGCTGCGCCGGAGGATCATGCCCGCAAGGAGCAGGAAGAGGATCGTGACCCCGATCATGATCGTCGCGATGGCGTTGATCTTGGGCGAGATGCCGAAGCGCACGGCGGCGTACACGACGATCGGCCAGGTGTTCGTCGTCCCGTTGGTGAACGCGCTCAGCACGTAATCGTCGAACGAGAAGGTGAAGGCCAGGAGCGCCCCGGCCATGATGGCCGGGAAGAGGCGTGGAAGAGTGATCTGGCGGAAGGTGGAGATCGGCGGCGCCCCGAGGTCGAAGCTCGCTTCCTCGAGGGTGGACCCCATGCCCACGAACCGGGCCCGCACGATGAGCATGACCAGAGAGGCGTTGAACACCACGTGGGCCAGCAGGATCGTCTTCCAGCCCAGGGCCGGGAAGCCGGCCACGTACGTGTGCATCTGGACGAAGAAGATCAGCGAGCCCACGGCGATGACGATCTCGGGCACGACCAGCGTGAGGTAGACGATCACGTCGAAAGGCACGCGCCAGCGCTTCTTCATGCGGGCCAGGGCGAGCGCGGCGGCCGTGCCGACCACGGTGGCGATCACCGAGTTGAGGAACGCGATCTTGAAACTCGTCTTGATGGCGTCGCTGTAAGTCGAGTCATGTAGGGCATCGCCGAACCAGTGCGTGGTGAAGCCGGTCCACAGCGTCACGTTGCGGTTGGCGTTGAAGGCGAAGACGACGACGAGAATGATCGGCACGTACAGGAACGCGTACACGGCGATGGCCCAGCCGGTGAAGAAGCGGCGGCCGATCACGAGCCGTACTGCTCCTCGCGCGTGGCGAACACGATGTAGAGGACGACGAATATGCTCAGCACGGCCATGAGGGCGATCGACATGGCCGACCCGAACGGCCAGTTCGAGGCGCCGATGAAGTTGTCGCCGATGACGCTTCCCACGAACTCGAACTTGCCGCCGCCGAGCACGTTCGGGATGACGTACTCGCCTGTCATGGGGATGAAGACGAGCAGCGCCCCGGTGATCAGTCCCGGCCGCGTGAGCGGCAGGGTGATCTCACGGAAGGCGGTGAAGGGCGAAGCCCCGAGATCGGTGGCCGCGTCGATCAGCGACCAGTCCATGCGCTCGAGGGCGGCGTAGACCGGGAGCACGAACAGCGGCAGGTAGTTGTAGACCAGTCCAATCCCGATGGCCTTCCAGGTGTAGAGGACGTTCCAGTTGGTGGTCAGGCCGGTCCAGTTGAGGAAGCGGGCCAGGTACCCCTGCGGGTCGAGGATCACCAGCCACGAGTACGTGCGAATGAGGAACGACGTCCAGAACGGCAGGACGATGGCCAACAGGGCGAGCGACTTGCCCGTCGTCAGGTAGCGCGACATCCAGTACGCGATCGGGTAGCCGATGATCGCCGTGCAGAGCGTGCCGCCCGCGGCCATGAGCAGGGTGTGCCAGAAGACCGTGAAGTACAGGGAGTCCCAGAGCTGGCTGTACTGCGAGGTGTCGAACGCGTACGAGACGCTGCCGAAGCCCGACTGCGTGGCCACCGAGAACACGGCCAGGATGGCCATCGGCCCGACGAAGAAGATCAGGTAGTAGGCCAGCGACGGAAGCGTCAGCCAGCCCGGATAACGCGGCGCGAACGAGCGCACGCGCCGCCGCCGTCCTGCTGTGGTGGCCGCGGTGGCGGCGGCCGCGTCCTCGGCCAGGGCCATGAGGTCAGGCGGCCTTGAACTCCGTGTACACCTGGGTCCTCTGGTTCACGATCTTCGGCGACGGGTTCAGGATGAAGGTGTAGTTGTTGACGATCTGCGGCTTGATGTTGAACAACGGGTCGTTGCGCAGCGACGGCGGCGTCATGGCGATGGCCTTGGGGATCGGGATGGCGTAGTTGTGGAACAGCATCTCGCCCACGGCGATCTTGGGATCCATCAGGTGGTTGAGCCAGGCGTGGGCGGCGATGGGATCCTTGGCGGTGGCCATGATGCACCAGTTGTCGGCCCATCGCTCGCTGTTGCCGGCGGGCAGCACCGCGGTGATGTCGCCCTTCTTCGCGCGGGCGGAGACGATGCGGCGGACGTCGCCATTCCATCCCTGGCCGAGGATGATCTTGCCCGCTGAGGCCGGGGCGATGTAGTCAGACGACTGGATGGTGGTCACGCCCGGGCGCACCCGCAGCAGGAGCTTTCGGGCCTGGTCGAAGTCGGACTTCTTGCCCGTATTGGGATCGAGGCCGAGGGCCATGAGCGCCAGGGGCACGACCTCCTCGGCGCCCTCCAACAGGTTCGTCCGCCCGACCTTGCCGTATTTCGGCAGCAGGTTGTAGAAGTCGAGCCAGGTCTTCGGGTGCTCGGTGACGACGTCGTTCTTGTAGAAGAACAGCGTCACGCCGTAGTCCTTGACGATGCTGTACTTGCCGCCCGGGTCGTAGGAAAGGTTGGTCCAGGCCGGGTCCATGCCCTTGTAGTTGGGCAGGAGCGACTTGTTCAGGGCCATCAGGTTGCCCTGGTCGATAAGCACCTTCACGGCGTTCTGGCTGGGAACAACTATGTCGTAGCCCCCGCCCCCGGCCTGGAGCTTGGCCAGGAGCTCGTCGTTCGACGCGTAGTACGTCTCGGTGAGCTTGAGTCCCGGGTGCTCTGCGCGGAATGACGAGTACGTCTTGGGCTCGTCGTAGTCGGACCAGTTGTAGATGACGAGCGAGTTCTCGATCTTGGCGCTCGTGCTCACCGTCGCGGAGTGGCCGCCGCCGCTGGCATTCGTGCTGCCGCCGCACGCCGCCCCGAGCAGCGCCAGGCCGCCCAGGCCGAGCGCCTCGCCGCGCGAGAGCCGCCGGGCGGACAGGCGCTGGACCGAGTCGGCCACGCCGTCCAGGTAGCGCTTCGTGGCGCGCGGGGCCAGGAGCCGGAGCTCATCGTCGGGACGGTCGGCACTCATCGATCAACCTCCTGGTCAGGTTCTGGCGGGGCGTCCTCCTCGGGCCGGCCGAGGAGGAGGGGGGCGGACTCGTCCCAGCGCACGCGCACGGCGTCGCCGGGCTCGAGCCGGGAGACGCTCTCGGTCTGCGAGCGCTGCTCGCGGGCGATGAGTTGGCGGCCATCGGGGAGCTCGGCCACGAGCTGCACCTGGTCGCCGAGGTACATCTTCGTCAGCAGGCTGGCCGCGATCTGGTTCGGCGCCCCGTTCGCGGAGCCGGCCTCGACCACGAGCTTCTCGGGACGGAGGCCGATGCGGACATCGTCGCCGGTGGCCGTGCGGCCCCGGCCGTCGACGCGGCCGCCGCCGACATCGGCGGTGTACCGGCCGTCGGCGGCGGAGACCACCGTCCCCTCGAGGAAGTTCATGTCCCCGATGAAGTCGGCCACGAAGGCGGTCGCCGGATAGTCGTAGATGGTGAGCGGCTCGTCCAGCTGCTCGATGCGGCCGTTGGACATGACGGCGATGCGATCGGACATCGACATCGCCTCCTCCTGGTCGTGCGTGACGTAGATGAAGGTGATGCCGACGACCGTCTGCAGCCGCTTCAGCTCGATCTGCATCTCCTTGCGGAGCTTGAGGTCGAGGGCGCCGAGCGGCTCGTCGAGGAGCAGCACGCGCGGCTTCATGACCAGGGCACGGGCCAGGGCCACACGCTGCTGCTGGCCGCCCGAGAGCTCCCGCGGCTTTCGCCGCTCCAGCCCGTGGAGCTGGACGAGCGCGAGCGCGTCGCGGGCCTGGCGCTCGCGTTCCCTGCGCGTCACGCGCCGCTGCTTGAGCCCGTAGCCCACGTTCTCGAGGACGTTCAGGTGCGGGAAGAGGGCGTACTGCTGGAAGACGGTGTTGACGTCGCGCTTGTACGGGGGCACGCCGACGGCGTTCACCCCGCCGATGATCACGTCGCCCTCGGTGGGCTGCTCGAAGCCGGCGATCATCCGCAGCGAGGTCGTCTTGCCGCACCCCGAGGGGCCGAGCAGGGACAGGAACTCGCCCTTGCGCACGCCGAGGTCGACGGCGTCGACGGCCCGCAGGGTCCCGAACGCCTTCGTGACCCGCCGGAACTCGACGTCGTACTCGGCCTCTACGACCACCCCTGACCCCTCCCGCGAACGTTGGCCGGGGATGGTAGAGGATTGCCGGTCATCCGTCCGAGCCGAAGGCCCTACCCGGCTGGTAGCGCATGGATATCGGGCAGGCCGCGCCAGCGCCCGCGGGGATCGAGGCCGTAGCCCACGAAGAGCTGGTCGGGGACCTCGAAGCCGGCGTGCCGGATGGGCAGGTCGCGCCCGAGGCGGCGGTGCGGGCGGTCGAGCAGCGTGCACACCTCGAGGCTGCGGGGCCCCCGCTCCTGGAGCCGGTCGAGCACGAAGCGGAGGCTCAGCCCGGTGTCGACCACGTCCCACACCAGGACGACGCGCGTGCCCATCACCGGGTGGTCGAGGTCCTTGACCAGCCGCGCGCCGGCCGCGCCGGGGCGAAAGCGCGAGACGGCCACGAAGTCCAGGACATGGGCCGTGCGAAGGGCCCTCGACAGGTCGGCCGCGAACACCGAGGCCCCGTGGAGCGACGCCACCAGCACCAGGGGACCGCCGCCCTCGTCGATGGCCCCGGCGAGCTCGGCGACGCGCTCCGCGATCGCCTCCCGGTCGATGACGGGCGGCCCGAGCACCTGCCCGGGCTCGGCCGCCATCAGGCGACGCGCCCGGCGAGACTCAACCGCTCGGCCAGCCGCTCGACGTCGCGCCGGTAGAAGACCTTGACCTCCACGTCGGGATAGCGCTCGGCCATGAGGCGGACCTTGCGGTTCTTGCGCGTGACCAGGGACTGCTTCATGGTCGTGATCTCGAGGTAGCAGTCGAGGTCGGGCAGGTGGAAGTCGGGCGTGAACGCCTCGGTCACGCGTCCGCGCTCGTCGCGCCGCAGCACGAACGTGCGCGGCTCGTACTGCCAGCGCACGCCGTAGAAGTCGAGGAGCTGGGCGCAGGCCCGCTCGGCCTCGTTGACGAAGGGCGTCCGCGCGGTGGATGCGGGCACGGAGGCCAGGGTAGGAGGCGGCCCGGATGGACCCCGGCCGGTGTGCTTGAATGTCGCCACCTGGTCCCGGCCAAAGGACTCTCGATGCGCCGCGTGCTGCTTGTCTCCGTGCCCCTGGCCCTGCTGGCCCTGCCGGCCTCTGCCTCGGCTGCCGAGACGGGCCTGGCCAGCGGCAAGGATCACACCATCGAGATCATGCTCGGCCTGATCATCGCCCTCCTGGTGGCCATGATCGTCATCGGGATCCTCGAGCAGCGGCGCACCGGCCGGGGCCGCCGGTACTGACGGACCCGATCTCCGCGCGATGAGCACGAACGGCGGCGGCGCCTGCATCTGCACGGAGTTCGTGGCCGTGAGCGAGCGCTCGACGCTGGCCGCCGGCCGCTGGCTGGGCCGCGGCGACCGGGCGGCGGCGCTCGAGTCCAGCGCCTCGGGCATGCGGCAGGCCCTCGACGGGCTCCCGTTCGACGGCCGCATCGCCATCGGCGTCGACGACTACCTCCCGGTGGGGGAGCGCGTGGGGGCGGGCGGCGACGCCGGCGAGTTCGACATCGCCATCGGGTCCCTTCAGGAATCGATGGTGGCGTGGGGGCAGGCCGGGGCCATCTGCGTCCTGGCGGCCACCGACCCGGGCTCGATGCTCCCCGTCCCCGACATGTACATGAAGAAGATCGGCGTCGGGCCCGTGGCCCGGGGCCGGATCGACCTGCTGGCCCCGGTGTCGGAGACGATCGACGCCGTGGCCGACGCCTTCGGGCGCAAGCCGAACGACATCACCGCCATCGTCCTCAACCGGCCGCGGCACGAGGACCTCATCGCCGAGATCCGCGAGACCGGGGCCCGGATCAAGCTCATCCAGGACGGCGACGTGACCGCCGCCATCTCGTCGGCCATCCGGGGCACGAACGACCATCTGACGATCGGCATCGGCGGGGCCGCCGAGGGCGTGATCGGGGCGGCGGCCATGCACTGCCTCGGAGGGGAGCTCCAGGGCCAGCTGTGGCCGGTGAGCCGCACGCAGATCCGGGAGGCGGAGGCCGTGGGCATCCTCGAGATCTCCCGCGTCTTCCGCACGGACGAGCTCGTCCGCGGCGACGCCATCGTGGTGGCCACCGGGATCTCCAACGGCGACCTGCTCCGCGGGGTCCGCTACGCCGCGGACAGCGCCCGAACGCACTCCATCGTCATGTGCTCGCGCTGCAACCTGGTGCGCTTCATCGACACCACGCACAACTTCACGCGCGAGCGCACGCTGGAGATTCGGATCTAGTCGGCGCTCAGAATCCGAGGACGAACTTGGCGTCCTCGGACATGAGCTCGGGGCTCCAGGGCGGTGTCCAGACGAGCTCGGACTCGACCTCGTCGACGCCCTCGACGCCACGGGCCACGGTCTCGATCTGCTCCGAGATGTAGGGCCCGACGGGGCAGCCCATCGACGTCAGCGTGTACGTGACGTGGGCCTTCGACCCCTCGAGGGCCACGTCGTAGACGAGGCCCAGGTCGACGATCCCCATGCCCAGCTCGGGGTCCTCGACGGTGTTCAGGACGTCTCGCAGTTCCTCGACGGAAGCCATGCCCAGCATGCTAGCCCGAGGGAAGCCGCACGGTCCCGTCCTCGAGGATCGTCCAGGACGGGTTGTGCGCGATCTCCCAGGGATGGCCGTCGGGATCGGTGAAGACGCCCGAGTAGCCGCCCCAGAACGTCTCGGCGGCCGGCCGGGTGACCGCGGCCCCCGCGTCCTCCGCCTCGGCCATGACGGTATCGACCTCGTCCGGCGAGCGCACGTTGTGGGCCAGAGTCACGCCCCCGTAGCCGCCGCCGTCCTCGACGCCGCTATCCACCGCCAGGCTCTCGCGGCTCCACAGCGAGACGACCAGTCCGCCGGCCTGAAAGAAGGCGATGCCGGCGTCGGGCTCGGCCCGGGTGCGCCAGCCGAGCGCCTCGTAGAAGGCCCGCGCCCGCTCGACGTCGGTGACGCCGAGGGTCACGAGGGTGATTCTCGGCTCCATGGCGAGGAGCATCCCACGCCCGCCCGGCCGTGGGCGGTAGTGTTGGCCCACCCACGGTTTCCCAGAGCGAGAAGGAGCACGAATGGCCATTGCAGTCGGCATTCCCGAGGCGGCACGTGGCTTCCTCGACGGCAAGGTCAAGGGCCTGTGGATCGACAACGGCTACGTGGACGCCGACTCCGGCGAGACGATCGTCTCGACCAACCCCGCCACCGGCGAGGTCATCGGCGAGGTCGCGGCGGCCAACGAGGCCGACGTCGACCGCGCGGTGGCCTCGGCCCGCAAGGCCCTGAGCGGCGAGTGGGCCGGGCTCTCGCCCGACGACCGCGGCCGCCTCATCTGGCGCCTGGCCGACCTCATCGAGCAGAACCTCGAGGAGCTCGCCACGCTCGAGACCCTCGACAACGGCAAGCCGATCGTGGTCTCGCGCCGGGACGACGTTCCGGGCGTGGCGGCCATGTTCCGCTACTTCGCGGGCTGGACGACCAAGAACGTGGGCCAGCTCATCCCGGTGTCCGCGGGCGACTTCCACGTCTACACCCGCCACGAGCCCGTCGGCGTGTGCGCCGGGATCATCCCCTGGAACTACCCGCTGGGGATGGCCTCGTGGAAGCTCGCGCCGGCCCTGGCCTGCGGCAACGTGATGATCGTCAAGCCGGCCGAGCAGACGCCGCTCTCGATGCTGCGCATGGCCGAGCTGGCGGCCGAGGCCGGCTTCCCGCCCGGCGTGATCAACGTGCTGAACGGCTACGGGGAGACGACCGGGGCGCCGCTGGCCCGGCACCCGGACGTCGACAAGGTCGCCTTCACCGGCGAGTACCTGACCGGCCGCAAGATCGTCGAGGCGCTCGATCGGCAACCTCAAGCGGGTCTCGCTCGAGCTCGGCGGCAAGAGCCCGAACATCGTCTTCGACGACGCCGACCCGGAGGAGCGCAAGGACGGCGCGCTCTGGGGCATCTACTACAACATGGGCCAGGACTGCACGGCGGGATCGCGCCTGTTCGTGGAGAAGGGCGCCTACGACGACACCCTGTCCGAGCTCGTGGAGGGGACGAACTCCCTCGTGGTCGGCCCCGGCCTGGACGAGTCCACCGACATCGGGCCGCTGGTCTCGCAGGAGCAGATGGACCGCGTGCTCGGCTACATCGAGATCGGCCAGAACGAGCACGCCCGCGTGGCCGCGGGCGGCGGCCGGGCCACCGGCGACGGCTTCGAGAACGGCAACTTCGTCCGCCCGACGGTGCTCGCCGACACCTCGAACGACATGCGCGTGGCCCGCGAGGAGATCTTCGGGCCGGTCGTCGTCGGTCATGCCCTTCTCCTCGGAGGAGGAGCTCGTCCAGAAGGCCAACGACTCGATGTACGGCCTCGGCGCCGGCATCTGGACCCGCGACGTCAAGCGGGCGCACCGGGTGGCGGCCGCCCTCAAGGCCGGGACCGTGTGGGTCAACGTCTACGGGCCGGTCGATCCCGCCGCCCCGTTCGGCGGCTTCAAGATGTCGGGCTACGGCCGCGAGATGGGCTCGTACGCGCTCGAGCTGTACAGCGAGGTCAAGTGCGTCTGGCTCAACCTGGAGTAGGGCGGGACTGACCCCGCCGGGGGGAGGGAGCACCTGGCCATGCGGGCTCCGTCCCCCCGGGGGGACACTGCAGGGATGGCACGGGGCGGAGAGGGGCTCCAGCTCGTGTGGTTCAGGCGCGACCTGCGCCTCGACGACAACCCCGCGGTGCGGGCCGCGGCCGACGGCGACGGCCGCGTGGCGTGCTGCTTCGTCCTCGATCCACGGCTCTACCAGGGCCCCGGGGTGGCGCCGGCACGGGTGCGCTTCCTGCTCGAGGGGCTGCAGGATCTCGACGAGCGGCTGCAGGAGCGCGGCGGCGGCCTCCTCCTGGCCCACGGCCATCCCGAGAGCGAGGTGCCGCGGCTGGCGACGGAGCTCGGCGCGGTCGCGGTCCAGGCCTGCGCCGACGACGAGCCCTTCGCCGTGGAGCGCGACGCGGCCGTCGAGCGCCACCTCGCCGCCGCCGGCGTGCCCCTGACCCTGCACCACGACCAGACGCTGGTCCCGCACGAGGCCGTGGCCACCCAGGACGGCACGCCCTGTCGCACCTACGCGGCCTACGTGCGCGCGGTTGGCCGGGTCCTGGCCGGCGCGCCGACCGGCCCCGAACGCACGGTCATGGGGGGCCGCCTCCGCCGCGTGCTCGCGCCGGCCGACGTGCCCAGCGCGGCCCGGCTCGGCGTGCACGCGCACTGGAGGCGACCTCCGGGGCGGCGAATCGGCCGGCCTCGAGCGCCTGCGCGACTGGCGAGACGATGGGCTGAGCCGGTACGCCCGCCATCGCAACGACGCTGGCCGATCCCCGGGCCACGTCGCGACTCTCGCCCTACCTGAAGCTGGGCATGCTCTCGCCGCGCCGGGTCATGGCGGTGGCCGAGCGGGCCAACGCCAGCGTGTGGCGGGCCGAGCTGCTGTGGCGCGACTGGTTCAAGTACGTCCTGCATCACCACCCCAACCTGGCCGACGAGCCCGTCGACCCGCGCTTCCGCGCCGTGCCGCTGGCCCGGAAGCGACGCCCACTTCGAGGCGTGGGCACGGGGCGAGACGGGCTACGGGCTGGTGGACGCCGGCATGCGCCAGCTGGCCGAGATGGGCTTCCAGCCCAACCGCATCCGCCTCGTGTGCGCGAGCTTCCTGGTCAAGGACCTGCACGTCGACTGGCGTCGCGGCGAGCGCTGGTACCGCGAGCACCTGATCGACGGCGACCTCTCCCAGAACGCCGGCAACTGGCAGTGGGTGGCCGGTCTCGGCCTGGACGCGGCGCCGTACTTCCGGATCTTCAACCCCGAGCGGCAGGAACAGCGGTTCGACCCCGACGGGGTGTACGTCAACCGCTGGGCCCCCGACCGGCCGGCGCCGATCGTGGACCACGAGCTGGAGCGGCGCCGGGCGCTCGACCTCTACGGTGCCGGGCGATGAGGATCCACTCGCTCGACGACCAGGGCAGCTTCTGCTGGATCGCCGATGAGACGGAGGCGCTCCAGCGGGCCTCGACGGCCCTCGCGGTGGAGGGGGGCTGCCTGCTCATCGACCCGGTGGACGCCCCGGACCTGGACGAGCACCTGGGCGGCCTGCTCCCGGTGGTGGGCGTCGTCACCCTGCTCGACCGCCATGTTCGCGATGCCGAGGAGGTCGCCGGCCGCCACGGCGTGCCTCGCCTCGTGCCCAGCGTCCTCGCCGGGCAGGGGCAGCCGCTCGAATGGCCGGGCATCCAGGAGCGCGTCATCCTCGGTGCGCCGGGATGGAACGAGGCCGCCCTGTGGCTGCCGGAGCGGCGGCTGCTGGTGTGCGTCGAGGCCGTCGGGACCATCGGGCCCTTCCTGGCCCGGCCCGACGGACCGCCTCGGCGTCCATCCGCTGCTGCGCCTGCGGCCGCCGCGCGGCGCGCTGGCCGTCGATCCCGTGGCCATCGCCGTGGGGCATGGGACGCCGGTGGTGGAGGATGCCAGCGAGGCCCTGGCCGAGGCGCTGCGCACGGCCCGCAGCGGCCTGCCGCGCGCGGTTGCCCGCTGGGGCCGGGCGGCCGTCGACGCCGTCCGCGGCGCGGCCTCCGGGTCCTAGCGCCCGAACCGGTACAGGTAGACCTCGCCGGCCCGCAGGCCGCGGCGTTCGTAGAAGCGGAGGGCGTCGTCGTTGCCCGTCATGACCGCGATCGCGACGCTCTCTACGCCCCGGCGGTCGAGCTCGGCGTCCACCGCGTCGAGCAGGCGACCTCCGAGCCCCTGGTCGCGGTGCGGCGCGGTCACCGCCAGGGTCAGGACCTCGGCGTACCGCTCGCCGAGCGGGAACGTGTCGTCGGGCCCCTCGTGCAGGCGCACGAAGGCGTAGCCCACGGGCGCACCATCCAGCTCCGCCAGATAGGCGAAGGCGTCCTTCTCCAGCAGCCGCAGGTACATCGACCGCCGCCGCTGCCACGACAGCTCGTCGTCGCCGACGAGGTCGAGCGGGCTGACGGCGCGGTGGTGGTGATGGAGCTCGAGCCAGAGCGGCCTGACGGCGTCGATCCGCCCGGCCTCCAGCGGGACGATCTCCGCCTCGGTCACGACCGGCCGGCGGCGGCGAGGCGTGCGCCCACCGCCAGCGCGTCGGCCTGCTCGTTGAGCTCGTGGCCGGCATGGCCGCGCACGTGCTCGAACACGATCTCGTGCGGACCCTCCGCCTCGATCAGGGCCTCCCACAGGTCCCTGTTCTCCACCGGCTTCTTGGCCGCCGTCCGCCAGCCGTTGGCCTGCCAGCGCTCGAGCCAGCCCTGCGTGTGGGCGTTCACCAGGTAGGCGGAGTCGGAGAGGACGTGCACGCGGGCGGGGCGCGTCAGGGCCCGGAGCCCCTCGAGCAGCGCCCGCAGCTCCATCCGGTTGTTGGTGGTGTCGGGCTCGCTGCCCGACAGCTCCTTGCGGTGCTCGCCCGAGATGAGGACGACGCCCCAGCCGCCCAGGCCGGGGTTTCCGGAGACGGCGCCGTCGGGGACCAGGGTGACGTCCGGCAGGCTCACTCGGAGACCCGCAGGACGACCTTGCCGTACTGCGATCCGGACTCGAGCCAGGCGTGGGCGGCGGCCGCGTCCTCGAGCGGGAAGACGCGGTCCACCACCGGCCGTACGCGCCCGGTCGAGAGCACCGCCAGAACGGCCCGGAACTCCGAGTCGTTCCCCATCGTCGAGCCGTGGACGGCGAGCTGCTTCCAGAAGATGCGGTGCAGGCCGGCGGGCGCCTGGCCGCCGGTGGTCGCCCCGCAGGTGACGAGCCGGCCGCCCCGGGAGAGGGCGGCGATCGAGGCCTGCCAGGTCGCGGCGCCGACGTGCTCGACCACGACGTCGACACCGCGGCCGTCGGTGATGCGCCGCACGGCGTCGGGGACGTCCTCGCGGGCGTGGTTGATCGTGGCCTCCGCGCCGTGCTTCACGGCCCGCTGCGAGCTTGTCGTCGCTCGACGAGGTGACGATGGCCCGGGCGCCGACGGCGCGGCAGAGCTCGAGCGCCGCGCTGGCCACGCCTCCGCCGATGCCCCAGATGAGGACCGACTCGCCCGGCTCGAGCGCGGCCTTGGTGAAGAGCATGCGCCAGGCGGTGACGAACACCAGCGGGAACGCGGCGGCCTCGTCGAAGGACATCCCCTCGGGCACGGCGTGGAGGTTGCGGGCCGGGACGACGACGTAGTCGGCGTGCGTCCCGTCAACGTGCTCGCCGAGGACGTGGAACCGCAGGCACAGCGAGTGCTCCCCGGCCAGGCAGAAGCGGCAGCGCCCGCAGAACAGCCCCGGGTTGATGGTCACCGCCATGCCCGTCTCGACGCCGTGCGCGTCCGGTCCGACGCTGTCGACCACTCCGGCGCCGTCGGCTCCCAGGGTGCGCGGTTTGGGCACCGAGGGAAGGCCGCGTCGCAGCCAGATGTCGAGGTGGTTGAGGGCCGCCGAGTGGATGCGCACGCGCGCCTGCCCGCGTCCGGGCTCGGGCAGGGGCACGTCGTCGAGGGACAGGACCTCGGGACCGCCTTCGGCGTGGATGCGCAGGGCGCGCATCCGCGAATCCTAAGTACCCGCTGGGTGCCGGTGCGCGTGCCCGAGCGGCTCCGTGAGGGGCCGCGGTCCCTCCGGGCAGTCCCTCCGGTGCACGGCGAGGAGCTCGTGCGCGTGGTCGCGGTCGATCTGGATGGTCGTGTGGTCGACGCCGAAGACCACGAGCCGGGCCTCGACCTCGTGCAGGATCGCGTCCTGGTCCGCGTCGGGGGCCGCCACCACGTGGGCCGAGAGGGCCGGCATGCCGCTGGTGATGGTCCAGACGTGGAGGTCGTGCACGCTGCGCACGCCCGGAACAGAGGCGATGGCCCTTCCGATCTCGTCGGTGGGCATCTCCGCCGGGGCCGCCTCCAGGAGCACGTCGAGCGGCCGCTGGATGAGGCGCCGGCTGGAGAGCAGGATGAGGACGCCCACCGCGATGCCGGCCACGGCGTCGGCCTGCTGCCAGCCCGTGGCCAGGATGACCACGGCGGCCACGGCGGCAGCGGCCGAGCCGAGAACGTCTGCCATCAGGTGGGCGCGCGCCGCACGGCGGTTCAGGTCCTCCCCGCCTCCGGACAGGACGAGGGCGGCGACACCGTTGACGGCAATGCCCGCGAGGCCCACGACGAGCACGCCGCCCGCCGAGACCGTCGGCGCGTCGCGAAGCCGTGTCACCGCGTCCCAGAAGATCCACACGGCGAGCGCCGCCAGGGCCACGCCGTTGACCAGCGCGGCCAGGATCTCGAGCCGCCTCCAGCCGTACGTGCGTCGCGATGGTGGCCGGGCGCGTCGCCGCCCAGGCGGCCCCTAAGGCGATGGCGATCGCGAGGCCGTCGGCGATGTTGTGCACCGCGTCGGCGCGCAGGGCCAGCGAGTCGAAGCCGAAGCCCGCCACGAGCTCGGCCACCCCGAAGATGGTGGTCAGGACCAGGGCGATCGCGAGCGCTCGCCTCGAGCCCCCGTGGTCGTGCCCGTGGGCCATGGGCTCAAGGTACCGCAGGGCATGGCGCCGGTTGAGGGCTCGTACGATCCCCGCATGGACCTCGGGGCCGCCGACGGGCTGCTCCTCGGGGTGGCCAGGGCGGAGGCCTACGCCACGACCGAGTCGGCCATCCATGACCGCCGCTCGCGCGGGCTGTTCGGCGACCTGCGCTTCACCCTCACGAACACGGCCCGCTCCTGCCACCCCGAGCGGCTGGTGCGGGGTGCGCGCAGCGTGATCGCGGCCGCGATGCCGTTGTGGCGGCCGGCCTCCGCACGGCCCGGCGGGCCGGTGGGGCGGATGCCGCGGTACGCGTGGAGCGATCCCTACGCGCCCCTCCGCGAGCGCCTGGCGGCGGTCGCCGGCCGCCTGCGCGAGCAGGGGGCGCGGGCAGCCGTGTTCGTGGACTCCAACCATCACGTCGACCGCGAGGGCGCGGTGCGGGCGGGGCTGGCCTTCTACGGCAAGAACACGCTGGCCATCGTGCCCGGCGAGGGTTCGTTCGTGGCCCTCGGCGCCATCGTCACCGACGCCGAGCTCGACCCCGCCGAGGACCTCGTCCCGCCGGGGTGCGGGTCCTGCACCCTCTGCCTGGACGCGTGCCCCACCGGGGCCCTGGTCGAGCCCGGGGTGCTCGACGCCACGCGGTGCATCTCGACCTCGACGCAGGTGCGAGACCCGATCCCGGAGGCGCACGCCGTCGCCCTTCAGGACCGCGTGTACGGGTGCGACATCTGCCAGGACGTCTGCCCCTGGAACGCGGGACCGGCCCGCCGCGGCGGCGACCTTCCGCCCGATCCCGGCGCCTGGGTGTCGCTGGCCGACTGGCTCACGCTCCCGGACGACGAGCTCCTCGCCCGGCACGGGCACCTGTACGTGCCCGGCCGGGATCCCCGCTACCTGCGGCGCAACGCGCTCGTGGCCCTGGGGAACGAGGGCGGGGAGGAGGCGGCCGCCCTGGCGACGCCGTTTGCGGAGGGCGACGACCCGCTCCTGCGAGACGCCGCGCGCCGCGCCCTCGAGCGGTCCTGACGGTTACCCGCGGCAGCGCCCGGGGACAAGCGTCGGAGGTGACCCTCGGCCGTCGCCGGTGCCCTACGGTCCTCGGGACGGCTTCCAGAAGAAGGAGACAGCATGGCCTACTCCGTGCCCGATCTGCCGTACCCCTACGACGCCCTCGAGCCGCACATCGACGAGGCCACGATGCGCGTCCACCACGACAAGCACCACAAGGCCTACGTGGACAACGCGAACGCGGCCCTCGAGGGCACGGCGTGGGCCGACGCGCCCGTCGAGGAGGTCCTGCGCAACCTCGGGCAGGTGCCCGAGGACAAGCGGACGGCGGTGCGCAACAACGCCGGCGGCCACAGCAACCACACCATGTTCTGGGAGAACATGAGCCCGAACGGCGGCGGCGAGCCGGGCGGCGACCTGGGGTCCGCCATCCAGACCGCCTTCGGGTCGTTCGACGACTTCAAGGCGGCGGTGAAGGATGCCGGCGTCAAGCGCTTCGGGAGCGGCTGGTCGTGGCTCGTGCTCAGCGGGGGCGCGCTCTCGGTGCTCTCCACGGCCAACCAGGACAGCCCGCTCTCCGACGGCCAGGCGCCGCTGCTGGGCCTGGACGTGTGGGAGCACGCCTACTACCTGAAGTACCAGAACCGGCGGCCCGACTACATCGACGCCTGGTGGAACGTCGTGAACTGGGACCGGGTGGCCGAGCGCTACGCGGCCGCGCGCTGATCGCCGCGCGGGCGAGGTCGTCTCACCGGGCTACCGGCGGCCTCGCCTGCGCTGCACGCGCACGAGGTAGACCAGCAGGCTGGCAATGAGGACGGTGAGGGCCAGCCCGGGATAGGCGTGGGCGCCGAAGGCCAGGCGCACGATGATCCACGAGACCAGCGAGGCGATCAGGCCGATCGCCATGGTCTCCCAGATGGTCATGGGGTCGGGGCCGATGACGAGCAGCCGCCCGAGGCCGCCGACCACGAGGGCGCTCACCGCCAGCGCGAGGAGGAAGAGGATCACCGCGACGTGGGAGCCGAGGCGCGCCGGTCGGCGCCCACCTCGGCCAGCTCGCGCGCCCGCCCGGCGACCCGCTCACGCAGGGGCTCGGGCTCGAGCAGCACGGCGTCGCCCAGGTAGCGGCAGAGCTCACCGGCCAGCCACCGCTCGGAGCCGTAGGGGACCGAGGCCACGGCCGACCCGTCGGCCAGGCGCGCGGTGTCAGGGCGCGACTCGAGCTCCCACCGGGCCACCGAGGGCGAGAACCACACCGAGGCCGTGCCCAGGGCGCCCGGAAGGTCGCCCGACAGGTGCTCGGCCAGCTCGGAGCGGCGCTCGAAGCGCTCGTCCGTCAGCGTGGCCGAGCGCACGCGATCCACGCGGAAGGTGCGCTCGCCGTCGCGGGTCCGGTCGTAGGTGTCGGCGTACCAGTCGCCGCGCACGCCGCGCAGGGCGTGGGGCTCGACCACGCGCTCGGTCACCTCGTCGCCGTCGCGCGAGAGGTACTCGAGGCGGACCAGCCGCCGGTCGCGGATGGCGTCGCCGAGCACGGAGAGGACGTCCTCGTCGAGCGCGCCGTGCTGCGGCGTCGGCGTCTCGCGGGTCTCGTAGCGGCCGAACGCCGCCTCGACCTTCTCCCGCACGGCGGCCAGCGTGGTGTGGGCGTCGGCGGCCACCAGGGGACCGACCAGGTCGAGGGCCAGCATGAGCGCCTTGGCCTCGAGCGGCGAGAGCCGCGCCGGCCGCCGGAACTCCTCGCCGTACAGCTCCTTCTCCACGTCGATGGTCGTGTGGTCCTCGGAGAGCTCGGCGTAGACGGCGTAGCAGCCGCCGCCGAAGTTCACGAGGTTGAGGAGGTTGATGTGCTCCTCGAGCTCGGCGTCGCTGAGCTTGAACCGGCGCTTGACCGGCTCGGCGTCCACCTGGGCGCGGCGCGCGTCGCCGCAGCCGGCCAGCAGGTCGGCCAGGAGCGCCTGGAGCACCGCGAAGCGCTCGGGCGCCACGGGGCTCTCGCCGCGGATCGGCCCCGACGTGGCCGGCTCGTGGTCGACCATGGCGATGGGGGCGGCGTGGGGTGGAGGCGAGCCCTCGTGCTCGGAGGCCACGCGCTCCAGCCCGGCCTCGAGCTCGCGCACGAGCTCGGGGGGATCGAGGGGCGCCGCCTGCCCGTCCAGGGCCACCAGCCACTGGGCCAGTGCCCGGGCGTCGGCGTAGGGCGTGGTGAAGGTGATCGAGCGGTCGGGATGGACGTCGACCGTGCCGTGCCGGCCCACCGCACGCTCGACCATCCACGCCGCCTGCGGCGACACCCACAGGGTGGCCGTCTCGGTGGCGTCGCCGAGCTGCCAGGGCGCGCGGTCGCGCCAGGCGGTGGCGTCGAACTCCGGGGGCGTGCGGAAGTCGCGCTCGCGGCGGGTGGCGAAGCGCACGTCGCCGCGCATGCGGGAGAGCCGGAACGTCCGGATGGCGTCGCGATCGTGGTCGCGCCCGACCATGTACCACTGGCCGCCGAGGAGGTACAGGCTGTACGGGTCGACCGTGCGCTGGGCCTCGGAGTCGGAGTGGATCGTCCAGTAGGGGAAGACCACCGTGCGCTGCTTCGAGACCGCCGTCTCCAGCTTCTGCAGCCGGGCCGCGACCTCGCCCGTGTAGCCCGAGCCGAGGAGCGAGAGGGTCACGTCGGGTGCGGCGTCTCGGCTGGGGTTGGGGCGTCCCAGGGCGAGGTTCTGCAGGGCCAGGCGCAGCGGCTCGGCGTAGGCGAACTGGCCCTCCAGCAGGTACACCGCGGTGGAGAGGGCGGCGAGCTCCTCGTCGCTCAGGTGCAGCGGCGGCAGGAAGTAGCTCTCCTGGCGCAGCGTGTACAGCTCCTCGCCGGTGAACTCGTCCCGCTGCGACTCGATCGGGACCCCGAGGGCCAGGAGCTCGGTGCGGTCGGCGTAGAACCGCCGGGCGAAGGCCTCGTCGGACATGTCGGAGTAGCCCTCGACGGCCTGCTTGACGTCGCGCGCCGACGACGCGCGGCGCTCGGCCATCAGGTAGGCCACGAGCGAGAGCTGGCGAACCAGCTTGTCCGTGTCAGGGGTCATCGCGCCGGGTGAGTGTAGAGGTTCACGAGAAGCCGCCACCCGGGGGCCGGGAGGCCGGTCGCTACCATGCTGCCGTGTCCGGGGTCGCGCGTGTGGCCGTCGCGCTCGCTGGCGCGGCGGCGGTGATCTGGCCCACGCTGGCGCTGACCGCGGGGGCGGGGACGGCTCCGGCGCCCGCCACCATCCAGCCGGCGTGGTGGACCCCGAACGCCGGCTTCACCGTCACCCCGCCGCCCCCGGCCTCCGAGGCGCCGCACTCCTCCTTCGACCGCGGGCTGACCGGGTGGACCCTCGACGGGCCGGGCAAGGTGGACGTCCGCGTCGACGGGGTGGCCCGCCGCCGCTTCATGGCCATCCGCGACAACACCACGGTCCTCTCCGCCTCGTGGCGCGTGCCGGCCGGGACCCAGGTCCTGACCCTTGACGCGCGCAGCCGGCACGGCACCGAGGAGCTCGATGTCGAGGCCCGGCTGCCCGACGGCCGCACGATCCTGCTCGGTCGCGTGCACCCGGGCAGGGGGTGGAGCTGGCAGGCCGTGAACGCGCGCGCCGTGGCCGGGAAGACCATCCGCCTGGTGCTCGACCCGGCCATGGGCTTCGGCGACGGGCTCGACGTCAGCCGGGTGGGGCGGCCGGCCCAGCCGGCCCCGGGCTTCGTCCTGGCCACCGGCGGCGTGCGCCGCGCCCTCGGCGGCCCCGGCGGCTTCTCGCTGGACGTGGCGCCGGGCCCGTTCAACCTGCTGGGCGGGAGCGTACGCATCCCCGGCGATGCCCAGACGGTGTCGGTGTGGACCCACGCCGTCGGCGGGGCCACGCCCGTGGTGCGGTTCTGGGCGGGCGGCACGCTCCTGAGCGAGACCACGGCGGGGCCGGCGTGGGCGGCGCTCCGCGTCCCGGCGCAGTCCCTGCGCGGGGCGACCCGGCACCTGCGCGTCACGAGCCCTGATGGCCGCGGCCTCTCGGTGGCCATGGTCGGGACGGTGCAGCGGTCCCCCGGCCTTCGCATCGTCAAGCTCACCTCCCAGCCGAAGCATCGGATGAAGGTCGTCGTCGCGGCGGCCAGGGCCCTGGCCGGCACCCGGATCGCCCTGGACCAGGCCCTGCCGGGCGGCTGGTCGCAGTGGCGCCTGGCCACGGCTGGCCCGGACGCCCGCACGAGCTTCGTGGTGCCGCTGGGCGCAGCCACCCGGCTGATCCGGGCGCGCTACGCCGGCTCGGAATCGGTCGCCCCGGGGACCAGCGCCCAGCGGAGCCTGCCCCGGGCGCCACGCTCGGGCCCGTGATCGGCCACCTCGACCTCGACGCCTTCTATGCGGCCGTCGAGCAGCTCGACCATCCCGAGCTGCGCGGCCGGCCGCTGGTCGTCGGAGGCGACCCGAACGGGCGTGGGGTGGTCTCCACGGCCAGCTACGAGGCGCGGCGGTACGGCATCCGCTCGGCCATGAGCTGTGCCGAGGCCCGCCGCCGCTGCGCGACTGCGATCTTCGTGCGGCCCGATTTCGAGCGCTACGGTGCGCGCTCGAAGGAGGTCTGGGAGGTGGTCGCAAGCCTCGTGTCGCGGGTGGAGAAGCTCGGGATGGACGAGGGCTACCTCGACCTGGACGGCGACGCCGCCGCCTGCCGGGCCCAGGCGCGCCGGGTCCAGGAGGCCGTCCGCGAGGCCACCTCCCTGGGGTGCTCGATCGGCGTGGGGACGTCGAAGACGGTGGCCAAGATCGCCAGCGACCGCGAGAAGCCGGGCGGGCTGGTGGTCGTGGCGCCGGGGGAGGAGGCCGCGTTCCTCGGCCCGCTGCCCATCCGCCTGCTTCCGGGCGTCGGCCCGCGGGGCGAGGCGCGTCTCCAGGCGGCCGGGGTGAAGACCATCGGCGACCTGGCGGCCCTCGGCGACGACGCCCTGCCGCTGCTCGCCGCCGGTCGCACCGGGCGCGAGCTGCGGCGCCGGGCCCGCGGCGACGACCCGCGGACCGTCGATCCCGAACCGGCCGAGCCGGTGTCGATCGGCTACGAGGAGACCTTCGACCGCGACCTGCCGCCCACGCCCCCGCCGGACGGGGAGATGCGGCGCATGGCGGCCGAGGTGGCGGCGCGGCTCGCCCGCCGCCGGCTGTCGGCGCGCACCGTCACGGCCAAGGTCCGGTACCACGACTTCGCCCTCGTGACCCGCTCGCGCACGGGTTCCGGCCCGGTGTCCGAGGCCGAGCTGGCCGACCTGGCGGTGCTCCTCTGCCGGCGCGCCCTCGACGACCGGGCCGAGCCCGTCCGGCTGCTGGGGGTCTACGCGTCGAAGCTGGCCGCCGTGCCCGCCGCGGAGGCGGCGCAGCAGCTGCGGATCCCGCTGGGTTAGGCCACGGCGAGCGGCACGGGCCGCTCGGCAAGGTGCTGGTGCGACGGGCAGAAGCGCGACCCCGGCAGCGGCGTCCGCTGGCACGGGCGCCCCTTGCGCGTGGTGGCCCGGCAGCGCCCCTCCGACAGGCTGGCCCGCTCGAGCTCCTGGGCGATCCGCTCCACGGCCACCGAGACCACGCTCTGGATGGCGAAGTAGGCCTGCTCCTGCCGGCGGATCGGGAACAGGTGGCGGATCTCCTCGAACAGTGCCCGCGCCGGGCGCGCGAAGTAGCGCGGATCCTGTGCCAGGCGCTCGATCGTGCGCTCGCTGGCCAGGAGCACCTGGCGACGGGCCTCGGCCGGGCTCAGGCGATCGGGCGCCGGGTCGACGAGGTCCTTGAGGGCGAGGAAGATTGCGCGGCTGTACTGGTACATGCAGGGGGTCACGGGCCGCGAGCCGGCCGATTCTACTTCGCGGGAAAGTGAAGAGGCAAGCGCCGCTGCCGGATCAGGCAACGGCAGCGGTGGCCAGACGGGACCGCGTGACGGCGATCGCCTGGGGCGACAGGTCGAAGGCCACGACGCGCCGCCCGAGCCGCCGGCAGACCGCCACCGTGGTCCCGCTCCCCACGAAGGGGTCGAGCACGAGGTCCCCCGGGTCGGTCGCGGCCAGGACGATGCGCTCGAGCAGCGCCTCCGGCTTCTGGGTCGGATAGCCGGTTCGCTCGCGGGCCCCCGGGGCGATGCTGGGGATCTCCCAGACCGAGTCCCAGAGCTTGCCGCCCTGCAGGTAGTAGCGGCGGCCGTGGGCGTTCTGGTAGCGGCCGCGGTGGTCGCGGTGGGCGTACTTCGCCGCCATGGCCGCCGTCACCGGGCCGCGCTGCGGCCGGAAGCGGTTCGCCTCGCCGCGGGCATAGAAGAGGATGGTGTCGTGCTTGCGGGCGAACGCGTTGGCCGGGGCGCGCCCGCCGAGCCCGTAGTGCCAGACGAGCTCGTTGCGGAAGGCTGCGGGGCCGAAGATCTCGTCCAGGAGCAGACGGCCGTGGTGCGCCGAGCGCCAGTCCAGATGCAGGAAGAGCGACCCCGTGGGAGCCAGGACGCGGTGCAGCTCGGCCAGGCGCGGACGCAGCCACGCCCGGTACGCCTCCATCCCGCCGGGCCAGGCATCGTCGTAGCCGGAGGCGCCCCCCGGTCCCTGCCGACGCCGCCCGGATCCGAAGGGCGGGTCGGCGTAGACCAGGTCGACGGAGCCCGTGGCCAGGCCCGGCACGAGGTCGAGGCAGTCGCCGCAGGCGATCGTGCCGACCTCATGCACGGGGCCGAGCCGCGGGCTCGCGTCTATGCCGGGCGGTCTTCCTCGGCGCCCGGGTCTGTCGTCGCCGGCGGCTCGGCCACAGGCGGCGGCGGTGCAGGCGCGGGGGCCGTGCCTCCGACGGACATGTCGGGCTGGTCGGGCATCGAGGCGGGCTCGGGCGCCGACATCGTCGACTGATCGTCGGAGGCGGAGGACCCGCCGCCGAACCATGCGCGGATGCGATCCATGAGGGACATGCCTCGGAGACTACGCCCCTGAGTCCCTGTCGGTCGCGTGTGCCCTACGCGGCGGCGCCCAGAGGAGCGATCGACGGCTCCTCGAGGTGCTGGTGCGACGGGCAGTACTCGCGCTCGGGCAGCGGGGTGCGCTGACACGGCTTCCCCTTGCGGGTGGTGGCCCGGCAGCGGGCGAAGGTCTCGCTGTTGCGCTCCATCTCGCGCTGGATGAACTCCCGCGCGAGGGCCACGTAGTGCTCGATGGCGTAGTAGATGCGGGCCTGCTGCGTGATCGGGAAGAGGTAGCGGACTTCCTCGAACAGGCTGCGGGCGGGGCGGGCGAAGTAGCGTGGATCGCGAGCCAGGCGCTCGATCGTGCCCTCACAGGCCTCGAGCACCCGCCGGCGCGCCTCGACGGGCGCGATGGTGTCGGGGTGGGGATCAACGTAGTCCTTGATCTCCAGATAGATGGCTCGACTGAATCGGTACATCGCACTCCCTCGCAGAATCGCGCCGCCCTGGGGTAGCTTGCGCCAGAATTTATGTGGTTTGTGCGGCGGTCGGGCCGCACCGGCTCCGCCACCATAGCGTCTGGAAAGCGGAAAAACCACAAATCCGTTTCGATCGCCGATCGTCGGGGCGCCGACTTTGTAACAACGCTCCCCGTACAGTGCGGCCCGGCTCCGTGCTTCTCCTGACCCATCCGGACTGCGCCCTCCACGACCCGCCCGGGGACCATCCGGAGCGGCCGGCGCGCCTCACCGCGGCCCTCTCCGGGGTGCGCGCAGGCGCCGGGAGGCTGGTGGAGGCGGAGGCTCCCGAGGCGGCCACCGAGGATCTCGAGCGCGTCCATCCTGCGGCCTACCTCGAGGCCCTCGACACCATCGCCGCGACGGGCGCCTGGCTGGACGCCGACACCTGGGACGGCCCCGGGTCCGAGCGCGCCTACCGGCACGCGGCCGGTGCGGCCGTGGCCGCGGTCGGCGTCACCCTCCGCGGCGACGCGGACGGGGCCTTCTGCGCCGTGCGGCCGCCCGGCCATCACGCGTCGGCCACGCACCCGATGGGCTTCTGCCTGGTCAACGCCATGGCCGTGGCCGTGCGCCACGCCCAGGCCCGCGGCCTCGGGCGGATCGCCGTCGTGGACTGGGACGTGCATCACGGCAACGGCACCCAGGCCGTGTTCGAGGACGAGCCCGGACGTGCTCGTCGTCTCGCTGCACCAGTGGCCGCTGTGGCCGTTCACGGGCCGGCCCGAGGAGCGCGGCGTGGGGGAGGGCGACGGCACGACCCTGAACCTCATCTTCCCGCCGGGGACAGGCCCGGAGGCCTATCTGGCGCGGTTCTCCACCGAGGCGCTGCCGGCGGTGGAGCGCTTCGGCCCCGAGCTCGTCCTCGTCTCCTGCGGGTTCGACGCGCATCGCGACGACCCACTTGGAGGCCTGATGCTCGAGGACGAGACCTTCGGCGCCCTCACCGCCGGCGTGGTGGCGCTGTGCGAGCGTGTCGGCGCCCCGCCGCCGGTCGTCCTGCTCGAGGGTGGCTACGACCTCGATGCGGTGGAACGCAGCGCCGCGGCGGTGGCCGCCGCCCTGTCGCCGGTCAGCGAGCCGGCGTCCCCGTGAGCTCGGCCAGCGAGAGGGCCAGCTTCGGGTTGTCGCGGTAATCGATGGGCACCTCGACGACCGTGATCCCGGGCGCGACCAGGGCGCTGCGCAGGATCCCGCCCAGGGACTCGGCCGACTCCACGCGCACCCCGTCGCACCCGAAGGAGCGGGCCAGGGCCACGATGTCGGGGTTGCCGAAGCGGGTCCCGGCGATGCGGCCCTCGCCGAAGGCCCGCTCCTGGTGCCACTCGATGACGCCGTAGGCCGAGTCGCTCCAGACCAGGACCAGGAAGCCGAGGCCGAGCCGGTGCGCCGTCTCGAGCTCCTGCACGTTCATGAGGAACCCGCCGTCGCCCATCACGGCGATGACCTTGTGCTCGCGCGGGAGGACGAGGCGGGCCGCGATCGCCGCGGGCAGGGCGAAGCCCATCGCCGCGAAGCCGTTGGAGATGAGCACCGTGTTCGGCTCGCGGGCCGGGAACATGCGGGCCAGCCACAGCTTGTGCGCGCCCACGTCGGAGATCACGACGTCGTGCGGCCCGATGGCCTCCTGCAGCTCCCACATCACGCGCTGCGGCCGCAGCGGGAACGAGGGGTCGCCGGCATCGCGGGCCAGGACGTCCATGAGCATGCGACCGAACGGCGGGGCGGCCCAGCTCGAGTCGGGCGCTTCCAGGGCCAGGCTGAGGAGGGAGCCCTCGAGGTCGCCGATGAGCTGGACGTCGGGGTTGTAGGCGGCGTCGATCTCGGCCGGCACGGTGTCGATGCAGATCACGGTCTTGTCGCCGTGCGGGTTCCAGGCGGAGGGCGACCACTCCACCAGGTCGTAGCCCGCGCAGATCATGAGGTCGACGTCGCCGAGGAAGCCCTCGGAGTAGTTGCGGGCCGCCAGGCCGGCGGTGAAGAGGAAGCGCGGGTCGTCCATGGCCAGCGCGCCCTTGCCCATGAAGGTGGTGATCACCGGCACGCCGGTCGAGCGGGCGAAGCGGCGCAGGGCGTCGGACGCGCCGGCTCGGATGACCCCGTTTCCGGCCAGCACCACCGGCCGCTCGGCATTGGCCAGGAGGCGGGCGGCGCGCTGGACGTCGGCCGGGAGCGCCTCCTTGCCGGGCGGGGCGCGCCGCGGCATGGGGTCGCCCGCGGCCGGAGCGCCCATGACGTCCTCCGGCAGCTCGAGGTGCGTCGCCCCGGGCTTCTCCTCCTCGGCCAGGGCGAAGGCCTTGCGCACCACCTCGGCCGTGGTGGCCGGCTCGGCCAGCCGGGCGTTCCACTTGGTGATGGGCGCGAACATGCGCACGACGTCCACGAACTGGTGCGACTCCTTGTGCATCCGGTCGACCGACGCCTGGCCGGTGAGGGCCACCAGCGGCGCGCGGTCGAGGAAGGCGTCGGCCACGCCCGTGGCCAGGTTCGTCGCGCCCGGACCGAGGGTGGCCAGGCACACGCCGGCTCGGCCCGTGAGGCGGCCGTAGGCGTCGGCGATGAACGCTGCGCCCTGCTCGTGCCGCACGGGGACGAAGGTGACGCCCGGCGAGGCCTCGAGGGCGTCGTTGAGGTCGAGCGTCTCCTCGCCGGGGATGCCGAACACGTGCGTGACGCCCTCCGCCGCGAGGCAGCGGACGAAGAGATCCGCGACGCGCTCGGGCACCGCTCAGCTGGCGGGCGGCGAGGCGGCGGCGCGCGACGCGCGGGCACGGGCGGGGCGGGCCTTGGGCGCCGCCTGCACGCTGGCCTCGGCCGCGCGCTTGAGGCGCGCCTTCTTCTTGCGCTGGCGGTCGTGGCGGCTTCGCACCCTGGCGAGCGATCCGCGGCCCACACGTTCTCCTTCCTGGTGGCGGGGGCGATGACCCTACCACGCGGGGATATGCTGCTCGCGCCGTTGACTGACCGATCAATCGACCGGGAGCGCCGACCGTGGCGACGCTGCGCGAGGCGGTGATCGTCGACGCCGTCCGCTCGCCCATCGGCCGGCGGGCGGGGGCCCTGGCGGGGACGCGGCCGGACGATCTGGCCGCCGCCGCGATCGCGGCCCTGGTCGAGCGCACGGGCGTCGACCCGGCGGCCGTCGAGGACGTCGTCCTGGGCTGCGTCACCCAGGTCGGCGAGCAGGGCTACAACATCGGCCGGGTGGCCTCGATGATCTCGGGCCTGCCCGTGGAGGCGGCGGGGACGTCGGTGAACCGCATGTGCGGCTCCTCCATGCAGGCGGCCATGCAGGCCGCTCACGCCGTCATGTGCGGGACGATCGACGTGGCCATCGCCGGCGGCGTGGAGAACATGTCGCGCATCCCCATGGGGTCGGACGGCTCGGCCGAGGAGCCGTTCTCGCCGCGCCTGCTCGAGCGCTTCGAGATCGTCTGGCAGGGTCTCTCCGCCGAGCGCATCGCCGCGCAGTGGAAGCTCGGCCGGGAGGAGCTCGACGCCCTGTCGCTGCGCTCGCACCAGCGGGCCGTGCGGGCCATGGACGAGGGGCGGTTCGCGGGCGAGATCGTGCCGGTCGAGGCCGTCGACGCCACCGGCGTGGCCGCGGTGGTGACCGAGGACGGCACCCCGCGGCGCGACACCTCCGCGGAGAAGCTCGCCGCCCTGCCGCCGGTGTTCGACCCGGAGGGCGTGATCACGGCCGGCAACTCGAGCCAGATCTGCGACGGCGCGTCGGCAGCCCTGATCACCACCCCCGAACGGGCGGAGGCACTCGGCCTGCGGCCGCGGGCCCGGTTCGTGTCCTTCGGCCTGGCCGGCGTCGATCCGGTCCTGATGCTGCACGGAAACCCGCTCGCCGTGGAGAAGGCCCTGCGCGGGGCGGGGCTCACGCTCGACCAGATCGACGTCATCGAGATCAACGAGGCGTTCGCCGCGGTGGTGGCCCAGACCGCGCGCGACCTCGGCCTCGAGGACCGCTGGGACGACGTCAACCCGAACGGCTCGGGCATCTCGCTCGGCCATCCCCTGGGGGCGACCGGCACGCGGATCCTGGCCACGCTCCTGGGCGAGCTCGACCGGCGAGAGGCCCGCTACGGGCTGGCCACCATGTGCATCGGCTGGGGCATGGCCATCTGCGGCGTGGTCGAGCGAATCCACTAGCGTTCGGCGCCGTGACGATCGAGCGCGTGGCCGTGATCGGCCTGGGGACGATGGGGGCCGGCATCGCGCAGGTGCTGCTCGAGGGCGGCCACGAGGTCGTCGGCCGGGACGTGGGGGACGACCTCCTGCAGCGCGCCCGGGGCCGGATCGAGGCCGGGCTGGGCAAGCGGGTGGAGAAGGGACGGCTCACGGCCGAGGAGGCCGAGGCTGCGGCCGCGCGGCTGACCACCACGACCGCGCTCGAGGAGTGCGCCGACGTCGATCTCGTGATCGAGGCCATCGTGGAGGAGCTCGAGCCCAAGCGCGAGCTGTTCGCCGAGCTGGGGCGGATCTGCCCGCCGCGGACGATCCTGGCCAGCAACACCTCCGCCCTCTCGGTGACGGCCATCGGCGCTCCCGCCGGGCGGCCCGACCGCATCCTCGGGCTGCACTTCTTCAACCCGGCGCCGCTCATGCCGCTGGTGGAGGTGGTGCGCACCCTGCGCACGGCGGACGAGCCCTACGAGGCGGGGGTGGCCACGGTGGAGCGCTCCGGCAAGGAGGCCGTGCGCTGCTCGGACACGCCGGGCTTCGTGGTCAACAGGATCCTGATCCCGCTGCTCAACGACTGCGTGCGCGCCCTCGACGAGACCGGGGCGACGGTGGAGGACATCGACCGGGCCATGCGCTTCGGGGCCGGGTGGCCCATGGGCCCGTTCACCCTCGTCGACCTGGTGGGGATCGACGTCCACGTGCACGCCTCCGAGGCCCTGTTCGAGGCCACGCGGGAGCCGCGGATGGCCGCGCCGCCGCGCCTCCGGCGCATGGCCGAGGCCGGGCTTCTGGGGCGCAAGAGCGGCGAGGGTTTCTACCGCTACGAGTGAGCCCGCGCCTGCCGGGCAGCATCCTTTACAGAAGGATTACTTCCCGGAAATGCCTGCTGCGGTGCGCTCAGGACATAATCGGGACATGCGACGCGCGCTCCTTTCGGCCGCCCTCGCGGCACTCGCCGTGCTCTCGGCCGTCGCCGGCACCGCCGGCGCGGCTGTCGGCGTGCTGCCCGACGGCGCGGGCAAGGCGGTGCGGACGCAGACCACGCTTCACTCGGCAGGCACCGGACGGCAGGTGATCAACGGCGGGGGGCTGATCTACGGCACGGTGGCCAAGGGCGGGAGCGTGGCGGTGCTCGACGTGAAGGGCGACGCCCAGATCAAGGTGACGCCCAAGAAGTACACGTTCACGAGCGACGGCCAGCGCTACCCGGCCAACACCAAGCGCGGCCTGGTGTTCTCGATCTCGGGCACGCACTACCGCGTCGTGCTCCGGGGCAACACGGTGCTGAACGGGGTCGGCCTGTACGGGAAGGCGACGCTGACGGGGAACGGGACCTACTCCCTGAACGGCGCGCCGGTCCAGCCGTGGGCGGGCGCCCTCAGCCTGGGCACCAAGCAGGCGGCGCGGGTGCGGCCGCCGGCCACGCCGGCTCCCTAGACCAGCCTCGTAGACCTGGCTCGCTACAGTCCGGCGTGTTGAGCGAGCGGATCCTCATCGTCGAGGACGAGGCGAATATCGCCAGCTTCGTGGCCATGTACCTGCAGAAGGCCGGGTACACGGTCGAGCGCGCCGCCACCGGGGCCGAGGCGGTGGAGAAGGCGAAGGCTCAGGATCCGTCTCTGATCGTCCTCGATCTGAACCTGCCCGACATGGACGGGCTCGAGGTCTGCCGCGTCATCCGCGCCGACTCGCAGACGCCGATCCTGATGCTCACGGCGCGGGACGACGACGTGGACAAGATCGTCGGCCTCGAGGTGGGGGCCGACGACTACCTCACGAAGCCCTTCAACCCGCGCGAGCTGGTGGCCCGCATCCGCTCGATCCTGCGGCGGGCCACGGCTCCCGCCCCGAAGAGCAAGGGGCGCAAGGAGCACGGCGCGATCATCATCGACGCCGGCCGCCGCGAGGTGCACGGTGCACGGCCGTCACGTGCAGCTGGCGCCGAAGGAGTTCGATCTCCTGTGGGAGCTCCTGGATCACCGCGGCATGGTGCTGACCCGCGAGCAGCTGCTCGAGCGGGTCTGGGGCTACACCTTCGTCGGGGACACCCGGACGGTGGACGTTCACGTGCGCCAGCTCCGGCGCAAGATCGGCGACGACTGCCCCGTGGTGACGGTCTGGGGCGTCGGCTACAAGGTCGCCGACGATGCCGCGACCGTCGCCTAGCCACCACCGCCGGCCGTGAGGCTGCAGCTCCGGGCCAAGCTGGTCCTGCTCTTCTTCGCGTGCGTGGCCGTGGCCGTGCTCGTGGTGGCCGCCGTGGCGGTGCGCCAGTTCGACCGCTTCGAGCGCGACCGCAACGAGCGCGCCCTGCGCAGCGAGGCCCGCAGCGTGGCCGCCATCGTGGAGAAGCGCCAGCAGAACCAGCTCGGCAACTTCGGACGGCGGGGCGCGTTCATCCCCAACCTGCAGAAGGCCTCGGGCGTGGACGCGATCTTCTACGCCCCGAACGCGAAGCTCTCGCCGGGCACGGTGCCGCTCAAGGTGGCCCGCCTGCCCGACGAGTACGTGCGGCAGCTGAAGTGGGTGCGCCTCGGCTCGGATCCGGGCTACACCCAGACCTTCGACCTGCGCGCCCCCGGCGACCCGCGCCGCTTCCTGGCCGTGGCCGCCGGCATGACGTTCACGTCGGCGCCGCACGTCGCCTTCGGGGCGATCGTGCTGGCCAAGGACGCGAGCAAGCTCAACACGTCGGCCCTGAGCCTGGCCCGCGAGCTCGTCCTGCCCCTCGCCATCGTGCTCGCTCTGGCGCTGCTGGTGGCCCTGTTCATCAGCCGCCGCATCACGCAGCCGGTGCGCGAGCTCGCCGATGCCACCGAGGAGGTGGCGCACGGCCTCTACGACGTCCACATCCGCTCCAAGGGTCGCGACGAGATCGGCGTGCTGGCCTCGCGCTTCGAGCTCATGGCCGCGCGCCTGAAGGAGGCGGACGAGCACGAGCGCAACTTCCTCATGCGCATCTCCCACGAGCTGCGGACGCCGCTGACCGCCATCCAGGGCCACGTACAGGCCCTGGCCGACGACGTGGTGGAGGACCCCGACGAGCGCGCGGCCTCCCTCGAGGTGGTGCAGGTCGAGGCCGAGCGCCTGCAGCGGCTGATCGGCGACCTTCTCGACCTGTCCAAGCTCGAGGCCAAGCGCTTCTCGCTCAACGTCGAGCAGGTGGACCTGTGGGCGGTCTGCGATCTGGCCGTGCAGGCGCGGCGCGAGACGGCCCGCCACCGCAACGTCACCGTCGTGCTCGAGCCGGCGGCCGAGACCGGCGGGCAGGCCGAGGTCGCGCCGCTCGTGGTGGCCGGGCGACGGCGACCGCATCCTGCAGATCGTCGGCAACCTGCTCGACAACGCCGTCCGCTGGTCGCCCCCGGACGGCCGCGTGGTGGTCAGCGCCGGCATCGACGGCGACGCCGTGGCCGTGCGGGTGACCGACAGCGGGCCGGGCGTGGCCGAGGACCAGCGCGAGGCGATCTTCCGGCCGTTCGTGTCGAAGGGCAAGGACGGCACGGGCCTGGGACTGGCCGTGTCGCGCCGAGCTCACGGCTGCGATGGGCGGCACGCTCACGGTGAGCGATGCCGCGGGCGGCGGGGCGGAGTTCACCCTCCGCCTCCCGCGCCTGGCCCGGCCGCGCGTGGGCCGCGCGCCCGCCGGCGCAGTCGCGCCGACGGGCTGACGGCCCGAGCGGTGGGGCGTCCGCTCAGTGGGTGCCCTTGCCGGCGCCGACGGTGTCGTCGATCGCCTGCTTGAGGGCCGAGCCGAGCTTGCTCGCGATGGGGCCGGCCAGGCCGTGCATCGGCGTGGCCAGCGCCAGCAGCAGCGCGCCGACGGCGAGGACGATGCCGACGTACTCGACGGTGCCCTGGCCGCGCTCGCGCAGCAGGGAGCGGCAGCGGATGAGCGAGAAATGGACGTTCACGGTGCTCCTCTCGGGAGTCAGGGATGGGGTGGTGGAGCGAGGTCCTCGGCCACCACGACGCCGTCGCGGATGACGGCCACGTGCAGGAACCGCCTCGGGGGCGCGACGCCGCCCGAGGCAGAGAGGGGTGGCCCGCCGTCGGCCGCGGTCACGCGCCGGTCGGCGACCCAGGAGGCGACGATGTCGCCCTCGCGGTGCCCGGGCGGGACCTCGGACGAGGCGGACTCCACGGCGGCGGCCGCGCGGGCGGCGGACACCGCATTCGCGCTTGCCCTCAGGGCCGAGACGGCCAGCCGCTCGCCCGGCACGAGCCCGGCGACGGTGGTCACGACGTCGGTCCAGGACAGGCCGGGGTCGAGCCGGTGCCGCAGCCACGCCTCGCCCTCGGAGGCGGAGACGACGCGGAGCTGTAGCGGTCCCGCCGGCGACTCGACCTGGCGGGCGGCGCCGGGTGCCGGCGGAGCGAAGGCGTCGGGCCCTCGTGGGGCCGGGCCGGGCACGTTCCGGTAGGCGGTCGGCCGGAGCGCGGCGGGGAGAAGGCTCTCGGCCTCGGCCCTCAGCAGCCGGTCGAGGAGCCGGTCACCGCCCTCCGCGCCGTGCGCCTGCTCGAGCTGCAGTCGGACGTCGCGGAGCGTGGGCCGGCTGTCGGCCGGGATGCCCGGCTGGACGGCCAGGGCGAAGGCGGCCAGCTCGGCCGCGCCCGCCTCGACCGGCGCCGGCCGCCCGGCCACCGGGCCGATGGCCGCCGACAGGGCACGCACGATTGCTCCGGCGAGCGACGACGCCGGTCCGGCGGCGCCGAGCGCCCCCGCCAGGCCACCGGCCAGCAGGGCGATGGCCACGGCGATCCCGATGGCCTCGATGGTTGCCTGGGCGCGTTCCTCGAGCACGAGGCGAGCGTGGCCGCTTCTCCCGTGACGGCGCCACGCCCGTTCGCGCCGGGGTCGTCAGCGATCGTCACCAGCTGCGCGCGAGGCGTGCCCGGACCGTGCCGGCCTCGCTCCGGCTGGTGAAGCTCAGGCCTTCTTGGGCCGGACCACGGTCACCTGGACCGGGGTCTCGAGGCGCGCAGCCATGTCCTCGACCAGCGCGCTCAGGCGGGCCAGGTCGGAGCGCAGGGAGTCGAGTCCTCCGCTCAGGAGGTCGACCACGACCTCGAGGTCCTCGATCCGGGCCAGGCGCTCGGCCAGCAGGTCGCGCTCGATGCGCTCCACCGAGGAGCCTGTGCGCACGGCCTCGTCCTGCAGGCCGTCGAGCCGGCGGGCGAGGCCGCCCTCGTCCTCGGCCAGGGCACGGGCCACCGCGGCCTCCACCCGTGTGGGCAGGAGCGCCGCCAGGTCGCGCGCCGCGTCGCGGATCTCACCCACGTGCCGGTCGGTCCGGGCGAGCATGGTGCGCAGGTCGGGGCCGGGCGACGCGGGGTGCGCGGCCCGGTCGCGCAGCTCCTCGAGGCGCCGCGCGGCCTGCGCGCGGGCCGTGCCCAGAGGATCGTCGCCGGCGGGCTCCATGGCGAGGAGCGTACCCCGGGGGCCGGACCCGGCGCCAGGTCAGGATCCGTCGAACCGCAGCTCGCGCCAGGACGGGTGCGCGGCCTGCTCCACCAGCGGCCGCTCGGCCGTCGGCAGGCGGTAGCGGAAGCTCCCGCTGTGCTCGTCGAAGGCCACGTCGAGCAGTCCCTGCTTCAGCCGGTGGTCGAGCCAGGCGCCGCGGAAGACGAGCTTGCGCAGCCAGTAGACGAGGGACTCCCCGCCGAGCTGGCCGATGTCCTCCCAGCGCCCGGCGAGGTAGTGCCCGAGGCTCGAGCGCGGCCCCTGCAGCGACCCGGTGGCGGCGAGCTCGGCCAGATCCTCGGTGCCCGCGGGGCCGAGGTCGTCGGGTGCCGACGAGCTCGAGCCGGACGGCGGCGGCGGCCACGCGCTCGCGGAAGTCCTCGGCCGCGAAGCCGTAGCGGTGGTCGACGAACTCCATGACGTAGTCGTCGCCCGACCAGTAGTCGCCGTCCGGCATGGCTCCTTCATCTTAGGACCCGTTTCGAAGCGGATCTGCTCGCCCGCTACGCGCGGGCGGGCGCCGGTGCCCGGCGGATGAGGACGTCGCCGCTCACCGTGCGCCCGCGGACGGCGATGCGCGTGCCCTCGCCCGTGGGCGGGGTGTCGGAGACGTCGAGCTCGGAGCTCAGCGAGCCGCTCACGGTGTTGACGTCGAGGTCGACGAGCGCGCCCGGGCGGATGCCGATGCGCACGTCGCCCGACACGCTGCGCAGGGTGATCTGGCCCTGGCCGACGGAGCCGATCTCCTGGTCTCCGGACACGGTCTGCACGCTGAGATCGCCGGCGGCCTCGCCGATGCCCACGTCGCCCGAGACGCCCTTGATGTCGCCGCGGCCGCCGATGCGCTCCACGCGGAAGTCGCCGGAGGCGGTGTGGAAGGTGACGACGCCGCCGACCTCGCCGGCCTCGAGGCCGCCGCTCGCCGTCTTGACGCGAGCGTCGCCGGTCACGTGCTCGAGGACGACGTCCCCGGAGGCAGAGGCGACGACCGCCTCGGACAGGCGGCCGCGCGTCTCGATGTCCGCCGAGGCGGTGCTCGCGTCGAGCGTCGACCCGCTGGGTGCCAGGACCTCGAGGCGGAGGTCCGGGATGCGCCGGCCGACGAGCAGGCTGCGCAGGCTCGTGCGGTCCTCGACCTCGACATGGAGCTCGGGGCCGCGGGCGCCGTCACGCAGCTCGATGGGGACGTTGCGGGCGAACTCGAGCTCGCGCTCGCCGCCGCCCATGGGCTCGAGCCGAACGGTGGTGCGGTCGCTGTCGGCCGCGGTCACGGTGATCTCGCCGCTCGGGATGCGCAGGCGCATGCCGATCGGGGCGGGGGTCTCGAACGTGCGATCGGGCAGGGCTTCCTCTCCGCTGAGCATGGCTCCTCCGTTCAGCTGCGCGCGTATCCGGTGAGGCGACGGCCGCCGCGCGCGGGCGGCTCGACGCTGCGCGCCAGCGCGCGCACGATCCAGGCGTTCACCGAGAGCCCCTCGCGGCTCGCGGCGAGCTCGACGCGGCCCTTGAGCGCCTCGGCCAGCCGAAGCGAGATGCGGGCCAGGGACAGCTCCTCGTCGTCCTCGGGGGGCGACGGGCGCTCGGGCTCGGGCGCGGCCACGTAGCGCAGCTCGGGCTCTCGGCCGGACAGGCGCACCTCGACGTGGCCGGACGGGAGCTGCTCGTTGAGCTCGAGCGTGGCCTCGCCGAAGACGTCGAGGAGCGTCAGCCGGATGGCCGGGGCCAGGGCGCGGGTGAGCCGCACGGCCGCCTCGGCCACGGCGGGATCGTCGCCGCCCGCGGACGCGGCCAGCTCCCCCAAGAGCGAGTCGACATACCGTGCCGTCTCCATGGCGTCATTATGACGTCATCAAGGCATCTGTCAAGCGTCATCGCGATGTCGCACCCGCGCTGCTTGACTTCGGGCATGGCCAGGGACACCGAGCACCGGCTCCACGACGGCCACGGCCGGGTCCTGCTCGACCGGCTCCTGTTCGCCCGCTCGAGCCGCACGCGGGTCAAGGGCCTGCTCGGGCGGCGCTCCCTGGAGCCGGGCGAGGGCATCGCCTTCCGGGAGCGCTCGGTGCACACGTTCTTCATGCGCATGCCGATCGACGTGGTGTTCTGCGACCGCGACCTGAAGGTCGTGAAGGTGGCCGAGCGCCTGGCGCCGTGGCGGCTCGCCGGCGCGAAGGGCGCGCGTTACGTGATCGAGATGGCGCCGGGGCGGGCGGCCGAGCTCGGGGTTGCCCCCGGGGCGAAGCTGGCCCTGGAGCCGCCGCCGTGAGAGCGGTGGTCGTCGGGGCCGGCGCCTACGGCCTGGCCTGCGCGGAGCGTCTCGCGCGCGCATCTGCGAGGGTGACGGTGCTCGAGGCCGACCGCCCGGCGAATGCGCGTGCCGCGTCGGGCGGTCTGACCCGCGTCCTCCGCTTCGAGTACGGGAGCGAGGGGCGGTACACAGACATGACGCTTCGGGCCGTGGAGCGCTGGCGGGCGCTGGAGCGCGAGGCCGGCGACCGGGTCTTCGAGCAGCGGGGAGTCCTGCACCTGGCCAGCGGCGACGGCGTGTGGGAGCGGCAGTCGTACGAGACGGTCCGGGCCGCCGGCGTCGAGGCCGAGATGCTCGAGCCGGCCGAGGTGGCGCGGCGCTGGCCGGCCTTCGCGGTCGAGGACGTGGCCTTCGCGCTGTACTCCCCGGCGGGCGGCTTCCTGCGGGCCCGGCGCGGGACGGAGCTGCTCGCGGCCGCGGCCGAGGCGGCGGGCGCCGAGCTGCGCTCGGGGGCGCGGGTGACGGCGGTCGAGGAGGGTGTGGCGCACCTGGCCGACGGCTCGTCGGAGCGGGGCGACGTGCTCGTCCTGTGCACCGGCTCATGGAGCGCCGGCGTCGACGACCGGCTGCAGGCCATCGTGCCCACGCGCCAGGTCACGGCCTACCTCGACGGTTCCGTCGGTGACGCCCCGGTGTTCGGCGACGGCGGGCTCGACTTCTACGGCATGCCGGCGCACGACGGGCTCGGGGTGAAGATCGGCTGGCACCGGGTGGACGATCGCGTGGCGGGTGATCCGTCCTCCGAGGCGGAGCGCGAGGTGGCGCCGGGCGACATCGAGCCGCTGCGTGGGTTCGCTGCGCGCCGCCTGCCCGGGCTGGCGAAGGCGCCGGTGCTCGACGCCGACGTGTGCTTCTACGCCATGACCCCGGACGAGGATCCGATCGTCGACCGGCTGGACGAGCGCACGGTGGTGTGCGCGGGGCTGAGCGGCCACGGGTTCAAGTACTCGCCCGTGCTCGGGGCGGCGGCCGCGGAGCTGGCGCTGGGGCTCGAGCCGAGCGTGGACCTGCGGGGGTTCGAGGTCGACCGGCCGGCGCTCGTCGGGGTCGTGTAGGCGAGCCGCGCTTTCAGACGACGGTCGAATCCGGAAGGGGAGGTGGTGGTCGACGGACCGGGACGTCGACCACGATCGGCTGAAAACGTGAAAGGCCGGTTTGAACTCGGCCGTTGGACTATGGTCTCATTTACAGGCCCTTTTCGACCCATGCAGCAGCGCTCTGGCTGGGGGGAGGACGGGTGTTTTGTGACTCTGCCGGTGCCCCGCGGACGGCTTGCGGGAATGGAGTTGTGGGGGGATGGCTCCCGAGCACTGGGAAGCCACGAGCAGCGGGGCGCGTCTTTGGGCCACGAGAACGTGTTGCTGCGTACGCGCGAAATCATCGGCAGCATTCGCCGCCCATCCGCCTCCACACGCCCAATCGGCGGGAACAGCGGTCCGGATGGACTTGCTGCCGGCGATGATCGGCGCCCGTACGAATGGCGCTCTCGGGACCTAAGGCTGGCGTCGTGATTGCCCGTGCACCTGTCCCACCGCGGCCCCAGGGCGCAACGAGCGTGTCCGGAGAGGAGGCAGACACCCGGCAGGACAAGAGTCGGTCTTCCCGGGGCGGCCAACTCGGATTCTGGCTCGGGAACCCACTGCTTGTGACCGTGGTCGCGGCTCTTCTCGGAACCTGGCTACTTCCGCAGATCACGCGGCAGTGGCAGGACCACCAGAAGGCGCTCGAGATCCAGACCGGTCTCGTCAGCCAGATGAGCGAGTCCGTGAGCAGCGCCGTCGCGACTGGCCGCTTCATCGCAGCCGGCCTCGTCGCTCAGTCGTCCGCGGACCCCCGTGCAGAGCAGCGCGCATGGAACGACGGGTACCGCCAGTGGACTACAGCAAGCGCCTCGATCGGGGCCAAGCTTCGCGCGTACCTGGGCTCCGAGGTGAGCTCGGAATGGCGGTCGTTCACATACGTGGTCACGGACTTCTTCCTGCTCAGCGCCAAGCCGGCGCCGGGCAGCGGTCGTCAAGATCAAGTTCGTGAGATCTTCAGCTATGCCGCTCAGTTGAAAGACCTCCACCTGAGGCGCCAGGACTGGATCGTCCTCGCCAGGAGAAGGTCGGACCCAGCGTTTCAGGCGTCGTACCGACAACTCGGGAGTAGCCTCCTCACGCGGCAGGACGAGCTCGTCCAGCAAGTGCTCGACTCGAGCGTGTCTGGCTTCTGAGTGGGCTGCCGAGCAAGGCCTCGACCGTACAAGGCCACCGCGAAGGAGCGTCCCATGAGCCGACACCTCCGTCCGACACCCGCCGTGGTCGTCGCCTGTCTTGCCTTCGCGGTCGCGCTGGGTGGGACGGGCTACTCCGCGATCGTGCTACCGGCCGGCAGCGTGGGGACGGCGCAGCTGAAGAAGGGCGCCGTCGTCGCCGCCAAGGTCAAAGCGCACTCACTCCTGGCAGTCAACTTCAAGCGTGGCCAGCTGCGCCCGGGCGCGCCCGGGCCGAGGGGTGCCCACGGCCTTACGGGTGCCGCCGGTCCTTCCGGCCCCAAGGGAGACTCCGCCACGAAACTGTTCGCAACCGTCAAGCAGAATGCGGGTGGTACGGCCGTCGAACTCGGACCGTCGAGCGGCGTTGTGACGCTCGTCAAGCAGGGCGGTGGTTCAGGTCGATACACCCTGACGTTCAACCAAGACGTGAGCAACTGCGCAGTCCTCGCGACCCCCGGAGGAAAGGCTCTGATCGCCGGCCAGGCGACCGCAGAGACGACAGGAGGAGGAGGGGTCACCGTGCAGACATTTGACTCGACAGGCACGGCCCAGGACCTCGACTTCTTTACCGTCGCCCTCTTCTGCTAGACGCTCATGGGAACGCCGGAAGCCGGCGAAGTCGGGCCGGCTGAGTCGACCGTCTGACGCCAGGCTACGGTCTGAAGCACGCGTCCGGCAGATTCCCTGGTTTGACGATGTTGAGCGCTTGCTGAGGGGTCGTCGCCGCCGCTAGCGCCTGCTTGTCCTTCGGGCCGCCGATGTAGCAGCGCGTCGGCCAGGGATACAGCGAAAGGTGAATGAGAAGCACCGCCAGCCCCGCGATCAACACACAGCCGATCAACACATTGACGCGCTGGATGCGGATGAGCGTGGCAAAGAAGGAGGTGAACGGTGTGACCCAGAGGCGCCCGGCGGCGGCGATACTCGGCACGATGATGAAGAGAAGGGCGATCAAGAGGTACATGGTCACCTCGAGCCCATAACCGCTACGCGGCCGGCTCCACACCCAGAGGCTGGCGCCAACGACGATCGCCGCGGCGCATACGAGGTAGACCAACGTGAATGCCCATGTCACCTGATGCGGCCCGACGAGCGGTTCTTGGCGCTTCACCAACGTGACCCGGCCGCCAGGTGTGCGGCGAAGTCCACGTCCTCGGCTACCGGGATCGGCCTGACTCGCGGATGGGATCGGGTTGACGACTGCGTGCAATGCGACGATCGCGATGATGCTCACGACAACGAGGTCCACCCACCACCAACGGGCCTCCAGGTGTCCGGTCGTCTTTGAGATCGTCCGCCACAGGTGGTCTGTGTTGTGCGAGAAGGCAGCAGTCAGCTCCGGAATCGCCACCACCACGACGACGATGCCCCAGACGACGAGCCCGCCGACAAATCGGCGATCTTCGCCCGTCGCGAGTTGATCTTCACCGTTCACGATACCTCGGCATGTGTCGATATTGAGACATTTGCCACCTGCCACTCTAGCAACGCGTGCCCGCGCCTGTACCGGAGTGGTACGGTCGCCGTGCGGGAATCCCGAAGGTTGTCGAAGGGGGGAGTCATGGCCGGCAAGGAATCCGCGCCTTCCGACCCCGGTATCGGCTTCGGCCTGCCGCACGCCGAAACCGGCAACCGCGCGCTCGACGCCATCAACACGGCGATGACGTTCGCGTTCCACGTCGAGCGCCGGTTCGACCCCTTCATCCGGCCGGCGTTCGACAGGCTTCTACGGGACCGGCTCTCGAGCATCGCCACCGCGCTGATCAACCGCCGGCGCGCCGACGACGGTCTCTCCCTGGGCGAGGAGCGCCTAGAGCCTGACGAGGATGCGCACCTCGAAGACATCATTGCCACCTTTACGGCGCAGATGCGCGGGCTCTGGAACCCGGGGTTCTTCGAACGCGGTGGCAACACAAAGACACATGGCATCGTCCGGGCCGAGTTCGTTGTCCGCGACGACCTTCCCGAGCACATGCGGCGGGGGATCTTCAGGGAGCCGCGGACGTATCGGGCCTGGGTGCGCTTCTCCGGGCCTGGGCCGTACATCACGACCGACGTCGATGACATCGGTTTCATGAGCATCGGAGTCAAGCTCATGGGCGTCGAGGGCCCGAAACTGCTCGACGACGAGAGATGGACCCAGGACATGCTCGGTGTGTCGACGCCGACCTTCGTCACGCCCGACACCCGCGCGAATGCTCAACTCCAGCACTGGAGCCTCAAGAACGCGCAGTTCTTCTACTTCCTCGACTTCCCTCAGTCGCACGTCCTGGACGGGATCATGCAGGCCCTCTGGACGAAGACTCAGACGAGCCCGCTCGAAGGCGAGTACTTCAGCTGCGTCCCGTACCTCCTCGGAGATGGTCAGGCAATGCAGTACTCGTTCCACCCGACGCTCCGGACGCGGAGCCGTGTGCCGCGCCTGCCGTTGCGGCCTCCCGACAACTACCTGCGCGACGCCATGGTCGCGACCCTCGCCGATCAGGACGTCGCGATCGACGTCCTGCTCCAGGTCCAGACAGATCCGTTTCTCATGCCGATCGAGAACAACGCGGTGCTCTGGCCGACGAAGGTCTCGCCGCGCGTGCCTGCCGCGGTGTTGCGGATCCCGCGCCAGACCTTCGACTCGCCCGAGCAGCTCGCGTTCGCGAGGGTGCTCAGCTACAACCCGTGGCACTGCATCCCGGATCACCGTCCGCTGGGCAATCAGAGCCGCGCGCGTAAGCGCATGTACGGCGAGCTCTCCCGCCTGCGCCGGCAGATGAACGGCGTCGAGCACTACGAGCCGACGGGCGACGAGTCGTTTCCAGGCTCGCCTGCACCCGCAAACCCGGGGAACCGCCCCGGTCAGCTCTCGAGGCCCGACAGGTAGCGGATCGCGCGCAGGCCTGGAAGTAGGAAATAGGCGCCGCCCCGTACCCTCAGGAAGCAGGGCATGTTGGCGAGGCGGCGGCGCACCGGCTCTGCCGGCATCGAGAAGAAGCCGCCGCCGGTGACGATCGGGTCGGGCTCGTCGTAGAGGTCGGCGAACTTCGGGCTGTTCACCCAGGTCTGGTGGATGAACTCGAACTGGCGGGCGACGTTCGAGTTGAGACAGATGAAGTGCAGGCCGCGTGGCCCGTCGTCGCCCGCCTCAACGGGCCCGAGCGCCTGGTCCACGGTGAGGCGCGACCCGTACTCCCGGCCGCGACGAAGGAGGCGGTGGTGCTTCGCGACCGCGACGGAGCCGTCCGAGCCAGGGTTGGGATCGAGAGAGTCGCGTGGATTCGCGCGACGGATGTGTGCACCGACCGGGCACCGCTGTCCCGCCGCGTCCTGTGCGTGGTACCGGAAGGTGTTCTCCTGGGCGAGCGCCGGATCGTCGGCATCGGGCGCGAGCACGAGGGGTGCCCCGCTCGGCCAGCGGCCGACAAGCTTCGCGGCGATGCGCACGCGCGCGACGGGATCGCTCCTTCCGTCCTCGCTGCGAGCAGCGTCGTCGGCGAACCGCCAGAACGCCCGCACGTCCTGCTCCAGCTGGCGCAGTACGAGGTAGCTGCCGTTGCGCCCGAGGTCGTGGTGTGAGCCGTTGCTTGGATCGGGCGCGAGCACACCGCGCGGATCGCTGGAGGCCGGGACCCGGGGGCTCGTCGGGTAGAGGCCGTACTCGTTGGCGTAGCCGAGCACGAGCTCGCCCGGCTTCACCGTCTGGTCCGAGCGCGCTGCTCCCCCCACCCCTTCGAGCAGCGGCTGCGAGACGCCATCGCGAAAGCCGAAGTGCTCGACCTGGCCGATGTCCGTCGTCTCGAGCCGCTGGAGCTCCTTCAGGCCACCCGCTGCCGCGCCGCCGGCAAGCTCGGACACGAGCGGGGCAAGGTGTGCACCGTCGGTCGCATAGACAAGCAGCAACAGGTGCACCGGCGGAGTCCCGGGACCGCCGAACCCCCAGTGCTCGGGTGCACTCTCACCCTTGTCGCCGAGGATGTTCTGCCGGCGTGGCGACGCCATGCCGCTGCGAAGCTCGAACGGGAACGTCTGCACGCTGGTGCTCGGTAGCCCCAGGCGCACGAGGCCGGGCACGGTGACGGCCAGGTTGACAGCGACGTCGGCCGGCCGCTCGCGAGCTGACGTCAGCCGCGATCCGATATCGGCGAGCCACGTCCGTGCGGCCGTCGGCTGCTCGATCCCGTAGACCAGGAAGCAGGCTGCGTGCAGGTCCCTATACCCGCGCAGCAACAGGCCCTGCATGTCGTCCAGCTCGAGCTCGCCCGTCACAGCCGCTGGAGCCATGCCGCCACCTCCTCGCGGGTCAACGTGCCCGAGAGCCCAGCCCGCACGCGAGCGTTGTTCTGCAGATTGCGGGCGGTCAGGTCCGGATAGGCCGAGTACCAGACCTGTGTCTGCGACTGGTGTCGGCGAAGGAAGTTCTTGAACGCCTGCTCGTCGCGCGCGCCACCGCGCACGAGCCAGCTCGTTCGGGATAGCCGAGGCCGTTGGAGAACACGCCGTTCAGCCCCCAGGCGACCTTGTCGATGAAGTCGTCCATGTAGCTCTCGACGCTTCCGTCGTAGTTGCTTGCGAACACCACCCGGCGCCCGTTGTCGAGGAACACCCAGCGGGCGAAGTGGATCGTCTTGACGCCGGCGAGGTTGGCATCGTTGAAGACGTGGCGAACGGCGTAGCTGGCGAGCCAGAGCACCGCCATCGCCGTGTATCGACGGAACGGCCCGGGCTTGAGCGGACCGGATGCCGTGAATGGGTTCTGCTCGAACAGGTCCTCGAGCGCCGCAAGCACCTCGACGTGTGCGTCGTCGGGCACCGCGCGATCAGGGACATCGCGCACCTCGTGGAGCCGCAGCGCAATGGCGTAGAGCGGGAGCAACGGGACGATGAGTGGCGTGAAGGCGAGGATCGCGACGGGGACGAGGACGGCGTGGGCTGTCTCGCGGATGCGGAAGGCGAGCTCCAACTGTGGCGCGGGCTCGAGCGCAGGCCGCAGCGTCTCGTCGGCGGCGACGAAGCGCTGGATCGCGGCCCGCACCTCGTGCGGGTCGCGCAGGGCGAGCTCGGTCGCATGGGCGTCGAGAAAGCTCTCGATGGCGTCGTGCAGGCGCCGCTCGAGGACGACCTGCTCGACGCCGCGCCCGACAGTGTTCACGTAGACGGCAGCGGCCTTTACGGTGTGGGCGCGCAGATACGCCAGGCGCTGGCCGGTATCGGGTGATTCTGGATACCCCTCACAGTGCTGGAGCACGAGGTCGAGGGCCGGTCCGGCGCGATCGGCGAGCTCGGTGACGTGACGCTTCAGCGGCGCGTCGACATCACTGATCCACACGACCTTCGCGCTCATGGGCGAGCCGTCCGCGGCCTGGCCCGCGGGAAGCGCGATGAGACGGGCGAAATGCACGCCCGTCAGCTGCTCGAAGGGGATCGCGGCGTCCGATGGCGGGGTCGCCCCCGCGGCCTTCAGCGCCTCGTCGAGGGCCGCCTGCGCGCCGCTCCGCACGGGAGCAACGACGGTGAGCGAGTCCTGGTGGGGCACCTCAAGCAGGGACCTGAAGGGTGAAGTACAGGATGCGTGTCCGCTTCCAGAACACGAGGCCGAGGTACAGGCCCTTCGCGACCTCGCGGATCTCGTCACGCACCCAATGGGCGACGAGGGAGGTATGGGAGTAGTCGAGGACGATGCATTCCTTGTCGTCGAACCAGCTCGCCTGCCGGTAGACCGTGGCCTGGATGGCCTGGAGGTCGAACGGCGTGATGCGGTTGCGCAGGACGCCGTGCTCGGCGTCGAAGACCTTGCCCTTCCAAGCGAGAAGATGCGCGAGCTTCGCAGCGATCTCGGCGAACTCAGTGCCCGCGAAGGCGATCGCCGTGCCGTCACACTCGCCGTTCGGGATCGGACCCGCGGGACTCCGCCGGAACAAGTCGTCGAGCTCGTCCGCCGACATCTCGAGCAGCCGCGGCACCTCGACCTGCTGCCCCTCATCTGGCCCTGCGGAGGTCACTGCGCTTCCTCCTCGCGGTCGACCGGCCACGGCCGGGACGTTGTCACTGGCGGGCGAGCGGCGCCCGATACAAGCACACGCCCCGTTGCAGCGTCAAGGGCGCCTCAATCACCTACCCGTTCGGGAGCGTGTGGGCTTCCCGAGTCCCTTGCCGACCAGGTGCTCACGTCGGGCAAGGTGCGCGTCTGGTCGCCTTCGCCACGGCGCGTGGCATCTGACGCCGGCGGGGGCGGTCCGGTTGAGCGGATGCGCGCGACCTTCGACAGCGTGTCGAACCAGAATGGCGCACCGAGCGAGATTGCGCCGAGCGTGAGCAGCGCCCCGAAGAAGGCCCAGACCCAGCTCCACAGGTGGTGATAGCCCTGGCTCCAGCCGAGCGGCAGGGGGAGGGCGTTGATATCGCTTGTCGCCTTCGCGACGGTTTCGTGTCCGGAGGCGCTTCCGGCTGCGGTCGCGACCGCTTCGCGCTTCGCAGCATCGTTCCAGAGCGTCTCGGCCATGCGCAGGGTGTTTGCGTTCAAGGCGAGCACGATCGCGAGTCCGATGCCCCACACGAGCGCTTGCGACCAGCGCCGGTACACGCCCGAGAGGCGCTCCATCTCATCATCGAACCAGGCTTCCGCGTCGCGGCGGAATTGCAGCGCGTCGCCGCTCGCGCGGTCGTAAAGCTCGCGGAGCGCGTCGCCCACGACGCTTCCCTTCAGGCCGGTCAGGTCCCGGCCGACGGCGTTCCATGCGCCCAGGCTCGTGTCCAGGGCGCTGTCTGCGCCGCGCCCGGCGTTGAGCGCAGCGGCGACGAAGTGCGTTGAGGGGATGTACGACGGGGGCCGTGCGGTTTCAGCTGGTCCGGTGGGCGCACCGGTGAGCTTGAGACGGCCGGTAGAGACGAGCAACGCCTTCATGAGAGGCGTCTTCATGAATTCCGCGTAGTGGCCGGCGCCTCCCTGCGGGCTCGCAAAGACGTTCTTGAGCCACTGCTCGAGCATCCTGGCGCGCATACCCAGGAACCGTGAGATCGCCTCGGTCACCGCCGTCGAAAGCACGCTGAACATGAAGTAGGCGAAGCTCAACCCGATTGCGACATCGAGCGCAGGAAAGCTCGTCACGTCAACACCTATTTCTCCTTGGCAGCCGCTTGTCTACGCGATCCCCACGAGGCGCTCCTACCCACGACGTCGCCGCGCAGCGCCTTTCTTCCCGTGCGGCTTCGGAGCCTGGAGGGCGACCCGCGGGGGAGGGAGCCTTGGCGGGCGGGGGCGCCGTCCGAAGTTGACGCCTCTCAACGGCTGGTCTACCTTCGGCGGGAAGGTCGCCCCGAAGCCTTCAACGGCGCCGGGGTGCTCTCGTTGACGATCGAGCGGAGGGGCGCCATGGGCTTGTCGCGGCTCGTCGCGAAGTCGGCTGAGGCGATCGATCGGCGGGTGGGCTGGTCGAGGCTTCCGCTCCCGCTCGGGGGCCCGGTACTGATCGGCCTACGCGACCGGCTGCGCGAGAAGAACCTCTACGACACGGGTCGGGGGCCACTGGACAAGCCACCGTTCACGGATCCCGCTCAGGCGGACTACCGCGGCGCGCGCACGATCGACGGCACCTACAACGACCTCGCGGACCCGCTGATGGGTGCGATCGGCACCCGCTTCGGTCGCAACGTCCCGCTCAACGTCACCTTTCCCGAGGAGCCGCCGGAGCTGCTGGACCCCAACCCGCGGCTGATCAGCCGTCGGTTGCTCACCCGGGAAACCTTTCAGCCGGCGACCACGCTCAACCTCCTGGCCGCGGCCTGGATCCAGTTCGAGGTGCACGACTGGTTCAGTCATGGCGACAACGATCCCGACCGACCGTGGCAGATCCCGCTTGGCGAGGACGACCCATGGCCGGTGAATCCGATGACGATCGCTCGCACCCGGCCCGACCCAAGCACGGATCCAGGGAAACCGGCGACGTTCGTGACCGCGGATACGCACTGGTGGGACGGCTCGCAAATCTACGGCAGCAACCCCGAGTTCGCCGACGCGCTGCGTACCCACGAGCTTGGCCGGCTCAAGCTCGACGAGCAGGGCCTGCCGCCGCGCGAGCTCGAGAAGCACATCGACCTCGAGGGCGTCGCCGGGAACTTCTGGGTCGGCCTGGCACTGCTGCACTCGTTGTTCATGCGCGAGCACAACACGGTGTGCGAACGGCTCCACGCTGCCTATCCCCAGATGACGGATCAGCAACTCTACGAAAAGGCGCGAGTTGTGGTCGCCGCACTCATGGCGAAGATCCACACCGTCGACTGGACACCGGCGATCATCGCCCACCCGACGACCGTGCTGGCCATGCGGACCAACTGGTACGGCCTGCTCGGTGAGCACTTCGACAAGCTCGTCGGCCGCGTCACCAAGAACGAGGTCATCCGCGGTATCCCGGGCTCGCCGACGAATCAGCACGGCGTGCCGTACTCGCTGACCGAGGAGTTCGTCGCCGTCTACCGCATGCACCCGCTGATTCCCGACGAGTTCGTCTTCCGCTCGCTCTCCGACGACGCCGTGCTCCAGACACGCGAACTGCCGGAGGTGGGCGCACTCAGCGTGCGTGACCGCCTCACCGAGATGTCGATGATCGACATCTTCTACTCGTTCGGACGCGCGCATCCCGGCGCCATCACGCTCCACAATTACCCGCGATATCTGCAGGACTTCCACCGCCCGAGCGGCGAGCACATCGATCTCGCGGCGACTGATGTCCTGCGCGTGCGCGAGCGCGGCGTGCCGCGCTACAACGAATTCCGTCGCCTCTTTCACCTCAACCCCGTCGGGTCGTTCGAGGAGCTGACTGACAATCCCGTGTGGGCGGAGGAGCTGCGGCGGATCTACGGTGACGTCGAGCGGGTCGACCTGATGATCGGCCTGTACGCCGAACCGAAGCCGCGCGGATTCGGCTTCAGCGACACGGCCTTCCGCGTGTTCATCCTGATGGCCTCTCGCCGGCTCGAGAGCGACCGCTTCTTCACCAGTGACTATCGCCCGGAGGTGTACACCGAGGTCGGCTTCGATTGGGTCGAGAGCAACACGATGCATAGCGTCCTGCTGCGCCACTTCCCTGAGCTGGCGCCGGCGCTCGAAGGTGTCGCCAACCCGTTCGCGCCGTGGACCGCCACGGGAATCACCAATGGCTAGCCGGGCTGAGCTCCACGATCGTGCGCGGGTGGCGCTCGCGGGCATCCGCATCGTCAACGGTGCGATCGGTCTTGTGGCTCCTTCTCTGCTGACCCGCCGCGTGAGCCCGCTGCCGGCGCGACAGGCCGCGGCGACCTACGCCTTCCGCCTCTTCGGTGTGCGGACCGTGCTGCTCGGCGCAGACCTGCTCAGCAGCGACCGCGCGGTGCGAGACCACGCGGTCCGCGTTGCCTTCCCGGTTCACGCCGTCGATGTCGTCACTGCCGCGACGCTTGGCCTGAGCAGGATGGTGCCGCCGCGCACCGGCGTGATGCTGACATCCATATCGACCATCAACACGCTGCTCGCGCTGGCCGCGCGCACTCCCGAGACATAGGCACGCATCGTCACACCTGTGTGACGAGCATGTGCCGGTCCTGGAACTCCTCCGTCCGGAGGGTTGGAACCGCCTCTCTGCCGCCTAGCGTGCCGCTCCCGGCCGGCGCCGAGACCGGCCACGGACGACGAAAGGACGAGGGGAATGAGAAGGACCACGGTGCTCGTGGTCGAGGACGACGCGCGCGTCGCCTCGGTCATCGCCGACCAGCTGCGGGAGGAGGACTGCGTCGTCGAGACGGCCTCCGACATCCGCAGCGCCGCGCGCGCCCTGACCGACGTGCGGCCGGACGTGCTGGTCCTCGACGTCATGCTCCCCGACGGCTCCGGCTTCGACCTCTGTCGCCGTATCCGTCAGGGCGGCGGCGCCTGGGACGCCGGGATCGGCATCCTGCTCCTCACCGCACGCGCCGAGGAGGTCGACGTCGTCCGCGGGTTCGATCGCGGCGCCGACGACTACCTTCGAAAGCCATTCTCCATGCCGGAGCTCGTGGCCCGTGTGCGGGCGCTGGCCATGAGGCGCAGCCGGCGGGCAGGAGGGACGCTCAGCGTCGGACGGCTGACGGTCGATGTCGCCTCCCAGCGCGCGACGTACGACGAGCGACCGCTCCCGCTCGCCGGCAAGGAGTTCGCCCTCCTCGTCGAGCTGGCCTCCGAGCCCGGCGCGGTCCGGACCAAGCAGGAGCTCCTGGTCCGGGTCTGGGATTGTCCTCCGAGTCTCCGCACGCGTACGGTCGACAGCCACGCAAGCCGGCTCCGGCGCAAGCTCGTGGAGGCCGGCGCGCCGGGCGATCCGATCGTGAACACCTGGGGCCGCGGCTACCGCCTGGAGCTCGCCGGTGCGTGATCGTCCGGCCCCGCTCGAGGCTCGCGTGCTCGTGGCCGTGGTGGGTGTCATCGCCCTGGCCATCGGCGCCATCGGGGTCGGCGTGGTCTGGCGCATGCACGGTCGCGTGGCGTCCATCCAGCGCGAGGCCCTCGACCGCCAGGCCCTGGCCGCGAGCACGGGATTCGCGGGTTCGACTCCAACACTCGAAGGCGTGCGGACGAGCATCCTCGATGCGTCGGGACACCGCCGCGCCGGAACGCTCGACGTGGCGGTCACGGCAGCCGACCGCGCCCACGCCGGCGATGCGGCCTACCGCCGGTTCTTCACCACTCACGGGCGACTCGTCGTGGTCCGCGGGCTGCGCACCGCCTCCGGCCCAGCGCTGGCCGCGGCCGAGAGCACGCTGCCGGCTCGTGAGCAGCGCTCGCTCGCGTGGGTCGAAGCCGAGGGCATCATCCCGATCGGCGTCGTTCTCGTGGCCGGCGCGGTTCTGACCTTCGAGCGGGCCGCGCGGCGCCATCGCGAGCGCCTGCTGGCCATCGCCGACGTGGCCGGCCGCCTGGAAGGCGGCGCCGACCCGGGCGTCACCGACCTCCCGCGCGACGAGGTCGCCTACGTGGCCGCGACCGTCGACGGCCTCGGGCAGCGCATCGAACGCCTCGAACGCGCCCGGGGGGACTACGTCTCGCGGGTGGCCCACGACCTGCGGTCACCGCTCACCGTCATCAAGAGCTATGCCTGGGCCCTGCAGCGCGGCGAGCGCGCCACCGGCAGGCTGGAGCGGCTGCAGACCATCGACCAGGAGGTCGACCGCGTGTCGGCGCTCGTGGACGACCTCTTGGCGCTCGGCCGCCTGCGGGCCGCGGTCCTCGTCGTCGAGCCCGTGGACTGCGATGCGGCCGCGCTGGTGCGCGGCGTCCTCGACCGGCGCCGCGCCCTGGCGGCCGACCGCGGGATCGAGCTCGTCGGCATGCGGCTGGAGCGGGCGTGCCCGTTGTCGGCCGACCCCGGGCGCCTCGAGCAGGTCGTCGACAACCTGGTGCGGAACGCGCTGGATCACGCGCGCACGCGGGTCGAGGTCAGCCTCAGCGCTGACGACCAGGCCGTGGTCCTGACCGTGAGCGACGACGGCCCCGGCATCGCCGCCGACGACCTGCGTTTCCTCTTCGATCCGTTCTTCCAGGGCGCGGGCCGCGCCCAGGGGACCGGGCTCGGTCTCGCCATCGCCCGCGAGCTGATCGCGGCCCACGGCGGCACGATCGGGGCCGAGAACCGGCCTCAGGGCGGCGCGCGCTTCGTGGTCGAGCTGCCGTGTGCGTCAGCGACCAGCCCCGCCACCGACGCGCTCGCGGGGACGGTGGCATGACGGCGATCACACGGGAACGCCTCCCCGCCGTCGCGGCGCTCGTGCTCGCCGTCCTCGGCCTCCTGCTGGTGGTCGCCGGCAGCGGGGGCTCCGGAACCCTGGTGCCCGTGGTCGTCGCCGCGCGCAGCCTGCCGGCCGGGAGGCCGGTCGATCCCACCGCGTTGCGGATCCTGCGCATCGACCGCCGCGATCGCACGCCGGGGATGCTCGCCGGCGTGGCCGACGCCGCGTATCGCGCGCCTGCGGTCACGGTGCCGCCGGGCGAGTACCTGAGCCGCGAGCTGCTCGGGGCGGCGACCGGTGGTACCGGCCTGCAGGCCGGTGAGCGAGCGCTTGGCCTGCGGCTGGACCCGAGCGCGAATCCCGCGCCGGCGCTGCTCCGGGCCGGTGCGCGTGTGGACGTCATCGTGGTGCGTGACGCGGGTCGCCTTCGCGGCCCCCAGAGCAGGGTCGCCGCCCGCGATCTGGTCCTGGTGGCGCCGGCGCGAAGCCTCGACGGCGTCCTCGCGGTGACCGTGGGCGCCACCCTTCGCCAGGCCGTGGCCCTGACGGAGGCGCAGTCATATGCGCACGACGTCAGGCTCGTGCTGCACGGCGGTCATGGCTGAGCTGTCGGTCTCGCTCGCGCTGGTCGGCGGCGATCCGCGGCTTGCCCGAGCGGTGGCCGCAGCAGTCGAAGGCGCGGGGAGCCACACGCTCCTCCCGCCGTCGGCAGCCGACAGGGCAGCGGTGCTGCTGGTGGCCGACGACGTGTCGGGCGCAGGGCTCGATCGCCTGCGCGCAGAGGTGCTGCGCCGCCCGGAACGGCCGACGCTGCTGGTGGCCGGCGAGTCCGGGGTGGATGCACAGGCCGCAATGGCCGCCGGCGCGCGAGGCGTCCTCGAGCAGCCGGTGACGGCGTCGGACCTCCGAGAGGCGCTCGCCCGCGCCGCCGCCTTCATCCGCCCTGACGGCGGAGCCGCCCATGACGGTCCGGTGGTGGTGCTCCTGGGGGCAGCCGGCGGTGTGGGCACGACGACGTGCGCCGTGGCGCTGGCGGCGGGCCTCCCGGGCGCCGTGCTCCTCGACCTCGACCTGGCCGCGGGGGATGCGGCAGCCGTCGCCGGCGCCCTCGTGGCGGAGCCCGACGCGCTGCTTACCCTGGCCACCGCTCCGGCCGGCGCGGCCGGCGGCATCGCGACCCGGCTGGCCTCGGGAGGGTGCTGTCCGGTCCTTCCCGCGCCGCGCGCTGCCCGAGCAGGCCGACCTCCTGGACGAGGTGGCCATCGCCCGCGTGCTCGACGCCACGGGCGCGGCGGGAGCGACCATCGTCGTGGACGCCGGGCAGCGGATCGGTGTCGAGACCGTGCCCGCGCTCGAGCGCGCCGACGTCGTGCTCATCGTGGCGGGGCCGGGCGCTCGGGGCGCGGCCGGCGCCGCCCGCCAGGCGGGGCTCCTCTCCCGGCTTGGCCTGTCCTCGCCCGGCGGCGTGGTCCGCTGCCGTGCCGGGCGCGGGCCGACGTCCGGTTCTCCGCCCTTCGCGGTCGTCCACGAGCGGCGGCAGGTGGCCGACGCCCGTGAGCGCGGAGTCGCGCCGCCTTCCGCCCCGTTCGCCCCGCTCGTCAGCGCCGTCGAGGAGGCTCTGACGTGAGCCTGTGGACCCGCAGCCAGGCGGCCGCCGCCGGAGTGGCCGCGACCGCTGACGCTGTCGGCCCGGCCGATCCGCTGGCCGCGCTCATGGCCGACCCCGCCGTCGACGAGGTCCTGGTGAACGGCCCGGGCCAGGTGTGGGTCGAACGGTCGGGCCGCCTGCGTCCCCGCGGGCGTGGCCTTTGCCGATCAGGAGTCGCTGCGCGACGCGTGCGTGCGCCTGGTGGCCCGGGCCGGGCGGCGGCTCGACGAGTCCGAGCCGATGGTGGATGCGCGCCTGGCCGACGGGTCGCGCATCAACGTGGTTCTCCCGCCGATCGCACCGGACGGGCCGCTGGTCAGCATCCGCCGCTTCGCGCCACGCCCGCTGTCGCTGGACGACCTTCTCGAGCGCGGCACCGTCGACCGACGGGGCGCCGACCTGCTTGCCCGGGCCGTCGGCGAGCGGCGCAACGTCGTCATCTGCGGCGCGACGTCGTCGGGGAAGACCGTGACGCTCGGGGCCCTGGCCGGCCTGATCGACGCGCGAGAGCGCATCGTCACCGTGGAGGATGCGGCCGAGCTGCGCATCGACCGTCCGCACGTCGTGCGACTCGAAGGCCGGCTGCCGAACCTCGAGGGCCGTGGCGCCGTCCCGATCCGCGCGCTGGTCCGAAACGCCCTGCGGATGCGGCCCGACCGGCTGGTCGTCGGCGAGGTCCGGGGACCCGAGGCGCTGGACATGCTCCAGGCCATGGCCACCGGCCACGACGGGTCGCTGAGCACCGTCCACGCGACCGGCCCGGCCGACGCGCTGCGGCGGCTGGAGACGCTGGCCCTCATGAGCGAGGTCGAGCTCCCGCACTCCGTCGTGCGCGAGCAGGTGGCCGCGACCATCGACCTGGTCGCCCATCAACGCCGAGACCCCGACGGGCGCCGGCGGATCGTCGAGATCGCCGCCGTCGTGCCGGCCCCCGGTGGGTGGCGCCTGGCCGAGGCCGGGGCAGCGTTCGCGTGAGCGGCCTCGGGATCCTGGCCTGCCTGGCCGCGGTCGGCCTGGCCGGAGCCGCGCTCGGGCTCCCGGCGCCCTGGCGCGCGCTGCAGGTCCGGGCGGCCGCCCGCCGCCGGGCGCGGGCCGTCGACGAGGGGCTGCCGGACGCGCTCCGAGCGCTGGCGGCCGAGCTCGGCGCGGGCCGGACCCTCGAGCACGCTCTGGTCTCGACGGCGGAGCGGACCTCCGGCCCGCTCGGCAGCTCGCTCGCCGGGGCAGCGGGCGCCCATGCTCGTGGCGACCGTCTGGACGAGGCCCTGGCACAGGCGCTCCCCTCATCGGAGGCCGTGCGGCTGCTCGCGGCCGGCGTCGGGCTGCAGCGCCGCCTCGGCGGCGACCTGCCGCGGCTCTGCCGCGAGCTCGCGCACACGCTCGAGGAGCGGGCACGGGTCGAGGCCGACGTGCGGTCCATGACGGCGCAGGCCCGCTGGTCGGCGATGGTCGTGCCGCTGCTGCCGCCACTCGGTCTCGTGGCGATGCTGGCCGTCGATCCGGTGGGCGTGCGCCTGCTGTTCTCCACGCCGCCCGGGCTCGCCCTGGTGGCCGTCGCCCTCGTCCTGGATGCGGCCGGCGCGGTGATCATCCGCCGCCTCGCCGTCACGATCGGATGAACGCGGCAGGCGCCGTGCTGAGCCTCGCCGTCGGGCTCGCGCTGTTCGCCCTGGCGGGCCGGGCACGGCTGCGTGTGGCCGTCGGGCTCGGCGGCGCCTGCGGGGCGCTGCTCCTCCCGGCCGGGCCGGTGGCGGCGCTGGGCGGCGGAGCCGCAGCCGGCTACCTGGCCACGCGGATCTCTCGCCGGCGGGCGGCCGGGCGGGGCGCGCGCCGGCGACAGGCGCTCGAGGCCGGCCTCCCCGATGCCCTTGACCTCCTGGCCGGCGCCATGGAAGCCGGGGCGCCGCTCGACCGCGCGCTCGGCCTCGTGGCCCGCAGCATGCGCGGCCCGATCGCCGACGAGCTCGGCGCCTGCGCCGCCCGCCTCGAGGCCGGCGGCTCGCGGCGGGCAGCCTTTACGGCGCTGGCCGATTCCGGCGTGCCCGACCTCGGACGGATCGGCAGCGCCCTGGCCACGGCCGACGAGCTCGGAGCGCCGCTGGCCGTGCTCCTGCGAGACCAGGCGTCGCTCCAGCGCGAGCTCCGCCGCCTGCGCGTCCGCGAACGGGCGGCCCGCGCCGGGCCCAAGATGGCGCTGGCCGTGTCCCTCTGCCTCGTGCCCGCCGGGCTGCTGCTCGTCCTGGGCGCGCAGGTGCTCGGGCTGCTCGCCTCCGCGTCGGTTCCCTGATGCCCCTCCTACAGTGGCGCCGTGGCCCGGGTCCTCATCGGCGTCGACGTCGGCGGCACCTTCACCGACGCCGTGGCCATCCGGGACGGCCGTTGGCACACCGCCAAGGTCCCGACCACACGCGACCAGGACGACGGCGTCATGGCAGCGGTCGCCGCCGCCCTCGAGGCGGCCGGCGCGCAGCCTGCAGACGTGGCCGCCTTCGGCCACGGCACGACCACCGGGACGAACGCGCTCCTCGAGCGGCGCGGAGCGCGCACGGCCTTCGTCACCACCCGCGGCTTCGAGCACACCCTGCACCTCGCCCGCCAGACCCGGCGCGAGCTGTATCACCCCTGCGCCCCGAATCCGGCGCCGCTCGTGGCCCTCGACGACTGCCACGGCGTCGACGAGCGCACCGGTCCGGACGGCCCAGAGCAGTCACTGGACGAGGAGGTGGTCGAGGAGCTGGCCGCGCACCTGGCCGCGTCCGGCATCGAGGCCGTCGCCCTCTCGCTCCTCCACGGGTACCGCCACCAGGAGCACGAGCGCCGCGTGGCCGAGCTGCTCCGCGCCGCGCTCCCGCGAGAGGTCCCGGTGTCGGCCGCGCACGAGCTCGTGCCGGAGCTGCGCGAGTACGAGCGCGCCTCGACGGTGGCCGTCGACGCCTACCTGGGACCGGTCATGTCGCGGTACCTGGGGCGGCTCGGGCAGCGCAGCGTCGAGGAGGGCCTCCCCGAGCCCGCCATCGTCCGGTCGTCCGGCGGGCTCGCCCGGCCGGCGGACGTGGCCGCCCATCCGGCGTGGGCCGTCCTCTCCGGTCCGGCCGCCGGGGCGGCGGGCGCGGCTCTGCTCGGACACCGCGCGGGCGCGGAGCACCTCATCACCTTCGACATGGGAGGCACGAGCTGCGACGTGGCGGTGGCCGGGCCGGCCGGGATCGAGCGCGGCGTCGAGGGGACGATCGACGGCCTCCCGGTCCGGCTGCCGATGCTCGACCTGGCCACCGTGGGCGCCGGGGGCGGCTCCATCGCCGACCTCGATCCCGGCGGCGCGCTGCGGGTCGGCCCCGCCAGCGCGGGAGCAGATCCCGGGCCGGCCTGCTACGGCCGTGGCGGCGACCGCCCCACGGTCACCGACGCGCATGCCGTCCTCGGCCACCTGCCCGACGTGCTGGCCGGTGGCATCCGCGTCGACCGCGAGGCTGCGGCCGCGGTGCTCGAACCGCTGGCCGCGCGCCTCGGTCTCGACCTCGAGGCCACGGCCGAGGGCATCCTCACCGTGGCCGAGGCGGGCCTCGTCCGGGCCGTGCGCCTGATGACGGTGGAGCGGGGACGCGACCCCCGCGACCACGCCCTCGTGGCCTTCGGCGGCGCCGGGCCGATGCACGCCTGCCGCGTGGCCGACGAGCTCGAGATCGAGCGCGTGCTCGTGCCCTCGGCCGGCGGCGTCCTCTCGGCCCTCGGTGCGGCCCTGGGCGAGCGGCGCGTCGACCGCTCGCGGGCCGTGCTCGTCCACGCGGGGGAGGCCGGCGAGCACGCCGTGCGCGAGACCGTCCGCGAGCTCGCCACGGAGGCGGGGCACGAGCTGCACGATCCCGACGCGACGCGCGAGGTGGTCCTCGACCTGCGCCTGCGCGGGCAGGCCTTCGAGCTCTCCGTGCCTGCCGACGACGGCCTCGACGCCGCCGTGGCCGCGTTCCACGACGAGCACGAGCGCCGCTACGGGTTCGCCGACCGCGGCGGCCAGGTCGAGATCGTGACGGCGCGTCTGGCCCTCCACACGGGCGGCCCCGACCCCGGCCGGCCGGCGACCGTCGACCCCCGCCCGGTCACCGGCCCCGATCGGGTGGACCTGGGCGAGGCGACCTGCCTCGTCCCCGCCGGCTGGAGCGGCGCCTTCGACGCCGACGGGATCCTCGACCTGCGGCGGTCCAGGTGAGCGACGGGACGATCGCCCGCCAGGTCCTGGCCGCCGCCCTGCGTGGCGCGGCCGAGGAGATGGGCGCGGCCCTGGTCCGCAGCGCGTTCAGCGCCAACATCAAGGAGCGGCGCGACTGCTCCACCGCCGTCTTCGACGCCGAGGGCCAGATGGTGGCCCAGGCCGCGCACATCCCCGTCCATCTCGGAGCCATGCCCGAGGCCGTCGAGGCCGTCCTCGCGAAGCAGCCCGGGCCCGGCGACGTGTGGGCCGTCAATGATCCGTTCACCGGCGGAACGCATCTGCCCGACCTCACCCTGGTGGCGCCTGTTCACGCCGGCGATCGCCTGCTCGGCTACACGGTCTCGCGCGCCCACCACGCCGACATCGGCGGGCCGGCTCCCGGGTCGATGCCGGCCGACTCGCGCACGCTTCTCGACGAGGGCGTCGTCGTGCCGCCCATGGCCGTGGTCCGAGGCGGGCGCCCCCGGCAGCGGCTGCTCGACCTCCTCGTGGCCAACATGCGCCGGCCCGACGAGCGCTGGGCCGACCTGCGGGCGCAGCTGGCCTGCCACGCGGTGGCCGAGCGCCGGCTCGTGGCCCTGGCCGAGCGGCACGGCCTGGCCGCCTACGACGAGGCCTGCCGCGTGGCCATCGAGCATGCCGAGGCCCGGGTCCGCGCCGCGCTCCGCTTCGTGCCGGACGGCCGCTACGAGGCCGAGGACGTGCTCGAGGGCGACGGCACCCACGAGCGCGACATCCCGATCCGTGTGGCCGTGACCGTCCTCGGCGACGGCGTCGAGATCGACTTCACCGGGACCGCCGAGCAGCAGCCGGGCAACGTCAACTGCCCGCTGGCCGTGACCCGGAGCGCGTGCCTGTACGCCGTCCGCGTGGTCACCGATCCCGACGTGCCCGCCTCCGCCGGGGCCATGCGGCCCATCGCGGTCACCGCCCCCGAGGGCTCGCTGCTCCACGCCCGCCCAGGGGCGGCCGTGGCCGCGGGCAACGTGGAGACCTCCTGCCGCATCGCCGACGTCGTCCTCTCCGCCTTCGGGGAGGTCCTCGACGTGCCCGCCCAGGGGCAGGGCACGGTCAACAACGTCGCCCTGGGCACGGGGCGCTGGACCTCCTACGAGACCCTCGGCGGCGGCCAGGGCGCCTGCCGCGACGCGCCCGGGCCCTCAGGCGTCCACGTCTCCATGTCCAACACGCTGAACACGCCGATCGAGGCCTTCGAGCTCGCCTTCCCGGTCCGCGTCGAGGAGTACGCCCTCCGCCGCGGGAGCGGTGGGGAGGGGGCGCGCCGCGGGGGCGACGGCGTCATCCGCGCCCTGCGACCCCTCGAGCCGTGCCGCGCCGACGTCCTCAGCGAGCGCCGGCGCCACGCACCCGCCGGCGCCAACGGCGGCGGCGACGGGGCGCCGGGCCGCAACCTGCTGAACGGCGAGCCGCTCCCGGCCCGGTGCACGCTCGACCTGCAGCCGGGCGACGTCCTGCGCCTCGAAACCCCGGGGGGTGGAGGGCACGGAATCGGGGAATAGGCACCGAAACACCGCCGTTGACATCAACATGCCAATCCCGCCCGCCGCGGTCCGCGGAGGGCACCAATGTCATCAAGGAGCGAAATGTCCGAGGCCGTCGAAATCACCCAGGAGAGCTTCGAGCGCGAGGTCACGCAGAGCGATGTGCCCGTACTCGTCGATTTCTGGGCTGCGTGGTGCGGTCCCTGCCGCATGGTCGCGCCGGTCGTCGACGACATCGCCAAGGAGTACGCCGGGAAGCTCAAGGTGGGCAAGATCGACGTCGACTCCGAGCAGGAGCTCGCGCGCCGCTTCGGCGTCGCCGGCATTCCGGCACTGGCCCTGTTCAAGAACGGCGAGGTCGTCTCCCACACCGTCGGGGCCCGGCCCAAGGGCGCGCTCGTCGCGGCCCTCAGCCTCGAGGAGCACGTCGGGGCGCCCGTCGGCGTCGAGTAATCAGCTCACGGCAGCGGGCGCGCGCGGATCACGTCCGTGCGCGCGCCGCGCCGCAGCTGCAGGTCGACCTGATCGCCCTTCGGGTAGACCCCGATCCCGATCGACAGCAGCAGCTTGCCGATCCCGGTCACCGGCTGCGCACGGGTCAGCGGCTGCGCGAAGCGCACGCGGTCGGAGAGCACCTCGTAGTCCTCGCCCGGCCGCCGCTCGACCCCGTTCACGAACACGCCGAGGACCGCGTCCGTCCCCGGCGGCAGCGCCACCTCCGTCACGGGCGGCACCGGCTCCGTCACGCCGGGGCGGCCTCGATCAGGCCGTAGCTGTTCCCGTCGAGGTCCACGAACTGGGCGAAGGTGCCCCAGGCCTGCTTCACCGGCGCCTGGGTGAACTTCACCCCGCGCTCCCGCAGCTCGTCGTGCGTGGCCCCGATGTCGCCGCACTCGAAGACCACGCCGGTGAAGCTCCCGACCCGGTCCTCGAGCCCCTCCGGCGTGTACGGGACGATCACCGTCTGGCCGCCCGGCGGGGCGAGCTCGATCCAGCGCACCTCCGGTCCCATCGGCTCGTCGCGCCGGAGCTCGAAGCCGAGCCGGTCGACGAAGAAGCGAATGGCCTGATCCTGGTCGCTGACGCAGACCCCGATCGACTTGGCGCTGCTGATCACGGTCCCCCTCCCTGCCGCTGGTGGACGAGCCCGACGAACGGCCGGAACGGTACGCCATGGCACGGGACGAGCGAAAAACCTGCCCATTTGGTTGCGAGGTGGGGGGCGGTGGGGTAACGTGGGCCGAGATGGTGAGCCACGTGGGAGCGGTGGGCCGCCCGAGGGGGAACGAACGCGATGCTCCTCGGTGAGTTCGAGCAGCGGCTCGACGACAAGAACCGGGTCACCCTGCCGGCCCGGCTGCGCGAGCGCTTCGCCGCGGGCGTGGTCTGCGCGCGCGGCCTCGACGGCTGCGTGGCGGTGTGGCCGCGCGAGAGCTGGGACGCCTACGTGCAGGCCCAGTCCGACCGGCTCGACCCGTTCACGCGCGAGGGCCGCGGCCTGCAGCGCTACCTCTTCGGGGCCGCGCAGGAGTCCGAGCTCGACCGCCAGGGCCGGGTGGCCCTGCCGGGGCCGCTCCTGACCCACGCGGGTCTCGAGCGCGACATCGTCATCGCCGGCCTGCGCGACCGGCTGGAGATCTGGGACCGCGAGGCCTGGCGCCGCCAGCTCGCCGAGGTGGAAGGGAGTGCCGAGGTTGTTGCCGAACGCCTGGCGAGCGCCAAGCCCTGAGACCCACGTCCCGGTGCTCGCGCGCGAGGTGCGCGAGCTGCTGGCGGTGCGCCCAGGGGACACCGTGATCGACTGCACCTTCGGCGCGGGCGGCCATGCCGCCCTGCTGGCCGAGGACCTCGACGGCCACGGCCGCTTCGTGGCCATCGACCGCGACGCCGAGACGGCGCGGTACCTGCGCGCCCTGCGCGGCCGCCTGGGCCCGAGCGTCGAGCTGCGCAGCATGCACGGCGCCTTCGCCGGCTGCCTCGAGCGCCTGCTCGAGGCGGGCGTCGAGGCCGACGCCGTGCTGATGGACCTCGGGGTCTCGTCCATGCAGCTCGACCAGCCCGCCCGCGGCTTCTCCTACGCCCAGGACGCGCCCCTCGACATGCGGATGGACACGAGCGCGACGCTGACCGCGGCCGACATCGTCAACGAGTGGGACGAGGTCGACCTCTCCCGCATCTTCTGGCGCTTCGGTGAGGAGCGCTACTCCCGCCAGATCGCCCGGGCCATCGTGGCCCGCCGTGAGCAGCGCCCCGTACCAGCGCACGCTCGAGCTGGTGGAGACCATCAAGTCCGCCATCCCGACGCCGGCCCGCTTCGGCCAGGGCCATCCCGCCAAGCGCGTGTTCCAGGCCCTGCGCATCGCCGTCAACGACGAGCTCGCCGAGCTCGACGCGGGGCTCGACCGGGCGATGGCCCTGGTCGCCCCCGGTGGCCGCGTGGCCGTCATCAGCTTCCACTCCCTGGAGGACCGCATGGTCAAGCAGCGCTTCCGCGACGCTGCCCGGGGCTGCATCTGCCCACCCGACCTGCCCGTGTGCGGCTGCGGGCGGGAGCCCGAGTTCCGCGTGGTCAACAATCGCCCGCTCAAGGCGTCGACCCGGGAGCTCGAGGAGAACCCGCGGGCGGCCTCCGCCCGCCTGCGCGTGGCCCAGCGCGAGGTCCGCTGATGGCGGCCGTCGCTCCGAGCCCGACCCGCCGCGCCCGCCCGGCCCACACGCCGACCCGCCCGGAGAGAGGACCGAGGCGGGCGGACGGGGCCCGGCGGGTGCCGGCGCGGCGCCCGGGCCGCACGCTCGCCCCGACCACGGCCGCCCTGATGGTCCTGTGCGCGGTCCTGCTCGCGGGCATCGTGGCCCTCCAGACCGCGGTCATCCGCACCAACATGACCCTCGGGCAGCTCGACAACACCCGTCAGACGCTGACCGGCCAGAACGCGGCCCTGCGGACGCAGATCGCCGACGCCGAGTCCGAGCCCCGGATCGCCGCCGCGGCCGTGCGCCTGGGCATGTTCCAGCCGCCGCCGCAGACCTTCGGCCGACTGGTCCCGCATGGCTAGTGGGTCGGCCGGCGGCGTTGGCCGGGACCACGCGGTAGGGACCGTCCTTCGGGCCAAGGTTCTGGCGTGCCGACTCGGCGCGCGTGGCAAGGACGGAGGGAGGGAGCAAGGCTGGAGCCTTGCCCCGACCGAGGACGCGGCCAGGCGTGGCGAGGCGCCGGCCAGAACCCGGTGAACGCCGCCGGTCGACCCACCAGCGCGGCGCCGCGCCGCCTGCCGCCGGCGCGGCTGGTGGACCGGCGCATCCGGCTCCTGCTCGGGATCACCATCGTCGCCTTCGCCCTGGTGGTGCTTCGCGCCGCCTACCTCGGGGTGGTCGTGGGCGGCCAGCTCGACGCCCTGGCCCAGGGCCAGCAGCGCGTGGTCGTCCCCCTGACCGCCGAGCGCGGGGCCATCCTCGACCGCGAGGGCCGCTCCCTGGCCCGCTCCGAGCCGGCGGTCACGGTCGGGGCGTACACGCACCTCGTGCAGGAGCCCGCCGTGCTCGCCCAGCAGCTCGCGCCCATCCTCGGCGTCGACGCCACCACGCTCGCCCACCGCCTGTCGGATCGCACGCACACCTACGTGGACCTCGTCCGGGGCGTCAGCACCACGACCGTGGCCCGGCTCAAGCGGCATCACATCGGGCAGGGCGTCCTCGGCTTCATCCCCGGCGACCGCCGCGTGTACCCGCAGGGGGACATCGGCGCCCAGGTCCTCGGGCTCACGGGCACGAACGGCCAGGGCCTGGCGGGAGCCGAGCTCTCACTCGACCACATGCTCCGGGCCACCGAGGGCCAGCAGGTCGTCGTCCGCGACCTGGACGGACGCCTCCTGCGCGTCGTCTCCGACCACCCCGGCGTGCCCGGGCACGACGTCCAGCTCACGCTCGATCGCGACATCCAGGCCACGGTGGAGCAGACGGTGGCCGCCACCCAGGCCCGCTGGCACGCCCGCTGGGCCACGGCCGTGGTGATGGACCCGCGCACGGGCGGGATCCTGGGCATGGCCTCTGCCCCCGGCCTCCCCGCGGGCGGCTACGCGAAGGGCACGTTCGGCCAGCAGCGCATGCGCACCCTTGCCGACCAGTACGAGCCCGGTTCGACCTTCAAGGCGGTGACCATCGGGGCCGCGCTGGCCGAGGGCGCGGTCACGCCCACGACCCGCTTCATCGTCCCCGATGCCATCAAGCGCTACGACAAGACGGTCCACGACGCCCACGCGCACCGCCGACGTGGTGGACCATCTCCGACATCCTGGCCCAGTCGTCGAACGTCGGCACGATCACGATCGCCGAGCAGCGGCTCGGGGCCCAGCGGTTCGACCGCTGGACGCATCGCCTCGGCTTCGGGCGCCGACGGGCGTCGACCTGCCGGGCGAGGCTCCCGGCGCGGTCCTGCCGCTCGACCAGTGGTCGGGCACGACGATCCTCAGCATCCCGATCGGCGAGGGCGTGCTGGTGACGCCGCTGCAGATGGCCTCGCTCTACGCCGGCGATCGCCGACGGCGGCGTCTGGCACGAGCCGCACGTGGTCGACCGGGTCCTGGGCGGCGCGACGCCGCACGTCGACACCCGCCGCATGTTCCCGGCGGGCGTGGACAGCGCGCTCGTGGGGATGCTCCGCCGCGTGGTCGAGGTGGGCACCGGCCAGGAGGCGCGCATCCCGGGCTACTCCGTGGCCGGCAAGACGGGCACGACGCAGAAGGTCGATCCGAAGACCGGCAAGTACTACGGCCAGACGGGGAAGGTGTGCCAGTACGACAGCTCGTTCGTCGGCTTCGTGCCCGCGCACCACCCGCGGCCGTGGTCCTGGTCGTGGTCGACGAGCCGCACGGCGGCTACTACGGCGGCGACGTCGCCGCGCCGGCGTTCCGCGAGGTCGCCACCGAGCGCGCTGCAGACGCTCGGCGTCCCGCCGGACGACCAACCGTCCGCGAGCTGGCCGGCTGACGTCTCGCCGGTAGACTCTGCCTCCCCGTGGAACTCGGCCACGCTCTGCGCGGAGAGCGGCGCGCCGACCTCGCGCCGCTGGCGCGGCCGACGGACGTGGAGGTCGCCGACCTGTCTCTGCGAGTGCGGACACCGTCTCGCCGGGGACGTTCTTCGCCTGCGTCCGCGGCTCGTCCGTCGACGGCCACGACCTCGCGCCCGAGGCCGCCGACGCGGGGCGCGGCCGCGCTGCTCGTGGAGCGCGCGCTGCCGGTCCCGCTGCCGCAGGTCACGCACCTCCGACGTCCGCGCGGCGCTCGGCCCGCTCGCGGACGCGTTCTTCGGCCATCCGAGCGAGCGAGCTCGCGGTCGTGGGCGTGACCGGGACGAACGGCAAGACGACCACGGCGTTCCTGCTGCGCGGCGATGTTCGAGGCCGCCGGCCGTCCGTGCGGCCTGCTCGGGACGGTCGAGGCCCGCGTCGGCGGGCGCCGCGAGACGCTGCGCGCTGACGACGCCCGAGGCCCTCGACCTGCAGCGCGCCTTCCGCCGCATGCTCGACGCCGGCGACGCGGCCTGCGTGCTCGAGGCGTCGTCGATCGCCGTCTCCCAGGGCCGCTCGGCGGCCACGCGCTTCGCGGCCGTCGGCTTCACCAACCTGTCGCAGGACCACCTCGACTTCCACGGCGACATGGAGGCGTACTTCGCGGCCAAGGCGTCGCTGTTCGACGGCCGCTGCCCGCGGGCGGTGAACGCCGACGACCCGTGGGCCGCCCGCTGGCCGCCGAGCTCCGCTACGGCGTCGACGCCCGGGCCGACGTGTGGGCCGAGGCCTTCGCGCTGCGCCCCGACGGCACCACCTCACGCTGACCACGCCGCGCGGGACGCTCGAGCTGCGAGTCGCCGCTGCGCGGGCGCTTCAACGTCGACAACGTGCTCTGCGCGATCTCGCTGGCGCTGCTGCTCGACGTCCCGGACGAGGCGATCATGGCGGGCGTGGCCGCCGCCGAGGGCGTGCCCGGCCGCTTCGAGCCCGTCGACGCCGGCCAGCCGTTCGCCGTCATCGTCGACTACGCCCACACGCCGACCGGCATCGACGCGGTCCTGCGCACGGCCCGGCCGCTCGGCACGCGGCCGCGTGCTCTGCGTCGTCGGCGCCGGAGGCGACCGCGACCGCGCCAAGCGCCCGCTGATGGCGGCGGCGGCCGAGGAGGGGTCCGACCGGGTCTACGTGACGAGCGACAACCCGCGCTCGGAGGACCCGGAGGCGATCCTCGACGAGATCGTCGCCGGGCTCGAGCGTCCCGAGCACGCCGTCGTGGAGCCCGACCGGCGCGCGGCCATCGCCCGCGCCCTGGCCGAGGCGCAGCCGGGCGACGTCGTCGTCATCTGCGGCAAGGGACACGAGCAGGGCCAGGAGGTCAACGGGCGCGTCCACCCCTTCGACGACCGCACCGTGGCCCGCGAGCTGCTGCGGCGCGCCGGCGTGATCGCGCTCCAGGCCCGGGAGGTCGAGGGGGCGCGCTGGCCGCCGGCGACGGCGCCCGCCGCGTCGAGGCCGTCGTCGTCGACTCGCGCGCGGTCGGGACCGGGCGCTGTTCGTCGCGCTGCCCGGGCGAGCGCGTCGACGGGCACGACTACCTGGCCGAGGCCGCCGACGCGGGGCGCCGTCGCGGTCCTGTGCCGCCCCGGGTCGCGCACCCTCGCTGGGCGCCGTGGCCGTGCTCGAGGCCGAGGACCCGCTCATGGCGCTGGCGTACCTCGCCCGGCAGGTGCGCAGGCGGTCGAGGGCGAAGGTGGTCGGCATCGCCGGCTCGGCCGGCAAGACCTCGACCAAGGACGCCCTGCGCGCCCTGTTCGCGCCGCATGCCCGAACCGTGGCCACCCTCGCGAACCACAACAACGAGCTCGGCGTGCCGCTGACCGTGTGCCGCGCTCGAGCCGGACACCGAGGTGCTGCATCTGCGAGCTGGCCATGCGCGGCCCCGGGCAGATCGCCGAGCTGTGCGCGCGATCGCCGAGCCCGAGCTCGGCGTGATCACCTCCGTCGGGCCCGAGCACCTCGAGTTCCTCGGCACCGTCGAGGCCGTGGCCCGGGCCGAGGCCGAGCTGCTGAGCCGCTGCCCGCCGGCGCCGTCGCGGTGCTGCCCGACGACGAGCCGCTGCTCGAGCCGTACCTGCGCGGCGACCTGCGCGAGATCACCTTCGGCTGTCCCCGAGGCGGACGTCCGCCCGCGCTGCGCTTCGAGCCCGACGGCGACGGCGCGGCGGTCGAGCTCTCCATCCTCGGCGAGCGAGCCGCCTTCCGCACCAACCTGCGCGCCCCGCACGACCGCCTCAACCTGTGCGCGGCCGCGGCCGTGTACGCCGCCCTCGGCCTGCCGGTCGACGGGCATCGGCGAGGGCGCGGCAGCGCTGCGAGCTCTCGCCCCGGCGCGGCCAGGAGCGGCCCCGGGGACGCGGCGGCCTGCGTCATCGACGACGCCTACAACGCGAACCCGGTCTCGATGCAGGCCGCGCTCGAGGCGCTGGTGGCCCGCGCGGACGGCCGTCGCCCGGTCGCCGTGCTCGGCGAGATGGCCGAGCTCGGGCCCGATGCGCCGCGCTGCACCGCGAGGTCGGCGAGCGCGGCCACGGCCGGCGTGCGGATGGTGGTCGGCGTGGGGCCGCTGGCGCGCGGCTACGGACCGGGGCCGGCGGCCGGGCCGAGACGCACTGGTTCGCCGACGTCGATGCCGCCGCCGCGGGCTGCCGGGCCTGCTCCAGCCGGACGACGTCGTGCTGCTCAAGGCCAGCCGCGCGGCCGGCCTCGAGCGCCTGGACGCGGCCATCCCGTGACCCACGTCCTCGCCGCCGGCGTCCTCGCGACCTTCCTGTCCATCATCCTGGGCGGGCAGTTCATCTGCTTCCTGCGCTCCCGCTCGCTCGGCCAGCACATCCGCGAGGAGGGGCCGGACGGCCACAAGACCAAGCAGGGCACGCCGACGATGGGCGGCCTGCTGATCATGGCCATGACCATCATCGCCTTCGTGCCCTTCTCCGAGCACACCGGCGTGGCCCTGACCGTGCTGCTCGTCACCCTCGCCTGTGCCGGGATCGGGCTGCTCGACGACTACTCGAAGATCGCCCACCGCCGCTCGCTCGGGCTGTCGGGGCGCTGGAAGCTCGCGCTGCTCGTGCCCGCTCGCCGCCTTCATGGGCTACATGGCCCACTACGAGCACCTGTCCACGCGGCTGTACGTGCCGCTGCTCGACTTCCACGTCGACCTCGGCTGGGGCTGGTACGTGTTCGTCTACCTCGTCCTGGCCGGGGCCGACGAACGCCGTCAACCTGACCGACGGCCTCGACGGGCTGGCGGCCGGGACGACCACCATCGCCGTGCTGGCCTACACGTCGATGTGCGTCATCGCCTACGTGGTGAGCGTGAACGACCACAACGCGGGCGCCGGGGTGGCCATCAACCACGCCCGTCTCGACCTGGCCGTTCTTCTGCGCCGCGCTGCTCGGGTCCTGCGTCGGATTCCTCTGGTACAACAGCTTCCCGGCCGACGTGTTCATGGGGGACACGGGCGCCCTCGGCCTCGGCGGCGCGCTCGCCGCGCTGGCCGTCTTCACGAAGACCGAGCTGCTGCTCGTGCTCATCGGCGGCGTCTTCGTGGTCGAGGCGCTGAGCGTGATCGTCCAGGTGATCGCCTTCCGCCGCTTCGGCAGACGCGTGTTCCTGATGGCGCCGATCCACCACCACTTCGAGATGCGGACCTGGTCGGAGACGAAGATCATCGTCCGCTTCTGGATCGTCGCGGCGCTGTTCGCGGGATCGGGCTTCGTCCTCTACTACCTGCGCTTCGACCAGTTCACGTGAGCGTCACCGGGGCCAGGCGCGTGCTGGTCCTGGGTGCGGCCCGCTCGGGGGTGGCGGCCGCGGAGGCCCTGCGCCGGCTCGAGCCGCCGACGGCGGTGCGGGTGGCCGATCGCGGCGACCCGGGAGGGGACCGGCCGCCCGGCGTCGAATGGCTGCTCAACCGCGAGGACGACGAGCTGCTCGCGGACGTCGACCTCGTGGTCAAGAGCCCGGGCATCCCCGCCGACGCGCCGCCTGTCCGCATGGCCAACGCGGCCGGGATCCCGGTCTGGAGCGAGGTCGAGCTGGGCTACCGGTGGCTGGAGGGGCGAAATCCGATCGTCGGCATGACGGGCACGAACGGCAAGACGACCACGACCGAGCTCTGCGCGGCGATGCTCGAGGGCGGCGGCGTGCCCGCGATCGCCGCCGGCAACATCGGGCACCCGCTGACGGCCCTCGCCGGCGTGGTCGAGCCGGGCCGCACCGTGGTGTGCGAGCTCTCGAGCTTCCAGCTCGAGGACGTCCACCGGCTGCGCTGCGACGTGGCGGTCCTTCTCAACGTCACCCCCGACCACCTCGATCGCCACGGCACCCTCGACGCCTACGCCGCCGCCAAGCTCCGCGTCTTCGAGCGGCAGGAGCCCGGGGACATCGCCGTCCTGAACGACGACGATCCGTGGGTCGCGCGCCTGCCCTCCGACGGCCTGCCGGGGCGGGCCACGCGGGTGCGCGTCGCGCCCGAGCCCGTGCCCGGCCGACCTGGGCGCGGCCTTCGAGCGCTCGGGCCTCCGCGGCCCCCACAACCTCGAGAACGCCCTCTGCGCGGCAGCCGCCGCCGAGGCGGCGCGGCGCCGCGCGCGCCGGGGCGCTCGAGGCGCTGGCCGCCTTCCGGCCCGGGCCGCACCGGCTCGAGGAGGTGGCCGTGATCGGCGGCGTCCGCTACGTCGACGACTCCAAGGCCACGAACGTCGAGGCCGCCATCCGGGCCATGCGCTCCTTCGACACCGGCGTCCACCTCATCCTCGGCGGGTCGCGCAAGGGCGGCGGCTTCGAGGCAGCTGGCCCGCGCGGTGGACGGGCGGGTGGCGGGCCTGTACCTGATCGGCGAGTCGGCGAGCCGACCTGGCCGTGCGCTCTCGCCGCCGAGGGGCACGCATTCGACCTGGCCGGCACCCTCGACCGCGCCGTGGCCCTGGCCCGGGCGGCAGCCCGGCCGGGCGACACCGTCCTGCTCGCGCCGGCCTGCGCCTCGTTCGACCAGTTCCGCGACTACGGCGAGCGCGGCGACGTCTTCCAGCGCCTCGTCCGCGAGGGCGCGTGATGCGCCGCCGCCATCCCGTCACCCTGGCCGAGCAGGTGCTCGTGCTCGCCACCCTCGGCCTCGTGGCCTTCGGGCTGGTGATGGTCTACTCGGCCTCCTCGGCCACGGCGATCCACGCCTACGGCAACTCGCTCTACTTCCTCGAGCGCGACGCGCTGTACGCGGTGTGCGGGCTGGCCGCCATGGCCCTGCTCGCCCGCCTCGACCCGCGGGTCCTGATCCGCGTCGCGCCGGCCCTCCTCGGCATCTCGGTCGCGCTGATGCTCATGGTGGCCGCCGTGGGCGTGAGCGTGAACGGGGCGAAGCGCTGGCTGCCCGTCGGCCCGTTCACCCTGCAGCCGTCGGAGCTGGCCAAGCTGGCCCTGTGCCTGTTCGCCGCCGCCGTGCTGGCCGATCCGCGCCGGCCGCCGGCGCATGACTGGCGGGCGGTGATGCGGCCGGTCGGCGCGGTCACCGGCGCGCTCGCGCGTGCTGGCCATGCTCGAGCGGGACCTGGGCACGGCCGTGGCCTTCGTCCTGATCGCGACGGCGGTGCTCGTGGCCTCGGGGACGCGGGCCGGCGCCATCGGGCGCGTTCTTGGCCTGGCCCTCGGTCTCGGCGCCGTGGCGGTGTGGGCCGAGCCCTACCGGCGCGCGCGCGTCCTGGCCTTCCTCGATCCGTCGGCCAACCACGCGGGCAGCGGCTACCAGCTCTTCCAGTCCACTCTGGCCGTGGGCTCGGGCGGCCTGTTCGGCGTCGGCCTGGGGCAGGGCGTGGCCAAGACCGGCTACCTGCCGGAGGCCCACACGGACCTCATCTTCGCCATCGTGGCCCAGGAGCTCGGCCTGCTCGGGGTGATCGGCCTCGTGGCCGCCTTCGCCGCCGTGGCCTGGGCCGGCTTCACCATCGCGCTCCGGGCCAAGGACCCGTTCGGGAAGCGGGTGGCCGCCGGGGTGACGGCGCTCGTGGTCGGCCAGGCGGCCATCAACTTCGGCGGCGTCCTCGGCCTCCTCCCGCTCACCGGCGTGCCGGTGCCGCTCGTCTCCTTCGGCGGCTCGAGCCTCATCACCACCCTCGCCGGCGTGGGCGTGGTCCTCGCCGTGGCCGCCCACGATCGCGTGGCGGTCCCGGTCGCCCGCCGGTCCGAGCGGACGACAACGGCACATGCCCGTCCCCGGCCGCGCTCGCGGGCGGTGGCGGCCGGCCGGCGCTGACGCTCTACCGTTCGGGCGTGTCCGGACCGGCCATCGTCATCGCGGCGGGAGGGACCGCGGGGCACGTCATGCCCGCGCTCGCCGTGGCCGAGCAGCTCGTCGACCGCGGCGCCGAGGTCACCTTCGCCGGCGCGCCCGACCGCGTGGAGGCCACCCTCGTGCCCGCCGCCGGGTACCCGTTCGACCCCTTCCGGGTGGCCGGGCTCGAGCGCCGCCCGTCGCTGGCCCTGCTGCGGGCGGTCGCCCTGGACGCGGCCGCGCCCGCGGCCTGCATCCGCATCCTCCGCCGCCGCCGTCCCGACGCCGTGCTCGGCGCCGGCGGCTTCGTGGCCGGCCCGATGGTGGCGGCGGCCAGGGCCCTGCGCATCCCTGCCGTCCTCACGGAGTCCGACTCGCATCTGGGCCTGGCCAACCGGGCGGCGGCGCCGCTGGTGCGCCGGGTCTTCCTCGCGTATCCCATCGAGGGGCGCAACGGCAGCCGCTACGAGGTCGTCGGACGTCCGGTGGCCCGCCGCTTCTTCGAGGTCGAGCGGGCCTCCGCGAGAGCCCGGCTTGGTCTGGACGACGGCGTGTTCGTCCTCGCCGTGTTCGGGGCCATGGCCGGGGCGCGCCGCATCAACGAGGCCTGCGCCCGGGCGTTCGGCGCCGGACAGCTCGACGGCGTGGTCATCCATCTCTCCGGGACCCGCGATCTCGAGCTCGTGCGGGAGCAGGTCACCGCGCCCCCGGAGCGGTACCGCCTGTCCGCGCTGGCCGACGACTTCGCCGACGTCCTCGCCGCCGCCGACCTGTGCGTGGCCCGCGCCGGGGGGTCGGTGTTCGAGCTCGCCGCCGCGGGCCTGCCCGCGATCCTCGTGCCCTATCCCTACGCCACGGGCGACCACCAGCGTCGCAACGCCGACTTCGCCGTCCGGGCGGGCGCGGCCGTGGTGGTCGACGACGCCGACCTCGACGCGGCCGAGCTGACCCGGGTCGTCGCCGATCTGCAGGCCGACCCGGCGCGGCGGGCGACGATGGCCCGGGCCATGCGGACGCTCGCCCGGCCGGACGCGGCCGCGCGGGTGGCCGAGGAGCTCCTCCGATTGGCCGCGGCCACGTGACCGACATCCATCTCATGGGCATCGGCGGCGCCGGCATGTCGGCCCTGGCGCGGGTCCTGGCCGACCAGGGCGTGGCCGTCTCCGGATGCGACCGCGGGTCGTCGGCCACGCTGCGGGCCCTGCACGAGGAGGGCATCGAGGTGGCCATCGGCCACGACCCGGCCCATCTGGCGGACCGGCCCGAGGTGGCGGTCTCGACGGCCATCGACGAGGGCGAGGCCGAGCTCGTCACCGCCCGTGCCCTGGGGCTGCAGGTGCGCCACCGGGCCGACGTCCTGGCCGACATCGTGGCCCGCGGGCGTCCGGCCGTGTGCGTGGCGGGGACGCACGGCAAGACCACGACCTCGGCCATGCTGGCCGTCGCCCTCACGGCCCTCGGCCGCGAGCCCGGCTACCTCGTCGGAGGCGACGTCCCGCAGCTCGGCTCCAACGCGCGGGGCGGCGGAGGCGGCGTCCTGGTGGCCGAGGCCGACGAGTCGGACGGCTCGCTGGCCGTGCTCCGCCCCCAGTGCGCAGTCGTGCTCAACATCGAGCACGACCATCACGATCACTTCCCGTCCCTCGAGGCCGTCCAGGCGCTGTTCGCCGGCTGGACGGCGACACTGCCTCCCGACGGGCTCCTCGTGGCGGCCGACGGGGTGGACCTGCCCTCGGCGGCCCCCGCACGCCGGTTCGGCCTGGGGGCGGGGGAGGGGTGGCGGGCGCTCGGCGTCGAGACCGCGGGCCGGGGCGTGAGCTTTCGCCTGGCCGCTCCCGATGGCCGCGAGCAGGCCGTGCGCCTGGCCGTCCCGGGCGCCCACAACGCCGCCAACGCCGCGGCCGCTCTCGCCGTCCTCGACTGGCTCGAGATCGGGCTCGCCGACGCGGCGGAGGCGCTCGGCACCTTCACCGGCGCCGGCCGCCGCTTCGAGGAGCACGGCGAGGCCGCAGGCGTGCGGCTGGTGGACGACTACGCCCACCATCCCACGGAGATCACCGCCACGCTGGCCGCCGCCCGGACGTACGCCGCCGGTGGCCGCGTCCTGGCCTGCTTCCAGCCCCACATGCCGTGGCGCACGCGGACCCTGCAGCGCGAGCTGGCCGAGGCCGTCCTCGGCGCCGACGCCGCCTGCGTGACCGAGGTCTACGTGGCCCGGGGCGCGCCCGACGAGGACGTCAGCGGCCGCCTGGTGGCCGAGCGGGCCGCGGAGATCGACCCGGGCGCCGAGGTGGCCTTCACCCCCTCGCTGCCCGAGGCCGCGGACTGGCTGGCTGCCCGGGCACGCCCGGGCGACGTGATCGTGACCCTCGGCGCCGGCCCGGTGGACGCCGTGCTCGACCTGGTGCGGGAGCGGCTCGAATGACCACGCTGCCCGACGGGCTCGAGCGCGACTTCCCCCTCGCCCGGCTGACGACGCTGGGAACGGGAGGGCCGGCGCGCGTGTTCGGTCGCCCAAGCACGCTCGAGGGCCTGCGCGCCGACCTGGCCTGGGCGTCGGCCGAGGGGCTCGAGGTGGCCGTTGTCGGGCTGGGCTCGAATCTGCTGGTGGCGGACGAGGGCTACGACGGCCTCGTCCTGCGCCTCGACGGGGACCTGGCGGCCATCGAGCTCGACGGCGCCGAGGTGCGCTGCGGTGGCGGCGCTTCACTGGCGGCGATCGTTCGCCGCACCGCCGACGCCGGCCTGGCGGGCATCGAGTTCGGGTGCGCCATCCCGGGCACGGTGGGGGGTGCGGTGCGCATGAACGCGGGCGCCTACGGGGGCGAGATGCGCGACGTCCTGGCCGAGGCCACGGTGGTCTCGGCCACCAGCGTGCGCCGCGGCGGGCCGGCCGAGCTGGAGCTTCGGTACCGCGGCTCGAACGTCGCCCCGGGCGAGGTGGTGGCCGCGGCCGTCCTCACCCTGCAGCCCGGGGAGCGGGACGTCATCAAGGCCACGGTGAGGCGGATGCAGGCCGCCCGGAGCGACACCCAGCCGCGAAAGGCGCGGACCTTCGGCTCGGTGTTCAAGAACCCCGACGAGGGGCCGGGAGCCGGGCGCCTGATCGAGGATGCGGGGCTCAAGGGACTCGCCGTCGGCGGCGCCCGGATCTCGCCCGTCCACGCCAACTTCATCGAGAACGCCGGCGGGGCCAGCTCGGCTGACGTGGCCGCTCTCATCGGCCGCGCCCGGCGCGAGGTCCACGAGCGCTTCGGGGTCTCGCTCGAGCACGAGGTGCAGCTCCTCGGCCCCGTCACCCTCGACTAGGCATCTTCCCGGGGGTCCGGAGCGCAGGAGGGGGCGCGGGCGCGCCGAACCGTCCACCGTGACCTCGATCGCGATGCCCGCCGTGCCCCGGCCCGGACGTCTCGCCCTGGTCGCGGCGGTGCTGGTCGCGGCACTTCTCCTCCCGTTCGCCGTCTACGAGGGGCTCCGGCAGTCCTCGGCCTTCGAGGTGCGGACGGTCGACATCCGCGGCGGTGATGCGGCCGTGCAGTCGTCGGTGCGGGCGGCCGTCCTGCGCACCGTGGGTCACCGATCGCTGCTCGCCGTGTCCTCCGCCGGCGTGGTGCGGGCGGTGGAGCAGATCCCGCAGGTCCGGCTGGCGTGGGTCGACCGCGACTTTCCGTCGACAGTGAGGGTGCGGATCGTGGCCGAGCACCCCGTGGCCCTGGTCCAGGGCCCTGCCGGCTTCGCCATGGTGAGCCCGACCGGCCGGGTGCTCGCCGTCGTGCCCCGCGGGACGAAGCTTCCCGACCTTCCCCGGATCCCCATCGGGCGGATGCCGGCGGTGGGACAGCGGCTGCCGGACGCGTCGGCGCTGGCCGCGCTTCAGGCGGTGACCGCCATCCCGGCCGGCTTCGGCGGTCGCGTCTTCCGGGTCACCATCGATGCGGACGGCCTCGTCGTCGTGACCCTACGCAGCGGCCTCGCCGTGCGGCTCGGGCCGCCGACCGGTCTGTCCTCGAAGCTGCTCGCCGCTCGCCTCGTCCTTCTCGCGTATCCGCTCTCCCAACGGACGACCCTGAGGTACATCGACGTCTCCGCGCCCGACCGCCCGGTGGTCTGCCGCGCCGGGGGGGATCCCGCCACCGCGAGCTCCGGGACGCCCGCGCTGGATCCCTACGCGGGGAGCTGCCTGCCGCCGGCGAGCGCGGCCGCGTCGGCCTCCACCACGGCGAAGACCGCCGCCTCCGGCTCCGCGAGCGGGGCCTCCTCGACCGCCTCGGCCACAACGACGTCCTCGACGACAACCACGACAACCTCGACCACGCCTTGAGGAAGTGCATGACCGTCGACCACAGCTGGAGCCCGCCCGTCTTGACAGCCGTCGCTGCAGGGGTTACGGTACTCATCACGCCCCTGCCTGCGGACGGTCACCCGTGTCCGCACGCAGCGGGCGAATCGTCTTTCAGGAGACATAAAGCTGTGCTTGAGGTCGAGCGACACGAGAGCGTGCCGAGCCCAGGGGGCCGACGATGGCGATGAGGGAGACAGGCGGTTCCTACCTGGCCGTCATCAAGGTGGTCGGTGTGGGCGGCGGCGGCACCAATGCCGTCAACCGGATGGTCGACGCCGGCCTGCGCGGGGTCGAGTTCATCGCCGTGAACACGGACGCCCAGGCGCTCCTGATGACCGACGCCGACTCGAAGATCCACATCGGCGCGAAGGTCACGCGCGGGCTCGGCGCCGGCGCCAATCCCGACGTCGGGCGCGAGGCGGCCATCGAGAGCCGCGACGAGCTCAAGGAGGCCCTCAAGGGCGCGGACATGGTGTTCGTGACCGCCGGCGAGGGCGGCGGCACGGGGACCGGCGCGGCGCCGGTGATCGCCGAGCTCGCCCGCGAGCTCGACGCCCTGACCGTCGGTGTGGTGACGAAGCCGTTCGCCTTCGAGGGACGCCGCCGGCTGGAGCAGGCCGAGCGCGGGATCGGCGAGCTCGGGGCCAAGGTCGACACGCTGCTGGTCATCCCCAACGACCGCCTCCTGCAGGTCGTGGCCCCGTCGACGCCGATCGTGGAGGCCTTCCGCGTGGCCGACGACGTGCTGCGCCAGGGCGTCCAGGGCATCACCGACCTCATCACGGTCCCCGGTCTGATCAACCTCGACTTCGCCGACGTGCGCACGGTCATGCGCGAGAAGGGCACCGCCCTCATGGGCATCGGCGCGGCGGCCGGCGAGAACCGGGCGGGCGAGGCGGCCCGTCAGGCCATCTCCTCGCCGCTGCTCGAGGCCAGCGTGGAGGGCGCGACCGGCATCCTCCTGAACATCACCGGCGGCACCGGCCTCGGCCTGTTCGAGGTCAACGAGGCGGCCGAGATCGTCTCGGGCGCCGCCGACCAGCACGCCAACATCATCTTCGGGGCCGTCGTCGACGACGCCGTGGGCGACAGCATCCGGGTCACCGTGATCGCCACCGGCTTCGAGCGGCGGCCCGACGCCCGGCCGGCCGCGGCCGTGGCCTCGCGTTCCCGGCGGGAGCGGGAGCGCGAACGCGAGCGCCTCGACGAGGCCCTGAGGCCGCCGAGCGAGAGCTTCGACGTGCCCAGCGAGGTCCTCGAGGTGCCGTCCTTTCTCAGGGACGAGTAGCGGCCGGCAGCCCGGTTTCCCCCGCGCGCGACGGGGGACAACCGGGCATGCAACCACGCAAATTCGCCCCGGCTCTCGCCTCGGGAGCCATCGTCGGTGCGGCGATCGGCATCGTGGCCATCGTCGTCCTGCACATCCTGCTCGGTGCCACGCTCACGGTGGCCAGCGTCATCTTCGCGGCCGCCGTCGGCGCAGTGGCCGGCCTCGTCCTCGGCCCGCTGATGACCGCCCTGCCGAGGGCCGACGGCGCCCGCGATGCCGCGGCGCCGGGCGAGTGGGGTGCGCGCCGCCGGGACATGGGCCGCGCCGATGCGCCCGTCGAGGGCGCCGCGGCGCGCGACCGCGTCCGGCGCCGCTCTGCCGCCGCGCGCCACTGACCCGGGTTTCGCCGCCGGCCCCCCGCGGGAGATCTGCGCTCCCTAGCAGACGAAGGAGAGACCCCATGAGCAACGAGCTTCAGGGCCGGCGCGTCGCCGTACTGGCCACCGACGGCGTCGAGCAGGTCGAGCTGGCCGAGCCGAGCCATGCTCTGCGTCAGGCCGGCGCTGACGTCGACCTCATCTCGCTCGAGCCTGGCGAGATCCAGGCCTACAACCACCTCGACCGGGCCGACACGTTCCGCGTCGACCAGGTGGTGAAGTCGGTGAAGGCCGGCGACTACGACGCGCTGCTGCTGCCGGGCGGCGTGGCCAACCCCGACCGGCTGCGGCTCGACCCCGACGCGGTCGACTTCGTGCGCGAGTTCTTCGAACAGGGCAAGCCGGTTGCGGCGATCTGCCACGCGCCGTGGATGCTGATCGAGGCCGGCGTGGCCCGCGGCCGCACGGTCACCTCATTCCCGAGCGTCCGAACGGACCTCGTCAACGCCGGCGCGACATGGGTGGACCAGCAGGTTCACGTCGACGAGGGCCTTGTCACGAGCCGCAAGCCGCAGGACATCCCGGCGTTCAACAGCAAGATGATCGAGGAGTTCGCCGAGGGTGTGCACGAGGGCCAGGCTCGTGGCGCGGGCGCCCGGGCGGCCGAGTCCGGCATCTCCGGCTGATCACGCGCATCGAACCGAAGACGAAACTCGGTCCCTGAGATCAGGGGCCACGCGGGGCGTGGCGGTACGGTGCGGGTATGGCCGCGCCGCCGTCGCGCCCTGATTCGTCCGGGCCGGCACCCATCGAGCCCTCCGGGCTTCCCCTCGGCCGGGCCGCGTTCCTCGGGACAGTGGCCGCCGGGGTGGGCGGCATCGCCGTCGCGCCCTTCCTGTCCCGGGCGCTGTCGGGCGCGACCAGCGGCCTGCCGACCGCGCTGCAGAGCCTGATCCCGTCGCAGGGATGGCGCATCTACGCCATTCAGTCCCCGCTCCCGCGCTTCGATCCCGCCACCTACCGCCTCGAGGTCGGCGGCCTGGTCGAGCGGCCCATGTCGCTGCACTGGAAGCAGGTGGCCGCCCTGCCCGGGCAGTCCCAGGTGTCGACGTTCCACTGCGTGACCGGGCTGGACCATCGACAACGTGCACTGGGAGGGCGTCCGGCCGGCGACCATCATCGACCTCGTCCGCCCGCTCCCCGAAGCCAAGTGGGTGACCTTCTTCTCCCTCGAGCAGCCGTACTACGACCAGCTCTCGCTCGACCAGTTCCGCCTGCCCGACGTCATGCTGGCCCGCCACATGGACGGGAAGCCGATCTCCCGCTCGCACGGGTCGCCGCTCCGTCTCGTCATCCCCGACATGTACGGGTACAAGGGCGTGAAGTGGGTGCGGGCCATCCGCTTCGACCGGTCGAACGAGATCGGCTACTGGGAAGCCCGCGGCTACGACGTCGACGCCTGGGTGGGCCGCTCGAATGGCTACGGCTAGGCGCGCCGCGCGCCCGCGCCGGATCGCGCGCTTCTCGCGTACGGAGCGGGCGCTGCACTGGCTCCTGGCCGGGTCGTTCTTCGTCCTCCTGGGCAGCGGCCTCGCCCTCTACCTGCCGTCGCTGGCCAACGTCGTCGACCGACCGACGGCCAAGGCCTGGCACCTCGATGCGGCGGTGGTGCTCGGCGTGGGGCTGGTCGTCCTGCTCCTCATCGGCGACCGGCGGGTCGTGCGGCGCTCGCTCCGCGAGCTCGACCGCTACGACGCCGACGACGGCCGCTGGCTGAAGGGGGCGCCAAACCGGGTCCTGTTCGGCGACCCCGCCCCGCCGCAGGGCCGCTTCAATGCCGGCCAGAAGATCAACGCCTCCCTGGTGTCAGGGCTCATGGTGGTCATGGCCATCACCGGGTTCCTGCTGTGGGAGGGCGAGCGGGACACCCGCTTTCGCTTCGCCGGCACGGTGGTCGTCCACGACTGGGGCACCCTGTTGCTGATCCTGCTCGTCTGCGGCCACCTCTACCTGGCCGTCATCAACCCCTCGACGCGCGCCTCCCTGCGGGGGATGACGCTCGGCGACGTCGACCGCGAGTGGGCGCGCCGCCATCATCCGCGCTGGGTCGAGGCCGAGGAGCGGTCCTCAGCTCAGCTGGGGCTCGAGTCCCGGCGCGAACCCGTCCTCGACCAGGCCGAGCCAGCGGCTGAGGAAGCGCTCGTACAGCAGCGCGCGCCGCGCGACGACGGCTGATTCGAGCGCGCCGAGCCCCCGGTATGCGGTGCGGTTCGGGGCCTTCCGCAGGGCGGCGGCCAGGCCGTCGGCGTCGCCCTTGACCAGCCCCTCCAGCGCCCGCGCGTCGGACTCCCGCAGCGTCTCGAGATGCCGCTCGATGCGCGGGCGCAGGACGTCGCAGTCGTGGATCTCGCCGAGCACGTCCTGCAGCCAGCGCGCCTCCTTCTCGGCCGCCGCGCCGGCCGGGCCGAAGCACGTGCCCGGTGATCTCGAGCACGTAGCGCAGGCGCTTGCAGGCGATGCGGATGTCGTGCAGCTCCTTCGCCTTCGACGGGTCGCGCACCGCGGGGTCGAAGCGACAGCACCTCGTCGAGGCGCGTGCGCACGATCCGCCGGGTGTTGCGGGCCACGCTGCGCTGGGGGTCGAGCCCCTTGACGCGCCTGCGCCTTCACGTCGCCACCGTCAGGGCCGACGAGGTACACGGCCACCCGCCCGTCGTCCAGCTCGTCCAGGGCCGGCTCGACCTCCGTCGGCGGCCATGGCCCGCTCGGGCGCAGCTCCTCGATCAGGCCCTCGATGCCCGGCCGCTCGGCGGGGCCGGCCGCGTCGCGAAAGGTCTCGAGCAGGGCGAGCTGCACGTCGAGGTCGCGTGCGGCGCCCAGGGCGTCGGCCGCTTCCTTGACGTCGTCCAGGAGCCGCCGGTGCGGTTTCTTCGGGAAAGGCCACTCGAAGACCTCGAGCACGGCCCGCAGGCGGCGCGCGGCCACGCGCAGGTCGTGCACGGCCTCGATGTCGTCGCCCGCGCCGGACCCCTGGGACCTGCTCGAGCAGCTCCTCGGCGCGCACGGTCAGGACCCGCTGCGCCGCGACGCCGAACGGCTCGTCGGGATCGACCGGGACGGGGCGGGCGGGCGCCACTCAGTGGTCCACTACCTGAGGGAGGCGGCGAGTGTCGAGGACGAGCGCCCTGGCGGATGCCGCCGCGGCCGACCCACAGCGGCGTGCCCAGTCGCCGCATCGCCGCCTCGCAGCATCAGCGCGCCGGCGGGCAGGATGCGGGCGCGGTCGGGCTCGAGCTCGAACTGGCGGGCGATCTGCGAGGACGGCCGCTCCGCGACAGCAGCCGCAGCGCGCGCGTCGAGCGACTCCTCGTCGAGCAGCGGCCCGACCATGCGCCGCAGGTTGGTGGCCGAGCCGGCGACGGCCAGGCCGTGCGCCGGCTGCGGCATGTCGCTCGAGATCGCCGGCAGCGCTCGCGTCGATCAGCCGCCGGACGCGCGCGATCTCGCACGGGCGGGGCGGGTCGTGCTCGATGAAGCGGTCGGCTCAGGCGGCCGGAGCCGAGGCGGAAGGAGCGCGACCAGGCCGACGCCGTCGGCGGCCGATCCGACGACGATCTCGGTCGAGCCGCCGCCCACGTCGACGACGCCGACCTCGCCCTCCCAGGGCTCGTCGAGCGAGGCGAGGGCGCCGACGAAGGCCAGCCGCGCCTCCTCGTCCTCGTCGATGATCTCGAGAGCGGCAGCCCGGCCGCGCGCTGCACGCGCTCGGCGAGCTCGTCGCCGTTGGCGGCCTCGCGCGTCGCCGAGGTCGCGATGATGCGGATGTCGCGCGCGCCGAGGCGGCGCGCACGCTCGACGAAGCGCGGCCACGATGTCGGCCACCTCGGCGATCTTTGCGTCGTCGATCCGCCCGTCGTGGCCGAGGCTCGCGCCCAGGCGCGCCATCACCTTGTCGGTGTGGCGAAGCTGCTCGAGCCGCCCGTCGTCAGGTCGGCGACGAGCAGCCGCACGGAGTTCGAGCCGACGTCGACGACCGCGAAGCGCGTGCCGTCACGACAGGTCGGCTCCGGGCCGCGATCGCCGCCCGCGGCGCCGCACGACGCGCTCGAGCGTCGTCGTCGCCCGCGTCGAGCTCCTCGACCGGCTGGTCGGCCGCCGCCAGCGCGCGCGCCATGAGCTCGTCCTGGGCGGAGCGCGGCTCCTCGCCCTCGGCCGGCCGGCATGACGCTGCCACGTCGCCGTCGGGCCTGCAGCTGCCACAGCGCCGCGGTGTCGGCCAGGCACGGTCGTCGAGCACGTACGTCGATCTCGTCCGCAGCGTCCGGATCCTCGACGGGCGTGCACGACCTCGACGCGGCGCGTCGAGGTTGCGCGGCATCAGGTCGGCCGAGCCCAGGTAGTAGCGCGTGCCGTCGACGCGCCGTGAACTGGAAGACGCGCTCGTGCTCGAGGAAGCGGCCCGAGCAGCGAGACGACGCGGATGTTCTCGGAGAGGCCGGGCACGCCGGGCCGCAGGCAGCAGATGCTGCGCACGACGAGGTCGATCTCGGACGCCGGCCTGCGACGCCTCGTACAGCGCCTCGATCGACCGCGCGGTCGACGAGCGAGTTCATCTTCATCACGATCCGGCCCGGCGCCTCGTCGCGTGTGGTCCTCGCGACACGCGCGCGATCTCGGCGAGGATCCGCTCGCGCAGGTCGAGCGGCGCCACGAGCAGCTTGCGGTAGCGCTGCGGCCGGGCGAAGCCGGTCAGGTAGTTGAAGAGGTCGGCGACGTCGGCGGCGACGTCGGGCCGGCAGGTGAAGCAGGCCGAAGTCGGTGTACAGCCGCGCCGTCCGCGGGTGGTAGTTGCCCGTGCCGATGTGGACGTAGCGGCGGATGCCGCCGCCCTCGCGGCGCACGACGAGCGCGCACTTGGCGTGGGTCTTGAGGCCCGACGAAGCCGTACACGACGTGCACGCCGGCGCGCTCGAGGGCGCGCGCCCAGCCGATGTTGCGCTCCTCGTCGAAGCGCGCCTTCAGCTCGACCAGCACGACCGCCTGCTTGCCCTGCTCGGCGGCGCGGATCAGCATCGGCACCATCGGCGAGTCGCCCGACGTGCGGTAGATCGTGTGCTTGATCGCCAGCACGTCGGGGTCGTCGACGGCCTGGCGCGATGAAGCGCTCGACCGACGTGTCGAAGCGCGTCGTACGGGTGGTGGACGAGGACGTCGCCCTCGCGCATGGCGGCGAAGATGTCGGCGCTCGACGCCCTCGCCGCGGCTGCAGGCGCGGCGGCGTCACGCCCGTGCCACTCGCGGGTAGCGCAGCTCGGGCGGCTCGAGCCGAGGCGAGCTCGAGCCAGGTCGGCGAGGTCGAGCAGGCCGTCGATGGCGTACACGTGGCGCGCGGTCGACGCCGAGGTGGCGGACCAGCTGGTCGCGCATCTCGGGCGACATCGCGCTCGCACAGCTCGAGGCGCACGACGTCGCCGAAGCGGCGGCGGCGCAGCTCGCTCTCGACGGCCGAGAGCAGGTCGTCGGCGTCGTCGTCGATCTCGAGATCGGCGTCGCGCGTGACGCGGAACGGCGACGTGCTCCTCGATCTCCATGCCGGGGAAGAGCGAGCCGAGGTGCGCGGCGATCAGCTCCTCGAGCGGCAGGTAGCGGCCGCCGCTCGTCCCGACCGTGCCAGAAGCGCGGCAGCACCTCGGGCACCTTGACGCGGGCGAAGCGGCGGTCGACCCGGTCTCGGGGTCGCGCACGAACACGCCGAGCGAGAGCGAGAGGTTCGAGATGTACGGGAACGGTCGCCCCGGGCCGACGGCGAGCGGCGTCAGCACGGGGAAGATCGTGCCGAGGAAGGCCGCGGCGAGCTCCGCCCGCTCGCTCGTCGTCGCAGTCGGCGAGGGAGACGATGCGGCATCCCGTGCTCGGCCAGGGCTCGGGAGCACGTCGTCCTCGAGCATGGCCGCTCTGCTCGGCCACGAGCTCGGCCGTCCGGGCTCGACGATCGCGGTCGAGCACCTCCCGCAGCGAGAGCTCGCCCGGACCGGGCGCGGCCGCGCCGGACTCGCGCCGACTCGAGCAGCTCGGCCACGCGCACCATGTAGAACTCGTCGAGGTTCGACGAGAAGATCGCGACGAAGCGCAGGCGCTCGAGCAGCGGGGATGCGCTCGTCGCGGGCCAGCTCGAGCACGCGGGCGTTGAACTCGAGCCACGAGAGCTCGCGGTTGAGGTAGCCGCGTCTCGGGCTCGGCCCTGGGCGCGCCGGCCGTTGCCGGTGCTCGTCCTGCTGGTCCTGGAGCGCGTGCTCACGAGGCCCTCGCGAGCAGGCGCAGGGCGTGGGCCGCAGCAGCCAGCGCAGCTCGCCCGCTCGGCAGGTCGATGGCCGCCGCCCCGCACTTGGGCAGGCGCACGCGCGCGCCGGAGAGGTCGCGCGACGAGCTCGGAGAAGTCGGGGTCGTGGCCGACGAGCAGGAGGGCAGTCGTCGTTCCTGCCCCGGACCAGGCGCCGCAGCTCGTCGGGGCCGAATCCCGGCTCGAGCGCCGGGTCCACCTTGACCTCGGACTCGAGCTCGGCGGCCGCGAGCCGGGCCGTGCCGGTGGCGCGGACGAAGGGGCTCGTCAGGATCGGGATGCGCGCCATGCCGAGCCGGCGCAGGGCCCGGCCGGCGTGCCGGGCCTCGGCCTCTCCCTCCGCGACGAGCGGGCGCTCGGAGTCGGGATCGGACGAGCCGCGTGGCGCCGCCGTGGCGTGCCGCAGCAGGACGAGCCTCACCCTTGCCAGCATATCGGCCGCCTTGCGGTCGGGCGGTGTCGAAACGGTGAACGCATGGTGACGGACCGGATTCCCGCGCAACGTGGGGCCAGGAACCGGCAGACCGGGGACGTAGTCTTCCGCACGTGACGATCGTCATCCTCGTGCTCCTGGTGGTGGCCGTCGCGGCCCTCGCCGGCCTCGCCCTGCTGGCCGCCTGGCTGTGGCGGGAGCGGCGCGAGGTGCGGGAGCTGGTGGCGGCCGAGCCGTCCCAGCCCACCGCCGTGGCCCTGAAGCGCATCCTCCGCCAGCGGGTCCACCGCGACGAGCTGTCGGCCGCCCTTTTCTCGCGCGAGGCCCTGCTCGAGGCCACGCCGCTTCCGGTGCTGGTCATCGGGGCCGACGGCGCCGTGGCCCGGGCCAACGCGATGGCCCGCGTCGCCCTCGGGCGCATCGACGCGGGCAGTCCCGTGGCCGCCCTCTCGCCGGAGCTGGCCCGCGGCGTGCAGGGCGTCCTGCACGGACCGCCCGTGGCCGAGGTCGAGGTCGAGGTGGGGGAGGGCGACCGCCGGGTCTGGCTCGCCCACCTGCGCTCGCACCCGGACGGCGAGGCGCGGGCCGCCGTGGCGGTGCTCGTCGACGTGACCAGCGACGTCGACTACCGCGAGGCCCGGCGGCTGTTCTCGGCCTCGGTCTCGCACGAGCTGCGCACGCCCCTGCAGCGGATCGTGGGCCTGGTGGACACGCTGGCCCTCCCGGTCTCCGACCTCGAGCGCGACGAGCTCGTGCACCAGGTCGAGGGTGAGGTCCAGCGCATGCGCGAGCTGGTGGACGAGATGCTTCTCCTGGCCGCCCTCGACCGGGGCGAGACCGCCCTGCTGGAGGGGTCGAGCGACGCCGGCGAGGTGGCCGCGCGGGTGGTCCAGGACCGCCGCACGCGACCGTCGGCCGAGGGGCGGACCCTGGCTGCCAGCGCCGCCACCGGGCTGCGGGTGCCCGTGGGCGCGCCGCTGCTCGAGGTCGTCCTCGGGAACCTGGTCGACAACGCCCTCAAGCACGCCGGGCCCGGCGCGCACGTGGCGGTTGCCGTCCAGGGCCGCGGCGGTGAGGTGGAGATCGTCGTCGAGGACACCGGCGTCGGCATCGCGCCCGAGCACCTGCCCCATGTGTTCGAGCGCTTCTTCCGGGCCGACGGCGCGCGCTCCACGCCGGGCAGCGGCCTGGGACTGGCGGTGGTCAAGCACATCGTCGAGGCCCACGGCGGCCGGGCAACGGTGGAGAGCCCGCCGGGGGCGGGAGCCAAGGTCCGGCTGCAGCTGCCCGAGGTGCGGGTGGCCCTGCGGGACGTCGCCCGCACTGCCTAGCGCGATCGTCACGGCGATTCCCTCGAGCACGCGCGCGGCCGCCTTGGTGGCATTCACCGCCTGCTCGAGGCAGTCGTGCAGGCCCTTGGCGCGGACGATGTCGAGCGGCTCCGCACCGCCGGCGAAGAGCTGTGCGAGGGCGTCGCGGCGCACGCGGTCGGCCTCCTCCTCGAGGGCGTACACGTCCTCGAGCTCGGTGCGGAAGCTGGGCAGGCCGGGGAGGCGGTCGATGGCGTCGGAGAGGCGCTCGCAGGCCTGCAGCAGGATGCGCGCCTGGGCGCGCGAGCCTTCCGGCACGGTCCTGACCTGGTAGAGATCGAGGCGGGTCGCGGCCTCCTCGATGTGGTCGCACACGTCGTCGACCGCGGCGGCCAGGGCGAGCAGGTCCTCGCGGTCGAGCGGGGTGACGAACGTCCCGTGCAGGTCCCGCGACAGGCCGGCGATGAGCTCGTCGCCGGCTTCCTCGGCGGCCTCGATGCGGGCCAGGCGGTCCCCCGCCTCGGGATAGCGGTCGTAGAGCTCGGCGCACAGCGTCGCCGCCTCGACGGCGTTGTGCGCGGCCGCGCGCAGCGGGGCGTAGAAGCGGCGCCCCCGGAGCGGGGGACGCATCAGCCCTCTGGGGCACGGCGTCGAATCGGTAGCCGACGCCGTAGTGGGTCTGCAGGTAGGTGTGCGTGGAGCGGCGGTCGAGCTTCTCGCGCAGCTTCCGCACGCACACGTCGACCGACCGGTCGCGCGGCCGGTAGGGGACGTGCCAGACGCGCTGCTGCAGCTCGTCGCGGCTCATGGCCCGGCCGGCCTGCTGGGCCAGCGTGAGCAGGAGCCGGAACTCGGTGGGCGTCAGGCCGGCGTCCTCGCGCGTCGCCCGTCCTCGTCCACCAGGAAGGCCCGCTGCTGGTCGGGGTCGATGACCAGCCCGGGGACCTCGATCTCGTCGCCCCGCTCGCACCACCGGAGCGATGCGGCTGCGACGCAGGGCGGCCTGCACCCGGGCCACCAGCTCGCGCATGCCGAAGGGCTTGGCCAGGTAGTCGTCGGCCCCGATCTCGAGGGCGTGCACCTTGTCGTGCTCGGACCCGCGGGCGGAGACGACGATGATGGGCGTGCGGATGCCGTCGGCGCCGGGCGCGCTCGGTCAGGGCCCAGCCGTCGAGCCCCGGCAGCATCAGGTCGACGACGCACGACGTCGGGCCGCTCGAAGCGGAGCTTGCGCAGGCCGCGCTCGCCGTCCTCGGCCACCTCGACCTGAAGGCCGGCATGCCGCAGGTGCGCGCTCATGGAGCGTGCGATGACGCCGTCGTCCTCGACGATCAAGACGCTCGACACGCGAGAAGCGTGCCATGAGCGGCCCCGCGCCCGCTACGGGATCGCGTCTCCGATGTCGGGCAGCGGAGGGCTCTCCTCCGGCCGCTCGATGACGACCTCCTCGAGATGGAGGCCCGACATGGGGTTCGCGGAGAGCGCGTGCAGCCACGGGCGCCGGAGGAGCAGGCTGCGGGAGTACGACAGGGCCAGCACGGCCGCGCGCTCGCCCGCCCAGAGGCGCTCGAGCTCGCGGAAGGCCCGCAGCCGCTCGTCGCGGTCCCGCGACGCGCGGGCCGTGGCGAACAGGCCCATGATCTCCTCGTCGAGGTGGAACGGCCAGTTCCTGGCCGCGAACAGCCCCCGGTAGAAGCCGTCTGGATCGGGATAGTCGGCCGTCCACCCGGCCACCCATGCGTGGGCGTTGCTCGCCTCGGGAGGGCTGCAGCTGTGTCCCGATGCGGTGATCTCCACCGTCACTCTGGCCCCGAGGGCGGCCCACTGCTCCTCGATCCCCGACCCCTCCCACCAGGCCGGGCCGACCAGACGGATCTCCGGCAGGCCCTGCCCGCCGGGGTAGCCGGCGTCGGCCAGGAGCTTGCGGGCCAGCTCGAGGTCGAAGCCCGGCGCGATGCCGTCGGTGTGCCCCGGCATGGCGGGCGGGATGGGGCCGCCGCGCACGGCGGGACGCGTGGTCGGGCTCGTGCGCTCGACGATCGCCTCCACATCGGTGGCGTGGGCGAAGGCCCGCCGCACGAGCTCGTGGTCGAACGGCGGCATCCGAGCGTTGAAGCCGAGGTACTGGGTCACCAGCAGCGGCGCCGACTCGAGCACCGTGTCGGGCGCGTCGAACGCCTCGTCGCGATTGTCGGCCACCCGGAGGTCGAGCAAGCCGCTCATCCAGTCGGCCGGAGCCCTGGGCTCCCGTCCGGCGGCGTAGAACCGCAGGTCGACGCTGGCCACGTTGCCGCGCGGGCCGGTCCAGTGCGGGTTGGCCACGAGCTCTGCGCCCTCGTCGTCCATCCTGGTGATCATGAACGGGCCGTTGCCCACCACGTTCGGGGGCAAGCGCCAGTCCGGGCCGTGCGCCTCGCACACGTGCTTGGGCCAGGGGTACGCCCAGTGCGAGGCGAGCACGTACGGGAAGTAGTTGCGCGGCTCGCGCAGCCTGACCTCGAGCGTCCAGTCGTCGAGCGCCTCGGCCGACTCGATGTCCTCGAGCAGGAATGCGAGCTCGCCGCCCTCCTCGCGCAGTCGGTCCCAGCCGTAGACGAAGTCGTGCTGGTGAGCGGGTGGCCGTCGCTCCAGCGCGCGTCCTCGCGCAGCATGAAGAGGTACGTCAGGCCGTCGGCGGAGACGTTCATGTTCGGGGCCAGCTCGGGCACGACGTTGAGGTCGTGGTCGACCCGCAGGAGCCCGCGGAAGAGCTGCTCGATGACGATGGCCGCGTCGCTCGAGTACGCCTCGCCGGGGGTCACGGCGCGTGGATGGCCCATGGCAGCCGTCATGTGGGCCGTCGGCGGCGTGGCCGGGGACTCCTCCACGCGGCACAGGAACGCGGCGTCGTAGGCGTCCTCGGCGGCCTCGTAGTCGAACGCCAGGTGGTGGATGAGCGCGATCTTGAAGAGCGTCGTCGCGGGCGCCGGCGTCGTCACCGAGCGGCGCAGGAACTCGCGCGCGCGCCGGTAGTGCTCGACCGCCTCGTGGTCGGCGTAGACGGCGCGCGCCTGGTCGCCGGCGAGCAGCAGGTAGCGCGCCGCGCGCTCGGCGTCGTCGGCCTCGGCGAAGTGTGCGCCAGGAGGCCGTAGACCTCCTCGGGGGCGTCGCCGTAGAGCGTCCTCGAGCGCCTCGCCGATGCGGCGGTGCAGCTCGCGCCGCGCGGGCTCGAGCAGGCTGCCGTAGGCCACCTCCTGCACGAGGCCGTGGCGGAAGCGGTACTCCGGAGCGGGCCGGCGGCTGACCTCGACGATGAGGTCGAGGCGCATGAGCTCGGAGAGCGCCGCGGGCAGCTCGGCCATGGCGGCGCTCTTCTCGAGCAGCGGCAGCCCGAAGCGGCGGCCGATGACCGCGGCGACGCAGACGACCTCGCGCGTGGCCGGGGCCAGGCGGTCGAGGCGGGCCTGCAGCGCGCCCTGCACGAGCGTCGGCACCGCGAGGTCATGGCCGTCGGCGAGCTCCCAGTCGCCGTTCGCCCGGCGCAGCGCGCCGCGCTCGATCAGGTCCTGCAGCGCCTCCTCGAGGAAGAAGGGGTTGCCGCCGGCGCGCTCGGCGAGCAGCGTCGGCCAGCGACGCGGGCACCTCGCCGCCGGCGAGCGCCTCGACCAGCTCGCGGCTCGCGTCCGGGGCCAGCGGGCGCAGCTCGATCTCGCGGTAGCGGTGCGGGAAGAGCTGGCGGGCGTGCTCGCCGAGGCGCCACGCGCCGCGGTCGCGGTCGGCGCGGTAGATCAGGATGAGGCCGACGCGCCCTCGTCGGTGACGGCCAGCAGGTCCTCGACGAGCTCGAGCGTGAGCGAGTCGGCCCACTGCAGGTCGTCGAGGACGATGCAGATCGGGCGGTCCTCGGCGAGGGCCTCGAGCAGGTCGGCCACGGCCGCGAACGTCTGCTGCTGCAGGCTCTCGCGGCTGAGCTCGCGCACGGCGTCGTCCGCCTCGGCCTCGAGCGGGAGGCCGAGCAGCCGGGCCAGGAGGGGGTACTGGCCGAGGCGTCGGCCCCGGCCCAGGGCCGAGCGCGGCCTTCAGCTCGAGCCGGACCCGCGCCTCGGGGGCGTCGACGCCGACGCCGAGCCAGCCGCGCAGGAGGTCGCGGATCGGCCAGTAGGGCGTGCTCTCGCCGTAAGCCGACGCGCGGCCCTCGAGGAAGCAGATGCGGTCGCCGGCGCGGCGCCTGAGCTCCGCGGCGAGCCGCGACTTGCCGATGCCCGACTCGCCGGTGATCGAGATGATCGCGCCGCTGCCGTCGGCGATCGAGTCGACGGAGTGCTCGAGCACGGCCAGCTCGAAGTCACGGCCGACGAGCGGCACGACCGGGTCGCGCTGGTCGCTCGGCCAGCGGTCGCCCGTGACGCGGAAGGCCTCGACAGCGGCCTGCCGCCCGCGCAGCTCGACCTCGCCGAGCGACTCGAGCTCGAACGTCTCCTCCACCTGCCGCTCGGTCTCGCGGCCACGACGATGCCGCCCTCGTGCCCTCCGCCTGCAGCCGGGCGGCCACGTTGACGGTGTCGCCGAGCGCGTTGTAGCGCTCGGCCACGTCGAGGTCCCCGTCGGCGGGGACGATCACCGGCCCGGTGTTGATGGCGACGCGCACCCCCACCGTGATGCCGTAGCCGCTCTCGACGTCTCGCCGTAGCGGCGATCCGCCGCTGCATGAGCAGCGCGGCGCGCACGGCGCGCTCGGCGTCGTCCTCGTGGGCGACGGGCGCGCCGAAGAGCGCGATGAGGCCGTCGCCCGGGAGCTGCGCCACGGTGCCGTCGAAGCGGCGCACGGACGCCGCCATCAGTCCGACGATCTCGTCGAAGAGGAACTTCGAGCGCTCGGGACCGAGGCGCTCGCCGATCGCCGTCGATCCGACGACGTCGGCCAACAGCACCGTGACGATGCGCTGGTCCCCGGCGATGAGGGCCATGGGGGAGTTATAGCCGGGCTCCCCCTGGCGGCTGGGACCCTCGCCTGGGCGGCTCGCCCTGCACGGGGGCGTAGCCGGCGAAGGTTGTCTCGAGCACGCCCTCGCCGCCCGTCAGCTCCGGCAGCCGGCGCCGGAGGTCCTGCGCACGGGCCGCGGGAAGCACGGCCTCGATGGTCGTGAGCGCGCCACGGGGCGACGATGACTGCGCCGTTCCGCCCAGGCGCGCGAGCGAGGACTGGACGGCACCGATGGCCGCCGTCGGGATCTCGAGCGTGGCCCGGACGGTCGGCTCGCACACGACCGTCCCGGCTCGCTCGAGTGCCTGCCGGACGACGATCGGGGTCAGCTTGCGGAAGTCGGCGGCCGTGCTGAGCGGCCCGCGCCGCGACGGTGGGCCGTCGGGGACGCTGTAGAGACACTGGGTCATCGTCACCAGGCAGTCGGTGACCTGCCAGCCGAAGCGCCCCGTCGCGAGGCCGGCGCGGACGTACTCGTCCATGGCCGCGGCGAACGGCTCGACCTTCCCGTAGATGTAGAGGGGGACCACGTCATGCTCCACCGCCAGCTGGAGCCCGATCCCCGCGCCGAGGGCGGCCGGTTCGATCCGGAGCCCGACGGTGGCCAGGTACGGGTTGGATGCCCCATGCAGGATCTCGACGGCCTCTCCGATGCCCGCGGGCCGCTCGATGCAGATCGGCGACGACTCGCGCAGGGTGACGTCGAGGTCGTAGTCCTCCATCAGCGTCGCCTGGATGACCTCTCCCTGCACCTCGCCGTAGAGCGAGACGGAGATCTCATTCGTCGCATCGACCTGCCGGACGCCGATCAGGGGATCCTGCTCGGCGAGCTGTGCGAGCGCCACCCGGAGGCGTGCGCCGTCGGCGGGGTTGCGTGGGACGACGACCGATTCGAGGCTCGGAGGGGGGAAGTGGTGATCGCCTGCGCTCTCCTCGCCGCGCTCGCCGACGCGGTCGCCGACCCGGACCCCGGCCAGGCCCCACAGCTTCGCCACCTCGCCCGCCGCGACGGACGGGCGCTGCGCCGTCCCACCGCGCTCGAAGACCTCGATCGCCGTGACCTTCCCCTCCGTGTCTCCGCCGAGGGACAGCCGGTCGCGTGTCCGGATCGTCCCCACGAACATCCGGGCATAGGCGATCTTCTCCCCGCGCGTCCCCCGCTCGATCTTGAAGACCTGGGCCGAGACTGGCCCGGCCGGGTCACCCGTGGATGAGGGAAGGAGCTCGGCGATCCCGTCCATGAGCTGCTCGACCCCCGCTCCGGTGGCCGCCGAGCCGAGGAACACCGGGTGGACGAGCGCCCGCGCGGTCTGGGCGGCCAGGTCCACCCGCAGGCGCGCGTACGAGAACGGCACGCCGGCGACGTACGTGGACAGGATGCCCTCGTCGTGCTCGGCCAGCAGCTCGGCCAGGCGAGCGCGATGGGCGTGATCGCCGGCCTCGTAGGGCGTGAAGGAGGCGGCGGGCGTGCCGAGGCGGTGCGCCGTTCCCATGGCGATGACCGCCGGCGTCAGCCGCTCCGAGACGGCCAGGATCACGCTGTCCTCGCCTGCGCCGGGGCGGTCGATCTTGTTCACGAACAGCAGCGTGGGGACACGCAGCCGCTGCAGGGCCCGCATCAGGATGCGCGTCTGGGGCTGCACCCCTTCTACCGCCGAGAGCACCAGCACCGCGCCGTCGAGCACGCTGAGGACCCGCTCGACCTCGGCGATGAAGTCCGGATGGCCCGGAGTGTCGATCAGGTTGACGTGAACGTCCCCGATCGCGAAGGACGCCACGGCCGACCTGATCGTGATCCCGCGCCGGCGCTCGAGGGCCAGGGAGTCGGTCTGGGTCGTACCGGCATCGACGCTGCCGGGCTCGTCGATGACGCCGGCCGCGTACAGCAGCCGTTCGGTGAGAGTGGTCTTACCGGCGTCTACATGCGCCAGGATTCCAAGGTTCAGCTCGCTCCGCGACACGCTTCATACCCTCCGGATGGGTCCTCATGGACCGGTGGATGGACATGAGCGTGTGCGGCATCTCTGCTCCTCGGTCGTCGTCGGCGTCGAGCACGAAAACGCGGCGCAACCCTAGCGCCCGGTGAGGCCCTCGGGCGACCGGTAGCATCGCCGCGTGGCCGATCTCGTCATCGAGGGCTGCGCGCTGGCCGGCATGGACGAGGCCGGAACAGAGCACGACTGGGGCCACCTCGTGGTCCTCGGCGACCGCATCGCCTCGGTCGGCGCGAGCGCCGCGCCGCCCATCGACGCCCCGGTGCGCCGCATCGACGGGCGCGGCTGCCTGCTCACCCCGGGGCTCGTCAACACCCACCACCACCTCTCCCAGTGGCTGACGCGCGGACTGGCCCAGAACGCCACCCTCTTCGAGTGGCTGGTCGAGCTCTATCCGGTGTGGGCCGGGATCGACGCGGAGCTCGAGGCGCCGGCCGCACGGGCCGGGCTGGCCGCCCTCGCCCTGTCGGGCTGCACGACCACGACCGACCACCACTACGTCCACCCCCGCGGCGGCGGCGACCTGCTGGCGGCCGAGATCGAGGCCGCGCGCGAGCTCGGCCTGCGGTTCCAGCCCTGCCGGGGGTCGATGGACCTCGGGCGCTCGGCCGGCGGTCTGCCGCCCGACGACATCGTCGAGGACCGGGACGAGATCCTGGCGGCCACGGCCGCGGCCATCGACCGCTGGCACGACCCGGCGCCCGGGGCCATGCTGCGGGTCGCGGTGGCGCCGTGCTCGCCGTTCTCGGTGAGCGACGCCCTGATGACCGAGTCGGCGGAGCTGGCCCGGAGCCGCGGGGTCCGCCTGCACACGCACCTGGCCGAGACGCGCGAGGAGGAGGCGTTCTGCCTCGAGCGCTTCGGCTGCCGGCCGGTCGAGTACCTGGCCGACCGCGGCTGGCTCGGGGACGACGTGTGGCTCGCGCACTGCGTGCACCTCGACACGGACGAGGTCGAGCGCTTCGGGCAGACGCAGACCGGCGTGGCCCACTGCCCGAGCTCGAACGCGCGCCTGGGCGCGGGCACGGCACCGGTGCCCGCCCTCCTGTCAGCGGACGTGCCCGTGGGCCTGGGCGTGGACGGGGCCGCGTCGAACGAGGCAGGGGACCTGGCCATCGAGCTGCGCCACTCGCTCCTCGCCGCCCGGGCGCAGCACGGGCCGGCCGCCCTCACCACCCGCCAGGCGCTCTCCATGGCCACCATCGGTGGAGCGCGCTGCCTGGGACGGGAGGACGAGCTGGGCTCGCTGGAGCCGGGCAAGATCGCCGATCTCGCGCTCTGGCGCCTGGATGATCTCGGCCACGCCGGCATCGACGACGCGGTGGCGGCGCTGGTGCTCGGCCCCCGCGCGGAGCTCGCGCTCCTGACCGTGGGCGGCCGCGTCGTGGTCGAGAACGGCGAGCTCCGCACGGCCGACGTGGAGGCGGTGGCCCGCGAGGCGGCCTCAGCCACCCGGCGCCTGCACGACCGGGCGGGCGTGCTCTCGTGACGGTGGAGGAGCTCAACGGGCTCGACCGGCAGGCGTTCACCCAGGCCCTCGACGGGATCTGGGAGGGCTCGCCGTGGGTGGCCGCCGAAGCCTGGGACGATCGCCCCTTCGCCGGCCGCGAGGCGCTGGTCGCGGCGATGGTCGCCGTCGTCGGGCGCTCGCCGGAAGAGCGACGGCTCGCCCTGGTCCGCGCCCACCCCGAGCTGGCCGGGATCGCCGCCCGCGCGGCGGCCCTCAGCGCCGAGTCCTCGCGCGAGCAGGCGGGCGCGGGGCTCGACAGCCTGGACGGCGACCTTGATTCCCGCTTGGCCGCGGTGAACGTCGCCTACCGGGACCGGTTCGGCTTCCCGGCCGTCATCCGGGTGCGGGGGAGAGGGCCTGAGGAGATCGTCACGACCCTGGAGGAGCGGCTCGGCCACGCGCCCGGCGACGAGCTGACGGTGGCCCTGGCCGAGATCGGCGACATCGCCCGTCTCCGCCTGGAGGAGCGCGTGGACGCGTGAGGCGCGAGATCGCCTACGGCAAGCAGGGCGTCCCCGTGTACAGGGTGGACGGCGGGTCGCTCCTGGCCTGCGACGTCGCAGTGGAGGTCTTCGGCTCGCGCTTCCTGGCGTCGTACACGGAGGGGGACAACCGCGACGTCGTGGCCACGGACTCGATCAAGAACTTCATCCTCGAGGAGTCCGCCTCGTACCCGGGCACGACGCTCGAGGGCCTCCTCGAGCACCTTGGCCGCGGCTTCCTGCAGACGTACGACCAGATGGAGGCCCTGCGCCTGTCGGCCCGTGAGCTGGGGTTCCGGCAGACGGGTGCAGGGTCGAGCTACGTGCGGGCGGGCGGAGACCGCGCCGGGGCCACCCTCGGCCTGCGGCGCGGCGCCGGCGGGATCGAGCTCACCGAGCACGAGTGCCGCTGGACCGGGCTCGAGCTGTTGACCACCACCGGCAGCGCCTTCTCCGGCTTCGTGCGCGACCACTACACGACGCTCCCCGAGCGCGAGGACCGGCCGCTCTGCCTCGGGCTGGACGTCCGCTGGCGCTACCTGGAGGTGGCGGACGCCCTGGGCGGCACGGACCGCCACGTGCCGCCCGCCGACCTCCGCGCGGAGGTGGTGGAGACCTTCGCCGGGTTCCGCAGCGCCTCCATCCAGCAGCTCGTGCACGAGATGGGCCTGCGCCTGCTCGACCGCCATCCCGGACTGGCCCAGGCGGGCTTCGAGGCGCGCAACCTCACCCCGGCGCCGGTGGCCCGGGACGAGGCCTCCGGCCGCGCCGTCTACAGCGCCGCGTTCCCGGCACCGGGGACGATCGCCCTCGTCCTGCAGCGCGAGGGCTGACCATGGGGCGGCTTACGACGCACGTCCTCGACCTGACCCGCGGCCTCCCCGCGGCAGGGGTGGAGATCGAGCTCGCCCGCCTCGGAGCCGACGGCGCCCGCACCGTGGTGGCCACCGCCGCGACCGGGCCTGACGGCCGTACGGCACAGCCGCTGCTCGAGGGCGAGGCGCTCGCGGCCGGCCGCTACGAGCTCGTCTTCGCGGTGGGCGACTACTTCGGCGCGCCGGCCGCGGAGCGGTTCCTCGACCGCGTCCCCGTGTCCTTCGGCGTGGCCGATCCGGCAGCCCACCTGCACGTCCCGTTGCTGGTCACCCCGTTCGCCTACAGCACGTACCGGGGGAGCTGAGCCTCGTGTCGGACCTTCGCATCACCGCCGGGCCCTTCGCCTTCACGGCGCGGTTCGAGGAGGACCGGGCCCCGGCGACCTGCGCGGCCTTCCGGCGCCTGCTGCCCTTCGAGAACCGGCTCATCCACGTGCGCTGGAGCGGTGAATCCTGCTGGATCCCGCTCGGCGAGCTGCAGACGGGCCTGGGCGGCGAGAACGCCACCAGCTATCCCGCCCCGGGCCAGATCCTGCTCTACCCGGGCGGGCCGAGCGAGACGGAGATCCTGTTCCCGTACGGCGGGACGCGCTTCGCCAGCATCGTCGGCCAGCTCGCCGGCAACCACTTCCTCACCCTCGTCGAGGGCCAGGACCACCTGCGCGAGCTCGGCGAGCGCTGCCTGTGGGAGGGCGCGCAGCCCATCCGCTTCGACGTCGCCTGACGGGATCGCTACTTGGGGTGCGGGTCCATGCCCGCCTGCTCGAACGCCCGGGTCATGCGGCGCAGCAGGTCGTTCAGCTGCTTCTGCTCGGCCTCGTCCATGGCGGCGCCGGCGACGAGCGCCTCCTTGGCCGCCTGGGCTCCCACCGACTGCTCCCAGGCCGCGTGGCCCGCCTCGGTGAGCTCGACCAGCACCGTGCGCCGGTCGTTCGGATCGGCGACGCGGCGGACGAGGCCGAGAGCCTCCAGCCGGTCGAGGCGGTTGGTCATGGCCCCGCTGGTGATGCCCGAGCGCTTGGCCAGGTCGCCCGCGGGCCGGCGGTAGGGCGGCCCGGGGCGGCGCAGGCTGCCGAGGACGCTCCACTCGCCGAAGTTCAAACCGACCTCCGCGAGCGTCTCGTCCATCGTTCGCCGGATGTAGCGGTTGAGCGCCAGGACGCGCTCCACGATCCCCTCGACCGTCATGTCCAGGGCGGGAAGCTCGCGGGCCCAATCCTCGAAGTAGCCGTCGATCGAGTCGCCCTCGGGCGGCGAGCTCGACGGCTCGGGATCGGGTTCGCTCATCACTTGAATATTCCAACGCGATCTTCTTGACGTCAAGAGGTCGGGCAGTTATGCTCGACGTCAAGAACTTCGAGTTCGATGGAAATTGACTCGAAGCCAGCGTTCCCCAGAGGGAAGGAGTCGACATGCAGGTCATGCCCGACCCCGGCGTCCGGCTCGCGCTCGCCCGTGAGCATGCCGAGACGCTGCGTCGCTCGGCCGGTCCCCGCCGCCGGTGGCTCCGCCGCCGCCCGGCCCCCGAGACGACGATCGACATCCGGCGCCTGGTGGCCAGCGCCGAGCGGTCGACCGGCGCGCCCTCGGCGCAGCCGGCCGGCCGTGCACCACGCGCACACGCGCCCGGCGGCGGCTGACTTCAGGGTTCTCAAACTCCCCGGCCGCCCCGGTGGACCCCTCCGTCCCGGGCCCGGACGCCCACGCGGTGTCCGGGCCCGGCGCGCGCGTGGGCCTCAGCGGCTGACGGTCCGGCGATACCGCCACACGGCGAGGACGCCGAACACGACGCTGATCCCGATCACCCACACGAAGGCGCCCCAGACGTCGTTGTGCGCCGGCGTGCCCACGAAGAGGGCGCGCACCGCCGTCGACCATCGTGGTGATGGGGTTCACCTTGGCGAACGTCCTGCAGCCAGCTCGGCATGCTGGCCACCGGGACGAAGGCCGAGGAGGCGAACGTCAGGGGCAGGATGACGATGAAGCTGTAGGCGTTCGCGGCCTCGGGGGACGACGCGGTCAGCCCGATGAAGGCGAACACCCACGAGAACGCGTAGCCGATGAGGAGCAGGAGGACGATCCCGAGCAGCACCTCGCCGACCGAGGTGGAGAACGAGAAGCCGACGATGAAGCCGACCACCAGCATGACCGCGAGCTGGATGACGTTGGTGCCCACGTCGGCCAGCGTGCGGCCGGTGAGCACGGCCGAGCGGGACATCGGCAGCGAGCGGAAGCGGTCGATGAGGCCCTTCTTCATGTCCTCGGACAGGCCGAGCGCGGTGACGAAGCCGCCGAACGTCATCGTCTGCACGATGATCCCCGGCATCAGGTAGTCGACGTAGTCGATGCCCGGGCGTGTGGATCGCCCCGCCGAAGACGTAGACGAAGAGCAGGACGAAGATGACCGGCTGGACCGTGAACCCGACCAGCAGGTCGGGCTGGCGGGGGATGCGCAGGAGGCTCCGCTTGGCCAGGACGAGCGTGTCCGCGAGCCCGTTGCGGACGGTGACCGCGGCCGCGCTCACGTCTTCACCTTCCCGCGGCGGCGCCCGTTCCGTGTCGCAGCCTCCTCGGTGTCCTCCTGGTCCTCCTCGGCGGCGTGGCCGGTCAGCCGGAGGAAGACGTCGTCGAGCGTGGGGCGGCGCACGAGGATGTCGTCGATGCCGATGCCGGCCTCGTCCAGGCGCCGCACCGCGGCCGCGATCGCCCCCGAGCGCCGGCGCAGCGGGACGCAGACGGCCCCGTCCAGGAGGGCGGGCGTGCCGTCCGCGATGACGGCGAGCACGTCCATCGCCTCCTCGCGGCGATCGCCGTCGTCGAGGTGGACCTCGAGCCGGTCCCCGCCGACCTGGGACTTCAGCTCGTCGGGCGTCCCCTCGGCGATGACCTGCCCGTGGTCGACCACCGCGAGCCGCGAGGCCAGGCGGTCGGCCTCGTCCAGGTACTGCGTGGTCAGCAGGACCGTGGTGCCCTCCGAGACCAGCGCCTCGATGGCCTCCCACAGGCCGATGCGGCTGCGGATGTCGAGGCCGGTGGTCGGCTCGTCGAGGAACAGCACCGGCGGGCGGGCCACCAGGGCGGCGGCCAGGTCGAGGCGCCGGCGCATGCCGCCGGAGTACGTGCGCACCAGGCGGTGGCCCGCGTCGCTGAGGTCGAAGTCGCCCAGCAGCTCGTTCGCCCGGTCGCGGGAGGGCCGGCGGCCGAGGTGGTACAGGCGTCCCGACCATCTCCAGGTTCTCGAAGCCGGTGAGGTTCTCGTCCACGGCGGCGTACTGGCCGGCGAGGCCGATGTGCTCGCGCACCTTCGGCGCGTCCCGCACGACGTCGATGCCGGCCACCCGGGCGGTCCCGGCGTCGGGACGGAGCAGCGTGGTCAGGATGCGGACGGTGGTGGTCTTGCCGGCCCCGTTCGGGCCCAGCAGTCCGTAGATGCTTCCGGCCTCGACGGAGAGGTCGACGCCGCCGAGGGCGACGACCGAGCCGAAGCGCTTCTCCAGCCCATGCGTCTCGATGGCTGCCGTGCCGGCCACGGCAGCAACGTAGTGCACTGTCGCGGATGTGGCGTGATGACCTGGCGAGGGTGGGGCAAGCCGAGAGGGTGGCCGTGAGGGTCGCCCATATCCGTAGTGATATGGCGACCTCGCCGGCCGCGCCTCTGGCGAGAGCTTCCACCCCGCCAGGGCGCGCGACATCCGCGACAATGCACTCAACGAACGGCACTCGGCACCGTTTCAGCCGGATCGCCGCCTAACGTAGAGCGCCATGCGGAGCCGCCTCGCCGTCGTGGCCGCCGTCCTGGCCGTGGCCGCCGGCGCCCAGGCCGCGCCACTGCGGAGCGGCCTTCCACCGCTTCCGCACGGGTGGCCGACGACCCTGCAGATCGGCCTGACCGACCCGCCCGGCGGTGCGCACGCCCTGCGGTCGAGCGGCCGCTACGGCTTCCGCTACCAGTACCTCTCCGGTGGCGTGAACACGGGCGCGGGCTGGTTCACCTGGGATCCCGGCGGAAGCTTCGTCTCGCGCTACGTGGCCGAGTCGCGGGTCGCCCACATCGTCCCGGTCTTCTCGTACTACATGCTTCTCCAGTCAAAGCCGGGCGCGGGCGGGGGCGAGCAGCAGGCGGACCTGGCCAACCTTCGCAACCCCGACACGATGCGGGAGTACTGGGCCGACCTGACGCGCTTCTTCCAGCGGGCCGCCGGCCGCACCCCGGTCGTCCTTCACGTCGAGCCCGACCTGTGGGGCTACATCGAGCAGGCCGCGCAGGGCGACGACGCGGCCACGGTGCCGGCCGTCGTCCCCGACGGGCTTCCCCAGAATGCGGCCGGGTTCGCCCAGGAGATCGTGCAGCTCCGCACCCGCCTGGCCCCGAACGTGATCCTGGCGTACCACATGAGCGGGTGGGGGACGCGGCACGACATCGTCTACGAGGACCCGCCCGACCGCGCCGTGGTGGCCTATGCCACCCGGTCCGCCGCGTTCTACCGCTCCCTCCACGCCGCCTTCGACCTCTCCTTCGAGGACTTCTCCGACCGCGACGCCGGCTACTACGAGAAGACGCAAGGGAACAGCAAGACCTGGTTCACGCCGGCCGACTTCCACCGCCACCTGCTCTACGGGCGGACCTTCGTGCGACGGGCCGGCATCCGCATGGCGGCCTGGCAGATCCCGCTCGGGAACACGCTCATGCGGGCCATGAACGACACCACCGGCCACTATCAGGACAACCGCGTCCAGTGGCTGCTGAACGGCGCCTCGGGGCGGGCGCACCTGCGGTCGTACGTGAAGGCGGGCTACATCGGCTTCCTCTTCGGAGGCGGCGGGCCGGGGACGACATGCGCGTGCGACGCCCAGCACGACGGGGTCACCAACCCGGCGCCGATCAACGGGAACACGCGGCCCTCGCTCTCCGCCGACGACGACGGCGGCCTGTTCCGCTCCCTCGTGCGGGCCTATGGTCGGCAGGGCGCGCTGAAGCTTCCGCGCTGACGGGGGGCCCCAGGAGTCCTACGATGGGCGGATGCGCGAATGGCCAGGCCCAACTCGCAGGCCCCGTCCCGGTGTGACCGGGGGGACCCTGACGCAGCAGGTGCCGATCGCCATCATCGGCCCGGCCGGCTCGCCGCCGGCGACGGGCCAGCAGGCCACCTTCTTCTTCGTCGACGGCGCCGGCAACATCGGCAAGACGTTCAACAGCGTGCCGGTCCAGAACGGGGTGGCGCTCTTCCAGGGTGAGCCGCTCCCGCACGGGGCCTTCTGGGCCATCACCGTGGCGGACCCGGGACAGCTCCCGTTCTTTCGCTCGGGCAAGCTGGACAGGCTGCCCGGGCCGCCGTCGATCACCGTGCTCGACACGCGCATCGTGGTCTTCCGGGCCGTCGCAGGCCGGCTCGGTGCGGCTGGACGCCGACGACGGGGGCGTGGGCGTCCTGCGCGACCGCATCCTCGAGCTGTCCGGCGAGGGGTTCCAGCTCCTGAACGTGAACGCCGGGGCCGACCCGGCCGGCCACTACGTGGTCACGGTCGAGGGCATCGCCGTGGTCAGCGGCATCATCCCCGAGCAGTTCACCTACAGGCTGGCCCTGAACCTGAGCCCGGCGAGCGGGCCCGCGGATACGCGCGTCGTGGTGGCGGAGCCGGCAGGCCCGGCTGACGTGAACGTGAACCTGGGCGCGCAGGGAGCGGAGCTCCAGGCGGCCGTCGTCGACGGCGTGCAGAAGGCGCTCGCCGCGTCCTTCGGGCTGATCGCCGAGATCGAGGTCTACCAGGCCGGCGGCGGGTTCAGCCCCAACCTGATCTCGGTCACGAGCGTGGCCATCGAACCGTTCGCGTTCGCCCCCAACATCGTGGCCACGGTCCACGGGGGCGCCGTGCTCGGCGGCCTGGGCACGGTCGCCGAAGCCACCTTCACCGCCGGATGATCGCCACCTCACGGGTGGCCGGGGCGAGGGCGCGGCTGAAGCGCCGGTGGAGGCCAGGGGCGGTCAGCTCCGTGACCGCCCCGTTCGAGAGCGATGTCGTCACCAGGACGTCCCCGGCCACCGCCAGGTTGTACGAGCCGATCGGGATGCGGGCCCGGGCGAGCACGGTGTACGTGTGCGGGTCCACCGCCTCCACGGTGCCCGCGTTGCCGCTGGTCAGATAGGCGGTGCCTGCGCCGAAGACCACGTGCTGCGGCGGCGGCCCGGCGGGGATTCGCGCCTCCACACGACCGCTGTGGGCGCCGATGACCGCGACGTCGGGCAAGGTCGCCGAGGTCACCCACACGGTGCGGCCGTCCGGCGCGAACGCGAGGTCGTGCGCGGTGCCCGGCGGCGTGAGCCTGGCCAGCACGCGCGGCCGGTCCGGGCGGCTCGTGTCGAGGATGACGACGGTGGTGGCGTGCTCACCCAGGGCCACCCAGGTGCGGCGGCCGTCGGGGCTGATGGTGAGATGGTGGGCGCCGAGGCCGACGGGCACGCGGCGAACGACCCTCTGGCGGGCCAGGTCGATCACGGAGAGGCTGCCGCGCGCCGCCTCGGTGACGTAGGCCCAGCGGCCGTCCGGTGTGATCGCCGCGAGCTGTGGCGAGCGGAAGCCGCGCAGGACGTGCGGCGCGGTGAACGACGGACCGACGATGGCGACGGCCCCAGCGCGCGGGCTGACCACCACGGCCGGGCCGCCGGGGGCGGCGGCGACGGTCTGCGGGCCCTGCGGGAGGCGCAGTCGGCGGACGACCCCGCCGTCCGGGAGGGACACGACCAGCACCTCGTTCTCGGTCTCGGCGGTGATGAGCGCGATCGGCCGTGGCCCCATCGTCGTCGCGCGGCCCGCGGACGTGGCGCCCGTGAGCACGCCGGCGAAGACGACCAGGGCGGCGAACAGCACGATCCACCTGTGGCGCATGGCCGGGATACGGGGGCGGTCGGGCCGGAGGTCCCCGGCGACGCTCAGGCGGCAGCCGCGGCGAGCACGCGGCAGGCGTTCAGGGTGATCATCTCGTTGGGCCCACTTCGGCCCCAGTCGACCACCTCGCGGCCGCCGCCATCGCTGCCGGGTGGCCGCCACCACGCGCCGTCGGCCCGCCAGCGTCCGTCGGGAAGCTGCTTCTCCCGGATCACCGCGAGGGCGTCGGCCGCGCGCGGATCGCCGGCCAGGCCCATCCGGGAGAGGACGAGCAGCGCGTGGAGGATGTCGTAGTGCCAGTACGGCGGGTACCGGAGGCGGAGCCACGCCGGGCTGACGGCCTCGCCGGTCGAGAGCGCGCGGAACAGCCGATGGTCGAGCAGTAGCTCCGCCGTGCGCAGCGCCGCCTCCCGGGCCCACGGCGCCCCGGTGGCCTTCGAGTACTCGTGCAGGGCCCAGGCGGGGATGAGCGACTCGTGAAAGGACGAGCGGCGTCCCGTGGCCTTCGGGTCGCAGTTCCAGCCGCCGTCGGGCCACTGCCATGCGACCAGCCCGCGCGCGAGCGTCTCGGCCCGCGGATCGCCGCCCAGCCCGAGGCGACAGGCGACCGCGAGCCCGTTCCCCTCCATCGACGCGCAGCGGCGGGGGAGGCCGTCGACGACCCGGACGCGCCGTCGCGGGCTCGCCAGCCAGTCGAGCACCACGTGCGCGGCGGCCACGGCCCGCGGCTCGCCCGCCGGCAGGCCGAGCTCGACCAGGGAGACGAGGCGCCAGTGTGCGCCGGTCCACTTGCTGTAGGGCCGGACGTCGAAGCCTCCGTCCGCCTGCTGGCCGGCCAGAAGCGCCCGGACCCTGCGGCTGCGCAGGACGGCGTCGGGGTCGTCGACGTCCTCCCCGAGCAGGTCACGGCGCGCGAGCAGCGCGACGGCGGGATCGCCGGAGGCGACCAGCCAGTCCACGGCCGGAGCTGCCGTCAGCGTCTACTCCGGCGGGACACGAAGGGCGACCACGGCGATGTCGTCGCGGTTGGGCGCCGTGCCGAGCGCCGTCTCGAGTCGGCCGATCATCTCGCTCGCGGGGATGTCCCGCCACGCCGTCACCAGGTCGTGCAGGCCCTGCTCGTCCGAGATGCCGGGCGTCCGCTCGAACAGGCCGTCCGTGTAGAACAGCGCTGCGTCGCCGGGGTGAAGGGTGACCTCGCTCTCGCCGTAGGACGGCTGCTCGACCACCCCGAGGACCGGGCCGTCCGGCTCGACGACCTCGAGCTCGTTTCGGCCGTGGCGGACGACCAGGAGCGGCGGATGGCCCGCCCGCGCCACCGTCAGCCGCACCTTCCCCGGCGCCGACGCGTCCACGCACGCCACCAGCATGGTGCAGAACACGTCGTACTCGTCGGCGAGCCGCAGCACGCGGTTGGCCCCCTCCAGCAGCTCCGCCGGCGGGGGGCCCGCGTGCGCCAGCGTCCGCACGGCGGCGCGCACGAGGGCGCTGGCGGCCGCCGCGCTCGGCCCGTGCCCGCAGACGTCGCCGAGCTGGATGATCCACTGGTCGTCGCCCGCGGGGAAGATGTCGTAGAAGTCGCCCCCGACGTCGACGCCGTCCCCGCCGGCGCGGAAGAGCGCGGCCAGCTCGACACCCGCGATCCGCGGCAGCGTCCGCGGCAGCAGCGTCTGCTGGAGCTGTGAGGCGATGTGGTGCTGAAGCTCGTACGCACGGGTTCGCTGGATCGCCGGCGCGATGCGCTCGGCCGCGAGGCGGAGGACGGTCAGCTCGCCCTGGTCGAACCGCCGGCTGGTGGCCGTGCCCGTGTGCAGGACGCCCACCAGATTGCCCTCGGCCACGAGCGGGACGCCCACGATCGAGTGCGCCCGCTCGCGCAGGTACGGGCTCACGACCGTGATGTCGGCCACGTTCTCGACCACCCAGGGCCGGCGCGTGGCCGCGATCGTGCCTGCGAACCCCCGCCCGACGCCGACGTCGATGCTCTCTGCGATCTCCTCCTCGAGCCCGACGGTCGCGCGCGCCTGGAGCGTGCCGCGGCTCTCGTTCGCCACCAGGACCACGGCGTAGTCGGTGTGCAGGGCGCTCGTGATGGCGTGAAGGACCGCCTGGAGCATCTCGTCCAGGCTGGTGGGGTTCTCGTCGATGATGGTCTGAACCGCCGCCAGCTGGTCCTGGGCGAGCCGGAGCGCATCCGAGCGCGCCAGCTCGCGCTCGAGGCGCTGCTCGCTGACGCGCAGCTGTTCCTCCTGCAGCCAGAGCCCATACTCGTCGGCGAGGGCATGCAGGAGGAGCTGCTCGACGTCGTCGAAACGGCGTTCCTCCGAGAAGACGAGCGCCAGGACGCCGAGATGGCGCGGGCCGGCGCGAGAGCGGGAGGACGGCGGCCGATCGCCCGTCCGCGCCCGCGATCGACTGCAGGAGGATCGCCTCGCCGGCCGAGACCGCATCCCCTGGGGCCGTCTCGATCAGCGCTGCGGCCAGCTGCTCGTCGGCGCCGGCGCCCACGATGCGGCGCTCACCCCTCTCCGGCACCGAGCCGGCGAGCGCGGCGCCGCAGACCAGCGGGTCGGCGACCGAGGCCGCGGCGAGCGCCTCCGCCGGGCTGCGCGCGGCGGCGAGCCACTCGCAGGCGATCTTCAATCTGGAGAGCGCGCTCGCAGGGTTGCCGACGGCCACTGCTCTCAGCGTACGGCAACGCACTCGATCAGCCGTCGCGCGCTCCGGGCGAGTCGTGGTGCCGACCGAAGACGTCGATCTGCTCTAGGACCAGGGATACTCGACGTGCTGGGGGAGGTCGTCGAGGATCTCGTACCACGGAGCCTTCGAGCCGACGAACATGTGCGCGGTCGGCTTGAGCGCCGGCTCATCGACGAGTGTCCCGTACGGGACGCGGACGTGCGTGCCGTCGCGCAGGGTCCAGTAGAGAAGTGAGCTGCACTCTCGACAGCGCATCTCGTGGTCCCCGCCGGCGTCGCCGACCGGCATCAAGGAGCCCTCCCCCTTCGTGACCCTCAGCTTCTCGCGCTCGATCTCGCCCCAGGGGAGAAACGCCGAGCCTGTCGTGGCACGGCAGTTCGAGCAATGGCAGTTGAACGCCACGACGAACTCGTCCGAGACCTCGTACGTCACGGCATTGCACCCGCACCGACCTCTTAGAACCGGTTTCAAAATGAGACTCACAGGATCATTTTGAAACCGGTTCCTAGCACGGCTTTCCGCATGGTGAAGAGGGTGAGAGACGGGACTCGAACCCGCGACCGCCCGGACCACAACCGGGGGCTCTACCAACTGAGCTACTCTCACCACGCGGCCTCGCGGGCCGTCGCTCAGTCTATCGGCCGGCCGAGGCTTCCTGAACGGTCGCGGTGCTGGACGGCGTGGACGCCCGAGCCGCCGCTGCCGCGGTGTCCGGATCGTGTCCCGGCGCGACGAGGCGGCCGCGGTAGGAGGCGAACGCGGCGTTCAGCGTGGGCTCGACCCGGCGGGCCGCCTGTGCGGGCGCCTGCGCCCGGAGGTCGACGCCGTCCGGGAAGAAGGCGTACCGCACGTCCACGAGGCCGGGCCCCTGGCGCATCCGGTACCGCCACACGAACGCCTGCCGGCCGGCGATCCTCGTCGAACCGAACTGGAGCTGGCGGTAGCCGGGGGCGGCGGCCAGGGTCCGGCGGGCCTCGAGGGCCTTCCGGCGCGGATCGGTGCGGCCGTACTGCTGGGAGACGTCACACGAGAGGACGGTGGCGCCGCCGGGGGCCTGCACCTCGTTGTGCCACGTGACGCCGCGGTTGAGGTCCGCCCACGCGACGGTCCAGCCCCGCGGGACGTCAAGGCCGCAGCTGCCCGACGGGAGCGAGACGAGCGTCGCGGGCTGGGCAGGCTCCGTCGCCGGCGCGCCCTGCCGCCCTCGCGGGAGGCCCCCGCCCGAACCGGGCCACGCCAGGGCGAGGACGGCCACGGCGGCGGCGAGCGCGGCCCCGGCCAGGATCCAGGGGCGGCGCCGGCGCGCCGTCTTCGGCCGAGCTGGTGCGGGTGCGGGAGCGGCAGGGGCCAGGGCCGGGGCCGCCTGCCACGCCTCGAGCGGCGTCGGCGCCGTCTGCAGCTCGTCGGCGGCGTCCTCTGCGGTGGGCCGGTCTGCCGGGCGGCGGGCCAGCAGGTCGTCGCAGAGGTAGACGAGGCCTGGATCGGCGAGGGCCATCTCGGGGACGACGTCCGAGAGCAGCGGCGGGTCGGCGTACGTCCGTGCGCGCTGCGCGTCCTCCTCATCGGTGAACGGGCGCTCGCCCGAGGCGAGCTCGAAGAGCAGGCACCCGAGGCTGTAGACGTCGCAGGCCCGCGTCACGCGACGGGCCGCGAGCTGCTCCGGGGCCCGGTAGGGCGACGGCTCCGCCTCGGGCAGCGGGGTGGGCGGGAAGTCCGTGATGCGTGCCCTGCCGGCGGTGTCGACCGTCACGATCTCCGGCCGCAGGTCGTAATGGACGACGCCCGCCTCGTGGGCGTACGCGATGGCGTCGGCCAGCGGTCCGAGCAGCGCCCGGATCCGCGCCGGAGGGAGCGGGCCGCCGGCCATGAGCGCAGACAGCTCCCGGCCCTGGGGCCGACGGCGCACGACGTACGGCGGCCGGTGGAAGGCCGACCACTCGAGCACCGGGACGATGCCGGGGTGGTCGAGCCGCGAGACGGCCCGCAGACGCCGGATCAGGCGCGTCTGGGCGGCCTCCGTCCCCACCAGCTCGCGGACCAGCAGGTCGACGACCACGCCGTTCCCCGATCGCAGCTCGGTGGCCTGGTACCGGATGGCCAGTGGGCCGCGCCAGACGGGGCGCCCGAGCCGATAGCGATCGGCGAGCCGCGGGACCGTCCGGCTGGCCATCAGGCTCTCCGCGGGCCGCCGGCGGGCACGGCGAAGACGACGACGTTGGACTCGTAGTGGCGTGTGGTCTCGTCGAACGCGCCGCCGCAGGTGACGAGCGTCAGGAAGGGCCTGCCGTGGTCGGCGAAGATCAGGCTCAGGGGAAGACGGCGTTTGAGGTACGAGCGCCGGGCCACGACGGTGAAGCGGTGGACGCGGCCGCGCGCGTCGTCGACTGCGACGCGGGCGCCCACGGCCACGCGGGAGAGGGTGAAGAAGACGCCGGTCCGGCCCCCGAGGTCGACGTGGGCTGCGAGCACGGCCGACCCGGCCTCGCCGGGGGCCGCGCCGAACCGGTACCAGGCCACCTCGGAGGGGTCCGGCGGCAGGGCAAGCTCTCCGCTTCGAGGGGCGATTCCGACCGGCACGATCGGCGCGGTGATGCCCAGGGAGGGGATCCGGAAACGGCGCGGCGAGGCAGGTGAGGCGGGGAGATCGACGAGCCGGGCGCGATGGATGGCCACGCCGGGAAGCAGCGAGCGCTGCCCCGGCAGAGCGCGGCTTGGCGTGGCCGTCGGGCGCGACGGCAACGGCAGCGATCCGGCGTCCACCGAGCCGGGGCCGCCCTCCTGGGCGATGACGCCCGAGAGCACCAGCGCGACGGCGCCGGAGCCCATCAGGACCAAGCCGGCGGCGCGCAGCGCGCGGCGCCTGATGACGGGGGCAGGTTCAGCTGGAGATGCGCCTCGCGCGAGTCCTCCATGTGATGAGCGCGCCGGTGGCGAGCGCGAGCGCCGCCAGGGCTTCGGCGACGGCCGTCCACCACGAGCCATTCCCGGCCGGTGCCGCGAGGCCGCTGTCGCCGGCCTGCACACGCGTCGGCGTCGGCGCGGGGTCGCGGATCTGCTGGACGAGCTGGTCAACCGAGCCCTTCTTCGTGGACCCGACGGCGTAGGCGATGTAGATCCGCGCCGGACGCACGCTCACCGAGGCGGGACCCCAGACGCGGTGCTTCGTCCCGGCGCTCACGACCGCTACGGAGTACGTGTGCGGGGAAACGACCGTCGTGCGCTCGGCCGAGTTCGGCACGTTCCGGAACAGGGTCTTGCCGTTGACGAGGACGTCGACCGGCGGGGCCGCGGCGGTCTGCCGGAAGGTGAACCGGCTGTGGCCCATGGCGATCGGAGCGACGTTGTTCCGGTACAGCGAGATCATGGGCTTGCCCTGCGCGTTCAGGTGCGCGACCACGGACGCGTTCTCGCTGCCCGTCAGGGTCACGCTGGCCGCGAGGACGGGCGTCGAGTGCGGCGACGCCCCGGCCGGGCGGATGGCCAGGTGGTAGAGGCCCGCCGGCAGATGGATGGGCGTCGTCATGGCCCCGGCCTGGAACCCGGTGAGCGCCTTCTTGCCGTTCACGTACACGTCGGCCCGGAACCCAGGCACCCCGTGCACGACCGTCACGGTTGCCGCCTGGAGCGGGGGCGCGAGCGCCATGCCCCCGGCGGCAAGGGCGAGGGTCAGAGCCAGTCGCAGTGGCATTGCACACCTCCCTTCAGACGAACCTGAGGCGCCGATATACCAGTCCGGGAGGGGGCGTGAACATGGTGGGGGCCAGGTTCCCCCCAGGACGGTGACGCCGCTTACGGAAAGCCGCTGTTTGCGGGCCTTTTTGGGGTGCTTTTTACCCCCCACGGCGCAGCGGCGCCGTCGTCCAGGTGCGGGACTACGATGGGTGCCGCCCTCGATGCCCAGGAGCTGCACGCTGTGACCAAGCGCCCCTCGCTCATCATCCCGGCCGTCGTGCTCGGGATCGTCCTCATCGTCATCGCGCTCGTCTACTGGATCGAGCCGGCGAAGTCGCTGCCGTCGTTCTTCCCGGGCCATCAGGCAGGCTCGTCGACCCACCACACGAAGCACGGGATCGCCGCCTTCCTCCTGGGCGTGGCCTGCTTCGTCTTCGCCTGGTTCCAGACGGGCGGCGGATCGCGCCGCGTTCCGGCCTAGCGCGGCCGGCCGAGGCGCCAGCGCGGGCGCGCCGGCTCCTCCACCAGATCCTCGTCGTCGGCGTCGTCCTCCACCGGCGGGTGGCTGAGGAGCTCGTCGCGGAGGCCGTGGACGAAGTCGTAGACGGGCGCCGGGCGGTGGAGCTCGGGGTCGTCGGCCGCGGCAGCGGCGCCGTTGCCTCCGGTCGGAGGGCTGTGGTCCACGAGCTCGGCCAGGTGCTCGTCGTCGCCGTCGTCGACCTCGAGGAAGCGGCACATGACGCGCGTGCGGCCATGCGGGCCCTGCTCGCTGCGGACGACCTCGATGCTCCCCGTGATGGGGGACCCCGTTTCGTCCTCGAGGGAGAGGTCGAGCCGCTCGCCGTCGGCGAAGCTCCGGTCGCTCTCGAAGGCCACGCCGGTGGTCGACAGGTCCACGGTGTGGATCGTCGTCCGGAACGTGTATCCCTCGTAGGCAGGCGGCGACACCGTGCCCGTGAGGACGGCGGCGGCGCGCGGCGCCTGCCGCTCGTCCCCGGTCTCGTGGGCCTCCCGCAGGACCACCCGGACCAGCGCCTCGTCGTCGGAGGCCAGCTCTGCCTCCTCGATCTCGTACGTCAGGCGCCAGGAGCGCTCGTGGTCGAACACGCGGGCGGTGAGCTCGAGCCCCGCGCGGACGCGCAGGCGCGGAGCAAGGGCGGAGAAGCGGTCGTCCGGCAGGCGATCGAGGACGCGCAGCTCCAGCGCCCGACCGTCGTCATCGAGCGTCAGCGTCTCGCCGGGCGTGACGACGTCCGGAGGGAGATGGGGCCAGGAGTTGGACGGCGTCGCGTCCATCGCGGCCCCTATCGGCAGGTGCGTGCGGTTCCTGAACCCGTCTGAGAGCCGATCACACCGAGAGCCAGATCAGCGCCACTGCGCCGGCGATCACGCAGTACACGGCGAAGGGCGTCAGCCGGTTGGTCTCGAAGAAGCGCAGCAGGAAGCGCACGGAGAAGTAGGCCGTGACGGCGGCGCACAGCGAGGCCACCAGCGCCGGCCCGCGCACGCCGTTGCCCGTGGTGCCGAACAGCTCGGGCAGCTTGAGGACCGCCGCCGCGCCGATGATGGGCGTGGCCAGCAGGAAGGCGAACCGCGCCGCATCCTCGTTCGAGAGGCCGGCCACGAGGCCGCCGCCCATGGTCACGCCGGAGCGCGAGATGCCAGGGACGAGCGCTCCAGCCTGGGCCGCGCCCACGCCGAGGGCCTCGCGGAAGCCCAGGCGGCGGGCGATGCGCCTGTCGCCCTCCGGGCCCTCGTGGTGGATCTCCGGACGCCGCCGGCGCAGGCGCTCCGCCCCGTAGAGGAGCACGCCGTTGACCATGAGGAAGAACGCCGCCGAGCGCGGCGAGGCGAACAGGTGCCGGAGCGGGGTGTCGAGCAGGAGGCCGAGGAGCCCTGCCGGGATCGTGCCGACCACCAGCAGCCAGCCCAGCTTCGCGTCGGTGTCGTCCGGGGCGATCTCACGCGCCTGGAACGAGCGCCACAGGCCCCGCACGATGCGCACCCAGTCCTTCCAGAAGAAGGCCAGCAGGACCAGAGCGGTGGCCAGATGCGTGGCCACGAGGAAGGCGATGAAGAAGCTGTCGTTCTGGTGGATGTTCCAGCCCAGGAGGCTGGGCAGGATCACGCTGTGGCCGAGGCTCGAGATGGGGAAGAGCTCCGAAAAGCCCTGTAGCAGGCCGAGCACGACCGCCTGTCCGTACGTGATCACGGCGGCGCAGCATAGGGAGGCGGTCCTCCCGCGGCGCCTATCCTAAGCCGCGCGCTGGGCGCGCTCGAGGGCGTCGAGCGACTGCATCAGGTCCCGGTACCCCGACACGAACTCGGCGCGCCGGTCGCCGTCGTGCTCCTCGTCGAGGACGACCGCGAAGGCCAGGTCGAGGTCGCGCCGGAGGGGTGGCAGCGACGTGCCCGTGCGGTCCCGGTCCAGGGACACGCGGATGGCGTCGGCCAGGTCCGCGAGCCGGAGGAAGGGGTCGGCGTCGCCGCGCCGTCGTCGTGTGGGACGTCCCATGTCGTGGCCATCGGCCGATGGCCCGGACGGCTTGAGGGCGATGCCTAGATCCCCGGCCTGGACGCTACGGCGTTGGCCACCAGGGCCTCGAAGCGCTCGGCCAGGAGCGGGTCGCTCTCGAGCCGCTCGCGGAGGCAGTCGGCCATCGCCCGGGCCTCGGCGAGAGCCACGCCCGCACGCTCCGCCGCTTGCTCGAGGCTCGCCCCGCGCTGCTCTTCCGCCACGAGCTGCGCGTAGAGGGCGAGCCGGTCCTGCAGGAGGGCCACACATGGATGGACGCACCCCGAACCGATTTCTTACGGTGTGCCAAAGTGAGATTGCACACCGATGTGAGCGGGTACCCACTCTCGGGAATGGCGATCGCCCCCACAGTTCAGCAGCGCCTCGACGACGCCGTGCGGCTCGTGGAGGCCGACCTGCGCCATTACTGCCGAGGCCTGACCCGCGACGAGCACGAGGCCGCGGACCTGGCCCAGGAGGCGCTCATGCGGTCGCTCCCGCGCCTGCGGGAAGGCGATCTCGAGCCCGGCGCCGCCGGCGCATACGTGCGCACCGTGGCCCGGAACCTCCTCGTCTCCGACCGGCGCCGTCGGCGCCCGTCGCCGGCGGGGACGCTGGACGACCTGCCCATCGCCTCGCCCGAGCTCGAGCCGCCGCAGGCGGTGCTCCTCGAGGAGCAGCGGCACCGCGTGCGTTGGGCTCGCGCGCGCCTCGCCCCGCGGCAGCAGGCGGCCCTGCAGCTTCGCGACGTCGAGGGGCGCCCCTACGGGGAGATCGGAGACCACCTCGGGCTGAACGAGAACGGCGTGGCCCAGCTCCTGAGCAGAGCTCGCCGCCGGCTGCGATCCGAGGTCCGCCTGGCCCACGTCGACGCCGACCGGCTGCCGCCGGCCTGCCGGGCGCGCGTTCCCGCGCTGGTGGCCGAGGCCGAGGGCGAGCTCCGCGGCGCCGAGCGCGAGGCGCTGCACGCCCACCTCGAGCAGTGCCGCTCCTGCCAGGCCGCGCTGGCCGCGGCCCGGTCCGCGCCGGAGCGCGTGCGCGTGCTCGGGCCGGCCGGCCTCGTGGCCGCCGCTCGCCGCCTGGTCGCCGGCAGCCTGGGCGGCGCCGGGGCCACCGCCGCGGCTGTCGTGGGGGGCTCGGCCCTCCTCGCCGGCGGCATCGCCATGGCTCACCACAGCGCCGCCGCGGCCACGACGCCTGCCGCACTTCCGGCGGCCATCGTGCGGCCCGCGTCCGGGCATCCTGGCTCGACCGTCCACGGCGTCGCGGCCGCCGGCCATCGTGGTCACGGGCGTGCGGGCGCGGGCTCGTCCGCGCACGCGGGTCATGCCCGCGCGAGAACCAGAGGCGGAGGTGGCGCGGCGGCCGGCGCAGCAGCCGGCGCCGGGGCGACCCCGTCCGCGAACGCATCGGCGGCGGCCGGGCAGGGCAATCCGCCGCAGGCGGGGAGCCCGGGCGGCTCGCCTGGCGCGACCTCGCCCGGGGCCACGCCGTCCGTGTCGACGCCGTCCGTGTCGACGCCGTCGGTGGGTACGCCTGGCGCGACGACGCCCGGTGTGACGACCCCCGGCGTGACCACGCCGTCGATCACCACGCCGGGCGTGACGACTCCCGTGGTCACCGTTCCCTCGGCGACGGTCCCGTCCGCCACGGTTCCCGGGGTGACCGTGCCCGGGGTCACCGTCCCGACCGTCACCGTTCCGACGGTGACCGTCACCGTCCCGACGGTCACGGTCACCGTGCCGACGGTGACGCTGCCGCATCTGCCCTGAGCTGACGCGGGGCGAGCGGGCCCGGCAGGATTCGAACCTGCGACACCGAGCTCCGAAGGCTCGTGCTCTGTCCACTGAGCTACGGACCCAGGCCTCGGAGCATATCCGCCGCCCGGCCGGCCGCCGGGCCTCATGCCACCGGGATGACGACGGGCCGGCGGAGGCCCATTACGGTCGGCGCGACGACCGAGGAGGATGTCATCCCATGAGCGCGCCGTTTCGCGGCACCGTCAACATCGACATCAAGGACTCCACGCCGGACTGGGGCCCGTACACGCAGCCGATGGCGCCGGAGGGCGCGCCGAACGTCCTCTACGTCGTCCTCGACGACGTCGGCTTCTCGGCGATGGAGCCGTACGGCGGCCTGATCGAGACGCCGAACATCAAGCGCATCGCCGACGCGGGCCTGACCTACACGAACTTCCACACCACGGCGCTGTGCTCGCCGACGCGCTCGTGCCTGCTGACCGGCCGCAACCACACGACCAACGGCATGGCCTGCATCACCGAGGCCACCTCGGGCTTCCCGAACGCCAACGGGCACATCCCGTTCGAGTGCGCGAACCTCGCCGAGGTGCTCGGCGAGCGCGGCTGGAACACCTACCACGTCGGCAAGTGGCACCTGTGCGCCGAGGACGAGATGAACATGGCCTCGACCAAGCGCCAGTGGCCGCTCGGCCGCGGCTTCGAGCGCTACTACGGCTTCCTCGGCGGCGAGACGAACCAGTGGTATCCGGACCTGGTCTACGACAACCACCCGGTGGCGCCAGCCGGCCCTCGCCCGAGGAGGGCTACCACCTGACGGTCGACCTGACCGACAAGGCGATCGAGTTCATCCAGGACGCCAAGGCGATCGCGCCGGACAAGCCGTTCTTCCTCTACTACTGCCCGGGCGCCGCGCACGCCCCGCACCACGTGCCCGCAGGAGTGGATCGACCGCTACAAGGGCCGGTTCGACATGGGCTACGAGGCGTACCGCGAGCTGGTGTTCGAGCGCCAGAAGGAGCTCGGCATCGTGCCCGAGAGCACCGAGCTCTCGCCGATCAACCCCTACGCCGAGACGACCAGCCACGACGGCAAGCCGTGGTCGGCCGCTCGACGTGGTCCGCCCGTGGGACTCGCTCACCGACGGACGAGAAGCGGCTGTTCGCGCGCATGGCCGAGGTCTACGCCGGCTTCCTGAGCCACGCCGACCACCAGCTCGGGCGTCTGCTCGACCACCTCGAGCAGACCGGCCAGCTCGACAACACGATCGTCGTCGCTCGTCTCCGACAACGGCGCCTCCGGCGAGGGCGGGCCCGAACGGCTCGGTCAACGAGAACAAGTTCTTCAACGGCGTCCCGGACACGATCGAGGAGAACCTCAAGCAGCTCGACGAGCTGGGCGGCCCGCGACACGTACAACCACTACCCGACGGGCTGGGCGTGGGCGTTCAACACGCCGTTCAAGATGTGGAAGCGCTACAGCAACTTCGAGGGCGGGACCGCCGACCCGCTGATCGTCTCCTGGCCGAAGGGCATCGCGGCCGCCGGGGAGATGCGCCGCCAGTACACGCCACGCCGTCGACATCGTGCCGACGCTGCTACGAGGCGCTCGGCATCGAGCTGCCGGACGAGGTCAACGGCTACACCCAGAAGCCCGCTCGAGGGCGTCAGCTTCGCCGCCACGCTTCGACGACGCCGAGGCCACGACGGGGAAGGAGACGCAGTTCTTCTCGATGCTCGGGACGCGGGCGATCTGGCACAGGGCTGGAAGGCCGCCACGGCGGTCCCGGCGGCGCCCAGACTCGTGGGGCGACTTCCACCAGCCAGCGCTGGGAGCTGTTCGACACCGACGTCGGATCCCAGCGAGTGCCACGACCTCGCGGAGCAGAACCCGGAGAAGCTGCAGGAGCTGATCGCGCTGTGGTGGGCCGAGGCGGGCGCGTACCAGGCGCTGCCGCTCGAGTCGCGGGGCGCCATCGAGATCCTCGGCGACGGAGCGGCCGCAGCTCGCGCAAGCCGCGGACGCGCTACGTCTACTACCCGGGCGGCGCGGAGATCCCCGAGTCGGTCGCGCCGAACATCCGCAACCGCTCGTACACGATCGCCGCCGAGGTGGAGCTCGAGACGCCGGAGGCCGGCGGCGTCATCTTCTCGCAGGGCTCGCGCTTCGGCGGCCACGCCCTCTACGTCAGCGACGGCAAGCTGAAGTACGTCTACAACTTCGATCGGCGAGCTGCGTGCAGATCGTCGAGTCGGACGCGGACGCTCCCGACCGGCCACGTCGTCCTCTCGGCCTCGTTCGAGCGCGAGGGCGACGCGCATGCCCACCACGGGCACGCTGACCCTCTACATCGGCGACCGGAAGGTCGGCGGAGCAGGACGATCAGGACCCAGCCCGGGAAGTTCGGGCTGGGCGGCGGCGGCCTGGTCGTGGGGCGCTCCGGCGCCGAGCCGGTCACGACGACTACGCCGGCGAGCGGCCCTGGCCGTTCGTCGGCGGCACGATCAAGCGCGTGCGTCATCGACGTCAGCGGCGAGCCGTTCGTCGACCTGGCGCGGGAGGCGCAGCAGGCGTTCGCGCGCCAGTAGGGAGGCGCAACGGAAGGGCCGCCCCCGGAAGCAACCCGGGGGCGGCTGTCGTTGTTGAGCAAGTAATGCGTGCCCGCACTGCCGTCCTGTTCGTGCTCATGGCCGTCCTGTGGGGGGTGCCGTACCTCCTCATCAAGGTTGCGGTCCGCGAGCTCGACCCGGCCTTCGTGGCCTTCGCGCGCATCCTCATCGCGGCCCTGATCCTGGTGCCGGTGGCCTGGCGGCGCGGCGCCTTCGCCGGGCTGCGCGACCACCGCCTCGCCATCGTCGCCCTCGGCCTCCTCCAGCTGGCGGGCCCGTTCGTCCTCATCGCCGCGGGCGAGCGGCACGTCACCTCGGCCCTGGCCGCGATCCTGGTCTCGTCGGCGCCGATCTGGGTGGCGCTCCTCGGGCTCCGCCTCGATCCCGGCGACCGCCTGGACGGGATCCGCGTGGCGGGCCTTGCCCTCGGCCTGGCGGGTGTGGCGGTGCTGGTGGGCGGCGACCTCGTCGGATCCGGCGGGTCGGGCGAGCTCCTGGGCGCCGGGATGATCCTCCTGGCCACGATCGGCTACTCGTTCAGCGGCCACATCATGCGCCTGCGCCTGCGCGACGCCCAGCCGCTCGGGGTGGTCGCCGCGGCGATGGTGGTGGCCACCGTGGTTCTGGCAGTCCCGGGCCTGCTCACCGCACCGGGCTCAGCGCCGTCGACGTCCGTGACGCTCGCCGTCCTGGCCCTCGGCATCGGACCCACGGCAGCCGCCTTCCTGCTCTTCGCCATCGTCAACCGCCGCATCGGCCCCGCCCGGGCCTCGATCGTCGCCTACGTCGCGCCGATCTTCGCCGTCGCCTTCGGCGCCGTGTTCCTGGGCGAGACCATCGGCGCCGCCACCGTGGCCGGGCTGGCGCTCATCCTCGCCGGGTCCCGGCTGGCGGCCAGACGCGTCGCTCCCCGCCCGCCGCCGGTCCGGCTCGAGCGTCCAGGTGCGGGCGAGAGGACTCGAACCTCCACGAGCTCGTCGCTCACCGGATCCTAAATCCGGCGCGTCTGCCATTCCGCCACGCCCGCGCGGCCTCCACCGTACCGCGCGCCCTCCGGGCTCCGGCGGCCGATCGACCACGCTGGCCAAGAAGCCCTCACGGAATGAGGACGGCGGCGCGCTGGCGCGCCGCTCGCCATGCATCCACGCCTCATCCCGTGAGAGCTTCTAAGGTTCCCACCCCGTGAAGACGACCACGACGCTGCTCGACGACGATCGCGCGCGCGTCGAGGTCGAGGTTCCGGCCGACCGGTTGGAGCACGATCTCGACCACACCCTCGGCCACCTGGCGGAGAGCGTTCGCGTGCCCGGGTTCCGGAAGGGCAAGGCACCGCGCCAGATCGTGCTCCAGCGCCTCGGCCGGGCGGAGGTCCTCGACGAGACGCTGCGCGAGCATCTCTCGCGCTGGTGGTCCGAGGCCCTGCAGGCCTCCCACCTCCATGCCGTCGGCCGTCCCGAGGTCGATCTCGCGGCCCTGCCCGAGGAGGGCGAGCCGCTCCGCTTCACCGCCACCGTGCGGCTGCGGCCGCACGGCCGCCTCCCCGAGCCCCTGCTGCTCGAGGCGCCGCGCGCCGACGCCACCGTGCCGGCCGAGGCCGTCGACGCCGAGCTCGAGCAGCTGCGCATCGACGCCGCCCCGCTCCGGGATGCCGGCGACCGCGCGGCCGGCGAGGGCGACTTCGTCGAGGTGGATGTCAGCGCCGAGGCGGACGGGCGGCCGGTCGACGGCCTGCGGGCCCGCGGGCTGTTCGTGCAGCTCGGCTCGGGCCGCCTGCTCGAGCCGCTCGAGCGGGCCGTCATCGGCCTTCACCCCGGCCAGTCCGCCACGGCCGAGATCCCGTTCGGCGACGACTACCACGATCCCGCGCTGGCCGGCCGCACGGCCACGGCCACGGTCGAGCTGCGGGCCATCCGCGAGCGGGACGATCGTCCGTTCGACGACGAGCTCGCGGCCACTGCCAGCGAGTTCGGCACCGTCACGGATCTCCGCGCCGCCGTCGAGGCTTCCCTGGGCGAGCAGCTCGAGGCCGAGGCCACGGCCCGCTACCGCACCGAGGTCCTGCACGCCCTGGGCCGAGCCGTGCAGGTCGACCTGCCCGACGAGCTGGTGCGCGACCGGGTGGACGACCTGCTCGTCTCCTTCGCCCGCGGGCTCGAGCGCCGCGGCGTCGATCCCCAGACCTACATGCAGATGACGGGCGTCACCGGCGAGCAGCTGCGTGGGCAGCTCGAGGGCGACGCCATCGAGTCGCTCCGCCAGGAGCTCGGCCTCGAGGCGCTCGCCGACCGCGAGCAGATCACGATCGACGACGACCGCCTGCGCGAGCTCCTCACCGAGGAGGCCGCGGGCGAGGACGGCGCCGATCGCCTGGTGGAGGACCTGATGGCCTCGAGCGCGAAGGAGGGCGCCCGCGAGGAGCTGCGCCTGCGCCTGGCCCTCGACCGCGCCACCGAGCTCGCCACCCCGATCACGTACGAGCAGGCCGAGGCCCGCGCCCGCCTGTGGACCCCCGGCGACGACGAGGACGCGGCCGAGAAGCCGGCCCTGTGGACTCCCGGCCAACCGAGATAACGCCACACACGTAGGACAAGGAGAGCCTGTGAGCCCGCTGGTCCCCATGGTCGTCGAGCAGACCTCGCGCGGTGAGCGCGCGTTCGACATCTACTCGCGCCTGCTCAACGAGCGGATCATCTTCCTCGGCACGCCCGTGGACGACCAGATCGCGAACCTCATCGTGGCCCAGCTCATCCACCTGGAGTCCGAGGACCCCGACAAGGACATCTCCGTGTACGTCAACTCCCCCGGCGGCTCCGTCTACGCCGGGATGGCCATCTACGACACGATGCAGTTCATCAAGCCCGACGTGTCGACGATCTGCTGCGGGATCGCCATGTCGATGGGCGCGCTCCTCCTGGCGGGCGGGGCGAAGGGAAAGCGGATGGCCCTGCCGAACTCGAAGATCCTCATCCACCAGGTGTCGGCCGGCTACCAGGGACAGGCCACCGACATCGAGATCCACGCGCGGGAGATCATCGACATGCGGCGCCGGCTCGACGAGATCATCGCCAATCACACGGGCCAGCCGCTGGAGCGGGTGCAGCGGGACACCGAGCGCGACTTCTTCATGACCTCTCCCGAGGCCCGCGAATACGGGATCATCGACCAGGTCATCGAGCACCGCTGAGATCGTCCAGGATCACCCTGGCATCAACGCGCATCAGGACTAAGCTGAGGGGAGCGCATGGCCCGACCGACCGACCACAACGAGCAGCTTCTGTGCTCCTTCTGCGGGAAGTCCCAGCGGCAGGTCAAGAAGCTGATCGCCGGGCCCGGCGTCTACATCTGCGACGAGTGCATCGATCTCTGCAACGAGATCATCGACGAGGAGCTGGCCAGCCCCGCCCAGCTCGACCTCGACAACCTCCCGCGCCCGCGTGAGATCTACGGCGTCCTGAACGACTACGTGGTCGGCCAGGAGGAGGCGAAGCGCACCCTCGCCGTCGCCGTCTACAACCACTACAAGCGGATCCAGATGGCGGCGGGCGACGAGGACGTCGAGCTCGCCAAGTCCAACATCCTGCTCCTCGGGCCCACCGGCTGCGGCAAGACGCTGCTGGCCCAGACGCTGGCCCGCATCCTCAACGTCCCCTTCGCCATCGCCGACGCCACGGCCCTGACCGAGGCCGGCTACGTGGGCGAGGACGTGGAGAACATCCTCCTCAAGCTCATCCAGGCCGCGGACTTCGACGTCAAGAAGGCCGAGACCGGGATCATCTACATCGACGAGGTCGACAAGATCGCCCGCAAGGCGGACAACCCGTCGATCACGCGCGACGTGTCGGGCGAGGGCGTGCAGCAGGCGCTGCTCAAGATCCTCGAGGGGACGGTGGCCTCGGTGCCGCCCCAGGGCGGGCGCAAGCACCCGCACCAGGAGTTCCTCTCCATCGACACGACGAACATCCTGTTCATCTGCGGCGGCGCCTTCGCCGACCTCGACCGCATCGTCGAGCGGCGCATCGGCCAGAACTCCGTGGGCTTCGGGGCCACGGTGTCGTCGAAGCGCAACCGCGACACGCAGGTCCTCTTCGCCCAGGTCATGCCCGAGGATCTGCTGTCCTTCGGGCTGATCCCCGAGTTCATCGGGCGCCTGCCCGTGATCTCGGCCGTGCACCAGCTGCAGCGCGGCGACCTGGTCAAGATCCTGCTCGAGCCGAAGAACGCCCTCGTGCGCCAGTACCAGCGCTTCTTCAGCTACGACAGCATCGAGCTGGTCTTCAAGGACGAGGCTCTGTGGGCCATCGCCGACGCCGCCCTGGCTCGCGAGACCGGGGCCCGCGGGCTGCGCTCGATCATCGAGACCGCCCTCCTCGACGTGATGTTCGAGCTGCCCTCGCGCAAGGACGTGGCCAAGTGCGTCATCACGCGCGAGACCATCGAGAAGGGCATCCGGCCGACCCTGGTCACGCAGGGCGGGGCCGACGCCGTGGACGAGCAGGAGGCCGCGGACGCCGCGGCCAATCCCGCCGTTGCCGCGCCGCTCGGCCTGGCCGAGGAATCCGGCCTAACATGCGTCGACGTCCCTTCTAGACTGGTGGGGTGGACGCCGCCGCCCGCACCGTTCTCGAGGAGCGCACCCGCTACGACCCGGCCGTCGTCGAGCCGGCCGTCTTCGCGCGCTGGCAGGAGGCCCACGCCTTCGACGCCAATCCGGGCGATCCGGGCGAGCCCTACACCATCGCCGTCCCGCCGCCGAACGTCACCGGCGCGCTGCACATGGGGCACGCGCTCAACGGGACCATCCAGGACGTCCTCATCCGGCTGGCCCGCATGCGGGGCCGAAACGCGCTGTGGGCCTACGGCAAGGATCACGCCGGCATCGCGGTGCAGGCCGTGCTCGAGAAGGAGCTCGCCCGGGAGGGGCTGACCCGCCAGGAGATCGGCCGCGAGGCCTTCGTCGAGCGGGCCTGGGCCTGGGTGCGCGAGTACGGCGACCGCATCACGGAGCAGTTCAAGCGTCTCGGCTGCTCGCTCGACTACCGGCGTGAGCGCTTCACCATGGACGAGGCGTACGTCCGACGCCGTGCTGCGCGTGTTCGTGGCCCTGTACGACAAGGGCTACCTCTTCCGGGACACCCGCATCGTCAACTGGTGCCCCGTGTGCGCGAGCGCCATCTCGGACCTCGAGGTGCGGCACATCGACGTCGACGACACGCTGTACGAGATCGACTATCCGCTCGTGGGCGGCGGACACGTGACGGTGGCCACCGTCCGCCCGGCGACGATGCTGGGCGACACCGCGGTGGCCGTGAACCCGGCTGACGAGCGCTACCGCGACCTGGTGGGCCGGACGGCCATCGTCCCGCTGGCCGAGCGCGAGGTCCCGGTCATCGCCGACGAGCACGTCGAGATGGGGTTTGGCACGGGCGCGCTCAAGGTCACGCCGGGCCACGATCCGAACGACTTCGAGATCGCGCGCCGCCACGGGCTGCCCGAGATCACGGTCATCGGGCTCGACGGGCGCATGACCGACGCGGCGGGGCCACGCTATGCCGGCAAGCCCGCCGACGAGGCGAGCGCCCTGGTGGTGGCGGACCTCACCGAGCGGGGCCTGCTCAGCTCCCAGCGGCCGTACCGCCACTCCGTCGGCCACTGCGACCGCACCGGCAACCGCATCGAGCCGCTCGTCTCCCTGCAGTGGTTCTGCGAGATGTCCGAGCTGGCTCGCCCGGCCAACGCGGCCGTCCACGAAGGCCGCGTGCGGTTCCACCCCAAGAGCAGCGAGCGCATCTACTTCGACTGGATGGACAACATCCGCCCCTGGTGCGTCTCGCGCCAGCTGTGGTGGGGCCACCAGCTGCCCGTGTGGTACTGCAGCTGCGGCGAGACCATCGTCCAGGAGACCGAGCCGGCCACATGTCCGGCCTGCGGCTCGAGCGAGCTGACGCGCGACCCGGACGTCCTCGACACCTGGTTCTCGTCGGCGCTGTGGCCGTTCGCCATCCTGGGCTGGCCCGAGGACACCGAGGAGCTGCGCACCTACTTCCCCACGCAGGTCCTGTCCACGGCCCGGGACATCATCAACCTCTGGGTGGCGCGGATGATGATGATGAGCCTCGAGTTCATGGGGACGGAGCCGTTCGAGGACGTCAACGTGCACTCGATCGTCCTTGCGCCCGACGGCCGGCGCATGTCGAAGTCGCTCGGGACGGGCACGGACCCGCTCGACCTCATCGACACGCCACGGCGCCGACGCCACGCGCTACGGCCTGCTCAAGATGTCCTCGACCCAGGACGTGCGCTTCTCCGAGATCACCATCGAGGAGGGCCGCGGGCTCGCCAACAAGCTCTGGAACGCGTCGCGCCTGATCCTGCTCAACGTCGAGGACGTCGAGCCGGCGCCCCTGGCGCGCGAGCCGGTGGACGCGTGGGTCCTCGGGCGTCTCGACGACGCCGTGGGAGAGGTCACGGGTGCGATCGATGCCTTCGATCTCGCCGCCGCTGTCAAGGCCCTCTACCGCTTCGTGTGGAACGACGTGTGCGACTGGTACCTGGAGGCGGCCAAGCTCCGCCTGTACGGGGACGATGCCGCGGCGCGCCGCGAGGTGTCGGCGACCCTGTTGCACGTCCTCGATCGCACTCTGCGCCTCTGCCATCCCGTGCTCCCGCACGTCACCGAGGAGCTGTGGTCGCTGCTGCCCGACCGTGACGGCCAGCTCGTGCGCGCCTCCTGGCCGGTGACCGGAGAGGTGCCGCGCGACCGCGAGCAGGAGCGCTCGGTGTCCGGAGCCATCGCCCTGGTGGCCGAGCTCCGCCGGCTGCGGGCGGAGGCAGAGCTCGGGCCGCGGGAGCCGCTCACCGTGGCCGTCGACGACGGCGGGCTGGCCGGCAACACCGCCCTGGTGGCAGGGCTGGGCCACGTGCAGGTGAGCGACGGCAGCGGCGGCATCCCCGTGGCCGCCGACGGCCTGCGCGCCCGGGTGCTCGGCGAGGACCTGGCCTCGCGCCTGCGCCCGCGGGTCGAGGCGCGGCTGGCCACGGCCCGCAGCGAGGTCGAGCGCGCCACCCGCAAGCTGGCCGACGCGCGCTTCGTCGAGCGCGCGCCCGCGGAGCTGGTGGAGGCGGAGCGCCAGAAGGCCGAGCGGTACGCGGGCGAGGTCGGCGACCTCGAGCGCCGGCTCGCCGCGCTCGGCCGGGCATGACCTCGAGCGCGCCGCGCGCCTACCTCGAGAGCCTCGACCGCTTCGGCATGCGGCTCGGGCTCGAGCGCATGCACGCCCTCCTCGCGGCCCTCGGCCATCCCGAGCAGGCCCTGGATGCCATCCACGTCGTCGGCACGAACGGCAAGTCGTCGACGACGGCCTTCACCGCGGCGGCGCTGCGGGCGAACGGCCTGCGGACGGGCGCGTACCTGTCGCCGCACATCCGCGGGTTCGAGGAGCGGGTCCAGGTGGACGGCGCGCCCGTGAGCGCGACCCTGTTCGACCGTCACGTGGACCGCATCCGGCAGGCCGCACCGGCGGTGGAGCGCGAGGTGGGGGAGGGCCCGACGCAGTTCGAGGCCCTGACCGCGGTCGGGCTGAGCATCTTCGCCGAGGCCGGCGTCGACGCCTGCGTCGTCGAGGCGGGCCTCGGCGGCCGTCTGGACTCGACCAACGTGCTCGGGGCGCGGGTGGTCGGCCTGACCAACGTCGTCGCTCGACCACACGGCGCTCCTCGGCGACTCCCGGGAGGCGATCCTGGCCGAGAAGCTCGGCGTGGTCACGCCGGGCGCGCTCGTCCTGTGCGGCCTGCTCGACGACGACCTCATGGCCAGGGCAGCGGCGATCTGCCACGCGGCGGGCGCCCTGGGGATCCGCCGCGTGCGGCCGCTCGAGCGCGACGCGGCCGGGCTGCGCGGGCGCTTCCAGCGTGCCAACGCCGCGCTCGCGCTCGCCCTGGCGGCCGTGTTCGTGGCGCCCGAGACGCTGGACGCCGACGCGGCCTGGGCGGCGCTGCCGGCGGCCACACCTCCCGGCCGGCTCGAGCTCGACGCCGGCGCCCCGCCCATCCTGCGCGACGGCGCCCACAACCCCGACGGCATGGCGGCCCTGGTGGCCGAGCTCGACGACCAGCTCGGGTCGCGGCGCCCACGGGTGGCCGTGGTGGGGATGCAGGAGGACAAGCCGGCGCAGCGGATGCTCGCGCTCCTCGCGCCCGAGGTGGACGAGCTCATCGCCACCTCGAGCGGGCATCGCGGCGCGCTGACGGCCGCGGACGTGGCGCGGGCGGCCGACGGCGTCGGCGTGCGGGCCGTCGCGTTCGACGATCCCGACGCCGCGCTCGAGCGCGCCGTGCAGCGGGCCGGGCCGGACGGGGCGGTCCTCGTGGCCGGGTCGCTCTACCTCCTCGGGCGCCTCGCCGGCGCGCCCCGCGCGCTTCGCTCGCCGAACGCGGCCGTTAGCCTGCGTGAAGAACGGGTAAGGTGAAGCGCCGCAGCCTCCTCCGCACGGGCGCGCTGGTGCTCGGGTTGGTGGTCGGCACGATCGTTGTCTTCTTCGCGATCGGGTACGTGCTCGGGCGGGTACTTCTGTAGGAACAGCCTCTTCGGTCACGAACAAAACCGCGATGGTCCTCGCCGCCAGCTCCTCCAACCCCTTCTCGGGGATCAAGGACTTCTTCAACTCCGGGACGTGGACTGCGATCGAGCGGCTGACGCTGTTCTTCTTCGTCGTCCTCTGGCTCGCGCTGGTGTTCTGGACCTTCAAGGACGCGCGGCGGCGCATCGCGGATCCGATCCTCATCGCCGTCGCCGTGGCCACCGCGCTCGTCTTCCCGTACGTGGGCGCGTTGATCTACGCGATCCTCCGCCCGCCCGAGTACCTCGAGGACGTGCATGAGCGTGAGCTCGAGATCCGAGCCATGGAGCGGCGCCTCGGCGGTGACCTGCGCTGCCCGTACTGCCGCTTCGAGATCGAGCCCGAGCTTCCTCGTGTGCCCGCAACTGCACGAACCGCCTGAAGTCGGCGTGCCACCGCTGCAAGGCACCGCTCGACCCGGCTGGCGCGTCTGCCCGTACTGCGAGACCTCGACCGCGCGGTCGCAGGAGACCGTACGAGGTCTGATCGCGCGTCGGCGTGCCGGCAGTTCCGGCTCGCGTATGCTCCGGCGCCGTGGCGGACCGCCAGACAACGCTGGTCCTGATCAAGCCCGACGCCGTGGCGCGGCGGCCTCGTGGCCGAGGTCCTCGGACGCTTCGAGCGGCGCGGCTTCCGGATCCGGGGGCTCAAGCAGCTCGTCCTCGAGGAGGCCGTGGCCGAGCGCCACTACGCGGAGCACCAGGGCAAGCCGTTCTTCGGCGAGCTCGTCGAGTTCATCACCTCCGGGCCGCTCGTGGCCATGGCCCTCGAGGGGCCCGAGCGCGGTGGCCACGGTGCGGACGATGATGGGCGCCACCAACCCGCTCGACTCGGCGCCGGGCACGATCCGGGGCGACCTGGCCCTCGAGCTGTCCGAGAACATCGTGCACGGCTCCGACTCGCCCGAGAGCGCCGCCCGCGAGCTCGACCTCTTCTTCGAGCGAGGACGAGCTCCTGCCCGCCCTGTAGGCAGTGCGCCCGCTCGTCCTGGCCTCGACGCTCGCCGCAGCGGCGGGCCATCCTCGACCAGCTCGGCCTCCCGTTCCGGGTCGAGGCGCCGGCCTACGAGGAGCGCGCCCTGCGATCTCGACCCGATCGCCCTCGTCGAGGCCCACAGCCGCGGCAAGGCGACGCTCGGTCTCGCCGCCGGCCGGGCGACGGACCCGTGCTCGGCGTGGACACGGCGGTGGTGATCGACGACCTGGTGCTGGGCAAGCCGGGCGACGCCGAGGAGGCCCGGGCCATGCTGCGCGCGGCTGGCGGGCCGCCGCCACGAGGTCGTCTCGGGCCTCACCCTGGTCGCCGGCGACGGGCCCGTGACCGGGCACGCGGTGACGGGCGGTGACGTTCCGGCCGGCTGGACGACGCCGAGATCGAGAGCTACGTGGCGACGCGGCGAGTGGCGCGGCCGGGCCGCCGGCTATGCCATCCAGGGGCGCGGGGCACGCACTCGTGGCCGGCGTCGAGGGCGACTACCTGAACGTGGTCGGGCTGCCGGCCGCGCTTCTGTTAGATCGCCTGCACGACGCCGGGTTCGCCGCGCGCGAGTAGACTCGGCGCGCTGCCTGGCCGTCCGGAGGCTGAGCGGCGTACCGGAGGCTCCATCGGCATGCTCGATTTCATGAGCGGGTTCGGCGGCCGCGACATGGCCGTCGACCTGGGAACGGCGAACACGCTCGTCTACGTGCGAGGGCGCGGCATCGTGCTCTCTGAGCCGTCCGTGGTCGCGATCGACCAGCGCAGCGGCGAGGTGCACGCGGTGGGCGTCGAGGCGAAGCGGATGCTCGGCCGCACGCCCGGGACCATCTCCGCCATCCGGCCGCTCAAGGACGGCGTCATCGCCGACTTCGACGTGACCGAGCAGATGCTCCGCCACTTCATCCAGAAGGTCCACCAGAACCGCTGGGCCCATCCGCGCGTGGTGGTGTGCGTCCCCTCGGGCGTGACCGGCGTGGAGAAGCGGGCGGTGGAGGAGGCCACGCTCTCCGCCGGGGCGCGACAGGCGTACCTCATCGAGGAGCCCATGGCCGCCGCCATCGGCGCGGGCCTGCCCGTCTCCGAGCCGACCGGGAACATGATCGTGGACATCGGCGGCGGCACCACCGAGGTCGCCGTCATCTCGCTGGGCGGCATCGTCGTCTCGCAGTCGATCCGCGTCGGGGGCGACGAGCTCGACGAGGCGATCGTCAACTACGTCAAGCGCGAGTACAAGCTCCTCATCGGCTCCCAGACGGCCGAGGAGGTCAAGCTCGAGATCGGCTCGGCCGCGCCCATGCGCGAGGAGGCCGCAGGCCGAGATCCGCGGCCGCGACCTGGTCACGGGCCTGCCCAAGACCGTGGTCCTCTCCTCGCAGGAGGTCCGGCTGGCCCTGGACGAGCCGCTGCAGCAGATCGTCGACGCCATCAAGTCGACGCTGGACAAGACGCCGCCGGAGCTCGCCTCGGACATCATGGACCGCGGCATCGTGCTCGCCGGCGGCGGGGCGCTCCTGCACCGCCTGGACGAGCGCGTGCGCCACGAGACGGAGATGCCGGTCCACCTGGCCGAGTCGCCGCTCACGTGTGTCGCCGTCGGCTCGGGCCGCGTCGCTGGAGGAGTTCGAGGTCCTCCACCGCTCGGCCAAGGCCAACGCCCGAAACGGGCGCCGCCGGTATTGAACGGGGGAAACGCATGTTTCCCCCGTTGGCCCCCTTCTTCCTCGGGCACGCGTCGCCGGAGTGACTCACTCGGTCGTAGTGAGGTGAGGCCGGCGGCTTCGGCGCGCCGGCAAAGCCGGCACGCCGACACAGTGTCAATTCGAGGCTAGGTCTCAGCCCGTTCGCGGAAGAGCTCGAGGTCCCCGAGGGCCTGCTGGCGCAGCTCCTCGTCGGCCCCGTCGCGGTCCACGCTGAGGCGCAGCTCCACGTTGGTCGAGTCGCGGCGCAGGGACTCGAACAGGACGACGCCGGTGCGGCGGTCGTCGCCGGTGTCGGTCCAGGCGATCTCGTTGTCGCGTGTCTGGTCGTTGATCCAGACCCCGGCGGCCTCCAGGTCCTCGAGCCAGCGGCCGTAGGCGACGTCCACGGGGAGATCCACCACGATCGACTCGGCGACGTGCGTGGCCATGGGCGGCGATGGTAATAGAGGACTGGAGGGATGCGGTACGGTCCGGACGGCCGCCTCACGACTCCGGAGGACCCGATGAGCCACCTGTCCGAGACCATCGACGCCAACCCGTCCCTCGGGACGCACGAGCGAAACGAGATCGGGCGGCTGCTCCAGGGGCAACTCGTCGACCTCATCGACCTCTCGTTGCTGGGCAAGCAGGCGCACTGGAACCTGGCCGGGCCCAACTTCCGCTCGCTCCACCTCCAGCTCGACGAGTTCATCGAGCAGTGGCGCGACCTCTCCGACGAGGTGGCCGAGCGCGCCGTGGCCCTGGGCATCGCGCCGGACGGGCAGGCCGCCGCGGTGGCCGCGCAGAGCGAGATCGACGGCCTCCCGGCCGCCCAGATCTCGGACTCAGACGTCGTCCTCGGGTTCGCCCACCGCATCTCCTCGGCCGTGTACCGGGCGCGCGAGCGCATGGACCGGCTGGAGGAGCTCGACCTGGCCTCGCAGGATCTGCTCATCGAGGTCGTCCGCGTGCTCGAGAAGCAGCTGTGGATGTTCCGGGTGCAGGGATGAGCTCGCCCGACCGGCCCATCGCCGACCACATCGAGCAGCTCGTGGCCGAGGAGCACCGGCTGTACGACTCCGCCGGGCCCGAGGGGCTCTCGCCGGCCGACGAGGCGCGCCTCGAGCAGGTGCGGGTCGAGCTGGACCGGTCGTGGGACCTGCTGCGCCAGCGCCGGGCGAGGCGCGAGTTCAACCAGGATCCCGACAGCGCCCATGAGCGGGATGCGCGGACCGTCGAGGACTACTGGCAGTGACCGCGCGCCGCTGACTCCCTGGCCCGACACCGCCCGGCTGGACGGGCCCGTCCTCGAGATCGCCGGCTGCCGCGCCGACGACCTTGCCGGACGCTTCGGCACGCCGCTCTACGTCTACGACGCGGCCACGCTGCGGGCGCGGGCCCGGGCCTACGCCGACGCGGTGGCGCGCCACCCCGGCGGCGGCTTCGTGGCGTTCGCGGCCAAGGCCAACCCCGCCGTGGGCGTCCTCCGCCTGCTGGCCGGCGAGGGCCTCGGGGCGGACGTCTCCTCGGCGGGCGAGCTGGCCGCCGCCCTGCGCGCCGGGATGGATCCGGCACGGGTGATCCTCCACGGCAACGCCAAGCCCGACGAGGACCTCGAGGCGGCCGTGCGGGCCCGGGCAGGGCTCGTCGTCGTGGACAGCCTCGACGAGCCTGCCCGCGTGGCCGCCGTCGCCGCTGCGGCGGGACGGGTGCAGCCCGTGGCCGTGCGCGTCACGCCCGGCATCCGGGCCGGAGGGCACGTGGCCATCGAGACCGGCGGCGCCGGCTCGAAGTTCGGGCTGCCGCCGGAGGACGCCGCGCGGTGCGTCGCCCTCTGCCGGGAGGAGCCCGCTCTGCGCTGGCGCGGCCTGCACGTCCACCTCGGATCGCAGATCGAGGACGCTGCGCCCCTCGAGGGCCTGGTGGCCTGGCTTGCGGCGTTCTGCGCCGAGCACGGCCTCGCCCCCGAGCTGGTCGATCTCGGCGGCGGGCTGGCAATCGCCTATGGCGACGAGGCGGGCCCCGACCCCGGGCGCCTGGCCGAGACCCTGGCGTCGATGGCCGGCCAGGCCTTTCCCGAGGCCGAGCTGGTGCTCGAGCCGGGGCGCTCCGTCGCCGGCCCCGCGGGCGTCCTCCTCTACCGCGTGGTGAGCACGAAGACGGCCGCCGACGGCACGCGCTGGGTTGCGGTGGACGGCGGCATGTCCGACAACGTGCGCCCGGCGATGTACGGCGCCCGCTACACCGTGGCCGCGGCCACCCGGCTGGGTGAGCCGGTCGCCGGCATGGTCGACCTGGCCGGCCGCCACTGCGAGTCGGGCGACGTCATCGCCCGCAACGTGCCCCTTCCCCAGGTGCAGGCTGGGGACGTCATCGCGCTGCCCGGCGCGGGCGCGTATGCCCAGTCGATGGCCTCGAGCTACAACGGCGTCCCGCGCGCCGCGGCCGTGATGGTCGAGGACGGCGAGGCACGCCTCATCACCCGTCGCGAGACGGTGGAGGAGCTGCTGGCCCGCGAGCTCTGAGGGCGGCGGCGTGCGCGGGGAAGCCCTCGTGCTCGGCCAGGCGCAGCGCCGGAACGGTGGCGCGGGCGAGCGCCTCGGGGGAGAGGGCGGCCACCGTCGACGTGGCCAGGAACGTGCGCGCGGTGATCCCCGACGAGACCCTGGCGTACCCGCCCGACGGCAACGTGTTGGGCACGCCCGCCGTGAAGTTGGCCGCCGCCATGGGCGTGCTCTGGCCGAGCAGGATCTCGGCCGCGTGCCCGGTACGGGCCAGGGCCGCCTCGGGGTCGGCCACCGCGAGCTGCAGGTGCTCGGGCGCGTACTCGGCGGCGAAGGCGAAGGCCTCGTCCTCGTCGGCCACGAGCAGGATCCCTCCCAGCCTGGTCAGGGAGGAGGCGGCCTGGGCGCGATGCGGCTCGGGGAGCCGGTCGAGCCGGCGGGCCGCCGCCTCGGCCACCGCGGCCGCCAGGGGCTCGGACCAGGTGACGAGCGTGGCTGCGGAATCGTGGCCGTGCTCCGCCTCGGTCAGGAGGTCGGCGGCGGCGAGCTCGGGGTCGGCGCTCGCGTCGGCCAGGATCAGGCTCTCCGAGGGCCCCTGCAGCATGTTCGTGGCCACCCCGTGCTCCTGGGCCAGCAGCTGGGCGACCGTCACGGCGGGGCTCCCGGGGCCGACGATCTTGACCACGCGCGGGATGCGCTCCGTGCCCAGCGCCGCCGCGGCGATGCCGGCCGGCCCGTTGACCCGGACCACGTGGCGCAGACCGAGCGCCCAGGCGGCGTAGAGCACGGCCGGATCGACCTCTCGCCGGCCCGGGAGGGGCGGGCAGAGGACGACGATCTTCGGCACGCCGGCAACCGTCGCGGGCACGCCGAGGTGGGCCATGACCGACGGGAAGGACCCCTTGCCGCACGGGACGTAGAGCGCGGCAGAGGCGATGGGGAGCGCCCGCTCGCCGACGGACGCTCCGCGCCCGTCCTCCAGCCGCCAGGTCGCCGCGGACACGACGTGCTCGTTCAGTGGCCGGAGTGAGGCGAGCATCGCGTCGATGGCCTCGCGCAGGGCCGGGTCGAGGCCGGCGGCTGCTGCCTCGAGCTCGTCCTCGTCCACGGGCAGCTCGTCCGGCGAGAGCTCGACCCCGTCGAAGCGGGCCAGGGCGTCGCACACGGCCGCGTCGCCCCGTGCCCCGACGTCGGCGTACAGAGCCCGGATGGCGTCCCACAGCTCGGGATCGAAGATCGCGCCCAGGGAGCGGTCGAGCAGGCGGCGGCGCTCCTCGGGGCCGAGCTCGGACAGGCGGCGGACGGCGGGCGCCGGCATGGCCGCGGAGGTTAGGGAACGGCCAGCCACCCGGCCGCGGGCCGGGTCAGCGTGCCGGCGTCGACGAGCTCGTCGACGACATCTGCAGGTACTGCCCACGCGAACCAGCGCCGGGCCTCGGCCTCCGGCGCGGCCACCGCGGCGTGGACGCCGGCGGCCAGGAGCGCGCCCAGGCCGCCCTCGCGCGGTTCGGTCACGGCCTGGTCGTAGCGGCGGATCTCCGACAGCGTGGGCCCGTGCCCCCCGGCGTCCTCGAGCTCGACGGCCCGCGACACCAGTGCTCCGCGGGACTCGAGCCGCGTTCGCAGGCGACGGAGGGCGGCGGTGCCCAGGCCGAGCTCGTCCCGCAGGTCCCCGGTCAGCGACGGCCCCGTGGCCGCCAGGTGGGAGACGAGGGCGGCCGCCTCGGGGCCGTCGGCTCCCTCCTCGGCCCGTGCCAACTCGGCCCGGCAGAGCGGGTCGACGGCGTCGATCGCGTTTCCGGCCAGGTAGACGTCGCGGCCGCGGTGGATGCGCAGGACGAGCACCCCGGGCCGGGTGGCGAGGGCGAAGCTCCAGCGCCAGCTGAAGCGGGGCCAGGAGGCGAAACCACGGCCCCCGTCGCGATAGGGCGGCTCGTCGATGGCCCCGAAGAGGCTGGGCAGGGCGCTGTCCGCGGTCCGCGTGAGCATGCCGCGGTCGGCCAGGAAAGCGGCCGCCTCGTCCAGGTCGTGGAGCGCGCGCTCCCTGGTCAGGCGGCAGGCGTATGCCCGCCGCTCCTCCAGTGGCGCGCCGAGCGCCATCGCTACGGGAGAGGCAGGTCGCCCAAGCGGACGGCGTCCGCCAGGGCTTCGAGCTCCGCGGCCAGCGAGCGGTCCTCCTCGAGCCTGGGCACGCGGGCCCGGACGGCGGCAAGGGCCTTCTCGAGGGCGTCGGTGCTGCGCAGCGGCCGGTGGAACTCGAGCCCCTGGCAGGCGCACACGAGCTCGATGGCGACCACGTGGGCCGCGTTGGCCACGGTCGTACGCGCCTTGAGCGCGGCCAGGGCGCCCATGGAGTTGAAGTCCTCCATGCCGGCCGAGGTGGGGATCGAGCCCGAGCCGGCGGGCGACGCGAGGACCGCGCTCTCGTTGACCAGCGCCGCGGCCACGTACTGGGTGAGCATCAGGCCCGAGTTGAGGCCGGGCCGGGGCGTGAGGAAGGCGGGGAGCTCGGCGTAGCCGGGGGAGAGGAGGGCGAACGTCCGCCGCTCCGAGAACGAGGCCAGCTCGCACGCCGCCAGGGCCAGGTGGTCGAGGGGGAGAGACAGGGGCTGGCCGTGGAAGTTGCCGCCCGAACGCACGTCGCCCTCGGCCGGGAAGACGAGCGGGTTGTCGGTGACCGCGTCGAGCTCGCGGGCGAGCGCCCCTTCCGCGTAGTCGACGGCATCGCTCACCGCGCCGAGGACCTGCGGGATGCAGCGCAGGGTGTACGGGTCCTGCACGCGGCCGCAGTCGGCGTGGCTGGCCACCACCGGGCTGCCGGTCAGGAGCGCGCGCAGCCGGGCGGCCACCCGCTCGGGCCCGGGCTGGCGGCGCAGGGCGTGCAGGCGCTCGTCGAACGGGACGGTCGAGCCCTTGAACGCCTCGAGCGAGAGGGCCGCGGCCACCACGGCGGCGTCGAGCACACGGCGCATGTCACGGACGGCGAGGGCGCCGGCGGAGGCCATGAGGTGGGTCCCGTTGATGAGCGCCAGTCCCTCCTTGGGCGCGAGTGCGAGTGGTCGCAGGCCCGCGCGCTCGAGGGCCTCGGCGCCCGGCAGGCGCTCGTCGTGAAGGTCCGCCTGCCCCTCGCCCATCACCACCAGGGCGATGTGGGCGAGCGGGGTCAGGTCGCCGGACGAGCCGACGGAGCCCTTGGCAGGCACCACCGGCCGCACGTCGCGTTCGAGCATTCCGAGGAGGAGCTCGACCAGCTCGGGACGCACCCCGGAGTAGCCCTTGGCCAGCGCATTGGCCAGGAGCAGGAGCATCCCCCGCACGATCTCGCCCTCCAGGGGCTCGCCCGTGCCCATGGAGTGGGAGCGGATGAGGTTGCGTTGCAGGGCTGCGGCGTCGGCTGCGTCGATGGGGACGCTCGACAGGTGGCCGAAGCCAGTGTTCACGCCGTAGGCGGTCTGTCCCTCGGCGAGCAGCCGCTCGACCACCGCGCGGCCGGCCTCGATGCGCTCTCGCTCCTGGGGTCCGAGCGGCTCCGGCGCGGCCCCGCGGGCCACGTGCTCGAACGTCTCGAGGCTCAGGGACACCGCGCCCGATTAGAGCAGGTTTCAAATTGCGACGGCCAGGCTCAAATTGAAACCTCTTTACGAGCAGACGGCGACCCCCGGGAGGGTGGGGACGCTCCCGGGGGCCGGCGTTCTCCCCGCTGCGATCAGGCCGAACCGCAGACGGCGTACGCGCTTCCGTTCCCGTCCGGGGCGCCGGTGGCATCGACGTACACGACCCATGAGTTGCCTACCGAGTCCTGGCGGCTCGCGTATGTGATGCCGGTGTTGGCGATGAACCCGCCGGCGAGGACCCTCGTACCCGTCGGGCAGGTCGCCGTGAGGACCGCGGGGTTCATTCCGGTCGTGATTGCGGTATCGGGGCCCGTGACGTACTGGATCTTGTTCGGGTCGAAGCCGCCGTTCACTCCGGCGACGCCCTGCGCCCCGGCGGGACCGGCCACGCCCGTCGCCCCGCGCAGCCCTCGGGGCCCGGACTTGGGCAGCGCATCGGCGGCGAGCTTGATGCGGTGAATCGAGTGGTTCTTGATCTGCGAGCCGGAGATGAGGCCGGTCGCGCCCGCCGCGCCCGTGGCGCTGAGGACGAGAGCGGCGAAGGCGACGAGCATGCTCGGGCTGGGCTTGCGGATTCGCATCGTGTTCCTCTCGGTCGCGGTCGCTGGACCGACCCTAGGCGCCCCAGGACGAGCCGAAAATCGATGGAAACCCTCGACTTCAGCGCGCACGCAAGGCCGCGAGATCCAGCCCGTAGGTCGACTGGGTCACGTTGGTGACGGCGCTCGACACGAAGTCGCGCAGGTTGTTGTTTCCCCAGACCGCCCACGGCGCGGGCCCGCGTGTCAGGGCTTCATCGAGATCTCCATAGGCGCGATACCGCACACCGCCGGACAGCGCCGCGGCCCTGTCCATACGCGCCTCCCAGTACGGGTCGTGGAAGTACGCGATGTCCTGGTTGGCCGTCGCTCCGATCGTCCGGCCGTCGAGCAGGGTGTTGATCTCGTCGAACGGATCGGGGTAGTCCGCGACCCATCCGGCGTCGACGATGTCAAACGGCTCGCCCCGCGTCGACACGCGCGCATACAGCTGTCCTACCGGGTACCGATGCGTCTCGACGGTGAGGCCGATCCGGGCGAGGTCGGTCGTGATCTCGGCCGCGCGCGCGCCGCAGGCATCGCTCAGGCACGTGTACAGGACGACGGTCCCGGTACGCCCGGCCGCCAGGGACCGGGCGAGCGGGACGTTTGGCCCCGTGAGGGGATAGACGTGGAAGCTCCGGTATCCCGGCATGCCAGGCGGCAGGATGTGATCGCTGACCCGCGCGCCCTCGGCTCCCACGCTCGCGGCGAGGGCCGGCCGGTCGAGGGCGAAGTTGACCGCCTGCCGCATGCTCGCACCCGCGAACATGGGCCGCGAGGCGTTGAGGGCGAAGTAGCTGACCTCCTGCTGCGGGCTTATGAAGAGTTGCTGGTGGCCCGCCGCCGCAGCTGGGCTGCCCGGGCCGTATTGCCCGATCACGCGGGCGTAGTCGGCAGGGGGAATCCCCGTGGCGGCGTAGTCGGACTGCCCATTCGTCACCTGAGCCTCGGCCGCGTCGAGCGGGACACCGAAGCTGAAGGCGATTTGGTCGAACGCGGATGGCCTCGAGCCGCTGTACGCGGCGTTGCGGGTGAGGACGAGGCTCGAGCCAGGTGTCGCCGACTGCGGGGTATAGGGCCCGGCGGCCGGGAGGCCGGTCGGGACCGGCGTGAACGGTGTGTTCCGCGGCACCGCACAGCTGAATGGCATCGTTAAGCGGGCGACGAAGTCCGGCCGAGGCGCCACGAGCGTGATCGTGAGGTCCTGCCCGTTGGCCACGAGGCCGCTGACGTCGCTCGCCGTGCCGGCCATGTACGCGCGCGCGCCAGCGATGTCGGAGAACCAGTTCACACCGGGCGAGTGCATCGTGGGCGCGAGCACCCGCTCGAGGGCGTGCTTGAACGTGGTGGCATCGATCGCTTCGCCGGTCGGGAAGCGCAGCCCTGACCGGATGGTCAGCCGGTACGTGAGACCGTCACTCGACACGACCGGCAGCCCGGCCGCCGCTTCGGGGACCGGAAGCCCGGCATTCTCGGCGGGCTCGTCTGGGAAGTTGAACGGCTTGAGGCAGGTCAGGTACTCGATCTGCCACGCCTGGGTGATGTCGGCGACGGCCGGGTCGAGCGGCCCGGGATCGTCGCTCTCGCTCACTCGAAGCGTCGTGCTGGCGGCAGCGCTCCCGCCGGCCATGACGGCGACACCGAGGATCGCCAAGGAAAGAAGCAGCGCCAGGCGTCGTGGGCGGAGGATGGGCATCGGGCCTCCCTTTCATCGCTGGCCGATGCGGTCGCCGTCGACCCTAGGCCGCCGGATCGAACGTTGAAATCGATGGAAACCCTCGACTTGCGCGGCGCGTCAGGTCAGACCTGGCACGCCGAGATGGCCCGCAGGCTCACCGGGCCGGCGACGAACGATGCGACCCCGGGCTCCGGCAGGGCCACCGGAGCGGGACCGTGCATCAGTCCCAGGAACCGAAGCGCCGCCCACAGCGCGTGCTCCCACGGCCAGCCGTGCGGCCACGTGCCGACGCGCTGGCACACGGGCGCGATCGGGCGCAGTGCCGCCAACTGCTGCAGGAACCGCTGTCCCTGCGTCCCGGGCCGCGACGGGAGCTCACGGTCGCTCCTGCTCCACCAGACGGACAGGGGAACCCCGCTTCGGGCGATGGCAGCTGCCTGCCGGATGGGGCTGCGCGCGGCATAGGCGCGCGGCACCTGGCTCGGGGTCCCGCCGACCTCGGCCCGCATGAGCGGCTGCCAGCTGCGGAGCCCGTTGCGGAAGAAGGCCAGCTCGCCGTACCGGCGGGCAAGGTCCGTCGTCGGGTCCATGGCCACGGCGCCGCGCAGGAGCCACGGAGCGCGGGCCACGAGCAGCAGCACCTCCTGCCCGCCCATGCTGTCACCCACCGCGAATATGCGGTCGGGCGCGAGCAGCCGCGGCAGGAAGCGCGAGATGATGCGGGGCATCCGGGCGAGGTCGGCGATGGTGCCCGGAGCCCCCCACGAGTAGTGGGGCTCGACCCGTCCAGGGTCGTCGGCGCAGGCGACCGCCACCTGGGCGTAGCCGGGGAGGTCACCCCAGGTGGCGCAGGCATGCACCGCATCGCCGCCTCGTCCGTGAGGTGCGAGCACCAGGGGAAGCAGTCCACGCGGCTCCCGCGGCACGAGCAGGAGCAGCCGGTGGATGCGGTGGTCGTGCGCCCGGTAGGGCACGGGGATGACACGCGTCAGCGACAGCCCGCGCATCTGGCGCATGAGCTCCTCGTCGCCCGCGGTGGTGGTCAGGTCGTCGACCCTGATGGTCGCGTACGGCAGGTGCCCGGGGCGCACGATGGCGCCGGGGCGTGCCTGCGCCCGCGTGCCTCCGAGCACCGCGAGGCAGGCGAGGACGACGAGGGTCGCGCCGGCGGTCGTGCCCGCGCGATCGAGGCGAGTGTCCGTTCCGATGTGCCGACGCTACCCGGATCGAGACGGCCTGGAAACCCCTGGAAACCCTCGATTGCGCTGCGCGTCCGGGACCCTGGTACGGTCCTCGCGCATGCCGGCCGAGGCCCCTGTCGTGCGTGCCCCGCGGGGGCCAGAGCTCTCGTGCCGCGGCTGGCTCCAGGAGGCCGCGCTGCGCATGCTCATGAACAACCTCGACCCGGACGTGGCCGAGGATCCCGCGAACCTCGTCGTCTACGGGGGCACCGGCCGGGCGGCCCGCTCGTGGGACGCGTACCACGCGATCGTCGACACGCTCAGGCGGCTCGCCGACGACGAGACCCTGCTGGTCCAGTCCGGCAAGCCGGTGGGCGTCTTCCAAACGCACACCTGGGCTCCGCGGGTCCTCATCGCCAACTCGCTGCTCGTCCCCGACTGGGCCGACTGGGCCACGTTCCGGCGCCTCGAGGCCGAGGGGCTGACGATGTACGGCCAGATGACGGCCGGCTCGTGGATCTACATCGGCACCCAGGGCATCGTCCAGGGCACGTACGAGACCTTCGGCGCCGTGGCCCGCAAGCGCTTCGGCGGGTCGCTGCGCCGCCGGCTCGTGCTCACCGCGGGCTGCGGGGGCATGGGCGGGGCGCAGCCGCTCGCCGTGACCATGCTCGACGGGACCTGCCTCGTCGTCGACGTCGACGACCACCGCCTGCACCGGCGGGTGGAGACGCGGTACCTCGACCTGGTGGCGCCGGACATCGACACGGCGCTGCGGGAGCTCGAGGAGGCGCGCGGCCAGGGCGATCCCCGCTCCGTCGGCCTCGTGGGCAATGCCGCCTCAGTCTTCACCGAGCTGCGGGAGCGCGGCGTCATCCCCGACGTGGTCACTGACCAGACGAGCGCCCACGATCCGCTCGGCGGGTACGTCCCCGACGGCCTCGACCCGGGCGAGGCGGCGGCCCTGCGCGAGTCGGATCCCGACGCCTACGTCGAGCGCGCCCGGGCCACGATGGCCCGTCACTGCGCGGCCATGGTGGCCTTCCAGGACGCCGGGGCCGAGGTGTTCGACTACGGCAACAACCTGCGCACGGAGGCCCGCGCCGGCGGCTTCGAGCGGGCCTTCGACTACCCGGGCTTCGTCCCGGCGTACGTGCGCCCGCTGTTCTGCACCGGCACCGGCCCGTTCCGCTTCGCCGCACTCTCGGGCGATCCGGCCGACATCGCCGCCGCGGACGCCGCCCTGGCGGAGCTGTTCCCCGAGAACGCCTCGCTCCAGCGCTGGCTGCGCCTGGCCCGCGACCGGATCGCCTTTCAGGGCCTCCCGGCCCGCATCTGCTGGCTGGGCTACGGCGAGCGGCACCTCGCCGGGCTTCGCCTGAACGAGCTGGTGCGCAGCGGGGAGATCACGGCGCCGGTGGTCATCGGCCGCGATCACCTCGACTCGGGATCGGTGGCCTCGCCGTACCGCGAGACGGAGGCCATGGCCGACGGCTCGGACGCCATCGCCGACTGGCCGATCCTGAACGCGATGCTCAACGTGGCCTCGGGGGCCGCCTGGGTGGCGGTCCACCACGGCGGCGGCGTGGGCATCGGCCGGTCGATCCACGCCGGGGCACAGGTGGTGGCCGACGGGAGCGACGAGGCGGCGGCCCGGCTCGAGCGCGTGCTGCTCAACGACCCCGGCACCGGCGTCATGCGCCACGCCGACGCCGGCTACGACATCGCCCGGGAGACGGCCCGCGAGCGCGGGCTGGATCTCCCCATGCTGCCGTAGTGCTGCTCCTCCCCGACCTCGTGCTCGGGCCGGACGGCGAGGCGCGGTCCGGGCTCGGCGTCGAGATCGACGGCGGGTTCATCGTGGCCGTGCGGGCGGCGCAGGCCGGCGAGGAGCACACCGCCCTGCCGGGCCGGATCCTCGTGCCGGGGTGCGTCAACGCCCACTCCCATGCGTTCCAGCGTGTCCTGCGGGGCCGGGTGGAGCGGCGGGACGGGGCGGGAGAGGACGACTTCTGGTCGTGGCGCGAGGCCATGTACGAGGCGGCGGGCGCGCTCGACCCCGACTCCATCGGCGAGGTCAGCGAGGCCTGCTTCCGGGAGGCCCGGGCGGCGGGCTACACGACGATCGGCGAGTTCCACTACGTCCATCACCGGCCGGACGGCACCCCGTACGACGAGCCGAACGCCCTCGCCCTGGCGGTGGTCGAGGCCGCTCGCCGCGCCGGTGTCCGCCTCGTGCTGCTCCTGGCCGCGTACGCCCGGGCGGGCGCCGGTGAGCCGCCCACGGCGCGCCAGCGGCGCTTCTGCGATCCGACCGTCGAGCGCTACCTGGCCCGCGTCGAGTCGCTCCACGCCGCCGTGGCCGGGGATCCGCTGATCACCGTCGGGTACGCCCCGCACTCCGTGCGCGCGCTGCCCCGGCCCTGGCTGGAGGCCATCGCGGCCCACGCCGCCGGGACGGGGCTCCCGATCCACATCCATGCCAGCGAGCAGCCGCGCGAGGTCGTCGAGTGCCTCGTCGAGCACGACTGCCAGCCCATCGAGCTCCTCGACGCCTGCGGCCTGCTGGGACCGGCGACCACCGTCGTCCACGCCACGCACGCCTCCACGCGCGAGCTCGATCTCCTGGCCGACCGCGAGGCGGCCGTGTGCGCCTGCCCGACGACCGAGGGGAACCTCGGAGACGGGTTCCTGCCGGCCGCCGGCCTGTGGGCCCGGACGGTGCCGGTGTGCGTGGGCGCCGACTCCAACGTGCGTCTCGACCCCTTCGAGGAGGCACGCGAGATGGAGACCTGCGCCCGCCGCCGCGAGCTGCGGCGCAACGTCCTCGTCCCCGAGGGCGACGACGGGCCATCGCCGCTCCCTCTGGCGCTCCCTCACCCGCCGAGGCGCCCAGGCGCTCCACCTCGCAGACGGGGAGCATCGCCCCGGGCATGGCCGCCGACCTCGTGGCCCTCGACCTGGCGCACCCCCAGCTGGCCGGCGTGGCAGCGGCCGACGTGCCCGCCGCGGTCCTGTTCGGGGGGTCGGCCGCCCTCGTGCGCGAGACCTGGGTGGCGGGACACGTGGCGACCGGCACCTGACCGTGAGGCGTTGTCCATACTTCGCGCCCTGCATGACGACCGATACATGAACGGGGCGGCCACGGGCATCTTCGGGGAGCTTCGTCTCGAGTTGCCGGCGAACGCCTCGTGCCCCGGCATCGCCCGGCGGGCCATGGAGGGGTTCCTGGTCTCGCTGGACCTCTCGCCCGAGGTGGTGAGCGCCGTCAAGCTTGCGGTCACGGAGGCGTGCAGCAACGTCGTCCTGCACGCCTATCCCGACGGCGAGGGCACCTGCCGGCTGGAGGCGTCGTGGACCGACCCGGAGTTCGCGCTTCGCGTGACCGACACCGGCTGCGGCATCGAGAACCCGAGCCCCAACCGCGGGCTCGGCGTGGGCCTGGACCTCATGGCCTCGGTGGCCGACGTCTTCGAGGCCGGGCCGGGCGAGGTGTCCGGCACGGTGGTCTCGATGCGCTTCCTGGACTGAAGCGCGCTCAGCGCCGCGGCGTCGATGTGACCGTCATCGGCCCGCTCACCGGGCTGAAGCTCATGACCGTGTCGGGGACGCGAACTCGCGCGTCCTCCTCGTAGCGGCGGCGCACGTCGTCGAGCTCCGGCTCCACCGTGGCGGCGGCCAGGTCGTCGAGCTCGCGGAGCTGGTCCTCGCCGGGGCTCCCATCGGTCATCAGCCCCCACACGTCCCACAGGACCATCTCGGCCCGGTTCAGCGCCGCCAGGTCGTGGACGAGGTTGTGCAGAAGGTAGGGCCACCCGCGCAGTTGCTCGAGCTCGAGCGACGGGTCGACGACGAAGGTCTCGGGGTCGGCCTCGCCCAGCCGGCACGCCATCCAGGCCGCACCGCCGACCAGGAACCGGTTGCGGGGGACGTCCAGGGGGTCGACGCGCGCGCCGTCGTTCGGGTCGCGGTGGTCGTCGCGCAGCTCCGCGTCGACGAGGCGCCAGCGCCCCTCTCCCTCGTCCCAGACCTCGGCCACCTCGTGGTCCACCTGGAAGCGCGGGACGAAGTAGGTGGCGAACCCGACGCGCGCCCGCGCCGGGATGCCCGCTCGCCGGGCCATGCTCAGGAAGAGCACCGTGAAGTCGCGGCAGCACCCCACCACCCGGTGCTGCGGCGCCCGGCCTTCCGTGAGCGGGCCGTCGTCGAGCGCCAGCAGCCGGTCGAGCATGGTCACGGCGTCGCGACTGTCGATCTCGGCCAGGCGGCTGTCGGGCACGCCGTGCGCCTGCGGGTCGTCGGCGCGGTAGTGCAGGACGAGCTCGCGCGCCACCCGCTGCAGGGCGGGCACGTCCTGCGGGACCTCGTCGAAGACCTTCGCATGCCGGCCCGGATCGGTGATCGGGCTCTGCGCGGCGTAGTAGCCGTGCTCGTCAGGGCTCATGCCACGGGGTCCGCCACCCGGCCCGACGGCCGCACCCGCACCAGGCGGGCGATCCCGGCGGGCAGCCACCAGTTCCAGCCTCCGAGGAGCTTCATGGCCGACGGCACGAGGATGGCCCGCACCACGGTGGCGTCCAGAAGGATCGCGGCCGCGAGCCCGAGCCCGAACTCCTGCAGGCCGACCACGGAGCCGGCCACCAGGCCGGAGAAGGCGGCCACCATGATGATGGCCGCGGCGGTGACGATGCGCCCGGTCCGCTCCAGTCCGAGCGACACCGAGTGGTCGTTGTCGCCGCTCTCGTCCCACGCCTCGCGCATCCGGCTGAGCAGGAAGACCTCGTAGTCCATGGACAGGCCGAACAGCATGGCGAAGAGGAAGATCGGAATCCAGGCCTCGATCTGGCCGACGTGCTGCAGGCCCACATGGCTCCCCACGCCGGTGGTGAAGACGACCACCAGCAGCCCGTAGGCGGCGGCCACCGAGAGCAGGTTCAGGAGCACCGCCTTCAGCGGCAGGAGAACCGACCGGAAGGCCCGCAGCAGGACGATGTAGGTGATGACCAGCACGGCGGCCACGAGCCAGGGAAAGGCGCTGTAGGAGCGGTCGATGAAGTCCACGCCCGAGGCCGGCCCGCCACCGACCACCACCCGGACGCCCGCCGGGAAACGGGCCGCGGGCACGTAGCGGTGGCGGATGCGCCTGGCCAGGTCGGCCGCCGGGGGCGTGCCGTAGTCGTGACGGGACGCGGCCTCGAGCCGGGCGTACCGCCCCGTCGGGTCGCGCAGGGCCCGGGCCGCAGGACCGATGGGCGCGAGCACGCTCGACACCTCGGGGTCGGCCTTCAGCGACCGGGCCAGCCGCACCGTGGCCGCCTGCACGGGCGGTGACGCCGCCCCTCCGGGGCGTCCAGCGTCGATCACGATGTCGGAGGGCGCCAGCGTCCCGGGCCCGATGGAGCGCTCCAGCAGGCGGATGCCCGTCACCGAGGGCGGGCCGGCCGGGAGCCCCGAGTTCGAGCCCGGCGTGAGCGTGAGGGCCAGCGCTGGAAGGGCGAGGGCGATCATCACCGCGGCCCCGCAGAGCAGGAAGGCCACCGGCCGGCGCATGATCGCCCGGGCCAGCCGGCCCCAGAAGCCGGCCTCGGGGTCGCGCCGCTTCTCCATCACGCTCGCGGGCACCACGCGCAGGCGGTCGATGCGCGGACCGAGCACGGAGAGCAGGGCCGGAAGGAACGTGAGGGCGGCCAGGATCGAGACCAGCGGGATCATCAGGGCGCCGATGCCCAGCGAGCGGATGAAGGGCATGGGCAGGAACACGAGCAGCCCGAGCCCGGTGGCCACCGTCAGCCCGGAGAAGATCACGGCCCGCCCTGCCGTCTCCATCGTGCGCAGGGTGGCGTCGGCCACGGTGCGCCCGGCGTCGAGCTCCTCGCGGAAGCGGTAGACGATGAGCAGCGAGTAGTCGACGGCGATGCCGATCCCGATCAGCGTGACCAGGTTCCGGACGTAGATCGACATGTCCAGGGAGTGGGCCAGGATCCACACCAGCCCCAGGGTCGTCGGAACCGTGATCAGGGCGAAGATCACCGGCACCAACGCCGCCACCACCGTGCCGAAGATGAACAGCAGGACGACGATGGCGATCGGGATGGCGATCAGCTCACCCCGCCGCAGGTCGCTCGCGAACACCGGCTGCAGGTCGTGGGTGATGGCGATCGTCCCCGACAGGTAGGCCTGGCCGCCCGGGATCGTGCCCGTGGCCCGGCGCATGGCCGGGACGCGGGTCCCCGCGGTGTCGGGCTCGAGCAGCGTCGAGATCGGGACGTAGGCCAGGCTCCGCCCGTCGGTCTGAACGGCACCCGACCGTCGAGCGGGGCAGGGCGCCGGCCGCCCGCCGGGCACCGGCCTCGACCGCGGCCAGGAAGCGCGGATCGTGGACGCGCGCGGCCGGACGGGCCTGCACGATGAGCACGGCGGTGGAGTCGTTGCGCTCGCCGAAGTGGTTCTGGAGGATGATCCGCGCCCGCTCCGAGTCCGTCCCGGGCAGGTTGAAGCGGTTCGAGAGCAGGTCGCCCAGCCCCGACGAGGCCACCGCGGAGGCGACCACCACCGCCACCCACACCCCGATGATCGGCCAGCGCAGGCGGTGGACGAGGCGGGCGAGTCGCGGCATACAGTGGGGCCTCGTGAAGGCCCCCCGGCACGATAGCGACGGCCCGAAGGCCGGTTCCGTGCGCCTCAACCGCTACCTGGCCCTGGCCGGGCTGGGGACGCGGCGGACGACCGAGCGCCTCCTGGCCTCGGGCCGGGTGGCCGTGGCCGGAAGGACCGAACGTGATCCCGCCGCCCGCGTCGCCCCTGGGGACGCGGTCACGCTGGACGGGAACCCGCTGGTCCCGCGAGGCTTCGCCGGGGTGCTGGTCCGCCTCGATCACCGCGGCCGCATCCCGCCGCTGGCCCATCCGGCCGCCCTCCATCCGGCGGGCACGAACCAGGACGCGGGGGTCGCGGTGCTGCTGTCCGACGAGCGCCTGGCGGCCCGTCTGCGCCGCTCGGGCTACGACCCGGGACGCCTGGCCGGGGTGGGAGCGGCGACCGAGTTCCGGCCCCTCTCGCCGGCCGAGCTCGACGCCGCGGCGGTGTTCGCCCGTCGCGGCGGCCGTTCGTAACGCACAATGCTGGCGTGCGGAACGGAGCCTCCAGGGACGGGCTCGCCCGAGATGATGATCGTCATGCGGGCCTCGGCGAGCGGCGAGGAGGTCCGCCACATCGTCAGCCTGATCGAGGAGGCGGGCGGCTCCGCCCACGTCTCGGAGGACCAGGACACCACCGTCATCGGGGCCATCGGCGACCGCGAGCAGATCGCCGTCCTGCCCTTCGAGGGGCTGCCCGGGGTCGACCAGGTGCTGCCGCTGCGGAAGGCCTACAAGTGGGTCTCGCGCGAGTTCTCGGCGCGCGACACCGTCACCGAGGTGGCGGCCGCAAGGCCGGGAACGGCGCACTTCATGCTGCATCGCCGGGCCCTGCTCGGTGGAGAGCCTCGAGCAGACGCTGGCCGCGGCGCGGGCCTGCAAGGCGGCGGGCGACGTCGGTGCTGCGCGGCGGCGCCTTCAAGCCGCGCTCGTCGCCCTACGCCTTCCAGGGCCTCGGCCTCGCGGCGCTCGAGATCCTGTCCCAGGTCGCGGGCCGAGACCGGCCTCCCCGTGGCCACGGAGCTCATGGACGCGCGCGACCTCGAGGCGGTCGTACGAGCACGTCGACCTCATCTGGATCGGCGCGCGCAACATGCAGAACTTCAACCTGCTCGTCGGAGATCGGGAAGATCGACAAGCCGGTCATGCTCAAGCGCGGGATGTCGGCCACCGTCGAGGAGCTCCTGATGGCCGCCGAGTACGTGGCCAAGGAGGGCAACGAGCGGATCATCCTGTGCGAGCGCGGGATCCGCACGTTCGAGCGCTCGACGCGCTTCACGCTCGACATCGGCGCGATCCCGGTGCTCAAGGCCGAGACGCACCTGCCGGTGATCGTCGACCCGTCGCACGCCGCCGGCAAGCGGCAGCTGGTCGCGCCGCTGCGCCCGCGCGGCCGTCGCCGCCGGCGCCGACGGCCTGATCGTGGAGACCCACCCGAACCCCGAGCACGCGCTCTCCGACGCCGCCCAGCAGATCCCTCGAGCGCGAGTTCGCCGCCTTCGTGGGCGAGGTCGAGTCGTACCTCGCCGTGACCGGCAAGACCCTCTCCGGTAGCGTTGAGCGTGACGATCGCTCGCCGTCGTCGGCCTCGGGCTGATGGGCGGCTCGCTCGGCCTGGCCGCGCGCGAGCGGGCCGGCGCCGAGGACGTCCGCGGGCTACGACCCCGACCCGGCCGCGCGGAGCGGCGGCCGAGGAGCGCGGCTGCTGTCCGCCGGCGCACGACGACCTGCGCGAGGCCGTGGCCGGGCGCCGACCTGGTGGCCGTGTGCGCGCCGGTCGCGCGAGCTGCCCGCCGCGATCGCCGAGGTCCTGGCCGCGGCCCGAAGGCGCCACCGTGACCGACATCGGCTCGACCAAGGCCGGCGTCGTCGCGTCGGTCCCGGCCGCCCGAGCGCGGCCGCTTCGTCGGCGGCCACCCGGTCTGCCGGGCGCGAGGCTGCGCGGCGCGCAGCACGCCGTCGCCGACCTGTTCGACGGGCGCCACCTGGTTCCTGACCCCGATCGCCGACACCGAGCCGCGCCCGGCTCCGCGACCTGCACGCGCTTCGCCGCCTCGCTCGGCGCCGACGCCGGTCGCGATCGACCCCGGCGCGCACGACCGGCTGCTCGCGCTGACGAGCCACCTGCCGCACGTGCTCGCGAACCTGCTCGTCAACCAGGCCGGGCGCAGGCCGCATCGACGGGCACGATCCGCTGGCCGCGGTGCGGCGGCGTCGTTCCGCGACATGACGCGCGTGGCCGGCGCGAACCCGCGCATCTGGGTCGACATCTTCCTCGACAACCGCGAGGCGCTGGCCGCCGCGCTGCGCGAGCACCAGCGGCTCTCCGGACGAGGTGCTCGCCGCGCTCGAGCGGGGCGACGCGGGCTTCCTCGCGCGCTGGATCGGCCAGGCCGTCGGGGCACCGCCGCCGCACGCTCGAGGCGGCCTACGAGCGCCGGCCCGAGGAGCTCGTGCGGTCGCAGGTGCACGTGCCCGACCGCCCGGGCGTGATCTCGGGCATCACCCAGGCGCTCGGCGCCGCGCGCATCAACATCGAGGACTTCGAGCTGCACCACTTCACGCCCGAGCGCGGCGGCACGATCGAGCTCGTCGTCGCCGGCACCGCAGGCGGCGGACGAGGCCGTGGCTCGATGCTCGACGCGCAGGGCTACGGCGCGATCGCCGACGCCGCTCGCCGGCGATGGCGGCGTGACTGACGACGACGGACGCCCTGCGGGTCGCGCCCGGCCGAGCGCGCTCGTCGGCGAGCTGTCGCCGCCCGGCGACAAGTCGATCTCCCACCGCGCCGTGCTGTCGGCGCGGTGTGCGACGGGCACGGTCGAGGTCGACGGGCTTCGGCGCGCGGCGCGGACACGCTGCTCGACCGTCGCGGCCGTCGAGGCGCTCGGCGCGCGCGTCGAGCCGCTCGACGACGGCCCGACGCGGCTGCGCGTGCACGGCGTGGGTCTGCGCGGCCTGCGGCGCCCGACGGCCCGATCGACGTCGGCAACGCCGGCACGCTGCTGCGCCTGCTGCCCGGCCTCCTGGCCGGCCAGGCCGGCGCGTTCACGCTCGACGGCGACGAGTCGATCCGCCGGCGCCCCGTCGACCGCGTCGCGATGCCGCTGCGCCGAGATGGGCGCGACCTCGACGACAGCGACGGCCGCCCGCCGCTGCACGTCGTCGGCGGGCGGCCGCTGCAGCCGATCGACTACACGCTGCCGGTCGCCTCGGCGCAGGTCAAGTCGTGCGTCCTGCTGGCGGGGCTCTACGCCGAGAGACGGCCCGACCGACGGTGGTCGAGGCCCGATCGCCGACGCGCGACCACACCGAGCGCCTGCTGCGGCCGCCGGCGTGCGGGTCGAGCGACAGGGCGCAGCGCGTCTCGGTGTGGCCGGTCGAGCGCCTCGACGCTCGACCGCGTCGACGGTCCCGGGCGACCTCTCGCTCGGCCGCGCCGTTCCTCGTCGCCGCGACGCTGCTGCCCGAGTCGCGCCTGTTCCTGCGCGGCATGTCGACTGAACCCGGCGCGCACCGGCATCCTCACCGTGCTCGAGCGCATGGGCGCCCGCATCACCGTCTTCAACCGCCGCACGCTCGGCGGGCGGCGAGCCGGTCGCCGACCTCGAGGTGCGCCCGGCCGAGCTCGTCGCCACGCGAGATCGAGCCCGAGATCGTGCCCTCGCTGGTCGACGAGCTGCCCCTGATCGCGCTGGCGGCCTGCCTGGCGCGTGGGCGCACCATCGTGTGCGGCGCCGGAGGAGCTGCGGTCAAGGAGTCGAACCGCCTCGACCACGGTCGCCGAGCTGCTGCGCGCGCGTCGGCGGCCACGTGCGGGTGACGCGACGACGGCTGGGCGCATCCGCGGCGTGCCGGCGCGCCTGCGCGGCGGACGCGTCGAGGCGCACGGCGACCATCGCATCGGCATGCTCGGCGCCGATCGCCGGGCTCGTCTCGCAGGACGGCGTGGAGGTGATCGGCGCGGACGCCGCGGCCGTCTCCTTCCCGGGCTTCCCGGCCGAGCTCGAGGCCCTGGTGGCCGCTCCATCCTGACTCGCTACCCTCGGGCCATGGTGATCGCCATCGACGGGCCGGCCGGGTCGGGCAAGTCGACCGTGGCCAAGGACGTGGCCCGACGGCTCGGCTATCGCTACCTCGACACGGGCGCGATGTACCGCGCCGTGACGCTCGCCGCCCTGGACACGGGCATCGACCTGTCCGACCCGAAGGCCACCGCGGCGCTGGCCGGGCTGGCCACGACCATGACCGGCGACGAGCGCCTGCGCAGCCCGCTGGTCGACTCCCGCGTCTCGACCGTCGCGAGCCACGCCGAGGTTCGCGCCGCCCTGCACGAGGCGCAGCGGCGCTTCCTGTCGGAGGGCGACACGGTGGCCGAGGGCCGCGACGTCGGCGCCGTCGTGTGGCCCGAGGCCGAGCTCAAGGTGTGGCTCGACGCGGACCAGGCCGAGCGCGTCCGCCGGCGGCTGGCAGAGCGCGGAGGCTCTCCGCGAGGACGCTCACCGAGCGCGACCGGCGCGACGCCCGCAACACGGTCGCGGCCGCCCGACTCGCAGACCCTCGACACGACCGGGCTCACGCCCGAGGAGGTCGTCGAGCAGCATCGTGCGGCTGGCCCGGGAGGCGGGGGCGAGGTGAGCGAGCCCGAGCGACGACTGGGGCTTCTGGACGCCCGACCGGACGTGGGAGGTCTTCCGCCGCAGCCTGAGCGTGCCCTTCCGTGCGCGCCTTCCGCATCCGCGTCTACGGGCGTGAGCACCTGCCGCGCACCGGCCCGGCCGTGCTCGCCGCGAACCACATCGCCGCCATGGATCCCCTCCTGCATCGCCGCCATCACGCCCCGTCCCATCCGCTACATGGCCAAGATCGAGCTCCTGGAGATGAACCGCAGCCCTGGGCACCTTCCTCCGCCACGCCGGCGTGTTCAGCGTGCGCCGCGGCGAGGCCGACCGTCGAGGCGGTGCGCCTCGCCCGCCGCGTGCTCCAGGACGGCAACCTTCTCGGGCATGTTCGTGGAGGGCACGCGCCAGGCGACGGAGGCCATCGGGCCGATGCAGCCGGGGGCGACGATGATCGCCCTGGCCGAGGACGCGCCCGTCGTGCCCGTGGTCGTGCAGGGCACGATCTATCTCAAGGAGCGCCCCTGGCACCCCGTGACCGTGGTCGTGGGCGAGGCGCTCGTCCCGCCGGCCGGGCGCGGGAAGGGTGCCGTGGCCGCCTTCACGGAGGAGGTGCGGCGCGAGCTCGTGGCCCTCCAGCGCTTCGCCCAGTCCGCCATCGCGTGCCGGCCGCCCCCGCGCGCTCTGCCGCCAGGCACCGTCGGGCTCGCCGGATGAGCGCCCGCCGCCCGCCGCGCGCCCGCGCCGGCCGCGGGCTCGACGCGCCCGAGGAGCCGACGACCAGGACCCTGCTCGGCACGGTCGCCGTCGTGGGCTACCCGAACGTCGGCAAGTCGACGCTCGTCAACCGCCTGACGCAGACGCGCGAGACGGTCGTGCACGCCGCGCCCGGCGTGACGCGGGACCGCAAGGAGCTGGTGGTGGAGTGGGGCGGCGACGCCTTCGCCGTCATCGACACCGGCGGCGTGGACGCCGGCGACGAGAGCGCCATGCAGTCCGAGGTGGCCGACCAGGCCCGCGCGGCCATCGCCGAGGCCGATCTCGTGGCCTTCGTGGTCGACGCCACCGCGGGCATCGGCCCGGGCGACGAGGAGCTCGCCGACATCCTGCGCCGGGCCAGCGTCGCCGGTGGTCGTCGTCGCCAACAAGCTCGACAACCCGCGCCGCGACCCCGAGGCCCTCGAGTTCCTCGGCTCGGGCTGGGCGATCCCGTCCCCGTCTCGGCCCTGCACGGGATCGGCACCGGCGACCTGCTGGACGCGCTGGTGGAGCGCCTGCAGAGCCTCGAGGGCGCCGTGCGCGAGGAGCGGGTCTCGGACGAGATCGGCGTCGCCATCCTCGGCCGCCCGAACGTGGGCAAGTCGTCGCTCCTGAACGCGCTCCTGGGGACGCCCCGGACCATCGTCTCCGAGGTCCCCGGCACCACCCGCGACTCCATCGACATCCGCCTCGAGCACGACGGGCACGTCCTGCGGCTGATCGACACCGCGGGCCTGCGGCGCAAGCGCCGCCACCGCCAGGACGTCGAGTTCTGGAGCGAGGTGCGCTCGCTCGACGCCGCCTCCCGCGCCGACGTCGCGCTGGTGCTGGTCGACGCCTCGGAAGGCGTCGTCGACCAGGACCTCCACGTGGCCGACCAGGCGCGCCGCGCGTCGCTGCGCCACGCTCGTGGTCCTGTCCAAGTGGGACATCGGCCAGGTGGACCTCGAGGAGACGCGCCGGCGCCTGCACGAGAAGCTCCGCCAGCGGCCCCCGCTCATCGCCACCTCGTCTGCGAGCGGCCGCGGCCTCGAGCGCCTGCTGAACGCCATCGTCGAGCTGTACGACCGCTACTCGAGCCGCGTGTCCACCGGGCCGCTGAACCGCATCCTGGCCGAGGCGGCCGAGCGCCGCGACCCGCCGTGGTCCGGGGCCGGCGGCTGAAGGTGCTCTACGGCGCGCAGGTGCAGACGCGGCCGCCGCGCTTCCGGCTGACGGTCAACGACCGCCGGCTCGTCACCCGCGACTACGCCTACTACCTCGAGAACCAGCTCCGCGAGCGCCTCGGCCTCGCCGGCTGCCCCGTGATCATCGACTTCGTCAGCCGGTAGGTCGGAGCCGCTCGCGGGGTGGGCTTCACTCGCGGCCTATGCTGACTTCCGTGCCTGCCCGGTACGACGGATTCGCCTCCTGGTACGACGAACGGCTCCTGCCGTACACGATGGCGGCGAGCGACAGCATCGAGCGCCTCCTCGGCCCCGGGTCGGGCCGGTGTCTCGATCTCTGCTGCGGGACGGGGGCGCACCTGCAGACCCTGGTGGCGCTTGGCTGGCGCGTGACCGGCGTCGATATCTCCGAGGACCAGCTGCGCCTCGCCCGGCAGCGCGCCGGTACCGGCGTCGAGCTCATTCGAGCGGACGCGGCCGCGCTCCCGCTGGCCGCCGGACGATTCGATGCGGTCGTCTCGATGTTCTCGCACACCGATGTCGACGACTTCCGGCTCGTGGTTCGTGAAGCCGCCCGCGTGCTCCGACCCAGCGGGGTCTTCATCTACGTCGGGCTGCATCCCTGCTTCGAAGGGCCCCACTCGCGTTACGAGCCCGAGGACGACGTCCCGGTCCTTCACCCGGGGTATCGCGAGTCCCGCCGCTCCACGGACGCGCCCGGCCTCACGCCGGATGGCCTCTGGGCAAAGGTCGGCGGGACGCACCTATCGCTGGCAGAGCTCGTCCAGGCGTTGCTCGATGCTCCCCTGACGCTCGACCGGTTCGAGGAGCACGGCGACGAGGGCCGGCATTACCCCAGACAAATCGCCATCCGCGCCATACGTCAGGCGGTCCCGGCGGCCAGGAACTCCACCCGGTTGCCGAACGGGTCGCGCGTGTAGAAGCGCCGCTCGCCCGGCAGGTCGCTGGTCCCAGTCCACCTCGCGGCCGGCTTCAGCCAGGCGGCCGGCGAGCGCGTCGAGGGCAGCCCCGTCGTCGAGCCGGAAGGCCGGGTGCGCCCGGCTCGCGGGGCGGAAGGCGGGATCGATCCCGACGTGCAGGGCCTGCTCGCCCGCCGCGAACCACACGCCGCCTCTCGCGGCGAGCACGGGAGGCTTGCGTCAGCTCGGGCAATCCCACCAGCCCGCTGTAGAACCGCCGCGCCGACTCCTCGCCGCCGGCCGGGGCGGACACCTGCACGTGGTCGAGGCCGAGCACGGATCGCACCCTACCGAGCCTCGTACACTAGGCCGCCCATGCACGTGTCCGTCCTCAACGGCGTCAACCTCGGGATGCTGGGAAAGCGGCAGCCCGATATCTACGGCACCATCACACTCTCCGAGCTGGAGACGCGCATCTACAGCTGGTCGGCGTCGCTCGGGGTCAACGCGCGCTGCGTGCAGACCGACCACGAGGGCGAGTACGTCGAGGCCATCCACGACGCCCTGGGCAACGCCGACGGGCGTGATCGTCAACCCGGGGGCCTGGACGCACTACTCGTACGCCATCCGCGACGCTCTGGCCATGCTCGAGGTGCCGGTGATCGAGGTCCACCTGTCCGACGTCGACCATCGCGAGGAGTGGCGCCGCCGCTCCGTCATCGAGGACGTGGTCCGCGAGCGCATCGTCGGCCACGGCGTGGAGGGCTACCGCGAGGCCCTGGAGCTCCTGGCCGGGAAAGCGGTGGCCACCGGATGACGGCGCCCGCCCCGCCGGGGCGCCTGCGGCGCCTTCGGCCTGCACTGGCAAGCGACGGGCTGGACGGCCTCATCGTCTCGCACCCGGCCAACGTCCGCTGGCTCTCCGGGTACACGGGATCGAACGGCGTCCTGTGCATCACCGCCGATGCCGGACGCCTGCTCACCGACTTCCGCTACGCCACGGCGGTCGAGCCGCTGCAGGAGGCCTGGGAGATCGAGGTGGTGGACCAGGACCTCGTCGGCGCCCTGGCGGGGAACTTCCCCGAGCTGACGGGTGGCGGCCGCGTGGGCTTCGAGGCCGCTCGGCTGCCCTACCTCGCCTGGCGCACGCTCGAGGACGCCGCGCGGAGCGCCGGCGCCGAGCTCGTGCCCGTGGTCGGGCTGTTCGAGCCTCTACGGGCGGTCAAGGACGAGGGCGAGATCGAGCGCATCCGCGAGGGCGCCCGCCTGACCGACGAGGTGTACGGCGAGCTCATCGAGCATGGCCTGGCCGGCCGCCGCGAGCGCGACGTCGCCTGGTCGATCCGCACCCGGCTGCGCGAGCTCGGGGCCGAGGACACAGCCTTCGACGTGATCGTGGCGTCGGGGGCCGAGAGCGCGGTCGTCCATGCCCATCCGCGCGACGCCGAGATCCGGCGCGGCAGCCTGGTCGTCCTCGACCTCGGCGCGCGGCTCGACGGCTACTGCTCCGACTGCACCCGCACGCTGGCCACCGGGCCCACCTCGGCCGAGATGAAGGAGGTCTACGAGCTCGTGGCCCGCGCGCAGGCCGAGTGTGTGTCGATGGTCGAGCCCGGCCGGCCCTGCCCCGACGTGCACGCCCGGGCGCGGGCCATCATCAGCGAGGCCGGCTACGGGGACTACTTCAACCACGGCACCGGCCACGGCGTGGGTCTCGAGATCCACGAGGAACCGCGCTTCCGCGACGGGTTCGGCGGTACCCTCGAGCCCGGCAATGTCGTCACGGTCGAGCCGGGGGTGTACCTGCCCGACCGCTTCGGCGTGCGCATCGAGGATCTCGTCGTCGTGACCGAGGAGGGGCACGAGGTCCTCACCCAGGCACCGAAATCGCTCATGGACGTGGGGTAGGGGGCCGTGGCCGACGTCAGCACGAACCAGTTCAAGAACGGCATGCACATCGGGATCGACGGCACCGTGTGGCGCATCGTCGAGTTCCAGCACGTCAAGCCCGGCAAGGGCGGCGCCTTCGTGCGCACCAAGCTCAAGGCCCTCGACTCCGGCAAGGTCGTCGACCGCACGTTCAGGGCGGGCGAGAGCGTGGCCCGGATCATCACCTCGACCAGCGACATGCAGTACCTGTACGCCGACGGGGCGAACGTGGTCCTCATGGACACCGAGAACTACGAGCAGGTGCAGCTGCCGCAGGACTCCCTCGCCGACGAGCTGCGCTACCTGCGCGAGGGGGACGTCGTCCAGCTGCTCACGGTCGACGGGCGCCCGACCTCCCTCCAGCTGCCCGCCGCGGTCGAGCTCCAGGTCACAACGACGGAGCCGGGGGTCAAGGGCGACACGGTCTCGAACGTGACCAAGCCGGCGACGGTCGAGACCGGAGCCGTCGTCCAGGTCCCGCTCTTCGTCAACGAGGGCGATCGCATCAAGGTCGACACGCGCGACGGGCGATACCTGTCTCGCGCGTAGCCATGACCCGCCTCGTCGACACGACGATCCGGCTGCTGTCGCAGGACCCGCTGGCCGGGCACCTGTCGACGGCCCGGCTCCTGCGCCTGGCCGAGGCCCAGGACGGCGCGGGCTACGCCGGGCTCGAGGTCTCGGGCGGCGGCTGCTTCGAGGCGGCCATCAACCGGGCCGTGGAGAGCCCGTGGGAGCGCATCCGGGCCGTCAAGTCCCGGGCACCCAACACGCCGCTGGTCATGGCCCTGCGCGGCGCCTTCCTGGCCGGGGGCCGTCCGGCGGGCCAGGACCTGGTGCGCCGGTTCATCCTCTGCGCGGCCGAGTCTGGCATCGACATCTTCCGCCTGCACGACCCGCTGAACGACGTCGAGGACCTGGAGGGCCCGGCCGCCGCCGTGCGGGAGGCCGGGGCGCGCCTGTACGGCGGCCTGGTGTACTCCGAGGGCCCGGGGGAGGAGGCCCTCGACGGGGCCGCTCGCCGGCTGGTCGCGCTCGGGGCCGACCGCATCGTCCTCCACGATCCGGCCGGGGCGCTCGACCCGGCCAGCGCCGGCCGGCTGGTGGAGCACCTGCGGGCCACGGCTCGCGTCCCCGTCGGTCTCTACAACCAGAGCCCCGGCGGGACGGCCTTCGCCGTGGCCATCGAGGCCGCGCGCGCCGGGGCCGACCCCATCGCCACCGCCTCGTACCCGGTGGCCATGCTCACCCACCGCGTGCCGGCGGAGCTGCTGGCCCAGGCCCTGAGCGGGCTCGGGATCGACACCGGCGTGGAACGCGACCAGGCCTGGGACATCGCCCGCCAGGTGGAGGGGGACCTGGCCGAGGTGGTGGCCAGCGCGCCGCCGGTCTCGCCCCACGTGGCCCTGCGCGCGGCCCTGGCGCGGGTGCCGGTCGGTCTCGTGGCCGGGCTCGAGCGCCGCCTGCGCGCCGTCGGGGCGTCGGACCGCCTGGACGAGGTCCTCGACGAGGTGCACCGGGTCCGGGCCGACTCCGGGCTTCCGCCCTCCGCCTCGCCCGTCGGGCGCATGCTGGCCTCGCAGGCCATCACGCACGTGCTCTCCGCCCGCCGCTGGGCGGCGGTGGACGAGGACATGCGCCGTCTGCTGGTCGGTGAGTACGGCCATCCGCCCGCCCCGGTGGCGCCCGAGGCGCTGGCCGTGGCCCAGGCGACCCCCGCCGAGCCCGAGCCCGAGCTCTCGTTCGAGGACGCGCGCACCGAGGCCGGCTCGCTCGCGGCCTCGGAGGAGGACCTCTGCCTGGTGGCCCTCTTCGGCGACCGGGCCCTGCCCCTGCTCGAGACGGTGCGCGGCCGCGGCATGGCGAGCGGAGACGACAGCACCCTGGACGACGGGGAGGCCGCCCGCGTGCGCCGCCTGATCGACGTGCTGTCCGAGTCGGAGATGGCCGAGCTCACCGTCGAGGAGGGCCCGACCCGGATCACCCTGCGCAAGCCGGATGCCGCGCCCGCCTACGTCCCGCCTCCTCCCGCCGCCGAGCCGGACGGGGCCGCGGGTGAGACGGCGTCCGCCAACGGGCCCCCAGACGGCGACGCCGTGGTGCGCATCGAGGCGCCGATGGTCGGGACCTTCTACCGCGCGTCCTCGCCCACGGCGCCCCCGTTCGTGGAGGTCGGCGACCGGGTGGAGGTGGGCGACGTGCTCTGCATCCTCGAGGCCATGAAGCTCTTCAACGAGCTGACGTCGGAGCACGCCGGGACCATCCGCAAGGTCCTGGCCAAGAACGCGGACGCCGTGGAGTACGGACAGCCCCTGTTCGAGATCGTCCCTTCCTAGTCGAGTGCATGTCCCGAACATCACGCGCGCCTGGCGGGGTGGAGGCTGTCGCCAGGCCGCGCCCGGTGACGTCGCCCATATTCCTCCGGATATGAGCGACGCTCACGGCCACACCCTGGACTTGCCCCACCCTCGCCAGGTTCATCAGATGACGTCCGGGACAGTGCACTAGGTGTTCGGCCGCGTCCTCGTGGCGAACCGCGGCGAGATCGCCGTGCGCGTCATCCGGGGCTGCCACGAGCTCGGGCTGGAGGCGGTGGCGGTGTACTCCACCGCCGACCGCGAGGGCGCGTGGCTGACGATGGCCGACCGAAGCGTGTGCATCGGGCCGCCGTCCGCCGCGGCCAGCTACCTGCACATCCCGAACATCGTGGCCGCGGCCGAGACGACGGGCTGCGAGGCCGTGCATCCGGGCTACGGCTTCCTGAGCGAGAACCCGGCCTTCGTGCGCGCCTGCGCCGACAACGACCTCATCTTCGTGGGCCCGACGGCCGAGTCCATGGAGCGGCTGGGGGACAAGGCCACGGCCAAGGAGGCCATGCGGGAGGCCGGCCTGCCCCTCGTGCCCGGCTCCGAGGGCCGGCTGCACGACGCCGCCGCGGCCCGGCGCGTGGCCGACGACGCGGGCTACCCCGTCCTGCTCAAGGCGGCGGCCGGAGGCGGGGGCCGCGGGATGCGCCTGGTCGAGGGCCCGGACGCCCTCGAGCCGGCCTTCGCCATGGCCCGGGCCGAGGCCGAGACGGCCTTCGGCGACGGCGGCCTGTACCTGGAGCACGCGGTGGCCGGGGCCCACCACGTCGAGCTGCAGGTGCTCGGCGACGGGACCGGCGCCGGGCTCGTCCTCGGGGAGCGGGAGTGCTCGATCCAGCGCCGCCACCAGAAGCTGGTGGAGGAGGCGCCCTCGCCGTTCCTGCCGGACGACACCCGGCAGCGCATGTACGAGGCGGGGCTTCGGGCCGTCGAGGCCACGCGCTACCGCAACGCCGGGACGCTCGAGTTCCTGGTCTCGGGCGACGGCGACTTCTACTTCATGGAGATGAACACGCGCCTGCAGGTCGAGCACCCGGTGACCGAGGAGGTGACGGGCATCGACCTCGTGCGCGAGCAGCTGCGCCTGGCCGCGGGCGGCGAGCTGCCGGCCCGCGGGGTCGTGGCGCTCCACGGCCATGCGCTCGAGTTCCGCCTGAACGCCGAGGATCCCACCCGCGGCTTCCTCCCGTCGCCGGGGCGCCTGACCCGGTTCCGCCCGCCCCTCGGCCCCGGGGTCCGCGTGGACACCCACGCCTACGAGGGCTACACCGTGCCGCCCACGTACGACTCGCTGGTGGCCAAGCTCGTCGTCCACGACGTCGACCGGGCCGCGGCCGTGCGCCGGGCGGCCCGGGCCCTGGGCGAGCTCGAGGTCGAGGGCGTGGCCACGACCGCCCAGCTCTTCCGGGATATGCTCGCCGACGGCCCGTTCCTGGAGGGCCGGTACACGACCGACTACATCGCCGAGGCCGCCGGCCGGCTGGCCTCGCTTCCCGCATGAGCGAGTCGACCACCTCGTCCGTGATCCGCCCTGGCTACGTGATCGCCGAGGGCGTGCTCGAGGAGATCGCCCGGCGGGCCGCCGAGGAGGTGGACGGCGTCGAGGTGGCGCAGCGCAGGGCCCGCCGCGGGCGCGAGGTCTCCGTCGAGGTGCGCGGCGACCGCCTGGCCGCATCGATGGCCGTGACCGTGCGGCACGGCGTGGTCCTGCCCGTGGCGGCCGAGGAGGCCCGCACGCAGGCCGGCCGCATGCTGGCCCGCATGAGCGGGCTGGAGGTGGCCACCGTGGACGTCGTCGTGGCAGGCGTGTCGTGATGGCCCAGCCGCGCGATGCGACGGCCTCCCGCCGCCAGGCCCGGCGGGCCGCGTTCGTCGTCCTCTACCAGCAGGACCTCCTTGGCGCCGATCCCGCGGTGCTCCTGGAGCGGCAGGCGACCGATACCGGCGAGCCCGTCCCCGACTTCACCCGCCTCGCCGTGGAGGGCGTGAACGCCTCGCTTCCGCGCCTGGACGCCGACATCGACCGTCTGGCCAGCGGGTGGACGGTGGACCGGCTGGGTGCCGTGGAGCGCGCCGTCCTGCGCCTGGCCCTGTGGGAGCTGGGGGGCGAGGCCGAGACGCCGGCGGCGGTGGCCATCGCCGAGGCGGTGGCCCTGGCCCGCCGCTACGCCTCGCCCGAGGCGGCGGCCTTCGTGAACGGCATCCTCGGCGCGGCGGCGCGCGAGGGCGGGACGGGCCGGTGAGCACGACCCCGCTCGAGCAGCTCCTCGAGCGCCTGGAGGAGGCCCGGAACCGGCTCGAGGCCTCGGCCGGCGACCCCGACGCCGCCCTGCAGGCGCTCGGCGAGGTGTCGCAGCTCGTGTCCGAGCTGACGGCCGAGATCGACCGCCTGCGGCAGGAGGTGCGCGACGAGCGCCTCGACGCATCCTGACAATGTCGGCGACGTCGAGCGCCTGCGCGCGGAGGTCGAGGAGGCCCTTGGCCGGCTCGACCTCGGCGCCGTCGCGGGCGTCGAGCCCCTGGCCGAGGCCATGCGCTACGCCCTGGTTCAGGGCGGCAAGCGGCTCCGGCCCGTGCTGTGCCTGGCGGCGGCGGAGGCGCTCGACGTCCCGCGGGACCACGCCCTGCCCGCCGCGCTGGCCCTCGAGCTCGTCCACGCCTTCTCACTGGTCCACGACGACCTGCCCGCGCTGGACGACGACGCCGTGCGCCGCGGGCAGCCGGCCACGCACGTGCGCTTCGGCGAGGACGTGGCCATCCTCGCCGGCGACGCCCTCCTGAACGAGGCCTTCGCGCTCCTGGCAGCGCCCGGCCCGGCCCCGGCCGCCCGGCGCCTGGCCGCGCTGGCCACGGTGGCCAGGGCCGTCGGCCCGGCCGGGATGATCGGCGGCCAGTACCTGGACCTCACCAGCGCCGGGGACATCGACGAGGCCGGTCTGCGGCGGCTGGACCGGCTCAAGACCGGCGCCCTGTTCGAGGCCGCGGTCGGCTGCGCGGTGGCCCTGGCCGATCCGCCGCCCGCACGGGCGGCCGCCCTGGAGACGTACGGGGCGGAGCTCGGGCTGCTGTACCAGATCGTGGACGACCTGCTGGACGCCACGGGCTCCGAGGAGCACCTGGGCAGGCCCACCGGCGGCGACGAACGGGCCGGGCGCCGCACCCACGTCACGGTCCTGGGCGTGGAGCGCTCCCGCCGCCTGGCGCAGGACGCGCGGGAGCGGGCCCTCGCCGCCGCTCGCCCCCCTCGACGGGGACGGCGGCACCTTGAGCGCCCTGGTGGACGTGGTCGCCTCGCGCGACCGGTAGCGGCCCATCTCCCAGTCCCCCGATCGGGGTAGAGCGCGATGCGCCCCCGGTCGATAAGGAAGCGATGCCGACGCGACGGTTCTCGCGCGTCCTCTACCTGGTCGCGCTCGCCTGCGGCGCGCTCGACGCGTACGCGTTCGGCCCCAGCCCGCTGGCCCTGTGCCTGTCGAGCCTGCCCCTGATCGTGGCCTACGTCGTGCTCCGGCGGCCGCGCCAGCGCGGGACCGAGGCGGGCGACATCCTGGCCGCCCTGCCGCAGGCCTACGTCGTCCTCGGCGCCGACGGGGGAGTGCTCGAGGCCAACCGCCGGTTCTGCGACCTCGCCGGGGCGAGCCGGGAGGACGTCGTCGGCCGGCCACCGCCGCTCGAGGGCTGGCCGGTCCCGACGCGCAGCCTGGGCACGGTCGAGCGCGAGCTCTCCCTGACCCGCCGCGACGGCACGGTGGTCACGGTGCTCGCCCAGCAGGGCTCGCTGCGCCTGCGGGGCGGCGGTCCGTCGGGCAGCGTCTGGACGTTCGCCGACATCGGCCGGCGTGCGGCCGGCGAGGCCGAGGCCCGCCGCCAGGCTGCCGAGTGGCACACCCGCGCCGACGAGGAGGCCGCGCTCCAGCGCGCCGCGCGGGCGATCGCCGCCGAGGCCGCGCCCGGGGCCGTCTTCGCGCTCGTGGCGGAGGAGGCGGCGCGGCTGCTCGGAGCCGACGCGGGAGCCGTGATCTCCTTCGACGCGCGGGATCCCGAGGCCGCGGCGTGGTGGGTCGACGGGTCGCGTACCGGCCCGGACGGCCCCCGCTCCCTCGACCAGTGCGAGGCCCTGGCCCGCCTGCGCCGCTCGGGCGGCGCCGCCCGTGACGACGACTGCGCGGCCGCGCCGGTGCGCGTGGGCGGCCGCCTGTTCGGGGCCGTCGTGGTCCTGGCCGCCGACGGGGTCGCCCCGCGGGGGGAGGACGTGCTCACGCGCTTCGGCGAGCTGGCCGCCCTGGCTGTGGTGGCAGCGGAGGCGCGCCGGCGGCTGGCCGATCGCGCGGCCAGCGACCCCCTCACGGGCCTGGCCAACCACCGCACCTTCCACGAGACGCTGCGGATCGAGGTGGAGCGCGCCCGCCGCAACGAGCGCGACCTCACGCTGATCGTCTTCGACCTCGACCACTTCAAGCGCGTCAACGACCTGTTGGGGCACCAGGCCGGCGACCGGGTCCTGGCCGAGGTCGGCCGCCGCCTGCAGGCCCAGGCCCGAACCGGCGAGACGCTGGCCCGCGTCGGCGGTGAGGAGTTCGCCTGGATCCTCCCCGACACCGACGGGTTCGAGGCCTGGCACGCGGCCGAGCGCGCGCGGGAGGCGATCGCCACGGTGCCCTTCGCCGAGGCCGGCAGCTTCACCATCTCCGCCGGCGTGTGCGACCTGGCTCAGGCCGCCGACGCCCAGGAGCTCCTGCGGCTCGGCGACGGCGCCCTCTACTGGGCCAAGGCCCACGGGCGCAACACGACCGTCCGCTACCTCCCCAAGGTGGTCAAGGAGCTCTCGGCCCAGGAACGGATCTACCGCCTGGAGCGCTCCCAGGCGCTGACCAGCCTGCGCGTGCTCGCCCGCGCCGTGGACGCCAAGGACCCGCTCACACAGCGACATTCGGAGCGGGTGGCAGCGCTTGCCGGAGCGCTGGCGCGGGCCCAGGGGTGGCCGTCCGACCGCGTCGCGCTCCTGCACGACGCCGGCCTCGTCCACGACGTGGGCAAGATCGGCATCCCCGACGCCATCCTGCTCAAGCCCGGGCCGCTGACGCCGGAGGAGTACGAGGAGGTCAAGGCCCACGCGCTGCTCGGGGCGCAGATCCTCTCGGACGTGCTCGAGCCCGAGCAGGTGGCCTGGATCCGGCACCACCACGAGCGGCACGACGGGCGTGGGTATCCCGACGGGCTGCGGGCGAGCGCCGTCCCCGAGGGCTCCCGCCTGCTGGCCGTGGCGGACGCGTGGGACGTGCTCACGAGCGACCGCAGCTACCACCAGCCGAAGACCGCCAGCGAGGCCCTCGCCGAGTGCCGCGGGGAGGCGGGGCGCCAGCTCGACCCCGAGGCCGTGGCCGCCCTCGTGCGCCTGTTCGCCAGCGGCGAGCTGCTGCGCGCTCTCGGGCGGCCCGTGCGCGAAGAGCTGCGCCTGCCCGCCTGACACCTGGCACGGAGCGTGCGCTTCCGGCGCCCGGGCGGAGAGCCGCGGCTGCGACAATGCCGCGCGTGCCCCGTCTGGACCTCGTGCTGGCCGAGCGAGGCCTGGCCCCGAGCCGCACCTCGGCCCAGGCCCTGATCATGGCCGGCCGCGTGCGGGTCGAGGGCGCGCTCGTCACCAAGGCCGGGACGCCCGTGGCCGCCGATGCCGACGTGGCCGTGATCGAGGGCGCCCGCTTCGTGTCGCGGGGCGGCGACAAGCTGGCCCACGCCCTGGACGTGCTCGAGGTCTCGGTGGCCGGGGCGTGTGCCCTCGACGTCGGCGCCTCGACGGGCGGGTTCACCGACTGCCTCCTGCAGGCGGGGGCGTCGGAGGTCGTGGCCCTCGACGTGGGCCGCGGGCAGCTGCACGAGCGCCTGCGCGCCGATCCGCGGGTCCACGTGATCGAGGGCCTCAACGTGCGCGGGCTCGAGCCCTCGGATCTGCCCTTCGCCCCTGACCTGGCCACGATCGACGTCTCGTTCATCTCGCTCTCGCTCGTCCTCGGGCCGGTGCTGGGCGTGCTCCGGCGCCCCTACCTCGTCCTGCCCCTCGTCAAGCCCCAGTTCGAGGCCGGGCGCGACCGGGCGCCCGGCGGGGTGGTGCGCGACCCTGCCGTCCGGCTCGACGTGGCCCGCCAGGTGGCCGCGCGGGCGGCGGAGCTCGGCGCGGTCGTCGCGGGCGCCTGCGACTCCGGCCACCCGGGTCCGGCCGGCAACCGTGAGCTCTTCCTGCTCCTCGCCTCGCCCGACCATCCGCGGGCGGCAGAGGCGCCCGATGACCTCGAGGAGGCCCTTGTCCGTGCGGCCGGCTGAGACGCGGCCCCGCACGGTGAGTCGCGTGTGCGTGGTCACGCACGGCCGTCCGGAGACGGTCGGCGACGGCGTCACCCGCCTGGCCCGGGTGGCCGCCGAGCACGGCGTCGAGCTCGTCCTGTCGGCCTTCGAGCAGGAGAAGCACTCGCTCCCGGACGGGACCTGCCGGTGGCAGGCCGGGGACGGCGCGGGGTCCGACCTGGCCATCGTGCTGGGTGGTGACGGGACCGTCCTGCGGGCCCTGCAGCAGTTCCTCGGGACCGGGGCGCCGGTGTTCGCCATCAACTACGGCCAGGTGGGGTTCCTGACGACGGCCCGTGCGGATCAGCTGGAGGAGGCCGTCTCTCGAGCGTTCAGGGGCGACATCCAGGTGGTCAAGCTGCCCACCCTCGAGGTCTCCCGGGAGAACGAGCGGCTCGGCAACGCCGTGAACGACGCCGTCGTGGCCAGCGCGCCCACCGGCCGCATGGCGCACTTCGAGTGGCACGTCGACGACGTGGTCATGGGGGAGATCGGCTGTGACGCCGTCGTCGTGGCCACGCCCTCCGGGTCGACCGCCTACAACCTCTCGGCCGGCGGCCCGGTGCTCGGATGGGGCCTGGACGGATGTGTGGTCACCTTCGTAGCCCCGCACTCGCTCAAGGCCCGCTCGCTGGTCCTCCCGCGGGGCCACGTGATCCGGGTGGTCAACCGCGGCCAGGGGACCGACGCCCAGGTGATCCTCGACGGGCACGGGGCCGGGCCGCCGCTGGCGCCCGGCGACGAGATCGAGGTGCGCCTGTCCGACCTGCGCGCACACCTCGCGCTGCTGCCCGAGATCTCGTTCCTGCAGCGCTTCCGCGACACGTTCGCCCACTGACCGCCGCCGTGCTCGACTGGCTCCGCGTCGACAACCTGGTGCTCATCCGCTCGGCCGGGCTCGAGCTCGGGCCCGGCCTGAACGTCATCAGCGGCGAGACCGGTGCCGGCAAGACGATCCTGGCCCAGGCGGTCGGGCTGCTTCTGGGCGGCCGCGCCGACGATGCGCTGGTCGGCCCGGCCGGGACCGAGGCCTACGTCGAGGCCGGCTTCGCGGGCGTGCCGGAGGAGATCCTCAGCGAGGGCCTGCGGTCGCTGGCCCCCGAGGGCGAGGACGAGCTGGTGCTGGCCCGGCGGGTGGTCGCGGACGGGCGCTCGCGCGCCCTGGCCTGGGGCCGCAGCTGCGCCCGCAGCGACCTCGAGGAGACGGGCGGCGCGCTCATCGACGTCGTCTCGCAGCACGCGGCGCGGCATCTCGGACGGCCGTCGGCGCAGCTCGATCTCCTGGACGGCGCGGCCGGGGTCGCGGACCTGCGCGAGGAGATGGCCGCGCGCTGGCGGGCCCTGGTGACGGCGCGCGGGCTGCTCGACGCCGCCCGCGCCGGAGCCGGCGAGCGGGTACGCGAGCTCGAGGAGCTGCGCCTGCTGGTCGACGCCGTCGAGGGGGCGGACCTCGCTCCCGGCGAGGAGGACGACCTGCGCGCCGAGCGCGACCGGCTTCGCCATCTCGACGTTCTCTATGCCGCCGGCGCCGGGGCGGCCGAGCGGCTCAGCCCGGAGGAGGGATTGGGCGCCGTGGCCCGCGCGGGGGAAGCCGCGCGGCTGCTCGAGGACGCCGCGCCTCACGATCCCACGCTGGCGCCCCTGGCCGAGGAGGTGCACGCGGCCGCGGACGCGCTCCAGGAGGCCGTGCTGGCGCTCCGCGGGTACGTGGATGGGCTCGAGGCCAGCCCGGGCCGGCTGGAGGCGGTCGAGGGGCGCCTCGGTCAGATCTCCGATCTCGGGCGCCGGTTCGAGGCGGCGTCGGCGGCGGAGCTGGTGGAGCGCGCGGCCGCCGCACGGGTGGTGCTCGACGAGGCCGCCGCCGGAGCGGGGGAGGAGGCGGCCCTCGCCGCCGCCCTCGAGACGGCCGAGCGCGAGGCGGGGGAGACCGCCGCGCGTCTGCGGGCCGCGCGCCGTGCGGCCGCCCCGGCGTTCGCGGCGGCGGTGGAGGGGCACCTGGCCGACCTCGGGATGGAGGCGGCGGTGCTCGAGGTCCAGCTTGAGGAGCGAGAGCTCGGACCGCGCGGAGCCGACGCGGTCGAGCTGCGCCTCCGGGCCAACCCCGGCCTGGCGGCGGGACCGCTGGCCTCGACGGCGTCGGGCGGCGAGCTCTCGCGCATCGCCCTGGCGGTGCGCCTGGCGGCGCATGACCGAGACGGCGCCCGGACGCTGGTCTTCGACGAGGTCGACGCCGGCATCGGCGGGGCCACGGCCCGGGCGCTGGGCGAGAAGCTCCGCGGTCTGGCGGCCGACACGCAGGTCGTGTGCATCACGCATCTGCCCCAGGTGGCGGCGCTGGCCGAGCGCCACTTCCGGGTCGAGAAGGACGGCGCCGAGGCGCGCATCGACGTGCTCGACGAGGACGGCTCGGTGGCCGAGCTCGTGCGCATGCTGGGCGGCGTCCCCGGCGACGAGGACGCTCGCGCCCTGGCCGTCAGCCTGCGCGCCAGGTAGCCCGCTATCATGAAGCCCCCGTGGACCGAGACACGGGAGGGCGCGCGGTGGACGCGAGCACGCGGTACATCTTCATCACCGGCGGCGTCGTCTCGTCGCTCGGCAAGGGCATCACGGCCGCGTCCCTCGGGACGCTGCTGAAGGCCCGGGGGTTGAAGGTCGGGGTCCAGAAGCTGGACCCGTACATCAACGTCGACCCGGGGACGATGTCGCCGTACCAGCACGGCGAGGTCTTCGTCACCGAGGACGGCGCCGAGACCGATCTCGACCTCGGGCACTACGAGCGCTTCATCGACGAGAACACGTCGCGGGCCTCGAACCACACGGCCGGCGGGATCTACGGCACCGTCATCCGCAAGGAGCGCAAGGGCGAGTACCTGGGCTCGACGGTGCAGGTCATCCCGCACATCACCGACGAGATCAAGAGCCGCATCCTGCGCCTCGGGGCCACGAGCGACGTCGACGTGGTCCTGATCGAGATCGGGGGAACGGTGGGCGACATCGAGAGCCTCCCGTTCCTCGAGGCCATCCGCCAGCTGCGCAACCAGCTCGGGCGCGAGAACGTGATGTACCTCCACGTCACGCTCGTGCCCATGATCGAGGCGGCGGGGGAGCTCAAGACGAAGCCCACCCAGCACTCCGTGAACGAGCTGCGGCGCATCGGTATCGCGCCCGACGTCGTGGTCTGCCGCTCGGCCAGCCCGCTGTCGCGCGAGCTGCGCAACAAGATCGCCCTCTTCGCCGACCTCGACGAGCGCGCCGTCATCGCCGCCGAGGATGTGCGCCACCTGTACCTCGTGCCCCTTCGCCTGCGCGAGCAGCGCCTGGACGACCTCGTGCTCGAGCGCCTGGGCCTCGAGGCCGGCCCGTCCGACATGCACGACTGGGAGGCGCTCTGCGCCCGGCTCGACCACCTGGACCAGCGGGTCCGCATCGCCCTGGTGGGGAAGTACGTGCAGCTCCAGGACGCCTACCTCTCGGTGGTCGAGGCCCTGAAGCACGCGGCCATCCACCATGGCGCCGACCTCGAGATCGAGTGGGTGGACGCCGAGAGCCTCTCCTGGGAGGAAGCCGAGAGCCGGCTTCGCCGCGTGGACGGCATCCTCATCCCCGGCGGCTTCGGGCCCCGCGCCATCGACGGCAAGGTCGCGGCCGTGCGCTACGCCCGTGAGGCCCGCGTCCCGTTCCTGGGCATCTGCCTGGGGATGCAGTGTGCGGCCGTGGAGTTCGCCCGCCACGTCGCCGGAATGGACGGGGCCAACTCCACGGAGTTCGACGCCGACACGCCGTTCCCGGTCGTCGACCTCCTCCCCGACCAGCGTGATCTCGAGGACATGGGCGGGACGATGCGCCTCGGCGCGGAGCCCGTCGAGGTGGTGGAGGGCACGCTCGCCCACGCGGCCTACGGCGAGACGCTGATCTACGAGCGCCACCGCCACCGCTACGAGGTCAACAACCACCTCCGCCCGCAGCTCGAGGCCGCGGGCCTGCGGATCTCGGGCATCTTCGCCTCCAAGAACCTGGTCGAGATCCTGGAGCTGCCCGACCACCCGTGGTTCGTCGCCTCCCAGTTCCACCCGGAGTTCAAGTCGCGGCCGACGCGGCCGCAGCCGCTCTTCCGCGACTTCGTGGGGGCGGCGCTGGCGGCGCGGCGGAAGAGCGCGGCGCCGGTCAACGCCGAGCCTGCGCCGGCCGCGCCACCGGTCGAGATCACGACGCCCTGACCGCTCGCGTCGCGGTCGCGCTCGTCGTTCTCGACTGACTGCGGTGCAATCCGGCGGCCCCGCGCCCGGCGTATGAAGGTACCGGCATCACCACCGATATCACGCTGCCTGATGAAACCCAGCTCCCTCGAGTACGTCCGAGCAGACGCCGAGCGCAGTGGCGACGCGCGCGCCCGTCTCCTGAGGCGGCCGCGCACGAGCACGCTCGTCGGAGTGGCGCTCATTGCCGCGGCGCTTCCGCTGATCGGGCTCGTCTCGCTACTCCTGCGCTCGCGGTTGGATCCGCACATCGAGAACTACCGGCTTCACTTCGTGGTCTTCGGGATCGTCGGCGGCGTGGCGTTCGGCCTCGGCTATGCGGCCGGCGAGGCGGCGAACCGGCGGGGAGACGCGCGCGTCCTCCTCCTCTCGCTCGCGTTCATGGCGACCGGAGGGTTCCTCTGGCTCCACGCGATCGGGACGCCGAACATGCTCTTTTCCCAGGAGCATGCCGGGTTTCAGGTGGCAATTCCGGTCGGCCTGCTCCTGAGCGCCATCTTCGCGGTCGGCTCGGCGTTCGTCGACGCGCGCCCGGAGATCGGCGCGGCGCTGATCCGACGGAGGGGGCTCCTTCGACTGGCGGTGCTATCCGCGATGGCGGTGTGGCTCGTTTCGTCCCTCGCGGACGTCCCACCGCTCGGAGGGCCGAACAGCGAAGCGGCGACCAACCGTCTCCTCACGGTCTTGGCCATCCTCGGAACGATCCTGTACGCGATCAGCGCTGCACGCTACGCAAGCCTCTTCCGGCAGCGCGGCAACCTGCTTCCGGTGGCGGTCGTGGCATGCTTCGTCCTGCTCTCCGAGGCCATGATCGGCGTCGCCGTCACGGGTGAGCGCAGGTGGCATGCGAGTTGGTGGGAGTGGCATGGCCTCATCGTCGCTGCGTACGTGGTCGTCGGACTGGCCGCCAGCCGAGAATGGCGCGACGAGCGGTTCCGCCGCCTGTACCTGGCCACGACGCGCGAGCGCCATCAGGACGTGAGCGTCCTCTTCGCGGATCTCGTGGGGTTCACCTCGTTCGTCGAGCAGTCCTCGCCGGCCGAGGCCGCAGCGGTCCTCGACGCCTACTGGGGGATGGCGGCCCCGTTGATCACCCGCCGGTTCGGGGGCGAGGTGGAGAAGTTCATCGGCGACGGCATCATGGCCACCTTCAACGGTCGAGACGATCAACCCGATCACCCGAGGCGCGCGTCCTGCGCGGCCCTCGCCCTGCAACGCGGCGCCGCCCGTTTCGCGGAGCGGCACCCGCACTGGCCGCGGATGCGCGTCGGGGTCAATAGCGGCAACGCGATGGTGCGTGAGGTCGGCAGCGACGGGCATGTCGCCTATCCGACCGTGGGCGACACCGTGAATACCGGCGCTCGACTCGAGAGCCTTGCTCCCAGCGGCGGCGTGCTCATCGGCCCGGAGACCTACGCGCGTCTTCCGGACGGTGCCGTCGTGGAGCGGCGGTCAGGGCTCCGCATGAAGGGCAAGGAGCGCGTGACCGACGCCTACGTGCTGCACGCCCTTCCCTGCTAGGGCCGCGTCAGTCCAGGCGCTCACCCGGGCCGCCACCCGGACGAGCGCCTGTCTGACCGCGACGAGCGGTCAGGCGTTGACGAACGCGTCGCTCACCTGCGTGAGCCGGAACGAGTTCCCCGACGGGTCGCGGAAGCCGGAATCGATGCCGTAGGGGCGCTCCTCGGGCGCCTCGGTGAACTCGACGCCCCGCGCGGACAGCTGCTCGTAGTCGCCCCGCACGTCGTCGGTGGTCAGGAAGACCGTGCCGGCGAAGCCCTTGGCCATGAGGTCGCGCACCTGCTTCTGCGTGTCCGGGTCCATGAGCGGCGGGCCGGGAATGGCCATGAGGGTGATGGCGAAGTCCGGCTGGCCCGCCGGGCCGACCGTCAGCCAGCGGAAGTTGCCCAGCTCGGGGACGGTCACGTCGGACCGCACCTCGAAGCCGAGCTTCTCGGTGTAGAACGCCAGCGCCTCGTCCTGGTCGTGCACCCACAGCTGCGCGTTCGCGATCTTGTACATCCTGCACTCCTTTGTGTCGCCTTCAGGGTCGAGAGCGATGCTAGGAGCGCACGGCCTCCCGGTCTTCTCGAAACGTGCTGCGTTGGGGGCGGGCGTGCGCTCGCAGGAGGCAGGCCGGGATCATGGCCCACTGCGACGCAGGCGGGAACGAGGCGCGGTATGCGGTCGGGGAGACGCCGAACGTGCGGGTGAAGCTCGTGGTGAACGACCCCACGCTGCGCAGCCCGACGGCGAAGCAGATCTCGGCCACCGACCGGTCCGTCGAGCGCAGCATCGCCGCCGCCCGCTCGAGCCGGCGAGTCAGCAGGTAGGCGTGCGGCGACTCGCCGAAGCAGCGCCGGAACTCGCGGCTGAAGTGCGCCCGCGAGAGCCCCGCGGCCCGGGCCAGGTCGTCCACGTCGAGCGGCTCGGCGTAGCGAGCATCGGCGAGGTCCTTGGCGCGCAGCAGGTGGCGGGACGGCGGGACGATCCGCATGACGGGAAGCGTGCCAGGTCGCGGGCTAGCCGCGGTTCTCGTCGTACTGCGCGCCGCCTTCGACGCGCGGAATCCATGGCTCGCGACGTTTCACCCAGATCTCGGCCTCCGGCGTCAGATCGAACGGTGCGTCGTCGAGGGATCCGAGCCGGATCTCGATGAGGGTGTCGCCCGGATCGGGCGGATTGAGGAGACGCGAGCCGCACCCAGGGCAGAAGCCGCGCCCCTCAAAGGCAGAGATGTCACCGCTCATCTCGAACGCGTCGACCGGCCACTGCCCATAGACCGTGAACGCGCTCCCGGACTCCTTTCGGCAATCAGCGCAGTGGCAGCGTCCGACGTGGACGGGCTCGCCTCGAACGCGGTACCGAACCGCGCCGCAGAGGCATCCGCCGGCGCGTTCGATCGCCTCCACGACGTGGATCCTAGCCTCCGGTTCTTCGCGTGCCCTAGCCTCTCGCGGATGCCGACCGCCGTCGAGGGAGACGTCCTGGACCTGTTCGTGCGCCTGGCGTCGGTTCAGAGCGCGCCGGGCGAGGAGCGGGCCGTGGCGGACCTGAGCCTCGGCCACCTGCGCAGCCTCGGGCTCGAGGTCGACGAGGACGGCGCGGCCGAGGAGCTCGGCGGCTCGGCCGGCAACCTCTACTGCCGGCTTGAGGCCACCGAGGGAGAGACGGGCACGCCCCTCTTCTTCTGCGCCCACATCGACACCGTGCCGCCCGAGGCGCCCATCGAGCCGGTGGTCAGCGGTGGCGTCGTGCGCAACGGCGAGGACGGCATCCTCGGGGCCGACAACAAGGCGGCAGTGGCGGTCATGTTCGAGGCCGTGCGCCGGGTGCTGGCCGAGGGCCTCCCACACGCCGGCATCGAGCTCGTGATCACGGTGCAGGAGGAGGTGGGCCTGCGCGGGGCCAAGGCCTTCGACCACGACCGCCTCCATGCCCGCACCGGCTACGTCTACGACCATGCCGCCCCGATCGGCGACGTCGTGCTGGCGGCGCCCAGCCAGCTGAGCGTGGACGCTACCTTCCACGGGCGGCCCGCCCACTCCGGCATCGCGCCAGAGGAGGGGAGGAGCGCCATCGCGGCCGCCGCCAGGGCCATCGCCGAGATGCGCCTCGGCCGCCTCGACGACCACACGACGGCCAACGTGGGCACGATCCGCGGCGGCACGGCCCGCAACATCGTCCCCGCCGCCTGCTCGCTCAAGGCCGAGACGCGCTCCCACGACCCGGCCCGCTGCCGGCGCGAGATGCAGTCCATGCTCGACGCCATGGCCCACGCGGCGAGCCTCGAGGAGTGCCGCCTGGAGACCGCCGTCGAGCACGAGTACGAGGCCTATCGCTTCCGACGCACGGATCCCGCCGTGGAGCTCGCCTTCGCCGCCCTCGAGGCCGCCGGCTACGACGCTCGCACGATCGAGAGCGGCGGCGGCGCCGACGCGCACGTGTTCAACGCTCGGGGCCGTGCCTGCGTGAACCTCACGAACGGCATGGCCGAGATCCACACGGCGCAGGAGCACATCGCCGTGGCGGACCTCGAGGGCATGGTGCGGGTGACCCTCGCGCTGATCGATCAGGCGCGCGCACGCGGATAGAGTTGGCCCATGAGAATCGGGGTCGTCAAGGAGATCAAGCCCGACGAGTACCGGGTGGCGCTCACGCCGGCCGGTGCCCGGGAGCTCGTGGCCCGCGGGCACGACGTGGTGGTCGAAACGACGGCGGGGGAGGGGTCAGCGTTCACCGACGACGCGTACCGCCAGGCGCGCGCGTCGATCCTCTCCGGGGCTGACGTATGGGACTCGGCCGAGCTGCTGCTCAAGGTCAAGGAGCCGCTCCCGGCGGAGTACGGCCTCATCCGCCCCGACGTGGTGCTCTTCACGTATCTCCACCTGGCTCCGGCCCCTGAGCTGACGCGCGCGCTCCTCGACTCGGGCGCGACCTGCATCGCCTACGAGACCGTGGAGACCGACGACCACCGTCTGCCTCTCCTGGCCCCGATGAGCGAGGTGGCCGGCCGGCTCGCCCCGCAGGCCGGCGCGGCGGCGCTCGAGCGGCCCCATGGCGGCCGCGGCATCCTCCTCGGCGGCGTGGCCGGGGTGCCCCCGGCCAAGGTGGTCGTCCTCGGCGGCGGGATCGTGGGCTACAACGCTGCGCACATCGCCGTCGGCATGCAGGCGGACGTGTGGATCCTCGACAAGTCTGTGGACCGCATGCGCGAGCTCGACCCGATGCTCGACGGCCGGGCGACGATCGCCATGTCGAGCACGCTCCAGGTGGAGGAGGCCATCGCGGAGGCCGACCTGGTCATCGGCGCGGTCCTGGTCCCCGGGGCCCGGGCGCCCAAGCTCGTCACCCGGGAGATGCTCGGCCACATGAGGCCGGGCGCGGTGCTCGTGGACGTGGCCATCGACCAGGGCGGCTGCTTCGAGACGTCACACGCCACGACGCACTCCGATCCCACCTACGTCGTCGACGGCATCGTCCACTACTGCGTGGCCAACATGCCGGGCGCCGTCCCCATCACCTCCACCAAGGCGCTCACGAACGCCACCCTGCCCTACGTGGAGGAGATCGCCGACCGCGGGTTCGCCGAGGCCGTGCGCCGCGACCGCACCCTGGCCCGAGGCGTGAGCGTCGTCGACGGCAAGCTGACCTCCGAGCCAGTGGCCGAGGCCCTCGGCCACCCGTACGCGCCGCTCGACGAGGTCATGCCGCTCGCGGCTGCCTGAGAACCGGGTCTGAGGAACCGGGGCCCAGGGGTCGAACAGGCCCGGGTGGACCCGGTGGCCGACTTCCTCACCCACATGGCGCTCGAGCGGGGCGCGTCGCCGCACACCGTCGACGCCTACCGGCGCGACCTGCGGGACCTGGGTGGGTTCCTGGCCGAGCGCGGGCAGACCATCGACGGCTCCACGGCCGACGATCTGGTGGCCTACGCCCACGCGCTGGAGGTCCGCGGGCTCGCCGTGACCACGCGCCGACGCCGCCTCGCTGCCGCCCGCTCCTGCCTGCGCCACCGGGCGCGGATGGGCGCGCGCCCGGCCGATGCGCGCCGGGTCGTGCCGCTCCCCAAGCCGGGCCGCCGCTTGCCGAAGGCCATCAGCGCCGCCGAGGCCGAGCGCCTGGTCACGCGCCCGAACGCCACGCCGCTCGGTCTCCGCGACCGCGCGGCCCTCGAGCTCCTGTACGGCGCCGGCCTCCGCGTGTCGGAGCTCGTCTCGCTCCGTCCAGGCGACCTGGATCTCGAACGCGGCCTCGTCCGGGTCGAGGGCAAGGGCCGGAAGCAGCGGATCGTCCCCACCGGCACCGAGGCCCGGGAGGCGGCCCGCCGCTACCTGGCCCGGGGCCGTCCGTTCCTTGGCCGGAGCCAGCAGCCGGATGCGTTCCTGGTCAACGCCAGGGGACGGAGGATCTCCCGCCAGGCCGTCTTCGAGCTCGTGCGCCGGCATGCGCGCGAGGCCGGCATCGAGCGGGAGGTGACCCCGCACACCCTCCGGCACAGCTTTGCCACGCACCTCATCGAGAACGGCTGCGACCTGCGCGTGGTGCAGGAGCTGCTCGGCCATGCGTCCGTGGGCACCACCGAGATCTACACGCACGTCTCCGGGACGGCGCTCCGGCGGGCCTTCACGAGCGCCCATCCTCGAGCCCGGCGACCGGCCCCCTGACCGCCACGCACACCCGCTCTATACTCTCCGCGCGCCCGGACGGCCGGCCCAGTCGGACGCCCGGGTGGTCGAAAGAACGAACGGGACGGGAGACGGTCGTAGCCGGCCGGTCGCGGACCTTCGCAAACGTGACCAGACGAGTGCGGGGGTTTTCCGGTGAACGATGAGCTGTTGAACGTGCCAGACGAGCAGGGACTGCCGACACAGCCAAACCAGTTCTCCGTGGCGCGGAGCATGCTCGACGAGGGCGCGGCGCTGATCGCCCTCGTGGGTGAGTGCGACCTCGCCAACGTCGACGCCTTCCGGGCCGAGCTCGACGGCGCCCTGTCCGACGGCGCGTCCGCCGTGGTGATCGACCTCGACCAGGTCGACTTCATCGACTCGACCTATCTCGGCGCACTGCTCGGGGCCAACGAGCGGCTCACGCGAAGCGGAGGCCGCCTGGCGATCGCCCGTCCACAACCGGAGGTCCGCCGGACCTTCGAGACTGCGCGCGTCGACGGGGTGCTCGCCCTGTTCGAGGCGATCGGCCCCGCGCGCGAGCACGTCCGCGGCGGCCCTGCGTGAACGACGAGCCGCAGGTCGAGGCGCGTCCGCTGGCGGCGATCTCCGACGGCATCGTCCGCCTGCATAGCGAGTACTACGGCCGTGGCCCCATGCGGGCCAAGACGTACCAGGTCGACGACATCGTGCTGTGCGTCATGGAAGACAGCCTGACGACCGTCGAGCGCACCCTGGCGTCGCTGGGCCGCGAGGCCGAGGTCTGCAGTCTCCGCCATGCGTTTCGTTCGGCCATGCGCGAGCGCTTCGAGGCCGTGGTCGAGGAGACGACCGGGCGGCGCGTCCTCGCCTTCATGAGCCAGGTGAGCATCGATCCCGACCTCTCGGTCGAATGCTTCGTGCTGGAGCCCGTGACCGAGGCATGAGCACCGGGCGCCGCGCGTGCATCGTGGTCCTCGACGCCGTCGGGGCCGGCGCGCTGCCCGACGCGGCGGAGTGGGGGGACGCAGGGTCCTCGACCCTGGCCCACGTGGGCGAGGCCGTGGGCGGCCTGGCGCTCCCGAACCTGCAGGCCCTCGGCCTCGGAAACGTCATGGAGCTCGAGGGATGCCCGCCCGAGCCGGGCGCGCCATCGGTGGCCGGGCGCCTGCGGGAGCGCTCGCAGGGCAAGGACACGACCACCGGGCACTGGGAGCTCGCGGGCGTCATCACGCCGAAGGCGATGCCGACCTATCCGAACGGGTTCCCGGCCGAGATCATCGACGAGTTCGCCCGTGAGACCGGCCGTGGGGTCCTGGGGAACGTGCCCGCCTCGGGCACGGAGATCATCGCCGAGCTCGGCGAGGAGCATCAGCGGACGGGCCGATGGATCGTCTACACGTCGGCCGACTCCGTCTTCCAGGTGGCCGCCCACGAGGACACGGTGCCGCTCGAGGAGCTCTACGCGGCCTGTCGCGTGGCCCGTCGCATCCTGCGGGGAGACAACGCCGTGGGGCGGGTCATCGCCCGGCCCTTCACGGGCGAGCCCGGGAACTACCGGCGCACCGCCAACCGGCACGACTTCTCCCTCGAGCCGAAGCGGCCCAATTACCTGACGCGCATCCGCGAGGCCGGCCTCCCCGTCCACGGCGTGGGCAAGATCAGCGACATCTTCGCTGGGTGCGACATCAGCGAGTCGACGCCGACCAGGTCCAACCTGGAGGGAATCGCCGCCACCGCGCGCCTGCTCGAGGACGGCGCCGACGGCCTCGTGTTCGTCAACCTGGTCGAGACGGACATGATCTACGGCCACCGCAACGACCCGCAGGGCTTCCACCGCTGCCTGCAGGAGTTCGACGCTCACCTGCCGGCCATGCTCCAGCGGCTCCGCCCGGGGGACCTCCTCGTCCTGACCTCGGACCACGGCTGTGACCCGACCACGCCGTCGACCGATCACTCGCGCGAGTACGCGCTGCTGCTCGCCCACGTCCCCGGCCAGGGCCCGGGCCCGCGCCACGACGGCTGGTTCGCCGACGTCGGTGCGACCGTGGCCGGCTGGCTCGTGGGCGAGGCGGACGGCGACCTCCCCGGCGAGCCCATTCCGCTGGGGTGAGCGCCCGCAGGCCGCTTCATCCGGTCGAGCTGATCGAGCGCACGCGCGACGGCGACGAGCCCTCCGGGGAGGAGATCGCCGCGCTCGTGGCCCACTACGTGGCGGGCGAGGTCGCGCCGGAGCAGATGAGCGCGTGGTGCATGGCGGTGGTCTTCCGGGGCCTCTCCGACCCGGGGACCGAGGCCCTCTGCCAGGCCATGGTCGAGTCCGGCCGCCAGATCGACCTCTCGGCCCTCGGCCGGCGGGTGGTGGACAAGCACTCGACGGGGGGCGTGGGGGACAAGACCACGATCGCCCTGGCCCCGCTGGTCGCCGCCTGCGGCGTGCCGGTGGCCAAGATGTCGGGTCGCGGCCTCGGGCACACGGGCGGCACGCTCGACAAGCTCGAGTCGATCCCCGGCTTCCGCGTGGCCCTGGGCGTCGAGGAGATGATCGAGCAGGTCGAGCGGGTGGGCTGCGCGGTGATCGCCCAGACCGCCGATCTCGTGCCCGCCGACCGCATGCTCTACGCCCTGCGCGACGTCACCGGCACGGTGCCGGCCCCGGCGCTCATCGCCGCCTCGGTCATGTCCAAGAAGATCGCCGCCGGGGCCGACGCCATCCTCCTCGACGTCAAGGTGGGGGACGGGGCGTTCGCCCGGGACCTGGGCACGGCCCGCGAGCTGGCGCGGCTGATGCGGGCCATCGGCGAGCAGAGCGGCCGTCCGACGGTGACGGAGCTGACGCGCATGGACGAGCCGCTCGGCCGGGCGGTCGGAAACGCGCTCGAGGTGGCCGAGGCCGTGGAGATGCTGCAGGGCGGCGGGCCGGAGGACCTCGCCGAGCTCGTCCTGGCCTCGGCCGGGCGCCTGCTGGCCCTCTCCGACCTCGGGGTGGACGAGGCCGAGGGGCGCCGCCGGGCCGTCGACGCCATCGACTCGGGGCAGGCCGTGTCGGCCCTCGAGCGGTGGATCGAGGCCCAGGGGGGCGACCCGGGCCTCGGGGACGACCCGTGGTCGGTGCTCGAGCGAGCGCCCGTGCGCGTGGAGGTGCGGGCCTCCCACGCCGGCGTCGTCCAGCGGGTGGGCGCCCTGGCGGTGGGGCGCGCAGCCGCGGCCCTGGGCGCCGGGCGGCGCCGTCCGGGCGAGGACGTCGACCATGCGGTCGGCGTGGTGGTCGAGGCCGGGCGGGGCGATCGGGTGGCGCGCGGCGACGTGCTGGCCGAGGTCCACGCCCGCGACGCCGCGGCGGCGGAGCATGCCGTCGAGCGCCTTCAGGGGGCGATCGTGATCGGCGACGAGCCGGTGGCGCCGCTGCCGGTGCTCATCGAGACCAGCGGCTGACCCGGGGCGCGGCTACGTCAGGGGCAGCGCGTCTCGTCGTCCACGAGCCGCCCGAGCAGCGCCGACAGCGTCTCGAGCTCGGCCGGCGTGTAGCGCGCCGCGAACCGGCGCGTGATCCCGTCGCGCGCCGTCGGGCTCGCCTGCCGGAGCCGGTCCGCCCCTGCAGGCGTGAGCCGGGCCAGGAACACGCGGCCGTCGGCGCGGCTGGGGACGCGCTCCACCAGCCCGGCGCCCTCGAGGCCGGCCAGCATCCGGGTGATCCCCGACGGCGAGAGGCGGACGATCTCGCCCAGCTCGCTGCGGCGCAGGGTGCCGTCCGGCTGGCGGGCGAGGTGCAGGAGGACGTGGTAGTCGCTCAGGGTCAGGCCGTGGGCGGCGAGGGCCGCGTCGAGCGCGCGCGTCACCGCGGCGTGGCTGCGGACGAAGCGCACCCAGGCGCGCAGCGCGGCGGCGTCGACGGGTACGGAGTCGCGGGACCGGGCGCTGCTGCGCCGGACGGACAGGGCGGGAAAGGGGGCTTCGCGAAGACATGAGGACCGATGGTCGCTTGCGCACGCAAATACTAGCTCCGCACGCGCTCCTCTCAACGCGCTGTCAGGCGGAGCGGCTCTCATCCCGCACAATGCCCGTCGAGGCGCCGGCGGCCGAGGCGCGCTCACGACCTCCAACCTCCCGACTCCCGGAAGGTCCTCAGCCGTGCTCCGCCGTCTCGCCCACGTCGTCCTGCACCACCGCAAGATCGTCCTCGGGGCCTGGATCCTGCTGACGATCTTCGGCGCCTTCGCCGCGCCGCGGGCGGTCAACCGGCTGCTGACCACGTTCTCGATCCCCGGCTCCTCGGCCTACCAGGCGAACCAGCAGATCGTGAAGACATTCGGCAACGGCGACCAGCGGCCGTTCGTGCTCGTCTTCCACGACCCGAGCCGGGACGTGACCGCCGTGCCCGGCGTCCAGGGGGCGATCAACCGCGCTGCGCCGTCAATCGCGGCGCGCGCGTGGCCTCGTACTTCAGCACGCATTCCGCGGTCTACGTGTCCAAGGACCGCCACACGACCTTCGCCACGCTCTACCCGCCGGGCCGAGGCCGGGTTCGGCTCGTCCGAGACCCTGTCCGCCACGCAGCAGGCGCTCGACCCGGTCGGCCCCGCACGGCGTCCAGGCCTCGGTCACCGGCCAGGACCGCGCTCGAGGCAGGCGGCCGGCAGCGGCGGAGGCGGCGGCCCGAGCATCATCGTCGAGGTCCTCATCGGCGGCCTCGGGGCCCTGATCATCCTGCTCTTCGTCTTCGGGACCCTGCCGGCGGTGGCCATGCCCCTGCTCGTGGCCGCGGCCTCGATCCTGAACACGTTCTCGGTGATCTGGTTGCTGACCTACATCACCGACGTCTCGATCATCGTCGAGTTCCTGGTCGCCCTGGTCGGCCTGGGCATCGCCATCGACTACTCGCTGCTCTTCATCTTCCGCTTCCGCGAGGAGCTGGCCCAGGGCGAGACGGTGGAAGAGGCCGTGACCGAGAGCATGGTCCACGCCGGCCACTCCATCGTCGTCTCGGGGTCGACCGTGGGGATCGGCCTGCTGAGCATGGTCATCATCCCGATCCCGTTCATCCGCTCCATCGGCATCGGCGGGCTGCTCATCCCGACCGTGTCGGTGATCGCCGCCCTCACCCTCCTGCCGGCGATGCTGTCCCTGCTCGGGCACCGCATCAACCACGTGCGCGTCCTGCCCGAGCGGTGGATCGGCCAGAGCGACCCCGACCACGGATTCTGGGGCCGGTGGGCGCAGTTCGTGACCCGCCACGCGGGGCTGGCGGCCGGCACCGGCCTGGTGATCGTGGCCCTCCTGCTCATCCCGGCCTCGCAGCTCAACCCGGGCGACGCCCTGGCCAAGGACAAGCCGGGCTCCGGGCCGGCCATCACCGGCCGCGACACGCTGGCCGCCGCCGGGATCACGGCCGGCGCGATCGATCCCTTCGCCGTCACCGCCCGCGGCGTGCCGGCGTCGCAGATTCCCACCGTGGTCTCGGCGATGAGCGGGGCGCAGGGCATGGCCGGGGCCGCCGCGCCGCCGGGCTGGACGCAAGGGCGACCTGACCGTGATCGAGGCCTTCCCGGCCACGGATCCCGCGACCAGCGCAGTCCTACGGCGCCATCGGCAACCTGCACGACAACGTGCTCCCCGCGCTTCAGGACCGCATCGGGGGCGGCGCGCAGCTGCGCGTGGCCGGGGACGCACCGCAGAGCCGCGACTTCAGCCGCGCCGTCTACGGGAACTTCCCCTACGTCCTGCTCTTCGTCGTGGTCCTGACCTTCATCCTGCTGGCCCGGGCCTTCCGCTCGCTGGTCCTGGCCCTGAAGGCGGTGATCCTGAACCTGATCTCACTGGCAGCCGCCTACGGGATCGTGGTCTTCATCTTCCAGCAGGGGCACGGGAGCCAGGCCATCTGGAACGTCCCGGCCACGGGCGTGATCATCTCCTGGATCCCGCTCATGATCTTCGCGTTCCTGTTCGGGATCTCGATGGACTACGAGGTCTTCATGCTCACGCGCATCCGGGAGGAGTACGACCACACCCACGACACGAACGAGGCCATCCGCCTCGGCGTGGCCCGGACGGGCAAGCTGGTGACGAGCGCCGCGCTGATCCTGATGTTCTCCTTCATCGTCCTGTCGAGCAGCCCGGGCCTGGACATCAAGCAGTTCGGGATCGGCCTCGCGGCCGGGATCATCTTCGACGCCACCGTGATCCGCGCGCTGCTGGTGCCGTCGGTGATGAAGCTCATGGGTGACTGGAACTGGTGGCTGCCGCAGCCGGCAGCGCGTCTCCTGCGCGTCCGGCCCAGCCACGCCGAGCCGGTGGCCGAGTCGGCGTGAGCGGCTGGGACCCGGCCGCCTACGGGCAGCGGATCGCCGGCGTCTACGACCAGTGGTACGGCGGCGCCTTCGATGTCGAGGGCGCCGTCGACCGCCTGGCCCAGCTGGCAGGTGACGGGCGCGTGCTCGAGCTCGGCATCGGGACGGGGCGGCTGGCCATCCCGCTGGCGCAGCGCGGCGTGCGGGTGGAGGGCGTGGATCTCTCCGACGAGATGGTGGCCCGGCTGCGGGCCAAGCCCGGCGGCGAGGACATCCCGGTGACCATGGCCGACTTCGCCGACCCGCCGGTGGAGGGGCCGTTCTCCCTGGTGTTCGTGGCCTTCAACACGCTCTTCGGGCTGCTCACGCAGGAGGACCAGATCCGCTGCTTCGCCTCGGCCCGCCGCGTGCTGGGCCCGGGCGGCGCGTTCCTGCTCGAGGCGTTCGTGCCCGACCTCACGCGCTACCAGCGCCACCAGAACGTGGGCGTGGAGGACCTGGCCGAGGACAGCCGCCTCGTCCTCTCCCAGCACGATCCCGTTGGACAGCGCATCTCCTCGCGCGTCATCTCCATCAGCGAGGAGCGCCTGGGCGTGTACCCGATCGAGATCCGCTACGCGTGGCCGCCCGAGCTCGACCTCATGGCCGAGGTCGCCGGGCTGCGCCTGCGGGAGCGCACCGCCGACTGGCGCGGCCGGCCGTTCGACCACCGCAGCACGGCGCACATCTCGGTGTACGAGCCGATGGGCGAGGAGACGACGGCCTAGCCGGGCACCGGCTTCTGATGCTCGGCGATGCCGTCCATGGCCGCGGCGAGCGCGATGTCGTTCTGGGTCACGCCGCCCAGGGAGTGCGTGGACAGGCGCACCTTCACCGTCCCGTAGACGTTCGACCACTCCGGGTGGTGGTTCATGCGCTCGGCCACCAGCGCCGACGAGGCCATGAAGCCGAAGGCGGTGACGAAGCTCGGGAAGACGTACTCGCGCTCGATGGCGTCGCCGTTGATCTTCCAGCCGGGGTGCAGGTGCACCGCGATCTCGTCGGGGCTGAGGACGCGCAGGTCGGCCATGGCGTTCACGCCAGCGAGATGGCCACGTGCTTGACGTTCGTGTACTCCTCGAGGGCGTACATCGACTTGTCCTTGCCGTAGCCGGACTGCTTGAAGCCGCCGTGCGGCATCTCCGACGCGCCCGGGCCGTGCGTGTTCACCCACACGGTCCCGAACTGCAGGCGCTTGGCGCCGCGCAGGGCGCGGCCCACGTCGCGGGTCCACACCGAGGCCGCCAGGCCGTAGTCGACGCCGTTGGCCCACGCGAACGCCTCGTCCTCGTCCTTGAACGGCTGGACGGTGACCACCGGGCCGAAGACCTCGCGCTGGACGATCTCGCTGTCCTGCCCGACGCCTGCCACCACGGTCGGCTCGACGAAGAAGCCGGCGCCCGCGGGGCGGCTGCCGCCGGCCAGCACCTCGCCGCCGGCGTCAGCGGCGCGCTCCACGAAGCCGAGCACGCGCTCCTGCTGGGCGGAGGAGACGACCGGGCCCATCTCGACGCCGTTGCCCGACAGCGGGTCACCGGTGGCGATCGAGGAGACGGCCGGGACCAGCGCCGCGAGCAGGTCGTCGTGGGCCTTGGCGCCCACGAGGATGCGGGTGGCGGCGGTGCAGTCCTGCCCCGAGTTGTAGAACCCGGCGTCGCGCACGCCCGCGGTCACGGCCTCGATGTCGGCGTCGTCGAAGACCACGACGGGGGCCTTGCCACCGAGCTCCAGGTGCACGCGCTTGAGGGTGGCCGACGCGGCCCGGGCCACCTCGCGGCCGGTGGCGACGTCGCCGGTGAGCGAGACCATGCGCACGCAGCGGGTGGCGGACGATGCCCGCGCCCGCCGGCTCGCCGTCGCCCGTGATCACGTTCAGGACGCCGGGGGCCAGCACGCCGTCGGCAAGCTCCAGCAGGCGGAGCAGGCTGAGCGGCGTCTGCTCGGAGGGCTTGAGGACCATGGTGTTGCCGGCCGCCAGCGCCGGGCGCGAACTTCCACACCGCCATGAGCAGGGGGTAGTTCCAGGGGGCGATGGAGCCCACGACCCCGATCGCCTCGCGGCGGACCATCGAGGTGAGGTTCCGCACGTACTCGCCCGCGGCCCGCCCCTCCAGGCAGCGGGCGGCGCCGGCGAAGAAGCGGCAGACGTCGGCGCAGGAGGCCATCTCGCCGGTGGCGTTGGCCACGAGCTTGCCGACGTTCGAGGCCTCGATCCGGCCGAGCTCGTCGCGGTTCGCGTCGATGACGTCGGCGATGGCCAGGAGCTTGCGGGCGCGCTGGCCCGGCGTGGACTCGGACCAGCGCGGGAAGGCCTTCTCCGCGGCCTGGACCGCGCGGTCGACGTCGGCCTCGCCGGCCGCCGGCGCCTCGGCCACGACCTCGCCGCTGGCCGGGTTGTAGACCGGCATGGTCTCCTCGGTCAGCGCCGGGACCCACTCACCGCCGACGTAGTTCTGGAGCTTCTGCACCGTGACGGCCACGGGATCGTCCTTTCGTCTGCTGGATTCTCCGCGCAGGATAGGCCGGACTACGATGCCGCCGTGCCGGAGCTCCCCGAGGTCGAGACCGTCCGCCGGCGGCTCGCTCCCCGGCTCGAGGGACGCCTCGTGGTGGCTGCGAGCATCGCCGATGTCCGCCTCACCGCGCCCGGAGGCCCCCGGCGACGTCGCCGCGCGGCTCGTGGGGGCCGAGATCGAGCGGGTGGGCCGGCGGGGGAAGTACCTGCTGCTCGAGCTCGACCGTGGCGTGCTGGCCGTGCCACCTGCGCATGACGGGGAACCTGCGGGTCACCCCGGACGGGAGCCGCGCCGCCGCCGCTTCACCCGGGCCGAGCTCCGGCTCGACGACGGCACGGTCGTGCACTACACCGACATCCGCCGCTTCGGCACCTGGCGGCTGCTCGACCACGACGCCGCGCCGGGCTGGCTCGATGCTCGCAACGGGCCCGAGCCCCTCGGCGAGGGCTTCACGACCGACCGGCCTTCGGCGCGCCCTGCACGGGCGCCGGGCGCCGGTCAAGGCAGCGATTCTCGACCAGCGCGTGGTGGCCGGGCTCGGCAACATCTACGCCGACGAGGCCCTGTGGCGCGCCCGCGTCCATCCGGCACACGGCGGCCGGGGCCGTCGGGAGCACGCGCGTGACGGCCCTGCACGGCGCCATCCGCGAGGTGCTGCAGCAGGGCATCGACGCCCAGGGGGCGACGATCCGCGACTTCCGCACGCCCGACGGCGGCTACGGCTCCGCCCAGGAGCGCCTCGACGCCTACGGCCGGGCCGGCGAGCCCTGCGTCCGCTGCGGGACCCCGCTCACGCGCATCGTCGTCGGCGGCCGCGGCACGCACTTCTGCCGCCGCTGCCAGCAGGCCCCGCGCCGACGCCGGCCGCGCGCCGTCGCCGCGTGCTGAGCGGCCTGCGGGTCGGCCACTGGACCGACCGCGAGGCGTGGACCGGGTGCACGGTGCTCGTCCTGCCCGAGGGCAACGTGTGCTCGGGCGAGGTGCGCGGGCTCTCCCCGGGCACGCGGGAGACGGACGTCCTCGCCCCGGGCGCATCGGTGGAGGAGGCCCAGGCGATCGTGCTGTGCGGCGGGAGCGCCTTCGGGCTGGCCGCTGCGCAGGGCGTGATGGCCGAGCTCGAGGCCGAGGGCCGCGGGCACCCGACGCCGGCCGGCGTGGTCCCGATCGTCCCGGCGGCGGTGGTCTTCGACCTGCCGCTCGGCCGGGCGGACCGCCGGCCCGGCCCCGAGGAGGGCGCCGCGGCCTATCGCGCCGCGGCCGAGGGCCCGGTGGAGGAGGGCTCGGTCGGCGCGGGCACGGGCACGTCGGTGGGCAAGCTCGACGGGGCGGAGGGCTGGACGAAGGGCGGGTTGGGCGTCGCGGCGATGACCGTCGCCGGCGGCGTCACGGTGGCCGCCCTGGCAGTGGCGAACGCCTTCGGCGACGTGATCGGGGAGGACGGGGAGGTGCTCGCCGGCCTGCGGCGGGACGGCCGCTTCGTCCGCAGCACGGAGGCCCTGGCCGAGCTGCCCGCCGAGGCGCTGGCGGCACGGCGGGAGGCCACCACCCTCGTGGTCGTGGCCACCGACGCGGCCCTGCCCAAGATCGGCTGCTACCAGCTCGCCCGCGCGGCCCACGCGGGCGTCGCCCGGGCCACCGATCCGGCGGCCTCCTCGGTCGACGGCGACGTCGCCTTCGCGGTGGCCCTGGGCACCCGCCCGGCGCACACGAGCGCGCTGCTCGGCCCGGCCGCGGCCACCGTGACGGCGGCGGCCATCCGCCGGGCGGTGCGGGTCGCCCAGAGCGCTCCCGGCTGCCCGGCCCTGGCCGACCTGGACCTCCCGGCGTAGCCTCCGGACCATGGGCGCGTCCTACAAGGCCGAGGCGGTGGTGCTGCGGTCGATCCGGCTGGGTGAGGCCGATCGCGTGCTGCACCTCTACACCCGGGAGCGGGGACGGGTGGGCGCCGTGGCCAAGGGCATCCGCCGGACGCGGTCGCGGTTCGGGGCCCGCCTGGAGCCGCTGACCGAGGTCAGCCTCGTCCTCCACGAGGGACGGGGCGAGCTGCACACCGTGTCCGCGGCCGACATCGTCGAGAGCCATCACGGCGCGCGCGAGGACCCGTACCGCCTGGCGGTCGGCCTGGCCGGGTTGGAGGCGGTGTCGCGGCTGTTCGCCGAGGGCGAGCCCTCGCCGCGCGCCCACCTGGCCCTGCAGCGGTTCCTGGGCGCGCTCGACGAGGAGCGCCCGCAGGCCACGGAGCCGGCGCGGGACCCGCGTCTCCTGGCCCTGCAGCTCAAGCTGCACTGGGTGGCCGGCTTTGCGCCCGAGCTCGACCGCTGTCCCTCCTGCGGGTCGGACGAGGGGCCGTTCGACCGCTTCTCCGCCGCCGCCGGCGGCGTCGTCTGCACGGCCTGCCCGGGCGGGTTCTCCTTCCCCGCCGGCGCGCTGGCCGCCACGCGGGCCCTTCTGGCGCGGCCCATCGCCGAGGCGCCGGACCTGCCGCCCGGGGTGGCCGCCTCGGTGGCCAGGGCGGTGGCCGACATGCACGCCGAGCACGGCGGCTTCCGCCTGCGCACCCTGGCCCGGTGACGCGCGCCGGCTCGGGGGCGCTCCGCCTCCTCCTCGCCCTGGCCGTGCTGGCCATCCCGCTCCTGGTCGTGGAGCGGCTGGCCCTCGGCGTGCCGCTCGGCAGCGACGCGTACTCGTACCTGGCCTGGGCCCGCGGGGCGATCCATCACGGGATCACGGACCACCCGCAGTTCGACTACACCGTCCCCAAGCCGCTCGAGCTCGGCGTGGCCACGGTGGCCGAGCTCGCGCGCATCCCGCTGGCCGTGTTCGGCTGGTGGACCATCTTCGGGGCCCTGGCCGCCGTGGCCGCGGCCGCGGCTCTCGGCGGGCGCCTCGGCGGCCGGCGGGCGGCCCTGATCGCCGCGCTCCTGGCGGCGGCGCTGCCGGTGCTCTGGCGGGGTGCGCTCGCGGGCGACGCCAACGTCCCGTACGCCGCCTGCGTGGTGGGAGCGGCCGCGGCCGGGGCGGCCACGCTCCCGGCAAGCCTCCTCCTCTTCGTCGGCGGCCTGCTGCGTCCCGAGGCCTGGGGCATCGCCGTCCTCTCGCTCCTGCTGGGCTTCCGCCAGGCCACGCCGCGCGAGCGCCTGGCGGCCCTCGCCGCGGCGGTGCTGCCCCCGGCCGTCTGGCTCGGCCTGGACCGCCTCCTGACCGGCGACTGGCTGTACTCGACGCACGTGGTGGACCGCTACGTCGAGCGCTTCTCGCCGCCGTCCCTGTCGGTGCGCGGCCTGCCCGACGCGCTGCTCGACCAGGCCCAGCGGGTCGTCGGGTGGCCGCTGGCGGTCGCCGGCGTGATCGCCCTCGTGGCCGGCCTGCGCCGGCGACCCCTCGACCCCGCGGTGGTCTACCCGGTGGCGCTGCTCGCCGCGCTCGCGGTCGAGGTCTCGCGCAACCAGGTGAGCCAGGCCGACGTGGCCCGGATGCTGGTGGCCCTCGCCCTGTTCGCGGCCGTGGGCGCGGCGGTGCTGCTGGACCTCGCGCCGCCGGTCGCCGTGGCGGCCGCGGGCGCGGCGGTGGCCATCGCCTTCTGCGTGCCGCCGCTGGCCGATGCCCTCCGGGGGGCGAACGCGCAGGCCGTTCGCGCGTCGGAGCTCGAGCACCCGATCGGCCCGGCCGCCGCGCGCGGCGGCGGGCATCGTCCTGATCGACCGCCGCTGGCAGGGGGCCCTGGCGATCTACGGCCCGCTCGACCGCCGCCTCGTCTACCCCACGCAGGCTCGGCCCACCGAGCTGCCCGGGGGCCGAAAGCGTCCGTCCTGGCCGCCGGCGCACCGCGTCCCGCCGGGGCCGGCGACCCGGTGCGGTCGCGGCACTGGACGTACTGGCCGCCGCGTTCGCCCTAGCCTCTGCGCCGTGGGCCCGACCTACCAGGACCTGATCGCCTCCCTCCAGGCCTTCTGGTCGGGCGAGGGGGCGGTGATCATGCAGCCGTACCACACGGAGGTCGGCGCGGGCACGTTCAACCCGGCCACGTTCCTCCGCAGCCTCGGCCCGCGGCCGTGGCGCACCGCCTACGTGGAGCCCTGCATCCGCCCCACCGACGGCCGGTACGGCGAGAACCCGTTCCGCTTCCAGCACTACTTCCAGTACCAGGTGCTGCTCAAGCCGTCCCCGCCGGACGTGGTGGAGACGTACTTCCGCTCCCTCGAGCCGCCATCGGCATCGATCCTGCCGCCCACGACCTGCGCCTCGTCGAGGACAACTGGGAGGGGCCGACGCTCGGGGCGTGGGGGACGGGCTGGGAGGTCTGGCTCGACGGCCTCGAGATCACCCAGTTCACCTGGTTCCAGCAGGCCGGCGGCCTCGACCTGGAGGTGATCCCCGCCGAGCTCACGTACGGCCTGGAGCGCATCGCCATGGAGCTGCAGGGCGTGGAGTCGGCGCTTCGACATCGTCTGGGCCCCCGGCGTGACGTGGGGGCGACGTCTACCGCGAGAACGAGCGCCAGTGGTCGCACTACAACTTCGAGCTCGCCGACGTCGACATGCTCCGGCGTCACTTCGACGACCACGAGCGGGAGTGCCTGCGCTGCCTCGAGGCGGGCCTGCCGCTGCCGGCCTACGACCAGGTCCTCAAGTGCTCGCACGCCTTCAACCTGCTCGATGCCCGTGGAGCGGTCTCCGTCACCGACCGCGTGGGCTTCGTCGCTCGCGTCCGTGACCTGGCCCGGGCGGTGGCCCAGGCCGTGGTCGCCCAGGAGGCGGCGTGAGCACGTTCCTGGTCGAGATCGGCTGCGAGGAGCTTCCTGCCGATGCCTGCGCGGCGGCTGCGGCCCAGGCCCCGGCCCTGGTGCAGCGGCTCCTGGCCGAGCGCCGGCTCGCCCCGGACGAGGTCGTCGCCCACGTGGCGCCACGGCGCATCGCCGTCCTCGCCGGCGGCGTGCCGGCGGAGCAGCCGGCCGAGCGGGTCGAGCACCGCGGGCCGCCGGAGCGCGTGGCCGTCGGCGCAGGACGGACGGCTCACCCCGGCGGCGGAGGGCTTCGCCCGGCGGCACGGCCTCGAGGCCTCCGCCCTGGAGCGGCGCGACGGGTTCGTGTGGGCCGTGGTCGAGACTCAGGCGGCGCCCGCCGCCCGGGCCCTGGGCGAGGTGGTCGACGGCCTCGTCGCCGGTCTCGCCTTCCCGCGCCACATGCGCTGGGGGACCGAGGAGCGCCGCTTCGCCCGCCCCATCCGGTGGCTCGTGGCCCTGCTCGACGCGGAGATCGTCGACGCCGAGATCGCCGGCGTGCGGTCCGGGGCGGCGAGCCGGGGGCGCCGGTTCCGGGAAGGCGATCCCCTCGGCCCCATCGTGCCGATCCCCGCGGCGCGCGCCTACCTGTCCTCCCTGGAGCAGGCCGGCGTCCTGGCCGACCAGGAGACCCGGCGGGCCCGGATCATCGAGGGCCTCGACGCGGCCGGAGACTGGATCGACCCGGCCGGCGTGCTGGGCGAGGTCGTGTACCTGACCGAGTGGCCCACCGTCCTGCGCGGGTCCTTCGACGAGCGCTTCCTCGAGCTGCCGCCCGAGGTCGTGCGCGCGGCCATGCAGTCCCACCAGCGCTACCTGCCCTTCCGGGACCCGTCCATCCCGGGCTTCCTGTTCGTCAGCGCGGGCGAGGAGGACGCGGCCGCGACCATCATCGCCGGCAACGAGCGCGTCCTCCGCGGGCGGCTCGAAGACGCCGCCTTCTCGGTGGCCCGGGACCGCCGGCGTGGCCTGGCGGGGCTGCTGGAGGAGCTCTCCGCGATCACCTACCACGCTCGCGCCGGCAGCCTGGCCGACCGGGCGGCCAGGCTCGACGGCGTGGCTGCGGCCATCGCCGACACCCTTGGCCTGGCGGGGCGCGACCACGCCGACGCCGTCGAGGCCGCTCCGCTGCTCGAGGCCGACCTGGCCTCGACGCTGGTGGGCGAGTTCCCGGAGCTCGAGGGGGTCACGGGCGGCTGGCTGGCGCGCCAGGAGGGGCTCGACGAGGGCGTGGCCGAGGCCATCGCCGGCCACGTGGCGCCACGAGGGGCCGGCGACGCCCTACCGGCGACGCTGCCCGGCGCCGTGTGCGCCCTGGCCGACCGGCTGGACACGCTCGTGGTGGCCTTCGCCCTCGGCGAGCGGCCCACCGGCTCGCGGGACCCCTACGGCCTCCGGCGCGCGGCCGCGGGGATCGCGGCCATCGCCCTCGACCGCTCGTTCGGGCTCGACCTCGCCCTGCTGGCCCGCGAGGACCACCGCGTCCTGGCCGGCCAGGGGGCGGAGGTCGCCGTCGGCACCGACCAGGTCGGGGAGGAGGTGGCGGCGTTCGTCCTCGACCGTGTCGACGGGCTCCTCGAGGCCGAGGGCGCCGCCGTGGACATCCTGCGCTGCGCCCGCGGCGCCCATCCGGTGGACGTCCTGGCCCACGTCGGCCTCGTCCGGGCCCTCGCCGCCGCCGACCTCGAGCCGCTGCGCGCGGCCGTCGAGCGGGGCCGCCGCCTGCTCGCCCGCAACGGCGCGGAGGCCGCGGCCGCCCTGGATCCCGACACGCTCGAGGAGCCCGCCGAGCGCGACCTCCACGCCGCGCTGGACCGCGAAGGCCCGGGGATCGCGTCGGCCGTGGAGCGGCGCGACTTTCCGGCCGCGCTGCACCACGGGATGGAGCTGGCCCCGGCGATCGACCGCCTGTTCGACGAGACTCTGGTCATGGCCGACGATCCCGTGATCCGGGCCAACCGCCTGCGCCTCCTCCTCGACGTGGCCGCCGCCGTGCGGCCGCTCGGCGACTTCTCCGCCCTTCCGGGATGAACGCGCTCACCCCGATCGCCATCCATCTGATCTCGGACTCCACCGGGGACACGGCGGCGCGCGTGGCCCGGGCGGTGCAGACCCAGTTCGCCGGGCACCCGACGGCCCTCGTGCGTCACCCGCGCGTGGCCACCCTGGACGGCCTCTCGGACGTCCTGGAGCGGATCGAGCCGGCCTCGTCCGTCATCTACTACACGCTCGTCGACCGCGAGCTCCGGCGCACCCTGTCCGAGCACTGCGCGCGCGAGGGCATCGCCTCGTGCGACCTGCTGGGCCCGCCGCTCGAGGCCCTCGCCGCCGCGGCCGGCCACGAGGCCGACTTCGAGCCGGGCCGGCCCATCGGCCTCGACCCGGACTACTTCCGGCGCGTGGCGGCCATGGAGTTCGCGGTGCGGCACGACGACGGCCTCGCGTCGGAAGGGCTCCACGAGGCCGAGATCGTGCTCATCGGCGTCTCGCGCACCGGCAAGACGCCGCTCTCGATGTACCTGGGCTACATGGGATGGAAGGCCGCCAACGTCCCGCTGGTCGCGGGCATCCCGCCGCCTCCCGCGCTGTTCGAGATCGACCGCCGCACGATCGTCGGCCTGACCATCGACGCCGAGCGCCTGGCCGGGATCCGCGGCCGGCGCCTGCGGGCCATGGCCGGGCGGACGCGCTCACGCGACGGCTACGCCGAGCTGAACAGCGTCTACGAGGAGCTCGACGAGGCGGCCGCCGTCCAGCGCCGGTTGGGCTGTCCGACCATCGACGTGACGAACACGGCCATCGAGGAGAGCGCCGCCCGCGTGGTCGAGCTCATCGAGCTCCGCCGGAAGCTGGTGCCACCCGCTGGGTAGACTCGCTCCGTGCCGGAGCGATGGGTGTATGCGTTCGCCGACGGCTCGGCCGACATGCGCCCGCTCCTCGGCGGCAAGGGCGCCGGCCTGGCGGAGATGGCGCGCCTCGGCGTCCCCGTGCCGGACGGCTTCACCATCACGACCGCCGCCTGCGTGGCCACCATGGAGAACGGCGGCCGCTGGCCCGAGGGCATGGCCGAGCAGGTCGACGCCGAGCTCGCCGCGCTGGAGGAGCGCACCGGCCTGCGCTTCGGCGACGACGAATCGCCGCTCCTGGTCTCGGTCCGGTCGGGCGCGGTCGTCTCCATGCCCGGGATGATGGAGACCATCCTCAACCTCGGGCTCAACGACGCCGCCGTCGAGGGTCTGGCCCGGCGGGCGGAGAACGATCGCTTCGCCTGGGACTCCTACCGCCGGCTCGTGCAGATGTTCGGCGAGGTGGTGGAGGGAATCCCGGCCCATGTCTTCGAGGACGCTCTCGACGAGGCCAAGTCGGCCCGCGAGGCGGCGCAGGACGTCGACCTCGACGCCGCCGCGCTGCGCGAGCTCACCGGCACCTTCTGCCGGCTGTACCGCGAGCACGCCAACCGCCCCTTCCCGCAGGACCCCCGCGAGCAGCTGCGACGGGCCATCGACGCCGTCTTCGGCTCGTGGGACGCCCCGCGGGCGCGGGTCTACCGGCGGGCCAACGACATCCCCGACGACCTGGGCACGGCGGTCAACGTCTGCCAGATGGTGTTCGGCAACATGGGCGACGACTCCGGCACGGGCGTGTGCTTCTCGCGCAACCCGTCCACCGGCGAGGCCGTGCTCTACGGGGAGTTCCTGGCCAACGCCCAGGGCGAGGACGTCGTGGCGGGCATTCGCACACCCGAGCCGATCGAGCGCATGCGCGAGGTCCTGCCGGCGGCGTACGAGCAGCTCGTCGACACCGTGCACCGGCTCGAGCAGCACTACCGCGACGTGCAGGACATCGAGTTCACGGTCGAGCGCGGCTCGCTCTACCTGCTCCAGACCAGGGCGGGCAAGCGCACCGCCGCGGCGGCCGTGCGGATCGTCCGCGACCTGGTGGCCGAGGACGTCATCGACCGCGACGAGGCCGTCCGCCGCATCGACCCCATGCAGCTCGACCAGCTGCTCCATCCCCGCTTCGACCCGGATGCGCAGTACGAGGTGCTGGCGCACGGGCTGAACGCCTCGCCGGGAGCGGCCGTGGGCGCGGCCGTGTTCGACGCCGACACCGCCGAGCGCCGCGGCAAGGCCGGCGAGGCGGTGATCCTCGTCCGCTACGAGACGACGCCGGACGACATCCACGGCCTCATCCAGGCCCAGGGCGTGCTCACCGCGCACGGCGGCATGACCTCCCACGCGGCCGTGGTGGCCCGCGGCATGGGCAAGCCGTGCGTGGCCGGGGTGGAGGCGGCCCGCATCGACCGGGCGGCCCGGACGCTGACCCTCGGCTCGACGGTCGTCCACGAGGGCGACGTCATCAGCATCGACGGCGGCACGGGCGCGGTCATCGTCGGCCCGGTGGACCTCGTGCCGCCGACCCTGAACGAGGACTTCGAGACCGTGGCCGCGTGGGCGGACGAGCGGCGGAGGCTCGGCGTGCGGGCCAACGCCGACACGCCGGAGGACGCCGAGCGCGCACGCCGGTTCGGCGCGGCGGGGATCGGCCTGTGCCGGACCGAGCACATGTTCATGGCCCCGGACCGGCTGCCCGTGGTGCGAGAGATGATCCTGGCCGAGGACGACGCCGGCCGTGCGGCCGCGCTCGAGCGTCTTCTGCCGATGCAGCAGGCCGACTTCTCGGGGATCCTCAGGGCCATGGCGGGGCTGCCGGTGACCATTCGCCTGCTCGACCCGCCGTTGCACGAGTTCCTGCCCGACGCGACCGACATCGCCGTGCGCCTGGCCACCACCCCCGAGGGGCCCGAGCGCCGCGAGCTCGAGCGCCTCTCGGCCCGGGTGCGTGCCCTGCACGAGCAGAACCCGATGCTGGGAACTCGCGGCTGCCGCCTCGGCATCGTCCACCCGGAGATCTACGCCATGCAGGTGCGGGCCATCGTCCGTGGCGCGCTGGAGGCGGCCCGGCAGGCCGAGCCGGCGGAGGTGGAGATCATGATCCCGCTCGTGGCCTGGGAGGAGGAGCTCACCCGCCTGCGCGGCCTGGTCGACGACACCGTGGCCGAGGAGCTCGAGGCCGCGGGCCAGCCCGACTTCCCCTACCTGGTGGGGACCATGATCGAGCTCCCGCGTGCGGCCCTGCGGGCCGGCGAGCTGGCCGGCACGGCCGAGTTCTTCTCCTTCGGCACCAACGACCTCACCCAGACCGCCTGCGGGCTGTCGCGCGACGACGCCGAGAGCCGCTTCCTGGCCACCTACCTCGAGGACGGCGTGGTGGAGCGCAACCCGTTCCAGACCCTCGACCAGGACGGCGTGGGCGAGCTCGTGGCCCTCGGGGCGGAGCGAGGGCGCGAGGCGCGGCCCGACCTCAAGCTCGGCATCTGCGGCGAGCACGGCGGCGACCCCGACTCCATCGCCTTCTTCCACCGCATCGGGCTCGACTACGTGTCGTGCTCGCCCTTCCGGGTGCCGGTGGCCAGGCTCGCAGCGGCCCAGGCGGCCCTGGCCGACACGCAGCCGGCCGGGCTCCGCGACCGCTGAACGGGTCCTAGGCCACAGCGTCCAGCGCCGGCTCGAGCACGACCGGCGCGCCGCCGGCCGCGAGCGAGTCGTCGACGGCCTCGATGATGCGGACCACCTCGACGCCGAGCTCGGCCGAGGAGCGCGGAGTCGAGCCGCTGCGGATGGCCTCGCAGAAGTCGGCCATCTCCAGGGACAGCGGCTCCGCCGCGGCCACGTGGGGCGAGACGATGTCGCCCGTGCGGTACGTCAGCCGGTACTCGCCAAAGGTCTCCGGGTCGGGCACCATCACGCCGCTGTCGAAGAGCCGGACGGGCTCGTTCGAGGTGTCGTCGTAGACGGCCATCTTGCGCGAGCCGACCACCGTCGTCCGCCGCAGCTTGCTCGGCGCGAGCCAGGAGAGCTCGACATGGGCGACCGCCCCCGACGGGTACTCCATGTTGACGAAGGTCACGTCGGGGACGTTCGGGAGGATGCAGCCGCGGCTCATGGCGCTCACCCGTGCGGGCGTCTCGCCCAGCCAGTAGCGGAGGATCGAGAAGTCGTGCGGCCCGAGGTCCCACACCACGCTCACGTCGGCCTGGTGCAGCCCCAGGTTCACGCGGCTGGACGAGACGAAGTAGATGTCGCCGAGCTCGCCGCTCTCGATGAGGGCGCGGATGGTGTCGACCGGCGGGCTGTAGAGGAACGTGTGTCCCGGCATGAGCACGAGCCCCCGCTGGGCCGCCGTCTCGAGGAGGGCGGCTGCCTCGGTCCCCGAGGCCGCGAGCGGCTTCTCCACGAACACGTGCTTGCCCGCGTGCAGGGCGCGGTCGGCGAGCTCGTAGTGCGTCGACACCGGCGTGGCCAGGACCACGGCGTCGATGTCGCGGTCCTCGAGAATGGCGTCGAGGTCCTGCACCCCGCGGATCGCCGGATACCGGTCCGTGATCGAGGTCAGGCGGTCGGGCCGGGCGTCGCACACGGCGGCCACCTCGGCGCCGGGCAGCTCGTGCAGGTTGCGGACCAGGTTCGGGCCCCAGTAGCCGAGGCCGACGACCGCGGCGCGGATGGGGCGTGGGGCGCGCGTCATCGGGTGGCCTTTCTGCTCAGGAGCTGAAGGGGCGTCTTGCAAAGCAGGCGCAGATCGAGCCCGAGCGTCCAGCCGCGGGCGTACGCCACGTCCATGTCCAGGGCCTCGCCGAAGGTCGAATGCGCGCGCGCCGTGATCTGCCAGAGGCCCGTGATGCCGGCCGGTACCAGGAAGCGGTCGTAGTGGTGCGGCTGGAAGTGCTCGGTCTCGTAGGGGAGGCACGGGCGCGGCCCGACGAGCGACATGTCCCCGCGCAGCACGTTCAGGAGCTGGGGGAGCTCGTCGAGGCTCGTCCGGCGGAGGCTCCGCCCGACCCGGGTGATGGCGTCCTCACGCTCGAGCTTGTACAGCCCGTTCGTGGTCGGGGCCACGCGCGGGTCCATGGTGGAGCGGATGTAGTCGCGGTGCGCGCTCGTGTCGGCCCCGAACGCCATCGTCCGGAACTTGAGGGCCGTGAACTCGCGCATGTTCAGCCCGAGGCGCGTCTGGCGGAAGAACACCGGGCCGGGGGAGTCGCGCCGGATGCGCCAGGCGAAGTAGGCGAAGAGCGGGGCCGTGAGGATCAGCCCGGCCAGCGCGCCGACGATGTCGATCGTGCGCTTGATGAGGAACGACGACGAGGACATGCGCGGCGGCGGAAGCTCGACCAGCGGCAGCCCCTCGAGGGTGTCGACCTGGACCTTGGGGCTGATGAGCTCGAACAGGCGCGGGACGATGTCGACCTGCGCGCCGGTGTCGTTCAGGGAGCGGACGAGGTCCAGCGTCTCCTCGGGCGAGTCGTTCGAGAAGGCGATCACCACGCGCTCGACGCCGAGCGCGCGGACGAGGTCGGGCAGCATCTCGGTCGTCCCGAGCAGGGCCACGTGCTCGAGCCCGACCTGGCGCGGCCGCGGCTCGGAATCCACGAACCCGATGAGGTTGAGGCCGTACTCCGGGTGGCGCAGGAGCTTGCGCGCGATGCGCTGCCCGATGTCGCCGGCGCCCACGATCACGGTGTTCTGGAGGTAGGCATCCTGCCGGCTCGCCCACGCGCGCGCCGTGGCGCGGGCCCCGGTGACGAAGGCGATCGTGGCCCCCCACAGGACGATCACCTTCGGCAGCTCCGGATGCGCCACGCCCGACGCGCGCGAGCCGGCGTAGAACAACCACGTGCCGACCGTGGTGAGGTTGAAGACCCCCGCCAGGTCGTCGGTGGTCGTGTGATGCGTCCGTTCCACGTCCCGGTCGTAGAGCCCGTACAGCTTGGCCAGCAGGACCCAGCCCGGCAGCGAGAGGATGAAGAGAAGCTCCTCGCCCACGGTGCCCGCGCTGTTGGCCACGCCACGGCCGGCGCCGAAGACGAGCTCGGTGGCCAGGAAGGCGAGCGTCAGGCCGACCAGGTCGGCCACGACGAGCGAGCGGCGCACGAGCCAGCCGCGCCTGCGCACCCGTCCGCCGGCCGACCGGCGCTCCTCGATCTCGAGGACCCCGGCGTCGGCCATGGTGGTCACCGGGGCGAGCTCCGGCCTGGGGAACGTGGCGCTCATCCGGCACCAGCCTCTGACAATGCCGCTCCTGCCCCAAGGCCAGAGCGCAATCCTGTGCCCTGGCCATTGGACCGGGGTGCCGAGCGCGCCAGCGCCCGCGCGGGCACGCCGGCCACCACCGCCCGCGGGGCCACGTCGTGGGACACGACGGCCCCGGCGCCGACGACGGCGCCCGCCCCGATCGTCACGCCCGAGAGCACGACGGCGCCGGATCCGATGCTCGCGCCGCGCTCCACGCGCGTCGGCACCAGGAGCCAGTCGCCGTCCCGCTGCAGGGCGCCGTCGGCGCGCACGGCGCGCGGGCGCTTGTCGTTGATGAAGACCACGCCGTGGCCGACGAAGACCTCGTCGGCGATCTCGACGCCGTCGCAGACGAACGTGTGGCTCTCGATCTTGCAGCTCGCGCCGATGACGGCCCCGCGCTGGATCTCCACGAACGGCCCGATGCGCGTGCCGTCGCCGATCCGGCAGCCGTAGAGGTTGACGAAGGCCTGGACGACGACGCCCTCGCCGAGCTCGACGTCGTCGATCAGCCGGTAGGGGGCGTCGTTGGCCGGGCCGTCAGCCATGGGCATAGAAGTCGCGGATCCCTCCGGCCACCGCCTCGACCTCGGCCTCGGGCATCCCCGGATACACCGGGAGCGAGAGGCCCTCGTCGGCGAGGCGCTCGGCGACCGGGAACGCGCCCCGGCCATGGCCGAGGCTCGCGTACGCGCGCGTCAGGTGCACCGGGTCGGGGTAGTGGCGGCCGGTGGCGATGCCGCGCTCAGCCAGGAAGGCGGCGAGGTCGGCGCGCCGGGCCGTGCGGATCACGTACAGGTGCCACACCGGGTCGCTGCCAGGCGGGACGGGCGGGAGGACGAGGTCGCCCATGCCCGCGAGCGCCTCTCCGTAGAGCGCGGCGATCCGGCGGCGCTCGTCGTTCCAGTCGTCGAGGAGCGGCAGCTTGTGCAGGAGGACGATCGCCTGGATGGTGTCGAGCCGCGAGGTGTAGCCCTCGACGTGGTGCTCGTACTTGGCCGCCTGCCCGTGCTCGCGCAGCGTGCGCACGTGCGCGGCCAGCGGGGCCACGTTGGTGACGAGGGCGCCGGCGTCGCCCATGGCGCCGAGGTTCTTGCCGGGGTAGAAGCTGAACGCCGCCGCCTCGGCCGCCGCGCCGGGCACGAGCCCGTCGCGTGACGCGCCGTGCGCCTGGCAGGCGTCCTCGACCATGGCCAGGCCATGCCGCTCGGCCACCGCGGCCAGTCGGCGCATGTCGGCCATCTGCCCGTACAGGTGCACCGGCAGGATCGCGCGCGTGGCGGGCCCGACCGTCGATGCCGCGGCCTCGGGGTCGAGCCCGTAGTCGTCCTCGGTGATGTCGCAGAGGACCGGCACGCCGTGGGCCTGGGTCACCGCCTCGAGCGTGGCCACGAAGGTGTGCGCGGGGACGACCACCTCGTCGCCGGGCTCGATGCCGGCGGCCAGGAGGCCGAGCCGCAGCGCGTCGAGCCCGCTCGCGACACCGACGCAGTGGGCGGTGCCGCAGTACGCGGCGAAGGCCGCCTCGAACGCCGCGACCTGCGGCCCGTTGGCGAACGCGCCGCTGTCGATCAGGGCGGCGATCTCGTCGAGGAGCGGCTCCTTGAGCTCGCGGTGGATGGGCGCCAGGTCCAGGAACGGCACGCGGGCGACGCGCGGGCTCTGCTGGACGGCGGACATGACGTCGAGCCTACGGACGGCCGCCCGGAAGCGGCATGACCGAAGGACGAGGAATCGAAGGTGGCCTTGGCTACCCGGCCCGTCGAGCACTGGCCGTTCGGCCAGTTGGACGGCAGCCGGATCGGTGCCAGCCTCGCTGTGACCCTTTCCCCGGATCACGAGCCCCCATGGAACCAGTGACACATTCGCCTTCCAGCGCCTGCGACGTCGCCGTCGTCGGCGCCGGCCCCTACGGCCTCGCCTGCGCCGCGCATCTGCGCGCGGCGGACGGCCTCGACGTGCGCGTGCTCGGCGACCCCATGTCCTTCTGGCGGCAGCACATGCCGCGGGGGATGCTCCTGCGCTCGCCGTACGTGGCCTCCGACATCGGCGACCCGAACGACTCGCTCACCCTCGACGCGTACGGGGCCACCACCGGTGCGGTCTCGGCCCCGGTCCCGCTCGACCGGTTCGTCGACTACGGCAGCTGGTTCCACCAGAAGGTCGCGCCCGACGTGGACCGCCGGCCGGTGGAGCGCGTCAGCCACACCGGCTCGGACGGCTTCCGCCTGTCGCTGGCCGACGGCGACGAGCTCAAGGCCCGGCGCGTGGTCATCGCGGCCGGCATCGGCCCGTTCTCGTTCCGCCCGCCGGAGTTCAAGGGCCTGCCGCCCTCGCACGTCTCGCATGCGTCCGAGCGCGACGACCTGACCGAGTTCGCCGGCCAGCGCGTGGCCGTGATCGGCGGTGGCCAGAGCGCGCTCGAGTCCGCGGCGCTGCTGCGCGAGGCAGGCGCCGAGGTCGAGGTCCTCGTGCGCGCGCCCAGGATCTACTTCCTCCGCCGCGTCGGGATGCTGCACAACCTCGGACCGATCACGACCGCGCTGTTCGCACCGGCCGAGGTCGGCCCCGCTGGCGTCAGCCGCATCGTGTCGGTGCCCGACTGGTACCGGCGCATGCCGCGGCGGATCCAGGACCGCTTCTTCTGGCGCTCGCTGCGCCCTGCCGGGGCCGCGTGGCTCCAGCCGCGTCTCGAGGGCGTGCCGATCCTGACCGAGTGTGCCGTGAAGCGCGCCGCCGCCGTCAACGGCCACGTGCGCCTGGAGCTCGGCGACGGCAGCGAGCGCGTCGTGGACCACGTCCTGCTCGGCACGGGATACCGGGTGGACATCTCCCGCTACCCGTTCCTCGACCGCGGCCTCCTCCAGCACATCCGCACCCGCGCGGGCCATCCGCAGCTCTCGACCACCTTCGAGAGCTCGGTCCCCGGCCTGTACTTCGCCGGGGCCACGGCGGGGTGGAGCTTCGGGCCGCTGATGCGGTTCGTCGCCGGCACGAGCTTCGCCGCCCGGGCGCTGACCCGCGGCGTCATGCAGTCCCGCCGGTGAGCGCCACGGCCGCCGAGCCGGCCGCCCGCCCCGGGTCGCTCGCCGCTGCCGGTGCTCCCGGCGTGGTCGTCATGGGCGCGGACTACCGGGGGCTCGGCGTCGTCCGCAGCCTGGGGCGGCGGGGCTTTCCCGTCGCCGTCCTGCGCGGGGGCGACGACCGGCTCGCCTCCCTGTCCCGCTATGCCGAGCGGAGCGTCCCCTGGCCGGACGGCCCCGAGGAGGCCCGCGTCGACGACCTCCTGCGCCTGGCCGACGAGGGCCTCGAGGGCTGGACGCTGTTTCCCACGACCGACGAGGACGCCGCTCTCGTCTCCCGCAGCCCCGCGCGGCTCGGAGAGCGCTTCGTCCTCACCACGCCGGCGTGGGACGTGCTCCGCCTGGCCTACGACAAGCGCCTGACCTACGCCCTGGCCGACGGCATCGGCGTGCCCACGCCGCGGACCTTCTTCCCCGCCTCGGCCGCCGAGGTCGAGGCCCTCGACTGCCCCTTCCCGGTCATCGTCAAGCCCGCCATCAAGGAGGGCTTCAACCCCCTCGTGGCCGCCAAGGCGTGGCCCGCCGCGGACCGCGCCGAGCTCGTGGCCCGCTATCGCGAGGCATGCACCCTGGTCGACCCGGGCGTGCTCATGGTGCAGGAGGTCATCCCCGGGGACGGCAGCGGTCAGCTCTCCCTCGCCGCACTCTGTCAGGACGGTCGCCCGCTGGCCCACGTCCTGGCCCGCCGGACCCGCCAGTACCCGTCCGACTTCGGGCGCTTCAGCACCTTCGTGGAGACGGTCGAGGACACGGCCATCGTCGAGCCGTCGCTGCGGCTGCTCGAGGCCATGCGCTTCACCGGCCTGGTGGAGATCGAGTTCAAGCACGACCCGCGCACCGGGACCGACCTGCTCCTCGACGCCAACCCGCGGGTGTGGGGGTGGCACACGCTGTGCGCGCGCGCCGGGGTCGACTTCCCCTATCTCGCCTGGCGGCTGGCGAACGGCCTCTCGATCCCCGCCGTGCGCCCGCGCCCCGGCATGCGCTGGGTCCGCCTGTCCGGCGACGTCATGACGGCCGTGCGCGACGTGGCCGCCGGGCGGCTCTCGGCCCGGTCCTACCTGTCCTCGCTCCGAGGCCCGGTCGAGGGGGCGATCTTCAGCTGGGACGACCCGGTGCCCGGGCTGATGGAGATGCCGCTCCTGTTCGCGCTCGCGGGCAAGCGCCTGGCGCGAGGCCGCGGTGTCTGACGCCCAGGTCCTCGAGGCGGACGATCCCCGCTGGAAGGACTTCGTGGCGGGGCAGCCGGACGCGCTGCCGTTCCATCATCCGGCCTGGAGCCGCGTCCTCTCGCGCTCCTACGGGTACCGCGCCTTTGCCGTGCTGCTCGAAGACGACGCCGGGCGCATCGCCGCGGGCCTGCCGGTGCTCGAGGTGGGAGGGAGGCTGCGCCCGCGGCGCTGGCTCTCGCTCCCGTTCACGGACGTCTGCCCGCCGCTCGGCGTCCTCGACGCGGACGGCGTGGCCCGGCTCGACAGCCTGCGCCGAGAGGCCGGCGTGGCCGAGCTCGAGCTGCGCGCGGAGGTCGCCGGCGAGCACGTCCATGCGCGCAGCGACGCCGTCGAGCACGTGCTGGCGCTGGACCCCGATCCCGATGTCGTGCAGGCCCGGTTCGACAAGGCGAACCTGCGCAACCTGCGCAAGAGCCTGCGCTCGGGCGTGTCGGTGCACCGGGGCGAGTCGCGCCAGGATCTGGCGGGCGAGTTCTACCGCCTGCACGTGGACACCCGGCGGCGCCTCGGCGTCCCCGTCCAGCCGCGCCGGTTCTTCGAGGAGCTCTGGGACGGCATGCTCGAGCCCGGCCTCGGGTTCGTGCTCCTGGCCCGCGCCGGCGGGCAGGTGGTCGCCGGTGCGGTGTTCCTGCACTCGCGGAGTCGGATGACCTACAAGTTCGGGGCATCGGACACGCGCGCGTGGGACCTGCGGCCGAACAACCTGGTGATGGCCGAGGCCATCCGCCTGGCCTGCGAGGGCGGCCACTCGGAGTTCGACTTCGGCCGCACGGACCTCGAGGACGACGGCCTCCGCCGCTTCAAGCGCGGCTTCGGAGCCGAGGAGCGCCCGCTGGTCACGTCCACGATCGCCGACCGGGCGCCCGCGCCGGGCACGCGACGGGCCGCCAGGGCCCTCACGCCGGCCCTGCGGGCCAGCCCGCCGTGGGTATGCCGGGCGGTGGGCGCCGTGCTCTACCGGTACGCCGCCTGACCGGGGCCGGTGGCTCTGGACCTCCCTTCCAGGTACCTGAACGTTCGGCCAGTTGGCGGGGCGCCCGGCCACTGCCAAGCTCGGAAGACAACGATCCGTCGGCCATTTCGCCGGCGCCGCCCGCCGGGTCGGAGGACCGGTCATGGGGTGGCGAGGCGCAGGAAGCGAGCGACGCATGAATCCCCGGTATATCCAGACTTTCTCCCGGCACCGCGTGCTGCTGTGCACCCCAATCGCCGTCGCGGTGCTCATCTCCGCGTGGTTCGTTCTGGGGGCGCCGAAGTCATACCAATCGACGGCCTCGCTGTGGTTGGACAACCCGCCGCCCAATCAGAGCTCGGTGGCGAACACCAACCCGGCGATCCTGCCCCCGGCCAACCAGGAGCAGAGCGTGCTCAACGAGCTGCTGGCCACGCGGCAGTTCCGGCTCGCCGTCGGGCACGCGGGCCCGCTGGCCACGTACCTGGCTCACCACGGCGCGGCGGGCTGGAGCCCGACCGCGCTCCTGGCCCAGCTGCGCGCGACGGGCTCGCTTGACGACCGGATCGACTCGGCCCTCGGGCATGGCGTCTCGTCCACGGTGGCCGGGCCGCAGGTCCTCCAGGTCTCCCTGCAGGGCCCGACGCCGGCGGTGGCCGCGGGCACGCTGCGCGCGCTGCTGACCGAGTTCAACCAGGACCGGAGCAGCACCCGGCGCACGCGGGCGCAGGCCACGACGGCCTATTACCAGGGCCAGCTGCAGGCCGCCCAGAAGGCGTTCGACGGCGCCCAGCAGGCCCTCACGTCGTACCGCGCCGGACATCCGGGCGCCACGGTCGGGCAGGACGCCTCGCTGCGCGCCCTCGTCCTGGCTGAGAAGACCGCCGCACAGCACCTCACGGCCGCCCACAACGGGCTCGACCAGGCTTCCATCGACGCTGCGTCGCCGCTCTCGAGCGCGGCGGCCTTCAGCGTCCTCGACGCCCCGAGCGCGCCCACGGGGCCGGTCGGCGGCAAGAAGAAGGCGATCATGGCGATCGTCGCCGGCCTGTTCGTCGGCGGCATCATCAGCCTGCTGGGCACCGTGGGGCTCACGGCCCTCGAGGGTGAGACGGGCGAGGCGCCGGCGCGCCGGCGGGCGAGCCTCGGGCACCGCGGTCGCCTGCCAATCGCCGCCGGCCTCGCATCGCCTTCGCGAGCTCGAGCAGCTCGTCCGCCCACGGCAACGGCCGGGTACGGGAGACGGCGGAGGCCGTCGACCGAGCCGAGCCCGAGCCGGAGCCCGAGGTGAGCGAGAACGGCGCGGTGCGCGGCACCATCATCGCCGTCCGCGACGACGGCCAGGGCCGGCGGACCCGTCCCGTCTGGACCGTCCGGAGCCTCTTCCCGAACGGCGTGCCCGTCGACCCTGGCAACCGCGTCGCGGTCCTGGGAACGCCGGGGCGGACGGGCCTCATCCGCGACGCCCATGACTCGGGCGACGAGCGCCTCTTCGAGGTCGAGATCACGAACCGGAAGCTCGCGGTCAAGGGCGAGTCGGGCCAGCTCTCGATCCGGCCGTCCGACGGCCAGTGGATCGGGGCCGAGGTCGCGTTCGCCCCGATCGCGAACGGCATGTACCCGGATCCGATCCTGGAGGCCGTCCCCGAGAACGGGCACGCGCGGTCTCTGAACGGGACCGGGGGCGAGGCCGACGACGGGGCCGGCCCGCCGGAGAGCGACGGGGAGTAGCGTGACGTGACGAGCTGGGGACTGGCCCTGCTCGCCGCCTACGTCGCCCTCGGCCTGAGCAGCCTCCGCAGGGGCACGGCCATGCGCACGGCGGTGTACGTCACGGTCCTCACGCTGCTCGTCGTCCGGGTCGTGGCGTGGTGAGCGCACCTTCGGCCGCCGTCCGTCCCGGCGGGCACGAGCGGCCGCGATGGCTGTTCGGCGCCGGGCTGGCCCTCGCCGCGGTCGCCGCCGGCCTGGCCGCCGGCGCGCTGGTGGCCGGCGGGCACGCCACGAGCGTGGCCGGCCTCGCCCTGGTCGTGCTCCCGGTGGTGCTGTGGGTGCGGCCCGCGTCAGGCCCGGTCGTGCTGCTCCTGGCCGCGCTGACCATCGAGCAGGACCCGTACATGGTGGGCACCCGGAACGGGGCCTTCACCGACCACATCCCGCTGTTCCACGGCCAGGGCGGGGCCCACATCAACCCCGCCGACCTGCTGCTGCTCGGGATCGCCGTGATCTGGCTGCTCCGGCGCGACCCGGAGGCCGCCGCCGAGGCGCGCGCGCGGCGGTCGCCGATCGCCACGGCGATGCTCCTCCTCCTGGGAGCCGTGGTCCTCGGGCTCGCGGTCGGCATCTCCCATCACGGGAACCTGCGCATCGCCCTCCTCGAGGTCCGGCCCTACGTGTACCTCGCGGTGACGTTCTTCCTGGCCTCGGCCCTGATCACCCGCTCGGCCATCAGGGCGATCCTCTGGGCCTTCGTGCTCGGCAGCGGATTCAAGGCCGCGCAGGGCCTCCTCATCTTCATCTCCGTTCGCAACATGGATCCGCGCCCGGAGGCCGTGCTCGGCCACGAGGAGGCGCTGTTCTTCGCCCTCTTCGTGCTGCTCACGCTCGCCCTGTGGCTCTTCGAGATCCGGGGCGCCCTGCGGACGACCGCCACCTGGCTGCTCCCCGTCGTGCTCGCCGCCGACCTGGGCAACAGCCGCCGCACCGCGTGGCTGACCCTGGGCGCCGGCCTGATCGTCCTCCTCGTCGTGGGGTACGCCTGCCTCCCCGAGCGGCGTCGCTTCCTGGGGCGGCTGCTCATGGCCATGACCGTGGTCCTGGCCGTGTACCTGCCCGCGTTCTGGAACAAGACGGGCGGCCTCGCGCAGCCCGCCCGGGCGATCCACTCGGCCGTCGCGCCGGACCCGCGCGACGCCGCGTCCGACCTCTACCGCATCCAGGAGGACGCGAACCTCAAGCTCAACATCCACGAGGGCGGCCTGCTCGGGAAGGGGTTCGGCGTGCCGATCGACTACGCCCTGCCGATCGTCGACATCAGCGCCATCGACCCGCTGATCACCTACATCCCGCACAACGGCGTGCTCTACATCCTGATGCGGATGGGCGTGGCGGGCGCGATCGCGTTCTGGTCGCTGCTCGCCGCCGGCCTGATCACGGCCTGCCGGCTGGCCCGCTCCCGCGACCGCGAGCTCGCCGTGGTCGGCGCGCTCCTGGCCTGCGCCCTCGTCGCCTACGCCCTGGAGGGCTACATCGACCAGGGCTTCTTCTTCTACCGGATCGCCTTCGTGATGGGCACGCTGCTCGGCGTCGCGCACGCCGCCACCCGCTGGGAGCGGGCGGCCGCGGCCGCGTCGCGGGAGGAGGTGGCCGCGTGATCGCCGAGCGGACCCGCGCGAGCGCCCAGGCCGAGGCGGTGTCCGAGCGTCGGTCGCTCCGGCTCCTCGTCATCCGGACGCTCAACTTCGTCACCAACTACGTCGTCCGCCACATCCCGAGCTTCGCGCTGCGGCGGGCCTGGTACCGGCGCGTGCTCGGCGTGCAGATGGGCCATCACGCGGGCATCCATCTCGGCTGCTACCTGTGGTTCTACGGCCCGGGGCAGCTCCGGCGCAGCGGCTGCCGGATCGGCGACCACTCCCGCATCAACCGCAACTGCCGCCTCGACGCCCGCGGGCCGCTCCACATCGGGGCGAACGTCAGCATCTCGCCCGAGGTCATGATCCTCACGGCGTCGCACCGCGTCGACGACCCGTCGTTCGCGGTCGAGACGCGGGCGGTGGTGATCGAGGACCACGTGTGGGTCGGGACGCGCGCCATGATCCTGCCCGGCGTGACCCTCGGCCGCGGCAGCGTGGTGGCCGCGGGCGCGGTGGTGACCCGCGACGTGGCGCCGCTGAGCATCGTCGCCGGGGTGCCCGCGCGCCCCGTGGGCGAGCGCCCGGCGGAGGCGGCCACGTACGTCCTCGACGGCAACTTCCCGCTCTTCGAGTAGGGCATGGACGAGCAGCCCTCCCGCATCGGCCGGAACATGGCGGCCATGGCCGGGGGCCAGCTGGTCACCTGGACGATGACCCTGGCCTGGACGCTGGTCGTCCCCCGCGCGCTGGGCCCGGCCGGCATGGGACTCATCGTCTCGGCCTGGTCGGTCACCGGCATCCTCGGGGTCGTGCTCGGCCTCGGGACGAAGAACTACCTGGTGCGCGAGATGGTCGTCGACCGCCGGCGCGCGCCGGCGCTCATGGGCACGGCGATCGGCCTTCGCCTCCTGCTCTCACCCCTGTTCGTGGCCGCGGTCATCGTCTACAGCGAGCTCGCCGGCTACCGGCACGACGGGACGCTCGTCCTGTACCTGGCCGCGGGGGCGACGATCTTCACGCTGCTCGCCGAGCCGATGCAGGCCGCGTTCCAGGCCGTCGAGCGCATGGAGTACCTGGCCTACTCGGACGTCATCAACAAGTCGGCCCAGGGCCTGCTCGGGATCGTGGTGGCGCTCCTCGGCTTCCGCAGCGTGGGCATCACCGCCTGCTGGCTGGTCATCTCCGGCGTCGTCCTCGTGCTGGACGCCCTCTGGGTGCGGCCGCACGTGCGCTTCCAGTTCCGCACCTCGGCCGCCCAGCTCGTCGACATGGGCCGCGAGAGCGTCGCCTACTGGGCCTTCGGCGTCTTCTTCATGATCTACCTCTGGATCGACTCGGTGATGCTGTCGCTCATGACGCGTCCCGAGGTCGTCGGCTGGTACGGCGTGCCCACGAAGCTCTTCCAGACCCTGATGTTCCTGCCGGTGGTCGTCTCCACGGCGTGGCTGCCGCGCCTGGTGGAGAGCTTCCGCGGCGGGCACGGGCGGCTGCGGGAGACGGCACGGGCGCCTCTCGAGCTCGTGCTCGTGGTCAGCCTGCCCATCGCGGCGGCCACGGCGATCCTCGCGGGGCCGCTGATCCACCTTCTCTACGGGCCGGCCTACAACGAGGCGGTGCCCGTGATGGTCATCCTCGGACTCTGCATCCCGCCGATGTACGTCAACATCATGCTCAACCAGGTGCTCGTCGCGGCCAAGCGCCAGAGCGACTGGACCAAGGTCATGGCCGGCGCCACGGTGGTGAACCCGCTCCTCAACCTGGCCCTCATCCCGGCCACGCAGAGCCGCTACGGCAACGGGGCCATCGGCGCCGCCGCAAGCCTCGTCCTGACGGAGATCCTCGTCGTCAGCGCGGGCTTCGCGATGGTTGGGCGGACGGTGTTCGACCGGCCTGCCCTGCGCCGCTGCCTGCTCGCCGGCGTGGCCTCGGTGGCCATGTGGGGCGTGGCGTACGCCGTCCGGCCGGCGGGCCCGGTGCTCTCCTTCGCGGCCGGCGTCGCGGTCTTCGTGGTCCTCGTCTGGGCCCTGCGCGTGGTCACGCCGGCGGAGGCGGCCACGGCCCGGGGCCTGGCCGCGCGCGTGCTCAGGCGCCTGGCACGCGCCGGGCGCGGCCGAAAGGCCGGGGCACAGACGGCCTGAGTCCATAGTGGCTGCGCACCCACGTGCCGTACTGGCCCCGCGGCGTGCCGCCGTAGTCGTTGATCAGGGCGCTGCAGTTGCCCCAGGTGTCCCACGTCCAGGCCTCGTAGCCGACCCCGTGGGCGTCGGCCCAGCCCATGATGGAGGCGATGACGCTCGAGCCGCAGTCCGAGTCGTCGTAGCTCTCCCCGGTCTCGCCCAGGATGAGCGGGACCTTGCGGGCCACGGGGGCGAGCGTGGAGTCGAAGCAGGACGGCGTGTCGCAGGTGTTCTTGCCGTACACGTGGGCCTCGGCGATGAGCTGGTGCCGCGGGTCGGACGGCTGGTGCGACAGCCACCCTGAGAGGTCGTTGGCGTAGTTCACGCCCGGGATGGCGATGACGCCCCGGTAGCCGGCCTTGCGCATGACCGTGACCGCCTGCTGCATGCCCGCGGTGGGGTACGGGGTGTTGCTTTTCCCGTAGGTCGCCTCACAGGTCCCGCCGCGCAGGAAGCAGCCGGGGTTGACGATCGTCTCGCCCCACGGGGCCAGGACGACGTGCGTGTCGTTCTTGAACGTCGACGCCAGGGACGACCAGAACGCCGGGGAGTGGTCCGCGTCCGGCGCCCCCGACTGGTAGGTCGCCTGGTAGGACCCGGGCGCGCCCCAGATCAGGGAGAGCTCGGGGTAGATGCCGTTGCGCTCGAGCAGGCGGGCGTAGGCCACGATGGCCTTGCGGTACGCGGGGCCGCCGTAGGCGGGCTTGACCCCGTTGATGCCCAGCCAGCAGTCCTCGTTCAGCGGGACGCGGACCGCGTTGATGTGCCAGGCCGCCATCGCGCGCACCGAGCGGGCGTCGCTCGGCCCGTCGAAGATGCCCCAGCCCTGGATGCAGGCGTACTCCGTGCCCGAGCGGTTCACGCCCTGGAAGTGGACCGTGTGCCCCTTCCCGTCGACGAGGCGGTTGCCGGACACGTGCAGGCCGCGGGAGGGGTGACGGGCAGCGCCCGCCGGTGCGGCGGCCACGGCGACCGCCCCGATGAGCAGGAGCCCGGCGAGCACCGCCCAGCGGCGGCGCGGCCTCATGCCCGAGCGAGGAAGTTCCACTCCTCGTTGCGATGGAAGGTGTCTTCGAACTCCGCCAGGCTAAGGGGTCCACCCCCGGACAGGGCGAAGATGCGCAGGCCGCACTCCCCGGCGAGCAGCTCGTAGATGTCGCCCGGCCGGGTCTCGTAGTGCTCCGCCCCGCCCGGGCCGTGCTCGAACAGGATGGCCGGGCGGTGCTCGGCGATGGTGCGCACGGCCCCTTCGAAGACCAGCCGCTCGGCGCCCTCCACGTCGACCTTGATGAAGTGCGGGACGTAGCCCTCGGGCAGGTCGTGGTCGAGCGCCTCGACCCGGACCAGCATGGTCACGGTGCGATGGACGTCGTGGTCGTGCCAGCGATCGACGAAGCCGCTCAGCCCGGGGGAGTCGTTGACGATCGTGAAGGTGGCTTCCCCCGGCTCCTTGGACACCGCCGCCTGGCGCACCTCGACGCCGGGGAACCGCCGCACCAGGAGGCTGTGGCGGTCGGGCAGCGGCTCGTAGGCGATGTGCCGGCCCCTCGGGGCCAGCCGGACGATCTCGGACAGCACCCGGCCGCGGAAGGCGCCGATGTCGATGCAGTTCGACGCCGGCCCGATGACCCCCGCCAGGGCACGCCGCAGCTCACGGTGCTCCCTGGCGTCGCCGCGGTGCCTGGGGGAGAGCGTGGCCCGGACCCGGAGCAGCGGCTCGTCGATTCGGAGCTTGACCGCCGTGTCGATCAGCGAGTCTCGAAACATTGATCTGGGTCCCCCGGGTAGTCGGCGTGGGCAACGGGTCTCTCGGCCAGGACCAGCGTGGCATCACGCCCGGTGCGTGCCTACTGGCCGAACGGGGGGCAGGGAGCCAGGGTCACGCCTCCGCGGGCGGCTCGAAATCGGCGTAGCCGGGCCCGCGACGACGGCGCATGGTGCCGAGCTGCTGCTCCGGGAACGAGGTCTCGCCGGCGTCGCGGCGGCGCCACCAGCTCGCGACCTCGCGGGGCAGCGCCTTCCATAGTCCGGGGCGCTCGGCCAAGGCGTCCAGGAGCTCCGTGTATAGAGCGCGCTTGTCGGCGTCGCCCAGGTACCCGCGGTCGGGATGGCTCAGGCACTGGATCAGCCCGTGCCGCTCCTCGATGGCCGCGGCCTGCTCGAGCCACGGCGTGGCCGAACGGCGCCGCAGGAGGGTGAACAGGGTGTGGTCCTGCGGCAGCGTGTACGGCAGCTCCACCAGGCGCCCGAGCATGAACGGCCACACCGAGCAGCAGCCGCCGGGCTGCGGCTCGTACGGGTCGGAGTGGGGGATCGTGCAGTCGTAGTCCACCGGGAGCTCGTCGAGCCACTCCCACACGCGGTGGGTGGCCGGGGACCTGAACCCCACCGCGCCCAGGCGCTCGGCGGCCTCGGCCAGGCCCGGGAGCTGGCGCTCGAACTCGGTCCGCGACGAGAACAGCGAGCGGTCGTGGTGGAGCCCGTGCAGCCCGATCTCGAAGCCGCGCCCCGCGAGCTCGCGGACGATGCCCATGTCGACCGGGTACTGGTCGCCGACGATGTTGAAGGACGAGCGCAGGCCGCGGCTCTCCTCCATCGCGGCCAGGTCGAGGGCGAGGCGCAGGCCCTCGGCGGACTCGACGTCGTGGGTGAGGATGAGCGCGGCGCGGTGACGGCCGGGCCAGAACCAGGCAAACGGCGCCTCCTCGGCCCCGGCGGCGAGGAGGTGGCACAGGGCGGAGAAGCGGACCAGCGTGGTCACGCCGTCCTCGAGCGGCCAGCGCGGGAAGGCAGGCGGCTTCGCGCGGGCGATGAAGGCGCGGCGGGCCGCCAGCCAGGCCCGGCGCGGGAGCAGGCGCTTGACGCGGTAGTAGAGCTGGAGCTGGCGGTCGCTGAGCTTCCGGACACGCGTGCCGGCCCGCCAGGACTCGCTCACGTAGCGGCCGTAGGCCTCGTCGAGGTCGAAGGGGACGTACACGGTGCCGTCGGGCCGGCGGACCGCCTCGAGGGCGGGGCCCGTCGTCCGGGGTGAAGCGCTCGACCAGCTCGCCCTCCGGCGGGGCCGAGGCGCGCGGGGAGGCCAGCAGGCGCCAGGCGCCGGCCGTGAGCCAGACGGGCGGCCCGTCGCCCCCGGCGGCGTCGACCGCCGCCCCGTCGAGCGGCCGCAGCAGCCGCTCGATCCCGGTGCGCTCAGCCTGAAGCACCGTTGCGCCCGAGGAGGCCGTCGTAGACGCGGAGGTACCGCTGGCGCTGCACCATCCAGCCGTTCTGCTCCTGGGCCGTCCGGCCGCCGGCGGCGAGGGCCTGGTGGCGGGCCGGGTCGTCGTGGAGCCGCCGGATGGCCCGGGCCAGGTCGACCGGATCGCCCGGCTCGTAGTACTCGAGCACGTCGTCGCCGTACATCTCCGACACCGCCCGCAGCCGGCTGGCGATCACCGGGAGGCCGAAGATCCAGTAGTCGACCATCTTGTTCGTGCTCACCAGGTGCGAGTACGGCGACGCCTTCTGGGCCACGATGCCCGCGGCGGCGGTGTGCAGCAGGTCGTAGAGGCGGTCGGTGTCGACCCATCCCTCGAAGCTGATGATGTCGTCGAGCCCCTCCTCCTGGATCGTGCGCAGGAGCGTCTCGACGTACGAGCCGCGGCCGGTGAACACGACCCGCAGGTCGGGAAGCTCGTCACGCAGGAGCCGCACCGCCTCGACGATCGTGTCCTGGCCGTAGCGGTCCTCGATCGACCCGTGGCAGACGATGGTGAAGTGGCTGCGCGGCGCGGGCGGCGGAGGGGTCCAGGTGGTCAGGAGCGCCTGCGGCGCGGCGCCGTTGAGGACGACGGTGATGTCGTCCGCCCGGGCCCCGCGCTCGACGTAGCGCTGCTTGAGCTGCTCCGTGACGGTCACCGCGTGGTCGGCGTAGCGGAGGGCCCGCTGCTCCACCCACGCCATCGCCCCGGCCAGCCGGCGGGAGCCGAACAGGGTCTCGGCGAGCTCGGGGCTGGGCTCGTTCATGTAGGCGAGGACGCGGGTGCCCAGGAGCTTCGGGCCGACGGCCGAGAAGACCAGGAAGTCGGGCATGGTGTTGACCTGGATCACGGCGTAGCGCCGCCGCAGGTGCCGCCGGGTCAGGGTCGCGCCGGCGAGGACGAAGAACCACACATAGTCCAGCGCGTAGCGCACGCCGCTCGAGCGTCCCAGCGAGGCCGGCAGGCTGGTCACCTCGATGCCGTTCACGACCGTGCGGCGCGGCCGGTCGGGGCTCCGCATGCACAGGACCTCGACCTGGTAGCCGGCCTCGGCCAGCGCCTCGGCCTGCCGCTTGACCGGGATCTCGTAGAGGTCGGTCTGGCGCACGATGCACACCCGCGGCTGGGTCATCACGAGGCTCGCTCCGCCACGGCGATGCGGTCGTAGAGGGCGTCGAGGCGCGAGCCGGCGAGGTTCCACGAGTACGCCTCCTCCATGCGCGCGCGGCCGGCACGCCCGAGGGCGCGGGCGGCAGCGGGATCCTCGAACAGCCGGACCACCGCAGCGGCGAAGGACCCGGGCGAGTCGGCCACCAGGAGGTGCTCGCCGTCCTGCACGTCCACGCCCTCGCAGCCGAGCGTGGTGGAGACCATCGGCTTCTCCATGGCCAGCCCTTCGAGGACCTTCAGGCGCGTGCCGCCGCCCATGCGCACCGGGACGACGACGACGGCCGCGCGGTCGAGATACGGCCGGATGTCCGGGACCTCGCCGGTGACCTCCACGCCGGGCCGGCGCAGGCGCCGCAGATCGGCCTCGTCGCCGCGCCCCACGATGGCCAGGCGGGCGTCCGGGCGGCGGCGCTGGACGAGCGGCCAGATCTCGTCCACCAGGTGGGCGGCGGCGTCGAGGTTGGGGCGGTAGTGGAGCAGGCCGTTGAACACTGCGGTGGCGGGCTCGGGAGGCGTCTCGGCGGGGCGGAACTCGTCGAGGTCCACGCCGTTCGGCACCACCTCGACGGGCGTCGCGGGCGCGAGGCGGCTGACGATCTCCTCCTCGCGCTGCGAGGTGACGAGGCATCCGTCGACCCGCCGCCACCAGCCCTGCTCGAAGCGCCGGAAGCGGGCCTCCTCGCGCCGGTGGAACCAGCGGCGCAGGGGCGACCGCTCGCCGGCTGCCAGGCGGTCGAAGACCTCGTACTCCAGGTTGTGCTCGTCGAGGACCAGCCGCGCCCCGGCGGGATAGCGGAAGGCGCCCATCAGGCTCGACTCGAGCTGGATCACGTCGAAGGGCGTCGCGGCGGAGAGCGCGTCCAGGGCCTGCTGCATCTCCGTCGAATAGGTCGCTCCGCAGATGTAGGGGCGCCGCGAGACGACCGAACGGGCCTGCGCCGCGCGCTTCGAGGCGAGCGACGGCCGCCGCCGGTGCACCACGTCCACGCGGATGGCCGGATCGGGGGGAGCGCCGGGCGCGGTCCCCGGGAGCGGGGCGTACGTGAGCAGCGTGACCTCGTGGCGGGCGGCCAGCCGCCGGCACAGGTGGTCGACGCGCATGGCGAAGCCCGACCGCGGCGGGTACGGGAACTGCGCGGAGACGACAAGGACGCGGAGCGGGCGGCCACCGCCGCTGTCGACGGCCTCGGGCCCGATGTCGCGAGGCGACGCGGCAACCACGCGGCCAGCGTACGGCGCCGGTGACCGGCCAGGCCATCCCCCGATCGGCCGGGTTGCGAACCTGGTCCTGACGGGCCGGGCGGACCGTGAGAGCATGGCTTCGATGAGCGTGCTCCGCCTCGTCCTGGAGGTCGTCCTCATCGCGGGCGGCCTGCTCGTGGCCCTGTTCGCCGCCTACCTGCTCGCGCTGGCCGTGCTTGCTCTTCTGGCCCGTGGGCGGCCGCGTGACCGGGGCGCCGTGACCAGACCGGAACCGCGTCTGGCGGTCGTCGTCCCCGCCCACGACGAGGCGGAGCTCATCGCACGATGCGTGCGCTCGCTTCTTGCGCAGTCCTATCCACGTGAGCGCTTCGACGTGGTCGTCGTGGCCGACAACTGCCACGACGACACGGCCGAGGTGGCCCGGGCAGCCGGGGCCTGGGTGCTCGTGCGCGACGAGCCGGGCCGCCGCGGCAAGGGGCGCGCCCTGCGCTGGGCGATGGACCGGCTCCTGGCCGGGCCCTTCCCGCCGGACGTCGTCGCCGTGGTGGACGCCGACTCGGTCGCCGACCCGGGCTTCCTGCGCGCCCTCGTCCGTCCCTACGAGCGCGGGGCCGACTGCGTGCAGGGCGAATCGCTGCTCATCGACGACGGCTCGCCGCAGAGCGCGCTCCGGGCGGCCGCGTTCCTGCTCGTCAACCGCGTGCGCCCGGCGGGGCGGGCGGTCCTCGGCCTCCCAGGCACCCTGGCGGGGAACGGCATGCTCTTCGCGCAGGAGCTGCTCCGCTGGTATCCCTGGAACGCCTACACCGCGGCCGAGGACGTCGAGTACGCCGTCACCCTCCGCACGGCCGGCGTCCGGCCCGCCTTTGCCGCGGGCGCGGTGCTGCGCTCGTCGGGGGCGCCGACGCTGAAGGCCGCCGACGAGCGGCAGCTGCGCTGGGAGGGCGGCAAGCTCCACCTCATCCGCACCCGGGTCCCGGGCCTGCTGGCCGCCGCCGTCCGCCGGCCGTCGCTGCTCGACCTCGTGCTCGAGCTCTGCGTCCCGCCGCTCGGCCTCCTCGCCGCCGGAACAGCGCTCGGCACGGCGGTGACCGGCGTGCTGGTCTGGGCCGGGGCGGTCGCCCCGGCGGTCCTTCTCCCCTGGCTCGTCGCCCTGGCTGCGATCCCGCTCTTCGTCCTCGTCGGCCTGGTGGCCGCGCGGGCGCCGGCCTCGGCCTACCGCTCCCTCGCGCGCGCGCCGCTCCTCGTCTGGCGCAAGGCGCGGCGCGTCACGCGCCTGGTGCGCTTCCAGCCTGAGACCTGGGTCCGAACGGACCGGTCGGGCGTCGGCGACGCCGATCGCTGATCGGAGCCTCGAGGGGTCAGGACGTCGCGGCCGTGACGACGACCCGGATCGGGGTGCGCCGCGGATTGGTGAGGACGACCGTCGCCGAGCCGGCCTTGCCGGCGGGGTGCAGCTCGTAGGCCAGGCCGCGGGCGGTCCGGGCGGCGCGAAGGGTGACCGAGCCGTCGGCGTGCACGAGGGCCACGCTGCCGACCAGCGCCCGGAGCGGGTGGGCGACCGGGTGCAGGACGAGGCGAACGTGCTCGACCGCCGACGGCCAGCGCACGCGCACGTAGCGGTACCCGAGCCCCGCGGGCACGCCGACGGATACGCCGGTCCTCCCCCCGGCGGAGACCGCGATACGCGTCGCCGGGTCGGGGACGATGGACGCCTCCCAGCCGGTGGAGGGGAGGGGCACCTCGCCGAAGCGGCCGCCGGCGCGGCCGTGCACCGCCAGGGCCAGGAGCCCAGCCCGGACCCGGGCCAGGCCCAGGGAAGCGTAGAGATCCGGGATCCCGTGGTCCTGGAGGATCCGGTTCGGGTGGGAGGCGATCCGCGACAGCAGGCGCCGGATCACCCGCGGCTCCTTCCCGCCGTTGGTCGCCCCGTACCAGAAGCCCCAGTAGCGGTAGGGGATGAAGTGGTTCCCGGCGGCAGAGGCCGCGATCAGGCTCCCCTGGTGGCCGCCGACCTCGTGCAGGGCCTCCACCGTGCCGATCAGCGTCGCCGTGCCCTGGACGATCTGCGCCTCGTCCACCAGCGAAGGTCCGGCGATGACCGGCACCATCCACTCCGCCGTCCCCTGGACGATGAGGTTCGAAAGGCCCGGGACCAGCGCTCCCATGGCGCACTGGACGCCGTGGAAGTACTCGTGCGCGAACGTCCGGCGGGCCTCGCTCACGGCCAGCCTGGCGGGGATGCCGAAGGGCGCCGCGCCGATCTCCATGTAGGCCGCCCAGCGGCCGCGGTCCTTGCCGCACTCGCCGTACCCGGTGCCGAGGTTCCCGCGTCCGTCCACGAACACGTCGTAGTGCCCGTTGCCGCCGTTGCCTGGCATGTTCGCGTCGCTGGGCGCAGGCGGGAAGCCGAGATGCCGCTCGACGCTCCGGATGCCCTCCATGGTCCCGGCGAGCGTGGCCACGACGGCGGGGCGCGTGGCGCAGCGCCCGTCGGCGTCTGGGACGGCCGACGGCGCCCCGCGCCGCTCGCTCCACCACAGCCGAAAGTGGGCCGTGTCGAGATGGCAGATGGGCGCGGCACCGCGGAGCTGGGCGGCGAACACGGCGGGCGGCGCCAGTCCCGCGGGCGGCGCCGCCGCCCCGAGACTCGCGTTGAGCAGCGAGGCGCCGGCGGCCACCGCTGCCGCCACCCCGGTCACCAGCGCGTGCCGCATGCGCCCAGGCTACGCCGCGGCCGTCCGGCGCGGAACGGCGGTGTGCCGCCACGCATAGCTCCTGGCCATTCGGCCAGTTGGCGCTCGGCGCCCCCGCGTCCAAGCTCGCGCCGATGCAGATCGACCTCGTGCGACGGGCCCCGGCGAGCCCGGCGTCCCCGGTGGCGCCGTGGGCGTTCGCCCTCACGGCGCTGGTGGTCGCAGTGCAGATGACGCTGCACCTCGTGGACTACGGCGTCTACGACCTGCGCATCCGCGCGCTCAACTCGAACCTCGACCGCAGCGCCGTCGCCTGGATCAGCCCCGTGGCGCTCGTCGTGGCCCTCGCGGCCGCCACCGCCATCTGGCGGCAGCGCCCCGCGCGGCGCGCCGGGGACGCCGCGCTGGTGATCCTCCTGGCCGCGCTGCTGCTCGAGATGCTCACCCAGGTCCGGAACTCGATCCCGCACTGGCAGCTCGTGCTCGCGCTCCCGCTCGGCGCCATCCTCGTCCTGCTGCTCCTGCAGGCACGCGAGGGACCTGCCGACGCCCGGATTTGCATCTGGGCCGGCTGCTCGATGCTCGTGCTCTCGTTCGCGATCCACGTCGTGGGCGGCCCCGCGTTGGCCCACCTCGGGTGGGGTGGGGACTCGTGGCCCTACCAGGTCAAGGTGGCGATCAAGGAGGGGGCCGAGATCAGCGGCTGGATGCTCAACGCCGCGGGCCTCGTGATCATCGCGCGGGCCATGGGCGAGCGCGGCCGCGTGCCCCGGGCCGTGCTGCGTGCCGGCCGCTGACCACCCACGGCGGGTGGGAAAAGTCCACCCGCCGCGCCCCGAACAACGGGATCATGGGTGGCGCGGGACCACTAGCAGCAACTGGAAACCTAACCACGAGGGGGTATGGCGCCCGCTCTGCAGCGGTGATATCCCGGTGCAAGACCCCCGGAGGAGAGTGAGCGTCACGGCGATGCCGGCCGAAACGAAGACCGCGATCTTGCTCGACCAGTACCCGCTGTGGCTGGACGCGCTCGAGCGCCTGCTCGGGCAGATCGGGATCACCGTGATCGCCAAGGTGACCGAGCCGTCCAAGGCCCTCGAGGTCGTGTCGGAGAAGCATCCTCACCTGTTCGTGCTCGACACCGACCTCAACGGGTCGGTGCCCGACGGGCTCACGTGCCTGGGCGAGGCGTGCACGCAGCTGCCCTCGCTCAAGGCCGTGGTCGTGGCCGCGTCCGAGGACCGCCAGCGCGTCGACGCGGCCCTCGCGGCCGGCGCCGTGGCCTACGTGCTCAAGCGCGCGCACCCCGACGACGTGGCCGCGGCCTTCCGGCAGGTCTTCACCCGTTCGCTCTACCTCGCGGGCGAGTACCTGCCCGAGCTGCGCAGCCTGCCGGCGGCCGAGGAGGACGACGCCGGGCTCACGCCCCGCGAGCACCAGATCCTCCGGCTCGTGGCCGAGGGCAACACCAACGGCGACGTGGCCCGCCGGCTGTGGGTCACGGAGCAGACGGTGAAGTTCCACCTGGCCAACGTCTTCCGCAAGCTCGACGTGAGCAACCGGACGCAGGCCAGCCGCTGGGCGCACGCGCATGGGCTCGTGCAGGAGGAGCCCGCCTCCGTCGAGCTCGCCACGACCGGCTGAACCCGCTCCCAGAGGCTGGAAACGGGGAAGCCTGGTCCTTCGGCCAGTGCCTCCCCAACGCACGCGCGAGTACGTTCGCTGGGTGGCCGGCCACGCTGCCGGTTGACCCGGGATTCCCCGGGTCGGCCGCACACCAATGAGGAGTGAAGTGCGCGGGACGCGGGTTCGGGTGATGACGGTGCGGGCGGCGGTGATCGCGGCCTTCGTGCTCGTCCCCCTGGTGCTCGGCACCGCCTCGGCCTCGGCCGCGTTCGGGCCGTACCCGACCCCGACGTTCTCGGACGGCTTCGAGACCGGTGGCCTCGACGCGTGGGACGGCGCGGCCGGGACCGGCACGGCGTCGGTGCTGGCGGCTGCGGCCCACAGCGGCTCCTCGGGCCTCCGGATGGCCAACACGGCGTCGGGCCAGTACGAGGTCGTGACCAAGACCCTGCTGAACCCCGCTGCGGACAGCTCCACCACGTTCTGGATCCGGCCGGGGAGCGGCGGCGGCGTGCAGTCGCTGGCGCAGGCCCGCGACAAGTCGAGCGCCTCCACGATGTGGGCGCTCCTCTACGACGGGAACCAGCACGCCCTCTGGTTCTATCCCTTCAACAACTCGATCAGCACCGAGATCTTCACCGGCGCGAACACCGTGCCGGCGAACCAGTGGACCAAGATCGAGGTGCAGTACTCGGCCACCGCATCGGGCGGCGCCCAGCTGTTCCTCAACGACCAGACGCAGGCCGCCTGGGGCACCACCGGCGACTACACGCGCGTGGCCAACCTCCAGCGGCTGCAGCTGTGGAGCGACGGCACCACGACCGTCGACTTCGACGACGTCCTGCTGGCCACCCCGGGCAGCGGCTCGAGCGGCGGCAGCCTGCCGGACCCGCCCACCGGCGTGGCGGGCGCGCCGGCCGACCGGGCCGCGGTGCTGACCTGGACCGCGCCGGCTTCCGACGGCGGCAACGCCATCACGGGATACCGCGTCACGCCCTACATCGGCTCCACGGCGCAGACGCCCATCCTCACCGGCTCGGCGGCGACCAGCTACAAGGTCACCGGCCTGGCCAACGGCACGACCTACACCTTCACCGTGGCCGCGATCAACGGCGTGGGCACTGGCCCAGACTCCGCTCCGTCACCACAGATCACGCCGGCGGTGCTGAACCCGATCCAGGTGGAGAACAGCCTGCCGGGCGATCCGAACTGGGGGAACTTCGCCGCCCCGCCCGATCCCACGGGCCTGTCCGGGTACGGCTCGAAGATCAGCGTCAACCTCGGCCAGTCGATCGACTTCTACGTCACCACCACGGCGGCGAGCGTCAACATCGACGTGTACCGCATGGGCTGGTACGGCGGCGCGGGCGCGCGCCTGATGCAGTCGCATGGGGACCTTCCCGGGCGTCAACCAGCCGCAGGCCACCCCGGACCCGACGATCGGCATGGTGTCCGAGAACTGGAGCAAGACGGCCACCCTCAACGTGCCCACGGGCTGGACGTCGGGCGTCTACCTGGCCCGGCTGATGTCCTCCAGCGGCTACGGGGCGATGATCATCTTCGTCGTCCGGGACGACGCCAGCACGGCGCCGATCGTCCTCCAGACGAGCGTCAACACCTACCAGGCGTACAACTCCTACGGGGGAACGAGCCTCTACAACAACGACACGAACCACGCGATCTACTCGGCGCCGCACGCCATGAAGGTGTCGTACGACCGGCCCTTCCTGAACGGCGACGGGTCGGGCCAGTTCCTCTCCTACGAGTACCAGTTCGTCCGCTGGGCGGAGAAGCGCGGCTACGACCTCACGTACCAGACGGACGTCGACACCCACACGGGGTCGAGCCCGCTCACGCATCACAAGGCCTTCATCGTCCTCGGGCACGACGAGTACTGGTCGAAGGCCATGCGCGACAACGTCGAGGGCGCCATCGCCCACGGCGTGAACGCGGCCTTCTTCGCGGGCAACGAGAGCTACTGGCAGGTGCGGTTCGAGCCGAACGCGGCCGGTGACCCGAACCGGGTGATGGTCGGGTACAAGGACTACGCCAACTGCACCTGCCCGCCCGGCCCGGACCCGCTCTGGAACCAGGACAACAGCCAGCTGACGGGGCTCTGGCGCGACCCCCAGGTCAACCGCCCCGAGGAACAGATGATGGGCGTCATGTTCGGCGGGCGAGGCCTTCGGCAAGAACTACGTCGTCCAGAACTCGGGCAACTGGGTGTACGCCGGGACCGGTTGGACCGACGGCACGGTCGTGCCCGGCATCGTGGGCTACGAGTACGACCACTACTTCGGCGACGCGAACACGCCGTCGAACATCACCGTCCTCTCGAACTCCCCGGTCACGAACGAGGAGTCGGGCCTGCCCGACACGGCCAACTCCACGATCTACACCGCGCCGAGCGGGGCGCAGGTGTTCGCGGCCGGCACGATCCAGTGGGGCTGGGGGCTCGACGGCTTCGGTGGCAACGGCATCGTGAACACCGGGCTCCAGCGCGTCACCGACAACATCCTGAGCCGGTTCGCGACCGGTCCCAGCGGTGGCGGCGGCGGGGCCAACCCGCCGGGCGCGCCGACCGGGGTGTCGGGGGCGCCGGGCGACTCCTCGGTGGCCCTCACCTGGACAGCGCCCACCTCGGACGGCGGCAACCCCATCACGGGCTACCGGATCACCCCGTTCCTGGGGGCGACAGCGCTGACGCCGATCTCCACGGGGTCGGCCTCCACGAGCTTCACGGTGACGGGCCTGAGCAACGGCTCGGCCTACACCTTCACGGTCGCGGCGGTGAATGCCGCCGGGACGGGGCCGGACTCGGCTCCGTCGAGCCCGGTCACTCCGGTCGGCCTACCGGGGGCGCCGACCGGAGTGACGGGAGTGGCCGGGGACACGTCCGTGGCCCTGACCTGGTCCGCGCCGGCCTCGACCGGCGGGAGCCCCGTCACCGGGTACAGGATCACCCCCTCGCAGGGCGGCACCGCCCTGTCGCCCATCCCCAGCGGCTCCGCGAGCACGAGCTTCACGGTGACCGGCCTGACCAACGGCACGGCCTACACCTTCACCGTGGCCGCCATCACCTCGGCGGGCACGGGGCCGGACTCGTCGCCGTCGGCGGCCGTCACGCCGGGCACGTCGGTCGCCGGCGCGCCGACCGCGGTGTCGGGGACGCCCGCCGACTCCTCCGTGGCCCTGACGTGGACCGCGCCGGCGTCGGATGGCGGGAGCGCCATCTCCGGCTACCGCATCACCCCGTTCCTGGGGCCGACGGCGCTGGCGCCGATCTCCACGGGGTCGGCCTCCACGAGCTTCACGGTGACGGGCCTGAGCAACGGCTCGGCCTACACCTTCACGGTCGCGGCGGTGAATGCCGCCGGGACGGGGCCGGACTCGGCTCCGTCGAGCCCGGTCACTCCGGTCGGTCTGCCGGGGGCGCCGACCGGAGTGTCGGGAGTGGCCGGGAACGGGTCGGTGGCGCTGACGCTGGTCCGCACCCGCATCGACGGGCGGCAGCCCCGTGACCGGGTACCAGATCACGCCCTCCCAGGGCGGCACCGCCCAGACGCCGATCCTCACGGGGTCGGCGGCCACGACCTTCACCGTCACGGGCCTGACCAACTGGACCGCCTACACCTTCACCGTGGCCGCCATCACGGCCGTGGGCACGGGCCCCGACTCCACGTCCTCGGCCGCCGTGACCCCGGGATCGCCGCCGGGCGCGCCGACGGGTGTGTCGGGCACGGCCGGAGATTCCTCGGTGGCCCTCTCGTGGACCGCCCCGTCGTCCGACGGCGGGAGCGCGATCACGGGCTACCGGATCACGCCGTTCCTCGGCCCGACGGCTCTGGCGCCGATCTCCACCGGGTCGACGAGCACGAGCTTCACGATCACCGGGCTGAGCAACGGCTCGGCCTACACCTTCACGGTCGCGGCGGTCAATGCCGCCGGGGCGGGGCCGGACTCGGCTCCGTCGAGCCCGGTCACCCCGGTCGGCCTGCCGGGGGCGCCGACCGGGGTGTCGGGAGTGGCCGGGGACAGCTCGGTCACGCTGAGCTGGGCCGCGCCGGCGTCGACGGGCGGCAGCCCGGTCACCGGCTATCGCATCACGCCCTCGCAGGGCGGCACGGCCCTGTCGCCCATCGCCACGGGCAGCGCCGGCACGACGTTCACGGTGACGGGCCTGACCAACGGCACGGCCTACACCTTCACCGTCGCCGCCATCACCGCGGTCGGCACGGGACCCGACTCGACGCCGTCGGCCGCAGTCACGCCGCTCGCCCTGGCAGGCGCGCCGACGGGCGTGTCGGGCACCGCCGGGAACGCCTCGGTGGCGCTGTCGTGGACCGCGCCGGGGTCGAACGGCGGCAGCGCCATCACTCGCTACCGCATCACGCCGTACATCGGGACCACCGCCCAGACGGCGGTGCAGACGACCACGGCGGCCACGAGCTTCACGGTCACCGGCCTGACCAATGGCACCGCGTACACCTTCACCGTGGCGGCCGTCACCGCCGTGGGCACCGGCCCCGACTCGTCGCCCTCGGCGGCCGTCACGCCGGCCACGACGCCCGGCGCCCCCACGGGTGTGACCGGGACGGCCGGGAACACCTCGGTGGCCCTGAGCTGGACGGCGCCGGCGTCCACCGGCGGCAGCCCGCTGACCGGCTATCGGATCACGCCCCGCATCAGCGGCGTCGCGCAGACCCCGGTGCTCACCGGGTCGGCGAGCACGAGCTTCAACGTGACCGGCCTCACCAACGGCACGGCGTACACCTTCGTCGTGGCGGCCATCAACGCCGCCGGGACGGGGCCGAACTCGTCGGCCTCGTCCTCGATCACTCCGGCCACGGTGCCGGGCGCCCCGACCGCGGTGTCGGGCACCTCCGGGAACGCCTCGGTGCGGCTGACCTGGACCGCGCCCTCGTCGAACGGCGGTCGGTCCATCAGCGGCTATCGGGTCACGCCGTTCGTGGGGACCACGGCCCAGACGCCGGTGCTCACCGGGTCGACGAGCACGAGCTTCACCGTCAACGGCCTGACCAACGGCACGGCCTACACCTTCACGGTCGCCGCCATCAACGCCATGGGGACGGGAGCCGACTCGTCGCCGTCGGCCCCTGTCACGCCGCGCGTCCCGGTCCGCGTCGTTCAGTCGCGGACGCAGACACCGAGCATCTCGTCGGCACCGTCGGGCAGCTACGGCAACGCCGTGGCCGCGGGTGACACCCTGGTCGGGGCCTTCGCCCTCGGCGGTGCCGGCACGGTCACGATCACGGCAGTGACCGACAGCCAGGGGAACACCTGGACCCGGGCGGCCGGCGGCAACGGCGACACGTTCGGCGACGACGCCGAGATCTGGTACGCCAGTGCCGGGGCCGCGGGCAACGACAACGTCACCGTGCACCTCAGCGGGTCCGTGCGGGCGAACCTGACGCTGGCGGAGTTCTCGGGCGCGGCGACCCTCGACGTCACCTCGACGGCGACGCAGGTCGCCTCCACCACCCACAGCAGCGGCGTGACCGCGGCCGCCCAGGCGGGCGACTTCGTGGTCGGCCTCTACGTCGATCGCGGGGCGAACACGACGCTGAGCATCACCGACGGCAAGACCGTGCTCGGGCGCAGCATCGACCGCACGACCGTGACCGAGAGCGACCAGTCCTACCTGCTCGCGGCCGCCGCGGGCAGCCCAGTCCGCGGTGTTCGGAACCAGCGTGGCCACCGCCGCGTCGGTGGCCGTGGCCGCGTTCGCCCCGCGTTAGGCCCAGGCGACCTCAGAGCTGGGACTCGATGTCCCGCTCGCGCCGGTGCCAGAGCACGAGGAGCACGATCGCGGCCACCGCCAGCGCGACGGCGCCGCCGATGCCGAGGATCTGCTCAACCCGGTGCAGCGACCGCCCGAAGACGTTGCCGACGACGACGACCATCGTCGCCCAGCAGATCCCGCCCGCCGCGTTCCAGACCAGGAACCGGGGCCACGGCATGCGGGACAGGCCGGCGATCCAGGCCCCGAAGATGCGCAGCCCCGGCAGCCAGCGGGCGAAGAAGACCGCCGGGCCGCCGCGCCGGTCGAAGTACGCCTCGCCCCGGGCCAGCGAGCGCTGCAGGCGGCCCACCTCGGCCAGCCGGTTCACGAGCCCGCGGCCGCCGTAGCGCCCCACGGCGTAGCCCAGGTTGTCGCCGAGGATCGCGGCCGTGGCACCCACCACGATGGTCCAGACGGGGTCGATCCGGCCCTGGGACGAGGCCACGCCGGCCAGGAGCAGGACGGTCTCGCCGGGCAGGGGCACCCCGGCCGTCTCGAGGAAGACGGGCACGAACACGACGAGGTACCCGTAGCGCCCGAAGAGGTCGAGGACGCGCTGCAGGTTGACGTGCGGCTGGTTCGTCAGGTACAGCCACACGAGCGCTGCGGCGACGACTGCGACGGTGGCCAGGCCGGCGACGAAGAGCAGCCGGCGGCGTGTCGTCACCGCGGCCACCGTAGCATGCGCACCATGAGCGGCCCCTCCCCGGCGGAGCTGCGCGAGGCCCTGCCGGTGACGGGCCGGCTGGCCTATCTGAACGCCGGCTCGTGGGGGCCGCTGACCAAGGCGGCGGCCGAGGCGTACCGGGTCACCGTGGACCGCGAGCTCGACGACGGGCGCGTCGGGTCGAGCGCCATCGAGACGTTCATCGGCGCCTACAGCGGCGCCCGCCAGGCCTTCGCCGGGGCCCTCGGCTCGGTGCCCGAGCGGATCGCCCTGACCCACTCGACCACCGGGGCCGTCAACCTCGCCCTCGGCGGCCTGGAGCTCGGCCCCGGCGACGAGGTGGTGACCACCGACGCCGAGCATCCGGGGCTGGACGAGCCACTCGACGTCCTGACCGAGCGGCGGGGCATCGTCGTCCACCGGGCGGCCGTGTTCGGCGTCGGCGACCCGCTCGGCGCCATCACCGCGCTGCTCGGGCCGCGCACGCGACTCGTGGCCGTGTCGCACGTCCTGTGGGGGAACGGCGCCGTGATGCCGATCCCCGCCATCGCCGCCGCGGCCCACGACGCGGGCGCCCTGTGCCTGGTGGACGGGGCGCAGGCCATCGGGGCGATCCCGTTCCGGGTGGACGAGCTCGGGGCCGACCTCTACGCCGTCCCGGGTCAGAAGTGGCTGTGCGGGCCCTCCGGCACCGGGGCCCTGTGGATGACCGCGGCCATGGTGGACCGGCTGGCGCCGGCGCAACCGAGCTTTCTCATGCGCGACCACTTCAGCGACGGGCATCCGCTGTGGCCGGACGCCCGCCGTTTCGACGGCAGCATGATCGAGCCGGCGGTCCTCCTCGCCCTGGCCGCCTCGGTGCGCTGGCGCAGCGAGGCCGTGGGCTGGGAGTGGGGGTACGAGCGCTCAGCGGCACTGACCACCCACGCCCGCGAGGTGCTGCGGGGCGTCGAGGGCGTGGATGTCGTCGAGCCCGGCCGCGAGGCAGGCACCCTCGTGACCTTCACGTGCGGGCGCGCCGAGCCCCAGACCGCGGCCCGCGCGCTGGAGGGGCAGGGCGTGCTCATCCGCCCCCTGCCCAAGCCCCTCGCCCTCCGGGCCTCGCTCGGCTTCTGGAACGACGAGGACGACGTGGCGCGGCTGGCCGCCGCCCTGCGCGCGCTCTGACCGGCGACGATGCTCGACGTCCGCTACGACCCCGCCAGCCGCGAGGCCTTCGTGCGCCTGCGCCAGGGCCGGTCCCAGCGCACCCGCCGCCTGTCCGACCAGGCCACGGCGGAGTACGACAGCCGCCGCCGCCTGCTCACCATCTCGGTGACCGACATCGATCCCGCCGCCGTCGACTTCCTGCGCACGTCCGACGAGGAGACGCTCCTGCGGGTCATCGCCGCCCAGGCGGGCGCGAGCAAGGCTGGCAGCGGCCTGTACGCGCCGCGGCCGGAGGCCGGGGACCGGCCGAAGCCGAAGCCGAAGGCCAAGCCCCGCCGCCGGGCGGGGCCGAAAAAGGGCTAGCTGCGCAGTCCGAGCTCGGCGCGATCGGGCGCAGGGCCTCGATGACCACGGCGATGTGCTCGTCGAGGTCGACGCCGAGCTCGGCCGCGCCCTCGTACGACGTCGTCGCGGTTGACGCCCGCGGCGAACGACTTCTGCTTGAGCTTCTTGCGCACGCAGCGCGGCTCGAGCGTGGTGAGGCCGTCCGGGCGCACGAGCCCGCAGGCGTGCACGAAGCCCGCCAGCTCGTCGCAGGCGAACAGCACGTGCTCGAGCTGGCTCTCGCGGCCGACCTCGTCTGCAGGTGGTTGGCGTGGCGAGAGCACGGCGCGCACGAACCACTCCGGGTAGCCGCGCTCGCGCAGGTACGGGCGCGCCGTCCTGCGGGTGGCTGGTCGAGCGTGGGGTGGCGCTCGTAGTCGAAGTCGTGCAGCAGGGCCACGTTGCCCCAGGCCGTCCTCGTCCTCGCCCAGCGCGGCGCGCGTAGGCGCGCACGGCCGCCTCGACCGCGTAGGCGTGGCGCCGCAGCGCCTCGCTCTCCGTCCAGCTCGTGCAGGAGCTCGAGGGCGGCGTCGCGATCGTGGACGAGGTCGTCGCCGGGCACCGCGCGGCGAGTCTATCGGCGGCTCTCAGACCGCCGGTGGCCGCCACCGGCCTTGCTAGCCTCAGGCGGCCGTGTCCTCCCTCATGCTCGATTCGCGTACCGCAGAGCCGCGACTACTTCGTCATCGAGGGCGGCGCCCCGCTCGCCGGCGCGATCCGCCCCGAGGGCAACAAGAACTCCGCGCTGCCGCTGCTCGCCGCGACCCTCCTCACCGAGGAGGAGGTCGTGCTCGAGAACATGCCGCGCATCCGCGACGTGGAGACGATGCTGCGAGCTGCTCGACGACCTCGGCGCCGAGGTGGAGTGGACGGCCGCGCAACGAGGTGCGCGTCTGCGCCGCCAGGCGGGCAATCGACGCCGCTCGACGAGCGGCTCGCGGAGCGCATCCGCGCCTCGATCCTGCTCGCCGGGCCCGCTGCTCGCCCGCTTCGGCAGCGCGGACGTCCCGCCGCCGGGCGGCGACGTCATCGGCCGCCGCCGCGTCGACACGCACCTCCTGGCGCTTCACCGCTCTCGGCGCCGAGGTCACGGCCGACCGCGACTACCGCTTCTCGCGCTCCGGGCGGGCTCAAGGGCGCCGAGCTTTCCTCGACGAGGCCTCGGTCACGGGCACGGAGAACGCGCGTCATGGCCGCCGTGCTGGCCCGACGGCACGACGACGATCCACAACGCCGCCTGCGAGCCGCACGTGCAGGATCTGTGCCGGCTGCTCGTGGCCATGGGCGCCGCGCATCGACGGCATCGGCTCGAACGTGCTGCGCATCGACGGGCCAGACGCGCCTGGGCGGCTGCCGGCACCGCGTCGGCCCCGATCACATCGAGGTCGGCTCCTTCATCGGCCTGGCCGCCGTGACCGGCGGCGACGTGACGATCGCCGGGTGCGAGCCCGACGACCTGCGCGCGACGCTGCACGTCTTCACCCGCCTCGGGGTGCGAGGTCGAGATCGACGGCCGCGACGTGCGCGTGCCGCCCGGCCAGGAGCTGCACGTCGTCGACGACGTGCACTCCCAGATCGCCAAGATCGAGGACGGCCCGTGGCCGGCGTTCCCGGCCGACCTCACGTCGATCGCCGTCGCCGTGGCCACCCAGGCCACGGGCACCGTGCTCGTCTTCGAGAAGATGTTCGAGAACCGCCTGTTCTTCACGGACAAGCTCGTCAACATGGGCGCGCGGATCATCCTCTGCGACCCGCACCGGGCCGTCGTCACCGGCCCGCGCGAAGCTCTACGGGCAGCGGCTCTCGAGCCCCGACATCCGTGCCGGCATGGCGCTGCTGATCGCCTCGCTGTGCGCCGACGGCCCGAGCGTGATCGGCGACGTCGAGCAGATCGACCGCGGCTACGAGCGCATCGACGAGCGCCTGCGCGACCTCGGGCGCGCGCATCGAGCGCGTGACCGCGTAGAGACCGGAGGCTCAGCTCCATGATCGACCTCACCGCCGTGCGCACCGATGCGGCGCCCGCCCCCGTGGCCGGCGCCCCCTACTCGCAGGCCATCGTGGCCGGCGACCTCGTCTTCGTCAGCGGGCAGGTGCCCATCGACCCCGGCACGGGGGCCCTCGTGGACGGCGACGTCACGGCCCAGACCGAGCGCATCTTCGCGAACCTGGCCGCCGTGCTCGAGGCCGCGGGCTCCGGGCTCGACCGCATGATCAAGACCACCGTGTTCCTGGTCGACCTGGCCGACTTCGGGGAGATGAACGAGGCGTACCGCTCGGCAGTCAGCGACCCGCCGCCGGCGCGCTCGACGGTCGAGGTGGCCGCGCTGCCCGCCGGCGCCCGGATCGAGATCGACTGCGTGGCCGCGCGCTGATCACCCGTCTCCCATGAGCGAGCAGCTGCGCGTCTTCCTGCTGCTCGTCCCCATCGTGCTGGTCTCGCTCACGCTCCACGAGCTGGCGCACGGATGGGTGGCCTACCTGTTGGGGGATCACACGGCCAAGATCCTGGGGCGGCTGTCGCTCAACCCCATCGTCCACCTGGACCCGCTGGGAAGCGCGATGTTCGTGATCTCCTACTGGGGACCGGGGTGGCTGTTCGGCTGGGCCAAGCCCGTGCCGGTCAACCCCGGCGCATTCGAGCCGCACCCGCAGCGGGGCATGGCCATCGTGGCCCTCGCCGGTCCGGTCACGAACTTCCTCCTGGCCCTGGGCGTCGGAGCGGCCCTCGCCCACGGCACGTACTCGTTCACGGTCACCCAGGTTCTGGCCTACGCCTTCCAGGTCAACATCGTCCTCGGCGTGTTCAACCTCATCCCGATCCCGCCACTCGACGGATCTCGCATCGTCGCCGGCTTCATGAGTCGCGAGGCCTACATGCAGTGGGCCGAGCTCGACCGCTACGGGCCGCTGATCCTCATCGGCGTGCTCGTCTTCTTCCAGAACCAGACCACGATCCTGCTGCGCGGGGGCTTCGAGCACGTGGCCCGGATCATCTCGGACATCGTCGGCGGCACTCCTCTGGCCTAAGAGCTGGTTTCAACGGGCCGTCGCCCGGACCACGAGCCGCAGCGGCGTGGCCCGGATGTTGGTGAGCACGATCGTCACCGCCCCGGCTGCGCCGCCGCTGACCGGCTGGGTGAAGACCAGGTTCGACCCCGACCTCGTGGTGCGGTGCGTGACGGTCCCGTCGCCCCGGATCATGGCCACGCCGTGGGCGAGGGCCGTAGCCCGCGTTCCCGACACAGGGCCGACGGCGATGCTCACCTGCGAGACGCCCGGCGGCCAGGCGACGCGCACGTACCGGTAGGCGAGCTGGCCGAGCCCCAGCTGCGTGGACGAGGCCGTGATCCCCGGCTGCCCGATGACCACGGGGGTGGCGGGGTCGTGGGTGAAGGTGGCCTCCCAGCCGACGTGGGGGATGGGCAGGGTGCCGAAGCGGCCCCCGGCGCGCCCGTGGACGGCCACGTCAAGCAGCCCGGCACGGACCCGGGCGGGGCCGAGAGTGGCGTAGATGTCAGGAATCCCGTGATCGTGGGCGATGCGTGCAGGGTGGGAGGCGATCCTGGCCAGGAGCGCCTTGATCAGATCGGCCCCGGCGCGACCGTTGGTGGCGCCGTACCAGAAGCCCCAGTAGCGGTAGGGGATGAACGGGTTCGGCCCGTCCGAGGTGGAGATGAGGCTGCCCTGGTGGTCGCCGACCTCGTGCAGGAAGGCCAGCGTCCCGATGAGCGCGGCCGCCGAGGACCCCAGGTGGGCCTCGTCCACCAGTGAGGGGCCGGCCACGATCGGAACCATCCATTCCGCCGTTCCCTCGCTGATGAGCTTGGAGAGCCCTGGGAGCAGGGCGCCCATCCGGCACTGGATGCCGTGGAAGTACTCGTGCGCGAACGTGCGGCGCACCTCGACGGCGTCGAGGGCGTCGAGCGGCCCGCCGGGCCGCTGCGCCCCGATGTCGGTGTAGGAGAGCGGCCGCACGCCGACGTTCCCGCCGCACTGGTTGAAGCCAGTGCCGATGCTGCCCCGCCCGTCGATCAGGATGTCGTAGCGGCCGCCGCTCGGCGCGGGCGGAAATCCCAGGCCGACCTCGACGCGCCGGATGCCCTCGACCGCTCCGGCCAGCACCGCCGCCACGCGCGGCGTGGTGGCACAGCGGCCGTCCGCGTCGGGTGGGGCCGCCGCGGCTCCCGGGTGGTCGGTCCACCAGAGGCGGAAGTGGGCCGTGTCCAGGTGGCAGACGGGCCGGCTGGTGAGCGCCGGCCGGAAGGGGAACGGCGGGGCGGCGGCCAGGGCCGGCGCGGCCAGGGCCAGGCACGCTCCCGCCACGGCGGCCCCGATCGCGCGTCGCATCGGCGCAGGCTACCCAAGGGGGGCCGTCCTATCGTGCCGTCGTGAGCTTCGCCTGGGACAGCGCCGGCGAGGTGCCCCTGCTGCGCTTCACGGCGGGCCCGCCCGGCGTGCGCATCGCCTTCAGCTCGCGGCGCGGCGGGGTCTCCGACGGCCCGTACGACAGCCTGAACATCGGCCTGCGCACGGGTGACGAGGCCGAGCGCGTGATCGAGAACCGCCGCCGGGCCATCACCACGGCCGGCGGCGACCCGGCCCAGGCGGCGGGCTGCCGCCAGATCCACTCGGCCGACCTGCACGAGGTGTCGTCGGCCCCTCCCGGCGCCTTCCTCGATCCCGGGCACCGGGCGCCTCCCGGTGACGGCCTGGTCACCGCCCGGCGCGGGCTGACGCTCGTGGCCCAGGGCGCCGACTGCCTCACCGTCGGGTTGGCGAGCGATGGCGAACCGGGCCGCGCGGCCATGGTCCACGCGGGCTGGGCGGGGCTGCTGGCCGGCGTCCTCGAGGCCGCGGTGCGGGCCGTGGGGGAGGGCGCCGTGTGCGCCGTCGGCCCGGGCGCCGGGCCGTGCTGCTACGCCGTCCGGGCCGACGTGGGCGACCCGCTGCGCGCCCGTTTCGGCGACGACGTGGTCCGCGACGGCCGGGCCGACCTGTGGCTGTGTGCCGAGCGCGCGCTCCAGGGCGCGGGCGCCGGCGCCGTGCACGTCGCCCGCGAGTGCACGATCTGCCTCCCCGAGCGCTACTTCTCCCACCGCCGGGACGGCGCGCCGGGCGGTCGCCAGGCCGGCTTCGCCGTGCTCGAGGCCGCATGATCGACCCCGGGGCCGTGGCGGACCGCCTGGCCTCGGCCCGCGAGGCGGTGGCGGAGGCCGCGCGACGGGCGGGGCGGGACCCCGAGGCGGTGGAGATCCTGGCCGCCACCAAGTACGTCGCGGCCGAGGACATCCCGGCGCTGGCCGAGGCCGGGCTCCGGCTCATGGGCGAGAACCGGACCGAGGCCCTGCTGGCCAAGCAGGCGGTGGCCCCGCCCGGCGTCACCTGGGACTTCATCGGCGCGCTCCAGAGCCGCAAGGCGCGCGACGTGGTCGGCCGGGTGCGGCTCGTCCACTCCCTGGCCACCCTCTCGGCCGCCGAGCAGCTCGACCGCCGGGCGGCGGAACCGGTGCGCTGCCTGGTCGAGGTGAACCTGGCCGGCGAGGAGTCCAAGGAGGGTGTGCCCGAGCGTGAGGTCGACTCGTTCCTCGAGGCCCTCGCGCCGCTCGAGCGCCTGGCCGTGGAGGGGCTGATGACCATGCCGCCGCTGGCCGGCGAGCCGGAGGCCTCCCGGCCCTACTTCGCCCGCCTCCGCGCCCTGGCGGCCTCCCTCGGCGGGCGCTGGGCCGGCCGGTTCTCGTTCGCCCGACTGTCGATGGGGACCAGCCAGGACTACGTCGTGGCGGCCGAGGAGGGGGCGACCATCGTCCGCCTGGGCTCTGTCCTGTACGGGCGACCAGGGGAGTAGGCTTCCCTGCACATGGCCGTTCGCGACCTCTGGCACCGCACGCTCGTGTACTTCGGGATCGCCGAGGACCCGCAGTGGTACGAGGACGACGACGAGGACGGCAGCGCCGCCCACGACGACCTCGAGCGGACCTACCGCGACCGCCCGAACGTGCGCCGCATCGAGCCCCGGCGCGGACGCTCGTCGGCCGAGTTCGACGACATCTTCGCCGAGGAGGAGCGCGCCGCGGCGCCGCGGCCGCAGGGGTGGTGCGCGGTGACGGCGGGGCCACGGCCGTGCTGCGGCCCGCCGAGGCCGAGGCCGCCCGGGGCGACCTCTCCAAGGTTCACCTGATCGCGCCGCGCTCGTTCAACGACGCCCAGCAGATCGCCGACCGCTTCAAGCGCGGCATCCCCGTGATCATCAACCTGCAGAGCGCCGAGATGACCCTCTCGAAGCGCCTCATCGACTTCGGTTCCGGCCTCACCTACGCGCTCGGACGGCGGCATGGAGCGCATCGCCGACAAGGTCTTCCTGCTCACGCCGCGCGACGTCGAGCTCTCGGCCGAGGATCGCGCCCGCTACGTCGAGGGGGCGTTCTTCAACCAGGCGTGAGCGCCCCGCCTCGCATCGGCCTGGCCTCGTACCTGACCCAGGCCCGGTTCGGGGCATGGGAGATGCCGAGTGCGCTGGTGCCCGCGGGGTACGTGGAGGGGATCCGGCTGGCCGGCGGCCTGCCCGTCGTCTTCCCGCCCACCGTTGAGGGCGCAGAGAACGCGGCGGCGCTCCTGAAGGCGGTCGACGGGCTCGTCCTCATCGGCGGCGGCGACCTGGGCGCGGAGCTCTACGGCGCCGAGCCGCATCCCGAGGCCCAGCCGCGCGACGAGCTGCGCGATCGCTTCGAGCTCGCCCTGCTCGAGGCCGCGCGGGCGGTGGACATGCCCGTCCTCGGGATCTGCCGCGGCATGCAGCTCCTGAACGTGAGCCGCGGGCGGGAGCCTCGACCAGCACCTCGCGGACGAGCACGACCTGACCATGCACCGCCCGGGGCCGGGCGCGTTCGCCACCCACGCCGTGGGGCTCGAGCCCGACAGCCGGGTCGGCCGGCTCCTGGGGGACGAGGTGGCGGTGCAGTCGACGCACCACCAGGGCATCGCCACCGTCGGGGACGGGCTCACCGCCGCCGGCAGGGCGCCCGACGGCACCGTGGAGGCCATCGAGGACCCGCGCGCGACCTTCTGTGTGGGCGTCCTCTGGCACCCGGAGGAGGAGCCGGCAAGCGGCGGCGCACCCCTCTTCCGCGGCCTGGTCGAGGCGGCCCAGGCCCGCCGCGACGCGGCCCCGTAAGGGCGCCGCTCGTTACCATCACCCGCCAGCATGGCGGACGGCGTCACCATCGGCCTGATCGGCGCGGGCAACATGGCCACCGCGATGGTCGAGGGCTGGGTGCGCGCGGATCCGGCGCGGGCCTCGCGCATCCTGGTCACCGACCGCGGCAGCGGCCGGGCCGGGAAGCTCGCGGAGCGGCTGGGCGCGCAGCACGTCGAGGCCAACGCCGAGCTGGTCGAGCGCGCCGACGTGGTCGTGGTCGCGGTCAAGCCGATCGACGTCGAGCGCGTGCTGCGCGAGGTCGGCTCGCAGGTCACGCCGGACAAGGCGCTCGCGTCGGTGGCCGCCGGCGTGTGGACCACGACCCTCGAGACCATCCTCGACGAGGACGCGCCCGTCTTCCGCTTCATGCCGAACGTCGGGGTCTCGGTGTGCGCCGGCACGCTGTGCTTCGCCACGGGCCGCTTCGCCAACACGGACGCCGAGACGGCGGGTGCTCGACTGGTTCGGCCTCCTCGGGGCCGTCATCCCGCTCGAGGAGCGCCTCTTCGACGCCGCCACGGCGCTGGCCGGCTCGGGCCCGGCCTTCCTGGGCCTGCTGGTGGAGGCGTTCGAGGACGCCGGCATCGTGGCCGGGCTCTCCGCCGGCGCCTCCCGCGACCTCATCCTGACGACGATGTCGGGGACCGCCCAGCTCCTGGCCGACGCCGGGCTCTCCGGCTCGCAGCTGCGGCGGCTCGTGACCTCGCCCGGAGGCACCGCCGCCGCGGGCCTGGCGGCCATGGAGCGGGCCTCGGTGCGGGCCGGGATCATCGACGGCGTACTGGCCGCGATGCGCCGCGCCGCCGAGCTCGGCTGATGAGCAACCACACCGTCGACATCCTCGAGCGCTTCGTCGACTCGTTCGTCTCGCTCTACGTCCTGCTCATCTTCGCCTGGATCGTGCATGAGCTACCTGCGGCTGCCCTTCAACCTCTGGGTCTACCGCATCCGGCGCTTCCTGGACGACACGGTGGAGCCCTACATCCGCATCTTCCGCCGCTTCGTGCCGTCGTTCGGGATGATCGACATCTCGCCCGATCGTGGCCGTCGTCGCGCTCTTCGTCTTCGAGCGCGTGGCCATCTCGGTGCTGCAGGGCTTCCGGCCGTAGGTCAGCGGGAGGAGACGGGGCGGACCCGGCGAAAGAGGTCGCCCCATGGCCGAGACACCGGTCGAGCTGCGCCACCTCCGCTTCCCCCGCGGCCTCTTCGGCTACCGCCGGCGTGCCGTCGACGGGGAGCTGGAGCGCATCGCCGACAGCTTCGAGGAGGTGTGGCGCGAGCGCGCGGACCTGGCCGACCAGGTCGATGACCTGCAGTCGGACCTCAAGCGCCACCGGGAGCTCGAGGAGGTGCTGCGGCGAACGCTCGTCTCGGCCGAGCGCTCGGTCGACGCGATGCGCGAGGCCGCGCGCCTCGAGGCCGACCGCATCGTCCAGGACGCCGAGGCCCGTGCCCGCCAGATCGTGGGCGAGGCGCACTCGGCGCGGCTGCGCCTGCATCAGGACTTCCTGCGCCTGCGCGAGAGCGAGCAGGAGTTCCGGGCCCGCTTCCGCTCGGTGGTGACCTCGACCTCACGGATCGTGGAGGCCTACGAGGCCGAGCTGGGCGAGCCCGAGCCGGCCGGCCACTTAGACTCATCAGAATGGAGCCGTGGCGCCTGGCGGCGTCGCGCTGGCGCCAGTCCGCACCCGGCGGCTCGCCCGTGTCGCCGCGCATACGACCTTCGCCACCGCGCACGCCCTGGCTGGCGCGCCGCTCGCATCCATCCACGCCGCATCTGCTAGAGCCTCCGACCAACTAGACGATCAACCGCGGCGTCTACACTCGGGCCATGGCCGTCGAGTCCCGGCCCCCTGCGTCCACGGGCGCCGGTACCCGCTCCTCGCCGGGCCCTCGGCCGCTGCCCGGCCACGTGCGCCCGGACGGCTGGCGGCCGGCCGCGCTGGAATGGGCCGGCCTGGCCGCGGTGGCGGTGGCCGCCCTGGCCGCCGACCAGCTGACCAAGACCGCCGTCGACCGCTCGCTGGCCCTGGGCGGCATGGTCCACCTCGCGCCCGGGCTCTCGCTGTGGCACGTCCAGAACCAGGGCGTGGCCTTCGGGGCCTTCTCCGGCCGGCTGCCCGTCGTCGTGCTCCTCACCGCCGCCGCGGTCTCGTGGATGGTCGTCTACTTCGCCCGCTCGGGGGCGCGCCACCCGCTCCTGCCGGTGGCCATCGGCCTGCTCCTCGGCGGCAGCGTGTCGAACCTGCTGGGACCGCATCGTCCACGGCTACGTGACGGACTTCGTCTACATCCACCACTGGCCCACGTTCAACCTCGCCGACAGCTTCATCGTCGTCGGTGTGGGGCTCCTTCTCTGGGTCCTGCTGCGCGGTGAGGCCCGGCCGGCCGGGCCGGCGATCGACATCACCAACCGCTGACCGCCGTGCGCCGAGGCGGAGCGGGTGCGTGTGCCGCAGGAGGCGGCCGGCCTGCGGCTCGACCGCTTCCTGGCCGGGCTCGAGGCGGTCGGCTCGCGCGCCGCGGCCGAGCGCCTGATCGCCGCCGGGGCGGTGACCGTCGACGGCGCCGGCGGCGCGAAGTCGCTGCGCCTGCAGGGTGGGGAAGAGGTGGCCTTCGCGCCGCTCGCGCCGGCGCCCGGTCCGGCGGCGGCCGACCTCGGCCTGCCGGTCGTGTACGAGGATCGCTGGCTGCTCGTCGTCGACAAGCCGCCCGGCGTGGTCACGCACCCGGCCGCCGGGGTCCACGAGCCCACCCTGGTCGAGGGCCTGCTGGCGCGCGGCATCGCCGGCGGCGACGACCCCGAGCGGCCGGGGATCGTCCACCGCCTCGACCGCGACACCTCGGGCCTCCTGGTGGTGGCCAGGGACGACGCCACCCAGCGCGCGCTGGCCGAGGCCCTGCGGGCGCCGGCGCATCGACCGGCGCTACCTGGCCCTCGTGCACGGACGGCCGCCGTCGCTGCGCGGCACCATCGACGCGCCGATCGGCCGCGATCCGATGGACATCGGCCGCATGGCCGTCGACGGCCGCGGGGCGCGGCCGGCCGTGACGCGCTTCGAGTCGCTGGAGGCGCTCCCGCACCACACGCTCCTCCGCGTGGCCCTGGAGACCGGCCGCACGCACCAGATCCGCGTGCACCTGGCCGCCATCCGGCATCCCGTCGTCGGTGACCCGCTGTACGGGCGGGGCGGGGCCGAGCTCGGCCTGGACCGCCAGTTCCTGCACGCGGCCGAGCTGGCCTTCGACCATCCGCAGACGGGCGAGCGCATCGAGGTCGCGTCGGCCCTGCCCGACGACCTCGCGGCGGCGCTGGCGCGTGCCCGGGAAGGCGCTCGTTAGAAGGGCCTCAGAGTGCCTCGATCCAAGGGTGCCGATCGTCACAGCTCTCGAGCGCCGCGCGCAGCCAGAGGCTCGCTGCACGGGAGAGATGCGGCCGGACTGCGGCGAAGTCCGTCTCGTTCTTGGGCGACCGCTCGCTCGACTTGTAGAGCAGAACGATCTCGGGCCGAAGGAAGGGCACGCCCTTCCTCTCATCGCCCAGGCCCTTCGTCGGCCGCCTGACCGCTTCATTCCGGCGGAAAGCCCACTCGCCGTCACGCTGCTCGTTGAGCAGGAACTCGCACGTCCACGACGCCCTCGGCTCGGGTGAGCGACGCGCCCAGATGCCGTGAATCGGCAGTTCGAGGCGGTGTCCGTCCCAGGGCTCGAGCGTGTGCGCGGGCGTGGCGTACCGGAGGTCCCAGGCGCGAAGGTGGTGAAAGAGCGCGAGTTGATCGTGCCGGAGCAAGGCAACGTCGAGATCGTCGTGGCGGCGCGTCTCGCGACCGAGGAAGAGGTCCAACGCCCACCCGCCACAGATCCACCACGGCCCTTTGAAGCCGGAGAGAAGCCGCGCCATCTCCTCGGGGTGGATGGGCTCCCACGCCCACAGATAGGCGTAATCCCCCGCGTCGGCCATTCCTCCGCATCGTCGCAGCCCGAGCCGGCGTGCGACAACGTTGCTTGTTCGGTCGAGGACCCTAAGAGGGCGCCGTCTCGGCCTCGGCCCGCTCGCGGGTCAGGTTGGCCAGGCAGCGCACGACGCGCCCGTCGCGGATCGTGAACAGGTACGCGTTGGCGGTGTCGTCGCCGACCTCGCCCGTGTCGGCCCAGCACTGGATGAGGCGGCTGAGGACCAGCACGCGCCCCTCGCCGAGATCGCGGACCTCCTCGGCCCTGAGGTCGCTCGTCGTCCACCGCGAGTCGGACGGCGTGGCCCAGGCGCGCGCGGCCTTGACGCCGTGCCGCGGGCCGCGGCCGCCGACGATCTCGACGTCGCGGGCGAGCAGCGCGGCGAAGGCGTCGACATCGCCCGCGGCAAGCGCGTCGAAGGCCCGGCGTGCGACGGCCACGTCCGCCACGGTCACAGCCACAGTCTAGAAAACGCCTCGCGGCTATACTCCCGCCCCGGCGCCACCCTGGCGCCTGTCCGTCAACCCGCTCCCCGGCGAGCTCTGCGTCCGGCGGTGGTGCCGGCCTCTGGCCGGTCCGCCGGGCACGTTCGCCGGATCTCGATCACCAACCACCGGAGGCACCACGTGCCCGCAGTGACCATGCGCGACCTGCTGGAGGCCGGAGTCCATTTCGGCCACCAGACCCGTCGCTGGAACCCGAAGATGCGCCGCTTCATCTTCTCGGAGCGCGGCGGCATCTACATCATCGACCTGCAGCAGACCATCCGCCTGGTCGAGGACGCCCACACCTTCGCCCGGCAGGTGGCCGAGCGCGGCGGCTCGGTCCTGTTCGTGGGGACCAAGAAGCAGTGCCAGGACGCCATCGAGGAGCAGGCCGAGCGCGTCTCGATGCCGTTCGTCAGCCATCGCTGGGTCGGCGGCCTGCTGACCAACTACCGCACGGTGCAGAGCCGGATCGACCGCCTGCACGAGCTGCGCCGCCTGCGGGACGAGGGCCAGCTGGCCCTCCTGCCCACCAAGGAGCGGCAGGGCATCCTGCGCGAGCTGGAGAAGCTCGAGACGAACCTGGGCGGCGTGGCCGACATGAAGCGCCTGCCCCAGGCGGTCTTCGTGGTGGACCTGAAGAAGGAGAGCCTTGCCATCCGCGAGGCGCACCGCTGCGGCATCCCCGTCATCGGGCTCGTGGACACGAACTGCGACCCCGACGAGGCCGACTACGTCATCCCCGGCAACGACGACGCCATCCGCTCCTGCAACGTGATCATCCGCGCCATCGCCGACGGCGTCGAGGAAGGCCGGAACAAGCTGGCCGCGGTCGAGCTCGAGCGCGCGGCTGCCCGCGCGGCCGAGGAGGCTGCGGCGGCCGAGCAGGCTGCCGCCGAGGCGGCGGCTGCCGAGGCCGCCGCCGCGGAGGAGGCCGGCGGCCAGGCCGCGCCTGAGGCCGAGAACACCCAGGAGGCCGCCGCGCCGGCCGCGGAGCAGTCGGCATGAGCGCCACCTACAACCCCACCGCGGCCGAGGTCAAGGACGTCCGTGAGCGCACGGGCGCCGGCCTGATGGACTGCAAGCGCGCCCTCATCGACACCGGCGGCGACGTCGAGGCCGCGGTCAAGCTCCTGCGTGAGCAGGGCATCGCCAAGGCCGCCAAGCGCGGCGACCGCACGACCGCCGAGGGCGTGGTCGACTCCTACATCCACGGCAACGGCCGCATCGGCGTGCTGGTCGAGGTCGGCTGCGAGACGGACTTCGTGGCCAACACGGAGGCGTTCCGCGAGTTCGCCCACGAGGTCGCCCTGCAGCTCTCGGCCAACGCCGAGACGCGCTGGGTGAGCCGCGACGAGGTCCCGCAGGACCTGGTGGAGTCGGAGCTCGACATCTACCGCGCCCAGGCCTCGGACAAGCCCGAGAACGTGCGCGACCGGATCGCCCAGGGCAAGCTCGACAAGTGGTTCGAGAGCGTGTGCCTGCTCGAGCAGCCGTACATCCGCGACGGCGACCACACCATCGAGCAGCTGCGGGCCGGCCTGGCCGCCCAGACCCAGGAGAACGTCCAGATCAAGCGCTTCGCCCGCTTCGAGCGAGGCCGCTGAGCATGGCCGCGGGGCGGCCGGAGGCGGTGGCGGAGCCCGGGCCCATCGCGGCCCCGGCCTTCCGGCGCATCCTGCTCAAGCTCTCGGGTGAGGGGTTGCAGGCCGACGGCCTCTTCCAGCACCCGGACAAGATCGGCGCCTGGGCCCGCCAGATCCGCGATGCCCGGGCGGCGGGGGTCGACGTCGCCGTGGTCGTCGGGGGCGGCAACATCTTCCGCGGGCTGTCGGCCAGCCGCGGGGGCATGGACCGGGCCACCGGCGACTACGCGGGGATGCTGGCCACCGTCCTGAACGGCCTGGCCATCCAGGACGCCCTGGAGAAGCTCGGCGTCTACACCCGCATGCAGTCGGCCCTGACCATCGAGGAGGTGGCCGAGCCGTACATCCGACGGCGGGCCATCCGCCACCTGGAGAAGGGCCGCGTGGTCATCTTCGTCGGCGGGACGGGGAACCCGTACTTCACCACCGACACGGCCGGGGCGCTGCGGGCGTGCGAGATCGGCGCCCAGGCGCTGCTCATGGGCAAGCACGGGGTGGACGGCGTCTACGACGACGACCCCCACACCAATCCCGACGCCGTCTTCCTGCCCAACATCACGCACCGTGAGGCGCTCGAGCGCGGGCTCGACGTCATGGACGCCACGGCCCTCGCCCTGTGCATGGAGAACGACCTCCCGATCTACGTGTTCAACCTGGACGAGCCCGCCAACATCAGCCGCATCCTGGCGGGCCAGCGCATCGGTACGCTCGTCTCGTCGGGCGCCGAGGCGGCCGACCTGCGCGCCGGCGAGCCCGCCGGCGAGCCCCTGTTCCACGACGAGGAGGGGGACCCGCGAGGATGATCGACGACCTCCTGCGCGACGCCCGCAGCCGCATGGACAAGTCGGTCGAGGCCACGCGTCACGAGTTCAACACCGTCCGCACGGGGCGGGCCTCGGCGGCGCTCCTCGACCGCATCCAGGTCTCGTACTACGGCACCAAGACGCCGCTCAACCAGCTGGCCTCGGTGAACGTCCCGGAGCCGCGCCTGCTGTCGATCACGCCCTACGACAAGGGCGCCATGCGCGACATCGAGCGCGCCATCCAGGAGTCCGACCTGGGTCTCACGCCGTCGAACGACGGCAAGCTCATCCGCCTGCCCATCCCGCAGCTCACCGAGGAGCGGCGCAAGGAGCTGGTCAAGGTCGTCCGCCACCTGGCGGAGGAGGGGCGCGTGGCCGTCCGCAACATCCGCCGTGACGCCATCGCCCACATGAAGGACGAGGAGAAGAACGGCGAGGTCTCGTGGGACGACCTGCACCGGGCGGAGGACCAGGTCCAGAAGCTGACCGACGACCACGTCCACCAGATCGACGAGCTCCTCAAGCACAAGGAGGCGGAGATCCTCGAGGTATAGAACGGGGGGCGCCGGGCGCCCCCCGTTGGCCCCCCTCCTGAATCGCCGACTGCTGTCTCGATTGGGGTTGCGCCGTTTCTCGTGATGCCCGCGCCGTGAGAGTCGACATGCCGGCCAAGCCGGCACATCGACCCGTTTGGAGGGGCGTCAGGTGCGGCTGATAGAGCGGTGGCGGCGAGCCCGGCGGTTGGGCTCAATTCAATCGGAGCCGCTGTCCGCGGTCGCGACCTCGGTGGCCATCATCATGGACGGCAACGGGCGCTGGGCCCGCCGGCGGGGGCTGCCGGTGGGGGCCGGCCATCGCGCCGGCGTGCGCGCCCTGCGCCGCACCGTCGAGGCCGCGATCGAGCTCGAGGTGCGCTCGCTCTGCGTCTACGCCTTCTCCACCGAGAACTGGGAGCGGCCCGACGAGGAGGTGGCCGACCTCCTCGACCTCCTGGCCGAGACGATCCGGGGCGAGTTCACCGACCTGGCCCGTCAGGGCGTGCGCACCCGCTTCGTCGGGCGCCGGGACCGCTGCTCGCCCGGCGTGGCGGCCATGATGGAGGAGCTCGAGCAGGGCACGGCCCAGAACGACGTGCTCGACCTCTTCGTCTGCTTCGACTACGGCGGCAGGGCCGAGCTGGTGGAGGCGGCGCAGGCGGCTGGTGCGGGATGGTGTCCCGGCCGACAGGATCGATGACGAGGCGGTCCGAAGTCGCCTGGCGGCGCCGCGAGATGCCCGACCCCGACCTGCTCGTCCGTACCTCGGGCGAGCAGCGCATCTCGAACTTCCTGCTGTGGCAGCTCGCGTATGCCGAGCTCGTCTTCACGGATACGCTCTGGCCCGACTTTGGCAGAGACGACCTCCGCGACGCGCTCGCCACGTTCGCCAGCCGCCGCCGGCGATTCGGCGGACGCTAGCCCGCCGCCCGGCCGCCGGGCACGGGGCATCGGTGACCTCCCGCGGCGGGCGGCCGTGGCGCTGGTGCTCGCCCCGGTCGTGCTGCTCGCGGCCTGGGCCGGCGGGCGCGCGATGCTCGCCCTCGGGCTGGTGGCGGTGCTCATCAGCCTGCACGAGCTCTACAGCATGGCCCGCGGCCTGCGACCGGTGCCCCTCACCGGCTACGCGGGCGGGGCGGGGATCGTGGTCGTGTCCCACACCTCGGGGCTCGACTGGGCGGTGGCCGTCCTTCTGGGAACGGTCGTGGCCACGTTCCTCATCGCGGCGGCGGTCTCGGCGCGGGAATCCGCGCTCGTCACCGTGGCCGTGACGACCTTCGGGGTGGTGTGGATCGGCTTCGGCGTGGCCTTCCTGGTGCTCCTGCGGGACGTCCCCGGGCCGCACCACTTCGGCTTCAACCTGCTCCTCGCCACCCTGCTGGCCACGTGGGCCTCGGACATCTTCGCCTACTTCGGAGGCCGGCTCGTGGGCCGGCACCGGCTGGCCCCGGCCATCTCCCCGAACAAGACCGTGGAGGGGCTGCTCATCGGCCTGGCCGCCGGGACGTTCACGGGCTGGGTGACGCTCTACGACCAGGGGCTGTCGAGCCTCGACGCCTTCTGGGTGGGCCTGGCCATCGCGGTCGCAGGCCCCATCGGCGACCTGTTCGAGTCCTTCGTCAAACGTGATCTGGGGGTGAAGGACTCCGGCACGCTGCTCCCCGGTCACGGCGGCCTGCTCGACCGCGTGGACGCCCTGCTCTTCGCCGGGGCGGCGGCCTACTTCGTCGTGCTCGCGATGGGCCGGGCCTAGGCGCCTTCCCGCGCCGGCGCGTCGAGGGCCCGCGCCGCCTCGTCCGCCAGGGGCTGGTCGACGATGCCCGCCTCGGCCATGCGCGGCAGGAGCTCGGCGAAGCCGGGATCCTGGGCCACCGCCCGGCGCAGGTAGGGCCCGGCCTCGACCGCCCGGCCCTCGCGCACCAGCGAGAGGCCGTGCCAGAACGCCAGCTCGACGGCCTCGGGTGCGGCCTCCGTGCCCTCGCGCTGCGCCTCGAGGGCGGCCTCGGCCTGCCCGGCGTGCTCGAGCTCGTCCGCCCGCCGGAACGCGTCCCAGGCCCGGTGGAGAGCGACCAGGCGGCGAAGCTCGCCCAGCGGATCCGGGTGGTCGTCCGTGCGCAGGTCCATGACCACGTGCTCCCACGGCCGGTCGGTGCGCTCACCGCTGACGACCAGGATGGCCGCCGACTGGCGCCCCCGCAGATCCCCGCCCTCGGCCTCGGCGGCGTCGAGCGCCGCCAGAAGCCGCGTCGGCAGGTCGCCCTCGGCGCCGTGGTAGGCGTCGAGCATGGCCAGCCAGACCGAGTTTCGCCACACCAGGTTGGCCTGCACGCTGACCCCGGCCTCGCTCATGTGCCCGGCGGCGGGGATGCAGTGCGACCCCGTGTGGGCGGCCGTCCGGCCCGTGGCGTCGATCATGGCCACCTGGCGGCGGTCGGCGCCGGCGTCGGTCGCCAGCACGGCCGCCAGGGCCTCCTCCGCAGATGCCCCGTCGCGCATGTGCTCCACGCCGAGCGGGCCGAAGCTCACGTTCGCGGAGGCCTGCGTGGCCACCGCGCCCACGCCCGCCTCGGCCCAGGGGACCGGCGGGGAGACCTGGAAGGTGGCCGACTGCACGGCCACGCCGAGGGCGCCCGTCTCGGCGTCTCGCGCCACGATGGAGTACGTCACGCAGGCGATCATAGGCACGAGCGGGCACCGTTCAGGGCGGGTTCAGGCGCCTGGACTACCCTTAGCGGGTGCCTCGTATCGCCCTGCTCGGCGCGACCGGGTCGATCGGCCGGCAGGCGCTCGACGTCATCGACGCCCATCCCGGCCTCGAAGTGTGCGCCCTGGCCGCACGGGCCTCCGACCGCGAGCTCGTGGCCGCCGCCACCGCCCGCGGCGTGGACCGCATCGCCCTCGAGGACCCCGCCGCTGCCGATCGCGCCCGGGCGGCCTTCGACGGCCACGTGGGCTCCGGACCGGACGCCGTGGCCAGGCTGGCGCCCGAGAGCGGGGCGGACCTCGTCCTGAACGCGGTGGTCGGCTCGGCCGGCCTCGACGCCACTCTCGCCGCCCTCGACGCGGGCCTCGACGTGGCCCTGGCCAACAAGGAGTCGCTGGTCGCCGGCGGCCCGCTCGTGCTGGCCGCCCGGCGGCGTACAGGCGCCCGGATCGTGCCCGTCGACTCCGAGCACTCGGCCCTCCACCAGCTGCTGGCGGGTGAGGAGGCGAGCGCCGTCGACTCGCTCGTCATCACGGCCTCGGGCGGTCCCTTCCGGGGGCGCACGCGCGCCGAGCTCGAGGACGTCACCGTGGCGGAGGCGCTGGCTCACCCGACCTGGGCCATGGGGCCGCGCATCACGATCGACTCCGCCACGCTCATGAACAAGGGCCTCGAGCTCATCGAGGCCCACTTGCTCTTCGGGCTGCCCTACGAGCGGATCGAGGTGGTCGTGCACCCGCAGTCGGTCGTCCACGCCCTCGTCCGCCTGCGTGACGGGGCGCTGCTGGCCCATCTCGGCCTCCCCGACATGCGGGTGCCGATCGCCTACGCGCTCGGCGGGACGGCGCGCCTGCCGCTGGACGTGCCCCGGCTCGACCTCGTGGGGCGCGCGCTCGAGTTCGAGCCGGTGGACGAGGAGACCTTTCCCTGCCTGGCGCTGGCGCGGGACGCCGGCCGGGCCGGAGGCGTGCTGCCCTGCGCCCTGAACGCGGCCGACGAGGCCGCGGTCGAGGCCTTCGTGGCCGGGCGCTGCGGGTTCCTCGACATCGGCCCGCTGGTCGAGCGAGCGCTCGAGGCGGCCGATACCGGACCGGTGGAGAGCCGCGAGCAGCTCAGGGACGTCGACGCCCGCGCCCGCGCCGTGGTCGAGGACGCCCTGGCCGGAGTTGCCCCGTGAGCATCTTCGTCGCCGTCGCCGGCCTGCTGCTCCTCGTCCTCATCCACGAGGCGGGCCACTTCCTCGCCGCCAAGGGCGTGGGCATGCGGGCCACGCGCTTCATGGTCGGGTTCCCGCCGACGATCCTGCGCTACCGGCGCGGCGACACCGAGTACGGCCTGGGCCTCATCCCGCTGGGCGGCTTCGTCCGCATCGTCGGCATGACCAAGCCGCGTCCCGTCGATCTCGACGTGATCGGGGAGACGGCGCGGCGACTGGAGTCCGAGCCCATGGAGGCGGCGTGGCGCCGCGCCACCGCCGCGCTCGACGCCGACGACCCGCGCGACATCCTGCCCTCGCTGGCCGACGCTGCGGACCGCCGTCGAGGCGGAGCGCCCGCGCATCGACCCCGAGCGGCTCGAGTGGTGCGAGCGCGAGCTCGACCGGCTGGCCGAGGACGCCGATCCCCGCGGCTACTGGCGGCAGCCGGTGTGGAAGCGCGTGGTGGTCATCGGCGCCGGCCCGTTCGCCAACGTCCTGGCCGCGTTCGTCATCCTGATGGTCTTCTCGCTCTCGGGAGCGCCGCACTTCATTGTCGGCCAGAGCGTCGACCAGGTAGGCACCGGCTCGGTGGCCCAGGCGATGGGGCTCAAGCACGGCGACAAGGTCGTGGCCGTGGACGGCCGGCCCACGCACACGAGCCAGCAGGTCCGCAACCTGATCCAGACGGCGGGGCCGGTGACGCTCGCGGTCAAGCGCCAGGGGACCACGGTCACGCTCGGCCCGGCCACGCCGACCGACCACTCGGGGGGACGGCGGATCCTCGGCTTCACCTTCGCCCTGCAGCGCACCGGCACCGACCACGCCGGCCTCGCTGGGATCCGTGAAGTCGGCGGCCGTGGACATGCGTGACGTGACCACCGGCACCCTGGACGCGTTGGCGCACGTGTTCAACCGCCAGACCCAGCAGCAGTTCACGACGCCCGTCGGGATCGTCCAGCAGTCGGGGACGACCATCAACGAGGGCGTCTATCCGCGCGTCCTGGCGCTGATCTCGCTCTCGCTGGCGATCTTCAACCTGCTGCCGTTCCTGCCGCTCGACGGCGGGCACATCCTGTTCGCGCTGATCGAGCTCGTCCGGCGCAGGCCGCTCGCGCGCGAGATCTACGAGCGCGTCTCCGCGCTCGGCATCGTGGCCATGCTCATGCTCTTCGTGATCGGGCTGCACGCAACGACGTCGGCCGCATCGCGAACGGCCCGACGATCAAATAACGGGGGAACCATGGTCCCCCGTTAGCCCCTCCTTCTGCGGGCGCCGGTCCCAGGAGCGATGCGGTCGTGGAGACAGGGCTCGCCGCGGCTTCGGCGCGCCGGCGGAGCCGGCAGCCGACGCATGAGTCGGGCGCATAGACTGCGCGTGGCGAGCGAGCGCCGGATCAGGTCGGCGACGTCCCGATCGGCGGCGGTGCGCCGGTCACCGTCCAGTCGATGACGACGACCAAGACGCACGACGTCGAGGCCACGCTGGCGCAGATCGACCGGCTGCGCGAGGCCGGCGTCGAGCTCGTGCGCGTGGCCGTGCCCGGAGTCCCCGACGCCGACGCCCTGCCCGAGATCGTGGCCCGGCGCGGGCGTGCCGATCATCGCCGACATCCACTTCAACGCCTCGCTGGCGCTGCGCGCGCTGGACGCGGGCGTCGCCGCGTGCGCATCAACCCCGGCAACATCGGCGGGCCCGACAAGGTCGAGCAGGTCGTGCGCAGGGCGCAGGAGACCGGCACGCCGATGCGCATCGGCGCCAACTCCGGCTCGCTGCCGGAGCACCTGCGGCCGACGGCCACCGCCGATCCCGCCGGGGCGCTCGTGAAGGCCGCGCTGGAGGAGGTCGAGATGCTCGAGCGGCTCGGCTTCGACGAGTTCAAGATCTCGGTCAAGTCGAGCTCGGTGCCGGTCATGATCGAGGCCTACCGCCGACTGTCGGAGCGCGTGCCCTACCCGCTGCACCTGGGCGTGACCGAGGCCGGGACGCTGCCAGCACCGGCACGGTCAAGTCGGCCATCGGCATCGGCACGCTGCTGGCCGAGGGCATCGGCGACACGATCCGCGTCTCGCTCTCCACCGACCCGGTGGAGGAGGTCAAGGTCGGCTTCGAGATCCTCAAGGCGCTCGGCCTGCGCCAGTTCGGCCCGAGCCTGATCGCCTGCCCGTCCTGCGGGCGGACGAACGTCGAGGTGCACGAGCTGGCCGAGCGGGTCGAGCAGCGGCTGGCCGGGTACCGCGAGCACTTCGAGGTGGCCGTCATGGGCTGCGCCGTGAACGGACCGGGCGAGGCGGGGGACGCCGACTTCGGCATCGCCGGCGGCCGCGACTCCGGCTTCATCTACGCGCACGGCGAGGTGCTGCGCAAGGTGGACGCAGGACCGGCTCGTGGACGAGCTGTTCGGCGAGATCGACGGCTGGATCGACCGCGGCATGCCCCGTCCCGAGCGCGGCACGCGCAAGCGCGCCCTGAGCCTGCCGGTGATCTCGTGAAGCTGCTCCGGCGCATCGTGTTCATCGCCGCCCTCCTCGGGCTCGCCCGCCGGCTCCTTCGGCGGGACACGAAGTGGCACGACGTGCCGCCGCCCCGCTGAGAAGCCAGGGCGTCTGAAGCTCGACCTCGTCGAAGAGGAGATCGAGCTCGCGGGCCGCCGCGTGCGCCTGCAGCGGCCGCGATCGCCTGAGTCGCTGCTCGAGGCGGCCGTGGCCGCCGGTGAGCGCGACGCCCCGTACTGGGCGGAGCTGTGGCCGTCGGCCCGCGCCATGGCGGCCTACGTCGCCACGCTCGATCTCGACGGCCGCCGGGTGGTGGAGCTCGGCTGTGGGCTCGCCCTTCCCTCCCTGGCCGCCGCGCTGGGGGGAGCCGACGTCCTGGCCACCGACGCCTCCTCCGAGGCCGTGGCCCTGGCCAGGCGGAACGGCCGGCACCTGCTCGGCCGGCGCCTGGCCGCGATGCGCGTGGACGTGGCCGCGCCGCCGGAGGAGCTGCTCGAGGCCGCTCCCTTCGACCTGGTGCTGGCGGCCGACGTCCTCTACCTGCCGGAGCTCGCCCGGGCCGTCGGGGCGCTCGCCCCGCGGCTGGCCGGGGAGGCCCTGATCGCGTTCCCGTTCCGGGACCAGGCCGGGCCCATTGCGGCCGCGCTCGAGCCGGAGTTGACCCTGGAGGTTGAGCCGCTGCCCGTCCCGCCGCCCGGCCCGTCGGCCGAGGTGTGGCTCGGCCGCCTGCGCCTCAAGGCTGCCGTCAGCCCTCCCCACTAGCATGACCACCCGCGCCCCGAGACCCCGTTCGCGCCCCGCCGCCGTGTCCTCCGCCGATCCCGCCTACGCCCACCTGCACGTCCACTCCGAGTACTCGGTGCTCGACGGGGCGTGCCGGATCCCCAGCTCGTCGAGCGCGCGGCCGAGCTCGGCATGCCCGCCGTCGGGCTCACCGACCACGGCTCCATGGCGGGCGCCGTCGAGCTCTACCGGCACGCCGCGCAAGGCCGGCATCAAGCCGATCCTCGGCTGCGAGGTCTACGTCGTCGACGACCGCCGCGCGCGCACCGCACTCGACGCACCGGGACTGGAACCACCTCACGCTGCTGGCCGAGACGACGCGCGGGCTACCACAACCTGATCAAGCTCTGCACGCTCGGCTACCTCGAGGGCTACTACTACAAGCCGCGCGTCGACTACGAGCTGCTCGAGCGCTACGCCGACGGGATCATCGCGCTCTCCGGCTGCCTCGCGGGGCGCATCTGCCAGGCGCTGCTCGCCGGCGACGAGCCGCGGGCGCGCGCCGAGCTCGACCGCCTCGTCCAGATCTTCGGCCGCGACGACGTCTACGTCGAGCTGCAGGACGCGGGCATCGACGAGCACCGCCAGGTCAACCCGGGGCTCCTGCGCGCTGGCTGCCGACGCCGGCCTGCCGGTCGTCGGCACCGGCGACGTGCACTACCTGCAGCGCCGAGGACGCCGCGCCGCACGAGGCGCTGCTCTGCATCCAGACCAACGACCTGCTCTCGAACCCCAAGCCGCTTCCGCTTCTCGACCCAGGAGTTCTACCTCAAGACGCCCGAGCGAGATGGCCGCGCTGATGGCGCCCTGGCGGCGACGGCCTGCTGCGCGCCGACGCTCGAGATCGCCGAGCGCTGCAACGTCGAGCTCGACCTCGGACCGCATCCACCTGCCGCGCTTCGACGAGGCCGGCGGACGACTCCTTCGGCATGCTGCGCCGGCTCTGCGAGACGGGCCTGCGCGAGCGCTACGGCGACGCCGTCGACGAGGCGCTGCGCGAACCGGCTCGAGTTCGAGCTCCAGACGATCCGCGAGATGGGGTTCGCCGACTACTTCCTGATCGTCTGGGACTTCGTGCGCTTCGCCAAGGCGCAACGGCGTCTCGGTCGGGCCCGGGCGCGGCTCGGCGGCGGGCTCGCTCGTCGCCTACGCCTGCGCATCACCGACCTCGACCCGCATGCGCTACGACCTGCTGTTCGAGCGCTTCCTCAACCCGGGGCGCAAGTCGATGCCCGACATCGACATCGACTTCTCGGTGCACGGCCGCGAGCGCGTCATCGACTACGTGACCGAGAAGTACGGCCGCGACCGCGTGGCGCAGATCATCACGTTCTCGAAGCTCGCCGCCAAGGCCTCGGTGCGCGACGCCGGCCGCGTGATGGGGCTGCCCTACGGCGTCGTCGACCGCATCGCGAAGCTCATCCCCGACGGCGTCAAGGTCGGCTTCGCCGATTGCCTGAAGCCGAACCAGGAGCTGCGCAAGGCCGTACGACGAGGACGAGCACGGCGCGCGCAGTCGTCGACATGGCGCGCCCGCTCGAGGGGCTGGTGCGGGCCGACTCGATCCACGCCGCCGGCGTCGTGATCGGCGACCGCCCGCTCGTCGAGTACCTGCCGCTGCAGCAGAAGGGCCCCGACGCGGAGCTCGTGACGCAGTACACGATGGGCGACATCGAGGCCCTCGGGCTGCTCAAGATGGACTTCCTCGGCCTGCGCAACCTCGACGTCATCGACGAGGCCGTCCGCATCGTGCGCGAGTCGGCCGAGGGCGTCGACCTCGGCGACCTCTCCGACCTGCCCGCTCGACGACGCAGCCGACCTACGACATGCTGGCGCGCGGCGACACGCTCGGCGTCTTCCAGTTCGAGTCCTCGCGGCATGCGCGACGCCCTGCGGCAGGTCAAGCCGACCGAGTTCGACGACCTGATCGCGCTCGTCGCGCTGTACCGCCCGGGGCCGATGCAGAACATCCCGGTGTACGCGCGGCGCAAGAACGGCCTCGAGCCGGTGACCTACCGCGATCCCCGGCTCGAGCCGATCCTCGGCGACGACGCAGGGCGTCTACGTCTACCAGGAGCAGGCGATGCAGATCGCCAAGGACCTGGCCGGCTTCACGCCCGCCGAGGCCGACGACCTGCGCAAGGCGATCGGCAAGAAGATCCGCACGCCTGATGGCAGTCGCTGCGGGAGAAGTTCCTCGCCGGCTGCGAGGCCAACGGCGTCGTCACGGCCGGTGGCCGAGGCGCTGTGGGACGAGAACGAGCGCAGCGCCGACTACTCGTTCGACAAGGCGCACGCCGCCTGCTACGCGCTGATCGCCTACCGCACGGCGTACCTCAAGGCCAACCACCCGGCGCCGTACATGGCGGCCCTGATCTCGTCGGTCATGAGCACCAAGGACCGCGTGCCGTTCTACGTCGCCGAGTGCGCCGAGATGGGCATCGAGGTGCTGCCGCCCGACGTCAACGAGTCGGGCATCGACTTCCGGTCGTGGACGGCAAGATCCGCTTCGGGCTGACCGCGGTCAAGGGCGTGGGGGAGGGCGCGTGCGCGCGATCGTGCGACGCCCGCGACGAGGGCGGCCCGTTCACGTCGATCTGGGACTTCTGCGAGCGCGTCGACGCGGCAGCAGGTCAACAAGCGCGTGCTCGAGAGCCTGGTCAAGTGCGGCGCCCTCGACTCCACCGGGCGCCACGCGGCGGAGCATGCTCGGCGTGCTCGACATCGGCCGCGGCGGCGGGGCAGAAGGCGCAGGCCGACGCGCTGCTCGGCCAGGGGTCGATCTTCGACCTCGGCGGCGACCGAGGCGGCGCCCGCGCCGCGCCACCACCCGCCGCTGGTCGGGCCGGAGTTCGAGCGCCGCGAGCTGCTGGCCTTCGAGAAGGAGACGCTCGGCCTGTACCTGACCAGCCATCCGCTGGCGGAGGTGCGCGACCAGCTGCGCCGCCGCGTCGACATGTCGCTCGCGCGACCTCGCCGAGCCGGCCCGAGGGCGTCGATCGTCACGGTCGGCGGGATCGTGGCCTCCGTCGCGGTCGCTGGTCGTCGCAAGCGGGGCGAGCCGATGGCCTTCGTGCGCCTCGACGACGCGGTGGACCAGATCGAGGTCGTCGTCTTCGGCTCCACCTACGCCGCGTGCCGCGAGCACCTGGACGAGGACGCCGTCCTCGTCGTCAAGGGCCGCGTCGACCGCCGCGACGAGGGGGAGACGAAGCTCCGGGCGCTCGAGGTCGTGCCCTTCGACGAGGCGTCCGGCGCGGGGCGAGGTGCGGCTGCGCGTCGACGCCCGCCGCGCGCCGTCGACGTTCATCGGCGAGCTGGCGCGGCTCATCCGCGAGCTTCCCCGGCCAGGCCCCGGTCGTCGTGGAGCTCGCCACCTCCGACGGGCCGCAAGCGCCTCCGCCTCGGCCCCGAGCTACACGGTGCGGCCCGAGCCCGACTTCTTCGACGAGGTGCGGTGCTCGGCGGCGACGCCCAGCTGGCGTAGCAGGCGACGGAAGGTAGGGTGGCTCCGCTGCGTCCTGGGGGCGTGGAAGCCGCAGCGCTGAGGAGGCATCCGGGGACGCTGGTTGACGAGCGGTCCGCCGTCCACCCCCGCATCGACCGCGGCACTCGGCCTGGGCTGCAGCATGGCCTACCTCGCGGTGCTTGCACCCGGGATCGCTGGCCGTGACCACCCTACTCATCTGGCTCTCGGCGAGCCATTGGCCCGGATGGGCGACGTCCAACGGGCCGATGGCGTTCGTGACCGGCGTCTCGCTCGGCATCGCTCTGTGGGTGTTCCTCTCGGCGGCCCTCGTCCGGTCCTCGACGGTACAGAACGCGAACCCCAACGTGTGGCGCGCGCTCTGCAGCGAGCTCGACGACCGGGAGGCCTGGTTCGCGGAGCGGCGAGGTCCCGCCGCGGGCCGTCCGGCACCTGACCACGGTGTGCTGAGGAGCTCGAGAGCGACCGGCCGGCCATCCGGTGGGCCTTCGGCATGGGGTACGTGGACCTGTGGCGGCGGCTGCACCGGGTGGACGAGGCGCGCTTCGACCACATGTCGGACTGCGAGGCGGCCGCCGAGGCGGTCTACGACTGCGAGCGCATCGAGGGCTCCGCCATCCCCAATGGCCAGCGGCTGCTCGACCAGCTGCGCTGCGCCATCCGCATCCTCGACCCGGACGCGACCTCGTACCTGCGCCAGGGACGGCGCCGTGGCCGCCCGGCCGACGGCTCGCCCGCCCTGGCCCGCGAGATCGTGCGCAACGCGCGCCGGGGCGTCAACGACTTCCGCGACGACTGCCGCGAGGGCCTCGTGCGGGCCCGGACCGTCCTCCTGATCACGGTCCTGGCCACCGGCATCGCGGCCTTCCTGCTGCTCGGCCTCGCCGTCGTCGAGGAGGTCCCTGCCGGCACGATCGCCGTGGCCGCCGCCTTCTACCTGGTGGCCGCCATCGTCGGCCTCGTCCGGCAGCTCCGCGACGCGTCGTCGTGCTCCACGGTGGTGGGCGAGGACTACGGCCTGGCCTACGCCCGGCTCATCCACACCCCGCTGTTCTCGGGCATCGCCGGGGTGGCCGGCGTGGTGCTCGTCTCCGTCGTCGGGCCGCTGGCCGTGGTGCACCACCAGGCCGCGCCGCCGCTCTCGGACATCTTCAGTCTCAGCCAGAACGAGTTCGGCCTCGTCGTGGCCGCCGTCTTCGGCCTCACGCCGACGCTCCTGCTCACCCGCCTCCAGCAGCAGGCCGAGTCCTACAAGGCGGACCTGAAGAGCTCGGAGATCGCCGAGCAGCACGCCGTTCCGGCCCGCTGACGCTATCCGGGCGGGCTGCGACACTGCGCGGGTGGGGACGCCGTCGCTGTTCGACCTCGAGCTCGACCTCGAGGCCTTCACGGGGCCCTTCGACCTCCTGCTCGCGCTGATCCTGCGCGAGGAGGTCGAGCTCGTGGAGGTGCCCGTGGCGGCCATCGTCCTCGCGTACGCCGAGCGCCTCGAGGCCTCGGGCGACGACCTCGACCTGGCTGCGGTGTCCGAGTTCCTGGTGCTCGTGGCCGCGCTCCTGGCCATCAAGGCCCGCCTTCTCGTCGACGGGCCCGTCGAGGACGAGGAGCTCGACCCCGAGGAGGCGGCGGCCGAGCTGGCCGCCCGCCTGGCCGAGTACCGGCGCTACCGCGCGGCCGCGGCCTGGCTCGACGAGCGCCGGCGGTCCCTCGGGCCGCGCGTCTTCCGCGCCGGACCGGCGCCGCTCGGCCCCCGGCGGCCCCCGGCCCAGCTCCCGGACGAGGACCCAGGCGACCTGGCCACCGCGCTCGCGCGCCTGCTGGAGGCTCCGGCCGAGCTCGACGCGGCCTCCATCCCGCGGCGCCAGGTGCCCATCCGGCCGTTCCTCGACCGCTTCCGCACGCTCCTGGCCGAGCGCGGCACGTTCGTCTTCGACGACCAGGTGGGCGCGCTCGACCGGGCCGAGCAGGCCGCCGCCTTCCTGGCCCTGCTGGAGCTGTACAAGCGCGGCGAGATCGGCGTGGCGCAGGCCCGCGCCTTCGCGCCCATTCGCGTGCAGGGCGCGCAGCGGCCCGCCGCTCTCCGTGAGGCAGTGGCCTGATGAGTGCACTGTCCCAGGGCTCCCGCGCGCCCTGGCGGGGCGCGAGCTCTCGCCAGAGCGCGCCCGGCGATGTCGCCCATATGCCTCCGGATATGGGCGACACTCGCGGCCACGCCCTGGGCTTGCTCGGCCCTCGCCAGGATCATCACGCGAGCCCTGGGACAGTGCACTGATGCCCGAGCTGACGCACGTCGTCGAAGCGCTCCTGTTCGTGGCCTCCGAGCCCCTGACCGTGGCCGAGCTGGCGGCGGCCGCGCGAGGCCCCGCCCGAGCGCGTGGAGCGCGCCCTCGACGCCCTGTCCGAGCGCCACTGCGAGGGGCGGAGCGGGGTCGTCCTGGAGCGCGTGAGCGGCGGCTACGGGCTGCGCGCGGCCGAGTCGACGGCGGAGGCCTGTGCCCGCCTGACCTCCCGGCCGGGCGACCGCGGGCTGAGCGGCGCGGCCCTCGAGACGCTGGCCGTCATCGCCTACCTGCAGCCCGTGGGGCGGCCCGAGATCACCCGCATCCGGGGCGTCTCGGCCGAGGCCTCCGTGGCCAGCCTGCTCGAGCGCGGCCTGATCGAGGAGGCGGGACGCGACGACGGCCCGGGTGCGGCGGTGCTCTACCGCACCACCAGCGTGTTCGACCGCGTCTTCGGCCTCGAGGGCGGGCTCGCCGACCTGCCGGAGCTGCCCGAGGACGACGCCGAGGCCGCCGGCGAGCTGCGCGAGCGGCTGCACGCCGTCGCCGCCCAGCGTGACGGCTGACCCGGAGCCCGTCCGGATCAACCGCTTCCTGGCCGCGGCCGGCGCCGGCTCGCGGCGGGCGGTCGAGGAGCTGGTGCGCGCCGGGCGCGTGGCCGTGAACGGCGAGGTGGAGCGCGACCTCGCCCGCCGCATCGGTCCGGGCGACGCCGTGACCGTGGACGGCCGCCCCGTGGGCCGGGAGGCGGCCGTGTACGTCCTCCTGCACAAGCCCGCCGGCGTGGTCACCACGGCGCACGATCCGCAGGGGCGCCGCACCGTCCTCGACCTCGTCGACGTCCCGGGCGCGCCTCTTCCCGGTCGGACGGCTCGACCGCGACACCACCGGGGCGCTCCTGCTCACGAACGACGGCGAGCTGGCCCACCGCCTCATGCACCCCCGGCACGAGGTCGAGAAGACCTACGTGGCCTCGCTCCGGGGCGAGGTGCCCGATGAGGCCGTGCAGCGGCTCGCCGGCGGCGTGGAGCTCGACGGCCGGCCGACGGCTCCCGCCCGCGTGACCGTGGTCGAGCGGGGGCCGGACCGGACCGTGCTCGAGGTCGTCCTCCACGAGGGGCGCAACCGGCAGGTCCGCCGGATGGCCGAGGCGGTCGGGCACCCCGTGCTCACGCTCCACCGCCCGCGCTATGGGCCGCTCCGCCTGGGGCGGCTGCGCGCAGGGGGATGGCGCATGCTCACGGCCGCCGAGGTGGAGGCGCTGCGGGCCGCGGCGGGCCTCGAGTCGCCCGCGTAACCACCGTAAGCCGTTTGGTAGACTCGCGCTGTGGACGAGCCAGGCGGTCGCAGTCCGGCGCCGGGCGAGCTCCGCCTCGTCCAGGCGTTCGTCAACACCGCCGCCGAGGAGATCTTCCTCGAGGAGCTGGGCACGCCCGAGGAGCTCGCGGGGTGGCTGGTCAGGCACGGGTTGGCCGAGCCCGGGATGGCCGTCGACGAGGACGAGCGGCGGTGGGCCATCGACGTGCGCGAGGCCCTCCGCGACCTCGCCCTGGCCAACAACGGGGCCCCGCTGGCCCGGGACGCGCGCGAGACCCTCGACGTGGCCGCCGCGCGCGCGCAGCTCACCCTCCGCCACGGTCCAGGCACGTCGCGCCTCGTGGCCGCGGCGGACGGGCTCGACGGGTCGATCGGCCGCATCCTGGCCATCGTCCACGCCGCGGCCGCGGACGGCAGCTGGGCGCGGGTCAAGGCCTGCCGGATGCACTCGTGCCGCTGGCTCTTCTACGACCGCTCGAAGAACCGCTCCAGCGCCTGGTGCTCGATGTCCATCTGCGGCAGCCGGGTCAAGGCGCGCACGTACCGCGCGCGGCGGGCGGCGGAGGCGTAGCGAGATGGCCGCCGCCGCGGGTGCCGCCCGTCGCATCGCCGCCCCGCTCCGGGTCTCGCTCGCCCACGGGCGGACGCGGGTCGGCCGCCTGGCCCTGGTGGCCCTGGGCGTGGCGGCGGCCACGGCCATGCTCCTCGGCGCCCTGGGCGGCAGCCTGGTGGCCCGCGACCTCGCCGTCCAGCGGGCCGTGCGGGCCCTCCCCGAGGCCCAGCGCTCGATCCGCATCTCGTCGTTCGGCCTGCCGCCCGGCTCGACCTACGCCAGCACCGACAGGCAGGTGACGGCCGTCGCTGCGCACGCTCACGCCTGTGGTCCCGGCGCGGGTGCTCGTCTATCCCGAGATCCGGGCCGGGACGCGGCTCGCCTACCTGGCGGCGGCGACGCGACCTCGGCGCTGCCGTTCACGTCGTCTCCGGCCGCATGCCGGGCCGCTGCGTGCCCGGCCACTGCGAGGTCCTGTCGATCGGCCCCGCGCCGGGCGGTTCGGCTTCGGGCTCGTGGTCGTGGGCCACGGGACGCTCGTCTCGTCGCTGCCCTTCGGCTCGAGCTCCCGCATCGTCGCCTCCGGCGCCACGGACGAGGCGAAGGCCATCGGCGCCAACCACGTGGCTCCCGTTCCTCGTCAGCGGCGACGTGGTCGGCCTTGGCCGGCTGGGCCCGCTCCAGTCCGCGTACCGCGGCTACAGCTGGGTCGCGCCTCTGGATCCGGCATCGGTCCACGTGTGGCAGGTCAACGGCCTGCTGGCCCGCGAGGCGAAGGCCGAGACGGCGCTGGCCAACCCGACCACGAACTTCGCAGTCGTGGCCCCGGACCAGGCCCTGACCACCGCTCGCGACCAGAGCGCTGCCTCGGCCAGCCGGATCCTCCTCATCGGCGGGGAGGCCGCGGCCCTGCTCCTGGCCTTCGCGGTGCTGGCGGCGGCAGGCCTGCGGCGCGGCCTTCGCGCCGAGTGGTCCCGGCTCGAGCTGCGCGGGGCCCGCCGGGGCCAGCTGTGGGCCTTCGCCCTGGCCGTGAGCGGCGTGACGGCGCTCGCCGGCGCGCTTGCCGGGGCCGTGGCGGCGGTCGCCGTCACCGCCCGCCTCGCCGACCAGAACGGCCTGCCGGTATGGGCGCTGCTGCGGCACTCGATCGTGACCGGGCGCGGGCTCCTCCTGCTGGTGGCGGTCGTCCTGGGCGCCACGGCGGTCATCGCCCTCGCCGTGCGGGCGAGTGGAGGCGAGCGCCGGCGCTTCGGCCTCGGGCCTCTCGACGTGGCCGCGCTCGCCGCCGTCGGTGCGGTGCTCCTCGCCCTCGACCGCGGCGCGGCCGACGCCTCGACTCTCACGGCCGGAACCGGGTCGTCCACGCTCCTGCTGCTGCCGGTCCTCATCGCCTTCGCCGTGGCCGTGGCCGTCGGCCGCCTGCTCGGGCCCGGCCTTCGCCTGGCCGCGCGCGCCTCCAGGCGGGGACGGGTCGACGTCCGGCTCGCCTTTCTGGCCCTGGCGCGCGCGCCGGCGCGGACGGCCGTGGCGGCCGCGTTCCTCGTGGTCAGCCTCGGGGTGGCGCTCTTCGCCTCGAGCTACCGCTCCACGCTGGAGCAGAGCCAGCGCGACCCCGCGGCCTACCAGGTCCCGCTCGACGCGGTGGTCACGGAGGGCGACCAGTTGGTCCCGCCCCTCGACGCGGCCTCGCTCAGCCGGTACCGGGCGCTCGCCGGCGGGGTCACGGCCCTGCCGGTCATCCGCCAGACGGCCGAGGTGGCGGGCAGCGGCACGCAGCGGCTGAGCCCGACCGTGCTGGGCGTTCCGGCCTCCGGCCTGGCCGGCCTGCGCTGGCGCTCTGACAACGCCGCCGACTCGCCCGCGACGCTCGGCCGCAAGCTGGTGGCGGGCGAGCCTGCCGACCGGGCGCTGCGGACAACGGCGTTGCCCGGCGCGGCCACGGCGATCAGGGTTCACGCCGGCCGCAGCGGGGCGCCGGTCGGGCTGTCGGCGGCCGTGCTCGAGCCGAGCGGCCACATCGTTCGCGTCTTCCTGGGGCAGGTCCCCCTGCACGCGCGCACGCTGTCGGCCCCGTTGCCGGCAGCGGCCCGGGGCGGCAGCCTGGCCGACCTCCGCCTCGAGCTCCGCCTGATCGGCCAGGAGACGGGTGATCACCCCGGCCGTGGGCTCTCGACGCGCGGCGTGCTCCGCCTCGGCCGCGTGAGCGGCGCGGGCCTGCAGGGATGGACGGGGATCGGCGGCGCCGTGGTCCGGCCCTCCGCCGGGGGCGGTGCGGACGTGACCTACACCCTCTCCCAGGCCCAGGGCGCGGCCCTGCGCCCGGCGCAGCCCACGGACGGCCGGCCGATGCCCATCGTCGCGAGCGCCGACGTCGCCGCCGCCGCCGGCCCCGGCGGGATCGTGCCCCTCGACTTCGGCACCGTCACCCTCGAGGGACGCGTCGTGGCCGTGGCCACGCGGTTCCCGACGACGCAGGACACGCCGGGCACGTTCGTCGTGGCCGACGAGCAGAGCCTGGCCACCCGGCTCGACGCCGGCGATCCGGGGCTCGGCCGGCCGACGGAGGTGTGGCTCGGCGGCCACGGCGGCGCGCAGTCGGCGGCCCTCCTCGCCGCGCTCGCCCGGCCGCCCTTCGACACCCTGCAGGTGACCTCCCGTCAGGCCATCGAGCATGCCCTGGCCTCGGACCCGCTGGCCCGCGGCATCGAGCTCACGCTCGCCGCCGCCGGTCTCGTGGCCGTCGCCCTGGCCCTGGTCGGCCTGTGGGTGAGCGCGGCGTCCGACCTCCGGGACGAGCAGGGCGAGCTCTACGACCTCGAGGCCGACGGCGTGGCGCCCGCCGCCCTGCGGACCCAGCTGCGCGTGCGCGCTGCCGTACTCGTGGCCGTAGGCCTGGTGGGCGGCCTCATCCTGGGCGTCGTCCTCTCCCTGGGCACGGCCGACCTGGTCCTGCTGAGCGCCAACGGGACCGCTCCCCTTCCACCCCTGCTGCGGGTCACCGACTGGGCGCAGGTGGCGGCAGGAGCGGCGCTGGTCGTGCTCGCCGCCGCCCTCGTGGTCGAGGTCACCGTCCGCGGAGCCTTCCGCGAGCGCCTCCCGCGCCGGGCTGCCGGAGCGCTCCAGTGACCGCCGCGGGCCGCGAGCCGGTCATCGACGTCCGCGACGTCTTCCGTATCTACCGCGCGGAGGAGCGCGAGAGCGTGGCCCTCCAGGGCCTGACGCTGTCGGTCGCCCCGGGCGAGCTCGTGGTCGTGCTCGGCCCGAGCGGCTCGGGCAAGAGCACCCTGCTGCGCCTCCTGGCCGGATTCGACCGCCCCACCGCGGGCGTGGCGCGGGTCCTCGGGCTCGAGCCCGGGCGGTTGAGCGCCCGCGCGGCGGCCGCCTACCGTGCCCGCTCGCTGGGGATGGTGGACCAGCACTACGCTCGCGCCCTCTCGCCGGACCTCACCTGCCGGGCCACCGTCGAGCTCCAGCTCGCCCTGCTCGGCACCTTGCCGGCGGAGCGTCGCCGCCGGGCCGAGGGCATGCTCGAGTGGGCGGGCCTGCTCGACCGCGCCGACGACCTGCCTGCCGCCCTGTCCGGGGGTGAGCAGCAGCGCGTGGCCGTGTGCGCCGCCATCGCCCACGGCCCGGCGCTCCTGCTGGCCGACGAGCCCGCAGGTGAGCTCGACGCCGTCAACGCCGAGCACCTGTACCGGACGCTCGGCGAGCTCGTGCGCCAGTCGGGCGCGACGGCGCTCGTGGTCAGCCACGACCGGGCCTCGCTGGACATCGCCGACCGCGTCGTCCACATCCGCGACGGGCGGTTGAGCCAGGAGACGCTCGGCGGCGCCGACGCCCTCGTGGTGGCACGGGGCGGGTGGGTTCGCCTGCCCGAGGCCATGCTGTCCGAGGCGGGTGTCGACAGCCACGTGCAGGCGACCGGCGGTCCCGAGGGCATCGTCCTCTCCGCCGCCGGGCCGGCGCGGCCGGTCCCCATCCGCCCCGACGTGGCCCACGCGCCGCGGGCCGCTCCGGGCCCGTCAGAGCCCGTGGCCACGCTCCGCGGGGTGTCGGTCGCCTACGGCCAGGGGCGGACCCTGCGGGTCGTCCTGGACCGGATGAACGCCACCTTCGCGAGCCGGCGCCTCACCGCGGTCACCGGCCGCTCGGGCTCTGGCAAGAGCACGCTCCTCGATCTCCTCGCGGGGCTGCAGCGACCCGACGCGGGGACGGTCGAGGTTGCGGGCGTCGATCTCGGACCGCTGTCGCGCGGTGACCTCGCCGCCTTCCGGCGGGATCACGTGGCCCTGGTGCGCCAGGAGCCCGGTCTCGTGCCGTTCCTGACCGCCACCGAGAACGTGGCCCTGTCGCTCACCGTCCGCGGGATGGGCACGGCGGAGGCCGCGGGCCACGCCCGCGCCTGGCTGGAGCGGGTCGGGCTCGAGCGCCGGCTGGACGAGCGGGCCGGCGCCCTCTCCGCTGGAGAACGGCAGCGGGTGGCCGTCGCCCGTGCCCTGGCCGCCGCCCCGCGGCTGCTCCTGGCCGACGAGCCCACCGCGCGCCTGGACGAGGACAACGCCCGGGGCGTGGCCGAGCTGCTCGTGCGCGCTGCCCACGACCACGGCACGGCCGTGATCTGCGCCACCCACGACCTGGCGGTGAGCGAGCGGGCCGACGCCGAGCTCGCCCTCGAGGGTCAGGGGGCGAGCTCGTACGGGAAGTCGGTGAGCACCTCGGCCCCGTCGTCGGTCACGAGGACGATGTCCTCGAGCCGGCAGCCGCCGTACCCCTGGCGGTAGCAGCCGGGCTCGACGCTCACGACGTCCCCCGCGATCAGCTCGCCCGGGGCGCGGCCCATGTAGGGCGGCTCGTGGACCTCGAGGCCCACGCCGTGGCCGAGGCCGTGGAAGAAGCCGTCGAGCAGGATCTCGCCCGGCTTCTTGGTCAGCTGCGTCGGTTGCCCGGCCTCCTCGAACACGGCGCAGCTGATGCGAAAGACCTCGGCGCCCGCCACGCCCGCGCGGATGGCCTCCACCGAGCGGTCGAGGGCCTCGCGGGCCAGCCGGTGGTAGGCCCGCAGCTCGGCGTCGGGCTCGCCCACGACGAAGGTCCGGGTCATGTCGGCGAAGCAGGCCGAGGCGCCGTCCCGCGGCCAGAGGTCGATCACCACCGGCTCGCCGGCCATGATCGGCCCGGAGCCCATGTCGTGCCCGACGGCGCTCTGCGCCCCGTGGGCGACGATGAACTCGTCGGCGGCTGCGCCGCTGGCCGAGAACGCCTGGCCAATGGCCAGCTTGAGGCGCTCGCAGGTCAGGGGGTCCCCGTCGAGGAGCACGGCCCGGCCGTTGGGCTCGGCCCGGCGGAGGAGCTCCGCCGCGGCGCGCATGCCCGCCTCCGCCGCCCGCTGGGCCCGGCGCACGCCCTCGAGCTCCGCCGCGGTCTTGCGCCGGCGCCGGGCGGCGAACAGCTCACGGTCCGCACTGACCTCGATACCCGCCCGTCGCAACCGGTCGGCGGTCTCGACCGGGAAGCCCGCAGGGACCGTGGCGTCCTGCACTCCGTGCCCCTGGCACGCGCGGACCACGACCTCGAGGTTGACCTCCTCCGGGGACAGGCCCTGCGCCGTGAGCTCGTCGCGGCCGAACTCCTCCGATGGCCGCACGTCGAGGTCGCCGTCGATCCCGGAGATGCGCGCCACCTCCATGGCCCCGACGACCACGTGGCGCAGGCCGTCGTGCTCGATGAAGAGGAACGGATCCGGCACGGTGAGCGGGATCTCGTGCCGCATCTCGGGCGAGCGCACGGTGTCGGCGTAGATCACCAGGTCCGGCATGGCCCGCGATCCTAAACGGCTGAAAACATGTGTGAGCCCGGGACCACCCTCCCGGGCTCTTGTCTACGTGACGTCTGAGACGGGCGGAATCTTCCTACCGCTCGTCGCCCTCTTGCCCGAGGCGCCGCTCGAGCTCCCGCTCGAGCGCCTCGAGGAGTGAGGGGTCACGCTCGTATCCGGTCTGGTCGAGCGCCGCTTCGAGATCCTGGATGAGCGCCGCGCGGAAGGCGGCGTCGGCCTCGGCGCGGGCCACGATCTCGTCGAGCATCGGGCGCACGAAGGGAAGTTCCTGGGCTGCCTGGACCCACCCCTCGGGGACAGGTGGCAGCGCGGCGAGGAGCGTCGCCAGCTGCTCCTCGTCGAGGTCATGGTGTGGGTGGTGATCTGTCATCGCTGCTCACTGGACGTCGCCGATGGCCGGGATCTTCCCGCCACCTCGTCGCGCAGCCGGCCGAGGCAGCGGGAGATGCGGCTGGCGATCGTGCCGGCCGGGAGGCTGAGGGCAGCAGCGATCGTGACGTAGCTCTCGTCCCGGCAGAAGAAGCGGTCGAGGATGTCCTGGCACGCCTCGGGCAGCTGCCGCAGCGCCTCGCGCACGAACATGGCGTCGTCCAGCTGGGCGATCGCGTCGGTCGGATCGGGGGGATCGATCTCCTCGATCGGGTCCTCGTGCCGCTCGCGCCGCAGGCGGTCGAGGCACAGGCGGCGGGTGAGCTGGCCGATCCAGGGCCGGATGGCCTCGTCGTCGCGGAGGTGGTCGAGGTTCGACCAGGTGCGGGCGAAGACCTCCTGGAAGACGTCCTCGGCGTCCTCCGTGCCGAGGCGGTAGGCCTGGGTGGCGATGGCGTGCACGTAGCGGGAGAAGCGGCGCACGAGCTCGCGCCACGCGTCCTGATCCCCCGCGCGGCAGGCGGCCACAACTTCGGCGTCGCCGGCCGTCTCGTACGTCATCAGGACCCCGACCCTCAGACCTCGCCGGCGAGGGCCTGCCGGGCCGCGCGCGTGGCCGCGCGCGCCTGGTCCCGCGCGGCGATCGCCCGCTCGTCGTCCTGGCCGACGGTCAGGTTGACCTCCACGAGGTAGGCGGCCGAGCGGGCCGCCGCCTCCGCCAGAAGGGCACCGACCACGGCCTCGGGCTCCAGGTCGCCGGCCGAGCCGCCCTCGCGGGCCGTGGCCCCGAGGATGGCGACGTCGGCAGCCACCGAGGCGATGCGCAGGGGCAGGTAGGCCGCGCTCGTGAGAGCGGCGGCGATGAGGTCGTCCCTGCCCTCGTCGAGGTTCTCGCCCGTGGGTCGCAGGACGCCGATGGCCGCCTGGAACGCCTCCGCGTCGAGCTCGGCGAGCCTGAGGGCCCGCGTTGCCAGCACCCCGGCCTGGGCGGCGACGGCGCGGGCCTCCGGCCACACGTCACGGCTGGCGCGGGCGGACTTGGCCACCAGCGAGGCGGCCACGGCCACGCACACGGCGGCCATCGATCCCGCTCCCACACCCGGCTCCGGGCGGGCGGCCAGGTCCAGCAGCGCCCGCAGCTCGAGCGAGCCGATCTCCTGCTCGGTCCCCTCCACGGCGCACATTCCAGCACGCCGGGAAGATCCGCGCATCCTCGCCCGTCATGAAGCCATGTACGCCCACTCTCATTACAGGATCGACGAGGCCCGGGCCTCGCGCGGCATGCTGGACCGCCGTGCGGCGCTCATGGCCCAGGTGAACGAGCGCGACCGCGACTTCGACAGCGAGCTGCCCCAGCGCCCGCGGTGGTCGCGCACCCGACGGCTCGCGAAGGCCCTCGTGCCGGGTAGGGCCACGCAGCCGGTCTCGCCGAGGCAGCCCGGCATCGGCACCTCGGCTTGAGACCCCTCCCCCCGGGCGGGCGGCGGAATGAACCGGCCGCCGCCCGCCTCAGGGGCTTCGATGCGCCTCGGTCAGGCCGGGATCGTCGCGTGGCTCCTCGACATCACCGCGGTTGACGATCCCGAGGAGCCTGCCGTGGGGCGTCGTCACCAGGAGGTCGGCCAGGTCCTGGAGACCCATCCGCCGGGCGATCTTCTCGGGCCGCGCGCTTGGCCTGATCGTGCTCGGGCCGGAAGCCATCGCTTCCTCAGCGGTCGCGGGTTCGCCGTTGCCAAGCGCGGGCCGGTCGATCCTTCCGAGCACGACCCCCTCCTCGTTCACGACGACGCAGGTGTCCCACCCCGACGCGTCGAGGCGCCGGCGAACGTCCTGCAGGGGCTCGTCGAGCCGGCAGGTCGGGACGTCTCTGCGCATGCGGGCGGCAACGCGGCTCTCGCTTCCGTGCTCGCCTTCGAGCGGGAGGCCGAAGCTCCCCCACTCGGCCTTGCCGGCGGTGTAGTCGTACACCTGCTCGAACCCCATGCTCTCGAGCCGCCACGCGGCTCGTGCGCTCAGGTCTCAGGTGGAGTCGTAGCAGTAGACGATCACCGGTCGAGCACGATCGAGCCGCCCGGCCGTCCGGTGATCGAGCTCCTTCAACGGGATGTTTGTCGCGCCCGGCAGATGCTCGTCCCGGTAACCGGCGGGCCCGAGGACCTCGATCAGTTGCGCTCCCTGCTCTGCGAGCAGTCGCTGTACCTCGTTGCGGTCGATCAGAGTCGGCATCAGCGGATATCGAAGGTGTCTCGTCGATGTGACCGGGCCACGAGCTCCGCGACGGCCCGTGCCATCGACAGCTCATGGCGACCTCGCTGCGTCAGCCGGTAGAGGCCGCGGCGGCGCGTCACCAGTCCCTGCGCCTCAAGTCGCTCGAGCCCGGCGAAAAGGGAACCGTCACGGAACCTCCTGGCCAGAGCCGCAGGATGGGGATACCGCCTGACAAACGCGAGCAGCCCCGTCTCGATCATGGCCTTACGGTACCGCGCGGCGCTGAGGCCGCTCAGTCCTCGTCCGGGACCATGACCGCGGCGAACGAGGCCATGTCCGGAAACGTGGCCAGGGGGCTCACGTCGGCCGCCTCCGGAGTGGCCCCGCGCCCCGGCCGCCCGTGGCGGCGGTCGATCCACACGCTGTCCAGCCCGAGCTCGCGGGCGGGCACGTGGTCGTGGAACAGGCTCTGGGCCACGTGCAGGATGCGCGCGCGGGGGACCGGGATCCGCTCGAAGGCGAGCTCGAACATGGCGTGGTCCGGCTTGTAGCTCCGCGCCATCTCGGCCGTGATCATCCAGTCGAAGTCCACGCCGAGCCCCGTCGCCGCCTGGAGGAAGAGCTCCGTGTCGCAGTTGGTGATGGGGGAGAGGCGAAACCGTCGCTGCAGGCGCCGGAGCGCGGCGCCGCTGTCCGGGAACGGCGGCCAGTACGGCAGGCTCGCGGCCACGCCGGCGCCCTCGTCCGGCAGCGGCTGCCCCAGATCGGCGGCCACGCCGCGGGCCGCGGCGGCCATGACCTCCCGGTAGGAGCGGTACGGTGGCCGCTCGGCCGCGGACTCGTGATCGGCGTAGCGCTCCAGGAGCTCGTCGTCGCTCGCCTCCGTGGCCGGGAGCGCTTCTCGGAGGGCACGGGACAGACCGGTCTCCCAGTCCACGAGCGTGCCGAAGCAGTCGAAGGTGAGGACGTCGTAGGCGCCGGGGTCGAGTGCGGGCATCCGGCGATCCTACGGAGATCGGCGGTTTGAGCGCTCCTGACCGGCCGGGGCGGCCACACCGTGGACCACGCGCGGTACACTCGCCGCCATGAGGGATGAGCCCGGGGGCGGCCCGCAGTACGTGCCGCGCGCGGCGGTGCTGCGCGCCTCGCCTCCGATGTTCCGGTCGCCATGGCTCGACCGGCTGACGCGCGTCCACCCGGCCGTGCCGGCGGTCATGTACGGCCCCGCGATCCTGCTCCTGACGATGGGCGCGCTGGTGCGCGACATGTCCGACCGGCGCATGATCGTGTCCTTCGTCTGCGGCTACCTGCTGTGGACGCTGTGCGAGTACTGGGTCCACCGTGCGCTCTTCCACTTCGAGCCCGAGGAGGGGTTCGGGGCGCGTCTCCACTGGATGATCCACGGGGTCCACCACGACCATCCCAGCGATCCGCGCCGGCTGGTCCTTCCGCCGGCCCTGTCGCTGCCCTTCGCCCTGATATTCCTTGGCCTCTTCGTGGTCGCGCTCGGCACGCCCACCGGCTGGGCGGCGTGCGCCGGGTTCTTCGCCGGGTACCTGGCCTACGACATGGTGCACTTCGCCTTGCATCACCACCGGCCGCGCAGCCGGCTCGGCCGCCGCTTTCACGAGCTGCACATGCGCCACCACTTCGAGGACGACGAGCGCGGGTTCGGCGTGAGCGCCCCGTGGTGGGACATCGTCTTCGGCACGTACTCGCCCCGCGGCCGGGCGAGATCCGGCGCGCGGTCGGACGAGTAGCGCTGCATGACGCCGCGGATCCTCATCCTGACGGCGAGCGTCGGGGCCGGTCACGACGTCCCGGCGCAGGCGCTGGCCGCGCAGCTGAGCCTCGAGCGTCCCGAGGCCGACATCGTCATCGCCGACGCGCTCGAGGCCATGGGGCCGGCGGTGAAGGCGGTCAGCGCGGACGCAGCGACGGTGGTCTTCTACCGCTTCCGCTGGGTGTGGGACCTGGGGTTCTGGATGTTCGCCGGCACGCCCGCCACCAGGAACGCCACCCAGACGCTGCTCACCCGCATGGGAACGCCCGGCCTGCTGCGGCTGATCCGCTCGGTGGACCCCGGCGTCATCGTCTCCACCTACCCGAACGTGACCGAGGTGCTGGGGCGGCTGCGGCGATCGGGCCGGCTCGAGGTCCCGGTGTGCGCCGGCATCACCGACCTCGCCGGCCTGCATTACTGGGCCTCCCCCGGCGTCGACGTGCATCTCGTGACCCATCCGGAGTCGATCGGCGAGGTCCGGCGCATCGTGGGCGCGGGAACCGAGGTGCACTGCGTCCACGGCTTCTCCGCCCCGGAGTTCCTCGCCCCGATGGAGCCTGCCGCCGCCCGCCGGGCGCTCGGCCTGTCCGAGGAGGGCAAGGTCGTGCTCGTCTCCGGCGGCGGCTGGGGGGTGGGGGACATCGAGGGCGCCGTGGACGAGGCCCTGCGCTTCGGCGAGGTCTCCCAGGTCGTGTGCCTGTGCGGCCAGAACGGGGAGCTGCGACGGCGCCTGGAACGGCGCTTCCGCGGCCACCGGCGCGTCCGGGTCGAGGGCTTCACCGACCGCATGCCCGACTGGCTGACGGCGGGCGACGCCCTGGTCCACTCGACCGGCGGCCTGACGGTGCTCGAGGCGCTGATGCGCGGTTGCCCGGCCATCTCGTACGGGTGGGGCCGTGGCCACGTGCGGGCCAACAACCAGGCCTTCCGCCGCTTCGGCCTGGCCCAGGTGGCGGACTCGCGTGTGGCCCTGGCCGCGGCCCTGCGGCGAGCGCTGGCGATGCCGCGCCGGCCCGATCCCCGCTTCTCCGAGCTGCCCTCGGCCGCCTCCCGCGTGCTCGCCCTCGCTCCGGCCTAGCGATCTCCGGTTACAGCGCCCCCGGCTCCTGGGAGAGCACCGCGGTCTCGCGGCCGTCGATCGCGGCCCCGGGGCGGTGGCCGTTCGAGCCGTTCGTGCCCGTGAGCCAGCTCACGTAGCGGCGGACGCCTTCCTCGAACGGCGTGGTGGCCGTCCACCCGAGCTCCTCCAGGGCGCGCCGGCCCGAGATGCGCGCGCGACCGAGGTCGCCGGGCCGTCCAGGCACGTGCGAGATCTCCACGTCGCCCACCAGGCGGCGGACGATGCCCGCGATCTCCCGCACGCTGACCGTCTCGTCGCCCACCAGGTTGTAGGTGCGGCCGACCGCCTCGGGGGTGAGGGAGGCGACGACGCCCTCGGCCAGGTCCTCGACGTACACGAACTGCCGCGACTGGTTGCCGTCGCCGTTGATGCGCAGGGGCTCGCCGTTCAGGGCCCGGGTGACGAAGCGCGGTACGACGGCCGCGGCGCGCGCCCGCGGCCCGTGCGGGATGCCGAAGCGCAGAATCGTGGGCGCCAGGCCGTACAGCTGGCCGTAGGCCCGGCAGTACATCTCGCCGGCCAGCTTGGTGGCGGTGTAGAAGTGGTCGGGGAGCGGCAGGAGATGCTCCTCGTCGAGCAGCTCGCGGCCCGCCGCGTCGCCGTACACCCAGATGGTGCTTGCGTACACGACCTGGGCCACGCGCTCCTCGCGGGCGGCCTGCAGCAGCAGACCTGTCCCGCGCGTGTTGACCAAGTCGGCGTGCAGCGGGTCACCGCGCACCTCGTCCACGTCCGCCACGGCCGCCAGGTGCACGACCGCGTTGCAGTCGCGCATGGCCATGTGCACGGCGCGGGCGTCCAGGATGTCGCCGATCACCACCTCGACGTCGGGCGCGTCGTGTTGGTGCGGGTGGACGAGATCGAAGATTCGCGGCTCGTGCCCGTGCGCCAGCAGCCGGTCGACCACGTGCGAGCCGATGAAGCCCGAGCCCCCCGTAACCAGAACCCTCACGTCCACGTCCCTTCGGTCGGTTCCCCCGTCGGACGGGGGTGATAGTAGAGCGGCACGCACCAGTGGTTCGCCGCGATCCAGTCGGTGTTCGGCAGGTCGGTGTGCCGGTGCCCCATGACCCGGTGGCAGGGCGCGTCGTAGACCTTGCCGGTCGACCGCTCGATCGGGTCGAAGACGATGTACTTGTACAGCCCGGAGGTCATTCCTTCCGGCAGCCCGAGCCGTCCCGGATGCTCCGGATCGAGGAGCTCTCGCGCGGCCGAGTTCTTCCACGCCGTGATCTCCTCGAGGCGCTCTGTCCCGACCAGCCCGACGGCGGCGACCATCTCGGGCATGCGGTAGTTGAGCCCCGCGACCTCGTGATCCGGCTTGCCGTAGTTGCGGAACGCCCGGGCGAACTCGACCAGCTCCGGGTGGCGGGACACGAGCATGCCGCCCTCCCCGGTGGAGATCGTCTTCGTGGGCGCGAAGGACCAGACACCGGCGTCGCCCCAGGTCCCGGGCCGGCGGCCGTGCCACCCGGCTCCGTGGGCGTGGGCGCAGTCCTCGATGAGGAAGATGCCCTCGGCCTCGCACAGCGCGGCGATCTGCTCCACCTCGAAGGCCACGTGGCCGCCGATGTGGACGAGGAACGCCGCCTTGGGCCGGTGGGTGTCCACCTTGGCCTCGAAGTCGGCGAAGGACAGGCAGAGGTCGTCACGGTTGCAGTCCACGAACTCGACCCTGGCCCCGGCCGCGACGGCGGCGAGCGGGGTGCCCATGAAGGTGTTCGACGGGCACAGCACGGTCTCGCCCCGAACGCCGGCGTACTCGAGGGCCGCCAGCGCGGCCCCGGTCCAGCTCGACGTGGCCACGGCCGGAAGGGTGTTCCAGCCCTCCCACGCCTGCTCGAACGCCTCGACCACCGGTCCCTCGGACCAGCGCTCGGAATCGAGGATCTCGTCCCACAGCGCATGCAGCCGAACACGGTCGCGGTGGTCGAAGCCGATCGCGAACGTGCTCAGATCGCCGTGAACCAGGGCCTGCACGACCGCGCAACCGTATCCGAGCCGGTGGTCGGCGCGGTTCGGGCGCGGGCGCACCCCGACTGCGCCCGCGCCCCGTGGGAAGTCCTACCGGCGGCCGGCCTTCTCGTTCACGCCCGTGCCCAGCATCCCCCCGGTGGCGATGCGGGTCAGGAGCTTGTCGGCCTGGGCCTCCTCGTCGAGGGTGTCGTCGAGCAGGCTCGTCGCGTCGTCCAGGTCGAGCTCGTCGGCCAGCGTGCGCGCGGTGCCGTAGGCCGCGATCTCGTAGTGCTCGACCCGCTGCGCGGCGCCGATGAGGGCGGCGTCCTTGGCCGCCGGGTCGCCCTGGAGCTGCACGGCCTCGTCGCCTTCCTTGATGAGGCCGGCCATGCCCTCGCAGTGCTCCTTCGGCACGCTGCCGGGGAAGCTGCTGATGACCTGGTCCAGCCGCGACACGTGGTTGCGCGTCTGCTGGAGATGCTGCTCGAACGCCTCGCGGAGATCGGGCTCCGACGCGGCCTGGGCCATCTTGGGCAGTGCCTTGACCAGCTGCTCCTCGGCGGATCGCAGGTCGCCGAGCTGCATGGCAAGGACATCGTTGACGGATTCAACCTTCATGGTGCCTCCCGATCATTGGGGTCGTCGCTCCCTCGGAGGTACCCGGGGGCATGGGCGGAAAACCTGAAGCGGCAAACCTGAAGTGGAAAACCTGAAGTGGGAAACCTGAAGTGGGAAACCTGAAGTGGTGGCGCGTAGGCTCCGCGCCGTGACCGACGGCCTCATCGACCCGGCCGCGCACGAGCCCCTAGTCGAGACGCCCTGGGACGAGGGGGCGGCAGAGGCGGCGATCGCGGCCATCGTGTCCGACCTGGAGGCGACGTTCGACGCGGCGGCGCTGTGGCCCAACCATCCGAGCGACCTCGAGGACGGCGAGCCGCCCGAGGTTCCCTTCACCAACGTCTACCTGGGTGCGTCGGGGGTCGTCCACGCGCTCGCCCGCCTGGCGCGGAGCGGGCGCGCGGCAACGGCCCTCGACCTTGCCGCGATCGCCGCCGAGCTGCCGGCGCGCTACCGGGCGAGCGACGAGCTGGGGAACCTCTATCCCGTCCCGCAGCCCTCGCTCATGATGGGCGAGTCCGGGATCCTGCTCGTCGCCGACGAGCTCGCCCCCGCGCAGGACGGCCGCGAGCGCCTCCTGGCCGTCGTGGCAGCCAACGAGGACAACCCCGCGCATGAGCTCTGCTGGGGCTCGCCCGGGACGATGGTCGCGGCGCTGGAGCTCCTTCGGCGGACGGCCGACCAGCGGGCGGCCGAGGCCTGGCGCCGATCGGCCGAGCGGCTTCTCGCCGCCTGGACGGACGAGGTCTGGACGCAGGAGCTCTACGGCCGCCGGCAGCAGTACGTCGGCCCTGGACACGGCTTCGCCGGGTGCGTCCAGGCGCTCCTCCGCGGACGGGAGCTGCTCGATGCCCGGCAGGCCGCCGAAATCGAGCGCCGCGCAATCGAGGTCCTCGAGCGGCACGCCCAGCGCGCCGACGGCGTGGCGCAGTGGCCTCCCCTTCTCAACATCGTCGGATCGCCTCCACCAATCCGCACCCAGTGGTGCCACGGTGCGCCCGGCATGGTCGTTTCCCTCGCACCGGTGCTGGCCCGCGAGTCCGAGGTCGATGAGCTCCTCGCGGCCGGCGGAGAGCTCAGCTGGCGGGCCGGCCCGCTGGTCAAGGGCCCGGGGCTCTGCCACGGGACGGCCGGGAACGGGTTCGCGTTCCTGGCCCTGTTCGCCCGCACCGGGGACGAGCAGTGGCTCGAGCGCGCGCGGCGCTTCGCCATGCACGCGATCGACCAGGTGGAGCGGAGCCGCTCCGAGCTGGGCCGCGGCCGGGCGACGCTCTACACCGGCGATCCCGGCGTAGCCCTCTATCTCGACGCGTGCCTGGACGCCAGGTCAGGCTTCCCGGTCGTGGATGACTGACGCCGCGTGGACCCGATCATCCCGTCGGGATGAGTGCGCGAACCACGCCAGACCCTCGCGTGGGCGGCCTCGGAGTTGAATCGTGACGGATATTCATCCCGATGGGATGGGGAGCCGGTCGGGCGCCGCGCCTAGGGTCGGCCGCGAATCGGCATCTTCGCGCGGGGCGCCCCAAGGAGCGACGTGATGGCTGACACACCGACCGACGTTCTCGTAGCCGGGTACCAGGACATCGACGAGGCGACGAAGGACTTCGAGTCGCTCGTGGCCCTCGTCAAGGACAAGCGGGTCTCGATCGAGGGCGTGATCCTGGTCACGCACGCCGAGGACGGCAGCGTCAGCGTGCGGCAGACGGGCGACAACCGCGGCCGCAAGGGGATGGGCTGGGGCGGCGGCGTCGGGCTCGCCGTCGGCCTCTTCGCCCCACCGCTCCTCGCGTCGGTCGCCGTGGGGGCGGTCGCGGGCGGGGTGATGGGGAAGTTCGTGGACCACCGGGTCGAGAACGACATCCACGACAAGATCGGCGAGAACCTGCCGCCGGGATCGGCCGGGATCATCGCGGTCTTCGATGACGAGCAGCGACTCGGGGTCGAGCAGGCGCTCGCGGGCGCCCTGATCCGGTCGGTCGTCCAGGGCGACAAGACGGGCACCGGAGCACTGAAGGAGTCGCTCGCCGAGGCGATGGGAAAGTTCAGCCCCGACCGCACGGTGCTGCCGATCCCCGACCCCAACTTCGGCGGGACGGTTGGGCGAACGCTCGACGCGTCGGTCGCCGACTGGACCATCAACATGACGCCCTCGCCGCCGGAGGGCGCGCCGAACGTCCTGCTCGTCCTCATCGACGACGCCGGCTTCGGCAACCCGTCGACGTTCGGTGGGCCGGTCTCCACTCCGAACATGACGCGCGTCGCCGAGCAGGGCCTGAGATACAACCGCTTCCACGTCACCGCCATCTGCTCGCCCACGCGGGCCGCTCTGCTGACCGGCCGCAACCACCACACCGTTGGGTTCGGGTCGATCGGCGAGCTCCCGGGCCCGTTTCCCGGCTACGCCGCGAGCGTGCCGAAGGACTGCGCGCCGTTCGTCCGCGCCCTGCAGGGCAACGGGTACTCGACCGCCGGATTCGGCAAGTGGCACCTCACCCCCGATCACCTGCAGGGGGCCGCGGGGCCGTTCGACCGCTGGCCGAACTCGTGGGGATTCGACCACTTCTGGGGCATCCTTGGCGGCGAGGCCGGGCAGTACGACCCGGTGATCACCCAGGACAACACGACGGTCGGCGTCCCGCAGAGCAGGGACGGCAAGGAGTACTACCTGCCCGACGACCTGACGGACCAGACCGTTCGCTGGCTGCACGCGGTGCGGGCTCAGGATCGAGCGAAGCCCTGGTTCGTCTACTACTCGACTGGTTGCGCGCACGCGCCCCACCACGTGGCCAGGGAGTGGAGCGCGAAGTACCGCGGGCAGTTCGACCAGGGCTGGGACGCGCTGCGCGAGGAGATCTTCGAGCGGCAGAAGCAGCTCGGCGTGATCCCGCCCGACGCCGTGCTGACACCGAGGCCCGACGAGCTCCCGGCCTGGGTCTCTCTGTCCGAGAGCGAGCAGAAGCTGTACGCCCGCCAGATGGAGGTCTACGCCGGCTACCAGGAGAACGCCGACTGGAACATCGGGCGGCTGCTCGACGCCGTCGCCGAGATGGGCGAGCTCGACAACACGCTGGTGATCTACATCTTCGGCGACAACGGCGCCAGCCTGGAGGGCACGATCACCGGCTCGTTCAACGAGCTCACGATGCAGAACGGGGTCGCCCTGACGGCCGAGCAGCAGCTCTCGCTGATCGACCAGTACGGCGGGCTCGACGCCTGGGGCACCGACGCGTACGCGCCGCACTACGCCTCCGCCTGGGCATGGGCCGGCAACGCCCCCTTCCAGTGGGGAAAGCAGGTCGCCTCGCACCTGGGTGGCACGCGGAACGGCATGGTCATCGCGTGGCCGGAGCGGATCACGGACGCCGGCGGCCTCCGTAGCCAGTTCACCCACTGCATCGACATCGGACCCACGATCCTCGAGGCGGCCGGGATTCCCGAGCCAACCGTTGTGGACGGGATCGCCCAGAAGCCGATGGAAGGGACAAGCCTTCTCTACAGCTTCGACGACGCGGCGGCACCCGAGCGGCACACCGTGCAGTACTTCGAAACCGTCGGCAACCGGGCGATCTACAAGGACGGCTGGTGGGCCGCGTGCAAGCTCGACCGCGTCCCCTGGGACCTCTCGCCGTCGACCATGGCGAGGCTCGCGCCGGGAGCATACGACCCGGAACAGGACACCTGGGAGCTGTACTACCTCCCCGACGACTTCACGCAGGCAAACGACCTCGCCGCCGAGCACCCCGAGACGCTTGCGGAGCTCAAGGAGCTCTTCTGGGAGGAGGCCGAGAAGCACAACGTGCTGCCGCTGCTGGCAGCCTTCTCCGTGTTCTTCGGGATCCTGCCGCCGATGCCCACCGTCACGACGCAGACCTTCTACGGCGATGTCCAGAACATCGCCTCGGGGATGATCCCGCGCGTCTACGGGCACTCGTACGCCATCGAGGCAGAGCTGCTGATCCCGAAGGACGGCGCCGAGGGCGTCATCGTGGCCGAGGCCGACGAGATGGGCGGCTTCGCGCTCTGGGTCGACGGTGACGGGCTGCTGCACCACAGTTACTCGATGATGGGCGTCGACCAGTACAAGCAGGTCTCGACCCATCCGATCCCGACGGGCGACGTCACTGTCCGCATGCAGTTCGACGCCGACAGGCAGGAGCCCGCGGCCGGAGGGACTGTCTCGCTTTACGCAAACGACCAGAAGATCGGCGAGGGCCGGCTCGAACGGACCGTGCCGGTCCGCTTCTCCGGCTACGCCGGCATGGACGTCGGCCGCGACAACGGCCTCGTCGTCGACCCGGCCTACGCCACCGAGGCCCCATTCGCCTTCACCGGCACCGTCAAGAAGGTCGTCTTCGACCTGAAGCCGGCTAGGCACGAGGACGAGACAGCGCTCCACGAGGCCGCGGCCCACAGCGCGGCGGCGCACGGGATCAGCGCCTAGCCGTCGCGCCTCGTTCCGCCATCGGCTCAGTCACCGCGGCTTCAGTGCCGATGGTTGCTCTCGTCCTGGGCGACCCGAGCCCACGCTCGGCCAAGACCTCGGTGGTGATGTAGGCGACGGCGACGGCAACGATCACGAGCGGCGTCATCTCCAGCCCGGCCTGGGCCGTGAGCAGCGACGCGATCACCACGGCCGACAGGGGCAGCCGCAGGACCGACACGACTCCGGCGCCCATGAGAACCGCGACCCCGGGTGTCTCGGAGAAGCCCGGTAGATGCCCCGCAAGGACGCCTGCGACGGCGCCGAGGAAGAGGGCCGGGAAGACCGGCCCGCCCCGGAAGTTGCCGAGGGAGATGCTCCACGCGGCTCCTTTGAACAGGAGGAGCAAGGCGAGTGTGGACAGCGTCAGCGTCGGCGCTTCCTTGAACAGCGATCCCAGCGCTTCCTGACCGGAGAAGAGCACGGCGGTCGTGGGCTGGTCGGTCGCCTCGTTGAAGGCGATGGCCAGCCCTCCCACGGCGAGGGCGGCGGCCACCGTGAACAGGTAGATCCGCGTCCTCACGACTCGCGCGATCAGCCGGGCGACCTCGACCGTGACGAAGACGACCACGGCCGCCGCCAGGGCAAGGACGACCGTCCAGGCGAAGTCGCCCCAGCTGGGCCCACCCCACGGTGGCAAGGCGATCGGGGCCAGGGACCACGCGCTCGTGCTGAGCCCCGTCCAATCCCCCATGCCGATGAAGATCAGAGAGCCAAAGCCTGCAGCGAGCAGACCGGGGAGCAAGATGACGGGAAGGGTCGGCCCGCCCAGGCCGGCGGCCTCGATGATGATCACGGCTCCGATGACCGGCGAGCCGAAGATGGTGGAGATCGCCGCGAAGCTGCCGGCGGCGGCCATGAGTGCCAGTGCCTGCTCCGGGGCGTCCTTGCGGGCGCGGCTCACCGCGAAGATCGAAAGGCCCATGCCGAGCGCGATGAGCGGCGCCTCGGGGCCGAGCACCAGACCGAAGCCGAGGGTGGCCAGCGCGGCCAGGAGCACGCCCGGAACCTCGATCGGCTGGGTCGGAGCGCCGCCGGTCTTGAGCCCATCGGCCGGCACGTGACCTCCGTGTCCGGGGAGGCGGTCGATCGCCAGGGCGGTGAGGAGACCGGCCAGGGCGAGCCATGGCAGCGGCCACCACGACGGAACGCTGTCGAAGCCCAGATCGCTCGGCAGCCGCTCATAGACGCCCACCTGAATGCCGTGGACGAGCTCGAGGAAGCCCCAGGAGACCAGCGACACGAAGACCCCGATGACCGCCGCAACGACGAGGAGGGCGCGGTACTGCTTGCTCCGGATCAGCGTCCCGGGATCGACCGCGGGAGTCGTGACATCGGTCACGCGACGTCCCTTCTCAGGCTCGTCAACGGCACACGGGCCCCATTCTGGGGCTCTCGTCGAACGACGAAATCATCCGTGTGGGGTGATTCGGCGACCGGCTGGCGACATCATGTCGCGAGGCCAATCGATCGCCCGCATTGCCCCGCTCTCAACCACTCGGGGTCGAGGACCTGTAGCTTTGCCGCCACGTGAACGTCTTGGCCATCGACCAGGGCACGTCGTCGACAAAGGCGATCGTCGTGGCGGAGGGCGGCAGGGTCCTGGGCGAGGGAAGCGCTCCGGTCAATCCCGCGCCCGGGCCGGACGGGGCGGTGGAGCAGGATCCACACGAGCTGCTGCGGTCGATCGTCGAGGCCGGGCGGGCCGCGATCGACGCAGCCGGCGCGCCCGTCGAGGCCGTCGGGCTCGCCAACCAGGGCGAGACGGTCCTCCGCTGGGACCGCGCAGAGCGGGGAGCCGTACGGCCCCGCCCTGAGCTGGCAGGACCGCCGCGCCGTCACCGTCACCCGTGACCTGGCGGCCCACGAGGACCGGCTCACGGCGCTCACCGGCCTGCCGCTCGACCCGTACTTCGCCGCCCCCAAGATGACGTGGCTGCGGCGCGAGCAGGGCGCCGACGGCGTGGTCACGACGGTGGACGCGTGGCTCAACCACCAGCTCGCCGGGGCGTTCGTGACCGATGCCGCCACGGCCTCGCGGACGCTGCTGCTCGACCTCGAGCGGGTGGCGTGGTCGGACGAGGCGTGTGAGCTGTTCGGCCTCGACCCGGCGGCGCAGCCCGAGATCGTGGACTGCGACGCCCCCGTCGGCGAGATCACGGCCTTCGGGGGCCGGCTGCCGCTCACCGGGCTGGCGGTGGACCAGCAGGCCGCGCTCTTCGCCGAGTCGTGCTTCGAGCCGGGCGAGGCGAAGTGCACCTACGGCACGGGCGCCTTCATCCTGGCCACGGCCGGCGAGCGGGTCGTGCACTCGCAGTCGCGGCTGGCCGCCTGCGTGGCCTGGCGGCTCGGCGGCCGGACGACGTACTGCCTCGACGGCCAGGTCTACAGCGCCGGCTCGGCGGTCTCGTGGCTGCAGGAGCTCGAGCTGATCTCCGAGGCCGCGGACCTGGATCGCCTCGATGGCGAGACCGGCGGGGTGCTGTTCGTGCCGTCGCTGGCCGGGCTCGGCGCCCCGTTCTGGGCGCCCGAGGCCCTCGGGGCGTGGCTCGGCCTCTCGCTGGCCACGCGCCGCGAGCACCTCGTCGGCGCGCTGGTCTGGGGCATCGCCGCCCAGGTGGCGGCCCTGGCCCGGGCGATGGGCGACGACGTGGGGCGGCCGCTCGAGCGGCTGCGGGTGGATGGTGGGCTGACGCGCTCGGCGGCGCTGATGCAGGCGCAGGCCGACCTCCTCCAGGCGCCGGTCGAGCTCTACCCGTCGGCGGACGCCACCGCCCTCGGCGCGGGCGCGCTGGCCCGCCTGGGGAGCGGCGCAGCCGCCACGCCCGACGAGGCCGTCGGCTCCTGGGCCTCGAGCGCCGTGTTCGAGCCGCGGATGGGGGCGGCCGAGGCCGAGGAGCGCCTGGCCGCCTGGAACGCGGCCGCGCTCGCCCTGGCCGAGCTGTCCCGGCACGGGCGGTGAGCGAGCCGGCGCGCGACGTGGTCGTCGTCGGCGCCGGGGTGGTCGGCACGGCGATCGCGCGCGAGCTGTCGCAGTTCGACCTCCGGTGCACGCTCGTCGATGCGGCCCCGGACGTCGGGGCCGGGACGAGCAAGGCCAACACGGCGCTGCTCCACACGGGCTTCGACGCCAAGCCCGGGACGCTCGAGGCGCAACTCGTCGCGCGCGGGCACGAGCTGCTCTCCCAGTACGCGGCGCGGGCCGGCATCCCGGTGGAGCGAACGGGCGCGATCCTCGTGGCCTGGACGCGAGGAGCAGCGGGCCGCGCTGCCCGGGATCGCCGAGCGCGCCCGGGCCGTCGGGTACGGCGCCATCCGGGAGCTCCCGGTCGAGGAGCTGTACCGGCGCGAGCCCCACCTCGGCCACGGGGCGACCGGCGCGCTCGAGGTGCCGGACGAGGGCCTCGTGTGCCCGTTCACCACGCCGCTGGCCTTCGCCACCGAGGCGGTGCTCGCCGGCTGCGAGCTGCGGCTGAACGCGCGCGTGACCCAGGTCGAGCGGCTCCAGGGCGGCGGCTTCCGCCTCGAGGCCGGCGGCCGCAGCGTGACGACGCGGTTCCTCGTGAACGCTGCCGGGCTGCACGCCGACGAGCTCCACCGGCTGCTCGGGTACGACGGCCTCACGATCACGCCGCGCCGGGGCGAGCTCATCGTCTTCGACAAGCTGGCGCGACCTCTTGTCGAGCACATCATCCTCGCGGTCCCGACGGGCGCGACCAAGGGGGTGCTGGTGGCCCCGACGGTCTTCGGCAACGTCCTGCTCGGCCCGACGGCGGAGGACATCGCCGACAAGGACGACACCTCCTCGACGGCGCGGGGCCTGGCCTACCTGCAGTCGCGAGGGGCACCGGATCCTGCCAGGGCTGGCCGCGCACGAGGTCTCGGCCGTCTACGCCGGGCTGCGGGCCGCCTCGGACCAGCCGGACTACCGGATCTCGGTCCAGCCGGAGGGCTACGCCTGCGTGGCCGGGATCCGCTCCACGGGCCTGACCGCGTCGATGGCGATCGCGGAGCACGTGCGCGACGGGCTCGAGGCCGCCGGGCTGGTGCTCGGCCGGCGCCACGACGTGCCGGCGTTCCGCATGCCGAACATCGGCGAGAGCCGGTCTCGGCCGTTCGCCGAGGCCGAGCGCATCGCCGAGGACCCCGAGTACGGCCGGATCGTCGTGCTTCTGCGAGCGGGTGACGCGGGGCGAGATCCGCGACGCGCTCACCGCCACCGTGCCCGCGGTGGACCTCGACGGCCTCCGGCGCCGCACCCGGGCGCTGATGGGCCGCTGCCAGGGCTTCTTCTGCGGCGCCGAGGTGCGGGCGATGCTCGCCGCGGCGCCTCCCCGGCCATGGTGACGGTCGTCGGAGGAGGCCCGGCGGGCCTCGCCTGCGCCCTCGAGCTGCGCCGTCGGGGCGTGGAGGTGCGTCGTCCTCGAGCGCGAGCGCTCGGCCGGCGGGATCCCCCGCCACTGCGAGCACCAGGGCTTCGGCCTTCGGGACCTCCGCCGCCCGTACTCGGGGCCGGGCTATGCCCGCCGGTACGTCGAGCTGGCGCGCGGCGCGGGCGCCGATCCTGCGCGAGGAGGCGATGGTCACCGGGTGGACGGCGGACGGCGCGCTCGAGGTGACGAGCCCGGCCGGGCGCGAGACCCTCCGGGCGACGCGGTCGTGCTCGCGACCGGCTGCCGCGAGCGTCCCCGCTCCGCGCGGCTCGTCCCCGGCTCCCGTCCCGAGGGCGTCTACACCACGGGCCTCCTGCAGCAGCTGGCCCAGAAGGGCCTGCCGGTGGGCACGCGCGCGCTGGTGGTCGGCGCCGAGCACGTGAGCTACTCGGCCGTCCTGACCCTCGCGCACGCCGGGGCGAAGGCGGTGGGGATGACGACCGAGCTCGACCGGCACCAGACGCTGGCCATCGTTCACGCCGGCGCGGCGCTCCGCTATCGGGTGCCGCTCTGGACGCGCACGGCCGTGGCGGCCATCCACGGGCATCCGCGCGTCGAGGAGGTCGAGCTGCGCGATCTCGACACCGGCGCCACCCGCCGGGTCGCCTGCGACACCGTCGTCTTCACGGCCGGATGGATCCCCGACCACGAGCTCGCCGCGGCGCTCGGGCTCGAGCTCGACTCCGGCACGCGGGGACCGCTCGTCGACGCCGGCCTGCGGACGGCGCGACCGGGCCTGTTCGCGGCCGGCAACCTGCTCCACGGGGCCGAGCCGGCCGATGTCGCGGCCCTGAGCGGGCGCCGGGCCGCGGCCTCCGTCGCCGCCTGGCTGTCACGCGGGTCGTGGCCCGGCCGGCTGCGTGCCGATCACCTGCCGCCCGCCGCTCGCCTGGGTCTCGCCGAGCGCCGTGAGCACCATGCGCGACGAGCCGCCCCGCGGCCGGTTCCTCGCTCCGCTCGACCGCCTTCCTCCGCCGGCCGCAGATCGAGATTCGCCAGGACGGGCGGGTTGTCTGGTCCGGGCGGTGTCCGGCGCGTCGTGCCGGGCCGGTCGGCCTCCCTGCCGTCACGCTGGCTGGACGCGGTCGACCCGGCGGCGAGCCGGTAGAGGTGAGCGTGGCACGCGGTTGACTGCGCCATCCGTCGCGAACTAGGCTCGCGCCGAACCCGACTGGGAGGAGCTGGCAAATGGCAGAGGGGGCCGGACGTCCAACGCGATGAAGCAGCGACTCGCGGAGCTGGGCTACCGACAGGAGCTCACGCGCGCGTGGAGCAGCTTCACCAACTTCGCCATCTCGTTCACGATCATCTCGGTCCTCGCGGGGTGCTTCACGAACTTCTCGTTCGCGTGGACCGCCGGCGGCCCCGCGACCGTCGCCTGGGGCTGGCCGATCCTGTGCGCCTTCGTCCTGCTCGTCGCCTTCTCGATGTCCGAGCTCACCTCGGCCTACCCGACGGCCGGCGGCCCCTACTGGTGGGCGGCCAAGCTCGGCGGCCCCGGCTGGAGCTGGTTCACCGGCTGGTTCAACATGGTCGGCCTCGTGGGCATCGTGGCCGGCGTCGGGTACGGCGCGGCGATCTTCCTCAACGCCGTCCTGGCCCTGTACGGGGTGAGCATCGGGAGCATCGACTTCGCCACGGCCAATCCCTCGGCCGTTCTCCATCACGAGTTCGTGCTCTTCCTGCTGATCCTCGTCCTCTACACCGTGGTGAACATCTTCGCGGACGCGATCCTGGCGGCTGCTCAACAACATCTCGGTCTTCTGGCACGTCCTGGGCGTGCTCGTGATCATCGGCGATCCTGGCCTTCGTCCCCGATCACCACCAGAGCACGAACTTCGTCTTCACGCAGCCTGAACAACAACACCGGGTTCCACGGCGGGGCGACCTCGGGCGCGTTCTTCTGGCTCTACGTCCTCCCGATCGGGTTCATCCTGACCATGTACACGCAGACCGGGTACGACGCCTCCGCGCACACGGCAGAGGAGACCCGGGGCGCCGCGCTCGGCGCGGCGAAGGGCGTCTGGCGGTCGGTCTTCTACTCCGCCATCGCCGGCTGGGCCGTCCTGCTCGCGTTCCTCTACGCCGCCAGCAACACGAAGGGCATCAACGCCGCGGGCGGGAGCTCGATCTCGATCTTCGAGACCGCGATGAACAATCACATCTGGGCGGCGAAGATGGTCCTCATCATCGCCACCGTCGGCCAGCTCTTCTGCGGGGCCGCCGGGCTGACCAGCGCGTCGAGGACGTGGTACGCGTTCTCGCGTGACCGCGGGATGCCGGGGTGGGGGCTCTTCCGGCGCCTCAACGCGCAGCGCGTGCCGCTCTACGCCGTGATCGCGGTGTCGATCGCCTCGCTGATCATCACCATTCCCGCGTACTGGGGCAACAAGGTCGGCGTGCCCTGGGCCTACTTCGCCATCACGTCGATCTGCACCGTCGGGCTGTACATCGCCTACATCCTCCCCGTCTACCTGCGGTTGCGTCAGGGCGACAGGTTCGAGCCCGGCCCATGGACGCTCGGGCGCCATTACCGCTGGGTCAACATCGGGGCCATCCTGTTCGTGATCCTCGTCGTGTACTCCCTCGACATCCCGATCGTGCCCGCCGGGGTCCCGTGGAACAGCAGCTTCGACTGGACCGCGGTGAACTACTCGCCGCTCGTGCTGGTCGTCGGGCTGTCGGTCGGGATCTGGTGGCTCATCGATGCCAAGAACCGCTACACCGGCCCGGTGCGGACGATCGACGAGGCTGCCGATGATCGCGGACGCGCCCGAAACCGACCCAGCGCCGGCCGCGGGTACGTGACGGAAGGACGACGATGACGCAGGTCGAACCGCACGCGGCCGGCGAGGCCGCCAGGGGCATGCTCTCGCTCGATCAGCTCCGCGCCGAGATCGAGGCAGGCACGATCGACACCATCCTGACCTGCTTCACCGACATGCAGGGCCGACTGATCGGCAAGCGGGTGGTGGGCGAGTTCTTCCTCGACGACGTCGCCTCGCACGGCATCGAGGGCTGCAACTACCTGCTCGCCCTCGACATGGAGATGGACCCCGTTCCCGGGTACGAGATGGCGAACTGGGAGCGGGGCTACGGCGACTTCCACCTTGTTCCCGACGCGCAGACCCTGCGCCGGATCCCGTGGCTCGACCGGACGGCCTTGATCCTCTGCGACGTGTTCTGGGAGGACGGCTCGCCGGTCGTCCAGTCGCCGCGGCAGGTGCTCAAGCGCCAGGTCGAGCGCGCCGTGGAGCGCGGCTACCTGCCGATGTTCGGCTCCGAGCTCGAGTTCTACCTCCTCAAGGAGAGCTACGCCGACGCGTACGAGAAGCACTACCGGGACCTCACGCCGTCGATCCCGTACATCCTCGACTACCACATCCTGGCCACGACCTTCGACGAGGACGTCGTGGGGGACATCCGCCGAAACATGAGCGCGGCCGGGATCCCGGTCGAGTTCACGAAGGGCGAGGCCTGGCCCGGGCAGCACGAGCTCAACTTCCGCTACGGCGACGCCGTCACGACCGCGGACCGGCACGTCATCTACAAGAACGGGGCCAAGGAGATCGCCCACAAGCACGGCCAGTCGATCACCTTCATGGCCAAGCCCGACCACTCCTGGATCGGGAGCTCGTGCCACATCCACTCGAGCCTCTGGGACCGGCAGGGCGGGCACAGCCTGTTCCCCGGCGACGACCCGCACGAGCCGAGCGATCTCTTCGGGCACTACCTCGGCGGTCTCACGGCCAACATGCGCGAGCTGTCGGTGTTCGTCGCGCCGACCATCAACTCGTACAAGCGCTATGCGGCCGAGAGCTGGGCGCCGACCACGCTCGCGTGGGGGCGCGACAACCGCACCTGCGGGTTCCGGCTGGTCGGGCACGGCGACGGCCTGCGGATCGAGTCGAGGATCCCGGGCGCCGACGTCAACCCGTACCTCGGGTTCGCGGCCATGATCGCGGCAGGGCTGCACGGCATCGACAACGACCTCGAGGCGCCGCCCAGGTTCGAGGGCAACGCGTACGAGAACCCCGACCTTCCGCGCGTGCCCTCGACGCTCCGGGAGGCGATCGACACGCTGGACCGCTCGAGCATGGCCCGTGAGAGCCTCGGCGACGAGGTGGTCGAGCACTACCTGAACTACGCGCGGACCGAGCAACGCCTGTTCGACCAGGCCGTCACCTGCTACGAGCGGGAGCGCTTCTTCGAGCGGGTCTGACCAAGCCATGCCGGTGACAGTGGTCAACCCGGCGACCGAGGAGGCCATCGCCGAGCTTCCCGCGGCCGGGGTTGAGGAGACAGACGAGGCGGTCGCCCGGGCGCGGGCAGCCTTCCCCGCCTGGCGTGGGGTGGCGCCGGCAGACCGGGCGCGGCTGCTCCGGCGGCTCGCCGGCCTCGTCGAGGAGCACGGCGAGGAGCTGGCCCTGCTCGAGACCCGGAACGTCGGGAAGCCGATCTCCGACTCGCGGGGCGAGGTCGGGATGGTGGCCGAGGTGTTCCACTTCTACGCCGGCGCCGTGGACAAGTTCCACGGGGAGACGATCCCCGTCGGCGGCGGGGTGGACCTGACCTTCCGCGAGCCGCTCGGCGTCGTCGGGCTGATCGTCCCCTGGAACTTCCCCCTGAACATCGCCAGCTGGAAGCTCGGCCCGGCGCTCGCCTGCGGGAACACGGTCGTGCTCAAGCCGGCGGAGCTGACGCCACTCTCGGCCTTGCGGCTGGCCGAGCTGGCCCTGGAGGCCGGGATCCCGGAGGGCGTCGTGAACGTGCTCGTCGGCCCCGGCCGCGTGGTCGGGCAGCGCCTGGTCGAGCATCCCGGCGTGGCCAAGATCGGATTCACGGGCTCGACGGAGGTCGGGCGCGGCGTGATGGCGGCCGCGGCGGGGACGATCAAGCGCGTGACGCTCGAGCTGGGCGGCAAGTCGGCGAACGTGGTCTTCGCCGACGCCGACCTCGAGCGGGCCGCGGCGTCGGCGCCGCTCGCGGTCTTCGGCAACGCCGGGCAGGACTGCTGCGCCCGCTCGCGCATCCTCGTCGAGCGGTCGGTCTACGACCGCTTTCTCGAGCTGCTCGTGGCCGCCACCGCCGCCGTGCGGGTCGGCGACCCGGAGGACGGCGCGACGGAGATGGGCCCGCTGATCACGGCCGCCCAGCGCGACCGGGTGGCGTCCTTCGCCGATGACGGCGTGGCCTATCGCGGAGGCGGTGCCCGGCGGCAGCGGCTTCTGGTTCCCGTGCACCCTGGTCGAGGCCACGAACGACGACCGCGTGGCCCGGGAGGAGGTGTTCGGGCCGGTGGCGGCGGTGATCCCGTTCGACGACGAGGCCGACGCCATCCGGATCGCGAACGACACGCCCTACGGCCTGTCCGGCTCGATCTGGACCGAGAACGGGGCGCGGGCGCTCCGGGTGGCCCGCGCGCTCGACTCCGGCGTCCTCTCCGTCAACTCGAACACGTCGGTGCGCCCCTCGACCCCGTTCGGCGGCTTCAAGCAGTCGGGGTTCGGACGGGAGCTCGGCATGCACGCGCTGGAGGGCTACTCCGAGGTCAAGAACGTGTACATCTCGACCGGCTGATGGGGCGGCTCGACGAAAAGGTGGTGGTCATCACGGGCGCCGGCGGCGGCATCGGCCGGGAGGCGGCCGTGCTGTTCTCGAGCGAGGGCGCGTCGGTGTGCGTGGCCGACGTCAGCGCAGAGCAGGGCCAGGCCACCGCCGAGGCCTGCCGCGAGGCGTTCTTCCAGCCGGTCGACGTGGCCGATCCCGCGAGCGTGGAGGCGATGTACCGGACGGCCGCCGAGCGCTACGGCGGGATCGACGTCCTCTACAACAACGCCGGGATCATGCCGGCGGACGACGCCTCGATCCTCGACACCTCGCCCGAGGCCTGGGACCGCGTGCTCGCCGTGAACGCGAAGGGTGTCTTCCTCTGCTGCCGCCACGGGATCCCGCACCTGCTGGAGCGGGGTGGGGGGTCGGTGATCAACGTCGCCTCCTTCGTCGCGCTCGTCGGCGCGGCGACCTCCCAGATCGCCTACACGGCCTCGAAGGGCGCGGTGCTCTCGATGACCCGTGAGCTCGCGGTCGAGTTCGCGCCGCCAGGGCGTGCGGGTGAACGCCCTGTGCCCTGGGCCGGTGGAGACCCCGCTGCTGATGCGGCTCTTCGCGGACGATCCCGCCGCGTACGAGCGTCGGCGCGTGCACCTGCCCATGGGCCGCCTGGCCAGGGCGGAGGAGATCGCCCGCGGAGCGCTGTTCCTGGCCTCGGACGACTCCTCCTACGTGACCGGGACGACGTTCCTGGTGGACGGTGGGCTCACCGCCGCCTACGTCACCCCGGAGTGATCATCCCGTCGGGATGAACGGGAGGCCCGCGTCAGTGCCTAGCCTGGCCGCATGGGACTCCTCCGCGGCCGGCGTGAGGCCGGCGGAACGACGTACCAGATGCGCGAGAAGCTGTTCTCGATCGGCGACGACTTCTGGATCGAGGACGAGTCCGGCGAGCGAGCGTTCAAGGTGAACGGGAAGGCGCTCCGGGTCCGTGACACCTTCGTGCTCGAAGACGCGTCCGGGGGCGAGCTGCTCAAGGTGCAGGAGCGCATGCTGCGGGTCCGCGACACCATGGAGATCGAGCGGGACGGCCGCACCGCCGCGACGATCAAGAAGGCGCTGGTCGCCCCCTTGCGCGACCGGTTCTCGATCGACGTCGAGGGCGGGGAGGACATGGAGGCGAAGGGCAACGTCGTCGACCACGAGTACAAGATCGAGCGGGGCGGCGATCACGTGGCCGAGGTGTCGAAGCGCTGGGTTCGCGTCCGGGACACCTACGGCGTGCAGGTGGCGCCGGGACAGGACGACGCGCTGATCCTGGCCGTCACCGCCTGCATCGACCAGATGCGGCGCGGCTGAGCCCTCGCCTGCGTCGGCAGGCCGAGGGATCCGTGCCATCGACGGAAGCAGGCGCTGTGGCGCCGGGGCGGCACCGAGCGCTCCTCGAGGAGGCTGCCTACCATTGCTGCATGACCACGCGACGTGCCGCCTGCAGCTGCGGCCAGCTCAGCCTGGTGGCGGAGGGAGAGCCGGTCCGGATCTCGCTCTGTCACTGCCTCGCCTGCCAGCGGCGAACCGGGAGCACCTACGGCATGCAGGCTCGCTTTCCGGAGGAGAACGTGCAGATCGAGGGCCGCTCGTCCGAATACGAGCGCATCTCGGACCATGGCGACTCGCGCACGTTCCACTTCTGCCCGGAGTGCGGGGCCACGGTGTACTACCGCTTGGCCGGCGTGGACGCGATCGCCGTGCCGGTGGGGGCCTTCGCCGATCCCACGTTCCCGCCTCCGATGATCTCGGTCTACGAGTCGCGGCGCCATGCCTGGGTCGGGGTGCCGGAGGCGATCGAGCACGACGACCGGTGAGCTGACCGCTCAGCCGGGCCGGCCGGCGAGGTGGGCGAGCACCTCGAAGAGCGCCGCCAGGTCCCGCCGCTCGTAGCCCAGTCCTCGCGCCACCGTGAGCAGCTCGTCGGCCACTGCGGCCGATGGCAACGGGACATGCATCTGCCGCGCGCTGTCGAGGGCGAGGGCGACGTCCTTCTGCATCAGGCCGATGTCGAACCAGGCGTCGTCGGGGAGGTCGAGGACGAGCGGGGCTCGCGCCTTCAGCATCGGCGACCCGATCGGGCTCTCGGTCATGACCTTCACGGCGAGCTGGCGATCGACGCCGTCGCGTTCGGCGAAGAGCACGCCCTCGGCGAAGGCGAGCATCTGCACGGCCAGGCTGATGTTGATCGCCAGCTTGAGCACCAGTCCCTGGCCGTTCTCGCCGATGTGCGTGGGCGTGCCCAGCTCGCGCAGGAGCGGCTCGACGCGCTCGTATGCCGCCTCGTCCCCGCCGACCATGATGGTGAGCGTTCCCGTCTGCACCTGGGGCACGCTGCCCGAGACCGGCGCATCGAGCATGACCGCTCCGAGCGCCCGGACGCGATCGGCCACGCCGCGGCTGGCGCGCGGGCTGACCGTGCTCACGTCGACCCAGATCTTCCCGGCCGAGAGCCCGGCGAGGATGCCGTCGGGGGCCGAGGCCACCTCCTCGAGCACGGCGTCGTTGGGAAGCGAGGTGAAGACGATCTCGGCCGACTCCGCGACCGCGCGTGGGGTGTCACGCCACTGCAGGCCCTGCTCGATGAGCCCCTGGGCGTGTGCCCGGTCTCGCTCCTCGCCGTAGACCGTGTATCCGGCCGCGAGAAAACGGCTCGCCATGCTGCCGCCCATGTGCCCGAGCCCGACGAAGCCGAGTCGTCGTTTTGGTGGATGCGGCCATCTCACGCCCCCTCTGCTTCAAGGACAGGGTCCGCCTCAATCCCCCTTTCGACGGGGAGTGGCGGTCAGACCTGCTTCCGATACTGATGGCAGATGCTGCGCCTTCGTCTCACCATTGCCGTCGCCTGCGCCGTCTCCATGCTCGGTTCCTCGGCCGCCGTTGCGACGGTCCAGCCGGCGAGCAACCACCCGTGCGGCATGGTCCACGGAGCGACCTTCCCGTTCCTCGGCAAGCCGACGACCGTCTACCGGGTCTGGGCCTCGCCGTGCCGCGCTCTGCGAGATCGCGCGTCAGTGGGTCCCGCGTCTCACGCTACGAGCGCGGACACTACCCCGACACGTTCACGCTGCCGCACGCCCCGCCGGGCTTCCACTGCATCTCGCAGGCCAATCCGCTGCATGTCTCGGAGATGGGGATGTGCATCACGCGGTCGCGCACGACGTTCAACGGTCCGTCGGCACGTTCTGAAGGGATGCGAGTCGACGAAGGCCAGGCTGGAGGGCAGTTAGGGCCGCCAGGCTGGGTCGCTGTCGCTGTATGGGCTGGGTGCGAGCGGCCTGGCCTTGCCGCCATGGACCGAGACGATGAGTAGTTGGCCGCGCGTGGAGTAGACGAGCCGGGCGTCGTCTGGTGAGAAGCTCAGCCGGCCGGGGTAGTACGCAGCGGCGAGGCGCCGGGGTCGGGTCGAGCCGTTCGCGCGCACGGTGTAGATCCCGGTTTCGGTGGAGTAGGCGACGAGTTTGCCGTCGTGCGACCAGGCGAGCGCATGCACCCTCCGTGCCGGCGTCAGTCCACGTCGGCCGGTGCCGTTGGGCGCGATGAGGTCGATGGCGGTCAGGGTGGCGTACGCGATCCGCCGGCCGTCCGGAGACCACGCTGCCGAGCTGGCAGCGGCGCCTGCTGGGCCCGGGGCAAGCATGCGTCGGTCGCGTCCGTCGACCGTCACGACATCGAGCTCCCCACCGCAGCAGACGCTGACCACGAGTTGCTTGCCGGAGGGCGCCCACGAGGGGGTGTCGCCGGGCATGATCGTTCGGACTCTGCCGTCCGGAGCGGCGATGGCCACGAAGTGATTGCAGAGCCCGCACATGCCGTCGAGGCGTCCCTGCGTGTATGCGCAGCCGCCTGCCGTCCGCTGACCAGGCCGGGGCTGAGGCGTCGGGGCCGCCGGGCGGCGTGAGGCGGTGGAGATGGGACCCGTCGGGGCGGACGGCCCACAGTTCGCGGGGAACGCCCGCGCTCGATTCGAAGAGCAGGCGGCTGCCGTCGGCAGACCACGTGAGTTGCGAGACGCCGTCGCCGTCGAAGGGGAAGACACCGGCCGGGCGCGCGTTCCGACCGAAGGTATCGCCGATCTCGATCTTGATGCGTGGCCAACCACCGGCCCGGGCCGCTTTCAGCGGCAGCGTGAAGGCATAGCGCCCATCGGCCGCCCACACGCCTTGACCCGGCAGGGGTTGGGTCGTGTTGTCGGTGATCGAGATCGCATCCCAGGCGTCGGAGGGTGATTGGTAGGCGACGGCGCCGCCATCGGGGGTGAACGCGGCGGCGGCTGACCAGTCATTGGGACCCTGGACCAGCACGCGTGTGCGCAGCGGCTGAAGGGAGTCGGCCAGGATGATGGCGCCGGGGCGCGTGAGCACCAGGCGGCTTCCGTCCGGCGACCAGGCCCGCGCCGTCGCTGGGACATCGGCCACGGGTGAGCCCTGCTCATCCACGATGGCCGTGGACGCGCCGTCCGGGCTCGCGACCGCGAGTAGCCCCCGCGAGGACCACAGGGCATCGCCCCCGGGCACCGAGAACCGGGCGTGCCCGCTCGTGTCATACACAACCGCGTGGGTCGGTCCAGGCCCGGCGATCGCGGCGATCCGCGACCCGTCGGGCGACCACGGCGACGCCGTCGCGCAGCCGACCCCAAGGGGGGCCGTCTGGAGTGACTGGACGTCGACCAGGAAGAGCGAGCACACGTCGACGCCCATCTCGCTCACCAAGAGCCGTGAACCGTCAGGCGAGAACGCCAACGGCCCCGTCTCCGTCCCGGTCGTGCCGGTGAAAGGCGGCAGCTGCCGAAGCCCGGTGCCGTCCGAGCGTGCGAGATAGACCTGCTGGGACCCCGTTCGATCGCTCCAAAACGCCACCATCTGTCCGTCGGGCGAAATCGCGCCACGGGATTCCCGGTACAGGCTGCGCGACACGTCCATTGGGGCGCGCGTCGTCGAAAGGAAGTAGAGCCCCCCGAGATTCGCGTTCCCTCGATCGCTGGCAAACACGATCTCGGACACCGGGCGTGCTCTCCTCGACCCGACACGATGACCCCGGGTGCCGCGTGTGGCGGGGGCTGGACCACCCGCGGAGGCCCACGCCACGAGCGAGAGCAACACGCCAAGTGCAACCAAGGCTCGCCGCGCGCTGAGGCGACGCCGGACGCCCTGCTTGGCCGCCTCTCGCAGCCCGCCCCTCTTGTCGACTCCACGCACCTCGGTACCCTCGTTCGAACTGGCCATGACGGCCTGAGTTCAGTCGGTCTACGCTGACGCAAAGCCGATGTCAATCGATGGAATCCCTCGCGTCTCAGCGCCTCCTTCTGTAGCTCCCTTTAGCCGGCTTCCGCCACGACGAGTCTTCGCAACGGCATTCAAAGCCGAAGCAGGCGATATCACCCACGCTCTAGGCGATCAGACCGATGGGGGCCACACGTTTCGCGAAACAGCTCGGGCCTCGATCGACCACACGTCGGTTCCGCCGGTGATCTGCTGGGCCTGGGCGTGCCACCCCGTGCGCGGTGTTGCCCCGATCGGAGTCGGATACGACTCGGTGATGACGACGATGTCGGCGGTCCGAGTCGTGATCCCGAAGGTCCTTGCACCGCCGCCAAGCGCGACCTTCCCGGATGGGCACGCCGCGTCCGCGTCGGCGGTTGAGCCTGTGCCCGGAGGCTCACGGCGGTCGTCGAGACGACCGTGTTCGAGGCTGTGCCCGACGGGCCCGTGGGCCTGTCGCGCCGGCCGGACCGGTAGGGCCCTGCCCACCGATTCCCCCGGAGGAGCGGGACGCGGGGAAGTTGGAGCTCGCCGCCGCGCATAGCCGCCAGCCAATCCCGCACACCCACCCCCGTAGATGAGCGCCTGCGAACATGGGTGGTGACTGTCGACGATCTTGCCGGTGCCCTCTCAGGGGACGGTCACCGGCTCGATCACGACTGGGCCGAGGGTGGGGTTGAGCTCGGTGGCCTGGGAGACTCCCGGTGGCGTGATGACGTCGATGGCTTTTGGCACGGTGGCGGGGTCGACCGAGCAGATCGGCGAGGTCCCGCCCGGTGCACATACCCCGAACAGGAACGGCTGAGGTGTCGGGGCAAACCCGCGCGCCTGGTCGGGGCTGAAGCCGTCCTGGCCGGTCAGCACGACGGTGAATCCCCAGCCGGAGCCTGGCGTGCCGAACTGCGCCTCCGGCAGCGCGATCGTGATCGTCTTGTCGCTCCCGTTGGCGAGCACGAATGGGGTGCCCACCGTGCCGCCGCCGGCGCGCATCCACACCGGCGCGGCGAACCCCTGGACCTCGATCCGCTGGCTCCATGCGCCCGAGGACACAATCGAGTAGTTGCGGGACAGGAAGGCGGCGGCGGTCGAGGTGGGCGATGCGCCGGGCACGTGCACGTACACGTCCAGCAACTGCGCCCCGTCGATCACTCCGAACGTCGGGACCAGGGTGCGCAGCGTGACCCGCACGTAGGCAAAGGTGCCGTCGCTGAGCACCTGGTAGCGGGTCAGGTCGAACGACCCCGCCACGAAGTCGGACGAGGTCGGGTACTTGTAAGTGCCCGGTCCGTTGTCGTCGGCTGTCGGGTCGGTCACATCAAGCACGGTGCTGCCGCCGCCCTCGTTGGTGACGGTGACCTGGGAGTACCCGGTGAACCGCCCACTCGCCGCGCTGGCGCCCACGGTGATCACGTTGCTGCCGAAGCTGACTGGGACGGAAACCGAGAACGACCCGTCGGCGGCTGCGACCGTGCTGGTCACCGAGGCCGGCGCCCCGGTCGTGGTGTCGTCGGACGCGACACTCAACGCCGCTCCGGGCGCCGTCGTCCCCGTCACGGTCGTGGAGGACACGGCCAGGGTGCTGCCCGGCGTTGGCGCGGTGATCGTCACGGGCAGCTCGCCCGGTGGCCCATGGGCGACATACCGCTCAACCGTGACCCCCGGGGTGTCCACGTTGTGGCCGACACCCAGGGAGACGACCAGCCGCAGCTCCTGCGCCTGAGCCCAGGTCAGCGGCGACGCCGACCCGGCCGCCTTGCCGTCGGTGAACCCGATGGAAGCGGTCGCCGGGTCGCTGCCGAACGGCGAAGCGGGCACGTCCGGGTCCTCCCAGGCCTGCTCGGGCACCAGCCCTACGCCGAATGAGAAGCTGGTCATCGCCTGCAGTAGGGATCCGGCGCCGCTGGTGTCACCCGCGGCCAGGTTGGACTCGGCGCGCTCGCCGGACAGGTTCGGCCACAGGTGCCCGGTGCCGGCGTCGGTCGGTGGCCACGGGGCGCCGACGACCGTGCACGAGTCCTGGCTTGGCTGGAAGCAGTCGCCGTACCCGTCGGCGCTGCCAAGCGCGGCGGAGTTCCCGTACCGGTAGTAGCCGGTACCGCTCGGCGTGGACACGGAGATCTGCTTGTCGACCACGGCCAGCGATGCCTGCACGTCGGCGTCGGCGACCGGAAGCTCGCCGAGCCGGACCAGTTCCTGGAAGCCGCCGTCGACTACGGCGCGCTGATCCAGGGTGGGACCGCCGTTGCCGAGGTTGTAGCTGATCGCCGCGTTCGGGTCCCCCGTCTTGGACACCCGGATGAAGTAGCGCGGGGCGTACGGCCCGGTCGTCGTCACTGTCCAGGTCTTGATCATGCGCTGGAAGTCGTCGGCCGTGGCCTGGTACAGCTCTGCACGCGCAGTGTCACCGTGCGCGGCAGCGATGGCCGAGGCGGCAGTCAGGCCGGCGATCTCAGCGGCGATCGTGGACGGCGAGTAGCCGCTCTGCTCCTCCCAGCGCTCCACCCCGAACGACGGCCCATGCGAGACCAGGAAGTCCGCGGCCGCCTTGATGTGGTGCTGATACAGCGCGGCGTCGCCGCCGAGACCGGCCAGGTACGCCATCAGGATCGGGTAAGCCGCCTCGTCGAGCTGGGTCCCGCCGGTGTCCGGGGCCGGCTTGCCGTTGAGCAGCGAGTTGCGTGGCATCGAGCCGTCCGGCAGTTGCTGCCGGTCGAACAGGAACAGGGTCGCTGCCCGCGCCGTGGCGATGTCCCCGTCGGCCAGCAGCCCGGTGAACGCCTCATACAGGTCCCGGGCGAACACCTCTCGGTAGGAGCCGAAATACGAGGGCTCGCTACCGGCGAACACCCCGGCCGAGACCGCCTGACCCCACGGGCTGGCAAGCGACGCGACGACCGCGCCCCGAAACGTCTTGTCCTCGCTCGCCTTCAAGACGTTAGCCGACAGGTAGTAGTGGCTGTCCAGACTGGCGGCCTGGGTCGGCGTCAGCCCCGGGAAGCTGGTCGGCGGTGGCTTGAGCCCGGCGTCGTACAGCGTCCATCCGTGGCGGTACGTCGCTGATGTCTGGCCGAACGGATTGCTCAGCGATCCGTCGGCCGCAGATGTCGATTGCGCCTGGGTCCGGCCGAAACCTAGTGCAAGGGTCACCGGGCGGCCGCCGGTCGTCACCTCCTCGGTGGCCACGATGTGCCCGTCGGGCGCCGAGCCATAAGCGGTCAGCGCGTGCGTGGCATCGAGCTGGGTGAGACCGTCGCTGGCCGTCCCCGCGTAGCCGACGCTCGCGGCGGACGGAGCTGGGCTCGCCGCCAGAGCCATGTAGGTCGGCACCGCATAGTCCCGGTTGACAGCGTTCGTGACGGTGTTGGCGCTGAAGATCACGGGAATCCCGCTCGGGTCCAGCACGCCGGAGTTGGCGCCGGCGTTCTGGCTTCCGCCCCCGCCGTTGCCGTTGACGTGGGCGTCAAGCCGCGCGTACAGGTGCAGGGCGGCCAGGTTCGTGCTGGAGCCGGGCAGGTCCTCCAGCTGCGTTTTCATCAGCACGGTGTCGCGCGCCGGATCGGTGATGTAGGTGGTGACCAGCCCGAAGCCGTGCTTTGTGTCGGAGGAGGTGACCGTGCACGCCATGCCGGAGGAGTCGGCGGCGACCGTATAGGTCATGTCGCGCGTCTGCAGGTCGGTGAACGTTGCCCCGTCGCTCACGATGTACTGCAGCGTGCTCACGTCGGTGTTATCGATCGTCGGCTCGTAAACGTCGGACAGCACCCCGCCTGCCACCGTGTACCAGACCTTCGACCCGGTGCCCGCCGCCGTGCCGAGGCAGTCCTTTCTCGCCAGATCGAAGTACGATGGGGCGCCCGGCCCGCCCGGCGCAACACCCGCCGCCCGCGCGGGCGCGACCAGCCCAAGGCCGCCGATCACCGCGGCCGCCCCCGCAGCCAGGCACGTGAACCGGTGCCTGCCCCTCATGATGGTCGGGAGCGTCATCGGTACCTCCAGTCGGCTCGCGGTGCCCTAATGCGGCGGAATGCTCAGGAAACATTGCACGAACCGGACACTGCGTCGAACCGGTTGACCCACGCGACGCCTAAAAGGAGTGCTCAGACCAGGGTGGGTTTCCACACGCACCCCGGCCCGGCTGCGCGAACCGCACGCGCCCCTTGCCTTCCGCGGCCGGCGACGGCGTGATGAGCACGACGAGGCTACTAGTGGCGCGACGCCCCACCCTTGAGGTACCAGGCTCGAGCAGCGCATGGCGGCGTATCTATGGGTGGTCAAAGATGAGCAGCCGGCGAGGCCGGTGCGCTGGCAGTTGTTCGCGGCTGCGCTCTGGCCCCGCGACGGGTGCCAGATGAGGCCAGCGTCAACCGGCTTTCTCGGCGGCGAGCAGGAACGCGAGCCCGATGAGGGCGAGTCCGGCGAGCTGTTCTGCTCCCTCGCGCAGCCTTTCGTTGAGGTGCGTGCCAAGTCGGAGACCGATCTGGGCGAAAAGGAATGCCTGCGCGCCGATCAGGAGGACGGCGAGCCATAGGTTGAGGTGGAGCACGCCGATCGTGAATCCGATTGCGTCGATACCTCTACGCCCGGCGGTGAGGCGATGGCGCACGTACTAGCGACCTTCGCACAGCTCGAGCGGCGCCTGATCTCGCAGCGCACGAAGGACGGCATGGCCAGGAAGAAGGCGCAAGGAGTGCGGTTCGGTCGGCCGCGAACTCTCTCCGGCGAGATCCGTGGCCGCATCCGGCGCGAGCGGGATGCCGGCAAGTCGTGGTCTTCGATCGCCGCAGGACTCAACGAAGAGGGTGTCACCACGGCCCAGGGCGGTGTGCGTTGGTACCCCAGCACGGTTCGCAAGGTCTACGGCAGCAGTCTGATCTCGGGCGGGACCATGGGGGCCGGCCTAGGTTCGGAGTGACAGGACGATCGCGCCGTCCGCTCCCGCGACTACCTCGCGCAGCGCTTGCGCCGCGTGTTCGAGCGGACGGACGGACGCGATCGGCACGCTAAGGGTGCCGTGGGCCAGCAGCTCCGCGAGGGCCGAAAGCTGCCGACCATCGGGCCGGACGTAGACGTCGGATACGGCGACGCCCCGTTCCTCCCGCGGCGGGTCGCCCGTGATCGTGGCGAGGCGGCCGCCGTCAGCAACCGCCTTCAACGTGGTGGCCGCCTGCCCGGGGGCAGCGTTGACGGCCTTGGGCGCGCCGCCGCCGGTGATCTCGCGAACGAGCGCAGGCCAGTCGCCGTGGTAGTCGAGCACCTCCGACGCGCCGTAGTCGCGGATGCGCTCGGCCTTCTTCGCGCTCGCGGTCGCGATCACGCGGGCGCCCCGAGCCGCGGCGAGCTGGACGAGCAGGCCACCCGTGACTCCGCCGGCTCCGTTGACGACGACCCAGCCGCCGCTCTCGATCCCGAGAGCCTCGTCGAGTGCCTGAGCCGCAGTGAGCGCCGGAATGGGAAAGGCTCCGCCGGCTTCCCATGACGCCTCTGGCGGCCGGGCCGCGACGGTCGCCGCCGGCGCGAGCACCCTCCCCGCCCACGTCCCGTGACGCCGGAGCGGCAGCGGATGTGTCATCACCTCGTCGCCCTCGCGCAGCTCGGCCACGCCGGAGCCGACCGCTGCGACCGTCCCGGCCGCCTCCGTCCCGAGCGCCATCGGAGCCGGGCCGCCGATCTGCCAGCTGCCGATCCTGACAAGCTCGTCCCAGTTGCCGATGCCGGCGGCGACGACGTCGATGAGGACCTCGCCTGCGGCAGGCGTCGCCAGCTCGTCCACCTCGAAGATCTCGACGGGCTCGCCGAGTGCCGTGATCCCGGCCACTCGCATCCTGTTCGGCGCATGTTACCGGCGTCGATGATGCGGCGCGGGCCGCTTTGGCACCTAGCGAGAGGAGCGCGACGCCCTGTCCCACGGTCAGGGTGATGGTGGGCGACCGACGTCCGCCTTACCCTCACGCACGAATTACCCGTCCGTACCGGATCGTTGCGCTTGCCGTTCTCGCTGTCGCGTTGTGGGCAGCAGTCGCCGTCGCCGTTCAGGTGCCGAGCGTCGACATGCCCAACCCGCGGCTCACCCCCGGCGCGGCGTTCGCCAACGCGACCACGGCGCGGGTCTGCACGCCCGGCTACGCCAGCAGCGTCCGCAACGTGCCCACCTCGGAGAAGACCGCCGTATATGCCCGCTACCACGTCGTCTGGGTGCCGCGCGCGCATGAGGACCACCTCGTCAGCCTCGAGCTCGGCGGGTCGAACGCGATCACAAACCTGTGGCCCGAGCCGTACGCCGGCAAGTGGGGCGCGCGAACGAAGGACAAACTCGAGAACAAGCTCCACGACCTCGTCTGCGCCGGCAAGCTCGCGCTCCGCACCGCCCAGCGCCAGGAGGCGAGCAACTGGGTCGCGGCCTACGTCAAGTACGTCGGCACGAACTTGGGTGGCGGTGGTGGCGGCGGTGGTGGCGCAGTGCCGTACGACCCGAACGGCTTCTACGCATCGTCGTACCCCACGGCCTCGACGATCTACTGCGCCGACGACTCGGCCTGGAAGAGCCTCAGCCCGACGTACCTGCAGCACTTCGCGACGTGGGCGGAGGCGATCGCGGCCCACCCGAGCTATCACCTGCACCAGCCGTGCTGAGTCGGGTCGCGCCAGCCGTCAGCTCCCGAATGCGCTGAGCTGGCGCAGGAAGTCGTAGGTATCCGTCTGTACCCACCCCTCGACGAGGTGTCCTTCATTGGTGTAGCGGAAGATGTTGATCAGCTCCCAGGCCATGTCAGGCGAACCGGCTCCGACCGGAGCCTGATGCCTCGCCTTCACGACGTCGAGGGTCGGCCGCATGCGCCGCGTCCTGGGCGCAGACTTCGGGGGTCAGATGGCGACCGTCCTGATTACACAGTGCCTGCAACGTGACTTCGTCGACCCGATCGGCCCTCACGATCCGCTGCCGAACCTGCTCCACGTCGGCTACTCGGAGGCGAGCCGCCTGCACGGGCCGGAACCGGCCGCGGGGCCGCTGGCCCAGCTGATCCAGTGGGCGCGAGGCCTGCCCTCGGATGCGATCGACCTCGTCCACATCCGCGACTGGCACGACGCGGAGGATCCCGCACAGCGCGAGCACCTGGAGCGCTTCGGCGCGCACTGCATCAAGGGCACTGTCGGCGCCCGCCTCGTGCTGGAGATGGACGAGGGGGCGGAGGCGGCTGCCAACGAGTGCATCGTCGACTCGATCACGCTGAACGACCTCGAGGGCACCGACCTCGAGGCACAGCTTGACCGGATCCGGCGCAAGCACGGCGGCGAACCGCTGCGCGTCGGTGTCGTCGGCGTCTGGACCGAGGCGAAGGTGAGCTTCCTGCTCTACGAGCTCAGGACGCGTCTCCGCATCGACGAGCTCGCGACGTGCTCTGCGCTCACGGCCAGCGCATCGCGTACGCAGCACTTCAACGCCCTCTCGCAGCTCGACAAGATCCTTGGCGTGAGCTGCTTCGACTCCCTCGCAGACTTCGTCGACTGGTTGCGACCGGGAGCCGAGCTCGAGCTGCCCCGGCATCCGCTGGGCTTCGAACCTCGGATCGGTGGGAGTCAGGCGGCCGCGCTACAGGACGACGACCGGAGCATCGTGGCCCACCTCTTCCGCGACAGCAGCGAGGTGGGTCTCGATCCGTTGCACGGCGGCTTCTCCGACGCCACCGTGTGGCGAGCCGTCAGCCGGGACGCCCTCGGTCAGCAGCACGCACCGGCGGTGGTCAAGCTCGGCCCGAACCGGTCGATCGCCCAGGAGCGGGTGGCGTTTGAGCAGGTCGAGGACGTGCTCGGCAACAACGCCCCGCGCGTTCGCGGCTTCGTCGACCTCGGCAACCGCGCCGGCCTCAAGTACTCCTACGCGGCGATGGGCCAGGGCGGCGTGCGGACACTGCAGTCGATGTTCGCGGCAGACGTTCCGACCCCGCAGCTGGCCTCGCTCGTGCAGACCGCCTTCGACGAGATCCTCGGGCCGCTGTACGCGGCGGCTCGCTACGAGCGGCTGCCGCTCTTCTCCCACTACCAGTTCTCCGCCGACAAGGCCCCGAACGTGCGAGCCGCCGTCGCAGCCCTGGTGCCCGACGCGACCCGGACGGTGCTCAAGTTCCCCGGCGGACTCGAGCTGCCGAACGTCTCCGAGTTCTACGACGAGTTCCTCCCACACACCCTTCTCCCCGCGCAGGACTACCACTACGTGTCATACGTGCACGGCGATCTCAACGCGGCCAACATCCTGGTCGACGCGCACGACAACGTGTGGGTCATCGACTTCTTCCACGCCGGTCGCGGGCACGTCCTCAAGGATCTGGCGAAGTTCGAGAACGACCTGCTCTACCTGCTCACGCCCATCGACGACGACGCCCAGCTGCGAGAGGCGATCTCGATCACCCTCGCCCTCCGCCAGGTCGCCGATCTGCGCGCCCCGGTTGCCGACCTTCCCGAGGACGTGCAATCCCCGCACCTCGTGCGCGCCTGGGAGATCCTCCGGGTCCTGCGGAGCCTGGTCGGCCAGGTCTGCCACGACGATCGCAACCCGCTGCAGCTGCAGGTGGCCGCCCTGCGCTACGCCGTTCACACGCTTGGCTTTCCGGAGCCGTCGCAGCTGCAGAAGCAATCGGCCCTCATCGCCGCATGCTCGCTTGCCGACCAGGTCGCCACCACCGTAAGGGCCAACCTCGTGCTGCGGGTCGACTGGGTCGAATCCCCGCACGTCGGGCCCGGCCGCCTCGGGATGACGATCTGTCCCGGGCGGCGGGACCGCGATCGCGACCTCGAGACGGACCTTGCCCAACTGCGCGCCGACGGCGTGGATCGACTGCTGTGCCTGTCCACGGATGCCGAGCTCGACTGGGCCGGCGTTCCCGATCTCGGCAGCAGAGCCGAGGCGTTCGGGCTCAACTACCGCTGGCTTCCCGTGCCCGACCAGGGAACGTGCTCGCTGAGCGAGGCCGCCGACCTCGTCGGCTGGTGTCGGGACGCGCTCAGGCGAGGCGAGTCGGTCGTCCTGACGTGCCTGGGTGGCCTCGGACGGAGCGGGATGATCGCCGCCTGCACGTTGGTCGACGCCGGCCTCTCGCCGGCTGCCGCGATCGCGTCCGTCCGGGCGGCGCGGGGGCCGCGCGCGGTGGAGACGTCTGGGCAGGAGGAACTCGTCAGCAGGTTTGCCGCCAGCTGAGCGCGCCGCGCGACGCGGACGCGTTCGGTCCTCAGAACGCGTTCGCGGCCGACTTCCACTCCAGGAGGCGCTGCGCGATGAGCTGGGCTCGCTCCTCCTCGCTCCCGCCATCCAGCACGTCGAGGTCTGTCGGGTCAGCTCGAAGGTAGACGCCGGCGGTTCGGGCATTCAGCCCGGGATCGCGATCCGACCGTGTCGTCCAGTACCCGGTGCCGCGGTCCACCGTCTCCAGGCTGATCTCCCCGCTGCCCTCGAGCTGAGGGGCATTCGGGTGCCGAGGGCGCTCGCCCTTCCAGAAGTAGAAGACGCCGGCCGGATCCCTGCGCTCCTTCGCGGCCTCGCTCCAGTAGCGGGCCGATACGGTGCCGTCCTCCTGCCAGGCCCGGCCGGTCACGCTCATGCCGCCGTCGCGGTCCCGCGCGATGCGCAGGAGGCCGATCGCCGACGGCTCGTCCTCGCTGCGCATGGTGAGCGAGAGCTGCCACCACAGCCCCTCGATCGGGCCGCGGCGACCCTCGGTCTCGATCGCCTTCCGGAGCCTCTGGTTGATCGCACGAACCTCGGCCGGGCTGGTGGCCGGGTCGTAGCGGACGGAGGTCAGCCCGAGCAGGTCGCTCGGCAGCTTCGAACCGTGCGCGTGGAGGATGAAGGTGCGTCGGATGCCGAGCGCACCGCCGAACAGTCCTGCCTCGAACACCACGTTGTCGCGCGGCGACGCCTGGCCGGACGGGGACGCATCGGTCGTGGTCCAGTCGTCCCGGGCGAACACGAACGCGGCGAAATCGACCTCCTGGGAGAGCTCGACGAGCCGGTCGAGGGTGGACCGCCCCGGGTTGAACGTCGTCGTCCACGGCTCGACGTCGGCAACCTCTGAGAGCCCGCGCGCGATCGCCCGGAGCAGCTTGGCCTGCTCGCCCGACGACCCGAGGAAGATGCGCGGCTTGTCCATGCGCGATTCATGATGACGGACCTGGCGCACACGCTACGCCGCGGGCCAGCCGCCGATGCGCGCGAGGATCGACCCGACGTGTAGCCCCACACACGCCCCTCGGGGTGACCGAAGCGCCTCGCCTCCCAGCAGGCGCATGAAAGCGACGAGCTCACCGAGCTACAACGTGAGCTATGCGCCGCGGTCGTTGAGCGCGTCCTCGAGCACCCCGAGGACGATGCCGAACACTGCGTGGCGGATCGTCGCCTGGCCGAAAGCTCGGCGGTTGGCGGCGAGCTTCGGCAGCTCCTTGCGGGCGGGGTGGTAGCGGTCGACCAGCACGGTCATCGGCCAGGTCGCGAGGTGCTCGATGAGGCCCACCAGCAGGCCGCGGAGGACCGCCGGCCCCGGCAGGGATGGCTTGAGCCGCGCGTATGCGGCGCCCAGGATCGCGCCGTTCTGTACGTGGAGCGCGAAGCCGATGGGTTGCCAGTCGTCGCCGCGCGTCACGAGCTTGCCCAGGATCTCGACGTCGTCGTACTTGGAGTCGAACAGGCGTTTGTCGAGGGGCTGCTCGAGCGTCATCACCACCGTCGCGACCGCGCCCGCAACCCCCCCTCGCAAGCTCCTCTGCAGCATTGGTCAAGGATGTTAGTGCTTCTGCGCTGCTACAACTGCCGCCGACCGCGGACTTCAAAGGACGCGCTACCAAGCCACGCGAACGCTCGACAAGTTCCTGCGCGAGCGGCTCGCGGTCGATAGGTGGCGCGCTCGCGACCTGCGCGTCGATTGGGAGCCACCGGAAGTGGGGCCGTCTGTCTAGCTGCCCAGGCGTGGTCCAATCCTGGTCCAATCTCGGGCGTCTTGGTCGCTTCTGACCCCGTTGGCCACGGTGGGTGCTGACAAGAAAACCCCCGCCGTAGCAGGGGCTTTCGCGAGTAGCGCATACGGGATTCGAACCCGTGTTACCGCCGTGAGAGGGCGGCGTCCTAGGCCCCTAGACGAATGCGCCAGGCCGCGGGCCGGGGTCCTGACCCGCGGCGCTCACTGTAGCGAACCGGACGAGCGCTGCCCTTCAACCTTCGACGGCGAAGAGGCGCCACTCCTCGTCCAGGCCCTTGAGGGCGTGCAGGCCGCGGTCCTCGAGCGCGATCCCCGACCCGGCCACGAGATCACGGACGGTCTGGGACACGAGCACCTCCCCGGAGTGCGCCTGCGCCGCAACGCGAGCTCCAATGTGGACGGCGATGCCCCGGAGCCGCCCGCCCACCAGCTCGCACTCGCCGGTGTGCAGGCCGGCGCGAACGCCGAGGCCGAGCGCACCGACCGTCTCGCGGACGGCCAGCGCGCACCGGATCCCGCGCGCCGGACCGTCGAAGCTGGCCAGGAAGCCATCGCCGGCCGTGTCGATCTCGCGGCCGCGGTACCGGTCGAGCTCCCCGCGAACGCGCTCGTGGTGGCGCTCGAGCAGCTCCGCCCAACTGGCATCACCGCGCCGGCGGGCCTCCTCGGTCGACCCGACGATGTCGGTGAAGAGCACCGTGGCCAGGACGCGGTCAGGCTCGGCTGCCTCGCGGGAGCCGGTCACGAGCTCGCGCACCTCCTCGACGAGCACATCGGTCGCCCGTGCCCCAGGGCGCGTGGTCCTCGCCGTCGAGCTCCACGAGCCGAGCGCCCGGTACGTGCTCGGCCAGCCAGCGGGCGTTGCCGATGTGGCAGACACGGTCCCCGACGGCATGGACGATGAGCGTGGGTACACGCACGGTTGGGGCGACGGCCCGGACGTCGATCTGGAAGGCGATGCGCATGACCTGCTCGGCGATGCGCGGCGTGGCCGACGCCACCTGCAGCCGGCCCCACCAGGCCTGGACCGCCGGGTCCAGGCCCGCGCTCGGCCAGATGGCGGCGACGCCGAGGCCCTTGCCCCATCGGCCCGGGATGGTGGGCAGGAACTCCTCGTGCTCGGCCAGCGTGGCCTCGCCGTAGGGCCAGTCCTCGGTCGTCTCCTCCTTGACCTCGGCGCCGGCCAGGACGAGGGCTCGCGTCCGCTCCGGGTAGGTGGCGGCGAAGACGATGCACATGGGACCGCCCTCGGACACGCCGAGGAGCACCGCCTGCCGGCTGCCGGCGGCATCCATGACGGCGCGCACGTCCTCCATGCGCTCCTCGAGCGTGCCCGCCGGAACCCGGTCGGAGAGGCCCATGCCGCGCTTGTCGAAGAGGATGACGCGGGTGAACTCCGCCAGCCGCTCGCACCAGCGGCGGTAGCGTGGCTCCTCCCAGAGGACGTGGAGGTGCGTGAAGGCGCCCAGCACGACGACCAGATCGGTCGGGCCGTCGCCGAGAACCTGGTAGGCGATGTCGATCTCGCCGCTCCGGGCGAAGCGCACCTCCGGCGCGACGGCCACGGCGCTGCTACTCGACGAGCGTGGCCGCCGGCCGCCCGGCGGCGATGGCACGCAGGGCGTGGCCGAGACGCTCGACCTCCCAGCCGCTGGTCGAGCCGCCGAGGCTGACACGTACGAGGCCGCCGTCGACGGGGAGGCCCATCTGCCCCAGGAGATGGCGGGTGAGCGGGTGGGCGCAGAAACGACCCGCCCGCACCGACACCCCGTGGTCGTCGGCCAGGAGCCGGGCCACGTCGCGCGCCGGAAGCCCGGGGAAGGCAAAGGTGGACACGCCCACCCGATCTCCCGCAGGGCGTCGGCGGCCGGTACAGGCCGGGCACGGAGGCGAGCTCCGCCTCCATCTGGGCGATGAGGGCGTCGTCGTGCGCCCGCAGGCGGTCGAAGCCGATCTCGTGCAGCGTCTCGAGGGCGGTGGCCAGGGCCACGGCCCCGAGGACGTTGGGCGAGCCGGCCTCGTCGCGGCCCGGCGCGCAGTTCCACTCGATGAGGTCAAGCGAGACGTCGGCCACGGCGCCGCCGCCCCAGATGTCGGGCGGGCCGCCCTCGATGAAGTCCACGGGCGAGACGAGCACGCCGGAGCCGAAGGGCGCGTAGATCTTGTGCCCGGAGAAGGCGATGTGGTCGATGCCCATGGCCGCGAGCTCGAGCGCCCGGTGGGGTGCAAGCTGGGCGCCGTCGACGAACAGCTCCGCGCCCGCCTCGTGGGCCAGCCGCGCCCACACGGGCAGGTCGGGGACGTGGCCGGTCACGTTCGAGGCCCCGCTGACCGAGACCAGGCGCAGGTTCCCGCGGTGCTCGCGGCACAGGGCGGCCAGGTGGTCGGTGTCGGGCGTCCCGTCCGGCAGCAGGCCGACGTGGCGGACGTCGAGCCAGCGCCACGGCAGGAGGTTGGCGTGGTGCTCGGCCTCCGTGGTGATGACCATGGTGTCCGCGCCGTGCTGGGTGAGGAGCTTGCGCGCCACCTTGTTGATGGCGTCCGTGGCCGCCCGCACGAAGATCACGGCCTGGTCGGCCCGCGCGCCGATGAGGCGGTGGACGGTGGTGCGCGCCTCCTCGTAGATCTCGCTCGTGACCCGCGAGCGGATGCCCGAGCCCCGGTTGACGGAGCCGTACCAGGGCAGCACCTCGAGCACCCGGGCGACCACCGTGGGCGTGGCCGGCGTGGTGGCCGCGGTGTCGAGGTTGGCCTCGCGCAGGGCCGTGTCCGGCGCCCTGACGACGTCGACCGGAGCCTCGAGCAGCGCACGTTCGACCATCTCCGCCACCTTATCCTGCTAGGCAGCCGCCGGGGCGATTCGGGCACCGATCTCCCTGGTCACGGCGACCAGCGCGCACACGTCGTCGTCGGACGTCCGGAAGTTGACGATGCAGGGGCGCAGGCAGGTGCGGCCGTCCACCGTGGCCGCGGCCACGAACACGCGCCCGTCCTGCTGCAGGGCGGAGGCCAGACGCAGGTTGTGGCCGTCCAGGTCGCGGACGCCGGGCGGGACATGCCGGAACGGGACGATGGAGAGCTCAGGCTCGACCAGGAGCTCCAGGTCGGGGTACCGGCGCACCTCCTCGGCCAGGAGCCGCGCCTGGGCGAGGTTGCGCTCCAGCGCGGCCCGGAACTCGGCCGCGCCGTGGGTGCGGAACGCCAGCCACAGCTTCAGGGCCCGGAACGGCCGGGAGTACTCAAGGGTGGTGTCGCAGGCGTGGAGCTCACCCTCCTCGTGCAGGAGGTAGCTCTCGGAGTGGGCGAAGGCCGCGCTCAGGGCCTCCTCGTCGCGGACCAGCACGACGCCGCAGGCCTTGGGCAGGTAGAGCCACTTGTGGGCGTCGACCGACAGCGAGTCGGCGCGCTCCAGGCCCTTGAAGCGGTCGGTCGCGGACGGCGCGGCGGCGGCGGGCAGGCCGTAGGCCCCGTCGACGTGCAGCCACACGCCGAACGCGGCGCACACGTCGGCGAGCTCGTCCAGGGGATCGATGGCCCCGGTCAGCGTTGTCCCGGCGCTGCCCACGACGGCCACGGGTACCACGCCCGCGGCGAGGTCGGCCTCGATGGCCGCCGCCACCTGCGCGGGCACGACGTGGCGGCGCTCGTCGATCGGGAGGGCCCGAACGGCGCGGGCGCCCAGGCCGAGGAGCTCGGCCGCGCGGGTCACGGAGTAGTGGGCCTCGCTCGAGCAGTAGACGGCGAGCTGCCGGCCGCCGAGGCCCGTCTCGCGGCTGCCTGGCAGCGCGCGCTCGCGCGCCGCGGCCAGCGCGGTGAGGTTGGAGAGCATCCCGCCGCTCGTGCACGTTCCGGCGGCCGAGGGGTACCCGAGGAAGGCGGCCAGCCACTCCAGGGCCTGCCGCTCCACCTCGGTGGCCGCGTGGGCGTTGCCGGCGAGGTTGACGTCGAACGTCGAGGCCAGGAGGTCCGCCACGACGCCAACCTCGAGCCCGGATGAGCCGATGAAGCCGAACCACCGCGGCCGCGTCTGGGCCAGGCTCTCGTCCAGGATCGTGGCGGCCTCGTTCAGCGCCTGCACCACCGGCGTCGGCTCCTCCGGGAGCCCGCCGGCAAGCAGGGCGCGGAGGGCGTCGTCGATGGGCGGCTCCTGTGGGCGGGCGGCATCGAAGCTGAGCCAGGCACCGGCCACGAGACCTCCCACGTGCCGCAGCACCTCCTCGCGGCGGGCGTCGAGGCGGAGCGGCTGTCCGGGGGTCACGGTGCAAGCATGCCAGCGTGGTGGGTCCCCTTGACGTGTAAAGAGAAAGCGATTTACTCTTCGCTCCTCACGAGGGGAGCGAAGGAGTGATCCCAGCCAGCTCGGACGCCGCCCTCCGGCGCGTCATCGGCGACGGCGAGACCGTCCCCGACGGGACCGTCGACGGCCTGAACGACGACGGCCTGCTCGCGCTGCACCGCGATCTGGTGCTGCTGCGCACCTACGACGAGCGCTCGGTCGTCTTCCACCGGCAGGGCCGGATCGGGACGTACGCCATCTTCTACGGCCACGAGGCCATGCAGGCCGGCGCGGTGCGCGCCCTCGACGAGGGCGACTGGATCTTCCCCTCCTACCGCGAGTCGGCCATCGGGCTCCTGCGCGGCATGCCCGCCTCGACCGTGCTCGCCTGGTGGCGCGGCCACCCGAACGGCTGGTGGGACCCGCGCGACTACGGCGTCGCCTCGATCTGCGTGCCCATCGCCACCCACGTCCCGCACGCCGCCGGCTTCGCCTGGGGCATGCGCCTGCGGGGCGAGGACCGGGTGTCGCTGGCCTTGTTCGGCGACGGGGCCACGTCGGAGGGCGCCTTCCACGAGGGTGCGAACTTCGCCGCAGTCATGGGCGCCCCGACGATCCTCCTGTGCAACAACAACGGCTGGGCCATCTCCACGCCGCTCCAGGACCAGACGCGCGCGGCCACGCTGGCCGACAAGGCCGCCGGCTACGGGATGCCCGGGGTACGCGTGGACGGCGGGGACGTGCTCGCCGTGTACGAGGCGGTGCGCGCGGCCGCCGCGCGGGCGCGGGCGGGGGAGGGGCCGACGTTCATCGAGGCCGTCACCTACCGCATGGCCCCGCACGCCACGGCCGACGACCCGAGCGTCTACATCGACGCCGCCCGCGTCGAGGAGGAGCGCGAGCACGAGTGCCTCTCGCGCTTCGAGGGCTACCTGCGCCGGCGGGGCCTCCTCGACGACTCGCTCGCCGCAGAGATCCGCGCACAGGCCATGACCGTCATGCGTGAGGGCATCGCCGAGGCCGAGAGCTTCCCCGCGCCGAGCCCCGACCTCGTCTTCGACACCGCGTTCGCCAACCCGCCCGCGGTCATCGCCGCCGACCGGGCGGAGCTGCGGCGGATCCTGGCCGGGGAGGGCGCATGAGCACCACCGCCGGCACGGCCACGCGCACGCTCCTCGAGGCCGTCAACGACGCCCTCCACGTGGAGATGGCCCGCGACGACACGGTCATGGTCCTGGGCGAGGACGTTGGGCGCATCGGCGGCGTCTTCCGGGCCACGGCCGGCCTGCGCGACCGCTTCGGCCCCGACCGTTGCGTGGACACGCCGCTGGCCGAGGCGGGCATCCTCGGCTCCGCCGTCGGCCTGGCCATGGCCGGCCTGCGGCCGGTGTGCGAGATGCAGTACGACGCCTTCAGCTATCCCTGCCTCGACCAGCTCCTCTGCCACGTCGGCCGCTACCGCTGGCGCACGGGCGGGGCCATGGCCTTCCCCATCACCATCCGCATGCCCTACGGCGGAGGCGTGCGGGCGCCGGAGCTGCACGACGACTCGCCCGAGGCGCTGTACGTGCACGCGGCGGGCATCAAGGTGGTCATTCCCTCGACCCCGGCCGACGCCAAGGGCCTGCTGGCCGCGGCCATCCGCGACCCCGATCCCGTGGTGGTGCTCGAGCCCAAGATCGTCTACCGCAGCGCCCGCGGCGAGGTGCCCGAGGGCGAGCACGTCGTGCCCCTCGGCTCGGCGCGCATCGTCCGGCCCGGCACCGACCTGACGCTCGTGGCCTACGGGGCCATGGTGCCCATGGCCGAGGCCGCGGCGGAGGGCCTCGACGCGTCGGTCGAGATCCTCGACATCCGCTCGCTCTGGCCCCTGGACGAGGAGACGCTCCTCGCGTCGGTGGGCAAGACCGGCCGCGCCGTGGTCGTGCAGGAGGCGCCGCGCACGTGCGGCTACGCGGCCGAGATCGCCGCCGTGCTGGCGGAGAAGGCCATCTTCGACCTGCGCGCGCCGGTGATCCGGGTCACCGGCTACGACGTGCCCTACCCGTACTGGACGATCGAGGACCACTACATGCCCTCGCCCGCGCGCATCGCCGACGCGGCCCGCCGAGCCCTGGCCGCCTGATGGCGTACACGTTCCGGCTCCCCGACCTCGGCGAGGGCGTGACCGAGGGCGAGATCGCCGCCTGGCTCGTCCAGGTCGGGCAGGAGGTGGCGGAAGACGACCCGCTGGTCGAGATCCAGACCGACAAGACGACGGTCGAGATCCCCTCGCCGGTGGCCGGCCCGGTCACGGCCATCCTGGCCCAGGCCGGCGATGTGGTGCCGGTCGGCACCGCCCTCATCGTCATCGGCGGCGAGGATGGGGCGGAGGCCGCTCCGCCGCGCGTCCAGGTCCTCCCGGCCGTGCGCCGCCTTGCTGGGGAGCTGGGTGTCGATCTCGACGCCCTGGCCGCGCTGGGCGGCCGGATCACCGAGGAGGACGTGCGCGCGGCCGCGGGGCCGCCCGAGCGGGCCCGGCGGGTGCCGCTGGCCGGCGTGCGCCGCGCCATCGCCGAGCACCTGGCCCGCGCCCACCGCGAGGCAGCGGCGGTCACCGTGGTCGAGGAGTGCGACTTCACGGCGCTGAACGCGTCGCGCGGGTCGCGCTCGATCGTGGCCGGCGTGCTGGCCGCCACGGTCGAGGGCCTCAAGCAGGTTCCCGAGCTCAACGCCCGGCTCGACGGCGACACCATCGTGCTGTACGAGCGCTACGACCTCGGGCTGGCCGTGCAGACGGACGCGGGGCTCCTCGTCCCCGTCCTGCGTGACGCCGACACGCGCACGCCGGATGAGTTGGACGCCGAGATCCGGCGCCTGGCCGAGGGTGCGCGGGCCGGCAGCCTGGCCCCCGAGGAGCTGCGCGGCTCGACCTTCACCGTGACCAGCGCAGGACGCCTGGGTGGCCTCTTCGCCACGCCCCTGGTGAACTACCCCGAGGTGGGCATCCTGGGAATCCATCGCATCGACCGCCGGCCGGTCGTCAGGGACGAGGAGATCGTCGTCCGCGACATCGGCCTGGTGTCGTGCACCTTCGACCACCGCGTGGTCGACGGTGCCCGGGCGAGCGAGTTCCTGCTCGCGGTCATCGAGCGCCTCCAGGTAGGCGGATGAGCGGCTTCCGGCCCGCCCTGGACGACCTCGTCCCCTACTCGCCCGGCCGGCCCGTGGAGCTCGTGCGACGCGAGCTGGGCCTCACCGGCCCCTGCATCAAGCTGGCCTCGAACGAAGGGCCGTACGGCCCCGTGGCCGCAGCCCGCGCGGCGATCCGGCATGCCACCGAGGAGGGAAACCGCTACCCCGACGGCGGCTGCTACGAGCTCGTCCAGGCCCTCGCCGAGAAGCACGGCGTCGAGGCCGACCGCATCGTGGTCGGGAACGGGGTGGACGGAGTCCTCAACTACCTCGCCCTCGCCATGCTCGAGCCTGGCGACGAGGTCGCCTTCTGCTGGCCGTCGTTCCCGGTGTACCTGATCGACGCGGTCAAGATGGGCGCACGCCCGCGGCGGGCCGGGCTGAGCGGGAGCAGCTACGACCTCGACGCCCTGCTGCGGGAGATCGGGCCGCGCACGAAGGTCGCGTACGTCACCAACCCGAACAACCCGACCGGGGGCATGGTGGGGAGGGAGGCCCTGGCCCGCTTCCTGGACGCCGTGCCCGAGCACGTGCTGCCGGTGGTGGACGAGGCCTACTTCGAGTACGTGACCGACCCGGATTACCCGGACGCCATCGCCGAGCACACTGCCGCGGGCCGCCGGGTGATGGTCCTGCGCACGTTCTCGAAGATCTATGGCCTGGCCGGCTTCCGGGTCGGCTACGCGGTGGCGCCTCCCGACGTGGCCACGGCCCTGATCAAGGTGCGCAACACGTTCGACGTCTCGCAGGCGGCCCAGGACGCGGCCGTGGCCAGCCTCGGCGCCGACGACGAGATCGCCGAGCGGCGGGCCGAGAACGAGCGCCTGCGCGGGCTCCTGGCGGACGGGCTGCGGGCCCGCGGCTTCGATCCGATGCCGTCGGTGGCCAACTTCGTGTCGGTCGACGTGGGCGACGCGGGGGCGATGGCCGGGCGCCTCGAGCGCGAGGGTGTCATCGTTCGCCCCCTGACCACGTTCGGCGATCCCGCCTCCATCCGCATCACCGTCGGCCTGGAGGACGAGATCGAGACCTTCTTCGCCGCCCTTGACCGTGTCCGCTGACCGCCGCTTCGCCCAGCCGATCCGCACCGGACGGACGTTCGAGGCGGCCATCGAGCAGATCCTCGACGGCATCGAGCGCGCCCGCCTGCGGGCCGGCGACCGCCTGCCCACCGAGGCGGAGCTGGCCTCCATGCTCGAGATCTCGCGCCCGACCCTGCGCCAGGCCCTGCGGGTGCTGGAGTCAGCGGGCCTGCTGTCCGTGAGGCGCGGCGCAGCGGGGGGCATCTTCCTCGTCTCGGACCTGGTTCCGCGGGACGAGCTCTCGAGCGCGGTCGCCCTCGAGGAGCACGCGGTCCTCGACGCCCTCGTGGCCCGGCGGCTGCTGGAGAGCGTGGTCACGCATCACGCGCTGGACATGGCCACGGACGACGACTTCGTGGAAATCCGCCGCACGATCGACCTCCTGCGCGCGCACCTCGGCGACCGTCCGGCCGTGATGCGGGCCGACGCCATGTTCCACCGCTGCGTGGTGCGCGCGGCCCAGAGTCACGAGCTCGAGCGGGCCATGCGGGGCATCGGCCGCTCGCTGGCCCCGATCCGGGACGCCTACTCGGGCGGGCTGGAGCAGGACCGCAAGACCCTGCGCGTCCACGAGATGCAGCTCACGGCCATGGTGTCCCGGGATCACGTGTCGCTCACCCACATCCTCGACGAGCACTACCGGATGCTCGAGGACGCGGTGGCCACGGCCCTCGGTGCCGGGCGCGACGAGCTCTTCGGCGGAAGGGCGGCGGCGCAGCGCGCCTGACGGGGTCAGCGAGTCGGCAGGAGGACCCGCACGGCGAAGCCCCCGCCCGGCCGTGAGCCGGCGTCCACGCGCCCGCCGTAGGGCGCCACTCGCTCACGCATGCCGACGAGCCCATGGCCGCTGCCCGGGGCCGGCTCGGCCACTCCGGGGCCGTCGTCGGCGACCTCGAGCTCGAGTAGCTCCGGCGCGTAGCGGACGACGACGGTGGCCCGCGCCTCGCCGGCGTGCTTGAGGGCGTTGGTGAGCGCCTCCTGGACGATCCTGTACGCCGCCGTCTCGAGCCCCGCCGGCAGCGGCCGGCGGTCGCCCTCGACCTCCAGGGCCACCGGCAGACCCGCCTCCTGGACGTGGTCGACCAGCGCGGGGAGGTCGGCCAGCCTCGGCGGCGCGAGCTCATCCGAGGGGTCGCTGCGCAGCAGCCCCGTCAGCCGGCGCATCTCCGTCAGCGCGCGGCGGCCGGTGCCCTCGATCGTGGCCAGCACGTCGCGGGTCGAGGACGCCTCGTCGAGGACGCGCCGCTCGGCGCCGGCCTGCACGACGATGAGCGAGACGTTGCCCGCCACCGAGTCGTGCAGCTCCCGCGCGATCCGGGCCCGCTCCTCGACGACGGCCTCACGGGCTGCCACATCGCGTTCCCGTTCGGCCATGAGCGCACGCTGCTCCCGGTCACCGATCACGCGCCTGATCAGCAGCATGACGGCCAGCGTGGCCACGGCGAACTGCACCGTGCTCGAGGCGCGGGCGCTCGGGAGGGCCGCCGAGGCGAGCGCGGCCAGGATGACCACGGTCAGCCCCACTGCAAACCGGCGCGGTGTCGCCCAGGCGGCCAGGGCATACATGCAGCAGAGCCACGCGATGCCCCAGGCGATCAGGTTTGGCGGTGCCCAGACGGCCGAGAGCACGACGGCGACGAGGCCCGCGGTCACGCCCACCGTCGCCGGGTAGCGCCGCCGGAATCCCACTCCGATCGTCACCACGGCGCCCAGGACCGCCGTGGGCGTGCGCTCGTGCGCCGTGTGGGCGGTGAGCCAGTTATCGGCCTCGAGCCCGGCGGTGAGCACGACCGCCAGGATCCAGTCGACCGTCCGCGGGTCGGGCCACGACGCGCGAAGCCGCATGAGCACCGAGCGCACGTGTCCACCGTAGTCCTGCGTGGGCGCGCTGTCATCAGCCACGTGGCCGACGACGAGAGGCGCAGGATCGGCCGGTCGGCTGACGCGAGGATCGCCGGTCAGGCCGATGACGCGGTGTCGCCGGGCGCCTACCGTCGATGAGGTCCACGATCGAGCCAGGGAGGCTCCGATGATCACCGCACGACGCTTGCTGCTGCTCCTGGGAACCGTCTTCGGCACCTGGGAGGCGGTCGACATCTTTCGCATCGACGTGCCCGCAGTGGCCGCCATCTTCGCCGCCCTCTTCCTCAGCGGGGTGGCCTGGTTCTGGCGGCGCAACACGCGCCCGCCGGTCGGCCTCCTGATGTTCCTGTTCGCCTTCGAGGCGGCCGTGGCGCCGAGCCTCAAGCACACGAGCACGTCGACGAAGGCAATCATCATCGTGCTCGGCTCGGCCGGGTTCCTGTCCGGAGCCGGTGTGCTGTGGTCGCGCCGGCGGGCCGCGCGCGAGCAGGCCGTCACCGCATGACCGCCCGTGTCCCTGGCCCGCGCGCGACCGGACGATCAGCGCGTGACGGGCTCCGGCGCCAACCTGGCGGCGGTCACGTAGGAGACGACGACCGCAACGATCACGAGCGGCATCAGGGCCAGGCCGTCGGCCTCGAGGAGGAGGGTGGCGAGTAGGACCGAGACGAGCGGCAGGCCGAGCATGGCGACGCTCATCGCCCCGATGCCCATGGCCGCGCCGGCGATCATGGGCAGGCCGGGTAGATGCGACAGCGCGATGCCGCCGGCGGCGCCGATGAACATCCCGGGGAATACCGGCCCGCCGCGGAAGCTGCTGAGCGATGCGGCGTAGGCGAGGCCCTTGCAGAGGACCAGGAGGGCCAGCGCGCCGGCCGTCCACGCGCCCGCCTGTTCGATGAGCTGAGGAAGCGCCGTCTGGCCGGAGAACAGCACCTCCGAGGAGCCATGGTCGGTCGCCTCGCCGAAGACGATGGCGAGGCCCCCGACGGCCAGGCCGACGACCGGCGTCAGCGCCAGGCTTCGGCGTTCGACGACCGGACGGAGCGCGAGGGCCAAACGCCGGATCCCGGTGCCGACGACAGCGGCGGCGACGCCGATCGCGATCGCCCAGAGGAACTCCGCCAGCGTCGGCGTCCCGAAGTGCGGGATGTTGGGAACGGACAGGGAGAAGGTGCCATAGCCCGTCCAGTTGTCGAGCCCGACGAAGATCAACGAGCCGATGCCGGCCGCGAGCAGGCCCGGGACGAGCATCACGCCGAGCATGGGGCCGCCGAGACCGGCGGCCTCCATGAGCAGGAATGCACCCAGGATGGGTGAGCCGAGGAGCGTGCTGATCGCCGCGAAGCTGCCGGCGGCGCCGATCACCGCCGCGGCCATGGGCGGGGCTCCTCGGGCGACGAGATGCACGGCCAGCACTCCGAGGCCACTGCCGATGGCGATCAGCGGCGCCTCGGGCCCGAGCACGGCGCCGCAGCACAGGGTGGCCAGCGAGGCGATGACGATGCCGGGCAGCTCGATGGGAGGCACGGCCCCGGATGCCTTGAACCCGTCCGCGGGCGAATGTCCGCCGGTGCCCGGGAGCCGGCGGATGGCCAGGGCGACCACGAGGCCGCCCAGGGCGAGGAGCGGCAGCGGCCACCAGGTCGGTTCGCCGTCGAACCCGAGATCGTTGGGAAGGCTCGTGTACAGGTAGTGCTGAGCCTCGGCGACGAACTTCAGGAAGAAGTACGCGACCGTCGCCACCGGCACCCCCACGATGGCCCCCAGGAGCAGCAGCGCGATGTAGTTGCGGCTCCTGAGCAGCTCGGCCGGGTTGACGGCAGGCCCTGGCGGCGGACCCGCGGGCTCAGACGAGCTCATGCAACGACCCGCAGTGTCTCTCTCCGCATGAAGTCATCCGCCTCTTCGACCAGTATGAAGCTTCGCCAGGGCCACGCACCGCGGGAGCTAAGCTGACCCGCGTGGACGAAGGCCTCCCGATCGCCTACCAGGTGCTGGAGGAGGGAGTGCCGGTGTACGCCGCGGGCGGGGAGCAGGTCGGAACGGTCGACCACGTCGTCGCTGCGCCCGAGCTGGACATCTTCCATGGCATCGTCATGCGCGTCGGCGACGGACGTCGCTTTGCGGCGGCGGATGTGATCGCGTCGCTCCACGAGCGAGGAGTGGACCTGACCATCGAGGCGGCGGAGGTCGCCGCGCTCCCGGAGCCGCACGGCGCGGCGCCCGTCTGGCGCGACAGCGATCCCGGGGTGAGACCGAGCGCGTGGCGGCACTTCGTCGACCGCCTCGAGGGACGCGCCGGCCAGGACGGGTGGACCGAGCAGAAGTAGGAACGCTGCCGCCGGGTTCGCTCTCCGGGACCCGAGCACCGACAGAGCGGGTAGGAGACGCGACCAGCGCGGCGAACGCCGACGCGATGGAGGACGAGACCCGCCTGGAGCGCTGGCTCGACCGCGCCATCGCGCGGGCCACGACGCCCCGCGGTGGCGCCGCGGTCATCGCCACGATCACGACCATCGCGACCCTCGGCTTCGGCCTGCTCATGACGACGGTCGACCACCGGAACTTCACCACGATCGGCCAGGGGCTGTGGTGGTCGGTCCAGACGGTCACCACCGTGGGGTACGGCGACCTCGTCCCGACCAACACCGCCGGGCGACTCGTGGCTGCGGCTGTGATGCTGATCGGGCTCGCCTTCCTGGCGGTGATCACCGGGGCGATCACGAGCTCGTTCGTGGCGCGGGCCACCGAGGAGCGGGAGAAGCGCCTCGGCGGTGCTGCCCCGGCGACCACCCAGGACGTACGCGATATCACCGAGCGGCTTGACCGCATGGAAGCCCTGCTACGAGAACGGTCTTAGCAGGGCACCTGCTGCGCCCGCTCGGCGAGCCCATCTCGCGGTGAGATTCCGCTTAACCGTCGCGTTTCTGCGAGCTGCGGGACTAGGATTCGAACCTAGATTAACGGGGCCAGAACCCGCCGTCCTACCATTAGACGATCCCGCAATGACCGCGTCCCAGCGTAGCAGCGCGATCGTCACGAGCGCCTCCCATCCCGCTTCCCTGCGGCGCTGAGCGGGGGTGCCGAGCCCGCCGTCGAGCACCTTCACCATCGGCCCGGTCAGCGGCCACTGGTACGGGCTCCTCATCGGGATCGCGGCGCTGCTCTTCACCGTCGTCACCGCGCTGTGCTGGCGACGGCGCGGCGGGGACTGGGAGCGTGCCGTCTGGCTGTGCCTCGCCGCCCTGCCGGCCGCCCTGATCGGGGCGCGGCTCTACCACCTGGCCACGGGGGGCTCGTTCGGGCCGGAGCAGGGGGTGGCCGTGTGGGCCGGCGGGCTCGGGATCTACGGCGCCGTCGCCGGAGGGGCCGTGGTGCTGGCCGGCGGCGCGTGGCTTCTCGGCCTGGACCCGCTCCGGTTCCTCGACTGCGCCACGCCCGGACTGGCGCTGGCCCAGGCGGTCGGGCGGCTCGGCAACTGGTTCAACCAGGAGCTCTACGGGCGCCCGACCGACCTCCCGTGGGGCCTCGAGATCGACCCGGCCCACCGCCTGCCCGGGCCTCGAGCGGTACAGCCGGTTCCAGCCCACCTTCGCCTACGAGGCCCTGTGGGACCTGGCCCTGGCGGCCATCCTCTGGCGCGTCGTCGCCGGGCCTCGCACGCCCTCGGCGGGGCGTGCCGGTCGGGCTCTGGCTGGCCGGCTACGGGCTGGGGCGGTTCTGGATCGAGGGCCTCCGGGCCGAGCACGCGGAGCACGTGGGACCGCTGCGCATCAACCAGGTCGTCGCGCTGGTCGCAGTGGCTGCGGGCGTCGTCCTCGTCGCCCATGCCGCCCGGCGGCCGGCCCCCGCCTGACCCTTACAGGCGGAAGACCGGGACGAGGCGCTTCTCGGCCTCCTCCTCGATGCGGGCCACGACCTCGACGTAGGGCTCGAGCCCGGAGCCGCGCAGCTTGGGCTTGAGCAGCTCGTCCACCTGGTAGATGCCGGCCGAGTTGTTCATCTCGATCTCGATCAGCACGGGCCGGTCGCCGCCCGGGAGGATGCGCACGCCGTCGATCGCGGCCGCCGAGAGCGAGTGCATCGACACCCGGCCGGCCTCGAACGGGATGCGGGAGCGGCCCTTGGCCATGTCGAGGGCGTCGGCCACGCGCACGATCCCCGCCTCCAGGGTGAGCGGTTGGCCGTCGGCCCGGTGGGAGGTGATCGTCTGCAGCGTCTCGACCATGACGATGGTGCGCTCGGGCTCCTCGTACAGGCCCTCGAGCAGCCGCGGCATCAGGTCCCAGGCGAGAAAGAGGCTCCAGTCCTCGTGCCCGCGGCGGTGGATCGCCATCCCGACGCAGTGCAGCAGGCACCCGAGCGTGACCACGACCTCCGCGTCCTCCTGGCGCATGCCGTAGTCGGCCACCATCCCGGGCTCGGCGCCGGCGCGGGCCAGGTCCCGGAGCAGCTTGAGGCCGATGTTGGACACCACCTGGATGTGCACCCATGAGTGGTCGTTGATCTGCAGCCGCCGGGCCGCGTTCACGTTCTGGACGTGCCACAGGGCCTTGATCTGGTCGTCGGCGTTGACCCGGGACACGATCTCCCGGAGCGTGCGGTTGCCGCGCACCGGGATGCGGATCCGCATCCCCGCCACGGCCTCGCCGGGGGCCATGCGCGCGCTCCGCTCGACCTCCAGCGAGACACCCTGCTCGCTTCGTGCCCCGCCGCGCTCGATGTCGACGGCGTCGAGGTCCTCGGCCACGCCGGGGACGTTACGCCACTGCCTCGACCCAGTCGTCGTACAGGGCGAAGTAGCGGCCGCGGCGGTCCAGCAGCTCGTCGTGCGTTCCCTGCTCGAGCACGCGGCCGTGCTCGAGCACGACGATGAGGTCGGCTCGCCGGATCGTCGACAGCCGGTGGGCCACGACGAAGGCCGTGCGGCCGGCGAGCAGGCGGCTCAGGGCCTCCTCGATGACGCCCTCGGTGGCGATGTCGACGCTCGAGGTGGCCTCGTCGAGGATGAGCAGTCGCGGATTGGCGAGCAGGGCGCGCGCGAAGGCCACGAGCTGGCGCTGCCCGATGGAGAGGAGCGACCCGCGCTCGGCCAGCCGGGTGTCGTAGCCCTGGGGCAGGCGCTCGATGAAGCCGTCGGCCCCCACCGCACGGGCGGCGGCCTTCACGTCGTCGAGGCTGGCGTCCGGCCGGCCGAAGGCGATGTTGTCCCTGACCGTGCCGGCGAAGAGGAAGCCCTCCTGCGGGACGATGCCGAGCTGCCCGCGGAGCGAGGCCGTGGTCACGTCGCGCAGGTCCTGCCCGTCGATGCGGATGGCCCCGGCACGCGGGTCGTAGAAGCGGGCCAGGAGCTTGACCAGGGTCGACTTGCCCGCACCGGTGTGCCCCACGAGGGCCACCGTCTGGCCCGCGGCGGCGTGCAGGTCGACGCCGTGGAGGACGTCCTCGCCCTCCCCGTATCCGAAGGCCAGGCCGTCGATGTCGACGTCGCCGCGGATCGGCCCGAGCTCCGTGGCACCGGCGCGATCGGTCAGCATCGGGCGCGTGTCGAGGACGTCGAAGATCTTGTCCAGCGCGGCATTGGCGGCCAGGAAGGTGTTGTAGAGCTGGGAGAGCTGCTGCACCGGGTCGAAGAAGTTGGCCAGGTAGGCCACGAACGCGATCAGCGTTCCCAGCGTCAGGCTGCCGTTGAAGAAGAGATAGCCGCCGTAGGCCAGGACGACCGTCATCGAGAGCGTCGAGAGCAGCTCGACGAACGGGAAGTACAGGGCGTTCAGGGTCACGGTCTGGCGGTTCGCGCCGCGGTAGTGCTCGTTCACCTCGGCGAAGGCGCGGGCGTTGGCCTGCTCGCGGCGGAAGGCCTGGACGATGCGTGCCCCGGAGATGTCCTCCTGCAGCGAGGAGGTGACGTCGGCCAGCCGCTCGCGCATCCGCCGGTAGGCGCGAGACGAGTACGCCCGGAAGAGCCCGGTGGCCACGGCCATGAGCGGGAAGACGAGCATCGTGGCCAGGGCCAGCCGCCAGTCCAGCAGCAGGAGCACGACCCCGGTGCCGACCAGGGTGAGCGTGTTCTGCAGCGACGAGGTGGCGCCGTCGGTGACCAGCTGCTCGAGCGCGTCGACGTCGTTGGTCAGCCGGGAGATCAGCCGGCCGGTGCGCTGGCTCTCGAAGTACCCCAGCTCGAGGGTCTGGATGTGCCCGAACAGGCGGGTGCGCAGGTCGGCCAGCACACGCTGCCCCACCCAGCCCGCGAGGTAGTTCTGGCCCCACTGCAGAAGCCAGCCGGCGACGGCCACGACCAGGAACAGCGCGACCCAGAGGACGAGGGCGCTGCGATCGCCCGGCGTGATGCCGCGGTCGATGGCCTCCTTCGTCAGGTACGGGCCGGCCAGCGTGGCCGCGGTGACGCCGAGGAGGGTGACGATCGAGAGGACCGCGCGGAAGACATAGGGGCGCGTCAGGCCCGCGAGCTTGGCCATGCGGCGCGTCGTGCGCCCGAAGTCGAGCGTGTGCCCCTCGGGCGGCACCTGCGTCGAGCCCCAGCCGCGCGCCATCAGCGGCCCCCGTCCACGACGCGGTCGTTGTCGAGGTCGACGAAGGTGCGATCCACCAGGCCGTGGCGCCAGATCTCGGCGTACACCGGGCTCTCGGTGACGAGGTCGTCGTGCTGCCCGCGCGCGACCACGCGGCCGTCCTCGAGGACCACGATCTCGTCGGCCAGGGCGATGGTCGACAGGCGGTGCGCGATGATGAGCGTCGTCCGGTCGCGCATGACGGCGCGCAGGGCGAGCTTGATGCGGGCCTCCGTGGAGGCGTCGACCGAGGCGGTGGCGTCGTCGAGGATGAGCACCCGCGGGTCGAGCAGGAGGGCCCGGGCGATGGCGATGCGCTGCCGCTGGCCGCCGGACAGGGTGAGGCCGCGCTCGCCGACCAGCGTGTCGAAGCCCTCGGGGAGGGCCGTGATGAAGTCGTAGGCCTGCGCCTGGCGGGCGGCCTCGTGGACCTCCTCGTCGGTGGCCCAGGGAGCGCCGTAGGCGATGTTCTCGCGCACGCTCGTGCTGAACAGGAACGTGTCCTCGCCGACGATGCCCACCTGCCGGCGGATGTCCTCGAGGGCCATGTCCCGGACGTCGGCGCCGTCGAGCAGCACGCGCCCCGCCTGGGGGTCGTAGAAGCGGGGGATGAGCGACGTCACCGTGGTCTTGCCGGACCCGGTGCGGCCGATCAGGGCCACCGTCCGCCCGGCCTCGACGTGGAGGTCGAGGTCGCGGAGCACCGGGCGCTCGGGGTCGTAGCCGAAGGTCACGCCCTCGATCCGGACGTCGCCCCGGCCGTCCGGCAGCGGCTTGGGCTGGGGCGGGTCGGTGATCTCGGGCTCGACGTCGAGGACCTCGAAGATCCGCTCGCCCGAGGCGATGGCCCGCTGGATCTGGCCGATCCACATGCCGAGCATGCGCAGCGGCAGGAAGAGCATGGCCAGGTACAGGTAGAACTGGGTGAACTGGCCGAGGGTGAGCTGCCCGTCGATCGTCGCCAGGCCGCCGGCCAGGACCGCGGCCGCGATGCCGAGCTGGGGCAGGAACTCGAGCAGGGGCACGAAGAAGGACTGGATCCGCGTGGCCGTGACCTCCTGGTCGAACACGGCCTCGCTGCGCTCGGCAAAGCGCGCGGTCTCACGGTCCTCCTGCGCGAAGGCCTTGACCACGCGCACGCCGACGATGTTCTCCTCGGCCTGGGTGGTCACGTCCGCCACCTTCTGCTGGACGTCCTTGAGGATGGGGTGGGAGCGCCTGGAGTAGTGGGCCGCCACCCACACGACCACGGGTATGAGGGCAAAGGCCAGGAGGGCCAGGAGAGCGTTGGTCCACAGCAGGAGGACCGTGACGGCCACGACCGTGAGCACGTGCTGGGTGAGGAAGATCAGGCCGTAGCCCAGGAAGAACCGCACCGCCTGGATGTCAGAGGTGGCCCGCGACATGAGCTGGCCCGTCTGCTGGCGGTCGTAGAAGCCGTGCGACAGCCGCTGCATGTGGGTGTACATGTCCATGCGGAGGTCGTACTCGACGTCCAGGGACATGCGGCCGGCCCACAGCCGGCGCAGGAACATGGCCCCGCCGCGGATGAGCCCCGCGAGCGCGATGAGGCCGACCAGGAGCCACAGGCGCGTGTGGTCGTGCGGCTTGAGGGCCTGGTCGACGACGCGTCCGGTCAGGGCGGGGACCGTGAGCGCGGCCAGCTGGGCGATCCCGGCCAGGATCGTGGTCGAGATCAGCCGGGAGCGGTACGGGAGCAGGTAGCGCGCCAGGCGCTTGAAGGTGCGCATGGGCGCAGGCCGCTGCTCGAGGTGCATCTGCTGCACTCCCAAGGTCAACGGGCTTGTCCTTCGCCGTATTCCGCTCGCAGTCTCGTTACGGCACCATGCCAGGTGGGGCCCATGTCGCGGCGGCGTGGCCGGCAGACCAGGCGAGCGCCCAGGCCCGGGCAGCGCGGCCGAGGGTGAGATTCGGCGTTCCCGGCGGCCCGGTGTGGCGGGAGCCGGGTGCACGCCAGGCCGCCTTGGCCCAGGGCGGCACGGCGCCAGGGTCGAAGCGACGCGCGAACAGGCCGGCGCGGTCGGCCGCGCGCAGGGTGAACGCGGCCGCCGGCACGAGGCCGAGCGTGCCGTTCCACGCGTCGCCGGCCAGGTCGATGCCCCCGGGACGCAGTCCCAGCGCATGGCTGCCGGAGGCGCGGTACGCCAGCCCACGGTAGGGCGCCCAGTTCTCGGCATCGAGGTTCCACCACGGCGTCGAGCCGTTCCAGCCGCCGTGGGCGCTCACGCGTGCCCCGAGCAGGCGCCCGGCGGAGTCGAACGCCACCAGGAGACCCTCCCAGTCGTCGCGGTGGTAGCCGCGCAGCGCGGGGACCGGGAGGTGGTCGGTCAGCGAGTCGGGGTAGTACGTCCACAGCTCGACCACCGGGCCGGCGCGGCGCCGCACGAGGTGGACGTACAGGGCCGGCTCGGCCAGGCCGAAGGCCGCGCACGCCGGCGCGCGGCAGCCGTCGTCGACGGGAACGTCCTGGTCGGCGCCGTAGCGGTCGCGCTCGAGCACCAGCGTGGGCACGGCACGCCGGACGAGGGCCAGGAGCCGCGGATTGCGCAGCGCCCGCTCGTCGGCCGTCAGCAGGGCGCGCCGGCGCGGGTGCGGGACCAGGGCGCGCAGGTCGAGCCTGGCACCGGCGAGTCCGAGGCCGGCACCGAGGCCGAGGGCCACCAGCGCCAGCGTGGCCAGCAGGCCGGCGTACTCGACGGTGCCCTGGCCGCGGATCATCATGCGTTGACCGTACGGGCAACGGGCCGCGCCCGTCCGTCACGCCGGGTGGCGGATCAGTGCCGCGATGTGCCCGACAGCGACCGCGATGAGGTCCCGGTTGGCCTGCGCGTTGGCCCAGGAGCTCGCGCCCGAGGGGTGGGGGAGGGGCACGACCGTGCGCCCGTCCACGGTGAACCGATGCCCGACGAGCTCGCTCAGCGGCGCCGGAGGGAGCCACTGCTCGATGGCCATCCGGCCGACGGGGACGACCAGTGCCGGGTCGACCAGGCGGACGGCGGCGTCGGTCCAGGGCCGGCAGTTCTCGAGCTCCACCCGGGAGGGGACCCGGTCTCCCCGGCCGCCCGGGCTCGGGCCGGGATAGCACTTGAGCACCGCTGCCACGGCAAACCGCTCGAGGAACGAGTCCACGTCAGTCACCCCCGCAGGCGCGAGCCACTGCCGCAGTCGCGCGCCGGCGCGGCCCATGAACGGCAGCCCGACCCCGACCTCGACGGCGCCGGGCGCCTGCCCGACCAGCAGAGCACGGTGGTGCGGTCGCGCCCAGAGGATGGGAGGCGGTGTGACGGCCGAGCCGCACAGGCGGCAGGACGCCACCCGGCGCACGAGCTCGTCGACCTCCGCCACGTCGCCTGCCGGATGGCCCTCCACCGGCTCCCTATCCTACGGCCGGTGTTGCCGCTCGAGACCGTGCCCAACTTCAGCGAGGGGCGTGACCGGGCGACGATCGAGGCCATCGGGTCGGCCCTGGCGGTGCCCGGCGTCCACGTGCTCGACGTCCACGCCGACCCCGACCACAACCGCTCGGTGTTCACCGCCTGCGGCTCCGCTTCGGCGCTCGAGGAGGGCCTCGCCGCCGCCGTCGCCACCGCCGTGGAGCGCATCGACATGCGCCGCCACGCCGGTGTCCATCCCTGCGTCGGGGCGGCGGACGTCATCCCCGTCGTGCCGCTCGAGGACGGCCGCCGGGCCGAGGCGCACGCGCTCGTTGCCCGCCTGGCCCCGCGGCTCGCGGCCATGGGGCTCCCGGTGTTCCTCTACGCCGAGTCGGGGCAGGGCCGGCGCCCGCACGATCTGCGGCGGGGCGGCCTCGAGGGGCTCGGGACGCGCCTGTCCGCCCGCGAGCTCGAGGCCGACGCGGGCGCGACGCTGCATCCCTCGGCCGGCGCCGTCATCCTTGGGGTGCGCGGCCCGCTGCTCGCGTTCAACGTGGACCTCGCCACCGACCGCCTGGAGGTGGCGCGCGAGGCGGCGGCCGCCGTGCGCGAGCGCTCGGGCGGGTTCCCGGGCGTCCGTGCCCTCGGCGTCCCGCTCCCCGCGAGGAGCCTCGTGCAGGTGTCGATGAACCTCGAGCAGCCCGACCGCACCCCGCTGGCCGCCGTCGTGGGCCGAATCCGCAACGTGGCTCGCGCCCACGGGGCCGAGATCGAGCGCTGCGAGCTGGTCGGCCTCATGCCGGCGAGCGTCGCGACGGGTGTCCTGCGCGACGAGCTTCCCCTGCCCGGGCTCGAGGCGGGGAGCCTGCTCGAGGTGGCCATCGCCCGCGCCGGAGCGGGGGAGCCGGTAGCCTCGCGCCCGTGACCCGCTTCGACGGCCAGGTGGCGGTGGTGACGGGCGCCACGGGCGGTGTGGGCCCTGCGGTGGTGGAGACCTTCAAGGAGCTCGGAGCCACGGTCTTCGCCACGACCCGGGGCGACGCGAGCGAGTCCGAGGGTGTCGTCTACGTCCAGGTCGACCTGACCCGCGAGGACGAGGCGCTGGCCCTGGCCGATCGTGTCAGGGCCGAGTCGGGACGGTGCGACGCGCTCCTGTGCTGCGCCGGCGGGTTCGGGCCGGGGAAGCCGTCAATGACCAGTCTCGAGGCCTGGCACCGGCAGCTGGAGATCAACGCCACCACGGCATTCCTGTCCGTCCGGGCCTTCCTGCCGCTGATGCTGGAGGCCGGCGGGGGTTCGATCGTGCTCACGAGCAGCCGATCGGCGGTCGAGCCGTCGCCCGGCGCCGTGGCCTACGCCGCGGGCAAGGCCGCGGTGATCGCGCTCGCCGCCGCGGCAGCGGCCGAGGGCCGCGACCACGGCGTGCGGGTCAACACGATCCTGCCCAGCGTCGTCGACACCCCGGCCAACCGGACGGCGTCCCCCGACGCCGATTACGACCGATGGGTGGCGGCGTCGTCGATCGCCGCCGTCATGGCATGGCTGTGCAGTGACGGGGCGGCCGACGTCTCGGGCGCCGTCCTCCCGGTGTACGGGCGCGCCTGAGGGGTGAGCGCGCCCGAGCCCGTCCAGGCGGACCTGGTCATCTGCCGGCTGCGCCAGCTGGTCTCGCCTGCCGGCGGCGACGTTCCCCTGCGCGGCGCAGCCCTCGACCGCATGGACGTCCTCGAGGGCGACCTCTGGCTCGCCGCCCGCTTCGGCGAGATCGTGGCCATCGGCCAGGGGCATGAGATCCGGCCCCGGCTCGCCCTGGACGAGGGCGCCGAGATCGTCGACGCCCACGGCATGGTGGCCGTGCCCGGCCTCGTGGATTGCCACACCCACGCCTGCTTCGTGGGGGACCGGGCGGCCGAGTTCGAGCAACGAGCCCGCGGGGCGACGTACGAGGAGCTCGCGGCCGCCGGCGGCGGCATCCTGGCCACGGTCCGGGCCACTCGGGCCGCCGGCCACGACGAGCTGACCGACGCCACCTCTCGGCACCTCGGCTGGATGCTGGCCCAGGGGACGACCACGGCCGAGGTGAAGTCCGGGTATGGCCTCGACGCCGAGAGCGAGGACCGCATGCTGCGGGCCATCCGCAGCGCCTCGATCGGCAACCAGCGCGTCGTGCCGACGCTGCTGGCCCTGCACGCGGTTCCGCCGGAGGAGGACGTCGAGACCTGGGTGGAGCGCGCCATCGTCGAGGTCCTGCCAGAGGCCGTGGAGTGGGGGCTCGCCGACGCGGTCGACGTGTTCGTGGAGCGCGGCGCCTACGACGTGGACCAGGCCCGGCGCTGGCTCGAGGCCGCGGCCGAGCACGACCTGGCCCTCCGGCTGCACGGCGACCAGTTCACCGAGATGGGCGCCGTGGACCTGGCCGTTGAGATGTCGGCGCGGTCCGTCGACCACCTCGAGGCCACGGGGCCCGAGGGGGTCGAGACGCTCGCGGCCTCGGACGTCACGAGCGTGCTCCTGCCCGCGGCTGCGCTGACCCTGCGCCGGCCCATGCCGCCCGCGCGGGCGCTGGTCGATGGCGGGGCCGCGATCGCCCTGGCCACCGATTTCAATCCCGGCTCGAGCTTCTGCGAGTCGCTGCCCCTGGTCATGAACCTGGCCTGTACGCAGATGGGCCTCTCACCGGCCGAGGCCCTCGCCGCGTGCACGGTCAACGGCGCCCACGTGCTGGGCCAGGACGAGCGGCTGGGGCGACTGCGGGTGGGCGCGCCGGCCGACGTGGTCGTGCTCGACGCGCCCGACTGGCGCCACCTCGCCTACCACATGGGCGGGGCGCGGATCCGGCACGTGATCGCCGACGGTCACTGGGCCCTCGGGGGGCCGCCACAGGCCGTCTGACACACCGGCTGGTACCTTGCTGGCGTGGCCAATCGCAAGCAGCAGAAGCGCCGCGCCAAGCGCATTCGCCTGGGCGTACCAGAGGATGCGACCGGCCCCTCCGAACCGCGCGAGCGGTCGCCCGAACGCAGTCCCAAGACCTCGGTCCGACCCCGCCGCGGACGTCAGGTGCCGGTGCCCTCGCTCCGGCGCTCGATCAAGCGCGGCGTGCTCTTCATCGGCATCGTGACGGCGGGCCTCTACCTGCTCGGGGGCAGCAAGCACCCGTTCCTGCCGCTCCTGCTGCAGGCGGTGGTGATCATGCTGTTCTTCATCCCGTTCGACTACTACCTGGGACGCTTCATGTACCGCAAGTTCGGAGGCGGCGCCCCAGGCGGTGGCGCCCCAGGGTCTTCGGTGAAAGCGGCCCAGCGGCGTCGCTTCGGCGCACCGACGCAGGCTTGAAGCTACTGAACCAGGGCGCGCAGGCCCTGGACCTCGCGTAGCGCGGCCAGCTCGCGCAGGGCCTCGACCTCGATCTGCCGGATCCGCTCGCGTGTGAGGCCGAACTCGCGGCCGATCTCGTCGAGGGTCCGGGGATCGCGGCCGTCGAGGCCATAGCGAAGCTCGAGGACGCGGCGGTTGCGCTCGGGCAGGTGGTCGAGCCCGAGCTGCAGCGCCTCGTGGCGCAGCCGGTCCTCGACCGCGTCGGCCGGATCGACAGCCTCGCTGTCGGCCAGGAAGTCCGAGAACGAGGACTCGCCGTCGTCCCCGATGGGCTCCTCGAGGGAGATGGGGGAGCGGGAGGCCGAGCGCACGTCGAGCACCTGGCTCAAGGGCAGCTTGGCCTCGTCGGCGATCTCCTCGTTCGAGGGCTCGCGGGCCAGCCGGAGCATGAGCGTGCGCTCCGCGCGATTGATCTTCTGCAGCCGCTCGACCACGTGCACGGGCAGGCGGATGGTGCGGGACTTGTCGGCCAGCGCCCGGGCCACGGCCTGGCGGATCCACCAGGTGGCATAGGTCGAGAACTTGAGGTCGCGGCGCCAGTCGAACTTCTCCACGGCCCGGATGAGGCCGAGGATGCCCTCCTGGATGAGGTCGAGGAAGCCGAGGCCCTGTCCGCGGTAGTTCTTGGCGATGGAGACGACCAGGCGCAGATTGGACTCGATCATGCGGCGCTTGGCCACCATGTCGCCGTTCTCGACCCGCTTGGCCAGTTGGATCTCGTCGAGCTTGGTCAGCAGCGGGTAGCGGCCCACCTCCTGCAGGAACAGCTGCAGGGAGTCGGTCGTCCCCTCGATGACCAGGCGCGGCGGCGCGATCGGGACCTTCTCGTCGACGGGCGGGGTCTCGGTGACCTCGACGCCGTGCGACTCGAGCTCGGCGCGCACCTCGTCGAGCTGCGTCGGTTCGAGCTCGAGCTCACCGAGCCCTTCGACGACCTCGAGCATGGTCAGTGTGCCCCGGTCGAGCCCAGCCTCCACGAGACGCTGGACCTCGGGCAGTTCGCGAACTTCCGGCCCCTCGACGATCATGCTGTCCGCTTTCCCCCTCCGAGTCGCTCGGCTGGCGCCGAGATGCCTGTCGATAGACTGGACCGTCCGTCGGACGGCGTCCGCCGTCCGGTCCTCCTCGCTTACCGATCCCCGAGAGGGAGCGGCCTTGTCCTTGCAGTTCCTCCGTCTACCTGTCGGACCGATCCGGGCCAACTGCTGGATCGCCTGGCTCGGCGGCTCGACCTCTGCCCTGGTGATCGACCCCGGCGAGGAGGCCGATCGCATCTTGGACGCGCTTCGTGTGCGGGAGTTGGTTGCGGTGGCGATCCTCGTGACGCACGGCCACTTCGACCATCTCGGCGCAGTGGCGGGCGTCGCCCGCGCCTCGGGCAGCCCAGTATACATCCCGCGTTCCGAGGCCCCAGCCCTTTCCGACTGGTCCCCCGACCACCTGCTCGACGGCGGCGAGAAGCTCGAGCTCGGGCCGTTCACGGTCGACGTCCTGCCCGTGCCCGGCCACTCAGAAGGACACCTCGCCTACCTGGTGGACGGGGCGCTCTTCTCCGGCGATGTCCTCTTCGCCGGCTCGGTCGGCCGCACCGACCTCCCGGGCGGCGACTGGCCCACGCTGCAGGCGACGCTCGAGCGCCTGGCCGCGACGCTGCCCCCCGACACGCCGGTGCTTCCCGGGCACGGCGAGGCCACCACCCTCGGCGCCGAGGTGGCCACGAACCCGTTCCTCGCCGGCATCGGCGCCGGTGGCTGAGAGTCCCGAGAAGACTCGGAGGATCCAGGCTCCCCGCGGCACGCTCGACTGGCTCCCGCCCCGCGTGGAGCTGCGTCGGCGCGCCATCGAGGTGGGTCGCCGCGTGCTCGAGTCCGCCGGCTACGGCGAGATCGTGACGCCGACGTTCGAGGACACGAGCCTGTTCGCCCGCACGTCGGGCGAGGGGTCCGACGTGGTGCGAAAGGAGATGTACTCGTTTCGGGACCGCTCCGACCGCGACCTCACCCTGCGTCCCGAGGGCACGGCGCCGGTCGTGCGCGCGTTCCTCGAGCACGGGCTGCGACGCGAGCCGCTGCCGGCCCGGGTCTGGTACGTGGCCCCGATGTTCCGCTACGCCGCGGTCCAGCACGGGCGCTACCGCGAGCACTGGCAGCTCGGGGCCGAGGCCATCGGGTCGGACGACCCGGCAGTCGACGCCGAGATCATCGCCCTGCAGCGGCGCTGGTATGCCGAGCTCGGCCTGGGCCGGAGCGACCTGCTCGTGAACTCCATCGGCGACCGCGCCTGCCGGCCGGCCTACACGGCGGCGCTGGTCGAGTACCTGTCCGCCCACCGCGACCTGCTCTCGGAGGACTCGCGCGAGCGGCTCGCGGTCAACCCGCTGCGGATCCTGGACTCGAAGGACGAGGGCGATCGCGAGCTGCTGGCCGACGCGCCCTCGATGGCCGACTTCCTGTGCGACGCCTGCCGCGAGCACTTCGACGCCGTCAGGGGCTTCCTCGACGCCAGGGGCGTGGATTACGAAGTCGACCCGCGGCTCGTCAGGGGTCTCGACTACTACGAGCGAACGGCGTGGGAGTTCGTCCCCGCCGACGGCGGTCCCTCGCTCTCGGGCGGGGGCCGTTACGACGGCCTCGCCGAGCAGCTCGGAGGCGAGCGCACCCCGGGCGTGGGCTTCGGCTGCGGGATCGAGCGCGTCGTCCTGGCCCTCGAGGCCGCCGGCCACGAGCCGGCGCCGCCCGCCTGCGACCTGTTCCTGGCCATCGACGAGCCGCTCGCCCGCCCGCGCCTGCACGCCGTGCTGGACGAGGCCCGGGCCCGCGGCCTCACGGCGCAGACTGATCTGGCCGGGCGGAGCCTCAAGGGCCAGCTGCGCCAGGCGAAGCGGGTCGGGGCGACAATCCTGGCCGTGTGCGAGCCGGCCGACTGGGAGCGCGGAGTGGTCCGCCTGGGCGAGGACGAGGTCCCCGTGCCCGACCTCGTCGAGGAGGTCCTGCGCCGGCTGGGCCGGACGTGACGTATCGCGACCTCGTGTGCGGCGAGCCCCGCGCGGGCGACGTCGGGCGGCGCCTGACCCTCTCCGGCTGGGTCGGCCGGCGGCGCGATCATGGCGGTCTGATCTTCATCGACCTGCGCGACCGCTCCGGCGTCGTCCAGCTGGTGATCGACCCCGAGCACGCGCAGGCGGCCCATGCGGTCGCGCACGGGCTGCGCCTGGAGAGCGTGGTGCGGGCCGCCGGCGAGCTCGTGGCCCGCAGCGAGGACACGCGCAACCCCGCGCTCCCCACCGGCGACGTCGAGTTGCGCGTGGACGACCTCGAGCTGCTGGCGGCGTCGGAGCCGCTGCCCTTCGGGCTGGACGACGAGAACGTGGACGAGACGCTCCGCGTCCACCACCGCTACCTCGACCTGCGCCGGCCCGAGATGCAGGAGATCCAGCGGATCCGCACGGAGGTGGTCCGGGTCATGCGCCGCAACCTCGAGGAGCGGGGCTTCTGGGACCTCGAGACGCCCACGATGACGAAGTCGACCCCCGAGGGCGCCCGCGACTTCCTCATTCCCGCCCGCCTCGTGCCGGGCTCGTTCTATGCCCTGCCCCAGAGCCCGCAGCTGTTCAAGCAGCTCCTCATGGTGGCCGGCTACGACCGCTACTACCAGATCGCCCGCTGCTACCGGGACGAGGCCCAGCGGGCTGACCGCATGCTCGAGTTCACCCAGCTCGACCTCGAGATGAGCTTCGTCGAGCGCGAGGACGTCCTTCGCCTGACCGAGGAGCTGTTCGGCGAGATCTGGCGCGACGTGGCGGGGGTCGAGATCCCGCTGCCCTTCCCGCGCCTCTCCTACGCCGAGTGCATGTTCCGGTTCGGCACCGACCGCCCCGACCTGCGCTTCGGGCTCGAGATCGGCGACGTCACCGAGGCGGTGCGCGATTCGGAGTTCGGGGTCTTCTCGCGCGCGGTCGCCGCGGGGGGCGTGGTCCGCGGCCTCTCCGTTCCGGGCGCGGCGGCGGTGCTCTCGCGCCGCGACCACGATGAGCTCGCCGCGTTCGCCCGCGAGTGGGGCGGACAGGGGTTGGCCTGGGTCGCCTTCGAGGAGTCGGGCGAGGTCCGCTCGCCGATCGCCAAGTTCCTCTCCGAGGCCGAGATCGCCGCCGTGCGCGAGGCCACCGGGGCCGGGCCGGGGTCGGTGGCGTTCCTGGCGGCCGACGAGCGCCCGGTCGTGGAGCGGGTCCTCGGAGCCCTGCGGCCGCACCTCGCGCGCCGGTTCGACCTCGTCGACGAGTCGGCCTGGTCGTTCCTCTTCGTGGTCGACTTCCCCTTGTTCAGGTGGAACGAGGACGAGCAGCGCTGGGAGCCCGAGCACCACATGTTCACCGCGCCGGTGCGCGAGCACGAGGCCATCCTCGAGTCCGATCCCGGGACGGTCCTGTCCGAGTCCTACGACCTCGTCATCAACGGCATGGAGATCGCCTCGGGGTCCATTCGTATCAACCGCCCCGAGCTGCAGCAGCGGGTCTTCGACGTCGTCGGCTACGACCGCGAGGACGCCGAGGAGCGCTTCGGCTTCCTCCTGCGGGCCCTGCGCTACGGCGCGCCGCCGCACGGCGGCATCGCGCCCGGCGTGGACCGCGTGGTCCTGCAGATCGCCCGGCTCGCGAACATCCGCGACGTGACGCCCTTCCCCAAGATCGGCGGTGGCCTCGATCCGCTCACCGGGGCGCCGAGCCCCGTGACCGAGGAGCAGCTCGACGAGCTCGGGCTGGCCCTCAGGCCCCAGACGCCCAGGTCGGAGGCGGCGCAGGGCTAGGCTGCGAGCCGTGCGGATCTACGCCGACCACGCGGCCACCACGCCGCTTCGGGACGAGGTCCGCGCGGCCATGGAGCCCTTCGAGCAGGACCGGTTCGGCAACCCGTCGGAGCCGCATTGGGCCGGACGCGCGGCTCGTGCCGGGCTGGACGCCGCGCGCCGGCGGGTGGCGGAGCTCCTGGGCTGCGCCCCGGCCGAGGTCGTCTTCACCGGCGGGGGGTCGGAAGCGGACAACCTCGCGGTGCTCGGCCGGGCCGTCCCCGCGGCCGGGCGTGCCGTGGCCTCGCCGGTCGAGCACCCGGCCGTGCGCGAGCCCCTGCGCCGCCTGGCGGCCGGCGGCACGGACGTCCAGTGGGCCCCGGTTGACGAGGACGGCGTCATCGACCTCGACGGCTGGGCTGGGCTCGTGCGCCCCGGCGACAGCCTGGCGGCGGCCATCTGGGGGCAGAACGTGACCGGCGTCCTCCAGCGCGTCGAGGACCTGGCGGGCGTGTGCGCCGAGCGAGGGGTGCCGCTGCACCTCGACGCCGTCCAGGCCGCGCCGGCCTTCGCTCTCGACCTGGCGAGGCTGCCGGGCGAGGTGACGGTGGCCGTGGCCGGGCACAAGCTCGGCGGCCCCCGCGGCGCCGGTGCCCTGGCAGGACGCGGGGTGGCCACTCTGGCACCGGTGCTCCTGGGCGGCGGCCAGGAGCGCGGGCTGCGTCCGGGGACCGAGAACGTGGCCGCCGCGGCCGGCCTGGCCGCGGCCCTCGAGCTGGCGCCGCAGGACGCGCCCCGGGTGCGCGCGCTCCGCGACGAATACGAAAGCCGGTTGCGTACCCTCGATCCCTCGGCCCGCATCCTCGGTGCGGGCGCCGATCGGCTTCCCGGCCACAGCCTGGCCCTCCTCCCCGGGGTGCGCGGCGACGCCATGGTCGACCTCCTGGATGAGGACGGGATCGCCGTGGCTGCCGGCTCGGCCTGCGCCAGCGCCGATCGCGAGCCGAGCCACGTCCTCGCCGCCATGGGTCTCGACGCCGACGAGGCACGCGGCGCCCTGCGGGTCAGCCTGGGGGCGCTCACGGCCGAGGGCCATCCGGCTGCCATCGCCGAGGCGGTGGCGCGAGCGGCGGCCGCGTTGCGCGCGGCGGCGGTGCCGGCATGAGCCTGCGGCGGGCGGACCTGGAGCTGGCCGGTTCCCTCGAGCGCCCGGACGGGGTCGGGGAGGCCGGAGGATCGGCCTGCGGCGACAGGGTCCGGCTCGAGGTCGCCCTGGCCGGCGATGTCGTATCCGAGGCCCGCTTCACGGCCCAGGGATGCGCGGCCGCGCTGGCCGCGGCCGCCTGGTGTGCCCGCCGCGCACAGGGCGCAGCGTTCCTCGACGCCGCGCGGCTGTCCCTCGCCGACTGCCTGGCCGAGACGGGCCTCGCCGGCGGACCGGGAGCCGTGCGCTGCCGTGGCCCTCGACGCACTCGCCGAGGCCCTCGGGGACGCGCTTCCGGCCGCCCGGCTGCCGGCCGACCAGAATCGCGTCGCGGTGGCCCTCTCGGGCGGGGTGGACTCGGCCGTCGCCCTGCTGCGTGTGCGCGACGCCGGGGACGATCCCGTCGGCATCACGCTCCGGCTCTGGATCGACCCCGAGGCGCCCTCGCCCGAGCGTGCCTGCTGCGCGCCCGAGGCGGTCCGCCAGGCCCGGGCCACGTGCCACGCCCTCGGCGTCCCACACGTCACCATCGACGGGCGCGAGGCCTTCCGGAGGACCGTGGTGGAGCCGTTCGTGGCCGCCTACGGCGCGGGCCTGACGCCCAATCCCTGCACGACCTGCAACGGCGAGTACCGCATGGAGGCGCTCGTGGCAGCCGCCGATCGCCTCGGCGCGCCCACCCTGGCCACCGGCCACTATGCCCAGCTGGCGACGCGGGACGGCCGGACCCTCGTGGCGCAGGCCGCCGACGAGGACAAGGACCAGTCCTACATGCTCGGGTCGGTCCCCCCGGCGCTGCTCGCGCGCCTGCGCTTCCCGCTCGGCCGGTCCCACAAGGCGGAGATCCGGGCCGAGGCGGGCGCCGCCGGCCTCGCGGTCGCCGGCGCGCCCGAGAGCCAGGACGTGTGCTTCCTCGGCGGCGGGGCCCTCCGCGAGTTCCTCGGCCGCGAGGGCGTGGATCTCGCGCCGGGCGACATCGTGGACGAGGAGGGGGTCGTGCTCGGCCGCCATGCCGGCGCCGCCGCCTTCACACCGGGCCAGCGCCGTGGGCTGGGCGTGGCGGCCTCGAGCCCGCTCTACGTGCTGCGCACCGAGCCGGCCCGCAACGTGGTCGTGGCGGGGCCGAGTGAGCGCCTGGGCCGGGACGTCGTCGAGCTGCGGGAGGCCGTGCTGCACCGCCCTGCCGACCGGGCCGAGGTTCGCCTCCGCAACCGGGCGCCGGCCGTGGGCGCGCGGATCGAGCCGGGGAACGGGGCCGGCGCCCTGCGCCTGCGCCTGGACGAGCGGGCCTACGCCGTGGCCGCGGGGCAGACGGCGGTGCTGTACGACGACGGCGCCGTCATCGGCTCGGGCACCATCGTCTGACCGACGGTCTCTCTAGGATGGCCGCGTGAACTGGAGCGACGTGCTCGATGCGGCGGGGGCGTTCTTCCTGGTGCTCGTCGGTCTCACCCTGGCCTACGCGCTGGTCCGCGTGGCAGCGACGTTCACGCGTCTGACGCAGGCCGTCGACGAAAGCTCGCGCGAGCTCGTGCCGCTCCTGGGCAAGGCAAACGAGACCCTGGATCACGTCAACGTCCAGCTGGCCGACCTCGAGCGGGTCACGCGCACCGCAGCCGACACGGTCGAGGCCACCGATCGCCGCGTGCGCACGGTGATGGGCGCGGTCACGTCACCCGTGTCCCGGTTGTCCGGCGCGGTCGCGGGCATCGAGAGCGGGCTCCGGAGCTTCACCCAGCGGCGCCGGCGGCGGCGCGGAGGGCCCTAGATGCGGCGCCTGACCTGGATCGTGGTCCTGGGTGCGGGCCTCGGCCTGCTCGCCGCCACCCGCCCCGGCGCGCGGAGCCAGGATCCGACTCGGCGCCCTGCGGGCGTGGATGGACGGGGTGCGCGAGGACGTTCGCCTGGCCGTGGCCGACGGCAAGGCCGCGGCCGCCACCCAGCGGTCCGACGTGGCCCGCGAGCTGGCCGCCACCATGGCGCCGGCCTCCTCGCAGGGTCCTTCCGAAACCCGCTGAAAGATCACGCGGGCTTCTCAAGCTCGCTGACGCTCCGGTCGATACACGGAAGCACGCCGCCTCCCCGAGGGGCGGCACGCGAACGACGACCATGAGCATCTCCTCCGCCCCCCTCGACGACGCCGATCCGCCGCCCGAGCGTCCGCACCTCACCCTAGTCGAGGGGGACCTGCTCGACGTCCCCGAGGAGGAGGCGCCCACCGACGAGCTCGACGCGGGGTCCGAGCCCGGCTCCGTGGAGGTCGACGCCCTGCGCACGTACGTGCGCCAGATCGGCAACGGCGCGCTGCTCACCGGCCCGCAGGAGCGGGCCCTCGCCCGGCTCAAGGACCGCGGCGACGCGCACGCGAAGCGCCGGCTGATCGAGTGCAACCTCCGGCTGGTCATCTCCATCGCCAAGGGCTATGCCGCCTCCGGGCTTCCCCTCCTCGACCTCATCCAGGAGGGCAACCTGGGGCTGATCCGGGCGGTGGAGAAGTTCGACCCGGAGCGCGGGTTCAAGCTCTCGACGTACGCCACCTGGTGGATCCGCCAGTCGATGACGCGGGCGATCGCCGACCAGGGCCGCACGATCCGGCTCCCGGTGCACGTGGTGGACGTGGTCAAGCGCCTCAACCGCCACAGCCGCCGGCTGGCCCAGGAGCTCGGGCGGGACGCCCGCATCGAGGAGCTCGCGGCGGCCATGGAGCTGCCGCCCGACCGCATCGTCCAGCTGCGCCAGCTGCAGGAGGATCCCGTCTCGCTGGAGACCCCGGTGGGGGAGGGCGACAGCCACTTCGCCGACCTCATCGAGGACCCGCACGCCGCCCACCCCGAGCGGCTGGCCCTGACCCGCCGCCACCGCGCGGAGCTGGTGGACGCGCTGAACAGCCTTCCCGACCGCATGCGCGAGGTCGTGGCCCTGCGCTACGGGCTCGACGGCCAGAAGCCGCGCACCCTGGAGCAGGTCGGCCTCGCCCTGGGCGTGACGCGCGAGCGCGTGCGCCAGATCGAGGCCCGGGCGCTGCGCGAGCTGCGCCAGTCCCATCCCGACCTGCGCGACTGGCTGCGCCCCGCCTCGTGAGACGGCGGCACCACTCGGACCGGCGGCGCTTCACCCGCCTCGACGAGGACCTCGTCCTGGACTGCCGGCCCCGAGGCGAGCCGGCGCCGGTCGAGGGCCAGACCCGGAACCTCTCGGCCGGCGGCGTCTGCTTCCTGGCCGACGAGCCGCTCCCGCTCCTTCTCGACGTCACGGTCACGCTGCACCTCCCCGGCGACCCCGAGGATCTGACCTTCGCGGGCCGCGTGGTGCGGGTGCGCTCTCTCGGCGATCGCACGCACGAGATCGCCATCGAGTTCGCCGGAGCCCAGGTGACGGCGCAGCGGGCCCTGCAGGAGCACATCGAGGCCTGCCTCGAGGCCATCCACCGGCCGGCGCCGCCGGTTCCGGCCTAGCGCGGCCGGCCTGTGCCACACTCAGCGGCGTGCGGCGCACGCCGATCGATCAGCCCGTGGCCTTCGTGGAGATCCCGAAGGGCAGCCGGAACAAGTACGAGTACGACGACCGGCTGGGGCGCGTGGTGCTCGACCGCTCGCTCTACTCGAGCGTGGTCTATCCGTGCGACTACGGGTTCCTGCTGGACACGCTGGCCGACGACGGCGACCCGCTCGACGCGCTCGTCCTCGTGCAGGAGCCGACGTTCTCGGGCTGCCTCATCCCGTGCGACCTCGTGGGCGTGTTCGAGATGCGCGACGAGGCGGGGCCGGACGACAAGGTCCTGTGCGTGCCGCACAACGACCCGACGTGGTCCCAGGTCACGGACGTCTCGCAGGTCTCGGCCATGCTCCGCCAGGAGATCGGGCACTTCTTCGAGATCTACAAGGATCTCGAGCCGGGGAAGCACGTGACCATCGGCGGCTGGAGGGGGCACGAGGACGCCGTGGCCCTGTGGGAGCGGGGACGGGCGGCCTGGCAGGACCGGGCCGCCGCCGTCACGTAGCGACGCGCGTGCCCGCCCGGGCGCGGCGGGTGTTGGCCGCCTTCTCGGCGCACCGCTGGAGCGACTCCGAGACCGAGGGGTTGACCGCGGCGGTGGTGGCCACGTCGTCCACCGTCAATCCGGCCTTCACCGCCAGGGCCACCGGTGTGATGACCTCCGACGCCCGGTAGCCGACGATCGAGCCGCCCAGGAGACGCCCGCTGTCGGGCTCCCACACGAGCTTGATCATCCCGTCCGTCTGGCCGCCGATGAGGGCCCGCGGGTTGGCCCGCAGCGGGTGACGGGTGATGCGCACGTCGGCGCCGGAGGCGTGCGCGCGGGTCTCGCTGAGCCCGACCTCGGCCACCTCGGGCCGCGTGAAGACGGTGCCGGCGACCGCCGTCGCGGACATGGGGTCGACGTCCTCGCCCAGCCCGTGCAGGACGGCCAGCCGCCCCTGCATGGCCGCGGTCGAGGCCAGCATCCAGCCGCCGGACACGTCGCCTGCGGCGTAGATCGCCTCGTTGCTGGTGCGGCCGTGGCCGTCGACGACGATCTCGCCCTTCGGGCTCACGGCCACGCCCACCTCCTGCAGGCCGAGGCCGGCGGTCTCGGGCCGCATCCCCATGCACACGATGGCGTGCGTGCCGCGGAACTGGCGGGCGTCCTTGGCCGTGACCACGACACTGTCCGCGGCGTGCTCGATGCCCACGGCCCGCGCGTCGAGGACGATCTCGACCGCGCGTCCGAGGAAGGCCTCCTGCACGACCTCCGCGATGTCGCGGTCCGACGAGGGCAGGATCTGCGGGCGCGAGGAGATCAGCATCGTGCGCACGCCGCAGCTGGAGAAGAACTCGGCGAACTCGCATCCCGTCGAGCCCGCTCCGACCACCAGGAGATGCTCGGGGAAGGCCTCGAGATCGAGCACGTCGCGGGTGTTGAGGATGCGCTCGTGGTCGACCTGGGCGAAGGGCGGCTCCCACGGCGCGGCCCCGGTGCAGATCAGGAGGCGGTCGTAGGCGACCTCCTCGACCCCGTCGTCCGTCCGCACCTCGACGAGGCCGTCCCGGACCAGACGCCCGTCGCCGTAGATGATCGTGGCCTCGATGCCGTCCAGCCGCTCGCGCACGCCACGGGCCTGATGGGCCGCCACCCAGCGCGCGTAGGCGATCGTCCGCAGCAGGTCGACGCGCGGCCGTCCGTGCTCGAACTGGATGCCGACCGACTCCGCCGACTCGATGCTGGCCATGACCTGGGCCGTGTGCAGGAGCGTCTTCGACGGGATGCCGTCGGTGACCGTCCAGTTGCCGCCGAGGGTGCGGCGCTCGATGATCGTGACCTCGGCGCCGAGGTCGGCCGCCGTGGCGGCTGCGGCGTATCCGCCGGGGCCGCCGCCCAGGATGACGAAGCGCATGACCCGGCCGGGCCGATCAGGGACGCGTTCGGACGCGGACGCGGGTACGGGCCGGCTGCGGCCGGCGCGCCGGGAGGCCCAGTCCCGGGCCACGGGCGGGCCCGAGCGGGTGGGACGGGCGAGCGCGGCGTCGCCGGGCCAGTCCGCCGCCGGGGCGCGGGGTGGGGGTGGGCCGCGGCGTCCCGCCGCCGCCTCCGCCGCCGCCGTTGCCGCCGTCGTCGAAACCGTAGCCCCCGCTCTCCCATGCCTCGTCCTGCGCCTTGAGGACCCGGTACAGGAAGTACCCGATCCCGATGACGGGGATCTTGAGGCCGAGCATGAGGAAGATGAACCAGACCTCACGCGACATCGGTCGCAAGCCTAGCGCGCCGGTGCCGGAGCGCCAGGAATCCGGCTGACGCGCTCGCCTACGCTTGGCTGGTGACGGACGCCGGCCCGGACCTCGAGCTCGCCCTGTCGCTGGCCGACGAGGCGGATGCCGCGACGATGGCCGCCTTCTCGCCGACAGGGCTCGCGGCCGAGCGCAAGGCCGACGGCAGCCCGGTGACCGAGGTGGACCGCGCCGTCGAGCAGCGGCTGCGCGAGCGGCTCGCGGGGGCCCGGCCCGAGGACGCCGTGCTCGGCGAGGAGCACGGGGCGGAGGGGGACGCGGGGCGGCGGTGGATCCTCGATCCCATCGACGGGACCAAGAACTACACCCGCGGCATCCCGGTGTTCGCCACCCTCATCGCCCTCGAGGAAGGCGGCGTCATCACGCTGGGCGTGGTGTCCGCCCCGGCCCTGGGCCGCCGCTGGTGGGGCGTGCGCGGCCACGGCGCCTTCGCCGACGGCCGCCCGCTCGCCGTCTCACGGGTGAACCGGCTGGACGAGGCCGTGGTCACCTTCTCCGACCCGGCGTCGTGGCGTTCACGGGGCCGGCTCGACGCCCTCCTGGCCCTGGCCGAGGCGGCCTGGCACGTCCGGGCCTTCGGCGACTTCTGGGGCCACATGCTGGTCGCCGAGGGCGTGGCCGACGTGGCCGCCGAGATCGGGCCGCGGCTCTGGGACCTCGCGGCCGCCCAGGTGATCGTCGAGGAGGCGGGCGGCCGCTTCACCGGGCTCGACGGCGCGGCCGCGGCCGACCGCGGGAGCGGCCTGTCCACGAAGGGGGCTCCTGCATGACCGCGTCCTGGCCATCGTCGGAAGCTGACGGACGCCGGCGCTCGAGCGCCCGGTAGGCGGCCACCGGGTCCACGCCGTCGCGGGCCAGGAGCAGCATCGCGTGGAACAGGAGGTCCGCCGTCTCGGCCACCAGGGCCTCGGAGGCCGGCGGCGCGAGCAGCGTCTCGACGGCCTCCTCGCCCACCTTGCGGGCCACGTGCTCGCGCGGCGCGCCGAGCATGCGGGCCACGTAGGAGTCACGCGGGTCGGCGCCTCGCCTCGCCTCGAGGTCGTCCGCCAGCCGGCCCGGGAGAGAGCGGCGCGGGCCGAAGCAGGTGGCCTCGCCGGTGTGGCAGGCGGGGCCATGCGGATGACAGCGGACCAGCAGCGTGTCGCCGTCGCAATCGGCCGCGATCTCGACCACGTCCAGCACGTGTCCCGACGTCGCGCCCTTCACCCAGCGCGCCTGCCGGGAGCGGCTCCAGAAGGTGGCCCGGCCGGTGGAGAGGGAGAGCTCGACGGCCTCGCGGTCCGCCCAGGCCAGCATGAGGACGTCGCCCGTGGCCGCGTCCTGGCAGATGCAGGGCACGAGCCCGTGCTCGTCGTAGCGCAGCGTTCCCGGGTCCAGGACGGCGCTCACCGCACGGGCAGTCCGCGCTCACGGCAGGCCGCCTTCACCTCCTCCACCGTGTGGGTGCCGTCGTGGAAGATCGAGGCCGCCAGGGCCGCCTCCGCACCGGCGGCCAGGGCCTCGGCCAGATCGTCCGGGCCGCCGGCCCCGCCGGAGGCCACCACCGGCACGGGCACGCGCTCGGCCACCGCCTGCACCAGGGCCAGGTCGTAGCCGCGACCGCCGCCGTCGGCGTCGATCGACGTCACCAGGAGCTCGCCTGCGCCTCGAGCCGCCGCCTCATCGGCCCAGGCCAGGGCCTCACGGCCGGTGGGCCGGCGGCCGCCGTCGGCGTACACGCGCCAGTCCCCGTTCTCGCGCCGGGCGTCCAGGGCGCAGACCACGCACTGGACGCCGAAGCGCTCCGCAGCCTCGGCCAGCAGGGCCGGCCGCTCCAGGGCGGCGGAGTTCACCGACACCTTGTCGGCACCGGCCAGCAGGAGCTCGCGGACGTGGGTGACGTCGTGGACGCCGCCGCCCACCGTGAGGGGCACGTCGACCTCGCCCGCGGCCCGCTCCACGGCCGCGAGCAGTGCCCGCCACTCCTCCTGGCCGGCGGCGATGTTGAGCCACACGAGCTCGTCGATGCCCGCCTGGGCGTAGCGGGCGGCGGCCTCGACGGGGTCGCCGCAATCCCGGAGCTCCGCGAACTGGACGCCCTTGACCACGCGGCCGCCCGCGACGTCCAGGCAGGCCACGATCCGGCGGCGGAGCATCAGTGGATCGACCGGCGGCGGTCGCGGAACGTCGGCCGCCCACTCCACGACCGCGCGGCAGACGGCCTGCCCGGCGGCACCGGAGCGCTCCGGGTGGAACTGCGCGCCCGCCACCGGGCCGCGGCCCGCCAGGCTGACGAACGGGCCGCCCTCGGTCGACGTGCGGGCCAGGGTGGCGCCGTCGGCCTCGAGCACGGCGAAGGAGTGCGCGAAGTAGCAGGCGGCGGGCAGCGGGCGGGTCAGGGGATGACCCGAGGCCGGCTCGACGTCGTTCCAGCCCATGTGCGGAAGGCGCCGGGCGCCCTCGATGCGCTCCACGCGGCCCGGCAGCAGTCCCAGGCAGGGCACGTCGCCCTCGGCCGATTCCTCGAACAGCAGCTGCAGCCCCAGGCAGACGCCGAAGAGACGGCCGCCGGCGTCGAGCGACTCGTGCAGGGCCTCGGCCAGGCCGCTGGAGCGGAGCGCGTCCATGGCGGGCCGCGCCGCGCCGACGCCCGGCAGGAGGACGAGCGGCGCGCGGGCCACGACGGCCGGGTCAGCGGTGACCTCGGGCTGGGCTCCCGCTCGGGCGAAGGCAGCCTGCAGGGAGCGCAGGTTGCCGGCGCCGTAGTCCACGATGGCCGCCTTCACAGCGTCCCCTTGGTGCTGGGCACACCGGTGCGGCCGGGATCACGGGAGACGGCCGTGCGCAGCGCCAGGCCGACGGCCTTGAAGGCCGCCTCGGCGCGGTGGTGGTCGTCCTCGCCGGTGACCTCGACGTGGAGGCCGAGGCCGGCGCGGCGGGCCAGCGTGTCGAGGAAGTGGGGGAGGAGGGTGGTCGGCACCTGGCCCACCGCCGGCCCACGGAGACCGAGGTCGACCTGCGCCACGCCGCGGCCGGAGAGGTCCACGGTGGCCGTGGCCAGCGCCTCGTCCAGCGGCGCGCGGGCGGTGCCGAAGCGACGGAGCCCGGCGCGGTCGCCGAGGGCCGTGTCCAGCGCCTGGCCCAGGGCGATGGCGCAGTCCTCCACGGTGTGGTGCTCGTCCACCCACAGGTCGCCGCGGCAGCGGAGCTCGAGGTCGACGAGGCTCCAGAAGGCCAGGGCCCCGATCAGGTGGTCGAGGAAGCCCAGGCCCGTGGCCACCGCCACGCGGCCCTCGCCGTCGAGGGCCAGGCGGACCACGACCTCGCTCTCGCTGGTGGCCCGGCGAACGGATGCGCTCCGGCCATCGAAGCGTGGGGTGGACGGCGCCGGCGCCTGGCCACCGGCCAGCGCCGCCACCGCGGCCAGGAGCCGCTCCTCGGCCGCCGGATGCGAGACGGTGACCCGGAAGTGGCCCTCCAGGCTGGGCTCTGTCGGAAAGGTCCGGACCATCAGACCCTGATCGCGCAGCCGGGCCGCCGTATCGGGCACCGGGTCGCGCACGAGGACGAAGTTGCCGCCCTGCGCGACCACGGATGCGCCCGCGTCGCGCAGTCCCTCGGCCAGGGCGAGCCGGCGCATCACCGTGGCCCGGCAGTCCTCGCGCATCTCGTCGGCATGCCGGCACGCGAGCTCGGCCACCGCGGCCGCCACCGAGGACACGGACGCCGGCGGGCGCAGGCGATCGAGGTCCCCCGCGAGCGTTGGGGAGGCCAGCGCGTACCCGACGCGCATCCCCGCCAGGGCGAACCCCTTGGAGAAGGTGCGCGCCACGAGCAGGTTGTCATGCGCATCCAGCAGCCTCGCGAGGTCGTCGCCCCCGAGCTCGAGGTAGGCCTGGTCGGCGATCACCACGCCCGGACAGGCGCGGCAGAGCGCAGACACGCGCTCGGGATCGGCCACCTCGCCCGTGGGGTTGTTGGGGCTGCACACGACGACCGCGCGGGCGGAAGGGGCTGCCGCCTCGAGCCCGTCCCAGTCCAGGGCGAGGCCCTCGTCCAGCGGCGGCAGGGATAGCAGCTCCCCACCGGCCTGGGCCGCGGCCACGCCGTACAGCGAGTACGTCGGGGCGGCGGCCACCATGCGCTCCCCGGGACGCAGGACGATGCGCGCGGCCAGGAGCAGGATCTCGTCGCAGCCCGCGCCGATCACGACCTGCTCGGGGGGCACGCCCGCGTACTCCGCGATCGCCTCGCGCAGGGAGCGGTAGGAGGCGTGGGGGTAGTCGTTGGGCGGGACCGCCAGCAGGCGGGCGACCTCGCGGGCGTACCAGCGGGGCGGATCCGGCGGCGTGTTCATGTCGAAGCGGTCGACCGGGCCGTCGGGGACGCCGTCCTGCCAGCGATACACGGGAGCCTCGGCGGCCATCAGGGGATGAGGTGCTCGATGGGCATGACGAGCAGCGACGAGGCGCCGGCGGCCTTGAGGGGCGCGAGCAGGCGGACGACGTCGTCGCCGTCGATCACCGCGTGCACGGCGTGCATCCCGGTCCGGCTGAGGGGGAGGACCGTGGGCGCGTCGAGGCCGGGGAGGAGGGCGAGCACGTCGTCGAGGCGGCCGTCCGGGGCGTTCAGCATGAGGTAGCGCTTCGGCCGGGCCGCGATGACGGAGCCGAGGGCGAGGCGCAGCTCGTCCACCTGGGCGGCCAGGGGCGGCTCGAGGTCGCGCCGGGCGATCAGGGCCGCCTCGGAGCGGAGGACCTCGGCCAGCTCGCGCAGGCCGTTCTGGCGGAGCGTCTCGCCCGTGGAGACGAGGTCGACGATGGCCTCGGCGGCGTCCAGGCGGGGCGCGAGCTCGACCGAGCCCGCGATGGGAACGAGGCGGACGGTGACCCCGAGACGGGCGAAGTAGTCCTCCGCCGTCCGCGGGTACGCCGTGGCCACCCGGCACCCGTCGAGCTGGTGAGGATCCGTGACGGTCGAGCCCGCGGGGACGGCCACCGCCAGCCGGCAGGTCCCGAAGCCCAGGCGGTCGAGCACGGCCACGTCGACGCCGGCCTCGACCACCTGGTTCTCGCCGGCGATGGCGAGGTCGACGGCGCCGTCGGCGGTCCACACCGGGATGTCGTCCGCCCGGGCGAAGAGGAGCTCGAGGTCGAGGTGATGGCAGTGGACGTGCAGCGTGCGCCCGTTCGGCTCGAAGCCGACGCCGGCGTCGCGCAGCAGCCGCGTCGCCGGCTCGGCCAGCCGGCCCTTGGCCGGCAGGGCCAGGCGCAGCGGCCGGCCGCCGCTCACCGGACCGGGGCGGTCGTGCCCAGGCGCTCGAGCGCGATCGCGTAGCCGCCCTCGCCGTGGTGCAGCCAGTGCGCCACCCGGGTGACGGTGGTGGTCGAGGCGCCCACCTGCTGCGCCACCTCGGCGTACGGCCGCCCCCTGGCGAGCAGCCTGGCGGCGGCCAGCCGGTGGCTCAGGGCCTCGATCTCCGACAGGGTGCACAGGTCGCGGAGGAGGGCGGCCGCCTCGGCCGGGCTCTCGAGGCCGGCGAGGGCGCGGCACAGGTCGTCGACCGCAGGGGTCTGCCACTGCTCCATGTGGTCATGTTAGCATGCTAATACGTTATGGAGGTCATCCCGGCCATCGACCTGCAGCGACGGCCGGGTGGTCCGGCTTCACCAGGGACGCTTCGACGACGTCACCGCCTTCAGCGACGCTCCCCTCGAGGTGGCGCAGCAGTTCGCAGCCGGCGGCGCGCGCTGGCTGCACGTGGTCGACCTGGACGCCGCCCGTGACGGCAGCCGGCCCGCGGCGCACGCCGCCATCCTGGCCGGGCTGGCCGCCTCGGCCGGTCCCGCGCTGCAGGCGGGCGGCGGCTTCCGCGACCGTGACGCCGTCGAGGACGCGCTGGAGGCGGGGGTCGACCGCGTGATCATCGGGACGCTGGCCGTCCGGGAGCCCGAGACGGTGGCGTCCCTCTCGGCACGCCACGGGGACCGGATCTGCGTCAGCGTGGATGTCGCGGGGAGCTCGGCCAGGATCGCCGGCTGGCTCGAGGACTCGGGCCAGAGCGCGGTCGAGCTGGTGGAGGGGATGGCGGCCGCCGGCGTCAGCGTGTTCCTGGTCACGGCCGTCGAGCGCGACGGGACGCTGGCAGGTCCCGACCTGCGCCTCGTGGACGCGGTCCGCGCCGTCACGGGCGGCACGCTCATCGTGGCCGGCGGGGTTGCCTCCGTCGGCGACATCACGGCCGTGCGGGACGCCGGAGCCGACGCCGTGGTGGTCGGCCGGGCCCTCCTGGACGGCCGCCTCGAGCTCGAGGCCGCCCTGGCCGCCGGCCGCACGGCGTAGGGTTCAGCTCATGGAGCCCGGCGTCTCCTTCGCGCGCCTCGACCTCGAGAGCGGCGAGCGCTTCGTGTCGCTTCGCCGTGCCCTCGGGATCACCACCTTCGGCGCCAACGTGATCGTCCTCGAGCCGCGCCAGCGTGGGCGGATCCACCGCCACGAGCGCCAGGAAGAGGTCTATCTCGTCCTCGAGGGCGAGCTCACGCTGATGGTCGAGGGCGAGCCACACGTGCTCGCCCAGGGGGAGGTCGCGCGCGTGGCCCCGACCGTGCGGCGGCAGCTGGTGAACGCGGGCAGCGAGCGCCTTGCGCTCCTGGCCCTCGGCGGCGCCGAGCCGCACGTCGGGCGGGACGGCATGGCCTTCGAGGAGTGGTCCGACGAGGAGGGCCGGCCCCCGCAGGAGGTCCCGCTGCCGGCCGACCTCCCGGGCGGCAGCTGAGCCCGCCGTGGCGCCCGAGTGGAGCGCCGACGTCGCCGTCGATGCTCCGCTCGTCAGGCGGCTGATCCGCGGCCAGTTTCCCCAGCTCGCGCTCGAGACGCTCGAGCTGGTCGCGGAGGGCTGGGACAACACGGTCTGGCTCGTGGACGGCGAGTGGGCGTTTCGCGTGCCCCGTCGCGAGATCGCCATCCCCGGGGTGGAGCGGGAGCTGGCCGTGCTGCCTCGCCTCGGCCCGCTGCTGCCGCTGCCGATCCCCGCGCCGGTGTTCGCCGGCCGTCCGGCCGAGGGCTATCCCTGGCCCTTCTTCGGCGCGCGCTACCTTCCGGGCCGCGAGCTGGCCGAGGCAGGCGACGGCGTCGACCGCGACCGCCTCGCGCGGCCGCTGGCCCGCTTCCTGCGCGCCCTCCACGATCCCGCCATGCTGGCGGCGGTCGATCCTGCCCGCGAGCTCCCGGTCGACTTCAACCACCGCGGCGACATGGAGTTTCGCGTCCCGCGCACGCTGGAACGGGTGGCCGAGCTGGAGGCGCTGGGCCTGTGGCGCCTGCCGCCCGAGCTGCGCGACGCGCTCGAGTCGGCCCGCGGCCTGCCCGAGAGCGAGGCCGAGACGCTCGCGCACGGCGACCTGAACGTCCGGCATCTCCTCGTGGACGGCGACGGCGCCCTGGCGGCGGTCATCGACTGGGGCGACCTCTGCCGCGCCGACCCGGCGATCGACCTCATGCTCGTCTGGAGCCTGCTCTCGCCGGAGGCCCGCGACGCGTTCCTGCAGGAGTACGGACCCGTGAGCGATGCCCAGCTCCTGCGGGCGCGGGTCCTGGCCGTGTTCCTCGACGCCACCCTGGCCGTCTACGCGCACGACCGGCGAATGCCCGGGCTCGAGCGGGAGGCGCTGGCCGGCCTCGACCGGACGGCGGTCAGCTGGAGCCGGTCGTCACCCTGACGGCCTCGCCGGCCCGGGCCCGCGCACGACGGCCGGGTGCGATGAGCAGGGCGATCCCGGCACCGGCGAGGGCGGCGACCGCGCTCACCCAGAAGGCTGCGGTGTACCCGGTCACCGCCGGCACGGCGGTCCCGGCGATGACCCACGAGCTGACCAGCGCCGCCCCGACCTGACCGCCGACGACGCCGCCCACGCTGCGCATCACCGTGTTCATGCCGTTGGCCACGCCGGTCTCCGTCGGTTCCACGGCGTCGGAGATCAGCTTGGGCATGGCCGCGAAGGCGAAGCCGATGCCGGTGCCGAGCACGACCATCCCGGCCACGATCTGCCAGGGGTGGTCGTGGAAGAGCGCGAAGCTCGCCGCGCCGATGGCCACCAGGAGCATGCCGATGGACAGGGGCCAGCGCGAGCCCACCCGCCGCCCGAGGATCCCGGCCACCGGGCCCGCGATGAGGGTCATGAGCGAGCCCGGCAGCAGGTAGAGGCCGGCCTTGGTGGCCGAGGCGCCGAAGCCGTAGGGCACGTGCGCGGCGGTGGAGGCGCTCAGGCCGTCCGGCGTCTCCACGAAGCCCGGGATGAGCACGAACGCCCCGAACATCGCGAACCCGGCCACCACGGCGGTCAGGTTCGTGAACAGGACCGGGCGCCGGGCCATCATGTGCATGTCCACCATGGGCGCCGAGACGCGCAGCTCGACCACGCCGAAGATCCCGAGCAGGACCGCCGCGAGGAGGAACAGGCCGAGGACCGGGGCGGAGGTCCAGCCCCAGCTCTGACCCTCGGAGAGGGCCACCAGCAGCGAGCTGAGGCCGGCAGCCAGCAGGAGCGCGCCGGGGAGGTCGAGGCGCGACGGCGTCTTCACCGGCGACTCCGGCACGAAGCGCACCACCAGGGCCAGGGCACCGGCCACGACGACGGCCCCGATGACGAACAGCCACCGCCAGGAGAGGTGGTCGACGATCAGCCCGGAGGCCACCAGCGCCAGGCCGCCGCCGGCCCCGAGCACGGCCGACACGAGCCCCATGGCCAGCCCGACGCGCTCCCGCGGGAACTCGTCGGCGATGATGGCGAAGCTCAGGGGGAACACGGCCCCTCCGGTGCCCTGGAGGACCCGAAAGCCGATCAGGGAGCCAATGTTCCAGGCAAACGCCGCCCCGATGGTGCCTGCCAGGAATACGGCCAGGCTGATGACCAGGAGCCGCTCCTTGCCATGCTGGTCGCCGAGGCGCCCGAGCAGCGGGGTGAGCGCGGAGGAGCTCAGCAGAAAGCCCGTGAGGACCCATGTGACCCACGTGTTGCTGGTGTGCAGGTCGCGCTGCAGGGTCGGGAGGGCCGGGATGACCAGCGTCTGCTGAATGGCATACGCCATCCCGGCTGCCGTGAGCGCTGCCAGGGTGATGTTCTGGTGCTGCCGGGGCGGAGCCATGGGCGAGCGAACGGTACTTACACGCAGTAAGGTCTGCGCGAGTGGGGGCCGGCGGCCACCGGCATGATGCCGCCGAGACCGACGATCGGAGGAGCGATGACCGAGCAGGTCGCGGGTGCCGTCGAGACGCAGGCGTGGCCCCCGCTGCCCCTGTCGGAGTGGCAGGACACGAAGGACACCCTGCACATGGTCACCCAGGTCGTGGGCAAGCTCCGGCTCGCCCTCTCGCCGCCCGAGCCCCAGTGGGGTCACGTGGCCCTGTACCTGACTGCGCGCGGACTGACCACGACCCCGGTGCCGGCGCCCACGGGCGGGTCGTTCGACGTCGAGCTCGACCTGCTCGACCACGTTGTCGTGCTGCGGCGCAGTGACGGCCGGCTCGCCCGCGTGCCGCTCGAGGCCCGGCCCGTGGCGGACACCTACGCCGAGCTCATGGAGGCCCTCCGCGGCCTGGATGTCGAGGTGGCGATCTCGCCGCTGCCCTCGGAGGTGCCCGACCCGGTGCCCTTCGCCGAGGACCGCGTGCACTCGACCTACGAGCCCGAGGCGGTGGAGCGCTTCTTCGGCGTGCTCTCCCGGATCGACCTCATCTTCAAGGAGCACCGCGGGTCGTTCCGCGGCCGGACGACCCCCGTCAACTTCTGGTGGGGCTCGTTCGACCTGGCCCTGACGCGATTCTCAGGCCGCCCGACCGAGCCGCCGCCTGGGTCGGACTCCATCTTCGCCGCCGCGATGGACGCCGAGGAGGTCAGCGCCGGCTTCTGGCCCGGCTACGAGGCGTTCCCGGACCCGGCCTTCTACGCGTACGCCTATCCACGGCCGGACGGGATCGAGCGCGTAGCCATCGCCCCGGAGGCGGCCTACTGGGACGACGACCTGGGCGAGTTCATCCTTCGTTACGAGGACGTTCGCCAGTCACCGTCGCCCCGGAAGGCCATCCTCGACTTCCTGGAGAGCACGCACCACACCGGCGCCAGCATGTGTGGCTGGGACGCCGAGCTCTGCTGAGAGCTTCAGAACGCGGCGCCGCAGGCCACGCAGCGCTGGAGAACGACCCGGCGGCCGTCAGCGCGAACGAGCAGGGCAGCAACCACGCGGTGACGCCCGAGGAGGATGCAGAGGAAGCGGCGCATGTGTCCGTGTAAACGCTCGCATCCCCCTTTTGGATTCCCGCAGCTGGTGCTCGACGTTGAGCTTGACGCCGCGGATAGCTAGCCTAGTAGCTAACCGTTAGGAGGGCGAGATCAGGATCACTCACCGGACGGTGCGCGGTCTCGGCACCATCACCGGACTGGACGACTAGCAGCCGTGGGGCGGCTGCTGCTCATATGGCGGCTGGTGCGCGGCGACATCAAGCGCCGGCGGGCGCAGTCGGCGCTGCTGGTGGTCATGATCGCCACGACCACCACAACGCTTGCGCTCGGACTCGCGCTCCACGGGGTCAGCAATGATCCGTTCGCCCGCACGCGCGCGGCGACGAGGGGTCCTGACGTCGTCGCATTGCTCGGGGGCATTCCTGAGACTCCGTTCTCACCTTCTCCGAGGAGCCTCGGGCGGTTTCAGACACTCAGCCATGCACCTGGCGTCGACCAGGCGAGCGGTCCATACAAGCTCGCGTTCCCCCGGCTGGCGGCGCGGGGGAGGAGCGTGGTGGTCGCCGCCGAGGGCCGCAGCCGGGCGCCGTCGGCGATCGACCAGCCGCTGGTGACCGCAGGTCACTGGGTGCGGCCCGGGGGAGCGGTGGTCGAACGCGGCCTCGCCGATGCGCTCGGCGTGCACGTCGGCGAGCGCATCCAGCTCGACGGCCATCCGTTCCGAATCGTCGGCACCGGAGAAACGACCGCGACCGCGTTCTATCCCGCAGCGTCACCTGGCCTGGTCTGGCTCACGAGGGGGGACGTCGAGCAGCTCACAGCGATGCGCCGCCCGGGTGGCGACGTTCTCTACCTGAAGCTGGTCAACCCCGCGGCCGCACCGGCGTTCACCGCGGAACACTCTGCCAACCCCGCATGGTCGCTGCAGTCGTGGCAGGACATCCGATCACGTGACCTCACGCTGATCACCGTCGAACAACGCGTGCTCTTGACCGCGAGCTCGTTGCTGGCCGTCTTTGCGATCGCCACGATCGCCGTGCTGGTCGGCGGAGGCATGTCCGACGAGACCCGTCGTGTCGGGCTACTGAAGGCCGTCGGCGCCACTCCACGCCTGATCGGCGTGATTCTGCTGGCCGAAAACCTGCTGCTCGCGCTGGTGGCAGCGATCGTCGGCCTCGTCGTCGGGCGCGTGCTCGCGCCCACGCTGACCCACGCCGGCTCCGGGCTGCTCGGCAGCCCGAGTCCGTCCCCGCTGACGATCACCTCGAGCGCGCTGGTCGTACTGGTGGCCGTCGGCGTGGCTGTCGCCGCCACCATTGCTCCAGCCGTTCGCGGCGCACGCACGAGCACGATCAACGCGCTCAACGACGCAGCCCACCCGCCCCGGCGCCGCCCGTGGCTGATCGCGCTCTCCACCCGGCTGCCCGTGCCGCTGCTGTTCGGGCTGCGACTGCTCGCGCGCCGAAGCCGGCGAGCCGCGCTCACGGCGGCCAGCCTCACGATCGCCACCACGATGATCGTCGCCACGCTCACGGTGCAACACAACATGGACACGCGCAACGCCAATCTCACCAGCCACGTTGGCCGCCTCCCGGGCACGTTTACCGTCGATCGCGTCAGCCGCCTCGTGTTCCTGATTTGCGCAATCTTGATCGTTCTCGCCATGCTCACCACGATCACGACGACTTGGGCGACCGTGATCGACGCCGAACGCGCCACCGCACTCGCGCGCGCGCTCGGTGCGACGCCCGGCCAGATCGGCGCAGGACTGGCGACGGCCCAACTGCTGCCAGCGGCCCTCGCCGCGTGCCTCGGGATCCCGCTCGGACTGGGGCTCTACGCCACTGTCAGTCAAAACGGGGATCCCAGTCCGCCACCGATCCTTTGGCTGCTCGCCGTCATCCCAGCCGCACTGATTGCGGTCGGCGCGCTCACCGCGATCCCCGCACGAATCGGAGCCCGGCGCCCCGTCGCCGAGGTGCTGCGATCCGAATGAGGTCCATGGCTCCGTCTGGCACTACTCGCGCACGATCGCTCCGTCGCCGAGGACGCGACCGGATGGCCGCGCGCCAGCGCAGACGCCGCACGACAGGTCTGCTCCCTGCCCACATCCGGCCGGTCATGGCAATTCGCGGAAGCTCGGGAACACGCTCGGGAGCATGAGACTGGGTCAGGTCTGCGCGATCACGAGCACGACGGTCATGACGGCGAGCGCGACGCCGCCGACGGTGAACAGCCCGACGGTGCGGAACCGCAGCGGTACGTGGCCGCCGGTTCGCAGCGCATGCTCCAACTCGCGCTGGCGTTGCGCGCCGACGATCAACAGCGCGACCGCGAGAGACGCGTAGCCGCAGCCGAGCAGAATGTACGGCCACGCGGCGACGTGGAGCAGTTGCGGGGCGAACCGGCCGACAGCGAGCGCTCCCGCGGTGGCGCCGAGCGCAGTGCGCCACCACGCCAGCCAGGTGCGCTCCGCGGCCATCGACGTACGGCGCGCCTGATCGAGATCGGACGGCGACGTCGGAACTGGAGCCGCTTCGTCTGCGGCGTCCGTGTGCTCTGAACCCGGCGGTGGCTGCGGCTGGGCCATGGCGGCATCTAACACGGTTCGTCCGGGACGCGACAGGGTGTCAGCCCGTTACAACCGCACGAGCGCCCACGGCTCGACCCATTTCGGCGTGCTGCTTGGCGCGTCGGCGTCGCCTGCCCTTCTCCTCATCGTGGGGTCCGCGACTCGTTCATGCACTCGATAATCGCCGTTATGTCAAGTAGCTAATCGGCGGACCTGCGAGGGGCCCCCACGTCACGAGATGGCGATGGTCTCGCTCCAGGTCTCGGTCGCGATGCGCTTTCGGCCCGCGATGGCGAGCCGGACCACGGCTAGGGCATTGGCCGGGCCGGCGTGAAAGTCGCCGGGCACATCGAGCATCCATTCGGTCTCCGGTGGCGTGACGATCATCCCCGGAGCGACGTGTCCGACGCTCCGACCACCCGGCCCCTGCACGACGAGGACGAAATCGACCTCGAGCCGTGTCGCCGGTAGATCGTACGAGGTGGTCCCGTTCCAGAAGATCGGGCCGCAGACGGTGACTCCGCCCTCGATGAGCGTCATCTGCTCGTCGAAGTTGCCATGCATCGTTGCCTCTCCTTCCAGCGTGCTGGACCGCGAGGCGATTGTGGCAGCAGCCGCCGAGCGCTGCCCGGCAACCGTCTCGCTCACACCATGGCGCGCCGTCGCCGTCGGCGGCGTACAGTCGGCCTCCCGAGCGAAAGAGAGGCCACATGGCCGTTGGTATCCGCATCAAGCTGACAGGGATCACGCAGGAGCAGTTCGACAAGGGGCACGATGAGATCAACCCCGATCGAACGCCGCCCAAGGGCCTCCTCTTCCACGCCTCCGGGCCGATCGACGGCGGCTGGGGAATCATCGATTTCTGGGAGTCGCGCGCGGACTTCGACGCCTTTGCGGTGCGGTTCCCCGCAGGAATGGCGGCGGCCGGCGTTGAGCTGCAGGGGCAACCGGACATCAAGGAGTTCCCGGTTCACGAGATGATCCCCTCCTAGCGGGGCCTGTCCTTCGGGCGTTCACCGGTCAAGCGATGGCTTCCCAGCCTGACGCCGCCAGGGGCTCAACGAGGGCCGTTCCGGCCTGGAGCCTGCCGGCCGGCGCCGAGACGCCGCTCGCCCGCCGCGACTGGCCCGACGACGTCACTCGCCCCTGGGCCATCGACGGTTCCACCGGCCGCGGCGTGTCGGTGTGCATCGTCGACTCCGGCGTCGATTCCGACCACCCGCTTGTCGGCGAGCTCGACCAGGCGGTGTACTTCGCGCCGGACGCCGACGGCGACGCCACGCCCGAGCCCGACCTCGAGGGCGACCTGTGCGGCCACGGGACCGCCTGCGCCGGCATCGTCCGCGCCCTCGCGCCCGACTGCCGGATCACCTCGGCCCGCGTCCTGGGCAGCGGCCTGACGGGCAGCGGCCCCGCGCTCCTCGCGGGGCTCCGCTGGGCCGTGGGCCAGGGCTTCGACGTCGTGAACATGAGCCTCTCGACCACGAAGCACGCGTTCGCGTCCGAGCTGCGCGCGCTCGTCGACGACGCCTACTTCCGCGGCACCACCATCGTCGCCGCGGCGCACAACCTGCCGGTCGAGAGCTACCCCTGGCGATTCGCCTCCGTCATCTCCGTGGGCACCCACGAGGAGGACGACCCGCACGCCCTCTACTACAACCCGAATCCGCCGGTCGAGTTCTTCGCCCGGGGCGTCGAGGTCGAGGTCCCCTGGACCGGCGGCGGCACGCTGCGCGTCACCGGGAACAGCTTCGCCACCCCCCACGTCACGGGCATGGCGACGCTCGTGCTGGCCAAGCACCCGGGACTGACGCCGTTCGAGCTCAAGACCGTGCTCTACCTGATCGCCACGAACGTCGGAGGTGGCCGATGAGCCTGCCCGAGGACCACAGCCTGGAGGCGGCGGCCGCGGCAGGTCTGCTTGCCTCCGAGGACGCCCACCGGGCGCTCCTCGAGTCGATCGTCGAAGTCGCCCGGGCCATCTTCCGCGCCCGGTCGGCCTCGATCTTCCTGTACGACGACGAGGCCGACGAGCTCGTCTTCGAGGCGGTCACCGAGGCTGAGGCCCAGGGCCTCGTCGGCCGGCGGTTCCCCTCCAGCCGCGGCGTCGCCGGGTGGGTCCTCGTCACCCGCCAGCCGCTCATCCTGGACGACGTCGGCCAGGACCCCCGCTTCGCGCGCGACATCGCCGCCGACACCGGCTACATGCCGACGAGCCTGATGGCGGTCCCGCTGCTGGTGGGCGAGGCTCCTGTGGGCGTCCTCGAGGTCCTCGACCGGACGTCGCAGGCGGGCTCCGGGACCGCGGACATGGAGCTCCTCGGCCTCTTCGGCATCCAGGCCGCGATCGCGCTCGACCTCCTCCGCCGGGCCCGGCGCGCCGGCGCTGCGGTCCGCGGCGGCGGCGCCGAGACGGCCGGAGCCATGCGCCTCGTCACGGCCGTCGACGGGCTCGAGGGTGCGCGCCGCGAGGCCGCCGTGCGCCTCATCGGCGCCCTCGAGGAGCTCCTGAAAACGACGTGAGCCCGGAGGCATCGCCCCCGGGCTCATCGTCATGTCCGCCCCACAGTCCGAGTCGGGGCGTCCAGTCACTTACTCGCGGCTGTGCTGCTCCTGCGGCTCGTCCCGCGAGTGCTGGCCGGGATCGTCCGTCTGGAACTGGTGGGCCTCGACGTCGGGCTCACCGGTGCCGCGCTGCTCGCGCTCGCCGGACTCTTCCTCGGTGCTACGCATTTCGCGCTCGTCCACGTGGACCTCCTCCATGGAAGTGACTCGGACGTCTACTAGACATCTCTCGTCCCCACCATCTTCCCCCTCCCGTTGCGAGGGCGCAACCCGAGTTGCGATCCTTGGCCGGTGAGAGCCCTCCGCGCCCGCCTCGCCGAGTCCCTGGCGGCGCTGCGGGACGTCTTCCGCAACCGGGACCTGCGCCGCCTCGAGCTGGCCGCCGTGGGTGCGGTGGCCGGCCGCTGGTCGTACCTCGTGGGACTCGCCGTGTATGCCTATGGGAGCGGCGGCGCGGCGGCGGTCGGCCTGGTCGGCCTCCTGCGCATGGTCCCGTCCGCCCTGGCCGCGCCGTTCACCTCTCTGCTCGGAGACCGGCTGTCGCGCGTCCGGGTGATGCTCACCTCCGACCTCGTGCGGGCCGCGGCGCTGTCCGTGGCCGCGGCGGTGGCGATCAGCGGCGGCCCTTCAGGCGTCGTCTACGCCATGGCCGTGGTCGTCTCGGTCACCGGGACGGCCTTCCGCCCGGCGCAGGCCGCCCTCGTCCCTGCGCTGGCGCGCAGCCCCGAGGAGCTGACCGCCGCGAACGTGGCGTCCAGCGCGATCGAGAGCGTCGGCGCCTTTGCCGGCCCGGCGATCGGAGGCCTGATCCTGGCGCTGTGGGACCCCGGTGCGGTCTTCGCCGCCACGGCGGCGACGTTCCTGTGGTCGGCCCTGATGGTCTCGGGCGTCCATGCCCCCGAGCAGCCGGACCGCCAGACGGAGTCGGCCGAGGGCATCATCGACGAGGTCCTCGGCGGCGTGCGCGCCATCGCGGGCGACGCCCGCCTTCGCCTGATCGTCGGCCTGTTCGGAGCCCAGACTCTCGTGGCCGGCGCGCTGGACGTCCTCATCGTGGTCACCGCCCTGCGCATCCTCAGCATCGGGCAGTCCGGCGTCGGGTTGCTCGAGTCTGCCCTGGGGGTCGGAGGCCTGGTCGGCGCCGCGGTGGCCCTGGCCCTGGTCGGCCGGCAGCGGCTCGCCGCCGACTTCGGCCTGGGCATCGTTCTCTGGGGCGCACCCATCGCCCTGCTCGGCCTCTGGCCCACCACTGCGGGTGCGGCCGTGCTCCTGGCCGTGGTCGGCGCCGGGAACACCGTCACCGACGTGGCCGGGTTCACGCTCCTCCAGCGCGTGGTCGACGACCGACTCCTGGCGCGCGCGTTCGGGGCCCTGGACAGCGTGTTCCTGATCACGCTGGGCGTGGGCGCGGCCATCGCTCCCGTTCTGGTATCGGCCCTCGGGTCGCGCGGTGCGCTGGTCGCCGCCGGCGTGCTGCTGCCGGTCCTGGCCGCCCTGTCCTGGACGCGGCTGCGCCGCATTGACACGGGCGCCACGGCGCCTGCGGAGCTTGAACTTCTTCAGGGCGTCCCCCTGTTCGCTCCCCTCCCCGCGGCGGCGCTCGAGCACCTGGCCTCCAGCCTGCGGCACGAGCGCTTCGGCGCCGGGGACACGATCGTCAGCCAGGGCGATGTGGCCGGCGCCTTCTACGTCCTGCAGAGCGGCGAGGTCGACATCGCCGTCGACGGCCGGCCCGCGGGCGTGCTGGGTCCCCGGGACTGCTTCGGCGAGATCGCCCTCCTGCGGGAGGCCCGGAGGACCGCCACCGTGACGGCGCGGACAGACGTCGACGCCCTCGTGCTCGACGGGAACGACTTCGTCGCCGCGGTGACGGGCCATCCGCCGAGCGCCGATGCCGCCGAGGAGGTCATCGCCGCCCGTCTGGCCACTGCGGCCCCGAGCGCACTGCGGGTCTAGAACTAAGGCTGCGCCCCCACGGACGACGGTGACGGCGGCCGCGAGCGCGCCCAGTCACGGCCGACGGTCCAGACCGGCGCGATGAGCAGCATGGACAGGTTGAGCACGACGATGCCGAGACCGGCGATCCACAGCGCTGCCGACGTCCCGACGGCAACCGCGACCGGGCCCGCGATGGCCGAGCCCAGTGGCACCAGGACAAAGGATCCGAGGGCGTCGTACGAGCTCACGCGCGACTGAGCCCGCTCGGGCACCTCGCGCTGGAAGACGGTGAACCACAGCGCCAGGTGGATGGAGAGGGACGCGCCGGCCACGAACGACGCGACCGCCACCGCCCCGGTCGGCGCGCCCGAGGCCAGCACCAGCAGCTGAGGGACATAGCCCAGCGGCCAGATGACGCAGGCCAGGAGCGGGCGCCGCGGCCGGTAGCGGAGGGCGGCGAGGCTGCCGGCAACCGCCCCCACGCCGCCGGCGCTGACGATGATGGCCCAGGCGCCGGCGCCGCCGAGCCGCATCTTGGCCACCTCCGGTCCGAGCACGGACCAGAACATGAAGAAGATGTTCCCGATCCCGAAGATGAGCACGGTCGACCACAGCCAGGTGCGCGAGCGAAACTCCTGCCAGCCCTCCCGCAGCTCGTGGAAGAACCGCTCGTGCGCCGACTCCACCCGCGCCGGCAGCCGGATCCGGGCCAGTAGTGCAGCGGCCGCCACGAAGGAGACGCTGTCGAGGGCCAGGGCCCAACCGGGGCTGGCGGCCACCACGAGCAGGCCGCCGAGGGCCGGCCCCACGACGCGCACGCCGCTTCGCGACAGCCCCTGCAGGGCGTTGGCCTGCGGAAGGCGCTCGGGGCTGATGACCTGCGGGACGAGGCCGACCTCGGCCGGGACCACGAGCCCGTCTCCCAGGCCGTACAGGACGGCGAGGACCACGAAGACCTCCAGGGTGGCCCGGTCCGTGAGCACGGCCGCCGCCAGGGTCGCCTGGGACGCTCCCTGGACCAGCGACGCCCCGACCAGGATCAGGTTGCGCGGCAGGCGGTCGGAGAGGACGCCGCCGAACAGCAGCACGGCCGCGCTCACGCCCTGCCGGACGGCCAGGACGATGCCGAGGTCCGTGGCGCTGCCCACGGCCAGGACGGCGAAGGCCAGGGCGATGTTGGCCACCGAATCGCCCAGCGAGGTGACCAGGGTGGCCGAGAAGAGCATCCGGTAGTCCCGCTCGACCAGGGCACCGAACCGGGAAGGGCGATCGTCCACGCCGCCACCCTAGGCGAGCATCCGCACCCTCCCGCCGGCGCCCAGGGGGTGTCGGCCCGTGGCGCGGCGAGGGCTAGCCTTCGGCCTTCAGATGCCCCGCTCTGCCTCCAGACGCCGCCGCTGGCTCATCTTCGGCGGCGTCGCCGTGATCGTGCTCCTGGCCGCCGGTGCGGCCGCGGCATACCTGGTCTACGAGAACGGCAACCGTGACATCAGGCGCGGCTCGGCGCTGCCCTTCATCACCGCGCCCACCACGACCACCGCGCCCACGCACACCCAGCCGGCAGCGGCGCCCTGGCCGGAATGGGGATTCGACGCCCAGCACGGCCGCTACAACCCGGAGGCACGTCAACGTCCTCCCTTCCGCACCGTCTGGCGCAAGGGCCTCGGCAGCCTCGTCGAGTTCCCGCCTTCGGTGGACGACCGCGGGGTCTACGTCGAGACCAACGACGGCCGGGTGCTGGCCCTCACCCCGGGCACCGGGCGCCGGATCTGGGTCCGGCACGTGCTGCCGCCGCTCGCCTCCTCCCCCGCCCTCGACCCCCACTCGCTGTACGTGAGCTCGCTCGGCGGCCGCGTCTATGGCCTGCGCCGCTCCAACGGCTCGGTCCGCTGGTCGTTCAGCGTGGGCTCGAGGACGGAGTCGTCGCCGCTCCTCGTGGACGGGACGCTCTACTTCGGGTCGGAGGACGGGACGCTCTTCGCCGTCTCGGCCGCCTCCGGCCACCTCCTGCTGGCGGGCGCACGCCGGCGGCGCCCTCAAGGGCTCACCGGCGTATGCCGACGGCCGGCTCTTCATCGGCGCCTACGACGGCAACGTCTACTCGTTCGACGCCCGGACGGGCAAGCAGCTGCTGGAAGACGCGGAAGCATCGGCCGCTTCGGCGGGCTGTCGTCGGGGACGTTCTACGCCACCCCGGACGTCGCCTACGGCCGCGTCTACATCGGCTCGACCGACCGCCGCGTGTACTCGCTCGAGGCGGGCACGGGCCAGATCGCCTGGACGCGGTCGACGGGCAACTGGATCTACAGCGCGGCCGCGGTCTTCGACCGCACCGTCTTCGTCGGCTCGTACGACGGGTACCTCTACGCCTTCGACGCCCGCACGGGCGACACGCGCTGGCGGTTCCAGGCGGGCGGCCACATCTCGGGCGCGCCCACGGTGGTCGAACGACATCGTCTACTTCTCGTCCTTCGGCCGGGGCACGTGGGGCCTCGACGTGCGCTCCGGCAAGGTCAGGTTCCGCTCCTCCGACGGGCACTACTCGCCCGTCGTGGCCACCCGGGACGCCTTCTACTTCGTGGGGTACGGCTCGGTCTCGCGGCTTGCGCCGCGATCGGCCGGGCGCCAGGGCGGCAGCTGAGGGTGCCGCTCCACCGGGGCCGCCAGGCTGCGGTGGAGCATCTCGCCGAGCGCCTCGCGCACGGTGCGCCGCGCGCGGACGACGTCGCCCTCGCGCTCGAGGACGTCGCCCCACCAGGCATCGAACAGGGCCGGGACGCGCACGGCGTCGACCGAGCGGCGCATCAGCGATTCGCCGCGCTCGAGCCCGATCTCCCACGCGGCGAGCGAGAGGAGGCATCCGGAGCCGTCGTCCTGCTCGCCCCAGTCGCCGCCCTCGAGCTCGTACGTCGCCGCGCTCCAGGGCACGCGTCAGCGCCTGTCGGGTCTCCGACGTCGAGCCCTTCGAGGGCCGATGCCAGCTCCGCGCGAACGGGGTCGTGGTCCACGCCGTCATCGTACCCCCCTGCCGTACCATGCAGGCGTGAATCACGCCGATCCTGGCCGCCGGTTGCCGCTTCTTCCACCGCGCGTCGCCCTCCTGGTCGGTGCCCTCGGCTTCGTCCTCGAGCTGATGCTCTCACGCCCTGGGTGGACTCCGCCGCCAGCGGGAACTCGACGGTCCACTTCACCCAGCACGGGCTGATCTTCGTCGGCGGGCTGATCATGGGCTGGGCGCTGCGCGATCTGCGCCTCACGACGCTCTTCAACGCGCGGCGCTGAGCGGCGGCGCGACGGTGGACTTCGTCCTCGTCCACGTCCCGCACATCCTCCCGGCGTTCGTCGGATTCGCGCTCCTCGGGCAGGTCGCGGCGCTGATGGCCGACCAGCCGCCGGCGCAGCTGAGCGACGCGGAGATCGTCGAGTGGCGCCGGGCGCATCGGGCGGAGAAGGCGTACCAGCGGCGGGTCCGGCTCTCGACCTCGCGCATCGGCCTGTGGTCGCTCGTCCCGCTGCTCCTGGCCTTCGGCACCGGCCTGTGGCTCTACACCCTCGCCCTGTACAACGACCGGCCCTCCCGCCTCGACATGTGGCTGCACGTGGCCGTCTCGCTGCTCGCCCTCGCGCTCGTCACCGCCTGGAAGATGGCCGATCTCGGGTGGGCCACGGGTGCGCGCGCGGCCTCGATCCCGGCGCGCTTTTCACCGACGGGTTCTCGCTGCTGCTCGCGGCCTTCTGCGGTTCCGCTGGTCATCACCGGGCTCCTGCTGCTCTGGCACCCGGCGGCAGGATCGGCAGCGGCGAACGTGCACCTGGTGGCCAGCGTCTGGTGGATGACGTCCTCTTCGGCGTCCACCTCATGCGCTACATCGGCCGCTGCCATCGACGCCGCCCTGCGCGGCGAGGCCGCCGGCGGCCCGATGCCGCGCGAGGCCAGGCCAGCGCCCACGGAGCCGGCGCGGTCACCTGCGCCCGAGCTCTACAACAGGTAGACGAGCGTGTAGAGGATCACCCACACGACGTCGACGAAGTGCCAGTAGATGCCCGTGAGCTCGACGCCCATGTGCTTCTCCGGTGAGTAGTGCCCGCGCAGCGAGCGCACGAGGGCGATCGCGAGCAGGATCGCGCCGATGAAGACGTGGATGCCGTGCAGGCCGGTGAGGCAGAAGAAGGTCGAGGCGAAGGCCCCGGTCTCGGGCGTGAAGCCGATCGTGGCGGTACTCGTGGATCTGCAGGCCCAGGAACGTCAGGCCGAGGATCAGCGTGAAGAGCAGCCCGAGCATCGAGCCCAGTGCGGTTGTTGCGCTTCACCGAGACGAGCGCCCAGTGCATCGTGAACGACGAGGAGATCAGGATCGCCGGTGTTGATCCCGGTCGAGTCTTCGGGCATCTCGTACGGCTGCGGCGGGAAGACCGGGTAGTTCGCGTAGCGGATGTAGAAGAAGGCCGTGAAGAACGCCCCGAAGAGCATGATCTCGGAGGCGAGGAAGATGATGAGGCCCGACCATCACCCGGTCGATGTGCCCGATCGTGCCCGTAGCCCGGAGGCGGCCCCGCGGGATGGGACTCGGCGTGGGCGCTCATGCGTGCTCTGCCGCGGGCGTGGCCTGCGGCCTCGTCGAACACGACGTGCCGGGCGCCCGGCTGGCCGTAGTTGTACGGGCCGCCGACGACGCGCGGCTGCGACGTCGAAGTTGAAGATCGGCGGCGGCGAGGAGACCTGCCACTCGAGCGTCAGCGCGCGCCACGGGTTGGCCGGCGCGGGCTCGCCGCGGCACCACGAGACGATCGCGTTGTAGACGAAGATCAGCGTCGACGGCCCCGAGCACGAAGGCCGAGAGCGTGATGAACATGTTCCAGTTGGCGAAGCTTCGGCGTCGTAGTCCGAGATGCGCCGGACGCATGCCCAGCATGCCGAGGTAGTGCATCGGGAAGAAGGTCGCGTTGAACGAGATGAACGTCAGCCAGAAGTGCCACTTGCCGAGCGTCTCGTCGTACATCTTGCCGGTCATCTTCGGGATACCAGAAGTACAGGCCGGCGAAGATCGTGAACACCGACCCGCCGAACAGCACGTAGTGGATGTGCGCGACGACGAAGTAGGTGTCCGAGACGTGGATGTCGATCGGGATCAGGGCCAGCCAGACGCCCGAGAGCCCGCCGAGCACGAACGTGAAGATGAAGCCGAGCGCGAACAGCATCGGCGTCGCCAGGTTGATCACGCCGCCCCAGAGCGTCGCCACCCAGGAGAAGACCTTGATGCCGGTCGGGCACCGCGATCAGCATCGTCGTGATCATGATCGGGACGCGCAGCCAGGGCGGCATGCCCGACGACGAACATGTGGTGGGCCCACACGGAGAAGCCGAGCACGCCGATCGAGATCGTCGAGAACGCCAGCGCGCGGTAGCCGAAGATCGGCTTGCGGGCCATCACCGAGATGACCTCGCAGATGATCCCGAACCCGGGCAGCATCATGATGTAGACGGCCGGGTGTGAGTAGAACCAGAAGACGTGCTGGTACATGATCACCGAGCCGCCGCTCTGGTAATCGAAGAAGTCGGTGTGCATGACGTGGTCGAACATGACCATGAACTGCGAGGCCGGCGATGAACGGCGTGCCCAGCACGACGAGCGCGGAGGTCGTGAGGTTGGCCCACACCAGCAGCGGCATGCGCGACAGCGTCATGCCCGGGCGCGCGCATCGTCAGGATCGTGACGATGAAGTTGACGCGCCGTCAGGATCGACGACGTGCCGGCGAACTGGACGCCCATGTTGAAGAACGTGCCACCGGTCGGTCTGGTCGTCGGACGAGAGCGGCGCGTAGCGCCGTCCAGCCGGCGCCGAAGCCCTGCCAGAGGAGGCTGAGCACCATGATCATGCCGGCCGTCGGCAGCATCCAGAACGACAGCGCGTTGAGGCGCGGGAAGGCCATGTCCTCGGCCCCGAGCATCAGCGGCACGACGAAGTTCGCGAGGCCGGCGAAGGCCGGGATGATGAACAGGAAGATCATCATCGCGGCGTGCATCGAGATCAGGCCGTTGTACTGCTCGCCCGTGAAGAACTGCAGCCCCGGCTTGGCCAGCTCGGCGCGGAAGACCTCGGCCAGCAGGCCGCCGATCAGGAAGAAGATGAAGGTCGTCACCAGGTACTGGATCCCGATCACCTTGTGGTCGGTGTTGACCTTGAAGTAGTCGCGCCAGCGTGTAGGCGCCGTGGTCGGCGTGCTCCTCGGGCAGCGTTGGCGACCCGATGAGGTAGCGGCCCCAGTAGTCGAAGCAGCCGATGCCGACCAGGAAGCCGAGCGGCGACCATGCCGAGCTCGGTGGTGAAGTCGACGTCGCGCTGGAAGAAGGGCCATCCCAGCCAGGTGCGGATCACGCCGGGGAGGACCAAGGCCACGACCGCCGTGACCACGACGTAGAGCAGGGCGCGCCACCAGCCCGGGCGGACCCACCAGTGGCGGCTTGGCTCGGCGCTGGGGTGGTGCTCGGCCAGCTGGCCGACTGGTGTCGTGATGGCGCTCACTTCGTCCCCCCGGGCTGTGAGCTGGCGATGGACTTGACCAGGGCGTCGAGGTCGGCGGGCTTGATGCTCTGGCCGAACGTGCGGGGCATGAGGTTGGGCTGGAAGCCCTGCGCGATGTAGGCGTTCGGGCTCACGATCGACTCATGGACGAAGTCGGTGATCGTCTTCCCATGGTGCGACGCCGCCCACCGCTGGAAGTCGCTGCTGATGTTGTCGAGCGACGGCCCGACCTTCCCCGTGGCGTTGGCCGGTGCGTAGGTGTGGCACCCGCCGCAGCCGTTGGCCGCGAACACCTTGAGGCCGGGGTTGGAGGCCTGCTTCTGCTTCGCCTTCGCCGCCGCGGCCTGCTGCTGCTTCAGCCACGTGGCGAAGTCCGCGGCCGAGACCACCTTGGCCACGTTGGTGGTGCTCATCCCGGCGTGGCCGGGGCCGCAAAGCTCGGCGCACAGGACGTGGTACGTGCCGATCTTGGTGGGTGTGACGTCAGTGAAGGCGTCGATGCCCGGGACGGCGTCCTGCTGGATCCGCCACTCGGGCACGTAGAAGGCGTGGATGACGTCACTGGAGGCCGTCTGGATCTTCACGCCGGTGCCCACCGGGAGCGTCAGCGTGCCGTCACTCGACGTGAAGCCGCCGTCGGTCTTGTAGATGAACGACCAGCTGTACTGCTGGCCGTGGGCGATGACCGTGCGGAGCTTCTCGCCGCCGCTGGCCACGCTCTCGTTGTCGTGAAGGACGATCCCGGCCCAGATGGCGAACGCAGTCACGATCACGGTGGGGACGGCAGTCCAGAACAGCTCCAGGCCCGTGTGCCCGTGCACCGGAGCGCCGTCGCGCATGTCGCTCTCGTCCCGGCGCCGGAAGCGCCAGATGGCGTAGAGCATGAAGATGATGACGACGCCGAAGATCACGCCCGAGACGTACGTGATCCCCCAGATGATCGCGTCGGTCCGGGTGGCCTGGCGGGAGTCGGCGGGCGGCATCCACGGCAGCAGCAGAATCAGGTAGGACCCCACCAGGCCGAGGACGCCGCCCAGGACAACGACCCGAAAGACCGGGTGGCGCAGCACGTTCCTCACCGGCCGGGGGCTCGATTCGCGCGTACGCGGGACAGCGCAGCCGCCTCCCCCTGAGGCTTGCTGCGATCCGCACGAATCTGGCCGAGCCATGCGGAATCCGCTCGCATCGGCGCCTACGATAGCGGGCCTTCCGGCCAGGTGCGACCCGGTTAGCATGACGGTCGATGGGGGACCCGGCAATCCGCGTGCGAGGGCTCGTAAAACGGTACGGGCGGACCCTCGCAGTGCGGGGGATCGACCTGGAGGTGACCCGCGGCGAGGTCGTCGGCCTGCTCGGGCCGAACGGGGCCGGCAAGACCACGACGGTCGAGATCCTGGAGGGGTACCGCGCCCGCGACGGCGGCACCGTGGAGGTGCTCGGGCTCGACCCGGCCCGCGGCGGCACGACCCTGCGCGAGCGCGTCGGCATCGTCCTGCAGGGGTCCGGCGTCTACCCGTACATCACCCCCCGCGAGGTCCTCCGTCTGTTCGCCGGGTACTACCCCCGGCCGCGCGACCCCGAGGACATGCTGCGCCTGGTCGGCCTCGAGGAGCAGGCGGACACTCGCGTACGCACGCTCTCGGGCGGCCAGCGGCGGCGCCTCGACCTGGCCCTCGGGCTCGTGGGCGACCCCGAGCTGCTGTTCCTGGACGAGCCGACGACCGGCTTCGACCCCGAGGCCCGGCGGGCGGCCTGGGCCGTGATCAGGAGCCTGGCCGACCGCGGGACGACGATCCTGCTCACCACGCACTACCTGGACGAGGCCGAGGCGCTGGCCGACCGTGTGGCGGTGCTCCGGGACGGAGCCGTCGTGGCCGAGGGACCGCCCGCCTCGCTCGGGGCCGCCGGGCGCGTCGAGGTCCGCTTCTCGCTCGCGACGGGGATCGACCCCCCGTCCCTTCCCGGGCTCGAGCTGCACGTGACCGACGGCATGTGGGTGGGTCAGACGGCCGACCCGGTGCCGGCGCTGCATGCCCTGGCGGGCTGGGCGCTGGCCGAGGGGCTGGAGCTGGCAGGCCTCGAGGTGCGCCGCCCGCGCCTCGAGGACGTCTACCTCGAGCTCACCGCCGAGGATGCGACGGCCGAGGAGCCGGCGCCGGTGGCCATCCCGTGAGCGCCCGGGCGCTGGCCGCACGCCAGCTGGCAGCCGAGCAGCGCCTGTACTGGCGGAACCGCGGGGCGGCCTTCTTCACGTTCCTCCTCCCCATCCTGTTTCTCCTCGCCTTCGGGGCGCTCGGACGGAACGCCGACGTTCAGGGCGAGCCGTACTCGCACTTCTTCGTCCCGGGAATGCTGGCCATGGCGGTGGTGGTCACGACGTTCGCGGGGCTGGCGATCACGCTGGTCATCCGCCGCGAGGCGGCCATTCTCAAGCGCATCCGCGGCACGCCCCTCTCCCCCGCGCTCTACCTGGCCGCCATGGTGGCCTCGCTGGTCGTGGTGCTCGTGGCGGAGATCGCCGTCGTCCTGCTGCTGGGGCGCGTGGCCTTCGGCGTGCCCATCCCCGAGCGGCTGGACGAGCTGGCCGCGGTGATCGCCCTCGGCGCCGCCTGCTTCGCGGCCCTCGGCATCGCCACGAGCGCCTACGTGCCCACCGCGGAGGGGTCGTCGGCCCTGGTCAACGCCATCTACCTCCCCGTGCTCTTCCTGTCCGGGGCCTTCTTCCCGGTCTCCAAGATGCCGGCCGCGCTTCAGGGCGTGGCCAACGCGCTGCCGCTCACCCACCTCATCGACGCCCTGCACGATCTCTTCCGCGGGGGGTCGGTGACCCGTCACGGCCTGGCCGGGCTGCTCGTCACGGTGGCCTGGGGCGTGGCCGGCGTCCTGCTGGCCATGCGGTCGTTCCGCTGGGAGCCCCGGGGTGGTTGACCGGAGTATGCTGGCCCCCGTGAGCGAGGCGGTGACGGACCCGGCACTCGCCCAGGCGCCTCCGCAGCCCGCAACCGCGCGCACCGTGGCGGCGCTCGGCGACTACGTGACGCTGCTCAAGCCGCGGATCATGCTCCTCATCGTGATCACCACGGTCGGGTCGATGGCCTTCGCGGCCGCCGGCTGGCCGCGGACCTCGCTCGTCGCGGCCACCGTGCTCGGCATGGTCCTGGCCAGCGGGGGATCGAGCGCCCTCAACCACTGGTGGGACCGCGACATCGACGCGCGCATGCTGCGCACGCGCGAGCGGCCCGTGCCGGCCGGCCGCGTGCCGGCGTCCGAGGCGCTGGCCCTGGGCCTGGCCCTGGGGCTCGGCGGGGTGCTCGAGCTCGCGCTCGTCGTCAACGGGCTGGCGGCGACGTGGGCGGCCGCGGGGTTCGCGATCTACGTGCTCGTCTACACGATGTGGCTCAAGCGCCGCACGCCGCAGAACATCGTCATCGGCGGCGCCGCCGGGGCGGTTCCGCCGCTGGTCGGCTGGGCCGCGGTGACCGGATCGACCACCGTCGCCGCGGTGGCCCTCTTCCTGATCATCTTCCTCTGGACGCCCCCGCACTTCTGGGCCCTGGGGATCCTGCTCGAGGAGGACTACGCGCGGGCCGGCGTGCCCATGCTGCCGACCGTCGCCGGCGCGGCGGCCGCCTCGCGTCAGATCCTCGTCTACACCGTCCTGCTCGTGGCCGCCTCCGTTGTGCCGGTGCTCACCGGCGACCTCGGCTGGGTGTACCTGGCCGTGGCGCTCGTGCTCGGCGGCCGCTTCCTCTGGCTGGCGGCCCGCCTCATGCGCGATCCCGAGCGGGCGGCTGCCCGGCGGACGTTCCTCTTCTCGCTCGTGTACCTGGCCGCGCTGTTCGCGGCCATGGGCCTCGACCGGGCGCTCCTCGGCTAGCCCCGCGCCGCGCCCCGCATCAGGGGTGGCGGAGCCTGACGGACACCGGCTTGGCGCGGTTCCCGACCTTGTCGCGGGCCACGAGCGAGAGCCAGAAGGCCTTGCCAGGCTTGATGTGGAGCGGCTTGAGCGCGAGGACCGTGCGGGTCTGCTTGGTGAAGCTGTCGAGCCGGACGCCGTCCTTCCACGTGCGCGGCTTGTGCACCCGGTTCAGGTACAGCGCCGTGGACAGGTAGTCCTTGTCCGGCGGGCGCTTCCAGGTCAGGACGATGAGGTTGCCCTTGAGCACGGCGCGGAACTTCTTGGGCTGGTGCGGCGGGGTGCGATCGACCTTGCCGCCGGCGCCGGGATGGACGCCGAGAACCGAGGACGGACGCGAGATGTTGCCGGCACCGTCCACGGCGAAGACCGAGAAGCTGTACGTCGAGCCGTTCGGTCAGGCGCCCCGTCGTGGACTGGCGTGTCAAGCGCACGGGATGTCGGCGTCCGGGCTCGGGAGGCCGTCGTGGGCCGTGGCCGGAGCGACGGTTCCGCTCAGACGGCGGATGAGGTAGTGGTCGACGTCCTTGCTCGGCGAGAGCACCCAGTGGACGACGACGCCGCCCGGGATCGGAACGGCGGTCACGGGGCCCGGCGGGTCGGGCGGCGTCGTGTCGAGGGCCTTGACGCTCGCCGTCAGGCGCGTCTGGTTGCCCGCCTGATCGGTGGCGAAGAACGCGTACGAATAGGTCGTGCCCGGACACCGTCCCGGTGTCGGTGCAGGATGTGGCGGTCGGCTGCGGCGAGGCGCAGGCGGCGGTGCCGTCGTTCGGCGTTGCCGGAGGCGAGCCCGCCGGGCCTCGCCGGATGATCAGCGGGGTCAGGCCGGAGCTCGGGCTCGCGTCGCTCACGGCGCTCCAGTTCAGCGACACCGTGGCGTCGGGATCCGTCACGGCCGAGAACGATGTGACCGACGGCGCCTTCGTGTCGAGGAAGTACGGGATCGGCCTTGAGAGCGTGCCGCCCGAGGAGCCGTTCATGGCCTGGATGGTGTAGGTATGCAGGCCATCGGTCAGGCTCGAGAGGTCGTCGTATGACAGCACGGCCGATGGGACGGTCGTGAGCAGGACGTTGTCGCGGAAGATCCGATAGTTCGTGATCGTCGGGAAGTTCAGCGGGGGCAGCCAGCTCAGGTGCGGCGGGTGGTTCGTCGGGATCGGCTGCGGCGTGCTGGGCACCTGCGGAGCCGTCACGCTGTTCGGGTCGACGGTCACGGTCCAGGTATTCGAGAACGCCGAGACGTTCCCGGCCACGTCGAACGACCGCACCTGGTACTTGTAGGTCCCGACGGTGGTCGCGCTCGTGTCCGTGAAGCTGTGCACGGTCGTGTCGCGGGTCTCGAACACCTTGCTCGCCGGTGCTCGACCCAGGCGGCGTGAGGAAGACCTGGTACCCGCCGAGCCCGGACTGGTTGCTCGGGTCGCCGTTGTCGCTCACGCCGTTCCATGTCAGCGTCGGGCTCGAGACCACGGTCCCATTCGGCCCGGTCAGGGTCGGCGCCAGCGGGCTTCGTGTTGTCGATGCGGACGTTCACTCCGGAGGTTGTCCCGACGTTTCCGGCAGCGTCGATGATCTGGGCGCGTACCTGGTAGCGGCCGTCGGCCTTGTTGGTCGTATCCCAGTTGGCCGCCCACGGCGGTGCCGTCCCACCGGATTGAGCCACTGCGATTGGCGCCGTCTGCCACGTGGCCCCGCCGTCGCTGGAGATCTGGAAGTTCACGCGGCTCACGCCCGACGTCGCATCGGTTGCGGTGCTTGACGACAGCTGCGTCACGCGCGCGCACCCACGACCCGGGTATGTCGGAGAACCCGACCTCCATCGGCCCGGTCGGCGGCGTGCCGTCGAGGACGAGCGGCCTCTGAGCCGCCGGGTTGCCGTTCGAGCCGAATTGGTTGCCGGCCTTGTCCGTGACGACGATGCCGATGGTGTATATCCCGTCCGGCAGGCCAGTGAGATCCCACTGGCCGAAGTAGGTGATTCCGGACGGCGTATTCACCGAGGCAGCGGTCGCCCAGCTCCCGGCGCCGGGTGCGAGGTAGCGGAACCTCACGCTGGCCACGCCGCTGCCGGCATCGGAGGCAGTGGCTGCCAGCTGCAGCTGGTATGCCTGTGGCAGCAGAGGCGGGCTGACGACACCACCCGGACTGCCTGGGACGAACGCGCCGGTCGGGGCGCCGGTGTCGACCACTACCTGGATCGAGCCCGACGTCGCGGTGCGGCTTCCGGAATCCGTGGCCGTGACCGTGTAGCTGTACGTACCGTCGAGCGTGGCGCCACCGTCGATGCATTCGAGCGACGTGATGTTGGCGCAAGCCGTGCCTGGCCCTGTCGGACCGCTGACTCGATTGACCGTGTAGGTCATGGGAAGACCATCGCTTGGCGCCGTCCACTTGATGTCGGGAAGGCCGTTGGTCGGGCTCGGCGCGGTCAGTGCGTTCGAAGACCAGACAGGCCCGGAGGCCGAATAGGTGATCTGGACGCTGTTCGAGCGCGCTCGACACGTTGCCGGCAGCGTCAACGGCGCGAACCACGTAGGTGAACGTGCCGCCCCCGGAGATCGCGGAGTCCGTATCGGTGCACCCGGTGGAGGTCGGGTTCCCGCATCCTCCGCTCGTCACCGTCGACCCGTTGCGAGTGACGCGATAGTGGTCGAGGCCGGCGCCCCCCGAGTCGGAGGAGGCCGTCCAGCCGAGGACCGGCGGGGACGCCGTCGTCGTCGGCGTCGAGTTGGGCGTCGTGATCGACGGTGTCGATGGCGCCGTCGTGTCGTAGACCACCACTCACTGCGTTCGAGGTGCTCGCCTGGTTCAGCTTGTCGACGGCCCTCACCTCGTAGCTCGGGCTCGTGTTCGCCCCCACTCCGTTGTCGGTGAAGGCGAGCGTGCCGGGCGCGAGCGTCGCGATCTGGTTGTAGCCGGACCCGTCGTTGCGCCAGACCTCGTAGTGGTCGAGCCCCGAGCCGGCGTCCGTGGACGCCGTCCACTTGATCAGTGGGGGCGCATTCGTCGGCGACGTCGCCGAGGCCGTGGGCGCCGTCGGCGGCGTGGTGTCGTAGACGATCGACATCTGGTTGGAGTCCGCGGTCGCCATCGTCGCGTCGACCGACCTGACGAAGTAACAGAGGGTGCCGTCGGCCGGCGTCGAGGAATCCGTGTAGGTCGTGGCCCCGAGGCCGAGGCCCCCCGGAGTGATGTCGACCGCACCTGCACAGCCTGCACCGCCGCGGAAGACGTGGAAGTCGATGTCCCCCGGATCGGAGTCGGTCCAGTTGAGGGTTCGGGCGCCGTTCGTGTACCCCGGCCCGCCGAACGGGGCGAGGGTGGGCGATGTGGCGGCCGCCGCTGGCCCCGCGCCCCACACGAGCGCGAGGGTCACTGGCACCGCTGCGAGCACGATCGACAGCCGGCGCTTGAGCCGGCTCTCGGCCGTCCTCCTTGTCTGGTCCCGTTCCGTCACGGCAAGAGCCCCGGGGGTGTTGAAGTGTCGCAGAAAGGCGAGGGGGAGGCTCGCCAGGAGCGAGCCTCCCCCATCGCGTCACGCTGTGCGGATCTAGGAGAGCCGCACCCTCACATGCGCGACCGCCTTCGTGAGGTGCAGGTTGCGCAGCTGCACCGTGAAGTTGGTCGGCACCGAGCGGGTGACCGTGCGAAGCAGATGCCTGTTCTTGCCGAGCAGGCGGATCTGGATCTTGGCGGTCTTGCCAGCCGGGCCATTGACGCGAACCACGAGGTAGCGCGCGCCCTTGGTCGGGTGGATGTAGCGAGCGGCGACGAGCTTGAAGGTGCGCTTGGCCTTCTTGTGGAGGGCCGGAACCTTCGCCTTCGACACCTTGCCGGTGGCGCTAACGGCCGCCAGGTTGTTCAGCTGCGCCGCGGTCGGGGCCGCCGTGCCGTTGGTCTGGCTCGGCGAGCTCGAGGAAGCGGGGCCGCCAGGCGTGCCGGAGCTGGAGCCGGCGGTGGCGAAGTCAACGTGGATGTCGCGCAGGATCTTCTGGTTATAGAAGAACGCGATCTCGTTGACCATCGTCCCGTTGCTGTTGAGCACTTCGACAGCGGCGTTGCCGTTCGAATCGGTCAGCGCGCAGTCGAAGCCCTTGCTGTTGGTCGGATCCGCGACCGGCGTGTCGTTGATCGTCAGCGTCTTCGTGAAGTCCGGCGGCAGGTGAACTGTGCCGGTGAAGATGAACTGATTCTCAGCGTTGAAGTCGTGCGCGAAGCACACGATCTCGCCGACCTCGGGAGCGCCCGTGATGTCCTGCGCATGGGCGATCACGATCCGAGCGTTGTTGTTCGCCGAGCCCGCGCCCTTGGGCACGTAGGCCAGCGACTTGTCGAACAGCGAGTGCACCTTGACGCTCACGGTGTTCGAGGCCTGGTCGCGGGCCGTCACCGGCTGGTACGGGTAGCGCGCCGTGGCGGTGATGTCAGACGTACCGATGACATCGATGCCCTGCAGGTCGCAGCCGCCGTTGTCGTTCTTGATCCCCGGAAGGTTGTCGAAGAACGCGCCGGTGCCCGGGTCGTACTGGATCTGGGCCTCACCATGCTCGTCCGTGTAGACGACGTCCTTGAAGTCGCCGAACGGGAGCTGCCGGAAGTTCGGGTCCTGATCGGTCCGGTGGAGGCAGTTCGTGTCGCCACCGGTGTTGAACCCGAGGTTCCATGCGATATCCCAGAAGTGGTACTGGCCGTTGACGAGGAAGCCCACGAAGTTGTTGCCGCTCGCGGGACCGTCGATGCCAGAGACCGCCTGGGCGGAGCCGTTGCCGACGTTGGACTCGACGGCAGTGGCGGGGATGTAGGCCCGGTAGAACGGGGCATACAGGTTGTTCTGTGTGTCAGCGCCCGTTCCGTCACGGCTGTACGAGACGTCCTTGGACTGCGCCTCGAGCGAGCCAACGCCCGAGATGTCCGTGGGCGAGCCGGAGTTCTGAGCGATCGCGAAGTCGAGCCGAGCGGCCGGCATCGGAGCGTCACCGGAGTCGACCTTGCCGTCGGACAGCAGGGTCTGATCCTGGCGAAGCGGATCGAAGGGGCCGACCGTGTCGGTGTCATCGAGCCCGTTGCCCTCAGGGTCAGTCGGGCCGTAGATGCTCGAGAACGCGCCGTGCGTTGCCGTCGCCGCCGAAGCAGTTATCGACGGCGTCGATGCCGGTCGTGGACGCCGGCGGACCGCAGACCGCCGAAGTTGGCCACATGACCGACCGTCGGAGCCTGGTCGTCGTGGATGTCCCACAGCGTCGAAGCACCCGCGTCGTTGATGTCCGGGTCGTTGCTGGTCGCCAGAGCGCCGGCAAGCGCGGCCCAGTCGTCAGGCATCGTCAACGTGGCCGGCAGGCCCGTATCGGAGAAGTCCTGACCCATGGGCAGCGTGCCCTTGACAGTGGCGTCGAGCAGACCGTTGGACCCACCAGCGGTGAAGTCCGTGCTGCTGACCGTGAGGGTCGGCGTCTGAAGCGACATCCAGCCCGCGAGGAACTGGTGCTTCAGAAGCGGGCCGGTGCTGTCCGAGACCACCAGCTTGATCATGGCGAGGCCCGGCTTGTTCGACGTGAAGTCGGCCGAGACGCAGTTGTCGCCATCATCAGTCGTGTAGAAACGGACCGTTCCCGGCTCCAGCGACGGCTTGTTGACGGACAGCGTCGAGTCGCCGCTCCAGTCCTCGACGATGAAGTCCGCGGTCTGGCCGCTATCCGGAGCGATGACGTCGTTGCACTTCGTGAGCAGTACCTGCTCGCCGTTCCAGGCGAGGTAAGGCACGTTGGTTGCCTGCATGTCGGGTGCGAGCGGGTTCTCCTTCACCTGCGCCGACGCAATGCCCGTAAAGGCCACGCCGGCGAAGGCGAGTACCGCGCACCCGATTGCGAGCCGTCTGACGGCTCTCATCTAGAAGTACCTCCTCGTTGTCCTACAGGGACAGAGGCGAGCCGGTCGTGTCGCTCCGTGGGAGCGGCTCACGCCCCGGACCGCGATCCGGCCGGCGGGCCGGCGAAGCGGCCGCCCGGGCCTCGCCTCGAAGGCTGGCACGGCAAGTAGCGCCGCGGTCATCACCCGCAGGCACCGATGCCGAGCCGGCATGACAGCCGTTACGTGCAAGCAGCCTCCTCGTCCGTCGTCTCGGGGCGGTTCGCCAAGGGGCCCGGTGCGATGACCCGGGTCCGCGGGGCGTGCGCCCCCTCCTTACCCGTCCTGGGCACCTCACGATTCTTGAGAATCCTCACGGAGTCGTGAATAGACCATCGGATCTAGAAACGATCTAGGGCGGGAGCTAGGCCGTGACCCGCGAGAGGGCGGAAAGGCGCCTCGACCGCGGATCGAGGGTTCGCCCATGGGAAACGCGTCTTCCCTGCTCAGCGGGAGGGCGCTGAAGGTTCGAGCCCGGAAATTGCGCTCAGCTGCCGGCGCGCGCGGCGACCGGCGGACGTGCGCCCGCACCCTCATCCCCGTCGTCGGCGGCGGACGTGGACACGTCGGCCTCGGCCGGAGAAAGCGATGGATTCCTGCGGCGGTCCATCGCGGGCGAGGACGGCGTCCACGTCCGGCCGACGCTGTCATCCGCGAACGCCAGCGGGCTCACGGGGCGCGTCTGGCGCACGCGGGCCACGATCTCGACCCGGCTCTTGGCGTCGAGCTTCTTGAGGATGTTGTGGACGTGGTTCTTGACCGTGGCCACCTCGACGTGCAGGCGCCGGGCGATCTCCTTGTTCGAGAGCCCGGTCTCGATCAGCGCCACGACCTGGTGCTCTCGGCCGGTGAGCGTCGGCAGCCCGTGGCGGGCCGGCCGGGACGCGCCCGCAAGCGCCGCCACCCGCCGCAGGAGGGCGGCCACGACCTCGGGCGTGCAGCGAGGCTCGCCTCGGGAAGCGCCCTCGATGGCCGCAGTCACGTCGTCCAGAGAGCCCTCGGCCCCCACGTATCCGACGACGCCTGCCTCGGCGCAGGCCACCACGCGCTCCTCGTCGGCCACGCCCAGGGCCACCACCTGGGTCCCGGGCGAGCCGTCGATCACCTCGCGCACCACCTCGGCGTCGGTGGCGGTGGCGTCGAGGACGGCCACCTCGGGGTGAGCGCCGCGCGCCATGCCGGGCGCCGCGAACCCGCCGGACACGCCCACGACCGAGAACTCATCGCGCGCGTCGAGCTCTCGAGCGAGCGAGTCGCGGAGCAGCCGGTTGTCACTGATGATCTGGACGCGTATCAACGGTCGCAGAGCGCTGAAGGTCGGAGCGCCTTCGGAACCGAACACGACGCGGCCGTCGTCGCGTGCCGGTCAATCTGGGGGCACGACCATACCGAGATTTCCTCAGGAACGCCAGGCCTGGAGCGTTCTGGTGTGCAGGTTTGTGATGCCGGTCTCACGTCACTTGACCTCGAGGTGACGGTGAGAGTCACGCGCGGCCGGCGTGGCGTCCGGCCGCGCTGATACCACTTGAGGGCGTGCCGGACGCCCGCGCCCGTGGCCGACGCTCGCTCCAGTTCCTGGGAGGCGCGGTCGCGGCCCTCTGCGCGGGTGCCGCGCTGGTCCTGCAGCTGATCTCCCCCACGCTCGCGCTCCCGGCCTGGGCTGCCGCCGCCGTGACGGGCGGCGCCGGGCCGGCCGGCGCGCTCACGGCGCTCGCCGCCGGGCTCGTGCCGGTGTCGCTCCCGGCGCGCGCGGCCCTGGCCGTGGCGGCCCTCGCCGCCTGGCTCGTGGCGCGCACGCATGACCGGCGCGCGGAGGAGCTCTCCGCCCAGGCCTTCACCGACGGGCTGACGGGGCTGTACCGCCACGAGTACTTCGAGCAGGCGCTGGCCCACGAGATCGCCCGGGCGCGCCGCCACGGCGAGCCGCTGAGCCTGGCCGTGCTCGACCTCGACCGCTTCAAGGCCTTCAACGACCGGTACGGCCACGGGGCCGGCAACGACCTGCTCGCGCAGGTGGGCGACGCCATCGCCACCTGCGTGCGCGAGTCCGAGCTCGCCGCCCGATACGGGGGCGAGGAGTTCGTCGTCCTCTGCCACGGCGATGCGTCCGACGCCGGCGCCGCCGCCGACCGCATCCGGCGGGCGGTGGCCGGGATTCGCATCGCCGTGGCGGACGGCACCGCCGGCGCGACAATCTCTGCCGGCGTGGCCACGCACCGGCAAGGCTCCGGCGCGGACGACCTCTTCGCCGACGCCGACGCCGCCCTGTACGAGGCCAAGCGGCGCGGGCGCAATCGCGTCGTCGCCGCCCGGCGCCGGGCGCCGCCGCGTCAGCGGGACAGAATGGAGCCGTGGCGCCTGGCGGCGTCGCGCTGGGCCAGGCCGCACCGGCTCGCCCGTATGCATACGACCTTCGCCACCGCGCACGCCCGGCTGGCGCGCCTGCCTCATCCACGCCATTCTGAGCCTAGGCCGCGAAGTCGCTGCGGTGGCCGTCGAACCGGCCCGACCACAGCTCGTGGCGGAAGCGCTCGATCTCGGCCATCTCCTTGACCGGACGGTCAACGGCCGAGACCACGGGATCGTGGTAGAAGGGCTCGTCGAGGTGCCGCGGCGAGACCAGGTTGAGCGAGGTCTCGCCGCAGGCCGCACAGGAGACGGCCACGCCCACGAGGTGGTCGCGTCCGTCGATCCACGAGAGCGACGATGGATAGCCCGGGCGCATGCACCGCTCGGCCGAGCACCAGAAGCTCCACGGCCACGACCCTCGCTTGAGCCGGTCCGCCGCGGCCGCGGCCAGCTCGTGACCGAGGCTCCCGCCGACCCGGCCGGTCAGCGGATCCCAGAAGGCCTGCTCGGGCCCCTCCAGCGGGGCGACGTCGAGCTCCGCCTGCGTGACGAGGCCGAGATGGTCCTGGCGGCAGTGCGGGCACGACCAGGTCACGCGGTAGACCGCGGGATGGGCCGGGCCGTCGAGCCGCTCGAGATGCCGGAAGCCCGACAGCCGCACCTGCGCCGTGTGCTCGCCATCGGCGCAGCGAAACCGGTACAGGGCCCGCAGGCTGTCGTACATGGACCGAGCGTACCCGGGGCCCCGGCCGCTGCAACCCCCGTCCGGGCATTCCCCTCCGGCGAGCGGCATTGCTAGTTTCCGCGGCGGTGGCCGCCTCCGACCCCTGCCCTCGCTGCGGCCGACCGTGGCCCGAGCCCCACGCCGCACCCGTGTGCGACATCTGCTGGGACGGCCTGCCGAGCCGCCTGCGGCGCGCGGTCAGCCGGCTCCCGGCACGCTCCCAGGCGCAGTGGGCTGCGGGCAGGCGCGAGGTCCAGCCGGCGGCTCGCAAGAAGCGGACACCGCACGGACGCCCTCCCCCGGCCGCCCGGGAGGCTCCGGCAGCCGCGCCGGCGGCCGCCCCTCCGCGGCTGAGCTTTCTTCCCACGGCGCCGCCCGCGGCCGAGGAGGAGACCGCACCGTCCCCGGCCGGCCCCGCGCCCAGTGCGCCCCTTCCCTCGGCCGCTCTTCGCCGCGAGCAGGCTCGCATCCGCCGCGCCGCCCTCATCGCGGACCAGCTCGGGGACGCAGACCTGCCCTTCTACTTCGTCGACTTCATGGCCGTCGAGGACCTCTCCCCCTCCCTCGGCTTCGACGGCGCCGTGGCGGAGGTGGCGCGCCGGGACGGGCGGTCGACGGCCGACATCGAGGGCGCCTGGCACGACGCCGTGGCCCGCCTGGCCGAGGACGAGCGCTGCCGCTACGTGGACGCGCTCCGGCCCTACCTCGACCGCATCGAGCAGGAGCTCGAGTAGGCGCCGCGGCTACTCCGCGTCGTAGGCGATCAGCGCGTGCACGTCGTACGGCGCCAGGCGCTCGCGCCCGTGGAGGAAGCCGAGCTCGATCAGGAACGCGATGCCGACCACGATGCCCCCGAGCTGCTCGACGAGCTCGCACTTGGCCCGCGCGGTGCCGCCGGTGGCCAGCAGGTCGTCGTGCACCAGCACGCGGGTGCCGTCGGTCACGGCGTCGACGTGCATCTCGAGGGCGTCGACCCCGTACTCGAGGGCGTACTGGGCGCTGACGGTGTCGTGCGGGAGCTTCCCGGGCTTGCGCGCGGCCACGAACCCGATGCCGAGCTTGTAGGCGAGCGCCGCGCCGAGGATGAACCCGCGGGCCTCCGCTCCCAGGATCACGTCCGGGTGGCGCGGCTCGGCCCACTCGGCGAGCTCGTCGACGGCCTCGTGGAAGCGCCTCGGCGTCGGCGAGGAGCGGCATGACGTCCTTGAAGACGATCCCCGGCTTCGGGAAGTCGGGGATGTCTCGGATGCGCGAGGCCAGGTCGATCGTCTCGGGGGCCACGTGAAGCCTCTCGGTGTGGGGTCGCGGTCAGGCCGTGCGCGCCGCGATGGCACGCAGGTCGCGCAGGAGGACGAGCTCGGTGAGCTCGGCGCAGAGCCCGGCGAGCGTGTCGAGGTCGTCGAGGCCGGCGTCGCGCCGGTCGGGGTTGCGCGAGCGCAGCGACGGCGAGAGCAGCTGCTCGAGCAGCCCCGACTCGCGCTGGATCGCCGAGTGGAAGGCCCGCAGGTGCCGCGGGCCCGACGCCGTAGCGCGCGAACTGGACCGCGACGGCCACGATGGCCACGTCCTCGGCCCGGTAGCGCCCGTCCTCCGCCGTGAGCAGCCAGAAGTCCTCGAGCTCGCGCACGCAGCTCGGCCTGTGCTCCGCCCCGCTCGGCCAGCTCGCGCGAAGGAGAGCCCCACGTCGCCCCGCGCCGGGGCACGGCGGCGGCGGCCGCCGCGGGTGTCGGCGCCGCCTCGGGCGAGCTCCTCGCGGATCACGCGCAGCGGCAGGAACTCGTCGCGCTGCAGCGCAGGATGGGCCGCAGGCGCTCGACGTCGGCCTCGGAGTAGAGGCGGTAGCCGCCGCGGGTGCGGTCGGGCGCGAGCAGCTTCTGGTCCTCGAGGTAGCGGATCTTCGAGATCGAGATGTCGTCGAACTCGCCCTTGAGCAGCTCGCACACGGCGCCGATGGTGAGGCGCTTGCCCCCGGTGGCTGCCGGACGGGTCACGGTCGACATTGAGACCACCTCAACGGTCGAGGAAGGTCAGCTTGAACTTGCCGATCTGCAGCTCGTCACCGTCGCTGAGGTGGTGGGACTCGACGCGGTGACGGTTCACGTACGTTCCGTTCAGGCTGTCGGAGTCCTCGATGTACAGCCCGTCGGGCTTGCGGAGGACCACGGCGTGCTGGCGGGAGACCGTGACGTCGTCGAGCAGGATGTCGGCCGACGACGAGCGGCCGATGGAGGTGCGGTCGGCGCTCAGGGCGAAGTGCTCACCGGCCCGCCCGCGCTCCCGCGCGGATGACCAGGGCGGGCACGTCGGCCGCGACGTCCTCGACCGGCCTCGCCGCTCCTCGGTCTCGCTCTCCGCGGGCGCGAACGACATGGTCGTCTGGCCGCCGGGCTGCTCGGGCACGATCAGCGCCCCGCACTTCGTACAGTAGTTGGCCGCCTCGGAGTTCTGGAACCCACACTCGGGGCAGTACACGACACGGCCTCAGTCGAGCTCGTCGAGCTCGCCCGGGAGCTCCGTCGGCGGGCCGTGGTGGGTGAGGATGCCGGCCAGGTTCTGGACGTCGATCTCGGACAGGTGCCCCGAGCCCTCGCCCTCGCGGGCGAGAAGACGGGCGTGAACCTCGGCGTGCAGGAGGTCGATCTCGCCGTGCAGGACCCTCCGGCGCAGGGACAGGTTCTCCTCCTCGTGCTGCCGCTCGTCGATCAGACGGCGAAGGTCGTCGTCGGACAGCGTCTCGAGATCGGGGAAAGCGTCCATGTGCGCGGAGTCTACCGCGCTGCTGTCTAACCTTCCAGCTACGCTTGAGGGTCGCGCTGGAGGGACGCGGCCTCGTCCTCGTACTGGACGCGGAGCCGTTCGACCCGGGCGTGCCGCAGCAGGTCGAGCTGTCCGTGCAGGAGCCGCCGTCGGCGCGAGATGTCGTGCTCCTCGGCGATCTTCCGCTCGACGAGCTGCTTGAGCTCGGCGTCGGAGAGCGCCTCGAGGTCGGGGAACGGCTCGGGGACGGGCTCGAGGTCGTCCATCCGTCCCAGTCTACCTGGGGGTCCGCAGACCCTAGTCCCCCCCGTGCTCGGCCATGATCCCCGCCAGGCGCTCGCGATAGCGCTCGGCCAGGCGGAGCGAGGCTTCCTCGTCCGGGCCCTCGGCGTAGATGTGGAACAGCGGGCGGTCGGGGTCGGGCAGGAGCTCGACCCAGCCGCCGTTCTCGCGCACCTTGAGGCCGTCGAGGTTCTCCGTCTCCATGCCCTTGGCCTCCTCGATGAGCAGGCGCATGACGATGCCCTTGAGCGCCCACGGGCAGTGCACGTCCTCGTGCACCAGCGTGGAGGACGGCAGCTGAAGCCACCAGCGCCGACAGCGGCTCGTCGATCGGCGCCCAGAGCTCGAGCACCTTGACCAGGGAGACGGTGGCGTCGAAGGCCGGCAGGAAGCTCGCCGAAGGCGAAGCCGCCCGCGTCGGCGCCGGCGAACAGCACGTCCGGCTCCATGGCCGCGTTGGCGAGGTCCGAGCGGTTGTGGGCCGTGCGCAGGATGCGGATGCCGGAGCCCTGGACCAGCGAGTCGACCCGTTCGCTCACCGTGACGGGGACGGCGATCTGACCCTCGAGCCCGCGGCGCACGGCGAGGTGGACGAGCAGGAACAGCGCCTGGTCGTCCGGCACACGGTGGCCCAGCTCGTCGAAGAGGAAGATGCGCTCGCCGGACGGGTCGAAGACCACCCCCAGGTCGGCGCCGGCGGCCGCGACGAGGCGCTCGACGGACCCGCGTCCGCCGTCGCGGGGAGACGAACCCTCGACGAACGCGTTCAGGCCGATCACCTCGACGCCAGCCTGCCCGAGGACCGCCGGGAGGACCGACGACCCCGCCGCGTAGCTGTAGTCGACGACGCAGCGGAAGCCGCGCCGGGCCAGCGCCTCGCGATCGACGGAGGCCACGAGCTCCTCGACGTAGCTCTCGAGGGCGCGGACCGGGAATGCCAGCGTCGCCCATCTCGGCGTAGCTCGAGCGCCGGTACTCCTGGCGCGTGTAGGACTGCTCGATGTCGCGCCGCTCGGCGTCGGAGGCGAGCACCGCGCTCGGCTCGAGGAAGAGGATCTCGATCCTCTCCGGCTCGCCCGGCACGACGCGCACGTGGAAGCCGCCGGCCAGCCGTCGAGGAACGGATCTCGTGCCGGTTGAGCGAGGGCGCGGCCACGCGCAGGTCGGCGACGTGCACGCCGGTGGCGATCAGGCCGGAGATCAGCGGCCCGCGTGATCATGCGCGAGGCCGGGTGGCCGTCGCGGGATGACGACCACCCGGTCGCCGCGCTCGAGCTGCGTGCCGAAGGCCATGCCGAGGCGCACGGCGACCTCGGGCGTGACGTCGACGTTGACGATGCCGGCGACGCCGTCGCGCGAGAACAGCTGGAGACGCCGCGCGACTCCCAGATCAGGTTCTGGTGGATCTGGGCGCCGGCCTCGATCGTCTTGTACGGGTAGACCGCGCACTTCGGGGCCGATCAAGGCCTCCTCGCCGACGACGCACTCGTCGCCGAGCGCCGCGCCCTCGTCGACGCGCACGCGTGCTCGCGGAGGTCGCAGTTGCGCCCACGACGGTGCCCGCGAGGATGGCCGCCGCCGCCCGATGTGCGTGCCGCCGTCGATCATCGAGCGCTCCACCGAGGCGCCCGGCCTTGACCGTCACGTTCGCGCCGAGCACGGCGTACGGCCCGACGCTCGCGCCCTCCTCGACCCGGCAGTAGTCGCCGAGGAAGGCCGGCCCCTCGATGACGTCGACCTCCGGCAGCGTCACGCCCTCGCCGAGCCAGATGTTCTCCTTGAGGCGCATGCCCGGGCACGTCGACCTCGCCGCGCCCGTCGAGCACGTCCTGGTTGGCCTCGCGGTACTGCTCGATCGTCCCGATGTCCTTCCAGTACTGGTCCTCGGGGACGACGTAGCCGTAGAGCGGCGCCGGCCTCGAGCAGCAGCTCGGGAAGAGCTGCTTGGAGAAGTCGTACGGCTCGCCCTCCGGGATGCGGTCGAGCACCTCGGGCTCGATCACGTAGACGCCGGTGTTGATGGTGTCGGAGAAGACCTGGCCCCACGACGGCTTCTCGAGGAAGCGCTCGATGCGGCCCTCCTCGTCGGTGATCACGACGCCGAACTCGAGCGGGTTGTCGACCGACTTCAGCGCCAGCGTCGCGAGCGCGCCCCGCTCGCGGTGGAAGGCCAGCGATCTCCGACAGGTCGAAGTCGCAGAGCGCGTCGCCCGAGATCACGACGAACGTCTCGTCGAGCAGCTCCTGGGCGTTCTTGACCGAGCCGGCGGTGCCGAGCGGCGGACTCCTCGACCGCGTACTCGATGCGGACGCCGAGCGACGAGCCGTCGCCGAGGTAGCCGCGGATCACCTGCGGCAGGAAGGCGAGCGTCACGACGACGTCGTCGATCTCGTTGCGTGCGCAGCAGCTCGACGATGTGCTCGATGCACGGCTTGCCGCAGATCGGCACCATCGGCTTGGGCTGGTTCGAGGTCAGCGGCCGCAGACGCGTGCCCTCCCCGCCGGCCATCACGACTGCGCTCATCAGGCTCCCTCGTCGACTCGATGCGCAGGCGCGCGCGCACGGTGTCGAGGTAGATCACGCCGGCCGCGAGCAGCGAGAGACCGAGCCCGACGTCGACGACGTAGACGGGCCAGCGGGTGGACGGGTCGGTCACCATGATCAGGCCGAGGCCGACCATCAGCATCGCGGTCGCGGTCTTCCCCAGGTAGATCACGGACAACTCGTAGCCGCGAGCCGCAGCCACGCGCAGGCCGACCAGCAGCACGATGTCGCGCCCCAGGATGAGGATGGGCGCGATCACAGAGCAGACGGTCGTGCCACCACAGCAGGAGGACGGCCGAGTCGATCAGCAGGCGGTCGGCGAGCGGGTCGGCCAGGCGCCCGAAGCGCGTCGAGTAGCTGAAGCGGCGGGCGAGGTAGCCGTCGAGCCAGTCGGTGATCGACGCCGCGCCGAACAGCGACGCCGGCAGCCACGGAGTGGCCCGTCCGGCGCGCCGGCCAGAGCAGCACCCAGAAGAACGGCAGCGCCACCAGACGCGCGACCGTCAGGGCGTTCGGCAGGCGGTACCGGAGCGGGAGATGAGCCCCGGTGGCAGGCGTCTGGCCCACGCGGCCATGGTAGCCGGGCGGAGGTGGTCGAGGTTTTCTAGGCAGCTACCGGCAGTGCGAGGCGGAGCAGCGTCGCCAAGCGATTCTCGGCTGCCGCGTTCCCATCGGCCTCGTACAGGCGGCCGTCCGCGCCAAGCCTGAGCTCGACCTCGCCGACGGCCACCTCGACCGCCTCGACCACGAGGGCGGCGCCGTCGGTGCAGGCGCAGTCCTCCTCCACCGTCCCCACGGCAGCGGCCACGCCCGCGAGGGTGGCAGCGGTCGGGGCCGACATCTCGTCCCGTTCCTCGACGGCCCCGCAGTCCGAGCAGCGCAGCACGGCGCGGTAGGAAACCACGAGGCTCATGTGATCCAGGGTAGGCAGCCGGTCGGACAGCCCGTGGCCACGGCGACTACCCTGGCCGCGATGGCCGGGAGGATGCCGACGCAGGCCCTCGCCCTGGTCGGCCTCGCCGTCGTCGCCACCTGCGCCGGCGCCACCGGGCGAGCGCCGGCTGCGCCGGCCGCGCCCGTGACCATCGAGTGGGTCGGAGACACGGTGCTCGGGTCCTCGTACGGCCTCCCACCGGACGGTGCCAGGTCGACGTTCCGCGGCGTCGAGCCCGCCCTGCGCCGGGCCGACCTGACCGTCGGCAACCTCGAGGAGACGCTCTCGACCGGCGGGACGTCGAAGTGCGGCGGCGCGCCCGACTGCTTCGCCTTCCAGGCGCCGCCCGCCTATGCCCGGCGCCTGCGCGAGGCCGGCTTCGACCTGATGAACCTGGCGAACAACCACACCTGGGACTTCGGGGCCGAGGGGCAGGCGCAGACGCTCGCCGCGCTGCGCGGTGCGGGCCTGGCCGAGGCGGGCCGTCCGGGCGAGATCACCGTGCGGCGGGTCCGCGGCGTGCGCGTGGCCTTCCTCGGCTTCGCCCCGTACCCCTGGGCGGCACGTCTCGACGACGTCCCGGCGGCCCAGGCCCTCGTCCGCCGGGCCGCGGCGCGGGCCGACATCGTGGTCGTGATGATCCACGCCGGCGCCGAGGGTGCGGGCGCGCTCCACGTGCCGCGTGGCTCCGAGACCTTCCTCGGCGAGGACCGTGGCGACTCCCGCCGGTTCGCCCACGCCGTGGTGGATGCTGGTGCGGATGCCGTCGTCGGGTCCGGGCCGCACGTGATTCGCGGTGTCGAGCTCTACCACGGCCGCCCGATCGCCTACTCGGCCGGCAACTTCGCGGGCTACCGCAACTTCGGCCTCTCGGGCAGGCTGGCCCTGAGCGCGATCGTCCGACTCGAGATCGAGCCCGACGGCAGGTTCGACGGGGGCCGCTGGATCGCGGTCCGCCTCATCGGGCCCGGCTTCCCCCGGCTCGACCCCGGGAAGGCCAGCCTGGCCCTGGTGCGGGATCTCTCCCGCGAGGACTTCGGCCCGACGGCGATGCGGTTCGCGCCGGACGGGACCATGGAGCGGCCCGGCTAGGAGGGGTTCGCGGGATCGAGCGCGAGCGACTCGCCCACCTCGAGGATCCGGACCTCGACCTCGGGCGCAAGCTCCGCCACACGCTCCGCGAACCGGCGCCCCGGCTGCCGCAGGTAGCGCAGCGGGAGCCGCCGCACGCCCATCGGTGCGAGGACGCCGAAGTGGATGGGGACGGCCACGCGTGGCCGCAGCAGCGAGGCGGCGATGGCGGCGCGCTCGGGATCGAGGTGACCGCTCCCGAGCCGCGGGCCCCATCCCCACACCGGCAGCAGGGCCATGTCGATCGAGCCCGCGAGGTCGGCCATCCCGGGGAACAGGTCGGTGTCTCCGGCAAAGTAGACCTCGCTGCCTTCGCCGCGGATGACGTATCCGACGGCCTGCACGGGCTCGCGGCTCCGCGGCCCGGAGTGGCCGTGCTCTGCGTGGGTGACCGTGACCGTGGCGCTGTCCACCTCGAGGCTGTCGCCCGCCTGCACGGCCGTGACGTCGAATCCGCCCCACTCCTCGAGCCGCCGCGCGGCGTCGGGCGGGGCCAGCACGCGCAATCCCGGGCCCAACGACTTCAGCGAGCGCCGGTCGAGGTGGTCGCTGTGGCGATGTGACAGCAGCACGGCGTCGGGCCGGCGAGCGGCCTCCGGGCCGGGCGGGAGTCGGCGCAGCGGCCCGATGGCGCCCCGCAGCAGGGGATCGGTGAGCAGGCGCGTGCCGCCGACGTCGACGGCGACCGTCGCGTGCCCGAAGTAGGTCACCACGACGGCCACGAACGGCGAGCCTAGACGCTCAGGGATGGAGGAAGGCGGTCACCGCGGCGCGGCCCGCGTCGCTCACCGCGCGGGACTGCACCGAGTGGCCCGCGCCGGGGACGATCACGAGCCGGCCGTCGGGGGCGTGCCGCTCCTCTGCGCGAGCCCACGCCAGCGGCGTGGAGAGATCCCGGTCGCCCGACAGGAGCAGGACCGGAACCGGCGGCAGGTCCCGGTCGTGGAACGGCGGCGGGGCCGGCGTGCGCGGCCACAGCCGGCAGGTCTGCACGATCCCGTTGCCGGCCGCCGTGCCGCGGTTGAAGGGCCAGACCGCGCCCGCCCGCAGCCGGCGAGCGGCCCGCCGAAGGGTCCCCGCACGCACCCCGATGGCCGCCGCCGGGCCGCCCCAGGGCATCGGCGTGTCGGCGCACAGGGTGCTCGCATGCAGGCCCTGGCTGAGGGCCACCGCCGGCGTACCTGTATCCGGGCCGAGCCGGGCCAGGACGGCATTGAGCGCTGCGGGCCGGCCGAGGCGCGCCTCATGCAGCGCAGGCACGACGCCCCGATAGGTGGGGTCGATGACGCTCGAGGTGACAAGGGCGCTCAGGATCGCCGGCCCGTGCCCGTACCGGCGGACCACGGCGGCCAGGTCGGCCCCCGGGTCCGAATGGCAGCCGTCGGCCCGGCACACCGCGCGCAGGACCCGCGCGGTGGCATGGGCGTTGTCGACCTCGAGCGCCGGCGCGCCCTCCTGCGGCACCACCGAGTCGAGGACGAGCCGGCTGACGTGGCGCGGGTGCGCCAGGGCGTAGCGCTCGGCCACGAAGGTCCCGTAGGAGACGCCGTCGAGGACGAGCGTGGAGGCGCCGAGCGCCCCTCTCAGGGCCTCGATGTCGGCCACCGTGTCGGCCGTGGAGAAGAAGCGCCGCCTCGGGCCGAGCTCGTGGGCGCAGGCCCGAACGGCCGCCCCGGTCGGAACCGTCAGGTCCGTGCTGCCCATCTCGTGCTGGAGGGCCGGGCACTGGAGAGCGCCGGCGCCCGTCCCCCGCTGGTCGTACATGACGAGCCGGTAGCCGTCGAGCAGCGGGCCGAGCCGGCCCGCGAGGCGCGAGACGAACGGGACGCCGGGCTGACCGGGGCCTCCGGTGAGGAAGAGCAGCGTGCCGAACCGGCCAGGGTGGTCCGACGCCGCCACCGAGAGGGCCACGCTGCCGCCGGTCCGGCCACGCCAGTCGAGCGGCACGGTGAGGGTCGAGCAGGTGAAGCCCGGCTGCCCGGGACACGGATGGCTCCCCGTGAGGACCGGTCCCCCTGCCCCGGCACCCTGGGCGAGGATCAGCACCGCGGCCGCGGCGGCCACAAGGGCGCAGCGCCTCACGCGCCCGGCTCGAGCGGCGGTCCGAGGTTGACCTGGCCGTGGGCTTCCTCGATCCGGGCGCGCTCCTCCGCCGAGGGGCGCGCCGCGTCGGGAGGCGGAAGGGTCGGGGCCGCAGCCGGGATCGACCCATCGCGGACGAAGCGCTCAAGGCCCGCGGGCGTGCTCAGGACCATGACGCGCGCCGTCTCGCTGTCCACGCGAAAGGTGTGCGGCACCCGCATGGGGACGACCGCCACGCCGCCCGGGCCGAGGTCGAAGCGCTCGTCGCCGGCCTGCACGGTCAGCCGCCCGTCGAGGACGAGGTAGCTCTCGTCCTGGGGATGCGTGTGGACGGGCGGCGACGTGTGCCGCGGGAACAGGAACTCGATGAGGGCGAAGCGGTCTCCCGTGGCCTCACCGGGCACCATGATCGTCGCCAGGGTGCCGAGGAACCAGCGCCGCTCCCCCTCCCCTGGGTCCGCCCGGGTGACGGGCCACTCCGGCTGCTCGGGCACGACCCCGAGCCTACGGCCTGGCGGCGGGGTCAGTCCACCTGGCCGCCGTGCACGACGAGGCCGTAGATCACGAGCCCGTCGAGCCCGACGGTCAACGCGGACCAGAACGGGAACGCCCGGAAGAACGCGATCTGGAGCAGCGCGTCGAGGAAGCAGATGGCGATCGCGAGCCAGCGCACCCACGGCCGGCGGAGGAAGAAGAGCATCGCGCCGGCGGCGATGCACAGCACGCCTGCACCGAAGACGGTCCAGCCCCACGCCTTCAGGCTCGAGAAGAGCAGGTGGTTGTCGAAGTAGCCGCCCTTCTCCACCCCCACCAGTCCGGAGAGCAGGTTCACGCAGCCGCTCGCCAGCAGCATGATCGCCGCGAACAGGACCCACAGCTCGTGGCCGGGGTCGACCGTCTCGGCCTGGCCGGCCTGGGGCTCCGGCATGGTCACCGCGGCCAATGGTACGCGGCGGCACGAACGAATGGGCAGGCATTTGACATGTGACTTTTTGGTCACATATAGTCGCGGCGTGCCCACCGACGACGACCGCGTCTTCAAGGCCCTCGGCGACCCGACGCGCCGTCACCTCCTCGACCGCCTGTTCGAACACGACGGCCGCACGCTGACCGCACTCGAGTCGGAGCTGGAGATGACGCGCTTCGGGGTCATGAAGCACCTGCGCGTGCTCGAGGACGCCGGGCTCGTGGTGGCACGCCGCTCAGGTCGGGAGAAGCTCCACTACCTGAACCCGGTGCCGATCCGGCTCATCCACGACCGCTGGATCGACAAGTACACGGAGCGCCGGGTCTCGGCGCTCACCAACCTCAAGAAGGAGCTGGAGGAGACGGCATGACGACCACCACCGAGCAGTCGACCCAGGTGTGCTCGATCTTCATCCGCGCCACCCCGGAGCAGGTGTGGGACGCGATCACGAAGCCCGAGTTCACCCAGCAGTACTTCTACGGCAGCGTCATCGACTCGAGCTGGGAGCCGGGCTCGCCCTACCTGGGCTGGGCCGCCGACCGGTCGCAGCAGTTCGTCGAGGGCGAGGTGCTCGAGGCCGACCCGCCGCGGCGCCTGCAGCACACCTGGCGCTCCCTGTGGGACGAGGGAAGCGCCGCCGAGCCGCCCAGCCGCGTCACCTGGGAGATCGAGCCCCAGGAGAGCGGGGTGACGCGGTTGACCGTCGTGCACGACCAGCTGGAGCAGGCGCCGAAGACGGCCGAGAGCGTGGCCGGCGGCTGGAGCTACGTGCTCAGCGGCCTGAAGACGCTGCTCGAGACCGGACGCCCGCTCGGCGCGGGCTGAGAGGCAGGCCGTGGGTGCCGCGGAGCGGGTGGCGGCCCGCTCCGCCGCCCGGCCGCCTTCTTGCGGGGGGCAAGTGGAAATGATTGACTCCGAGGCGTCCCCAGAGCCGGCTGCCCGTGCGACGAAGCCGGCCGTTCCTCATTGACGGAGGTCGATGCCGCACATGGTCGTGGCCAATAGCTACCCGTTTCTTTCGGTCTTCTGGTCGATCCTCGTCGTCTTCGGGTTCTTCATCTGGCTGATGCTCCTGTTCGTCATCTTCGGCGACCTGTTTCGCCGTCGTGACATCGGGGGCTGGGCCAAGGCGCTGTGGATCGTCGGCGTGATCATCTTCCCGTACCTGGGCGTGCTCGTGTACCTGATCGCGGAGCACAACGGGATGGCCGAGCGCCAAGAGCAGCAGCAGCGCCAGGCCAAGTCGCAGTTCGACGACTACGTGCGCACGACGGCCGCGAGCGGCGGGCCGTCCGCCGAGATCGAGAAGGCCAAGGCCCTGCTCGACAACGGCACGATCACGCAGTCCGAGTACGAAGCGCTGAAGGCCAAGGCGCTGGCCGCCAGCGGCTGAGGATGCGGCGGTAGCTGCAGGGGCGCGCGCGTCGCGACCCTGCAGCTACCACCATAGCGCGCGTCTAACTCGGCGACTGAACCTGTTCGCGAACCTCGTCGGCGTGCTGCTGCACGCTCTCGCGCATCCCGTCAGCGTGCGCGGAGGCTTCCTGCTTGGCGGTCTCGGTGGCAGTCTGGGCCGTCTCCTGAGCGATCTGCTTTCCACGCTCGACCGCCTCCTGCCCCGTTTCCACGGCCTGCTGCTTGACCGTATCGGCCACCGGGCCGATGCGCTCGTCCTCCACCTGCGTCCGTGGCAGCGCCATGCCGATCAGGAACCCGGCGGCCACGGAGCCGATGGCGAGCCCGATCGGATTCTCCTGCGCGATGCCGGCGGCGCGCTTCGCCTGGGCGCTCACGTCGCCGGTCGACGGCGTGGCGTCGCTGACCGTGTCGGCCGCGCCGACCACCTTCTCCTTCACCGACGACACGGCGCCGGACACCTTGTCCTTGGTGCGCGACGGGACGTCGGCCTTGTAGCCGATGGCGTCGATCGTGTCCTCCATGCGGCCGCGCGTCTCTTCTATCTGCTGTCGGATCTGACCTGGTTCTTGGCCCACTGGACATCCTCCTTGACGGTCTGGACTGCCTGCTCCGGCACCGGCGGCGTGGCCTCGGTGACCTTCTCCTTGCCCTGCAGGGCGAGCACGGCCGCGATCGCGGCGTAGACGAGGCCGACGATGAGCCCCGCGACCCACACGTCCATCGCCTCGGCGAGCAGGGCGATGAGGAACGCCGTGAGGGCCCCGAACGCACCCAGAGCCACCACGGTCGCTGCGCCCATCAGGCCGACACCGAGCCCGGCGCGCTTGCCCTTCTCACGCATCTCGGCCTTGGCCAGGTCCATCTCCTGGCGAACCAGGGTCTGGGTCTCCTGTGCGAGCTGCTTGATCAGCTCGCTGACCGGACGGTCACGCAGGTCCTCGTGCACGCTCATCGCACGGGACCGCCATAGGCGTACGCATCGGGGCGATACGCCGTCTCGTAGCGCCGGCGGCTCGAGGCCTTCAGAAACCGCGCGGCGGCGATGCCGGCCACGAGGCCGCCGGCGATGACCACCCAGGGGTTCTCCCGGCCGAACTGCTCGGCGTCGCCCAGGATCCGATTGGCGTCGGCCGTACGCAGGTACTGCCCCAGCTGATCGGCCTGCTCGGCGGCACGATCGGTCGCCTGGGCGACGGTGGTGTTGCCCTGCTGAGAAAGCTGGCTGCTGCTCGTCCGCAGTGCCTTCGCCGTCGCGGAGATCTGCTGGCCGAGATCCGTGGACCGCTGGTCGATCTGATCACGCACGCGCATCTGCGCCTGGTCGGCGACCTTGCCCGCCGTCTCCTGCGCCCGCTCGGCCACCTGCTGGGCCTGCTGCCTCGCCTGATCCGAGGTCGACGAGCCTGGCGGGCTCATCTCCGTTTGCGACATGGGGGTCTCCTCCGTTCGTTGGGTGCGACGTGATACCCAGACCTCGTCGGGCGAATCCCCCGGCGTCAGCGGCTCCCCCCGCGATACGCTCGGCCGATGGCAGCCGCCGGAAACCCTCCGCGCACCGGCGGAATCGAGCCGGACGAGCTCCGCCTCGCGGCGCGCAACCACGCGCTGCCGCTGGAGGCCCTGCGCTACCCGCTCACTCCCACCGGGCTGCACTACGTGCTCGTGCACTACGACGTCCCTGACGTCGACCCCGGCGCCTGGCGCCTCGATGTCACGGGACGCATCGACCGGCCGCTCGAGCTCTCGCTGGAGGATCTCCGCCGCCGCCCCTCGCGCACGCTGGCCGTCACGCTCGAGTGCGCCGGCAACGGCCGCGCGCTGCTCTCGCCGCGGCCGGTGAGCCAGCCGTGGTTGAGCGAGGCCGTGGGCACGGCCGAGTGGACGGGCGCGCCGGTGGCTGACCTGCTGCGGGACGCCGGCGTCCAGGACGACGCCGTCGACGTGCTCTTCACCGGTCTGGACCGCGGCCTCGAGGGCGGCGTGTGGCAGCGGTACGAGCGCGCGCTCCCGGTGGCGGACGCGCTCGCCGGCGACGCCCTGCTCGCCTACGAGATGAACGGCGCCCCCCTCCCGCTCCAGCACGGCTATCCGGTCCGCCTGATCATCCCTGGCTGGTACGGCATGGCGCACGTCAAGTGGCTGGCGGAGATCCGCGTCCTCGACGAGCCCTTCGAGGGGTACCAGCACACGCGCGCCTACCGCATGCGCCGCTCGTCGGACGACGAGGGCACGCCGGTGACCCGGATGGAGCCTCGCTCACTGCTGATACCGCCGGGCGTTCCCGACTTCATGTCGCGGACCCGGTACCTGCGTCCTGGCCCGGTGACCCTGACCGGCCGAGCCTGGTCCGGGTGGGCGCCCATCACGCGCGTGGAGGTCAGCGCCGACGGCGGAGCGACCTGGTGGGACGCCTCGGTCGAGGACGGTGCCCCGCGGTATGCGTGGAGCGGGTTCGAGGCCGAGTGGGACGCCACCCCCGGCGAGCATGAGCTGTGCGCGCGGGCCACGGACGGCGACGGGCGGGCGCAACCGCTCGACCCGCCCTGGAACGTCCACGGCTACGCCAACAACGCCGTCCAGCGCATCCCCGTGGTCGTGTCACCGGACGCGGACCCGCTTGGGCCGTGACCCGCGGCCGGCTCATTCAGAAACCGGGTCTCAGTGGCCGGTGGCGGAGAAGTGCATGTAGTCCTTCGTCGACCCCGACCAGGAGCCGCCCCACCCCCAGCCGACCGAGCGGAAGGCCGCAACGACGCGGGGCGACACCATCCCCGGGCGAAGCCGGGATCGATCGAGATACGGCCGGCTGGCCCGGTCGCGGGTCATCCCGCAGCCGACGTACGGGTTCTCGACGGGGTTGATGTCGACGGCCTCACCGTAGGCGTGCTCGGACCAGCTGCCGGTCCCGGTGCCGCCGGTACAGGGTGACGGCACCGCCTGGCGGCATTCGAACGAGGCCGTGACGTCGCCGTCGGCCGGGCGCGAGCGGACCGGTCCGTACGCATCGCTCAGGGCCATGTGGCGGATCGGGAACCGCATCTGGTAGAGCTGGCGGAAGACGCTGGTCAGCGGCGCGGCGGCCTTGGCGTTGACGACCAGCTGGCCCGTGTGCGCCCGGGCGTCGAAGCCCCAGGTGGTCACCGTGAGGACCCGGAGACCGGAGAGCGGCACGGGGCAGCCTGGATGCCACTCGTGGGCGGTGCGAAGCTCGGACTTGACGGCCGGCGGCAGCGGCTGAACGGCCGCCTGGAACGTCAGCAGCACGAACGGCAGGGCGAGCAGTCGCATCATTCGTGGTCACCTTCTGTCGAGGGCGCGGCCCCCCTCCGTTCGCCGTTCGGAGAGGGGCCGCCCCTGCGTTCCTTGCTAGTGGCTGAGGAGGTCGTTCATGGCCACGACGCCTCCTGCCGTGTCGCCGGCGTGACCGAGGAAGCCGAGCTTCCAGTTCTCCTCGATGGTGGTCAGCAGCGAGTAGTGGTTGTACGCCACGTGGCTCACGAACCCGCGCGGCCCGTTGGTGGTGATCACGATCGCGGGGCTCAGGCCGCCGCCATAGTGGAAGTCACCGTTCTGGCCGTGCCACACGTTGCCGTCCGGATTGCCCGACGAGTTGAGGAACTGGAATCCGTCCGGGAGCACGGGCGAGTCGCAGCACCAGGCCGCCGACTCCCACCCATCGGTGGCGGAGTTGCCCGTGAAGTCGTTCTCGTCGGCCACGATGAAGATCGCCGAGTTCCCCGTCCAGGCCTTCGAGCCCATGATCGTGGTCACGGCCTGCTGGACGAACGCATCGGCCTTCTGCTTCAGGGATGCATCGTTGGCGTCGTCCTTGGTCGAGCCGAACGGGCACGGCGTGCCGTCCGAGCCGTCCGCCGCGATCTGGGAGAAGACGCCGCCGTGCATGTCGTGGCACTGGTTGGGCACGATGTAGACGAAGTCCGGCACGTGGGACGAGGCCATGTCGGTGGCGAAGTCCGTGTAGGGCTTGACGTGCGCCAGCCGTGCCGGGTCGCTGCGGATGTCGTCCATGAGCACGAACGGATCGTGCTTGTTCACGTAGAGCGAGGCATTGGCCGGGTACTGGAAGCCCGTGAACCCGACCGACGGCAGCGACTCCATGTAGGCCGCCCACGTGTGCCCGCTCGCCTCGAGCTGGTCGACCAGATTCGGCACGGCGAAGTGGTGCGTGGGCTGGTCGTCGTTGATGCCCTGATTCGAGCCCGTGATCATCGCGACGTAGTTCGGCTCGCTCGGATGCGTGACGCCGTAGTAGTTGTCCGCCATCCCGTACGTGTTCGCCAGTGAGGTCAGGAACGGTGCGTTCGGGTCGCCGATCACGCTCGTCTGCGAGTGGTTCTCCAGCACGATCACGAACACGTGCTTCAGCTTCGCGTTCGCGCTCCCGGAGGACGACGCGGACGCCACCGCACTGAGCCCGACCGCCGCCAGGATGACCGCGATCGCTGTCGCTGCTCGTCTCATGTGTGCCCCTCTCTGTTGTGGCCCTGGAAGCGTGCGAACGACTCCCAAGCCGGCAGACCACCCGTCACAGATCGGCGCAGAAGCTATCACCGCCGATCGGCGCGCGCGCAGGGGAATTACCGGCCTCCCGTCGGGTCACGCGCGATTGCCAGCCTGGGCACAGGCTCCTCCCAACCGGCTCGGGTCTTCTGCCGGTCGTGGACTTCCCGACCATCTCCTTTCGGGCCATCGGCGTCACGAACCAGGTGACGGTGACCGAGCCCGCCGCCCTGGCCCGCGCGGAACAGATCGCTCGGGCCGAGCTCGCTGCCCTCGATGAAGCCTGCAGCCGCTTTCGCGACGACTCGGAGCTCGCCGAGCTCAATCGAAGCGGCGCGCGGGGCGTCAGTGCCTCCGGCCTCCTGTTCGACGCGGTCGAGGTGGCGCTGGCGGCCGCCGAGGCCACGGGCGGCCTCGTCGACCCGACGGTCGCTCCGGCGTTGCGGGGCCTCGGCTACGACCGCGACTACGACCTCGTCGTCAGGCGAGGCGCCTCGCCGACCTTCGCGCTGGTTCCGGCGGCCGGTTGGCGGTCGGTCAGGCTCGACCGGGCCGGACGACGGATCGTCCTCCGCCGCGGCGCCGAGCTCGACCTCGGGGCAACCGCCAAGGCCCTTTCCGCTGATCGCATCGCCCGCGCCGTGAGGGCCGAGACGGGCTCGGACGTGCTCGTCAGCCTCGGCGGCGACATCGCCGTCGCCGGCGCCCCGCGCGAGGGGTGGCCGGTACATGTCGGCGACGATCACAAGCGCGCCGACGGCGGGCAGGTCGTCGGGCTTCACAGCGGCGGGCTGGCGACGTCCAGCACCACCGTTCGCCGGTGGCGTGCCGGGACGGTCGTCGGTCCATCACATCGTCGACCCACGCACCGGCGCACCGGCGCGCGAGCACTGGCGGACCGCGAGCGTGGCCGCGGGCGGCTGCGTCGACGCCAACGCGGCGGCGACGGCGTCGATCATCCTCGGCGAGCAGGCACCGCGCTGGCTCGAGTCGCTGGGGCTGCCGGCACGGCTCGTCCGGCCGGACGGGTCGGTGACCTACACGTGCGGCTGGCCCTCACAGACAACCCACAGCTGAGTCCCAGCGGGCTCAGGAGTGAGGCCGGTCTCCTGCCTGGCAGGACACGACGAGGACGGGAGAACGAGATGACCGACGCCACCAAGCGGATCGAGGAGCGCGAAGCCGGCCACCGCCTGGTCCGGCGCATCACGCGGACGATCGCCCTCGGCTCGGCGATCGCCACGGCCGCCGTGGCCGGTGTGGTCGCCAGCGGCAGGAGTACGGCGAAGACGACCGCGGCTGCGACGACTGCGGCGACGACCGCCGCGACGACGGCGACCGTGGCGACGCCGGTGACCTCCTCCTCGTCCTCCGCCTCCTCGAGCTCCAGCACGTCGAGCAGCTCGAGCACGACGGGCTCGACTCTCACCCCCTCCTCGGCCCCGACGTCGTCCAGCAGCACGCCCGTGGCCAGCTCCGGAGGGTCATGATGGTCAGCTCGAACGCACTCTGGTACCTGATGCGGGGCAGCGGCCTGGTCTCGCTCGTCCTGCTCACCGCCGTGCTCGTGCTCGGAATCGCGACGTTCCGCCGCTGGCGACCGGCGGGGACCCCTCGGTTCGTGACGGCGATGCTCCATCGCACGGTCTCGCTGCTCGCCGTGGTGTTCCTCGCGGTTCACGTCATCACGGCCGTTCTCGACCCCTACGCGGTGGTCGGGGTCGCGGCCGTCGTGGTGCCCTTCATCGGCGCCAAGAGCGCCTTCTGGCTCGGCCTCGGGGCGCTCTCGCTCGACCTCGTCGTGGCCCTGATCGTCTCGAGCTTGCTTCGGGCACACATCGGCGCGCGGTCCTGGCGGACGCTGCACTGGGTCGCCTACGGCGCGTGGCCGCTCGCGCTCGCGCACAGCTTCGGCGAGGGCACCGATGCGGGCGCTCTCTGGTTCGACCTGGCCGGGGCGCTCTGCGTCGCGGCCGTCGCGGCAGCGGTTCTCTGGCGCCTCGTGCCGGCGCGTGGCCCGAAGCACCTCGACCGCGAGGCGGTGACCGCGTGAGCGCCCAGCTCCTGGAGCCGACGGCGAATGTCATCGCCCCCAGCCGCGAAGCGCTCCTGCCCTCGTCCGAGCCGATCGAGTGGGACGACTACCGCGTGCGCTACGGCCGGCGACCGAGCGGAACGGCCGAGATCCTCGCGGCCGTCGAGGCCTCCGGTCTCCTGGGCCGCGGTGGCGCCGGCTTCCCGACCGCGCACAAGCTGCGCAGCGTGCGGGCGGCCGGTGGCGCGGTCGTCGTGGGAAACGGCACCGAGGGCGAGCCGCTGAGCGCGAAGGACGAGGTGCTCATGCGCATGAACCCGCATCTCGTGCTCGACGGGGCGCTTCTCGCCGGAGAGCTCGTCCGCGCGCGGCGGGTGCTGATCGCCGTCGGCGCGGAGCGGCTCGGCGCTTCGCGCTCTCGAACGTGCCCGTGCGGCGCGCCGCGATGCGGGAGCGGTCGAGATCCTCGGCATGCCCGACCGGTTCGTCGCCGGCGAGGAGACCGCCGTCGTGAGCTGGCTGAACGGCGAGGAGGCGAAGCCGACCTTCACCCCGCCGCGCCCCTTCGAGCGTGGCGTCGACGACCGGCCGACGCTCGTGCAGAACGTCGAGACGCTCGCCAACCTGGCCCTGATCGCCCGGTTCGGCCCGGACTGGTTTCGCCGGGCCGGAACGGACGCGGAGCCTGGGACCGTGCTGGCCACGGTGAGCGGGGCCGTCGCGCGGCCGGGCGTGGTCGAGGTTCCGCTGGCGATGCCATTGCCCGCGCTCTTCGCCCGCTGCGGCGGGCTCACCTCGCCCGCGCAGGCCTATCTGATGGGCGGGTACTTCGGCCACTGGGTTCCGGCGCGACCGGACCTTCGCCTCAGCAACGAGGGCCTCGTCCCTGCCGGCGGTCGCCTGGGTGCGCGCGTCGTCGTGGCGCTGTCGGAAGACAGCTGCGGCGTCGTCGAGACCGCGCGGGTCGTGCGCTACATGGCGGACCAGAGCGCGCAGCAGTGCGGGCCCTGCCTCTTCGGGCTCCGGGCACTCGCGGGCCGGCTCGCGTCCATCGCGCGTTCCGATTCCGGCGGCGTGGAGGCCTTCCACCACATCGCCCGGCTCGAGCGCCAGATCGCCGGCCGCGGCGCCTGCGCCCATCCCGACGGCGTCCTCGGCCTCGTCTCGAGCGCGACGCGGGTCTTCGCGGCGGAGTTCGACGCGCATCTCGCGGGTGGCTGCACGGCGCGCAACCGCGAGCCCGTGCTGGCGACACCAACGGCAACGGAAGGCTGGAGATGAGCGATCAGCGCCTGATCGTCAACCCGATCCTCTGCGACGCGTACGGGCACTGCGGGGAGCTCCTCCCCGAGATGATCGAACGCGACGAGTGGGGCTACCCGATCATCGCCGACGAGAGCGTGCCGAAGCACCTGCGCGGAGACGCGCGGCGGGCGGTTGCCGCCTGCCCGCGGCTGGCGCTCCGCCTTGCGCCCGCCGGTGGGCGGAAGCGATAGCGGTCGCCAAGTACCCAGGTGGTGCGGCGTAGCCTTTGCCGGTCGTGCCCGCCCGTCGCTTCCACCTCTCCGCGACGTGGTCGGAGCTCGCGCCCGAATCTGAGCCCTGCAGCGCGCTGTGCCTGGAAGCGGCTGAGGTCCCAGACGCCTGATGCGGGCTCTCCGGGTCCTCCTGATCGTCGACGGCATCGCCCTGGCGGCGGCCTCGGCGATCTCCGACCCGATTCTGTCCGACGTCGCGTCCGCGCCCGCGCTCCTGGTCGGGGTGATCATCTCGATCGCCTGCCTCAGCGGCGACCTCGTCCCTCCTCGCCGGCGGGTCGACGTTGTCTGTTCGGCGCTCTCGATCGTCGCACCGTTTCCCTTCCTCATTCTTCTACCGCGCCCGCTCGGTCCTGGCGTCGCCGCGGCAGCCCTCATCGCCCTGCAGCTCCCGCCCCTTCTGCAGGGCAGAGGATCGAGACGGACCGACCCGGCTTCGTCGAGGGCCGTTCGCGGCGTGCTTGCGGCCCTGGTCGTGACGACCATGGTGCTGCTCTTGGCCGTCGTCGCGCTCACCTGGTACGGCGCGACCTACCTCGTGCGTCCACCGACCGAGACGTTTGCCCGCGGCCCCTTTCTCACTCGCGTCACCGAGACCGAGGCCGACGTGGCCTGGACTGTGAAAGGAGGCGAGGGAGCCGTTGGGCTCACGGCTCTCGCGCCCGACGGCACCACGACCGTCGCCACAGACGGCCGCCTGACCGGCCTCCGCCCCGGCACGCGCTACGTCTGGACAGCGAACATCGGCGGCCGCTCGCGCGCGAGCGGCACGTTCCAGACTGCACCCCGATCGACGGAGCACCCGATCACGCTCGTCTCGTTCGGCGACTATGGCTCAGGCACCGACCACGAATACGCCGTGGGCAGGCTGGCTGCAGCAGCCGATCCAGCGATGGTTCTCTCGTCCGGCGACAACGCCTACCTTCTGGCCGCGCCGCCGTTCCTCGACCGAGCGATCTTTGCTCCGTTGCGCGCCCTGCTGGGCGAGGCGCCGATGGTCGCCACACTGGGCGAGCACGACCTCGCCTGGCGGGACGGTGCCGCCGTGATCTCGGCGCTGCACCTGCCCGGCCATCACTACGCCGTTCAATACGGTCCCGTGCAGGTCGTCGTGCTCGGCCTGCAGGCAGATCCGTCCGCCCTCGCCTACGCCACGAAGACGCTCGGCGTGTGCCGCGGGCCTTGCCCCGTTCGCTTCGTGTTGACCCACCGGCCGGTCGCGGCAAGCAATCCGATCCTGCCGCTTCTGCGCCGACGCCGGGTCGCGGCGATCCTCGCCGGCCACCTCCATCGCTACGAGCGTGAGGTCCGCGGCGGAGTGCTCCAGTTCATCGTCGGTACGGGTGGCGAAGGAGCAGGGAGTGCCGCATTCACCCCGCGAAGCCCGGATGCCCAACGATCGCTCCTCGGCTATGGCTTCCTGCGTATCGCCATCAGAGGCAATCGCATCACCTATGAGTTCGTCGACGAGGGCGGGCGCACGCGCGATCACCTCGAGCAGAGCACGCCACAAAGTCGCTAGGCCGCGGACGACGTCCGCGATCTGGTTGCGAAGCCGGCAACGCATCCGGCGACGTTCCAGTTCGCGATGCGGCTGCCCGCGCTGGGCCTCGCTGACCTCGCGAAACAAAAGGTCCGCCTGTGGGGCCTGCTTGAATCGGGGCGACTGGATTCGAACCAGCGACCGCCCGGCCCCCAGTCCGAGCCGTGTTCGGGACACTGCTGTGGACGAAAGGATGGGAGGCGTCGGAGGCTTGAGATCCCAGTCCAGACCGTCGCCGATGGAGGAACTCCTGACCAGTGTCCTTCAGCCCGCGAAACGATTCGCACGCGCGCGCCGGGGCTCGCTCGGGGCGGGCGTCTTGGTCATGCTCCTCGTGCTCGGACTGGCCGCCGGCTGCGGTACCGCCAGTAACAGGGGCGGCACGGGCGGCGCGACACGGGTCGCTGCCGGCAGCGCGTCGAGGACGGGTACGACGCGCACGTCGCCGACGGTCACGGTTACCAACCCGGCCGTACCACCACTGTGGAGAGCCCGCCGGTCACCACGACGAGGGTCGAGACCACGACTGTCGAGGAGACGACCACGACCGGCATCGCGATCGCGGCGCGGCAGGCACGTACGGCATCGTCCTCGTGCACCTGGGGAATGCCGAACACGGCCATGACCGCGTCGCCGATGAACTTCTCCACCGTGCCCCCGTGCGACTCGATGATCGCCTTCATGCGCTCGAAGTAGCGGGCGAGCAGGGCTCTGAGCGCCTCCGGGTCGGTCTCTTCGCCCAGCTGCGTCGAACCGGTGACGTCGCAGAAGAGCACCGTGACCACCTTCCGCTCCTCCCGGGCCTCCACAGCCGCAGCCAGCGTCCCGCACTCAGGGCAGAACCGAAAACTCAGCTCGCTCCGATACCCACAGGCGGCGCACGCAGCCACCAGCCGAGGCTAGACCCACACCTGAGCCGCTCGCAACCGCCGCTAGCACGAGGCCGGCCCTCTACCGTGCGCCATCCGGGCCTCCCTGGCCACCTTGGAGCGTTGACACCCCAAGGCTGGCCGGAGGCCCGGACGCAATCAGCCGTCTCGCAGGCTCGTAAGTCCTACAGCTAGTCCACGCGATCCGAGGCTGGTTCCGCTGCGTTAGCCGGGCGGCATCTCGGCGTACTGCGGCGCGTCGTCGCCGATCTCGTGCCAGCTCGCCTTGTATGCGACCTGCTGGTGGAAGCTGGGGCGAAGGTCAAGGTCCGGCATCAGACCCGCGGCCACGAAGTAGACGGCGCCAAGGTCGTCGTAGAGGCTGGACCCGCAGTTGCTGCAGAAGTTCCGCGGGGCAAGGTTGCTCTCGTAGCGTTTCACCAAGTCCTCGCCCTTGGTGAAGCTGAAGTTCTCCTTGGCCACCACAACGCCCGCCAGGCTGGACCCCGTCCAGCGCTGACAGCGGGAGCAATGGCAGTAGCCCAGCGCCTGCGGGTCACGCACCTCGTACTCCACCCGGCCGCACAGGCAGGACCCGCTGAGCGTCTCAGACATCGCGACCCCTTCCGAGTTCGCCAGACAAGCGCGCCCAACGGTACCAGACGCGGCACCACCCGTTTCTCAGCGATGCGAAAGGCAAGATCCGAAAGCCGGCACGCTGGCAGTCGACGGCGCGGAGCAAGGCAGAGGCCCGCCGGAGCGGGCCTCGCACCCATCACCGAGGCGCCTGGGGTGAGGTTCAGGTTGCCCCGGTCTGATCCTCGAGGACTCGCTGTTGCGCTGAAAGCACAATTGCGCGAGCGGCATTGACAGGATCCCCGCTCGAGCGTGATGAGCTCGTCCAGCGCCGCGTCCGCGACGTGTAGCGGGTGGTACTGCTCGAAGGCGATGCGTGGGTGTGTTCGATCGCGTCAAGGGGCCGCGTGGAGTCCCGCACTTGCTCGTCGCGTTGCTCAGCCCGAGAGCAGTGATGCGTACTGGGGGTACCTCATCGAACCAGACTCAGACGTCGGCCGGAGCGAACCGCTCTTCCCCTGCGAGGTCTCGTGTCTGCTGCTGGTCGGGCGTCAGCCGACTTGGTACTCCGACGGTACCCCGGGGTACCGCAAGAATCTCCCACCTCGAAATACGAAAGACCCGCCAATGCGGGCCTTTCCTTGAGTCGGGGCGACAGGATTCGAACCACCGACCGCCCGGCCCCCAGCCGGGTGCGCTACCAGGCTGCGCTACGCCCCGTTCGCCGGCCGAGTATAGCCGCCCGCTCCCGCCCCGCGACCGGGCGGCCGCTACGGTGCCGCGATGGCCGAGCCCGAGGCGAGGCAGCGGTTCGAGGCCCTGGTGGCCGACGCTCTCGACGGGCTCCCGGACTGGGTCGCCCCGTACCTCGACGAGGTCGCCGTGCAGGTCGAGGACGACCCGCCCCGTGGCCAGAGCCTCTACGGGCTCGTACGAGGGCGTCCCCCTCGGCAGGGACCCGACCGGGCTCCCTCCCTCCCTCCATCACCATCTTCCGCGAGCCGCTCGAGCGTGACTTCGGGCGCGACCCCGCCCGCCTGCGCGACCAGGTGCGCATCACCGTCGTCCACGAGGTCGCCCACCACTTCGGCTTCGACGAGGAGCGGCTTCAGGAGCTCGGCTATGGCTGAATGCGATACTCGTGGCCCATGACCGAGGGATGCCATCGCCTCCCGCTCCGGCAAGGGCAAGGGAGGCAAGGGCGCCGGCTCCTCCACGGGCGAGCATGCCGAGAGCAGCGTGCTCGAGATGGCGTACGGCGCCGGCCCGCCGCTGACGCTCGGGGTCGAGGAGGAGTACATGCTCGTTCGGCAACGAGCGCTACGGGCTCGTGCTCCGACGATCGAGACGGTCCTCGAGGCGCTCGAGGGCGCGCGCTCGCCGAGCGCGTCCACCCCGAGCTGATGCGAGAGCACGGCCGAGGTCGCCACCGGGGTCTGCCGCGAACATCGACGACGCGCGGCGCGAGCTGACCGAGCTGCGCCGCGGCCTCGCGAGCGACCCTGCGCCGCTCGGGCCTGCGCTCGCCGGCGGCGGGCACGCATCCCGTTCTCGCTCGCCGAGGACCAGCGCATCACGCGCGCGCGACCGCTACCGCTACCTGGTCGAGCAGCTGCAGTACGTCGCGCGCCGCGAGCTCGTCTTCGGCATGCACGTCCACGTGGCCGTGCCCGACCCCGACACGTGCCTCAAGGTCATGGAGGGCGTGCTCATCGAGCTGCCCATCCTGCTCGCCATCTCGTCCAACTCGCCCTTCTGGCGCGGCGAGCGTGACGGGCCTGGCCTCGACGCGCACCGCCGTCTTCGCCGGCTTTCCGCGCTCGGGCCTGCCCCCGCGCTTCGACAGTCCTACGACGACTACGCCGAGACGGTCGGCTGGATGGAGGGCACCGGCGCGATCGTCGACTACACGCGTCTCTGGTGGGACGTCCGGCCCGCACCCTCGGCTCGGCACGCTCGAGGTGCGCGTGCTCGACGTGCAGTTCGACCTCGAGTACGCGCTCGCGCTCGCGGCCTACGTCCAGTCGCTCGTGCGCCGAGCTGATCGACGAGATCGACGCACGGCAACCCGCCTCGCACGCCGTACCATCGCCAGCTGGTCGCCGAGAACAAGTGGCTCGCCGCCCGCTACGGGCTCGACGCGCCGCTGATGGACCTGGCGACCGGCCGCCAGGTGACGATGTCGGCCGGCGCAGCTCGCCAAGCGGCGGCTGCGGCAGCTGACGCCCTACGCCCGGGAGCTCGGCTGCCTCGACGCGCTGCAGGGGATCGAGACGGTGCTCTGGCCGACGGCACGGGCGCCGCGCGCCAGCTGCGCGTCTACAACGCGAACCGCGACCTCGTGCGAGCTCATGCGCGAGGTGGCCGACGTCACGGAGCTCATCGACAGCGGCTGATCAGGGCGGCCCGGTCTCGCGGTAGAGCCGGTCGACGAGGTCCGGCAGGCCCTCGAGCCGCTCGGTCGACGACCCGCAGGCGGTACTCGCGGAAGCGCACCGGATCGACCTCGAGCACGGCCGCGATGCGGGCGATGACCTCGTTCGACGGAACCGGGCGGTTGCCGTGCACCAGGTGGTTGAGGTACCCGCCCGAGAGGCCCGTGCTCGCGGCCAGCCCGCGGAAGGAGAGACCGCGCTCCTCCATCAGCCGGCCCAGCGCCGGTCCGAACGCTCCGAGATCGCCGGGGATCGGCTCCTGGCTCACGCCGAGAGCTCGGCGTGGAGCGCGGCGATGCGCTCCGCGGCCGTGGCCAGAGGCACCGTCTCGGTGCGGCCGTCGCGCCGGACGCGCAGGTCGACCGTCCCCTCGCCCGTCGTGCGCTTGCCGAGCGTCACGCGGACCGGCGCCCCGATCAGGTCGGCGTCCGCGAACTTCGAGCCCGGGCTCTGGTCGCGGTCGTCCACGAGCGCGGTCAGGCCACGCTCGCGCAGCTCGGCCTCGAGCCGCTCCGCCGGCGCCGCCGCGTCCTCGCCGATGACGACCATCCAGGCGTCGTACGGGGCGATCGGAGGGCGGCCAGATGCACCCCGCCTCGTCGTTCGACTGCTCGATGGCCGCGGCGACGATGCGGGCGGGGCCGATCCCGTACGAGCCCATGACGATCGGGCGCTCCACCCCGCCCTCGTCCAGGTAGGTGGCGCCCAGCGGGATCGGAGTAGCGCGTGCCGAGCTTGAAGATGTTGCCCATCTCGATGGCGGGCTCGATGCGCAGGGTGCCGCCGCAGCGCGGGCACTCGTCCCCCGCCTCGACCTCCTGGATGTCGGCCACCTCGCGCCTCGAAGTCCCGGCCCAGGACGACGTTGCGCAGGTGGTAGCCGGTGCGGTTGGCGCCCGCCACGTAGGGGCCCTCGCGCAGCGTCTCGTCGACGACGATGCGCCGGACGCGGCCGTCGGGGAGGCCGACCGGGCCCAGGGAGCCGGGCTCGGCGCCGAAGGCCTCCTCGATCTCGTCGCGATGGGCCGGCCGGAAGCCCTGGCCGAGCGCCTTGCTGCAGCTTGAGCTCGTGCAGGCGGCGGTCGCCCCGGACGAGGGCCAGGACCATGCCGCCGTCGTCGGCCACCACCGGCATCGCCTTCGAGGTCGTGCGCGGGTCGATGGCGAGGAACCCCGCCAGCGCCTCGATGGTCTCGATGCCCGGCGTCGAGATCTCCTCCACCGGCGCCTCGGCGGGAAGCTCGGGCCGGGCCACCCGGGAGGTGGCCATCTCCACGTTGGCCGCGTAGTCGCAGCCGTCGCACAGGGCCACGCGGTTCTCGCCCGCGGGCGAGAGCGTCATGTACTCGTGCGCCCCGGTCCCGCCCATCATCCCGACGTCCGACTCGACCTTCCAGTACTCGAGGCCGCAGCGGGTGAAGATGCGGTCGTAGGCGACCTCGTGCAGGGCGTACCCCTCGTCGAGGCCGGCCTCGTCGCGGTCGAGCGTGTACGAGTCCTTCATCGTGAACTCGCGCGTCCGCAGGACGCCGCCGGTGGGCCGCGGCTCGTCCCGCTCCTTGAGCTGGATGTGGTACCAGATCTGCGGCAGGTCGCGGTACGAGCGGATCTCGTGCGCCGCGTGCAGGGTGATGATCTCCTCGTGCGTCATGGCCAGCACGAGGTCGCGCCCGTGCCGGTCCTGGAGCTTCATCAGCTCGTCGATGTCGTAGCGGCCGCTGCGGCGCCAGATCTCGGCCGGGTGCAGCACCGGCATCAGCATCTCCTGGCCGCCGATGGCGTTCATCTCCTCGCGGATGATCTCGGTGACCCGCAGGATCGTCCGCCACCCGAGCGGGAGCCACGTGAAGATGCCCGCCCCCAGCTGGCGGACCATCCCCGCGCGCACGAGCAGCCGGTGGCTCGCGGCCACGGCCTCCGCCGGGTCGTCGCGCAGCGTCGGCAGGAGGGCGCGGCTGGCACGCATCGGCGGCGAGTCTACCGGGGGCTCCGAGAAGCCCTTACGGGTGAGGCGTGGATGCATGGCGAGCGGCGGGCCAGCCGGGGCGTGCCCGGTGGCGAAGGGCGTATGCGGTGCAATACGGGCGAGCCGCCGGGTGCGGCCTGGCGCCAGCGGGACGCCGCCAGGCGCCGCGGCTCACCCGTGAGGGCTTCTCCATTTAGCCAGGAACTTTGGTGACGGAGATGCTCGTGATGCGCCCGTCACGGATGACGAACGCCGTCCCGGCATGGGCGTTGCGCACGAGGGCGCAGCTCGTCACCGCGGCCGTGCACATCGCCTTCGGGTAGGCCCGGGTGAGCGCGCGGCGGCTCGAGCCCACGTGGATGCCGGTCGGCAGGCGGAACCTCGGGGCCACGGTCTGGACCGAGATCGAGGTCGTCTGGCCGTTCTTCTGCGAGTACACGACGACGATGCTGGGGTGGTTCCAGATGGCCGTGATGAGCGTCCCGACCTTGGAGTGAAGCCGGGCGGAGCGGGCAGGCCGGCCGATGTGCGCCTGAACGCGGATGGGCGACCACCCGAGGGCGATCCCCCCGATGGAGCGCCCGGGGACGATGGTCCAGTTCGCCTGGCCCGTGGCCAGGGCCGCCGGTGCGGCCGTCAGGCCGAGCAGGCAGCACGCGATCAGCGCCCGTCGCATCGGCCACAGGCTAGTTGAGCCCAGCTCGATAGCCTCCGCCCGATGGAGCGCCGTCGGGTGTCCTCGGGCTCGCCGTTCGAGCCGGTGGTGGGCTTCTCCCGGGCCGTCCGGGCCGGGCGGCACGTGGCCGTGGCAGGCACGGCGCCGGTGATGCCCGACGGCGGCGCGCCGCCGGCCGACGCGTACGGCCAGGCCCGCCGCTGCCTCCAGATCATGCTGGCCGCGTTGGAGGAGCTCGGCGCCCACGCCGAGGACGTCGTCCGCACGCGGACCTACCTGGTGCGGACCGAGGACTGGGAGGACGTCGGGCGCGCCCACGGCGAGGTGTTCGGCGAGATCCGGCCGGCAAGCACGATGCTCGCCGTCTCGGCCCTGCTCGACCCGCGTTGGCTGGTGGAGATGGAGGCGGAGGCGATCGTCGGCGACGACGCCTGACGCGACCTACTGGGCGGCCGTGGCGGCCGGCTGCCGCCGCTTCGCCGCCGGGATGTGGATCGGGCGGCCGAGCGCCGCCAGCGCCGACTCCTTCACGGTCTCGCCCAGCGTCGGATGCGCGGTGATGCTGTCGCCCACCGTCTCCAGCGTCGACTCCGCCTCGATGGCCACCACGCCCGCGTTGACGAGCTCGGTGGCCTGCGTGCCGACGCACACCATGCCCAGGAACTCGCCGTACCGGGTCTCGCCGATGGTCTTGACGAAGCCGGTCCGGTCGCCGTACATGGCGGCCCGGGCGATGGCCCCGTAGGGCATGGTGCCCACGGCCACGTCGTCGCCGTGCCGCTCGCGCGCCTCGGCCTCGGTCAGGCCGACGGCGGCGATCTCGGGGTCGGTGTAGATGCAGCGCGGCGTGGAGCTGTAGTCGATCTGGGCGTCGTGGCCGAGGGCGTTCTCGGCCGCGACCTCGCCCTCGCGGAAGGCGGTGTGCGCGAGCTGCCAGTTGGCGGCCACATCGCCCGACGGCGTAGATGTGCGGCACGTTCGTGCGCATGTGGCCGTCCACGGGGATGCGCCAGCGCTCGGCCTCCACGCCGGCGGCCTCGAGCCCGAGGCCCTCGACGTTCGCCCCGCGACCCGTGGCCACCAGGACCACGTCGGCCTCCACCGACTGGTCGGCCTCGCCCTCGGCGGCGTAGAACAGGCGCAGCCCGGGGCCGTTCTCCTCCACCCGCGTGGCCCGCGAGCCGAGCACCAGGCCGATCCCGCGGCGGCGGAAGGCCTTCTCCAGGGCGGAGATGGCGTCGGCGTCCTCGTTGCGGGATGAGGTGCGGGAGCATCTCGACGATCGTCACCTCGCTCCCGAAGTGCGCGTAGATCGAGGCGAACTCCACCCCGATGACCCCGCCGCCGAGGATGACCAGGCGGCGCGGGACCTCGTCGAGCTCCATGACGCCCGTGGAGTCGACGCACAACGGGTGGTCGATGCCGGGCACCGGCGGCCGCAGGGGCCGGGAGCCGGTGGCGATGACGGCCGACTGAAAGTTGACGTCCTCCCCGCCCTCCACGCTCAGCGTGTTCGCCCCCGTGAAGCGTCCCGCGGCCACTGACCACGGCCACGCCGTCGCGCCTTCAGGAGGCCGGCGAGGCCCTTGACCACGCCGTCCACGATGGTGCGCCGGTTCGTCTGCACCTGGCCGAAGTTCAGGCTCAGCCCCTCGACGTCGATGCCGAGCGTGGCGAAGCGGTCCTGCGCCTCGTGCCAGCTGTGGGCGGACTGGACCATGGCCTTGGTGGGGATGCAGCCCACGTTCAGGCAGGTGCCGCCGACCGGCCCCTGCTCGACGACGGCCACGGAGGCCCCCAGCTGCGCGGCCCGGATGGCGGCGGGATAGCCGCCGGGCCCTGCGCCCAGCACGGCGATGTCGACGTCCACGTTCGGCTCTCCTTCGCGGCGGTCTGTCAGGCCGCGCCGGTGCGCAGCCGGTGAATGGTGGCCAGCAGCTCGGCCGTGTCCACGTCGTCGGCCTCATCGAGCTGTCCGCCGCGAAGCCGCAGCGAGGCCCAGGCCATGAGGTCGCGCATCGACACCATGCCGATGACGCGGCCCTCGTGCACGACCGGCAGGTGGCGGAAGTGCCCGTCGACCATGATCGCCATGGCCTCGGGAAGGGTGGTGAACGGCGAGGCGGTGAGGACGTGGCGCGTCATGCGCTCCCCCACCTTGACCCCGGTCTCGGACCCCTGGCTGAGGAAGCGGAGCAGGTCGCGCTCGGAGATGACGCCCGCGAGCTGGCCGTCCTCGAGCACGACGGCGGCACCGGTGTCGATCTCGATCATCCGCTGCGCGGCCTCCGAGATGGTCATCTCGGGCTCCACCGCAGCGAAGTTGGTGGTCATGATCTCGGCCAGATCCACAGCTGCACCCTACTCCGCCAGGAGCAGCAGGGGCTGCTCCAGCCGGCGCTTGATGGAGGCCAGGAGCCGGGCGCCGTCGGCTCCGGAGGAGGCGCGATGGTCGACCGACAGGGTGGCAGTCATGACCGAGCGCGGCTCGATGCGCTCGCCCTCCGGGCCCTCGACCACGACCGGGCGCCGCTCGGCGGCTCCCACCGCCAGGATCCCCGGCTCCGGTGGGTTGATGATGGCCGCGAACGTGCTGATGCCGAGCATGCCGAGGTTCGAGACGGTGAAGGTCCCGCCCTCGATCTCGCGCTGGCGGAGCTTGCCCTCGCGGGCCCGGCCCACGAGGTCGCGGGCCTCGACCGCCACCTGCCGCAGCGACTTGGTCTGGGCGTCGCGGAGCACCGGGACGATGAGGCCGTCGTCGAGCGCCACGGCGATGCCGATGTTGGCGCTCGAGTGGAACTGGAGCTTGCCGTCGGCCCACGAGCGGTGGAACTGCGGGTTCTCCATCAGGGCCAGCGCGGCGGCCCGGACGACGAAGTCGTTGACGGTGACCTTCACTCCGTCGGCCGCGAGCCCATGGTTGAGCTCGGCCCGGACCTCGGCCAGCCGGTCGGTCTCGATCTCGACCGAGAGGTAGAAGTGCGGGACGGTGGCCTTGGCCTCGGCCATGCGGCGGGCCACGGTCTTGAGCATCGGGCTGGCCTCGACCAGCTCGCCCTCGGCGGGGCGCAGGCGCCGCCGGCGCGGGTGCCGCGGCAGGTGCGGTGGGCGCCGGCGCGGGCGCGGGAGCCGATCCGGCCAGGGCGCGCTCCACGTCCACGCGCACGATGCGGCCGTCGGGGCCGCTTCCCTGCCCGGCGAGCGGCCGCAGGTCGAGCCCGGCGTCGGCGGCCATGCGCCGCGCCACCGGGCTGGCGCGCAGCTCCCCTGAGGGTGCCGCTGCCGGCGCGGCGGGGGCGGCCACGGTCGCCGGCGCGCTCACGGCCACCTCCGGCGGCCCCGGCTCACCGGAGTCGGCCGGAGCGGGCTCGGGCTCCTCGGAGGGGATCGCGCCCACGGCGCCGTCGCCGGTGTCCCGGCGTGGAGGCGCCTCCTCGCCGGGCGTGCCGACCACGGCGATGGGCGCGCCGAGGTCCGCCGACTCGCCCTCGCCGACCAGGATCTGCAGGAGCACTCCGTCGTCGTAGGCCAGGAGCTCCATGAGCGCCTTGTCGGTCTCGATCTCGGCCAGCACGTCGCCGGTGGCGTAGGCGTCGCCCTCGTGCGTGGCCCAGCGGGCGATGGTCCCCCGCTCCATGGTGTCGGACAGGCGCGGCATGGTGAGCTCTTCCGTCATGGCTAGTGCACCGTCCCGAAGGTCGCGCGATGATCCTGGCCAGGGTGGAGCAAGTCCAGGGTGTGCTCGAGACAGTCGCGCATATGGGTAAATATGGGCGACTTCTCGGAGTGCGGCCTGGCGGTCGCTCCCACCCGGCCAGGGCGCGCGCGATCTTTGGGTCGGTGCACTCAGACCTCCAGAAGACCCGTGTCGCGCAGGAGTGCCCGGGCCGCAGCCTCGATCTTGTCCTCGGTGTCGAGGGCGGCGAGCTCGAGCGGCTTGGCGTAGGGCATCGGCGCCTCGGCTCCGCCCACGCGCTCGACCGGGGCGTCGAGATCGTCGAAGCAGGCCCGCTGGATGCGCGCGGCCACCTCGGCCCCGACCCCGAAGGTGGCCCAGCCCTCCTCGGCCACCAGCAGGCGGTTGGTCTTGCGCACGGAGGCGGCCACCGTCTCGACGTCGAGCGGGCGCAGCGAGCGCAGGTCGATGACCTCGATCTCGATGCCCTCCGCCGCAAGACGGTCGGCCACGGTCAGCGCCCGGCGCGTGGTGTAGGAGTGGGCGACGACCGTGAGGTCGCGTCCCTCGCGGGCCACGGCAGCCAGGCCGATCGGCACGGTGGCGTCCTCCTCGGGATCCGGCACCGGCCCGGTGAGGTTGTAGAGGACGAGGTTCTCGACGAAGAGGACGGGGTCCTCGTCGCGGATGGCGGTCTTGAGCAGGCCGTAGGCGTCGGCCGGGGTCGACGGGGCGACGACCTTGAGCCCGGGCGTGTGGGCGAACCACACCTCGAGGCTCTGTGAGTGCTGGGCGGTGAGCTGGGCGCCGGCCCCGGCCGGGGTGCGGATGACCATCGGCACGCCGACCTTGCCGCCGAACATCTGGCGGATCTTGGCCGCGTGGTTCACCACCATGTCCATGGCCACGAGGATGAAGTTGATGGTCATGATCTCGACCACCGGGCGCAGGCCGAGCATGGCCGCCCCGATCCCGGCGCCCACGAACCCCTCCTCGGCGATCGGCGTCTCGCGCACGCGCTGCGGGCCGTACTTCTCCCACAGGCCCGCAGTGACCTTGTAGGACCCCTCGAAGCGGCCGATCTCCTCGCCCATGAGGAACACGCGGTCGTCGCGGGCGAGCTCCTCGTCGAGCGCCCGGCGCAGGGCCTCGCGGTAGGTCAGGTCCGCCACGAGCCGGTCTCCTCGTTCTCGCCGAAGGGCGCGGCCAGCCGCATGCGGGAGAACTGCTCGGGCGTGGCCGGGTCGCCGTAGACGTTGTCGAACAGGTTGGCCGGGTCGGGCGCGCTCGCGGCCGCGGCGGCGGAGATGGCCTCCGCCACCTCGTTCGAGACCTCGGTGCGCAGGGTGTCGAGCTGCGCGTCGTCGAGAAGCCCCCGCTCCTTCAGGCGCGACGCATAGCGCTCGATCGGGTCGCGGCCCTTCCACTCCTCGATCTCCTCGGGCGTGCGGTAGACCTTGCCCGCGTCGGCCACGGAGTGCCCGCGCCAGCGGTAGGTGACGGTCTCGAGCAGCGACGGGCGCCGGTCGCGCCGGGCCTCGTCGAGCAGCCGGCCGGCCGCCTCACGTACGGCCAGGACGTCGTTGCCGTCCACCCGCTCGCCGTGCATGCGGTAGGCGCAGCCGCGCCGCCACAGCTCGGGCTCGCCGCTGGCCTGCTCCACCGAGGTGCCCATGCCGTAGAGGTTGTTGATGATCTGGAACACGATGGGCAGGTGCCACACGGCGGCCAGGTTCAGGGCCTCGTGGAAGGCGCCGATGTTGGTCGCCCCGTCGCCGAGCTGACACAGGACCCCGCCAGGCCGGTCCGTGTAGTCGAGGGCCAGGGCGGCACCGACGGCGATGGGGAGGTGTCCGCCGACGATCCCCCAGCCGCCGAGGAAGTGGCGCTCGACGTCGAGCAGGTGCATGGATCCGCCGTACCCGCCGGCCACGCCCTCGGCCTTGCCGAAGAGCTCCGCCATGACGGCCTCGGGCGAGCTGCCGACGGCCAGGGCGGTGCCGTGGTCGCGGTAGCTGGCGAACAGGTAGTCGTCAGGGCCGAGGCAGTCGATCGCGCCGACGGTGGCCGCCTCCTCGCCGATGGCCAGGTGGCAGTAGCCGCCGATGCGGGCCCGGGTGTACTGCTCCTCGGTCCGCTCCTCGAAGCGGCGGATCAGGAGCATGCGCCGCAGGAGGCGCCGGGCTACCTCGGCGTCCTCGAGGACGCCCCCGCCCGTGGTCGTCTGGAGCTCGGCCATGCCTCGTGGGTCACGCTAGCAGAGGGGCGGAGGACGGCTTTGGTTGTTCCATCGTCTTGCCACGGCGGTGGCACACCGTCATGAGAACTAGGGTTGCCGGCATGCAGTTCCAGGAGATCATCAGATTGCATCCACAGCCGACGAGTGTGGATCGCGAGGCGCTGCTGGCCTGTATCGCCGAGTGTCTCGACTGTCTCGCCAGCTGCACGGCGTGCGCCGACGCGAGTCTGAGCGAGCCCGATGTCGAGGATCTCCTCCGCGTCGTCCGACTCTGTCTGGATTGCGCCGACACATGCGATGCGACCGCTCGTATCGCCACCAGGCAGACCGTCGACGACGGCGGTCTCCTGCGGGCGATCGTCGAAGCATCCTCGACAGCGTGCGCTGTGTGCGCCGAGGAGTGCGAACGCCATGCAGCCCACCACGAGCACTGTCGTGTCTGCGCCGAGGTGTGTCGCCGCTGCAAGGGTGCGTGCGACGACCTGCTGCGAGTTCTCTAGCTCGTCTCCGACGGCGATGTCGACAGTAAGCTCGCGCGCACGTGACGGTCAGCGGCGTCACACCGATACTCAACGTGTCGAACCTCCGCTCGAGCCTGGGCTGGTTCGAGCGGCTCGGATGGGAGACGCGGTTCGTGTGGAACCCGAGCTCCGATCCTGACAACCCTGGGTTTGCCGGGATCGGCTTCGGACAGGCCGAGATCTTTCTCTGCCTGGACGGACAGGGCTCCCGCGGGACTCGTCAACCAGCGTTCCCCTTCGACGAGTCGACCGACGGAGTCTGGATGTCCTGGTTCCTTGACAGCGTCGAGGAGGTCGACGTCATGCACGCGCGAGCGCTCGAGCTTGGTCTCGACGTGACCATGCCGCCGACGGATGAGCCCTGGGGCGTTCGGGAGTTCCATCTCCGCCATCCAGACGGTCACACGTTCCGAGTGGGCTGCGAGCTGCACCACTGACCAGCGGGTGGCGTCGGGACATCGGCGCCCTGTCAGACTGCCCGCGTGACGCCCCTCGCCGACCAGTGGCAGGCGATCCTCGCCGCCGAGGCTCCCGACTGGTCGCATCTCGGGCTCGAGCTGCGCCTGGCCGACACCGATCGCACCGAGGAGGCTGTCGTGGGCATCGGCCCACTGAATCCCTGGCGGCGCGACGACGACTACCGCGAGGGGATTCTCCGCTTCCGCGCAGCGCGGACCGCGGGCTACGGAGCGGCGGCGCAGCTGGTGGCCGCGCGCCTGCGCCTGCTCGACAGCCGCGGCATCGAGGGCAGCCTTCGCGTCATTCGCGCCGTCGACGCCGCGCGTCTGGTCAGCACACAGGGTCCGACCTTCTAGAACCGGTTCAACACACCCTCACGTAGACGCGGGCCCCGCAGGCGGTGATACTGCGTCCGATGCGGCCGTTTTTGCGGATCGACGGGGACGAGTTCAGCCTCCGCGGTGGCCGCCTCGTCTGGTATCCCGCACTCGGTCTCGAGCTTTCCGGCGGCGACGACGAGCGGTCGGACAGCGGCACGCAGGGCATCGCCTTCAACGTCGTGGGACACGGGTCGCGCAACCTGGTCCACGTGGCCGGATGGGCGCGCGGCGAACACGTCGGCGACCTCTCCGGGGCCGAGATCACGATGTCGGAGCCAGGCCCCGACGCCGCCCTCGATGGGCGCCTCTTCGGGGCCCTTCTCGTGCGCTTCGGCCGTGTGACCACCACCCGTGCGGTGCTCTCCCTGGACGGCGACGTCGAGGGGATCGAGGCCGGCTCGAGCGCGCGCTCCGTGGTGGCCGCCGACCTCGAGTGCGCCGTGGTGGCGGCCGAGATCCCGGCCTTCTGCACCCACTGCGGCCGCTCGCTGGCCCGGGAGGCCGAGCCGTCGACGCGCTTCGTTGGCGGCAAGCTCGTCCGCGTCCACCGCCCCTCCCCCACGTGCCGGGCCTGCGGCGACGGGCACCACGCCAACGCGCCGCCGGCCTTCTGCTCCGCCTGCGGGAGTGCCTACGAGCCCGACGGCGTGTCGTGGCAGTCGGACGACCTCGTGCTGGCGTATGCGTGCCGCTGCCCCCAGGGGCACGAGGTCTCGGGCGCCCTTCGGCTTGCGGCCTGAGAACCGCTCCTAGACGGGCGCGGCGGCGCGCGCCCACCGGTCGAGCCGGTGGTCATCCGGCACGGCCAGGCCGCGGAAGGCCACGACGCCGTTGCGGTGCGTACGCTCGAATCCGAGCTCGGCCAGGCGCGCGGAGAGCCCGACCTTGGAGAGCAGTGCCGAGCGGCCGAGGCCCTGCTCCTGGCACCAGGAAACGTAGGCGTCGGCCAGGATCTTCAGCTCGGTGCAGGCCGCGTCCAGGCGCCGGCAGCGGCTCTCCACGAAGGCGGCCACCGTCGAGCCGGCGGCGGTCTGCTCGGCGAGCCCGTCGACCGCGCGCTGCAGGGCCACAAGCTGCCCGACGATCGGTGCAGCTGCTGCGCCGACCGCGGCCACGGCGAGCTCGGCAAAGGCGGCCAGCCGGCGTAGAACCTCGTCGCGGTCGCGGTACCGCCCCTCGGCCAGCTGCTCGATCTCGGCCCTCACCGCGAGAAGGGCTCGGTCGGCATCGTCGGAGGGCGCCACCGCTCCGGCGGCCAGCCACGTGCGCTCGATGGACACCAGCGCCTCCAGCACGCCGGGCCCGGCGGCCGCGGGCGCCACCGGGCCCGGACCGCGAAGGGTGTCCGTCATGGCCTAGCCGAAACGCCCGCGGACGTAGTCCTCGGTGCGCGAGTCCTTGGGCGAGGTGAAGAGCTGGCCCGTGGGACCGACCTCGACCAGGGTGCCCACGCGCTGGCCGTCCTCTCCTTCGAGGTTGAAGAAGGCCGTGATGTCGGCCACGCGGGCGGCCTGCTGCATGTTGTGCGTGACGACGACCAGCGTCAGGTCGCCCCGCAGGTCGAGCATGAGCTTCTCGATGCGGGCCGTGGAGATCGGGTCCAGGGCCGAGCACGGCTCGTCCAGCAGCAGGATCTCGGGCTCGACGGCCAGGGCACGCGCGATGCAGAGGCGCTGCTGCTCCCCGCCCGAGAGGCTGAGGGCGCTGCGCTTGAGCCGGTGCTTGACGTCGTCCCAGAGCGCCGCCCGCCGCAGGGCGTGCTCGACGCGGTCCTTCAGGTCGTCCTTCATGCGCAGCACGCGCGGGCCGTAGGCCACGTTGTCGAAGATCGACTTCGGGAACGGGTTCGGCCGCTGGAAGACCATGCCGATGCGGCGGCGCACCTCGACGGCGTCCACGCGCGGGCCGTACAGATCCTGGTCGTGGTAGAGGAGGCGGCCCGTGATGCTCGCGCCCTTGATGAGGTCGTTCATGCGGTTGAGGCTGCGCAGGAGCGTGCTCTTGCCGCAGCCCGAGGGGCCGATGAAGGCGGTCACCTCGCCTGCCGGGATGTTGAGGTTCACCCCGGCGATCGCAGGCGTCTTCCCGTAGACGACGCCCAGGTCCTCGCACACGAGGACGGGCGCGGACGTCGACGGGACGAGGGCGGCCTCGTCAACCTCGACGAAGAGGTCCGAGCCAGGCGCCGCGGGGGCCGGCGCCAGAGCGGATCGGGAGGAGTCGTCCGAGCTGGAGGAGGGCGGCTCTGGGGCCATGGCCGGTGATTGTGCGGCACTTCTTCACCCCTGTGCAGGGCATTCACCAGATGTTCACCACTTGTTCGCCACTTCTCTTCCCCCAGCGGCGGAACGGCCTGAGAACGTGCCGCGCATGAAAACACCGCTCAACGCCACCCGCTCGCGGCTCGCGGGACTCGGCGTTCTCACGACGGCGATCGCCATCAGCGCGGTCGCCGCGCTGACCGGCAGCAGCGCCGTGGCCGCATCGAAGGCGAGCAGCCTTACGGGCGCCGGCAGCACGCTGGTGGCGCCGCTCATGAGCAAGTGGGGCGCACGATTTCAAGAGCAAGACCGGCATCGGCATCACCTACGGCGCCATCGGGTCGGGCGGCGGCATCGCGCAGATCACCGCGCGGACCGTCGACTTCGGCGCCAGCGATGCCCCGATGACGCCTGATCAGGCGTCCAAGGCCAACGACGTGCTGCAGATCCCGTGGGCACTCGCGGCCACGCTGCTCTCGTACAACGTGCCCGGCGTCCCGGCCAACAAGCACATCCACCTGAACGGCCTGGCCATCGCCCGCATCTACACGGGGCGCCTCACCACTGGAACGACCCGCAGCTCAAGAAGCTCAACCCGAAGCCTCAAGCTGCCCGAATCTCAAGATCACGCCCGTCTACCGCAGCGACGGCTCGGGCGACACGTACGTGTTCACCGACTACATGTCGCAGGTGAACGGCCGGCTGGCGCTCGCAGATCGGCAACGCCACGCAGGTGAACTTCCCGACCGGTGTCGGGGCCAGGGGCAACTCGGCGTGGCCGGCGTCATCAGCCAGACCAAGGGCGCGATCGGCTACATGTCGCTGTCCTACGTCGTCGCAGAACGGCCTGAGCTACGCGCTGCTCCGCAACGCGGCGAACCAGTACCCGCAGCCGAACCAGAAGAACATCCTGTCGGCGGCCACGACGGTGGGCAACATCCCGGCGAGCAACGCCATCTCGATCGTGAATCCGCCGAAGTCGGCGAAGTTCGCGTACCCGATGTCGACCTTCACGTACGCGCTCATCCCGCACCACAGCAAGAACGCGACCGAGCTCAAGCAGTTCGTGACGCTACGCCGTGACCACCGGCCAGAAGGTCGCTCCGTCGGTGCAGTTCGCGCCGCTTCCGACGCGAGATCGTCAACCTGGACAAGGCGACCGTCAGCGAAGATCACCAGCTAAGGAGCCACCCTCTGCCCGATGGGTCCGGCCGCCCCCCGCGGCCGGACCCATGTCACGGCCCCGACAGGACCCCATGTCGACGACCTCCTTCCCATCCCCCAGGCCCCTGGCCGGACGCCGCATCCGGCCCGGCGACATCTTCCTGCGCACGCTGACGCTGCTGGCCGCCCTGTCGGTCGTCGTGCTCGTGGTGGCGCTCGTGTGGGAGGTCGGCAACCTGGCGTGGCCGGCGATCCAGAAGTTCGGGGCCGCGTTCATCACCAACAGCACCTGGAACCCGGTCACCAGCAAGTTCGGCGCCCGCGACTTCATCCTCGGCACGCTGATCAGCTCGGTGGGCGCACTCGTCATCGCCGCCCCGCTGGGCGTGGCGATCGCCGATCTACCTCAACCAGTACGCGCCCCGCTGGGTGCGCCACACGCTGGGCACGCTCGATCGAGATGCTGGCCGCCATCCCGAGCGTGGCCCTCGGCCTTTGGGGCATCCTCGTCCTCGGGCCCTGGGTGGCGAGCTCACCTCGAGCCGTGGCTGAACCACTGGCTCGGCTTTCTCCCCATCTTCAGCGGCCAGCCGTCGCCGCTGGGGATGCTCCCGGCGATCCTCATCCTCACGCTGATGATCCTGCCGATCGTCTCGTCGGTGAGCCGGGAGATCATCTCCTCGGCCCCACGTGAGCTGTCCGACGGATCGCTCGCCCTCGGCTCGACCCGGTGGGAGGCGATCCGCGGGGTGCTTCTCCCCTACGCGCGCCCGGGCATCGTGGCCGCCTCCATTCTCGGCCTGGCCCGAGCCTTCGGCGAGGCCATCGCTGTCACGCAGGTCATCGGCGGGGCGACGGCGGTCAGCCGGTCGCTCTTCGCTCCCTCGGACACGCTGGCCAGCCGGATCGCGAGCCAGTACCAGGGGGCCGCCACGGACACGCAGGTGGCCTCGATCGCCTACCTGGCCGTGATCCTCCTCGTCATCTCGCTGCTCGTGAACACGGCCGCGCGCCTGATCATCTACGTGTCGGCGCGGCGCATGGGAACCGGCCGATGAGCATGCCTGGCGCCGTCAACCTGGAGGGCCGGTCGAACCACCTGCGCCGCCGCCAGATCGTCTCGCGCATCGCCCAGGTCCTGTGCCTCCTGGTGACGGTGGCCGTGGCGGTCATGTTCCTGGTCATCCTGTTCACCGTCCTGAAGCGCGGATGGTCGGCGCTCGACCTGAACTTCTTCACCAACACGCCCGCGCTCTTCGGGGCGAGCGGCGGCGGCATCGCGAATGCCATCGTGGGCACGCTCGTGCTGGTCGGTCTCGCCTCCCTCATGGCCATCCCGGTCGCCATCCTGGTGGCGATGTACCTGAACGAGTTCGCGCCGCCGAGCGTGGCCACTGCCATCCGCCTGACGCTCGAGGTCCTGAGCGGCGTCCCGGCCATCGTGATCGGCATCTTCGTGTTCTCGCTGCTCATCGTCGGCCACGGTCAGAGCGGCTACGCCGGCGCCTTCGCCCTGGCCGTGCTCATGCTCCCGCTGGTGGCCCGCGCCGCGGACGAGGTCCTGAGCTACGCCGCCGCAGGCCTCCGGGAAGCCAGCCTCGCCCTGGGTGCCACGCGCTCCCGCACGCTCATGAGCGCCATCCTGCCCACCGCGATCTCGGGCATCGTCACGGCCTCGGTGCTGGCCGTGGCCCGCGTGGCGGGAGAGACGGCCCCGCTGCTCTTCACCACCTCGATCGTGTCGAACGACATCTCGACGAACCCGCACCAGCCGCTGGCCTCGATGCCTCTCACGATCTTCGAGTACTCCGAGTCTCCGAGCCCGGAGCTGCACGCCCAGGCGTGGGCGGCGAGCTTCGTCCTCATCATGTTCGTGCTCCTGGCGAGTATCCTCGCTCGCGCCGTGGCCGGCCGCGCGGCGACCATCTCCGAGCGCGAACGCTGAGGGCGCGCGCTTTACGGGGTGGCCCGGCAGCGGCCGGCGCCGGGTCACCCCGCAAGGCGGCTCCAGAGGCTCAGGCGCGCAGCTCGGCTCCGAAGCGCTCCACGAGCGCCTGGACGATGCGCTCCCGGACGGGCCGCACCTCGTCGTCGCTGAGCGTCCGGTCGGGCGCCTGGAAGGTCAGGCGCAGGGCCAGGGACCGCCGTCCCGCGCCGAGCACCGCCTCGTCGCGGTAGACGTCGAAGAGCTGCGACGTCCTCGAGCAGCTCCCCTCCGGCCTCGCGGGCCGCGGCGGCGATCTCCGCTGCGGGGTGCTCGTCGGCCACCACCACCGCGATGTCCTGCCGCAGCGGCGGCTGGTCGGGCACCGGCCTGGCCACCGGCCGCTCGGGCAGCTGTGCCTCGAGGGCGTCGGCGTCGATCTCGAAGCCCGCCGTCACGCCCAGGCGCCGGCGCTCCGCCAGCGTGGGATGGAGCTCGCCGATCCAGCCCACGTCCACCCCGTTCACCAGCACCCGGCCGGCGCGGCCGGGATGGAGGAAGGCGTCGCCGCCGTCCCCACGCACGACGGTCGACCTCGAGGCCCACGGCGCCGAGGACGGCGTCCAGGACCCCGCGGGCGGCGAAGAACGAGGCCGGCACGCCGGCGCCCCGCCACCCGGTCCCGCCGAGGTGGCCGTGCAGGAGGGCGCCGAGCGTCCAGGGCTCGTCGGCCAGCGGGCCGTCCTCGCGGTGGTGGAACACGTGGGCGAGCTCGAACAGGGCCACGTCGTCGCGGCCGAGGGCGACGTTGCGCGCCACCGCCTCGAGCAGCCCGGTCAGGAGGAGCGGGCGCATCCGGGCGTGCTCGGACGAGAGCGGGTTCGTGATCTCGACCGCCCGGCGCCGTGGATCGTCGGGCGCGAGGCCGAGCCGGTCGGCCCAGTCCTCGGCCACGAGGGCCACGGTCTGGGCCTCGTCGAGGCCGGCGCCGCACGCCGCATCGGCGAGCAGCCGGCGGAGCCGCTGGCCCCGGTTCAGGCCACCGGTGCGGGCGCCTGACGGGAGCGTCGAGGGGACGCGCTCCAGGCCGTAGATGCGTATGACCTCCTCGACGAGGTCGATCTCCCGGGTCACGTCCAGCCAGCGCCAGGTCGGGACCCGCACGTCGATGCCGTCGCCCGCCGGCCGGGGCTCGAAGCCGAGGCCGTCGAGGATGCGCACGGCGTCGTCACGAGGCACGTCGACGGCGGTGATGCGCGGCACCTGGTCGAGACGCAGGTGCAGCTGCGCGCGCTCCGGCAGCCGGGCGCACACGTCGATCGGGTCGGGCGCCAGCTTCCCGCCGGCCACCTCGAGCAGCAGCCGCGCCGCGGCCCGCGAGGCCACCGGGGCGAGGTACGGGTCGACGCCCTTCTCCCAGCGGTTCGAGCCCTCCGTGCGCAGGCCGAGCTTGCGCGACGTCCGCATGACCTGCGCGCGGGTGAAGTTCGCCGCCTCGAGGACGACGATCGTCGTGTCGTCGCCGATCTCGCTGTCGGCGCCGCCCATGATCCCGGCGATGCCCGACGGGCCGTCGGCGTCGGCGATGACCAGCATCGAGGGGTCGAGCTCGCGGACCTTGCCGTCGAGCGTGGTGAGCGTCTCGCCCGGCCGGGCCCGACGGGCGCGCAGCTCCGCCGCCGGCCACGCGGGCGTGGTCGTACGCATGCAGCGGGTTCCCGAGGTCGTGCATGACGTAGTTGGTCACGTCGACGACGTTCGACATCGGCCGGATCCCGGCCGCGGTCAGCCGGGCCTTGAGCCACAGCGGCGAGGGGCCGACCTTCACGCCGTCGATGCACGCGGGCGGTGAAGCGCGGGCACAGCTCGGGCTCGTCGGTGGCCACACGCACCCAGTCGATGGTCGGGCGATCGCCCTCGGCCGGCGGCTCACGCTCGTCCAATGGGCGCATGGCGCACGTCGAAGAGCGTGGACACCTCGCGGGCGATGCCGCGGATCGAGAGCAGGTCCGAGCGGTTCGGAGCCGACCTCGAAGCTCGAGCACCTCGTCGGTGAGCGGCAGCCGGGCCGCGAGCGGCTCGCCCGGCGCGTAGTCCCCGTTCAGGACGAGGATCCCGTCGTGCGTGTCGGAGAGCTCGAGCTCGCGCTCCGAGAGGATCATCCCGTTCGACGTCTCCCCCCGCAGGCGGGCGCGGCTCGAGCACGCGGCCGTCCGGCATGCGCAGGCCGGGCAGGGCCACGGCCACCGTGTCGCCGGCGGCGAAGTTCCAGGCGCCGCACACGATCTGGCGCGGCTCGCCCTCCCCCACGTCGACGCGGCACAGCTGCAGCCGGTCGGCGTTCGGATGCGGGCCGGCCTCGACAACGAGGCCGGCGACCACCCGCTCGCTGTTGCCGTCGTCGAGGGCCAGGCCGCGCCGGGTCACGCGGTCGACCTCGACGCCGGCCACGACCAGTCGCGCGGCCAGCTCGTCGGCGCGGGATGCTGAGCTCGACCAGGTGGTCGGCGAGCCACGACATGGGGACGAGCACCTAGATCGACCGCCCCGGCGAACTGCTCGAGGAAGCGCAGGTCGTCGTCGTAGAGCGAGCGGATGTGCTCGATGCCGTAGCGCAGCAGCGCGATGCGCTCGATCCCCATGCCGAAGGCGAAGCCCGCTGATCTCCTCCGGGTCGTAGCCCTCGACGAAGCCGTAGACGTTCGGATCGACCATCCCCGCGCCGAGGATCTCGATCCAGCCCGAGTGCTTGCACATGCGGCAGCCGGCGCCCGTCGCACTGGAAGCAGGAGACGTCGAGCTCGACGCTCGGCTCGGTGAACGGGAAGAAGCTCGACCGCAGCCGGATCTCGCGGTCGCTCGCCGAAGAGCTCGCCCGGGCGACGTGCTCGAGCGTCCCCTTGAGGTCGCCGAGGGTGAGGCCGCGGTCGACGGCCAGGCCCTCGAGCTGCTGGAACATCGGCGAGTGCGTCGCGTCGAGGGCGTCGCGCCGGTAGGTGCGGCCGGGGACGACCACGTACAACGGCGGGCCCTGGAGCTCCATCGCCCGGACCTGCACCGGCGAGGTGTGCGGGCGCAGGGACGACGCCCTCGCGCTCGACCCAGAGCGTGTCCAGGCCGCTCTTGGCCGGGTGGTCGTCGGGGATGTTGAGCGCCGTGAAGTTGTAGTGCTCGAGCTCGACCTCCGGGCCCTCGGCCACGCGGTAGCCGAGGCCGATGAAGATGTCCTCGAGCTCCCGCGTGAGTCTGCGAGAGCAGGTGCGGGACACCGCGGGGGATGACGTCGCCCGGCAACGTGACGTCGACCGCGTCCTCGCGCAGGCGGCGCTCGAGCTCGTCCCGGGCCAGCGCCTCGTGCCGCGCGGCGTGCAGGGCCTCGAGCTCGCGGCGGACACCGTTGAGCGTCGCGCCCCGCGCGTCCGCCGGACGTCCGGGTCGAGGCCGGCCAGCTCACGCAGGGCGACGGTCAACGGGCTGGAGCGGCCGAGCACGGCCACGCGCGCCTCCTCGAGCGTCGGCGCGCGTCGTCCGCCGCCTCGAGCCGCGGACCGCCCCTCGCGTTCCAGCACGTTCGCCTCGTCCATCCTGCGCTTCCGGTCGCGCAGGGACGGGAATGGCCGGTTCCCGCGGTACCACCCTGCTTGCCGCCGAGACCGTCCGGCGACCACTCATTTCCCGCCCGTTCGGCGGCGTCCCGCCCGGCTCGGAAGGTGAACTTCGGCGGACCGCTCCCGCGGGGGCTCTCAGTCACGGCCCCGCTTCCTGTCGGAGCGGCAGCCCGCCTACTCGTCTTCGTCAGCGCCGGGAGGGCCAGGGTAGCAGTAGCGTCCGGAGGCGTGGAAGGCGGGCCGCGCATCGCGCCGGGCGCCGAGGCCTACGAGCAGCTCGGCGCCCTCTACGACGCCTGGTGCCAGAGCGTCGACGAGGACATCCCGTTCTACCTCGGGGTGTGCGCGGACGCCGAGGGCCCCATCGTGGAGCTCGGCGTGGGGCAGCGGCCGCATCGCCGTCCCCCTGTGCGCCATGGGCCACCGCGTCATCGGCCTCGACGGCTCCCCGGCAATGCTGGCCCGGGCCCGGGCACGAGCCGAGGAGGCCGGTGTGGCCGACCGCCTCGAGCTCGTCCTCGGCGACCTGCGCGACCCCCCGCCGCTGCCCCCCGCGGCCCGCGTCATCGCCCCCTTCCGCCCGTTCCTGCACCTGCGGGGGGACGAGGAGCGCGTGCGCGTCCTGCGCCGGGCGCGCGACCTGCTGGTGTGCGGCGGTCGCCTGGCCTTCGACGTCTTCGAGCCCACCGCCGCCGACATCCGGCAGACGCACGACCGCTTCATCGAGCGAGAGGACGGGATCTGGGAGCGCGCCCGCTGGGACGCTGCCGCCCGCACCATCGAGCTCGCCGTCCGGGCCCGTGGCCGGACCGTGACCATGCTCCTCGAGTGGCGCTCGGCCGGCGAGTGGCGGGAGCTGTGTGCCCGTGCCGGGATGCGCGTCCTGGCCGTCTACGACGGCTTCGAGGGCGCCGCCTGGAGCGGGCTCCCCGGAGACCACGTGTTCGTGTGCGAGCGGGCCCGGCCGATCACCCGGCCGACATGAGGGCCACGCCCCCGATGGCCAGCCCGACGCCGGCGAGCTGCGAGGGTGCCAGGCGCTCCTTGAGATGCACGGCGGCGAGCGCGGCGGTGACCACCGGGTAGAGCGAGCTCAGCACCGCCACCACGCTGAGCAGGCCGTGCCGCGTGGCGAGCACGAAGAAGCCGTTCGCGCCGGTGTCCAGCAGCCCGGTGAGGACCACAGGCGGCGCGTTGGCCTGGCGCAGGGGCGGCCGCAGGCGCAGGCACACGAGCGCGAGGACGGCCACCGAGGCGATGCGCGCGGTCAGGAGCACGACCGAGAGGTCGGCGTGATGGGCGCGGTCGAATCCCAGCAGGAAGAGCCCGAGCAGGAGGGCCGAGGCCAGGGCGAGGGCGATGCTCCGGCGTGAGACAGCGCGGCGCTCGGGCTCGTCGTGCACCTCCCGCGAGACGACGACCACGCCGATGACCGCGGCCACGATGCCGGCCGCCTGGAGCCCCGACGGGCGCTCCCCGGAGATCAGGCCGGCCACCACCGGGACCGCCGCGCCGGTGGCGGCGATGGGCGCCACCACCCCCATCGTCCCGATGGCCAGCGCCCGGTAGAACGTGGCCAGCCCGGCCAGGCCGAACAGGCCGGCCAGGGCGGCCCACGCGAGATCGTGCGCCGACGGCATCGGGGGCCGTTGGAACAGGACGACCGCGCCCACGAGCAGCAGGCCGGTGACCTGGCTCAGGGTGCTGACCACGAGCAGCGGCTGGCGGCGGGTCTGCAGGCCGCCGAGGAAGTCGGCGCAGCCCCACGAGAGGGACGCGGACAGGGCGAGGACGACGCCGAGCAGGGCGCCCCCTCAGCCCGCGAGCACGGAGGCGAGCAGCGCGGGGTCGGCGTTGCCGCCGCTGACCACGGCCACCACCGGGCCTGGGCCGGCCTCGACCCGGCCGGACAGGAGCGCCGCCACCGCCGCGGCCCCGCCGGGCTCGGCCACGATCTTGCCCCGGAGGGCGAGGAAGCGCATGGCCGCGCGCAGCTCGTCGTCGTCGACCAGCACGACCTCGTCCACCAGCCGCTGGGCCACGGCCAGCGTCAGGTCGCCGGCGACCGGCGCCGACAGGCCGTCGGCGATGGTCGTGATGGAGTCGAGCGGCTCGGGCGCTCCCGCCTCGAGGGCACGGTGCAGGGTGGGCGCGCCCTCGGGCTCGACGCCGACGATGCGGGCAGCCGGCACGCGGCCGCGGACGGCGATGGCCACGCCCGCGAGAAGGCCGCCGCCCCCGACCGGCACCACCACGGTGGCCGGCGCGGGCACGGCGTCGAGGATCTCGAGCCCCACCGTCCCCTGCCCCGCGACCACGTGCGGGTCGTCGTACGGGTGGGCCAGCACCAGCCCGCGCTCGGCCTGGAGCTCGCGCATGGCCGCGAACGCCTCCATGGGCGAGGCGCCGCGCCGGATCGTCTCCCCGCCGTACGCCCGGGCGGCGGCGAGCTTGATCTCGGGCGCGGAGTCCCAGGTGACGATGGTCGACGCGACCCCCTCGGCGGCGGCCGCCCAGGCCAGCGCGCAGGCGTGGTTGCCGGCCGAGACGGCGATCACGCCGCGCCTGCGCTCCTCGGCGTCGAGCGAGGCCACCTTGACCGCGGCGCCCCGGGCCTTGAACGACCCCGTCTTCTGCAGCAGCTCGAGCTTGAGCCACGTCTCGGCACCGATCTCGTCCCCGAGCGAACGCGAGCGCCAGCAGGGCGTGTGGTGGACGCGGCCGTCGAGCAGGCGGCCCGCGGCCTCGACGTCGGCGAGCGTGGGCTCCCTCACGGTCGCCGCCGCAGCTCGTACAGGGCGATGGCGCCGGCGGCGGCCACGTTCAGGGACTCCGCGCCGGCGGCCTGCGGGATCCCGGCCACGGCGTCGGCGGCGGCAAGCACCTCCGGCGGAAGGCCGGCCCGCTCGGCCCCGAGCTCGAACGCCACCGGCGGGCTGAGATCCGCGTCCTGCAGCTCGGTCGGCGCGCCGGCCACGAGGGCCACACGCCGTCCTGGCACCTCGGCGTCGAGCGTCGTCAGCGGCACCCGGAACACCGCGCCCATGGACGCCCGCAGGGCTCGGGGAGACACCGGGTCGGCGCATCCCGGACCGAGGGCGACATGGGCCGGGCCGAGGGCGCCCGCGGAGCGGATCAGCGCGCCGACGTTGCCGGGATCGGCCAGGCCGTGCAGCCGCAGGCCCACGGCCGCGGCCGGGCTCTCCGGCTCGAGCGCGGGCAGGGCCGCGCGCTCGACGACCACGACGCAGCGCGCGGGGTGGCGGAGCGAGGAGACCGCGGCGAGGGCTTCGGGAGCCACGAGGACCACATCGGTCCCCGCCGCCCGGAGCCGGTCCCCCAGTTCTTCGTCCGCCGCATCGGCATCGAGCAGCGCCAGGTCAGGGACGATCCCGGCCGCCAGGGCCTCGGCGGCCAGGTCCTCACCCTCGGCGGCGAAGCGCCCCGTCTCGGCGCGCTCCGAGGCCGTCTTCAGTCGGCGGACGGCCTTCAGCCGCTCGTTGGCGCGGCTGCGGATGACCTCCGGCGAGGGGTTCAGTCCTGCTCGAGGGCCGACTTGGCCCGCGCGGCGATGGCCGCGAAGGCCGCCGGCTCGTGCACCGCCAGATCCGAGAGGACCTTGCGGTCGACCGTGATCTCGGCCTTGCGCATGCCGTGCACGAGCTGGTTGTAGGACAGCCCGTGCTCGCGCGCCCCGGCGTTGATGCGGACGATCCACAGCCGGCGGAACTCGCGCTTCTTCACCCGCCGGTCGCGGTAGGCGTACTGCAGGCTGTGCTGGACCTGCTCCTTGGCGCGACGGTAGGTCTTGCTCTTGAGGCCCCAGTACCCCGAGGCCTCGTCGAGGACCTTGCGGCGCTTCTTGCGGGCGTGGACGGATCGCTTGACGCGAGTCATGACGGTGTTCCTTCCGGGACGTGCGGCCGGCGGCTATCGCTTGGCGAGCAGCCGCTTGACGGTCGGGCGGTCGGCCCTGGCCACCGGCTGATCATGCCTAAAGGCACGCTTTCGCTTGGGGGACTTCTTCTCGAGGATGTGGGACTTCATCGCGTGCCGGCGCCGGACCTTGCCGGTCGCGGTCAGCTTGAACCGCTTCTTGGCGCCGGAGTGCGTCTTCTGCTTGGGCATCTGTGGTCCTGGTCGGGATCAGCTCTCGCCGGACTGGCCGGCCCGGGCGGTCGCCGCGGTGCGCGGCGGCTCGGCGGGCTCGGCCGCCTCGGACTCGGGGGTGGCGTCCTCGGGCTGGGCCTGCTCAGGCTCGGACTCGGACGTGGCCTGGCGCGCCTGGCGGCGCGCCTGGCGTGCCGGCCGCGCGGAGGGGCCGGACTCCGGCTTGCCGGTGGCCATCAGCTCCTTGGTGGGGGCCAGCATCATCACCATGTTGCGTCCGTCCTGCAGCGGCTCGGCCTCGATCACGGCCAGGTCCTTCACGTCGTCTGCCAGGCGCATGCAGCAGCGCTCGTCCCCGCTCGGGGTGGTACATCTCGCGGCCCCGGAACATGATCGTCACCTTGACCTTGTCGAGGTTCCGCAGGAACCGGACGACGTGGCCCTTCTTGGTCTCGTAGTCGCCGACCCCGATCTTGGGGCGCAGCTTGATCTCCTTGACCGTGATCGTGCTCTGGTGCTTGCGGGCGAGCTTCTGCTTCTGCTCCTGCTCGTACTTGTACTTCGAGTAGTCCATGACCCGGCACACGGGCGGGTTGGAGTCGGGCGCGACCTCCACGAGGTCGAGGTTCCGGCCCCAGGCGTACTCGAGCGCCTCCTCGCGACCCAGCACGCCGACCTGCTCTCCGGTCTCGGAGATCAGCCGGACACGCGGCACGCGGATGGCCTCGTTGACCCGGGTGCGGGGCTCCTGCGGGCGGGCCTCAACGCCTCGCCTTGGCCTCAAGGCAGCTTCACCGCTTCTGGCAACCTGCTCCTTCCGTTGGTGGTCGAAGACGCCACCCGAACGGACGCAGGCACGCAGCCCTGACGGGCCATGACCGCGACGAAGACCGGCCAGTGCGCCGATGGCGACCGGACGGTGGGGGACGAGTGACGCCTCCTCTTGACCAGGGCAGTTTACCAGCCGCCCGCGAGGCGGCCATCAGGCCTGGCTCCCGTCGAAGAGCGCATGGGCGAAGTCGTCGGCGTCGAAGGGGCGCAGATCCTCGAGCGCCTCGCCGATGCCGATGAGCTTGATCGGGATGCCGAGCTCGTGGGCGATGGCGATGGCGATGCCGCCCTTGGCCGTCCCGTCGAGCTTGGTCAGGACGACGCCCGTGACCTCGGCCGCCTGCGAGAACAGCCGCGCCTGCTGCAGGCCGTTCTGGCCGGTGGTGGCGTCGATCACCAGGAGCGTCTCGTGGGGCGCGCCGTCGAGCCGCTGGGCGATCACGCGATAGACCTTGCCGAGCTCGGCCATGAGGTGGTCCTGGGTATGCAGCCGCCCGGCCGTGTCCACCACGACCACGTCGCGCCCACGGGCCTCCGCCGCCGAGACCGCGTCGTAGGCCACGGCCGCCGGGTCGCCACCCGGGGCCGAGCCCACGTAGTCCGCCTCGGCCCGATCGGCCCAGATCTCGAGCTGCTCGCCGGCCGCGGCGCGAAAGGTGTCTGCCGCCCCGACCACCACGCTGGCCCCGGCCTCGTGCAGGCGGTAGCTGAGCTTCCCGATCGAGGTCGTCTTTCCCGTGCCGTTGACCCCGATGACAAGGAGCACGGTCGGGCGCGCGCTGATGTCGAGGCCCGGCGTGGGATCGCGCTCCCGGAGCATCTCGGCGGTGATGCGGACGAGCTCGGTGCGGAGCTCGTCGGGCGTGCTCACCGCGCCGGCCGCGTGGGCCGCCTCGAGCTCGCCCACGATGGCCACGGTGGCGGGAACGCCGACGTCGGCCGAGATCAGCGCCTCCTCGAGGCGCTCCCACACTCCCTCGTCAGCGGGGTCGAAGGCAACCTCGGCCAGCCCCTGGGCCATGGCGCGGCTGGAGCGGCCGAGGTTCTCCCGCAGGCGGGCGAACCAGCCGCGGCGGGCGGGCTCGGAACCCGTTGCCCCGTCGCCGGCGACCGCCCCGTCGAGGCCGCGGAAGAACCCGTCCCAATCCACCCGGGGGACGATAGCCGCGCGGGCCTGGCCCCCTCGGTCCAAGATCGCCGGGGAGTCAGGCGCCGGGCGACGGTCTGGGGTTGTCGCCCTGTCCGACGTCGTAGGCCTCGGCAATGAGGCGACGGAAGCTCGTGTCGAGGTCGGTGTCCGCACGGATCAGGTAGCCGTGGAAGTACAGCCTCTTCGTGAGGGGCTCGACCTTGGTGAAGCGTGGATCGTCCGTGACCTGGCGAGGCAGCACGAGGTGCCCCCGGATGCCGCCACGCCCGAACTTCGCCGAGCCGAAGATGCGGCGCCTGCCGTGGAAGGCGACACCGACGCGGGTTGGCTCGAGCTCGACAGGCCCGGATTCCTGGACGAGCGTCAGCAGACGTTCGAAGAGCGCGACCAGCTCCGGCGGCTTGCCGCGAAGGTGGTCGTCGATCGCGTACCGCCCAGCCGGCATCGCGGAGGGCGGTTCTACGCGACCGGCTGGAACGTCCGCCGCGTCGCCTCCGGCACCCGCCGGGAGAGCACGCGCGACACCCCGTCGCCGGCCATGGACACGCCGTAGAGGACGTCGGCCACGTCCATGGTGCGCTTCTGGTGGCTGATGATCACGAACTGCGCCCGCTCACGGAACCGCTCGATGAGGGCCAGGAACCGCTCGATGTTGGCGTCGTCGAGCGCCGCATCGACTTCGTCGAGGACGTAGAAGGGCGACGGGCGCGCCAGCATCAGGGCAAAGAGGAAGGCCAGGGCCGCGAGAGCCCGCTCCCCGCCCGACAGGAGCTGGAGAGACGTGATGCGCTTCCCTGCCGGCTGGACCTGCAGCTCGATGCCGGCCTCGTCCGGCTCGTCGTCCTCGCCCTCCTCGCCGGGCTCCGGCCGGACCAGGGCCAGGCGCCCGCGCCCGCCGGGGAAGAGGGTCTCGACCACCTCGGCGAAGCCCTCCTGAACGCGCGTGAACGTCTCCTCGAAGCGGCGCTCGATGGTGGACGAGAGGTCGGCGATGACGCGCCGGATCTCGCGCAGGGAATCACGCAGGTCGGCCACCTGGTCGGCGACGTCCTGGGCGCGGGCCAGGTGCTCCTCGTACTCCTGGCGCGCCAGCGGGTTCGTCGCGCCGAGCTCGGCCCGGCGCCGCTCCAGCCGCTCCACGCGGGCGGCGAGGGCAGCCGCCTCGTCGGCGGGCAGGGGCTCGACGGCGTCGACCACGGTCAGTCCGGCGGCCTCGGCCAGCTCCCGCGATCGTCGCCGCGCCTCCCCCAGTCGCTCTTCGACCTGTGCCGCCTCGATCTCGAAGGCGGTGGCACGCGCCTGCACGGCCACCAGGGCCGCGGCCTGCTCGGCCTCCTCGCCCCGGCACGCGGCCAGGGCGGCCGCCAGCTCGCCGGCCCGCTGCTCGAACGTGGCCAGCGCGGCCTGCGCCGGCTCGGCAGCGGCCCGGGCCGCCTTCCGGGCCGCGTCCACCACGGCGAGGATGGCCGGAGCACGCCTTCCCGAGCTCCTCCAGCCGGCCGGCGCGCAGGGCGGTGGCCTCGGCCAGCCCACGGGCCTGCTCGGCCGACGTGGTGAGACGACCCGCCTCCCGTCCGGCCTGGGACATGCGCTCGGCGAGGGCCGCCGCCCGGGCGCGCACCTCGGCCAGGCGCTCGGCCTCGAGGCGGCGTTCCTCGTCGCGGCGAGCATGCTCCTCGGCCGCGGCCTCGGCCACACGCGCGGCCTCGGCCTGTCGCTCGGAAAGCGCCGCCGCCTCGGTCTCCGCCTCGGCCAGCGCCGCCCGCACGCGCGCGAGCTCGCCCTCGGCCTCGGTCGCCGCGGTAGCCGCCGTGCGGCGCTCACGTGCCGCCTGCGCGGCGGCGTCCTCCTCAGCCTCCGCCTCACGCAGGGCGCGGCCCGCGGCCGCCTCGGCCCGCTCGGCCTCGGCCAGCGCGCGACTCGCCGCACCGTGCGCCTCCCGCGCACGGGCTGCGTCGGGCTCGAGCGTGGTCAGCTCGGCCGCCAGGGCGTCCCGGCGGCCGGCGGCCTCGAGCAGCGCGGCCTCTCCCCCGGCCCCGCCGCGGAAGGCCACGCCGCGATCGGCGTCGAAGCCGAGGCCCTCCGCCGTGACCCCGACGCCGTGCCGGACGGCGCCAAGCTCGTCGGGACCGGTGACGAGCCACACCCCCGCCAGGAGATCCTCGGGCGCTCCGGGGAGCAGCTCGACCAGGTCGGCCAACGGTGTCGCCTGCGCCGGCGCCGGGCCTGGGCCGGCCGCCGGCCGGCGATCGCCGACCAGCACGGACGCCCCGTCGGCGCCCTCGGCCTGCAGCATGGCCACGGCCGAGGCGAGGTCACCGGCCAGCGCGGGTGCGGTTCGCCGGCCCAGGGCCGCGGCCACCGCCTGCTCCAGGCCAGCCGGGGCGCGCACGAGGTCGACCAGGCGGACGGCGCCGTGCGCCATGAGCCGCGCCGTGCCCGCCGTGGTGCCATGGTCGCCGGCGAGAAGCTCCTCCAGCGCCCCGAGCGCGGCCCGGGCCGCAGCCAGGCGCTCGTCGGCCGCGAGGGCGTCGTCGCGGGCCGCCACCGCCGCGGCGCGCAGGGCGTCGGCCCGGTCACGCGCCTCACCCGTGGCCCCGCGAGCTGCCTCGCACGCGGCTGTGGCCGCTGCGGCGGCGAGCTCGGCCGCCTCCGCCTCGCGCCGCGCAGCGTCGGCGCGCTCGCCGAGGTCGGCGAGCTCGGTCGCCCGGGCGGTCAGCCGCGCAGCCTCGGCGGCCGCCCGTCCGGCCTGGTCCTCGGCCTCCGCCACCGCGCGCCGGGCGGCGATGGCGGCGGCGAGCGCCTCCTCGGCCCGGGCGCCGGCGCGCACGAAGGCATCCTCGTCCCCCGGTCCCAGTCCCGCCGCCTCGGCGGCGAGCTCCTCGGCGCGGCGGGCGGCCTCGGCGGCCTCGGACCGCAGCTGCTCCGACTCCGCCATCGACCGGGACGCCCGCTCACGCTCGCGGGCGGCGTCGCGCTCCGCCTCCGTGAGCCTGGCGGCGAGGGCCGCCGCCCGGTCGTCGAGACGGTCGGCGCCCCCGCGGAGCGCCCAGGCGCGCGCGGAGGCCTGCTCCTGCTCCGCCGCCAGGGCGGCCAGCCGGGACTCGGCCGCCTGGCGGCGCGCGGCCGCGTCGTCGCGGCGCGACTCGTGCCCCGCACGCTCCCGGCCGATCTCGGCCAGCGAGGCGGCCAGGGACTGCCGGCGGCGGCGAGAGGCCGCAGCCTCCGAGGCCAGCAGGCGCAACCGCGCGCCGGCGACCTCGCGCCCGAGGCGCTCGGCCCGCTCGGCCGCCGTGGCCTGGAGGCGCAGCGGGGCCAGGCGCGATTGCAGCTCACGCTCGAGATCGGCCGCCCGCTCGAGATCGGCGCGTACGTGCGCGAGCTTCTGCTCGGCCCGTCGCCGGCGGCGCTTGACCGTCCCGAGCCCGGCGGCCTCCTCGACCTGGTTGCGCCGGTCGGACGGGCGGGCCAGCAGGACCTCGTCGATGTTCCCCTGGGTGACCACGCAGTGCAGGTCACGGCCGAGCCCGGCCTCGCCCAGGGCCTCCTGGAGGTCGAGGCGCCGCACCACGGCACGGTTGAGGAGGTACTCACCCTCACCGTCGCGGCGCAGGCGGCGCATGACGGAGATCTCCGGTTGCGGCAGGGCCAGCCGGCCGTCCTCGTTGGACAGCACGAGCTCGACCTCGCACGTGCCCGAGCCGGCCCGCACGGCCGACCCCGAGAACAGGACGTCGTGGGTGGTATGGGCGCGCACCCGCCCCGGTGGAAGCGAGGACAGCGCCCACTGGATGGCGTCGGCCAGGTTCGACTTCCCCGACCCGTTCGGCCCGACGACGACGGCGACGCCGGGGTACAGGCGGAGCTCGACGGTGTCGGGGAACGACTTGAATCCCCGCAGCCGCAGCGCGCTCAGGTGCACGCGGCTCCGTTCACGCGGCCTCGCCGCCCTCGGCGGACCGGGCGAGCGCCTCGCGGGCGGCGGCCTGCTCGGCCACCTTCTTGGACGGTCCCGTTCCCACGCCCACCCGGCGGCCGTCGACGAGTGCCTCGATGGTGAAGCGGCGACGGTGCGGCGGGCCCGAGGCATCCACGAGCGCGTAGCTTACGGAGCGCCCCTGACGGGCCAGTGCTTCCTGGAGCTCGGTCTTGTAGTCCACGAAGCCCTCGGCGGCATACGCGATGCGGTCCGCGAAGGCGTCCACCACGGCCCGGGCGGTCCGCTCGTAGCCGAAGGCCAGGAACGACGCCCCGATGGCCGCCTCGCACAGCTCGGCGAGCACGTTGCGGTTCGTGGCCAGGCCCACGTCCTCGATCCCCCGGGAGCCCCGCTCGCGCTCGAGGTCGCCGCCCAGGTCGAGCAGCCGGCCCACGACCGCGCACGAGCGGCGGGAGACGATGTGCGCCCGCAGCTTGGCCAGCCGGCCTTCGCTCTCCCCCGGATACCGGCGGTAGAGCTCCTCGGCCACGGCGAGCCCGAGCACGCCGTCGCCGAGGAACTCGATCCGCTCGTAGGAGTCACCCCGCGCTTCCGACCAGGAGGAGTGGCTGAAGACCCGTGTCCTCAGATCCTCCGGCAGCGCGTCGATGAGCGCCCGGAGGTCCTCCATGGCCCGGTCAGCTCTGGTGGGCCATGACGTAGTCGACCGCCTGACCGACGGTGGTGATCCCCTGGGCCTCCTCGTCGGAGATCTTGATCCCGAACTGGTCCTCCAGCTCCATGATCAGCTCGACGAGGTCGAGAGAGTCCGCATCCAGGTCACCCTGGAACGACGCCTCGGGTGTCACGTCCTTCTCGTCGATGCCGAGCTGCTGTACCAGGATCTGGGTGACCTGATCGAGAACTTCATCACGCGTCGCCAAGGAAAGTCCGCCTCTCGGAGTGGTCGCAGAGCCGCGCGATGCTAGGCACGCAGGTAAACGCACAGTGCTCAGGTGCTCAGGCGCTCAGGCGCCTGCGGTGGCCGCCGGCGCCCGGCGCCCGAGCTGCTCGGTCAGCCGCTCCACCACGTCGTGCCGCGCGCCGGTCGCCCCGTGCAGGATCGCGTTGCGGATGGCCGTCCGGCTGGACGAGCCGTGGGCGATCACCGACAGGCCCTTGAGGCCGACGAGGTAGGCGCCGCCGTAGACCTCGGGGTCGATCTTCTCCCGCAGGGGACGCAGCGCCGGCCGCAGCAGGGCCGCGCCCACCTTGGCCCGCCACGCGGACGAGGCCGCGGTGCGCAGCTCGCCCATGATGAAGCGCCCCGCGCCCTCCATGAGCTTGAGGGCCACGTTGCCCGTGAAGCCATCCGTGACCACCACGTCGACGGTGCCGGCGGTGATGTCGCCGCCCTCCACGTTCCCCCGGAAGTCGAGCCCCACCGCTCCGTCGAGAAGCCCGTACGCCTCCTGCACGAGCGCGTTGCCCTTACCCGCCTCCTCGCCGATGGAGAGCAGGCCGACGGTCGGCTCGGGGACCTCGAGCACCGCCGTGGCGAACGCCGCGCCCATGTAGGCGAACTGCACGAGGTGCTCGGGCCGGCAGTCGGCGTTCGCGCCGCAGTCGAGCAGTACCACGGTGCCCCGCGGCGAGGGAATCGGCTGGGCGATGGCCGGGCGCATGACGCCGGGGATCCGCCGTAGCTGGAAGAGCGACGCGGCCATCATGGCCCCGGTGGAGCCGGCCGAGACCGCGGCCGCGGCCCCGCCCTCGCGCACCGCGCGGCAGCACGTGACGAGGGATGAGTTCGCCTTGGCCTTGACCGCGTAGGCCGGCTCCTCGTCGAAGCCGATGATCTCGGGCGCGTCGATGATCTCGATGCCGGGCGGCATCGAGCCGTCGAGCTCGGCCTCGAGCCGCTCACGCGGGCCGCATAGCAGCACGCGGACCTCGCCGGTGGCGGCCGCCTCGAGGGCGCCGGCCACGGTCTCGGCCGGGGCGTGGTCGCCGCCCATGGCATCCAGGGCGACGGTGACCGGCTCGGACACTCCGGACCTACGAGCTCAGCGATTCGATCTCACGGCCCGCGTACGTCTTGCACGTCGGGCACATGCGATGCGGCCGCCGGGGCTTGCCGCACTGCGGGCACGTGTTGAGGCCGATGGCGGCCACGCCGTGCTGTGCCCGCCGGCGGTCACGCCGGGCCTTGGAGGTCTTTCGCTTGGGTACGGCCATGTCAGGTCCTGGGAATGCGATGTGCGGGCATGCCGACGCTGGCGCCGGACGATCCAGGGTACACGATCGGCACGCCCCGGCCGCCGCGAGGAACTACTCCGGTTCGAGCTCCAGGGCGAGCGAGTTCATGCAGTACCGCTGTCCGGTCGGGCCGGGGCCGTCATCGAACACGTGCCCGAGGTGGGAGCCGCAGCGGCGGCAGCGCACCTCCGTACGCACCATGCCGTGGCTGCGGTCCTCCACCAGCTCCACCGCCTCGGCGCTCGCCGGCTCGGTGAAGCTCGGCCAGCCCGTGCCGGAGTCGAACTTGGTGTCGGAGCGGAACAGCTCGGCCCCGCACGCCGCGCAGGCGTAGGTCCCGTCGTCCTTCGTGTGCACGTAGCGGCCCGAGAACGGCATCTCGGTGCCGGCCTCGCGCAGCACGCGGTACTGCTCCGGGGACAGCTCGGCGCGCCACTCCTGGTCGCTCTTCTCGATCCTGGTGTCCATGGGACCGCAGGCTAGTGCAAGCTTGCGCTACTGCGAGGCCAGGGCGCGGAAGGCCGCCCAGGCAGGCTTGTGCGCGCCGTTCACGTAGCCCAGGCCGGTCTGGAAGCCGCCCGCAAAGGGCCGGCCGTCGATGGCCTCGTCGTCGATCAGGAACCAGGTGAGCAGGTCGATCCGCGGGTTGGCCCGCGCCGAGGCCACGGCCTGGCGCAGGAGCGCGGCCTGCTTCGCCGGCGAGACGCCGATGTAGTGGTCGGGCGGGTTCGTCTGCACGCCGTACTCGGTGATCCAGAGGTGCAGGTGACGGCCCGGATAGGAGCGGTCGAGCTGGCGCATGAGGACGCTCAGGTTGTCCATGCCGACGTTGCCGTTGGTCGTGGGCGTGCCGGTGCGCGACGTGCGGTACGGATGGTGCGAGTACACGTCCAGCCGCGGGTGACCCATGAGCTTGAGGAAGGTCAGCGGCGCCACGGAGGGCTCGCTCGAGGTCGGCCCGTTGCCGGTCGGCTTGGTGGCTCCGCCGGCCACCTGGACCCTGATGCCGGCGCTCCGTGCGGCCGCGTGCACGCCGTCGTAGATGGCGTTCAGCAGGCCGGCGTAGAGGCGCGGCGACACGGCCGTCCAGCGGCCGTTGCGGCGGACCCACTGCGGCGCGAGGTGCGTCTGGGTGTTGGGCTCGTTCCAGGCCTCGTAGCGGGTCACGCGGGGCAGGGTGTCGCCGGCCGGGTCGGTGAAGGACCCGTCGTAGCGCGTGGCCACGGCCCGGGCGAAGTTGCGCAGGTCGGTGAGATGGCGCGGGACGTGGTTGTGGCGGGGACCGCCGCCGGCCCAGGGGGGCGTGTGGGCGATCGTCAGGAGCACCGGGATTCCCAGCTTGTCCGCCCGCGTGACGATGGCGTCGATGCGGCCGAACGAGTAGGCCTTGTCGTTGGGGTTGGTGGCGCTCTTCGGGCGGCGCCGGGCCACGGACGGCCAGTCCACGTCGAAGCGGATCAGCCGGGGCTGCAGATTCTCCACCGCCGCGAACGCGCGGTCGGGCTGGTTCGCGAGCAGCGCGTCGTCCATCAGGCCGAGGAGCACCCTGTGCCCCGACGCCGGGACGGCCGGGCCGGCACCGGCGGCCACGGAGGTCGAGGCGAGGACCGCGGGCACGGCAAGGGCCGCGGTGACAGTGAGGGCGATCAGGTTCGACCGCGATGGGGATCGGAAGCGCAGCACGGTGGAAGGTCTCCTCTGGTCGGAGCGCCGGGGTTCGGCCGGACGCGGGATCTCGGGGGACACCTGCAGGGTGGCACGCCGACGCGGCCCACCCCACCGGCCTCACCGAACCTTTACCGAACCCGTACGCCCCGAAACCTTCGCCGCTGCGGGGCAAACCGCCGCTGTGCCCGGCGCGGTGGCCGGGCGCCGATCTTTACAAGATTCTTAGAGAACGCCCACGGAAAGCGGCGATCGCGTTCTTGATCATCGGCGCATCGATCGCTGAACGGAGGAGGTTCGATGCGCAAGCTCATGGTCGCAGCGGCGGCCCTGATCGTGCTGGCAGGCACCGGCATCGCGGGGGCCTGGGACTTCGGGCACGTGGCTACGGCCAGGTCGCTCTCGGGCACGTTCAACGCCAACACGCCGGTGCACGTCTTCACCCGGATGTGCACGACCACGGACGGCAAGACGCTCGCCGTCACGCACGGCCGCTACACGGGGACGGCATCCGGCGATCCTGACCTCACGGGCCCGATCACGGTCGACGCCCGGAGCCTGATCAACCAGACCGACGACGTCGGAGTGGTCCAGGGCAGGCTGTGGATCGCCGTGGGCCCGGGCACACCGACGGTTGCCCGGTTCGACGCCGTGTACGACCACGGCAAGCTCGCGGGCCTGGCCACGGGCCGCGCCGTGCACTCGCACGCGAAGCTGATCGCCAACCTGTCCTCGGGCTTCAGCACCGCCGGCGGCTTCATGACCGGCGCCATCGGGGCCACCGCTGGCGGCTCGGCGGTCGAGCTCGGCCCCGGGCGGTGCGCGCCGCAGAAGTCGCGCGTGCACATCGGGCGCGAGCGCAGCGACGCCACCGGCACGGTCTCGGCCGTCTCGGCGACCTCGATCTCGGTCGCCGGCCTGACCTGCATCGTCCCGCCGGCCCTCTCGGGCAAGGTGACGACGACGCTCCACATGGGCGATCGTGCCGAGATCCGGTGCGCGCTGGCTGCCGGCCAGAACACGCTCGTCCGGTTCGAGAAGCGGCACTAGCGCAGAACGTCGATGGACGCCGTGGGGGCGGGGACATCCCCGCCCCCACGTGCGTAGGTCAGCCCTCGACGTCGGCCGGCTGCGGTGGGCCGATCCGGGGACGGGGCCGCTGGTCGCGCTCGTCCTCGGGGCCGCCGGCGACCGGCGGCTCGATGGTCAGCCGCGGCAGGATGCGATCCAGCCACGCGGGCATGTACCAGGCCCGCTCTCCGAGGGCGTACATCAGGGCCGGGACCAGGGTCAGGCGGACGATGAACGCGTCGATCACGATGGCCACCCCGAGCGCGAGCCCGAACTCCTTGATGGTCCGCTCCCCTCCGAGGAGGAAGGCGAAGAAGACCACGGCCATGATGGTCGCGGCCGCGACGATGACCCGGCCGATCGCCGCCACGCCGTTGGTGACCGCCGCCCGCGCACCGGCGCCGTGGACGTACTCCTCGCGGATCCGGCTCACGAGGAAGACCTCGTAGTCCATCGACAGCCCGAACAGGATCGCGAAGACGATCACGGGCAGGAAGGACTCGATCGGGCCGGTCCTGTCGAGGCCCACGAGCCCCTTGAGCCAGCCGTGCTGGAACACCAGCACGAGGATCCCGAAGGAGGCGAGGGCCGAGAGGATCGTGGTCAGTGACGCCTTGAGCGCGATGACGACCGAGCGGAAGGCCATGGCCAGCACCAGGAACGTCACCCCGAGCACGAACAGCAGGAACAGCGGCAGCCGCGACCAGATCTGGCTCGCGATGTCGTCGAACGCCGCCGTCGAGCCGCCGACGTAGGCCCGCGCGCCCGTTCCGCCGAAGGTCCGGGGCACCGTGTCGTGGCGCAGGTGCGAGACGAGATCGCTCGTCCGCGCCGACTGCGGCGACGTGCTGGGGACGACGGTGATGACGGCCGCGTCCTCGGCGCGGTTGACCAGCGGCCGGGACACGCTCGCCACACCGTCCTGGCGCCGGATCGCCTTCGCCAGGAGCGCGGCCGCCGAGTGGTCGGCACGCTGGTCCACGGCCACGACCAGCGGGCCGTTGAAGCCCGGGCCGAAGCCGCGCGCCAGCAGGTCGTAGGCCTTGCGCGTGGTCGTGTTGGCCGGGTTCGAGCCGTCGTCGCTCGACCCCAGCTGGACGGTCGCGACCGCGCTTGCAGGGATGAGCAGGGCCAGCAGGGCCGCCGCGATCGCCAGGCGCGAATGGCGGGTGACGAACCGGCCCCAACGAGCCACGAGGGAGTGCTCCCGCGCGGCGATCGAGTCGTCCCGCTGCCGGGTGAAGGGCACGCGAAGCCGGTCGATGCGGTGCCCCAAGAGCCGCAGGACGGCCGGCAGCAGGGTCGTCGCGGTGAGCACGGTGACGACGACGCTGATGGCGGCGCCGAGACCGAGCTTGGTCACGAAGTCGAGGCCGATGAACGCAAGCCCCAGGATGGAGATGGCCACGGCCGAGCCGGCGAAGATGACCGCGCGCCCGGCCGTCGCGGCGGCGCCGGCTGCCGCTGCCTCGGGCTCCTCGCCGTCGTGCAGGCGCTGGCGGAATCGCGTGACGATGAAGAGGGCGTAGTCGATGCCGACGCCGAGCCCGATCATCGTGGCCAGCGTGGGCGTGATGGTGTTGAAGTTCCACACCGCCGCTGCCAGCAGGAGGACCGACAGGCTGATCCCGAGCGACACCAGGGCGAGGCCGATGGGGATGAGCATCGCGGTGAAGGTGCCGAAGACGATCAGCAGGACGACGACCGCGGCGAGCAGTCCGAGCAGCTCACTCGTCCCGGTCTGCGGGGTTCGTGAGGCGTCGATGACGGCGCCGTCGAACTCCGCCTGGACGCCGCTCGAGCCGACCGCCGCGCGCACGTCGCGCTGCAGCTGGTCGGCGTCGTGCTTCGGGACGGCGTAGGCCGTGCGATTGAACTGCACCTGGGCGTAGGCCACGCTCCCGTTGCGACTGATGGCGCCGGCGCGTCCGGCGTACGGATCACCGACGCTCGTCACGCCCGGTACACGCGCCGCAGCCTTGAGGGCGCGCTCGACGGTGGCCTTCTGGGCAGTTGCCCGGAGCCCCGAGGCCGCCGAGAAGACCACGTTCGCCGAGTCGCCGGCCTGCTGGGGAAAGCGCGCCTTGAGCAGGTCGGTCGCGTGCTGCGCATCCGAGTTCGGGATGGTGAAGTCGTTGACGAGCGTGCCGCGGTACGCCGCGCTCGCCATGGCGATCGCGATCACCGCGAGCACCCAGACGGTCACCGTGCGCCAGGGGTGCCGCGCCACCGCCCCCGTGATGCGGGCGAGTGCGCCGTCGTGTCGATGAGTCGAGGTCGAGCTCATGCGGGGCCTCCGATCCGGCCGACTGCTTTGGGTCAGCGGCAGACCGTAACACAGAATGTTTGAGATACAAACTATTGACGTCGGAGGTATTCTTCAGCCGTGACCATTGATACGCACGGACCGGAGACCGCGACGACCCCCGCCGCCGAGGCGTGGGCGCTCCTGCACGAGCTCCTGATGTCGTTCAAGAGCCACGCCCAGGGGCTCGCCAACGAGCTCGATCTCGCCCCTCAGCAGATGTGGGCGCTGATGAAGCTCGGCGAGCCCATCGCGATGGGCGAGCTCGCACACGCCCTGGCCTGCGACAGCTCGAGCATCACCGGGCTCGTCGACCGCCTCGAGCAGCGCGGCCTCGTCGAACGGCGCCCTGCTGAGCACGACCGGCGCGTCAAGCTGCTCGTGCTCACCGAACGCGGCGCGGCGGTGCGCGAGGCGATCACGGCCCGGTTCGCGGAGCCGCCCCCGGCGCTTGCTGGCCTGAGCCTCGAGTCGCAGATCGCGCTGCGCGATGTCCTGCGCGAGGCCCTCGCCCTCACCCCGGCGACTGCGTAGTTTCTAGAACAGGTCCTTGAGCTTGGCCCACCGCTCGTCGTGCACCTCGACCGTGCAGGTGCAGGACCCGTCGTTGAGGTTCTGCCCGCAGCTCGGGCACAGGCCGGCGCAGTCGTCGCGGCACAGGACCTTCGCGGGCATGGCCAGCACGAGGGCGTCCTGGGCCCAGTGGTCGACGTCGAGGAGATCGCCCTCGAGATAGGGGCTCGTCACCTCGTCCTCGCCCCCCGGGTCCGGGTGGTGGGCGTGATACTCGCGGCTCCCGGCGTCGAGGGACACGCGCGCCTCTTCCAGGCAGCGCTGACAGGGGCCGAAGGCCTCGGCCGAGAAGCGGAGGTCGAAGAGCATTCCGGAGGCCAGCCGGGTGACCGTGAGGTCGCCGTCCACGCGGGCGGGCACGGGCTCGTAGCGCTGCCCGCCGATGGTGAACGGCGCGAGGGCGAGCGGAACCTGCTCGCGGTGGGTATCGCCCACCGCCAGGCGGAGGGTGCGGAGATCGAACATGCGCGCAGCCTACGCCCGCCCCTCGTCACCCGGCCGCCGCGCGCACCATCGCCCACATCGTCGGCCCCTCCCGCCCCACCCGGCGGCTGCCGACGACGTGGAAGCCGCGATCCTCGTAGAACCCCACGTTGCGCTCGAGGCTCGTGTCCAGGTAGCACGGCGCCGACGCCGAGGCCGCCCGGTCCAGCCCGTGCGCCAGCAGCCGGCCGCCGAGCCCCGTCCCCTGGGCGCCGGGGTCGACCGCGAGGCCCTCGAGCGTCCAGGCCGCATCGGCACCCGCCAGGGCCCGCAGCTCCCGGCTCACGGCCAGAGTCTGCGCAAAGCGGCGGCGCGCCGTCCGGCCGAGACGGATGGCCAGTGGGGCCAGGCCGGCCCACAGCACCGCGCCCACGGGAGCGTCCCGGACGGCCGGTGGACGCCACATGGCGATCCCTGCCGGCGGGTCGCCGATGGCGTCGACGGCGCCGCCCAGGCGCCGGGTCAGGCGGAGGTGCACGCGGACCAGGGCCGGTAGCAGCCGCTGCCGCCGGTCCTCGTCCGGCAGGGCGAAGGCGAGCGCCGGGTCCTGCATGAAGGCCGCGGCCACGAGCCGCGCGGCAGCCTGCTCGGGCCCGCGCCCGGGCGGAAGAGGGACCGGCCCTGAGAGGGCCACCACGCTCGGAGGCTAGCCCGTCACCTCGGAGTAGCTCGTGGCGCGATCGGGGTCGCGCTGCTGGAGCTGCTCGCGCCCGCGCTGCACGGCGGACAGGAACTTGCCCAGGTTCACCTCGAGGGTGGAGAGGATCTCGTCGGCGTAGTCCTCCGCGCCCAGGCGGACCTCACGCTCGCGCCGCTTGGCGTCGGCCATGATCTCGGCCGCCTGGCGCTCGGCCAGCTTGACGACCTCGGTCTGGCTGGCCTCCTGGGCCGCCTGCTCGCGCGCCTCCTCGAGCAGGCGCTCGGACTCGCGCTTGGCCTCGGAGAGCATCTCCTGGCGCTCCTTGACGATCCAGCGCGCCTGCTTGATCTCCTCGGGGATGGTGGCCCGCATCTGGTCGAGGATCTCCCAGATCTCCTCGCGGTCGATGCGCACCTGGTCGGTGAGGGGCACGGCCTTGGCGCTGTGCACCAGCTCGTCGAGCTTGTCGATGAGGACGAGGACATCCACGGGTCTCCTACTTTCGGTCGTAGCGGCCGGCGAACGCGCGCACGACCGGTGGGGGAACGAGCTCGTCGAGGGCACCGCCGTACGTCGCGACCTCCTTGACGCCGCTCGACGAGAGGAAGCTGTGCTGGGGCGAGGACATGAGATAGACGGTCTCGATCTCGGGGGCGAGCACCCGGTTCAGGTGGCTCATCTGGAACTCCCACTCGTAATCGGACACCGCGCGCAGGCCTTTGACCAGGGCAATCGCCCCCCACTGGCGCGCAAATTCGACCACGAGATTGGAGAACCCTGCCACGACCACGTGTTCCAGGTCGCCGAGCGACTCGCGCAGGAAGCGCACGCGCTCCTCCACGCTGAACTCCAGGACCTTGTGGCGGGGCTGGCGAACCACGCCCACCACGATGCGGTCGAACAGGCCGGCGGCCCGGCGGATGACGTCCAGATGACCGTAGGTCACGGGATCGTAGGACCCCGGGCACAGCGCGGTGCGTCCGGGCGCGAGGGTGGGCGTTGGGTCGTCGGTCGTCATGGCGTCACCAACGTACGGTGAAGAGGTGGTGTGCGGCCGCACCGCTCTCGCGGACCGAGTCCGCAGGCGCGCCGAGATCGACCTCGAGGCCGGTCGGGGCCTCGATCACGATCCTGGCGCCCGGGCAGGAAACGGGCTCGAGAAGCCCGCCAAGAGCAGGGAGAACGCGCGGCAGAAGCGTATACGGGGGGTCGATCAGGAACAACCCGAAGCGGTGTCCCACCCGCTGCTCGTCCCGCAGCACGCGGCGGTAGTCGACCCGCCGGACGCGCGCCCGGTCCTCCAGGCCGAGGGCGGCCACGTTCTCCCGCACGACCGCCACCGCCGCCGCGTCGTCGTCCGTGAACAGGCAGGTCGCGGCCCCGCGGGACAGCGCCTCCAGGCCGAGCGCCCCGCTGCCGGCGAAGAGATCGAGCACGTCCAGCCCCTCGATGTCCCCCAGCCGGGCGAAGAGGGACTCCCGGGCCCGGTCGGAGGTAGGACGGGTGCCCAGGCCCCGCGGCGCCCGGAGCCGCCGGCCGCCGAGGGCGCCGGCCACGATCCTCACGCCCGGCCGAGGCCCTCGACGAGGGCGCCGAAGCGCGCCTCGACCGCCTCGCCGAGCACGTCGTCGACGAGGTGCCCGCGCTGCAGCATCCTGGCGTCGGCCCGGGCCCGCGCCACCAGCCGCCGCTGCCGGGCGAGGCTGGCGTGGCGCAGGTCGGAGCGCCCGGCCTGACGGACCCCGGCGAGCTCGCCCTCCCCCCGCATCTGCAGGTCGAGCTCGGCCAGCGCAAACCCGTCCGTCTCCCCGACGAGGGCCTCGAGCCGGGCCGAGCCGAGCTCGGTGGGCTCGGACGACTCGAACAGGAAGCAGTAGGACTGGTCGGCGCCGCGGCCCACGCGACCCCGCAGCTGGTGAAGCTGTGAGAGGCCGAAGCGGTCGGCGTCCTCGATGACGATCGCCGTGGCGTTGGGCACGTCGATCCCGACCTCGATCACCGTGGTGGCCACCAGCACCTGCGTCTCCCGGGCAGCGAAGGCGCGCATGGCCTCGGCCTTGGCCGCGGAGCGCAGCCGGCCGTGCAGCAGGCCAACGCGCAGCGGGGCGAGGGCCGAGGCCAGCCGGGAGTGCTCGCTCTCGGCCGCCCGGGCCTGGACCGTGTCCGAGCCGTCGACCAGTGGGCAGACGACGTAGGCCTGGCGGCCGTGCTCCACCCACTCGTTGATCAGCCAGCGGTAGCAGTCGTCGCGCTTGCGCTCGGGCACGCGGGCCGTGCGTACCGGGCGCCGCCCGGACGGCAGCTCGCGCAGCTCGGTCACGTCGAGGTCGCCGTACAGGGCCAGGGCCAGCGAGCGCGGGATCGGCGTGGCGGACATGTGCAGCGTGTGGCCGCCGTGCGTCTCCACCAGCGCGGCACGCTGGTCGACGCCGAAGCGGTGCTGCTCGTCCACCACCGAGACGGCGAGGTCGCGGAAGCGCACGTCCTGCTCGAGGAGCGCGTGCGTGCCCACCACCACGGCGGCGTCGCCCGTGGCGATGCGCTGCAGCCGGGCGCGCTTCTCGCGGGCGGGCACGTCGGCGGTGAGGAGCTCGACGCCCACGTCCACCGGCTCGAGCAGGGAGCGAACAGTCGCCGCGTGCTGCTGGGCCAGCGTCTCGGTCGGGGCCATGAGCGCACCCTGGGCGCCCGCCTCCACGGCCCGCAGCATGGCGTGGACGGCGACGACCGTCTTGCCGGAGCCGACGTCGCCGACCAGCAGGCGCCGCATGGGCCGGGCCCGGGCGACGTCGCGGTCGACGGCTCTGATCGCCTGCCGCTGGCCGGCGGTGAGCGCGAAGGGCAGCGCAGCCTGGTAGCGAGCGGACAGGTCGCCGGGCCGCCCGAGCGGGCGAGCCGAGGCGGCCGCGTCGAGGCCTGCGCGACGGCGCTGCAGGGCGAGCTGGAGCAGGAGCAGCTCCTCGTAGGCCAGGCGGTGCCGCGCCTGATCCGGTTCGGCCGCGTCGTCGGGGGCGTGGAGAGCCGCGATGGCATCCCGTCGCAGGGGCAGCCGGCGGGCGCAGCGGAGCCGCGCGGGCACCGGGTCCCCGATGGCGTCGGTCCGGTGCAGGTGGTCGCGCGCCAGGTCGTGCAGCGTCCGCGTGGAGAGGGCCTTGCTGGCGTCGTAGACCGGCACCAGACCCACCGTGTGGCGGCCGTTGGCCTCGTCGTCGACGATCTCGTGCGTCCGGACCAGGAGCTCCACCAGCCGCCCGCGCCCCGTCCGGGGCTCGGCCCGCAGCTGCACCACCTGGCCCGGGGACAGGGCGTGCAGCAGGTAGCGCTGGTTGAACCACACGGCCGTGGCGTAGCCCGAGTCGTCCCGCACCTGCGCCTGGACGATGCGGAGGTTGCGCCGCCGCGTGGGCCGCTCGTGCACCGACTCCACCCGGCAGCGCACGGTCACCTCGCGGCCGGGCTGGACGTCGGCGAGGGCCTCGACCTCGTCGCCGAAGTCGCGGAAGGCCCGCGGCGGCGTCTCGAGCAGGTCGCCGGCCGTGGCGATGTTGCGGGCCGCGAGCGCCTCGCGCCCCTTGGCCGTGCGCACCTCGACAGGAACGGCCAACGCCGACGGCCGTGGCGCGGTCCGCGGCCGCGGGCGCGCGTCCGCCGGAGCGCGGAAGGGATCGTCCTGGGGCACCGTTGCCCGAACCATACGGACGGTAGCGGCGGCTACTCGGGCTGCTCGGACGGCGCCGGCTCGCCGGCGGAGGCCCCCACGCGCGGCGTGGCCACGGCCAGCAGGGCGGCCTCGACCACCGTGATGGCGAGGCGGTTCAGCACCACCACCCCAAGCGCGGCGCCCGGTGGGACGATGGCCACGAGCAGCCCGTACATCGCGCCCTCGCGCGCGCCCAGGCCCGACGGGGTGAAGAAGGCCAGCACCGCCACGATGGCCCCCACGGCGGCCGCGCCACCCAGGAACGGGATCGGCGGTCACGCTCACGCCGGCCACGGCGCGCACGAGGAACCACAGGGCGACGCCTCCGATGAGCCAGGTGAAGCAGTAGTAGCCCACCAGGGCCAGCGTCCGGGCGTAGCTCAGGGCGTGGATCTCCTTTGCCCCGAAGGGCCGGAGCAGGCGCAGCGCCACCGGCCGGAACAGCCGCGGATGCATCAGGACCACGATGGCCGCCGCGAAGACGAGGACCGGCCACACGGTGAGCTGGATGCCGCTGACGAAGGGCAGGCTGAAGGCGAACACGAGCGTCCCGGCCACGGCCGAGAGGCCGGCCTCCAGGGCGATGGAGGCGAGCACCACCGAGGCGTCCTCGATCCCCGCCCGGCGGGCGGCCACCACGCGCGCGGCGGGCGTCCACACCCCGCCCGGCACGTACTTGGCCAGGAGCGAGAGCATCTCGGCCCGCAGGGCCTCCCGGTAGCCGATGCGCTGGCCCAGCCCGCGGAGGATGATCATCCACCCGACCACGAAAGCCAGGTAGTACGCGGCCAGGAAGACCAGGGACAGGGCGACGTCCACCAGACGGGCGTGGCGCAGGCGCGGCCCCGCCTCGTGCCACGAGTGGCGCAGCGAGTAGGCCAGGAAGGCCAGGATCACGGCCAGGGCCGTGAGCTGCAGGCCGGCCACGAGCCGCTTCCGGCGGCCCAGGGCGGCGGCCGCCTTCCGCAGGCGGTCTATCAGGCGGTGACTCCAAGACGGGCGTCGGTGGGGGGCTCCGGGACCCACATCATCCCGAACGCGCCCGGGCCGGAATACGTCCCGATGACCGCTCCGAGCCTGGTCGAGACCTCGAGCACGGCCTCGGGCCGCACCCGGCGGACCGCCTCCAGGAGCGCGGCCACCTGCTCCGGGGCCTCCGCGTCGGCGACGGCCAGGCGCAGCGGCCCGCCGCCGGGCGACCCGTCGACCAGCTCCTGGACCAGCGCCGGGACGACGCGCGAGGCTCCGCGCACGCGGCCGAGGGCCACGACCTCGCCGTCCCGCAGGCCCAGGATGGGCTTGACCGACGAGCAGGCCGCCGAGCAGGGCACGGGCGGCGCCGATGCGCCCGCCCTTCTGCAGGTACTCGAGGGTGGCCACCGAGAACACCAGGCGAGCGCGCTGGATGAAGCCGTCGACGTACTCGAGCACGCCGGCCTCGTCGACGCCGCCTTCCAGGCGCGCGCGCACGCCCAGGAGGCAGAGGGCGATGGCCGCCGAGGCCTGCCGCGTGTCGATGACCGTCACCCGGCGGTCGAATCCCTCGGCGGCGAGCTGCGCCGACTGCACGGTCCCCGAGACCCGGCTCGACAGGTGCAGCGAGAAGATGTGGCGGTAGCCCTCGTCGAACAGCTCCCGGTACGTGGTGGCGAAGGCCTCGGGCGAGGGCTGCGACGTGGTCGGCGTCACGGCGGCCCCGGCCAGCCGGTGGTAGAAGGCCTCGGGCGTCAGGTCGACCCAGTCGCGGTACTCCTCGTCGCCGAAGCGCACGATGAGCGGGACGATGCGCACGTTCGCGAACGGCGGCATGCCACCGGGCAGGTCGGCCGTGGAGTCGGTGACGAGGGCCGCCGTGGCGTTGGTGAAGACCTCGCTCACTCGACGGCGAGGACCACCGGGTAGTGGGGCTGGCCGCCCTCGCGGACCTCGATCTCGACCTCGGGATGGGCGCGCGCCACCGCCGCGAGCATCGGGTCGAGCGCGCCCGCAGTCCCGTCCGGGTCGGCGCCGCGGAGCACGGTGAGGATCTCGCCGCCGCCGTCCAGGAGCCGGTCGAGGAGCAGCCGCAGCGCGTCCCGCGGGTCGCCGGAGGAGCCCACGACCGTCCCGTCGAGGAGCGCCAGCGTGTCGCCCTTGTGGATCTCGACCCCGTCGGCCGTGGCGTCGCGCACCGCCGTGGTCACAGCGCCGGTGCGGACCCGGGCCGCGGCCTCGGCCATGGCCCGGGCGTTGGCGGCGGCGTCGCGGTCGGGCCGGTACTCGACGGCGGCCGCCAGGCCGGCGGCGATGGAGCGCGTCTCCACCACCCGCACGGGACGGTCGGCCAGCTCGGCCGCGCGCTCGGCCGTGGCCACGACGTTGGGGTTGTTCGGCAGGATGACGACCTCGGGCGCCCGGCAGCGGGCCACGGCCTCGAGCAGCTCCTGCGTGGAGGGGTTCAGGCTCTGTCCGCCCTCGACGATCTCCCGCACGCCCAGGCTGCGGGCGATGGCGCGGTTGCCGTCGCCGGCGAGGACGCACACGACGTCCGTCAGCGCGCGCTCCTGGCCGTCGCCATCGAGCCGGCGGCTGCGCTCGGCCGTCTGGACCTGCATGTCGGCGAGCTCGACGCCCGACACCGAGCCGGCCGCGGTGCCCACGCGAATGGCTCCGCCGGGATCGTCCGTGTGGACGTGCACCTTCCAGGTCTCGCCGTCCCCGACGACCAGCAGGGAGTCGCCCATCGCGCGCGAGCTCGCGTTCCAGGCGGGCGCCGTCCAGTCCTTCCCCGTCGATCACGAAGCTCGTGCAGTAGCGGTAGCGGGAGGAGCCGGCGTGGGCCGACTCCGCCGCCACGGGCTCGGCGGACTCCGCCGGGATCTCGAGCGGCTCCCGCCGCAGGCCGGCGATGACGCCCCGCAGGATCTCCACCAGGCCCGCCCCGCCGGCGTCGACGACACCGGCCTCGCGCAGGATGGCGAGGAGCTCCGGCGTGCGCTGCACGGCTTCGCGGCCGCCCGCGAGGGCGGCGTCGAGCACGTCGTCGAGGGAGCGGCCGGGCTCGGCGGCCTCCTCCGCCGACTCGGCCATGGCCCGAATGACGGTGAGCATCGTCCCCTCCACCGGCTGCCGCACGGCCCGGTAGGCCGCGTCGGAGGCGGCCCGGAAGGCGGCCGCCGCCACGGCGCCGTCGAGCTCGGTGGCGCCGGCCAGGTGGTCGCAGGCTCCGCGGAGGACCTGCGAGAGGATGATCCCGGAGTTGCCCCGGGCGCCCATGAGGGCGGCGTGCCTGACGGCGCGGGCCACGGCCGCGGACGGCGCCGGCGTTTGCCCGGCCAGCGCCTCGACCACGCTCTGCACCGTCTTGCTCAGGTTCGTGCCCGTGTCGCCGTCCGGGACGGGATACACGTTGAGGTCGTCGATGTGGCGCCGGGAGGCGGCGAGCGCCGCCGCCGCACCGTCGGCGGCCTCGCGGACCCGGGCGAGCAGGGCCTCCTCGGCCGGGTCCCTCACGGCCGGCGCACGCCCTGGATGTGGACCTGCACCGCGGTCACCCGCAGCCCGGTCAGGCGCTCGACCTCGTAGGTCACCCGCTGGCGCACGGCCGCGGCGACCTCGGCCAGGTTGAGGCCGTACTCGATGACCACGTACAGGTCGATGGCCAGCTCGTCGCCCGTCCGGCGCACCTCGATGCCGTGGCTCAGCGAGTGGCGGGAGAGGAGGCGCGCGACTCCGCGGACGAGGCTCTTGGAGGCCATGCCCACGATCCCGTAGCACTCCAGGACGCTGTGCCCGACCACCTGGGCGACCGCGTCGTCGCTGAGGGTGACCGTGCCGGGGACGGGGGGTGCGGAGGTGGTCGTGGGGTCGGTCATCGCCGCCGCCGGGCGCGGCTGCGATTTGCGCGGCCGGGGCCGGGCCCCGATACTACCGGTGAGCCGCGCACCGGCGGATCGGTCCGTCGTGCGCCCGAACGCACAGGAATCTCATGTCGAAAGTCTGCTCTCTCTGCGGCCGTCACCCGAGCTTCGGCAACAACCGGAGCCACTCGATGGTGGCCACGCGCCGCCGCTTCGATCCGAATCTCCAGCGCATGCGCATCCTGGTGGACGGCGTCGTTCGCCGCGCCTACGTCTGCACCCGCTGCCTCAAGGGCGGCAAGGTGCAACGGGCCCTGTAGGCGAAGCGCGCGCAAGGAGCGTAGGCTCCCCCCATGGGTAAGGGCTACGGCGACGGTCCGGCGGGCGAGGAGCTGCTCGCCGACGCGGGTGAGGAGACCGGCGGTGTGCCCACGGGCACGGCCGTGTACGGCTCCACCGACGACGACCCCGCCCGTCACTTCCTGGGCTGGGCGGACGACGTGAACCCCGACGAGCTCTTCGCCAGCGGCGCGGCCTGGGGCATCACGCTCGCCCCGCGCGAGCGCTGACGCCGTTCAGCGGCGCGTGAGGACCGTGCTGCGGGCGGGTCGCCGCTCGTCCCACACCGGCTCGTCCGCCTCGTAGACGACGCCGTCGCTGCCGAACACCGCGAAGCGGTCGAAGGTGCGGGCGAACCAGCGGTCGTGGGTGACCGCGAGGACGGTCCCGTCGAAGGCGTCGAGCGCACCCTCGAGGGCCTCGGCGCTGGCCAGGTCGAGGTTGTCCGTGGGCTCGTCGAGGAGCAGCATCGTGGCCCCGCCGGTCTCGAGGAGAAGGACCTGGAGACGCGCCTGCTGGCCGCCTGAGAGCGTCTCGAAGCGCTGCTCGGCCGCCCCGTCGAGCTCGTAGCGGCGGAGCGAGCCCATGGCCCGGCTGCGCTCCAGGCCCTCGGCCAGCAGGAGGTCGAGCGGGCGCCGGTGGTCGAGGTCCTTGCGGTCGTGCGTCTGGGCGAAGTAGCCGGGGACCACGCGGGCGCCGAGCCGGAACGACCCCTGGTGGGCGACCGGCTCACCGGCCAGGAGCCGCAGGAAGTGGGACTTGCCGGAGCCGTTGCCGCCGAGGACGGCCACGCGCTCGCCGTACAGGACCTCGAGGTCGAAGGGCTGCATGAGCCCGGTGAGCTCGAGGCCCTCGCAGGTCAGGGCGCGCACGCCGGTCCGGCCGCCCGGAAGCCGCATGCGGATGCGCTGCTCGCGCGGGCGCTCCGGCGGCGGCCCCGCCTCCTCGAACTTGGCCAGCCGTGTCTGCATGGCCCGGTAGCGGCTGGCCATGGCGTCGGAGATCGAGGCCTGGACGCGGAGCGTGCGGACGAGCTCCCGCAGCCGCTCGTGCTCCTCGTCCCAGCGGCGGCGGAGCTCCTCGAGCCGGTCCAGCCGCGCCTCCCGCGCCTCGTGATAGCCGGCGAAGCCGCCGCCGTGGGTCCAGGCCGTACGGCCCTCGACGGTGACGATGCGGTCGGCGGTGGCGGCGATGAGCGCGCGATCGTGCGAGACGTAGAGGATCGACTGCCGCGACTCGCGCAGCGCCGCCTCGAGCCAGCGCTTGGCCGGCACGTCGAGGTAGTTGTCCGGCTCGTCGAGGAGGAGGACCTCGTCCGGCCCGCGGAGCAGCGCCTCGAGGACGAGACGCTTCTGCTCGCCGCCGCTGAGCGTGGCCACCGGCCGGTCCGAGGCCTCGCTCAGGGCGAGGCCGAGCGCCTCGCGGCAGCATGTCTCCCACAGCACCTCCGCCTCCCAGCCGCCCGCGTCGCCCCACTCGGCCAGCGCCTCGGCGTAGGCCAGCTGGGCCGGCTCGCCGCCCTCGGCCAGGGCCAGCTCGGCGTCCGCCAGGCGCGCGCGCGGCCGCGGCCACACGGGGCGGGGCCACGCTCGCCAGCAGCTCGCGCACGGTGGTCTCGTCCCGCAGGGAGCCCACGAACTGGCGCATCACGCCCAGGCCGCCGCTGCGCGCGATGGTCCCCTCGTGCGGCGTCTCGTCGCCGGCCACCAGGCGCAGGAGGGTGGTCTTGCCGGCGCCGTTGGCCCCGAGCAGGGCCACGTGCGCCCCCTCCCCCACGCGGAAGGAGACGTCGTACAGCAGGCTCCGGCCGTCCGGGCAGGAACCAGCCGACCTTCGACACGTCGACGTGACCCACGGCGAGAGTGTGCCTCAGGCCGTGGCAGCCGCGGCCGCAAGCACGGCCTCGACGCTGCGATCGATGTCGGCGGCCGTGGTCGGCCAGCCGGACACCGACAGGCGCAGCACGGCCTGTCCGTGCCACATGCTCCCGCCCGCCCAGATGACGCCGTCGCGCTGGATGCGGGCCACCACCGCCCGCGTGCGGGCATCGTCGTCGCCTGCGTTCTGGGACGGGAAGCGCACCAGGACCTGGTTGAGGACGACGTCGTTCACCACCTCGACGCCCGGCTGCCCCCGGAGCCCGTCGGCAAAGCGGACGGCGAGGTCGCAGCAGCGGTCCACCAGGTCGGCGACGCCCTGCCGGCCGAGCGACCGCAGCGCGGCGTAGACGGCGAACCCCCGGGCCCGGCGTGAGGACTCGGGCGTCCAGCTCTCGGGATCGCGCTCGGCACCCTCGCCATGGGTCAGATATGCGGCCGAGAGCGCCAGGGCGCGGTGGTGGATCTCGGGCTCCGCCACGAACACCAGCCCCGAGTCGTACGGGACGTTGAGCCACTTGTGGGCGTCGGTGGCCCAGGAGTGCGCGAGCTCGACCCCGTCCACCAGGTGCCGGCGGCTGGGGCTCGCGGCCGCCCACAGCCCGAACGCGCCGTCGACGTGCAACCAGCCGCCGTGCGCGCGGACCGTCTCGCCGATGGCAGGCAGCGGGTCGAAGGCGCCGGTATGGACGTTGCCCGCCTGGGCGCAGACGATGACCGGGCCCGACGTGCCCGCGAGCGCCTCGGCGAGGGCGTCGGCGCGCATGGCCCCGGCGTCGTCGACCGGCACGGCCTCCGCGGTGGCCGCGCCCAGGCCGAGAAGGCGCAGGGCAGCGCCGATGGTCGTGTGAGCCTCCGCCCCGACCAGGACGCGCACGGGCGGCGAGCCCTGCAGGCCCTTCGCCTCGACGTCCCACCCGGCGTCGCGCAGGACGGCGCTCCGCCCCGCCGCCAGTCCGGCCACGTTGGCCATCTGGGCGCCGGTGACGAAGCCGCAGCTGGCGCTGGGCGGCAGGCGCAGGAGATCCTTGAGCCAGCCGGCTGCGACGTCCTCGACCACGGCGGCCGCCGGGCCGAGCACGTAGAGGCCCGCGTTCTGGTCCCAGGCCGAGGCCAGCCAGTCGGCCGCCAGGGCGGCGGGCAGGGCGCCGCCGACGACGAAGCCGTAGTAGCGCGGGCCGGCGCTCGCCACCAGCCCCGGGTCGGCCGCGCGGGCGAGCTCGTCGAGCACCCGGGCCGGGTCGACTCCACGCTCGGGCAGGGGACCGTCGAGCGCGGCGCGCAGTTCCTCATGCGAGGCCGTGGCCCCGACGGGACGCTCGGCCAGCCCCTCCAGGAAGGCGTGGGCATGGGCCGCGGCCCGGCCGAGGGCCTCACGCGTCTCGTCGCTCATGCCGCCGCGCGCACGCCGGCCAGGGTGGAGGCCAGATCGAGCGCCGCCTCGACCGCCTCGGCGCCCTTGTTGCCGGCCGCGCCGCCGGCCCGCGCCCACGCCTGCTCGGCCGTGTCGCAGGTGATGAGGCCGAAGCCGACGGGGACGCCGGTCTCGAGCGCGGCCAGCAGGCATGCCGCGCGAGGCCTCGCGAGCACACGTAGTCGTAGTGCGCGTCTCGCCGCGGATCACGCAGCCGAGCGCGGCCACGGCCGACGTAGCGGCCGCGAGGCCGCGGCCGCCTCGCGCGCGAGCAGCCGAGCTCGAACGCGCCCGGCGCGGGGATGACGTCGACGGCGCCCGGCGCGATGCCGCGCTCGCCGGCGGTCGCCAGCGCGCCGTCGAGCAGGCGCCTGGGTGACGTCGCGAGTGGTAGCGGCTCACGACGATCGCGACGCGCGCGCCCGTCGGGCAGCGGACCGCCGGCGCACGAGCACGCTGCCGGCGGGCGCGTCAGCGTCCCGTCGCCGTGCGTCTCGACGGTCACTCGGCGTCGGGGCAGGCTCGGGCTCGGCTCCTGCGGGAGCGGCGCCTCGTCGAGGCGGAGGTCCTGGTGGTGCAGCCGGTGACCGAGCTTGTCGCGCTTGGCGCGCAGGTAGGCGCAGGTTGTGCTCGTGCGGCGGCGATCTCGATCGGCACCTGCTCGGTCGACCGTCAGCCCGTAGCCCTCGAGCCCGACGATCTTGCGCGGGTTGTTCGTGAGCAGGCGGATGGTCGTGAGGCCGAGGTCGGCCAGGATCTGCGCGCCGATGCCGTAGTCGCGCAGGTCGGCCGGGAAGCCGAGCTCGAGGTTGGCCTCGACGGTGTCGAGCCCGCGCTCCTGCAGCTCGTAGGCGCGCAGCTTGTTCAGGAGGCCGATGCCGCGGCCCTCCTGCGCGAGGTAGAGCAGGACGCCGCGGCCCTCGGCCGCGATCTGCCGAGCAGGCCTGGTGCAGCTGCTCGCCGCAGTCGCAGCGCAGCGAGCCGAAGACGTCGCCGGTCACGCACTCGGAGTGGACGCGGACGAGCACGTCCTCGCGCCCCGTCGACGTCGCCCTTGACGAGCGCGAGGTGGTGCTTGTTGTCGATGCGGCTAGCGGTAGCCGATGGCCGTGAACTCGCCGTAGGCCGTCGGCAGGAGGACGGCGGCCTGGCGCTCGACGAGCTTCTCGGTGCGGCGGCGGTACGCGATCAGGTCGGAGACCGAGCAGAGCTTGAGGCCGTGCTTGGCGCAGAACGCTGACGAGGTCGGGCACGCGGGCCATCGTGCCGTCGGCTCGTTCATGACCTCGCAGATCACGCCGGCGGGCGCGCACGCCGGCGAGGCGGGCCAGGTCGACCGAGGCCTCGGTCTGGCCGGTGCGCTCGAGCACGCCGCCCGGGCGGGCGCGCAGCGGGAAGACGTGGCCGGGCTGGATGATGTCGCGCGGGCCGCATGGTCGGGTCGGCAGGCGACCTGGATGGTGTCGCGCGCGGTCGCTTGGCCGAGATGCCCGTCTCGATGCCCTCGCGGGCCTCGATCGAGACCGTGAAGGCGGTCTCGTACGGCGTCTGGTTGTGCGACACCATGAGCCGCAGCCCGAGCTCGTCGCAGCGCTCGGGCGTGAGCGTCAGGCAGATCAGCCCGCGGCCGTGCGTGGCCATGAAGTTGATCGGCCTCCGGCGCTGACGAGCTCGGCCGCCATGCAGAGGTCGCCCTCGTTCTCGCGGTCGGGCGAGTCGCACGACCACGACCATGCGTCCCGCCCGGATCTCCTCGATCGCCTCCTCGATGCTGCAGAAGGGCGAGGCACTCGCTCACGCGGTGCTGGAGTCTCCAGGGCTCGTCATCGAGGGGCCGTGGAGCGCCGTGACGGTATCAGCGGGGTCCTGCGAGCGGCCAGCAGCCGCTCGACGTAGCTTGCGCGATCACGTCGGCCTCGAGGTTGACGGGATCGCCCGGCGGCCAGCCGCGAGAGCGTCGTCACCTCCACGTGTGCGGGATCGAGCGCGACCTCGAAGCCGTCGTCGTCGCAGCGCGGCGACCGTCAGGCTGACGCCGGCGACGGCGATCGATGCCCTTCTCGACCAGGTAGCGCTGCGAGGGTCTCGGGCGCGCGCGACGCGCAGCCGGTGGCCGTCGCCCTCGGGCGCGGACGCTCGGCGACCGTCGCCCACGCCGTCGACGTGCCCCTGCACGATGTGGCCGCCGAAGGGCTCGCCCGGCGCGCAGGGCGTCCTCGAGGTTGACGGCGTCGCCCGCCGCCGAGACCGCCGAGGCTGGTGCGCTGAAGCGTCTCGGGCACGGCCTCGAAGCGCGAGCACGTCGCCGTCGATCGCGACGACCGTCAGGCAGCAGCCCGAGATGGCTGATCGAGTCGCCGACGGCGGCCAGCGGCGCGAGCCGCGGCGCGTCGATCGGCAGGCGCAGGCCGCTCGGCGTCGCCGCTCGAGCGCCGCGACCGTCGCCGAGCTCCTCGACGATGCCGGTGAACACGCCGGGCAGCCGTATGCGGGCGCTGTCTCAGGGCAGCGGGTGCGAGCTCGGCCCTCGACCAGGATGTCCGGGCCGACCGCGGCGCACGCGCAGGTCGAGCAGCGCCGGGCGCGTCGGCGCAGCGCGCGTCCACGCCGAGCGGCGCCGAGCGAGCGGCGCGCCCGTCGCCGCCGAGCAGGCGCGGCGCCACGAAGAGCGCGAGCGCGTCGACGAGGCCGGCGCGCGAGCAGCGCCGGCCGCGAGCTCGGCGCCGCCCTCGACGCAGGAGCGAGGTGACCTCGCGCGCGCCCAGCAGCCGCGAGCGCCTCGGCCAGGCGATCCCGCGGTCAGCGCCTCGACGCCCGGCGGCGGCGGCGGCGCGCCGCCGGCGCGACGCGCAGGACGGGCGCGGCCGCCGCGACCGCGCCAGCCGGCTGCCGCCGCGAGCCGCCCGCGGCGGTCGAAGACGACGCGCAGCGGCTGCCGCTCCGGCGGGCGGCTCGACGTCGCCGCGCCGTGCAGCTCGGGATCGTCGGCGAGCGCGGTGCCGCTCCCGACGGCCACGGCGTCCATCCACGCCCGCCACTCGTGCACGAGCGCGCGGCTCTCGGGCGAGGAGATCCAGCGGCTCTCCCCCGCCGCCGTGGCCGTGCGGCCGTCGAGCGACGCGGCCAGCTTGAGCAGCACGAACGGCCGCCCGTGCACGACGTGCGATGCGGAAGCGCGGCGTTCTGGCGCCGCGCCCGCGCGCTCGAGGTCGCCCGCCGGCGAGCTCGACCTCGACGCCGGCGGCGCGCAGCCGCGCGAGGCCGCGCCCGTCGACCTCGGGGTCGGATCGCCGACGGCGCACGACCACGCGCGCGATGCCGGCCTCGATCAGCGCGTCGGCGCAGGGCGGCTGGCGGCCGTGGTGGGTGCAGGGCTCGAGCGAGACGTACGCCGTCGCCCCGCGCGACGCCGGCTCGCCGCAGGCGGCGAGCGCGTTCGTCTCGGCGTGCGCGCTCGCCGCGGCGCACGTGCCAGCCCTCGCCGAGCACGCGCCCGTCGCGCACGATCACGCAGCCGACGACGGGGTTCGGGCTCGCGGTGCGGCGCCCGCGCTCGGCCAGGTCGAGCGTGCGCTCGAGCAGCCGCTCGTCCTCGGCGGTCACGCGGCCGGCGAGGGCGGCCACGAGCGCCGGCTAGGCCTCGCCCGGCGACGGCTGCGTCGTAGATCGCCGAGCCCGCCACGAGCAGGTTCGCGCCCGCCTCGTGGCAGCGCTCGATCGTCGCGGGGCCGACGCCGCCGTCGATCTCGAGGCCCATCCCCGGCCGCAGCAGCGCCTGCGCAGCTCGGCCGAGCCGCTCGATCGACGCCTCGATGAACTTCTGGCCGCCCCAGCCGGGGTTGACCGACATGCAGAGCAGCGTGGTCGGCCTCGCGCGCCGCCTCGCGCAGCGCCGCCGTGGGCGTCGCCGGGTTCAGCGTCACGCCGGCGCGCATGCCGAGCTCGTGGATCAGCCGCGAGCGTGTGGTGCAGGTGCGGGCAGGTCTCGACGTGCACGGTGCACGAGTCGGCACCGGCCTTCGCGAACTCGGCCAGCTGGCGCTCGGGCTGCTCGATCATCAGGTGCACGTCGAGCACGCCGCCGCGCTCGTGCACCTGAGTCGGCGATCGCCGAGACGACCGCGGGCCGAACGTGATCACCGGGACGAAGTGGCCGTCCATCACGTCGACGTGGAAGGCGCGCGCGCCGGCGTCGAGCAGCTCCTGGACCTGGTCGCGGAACGCGCCGAAGTCGGCCGAGAGGATCGACGGGAGGACGATCGTCTCGGTCGGCCAGGCCACGGCCGGAGTCTAGAAGTCGCGTCTTGCGAATGTGCAGGTCGTAGCCGAGCAGGATGAGCGGCCACCCGATCGACCGCGAGGGCCGCCGAGGCGATCTGCCGCGCGGTACTCAGGTGCGCGAAGTAGTGGTGGCGGTCGGCCACGATCGCCCCAACGATCAGGTAGGCCACGATGAGCAGCTGCGCGGTACGCCCGGATCCGAACATGCTCAGACCTTAGTCACCGCCTCGGCGCGTAGAAGCCGTCGTCCCGTCCGGTCGGGCCAGGTGCGCCGCTCGTCGCGGGGCTCCAGGCCGGCGGCCCGCACCGCACCGTCGTTCTCGGCGGGGAGAGCGTGCAGACGGCGTAGACCAGCCGGCCGCCGGGGCGAGCAGCTCGCGGCGTGCCGAGCAGCTCGGCCTGCAGCGCCGCGAGCGTCTCGACGTCGGCCGGGCGTGCGGCGCCAGCGCGAGTCGGGGCGGCCGGCCAGCACGCCGAGCCCGCTGCAGGGCGCGTCGACCAGGATGCGCGTCGAACGGCCCGCCCGGCGAACGCGCGGCCGTCGGCCTCGACGACCTCGGCACGTCGGCGCCGAGGCGGCGCAGCGTGCCTGCGCAGCGGCCTCGGCGCGCGCCGGATGCATCTCGACCGCGGTCACCTGCGCGCCGGTCGCGGCGAGCACGCGCGGTCTTGCCCGCCGGGCGCGGCGCACAGGTCGAGCACGCGCATGCCCGGCCCGGCGCCGACGCGACTGCGCGACCGGCATCGGCGGCCCGCGACTGCGGCACGACCAGCGCCGCTCGGTAGAGGCTCGCGAGCCGGCGACGTCGAACGGCCCGCTCGACACGCAGAGCGCCCGTCGCCTCGTCGCGCGCGGAACGGGACGCCGGCCGCCTCCAGCGCAGCGCCTCCACCTCGCCCTCGCCGGCGCGCAGCGGGTTCGGCCACAGCGAGACGGCGGGCGGGCGGTTGGCGGCCGCGCAGAGCGCGCGCGCGCGCTCGGCCCCGTAGGCGTCGAACCAGAGCTCGCACGATCCAGTCGGGCAGCGAGTGGCGGAGCCCGGCCTGCGCCGGCGTCGTCCTCGCGGCAGCGCCGCGTACCAGGCCGGCCCGCCCGTCGGCGATCCGCCGCAGCACGGCGTTCGCGAGGCCCGTCGCGCGCGGCGCCGACGTGCGCGCCGGACGAGCTCGACGCGTCTCGGAGACCGCCGCCCTGGCCGGGATGCCCGTCGGCGAAGAGGATCTGGAACGTCCCGAGCCGCAGGACGTGCGCGAGCGGCCGCTCGAGCCGCTGTCACGGGGCGCGCCGGGCGAGCGTCCTCGAGCGCGGCGTCGAGCGTGCGCCGGCGCTGCACGGTGCCGAACGCGAGGTGCGATGGCGAGCGCGCGGTCGCGGGCGTCGAGCCCGGCCCGCGTCGGCCTCGCCGGCGAACGCGCGGTCGGCGTAGGCGTCCTCGTCGAAGACGCGCGGCGCACGACGGCGTAGCGCGACGCGTGCGGGCGTCGCTCACGCGGCGCGTCGACCGCGGGAAGCGCGCCGCGCAGGCCGCGCAGCCAGGCCGCCGACCGGCATGCGGCGCCCGCCGGGCGGCTGCAGCTCGACGAGCTCGAGGCGGCCCGTCGCGCAGCCGAGCAACAGGCGGCCGTCCTCGACGCGCGAGCGTCCCCGGGCGGGCCCTCGCCCGTCGGCCACGCGGCGTGCGCCAGACGGTGAGCGGCTCGCCGCCGAGCGGCGAGGCGCGCGCCGATGTGCGGGGCAGAGCGCGCGCACGCGGTCGTGCAGCTCCCGGGCCGGGCGCCGCCGGATCGAGCAGCCGGTCCGGCGGCTCGATCTTGGCCGCGTAGGTCGGCCTCGCCGATCTGCGGCACGGTGGCCAGGCGCCCGCCGGCCGCGTCGGCCAGCGCGCGGGCGAGGGGCGCGCAGGCCCGAGCGTCGAGCGCGCGGGCGTAGACGTCCCCCGCGATCGTCGTCGGGCCCGACCGCGAAGCGCTCCGTCCCGGCCACCGGCCCGGCGTCGAGCGCCTCGACGAGCAGGATCACGGCCACGCCGAGCTCCCGGTCGCCGGCCATGAGCGCGCGCTCGATCGGCGCGGCGCCGCGCCAGCGCGGGAGCGCCGACGGATGCAGGTTGAGCCACGGGCAGCGCATCGAGCAGGGCCCGCGGCACGAGCCGCCCGTAGGCGACGACGGCCATGGCCTCCACCCCGGCCTCGCGCAGCGCGCGGCAGCGCGTCGGCGGGACGCTCGGGCTGCAGCGAGCTCGGCAGGCCGAGCGCCGCGCCCTGCTCGGCCACCGGCGGCGGTGCGCAGCTGCGGCCGCGGCCGGCGGGCCGGTCGGGCTGGGTGAGCACGAGCGCGACCTCGAGCCCGGGGCCTCGGCGAGCCGCGCCAGCGCCTCGCGCCGCCCACGCAGTTCGTGCCTGCGAAGCCGACGCGGCCGCCACAGCGTCGGTGCTCAGCGTCGCGGGCCCGGCGGCGGCCGCAGGGCCGCCATGCGCCTCGCGGCGGGCCTCGGGCGTCGTGCGATCGATGATCAGCACGCCGTCGAGGTGGTCGATCTCGTGCTGGGCACGCGCGCCTCGAGGCCCTCGGCGCTCGACCCGCACGGGCTCGCCGGTCTCGTCCCGCGCCTCGACCGACCACGCGCGAGGGCGCGCTCGACGGGCACGCGCACGCGGGCCGAGCGAGAGGCAGCCCTCGTCCGTCGGTCTCGCGCTCGTCGCCGAGTGCTCGACGATCGTCGGGGTTGACGAGCGCCACGCGGCTCGCGCCTCGTCATCGGGCGCGGTAGACGAGCACGCGCCGCAGCGAGACCGACCTGGGTGGCCGCGAGGCCGACGCCGTGGGCGTCCTCCATGAGCCGGGCCATGCGCTCGCCCGAGCGCGCGCGAGATCGTCGGAGAACTCCTCCACCGTCGCGTGCGCGCTCGCGCAGCACCGGCTCCGGGTAGCGCCGGATCTGGCTCAGCGCGACCAGCCGCACGGGCCTCGCGCGATCGCGCTCGCGCTGCTGCCGGCGGGAGCGCTGCTCGTGTGTCCTGTCCGGTGTCGTGGCCATGACGGGATCATGCGCGCGGGATCGTGTTCGGTAGCGCCATCGAGGCAGTCTACTGCGGGTCGACGTCGACCACCGCCTGCGCCTCCGCGCGGCGCAGCGCGCGGCCCTGCCGGGCCACCAGCTCGGCCAGCACGGAGGCCGCCCGCGCGCGCGGCGCGCAGCGTCTTGACGAGCAGCTGCGCCCGCTCGCGCCCGCGCACCCGGAAGAGCGGCGCCGGCCCGAGCAGCTCGTCGCCCGAGAGCGCCGGCGCGGCGGCGTCGCGCAGGGCCTCGAGCGCCTCGACCGGCGCGTCAGCCGCGGGCGCGGCCACCTCGACGCGCACGAGCTGGCGGAAGGGCGGATAGCCGAGGAGCTCGCGGCGCTCGAGCTCGCCGGCCAGGAACTCGCTCGACGGCGTGGCGGGCCGCGAGCTCGCACGACCCGCCGGTCGGGATCCCAGGCCTGGACGAGCACGCGAGCCGGGATCGCCGCAGCCGGCCGCTGCGGCCGGCGAGCTGCGTGAGCAGCGCGAACGTGCGCTCCTCGCTGCGGAAGTCGGGCCAGGCGAGCCCCTGGTCGGCGTCGATCGCGGCGGCCAGCCGCAGGTCGCGGAAGTCGTGGCCCTTGGCCACCATCTGCGTGCCGACGAGCACGGCCGGCGGGCTCGTGGCGAAGCGCTCGAGCGTCTCCTCGAGCACGCCCCGCCGGCCCACGTGCGTCGGCGTCGAGGCGCAGCACCGCGACGTGCGGCCGCACAGCTCGCTCACGGCCTCGCCGACCCGCTCGGTGCCGGCGCCGAGCCGGGCGAGGTCGACGGCCCCGCAGGACGGGCACCGCTGCGGCGCGCGCTCCGCGTGGCCGCAGTGGTGGCAGCGCAGGCGGCCGTCGGCGTGCAGGCTGAGGCTGACGTCGCAGCGGTCGCAGCGGAAGCGCCCGCCGCAGCTGCGGCAGTGCAGCGCCGGCGCCTCGCCGCGGCGGTTGAGCAGCAGGATCGCCCCTGCCGCCCTCGTCGGCGAGCTCGCCCAGGCGGTCGCGCAGCGGCCGCGACAGCGGGTACAGCCCGTCGCGGCGGAGGTCGACGACCTCGACGCGCGGCAGGGCGCCCCCGACCCGCGTCGGACAGCGACCGCGCGCGGCAGGCCGTGCCAGCTCTCCGGCCGCGGCGTGGCCGAGCCCAGGACGAGCACGGCGCCCTCGAGGCGGGCGCGCTGGGCGGCCACGCGCGCGGGCGTCGTAGCGCGGGTCGTCGCCCTGCTTGTAGGCCGAGTCGTGCTCCTCGTCGACGACGATGAGGCCGAGCCGGGGGACGGGCGCGAACACCGCCGAGCGCGCGCCGACGACCACGTCGGCCTCGCCGCCGCGGAGTCGGGCGTGGGCCGCGGCGCGGGCCCCCGTCGGAGAGGCCTGAGTGCAGCACCACGACGCGGTCGCCGAAGCGGGCGGCGAGGCGCCCGGCGGTCTGCGGCGCGAGCGCGATCTCGGGCACCAGCACGAGCGCCGCGCGGCCCAGGTCGAGGCAGCGGGCCACGGCGGCGCAGGTAGACCTCCGTCTTGCCGGAGCCCGTCACGCCGTGGACGAGCAGCTCCCCCTCCCCCGCCCGCAGGAGCTCATCGATTCGGACCGTCGCCTCGGCCTGGCCGGGCGTGGGCAGCGGCGGCGCCGAGGCCGCGGGCGCCGGATCGCGGGCCAGCCGGCGCTCCAGGGACAGAAGTCCCGTTCCGGCCAGGCGCCGGATGGTCGGCCGGGTGACCTCTGCCCGGGCGGCCAGCGTGCCGACCGGCAGCGGGCCGCGGGCGAGTGCCTCGGCGATCCGCCGCTGGGCGGCCGTGCGCGCCTCGGCCCCGGGAACGAGCTCGGCCAGCACCTCCGTGGCCGGCGGAGCGTCGGGCCCGAGCACGAGGGCGAGCGCCCGCGCCGGGGTCGAGCCGTAGCGGGCGGCGATCCACAGGGCCAGGCGGACGAGGGCCTCGGGCACGGGCGGCCGCTCGGTCACCTCCTCCACGGGCAGCAGTGGTCCGTCGTGTGGAGCTGCCGTATCGGCCGGCACGACCACCCCGCGCACGAGGCGGCCGTGCAGCGGGACGGTGACCACCGAGCCCACCGTCACGGTGCCCTCGGTGGGGGCGGCGTAGGTCAGCGGGCGGGCCAGCGCGCGCGTCGTCACGAGCGGCACCACCGCGAGCGTGCGGGGTGCTGTCCGGGACGGGTCGGCGACGGCGACGGCCATGGGCCCGAGTGTAGGGTCGACCCCCTCGGCCGCCCGGCCGTGCCATCCTCCGCGCCCATGCGCGCGGTCGTCTTCCGGGGAGCGGGAGGAAACGAGGTCGTCCACCTCGAGGAGCGGCCCGACCCGAGCCCGCGGGCGACGAGGTGCTCATCCGGGTGCGCTGGGCGGGTCTCAACCCCGCCGACACCTCCCAGCGCGCGGGCCACTACCCGGCCCCCCACGGCAGCCCGCCTGACATCCCCGGGCTGGAGGTGGCCGGCACGGTCGAGGCGGTCGGATCCCGGGTCGCGGCCTTCGCCCCGGGCGATCTCGTGTTCGGCCTCGTCGGCGGCGGCGGCCTGGCCGACCGCGTGCTCGCCACCGAGCGCTGCCTCGTCTCGCGTCCCCGCGGGTCTCGAGGAGCGCGAGGCCGCCGCCGTGCCCGAGGCCTTCATAACGGCCCACGACGCCGTGCGGACCCAGGCGCGGCTCGGCCCCGGGAGAGATCCTGCTCGTGCACGGCGCGGCGGGAGGCGTGGGCACGGCCGCGGTGCAGATCGGCGTCGCCGCCGGGGCGCGCGTCCTGGGGACCGTCCGCACACCGCAGGCAGCCGCACTGGTCCAGGAGCTCGGGGGCGAGCCGGTCGAGGACGACGGCTTCGCGGCGGCCGTGCTCGAGCGCACCGGCGGCCACGGGGCGGACGTGGTGCTCGAGCTCGTCGGGCGCCCCCCACTTCCCGGCCAACCTCGAGATCCTGGCCGACCAGGCCCGCGTGATGATCGTCGGCACCGGCGCCGGCGCGGACGTCGAGCTGCCCCTCCGCGCCCTCATGGCCCGGCGCGCGGCCATCCGCGGGACCATGCTGCGCCACCGGCCGCCGGAGCTCAAGGCCACGGCGGTGCAGGCCTTCGGCCACGAGCTCGGCCCGCACTTCACCGCCGGGCGCCTCCGGCCGGTGATCGACTCGGTCTATCCCGCCGAGCGCGTGAGGGAGGCCTTCGACCGCCTCGACGGACCGGGCAAGACGGGCAAGGTCCTGATCGAGTTCGAGGGCTAGCTGGCCGCCTGAGCCGTCAGACCCGCCGCCGCGGCGAGGGCGTCGGCGCGGTCCGTCCGCTCCCAGGTGAACTCGGGCTCCGGCCGCCCGAAGTGCCCGTAGGCGGCGGTGGCGCGGTAGATCGGCCGCACGAGGTCGAGGTCGCGGATGATGGCCGCCGGCCGCAGGTCGAAGTGCTCCTGGATGAGCTGCTCGATGAGGCCCGGATCGACACGGTGGGTGCCGAAGGTCTCGACGGCCACGCTCACCGGGTGGGCCACGCCGATGGCGTACGCCACCTGGACCTCGCAGCGTCGCGCCAGGCCGGCGGCGACCACGTTCTTGGCCACCCAGCGCGCCGCGTAGGCCGCGGAGCGGTCGACCTTGGACGGGTCCTTGCCGGAGAACGCCCCGCCGCCGTGGCGGGCCATGCCGCCGTAGGTGTCGACGATGATCTTCCGCCCGGTGAGGCCGGTGTCGCCCATCGGGCCGCCGATCTCGAACCGCCCGGTCGGGTTGACGAGGACGAAGTCGGGCTCCTCCAGCCGGCGCTCGTCGAGGAGGTCGCCCGGCACCACCGCCCGCAGGACGTGCTCGACCAGGTCCGGCTTGATGTCGCGCTCGGCCACGAGGCCCGGCTCGTGCTGGGTGGAGACGAGCAGGCGCTCCACCGCCACCGGCTCGAGGTGGCCCTCGCCGGAGCGCGCGTAGCGGATGCTGACCTGGGCCTTGCCGTCGGGCCGCAGGTAGGGCATCTCGCCGGAGCGGCGCACCTCGGCCAGCCGCCGGGTGATCCCGTGGGCCAGGACGATGGGCAGCGGCATGAGCTGCTCCGTCTCGTCGCAGGCGTAGCCGAACATCATCCCCTGGTCGCCCGCGCCCTGCCGGTCGAGGTCGACGTCGTCGCCGTGCTGGGCCTCGTACGAGGAGTCCACGCCCTGCGCGATGTCCCCGGACTGCTCGTCGAGCGCCACGACCACGCCGCAGGTGTAGGCGTCGAAGCCGAACTTCGCCCGGGTGTAGCCGATGTCGGCCACCACGCCGCGGGCCAGCCGGGGGATGTCGACGTAGCAGTTGGTGGTGATCTCCCCCGCAACCACGATCAGGCCGGTCGTGATGAGCGTCTCGCAGGCCACGCGGCCCGTGGTGTCCTCGGTGAGGACGGCGTCGAGGACGGCGTCGGAGATCTGGTCGGCGATCTTGTCGGGGTGGCCCTCGGTGACGGACTCCGAGGTGAAGATGACGTCGCCCGTCAAGGCGCGGTCCTCCTGGTTCGGGTGGCACCACTGTAATCGAGGCCCGGCGATCTGAGCCCTACCCCAAACGGGTCAGACGGACGTGGCGACCGCCCGGCGGACGGCCGCCTCGACCACCGCGGACGGCAGCTCGACGCCGGGCCGTGGCCGTCCCGTGGCCTCGAGGAGCACGAAGCGGTCGCGGCCTCCCCGCCGCTTCTTGTCGTGGCGCATGGCAGCGAGCACGGCCCCCGCGTCGCCCCCGGGCCAGCCGAGCGGGAGGCCGGCCCGGCGCAGGAGCTCGCCCGCCTCCTTGGCCACGGCCGGGTCGAGCCCGGCCTCGCGCACGGAGAGATCCAGCGCGGCCACGAGGCCGGCGGCCACCGCGCGCCCATGGCTCCAGCCCGCGGCGGTCTCGATGCCGTGCCCGATCGTGTGGCCGAGGTTGAGGATCTCCCGCCGGCCCTGCTCGCGCGGGTCCTCGGCCACCACCAACGCCTTGTATCCGGCGCAGCGGGCCACGATCTCGGGCTCGGCCGCATTCCGGGCCCGGACCAGGTCCCACAGGCGGCCCCCGGCCAGGAGCGCCGTCTTGACCACCTCGGCCATCCCTTCCGCGTGGGCCTCCGGGGGGAGCGTGGCCAGGAGGTCGAGGTCCGAGAGCACCATCTCGGGACGGTGGAAGGCCCCCACATCGTTCTTCGCCTCGACCGTCAGGCCGGTCTTGCCCCCGATGGCGGCGTCGACCTGTCCGACCAGCGTCGAGGGTGCGGCGATCCACGCCAGCCCCTCGCCGGAAGGTGGCGGCGGCGAACCCGCCCACGTCGGTCACCGTCCCCCCGCCGCAGCACACGACGACGTCCTGCCGCCCGAGGCCGGCGGCGCTGAAGGCCCGCCACAGGCGCTCCGCCTCCGCCGGGGATTTGGCCGCCTCGCCGCCCTCCACGACGACGGTGGCGGCGAAGGCGCCCGGCACCCGCTCGGCCACGGCGCGGTCGGCGACCAGCACGGCCGTCCGCTCAGCCAGAGCGCCCTCGAGCAGGGCCAGCGCACCGGCGCGCGTCACGGGCGCAGCGGCCACCGCGGCGGCCACGATCCCGGGCGCGGGGCGGCCATCCACGACCGCATCTCCCGCGGCGGCGTAGGCGGGCTGCCGCGCTTCGAGCCGTTCGTCGAAGCTGGCCCGGTCGGTGGCCAGCGGCCGCGAGAGCCCGTCCTCGTGCGCCCGCTCCCAGGCCACATTGGCCGGGACGTCGAGCCACACGGCGACCGCGCGTTCGCGGAGGCGCGCGCCGATGGCCGGATCGAGCACGGCGCCCCCGCCCAGGGCGATGACGGGCGCGTCGTCGCGGTCGAGGGCGGCCAGGGCGGCGGCCCGCTCCCTGGCGCGGAAGCCGGCCTCGCCGTCGGCGGCGAAGATCGCGGCCACGGTCCGGCCCGCCTCCTGCTCGATGCGCTCGTCGATGTCGATCAGCGGCCGGCGCTGATCCGCGGCCAGGACGCGCGCCACCGTGGACTTCCCGGCCCCCATGTACCCGATGAGGGCCAGGGCCGGACGGGTCACCGGCGCCGCCAGGGGATGCGCTCCAGGTAGGCGCGCCAGGCCCCGGTGACGTCGTCCACGTGGTCCCCGCCGAAGGTCTCGCGGACCGCCCGGGTGAGCTCGAAGGCCACGGCCGCCTCGGCCACCACCGCCGCGGCGGCGATGGCGGTCGTGTCGGAGCGCTCGACCAGGGCCTCCCCCGCCTCGTGGGTGTCGAGGCGGGCCGAGCGCAGCGGCCGCATCAGCGTGGGCAGAGGCTTCATGGCCACGCGCACGACGATGGTCTCGCCGTTCGACATCCCGCCCTCGATGCCGCCGGCCCGGTTGGTGGTGCGGTGGAAGCCGTGCTCCTCGTCGTGGAAGAGCTCGTCGTGGGCCTGGGACCCGCGCAGGCGGCTCGTGGCCAGCCCGTCCCCGATCTCCACCGCCTTCATGGCCTGGATACCGAGAAGCGCCCCGCCGAGCCGCGCGTCGAGCTTCAGCCGGGGCTCGGTATGGGAGCCAAGTCCAGGCGGCACGCCGAACGCCCGCACCTCGACCAGGCCGCCGAGGGTGTCGCGGTCCTCGCGGGCGGCGTCGACCGCGGCCCGCATGCGCTCCTCCGTGGCCGGGTCGGAGCAGCCCAGCTCGGAGTCGCGGGCACGGTCGAAGGCCGTCTCGTCCCCGTCGTCGGGCGGCGCCTCGACGTCCCCGAGGCGCACCACGCGCCCCGCCACCCGGATGCCCAGCAGCCGGAGAAGGCCGGACGCCACCGACCCGGCCGCGACCCGGGCCGCGGTCTCGCGGGCCGAGGCGCGCTCGAGGACGTTGCGGATGTCGTCGTGCCCGAACTTGAGGGCTCCGGCCAGGTCGGCGTGCCCGGGCCGGGGCAGCACGACCGGGCGGGAGCGGCGCGCAGCCACGGCCTCGAGCTCGGCCGGGTCCACCGGCCAGGGGTCCATGGCCGCGCCCCAGTTGGCGTGGTCGCGGTTTCGCACCAGCAGGGCCACCGGGCCGCCGAGCGTCCGCCCGTGGCGCAGGCCGCCCAGGACCTCGATGTCGTCGCGCTCGATCTGCTGCCGCGGGCTGCGCCCGTAGCCCGCCTGGCGGCGGGCCAGGTCCCGGCGCACGGCCTCACGGTCCACGGGCAGGCCCGCGGGGAGCCCGCTCACGATGGCCGTGATGCCGGGCCCGTGCGACTCCCCGGCCACGACGAGCGAGAGCTCCACCTCGGGCGGAGCGTATCCGGGTGCGCGAGCCCTACGCGGTGCGGCGGCGCAGGAGGCGCAGCACGCCGCGCGGCCGGTCGACGCCGAGCTCGGCGCGGAGGCCCGGGGCGTCCACGACGGGCTCGGGCTCGTCCGGGCGCTCCCGCTCGAGCCTCGCGCGGGCCAGGATCCCGGCCAGACGGGTCTCGTCCACCGCCGAGATGGCGGTGATGCGGGCGTTCATCCGCGTCCGACCGAAGTGCCCGGCGTCGAGCCGGACGACCTCGATGCGCGCCACCACGGCCTCGTCCGCCTGGCCCTCGAGCCGGAGGTCCAGGCCCACGCCGCACTCGATCCGCCGCTCGGACTCGAAGGCGATGCCGGTCATCGACACGTCCTTCACGTGGACAGGCGTCGGGGCGATGTCGTACCCCTCGTAGTAGACCGAGCGCACGGTGGCGCGGCCGGCGTACGGGATCCGCTCCGCCTCCCGCTCGTCGCCCAGGAACGACGACTCGAGCAGCTCGCATCCGACCTGCGCGTCGCTGAGGTTGACCACGTCGGCCGACGCGATGCGGTAGCGCAGGCGCCACACCTGCCCGTCCTGGGCCACGCGGGCGTCGACCTCGAGGCCCTCGCGCACCAGCAGCCGGGGGGCGTACGCCACGAACCCGCCGTCGTCGTCGCTCCCGACCACGCGCAGCTCGAGCACGGCCCCGTCGGCGGCCACCAGCACGGTCCGCCCCGTGAGCCCGAAGGGCGGCGGCGTGACGGCCGCCTCGTCGCGTGCCTCATCCATGCCGCAGATCTATCGGCCATGGAGCGCGCTGAACCTGAGAACGCACGCAGCGGAAAAACGCACGCAGCGGGCCTCCCGCCACTGACGGGAGGCGCCGCGCCGGCTGGGGTCTGCCGGAAATGGCGTCAGCGGGTGGGAGGGGGATGCCGCGACGCCCATCGTTCCGGATGGGGAGAACGATTCGCGCTGCACCGTAGCGAGCGCCGTGTTGAGGCCGTGTGAACCGCCCTTTGTCCGTGCGTGAACGGGCGTGCGCCCGGTTGAGCCTCAGACGAGCTCGAGCACGACCACCGGAATCAGGCGGCTCGTCTTCCCGGCGTAGCGGTCGTAGCCGGGATACACGTCCGCGAGCGCGTGCCAGAGCCGGTCGCGCTCCTCTCCCTCGGCGTCCCGTGCCCGCACGTCCCGCGTCTCCCGCCCGACCGTGACCCGGGCGAGCGGGGACGCACGGAGGTTCAGGTACCAGAGCGGGTGCTCCGGTGCGCCTCCCTTCGAGGCGATCACCGCATAGCCGTTGTCGACCTTCGCGTAGGTGAGCGGCTGGGTGCGAGGGCGCCCGCTCCTGCGTCCCGTCGTCGTCAGCAGGAGCACCGGCAGGCTGACGATCCGGCCGCCGACCTTCCCTCCCGTCAGCCGGTAGAGGCGACGGTGAAGGCCACCCAGGATCCGCATGCGCAGGTTCGCCGGCGTGCCCCGGATTCTTCCCCTAGTGATGCATGTACCAGTGCAGCACCTGGTGGCCGAAGAGCAGCGCCACCACCCCGCCCAGGGCCAGGAACGGCCCCAGCGCGAGCGTCATCCCGCGCGCCGAGCGGCCGCCGCGGGCGAGCAGGAAGACGGAGGGAAGGGCCGCCGCGAACAGGCCGGCGGCCAGGGCCACGGCCACGGCCGAGCCCAGGAAGGCGCCGAGCATGCCGGCGAGCTTCACGTCGCCCATGCCCAGGCCGCCGGGCGAGACCACGGCGGCGGCGAAGAGGAAGAGCGTGGCGAGCGAGGCGCCCAGCAGCAGCTCCAGCCAGCGCCCGGGGCTGATGGCGAGCGTGAGGCCGAACCCGGCCACGACGCCCAGGGCCACGAGCCGGTTCGGGATGATGCGGAAGCGCAGGTCCACGGCCGTGATCCCGACCAGGAGCGCGCACAGGAGGAGGCCCGGGACGAGCGAGCGCTGGTCGCCGAAGCGGGCGGCGGCGGCGGCGAAGACGAGGCCTCCGGCGCAGGCCAGGAGCCACGGCGAGGTGGCCACCACCGTCCAGCGGGGCTGCTCGAGCGCCTCCTCGGACCGCCGCCCGAAGGTGGGCACGAGCGGATGCCAGGCCAGGCCGACGGCGGCGCCGGCAGCCAGGCACAGGGCGACCAGGGCGGGGCCGTTCACGCGTGCCCCGCCTCGCGGGCCGCGCGGCGCATGACCTCGAGCGGCGCGGTCTCGCCGGTCATCAGGGTGAACGCGAGGGCGCCCTGGCGGGCCAGGAGCTCCAGGCCGTCCACGGCGGGCCGCCCGGCAGCGCGTGCGGCGGACACGGCAGCGGTCGGGCGGCCGTCCGGGCGGTAGGCGTAGTCGGCGAGCACGTCCATGCGCTCCAGTGCATCGGCCGGGAGGCCCGCGTCCTCAAGCGCAACCAGGCCGCCGGCGGGCGTGGCGTTGACCACGACACCGATCTCCGCCGGCACCTGCGCCACGGCCTCGGCTGCCCCGTCCACTGCCTCGGTGAGCGCCCGCGCAGCCTCCGGGCGGCGCGCCAGGACGGCCACGCGCGGCACGCCGGCCGTGATGAGCGCCGTGACGGCGGCCCGGGCGGCCCCGCCAGCGCCAAGCACCAGCGCCGGGCGCTCGAGCGCGGCGGGCGCCTCCTCGCGCAGGGCGTCGACCAGCGCCACCCCGTCGGTCAGGGCGCCGTGCCAGCCGTCCTCCAGCGGGAGCAGGGTGTTGACGGCCCCGGCCGCACGCGCCTCGCCGGTGAGCGTGGCGCACCGTGCCGCCGCCGCCACCTTGTGGGGCACGGTGACGTTCACCCCGGCGAACCCGAGGGCGTGGAGCCCGTCCAGGGCCGTCTCCAGGCGCGAGGGCTCGACGCGGAGGGCCACGTAGCGCCAGGGCAGTCCCAGCTGGCGGTAGGCCGCCTCGTGCATGGCCGGCGAGCGGGAATGGGCGACGGGATCGCCGATGACGCAGGCCACGCCCGCCCGGGGCGGGGTCACGACGCCGGGTGCTTCTTCTGGAAGCGCAGGAACGCCGAGTAGCTCGAGGTGAAGAACTGGCGGTGCAGCGGGTCGTGCGGGATGGCCACGTAGTAGAGGGCGTCCGTGTGCGCCGGGTGGGCCGCGGCCTGGATGGCCGCCAGGCCCGGGTTGCTGATGGGCGTGGGCGGCAGGCCGGTGTGCAGGCGGCTGTTGAACGGGGTGTCCGTGCGCAGGTCGGTGGCGGTCAGCGGGCCCCACGAGCCGGCCGCGTACTGGAGGGTGGCGTCGATGGCCAGCGGCATCTGCCGGTGCAGCCGGTTGTAGATGACCGCCGCCACCTTGGCCCGCTCGGGCGGGTAGGCGACCTCGCGCTCGATCATCGAGGCGATGATCAGGACGTCGTAGCGCGTCAGGTGGCGCCGCCGGGCATAGGAGAAGTCGACGCCGGCCACCGCCCGGCGGAACGCCTGGTGCTGCGCGGCCACGAGCCCCGCGGCATCGCCGCGGCGGACGTCGTAGAGCGCCGGGTACAGGAAGCCCTCGCCCGAGATGCGCTCGCTCCCCGTCGGCCGGAACCCGCGCGGTGTGGGCGAGGCGATGATGGCCTTCCGGTAGGCGTCGGTGCCGATCGCCGCGTCGGGCAGGAAGAGGCGCTCGATGTCGCGGATGCGCAGGCCCGGCGGGATGTTCAGCTTCACCACCGCGGGGACGGCGTGCTGCGGGCCGGCCTGGAGGGCGGCCACGATGACGTCGTAGTGCTCGTGCTGCCGCAGCCGGTACGTGCCGGGCTTGAGCGAGCCGCCCTTGCCGGCCGCGCAGACCTCGAGCTCCCAGTGGAGCGTGCTCCCCACCACCCCTGCCTCGTGCAGGGCGTTGCCGACGTCGGAGCACGAGGCGTTGGCGGGCACGGTGGCCGTCACGTAGCGGCCCGGCTTGACGCTCCCGAACAGGAGGCCGGTGATGCCGAGCACGAGGACCCCGAGGGCGACCGCCGCCAGCACGCCCAGGAGGGCGAGCAGCCGCCGGCCCCGCCGGGTCAGCCGCGTGCGGCGCGGGCGTCCAGGAACCCTTGGAGGAGGACCGTCGCCGCCTCCGGGTCGTCCGGGGCCCGGTGGCGTCCAGTCGGCCGTATCCGCCGTGCGATCGACGTCGTGAACCGTTCGTCCTGTGTCCTGATGGGTATCGGGCATCGGCGTTTGAGCCGGGCGACGAAGGCGCTGGTCTCGTCCGCCTGGGCGCCATGTTCGCCGCGAAGGGTGAGGGGAAGGCCGACGAGCACGAGATCGGCACGCTCGCGCTCGATGATGGCACAGACCTCGGCCAGCCCCCGCTCGGTGGAGGCCCGCTCGACCACCCCGAGGGGGCGGGCGAGCACCCCTGTCTCGTCGCTGACGGCCACCCCGGTCCGCGCCCGGCCGTAGTCCAGGGCCAGGACCTTGGGGCCTGTCGTCACGCCAGGACGAGCTCGCGGGCGCGCTCGAGGGCCTCGCCCAGACGGGTCGCGTCCTTGCCTCCGGCGCGGGCCATGGTGGGCCGCCCGCCTCCGCCGCCCCCGATGATCGGGGCCACGGCGCGGATGACGTCGGCCGCCGAGAGGCCGGCCGAGACCGCCTCGGGGGAGAAGTTGGCCACGATCTGGACGCCCCCCTCCCCGTCCGCCGCCCCGAGAACCACGGCCGAGGGCCCGAGCGTGCCCTTGAGGCGGTCGGTGAGCTGGAGCAGGGCGTCGCCGACGGTCCCCGAGGGCGCCTCGGCGGCCAGGATCCGAAGATCCCCGTGACCGACCGCGCCGCCGGCCAGGGCCTGGAGGTCGACGCCGTCGGTGGCAGCGCTGCGAGGGCTGCGCTCGAGCTCCCGTACCCGCGCGGTCAGGGCCGACACGGCGGCCGGCAGCTCCTCCGGCGTGGTCCGGGCCGCGGCGGCCGCCTCGGCGGCGGCCCGCTCGCCGGCGCGCAGGAGCTCGAGGGCCGCTCCGGAGGTCACGGCCTCGATCCGGCGCACGCCCTGGCCCACGGACGTCTCGGAGAGGATGTGGAACGGCCCCACCTCGGCGGTCGAGCGGGTGTGTGTCCCCCCGCACAGCTCACGGGAGTAGCCCTCGACCTCGACCACGCGGACCACGTCGCCGTACTTCTCGCCGAAGAGCATCATCGCCCCGAGCTCGCGGGCCCGCTCGATCGGGACCTCGTAGGCCCGCACGGGCAGGGCCTCGACCACGACGCGGTTGACCTCGTCCTCGACGGCGCGCAGCTGCTCCGGCTGAAGGGGGCCGTCGTGGGTGAAGTCGAAGCGCAGCTTGTCGGGGCGCACGGCGGAGCCGGCCTGGTGCACGTGGTCGCCGAGCTGGTGGCGCAGGGCGCGGTGCAGCAGGTGCGTGCCGGTGTGGTTGGCCATCGTCGGGGCGCGAGTGGAGCGCTCGACGATGGCCCGGACCCGCTCGCCGCGGATCAGGGCGCCGTGCTCGAGGCGCACCGTCAGGGCCTGGTCGCCGTCGAAGCGGTGCACGGCCTCGACCGCGGCGCGGCCGCTGTCCGACTCGATCGTCCCGTGATCCGAGACCTGGCCTCCACCCTCGGGATAGAAGGGCGAGCGGTGGAGCTTCACCAGCAGGCGCCCGTCCCCGGCGTCCGCCAGGGCGCCGATCTCGGTGACGACATCGAGCTCGTCGTAGCCCACGAACTCCGTGGTGAAGCCGGCCTCGCGGACGAACGCCGCCACGCGGGCCGCGTCGACCCCGCCCCCGGCGCGGGCGGCCCGGCGGGCGCGGTCGCGCTGCGCCTCCATGAGCTCCGCGAACCCGGCCTCGTCCACGCCCAGACCGTGCTCGGCGGCGATCTCGGCCGTGACCTCGATGGGGAAGCCGTAGGTGTCGTGCAGGCGGAAGGCGTCGTCGGCCGGCAGGGCCGGTGAGGCCGGCCGTGTGCGCCCGCTCCAGGGCCTCGTCGAGGAGGCGCGAGCCCGTCTCGAGCGTGCGGGCGAAGCGCTCCTCCTCCGCCTCGAGCAGCCGCCGGACGTCCTCGCGGTGCTCCTCCGTCTCCGGGTAGGCGCCGGCGAAGGACTCGATGACGACGTCCTGCAGGCGCCCCAGGAAGGGCGTCTCGAGCCCGATCCGGGAGCCGTGCTGGACGGCCCGCCTGATGATCCGCCGCAGGACGTAGCCGCGCGACTCGTTGGCCGGGATGACACCGTCGGTGGCCAGCATGACCATGGAGCGGCCGTGGTCGGCCAGGACTCGCAGGGCCCGCTCCTCCGCGCCCCCGTTGGCCACGCGGGCGCCCGTCCAGGCCTCCAGGGCGCCGATGATGAAGGCGAAGTCGTCCGTCTCGAACACCGACGGCACGTCCTGGAGGATGGCGGCCACGCGCTCGAGCCCACTGCCGGTGTCGATGCTGGGGCGCGGGAGCGGCTCCAACCGGCCCTCGGCGTCGCGGTCGAACTGCATGAACACGAGGTTCCAGAACTCCAGGTAGCGCTCGCACGAGCAGCCGGGCCTGCAGTCCTCGCGGCCACAGCCGAGCGCCTCGCCGCGGTCGATGTAGAGCTCCGAGCACGGCCCGCAGGGCCCGGTGGGGCCGGCGGCCCAGAAGTTGTCCTCGCCCAGGGGGACGATGCGCTCGGCCGGCAGGCCGGTCTGGATCCACAGCCGCTGGGCCTCCTCGTCGAAGGGCACCTTGTCGTCGCCCTCCCAGACGGTCGCCCAGAGAAGGTTCGGGTCCATGCCCCAGGGCCCCGTGCAGAGCTCCCAGGCCGCCTGCGATGGCGTACTCCTTGAAGTAGTCGCCGAACGAGAAGTTGCCCAGCATCTGCAGGAAGGTCAGGTGACGGGCGGTGTGGCCGACCTCGTCGATGTCGTTCGTGCGGAAGCACTTCTGCACCGTGGTCAGACGCGGCGCCGGCGGCTGCTCCTGGCCCAGGAAGTAGGGCTTCAGGGGCTGCATCCCGGCGATGACGAACAGCGTCGACGGGTCGAGGGTGTCGGGCACGAGCGGCGCCGAGGGCCATTCGCGGTGCCCACGCTCGACGAAGAACTCCGTGAAGGAGCGGCGGATATCGGCGGTACGCACGGTGGCCTGATGGTATCGGCGGCCCGCTCTATCCTGTGGGCCATGATGGGCGAGGACGACACCATGCGCCGGCTGCTCGGCGCCGGCCAGCCCAGCGCGCACCTCGAGCCCCTCGACGACCACGTGGTCATCCAGCCCAGCGACGACGACCACGAGACTCGCGCCGGCCTGATCATCCCCGCCTCGGCCGAGAGCACGGTCCACGCCGGGGTCATCGTGGCCGTGGGCGACGACGTCACCGGCGTGGCGCCGGGGGACAAGGTCGTCTACCCCCGCGCCGCCGCCATCGACGTCCGCCTCGGAGGCGACCCGGTGGTCATCGTCCGGCGCCGCGACCTCGTGGCGCGGGTCGCCGAGTAGGCGACGGCGGGCGCGTGAGGCCGGCCGCTCCGCTCCCTGCCTCGCTGCGCGCGGCGCGGCTCGCCGGGGCCCTGTCCCGCGCCGCGGGCCGGGGCGGCGGCACCACCCTCCCGGGCCGCGTGCTGGTCGCTCTGGATCCGGGCGCCCCTGCCCAGCTGGCCGGCCGGCTCCCGCTGGGCTCGGTGCTGGTCTCGGCGACCAACGGCAAGACCACGACCTGCGCCATGGCGGCCGAGATCCTGCGCGGCGAGATCCCCCTGTGCCGCAACGCGGCCGGGGCCAACCTGCTGTCGGGCGTGGCCACGGCGCTGGCCACCGGCGACGACGAGGGCGTCCTGGGCCTGTTCGAGGCCGACGAGGCCGCCCTGCCCGGCCTGGCGGAGCGCCTGCGGCCGCACACCATCGCCCTGGGCAACCTCTTCCGGGACCAGCTCGACCGCTACGGCGAGCTCGAGACGGTGGCCGGCCGCTGGCGGGCGATGGTCGAAGGGCTGGACGAGGACGTGCTGCTCGTGGCCTGCGCCGACGATCCGATCGCCGCCGACCTGGCCGACGGGCGCCGCGCCGCGCTGCGCTACGGCATCGACGACCCGGCCCGCTCGCTGGCGGGCCTGTCCGATTCCGCCGACTCCCGCTGGTGCGTGCGCTGCGGGACCGCCTACCGCTACGAGTCCATCTGGTACGGGCACCTGGGCGACTTCCGCTGCCCGCACTGTGGGCACGGCCGCCCTGCGCTCGACGTGGCGGCTCGCGCCATCGAGTCGCTCGGCCTCGACGGCACGGCCTTCCGCCTGGTGACGCCCATGGGGGAACGCTCCGTGCGCGTGGCCCTGCCGGGCCTCTACAACGTGGAGAACGCCCTCGCCGCGGCCACCATCGCGCTCTCCCTGGGCGTCTCGCTCGACGCCATCCGGCTCGGGCTGGGCCGCTTCCGGGCCGCCTTCGGCCGCTTTCAGCGCATCCGCCTCGACGACCGCCGAGCCGTGATGCTGCTGGTCAAGAACCCGGCGGCGGCCAACGAGACCCTGCGCACGCTGGTCGAGGGCACCACCGGGCCGATGACGGCGCTCGTGGCCCTGAACGACCGCATCGCGGACGGCCGCGACGTCTCCTGGATCTGGGACGCCGAGTGGGAGCTGGCGGCACCCCACCTCGGGACCGTGGTCACCTCCGGCACGCGAGCCCCGGACATGGCCCTGCGGCTGAAGTACGCCGGCGTCCCGGCCTCGCGGCTGGTGATCGAGCCGGACCTGGCCCGGGCCTTCGACCGCGTGACCGAGGCCGCCGGCCCCGGCGGCACCGCCTACCTTCTGCCCACCTACACGGCCATGCTCGACCTGCAGCGCATCGTCGCCGGACGCGGCCTGGTCCGCCCCTACTGGGAGGAGGAGCCCGCCGCATGAAGCTCGTGCTCTGCCAGCTCTACCCCGAGCACCTGTCGATCTATGCCGATCGCGGCAACGTGCAGGTGCTGCGCCGCCGCTGTGAGTGGCGCGGCATCGAGCTCGAGGAGCGGCCGCTGCGCCTGGGTGAGCCGCTCGACCCCGACGGCCCGGACCTGTACCTCGTCGGCGGCGGCCAGGACCGCGACCAGGCGCTGGTGGCCCAGGACCTGCTGGCCCGGCGCGACGCCCTGCAGGCGGCGGTCGAGAGCAAGGCGCCCGTCCTGGCGGTGTGCGGCGGCTACCAGCTCCTCGGCCACCACTACCTCGACCTGGCCGGCGTGGAGATCCCCGGCATCGGCCTGCTCGACCTGGTCACGGAAGCCGGGACGACCCGCATGATCGGCAACATCGTCTGCCGCTGCGACCTCGGGGACGGGGTCGTGCACACCATGGTGGGCTTCGAGAACCACGCCGGTCGCACCCTGCTCGGGCCGGGCGTCGAGCCGCTGGCCGAGGTCGTGCACGGGCATGGCAACGACGGGCACTCGGGCTTCGAAGGGGCCCGCGACGGCCTCGTGCTGGGGACGTACGTGCACGGGCCGCTCCTCCCCCGGAACCCGTGGCTGGCCGACTGGCTGATCGCCCGCGCCCTCGAGCGGCGCGGGCAGCCGTCGGCGCTGGAGCCGCTCGAGGACCGCCTCGAGCTCGCCGCCGCCCGGTCCGCGGGCGAGGCGGCACGGAGGGGCTAGCGCGGGCCCTAGTCGTCGTCCCCGGTCGAGAGCCGCTCCAGGAACGTGTCGACCGGAATCGCCGCCATCGTCTGGATCCGCGTGGACCCGCGCGAACCGATCTCGAGGGAGAGCTCCGCCACGTCCTCCGCGCTCGACGCCTCGATCACGGTCACGAAGTCGTAGGGGCCGAGCACGGCCCACTGGTCGAGCACGCGCGCCCCGAAGCGCTCGAGCTCGGCGTTCACCACCTGCAGCCGGCTCGGGTTGCGCCGCAGGGTGCGCACGCCGTGCGTGGTCAGGGTGGAGAGGAGGATGAACGTGGGCATCAGCCCTCCATGCGCGCAGCCAGGTGGTCCGGGCTGAGCGGCTCGCCGGTGGCATGCTCGACCAGGACGTCCCAGCGCATCGACGCCCCGGCACGCATGAAGCGGTCGCGCAGGAAGGCGCCCGCCTCGGCCGGGTTGGAGGCCGGGCTGCGGCTGCCGGTCAGGCGCTCGATGGCCGCCTCGAGCTGGACGGCCGTGGCCTCTCCGAGCAGGTAGTTCTGGTAGTAGACCGGCGCCAGGGCGAGATGGATCTTCGACGCCCAGTCGTCGGGCCGGGGGCCATCCGGCGGCGTCACCCGCTGGTGGCGGGCGACCAGTGACCACCACTCGGCGCCGAGGTCGCCGTCCGGGTTCGCGTACAGGGCCCGCTCGAAGCGGGTCATGACCTGGACCCAGGCCGTGAAGACGTGCCGCTCGCGCCGGATGACGCGCTCGTGGACCGGGTCGTCCGCGCCCTCGCCGAGGCCCGCGTACCGGCTGAGAAACGCGGCCTTGCGGTTCTGCCGGCCGTGGAGGATGGCGATGGCCTCGGTGGTGAAGATGTGCGACGGCCGCCGCAGGCCCCACGGCAGGGCCCGGTCGATGGCGAGGTCGTATTCGGCGTGGCCGAGCTCGTGGAGCATCGTCCCCAGCCAGCGCTCGCCCGGGACGATGTTGGCCAGCACGCGGATGTCGTCGAGCCGGTCGACCTGCAGGCAGAAGGCGTGCTGGCTCTTGCGGTCGCGCGGGTACAGGTCGCTGAGCTCGAGCACCGCCTCGACGTCGTCGCCCAGGTCGCTGAAGTACGCCCTGACGGGAGGCAGCGGGTCCAGGGCGGCGAGCCGCTCGTTGAGGTCGTCGCCCTGGATCGGCGGGACCTCCTGGAAGAACGGGTCGGCCATGTCCCACGGCCGGAGCGGCACGCCCTCCGGCAGCCCCAGGCGGGCGCGCTGCTCGACGTCGATGGCCTCCTTCTCCCGCGCCCACGACGCCCCTGTGCGCTCGGCCAGCCGGTCGAGGAAGCCGAAGAGCCAGCCCTCGTCGAGCTCGGTGAGGGCGAGGCTCATGGCGAAGTGGTCGCGGTACCCGAGCGCCCGGGCGGCCTCGTTGCGCAGGTGGGCCAGCTCGCGGATCTTCGGCGCCACCAGGGGTCCGATCGACTTCGAGGCCTCCCAGGCCTCGCGCCGCAGATCCGTGTCGGTCGAGTCCCGCAGGACCTCGGTGATCTCGTTGTCGGACACCGGCCGGCCCCCGATGAGGCCCCGGTGGCCGTTGAACAGCGTCTGCAGGGCGGCCTCGAGGCGGACGATCCGCTCCGCCAGGTCGGGCGGGCGCTGATGGGCCTCCGCCTCGGCCCGTAGGACCTGAAGACGGCGCGCCACCAGGGGATCGCCGTCGGCCGAGGCCGCACGCAGGGCGGCGTAGCGGTCCTCGTCGGAGAGGGCGGCGTCGAGCGCGAGCGAGCGCTCGACGAAGACCTTCTCGGTGTCCTCTCCGGCCCGGGTGGCGACGTCCCATTCCGCGAGGCAGACGTCTCGCTCGAGGGGTGCCAGCTCGCGGTCGGCGTCGTCCAGCAGGCCCACGACGTCCGTCATGGGCGGCCAGCTTACCGAGGACTCTCGACCAGGGCCGCGACCAGGCGCTCGGGCGTGCGGCTCACGACGTCGAGATCGAGTCCCCGGTGGTCCCGCTCGATGCGGACCATGCCGGCCCCCGTGGCGGGCAGGTCCCACACGCGGCGGCCGGCATGCCCCCAGGTCAGGCCCCAGCCGTGGATGTGCCGCCGCGAGCCGGCACGGGCCAGGACGCGGGCGGCGCGGACGGTCGAGCGCGGGATGTGCATCGAGCGATGGGCCTGCCGGATGGTCAGGCCCTCGTCGTCGACCAGCACCTCGATCGGAGCCCGCCGGAAGGCCGGAAGCGGCCAGGCCACCACGGGACCGCCCGCGGCCGCACCCAGAAGCCACGCGGCGAGGTCGGGCAGGGCCAGGGCGAACGCGGCCAGCAGCGCGGTCGCCACGCCCGTCCACACGCCCACGACCACGCGCCACGGCGGGCGCCAGAGCCGCTCCCCGACGGTGAGCTCCTGCTCGTCGGCGACGACCGTCTCCCGGAACGCGATCACCATGCCCAGCGGGAGCCGAGGTACAGGAACTCGTCGCCGGGCCGCCACCGCTCCACGAAGCGCTGGATGGGCGGCCTCATGTCCACGTCCCCGAGGTCGCGCACGGGGAAGAGACGGACGTTCCGCACGGCGTCGTCGCGGCTGGTCAGGCGATCGAGGCCGTCGCCCGGCAGCTCGCTGGCGAACACCAGGTGCACGATGTGGCGGCGCACCGGCAGGCTCTCGGGGGCGATGGACTCGATGAGGGCGATGGGGCCGTCGAGGGCGACCCCGGAGAGGCCGATCTCCTCGCGCAGCTCACGGCGCAGGGCGACCATGAGCGTCTCGCCGCCCTCCACCCCGCCCCCCGGCAGCAGCCAGTACGCGCGGCCGTGCTTCTCGTGGCGCACGAGCAGCACCTGCTCCTCCCGGTACAGGAGGGCGCACACGCGCAGCCGGGGCTCCTGCATCAGCCCCTGGCCTCGGCCAGCCCCGACGAGCCGAAGCCGCGCGCCCCGCGCTGGGAGCCGGCGAGCTCCGACACCTCCTCCACCTCCACCGCGGGCGCCTCGACCACGAGCAGCTGGGCGATGCGCATGCCGGGCTCGACCGTGAAGGCGGCCTCGCGGTCGGTGTTCAGGAGCAGGACGCGCACCTCGCCGCGGTAGCCGGCGTCGATGAGCCCCGGCGCGTTGACCAGGGTGAGCCCCGCCCGCAGGGCGAGCCCCGAACGCGGGAGCACGAGGCCGGCGTGCCCCGGCGGCAGCTCCACGGCGATTCCGCACCCCACCGACGCGCGGGCGCCCGGAGCCAGCTCCACCCCCTCCGCGGCGAACAGGTCGAGCCCCGCGTCGCCGGAGTAGGCGCGCGTGGGCATCGTGGCCGCCGGGTCGAGGCGGGCGATGCGCAGCGTGGGCGTCAAGCGCGGCGCTCGGCTCCGATCCGGGCCGGCGCGGGGGTGACGCGGTAGGGCGCGTAGCGCTCCGCCACTCCGGCCGGCAGGTGGGCGCGCACGCGCACGCCCTCCGCCTCGTCCTCGCGCTCGATCGGCGAGCCGAGGCCGTAGAGCTCGGCCAGGACGGCGCCCTCGCCGTGGGGGACGAGGAGCTCGACCGCCTCGAAGCGCCCCGCGAACCGCGCGGCCACGGCAGCGCGAAGGTCGTCGAGCCCCTCGCCCGTCCAGGCCGAGATGGCCACGGCGTCGCCGTAGCGGTTGTGCAGGCGCCGGCGGCGGACGTCGTCGCACAGGTCGATCTTGTTCAGGACGAGGAGCCGTGGCAGCGCGTCGGCCCCGATCTCGCGCAGCACCACCTCGACGGCGTCGAGCTGGCCGGCGAGCTCGTCGTCGTCCTGCGACGCGTCGGCCACGTGCAGGACGAGGTCGCCCGCGAGCGTCTCCTCGAGCGTGGAGGCGAAGGCGTCGACCAGGCCATGCGGGAGCTTGCGGATGAAGCCCACGGTGTCCGTCACCACGTACGTGCGGCCGAGATGGTCGAACGAGCGCGTGGCCGGGTCGAGGGTCTCGAACAGGCGGTCGGCGGACGACACCGAGGCGCCGGTGAGGGCGTTCAGGAGGGTGGACTTGCCGGCATTCGTGTAGCCCGCCAGGGCGATGGCGGGGAGGGAGCCGCGCCGGCGCTCCTTGCGCATCGTGGCGCGCTGCCCCTGGAGGCGGGCCAGCCGCCGGCGCAGGAGGGCGATGCGGTCGCGGGCCAGGCGCCGGTCCGTCTCGAGCTGTGACTCGCCGGGGCCGCGGGTGCCGACCCCGCCCCCGAGCCGCTCCAGGTGCTGCCACATCCCGCGCATGCGCTGGAGGTTGTACTGGAGCTGCGCGAGCTCGACCTGGAGCTTGCCCGCGGCGCTGCTCGCGTGGTCGGCGAAGATGTCGAGGATGACGGCCGTGCGGTCGACGACGCGGAGCTCCAACGCGTCCTCGAGGCGCCGCTGCTGCCGCGGGGCGAGGTCGTCCTCCGTGACCACCACCTCCGCCTCGACGCGGCGGCAGGTCTCGCGCAGCTCGTCGAGCTTGCCCCGCCCCACGTAGGTCGCGGGATCCGGCGCGGACCGGTGCTGGACGACCGCGGCCGCGACGTCCACGTGCGCGGTGCGCAGCAGCTCGCGCAGCTCGGCGGTCGCCGTCCCGTCGTCCGCCCCGGGCGGAAGGACCGCCAGCAGCACCCCCCGCTCGGGAGCGTCCGACGGCTGCTCGTAGAGGGGCGGGCGCGGCATCCGGTCAAGGATAGAGCGGCACGAAGCGCGCCATGGCCTCGGCCAGCCGCTCGTCCGGCACGGTGAGCGAGAGCCGGACGTAGCCCTCGCCCGCCGGGCCGTAGGCGGCACCGGGGCCGACGACCACCCCGGCCTGCGCGAGCACGCGGTCGGCGAAGGCGACCGACCCCTCTCCCTCGGGCGTCGGCACCCAGAGGTAGATGCCGCCCCTGGGCGGCACGTGCGGGATGCCGGCGGACCGCAGCGCAGCGCAGGCCAGGTCGCGCCGCCGCCGGTACACGTCGCGCATGCCGGCCGAGAACGACTCCACCAGGTCGAGCGCGGTGACGGCCGTCCGCTGCAGGGCCAGGAACATGCCGGCGTCCACGTTCGTCTTCAGGCGGGTCAGGCGCGGCGATGAGGTCGGCATTGCCCACGGCGAAGGCGATCCGCCAGCCGGCCACGTTCAGGGCCTTGGAGAGCGAGATCATCTCGATTCCCGCTTCCATGGCGCCGGGCGCGGCCAGGAAGCTCGGCGCCGGCGGCCCCTCGAGCCAGAGCTCGGCGTAGGCGCTGTCGTGGCACACGGGGACGCCGTGGTCGAGGCCGAAGGCGGCCAGGCGCGCGAAGAAGGCCTCGTCGGCCACGGCCCCCGTTGGGTTGTTGGGGTAGCCGCACAGGACGCAGGTTGGCCCCGGAGGCATCGCCCTCCGCGGCCTCGAGGTCCGGGCAGGAAGCCGTTCTCCGCCCGCAGCGGCAGGGAGACGGGCCGGGCCCCCGCGAGCCTCGGGCCGCCGGTGTACACCGGGTAGCCGGGATCGGCCACGAGCGCCGAGTCTCCCGGGTCCAGGAGGGTCAGGCACAGGTGCGCGATCCCCTCCTTCGAGCCCGAGCAGCGGGAGCACCTCGCGCTCGGGGTCGAGCGAGACGCCGAAGCGGCGCTCGTAGTAGTCGCTCACGGCCTGGCGAAGCTCGGGCAGGCCGCGGTTGGTGGGATAGCCGTGCGCGTCCGGCTGCCGGACGTTGCGGTCCAGGGCGTCGGCCAGCTCGGCCGGGGGCGGCAGGTCGGGGTCGCCGACGCCGAGGGAGATGACGTCCACGCCCGCCGCCCGGGCCTCGGCCACGCGGCGCGAGAGCTGCGCCGCCAGGTACTCGCCCAGCTCGTCGAGCCGGTGGGAGGTTCGCATCAGGCCGCGGCGGCCCGGCCGAGCCGCGCGGCGAGCTCGGGAGCGAGCTCGACCACGCCGATGCACGCCACCGGCCCGGTGAGCTCGAGCTCGAGGCCCTCACCCACCGCGACCTCCAGGACGCCGCCGGGCATCTCCACCGCGAGCGGGCTCTGCGCCTCGCCCTCGAGGACCGCGGCGACGGCCGCGGCGCAGGCGCCGGAGCCGCAGGCCTGGGTCTCGCCCACCCCCCGCTCCCACACGCGGACGGCCAGGCGGTGGGGCGCCAGGACGCGGACGACCTCCACGTTCGTGCGCTCGGGGAACCACGGGTGGTGCTCGAGGCGCGGGCCCTCGTCCTCGAGCGGGAAGGCCTCCACGGGCTCGTCCAGGAGAAGGATGCAGTGCGGGTTGCCTGTCAGGACGAACCGGTGAGCCCGACCGGGGCCAGGCCCCGTGGGACGGTACGAAGGCCCCTCGAGGGCGGCCTGTCCGTGGCTCACGGCCAGACGGCCGTCGGGCAGCCGGCGCGCCCGGGCCGTGAAGGCCCCGGTGCGCACGGTGACCTCGTCCCGGCCCAGCCGGCCGGCGGCCACGGCCGCGGCGATGCGGGTGCCGTTGCCCGACACCTCGGCCTCGCTCCCGTCGCGGTTGAGGACACGGACGGCGATGTCGGCGCTGGGATCGGGCCCGATCTCGAGGACGCCGTCGGCGCCCACGCCGACGGACTGGTCACAGAGCAGGCGCGCGCCCTCGGCGCCGACCGCACCGTCGACCACGAGGAAGCTGTTCCCCAGGGCGTGCCACTTCTCCACGCGCACCCCGCAGACGTTAGCGAAGGCCATTTCCCGCACGATGCGCGTTTTCCGCCCGGCGGTCCCTTGAAGGGGGTGCCGGCTCGTCGCTACGTTCGCGGCAGCAATCGAGCCGGAGCCGAAGTAGGGTGAAGCTCCGTCCCGGGTGCCGAGGTCCCTCCGGGAATCGGTATGCGGGGCGAAGTGGACGAAACGGTTTCCGGCTCGTTGCGTGCCCGGGGTCAGGCGGGCGCAGCGGCCTTCTGCGGCGGCTCGGCCTCGCCCGTCTCCTCCGACCAGCGGCAGCTCCAGCCGGAGCTCGGCCCCGCCGCCCTCGGCGTTGGCCGCGGTCACGATGCCGCCGTGCGAGCCGGCCACCTGCCGGACGATGGCCAGCCCCAGGCCCGAGCCGGGCAGGCCGCGGGCCGCGGTGGCCCGGTAGAAGCGGTCGAACACGTGGGGCAGGTCCGCCTCGGGGATGCCCGGGCCGTGATCGCGCACGACGACGGACCCGTCGCGCACGGTCACCTCCACGCACGCCGCCGGGCGGGCTCCACTTGGCCGCGTTGTCGAGCAGGTTGGCGATCGCCCGGTCGAGCCGCACCGGCGCGCCGCGCACCACGGTCGGCTGGAGGTCGGTGACGACGCGCAGGCGGGGCCGGTCGCGCTCTGCCCGGCGCACGGCGCCGGCCGCGACCTCGTCCAGCCGGACGTCGGTGACCTCTGCCTCCGTCTCCGTCCCCCGGGCGAGGTCGATGATGTCGCCCACCAGGGCCGTCAGCTCCACGAGCTGCGAGCGCACGTCGGCCAGCACGCGGTCGCGCTCGGCCTCGGGCAGGCGGCCCCCGGCCAGCACCTCGACGTTCGTGCGCAGGCTGGTGAGGGGCGTGCGCAGCTCGTGCGAGGCGTCGGCGACGAGCTGCCGCTGGGCCTCGGTCGCGGCGGCCAGGGCGGCCATCATCTCGTTGAACGCGGCGCCCAGCCGGCCGATCTCGTCCGGCCCCGGCGCCTCGATGCGGCTGGCCAGGTCACGGGTGGCGGCCACGTGCTCGGCGGCCTCCGTCAGGCGGCTGACCGGGGCCAGCGTGGCCCGGGCGGCCATGCGCCCGAGGAGACCGGCCAGCAGCGCGCCGCCGGCCGTGATCAGCGCCAGGACCAGGAGCAGGTGGTTCGAGAAGATGGTCGGTCTCGGTCAGCGGCCGCACGATCTGGACGGCGAACCCACTGCCGGCCCAGGCCGTGTAGACGCGGACGTGCGTGCCGTGCCACCGTCATGTCGGTAAGGAAGGGCCCGTGCTGCCCACGGGCCACGGCGAGCGTGCGGGCGTCGATCGGGATCCTGGTACGCTCGCCTTCAGGGGAGGTGGATGCCGCCGTTCAGGTCCACGAACTGGCTGTAGCCACCCGCAGCGCCGAGAGTTCGTCCCCTCGACGGCGATGGTGCGCCGTGTTGAACGGATCCACGGGCACGACGGCGACTGATCACCGGCGACGCGAGCCTGCAGCGAGCTGTCGACTGATCGAGCTCCTGGTCGCGCACCACCACGTAGATCACCGCGGAGGCCAGGGCCAGGGCCAGCGAACACGGCCAGGCCGGAGGCCAGGGTGAGGCGGGCGCGGAGGGTCACGGCTCGCGCAGGACGTACCCCACGCCGCGGACCGTGTGGATGAGCCGGGGCTCGCCGCCCGCCTCCATCTTGCGCCGCAGGTAGCCGACGTAGACCTCGAGGGAGTTCGAGGCCGGGCCGAAGTCGTAGCCCCACACCCGGTCGAAGATCAGGTCCCGCGTGAGGACCTGCCGGGGATGGCGCAGGAAGAGCTCGAGGAGGGCGAACTCCGTGCGGGTGAGCTCGAACGTCCGCGCGCCGCGCCGGCCCTCGTAGGCGAGCACGTCCAGGGAGAGATCGGTGAAGCGCAGCGTCGCGGCCTCGGTCTCGGGAGAGGCGCGGCGCAGCAGCGCCCGCAGGCGGGCCAGGAGCTCGTCGAGGGCGAACGGCTTGACCAGGTAGTCGTCGGCCCCGGCGTCGAGCCCGGCCACCCGGTCGGAGACCTCGTCGCGCGCGGTGAGCATGAGCACCGGCGTGCGATCGCCGCTCGCCCGAAGGCGCCGGGAGACCTCGAGGCCGTCGACGTGCGGCATGAGCACGTCGAGGACGATGGCATCCGCCGCGGACGTGCGCAGGGCGGCCAGGGCCTCGGCGCCGTCGGCGGCCAGGCGCACGGTGTAGCCCTCGAGCTGGAGGGCGCGCTCGAGCGCCTGGCGCACGGAGGGCTCGTCGTCGACCACGAGGATTTCGGGCATGTCCCTGACAGTTTCTCGCAGCCGCCTGAACCGCAGGTGAGCGGGCCGCTCAGAGCCCCAGCGCGGCGGCGAAGAGTGCGGCCACGCGGGCGATGGCGGCGCCCTCCACCCACTCCTCGGGCTGATGCGCCTGAGAGGGCTCCCCCGGCCCCAGGTTGACCGCCGGGATGCCGGCCGCGGCCAGCGTGGCCACGTCCGTCCAGGCCTGCTTGGGCTCGACGGCGACCCCGGTCTGCGGCCAGGAACCGCTGCAGGTGCGGGTTCTCGAGCCCGGGCGGAGCCGACGGCGAGGGCGCGTCCCAGCGCCACGTGCCGACGCCGTCGGCCAGGGCCTCGATCTCGGCCCGCGCCTCGCCGGCGGTCCGCCCCGGTGCGAAGCGGGCATTGACGCCGACCACGACCTCGTCGGGGATGACGTTCACCGCCACGCCGCCGGCGATCGTGGTCACCGAGAGGGTCTCGTGGAAGGTCAGGCCGTCCACCACGACCGGCCGAGGGGCGAACGCCGTGGCCCGCTGCAGGAAGGGCACGGCCGCCGCGATGGCGTTCTCGCCCTCCCACGGGCGGGCGCTGTGCCCGGTCCGGCCCGTCACGGTCAGCCGGCCGATCAGCGAGCCGACGCAGCCGGCATGGACGATCGACCCCGTCGGCTCGGCCACGAGGGCCAGGGGCGGCCGGCCGAGGAGGGCCGAGCGCTCGAGCACCCGGTGCATGCCGTTCTCGTCGTTCGGGCCCTCCTCACGGTCGTAGAGCACGGCCACCGCCGGCGTGCCCGTGGCCGCCGCGAGCTCGAGCACCGCCAGGATGGCGGCATCCCCGCCCTTCATGTCGGCCGCGCCCCGGCCGATGACGCGGTCGCCCTCCCGCCGCGGCGTGTGGCCTTCCCACGGCGGCACCGTGTCCAGGTGGCCGACCAGCGCCGGGGCGGCGGCGTCCGGCGGGCCGGTGCGGGCGATCACGGCGTGGCCCAGGCGCTCGACAGCGGTTCCGGGCAGGGCGCGGCATCGCCCCTCGACCGCGGTCGGCGAGCGCGGCCTCCTGGCCCCGTGACGCTCGGCACCTCGACGAGCTCGAGGGCCAGCGCGGCCAGCGGCCCGGCCTCGAACGGCCCCGTCACGCCTGGACGCCGTACTCGCGCAGGGCGTCGTTGAGCGAGGTCTTGCGGTCCGTGGACTCCGACCGGTACCCGACGACCAGCGCGCAGGGCACGCCGTAGGTGCCCGCCGGGAACTCGCGCTGGCGCGTGCCCGGAATGACCACGGCGCGTGCCGGGATGCGCCCCTCCAGGCGCCGGGGAGACGGTCCGGTGACGTCGATGATGTGGGTGGAGGCCACGAGCACGGTGTTCGCCCCCACGACCACCTCGGGGCCGAGATGCATGCCCTCGACCACGATGGCCCGCGAGCCCAGGAAGGCGCCGTCCTCGACGATCACGGGCCGCGCCCCAGGGGGCTCGAGGACCCCGCCGATGCCCACGCCGCCGGCGACGTGCACGTCTCGACCGATCTGGGCGCCCGAGCCGATCGTGGCCCAGGTGTCGACCATGGTCCCGGACCCCACGCGGGCCCCGATGTTGACGTAGCTCGGCATGAGCACCGCCCCGCGCTCCACGTAGGCGCCGCGGCGGACCGTGGCCGGCGGCACCACCCGGATGCCCGCGGCCGCCGGGTCCTGCTTGAGCGGCACCTTGTCGTGATACGCGAACGGGCCCACCTCGATGGGCTCGCTCTGCCGCTGGCGGAAGTAGAGGAGGATCGCCCGCTGGATCCAGGCGTGGACCGTCCAGGGGCCATTTCCCGCGGGCGGGGGTTCGGCCAGGCGGATCTGTCCCCGGTCCAGCAGGTCGATCGCCTCCTCGACCGCGGCCGGGTCGTCGGCCCTCCCCTCCCACGCGGCGTCGATGCGTTCGGCGAGATCGGTCATGGCGCGAGGGTCTCCAGGACGCGGGCGGCGTTCTGCTCGACTCCGTCGGCACCGGTGAGGACGACGCGCCCCGGAAGGCGCCGGGCCCACGCCTCCTGCCGGCGGGCGTAGCGACGGGTCCTGGTGACGATACGCCGCTCGCATTCATCCCGGTCGATCTCCCCGCGCAGGTGGGCCGTGATCTCGGCCAGCCCCATGATGCGCGCCGCCGTGGCAGAGAGCGGGGTCCCCTCCTGCAGGACGCCCGCCACCTCGTCCACCGCTCCCCCGTCGAGCATGCCCCGCGTGCGGTCGGCGATGCGCGCGTCGAGGACGTCGCGGGGCCACTCGAGCGAGAACAGGGCGGCGGGCCGCCGCATGGCCTCCGACCACAGGCGGTCACTGGCCGGGCGCAGGCTCGCCCCGACGGCGGCGAGCTCGAGGGCCCGGACGACGCGCCTGCGGTCGTTGGGGTGGACGACCGCGGCGGCCAGCGGATCCCGCTCCTGCAGCCGGGCGTGCGCGGCCACCGGGCCGCCCTCGTCGTAGAGCCGCTGAGCCGCTTCGCGCTCGTCGGGGCCGACGGCCGGCGGCAGCTCCAGGTCCACCAGCGCCGCGCGCAGGTACAGTCCCGTCCCGCCCGCCAGCACCGGCAGGCGTCCGGCGGCCAGCGCGGCGTCCACGGCCTCATGGGCCTCGGCCGCGTACTCGCCGACCGCGCCCGCATGGTCGAGCGGCCACAGCCCCAGCAGGCGGTGCGGCGCCCGCCGCTGCTCGTCCGCCCCGGGCTGGGCGGTGAGGATCGGCAGGCCGCGGTAGAGCGACATCGCGTCGGCGGTGATGACCTCTCCCCCGGCGCGGGCGGCGACCTCCGCGGCCAGGGCCGACTTCCCGGCCGCCGTCGGCCCGAAGATGGCGGCCACCGCCGGCATGGCGCGTCAGGCGGCGACAGGCGCCGGGGCGACCGAGCCCCGGAGCGTCATCGAGGTGGCGCCGTCGACGACGACGTCGACGAGCTCTCCCTCGGCCGCGTCGCCGGTGAAGACGACGGTCTTGTTGGTGCGGGTGCGCCCGCGCAGGTGGGCCTCGTCCGTGCGCGACGGCCCCTCGACCAGGACCTCCTGGGTGGTGCCCACGAGGGCCAGGTTGGCCTGCCGGGCGTGGTGCTGGACGCGCTCGACCAGGCGCTCGATGCGCTCGTGCTTGACCTCCTCCGGCACCTGGTCGGGCATGCGCGCGGCGTCCGTCCCGCGCCGGGGCGAGTACACGAACGTGAAGGCGTGGTCGTAGGCGACCTCGTCGTAGACCTCGAGGGTCTGGTCGAAGTCGTCCTCCGTCTCCCCCGGGAAGCCCACGATCACGTCGGTGGTGAGGGCGAGGCCGGGCAGCTCGCCACGCAGGTCGCCGACCAGGCGCAGGTACCGCTCGCGGCTGTAGGTCCGCCGCATGGCCTTGAGGATCCGGGTGGAGCCCGACTGCAGGGGCAGGTGCACGTGCTCGCACACGGCCGGGCAGTCACGGTGGGCGGCGATCACGTCGGCCCGCATGTCCTTGGGGTGCGGGCTGGTGTAGCGGATGCGCTCGATGCCCGGAACCGCGTCGAGCACGCGCAGGAGGCCGCCGAAGCCGATCCGACCGGCCGGAGGCAGGTCGCGGCCCCAGGAGTTGACGTTCTGGCCGAGGAGCGTGATCTCGCGGACGCCCTCGGCGGCGAGGTCGGTGGCCTCGGCCACGATGTCGTCGGCCGTGCGTGAGCGCTCGCGGCCGCGCACCGACGGGACGATGCAGTACGAGCACGTCGAGTTGCAGCCCATGGAGATCTGCAGCCACGCCTGGTGCGGCCGCTCGCGGTGCCGCGGCAGGTCGCCCGCGAACTCGTCGAAGGTGGAGAAGTGGCCGCGGGGGAGCTCGCCGTTGGCCCCGATGTACTCGCCGAGGCGGGCGATGTTCCCCGGGCCGAAGGCCAGGTCCACGAACGGATAGCGGTCGAAGAGCTCGTCCTTGACCGACTCCGACCAGCAGCCGCCGACGACCACCACCTTCTCCGGGTCCTCGCGCTTGGCCGCGCGGGCGTTCATCAGATGCTGGACGAACCGCTCGTCGGCCTTCTCGCGGATCGTGCAGGTGTTGAACACGATCACGTCGGCCGCGTCGGCGTCCGGGGCCTCGTTCAGGCCGCGGGACTCGAGCAGGCCCTTGATCCGCTCCGAGTCGTGGGCGTTCATCTGACACCCGAACGTGGTGACGGAGTACGTCCGCACGGATGTACGGTAGCCGCCGTGGAGCCACCCGAAGTGAGCTACGCGCGAAGCGGCGACGTTGCCATCGCGTACCAGGTCGTCGGCGCCGGTTCCCCTGACATCGTCTTCGTGCGTGGCGTGACCGGAGACCTGCTGTCGACGTGGGAGCAGCCGCTTCTCGTTCGCCACGTCGAGGGCCTGGCAGCGTGCGGCCGGGTGCTCATGCTCGACAAGCGCGGGACCGGGCTCTCCGATCGCGTACGGGAGGTGCAGTCGATCGAGACGGCGATGGACGACGTGCGGGCGGTGATGGACGACGTCGGGTCGGCCACCGCCGTGCTCTGGACGGGCGGCACGAGCACCGGGATCGGAGTGCTCTTCGCGGCGACGTACCCGGAGCGTTGTGCAGGCCTCGTCCTGTTCGACCCGAGGGTCAGCGGCACTCGTTCAGCCGACTATCCCTGGGCGCCCGACGAAGCGGAATGGCGGGAACGCCTCGCCGCGGTGCGCGCCGGCTGGGGGGACCGGGCGTACCTCGAGGATCTCGCCGGCGAGTGGGCCCCGGAGGTCGCCGACGACGAGGGCTTCCGCGACTGGTTCGTCTGGCACATGCGGCGCAGCCTCAGCCCGGGTGCCGCCCTCACGTCGTTCCGGACCGCGATGGACCTCGACGTTGGCGACGTCCTGGCGGCCGTGCGCGTGCCGACTCTGATCATCCCGCGGCCGCGCTTCCGGGTCCCGGCCACTACGCGGCGACGCGGTTACGCGACGCGGAGCTCGTCGAGCTCCCCGAGCTCCGCGGCGTCTACACCTGGGTCGACGACGAGGCGCACCGCGCCACGATGGAGGCAACCGAACGCTTCGTCTCGCGCCTCACCCGGCACGCCGAACCGGAGCGCGTGCTGGCGACCATGCTCTTCACGGACATCGTCGGCTCGACCGAGCTGGCTGCCCGGATCGGAGACTCGGCCTGGCGGGACCTGCTTCGGCGACATCACGCGATCGTTCGCCGAGAGCTGGCGCGGTACCAGGGCGGGAGCTCGACACGGCCGGCGACGGGTTCTTCGCCGCGTTCGACGGTCCAGCCCGCGCCGTCCGCGCTGCCTCGTCGATTCGCGACTCGATGCAGCCACTCGCGATCGAGATCCGCGCGGGGGTCCACACCGGGGAGTGCGAGGTGAGCGACGGCAAGATCGCGGGGATCGCCGTCTCGATCGGAGCGCGCATCTCGTCGCTCGCCGCTCCCGGTGAGGTGCTCGTGTCGAGCACGGTCAAGGATCTCGTCGCCGGCTCCGGGCTCAGGTTCGAGGACCGGGGCGACCACGCGCTGAAGGGCGTCCCCGACACGTGGCACCTGTTCGCGGTCGTCCGCTGACCCGGCTCGTCAAGGAAGCGGGACGAGCGTCCGCTCACGGCGCTCGAAGCGGGCGGCGTGGGTGATGCCGGCCTCGCGCAGGAGCGGCAGCGCACCGGCCACGCTCCCCACGGAGTGCGGGCGGTGGGCGTCGGAGCCCAGGCTCACCGGTGCGTGCTCGCGCGCGCAGGCGTCGACCAGCTCGTGGACGAGGTCCGGCCGCCGGCGCAGGTCGCCCCCGTTGATCTCCAGGGCCACGTCGGCCTCCGCCGCCAGTCCGGCCAGGCGGCGCAGCCCCTCGTCGAGGCCGGCCGGCCGTCCCGGGACGCCGACGCCCAGGCGGACCGGGTGGGTGACGACGTCGTACCGCCCGGAGGTGACGGCCTCGCCCAGCTGCTCGAGGTAGTCGTCCCAGGCCTCGTCGGCCCCGAGCCGGGGATCGGGCCCCTGCACGTCGGAGCCCTCGCGCAGGACGTGTACCGACCCGAGGACGACGTCCCAGCCGTCCTCCCGCTCGGCCCGAAAGCCCGCCAGGCGGCTCTCGTAGCCCTCGTCGCCGGGGAGCATGTCGAGCTCGACCCCGACGCGCACTCCCACCCCCGCCTGGTCGCGCACGGCGTCGAGCATGCCCAGGTAGTCGTCGTAGGCGATCACCCGGCCGCCTTCGGGCCCGAAGCGCCGCAGCTCGGGGAGCGCACGCCGTGCCTCGTCGAAGTTGAAGACGTGCTCGGTGAAGGCGATCTCACCGACGACGGGGCTCGCCTCGGCCGCCGCCAGCATGCGGTCGAGGCTGCCCTCCATCATGAAGTGGTTGTGGTTGTCGGCGAGCCCCCGCAGCGTCACTTGGCGTACTCGGTGGCCCGCGACTCGCGGATGACCGTGATCTTGATCTGGCCCGGGTACTCCAGGGACTCCTCGATCTCGTGGGCGATCTCGCGGGCCAGAAGCGTGGCCTCGTCGTCGTCGACCTCCCCCGGCTTGACCATGACCCGGATCTCGCGGCCGGCCTGCATGGCGTAGCACTTCTCCACCCCGTTCTTGGAGGTGGCGATCTGCTCCAGGGCCTCGAGGCGCTTGATGTAGTGCTCCATCGCCTCGCCGCGGGCCCCGGGCCGGGCGGCCGAGATGGCGTCGGCGGCCTGAACGAGCACCGCCTCCACGGTCTGTGGCTCGACGTCGAAGTGGTGGGCCTCGATGGCGTGGGCCACGGCGTTCGACTCGCCGAACTTGCGGGCCAGCTGGGCGGCGATGACGGCGTGGGAGCCCTCGACCTCGTGGGTCACGGCCTTGCCCACGTCGTGCAGGAGCGCGGCGCGCCGCGCCGTCTTCTGCGAGGCCCCGAGCTCGGAGGCCATGATGGCCGCGAGCTGCGTGCACTCGAGCGAGTGGCGGAGGACGTTCTGGCCGTAGCTCGTGCGGTACTTGAGCCGGCCGAGGAGCTTGACCAGCTCCGGATGCAGGCCCGGGACGTCGGCCTCGAAGCTGGCCTGCTCGCCGGCCCGGACGATCTCGTCCTCGATCTCGGACTTGGCCTGGTAGAAGGTCTCCTCGATCCGCGACGGATGGATGCGACCGTCGGCCACGAGCTTGGAGACGGTGAGCTTGGCCACCTCGCGGCGCACGCCGTCGAAGCCGGAGAGAATGACCGCCCCGGGCGTGTCGTCGATGATGACGTCCACCCCGGTGAGGTTCTCGAGGGCGCGGATGTTGCGGCCCTCGCGGCCGATGATGCGGCCCTTCACGTCGTCGGACGGGATCTGGACCATCGACACGGTCGTCTCGGCCGCGTGGCTGGCGGCCGTGCGCTGGATGCCGATCGAGATGATGTTGCGGACCCGCCGGTCGGCCTCCTGCTTGGCCTCGTCCTCGATCTGGCGGATGAGCTTGGCCATGTCGTGGCGGGCGGCCTCCTCGGTCTCGCGGAGGAGCAGCTCGCGGGCCTGGGCCGTCGTCAGCGAGGCCAGGCGCTCGAGCGTGCGGACCTCCTCGTCCCGCGCCGCCTTGAGCTCCTCCTGGAGGGCGCGGACGTGGGTGTCACGGTCGTCGAGGCCCTGCTCCCGCCGGGCGAGCTCGGCGGCCTTGGCCTCGAGCCCCTGATCGCGGGCGGCGGCCCGCTCCTCGGCCTTGACCGCCTCGGCCCGGCGGTCGCGCAGCTCGTCCTCGACCTCGGCCCGGAGGCGGACCATCCGCTCCTTGGCCTCGATCTCGGCCTCCTTGCGCAGGGCGTCGGCCTCCCGCCGCGCATCGGCCAGGAGGCGCTCGGCCTCCTGGGTCTCGGCCTGGGCCGACCGGCCGAGCGTGGCGCGCACCACGACGTACGCGATCAGGCCGCCGATGACGAGCCCGGCGACCAAGAGCAGCACTGCCTGCATTGGGTCTCCCCTCGGCCGGCCGCATGCGCCCGGCCCGTATCGGATCCGTCACGGCGGCCTCGCCGGGGATGCCCGCGTCCAGTTGCTGCTCGGTCCCGGAGCCACCCTGGGGTTCAGGCGGGCCGGGTCGTTGGTCGTGCGTGGCCGCCCTCCTGGGGCGAGGGCTCAGCCGGTGGTCGTGGGTGGTACCGGTGCGCTGCCGACGTGGCGGCGGATGAAACGATTGATGGACGAAAGTTTAGTCACGTTTCGCACCCATACGCACGCGCCACAGGCCGAGGAGGACGGCGCGGACGTTGGCGCCGAGCTCGTCGACCGCGTAGCCGCCCTCCTGGACCGCCAGGGTGGGCAGCCCGAGCGCGCCGACGGCGGCGCCGATGCGGTCGAAGCCGTCGGCCGTCAGCGCGAACGTCCCCAAGCGGATCGCCGGCGTAGCCGTCGACGCCGAGGGAGAGGACGAGGAGCTCCGCCCGGTGAGCGACGACCCGCTCGAGCACGAGCGCGAGCGCGGCCAGGTAGTCGTCGTCGTCCGTGCCCGCAGGCAGTGGGATGTTCACATTCGTAGCGTGCCCAGGCCCGGCGCCCGTCTCGTCGGCCCGCCCGACCATGTACGGGTACTCGACGTCGGGGTCGCCGTGGAGGCTGGCCACGAGCACGTCGCCGTCGCGGTAGAAGATGGCCTGCGTCCCGTTCCCGTGGTGGTAGTCGACGTCGAGGACCGCGACCCGCCGCACGCCCGCGGCCTGCGCGTGCCGGACGGCGATGGCGGCGTTGTTGAGGAAGCAGAAGCCGCCGAGATAGTCGGCCCCGGCGTGGTGCCCCGGCGGGCGGCAGAGGGCGTACTCGACCGGCGCGCCGCCGAGCACCCCTTCGGTCGCCTCGAGGACGATGTCCACCGACCCCCGGGCCGCCGCGGCGGTGCCGGGGACGATTCCCGTGGACGAGTCGAAGCACCAGTAGCCGCCGGCGGCCACGACGTCGGCCGGCGGGCGCGGATGCTCGCCGGCACCGGCCAGGCGGTCGAGGGCGAACGAGGACGGGATGAACGGTGGCGGCCGCCCCGTGGCCGCGTAGGCCGGCCAGGCGGCGTCGAGCCACGCCAGCAGGCGCCGGTCGTGGACGGCCAGGATGGGGCCGTCGCCAAAGGTCCTCGGCTCGGCGAAGACGAAGGTCTCGTCGGCGGCCAGGGCGGCGCGAATCCCGTCGACCCGCCGCGGCACGTCGTAGGCCGGGACGATCGTGCCCAGCTCGACCTCGATGGGCGGGTCGTGGCCCCGGTAGGCGTCGCTCGTGACCACACGCAGCGCGGCCGGGGTCACGGCCACTCCTCCACCCCGAGCCCCTCGAGCGCCCCTCGGGCGGCGTCCTCGGAGAACCCGCGGCGGGCCAGGAGCGACCACAGCCGGCCCGGCCCGAGGGCGTGGCCACGGCGCAGCGCAAGAGCGCGGGCGGCCTCCTCCTCCCTCGCCTCGGCCGTGTCCAGGGCGGCGCGGCGGTCGTCGCCGTCGATCCGCAGGCGCTCGAGGTCGGCTGCCACGCGGGCCGGCCCCCAGCCCTGGACGAGGCGCTGCTCGGCCACGGCCAGGGCCAGCCGGCGGTCGTCGACGAATCCCAGGCGACGGAGGTCGCCGAGCACGCCCTCGACCACGGCCGGCTCGCCGATGCCGAGAAGCCGCTGCCGCAGGGAGGCCTCGGAGTGCGCCCGCCGCGAGAGCTCGCGGCCGGCGCGCTCCATCACCTCGTCCCGCTGCCCCGGCTCGGCAGCACCCACCTCAGGCGTGGGCGAGAGCCGAGTTCAGTGGGAGACTCAGGCTCATGCTGAACTCGGCTCCTTTCACGAGACGCCCGCTTCGACGGCGCCGTTGGTGGCCTCTGCCGGCGCGGGTGCGGGCGCCGTACCGGCGTCGGCCGGGACCTCGCCCGCGGCCTTCCCCGGCGGCGGCACCGTGGCCCCGGGGATGATGAAGCCCTCGGTCTCGGCCTGGATCCGGTTGAGGATGGCCTCGAGGACGTCGGGGTGCTCGCGCAGGAAGGCCTTGACCCGCTCGCGGCCCTGGCCCAGGCGCTCGTCGCCGAAGGAGAAGAAGGAGCCGCTCTTGACGATGATCTTGCGCTCGAGGGCCACGTCGAGCACGGAGCCCTCCCAGGAGATCCCGTCGCCGTAGATGATGTCGAACTCGGCCTGGCGGAACGGCGGGGCGACCTTGTTCTTGACCACCTTGACGCGCACGCGGTTGCCGTAGGCCTCTGCGCCGTCCTTGAGCGTCTCGATGCGGCGGATGTCGAGCCGCACCGAGGAGTAGAACTTGAGCGCGCGGCCGCCCGGCGTGGTCTCGGGCGAGCCGAACATCACCCCGATCTTCTCGCGCAGCTGGTTGGTGAAGATGCACACCGTGCCGGTGCGGTTGATGGTGCCGGTGAGCTTGCGCAGGGCCTGGCTCATGAGCCGCGCCTGGAGGCCCACGAAGGAGTCGCCCATCTCGCCCTCGATCTCGGCCTTGGGCACGAGGGCGGCCACCGAGTCGACGCACACGACGTCGAGCGCGCCCGAGCGCACGAGGAGCTCGGTGATCTCGAGCGCCTGCTCGCCGTTGTCGGGCTGCGAGACGAGCAGCTCGTCGACGTTCAGGCCGATGCGGCGCGCGTACCCTGGGTCCATGGCGTGCTCGGCGTCGATGAACGCGCACGTCCCGCCGGCCCGCTGGGCCTCGGCCATGATGTGGTAGCAGAGCGTGGTCTTGCCCGAGGACTCGGGGCCGAAGACCTCGACGACGCGGCCGCGCGGGACGCCGCCCACGCCCAGGGCCAGGTCGAGCACGAGCGACCCGGTGGAGATCGCGGCCACGGGCAGGTGCGACTCGTCGCCCATCCGCATGACCGATCCCTTGCCGAACTGGCGCTCGATCTGCCCGAGCGCCGCGTGCAGTGCCTGCTCTCGTTCGTTTGCCACAGTCAGCCTCCCTGAGGGGACGTCGTCCCCGGTCGTCGCGCGTCGAAGCCGATGTGGGCGAGCGGCTGGTACCTGACTCCACCCGGCACCGGCAAAGAAGCATAAACAGCCACCCCGGACGGACCCAGGTCGCCGGAGGGCGGCTCGATCCCCCCGACCCGGACGCGGACGCCGCGGCGCGCGCGGGCCACCGTCACGTGGGGACGGAAGGGGCGGTCGTCGGGCCGGGCCAGGCCCGCATGGGTCAGGGCGGAGCGCAGACGTACGACGGCCGCGGACCACCGCTCGGCCTCGTCCTCGCCCTCGATGCGATGGGCCACGCCGACCACTGCCGGCCCGAACGCGCGCACCCCGACGGGATGGAGCACCGGGGCCGGCAGCCCGGCCGTGGCCTCATGGGCGTGGGCCACGACCTCGCCTGCCCGCTCCTCGGCCACCGCGCCGCAGAAGGCCAGCGTCACGTGCAGGTTCGCGGCCGGCACGAGGCGAAGGCCGCCCCGCGCCTCCAGGGCCTCGGCGGCCCAGGCGGCCAGCCGCTCGGCCTCGGACGGCTCGAGGGCGAGGGCCACGAAGAGGCGGAGGTTCCCGGGCACGAGGAGAGCCTAGGCCCGCCCCGCGTGACGCCGGCCGCGCCAACCGTGCCCGATGGGTGTCAGCCGGTGGCGGCCAGGCGCAGCATGTGCAGGGCGGTGGTCGCCGCCCACTGCTGCACGTCCGTGCGCGAGCCCGGGAAGACGATGCGCCGCGCCTGGTCGCCGGCCGGGCTCGAGACGTGCAGGTGGACGAGGCCGACGGGCTTCTCGGCCGTCCCGCCGTCGGGCCCGGCGATGCCCGTGACGGCCACGCCGGCATCCGCCCCCGTCACCCGGCGCACGCCTTCGGCCATGGCCTGCGCCGCCTCCGCCGACACCGCCCCCGCCTCGCGGAGCACGGGCTCGGGCACGCCCAGCACGTCGCGCTTGACCTCGTTGGCGTAGGCCACGACACCCCCGAGGAGGACGTCTGACGCGCCCGGGATCTCCGTCAGCCGGGCCGCCACCAGCCCGCCGGTGCAGGACTCCGCCGTGGCCGTGGTCCAGCCGCGGGCACGCAGGCGGTCGAGCACGTGCACCTCCAGCGACCGCTCGTCCTCGGCGTAGATCGCCCCGCCCAGCCGCTCGCGCAGGCCGGCCAGGAGCCGCTCGAAGGCCGCGTGACGCGAGGGGTCCGCCCGGACCAGGACCTCGATCTCCAGGCGGCGGGCGCAGATCGTGGTCACCGTCCCGCCCTCGTCGCCGCCGCTCGCCGCAAACGCGTCCGCCACGGCCGACTCGCTCTGCCCGAACACCCGCAGCATGCGCCGCTCCAGATGCCCCGCCCGGTCGAGCAGCGCCGCGAACGCGGGCCGCTCCGGGAGGATCCGCCACAGCCGCTCGAGCTCGGACGGCGGCCCGGGCAGCACCACGCACAGCGAGGGGCCGAGCTCGACCAGGAGCCCCGGAGCCGTGCCCACCGGCCGCAGGACGTCGGCGCCCTCGGGCACCAGGGCCTGCTTGCGGTTCCCGGCCACGAACGACTCCGGGTCGAGCCCGCGCTGCCGGGCAAAGATCGCCGTGCGCTCGCGGATGGCCTCGAGGGTGGGCTCGTGCAGGACGAGCGGCACGCCGGCCGCGTCGGCCACCACGGCCACGGTGCGGTCGTCGTGGGTGGGACCGAGGCCGCCGGAGGTGACGATGAGGTCGTGGCCTCGCAGCTCGTCGAGCCCGCGGGCCAGGTCCTCCTCCTCGTCCCCGACGGTGAGGATGCGCCGCAGGTCGATCCCCAACGCGTCCAGACCGCGGGCCAGGAATCCGGAGTTCCGGTCGCGCGTCAGGCCGAGGAGGATCTCGCTGCCGGTGACGAGGACGGCAGCGGTCGGGCGCGCCACCGCGAGCGGCTAGTGGGTGGTGGCCGAGGTCACGCCCGTGGCCGTCACGCGCCAGGGGCCGGGCGGCGTGAGCGTGTACGTGCGCCCGTTCACCTTGAGCTGGATCGCCTGATAGCGCGGGGCCTGGGCGATGGTGAACCCGCTTGCGTTGGTGACAGGCCCGATGAATCCGCCGGCCGGAATGGTCGTATTCGCCACGGGCGCGCCCTTCGCGCCGCGGACGACGCTCACCCAGGCGTCCTCCGTGGTCGCCGTGACCACCAGCTTGACGGTCTTCGGCCTGGCCGGCTTGACGGTCGTCGCCGGCGTCTTGTGCACCGTCTGCTGATGCGGGTGCGTGTTCGGGACGAGCGCCGGATTGATGGACGTCGTCTGAAGCGGCGTGAGCTTTGTCTGGAGAGCGGTCGAAGGCGTCTGGCCGCCGAACTTCCAGGCCACGAAGAAGAGCACGGCCACGGCCACGATCCCGGCCAGGGCAACGAGCACCGCGTTGGACGACTCGCGCCGCCGCGGGGCGGGCCGCTCCCGGCGGCGGAAGATCTGCTCCTCGAACTGCTCGTCCCCGTAGCGCGAGTTGTACTCATCGACGTACAGCTGGCCGTCGAGCCCGAGGTAGTCGGCGTACGTCCGCAAGAAGCCCTTGACGTAGGTGCCGGACGGGAGGGTGCCGAAGTCCTCCTCCTCCAGGCAGCGGATGTACTTGGCGCGGATCTTCGTCTCGGCCTCGACCTGGTCGTAGCCCAGGTGTCGACGAGCGCGCGCCTCGCGCAGGGATGTGCCGATCTCGAACATGCAGGGGTCTCCGCCGTGCCGCCCAGGCGCGCGGAGCGCTGAGTCTACCCCACCCGCCGGGCCGCGCTTCCCCTACCTCCGGGGACCTCCCGGCCGCCGTCCGCGGCGCCCGTAGCGGGCCCGCAGCGAGCCCACCATGAAGGCCACCAGGGCCACCAGCAGGGCGATGTAGACGATGCCCGTCACATCCTGCGCCGTCGAGTCCCCTCGACCGGCGATCGGGATGGCGATGAACGGCCAGGGGAGCGCGGCGCCCAGCACGCCGGCATACGGGCCGAACACCCAGCCCAGGATTCCCGCCTCGAGCAGGAAGAGCCCCGCGAACGGCGCCCCGGCCTCGCCCGAGTGCGTGACCACGACCAGGAGCAGGGCCTGGGAGATGAGGCCGCAGGCGAAGGCCAGAAGGTAGAGCTTTGTCCGCTCCGACACCGCCCGAAGGCTAATCGCCCAGACCGAGCCCTTCGCCGTTCGCCGACGGATCGGACACCATCCGGCGCGCGTCCTCGGGCGAGACCAGCACCCGGCGGGGCTTCGACCCCTCGTACCCGGAGATCACCCCGCGGCGCTCGAGCATGTCGATCAGGCGCCCGGCCCGCGTATACCCCACCCGGAGCCGGCGCTGGAGGAGCGAGACGGACGCCGTCTCGTGCTGCGTGACGAGGATGATGGCGTCGTCGAGCATCGGGTCCTCGTCGGGGTCCAGCTCCTCCGGCTCGACGTCGGGCAGCGTCTCGAGCAGCTCCTCCGCGAACTCGGGCTCGGCCTGGCGACGGCACTGCTCGACCAGGAGGGCGATCTCCTCCTCCGAGATGAAGGCGCCCTGGACGCGCTGCAGGCGCGACGTGCCGAGCGGCTTGTAGAGCATGTCGCCCTGGCCGAGCAGGCTCTCGGCGCCGGCGGCGTCGAGGATGACGCGCGAGTCCGTCTGGGAGGAGACGGCGAAGGCGATGCGGCTCGGGACGTTGGCCTTGATCATCCCCGTGATCACGTCCACCGACGGCCGCTGGGTGGCGAGCACCAGGTGGATGCCGACGGCCCGCGACTTCTGGGCCAGGCGGATGACGGCGTCCTCGACCTCGGCCGGCGAGACCATCATGAGGTCGGCCAGCTCGTCGATGACCACCAGCACGTACGGCAGGGGGTCCTTCCCGTCCTGTACCCGGATGCGGTTGAGCTCGATGAGGCTGCGGGCCTTGGAGAGGCCCATGATCTCGTAGCGCGACTCCATCTCCCGCACCACGTTGCCGAGCACCGCGGCGGCGTTCTTCATGTTCGTGACCACCGGCGTGAGCAGGTGCGGGATGGTCTCGTAGTGGTTGAGCTCGACCTTCTTGGGGTCGACCAGGATCATCCGTACCTCGTCGGGCGAGGCGCGCAGGAGGACCGAGGACAGCATCGCGTTGATGCAGCCCGACTTGCCCGAGCCGGTGGTGCCGGCGATGAGCAGGTGCGGCATGCGGGTCAGGTCGGCCACGACCACGTTCCCGGCGATGTCCTTGCCGAGCCACACGCTGAGCGGGCTCGCTCCCTGCGGCATGTCGTCGACGAGGTCGCCCAGGGCCACGACGTTGGCCGTCCGGTTGGGGACCTCCACGCCGACGGCCTGCTTGCCGGGGATCGGGGCCAGGATGCGGATCTCGGTGGTGGCGAGCGCGTAGGCCAGGTCGTCGCGCAGGGAGGAGACGCGCGAGACCTTGGTCCCGGGCGCGAGCTGGAGCTCGTACCGGGTCACGCGCGGGCCGGACACGGTGCCCACCAGGTGGGCGTCCACCCCATGCTCGGCCAGCGCGGCCACGAGGGCACGGGAGACCCGCTCGACGTCGGCGTCGCTGCTCGGGGCGGGCCGGCCCCGGCGGAGGACGCGCGGGTCGGGGAGCACGTACGGCGGCGCGTCGGACGGCACGCGCGGGAACGCCTCGACCGGCGGCGTCGGCTCGGGCTCCAGGTCCTCTGGCTCATCCAGGGCCTCGGGCACGAAGGGCTCGGCGGGCTCGAGGAGCCGGCCGTCGGTGTCCTCCGGCTCGGCCACGGGATCGGGCTCGAGCTCGAGGGACGGATCGAGGCCGAGAGCCGAGACCGCCGACTCGCGGGCGCGGCGCATGGCGCGCACGGGCTCCTCGGCCTTCCGCGGCTCCACGGCGCCCCGCAGCGCCCCGCCGGCGCCGCGCAGGATCGCCCCCGCGGAGGCACCGCTGAGGATGAGAAGGCCGGCGCAGAGGAAGAAGAGCGTGGCCAGGGTCACGCCGACGCCTCCGGCCACGTGGCCGATGGCGGCGTGCATGGAGTTGCCGGCGTACCCGCCTTCCGTCCGGACGTGGGCACGAGCCAGGCTCGAGCCGCTGAGGGCCAGGAGGATGCCGGCCGTGAGGAGAACGGCGCCCGTGCGGAAGGGGCGCACCCTTGTGGCGTCGACCTTGAGAAGCAGCGCCAATCCCGCCACCAGGGCGAGCAGGGGCACGAGCGAGGAGCCCTCGCCCACCGAGACGCGGAGGGCGGCCCGGAGACCGTCGCTGGCAAAGGCACCCCGGCCGGCGCCCCACAGCGTGAAGGCCGTGAAGGCGCCGACGACCAGCAGCGCCAGCCCGGCCAGGTCCTTGCCCTGTCCCGGGGCGAGAAGGGGCGCCCGCGGCTCGCGGGGCCGCCGCGGCTGGGCGCGGGAGGAGCCTCGCTTGGTGGAGGTCTTCCGTGCCGGGGCACGGCGGGACCGGCGGCGCGTCGCAGCCATGCGACGGGGTTTCGCCTCCAGCCCGTGCCGCTCCTGCTACACGGGCACCGTCCGTCGCAGGGCGGGGACGGCCCACGCGGCCACGAGCAGCGCCGCAACGCCGAAGGCCACGTACAGGGCACGCAGCGGGGCGACCGAGGCAAGGGCGCTCGCTCCCAGCGCGGCCACCGTCTGCGAGGTGATGGCCACCATGCGTCCGGTGATCCCGACCCGGGCCTGGAGCGCCGCAGGGGCGTGGCGCTGGCGCTCGCCGATCATCGACGTGACGGCCATCCAACCGGAGAGGGCGAAGGCCACATTGGCCGGGATGGCCGCCCAGATGCCGGGCGAGAGGGCGAGGGCGATGGCGGCGATGCCCGAGAGGACGATGCTCGTGGCGATGAGCGGCCGCGCGCCGAAGCGCACCACGGCCCACGCGATTCCCGGACCGGCGATCACGCCCGTGATGCCGCCCGCGCCCAGGACCCACCCCGTCTCGGCCGCGCTCAGGCCAACTCCGTTGCGCAGAAAGGGCACGATGAGTGCATCCGCACCGACGATGGCCAGGTTCCACGCGATGGTGACCTCGGTCAGCAGGCGGATGGCCGGGGTGTGGAGGACGACGTCGATCCCAGCGCGCATGGCGGCGAGCGGCGACTCGTCCTCATCGGCGTGCGGCGCGTCCATCGGGCTGCGCATCGTCCGCACGAGCAGGGCGGCGACAAGGAAGCTCGCCGACTCCACCGCCAGCGCCGAGGCCGGCCCGAGCGCCGCCACCAGCGCCCCGCCGGCCAGCGGCCCCACCACCAGGCCCGCCGCCCACGCCGTGGACAGGGCCGCCTGGCCCTCCGCGAAGCTCTCCGGGCCCACGAGATCGGCGATCGCCCCGAACGCCGCCGCATCGGCGTAGACCCGGCCGGCGCCCACCGCGACCGCGGCCAGCAGGGCGAGCGCCACCGGCGGCTGCGATCCCACCGAGCACCACGAGCGGGATCAGGGCCGCTGCCGCCGCCTCTCCCAGGTGGGCCACCATCATCATGCGGCGCCGCGGGCGGCGGTCCCCGGCCACGCCGGCGGGCAGCCCGAAGAGCGTGTACGGGAGCGTCGAGGCGGCGAAGATCAGGCCCGCCGCTGCCGCGCCCGCGCCGTGGTCGAGCACGAGCCACGGCAGGGCCACGAGCGACACGCCGCTGCCCAGGGCGTCGAGGAGCTGGGCGAGGACGAGCCGCCGGCCGTCGCCGGTGGCCAGCAGCCGGTTCCTCATATCGACATCATCTGGATGAGCAGGTCCCGACGCCTCGCATGCGTCGGTCTACCGGCTTTGCCGGTGGGCCGAAGCCGGACGCAAGGCCCCGCCGACGGCGAGCACATCGCTCCTGAACGTCGGGCCCCGGAAAAGAAGGGGGCCAACGGGGGAAACCTGGTTTCCCCCGTTATCTTCGGCGCAACAGCTTGCGCATCCGGCGGTCGCGCATGGCGGTGCGGGCACCGAGGTAGCCCGGCGCGCCCATGACGCCGCCACCCGGGTGCGAGCCCGAGCCGCACAGGTACAGCCCGCCGACCGGTGTCCGGTAGGCGCCGGCCTGGGAGGCCGGCCGGAAGGCGAAGAGCTGGTCGAGGGTCATCTCGCCGTGGAAGATGTTGCCGCCGATGAGGCCGAAGCGCTCCTCCAGGTCCGGCGGGGCCAGGACCTGCCGGTGCAGGACCGCATCGGGCAGGTTGGGCGCGTAGCGGCCGATCCGCTCGAACACGCGGTCGGCGAAGGCGTCGCGCTCGGTCTCCCAGCTGCCCCCGTCCGCGAGCTCGTACGGCCCGTACTGGCAGAACAGGGACAGGGTGTGGTGGCCGCTGCCCTCCGGGACCAGCGAGGGGTCGAGGACCGAGTGCATGACGGCGTCCACGAAGGGCTCGGCCGAGGCCCGCCCGTGCTTGGCGTCGTCCCAGGCCGACTCGAGGGCGTCGAGCGACTCCACGAGCATGAACTCGGCGTGCTGGGGCCCGGGCTCCTTGCCCGGCAGGCTGGTGAAGTCGGGCAGCTCGGAGACGACAGCGTTGATCTTGACCACCGGTGAGCGCGACCGGTACCGCTCCAGCTCCTGGACCAGATCGTCGGGCAGCTCGGCGGCCCCGACGAGGTCGAGCAGGGCCGTGCGGGGATGGACGCCGGAGAGGACGATGGGTGCGTCGATCTCGGTCCCGTCGTCCAGCGTCACGCCGCGCACCCGGCCACCGTCGGCCCGGATGGCGGCCACGGGGGCGTCGGTGCGGATCTCGGCCCCGGCCCAGCGGGCGGACGCGGCAATGGCCTCGGCCAGCGCGCCCATCCCTCCGTGGACCACGCCCCACTGCCCGCGGCGGCCGGCCGTCTCGCCCACGCGGTGGTGCAGGAGGACGTACGCCGTGCCGGGCGTCTCGGGGCCCGCCCACGCGCCGATGACGCCACCCCCGGAGATGGCCGCGAGCACGCGCGGGTGGCTGAACCACTGGCGCAGGAAGTCGGCCACCGACATCGTCATGAGGTCGACCAGTGCGGGCAGGCTCCGGCGCGCGGCCCGGCCGCGGAGCAGCGAGCGCGCGGCGTCAAGGAGGTCCCCCGGCACCTTGAGGCTCGGCGGCGGCGTGAGGAGGAGCGGGCGCACGACCTCCGTGAGCTCGGTCATCGTGCGGTCGTAGTCGGCGTACGCGTCGGCGTCGGCGGCCGAGAACTTCCGCAGCTCCTCCTGCAGCCTGCGCGGATCGGCCCAGTCCATGCAGTACGTGCCGTCGAGGAACGGCATGAACAGCGCCGGATCGAGCAGCGACACCCGGTAGCCGAAGCGCTCGAGCTCGAGGTCGCGGACGACCTGCGGCACGAGCAGCGATACCACGTAGCTGGCCGTCGACAGCCGGTACCCCGGCCACAGCTCCTCGGTCACCGAGGCGCCGCCCACCATGGGCCGGCGCTCGAGGAGGCAGACGTCGAGACCGCCGCGGGACAGGTAGGCAGCGGCCACCAGGCCGTTGTGCCCGCCGCCGACGACGACGGCGTCGTAGGCTCGCCGGGATCCGTTCAGGCTCACGCGCTCCCCTTCTCTCAGGACGCGCGGCGCGCGTCGGGATCGTCACACATCGACGATGACGGGCATGACCAGCGGCCGCTTGCGCGCCCGCTCCCACACCAGTCCCGCCACCGCATCGTGCAGGTGCGTCTGCACGAGCTTGTGCTCGCGCACGTCGTCGACATCGAGGCGGCGCAGCACCTCGGCCGCCTCCGCCTGGGCCTCGGCGAGGACGTCGGCCGCCTCCTGCCCCTCCGGGGCGAAGCCGCGGGCGATGACCTCGGGCATGCCGGCCGCCCCGTTCTGGTGCAGCTGGGCGACAACGATGAGCACGCCGTCGGCCGAGAGCTGCTTTCGGTCGCGCAGGACCACATCGCCGATGTCGCCGATCCCCAGGCCGTCGACAAAGATGACGCCGGCCTCGACCCGGCCCTGGGCCCGCAGCGACCCGCGCTCGAGCTCGAACACGGAGCCGTTGTCGCCGACCATGATCCGCGACGGATCGACGCCCATGGCCTCGGCGAGGCGCGCGTGCGCGGCCAGCATCCGCGTCTCGCCGTGCACCGGCACGAAGGCCCGCGGGCGGGCCAGGGCGAGCACGGTCTTGAGCTCGTCCGCCGAGCCGTGGCCGGAGACATGGACCGGAGCGATCTCCTGGTGGAGCACCGTGGCGCCGGCGCGGCACAGGGCGTTCATGGTGTCATGGACGGCCAGCTCGTTCCCGGGCACCGGCTTGGCCGACATGATCACCGTGTCCCCGCGCCCGACCTGGACGAGGGGATGGTCGTTGAAGGCCATCCGCGTGAGGGCCGAGAGCGGTTCGCCCTGCGACCCCGTGCAGAGGATGGTGACCTCCCTCGGCGCCAGCTCGGACAGGCGGCCGGGCCGTACGAGCAGCCCGTCGGGGACGTCGGCGTAGCCCAGGTTGCGGGACACGTTCAGGTTCCGGACCATCGAGCGGCCGATGACGCACACGGCGCGGCCGGCCGCCTCCGAGGCGTCGATGACCTCCTGCAGCCGGTGGATGTGCGAGGCGAACGAGGTGACGATGACGCGACCCGGGGCGTCGCGAATGATGCGCCGCAGCGCGCCCGCCACCACCTGCTCGGACTCGGTGATGCCGGGCCGCTCGGCGTTGGTGGAGTCGGCCAGGAGGACGTCGATGCCCTCCTCGCCGAGCCGCGCCAGGCGGGCGAGGTCGGTCCGCTGCCCGTCGATGGGCGTGTGGTCGAGCTTGAAGTCGCCCGTGTGGACGATGCGCCCGTGCTCGGTGTCGAGGACGACGGCCACGGCGTCGGGCACGGAGTGCGTGACGCGGAAGCACTCGAGCTGGAAGGGGCCGAACGGGGCCGGCGGGGCGCCCGGCTCGAGCTCGACCAGGTTGGCGTGGCCCATCAGCCCGTGCTCGTCGAGCTTCGACTTGATCAGGCCCAGGGTGAGGCGCGTCCCGCGCACCTCGGGCACGCCCACCTCGCGCATGAGGTAGGGCAGGGCCCCCACGTGATCCTCGTGCCCGTGCGTGAGCACGACCGCCTCGAGCGACCCGGGCGTGTCCTGCAGGTAGGAGAAGTCGGGCAGGACGAGGTCCACGCCGAGCATCTCGTCCCGGGGGAAGCTCAGGCCGGCGTCGACCAGCACGCGGCGGCCGTCCTGCTCGACCACCGTCATGTTCTTGCCCACCTCGCCGAGCCCGCCCAGCGGGATGATGCGGACTGGTCCGGCCACTAGTGCACTGTCCCGGGGGGCACGTGATGATCCTGGCGAGGGTGGAGCAAGATCGGGGTGTGGTGGTGAGCGTCGCTCATATCCGGAGGTATATGGGCGACGTCACCGGGCGCAGCCTGGCGATCGGCTCCCACCCCGTCAGGGCGCACGTGACTCCCGGGATAGTGCACTCAATCAGGCGTGGACGAGCAGGCCGCGGTGCTCGAGTGCCGCGCGGACCTGCTCCACCTCCCCGGGCGTGGCCTCGACGAGCGGGAGGCGAAGCCCGCCGACCTGGTGGCCGAGGAGGTTGAGCGCGGCCTTGACCGGGATCGGGTTCGTCGTCACCGACAGGGCCCGGTAGACCTCCTGCAGCTGCCCGTCGAGGGTGCGCGCATCCTCGACCTGGCCCGCGGCCATGAGCTCGATCACCCGCAGCATGTCGCGGCCGACGAGATGCGAGGCCACGTGCACCCCACCGACGCCGCCCAGCTCGAGGAAGGGCAGCAGAAGGTCGTCGTTGCCCGCATACAGGGCGAGCCCCGCGGCGACGATGGCCCGCGCCTGGTCGAGGTCCGTGGTCGCCTGCTTGACCCCGCACACGCCGGGGATCTCGCGGCCGAGGCGCGCCAGCAGCCCCGGCTCGAGGTTGATGACCACCCGCTGCGGGATGTTGTAGACGAGGATCGGAGCCCCGCCGGCGGCCTCGGCGATGGCGGCGAAGTGCCGCACGATCCCCTCGGACGGCGGCTTGTTGTAGTACGGGGTGACCACCAGGAAGCCCGCGGCCCCGCGAGCGCGGGCCTCGCGGGTCAGGTGGACCGAGTGGACCGTGTCGTAGGTGCCGGTGCCGGCCACCACCACGGCGTCGTCGCCGACCTCGCCGCACACGACCTCGACGAGGTCGAGCTTCTCGGCATCCGACAGCGTGGGCGACTCCCCCGTGGTGCCGCTGACGACGATGCCCTCGGAGCCGGTCTCGATCAGGTGGCGGGCCAGGGTCTGGGCGGCGGTGAGATCCACGGAGCCGTTGTCGGCAAACGGCGTGACCATGGCCGTGAGCAGCCGGCCCAGCGGCGCGCGAGGCGTGTTCATTCGCCCGATTCTAGCCGCCCGGGGCGTCGATCCCGCGGGCCCGCCCGGCACTGACGACATGGCCGCGGGCGCGGTCGGCAATGTCCCGCACGCGAGCCGACAGGGTTTGCTGCTCGGCCTTGGAGGCGTAGCCGCCGGGGCTGCGATACAGCTCCTGGTAGCGGGGCACGAGATCGGGGCGGACGCGCTCGAGCCAGGGCATGAACAGCTCCCGTACCCCCGGCCGCAGGTGCAGGAGAATGGGCGAGATCGACACCGCCCCGGCGTCGAGGCAGGCCCGGACGGTGCGCTCGAGGGCGGCGTCGCCGTCCGACAGGCCCGGGAGCACGGGTGCCAGGAGCACGCCGCAGGGCACCCCGGCCTCGTTCAGGCGGGCGACGGCCTCGACGCGCCGCGCGGGCGGCGGCGTGCCGGGCTCGCTCATGTGCCACACGTCCTCCTCGAGCGTCCCGATCGAGAGGTTGACCCGCACCAGGCCCCGCTGGGCGTGGTCCGCCAGGACGTCGAGGTCGCGCAGGACCATCGTCGACTTGGTCAGGATCGAGTACTCGTTGCCGGCGTCGCCGAGGGTCTCGGCCACGCCGCGGGTGAGCTTGTAGCGACCCTCGGCCGGCTGGTAGGGGTCGGTGTTCGTCCCCATGGCGATGTGGTCGCCGCGCCACGACGGCCGCGCGAGCTCGGCCCGCAGGCGCTCGACCGCGTTCACCTTGACCACGATGCGGCGCTCGAAGTCCTCGGCCCCGTTCAGGCCGAGGTACTCGTGGGTCGGCCGGGCGAAGCAGTACGTGCACGCGTGGCTGCAGCCCCGGTAGACGTTGATCGTGTACCGGAACGGCATTCGCGAGGCCCGCGGGACCTCGCTGATGATGCTCCGGGCCCGCACGTGCAGGTACTCGACGGCCGCGAGGTCACGCGAGGGCTCGTCGTGGTCGGGGCCGAGCCCGTCGAGCGTGAGCTGGCTCGATTCCTGCTCGACCCGCTGCCACCTGAACGCCGCCGCCTCCGGCATCCCGGAAGACTACACGAACGTGTGTTCGCCGACTGGGCCGGCGCCGGTGGCGGCGATCACGAACCAACGGCCGTCATGCAGCACCCTGCTTCCGCCGCCCAGCTCGTGCGTGAGGTCCGCGGCCGCGAAGTAGCGCTTGTACACGCGGTGGCGGGATCCGTCGTTCAGGACACGCTCCTGCCACTGCTCCGCCTCGACCACGGGACGGCGCGCTGAGTCGACGATCACGAGCTCCCGCCCGACGCGGCGGGTCTCGGCGAGGAACGCCTCGCGCTCGACCGGGAGCAGGTGCCCGTAGAAGTGGCCGGTGTGGATGCGGTCGAACGCCCCGTCTGCGAAGGGCAGGGGCACGGCGTCGCCCTGCACCAGCTGCGCGTGCGGCAGGCGCTCCGCGGCGATCTCGACCATGCGCGCGCTCTGGTCGAGCGCGACGAGCTCCCCGCCAAGATGGCGGGTGAGGAACCCCGTGCCGCAGGCCACGTCCAGGGTGCGAGCCGGGACCAGGCCCTCGAGCACGGCCACCACCTGATTCACCTCGGCCGCCCATCCCGGCCGGTCAAGCCCGGCGAAGCGCCCGGTGCCGAGCCACCAGTCGTCGTACTCGGCCGCGCGCCGGTCGTAGTACCGGCGCATCAGGTCGTCCACCACGCCCGCCACGAGCCCGGACGATATCCGGGCCTTCGCTCGCCAGGGCGTGGTCCTTACCGAGATCTCCCATACACTCGCGCTCCGTGAGCGACGTGGAGCTCCAGGTCGTCGAGGGCGTGGCCGCGGATCGCCCGGCCACCGTGCGCCTGCTCTCCGGCGACGACGGGCAGCTGGCCCTCGAGGCGCCCAAGGACGACGGCAAGGTGCAGCGGGTGGACTTCCCCCGCAGCCTGGCCGGCCCGATCGCCGCCGCAGTCCGGGAGATCGTGTCCGAGGAGGAGACCGAGGAGATCGAGCTCGCCGCCGAAGGCGAGAAGATCACCATCCACCCCGTCACGCATCCGTTCGGCTGCGACGCGATGGTCGAGAACCGCGCCCGGCACCCGCGCGGCTATGCCCATCAGGCCCAGCACGTCATGCTGAGCTACGAGCTCGCCCCCCAGGTCGCCGACGCCCTCGACGCCATCGGCGCCGAGTAAGAACTCATTTCAGAATGAGACTCACGGGCTGGGCGTCGATGGATGGTCCGCGGCCCGCGACGAGGGAGGTGGCAGTACTCGTCAGTGGTACGGCGCCGACCGAGGACACCCGCCTCGGGCCGTTCAGCGGCGTCCAGCGCGGTCAGGGTCATTCTGAAATGAGTTCTAAGAGACCCTAGGCCCCCTCGGCCTCTTCGAGCACGGCGTCGAGGCCGATCGTCAGGCCCGGCGGCAGGAGGGCGACGCGGCGGACCGCCAGCAGCACGCCGGGCACGAAGGCCGTGCGGTCGAAGCTGTCGTGGCGGATGGTGAGGAGCTGACCCTCGCCTCCGAACAGCACCTCCTGGTGGGCCACGAGCCCGGGCAGGCGGACGGAGTGGATCACCGGCTCCCTGCCGGCGACCGAATCGATGAGGTCGGCCGTCAGGGCAGCCGTCCCGGACGGTGCGTCGCGCTTGTGCTCGCCGTGGAGCTCGACGATCTCCGCCCGGGGCAGGTGACGGGCCGCGTCCCGGGCGAAGCGCATCATGAGCACGGCGCCCAGCGCGAAGTTCGGCGCCCAGAAGGCGGGGATCCCGGCGGCCTCCGCCGCGTCGTGGATGTGGCTGCGTTCGGACTCCGCCAGGCCCGTGGTCCCGAGCACGGGCGAGGCGCCGGCCTCGATGGAGAGGAGCGCATGGGCGACCACCACGTCGGGTCGCGTGAAGTCGATCACCACCTCGGGGCGCACGACGCCGAGCGCCTCGGTCACGGACCCGAAGGTCCCTGGTCCCGCGCCGGCCAGGCTGGGCGCCACCCGCGCCGCCAGCTCGATGTCCCCCGCCGCCTCCAGCGCCTCGGCCAGCGGCCGGCCCACGTGGCCGGTGGCGCCGGCGAGGGCGACGCGGATCACGCCGCCTGCCTGGCCAGGGCCGGGAACGTCTGGGCCACCGCGGCCACGAATCGGTCGGGCTCGGGCGTGATGGCGGATGCCGAGACGGCGTCGGGCGCGAGGAGGTCCGCGGCGAGCGCCGCCACATCGCCGGCCGTCACCGCCTGCACCCGCTCGGCGATCTGCTCGGGCGAGAGGATCTCGGTGTCGCCGAGCACGCTTCTTCCGAGGCGTGACATGCGCGCTCCGGCAGACTCGAGGCCGAGGATGATCCGCCCCTCGAGGTGCTCGCGGGCCCGCTCGAGCTCGCCGGGTTCGAGCTCCCCCGCGGCCAGAGCCGAGGCCTGGTCGCGGACGACGTCGAGGCAGGCCGGCACGTTCTCGGGCCGGGTCCCGATGTAGACCCCCGCCTCGCCCGTCTCGTGGTAGCTCGAGCCGTAGCTGTAGACGGAGTACGCCATGCCACGCCGCTCGCGGATCTCCTGGAAGAGCCTCGACGAGGCCGATCCCCCGAGGATGGTGTCGAGGACCGAGGCCGCGAACCGGCGCTCGTCCCCGCGGGCCAGCCCGGGCGCGGTCAGGCACAGGTGGCACTGCTCGATGTCCTTGCCCAGGACGCGCAGGCGGAGGCGCTCGACGGGCCGCGACGGGGGATCGGGGCTGCGGCCGGCAACGAGGCCATCCAGAAGCTCGGCGCAGAGCCCCACCAGGTCCGCGTGGTCGACGCAGCCGGCGGCGGAGACGACGACGTTGCCCGCGCGGTAGCGGTCGCCGTGGTACGCCGCGAACTCCTCGGGGCCAAGGGCCGCCACGGTGGAGCGGCGGCCGATGACCGGCCGGCCGAGCGGGTGTTCCGCCCCGAAGAGGGCCTCGGCCGCAAGGTCGTGAACCAGGTCGCTGGGCGTGTCCTCGATCATCGCGATCTCCTCGAGGAGCACCTCGCGCTCGGCCTCGAGCTCCGCCCATGCGGGCCGCTGCAGCATGTCGGCCATCACCTCGAGGCCGCGGCGCAGGTGCACGTCGAGCACACGGCAGGCGAGCAGCGTCGACTCCTTGCCCGTCTCGGCGTTGAGGTCCCCCCCGAAGGCATCGAAGACCTGCGCGATCTCGAGCGCCCCGAAGCGCGAGGACCCCCGGAACAGGAGATGCTCGATGAAGTGGGAGATGCCGCCCTGGGAGGTGTCTTCGTCGCGCGAGCCCGCACGGACCCACAGGCCGAGGGAGACGGAGCGGCGCCCCTCGAGCCGCTCGGTCACCACACGCAGGCCGGAGGGCAGGACCGTCAGCTCGTGGCCGGGCACGACGGCGAACCCTATCTCCGGGACACGCCCGAGGCGTGCTCGACCCAGGCGAAGTCCTCGACCGCCTCCACCAGCGCCTCCGGCCGCTCGACCATCGGGAGATGGCCGGTCTCGGGCAGGACGACGAGGCGTCCGTCGGGCAGAACGTCGGCCAGCCGGCTCCCGTACTCGGGGCTGACCACGCGGTCGTCGCTGCCCCAGATGACCAGGGTCGGCATTGTCAGCCGGTCGAGGCGGTCGCGGAGGCCGGCGTTGGCGATGGCGATGCCGGCGGCCGAAGTGCCCCTTCCGGTCCGCGAGCCTCGGACCAGGGAGAGGACGTCGGCCGTGGCCAGGGCGTCGGGATCGTGCACGAGGCGGGCGAAGACCGCGCGCCGGAAGCGGCGGCTCACCACCAGGAGCGGCTCGGCCAGGCGGCTCGCCTCCCGTCCCACGCGGTGCCATGCCGGCGTGCGCCAGGATGCGCGAACGGCCCCGGTGGCCACCAGGCCGGCGGGCGAGACCAGCACCAGGCGCTCGACGCGCTCGGGTCGTCCCGCGGTGTAGGCGATGGCCACCCCACCGCCCATCGAGTGGCCGGCCAGCAGGTGCCGCTCGATCCCGAGGACGTCGAGGGCCTCGGCCAGCCTCGAGGCCACCCCGTCGAGCGGGAAGCCCCCGCCGGGATACGGCTTCGAGCGCCCGAAGCCGGGTAGGTCCACGGCCACCACGCGGAACGACCGGGCAAAGCCGTCGATCGCCCGGCGCCACAGGCGCCAGGTACCGCCCAGTCCGTGCAGGAGGACGAGCGGCGGAGCCGCATCGTCGCCGGCGAGGGCGACGTGCAGCTCCGCCGCGTCGACTTCCCTAGGAGCGGTCGCGGCCGCCTCCGCCCCCGCCGCCGCCACGGCGGCGCGGGCGGTAGCCGCCCCCACCCTCACGGTCCCCGCGGTCGCCGCGGTCACCGCGATCGCGCGGCGGGCGGTCCCCACCCTGGCCGGCGTTCGGGAACTGCTCCTTGTAGCGCGCCCCGACCTGCTCGGCCGTGACCTCGCCGTCGCCCTCGCGCTTGGAGACCAGGCGCAGGGCGATGCGGCCGCGCTCGGTGTCGACCTCGGTGACCTCCACCGTGACGATGTCGCCGCGGCTCAGCACCTGCTCGATGGAGTCGATGCGGACGCCCGGGGCCACGCGGGAGACGTGCAGGAGCCCGTCGGTGCCCTTGCGCAGCTCGACGAAGGCCCCGAAGTCGGCCGTCTTGACCACGCGGCGGTCCCGGTACAGGTCGCCCACGGCGATGGGCCGGGTCATCTCCTCGATGCGGGCCCGGGCCTGCTCGCCGCGAATGCCGTCGGAGGCGTAGAGGCGGACGAACCCGTCCTCCTCGATGTCGATCTTGACGTCGAACTCCTCCTCGAGGCCGCGGATCGTCTCGCCGCCCTTGCCGATGATCATCCCGATCTGGTCGGGGTCGATCTTGACCGAGAGCACCTGCGGGGCGAACTCGGAGAGCGCCTCGCGCGGCGCGGGCAGGGCCTCGGCCATGCGCTCGAGGATGTGGATCCGGGCGTCGCGGGCCTGCGACAGCGCGCGGCGCAGGGTCCCGGTGTCGACGCCGGTGATCTTGATGTCCATCTGGAGGGCCGTGATGCCGTCCGCGGTCCCCGCCACCTTGAAGTCCATGTCGCCGAGGTGATCCTCGGCGCCCTGGATGTCGGTGAGGACGACGAGGTCGGAGCCCTCCTTGATCAGGCCCATGGCGATGCCGGCCACGGGCGCCTTGATGGGCACGCCGGCGTCCATCAGCCCGAGGGTCGAGCCGCACACGGAGGCCATCGAGGACGACCCGTTGGACTCCAGGATCTCGGACACGAGCCGGAGCGTGTACGGGAACTCCTCCTCGCCCGGGATCACCGGGACGAGGGCCCGCTCGGCCAGTGCGCCGTGCCCGATGTCGCGGCGCTTGGGGCCGCGCATGAAGCCGGTCTCGCCCACCGAGAAGGGCGGGAAGTTGTAGTGGTGGATGTAGCGCTTCGTCGTGTCCAGCGACAGGTCGTCGATGCGCTGCTCCTCCTTGGCGGTGCCCAGGGTGACGAGCGTCAGGGCCTGGGTCTGGCCGCGGGTGAACAGGGCGGAGCCGTGCGTGCGCGGCGCCACCGAGACCTCGCAGTTGATGGGCCGGATCTCCTCGGCCGCGCGCCCGTCGGGACGGCGCTTGTCGACGGCGATCTTCTGGCGCACGATGCGCTTGTAGACGGCGTCGGCCGCGCGCCGGACCCAGCTGCGGGTCAGGGCGTCGAGGGCGCCGTTCTCGGGCCGCGCCGGGAAGGGCAGGTCGATCTCGGCCTCGATGCGGTCGTACAGGGCGCTGCGCTTGGCCGACTTGAGCTCCTTGGAGTCCTGCTCTGCGTCGGACAGCTCACGCAGGTCGGCGCCGAACTGCGCCTCCACCGCGCCAAGCACGGCGTCGAGGCGGCGGTCGTCGGCCAGCATGCGGGCGGCGAAGGCCACCTGGATGCGGCGGACCATGACGTCCTCGCCGGCGTCGCCCGGGACGGGCGGCAGCTCGGCGGACAGGAGCTCGGACTCGGCGACCGAGATGCCGGCCAGCCCCTGCTCGCGGAGGTGGGCGTCGAAGGACGGGGCGTAGCGGACCTCGAGCTCCTCGCGGACGTCCTCCTCGTACCACTTCGGCTTGCCGATGCGGTCGCGCAGCTCGAGCTGGGCGGCGCACAGCTTCTTGATGGCCTCGTGGGCCAGGGCCAGGGCCTCGAGGATCGTCTCCTCCTCCACGACCTTGGCGCCGGCCTCGACCATGGTGATGGCCTCGGACGTGCCGCAGACGATGAGGTCCAGGGACGACTCGGCCATGTCGCCCATGGGCCGGGTTGAGGACGAGCTCGTTGCCGAAGCGGCCGACGCGGACGGCGCCCACCGGCCCGAGGAAGGGCAGGGGCGAGATCGTCAGCGCGGCCGACGCGCCGTTGATGGCCATGACGTCGTGCGCGTGCTCGCCGTCGACCGACAGCACGGTGCCGATGATCTGCACCTCGTTGCGGAACCCCTTCGGCCACAGCGGCCGGATCGGGCGGTCGACCATGCGCGCGTTCAGGGTGGCCTTCTCCGAGGCCCTGCCCTCGCGCTTGAAGAAGCCGCCGGGGATCTTGCCGGCGGCGTACATCTTCTCCTCGATGTCGACGGTGAGGGGGAAGAAGTCGGCCCCCTCGCGCGCCTCGCCGCGGCCCACGACCGTGGCCAGGACGACGGTGTCACCACTCTCCACGACGACGGCGCCGTCGGCCTGCTTGGCCAGCTTGCCGGCCCGCAGGGTGATGGTCTCGCCGCCGATCTCGACGGACGTAACGGTCTCGTCGCCGATCTGCGGCGTGCTCTGCGTGATCACGTGTGTTCTCTTCTCTCTCTGCGGACGCGCCCCATGCGCGCCCGCCCTCCTCGGTCACCGCACCATGCGGTGGCCGCGCGCCGGCTAGCGGCGCAGGCCGAGCTCCTTGATGACCCCGCGATAGGACTCGATGTCCTTGCGCGCGAGGTAGTCGAGAAGCCGGCGCCGGCGGCCCACCAGCATGAGCAGGCCCCGGCGCGAATGCCGGTCCTTCCGGTGGACGCGCAGGTGCTCGGTGAGCTCGCCGATGCGATGGGACAGGAGCGCGATCTGGACCTCGGCCGAGCCGGTGTCGGTCTCGGTTCGCCCGAACTTCCGCACGAGCTCCTGCTTGCCTTCCTTCGTCAGCGGCATGGCGCCTCCCGGTCGGGTTTCTCCGCCCGTCCCAGCGGCGCGCGGCCAGGCAAAGAGCCGCGGCGCCGGGTCGGGGGACAGAGGAAGGGTAGCGGACCTCGGGTCCGGACCTCCGGGCGGCGGGCCCGCGTACGCGGTGTGACCGTGCCCGTGAATCCCCTGGTCTCCGCGTTTCTTGCTTCGGCCGCGCTCGCGGTCGCGCCCTGGGGCGGCGGGCGGGTCGTCGCCGGCGGCGGCGTCCGGGTGACGGTGCCGCCGGACTGGCATCGCGTGGCCGCGGCGCCGAGCGCAGTCACCGACCCCCTGACGCTGCTCGTGGCCGGGACGGCCGGCGTCCGGCCACGGATGGTGACATGCCAGGTGGCGGCCTACCGGATCCCGCCGCGCGGGGCGGTCGTCGTGATCGTCGGCTGGCGGCGCGGCGAGTATCTCGACCCCCGGGCGGTCAGACGGGGGCGCGCGCCCCTGAAGGCGCTGCGCGCAGTCAGGCGGCCGAGCTTCGAGTGCTTCGGCGGCCGCGGCGCTGCGGCGGACGTGACACTCGGGCGGCGGAGCTACCAGGTGAACGTCATGGTCGGCGATCGGGCGTCGCCGGGGCAGGTCCGGTCCGCGCTGGCCGTGGGCCGGTCGTTCGCGCTCACGCGCTGAGCGGCCACCGGGCCACTTGGCGCGTACGGCGAATGCCACTTGGCGCACCCAGCGCCGTATCCTCGGCAGCGTGAACGCCGAGCTGTTCGTTCAGGGAAGCGACTTCATCCACCGCGAGGCCCGGCTCCTGGAGCGTCGCCTCTTCGCGGCCCTCTTCGGGGACGGTCCGCCGGAAGCGGTTGTGGACTGCGTCCGGGGCTATCGCAACCCCGACGGTGGCTTCGGTCACGCGCTCGAGCCCGACAAGCGCGCGCCGTCCAGCCAGCCGCTCGACGTCGAGGTGGCCCTCGAGGCGCTCGACGATGCGGACGCGTTCGACGGCGACCTCGCCGTCGACGCCTGCGGATTCCTGGAGACGGTCGCCGACGAGCGAGGAGCGGTCCCGCCCCTGCTGCCGTCCGCTACCGCCTACCCGCGCGCAGCCCACTGGCAGGACGCAACCCCGGCCGGCCCCGTGCCGACCGTCGGCATCGCCGCCCTGCTTTGCAAGCACGAGGTGGAGCATCCCTGGCGCGAGCGCGTCACGAGCTATTGCTGGAGCGTGGTCGAGCAACCTCCCGACGAGGCGCATGCCCTTCGCGAGTGCTTCGCGTTCGTCGAGCACGCCCCCGATCGCGTGCGCGCCGATGCCGCCGCGCCGAAGCTCGCCGCTGCGCTGTCGCGGGCGCGGTTGTTCCGCGCCGAGGCTGACCAGGAGGGCTACGGGCTGACACCGCTGCACTTCGCCTCGACCCCCGACAGCAGATGGCGCGCCCTCTTCGGCGACGAGCAGATCGATGCCCACCTCGATCGCCTCGCCGCAGAGCAGTCAATCGACGGTGGCTGGCCGATTACCTGGGAGCCGCCGAGCATGGCGTCGCACATCGAGTGGCGGGGCATCGAGACGCTGCGTGCGTTGCGCGTCCTCGTCGCCTACGGGCGCACCCGGGCGTAATCCACGTCCTCGCGGAGTAGGGTCCGCGCGTGCCCTATCCATGGCCGGTCAGGCCGTTCGACCGCCAGCATCCGGTGCGCGGGTTCCTGAACGACCCGCGCATGACGGACACGAGCGCCGCCTTCCACTTCGGCGTCGACGTGAGCGCGCCGGACGGGACGCCGGTATTCGCCGTGGCCGCAGGGACGGTGTTCTTCGATGATCCGACGGCGATCGCGGTCAAGGGCCCGGCCGGCCCGACATTCGGGTACTGGCACATCGACCCGATCGTGGGCGATCGCCAGTACGTGGCGGCGGGACAGGTCCTGGGCCGCATCGCGGCGGGCTGGGGCCACGTCCACTTCGCCGAGAGCCGCGTACGCGGCCGCTACCTGAACCCGCTCCGGCCGGGCGCCCTCCATCCGTTCGCCAAGTCCACGCACCCGGTCGTCACGGGGCTCGAGTTCCGGCATGGCGACCGCGTGCTGGCGCACCACGCCGTCTGGGGGCTCGTGGACGTGATCGTGGAGGCGCACGACACGACGCCGCTCCCCGTGCCGCCGCCCTGGAACGGGATGCCCGTGGCTCCGAGCACGCTCCGCTGGCGGATCCTCCAGGGAGCACGCGCGGTCAAGCCCTGGCACGTCGGAGCGAACCTCAAGCCGTTCCGGCTGCAGAACGCGTTCCACCTGATCTACGCGCCGGGCACACGTCCCAACCACCCGGACCAGCCGGGCCGGTTCCGCTACTACCTGGCCCATGACTGGGCCAGCGGCTCGCTTCCCAACGGCGACTACCGGCTGCAGGTCGAGGCCGCGGATCTGCACGGCAACCAGGTTCGGGCGGCCTTCCCGTTCAGGATCGCCAACGGTGGGCCGCAGTAGAGTGGCCGTCGATGGAGACCCTCGTCTGGAACGAGCGTCCGGCCCTCCGTGACCCGGTGCTCGTGTGCGCCTTCCGGGGTTGGAACGACGGCGGGCAGGCGGCCACGCTGTCGGCCACGTTCCTGCGGGACCGCCTGGCCGCGCAGCCGTTCTGCCAGATCGATCCGGAGGAGTTCTACGACTTCCAGGAGGTGCGGCCCCAGGTCATCCTCGACGACGGGGGCCTGCGCCGCATCGACTGGCCCGAGAACGTCTTCTCCTTCGCCGCGCTGCCGGGAGGCGAGCGCGACGTGGCCGTGCTCGTCGGCATCGAGCCCCAGAACCGCTGGCGGACCTTCAGCCAGTGCGTGGTCGACGTGGCCCGGGCCACCGGCATCCAGCTCGTCGTCACGCTGGGCGGCCTCCTGGCCGACACCCCCCACTCCCGCCCCGTCCCGGTCACCGGGACCGCCGACGGCGAGCTGGCCGTGCGCCTCGGCCTCACGACGTCCCGCTACGAGGGCCCGACCGGCATCGTCGGCGTGGTCCACGACCAGTGCCGGCAGGCCGGCCTCGAGTCGGCCAGCCTGTGGGCCGCCGTCCCGCACTACGTCTCGGTGGCCGCGAACCCGAAGGCCTCCCTGGCCCTCGTCCAGCGCCTGGGCGACCTGCTCGACACCCGCTTCGACACGACCGAGCTCGCCCAGGCGGCCGTGGTCTTCGAGCGCGAGGTCGGCCGCGCCGTGGCCGCCGACGAGGACGTGAGCCGGTACGTACGCCAGCTCGAGGCCCGGGTGGACACGCTCGGCTCGGGACTGACCGACATCCCCGACGGCGACGAGCTGGCCGCCCAGTTCGAGGAGTTCCTGGCCCGGGAGCGCGAGCGCGGCGAGGACGACGATTCTTAGAGCCACCGGCTCTTAGAACGTGACGCGGACGGTGAGCCCGGCCGCGGCGAGGCGGATCGCCGTGCGGGCACAGCTCCTCGACGGGTCGGCGGAGGGCGTCCTCGAGACGGTGCGCCATCTCGGGTTCCTCCAGCTCGATCCGATCGCCACCGTTGCGCCTCCGCAGCACCTCGTCCTGTGGAGCCGCCTGGGCGCGTTCGACCGGGCGGAGCTCGACCGGCTGCTGTGGGAGGAACGCGCCCTGTTCGAGTTCGACGCGTACGTCTACCCGATCGAGTCGCTTCCCCTGATCCGCGCCTTGATCCGGCGTCACCGCCGCGCCACCACCTACGAGCGGGACCGCTGGCGACGGGCGTTCCTACAGGAGAACGCTGCCTTCCGACGCTACGTGCTGCGCGAGCTCGAGCGGCGAGGCCCGCTGCTCTCCCGCGACCTCGAGGACCGCTCGGTCAGCGACCGCGAGGCGCATCGGTGGTACGGGAGCCGCTACCTCGGCCGGATGCTCCAGATCCTGCATCTCCACGGCGAGATCGCCGTCGTCGGGCGTCGCGGCGGCCAGCGGCTGTGGGACCTGGCCGGGCGCTGGTACCCCGAGACGGGCACGGTGCCGCTGCGCGACGCCGAGCGGCAGCTGGCGGCGCAGCGGTTCCGCGCCCTGGGCGTGCGGCTGGTGAAGGGCGAGTGGCACGCCCATCCCGAGGTGAGCGACGCGCCGGTCGGCGAGCGGGCCACGCTCCTCTCTCCCTTCGACCGCCTCGTCCAGGATCGGGACCGGACCGAGGCGCTCTTCGGCTTCCGCTACCGGCTGGAGATGTACGTCCCGCCGGCGAAGCGTGAGTACGGCTACTACGTCCTCCCGCTCCTCGTCGGCGACGAGCTCGTCGGCCGGGCCGAGCCGCGCTTCGACCGCCGGACGGGCAGGCTCGAGCTGCTCGGGGCCTGGGGCGACACCTCGCGGCTGGACGAGGTACTTGCCGGGCTCGAGCGCTTCCTCGTGACTTAGATGCTCTTAGAGGCGATCGAGGACGGTGGCGCGCGCCTGCTCGATGTCGGCCCGCATCTGGTCCACGAGCTCCGGCACGGACTCGAAGCGCAGCTCGTGGCGCAGGAAGCGGCGGAACTCGAGGCGCATCGGCCGGCCGTAGAGGTCGGCGTCGAAGTCGAGGAGGTAGGCCTCGACGCTCAGCTCTCGCCCGGGCCCGAAGGTCGGGTTCCATCCCGCCGAGATGGCGGCGCCATGCCGCTCGGCGCCCGCCGGGCCGCCGCCGCCGAGCACGGCCACGCCCGCGTACACACCTCGCCCCGGAACCACCCGCGCGGGCGGCCAGGCCAGGTTGGCGGTGGGGACGCCGAGCTCCCGGCCGCGCCCTTCCCCGCGCACCACGGCGCCCTCGAGCCAGGGATCGCGGCCAAGGAGGGCGGCCGCATGTGAGACCTCACCCTGCGAGACCAGCTCGCGGATCCAGGAGGACGACACACGCTCACCCTCGACGAACAGCAGGGGGACGGCGGTGACGGCGAAGCCCAGCTCGTGCCCGAGGCGCGCGAGCTCGTCCGCGTCGCCCGCGGCGTGGTGGCCGAAGCGGTAGTTCTCCCCCACCACCACGTGCACGGCCTGGCAGCGCTCCTGCAGGACCTGGCGGGCGAAGGCGTGCGGCGTCATGCCGGCCAGGTCGCGGTCGAAGCGGATGACGACCATCTCGTCGGCCCCGAGCTCGGCCACGAGGGCGGCGCGGCGGCCGATCCCGGACAGGCGCGGCGGCGGCTGCGAGGGCCGCAGCACCTCCATGGGCATGGGATCGAAGGTGGCCACGGCCGCGGTGACCCCGGCGGCCTCGGCCTCGCGCACCGCCGTCTCGATGAGCCGCTGATGGCCGAGGTGGACGCCGTCGAACGTCCCGAGCGCCACCACGCGATGTCCGGGCCGGAGCTCGTCCAGCCCCTCGACGATCCTCATGACGGATTCCCGAGCACGACCGTGGGCCGGAGCCGCCCGGCGCGAGGCTCTGCCACGCACAGGAGGCGCTCGCCGGCGAGGCAGCGAGTCGGGCCCTCCTCTCCCGCCAGGACGAGGGGCCGGCCGTGCAGCACCTCCCGACGCTCCTCCTCGGTCAGCTCCCGGGCGGGAAGATGCCCGAGGGCTGCCGACGGCGACCGGAACCAGGAGCCCTCGGCAGGGTCCTCGATGATCACGTCCGGCGAGGCGGCGTCGTCGACGCTGAAGGCGCCGATGGCCGTGCGCCTGAGGGCGTCGCAGTACGCCCCACAGCCGAGGGACTCGCCCAGGTCACGGGCCAGGGCACGGATGTACGTCCCCTTCGAGCAGCGCACGTCGAGCTCGACGCGGTCGCCCTCCAACCCCGTCACCTCCAGCGTGTCGATGCGCACGTGCCGCGGCGTCAGGGTCACCTCGACTCCCTCGCGGTGCAGCGCATAGGCGCGGCGGCCGCCAACCTTCACCGCCGAGGCGGCCGGGGGTACCTGGTCGATCTCGCCCACGAAGGCCGCCGCCGCGTCCCGGATCTCTGCGGCAGAGGGCACCGGCAGGCCGCTGGGCACGATCTCGCCGTCTCGGTCGCCCGAGTCCGACGTCGCGCCGAGCACCAGGGTGGTCGAGTAGCGCTTGTCCAGCGCCGTCAGGAACGAGGCCAGCCGGGTGGCCCGCCCGACCAGGACCAGGAGGAGCCCCGTGGCGAAGGGGTCGAGCGTGCCGGCATGCCCGACGCGCGGCCGGCCCGGCAGCGCCCCGCGGATCCGCGCCACCACTCCGAACGACGTCGGGCCGGCGGGCTTGTCGACCAGCAGCACCCCGTCCGGCACCGTCATCCGGCGGGCTGGAGCTCCGCCTCCAGGAAGGCCTCGATGGCTTCGGGGCTGTCGTCGCTCTCGAACCCGGCCGCGCCCCGGTGGCCGCCGCCGCCGCGCTTGCGGGCGATGGCCGAGACGTCGGCCCCGCCGTCGCGCGCGCGCAGCGAGACCTTGCGCCGGCCGGCGCCGTCACGGAGCGTCTCCCGGATGACCGCCGCCACCTCGACTCCGGCCACCGCCCGGAGATGGTCGATCACGCCGTCGGACTCCGGCTCCGAGGCCCCGGTGGTCTCGAAGTCCTCCCGTGACAGGGTCGTGGTCAGGAGCCGGCCGCCGAGGGCCGGGCGGGCCCGCTCCAGGGCGAGCCCGAGCAGGCGCTTCTTGGCCAGCGGCTCGCGCTCCCAGATGGCCGAGAACAGGCGCGTCGGCTGCACGCCGCCGGCCACGAGGTCGGCGGCCAGCCGCAGGGCTGCGGGATCGGTGTTCGGGTACTGGAAGCGGCCCGTGTCGGTGACGAGCCCCACGTACAGGGCCTCGGCGGCCTCGGGCGGCACCGCGAATCCCGCGTGCAGGAGCAGGGCATGAACGATCTGCGCCGTGCAGGCGGCGTCGGGGTCGACGAGCACCAGGTCGCCGAAGCGCGTGTTGTCGTGGTGATGGTCGACGTTGACCACGGCCGCGGCCCGTTCTGCCGCCCCCGCGGGGACGGCCATGCGGGCGGCGCTGCCGCAGTCGAGCGCCCACAGCGTCCGGCCGGCCAGGTCCTCGGGCTCCTGGCGCTCGATCAGCTCCAGGGGCAGGAAGTCGTACTCGGGCGGCCAGGGATCCGTCCCGGCCACGAGCATGCGCACGTCCCGCCCCGCCGCCCGCAGGGCGAGCCCGAGCCCGAGGAGCGAGCCCAGGGCGTCGCCGTCCGGGCTCACGTGGGTCGTCAGGCAGACGGGCTCGACTGCCGCCAGCCGCCGGGTGACGGCCGCGGCGTCGGAGGCCAGGGTCATTCGCCGTCCTCGTCGTGCACCGGCGGGTTGGCCTCGAGCAGGGCGTCGATGCGCATGCCGCGGTCCAGGGATTCGTCGTAGGCGAAGCTCAGGCGAGGGATGCGGCGCACGCGCACCTCCCGGGCGATCCGCTCCTGCAGGGCGCCGCGGGCGTGCTCGAGGCCCTCGAGGCCACGCCGGCGGGCCGTCTCGTCCCCCAGCACCTGCACGTAGACCACCGCCTGGTCGAAGTCGGGCGTGCACTCCACCCCGGTCACGGTGAGGAAGCCCAGCCGGGGGTCGGCCAGGTCCCCGACCGCCTCGGAGATCACCTGCCGCAGGCTCTCGTTGACCCGGCGCATGCGCGGCGTGACCTTCACGGAGCCAGGTCCTCCGGGGTGACGACCTCGCGCAGGAAGGGACCCGCCTCGTAGCCGCGCGATACGGCCAGGCGCTCGGCGGCGTCGAGGCGCTCGAGCAGCGTGTGATGACCTCGGTCGCACACGGCCAGGGTGAGCCGGGCCCGCTGCCACAGGTCGTGGTAGTCGACCTCGGCCACGGCCGCACCGACGCGGCGCTGGAGATCGCTCTTGAGCGAGAGAAGCTCCTTGCGCTTGCCCTTGAGCGACCCCCCTTCCGGAAAGTGCAGGTCGAACGAGAGGATGCCGACGTATCCCGAGGCCATTCGCGCAGTGTAAGAAGCAGCGGGAGCCGCGACGCCGTGCGGTCGGAGCGAATACGGTCTGCCGCATGGACGGCGGCGGCGCGGCGGTCCGGAACGCGGTGAGCGGCCTCGACCTGCGGCTGGGGCACGCGCTCGAGCAGGCGGTGCGCGGTCACCACCGCCGGCGCCTGCGCAAGTACGGGTGGGAGCACGTCCTCGACGTCCCTCCCGGGAGCTGGGCGTCCGGGGACCCGCCTCCCCGCACGGGGTGCTCGATGGAGGTCGTGGTCGATGGGGCCGCGGTCCTGCCGCGCATCGCGGACGACCTGCGCGGCGCCCGCCACTTCGCCCACCTGGCGGGCTGGTACTTCACCCCCGACTTCCGGATGGGACCCGAAGGACAGGCGCTGCACGACCTGCTGGCCGAGCTGGCCGAGCGCATCCCCGTGCGCGTGCTGGTGTGGGCCGGGGCGCCGCTCCCCCTCTTCCGTCCCGGGCGCAGCATGGTGCGCGAGATGCGCGAGGAGCTCGTGCGCGGCTCCCGCGTGGAGTGCGTGACGGACGACCGCGAGCGGCCGATGCACTGCCATCACGAGAAGCTCGTGATCGTCGACGGCCGGGTGGCCTGGGTCGGCGGGCTCGACCTCACCACCCTCGCCGGCGACCGCGACGACTCCAGCGCCCACCCGCTGCGCGACGGGATCGGCTGGCACGATGTGGCCTCGCGCCACCAGGGGCCCGTCGTGGCCGACGTGGCCAGGCACTGGCGCCTCCGCTGGCAGGCCCTGACCGGGGAGGCCCTCGAGGAGGGCCCGGAGCCGGAGCCCCAAGGCCCGCACACGGTGCAGCTCGTGCGCACGGTGCCGGAGCACGTCTATCCGGCCCTGCCGCGAGGCGACTTCCGGCTGCTCGAGGCGTACCTGGCCGCCCTGCGGAGCGCCCAGTTCCTCATCTACCTGGAGAACCAGTTCCTCTGGTCGCCGGAGATCGTCGCCGTCCTCACCGACAAGCTCCGGCAGCCGCCGACACCCGAGTTCCGACTGGTGCTGCTGCTTCCGGCTCGCCCGAACGACGGCGCCGACGACACGCGGGGACAGCTGGGCGTGCTGCTCGACGCGGACGACGGTCACGGGCGCCTGGTCCCGTGCACGATCTACGCCCACGACGGCGCCCGGAGCAAGCCCGTCTACATCCATGCCAAGGTGGGCATCGTGGACGACCGCTGGCTGACCGTCGGCTCGGCCAACCTGAACGAGCACTCGCTCTTCAACGACTCCGAGGTCAACGTGGTCACGGACGACCCCGGCCTGGCGCGCGGCACGCGGCGGCGGCTGTGGGCCGAGCATCTCGACCGGCGCGAGGAGGAGCTGCCCGAGGACCCGCTGGAAACCATCGAGCGCCTGTGGAAGCCGATCTCGCAGGAGCAGGCCGAACGCCGCGAGCAGGACCTGCCGCTCACCCACCGGCTGGTCCGGCTCCCGCACCTGTCGCGGCGGGCGGAGGGGCTCTCCGGCCCCCTGAACGGGCTTCTCGTCGACGGGTAGGCACGCGAACGCCCCGTCAGGGGAGCGAGCCGGCCGCGCCCGGCGTGACGACCCCGGTCTCGTAGGCCACGACCACCGCCTGGGCCCTGTCGCGCAGTCCGAGCTTGTCCAGGATGTGCGCGACGTGCGTCTTGATGGTGGTCTCGGCCACGACGAGGGTTGCCGCGATCTCACGGTTCGACAGCCCTCTGCCGACGAGCGAGAGCACCTCCAGCTCCCTGGGCGTGAGCTCCGCGAGCTCGGGCGGCGTCGAGCCCCGCGGAGACGGGCGCCGGCAGAACTCCTCGATCAAGCGTCGCGTGATCGCGGGCGAGACGAGCGTCTCCCCGGCCACGACCGTCCGGACGGCGTCGGTCAGCTGGCCGCGCCGCACATCCTTGAGCAGGAAGCCGCTCGCGCCGGCCTTCATCGACTCGTACACGTACTCGTTCAGGTCGAACGTCGTGAGGACGAGCACCCTTGGTGGCCTGGGCAGGGCCAGAAGCCGGCGCGTGGCCTCGAGGCCGTCGACGTGCGGCATCTGGATGTCCACGAGCGCGACGTCCGGCTCGAGCTCGCGGGTCACGGCCACGGCCTCGGCGCCGTCCGAGGCCTCCCCGACGACGTCCAGGTCGTCCTCGAGCTCGATGATCGTCCGCAGGCCGTCGCGTACGATCGCCTCGTCGTCGGCGATGACGATGCGAATCGGGCCGGTCACGACGCCACCGGCAGGCGGGCCCGCACGAGGTAGCCCTGCTCGCGCCGCGGACCGACCTCCAGCTCGCCGCCGTACACCGCCGCGCGCTCGCGCATCCCCGTGAGCCCGCGTCCGTCCCGGCCCGGCTCGCCCCGGCTCCGACCTTCGTCCCGCACCTCGACCACCACGGCGTCCGGCTCATAGCCCAGGTGAACGTGGGCCCGTGCGGGACGCGCGTGGCGGAGCACGTTCGTGAGCGACTCCTGCAGGATGCGGAAGGCAGCCAGGTCGACGCCGGGCGGGAGCTCCACCGGGGCGCCGGTGACGGTGACGTCGATGTCGGCGCCCGCCGACCGTGTCTCGGCCACCAGGCGATCGAGCTGGGCCAGGCCTGGCTGGGACGTGAGCGACGTCTCCCCGCCGTCGTCGAGCAGCCCGAGCAGCCGGCGCATCTCGGCCAGGGCGTCGCGGGCGCTCCGCTCGGTGGTGAGCAGGCGCGAGCGCGCGGCCGCGGTGTCGCCCTTGTCCAGGAGCCCGACCGCCCCCACGAGTTGCAGGACGACCACGCTCAGGCCGTGGCCCACGACGTCATGGAGCTCTCGCGCGATGCGGCTGCGCTCGGCCTCGACGGCCGCCCGCGCCCGGTCGGCTCCCTCGCTCGCGAGCGCCTCGTGCTCGAGATCCCGCCGGTGAAAGGCGTAGCCCAGCGGCCACGCGGCGGCGAGCACGAGCCAGAAGAACGACGTCGAGCCGCTGAAGCTGAACGCCGGGTCCGTCAGATCGTGGACGGCGATGGCGAGCGCAGCCAGCGGGACAGCGAGGGCGCCGGTTGCCGGGCTCGCGTATCGCCCGACCGAGTAGAGCGCCAGGAGAAGCGGGAGGAAGGATCCGAGCGCCTCCGGCGCCCCGAACGCGACGTACACGGCGGAATCGGCCGCGACCACGAAGGCGAGGACGCCAAGGGGCGACTGCTTTCGCCATATGAGGGCGAGCGAGGTAACCGCGTAGAGCAGGGAGACAACCCAGCGCGGGCCGACCATGTTGCCGAAGGCAAAGGGCGGCGATCCCCACACATCGATCTGGGTCCACGCTGCGATGAAGAGCGGCAGGGCGAGCTCACGCGCCGGCCAGTCGAGGGGCCGCGACCACGGGCGGACCGCGCCGGCATGCACGGGACAAACGTAATCCCGCGAGCGCGGCCGCGCATCGTCTGCAGGGCGATCCGCCTCGTCCTGGGGACGAGATCCGGGACGGAGGATCAGCGCCTGGATCCGCCGCCGGGCCGACGACGCAACGGCGCCCCCGCCATACGGTCGGAGTCGTCCCGACCAGGAGGCTTCCCATGCACCACCCCGCACTGAGCACCAGGTCCCTCACCGGCATCGCGCTGGCCGGCCTGGCCACCTTTCCGATCATCGTCGTCGTCCTGCATCTGGTCCAGCGCGACCACTACCACCCGCTGAGCCAGGCGGTCAGCGAGCTCGCCCTCGGGCGCGGCGGGTCGCTCATGGCCGTCGCCTTCGTCGCCTCGGGCATGGGCACGCTCTGCGCCGCCGCCGTGCTGCGCCGGACGCTCGCCGGCTCCCGTACCGTCGCGGCGATCCTGTCGGTCTCCGCGCTCGGCAGCTTCGTGTCGGCCGTCTTTCACGCCGACGGCGAGACCGCGAAGACGTCGACCCACGGCCAGATCCACCAGGCGGCGGGCGTCCTCACCTTCGTGTCCGTCGTGCTCGTGATGGTCCTGTGCAGCCGCCGCTTCCGCCGGGACCCAGCCTGGCGGCCGATGGCCTGGCCGACGCGCCTCTGGACCGCCGCCGCGGTGGCCACGTTCGTCCTCATCCCGTTCGCCGGCGACGCCTACTTCGGCCTCGCCCAGCGCCTGTTCATCGGCACGATGTTCACCTGGCTCCTCGCGGTCGTGACCTACGCCCGCCGGCGCCTGACGGCACCGGTCGAACGGGAGATCGCCGTTCCGGCCTGAGCCATCGCCACCGTACGCTTGGGGCGTGGACGACCTCGCGCTGGACGCCCTGGGCTTCGACGCCATCCGCACCCGCCTGGCTGCCGAGACGGCGTTCGCCGGCGGTCAGGCGCTGGCGGCGTCGCTGCTCCCGTCGCCCGATCCGGTGGTCGTCGCCGGCCGCGTGGCCGAGACGGAGGAAGCGCTGTACCTGGCGGAGCACGAGCCGCCGGAGCTCACGGGAGCCAGGGACGTGCGGGCCGCGGCGGATCGTGCGGCCCGCGGCGGTGTCCTCGACCCCGCGGCGCTCGCGGAGGTCGCCGCGACCTCCCGGGTGGCGGCGGCAGTGCACCGCCGGCTCGAGGACGATCCCGAGATCCCGAGGCTCGCCGGCCGGGTGGCCACGATCGAGCCGGGGCTCTCGGCGCTGGCCGAGCGGATCGAGCGGGCCGTCGAGCCCGATGGCTCGGACCTGCGCGACAACGCCACGCCGGCGCTCCGGCAGCTGCGGCGGGACCTCGCCACCGTCCGCCAGCGAACCGCCGACCGCCTGGCGGCCATGGCCGCCTCCCCCGCCCTCCAGGAGCACCTGCAGGAGACCTTCATCACCGAGCGCGGCGGCCGGCCGGTCCTGGCCGTCAAGGCCACCGACCGCGCCCACGTGCCGGGGATCGTCCACGACGCGTCCGGGTCGGGGCAGACCCTGTTCGTCGAGCCGTTCGCGATCGTCGAGCTCTCCAACCGCCTGCGCGAGCTGATCGGGGCCGAGCGCGACGAGGTCGAGCGCATCCTCACGGAGCTCTCGGCCGCCGCCGGCGCCCACGGGGCGGCGCTGGTCGACGCCGTGGACGTGCTCTCCGAGATCGACCTCGCGCTGGCCCGCGCGGCCCTCTCCCGGCGGTGGAACGGGTGCCGGGTGGAGCTCGCCGACGGGGTCGACCTGCGCGCCGCCCGCCATCCGCTGCTGGACCCGGCCACGGCCGTCCCAGTCGATCTTCCGCTCGAGGGACTGCGCGCCGTGATCATCTCGGGGCCGAACACCGGCGGGAAGACCGTGGCCCTGAAGACGGTGGGTCTCCTGGCCCTGCTCCACCAGTCGGGGCTGCGCGTGCCGGCGGAGCGCGCCCGGCTGCCGGTGTTCGACCGTGTGCTCGCCGACATCGGCGACGAGCAGTCGATCGAGCAGAGCCTCTCCACCTTCTCCGGCCACCTTCGCAACCTGCAGGCCATCCTGGCCGCGGCCGGGCCGCGCACCCTGGTGCTGCTGGACGAGATCGGCGCCAGCACCGATCCGGTCGAGGGAGCGGCGCTCGCCGTGGCCGTGCTCGACCGGCTCGTTGACCAGGCCGCACTGACGATGGCCGCCACCCATTCGGCCGAGGTCAAGGAGTGGGCCGGTGCGACGGCGGCGGTCGAGAACGCCGCCGCCGGCTTCGACCCGGAGACGCTGCAGCCCACCTACAGCCTGCGTCTGGGGCGACCCGGTGCCTCGCATGCGCTCGAGATCGCGGAGCGGCTCGGGCTCGAGCGTGAGCTGCTCGCCGCGGCCCGCGCCAACCTCGGCGCCGGCCGCGCCGAGCTGGAGCGCCTGCTGGCCGATGCGGCCCGCGCCGAGCGAGACGCCCAGCGCGAGCGCGAGGAGGCCGCGGCGGCGCGGAGCACCATGGAGGGAGCGCGCGCCGCGGCCGAGGCCCGCGCCCACGAGCTGGAGGCGGCGGTCGAGGCGCTGGCCGCCGGCGCCCGGGATGCCCGTGAACGGGTCCGCGCCGAGGCGGCCGCGGAGGCCGAGGCCGAGCTCGCCGCCGCCCTGCGGGAGGTCGAGGCGCTGCGGGACGAGGTCCGCGCCGCGCGGCGAGCCGAGGCCGAGCGCCGCGCCGCCGGGGAGGCGGTCGAGGGCGGCGACGACGCCGCGCGCGAGCGGGACCGCCGGCTCGGCGCCGCCGACGAGCGGGCGCGGGCGGCGCGCCAGGTGCTGCGGGCGGCCGCGGCGCCCCTACCGGTGGCGCGGGGCGGCCCGCTGGCGGCCGGCGACCCCGTGGTCGCTCCGGCCCTGGGTGTGCGAGGCACGATCGTCTCCGTCTCCGGGGACGCGGCGGAGGTGCAGGGCGGGCGCCTGCGCGTGCGGGTCCCGCTGGCCGAGCTCGAGCCGGACCCCACCGGCGGTCGTATCTCTCGCCCCGAGCCGCCGGTCGTCATCCGCGCCACCGCTCCTGTGAGCGTCGAGCGCGAGCTCGACGTGCGCGGCCGCCGGGCCGACGAGGCCAGGGAGGCCGTACGCGCCTTCGTCGACGCCGCCCACCTGGCCGGGGCCGACGAGGTGCGCGTCATCCACGGCCGGGGCACCGGCGCCGTGCGGGCGGCCGTCCGCGACGAGCTCGCCCGGCATCCGCTGGTGGAGGACCAGCAGGCGGACAGCGCGGACGGCGCCACGGACGTTCGGATCGCTCCGAACGCGCCGGCCGCTCGGTAGCGGCGCGAGGCGCACGCGGGCGTCACCTAGGTCGTGCAGGCGTCACGGGAGGCAATTGCACGCGTGTCCTCCGTGCAATTGCACCGCGGCAAGCCTCGCGAGGCAGCGCGAAGCCCGATCCGGCGTCGGCGTGCCGGCTTTGCCGGTGCGCCGAAGCCACCAGCCCGGCCCCGCCACGGAACGACCGCATCGCGCCGAAAACCGAGGCCCCGCCGCCAGGGAAGGGGGGCCAACGGGGGGAAACCGCAGGTTGCCCCCCGTTCGCGCTAGAGCTCGCTCCGCTCGACCTGGCGTGTGGTGAAGGCCTCGAGGACGTCGCCTTCCTTCACGTCGTTGAAGCCCTCGAGCAGGATGCCGCACTCGAGGCCCTGGGCGACCTCGCGGACGTCGTCCTGGACGCGGCGCAGCGAGGCGATGCCGCCTTCCCAGGCGACCGCTCCCTCGCGGATGACGCGGATGCGCGCGTTGCGCTGGATGACGCCGTTGGTGACGTAGCAGCCGGCGATCGTGCCCAGGCGGGAGGCGCGGAAGAGGGCGCGGACCTCGGCCTCGCCGATGACCTCCTCGACCTCCTCGGGCGCGAGCATGCCCACGAGGGCCTTCTCGATGTCCTCGGTGAGCTGGTAGATCACGCGGTAGGTGCGGATGTCGACGCCCTCGCGCTCGGCCAGCTGGCGAGCCTCGGCGTTCGGGCGGACGTTGAAGCCGACCACGATGGCGCGCGAGGCGGCGGCGAGCATGACGTCGCTCTCGGCGATGGCGCCGACGCCGGTGTGGATGACGCGGACGGCCACCTCGTCGCTCTTGATCTTCTCCACCTCGCCCACGGCGGCCTCGACGGAGCCCTGGACGTCGGCCTTGATGATCAGGTTGAGCTCGCGGACGGCGCCCTCGGAGACCTGGGCGAAGAGGTCCTCGAGCGAGACGGCCTTCTGGCGGCTCGAGAGCATCTCGGTGCGCAGCCGCTGGGCCCGGCGCTGGGCCTCCTGACGGGCCACGCGCTCGGACTCGACGACACGCGCGCGCTCACCCGCGGTCGGCGGGTGGTCGAAGCCGAGGATCTCGACCGGCACGGCCGGCCCGGCCTCGCGAATGCGCTTGCCGGTGTAGTCGTACATGGCGCGGACCTTGGCCCAGGCGTCGCCGGCCACGACGGCCTCGCCGCCGTGCAGGGTGCCGCGCTGCACGAGCATGGTGGCCACGGGGCCGCGGCCGATGTCGAGCCGGGACTCGATGATGACGCCCGAGGCCGGAGCCTTGGGGTTGGCCTTCAGCTCGAGCACGTCGGTCTGCAGGGCGAGCATCTCGAGCAGCTGCTCGAGGCCGGTGCGCTGCTTGGCGGAGACGTCGACGAAGATCGTCTGGCCGCCCCACTCCTCGGGCTGGAGCCCTTCGCTCGTGAGCTCCTGCCGCACCCGCTCGGGGTTGGCGTCGGGGCGGTCGATCTTGTTGACCGCGACCACGATCGGCACCTCGGCGGCCTTGGCGTGGTCGATGGCCTCCATCGTCTGCGGCATCACGCCGTCGTCGGCGGCCACGACCAGCACCACGACGTCGGTGACCTTGGCCCCGCGGGCGCGCATGGCGGTGAAGGCCTCGTGGCCCGGGGTGTCGAGGAACGTGACCTTGCGGCCGTCGACGTCCACCTGGTAGGCGCCGATGTGCTGCGTGATGCCGCCGGCCTCGGTCGAGACGACGGAGGTCTCGCGGATGGCGTCGAGCAGCGACGTCTTGCCGTGGTCGACGTGGCCCATGATGGTGACGACCGGCGCGCGCGGCTCGAGATCGGCGGGATCGTCCTCGAAGACCTCGTCGGTCTCCACCTCGTCGGCGGCGTGCGTGATGGTGATCTCGCGGTCGAGCTCGGCGCCGATCAGCTCGACGGCGTCGTCGGTGAGCGACTGGGTGATGGTGACCAGCTCGCCGAGGCCCATCATCGTCTTGATGATGACGGCGGTGGAGACGCCGAGCGCGGCTGCGAGGTCCTTGACCGTGACGCCGGACTGGACCGTCACCGGACCGGTCGGGAGCGGCGCCTCCTCGCGCTTCTCGCGCGGCTCTCCGCGGCCGCGGCCGCGGCGCGCGGTTGCAGGTCGCGCTGCGGGCGCGCGGCGCCGGTGTCGATGACGACGCGGCGCCGGCGCCGCGGCCGCGCCGCCGCGCGCTGGGGACGGGCGACGCGGCCGGCCGCGACCGCGCGCCGGTCGGGCCGCGGGCGGGCACCGCCGCCCTCGCGGCGACAGGGAGCCGATCGTCGCGGCCGCTGACGGCCGCGTCGTCCTGCCGCCCGGGCGCGCACGGCGGCGTCCGCGGAGCGGCGGGCGCCGGAGGCTCGGCCGCCGGCCGCGCCGGAGGGCCGCGACGAGCCGACGGGCGCCGCGGCAGGCCGGGCAGCGCGCGGAGGCGCCGCCGCGACGGCGGCGGTCTTGCTGCGCGCCGGGCGGCGAGCCGCCGAGCGCACGCGCGGCGGCGGCCTCGTCGACGGCGTCGCCGGACAGCTTGACGCCGGCCTCGGCCAGGCGCCGCGCGACCTCGGCGGGCTCGAGCCCGCGCTCGCGGGCGATGTCTGCTACGCGCTTCTTGGGCATCGAACCTCTGATTCTACCATCGGGGTGTTGGCGGCCCGGACGCCACGACGGCGGCTCCAGAGGTCGTCGGGAAGCGTCACGTGGCGCGCAGCGTGCGGTGTCAGGGACCGCCCCGTCGCGCGCACGGACGACACAGCTCTCGAGCGCGGAGGTACGCTCCGCGGCCGTCGGCCCCGGCCCCACGCGCAGACTCGCCGTCGCGGCCAGGTGCAGAGCCGCACGAGCTCGTCCTGCGGCGCACGCCGGCCGCAGCCGACGCAGGCATGCTCGACTCGGGGACGGGTGCGCGGCGGCGCGGTCAGGCGGTGGCGCCTTCCTCCTGGGCCGCGAGCTCGCGGTGGGCGGGCATGCCGCAGTAGCGGGAGCCCGGCAGCGCGCTGTTCGGGCAGCGCTGGCCCGAGCCGAGGATGGCCGCGCAGCGACCGCCGACGGCGTCGTCGTCCTCGCCGCCCGAGAAGGCGATCTCGGCCTCCTCCTCGGCGAACTCGGACTCGCTCTTGATGTCGATGCGCCAGCCGGTGAGCTGGGCCGCGAGGCGGGCGTTCTGGCCCTCGCGGCCGATCGCCAGCGACAGCTGGTCGTCGGGCACGATCACCGTCGCCTGCTCGTTCTCGTCGTCGACCAGCACCTCGCGCACGCGCGCCGGGGCGAGCGCCTTGGCGACGAAGCGGGCCGGCTCGTCGTTCCACGGGATGATGTCGATCTTCTCGCCGCGCAGCTCGGCCACGACCATGCGCACGCGCGAGCCGCGGGGACCGACGCAGGCGCCGACCGGGTCGACGCCCTGGACGCGCGACTCGACCGCGATCTTGGCGCGGTAGCCGGCCTCGCGGGCCACGGCGCGGATGACGACGTGGCCGCTCTCGATCTCGGGGACCTCGAGCTCGAACAGCTCGCGGATCAGCTCCTCGGAGCGGCGCGAGAGCACGATCTGCGGGCCCTTGGTGCCGGAGCGGACCTCGATGATGACGCGCCTTGATGCGGGCCCCGTGCTCGTAGCGCTCGCCGGGAACCTGCTCGCAGCCGGGCAGCAGCGCCTCGACGCGGCCGAGGTCGACCAGCGTGTAGCGGTGTCCGACTGCTGGACGATGCCGGTGACGACGTCGCCGACGCGGTCCTGGTACTCCTCGAACATCATCTCGCGCTCGGCCTCGCGGATCCGCTGCAGGATGACCTGCTTGGCGGTCTGCGCGGCGATGCGGCCGAAGTTGTCGGGCGTGACGTCGGTGACGGCGATCTCGTCGCCGGCGAACTGCGCCCAGTCGATGATCGGCTCGGGCTCCTCGATCTCGACCGGCTCCTCGCCCTCGGACGGGCCTCGGGCGGCCTCGACCCTCGGCTCGGGCATAGTGCACGCCGGGGTGGTTCGCGAGAACGCCTCCTCGGGCAGCGTGAGGGCGATGCACGTGGATGTCGCCGGTGTCGCGGTCGAGCTCGACCTTGGCGTGCGTGGCCGCGTCCGGGCGTCTTCTTGTAGGCCGCGAGCAGGGCGTCCTCGAGGGCGGTCAGCAGGATCTCGCCGTCGATGCCCTTCTCGCGCTCGAGGACCACCGACGGCCTCGATGATCTCCTTCGACATCTCTAGATCTCCTCCACGAGATGGCTCTTGCGGACGAGCCCGAACGGGATCTCGAGCGTGTCCTCTTCGTCGTCCGGCTCGATGCACGATGCGGTCGTCGTCGGCGTCGCGCAGGACCCCGATGAAGCTCTTCCGCCCCTCGATCGGCTCGTGCGTCCGGACCGCGATCTCGTGTCCCACGAAGCGGCGGAAGTGCGCCGGCCGGATGAGCGGGCGCGGGATGCCCGGCGACGACACCTCGAGCGTGAACCGGTCGAGGTAGGGCCGCAGCACGTTGGTCACGGACGTGCAGAGCTCGTGATCGACCCCGCCGGGGTGGTCGATGAGCACGCGGAGCGAGCTCGCGGAGAGCTGGACGTCGAACGACCTCGACGTCCGGGAGCTGCGACGTGACGGCGCGCTCGACGTCGGCGGGGATCTCTGCCCGCGGCAGATCGCTGCTCGCCATGTCGCTCCTCCTTTCGTCCGTCCGTTTCCGCTCCGAGGCCACAAAAAAGGCGGGTACGAGACCCACCTTCCACGTGCCCCACTCGAAGTTGCACCGCCGTACCGGTCTCCGTACGGTAGCAAAGGGTTCAGGTTTCGAGCAGGATCGTCACGGGGCCGTCGTTGACCAGCTCGACCGCCATCCTGGCCCCGAAGACCCCGGTCGCCACCCTGGTCACGCCCGTCTCGCGGAGCGCCGTGCAGAAGGCCTCGTAGCCCGCCTCGGCCTCCTCGCCCGGCGCCGCCTCGGTGAAGCTCGGCCGCCGCCCGCGGCTCGTGTCCGCAAGGAGCGTGAACTGGCTGACCACCAGGGCCTCGCCCCCGGTGTCGAGCAGGCTGCGGTCGAAGCGGCCGTCGTCGGCGGGGAAGACGCGCAGGCCGGCCACGCGCGCCGGCCAGGCGGTGCGGCCGCCTCCGGCGGGTCGTCCCGGGCCACGCCGAGCAGGATGAGCAGGCCCGGGCCGATGGCGGACACCACCGTCCCGTCCACGCGCACCTCGGCGCGGCTCACGCGCTGGATGAGGGCCTTCACGGACGGGCCGTCAGGCCCGGGCGTTGGCCTCGAGGGCGCGGCGGTAGTCGTCGCATCCGGGACGCAGCCAGGTGGCCATCTTGTACGAGCCGCGGGCCAGCGTCCGCCGCCCCAGTCCCTCCTGCGCGCGCCCCAGGCAGTAGTAGCCGTAGTGGTCGTTCGGGGCGAGGTCGAGCATGGCCTCGAACTCCCGGGCCGCCTCCTCGTAGCGGCGCAGGCGCAGGTAGGCGCAGCCGAGGGCCTCGCGGATCGAGGCCTTGTCGGGCTCCGCGCGGCGCGCGCGCTCGAGCGGCACGGTGGCCTGCGCGGTCTCGCCGCGGGCGAGCCGGCGGCGGCCTTCCTGGAACAGCTCGTAGACCTCGCTCACACCCGCAGGATAGGCGCTGCTGAGCTACCCCGGGAAGAGCGAGCGCACGGACACGGCGCCCGCCAGGCGCTCCCGTCGCTGCAGCCGGTGGCGCAGCTCGGACAGGAGCCGGCGCGTCTCGCGCCGCACCTCGCGCGCGGCGGCGGGCGAGCCTGCCGGCGGCCCGAACCGGGCGCGGTCCGCGGCCACCGCCCAGCCGTCGGCATCGACCGCGAAGGCACGCCCGAGCTCGCCGGCGAGCTCCCGGTTGGTCAGCGTCCCCGAGAGGGCCAGGCGCTGGTCGCGCGCGAAGGCGACGATGTCGGCCCGGGAGGCCGCGGCCAGGCGACGCGGATCGCGAGCCCGGCTGCGCAGCACGTGTCGCCCCGTCTTGAAGGCCACGATGGCGGCCAGGAGGGCGGCGGCCAGGGCGAGCAGGGCGAGCAGCAGGCGTGTGGCCGCCGAGTGGCCGGCGGAGGGGAGCGGCGTGCTCTGGCCGGGCACCTGGAAGTCGTTGATCCGGTGCAGGTTCCCGAAGGGGTTCGGCCCCGCCGTCCGGGCTCCGCGGGCGGCGTCGCTCAGCTTGTTCGACGTCGAGGCGTGGGTGAACAGGTCGCGCGTCGGGGTCGGGTCGAAGGGCAGCCAGCCGTACCCCGGGAAGTACGCCTCCACCCAGGCGTGGGCGTCGTGGTCGTCGACGTGGTACACGCCGCTCGTGTCGAGCGTCCCCGCGGTGAAGCCCTCGGCCACGCGCGCCGGGATGCCCATGAGGCGCAGCAGCTCGGCCATCGCCCCGGAGAACATCTGGCAGTAGCCGCCCTGGCCGTCCACGACCCAGTCGGCCAGCGGCGAGCCGGGGAGCCCGGCCAGGGAGACGTGCTCGTCGTACCGGTAGTTCGTGCGGAAGTACGCCTCGAGGGCGGCCACGGCGTCGTACGGGTTCCTGGCCCCGGCCTGCCGGACGACCTGACGGGCCTGCTGGTAGGCGGCGAGCCAGCCGTGGAGCTGAGGAACCGTCTCCGACTGGCGCAGCCGGGCGACCGTCTGCGGCTCGCGACCGGGTGCCCCGAACGGCTGGACGGACTCGCCGCCATCGAGGAACTGGAGGTCGGTGTTGACCACGCTCTCCGGGTAGTTCGTGGAGGTGCGACGCAGCGCCGGCGGCTCCGGGTCGACGATGGCCGACGTCACCGTGTACTGGGTGCCGCGGGCCGGGGGATGGTCCGTGCGCACCACCCCGTTCGTGCTCATGAACCCGCCACCCGAGGAGCTCGGCACCGCGTACGACAGCGGCTCGCCCGGCGCCACCAGGTAGGGCTCGACCAGCCCGCGCACCTCGACCGTGGTCGTCACCTTGTGCAGGCGCCCGGGCGGTACCTCGGCGGCAGGCACGTGCAGCGTCTTGCCGGGGGCTCCCCAGGCCGTCGACTGCAGGTCCTGCACCCACCGCGTGCCGTCGAACTTGTCGAGCACCGTGGCCCGCCAGTAGGACGGCTGGTCCGCGTGGATCTTGAGGACCTCCGTGTGCGTCGGTGGCCACGACAGCCCCGTGTAGCTCTGGTTCCACACGTAGCTCACGCCCACGCGGGTGCTGCCGCTGACGAAGCGCCAGTCGCGCCAGGAGAGCAGGTTGCCCCGGGCCACCCCGGGCAGCGCGGCGGCCAGCAGGGCCACGATCACCACCGCCGCGCCCAGGCCCGTCGCCTGGCGGGCATGGGCCCGCGGCCGTCCGTCCGCGGTCTCCAGACCCAACGCGGTCAGGGCCAGCCCCAGGAAGACGGCGGCGCGCACGGCCGGGTGGGAGAGGTCGTAGACCACGGCCACGATGGCGAAGGGCACGAAGGCCACGATCGAGGCCGCCAGTGGCCGTGGCCGGGCCACGAGCAGGAAGGCCAGGAGCAGCGTCAGGACCAGCCATACCGCCAGGACGAGCACGCGCACCTGGGGCTCCGTCCCGGGGTGATAGGGCAGGGTCACGTCGAGCCACCCGCGCAGCCCCCGGTGCAGGGTCGAGAAGGCGGCGCCGGGCTCGGTCAGCGGGTTGCCGGCGGGCCACCGCGCCGCGGCCAGCGACCCGCCCGCCACCACGGTGAAGGTCAGCGCGGCGAGCGCGGGCCAGCGGCCTGCCCGGACGAGGGCGAGCGACGGGAGGAGGGCGACGGCCGCCACCAGCAGGAGGCGCCAGCCCTCGATGGGCGGGTCCTGCACCGTGCGCAGGTGGTAGCCCGCGAACACGCAGAAGGCGGCGTAGAGCGCCACCCTGAAGGACAGGCCGCGGGTCACCGGGCCTCCGCCAGCTCGCGCGCGTCGCGGCGTCCGGCCGAGCCCAGGCGCGCCGCCAGATCGCCGCCCTGGCGCAGCTCGGCGACCGGGATGCCGGCGGCGGCCAGGCGCAGGCGCGGCCCTCGCGCCAGGGGCGGTGGAGCATCGTCCTCGCCGTCGGCGAAGGACGCCGAGTCGACGTAGGCCACGGCCACGTCGCGCCGGGCCGCCGCGAGGCCGACCAGCCGGTCCACCACGCCGTCCGCCAGGTCCGAGGTGACGACCCAGATGCGCACCGCCTCGAGCTCCTCGCGGGCCACGAGCGTGGCCGCGAGCGAGCGCATGCCGTCAGGCCGCACGCGGGCCAGGAGCTCCAGCGCCGCCGGCCAGTCCGTCTCGTACGTGGCCACGCGGCGGCGCTCCGGCACGCGGCCGGAGACGTGCAGCCCCACCGGCTGGCCGCTCATCGACACGGCCCGCAGGAGCGAGCCCGCCGCGCGCACGGCCAGGTCGAAGCTCGAGTCCGGACGGACGCCCCGGTCCAGGCCGCCGCGGGCGTCGAGGACGACCGCCGCCTCGTCGCGCGGCGTGTCCTCGAACTCCTTGACCATGAGCCGCCGGCGGCGGGCGCTCGACTTCCAGTGCACCGCGCGCAGGGACTCGCCCGGCTGATGGTCGCGCACGCCGTGCACGTCGTAGCCGGACACGCGCGAGAGCAGCAGCCGGCGGCCGGCGCCGCCGGGCACACCTCCCTCCGAGAACAGGCCGCCGAGCTCGACGAGCCGCGGATAGACCGACAGTGCGTCCTCACGACCAAGCGGCAGGACGCGGCGGACGAGGCCGAACGGGTCCTCCACCAGGAGCGTGGCCCCGGCCAGGCGGTAGCGCCCGCGCGGCACCTGGACGAGCTGGTAGTCGGCCCGGAGCGCGCCGTCGTGCTCGTCCGCCTCGGCCACGTGGCGCCCGAGCTCGCCGGCGTCGTCCACCACCACCGCGGAGGAGGGGATCGTCCCGGCCTGCGGGCGCAGCTCGAGGCGAACGGTGACGGAGTCGCCCTCCAGCCGCTCGGGCGGGAACCGGCGCACCAGGTCCATCGGGCGCACGCCGAGGCGCACCCAGGCCAGGGCGCCGAGGCAGGCCAGAGCGAGCCCGAGCGCGATGGGCGTCGCCTCCTGCATCCCGAAGGCCCACCCCACCAGATAGATCGCCACGGCCACGCCGAGCGCCACCCGCCCACGGGTGGTGAGCCCGCTGGCGGTCTCGGGGCTCACGCCACGGGCACGGGCGTGCGGGCCAGGGCCTCGTCCACGATCTCGCGGGCCGTCACGCCGCCCGCCCGGGCCTCGGGGGCGAGCAGCAGGCGGTGCGCCAGCACCGGCCCGGCCACGGCCTTCACGTCGTCGGGCAGCACGTAGTCGCGGCCGTCGAGCAGCGCGCGGGCCTTGGCCACGCGCAGCAGCGCGATGCCCGAGCGCGGGCTGGCGCCCAGGGCCAGCCGGGGCTCGCCGCGCGTGTGGCGGAGGACGCTGACCACGTAGCGCGCGAGGCCGTCGTCGACGTACACCTCGCGCGCGGCCTGGACGGCGGCGAGCACGTCGTCGCGGGAGCACACCGGCTCCAGGGCGTCGATGGGAGCGCCGTCGGGGGCCGTCTGCTCGCCCAGCATCCGCGCCTCCTCGGCCAGCCCCGGATAGCCCAGGGAGACGAGCATGGCGAAGCGGTCGAGCTGCGCCTCGGGCAGCGGGTAGGTGCCCTCGTACTCGATCGGGTTCTGGGTGGCCATGACCAGGAAGGGCCGGTCCAGCGGGTACGAGATGCCGTCGACCGTGACCTGGTCCTCCTGCATGCACTCGAGCAGGGCGGCCTGGGTCTTCGGGGAGGCGCGGTTGATCTCGTCCACCAGCAGCAGGTTCGCGAACACCGGGCCGGGCCGGAACACGAACTCGTTGGTGCGCTGGTCGAACACGCTCACGCCGGTGATGTCAGACGGCAGGAGGTCGGGCGTGAACTGGAGGCGCGAGAACTCGACGTCGACCGAGCGGGCCAGGGCCTTGGCCAGCATCGTCTTGCCGACGCCCGGGGAAGTCCTCGACGATCACGTGGCCCTCGGCCAGGAGGGCGAGGACCACCAGCTCGAGCGTGTCCCGGGGCGCATGGATCACGCGCGCCACCGAGTCGACGATCGTCGCGGCGACCCCCGAGGCCCGCTGCGAGAGGGCTGCGGCCTCGTCGGCTGGGAGCTCTCGGGCCTCCATCCGGGCCCAAGTGTACCGGCGGCCGGTTTTCGGCCCCGGGCGGGATGTCAGCGCAGGATGGCCTCGACCTGATCGAGGACGGCCGCGGCCACCGCGCGCTTGGGTGCCCGGGCGACGCGCTGCTTGATCCCGCCCGGGCCGAGGATCACGACCTCGTTCTCGGCCGCGTCGAACCCGATGCCGTTGCGGGAGACGTCGTTGAAGACCATCAGGTCGACGGCCTTGCGCACGCGCTTCTCCTCCGCCCGGGCCATGCCGTCGGGCCCGTGCTCGGCGGCGAAGCCGACCAGGACCTGCCCGTCGTGCCGCCCCCGGGCGAGGCCGGCCAGGATGTCGTCCGTCGGCTCGAGGGCCAGGTCGAAGGCGCCCTCTCGAGGGCGCTTGCCGGTCTCCCGCTGCGCCGGCCGGAAGTCGGCCACAGCCGCGGCGGCGATGATCACGTCGGCGCCGGCCGCGCGGGCTCGGGCCTCGCGCTCGAGGTCGGCCGCGGTCTCCACCTCCACCACCTCGCCACTGCCGGGACGGACGGCGACGTTCGCCGCCAGCGTGGTCACGCGCGCGCCACGGGCCGCGGCCTCGTCGGCGAGCGCGGCCCCCATGCGCCCGGAGGAGCGGTTGCCGAGGAAGCGCACGGCGTCGATGGGCTCGCGGGTCCCGCCGGCGGTGACGAGCACCGTGCGGCCGGCCAGCGGGCCGTCGCGGCGGCCGGCGGCGGCCAGGACGGCGGCGGCGACGTCGGCGACCTCGCTCATCCGCCCCATCCCCCACTCGCCCTCGGCCAGCGCGCCCTCCTCGGGGCCGACGAAGATCGCACCGCGTTCGCGGAGGGTGGCCACGTTGGCGCGGGTCGCCGGGTGCTCCCACATGCGCACGTTCATGGCCGGGGCGAGGACGAGCGGCGCGGTGCTGGCCAGCGCGCTCTGGGTGAGGACGTTGTCGGCGAGCCCGAGCGCGAGCTTCGCCAGCGTGCCCGCGGTGCAGGGGGCGATGCACACGACCGCCGCCTCACGCGACGCGTCCAGGTGCGGATACGTGCCGTCGCCCGCGACGCCGTCCCGCAGCACGGGGCGCAGGCTGAGGGCGGCGAAGAGGTCCGCGCCCACGAAGCGCTCGGCGTCGGGCGTGGTCACGACCTGCACGGCCAGGCCCTCGGCGCGCAACCGGCGCACGAGCTCGGCCGCGCGGTAGGCGGCCACGCTCCCGGTCACGCCGAGCAGGCACAGCGGGGATCCCGGCGGCCCGCTCACGTTGGTCCTACGGGTTCAGCTCCCAGTCGATCTTGCCCTGGGCGATCTCCTCCAGGGCCATCGTCAGATAGTTCTTGGAGCGGGACTCGACCAGCGGCGGGGCGTAGTCGTCGAAGGTGCCCTCACCGAGCTGGTGGTGGTACGAGTTGATCTGGCGCGCCCGCTTGGCGCTGATGATCACGAGCGCGTACTTCGACCCGACCTGGTCGAGCAGCTCGTCGATCGGGGGGTTGATCATTCGCGTGGCCTTCCGTTGGCGCCGGCCCCACGAGGGACGGCGGATGCGTCGTCTGCTGCTTTCAGGGTAGCGAACAGCTCGTCCGTGGCCCGGTCGACGTCGTCGTTCACGATCACCGCGTCGAACTCGTCCTGTGTCTCGAGCTGCTCCCGGGCGATGCCCAGGCGGGTCGAGATCTCGCCGGCCGAATCGGTGGCGCGGTCCCGCAGGCGACGCTCGAGATCGGCGAACGACGGCGGGGCAATGAACACCAGGAAGGCCTCCGGGATCTTCCGCCGGATGGCGAACGCGCCCTCGATCTCGAGCTCCAGGATCACCGTCTTCCCGGCCTCGATCAGGCGCTCGACCTCGGACTCGAGCGTCCCGTAGCGCCCGCCCGCGAAGGAGACATGCTCGAGGAACGCGCCCTGGTCGACCAGCTGCTGGAACTCCGCGTCACTGAGGAAGCGATACTCGCGCCCGTCCGCCTCACCGTCGCGCCGGGGGCGGGTCGTGGCCGACACGGCCACCGCGAAGCTCGGGCACCGCGCCAGCAGCCCCGAGATGACGGTCCCCTTGCCCGCGCCCGAGGGCCCCGAGATGACGACCAGACGGGCCAGGGCGCCGCGCCGCGCTCAGCGCTCGAGCAGGCCGACGAGCTCGGCGCGCTGGCGCTCGGAGAGGCCGCCCACCGTCTTCGACTGGCTGACCCGGCACTGGTTCAGGAACCGCGTGGCCTTCACCCGGCCGAACTTCGGGACCGCGAGCAGCATGTCGAAGACCTTGGCCGTGAGCAGGTAGTCCGGCGGGTCAGCCAGGATGGCGTCGATGGCGACCGCCCCAGCCTTCAAGTCACGCTTGAGCCTTGCCCGTTCGACGCGTATCTGGTTGGCACGGCCGAGAGCGTCCATGCGCTGGTCGTACGAGCGTGCCGGGGCCTGGGTGAGAGTTCGCTGGGCGGTCGTCGTCATGGGTCGTCGATTGTAGTCACCCGCGCCGTACGGCGACAAGTGGAACCGCACACTGCCGGGCAATCGCCCTCCCGAGACACTCAACCCGTGGTCGAGGGTTGCCTGTCGAGGCGATGCGATTCGGCTTTGCTGCGCCGCGCCAGCAGCGCGGCGAGCTCCTCGCGGACGCGGCGGGCCAGGAGCGGCTCGCGGAAGGCCGCGGTGCCCACGGCCACTGCCGCTGCGCCGGCGTCGAGGAAGGCCAGCGCGTCCTGACCCGAGGCCACGCCGCCGCTCCCCACCACGGGCAGCCGGCTGGCGGCGCGGCACGCGGCCACGGCCGCCAGCGCCACGGGGCGGATGGCGGGACCGGAGAGCCCACCGCCCGGGCCTCCCAGGAGCGGCGCGCCGCCGGTGCGGTCGAAGGCCGCACCGCGCAGGGTGTTGATCGCGACCAGCGCGTCCGCCCCACCCTCCTCCGCCGCGCGGGCCATCGCGCCCACGTCGGCCACGTTGGGCGAGAGCTTGACCCACACCGGCAGGTCGCCCCCCGCCGCCACGCAGCGCGCCGTCACATCCCGCGTCTCGGCCGGGTCGGAGCCGATGGACAGGCAGCCGCTCTCCACGTTCGGGCAGGAGACGTTGAGCTCGAGAGCCACGATCCCCTCCTCGTCGCGCAGGGCCGCCGCGAGCGACGCGTACTGGTCCGGAGCGAAGCCGCCGATGGAGACCACGAGCGGCCGGCCGAGGGCGCGCAGCCGCGGGAGCACGGAGGCCCGGAACGCGTCGATGCCCGGGTTGGCCAGGCCGATGGAGTTGAGCATGCCGGCGGGCGTCTCGGCGATTCGCGGCGGCGGGTTGCCCGCGCGGGGCAGCGGGGTCACGGTCTTGGTCACCACGGCCGCGAGCTCGGCTGCCACCGCGAGGCCCGCCGCCTGGGCGGCGAGGGGGTCGAGCGTGCCCGACCCGTTCACCACGGGGTGCTCGAGGACGACGCGCCCGACGGCGACGCTCACGCCGCCACCGGCTCGGCCAGGAGGCGGGCGCCCTCGACGACCGGCCCCTCCACGCACAGGCGCTGCCAGCGCCCGTCGAGCTGCACGGCACACCCGTAGCAGGCGCCGTACCCGCAGGCCATCGGCGCTTCCAGTGCCACCTGACACGGGACGCCGTGGGCGGCGCACAGGGCGGCCACGGCATGGAGCATCGGATCCGGCCCGCAGGCCAGCACCGCGCTGGCCTCGTCGACCGTGGCGGCCAGCGGCTCCGTGACCAGCTGCGGCTCGACCACCACCTGTGCGCCCTCGACCGGGACGAGCCCGGCCGCGGCCGCAAGGCTCGAGTCGCGGAATCCGGCCACGAGCCGGGCCCCCGGCAGCCGGCGCGCCAGCCATGGCATCACGGCGATGCCGATGCCGCCGGCGCAGAGCACCGGGCGGTCGCCCGCGGCGTCGAGGTCGAAGCCGCGGCCGAACGGGCCCTGCACGTCCACCGCGGCGCCGAGTCGCAGCAGGGCCGCCAGGCCGGGGCCGCGCACGTCGAGGAGGTACTCGACCTCGTCCGGGCCGGCGCCCAGGGCCGACAGCGGCCGGCCCAGGAAGGCCTCGCCGTCAACAGCCCGCAGCATGTGGAAGCGGCCCGGCTCGCCCGCATCGAACGTGCGCTCGAGCGCCACCAGCCAGTACGGACCGACGGGCTCGACCCGGGTGACGACGGTGATCACCCGTGCAGCTCCTGCAGGCTCTTCGGCTCCACCACCCAGGCGCTGGCGATGGCCTGGACCGCCGCCGAGGCGCCGGCGATGGTCGTGATGCAGGGCACGCGCGCGGCGATGGCCGCCCGGCGGATCTCGTAGCCGTCGGCCCGGGCACCGCGGCCGGCCGGCGTGTTGACGATGAGATCGACCTCGCGCCGGCGCACGAGATCGACCACGTCCGTGCGCGCGCCGTTCGAGTCGGAGAGCTTGGCGATGGTCTCGACCGGAATACCGTGCTGGGCGATGGCCCGGGCGGTGCCGGCGGTGGCGCAGAGGTCGAAGCCCAGGTCGTTCAACCGCGCCGCCAGCAGCGTCACGGCCTGCTTGTCGCGGTCGCAGACCGACAGGAAGGCGGTGCGCGACTCACCCTCCCGAGGACGCGCGGGAAGCGGCCGCCCGGCCGCCCGGGCAGCCTTGGCGATGGCCGTGGGGAAGTCGGGCGCCAGGGCCATGACCTCGCCGGTGGCGCGCATCTCCGGCCCGAGCACCGGGTCGGCGCCGGGGAAGCGGGCGAACGGCAGGACCGCCTCCTTGACCGCCACCGCCGGCGGGTCCGCGATGACGGGCTGCAGCGAGGCCAGGGTCTCCCCCACGGCCACGCGGCAGGCCAGCTCGACCACCGGGAAGCCCGTTGCCTTCTCCACGAAGGGCACGGTGCGCGAGGCGCGCGGATTCGCCTCGAGCACGTACGGCACACCGTCGCGAAGTGCGAACTGCACGTTGAGGATGCCGCGCACGCCGAGGCCGCGCGCGATGAGCCCGGTCTGCCGGCGGAGCTCCGCCTCGAGCTCGGGGCCGATGGCGGTGGGCGGGATCATGCAGGTCGAGTCGCCCGAGTGGACACCGGCCTCCTCGACGTGCTGCATGACCGCGGCCACGAGCGTCTCGCGCCCGTCGGAGACGGCATCGACGTCGACCTCGATGGCGTCCTCGAGGAACCGGTCGACGAGCGTGCGCGCGACCACCGGGGCGGCGCGGATCTCGTCCGGCCCGTAGCAGACGCGCATGGCCCGGCCGCCCAGGACGTACGACGGCCGCACGAGCACCGGGTAGCCGATGCGCTCGGCCACCGCGACCGCCTCCTCGACGTCGTCGGCCATCCCCCACTCCGGCGCCTGCAGCCCGAGCCGCCGCAGCAGGGTGCCGAAGCGCTCGCGGTCCTCCGCCAGGTCGATGGCCGCCGGGCTCGTGCCCAGCACCGGGACGTCGGTCTCGCCCAGCCGCCGCGCCAGCTTGAGCGGCGTCTGGCCGCCGAACTGGACGACGATGCCCGCCGGGCGCTCGCGCTCGAGCACGGCGAGCACGTCCTCCGCCGTCAGCGGCTCGAAGTACAGGCGGTCGGAGGTGTCGTAGTCGGTGGAGACCGTCTCGGGGTTGCAGTTGACCATCACGGTCTCGTAGCCGAGGCGACGGAAGGCCTGCGCGGCCTGCACGCAGCAGGTGTCGAACTCGACGCCCTGGCCGATGCGGTTGGGGCCCGAGCCGAGGATGACGATGGAGCGACCCGCGCTCTCGAGCGGCTCGTCGACGCGGTCGTAGGTGGAGTAGAGGTACGAGGTCTCGGCGGCCACCTCGCCGGCGCAGGAGTCGACCGTCTTGAACACCGGGCGCACGCCGAGCGCACGCCGGCGCGCCGCCACCTCGGTCTCGTCGGTGGCCGTGACGCGCGCGAGCCGGGCGTCGGAGATGCCGTGGTGCTTGAGCCGGCGCACGTCCTCGGCCTCCAGGGCGGCCAGGCCCAGGCTCGCGGCCTCGCGCTCGAGGGCGACCATCCGCCCCCACTCGTCGCAGAACCACGGGTGGATGCCCGACTGCGCGGCCAGGGCCGCGGCGTCCTCCCCGCGCCGCAGGCGCCCGAGGAGGGCGTCGAGCCGGTCCCAGGTGGGCGCCTCGAGGGCGCCGTCCTCGCGCGGCGCGCCGTCGAGCTCGCGCGAGCGCATGGCCTTGCCGTAGGCCTCGAGGAACGTGCGGCCGATGCCCATGGCCTCGCCCACGGACTTCATCTGCGTGGTCAGGACCTCGTCGGCGCCGGCGAACTTCTCGAAGGCGAAGCGCGGGACCTTGACCACCACGTAGTCGATGGTGGGCTCGAAGGAGGCGGGCGTCGTGCCGGTGATGTCGTTCGGGATCTCGTCCAGCGTGTAGCCCAGGGCCAGGCGCGTGGCCACCTTGGCGATCGGATAGCCGGTGGCCTTGGAGGCGAGCGCCGACGATCGCGACACGCGCGGGTTCATCTCGATGACCACGAGCTCGCCGGTCTCACGATGCAGCGCGAACTGCACGTTCGACCCGCCGGTCTCGACCCCGACCGCGCGGATCACGGCGGCAGCGGCATCGCGCATGCGCTGGTACTCGCGGTCGGAGAGCGTCATGGCGGGCGCGACGCACACCGAGTCCCCGGTGTGCACGCCCATGGGGTCGAGGTTCTCGATCGCGCACACCACGATGACGTTGTCGTGGCGGTCGCGGATGACCTCGAGCTCGAACTCGCCCCAGCCGAGCAGCGACTCGTCCACCAGCACCTGGGTGATCGGGCTCTCGGCCAGACCGGCGCGAACGGTGTCGCGGAACTCCTGCAGCGTCGTGGCCACGCCGCCGCCGTGCCCGCCGAGCGTGAACGCCGGGCGCACGACCGCCGGGAGGCCGACCTCGTCCAGGTGCGCCTCGGCCTCCTCCACGGTCTCGGCCACGAATGAGCGCGGGACGCGCAGCCCGACGGAGCCCATGGCCTCGCCGAAGAGCCGCCGGTCCTCGGCCGTGGCGATGGCCTCGGCGGATGCGCCGATGAGCTCGATCCCGAGCTCGGCCAGCACGCCCTGCTCGTGCAGGGCCATGGCCAGGTTGAGGGCGGTCTGGCCGCCGAGCGTGGGCAGCAGGGCGTCGGGGCGCTCGCGGCGCAGGACCTCGGCCACGCCGGCCGGGTCGAGAGGCTCGAGGTAGGTCCGGTCCGCCCAGCCGAGGTCGGTCATGATCGAGGCCGGGTTGGAGTTGACGAGGATGCTGCGGTACCCCTCCTCGCGCATGACCTTCAGCGCCTGCGTCCCGGAGTAGTCGAACTCGCACGCTTGCCCGATGACGATCGGGCCCGAGCCGATGATGGCGATCGTCTGCAGGTCGTCGCGGCGCGGCATCAGTGCACCGCCTCGGCCGGGGAGCGCTCCGCGCAGGCCTGCACGAAGGCGGCGATCCGCTCGCGCGCGTCGTGCGGCCCGGGCGCGGCCTCGGGATGGAACTGTACGCTCCAAACCGGGCGGCCGGGCAGGCGCAGGCCCTCGACCGTGTGGTCGTAGAGCGACTCGTGCGTGATCTGGGCGGCCGTCGGCCCGTCGGGGGCGCGCACCGCGAAGCCATGGTTCTGGCTCGTGATGAGCACCCGGCCGGACTCCCGCTCGAGCACCGGGTGGTTGGCGCCGCGGTGGCCGAAGGGCAGCTTGAACGTCTCCAGCCCGAGCGCCCGGGCCAGCAGCTGGTGGCCGAGGCAGATGCCGAACACGGGGGCATCCCCGTTGCCGTCCATGAGGCGGCGGATCTCCTCCACGTGCGGGTCCATGGCGGCGGGGTCACCGGGGCCGCTGCCGAGGAGCACGCCGTCGGGCTCGCGGGCCAGGATCTCCTCGGCGGTGACGTCGTGCGGCACGACCTCGACCTCGGCGCCGGCCGCCTCGAGCAGCCGCACCATGTTGCGCTTGGCTCCGTAGTCGACGAGCACGACCCGGCAGCGAGCGGCCTCCCGGTCGGGCGCGCTGAGCTCACCCGAGACGTCGGCCGCCAGGGAGCGCCCGGCCATGGTGGGCTCGGTGGAGAGAAGGTCCGAGGCAGCGGCCTCGTCGGCGCCCGTGCCGCAGGCGACGCCCGTCATCGAGCCCTGGTCACGCAGGTGGCGGACCAGAGCGCGGGTGTCGAGCTCCGCCAGGGCCACCACGCCCGCCTCGACCAGCCAGCGGTCGAGCGGCATCCGTCCGGACGGCGCGGCTCCTCGCAGCTCGTGGCAGAGCATGGCCCGCGGCTGCACGCGCCCCGACTCGAGGGCGTCGGTCTCGACGCCGTAGTTGCCGATCATCGGCGCCGTGAAGAGCAGGAGCTGCCCGTGGTAGCTGGGGTCGGTGAGGGCCTCGGCGTAGCCCGTCATGGCGGTGGTGAACACCACCTCGCCGACCGCCGCGCCCGGCGCGCCCACGCTCGTGGCCTGCCAGCGGGTGCCGTCGGCCAGCAGGAGGACGCCGGGGTCGGGGCGGAGCGCGCTCATGCCGCCACCGGGAGGGCCCGGTGGGCCACGGCGCCGCGGGCCACGGTGAGCAGGCAACGTCCCTGCACCGCGCGGCCCAGGAAGGCGCAGTTGCGGCTCTTCGAGCGCAGATCGCCGATGCCGACGGTCCAGCGCTCGTCCAGGTCCCACAGGGCCAGCTCGGCCGGCGCGCCCACGGCGATGCGCGGCACGGGCAGGCCGAAGGCCCGCGCGGGGCCGTCCGTCATCCGGGTCACCAGGGTCTCGAGCGAGATCCGTCCCGCGGCCACGAGCCCCTCCATCAGCGCGGGGAAGGCGACCTCGAGCCCGATGACCCCGTTGGGCGCCTCCTCGAAGGGGACGTCCTTGGCCGACGGGGTGTGCGGGGCGTGGTCGGTGGCCACGCAGTCGAGCGTGCCGTCGCGCAATCCCTCGACGAGGGCGTCGCGGTCGGAGGGCGCGGCCAGCGGCGGGTTCATCTTGCGGTCGGGATCGAGCCCGGCGAGCTCGTCCTCGGTCAGGAGCAGGTGGTGCGGCGAGGCCTCCGCCGAGACGTCGAGCCCCTGCTCCCGGGCCCAGCGCACCTCGGCCACCGACTCGGCCACGTGCAGGTGGCACAGGTGCAGCGGCTGCCGCTCGTAGGCGGCCAGGCGCAGGTCGCGCGCCACGCGGGAGGACTCCGACACGGACGGGTATCCCCGCAACCCGAGCACCGCCGCCATGGCGCCCTCGTGCGCGGAGGCGCCACCGCTGAGCTCGAGGTCCTCGCAGTGCAGCGAAAGGACACGGTCGACCGCGCCGGCGTACTGGAGCGCGCGGCGCAACACGTTCGAGCGCTCGACCGGGCGGCCGTCGTCGGAGAAGCCGACGGCGCCGGCGTCGGCCAGCGCGCCGAGCTCGGCCAGTCGCTCACCCTCCTGGCCCGCGGTGATCGCGCCGAGGAAGCCGACGGGGACCACCGCCTCGGCCGCGGCCCGGTCCTGCAGGGCGCGCAGGAGCACGGCCGAGTCGAGCACGGGATCGGTGTTGGGCATCGCCAGGATGGCCCCGTAGCCGCCGGTCGCCGCCGCGGCCGTGCCGGAGGCCAGGTCCTCGGCGTCCTCCGCGCCCGGCGTGCGCAGGTGCACGTGCGGGTCGAGGAAGGCCGGAAGGAGCGTGCGGCCGCTCCCTTCCACGACCTCCACGCCCGGCGGCGGCTCGAGGTCCGGGCCGATGGCGGCGATGGTGCCGGCGCGGACGAGCACGTCGAGCCGGGCGTCGAGGCCGCCCGCCGGATCGAGGACCCGGGCCTCGCGTACCAGGAGATGCGCGGGCGGCGCCGGGCGGCTGACCAGGAGGCCTGCGCCCCGGCTCATGCGCCCGCCCCCACCAGGTCGGCGTGGGCGGTGCGGGCCGGGGACAGGAGATCCGCCAGGACCGCCATGCGTACGAACAGCCCGGCCCGGACCTGCCGCTCGATCAGCGACGCCGGCGAGTCGGCCACGGCGCCCGTGATCTCCACCCCACGGTTCATCGGCCCGGGATGCATGACCACCTGGCCGGGACGGACCCGGTGCTCGTCGACGCCCCAGCGGGCCGCGTACTCGGCGAGCGACGGCACGAACGCCTCGCCCGGGAGCATGCGCTCGCGCTGCAGGCGCAGGACGTAGACGACGTCGGCCCACGGCAGCTCGCCGATGTCGTGGGTCACGGTCACGCCGGCGGCCTCGATGCCGCGCGGCATCAGCGACGGCGGCCCGATGAGGCGCACCTCCGCCCCGCACGCACGCAGCGCGGTGATGTTGGAGCGGGCCACGCGGGAGTGCAGGACGTCGCCGACGATGGCCACGCGCACCCCCTCGAGGCGGCCGAGGGCCTCGCGGATGACGTACAGGTCGAGCAGGCTCTGGGTCGGATGCTGATGGGCGCCGTCGCCGGCGTTGACCACCGCGGCGCTGGTGTGCCGGGCCGCGTAGGCGGCCGCGCCGACCTGCGGATGGCGGATGACGATGGCGTCGGGCCCGTACGCCCCGAGGGTGCGGATGGTGTCGGCCAGGGACTCGCCCTTGTCCACCGACGACCCGGCGGCGCGGATCGACACCACGTCCGCGCCCAGTCCGCGGGCGGCGAGCTCGAAGGACGACGACGTCCGCGTGGACGACTCGTAGAAGAGGTTCACCACGATGCGGCCGGCCAGGGCGAGCCGGGGCGCGCCCTCGCGCTCGAAGGTCCGGGCCAGGTCGTGGATCCGGTCGACGTCGGCGCGGGTCAGGTCCGCCGTGGAGAGCAGGTGCCTCATGCCGGGCGCTCCTCGATGGTGACGGCGTCCTCGCCGTCGGTCTCCACCAGCCGCACCGAGACGCGCTCGGTGCGGGCCGTGGGCAGGTTCTTGCCCACCACGTCGGCCCGGATGGGGAGCTCCCGGTGCCCGCGGTCGCACAGCACCGCCAGCAGCAGGCGTTCGGGGCGGCCCAGGCTGAACAGGGCCTGCGTGGCCGCGCGGACCGTGCGCCCGGTGTAGAGGACGTCGTCGACGAGGACCACGGTGCGGCCCTCGATCGGCCCCGGGATGGCCGGCGCCTCGCGCCGCCCGGCGTCGCGATCGTCGCGCCAGCCGGTGACGTCGACCGAGCCGACCGGAATCTCCGCGCCTGCGACCGACCCGAGGAGCTGTGCCAGGCGCGCGGCGAGGGCCACGCCCCGGGTGTACACGCCGACGAGGACGACGCGGTCGAGGCTCGCCGCCTCGCGTTCGGCGATCTCGTGCGCCATGCGCCGCAGGGTCCGGGCGAGGCCCTCGGCGTCGAGGATGCGGCGCGGGGCGGCGACGCTCATGTGCCGCTCGTTCGCGCGCAGGGGACGACGTGCACCTTCGGCTCCTTTCCGGGCTCACGGGCCGCGGGCTTAAAGGACTGGGACGCGGGCCGGAGGCTAGCAGGGGAATCGGCGGCGCCGTGGAAACGGGGGAGCGCCATGGTCGATCTGGTCATCGCCCTCGTCGTCCTTCTCGTCCCCGCGCTGTTCTTCCTGGCCGGCGACGTGCCCGAGCCCGCGCCCGCGCGGGCCGAGCAGCAGGACGCGCGCGAGCCCCGCGGCTAGCCCGCCCGTTCGGCCACCAGCAGGCGCCAGCGCTGGACGGCCTCGAGCGGCGGCAGCCCGGCGGCGGCCTCTGCCTCCAGGCGGTCGGCCGCCGCATCCACCTCCTCCGGGTCGAGCAGGTGCAGCGTGGAGATGTAGCGCCCCCGCACGCGCTCGGCCGCGTCGGCGCGCTCCACGGGCATCCGCTGCTCGTGCGCGCGCACGCGCACGCGCGCGAACCCGGCCCGCTCGAGCTCGGTGACCAGGGCGTCCGGCTCCGGGAAGCGGGCGAGGTCCACGGCCGGCAGGCTGGGCAGGTATGGCGTGAGATAGAAGCCGGGGAAGTGCTCGGGGGCGAACGTCCAGAGGTAGAGACGGCCGCCGGGGCCGAGCACGCGGTGGGCCTCGGCGAAGGCCGCCGGCCGGGCGTCGCCGAGCAGGTGGACGACGAGCCTCATGAGGACGGCGTCGAACCAGCCGTCGCGGAACGGCAGGTCGTCGGCGCTCGCACGGCGCCACCCGGCCCGCGGCGACGCCGCGCGCTCGCGCCCGGGCCAGCATCTCCTCCGACCGGTCGACGCCCCACAGGCGCACGCCGAGACGCTCGGCGGCCATGGCCGAGAAGCGGCCCGTGCCGCACCCGACGTCGAGGAGGCGCCGAGCGTGGCCCAGTCCCTCCTCGATCGTGACGTCCAGGAGCACGGGCGTGCTCTCGGTCACGCGCAGCTCGTCGTAGCGCGCCGCCATGCGGTCGAACGGGGCGCTCACGCGACGCTGCTGCCGTCGTCCAGCCCGAAGTGGCTGGCGACGATGGCACGCGCGGCCTCGAGCTGCTCGCGCCGGACGTACAGCTCGCGCGGCCCGCCGGCCAGGTACTGCGGGAGGTCAAAGCCGGGGGCGCGCTGCACGAGCACGTCGATCCCCTCCTGCTGGAGCAGCTGCTGCATCATCTCGGCCTCGGGCTGCCCGTTGGCCCCGGTGAGGCGGACCAGCTCCTCCTCGCTCATGACGCCTCGTCGGCCTCGCCGTCGTCCTCGTCGGCCTCGGCGAGCGTCTGCAGGGCGATCTCGGCGTGGGCATCGGCGACCAGCACCCGGCACGGCCCCGCCTCGCCGGCGGCGGCCACGTCCGTCTCGGCCCCCTCGACCTCTGCCTCGATCCCGGCGCCGGAGAGCACCGCGCGGATGTCCTCCGCCTCGTCGATGGTTCCGGCCACGGCCACGGTCACCATGCCAGTCATGCCTGCTCCACCTCCGTGTCGGCCACGGCCAGGGCGGCCTCGTCAGCGAGGCCGAGGTCGCGGCGCTCGGCCGGTCCGAGCGCCCCGCCTCGCCGCAGTGCCGGCGGGCCCTGCTCCGGATACGGCACGGCGACTGTATCGAAATCGCGCGGCACGACCGTGGCCGCGAAGGCCGCCCGGGCCTCCTCCTTGACCTCGTGCGGGCGCACGCGCTGGCTGAGGTGCACGAGCGCCAGGAGCCCCACGCCGGCCTCGGCCGCCAGGGCCGCGGCCTCGGCGGCCGTCGAGTGGCCGGTCTCGCGCGCCCGCTCGGCATCCTCGGCGGTGAAGGTCGCCTCGTGCACGAGGAGGTCCGCCCGCACGGAGGCGGCCAGCACGCCGTCGCAGGGCCGCGTGTCGCCCGAGAGGACGATGCGCCGCCCGGGCCGGGCCGGGCCGAGCACGTCTTCCGGCCGCACCTCGCGCCCGTCGGGCGTGGTCACGGCGTCGCCGCGCTGGAGCCGTCCGAAGAGCGGGCCCTCGGGCACACCCAGCTCGCGAGCGGCCTCGACGTCGAACCGCCCCGGCCGGACGGGCTCGGCCAGCGCCCAGGCCAGGGACGGTCCGCGGTGCAGGACGCGATGCGCTTCGAGGACGTACCCCGCCCGGTCGATGATCTCGCCGGCCTCGGCCTCCCGGAGCCGCAGCGGATACGGCAGGCGTCCGATGAGCGGGCCGAAGGCCCGGAACACGGAGGCCAGCCCCGGCGGCCCAAGCACGTCCAGTGGGACGTCGCGCCCACGGAGGGCGAACGTCTTGAGCAGGCCCGGAAGGCCGTAGACGTGATCGCCGTGGTAGTGCGTGAGGAGCAGGACGTCCATGTCGACGAGCCCCACCGCCGACCGAAGCAGCTGGCGCTGCGTCCCCTCGCCGCAATCGACCAGCAGGCGCTCGCCCCCGCGCCGGATGAGCGTCGCGGGGGATCCACGCAGCGCCGACGGCATCGCGCCACCCGTGCCCAGGAAGACGACGTCCAGATCCACGCCGCCAGTCTACGAGCCGGTTTCTAAGTAAGACCGACTGGCTGGGCGTCGATGGACGGTCCGAGGCCCGCGACGAGGGAGGTGGCAGTACTCGGAGAGTACGGCGCCGACCGAGGACACCCGCCTCGGACCGTCCAGCGGCGTCCAGGGCGTCGGTGGACGCCCGGTCCGCCTCCGTCCGCGCGAGTGCGCGTCCGACCACGCGCCCCGCCGCGCGGAATCGCCGTCCTCGCCCATGTGCGGGCCGGTCGGCGCGGGGGGTACGCTCAGCGCGGAGGAGGCGGATGGGCGAGTGGCAACGACCGATGGACGGCGGCCGCCTGGCTGCGCGCACGCTGCGGCAGCTCGGGGCGGACGCGGTGTTCACGCTCTGCGGCGGCCACGTGATGCCGCTCTACACCGCCTGCCCGGCGGAGGGCATCCGTGTGGTCGACGTCCGGCACGAGCAGGCCGCCGTGCACGCAGCGGAGGCGTGGGGCCGCGTCATGCGCCGGCCGGGCGTGGCCGTGGTCACGGCGGGCCCGGGTGTGACGGGGGCGGTGACGGGCGTCGCGAACGCCCACGCGGCCGCGTCGCCCCTGGTGCTCATCGGTGGCGCCCGGCCCCTCGTCCAGGATGGCCAGGGCGCGCTGCAGGAACTCCCGCAGGCCGACCTGCTCGCTCCCATCACCAAGTGGCGCGGCGTCTGCCGCGAGCCGGAGCGCATCGGCGAGTACCTCGTGACTGCCTGGCGCCAGGCCTGGAGCCAGCCGCGCGGCCCGGTCTACGTCGAGCTGCCGATGGACGTCCTCTTCGCCGGCCTCGCCGATGACGTGGTCGAGGTGCCCATCAGGAGCGAGCAGACCATGCGCGCCGTCGCCCTGCTGAACGAGGCGGAGCGGCCGGTCGTCATCGCCGGCAGCGGTGTCTACTGGGACGGCGGTGAGCGCGCGCTGCGCATCGCGGCCGAACGCGCGAACCTGCCGGTGTTCACGAACGGCCTCGGTCGCGGCACGCTGGAGCCGGAGCATCCGCTCGCGTTCGCGCTCGTCCGCCCCACCGCCCTCGCGGAGGCCGACGTCGCACTCGTCGTGGGCGCGACCCTCGACTTCCGGCTCGGCTTCGGCCGGCCGCCGGCGTGGCGCGATGACACGAAGCTCATCCACGTCCACCCCGACCCGGCCGAGATCGGGCGCAACCGCCAGGCGGACGCCGGCGATCGCCGGCGACTGCGGCGCCGTGCTCGGCGTGCTGGCCGATGCCCTGCGCTCGACGGGCGGCTCCAGCCGAGGCCGATGGATCGACCGCCTGCGCGCCGCCGAGGACGAGGCGGAGGCCGGACTGCGTGCCCAGGCCGCGGCGTCGACGGCGCCGGTCAACCACTACCGTCTGGCGGCCGAGCTCGCCGAGGTCCTGCCCGACGATGCCTACGTCATCGGCGACGGCGGCGACGTCGTGGCCGCCGCCTCGAGGCTCGTGCGTCCCCGCGAGGCCGGCCGCTGGCACGACCCGGGACCGCTGGGGTGCCTGGGCGTCGGCCTGCCCTACGCCCTCGGCGTGGCCACGGCCCGGCCGGAGGCGACGATCTGCGTGGTGCAGGGCGACGGCGCCTTCGGCCTGAACGCGATGGAGTTCGAGACCTTCACGCGCGCGGCCCGGCCGGTGCTGGTGGTGATCGGAAACGACGAGGCCATGGCCGGCCACCCGTACCGGGGCATGTAGCGCACGACGGCTCATGGCAGCCGCAGGCGTTCGCCGGGAACGATGACGTCGTTCACGAGGCCGTTGCTCGAGGCCACGGCCTGGAGGTGCTCGCGCGGGTCGCCGCCGTAGGCCGCGGACGCGATGCCCCACAGGGTCTCGCCCGGGCGGACGACGTGCCACCGCGGACGCCCCGCGCCCGACGAGGTCGAGGGCCAGAGGGCCGCCACGGCGAGGACGAGAAGGGCGACGGCGGCCAGCGCACCCAGGCGCCGGCGAACGAAGACTGCCTGGGATGCGAACATGTGTTCGATGGTAGGGCGAACAGGTGTTCGTGTCAAGCGAAAGGCCGCGACGGAACCGGGAATGCCGCAGGCCGAGCAGACGTTTGCGAAGGCAAGGAAATACCTTTGGACCATTTCAGCCGCCCTCGTGGCGGCAGAGAGAGCTGGAGATGCCTGACCGCACGCTTCCGCTGATCCCACTGGACGACGGAGTCGTCCTCCCGAACATGGCACTCGCCGTGGCGCTCGCCACCGACGAGGCCCGCGCCGCCGTCGACGACGCCCTGTCCGACTGACGGGCCCGCCCAGGTCGTCCTGGTTCCGCGCCAGAACGGCCGGTTCGCCCGTGTCGGCGTGGTCGCCGAGCTCGACGGCCACCCGGCCATGCTGCCGGGCGGCGCCCGCGGCGTGACCATCCGTGCCCTGCACCGTGCCGTGCTCGGCCGGGCCGATGCCGCGGGGCAGTCCCTGCGCATCGAGGTCGACGAGCAGCCGGACCGAGATGCCCGCCCCCGAGCGGGCGCAGGAGCTGGCCCACGAGTACCGGGCCGTGGTCGAGGAGATCCTCGAGGCCCGCGGCAACCCGGGCGTGGCCGCGTTCCTGCGCTCCATCGACGAGCCCGGCGCCCTGGCCGACACCGCCGGCTACTCGCCGGACCTGTCGTTCGAGCGCAAGCTCGAGCTGCTCGAGACGCATCGACGTCGTCGCCCGGCTCGAGAAGGCCCTCGCCTGGGCCCGGAGGCCCTGGGCGAGATCGAGCTGCGCCGCCGCATCCGCGACGACGTGACCGACGGCCTGGAGCAGTCGCAGCGCGAGTTCATCCTGCGGCGCCAGATGGACGCCATCCGCAAGGAGCTCGGCGACACCCCCGACGGCGAGGACGAGATCGAGGGCTACCGCACCCGCATCGCGGAGACGCCGCTCTCGGACGAGGCCCGCAAGGAGGCCGAGCGCGAGCTCCGTCGCCTCGAGTCCTCCGGCGGCAACGGCCCCGAGTCGACGCACCATCCGCACCTACCTCGACTGGCTGCTCTCGCTGCCGTGGGGGACGCTGCTCGGACGAGGAGCTCGACATCAACGTCGCGCGCGACGTGCTCGACGCCGACCACGCCGGCCTCGAGGAGGTCAAGGCGCGCATCCTCGAGTACCTGGCGGTGCGCAAGTTCCGGCGCGAGCGGGAGATCGAGGACGAGCGCAGCGGCGCCATCCTGGCCCTGGTCGGGCCGCCCGGCATCGGCAAGACCTCGCTCGGCGAGTCCATCGCCCGGGCGCTGGGCCGCAAGTTCGTGCGCATGAGCCTCGGCGGCGTCCGTGACGAGGCCGAGATCCGCGGCCACCGGCGCACCTACATCGGCGCCCTGCCCGGCCGCCTCGTGCGGGCCCTGCGCGACGCCGGCACGATGAACCCGGTCATCCTGCTCGACGAGGTCGACAAGCTCGGCGCCGACTGGCGGGGCGACCCGTCCTCGGCGCTGCTCGAGGTGCTCGACCCGGCCCAGAACTCGACCTTCCGCGACCACTACCTCGACGTCGAGGTCGACCTGTCCCAGGTGCTCTTCCTGGCCACGGCCAACGTGGCGGAGAAGATCCCCGAGCCCCTGTACGACCGGCTCGAGGTGCTGCGCCTGGACGGCTACACCGAGGACGAGAAGGTCGCCATCGCCGAGGGCTACCTCATCCCCCGCCAGCTGACGCGCAACGGGCTGCTCGAGGGCGAGGTGACCATCGACGCCGCGGCCGTGCGCCGCACGGTCGACCGACTACACCCGCGAGGCGGGCGTGCGCTCGCTCGAGCGCGAGCTCGGCGAAGATCCTGCGCAAGGCGGCCACGAAGCTCGCCTCCGGCGAGGCCGAGGCCCCGATCCACGTCACCGAGGACGACGTCCGCGAGTACCTGGGACGGGCGCGGCACTTCTCCGAGGCGGCCGAGCGCACCAGCGTCCCCGGCGTGGCCACCGGCCTGGCGGTCACGGGAACGGGCGGCGACGTGCTCTTCGTGGAGGCCACCTCCATGCCGGGCAACCGCTCGCTGACCCTGACCGGCCAGCTCGGAGACGTCATGCGCGAGTCGGCCACGATCGCCCTCTCGTACGTCCGGTCGCGCGGGCTGGCCCACGAGGTCGACCCGTCCGGCTTCGACGAGCGCGAGTTCCACGTGCACGTCCCCGCCGGGGCCGTGCCCAAGGACGGGCCGTCGGCCGGCGTGACCATGACCGTGGCCCTCGTCTCGCTCCTCACGGGGCGGCCGGTCCGCCACGACGTCGGCATGACCGGCGAGGTCACCCTGCAGGGCCGGGTGCTGCCGGTCGGCGGCATCAAGCAGAAGGTGCTGGCCGCCCACCGCGCCGGCCTCACCGACGTCATCATCCCGGCGCGCAACGAGGGCGACCTCGAGGACGTGCCGGAGAAGGTGCGCGAGGAGATCACCTTCCACCCGGTGTTCTCCATCGAGGAGGCGCTGGCCGTGGCCCTCGAGCCGGCTCCCTCCCGGCCGCGGGCGCTCGACGCCCCGGCCGCCTAGGTCCCCACGAGCCCGGCGCCGCGTGTCGGTCAGGACGCGGCGCCGGGCGGGCCACCTGTCGTGAGCACGCGGTCGATCGGGCGCCCGGCCATGCGCTCCGCGAAGTCGCGGCGCCTGATGCGCAGGTCGCCCCCGGTGCCGACGACGGCCTCACCCACGACGAGGGCCCCGAAGGGCTCGAGCTCGTATGCGACCTCGACACCGGCGGGATCCACGCGGTGGGCCAGGATGCCCGCCGCCACGTGCTCGCCGTCAGCCGGCGAATCGGGGGGGCCGACGAGGGCCGCGCCGTAGCGCGCGCGGATGACCTCCGCCCCGCCGCGGTGGTCCCCGGCCGTGACGCACACGAGCACGGGATGAGCGCGGCGCCGAACGTCGCGATCGAGCGCGCGCCAGAACCGCTCCTCCTCGTCCGCCGGCACGAGGGGGTCGAAGAGGACGACCGTCTCGGGCCCCTCGGCGTAGTACGAGGCCGTCTCCCCCTCCCCGCCCCAGCGCCACAACCCGGGCGCGATCTCCTCCACGTCCATGGCCGCCAACGGTAGAAGGATCGCGCGACGCCCCGCCGAACGGACCCGTATGCGCACCCTCTTCGTCGTCGTCGGCGTGCTCGTCACCCTGCTCCTGCTGTTCTCAGGCGGGGTCCTGCAGGGCGACGTCTGCCTGCGCCACGTCGGCTGCGCCCACGGCAACAGCGCGGGCTTCTCGGTCGACCAGCAGTTCCCGACGTCCGTGACGTCCTCCGGCATCTCGACGCCCGCGAGCGCCACGACGCCGTGATCGCGGCCGGCCCTGCCGGCAAGAGCCCGCTCTGGCGCATCGGCGCATGGGTCGGTGGCACCACCCTGATCCTGGCCATCCTCCTGGCCCGGAGCCTGTCGGCGTGGACGCTCGTCGTGCTCCTGCTGGCGAGCGGGCTCGCCCTCACCTTCCCCCATGCCTGGGTCCGGCTGCACGGCGGCCCGCCCTACATTCCGCCGCTGGAGCGCATCCGGCTACGGCCGCTGGGCGTCGTGTCCTACGTGCTCTACGCCGTGTTCATCCGCACGCCGATGGCCATCGGCGACACGCTCTACACCGCGTTCTGGAACGTCGTGGCGCGCCGGCTGGATCCCGTCCCGCCACCGGCAGACCAGGTCGCTCCTGCGCCCCGGCCGGTGGTCGTCCTGCCGGAGGAGGACGACGCGGAGTGGGCCTCGCCGTTCGGCTCCACTCAGGTGGCATACGAGGACGACGCCTCGGGCTCGCTCGAGCGCCTGGCCCGCATGGGGAGGCAGGGACCGCGGCGCGGCGCCTTCAGCCGCCTGTGGAGCAGCCTGTCGGGCGAGGATGCCGGCGCTAGCCGGCGTCCAGAGGAATGATCCGGGCCGCGGCCACCGTGCCGTCGGCCACCTCGAGCTCGGCGAAGGAGTGGAACGGCCCCCGCCGCCGTTCCGTCGGCGACCCCGGGTTGAGCAGGAGCAGCCCCTTGCGGTCCTCGCACACCGGGATGTGCGTGTGGCCGAAGACGACGACCCGGCAGTGCGGGAAGCGGTCCCGCAGACGCTCGCGGCGGCCGTCGTCCGGCCCGGGGATGTGCACCATGCCGATCCGGACGCCGTCCGCCTCGACGACGCACTCCACCGGCAGCCGGGCGGCCACGTCCGGGCCGTCCATGTTGCCGAGGACGCCCGCGACGGGCGCGTAGCCGCCGAGCTCGTCCAGCAGCCCGGCCGTGGTCAGGTCCCCGCCGTGGAGGATCAGGTCCGCCTCGGCGAGGGAGCGCTCGACCGGCGCGGGCAGCGGCCCCCGGCGGCGATCGCCGAGGTGGGTGTCGGAGAGGACGACGATCCGCATCAGGCCTCCTCGGCGGCTGCCCGGACGGCATCGGCCAGGCGAAGGACGGGGACGAGCTCGGCCACGTCGTGAAGCCGCAGCATCGCCGCTCCGGCCCGGACCGCGAGGACGGCGGCGGCGAGCGTGCCGCGCAGGTCGTCCTCGCTCAGGCCGGTGGCGTCGGCGGTGAACTCCTTGTGGGAGACGGCGGCCAGGACGGGCGCGCCGAGCCCGCGCAGGCGGTCGAGCGCGGCCAGCAGGGCCAGGTCCGAGGCGGTGGACTTGCCGAAGCCGAAGCAGGGGTCGAGGAGGATCGCGTCCTCGGCGACCCCGGCCGCCAGTGCCGCCTCGCGCCTGTCGGCGAGGGCCCGCTGCACCTCGTCGACGGAGACGTCGTAGGTGCGGGACGGGTTCGTCCGCGGCGCACCCCGATAGTGAGCGCAGACAACCGCGGCGCCGTGCTCGGCGGCGACCGACGGCAGCTCCGGGTCCGAGAAGCCGGTGTGGTCGTTGACGAGGACGGCCCCGGCGCGGCAGGCCGCGTCGGCCACCGGCGCGCGGTAGGTGTCGATGGAGACCGGCAGGCCCAGCTCTGCGGCACCGGCCACCACCTCGCGCACGCGCGCGATCTCCTCCGCCACGGGAAGCTCGGTCCCCACCTGCGCGGTCTGACCGCCGACGTCGAGCACGTCCGCGCCGGCCTCGGCCTGCTCGCGCGCCCGCCGCAGCGAGGCGTCGAGGCCGTGGTGCCGCTCGTAGAAGGAGTCTGGCGTGGCGTTGACGATGCCCATGATCAGCGTGCGGCCGCCGAGCGGGAGCGTGTGCGGGCCGAGGCGGAGGGCGGCCGGTCCGCCGCTCACGCGTGCAGGCCGAGATCGGGCAGGAAGCGCCCGTCGCGGTAGATCTCGCGCCCGTCCGCCTCGATCGAGCCGCCCTGGCGCAGGTCGCAGACGAGGTCCCAGTGCAGGGCGCTCAGGTTCGTCCCCCCGGTCTCGGGATAGCTGTCGCCGAGGGCGAGATGGAACGAGCCGCCGATCTTCTCGTCGAGGAGCGTGTCCCCTGTGGCCCGGTCGACGCCCTCGTTCAGCCCGACGGCCACCTCGCCGAGGCGCCGGGCACCGTCGTCCAGGTCGAGCGCGGCCAGCAGGAACTCCTCCCCGCTCTCGGCGTGCGCGTCGACGACGCGGCCGCCCTCGAACCGCAGGTGGGCGCCGGTGACCTCGAACCCCTGCCACACCGCCGGGAAGGTGAAGGTGACCGTGCCCTCGGCGGTGTCCTCGCGCGGCCCCGTGTAGACCTCGCCGTCGGGGAGGTTGTGGCGCCCGTGGGCCGAGAGCCAGGTGCGACCCTCGACGCCGAGGCGCAGATCGGTGCCCGGCGCCAGGAACCGGAGCTCGCGCACGCCGGCCAGGAAGTCGGCGGCGCTCTCCTGCCACACCGCGGTGCGGCGCCAGGCCAGCACGGGGTCGTCCTCGTCGAAGCGCAGGGCCCGCATCAGGAACACGCGGTAGTCGTCGAGGGACATCCCGGCCTCCTGGGCCGAGGCCTCGGTCGGATAGCGGACGATGCACCAGCGCGCCTCCTCCTCCGCGTCGCGGCGCAGCAGCGGGCGCAGGCCGTCCATGAGCCCCTGCCAGGCCAGGGCCGCCCGTTCTGGCGGCAGGTGCGAGCTGTCGTGCGTGTTCGTGGCCGCGATGATCTTGACCCGGCGGTCGACCCGCGCGTAGGCATCGCGGAGGAGGAAGTCCGCGCGCCCGAGCACCTCGTCTGAGGCGCACTCGACCTGGGCCTCGCGCCACTCGCCGGGCTCGAGCAGCACGCGCGGGTGCGCCCCCGCTGCGAGCGCGCGCCGGTGCACGGCGTCGGCCAGGGGCGCACCGGCCAGCGTCGACTCGATGAGCACGCTGTGCCCGGCCGCCACCTCGAGGCTGTACTCGACGATGAGCCGGGCGTAGAGGTCGTCGAAGGGATCCATCAGACGAGCAGCCGCCCGCCCTCGACCACGGGCACGCCGTCGGCCTCGATCGAGCCGCCCTGGCGCAGGTCGCAGATGAGGTCCCAGTGGACGGCCGAGCGGTTCTCGCCGCCCAGCTCGGGGAAGGCGGCCCCGAGGGCGGTGTGGAACGTCCCGCCGATCTTCTCGTCGAAGCCGGTGTTGCCCGTGGCCTGCGTGATGCGGTCGTTGGTGGCGATGGCGAACTCCCCCAGGCGCCGGGCGCCCTCGTCGGTGTCGAGCACCGCCTGCAGGGGCTCGGCCCCGACGTCGGCGCCCGCGTCGACGACCACGCCGTCGCGAAAGCGCAGGCGCACGTTCTCGTAGCGGCGGCCGAGGTAGAGCGAGCGGATGGTGTACGTGACCTCGCCCTGGGCGGAGGCGGGGTCCGGGCAGCAGTAGACCTCGCCGTCGGGGAGGTTCGTCCGGCCGGCGGCGCTCTCCCACTGGCGGCCCTCGACCGAGACGGTGAGGTCGGTGCCCGGCGCCCGCGCCCGGATCTCCCGCGCCGTGGCGAGGCGCTCGATCAGCCGGGCGTGCCGCTCCCCCACTGCGCGCCAAGCGGCCACCGGGTCGGGCTCCTCGAGGAGGCAGGCGGTGTAGACGAAGCGCTCCCAGGCGAGCGTCCCCATGCCGGCCTCCTGGGCCTCGGCCGCGGTCGGGTAGGCGCAGCCGACCCACGGCATGCCCTCGGCGGTCCGCTCCAGGAAGCGCTCGATGATCGGCCGCCGGGCGCGGCGCCGGACGGCCTCGCGCTCGGGGTCGAGCTCGCTTCGGCTGCGGGTGTTCGTCTCGGCCCAGACGTCCACCAGTGCATCGGCCTCCTCTCCCGCCCGCAGCTCGATCGGGTCGAGGTAGGCGAGCTGCGCGTCCGTGCCGTCGCGGATGATGCGCTCCGCGTCGCTCGGGGCCATCCACAGCCCGACCTCGGCCCCCCGCGCCCAGGCGGCGCGGCCGATGGCGAGCGCCAGGGGCGAGGCCACCGGCGGCGAGGTGAGGAGGACCTTCTGGCCGGCCTGCAGGCCCAGCGAGTGGTCGCAGATCAGGTCGGCGTAGCGGGCGAGGCGGGGATCGGTCACGGCAGGGCCGCCTCGACAGCCGACCACAGGCGCTCGGGCCCGAAGCGCACGGGGTCGTCACACGGACGCCCGGTCTCGGCCTCGATGCGCTCGGCCTCCGCGCGGGCCGCGGCGTCGTCGGTCAGGCGCCTCGTGTTCAGGGCGATGGCACACACGGAGGCCGGACGGACATGGCCGGCGAGCTCCTCGAGCTCCGCGCACACCTCGGCCAGCGGCGGGATGCGCACGCCGGGCCACTCGTCGACCTCGGTGGCCCCGGCCTCGTGGGCCAGGACCATGAGGTGCGGCGCCGACCCGTGCAGCAGCCCGAGCGTCACGCCCGAGTACGCAGGGTGTCCGAGGGCGCCCTGACCCTCGACGAAGAGGAGGTCGCCGCGCTCGGCTCCCTCGATGACGAGCCGCTCGGCGGCGCCCGCCAGGTAGTCGGCGATCACGTGGTCCACCGCGATGCCCCAGCCGGCGATGGAGATGCCGATCTGGCCGGTCGGCACGAACACCGCCTTCCGGCCCGCGCCGCGGGCGGCGTCCGTGAGCTCGAGGACGACCGTCATCTTCCCGATCGCGCAGTCGGTGCCGACGGTGTGGACGACGGTCACGGGCAGGTCGCGCCCCTCCCCCGTGGGGGTGGAGAGATCGGCAGGGACCGCCCGCAGGTCGCGCAGGGTGGCGCCGCCGGCGGCGGCCGCGGCCACCAGGTCGGCGTCGGCGTGCAGCTCGTCGTGCAGCCCGGCCTCGACGTCCAGGCCGGCGTGCAGCGCCTCGAGGAGGGCGGCCTTCCACTCGGGCGGCAGCTTCCCCCCGGAGGGCGCGATACCGAGAGACAGGCATGTCGCGCCGAGGTCGACGGCCTCGGCCACGGTGGCCACGATCGGGACGGGGCGCCGGACATAGGGCACCACCTCGTTCGCGAGCCGCCCGGCCTCGGTGGAGTCGACCACGGCCACCACCGGCCGGTCGCCGTAGCGGATGAGCCCGTGCGCCGCCTTGCCGAAGTGCGTGGTCAGGCGGCCCTCCGCGTAGACCGCGATCATCGCGGGCGCACGCCGAGCCCCGGGTCCGGCGAGAGGCTGACCGCCCCATCGGCCAGGCCCAGGCCGGTGAACGGGTCCTCCGCCAGGAGCAGGTGGCCGTCGAGGTCGACGAAGTCGCACAGGGAGGCGATCTGGGCGGCCGCGGCGATCCCGTTCGAGCTCTCGATCATGCAGCCGAGCATGACCACGAGCCCGAGGGCGCGCGCCGCGTGGATCATGCGCAGCGCCTCGCGGATGCCGCCGGTCTTGGCCAGCTTGAGGTTCACGCCGTCGGCGTACGCGGCCACGGCCGCGACGTCGCGCAGCGTGTGGCACCCCTCGTCGATGACGATGGGGATGCCGGCCCGCTCGTGCCGGATGGCCTGAAAGCTCTCGAGGTCGTCGGCCGGGAAGGGCTGCTCGACGAGCTCGACCTCGAGCCGGCGGCACAGGGGCAGCAGCTCGCGGGCGTCGTCGAGCGTCCAGCCCTCGTTGGCGTCGACGCGGACCGGGAGGTCCGTGATGCGGCGCACGGCCTCGAGGCGGGCCACGTCCTCGGCCCCGCCGAGCTTGACCTTGAGCCGGCGATAGCCCGCGGCCACGGCGCGCCCCACGCGGTCCTCGGTGCCCTCGACCGTGTCGATGCCGATGGTGTAGCTGGTGGGCGGCGTGACGGGGCCAAGGCCGAGGAGCCGCCACGTGGGCTGGCCGACGAGCTTGCCGATCAGGTCGTGGAGGGCTGCGTCGAGCGCGGCCCGGGCCGCCATCTCACCGGGGACCGTGGCCAGCCGGGCCTCGATGGCCTCGAGGGCGAACGGATCGTCGCCCAGCGTTCCGGCCACCTCGGCCAGGTACACCCCGGCCGACTCGGGGCTCTCGTGGTAGCGCTCGATCGGCGCCGCCTCGCCGTATCCGGTCACGCCCTCGTGGCGGAGCTCGACGGAGACGACAAGCTCCTCGTCCGCGGAGCGGCGGGCGATGGCGAACGTCTCGGCCAGTGGCAGGACGCGCGTCTCGTAGGCCAGCTCCACGCGGCCAGCCTAGCGAGGGGGAAGCCGCCGAATGACGGCTCCCCCCTCGGCGCCTTCTGTCAGTACCCGATGTGGATGCTCTGGGTCTGGCTGGGCAGCGCGAACGAGCCGGTGTTGCCCGTCGGCCCGTCGAGATCCATGAGCGAGATGACCTGCCGCGGCCGCACGCTCTTCGGGAGCATCAGCAGCAGGCGCACCGTGCGGTCGGTGACCGTCCCGGGGCCCTGGTGCCCGGCCACGCTCTGGCCGCCCACGGCCGAGACGTCAACCGCGCGGCCGTACACGTTCGCCGACACCTGGCCGGAGCTCGTGAACAGGCTGTGCCCGGAGACGAGGCTCGACACGCGGACCTTGCCGGAGGCGTTGGCCAGGTACTCGATGGTCATGAGCACGCGCGTGTCGATGCGGCCGGCGCGGACGTCGCTGCGACCGCCCGGGTAGATCGATACGCGATGGTCGCGCAGGACGCGCCGCTGGAGGCGCGACGAGTCCCAGCGCAGCCCGTGCTGCATCCCGCCGACACCGAGGGCGCCGTAGAACGCGGCCAGGGCCACGGTGCGCTGGGCGCGGGCCTTCGAGCCCCAGTACAGGCGCAGGGCGTGCTGCGAGGTGCGCGGGTTACGCGTCTTGCCCGTGGCGCCGTGGGCGCGAAGGAACCCGGCCAGGGCGGAGAGCGAGTCGGCCGGATCGGACCGCGACACCACGCCGTTGCGGTTGGCGTCGACGGCGTACTGGGCGAACTGCGCGTCGGTCAGCTGGCGCCCGGCCAGCGGGCCCTTGCTGCGGCCGAGGTTCGACTCCTGCTTGGCCACCGCGGCCAGGACCGGCCAGGCCACGTGCTGGCGCTGGGCGGTGACGATCAGGCGGACCATCGTCTTGTTGTCGACGCGGCGGAGCTTCGGCAGGGCCTGGATCCGCGAGGCGCGCACGTAGAAGCGGAACTGCGACGGCAGCGCCAGCAGCGCGGCCTGCTGCGCGGGCGTCGTGGCCTGCGTGAACGTGGGCTGCGCGACGGCGGTGGAGCTGTCCGCGGTGGTGCTCGAGGCGGCCGGCGAGGCCGTCGCCGTCTCGGGCGAGAGCGGGTGCGACGGGGCGGGAGCCTTCGGGGCCGCGGTCGACTGGTCGGGGCCGGAGCCCGGACGCCGGGCGCCGGGGTTGTCGGTCCCGCGCAGCGCGCGGTCGTCCGCCGTCGTGCTCTGGGTGTCCACCGGAGCGCCGGTGACCGGATCGGTGACGGTGGCCGACGGATCGGTGGAGGTCGTCGTGGTCGCGGTCGTGTCGGTCGTGGTGGTGTCCGTCGGGGTCGTCGTCGTGGCGCCGCCCGGCTGGCCACCCTGGTCGGTGGTGGTCGTCGTGGTCGCGGTCGTGTCCGTGGTGGTGGTGGCGTCGGTGCCGGTGGCGTCGGTGGCCGTGCCCGGCTCGACCATCGGCGATCCGTTCGCCGGGGTGCCCCCACCGGCGGCGCCCGCGTCGGGCGCCGTCGAGGTCGGGGTGTCGCCGGCCACGGCGCTCGTGACCACGACGCCGGCGCCGAGGGTGAGGCCGAGGGCGAGGACGGCGGCCGAGGATCCGACCAGCCGGCGAACGCGCCCGGGAGGGAGATCGAAGACGGGTGCCAGGGGGCGCTCGTCACCGGGGTCCTCGACGGCGTCCGCCTCGGCGGTCTCGGACTCAGCGGGCCCGGCCTCGACGGCCACGGGCTCGGGCGCCTCCGGCTCGGGCTCCGGCTCGGCCGGCCACACGGCGTCGTCCTCGACGGTCGCGGCCTCGATGGCCGCGTGCTCCTCCGTCACGGGCTCCCAGTCGAGCACCGCGTGCTCGGCGGTGACCGCCTCGGCCCCGACGGGCTCGTCCGCCGGCGCCGGCTCGAGGAAGCTCGCCACCTCCAGCTCCTCCTGCTCGTCGACGCCGGTCTCCTGGCCGGTCGACGTGACGTCCAGGTCAGACTCCGCCCAGTCGAACGGACGGCTGCTGCCGGAAGCGAGCAGATCGCGGCGGCGCGCAAGCACGCCGATCGCGAGGGCAACGCCCGCGACGAGCGCGAGCAGGGCAGTACGCCAGTGGCGATGGCCGCGAGTGTGGCCGGTGTCGTCGGACATGCGGTGGTTCCCCCAATGCCGTTCAGCGATAGGTCCGCGGCGCTTATCGGTCCGGCCAGAGGGCGCCTCATGCCCGTTTTGGGGGAGGGCGCCGTGGGCGGCGGCCCGGCCGCGCGCCCAGGTCACCCTGAAGTGAAGGTCGAGACTGGGGCCGAACCAGTGTCTGGAAGCAGGCGCACGACACCGAACCCCGCGCCCGCGGTCAGGCGCGCGGGAACGGTGGCGAACGCGACCGGAGCTCCGGCAAAGCGGCGCATGATCGCGGCCACGTAGGCGCGCGTCTCCGCCGGCCATGCGCCCGACGACCCCTCCCAGCCGGCGTTGTACGCGGCCAGGGCGCGCGGGACGTCCCCGGCGGCGCGGTCGAGGAGCAGCCGCAGGTAGCGCGCCTGGGCGAGCACCGCCCACCGGGGCTCGAAGGGGCTGTGAGCTCGGTAGGGATTCCAGTCCCCCGACCAGGTGGCGGCCATGAACTGCGCCGCGCCCTGAGCCCCCGCGGGCGAGACGGCGTCGGGCGTGAACCCGCTCTCGACGTCGAGCTGGGCGGCGAGGAGCGCGGAGGGCACGTTCTCGCGCGCCGCGGCCTCGGCGAGGGCGGTCCGGAACAGCGCGGGCGTGTTCGCCGGCACGCCCGCCGGGACGTCTGCCGCCGCCGAGGCACCGGCGAGCGCCGCAATGCGGCCTGCGCCCGTCCAGCCTCCCGCGGCGATGGGCTCGAGGTGGACCACCGCGCCCGTGTGCGGCGCCTCGATGGCCAGGCCGCGACCGGCCACGAGCCCGACGTGGTGCGCCGGACGGCCCACGAACAACAGATCCCCCGGGACGAGCGCGGCCGACGCGAGCGGGATCGGCTGCGCCAGGTCCTGAAGGCCCGCAGCCGTCAGGCGGCCCACCGGGTAGCCCGCCGAGGCCAGGGCGAAGTCGACCAGACCCGAGCAGTCGAACCCGCCCTCGGCCCGGCTCTCGCCTCCCCACACGTACGGCCAGCCGAGCTGGGCCTCGGCGGCGGCGACCACGGCGCCGACGCCGTCGAAGCCGGCCAGCTCCGCGGCTCTCGGGCCACCGGCGGCCGTGGCCGCGTAGCCGGGCGCAAAGGTGGCATACCCGGCCTCGACCCCGGCACGGGCGCGCGACCGGGTCAGGCGGCGGATGCGGGCGGCCCCGAGCCAGGCCGGAAGCCCGTCGTGGCGGCGCTCGACGGCGACGTCTGCCTCGACCGGAACGGCGCCTGCTCCGTGTCGGACGAAGCGGACCGACCGCAGCCGTGCGCCGTGGGCCTCCGCCGCTGCACCCGCGGCACGCGCTGCCTCGGCCTCGAGCTCGGCCACGGTGATGCGCGGCGGCAGCGTGCGGCGCGTGAGCGGATCCCGTCTCGGCAGCGCGTCGTCTCCACGCTCGAGCAGAACCCGTGCCGCCGCCAGCGCCGTCGCGTCGGCGGCACCGCCGGCGCGGGCCTCGGCCAGCGCCGCGCGGCCGAGAAGGAGAACACCGGCCGCCACCACGCCGAGAAGGCTCAGGATGGCCAGGGCCCCGATCGCGACCTGGCCGCGCTCGCTGCGGTTCACGGGCCCGCCTCCGCAAAGGCACGGGAGGCGCCGAGCGCCGGCAGTGGCACCAGGACGCGAAGCCCGGTGCCCTCGGGATGCAGCCGGACCCCGTCACCGAGGGCGACGCGCACGGCCGCCTCAGGGTCGCCTCCAGCCGAGGACGCCGCCCGCCCGCGCTCGGCGCCACTCTCGGCCTCGAGCGCGGAGCGCACCCCAAGCACCGCCCGGCACAGAAGAAGCGCCGCTGCGAGCACGAGCGGCGCCACCACGGCGAGCTCGACCGCTCCCTGCCCTCGCTCGCTCACCCGTGCCCCGTGAGCTCGAGGGACGGCAGCCCGGGCATGAGCGCCGGCGTGCGCACGGACACCTCGACGCGCCCGGTCGAGGCGTCGACCGCCAGGCCCGGTCGCAGCACGGCCGGAAGGGCATCGCGCGCGGCGGCGGCCGGGTCGTCGCCGCGAAGATCCGCGCGCGCGGCGCGCCCCGCCGCGGCCGAGGCCTCGATCGCCGCCGCCGCCCACAGCAGCGCCTGAACACCCAGAACGCCGACGAGCACGAGCAGCGGGAGGGCGCACAACGCCTCGAGACCGGCCTGACCGCGGGAGGAGCGCATGGGCCGACCCTAGGCCGGCCCCCTGTCACGTGTCCGTGCCGGACCGTGCCGGTGTCGTGCCTGTCAGCGCTTGGTCTTCGGCACGAGCGAGTGGCACACGCCGCGACCCGAGAACGGGTCCAGCGAGCAGACCGGCAGCAGCGTCGAGTTGCCGGCAAGGTCGCGGGCCACGCCCGACATCGTCAGCAGCCCAAACCGTTGGACCGGCCGGCGAAGCTTGATTCCACGGCGAGTGGTGCGGTTCCCGAGCATTCGCAGCGTGCCGTTGTACATCAGGTACCTGCCCTGGACGATCGTCACCGACACCTGAACGCTCTCGTTGTGCTGGACGATGAGCGTCATGTGTCTCGCGCGCGGATAGGGGACCGAGCGCGCGCCGAACCGTGCGATCTGAGGCGGCACGAAGTCGTGGATGTAGACGAAGAACGTGTAGTGGGCCTGGTTGCCGGCGTTGTCGGAGACCCAGTACTCGATGCGGTGGTAGCCGGAGGAATGGAAGGTCCAGGAATGCTGCGCGGGGCCTGGCGTAAGCGGGTCGACGGTCAAAGGCGCCGGAGGCGTGTGGTTGCCATCGTGGAAGAGCCACTGTTGGCGTCCCCCAGTTCACGCCTGAGAGGCCGTCCGTCGTGCCTGTCGGATCGAACTTCAGCGACTGGCCCTTACCCAGGATCTTGGCTGGTGCGCTGACCGTGACGTTCGGCGGCGTGTGGTCGAGGCCGTAGGCGTTCAGGACCAGCTCCGGGCCCGGCCCCCTGAGGGCCGTTGTTGTCAACCTCGGCCACGCGGACGTAATAGGTCGACCCCGCCGAACTCGCGCCGGTCACGTACGCCGTCGCCGACGCCATCGTGGTGCTGGTTCCGTTGCCCGACTCCAGACCGCAGGCGAGCTCGCGCTGCGCCACCGGATCGATGATGGTCACCACCGGCTGGTAGCGGCTGGGATCGTCCGACTGGACGGTGATCCGGATGTCCGCCGCCTGGCCCGGCCGGGATCGTCACGCTGTACCACAGGCTCCTGTACCCGATGCGAGCCGACGCACGAAGGCGGCCCGGGACGAGCGGCGTCGTCCAGCTCCAATCGTGGCCGGCCCCCAGGCGCTCGTGGCGATGACGGTCGGGTTCGCCGGCCCGGCCACGAGCCCCGTCCAGCTGCCCGGCGTGATCGCCGTCGCCCCGCTCATCGAATCGTTCGGCGGCGGCGTGCCCTGGGCCGCCGCCACCCCCGGGGTGAGCACGAGAAACGCACCGACCAAGCCCGTCGCCAGCGCGACGCGCCTGATCAGTAGTAATAGCGGCGAGATTCTCCCCACACCCGGTAAATGATGTAGCCGAAGATGGCGATCAGCGCGAAGAAGAGCACGGCTGTCGCGAACGATGTGACCCACAGCGGTGCCGTCAGGACGACGATCACCAGCCCGATGGCCGAACCGTACAGGGCCAAACGCAGATGTGGTGCCATGAGCGAGAAGGTCCCGCGGTTCTCCCGGTACACCGTGAGGGCGAACCAGCCGAGCCCGATGAGGAAGGCGACGTTGACGATGGCGAAGGCGATGCTGAGCGCACGGCTCGTCAGCTCGCCCCCGGCGGTGACCAGCGCGGCGGCGAGGGCCACGATGCCCAGGTTGCGCACGAATGGGGAGATCGGGAGCCTCACATCCGCCCCGTGAAGAAGGCCCGGATGGCGAGGCCCGTGATGACGAGGGCCGCGATCGAGAAGACCAGCAGGTTCTTGTGCCCGTCGTCGGTGCGCGCCGAGTAGGCGAAGACGATGGCCGCGGCCGGCAGGAGCCCGTACACGTAATGCAGGCGCGCGGGCGCGCGATTGCCGCCGGCGAGCAGGTAGAGGCCGAAGAGGCACTGGAAGAGGACGAACGTCTGCGACAGGGCCAGCACCTGCTGCAGCAGCCGCGAGACCTCGCGGTCGCGCTTCCAGGTCAGGAGGCCCCACACGCCCGCCACCGCGTTCAGCGCAACCACACCGCCGCCGACGGTCATGTGCGCCTCTGCCACGCTCGTAGACTACTGGCCGGCCCAGCCGCAACCGTCCCCAGGAGGCCCGCGTCAGCATGCTCTCCCCCGGCGATCCCGCCCCCGATTTCAGCCTCGCGGCCGACGACGGCAGCACCGTGAGCCTCTCCGGCCTCCGGGGCAGCCCGGTCGTCGTCTACTTCTATCCGAAGGACGACACCCCCGGCTGTACCGCCCAGGCCTGCTCGCTGCGCGACGGCTACGGCGACTTCGAGGCCGCCAACGCCGTGGTGCTCGGCATCTCGCCCGACGGCGTCGCCTCGCACCGGCGGTTCAAGGACAAGTTCGGCCTCCCGTTCCCGCTGCTCGCCGACGAGGACCACCAGGTGGCGGAGGCGTACGGCGTGTGGGCGGAGAAGACGCGCGGCGGCCGGACCTACATGGGCATCAACCGCAGCGCGTTCGTCATCGACGAGAACGGCACGCTGGTGGACGTCGTCTACGGGATCAAGCCCGATGACACCACCCCGCGCGCCCTCGCCGCCCTGGCGGGGTGAGGGCGAGCCTCCGCACGCACCGCCTGGTGGCCGTGTCGGTCGCGTTTCTCGTCGTCTCCGTCATCGGCGCCGTGGTGGCCATTCACGGCGGCCTCGAGTACCGCTTCGCCGGGAACGGCGACCCACGGCACGTCGGCCGGGACTTCGCCTCGGGAGGCGGCACGGCGCTCTCCCCGCCGCTGAACGCCCTCCTCTTCCTCGCCGTCCTGTCGGCGATCGCGCTGTGGCGGCACCGCGGCTGGGGCGTCGTGGGCGCGGTGGGCCTGACCGCGATCGGCGCCCTCTTCGTGCTCGCGGCCGTCGGGGAGGGGCTGTGGCCGTCGCGGCTGAACCTGGGCGAGCACCTCCTGGCCCTGGCCGGGCTGGCGCTGGCCGTGGCGATGGTCGTCCTCGGCCTGCTCGACCTCCGGGAGCGCTGGCGCGACCGGCCGCGGGCCCGCACGACGTGACCGGCGGCCCGCTGGCCGGCCTGCGCGTCCTCGACCTCTCGCGCGTCCTGGCAGGCCCGCTGTGCACGATGGTCCTGGCCGACCTCGGGGCCGAGGTGATCAAGGTGGAGCGCCCCGGCCGCGGCGATCCCACGCGGGCCTGGGGACCGCCCTTCGTGGAGGGAGAGTCCACCTACTACCTGTGCGTGAACCGGGGGAAGCGCTCGATCACCCTCGACCTCGCCGACGTGACCGGCCGCGAGGTCGGGCGCCGCCTGGCCGCGAGGGCGGACGTCGTGGTCGACAACTTCCTGCCCGGCTCGGCGGCGCGGCTCGGGCTCGACCACGCCACGCTGGCCGCGGGCCGGCCGGGCGTGGTGACCTGCTCGATCACCGGCTATCCGGAGGACGGCCCCGACGCCGGCCGCCCCGGATTCGACGTGGCCATCCAGGCCGAGGCCGGGCTGATGGCGATCACCGGCTCGCCGGACGGGCCGCCGACCAAGGTGGGCGTGGCGGTGAGCGACGTCACCGCCGGCCTGTTCGCCGCGATCGGCGTCCTGGCGGCGCTGGCCGAGGCGCGTGCCGGCGGCCCCGGGCGGCACGTCGAGGTCTCGCTCTACGACGCCCAGCTGGCCGGGCTCATCAACCGGGCGTCGGACTGGATCGTGGCCGGCGAGGACCAGGGGCGGCTGGGGAACGCCCATCCCGCCATCGTCCCCTACGAGGCCTTCCGGGCCGCCGACGGCGACCTCGTCCTGGCGGTCGGGACCGACGAGCAGTTCGCCCGCTTCTGCGAGGTGGCGGGGCTCGACGCACTGGCCGCGGATGCGCGCTTCGCCCGCAACGCCGGCCGCGTGGCCCATCGCCTGGAGCTGGTGGCGGCCATCGCCGACGCGATCTCCCAGCGGACCGTGGCGGAGTGGACCGCCGCCATGGCCGAGGCCGGCGTGCCCGGCGGCCCGGTGCGGTCGCTGCCCGAGGTCTTCGCCCGCCTCCCCCAGGCCGCGGTCGAGCACGAGCACCCCGTCCTGGGCACGGTGCGCACGGTGCGGTCCCCCCTCCTCTTCGACGGAAGCCGCCCGACCGCGGCCGCCGCGCCGCCGCTTCTGGGCCAGCACACGGCCGAGGTGCTGGCGGAGGCCGGGTACGCCGAGCGCGAGATCACCGCGCTGCAGCAGGGCCCGTGCCGAGCGGGGGCATAAGCCGGGCTAATCCCTACAATGTCCGCTCCTGATGCCCAGCCACCCTCTGGAGCGCTTCGTGACCTCTCCCCCCGGCTTCACGCTGTGGTTCACCGGCCTGTCCGGCGCCGGCAAGTCGACCATCGCCGACCTCGTCATCGCCGAGCTCGAGCGCCGCGGCCGGCTGACCGAGCCGCTCGACGGCGACGTCGTCCGCACCCACCTGTCGAAGGGCCTCGGCTTCTCCAAGGCCGATCGCGACACGAACATCGAGCGCATCGGCTGGGTGGCCAGCCGCATCACGCGGCACGGCGGCGTGGCGGTCGTGTCGGCCATCTCGCCGTACCGGGAGACCCGCGCCGCGGCCCGGGCGATGGTCGAGCCGTTCGGGCCGTTCATCGAGGTGCACGTGCACGCGAGCGTCGAGGAGTGCGCCCGGCGAGACGTGAAGGGCCTGTACGCCCGCGCATTCGCCGGGGAGATCACCGAGTTCACGGGCGTCAGCGACCCGTACGAGGCACCCGAGGACCCCGACCTGATGATCGACACCGAGCAGGAGGGCCCCGCGACCTCCGCTGCCCACGTGCTCGCGGTGCTCGCCCGCCGCGGCCTCGTCGAGACGGCGGTGGCCGTATGAGCGCGGTCACCGCTCCCGAGCTCGTCGAGCCGCACGGCGGCTCGCTGCGGCCACGGGCGGGCGACCGCCCGGACGGCGTGGAGGGCCTCGAGCGCGTCACGCTGGCCCCGCGCGAGCTGGCCGACCTCGACATGCTGGCCTCCGGCGCCCTCAGCCCGCTCGAGGGCTACATGGGCCCCGACGACTACCGGTCGGTGGTCGAGGACATGCACCTGGCCGACGGCACGCTGTGGGCGCTGCCGGTCACCCTGGCGGTCGAGGAGGCGCCCCGCGGCGACGTCGTCGCCCTCACGGATGAGGCCGGAACGCCGCTGGCCACCCTCGAGGTCGAGGGCGTGTTCGACTACGACCGCCTGGCCGAGGCCGAGCGCTGCTTCGGCACGACCGATGCCGCCCACCCGGGCGTGGCCCGCATCCTCAACCAGGGACCCCGCTACCTGGCCGGCGCCGTGACCGTGTTCGACCGGCCCCCGCCTGCCTTCCCCGAGCTGGCCCTCGACCCGGCCGACACCCGCCGCGTCTTCGCCGAGCGCGGCTGGCGCACCGTGGCCGGGTTCCAGACGCGCAACCCGATCCATCGCGCGCACGAGTACGTGACCAAGTGCGCGCTCGAGATCACCGACGGCCTGCTCGTGCACCCGCTGGTGGGCGAGACGAAGGCCGACGACGTCCCCGCCGCCGTGCGCGTCGAGTGCTACCGGGCCCTTCTCGACGGCTACTACCCGGACGGGCGCACCGTGCTCGCGGCGTTCCCTGCGGCCATGCGCTACGGCGGGCCGCGCGAGGCCGTGTGGCACGCCATCTGCCGCAAGAACTACGGCTGCACCCACTTCATCGTGGGCCGCGACCACGCCGGCGTGGGCAACTTCTACGGGACATACGAGGCCCAGGAGATCTTCGCCGCCATCGACCCGGCCGAGCTGGGCATCGAGCCGCTGCGCTTCGAGCACAGCTTCTGGTGCCGTCAGTGCGAGTCGATGGCCTCGACGAAGTCGTGCCCGCATCCCGCCGAGGCTCGCGTCACCCTTTCCGGGACAGCGGTCCGCGAGATGCTGGGCCGGGGCGAGCGGCCGCCGGCCGAGTTCAGCCGGCCCGAGGTCGCCGACATCCTGATCCGGGCCTACGCGGGCTAGGAGTCGCCGCGCACACCCTGTGGCGTGCGCTCGCGGATGATCTCGCGCAGGCGGTCGGCCACGGCCGGGGAGCGGTCGGCGAGGGCCCGGAAGTCGCGGCGGTGCATGACCACGAGCCTCATCGGCGTCGTGGCGCGCACCGTCGCCGTGCGCCGCGGGGCCTCGAGCAGGGCGATCTCGCCGAAGATGTCGCCCGGCCCGAGGTCGGCGACGTGGGCGCCGTCGCGGGTGACCTCGGCGGTGCCGTCCTCGACGGCGAAGAACTCGTAGCCGAACGCGCCCTCGTCCATGAGCGTGCGGCCGGCCTCGACCTCCACTTCGTCCGCATGCGAGGCCACGTCGGCCAGCTGGCGCTCGGAGAGGATCGCGAACAACGGGATCGACTTGAGCTGCGCGGCGTCCATGACGAATCCTCGAACCTCCTCCAGCGGGCGACGATACCAGGCATGCTTGGACCGGCGCCGACCAGGGAAGGGGCCGTCATCGTGGCGTCCAGTCTGGGCACACAGGGAGTGAGAAGCCGCCGGCCCCGCGGCCGGCAGGCGGACGGTCGCCGGCGCGTCGTCATCGACGCCATCCGGCCCTGCATCGACGGCGGCCGGTTCCCCATCAAGCGGGTCGAGGGCGAGGCCGTTCATGTCGAGGCGGACCTGCTGTGCGACGGGCACGACCTCGTCGGCGGCGTGGTGCGGCACCGTCGCGCGGGCGAGCGCGCCTGGACCGAGACCCCCATGGAGGCGCTCGGCAACGACCTCTACCGGGGGACGTTCCACGTCGGCGCGCCGGGGCGCGAGGAGTACTCCGTGGCCGCCTACGTCGACCGCTTCGGCTCCTGGCGGCGCGACCTCCGCGCCCGCCTCGAGGCCGGACAGGATGCGACCGGCGACCTCGAGGTGGGCGCCGGGCTCGTGGCCGCGGCGGCGCCCCGCGCCCGTGGGGCCGACCGTCGCGCCCTGACCGCCTGGGCCAAGCGTCTCCGCGCCGCCGAGGACCCCGCCATCGGCCTCGACGACGACCTCGCGGAGCTCGCCCGGCGCTACCCGGACCGCACCCTGGGCACCGATGACGCGCCCGTCCTGCCGATCGAGGTCGACCGCGAGCGGGCGCGCTTCTCCACCTGGTACGAGCTCTTCCCCCGCTCCTGCTCGCCGCGAGCCCGGCCGCCACGGCACCTTCGCGCGACGTCGAGGCGCGGCTCCCCTACGTCGCCGAGATGGGCTTCGACGTCCTCTACCTGCCGCCCGATCCACCCGATCGGCCGAGCCTTCCGCAAGGGGCCGAACAACACGCCGACGCGCGGGCCCGGCGACCCCGGCAGCCCCTGGGCCATCGGCGTCCGCCGAGGGCGGCCACACCGCCGATCCACCCCGCGCTCGGCACCCTCGCCGACTTCGACCACCTCGTCGCGGCCGCGCGCAAGCACGGGCATCGAGGTCGCGCTCGACCTCGCCTTCCAGTGCTCGCCCGACCACCCCTGGGTCACGCGAGCACCCCGAGTGGTTCCGGCACCGGCCCGACGGCACCATCCAGTACGCCGAGAACCCGCCCAAGAAGTACCAGGACATCTACCCGCTCGACTTCGAGTGCGACGACTGGCGAGGCCCTGTGGGACGAGCTGCTCGACGTCGTTCCGCGTTCTGGATCGACCACGGCGTCACGCATCTTCCGCGTCGACAACCCGCACACCAAGCCGTTCGCGTTCTGGGAGTGGCTGATCGCCGAGGTCCGCGAGCGAGCACCCCGACGTCGATCTTCCTGGCCGAGGCGTTCACCCGCCCGAAGGTGATGCACCGGCTGGCCAAGCTCGGCTTCACGCCAGTCGTACACGTACTTCACCTGGCGCAACACCGAAGTGGGAGCTGACGCGAGTACTTCACCGAGCTGACGCAGACGGCCGTGGCGCGAGTACTTCCGGCCGAACTTCTGGCCCAACACGCCCGACATCCTCCCCGAGTACCTCCAGACGGGCGGCGCGGCGGCCTTCGCGGCCCGCCTCGTGCTGGCCGCCACCCTGCCGCCGAGCTACGGCATCTACGGCCCGGCCTTCGAGCTGCGGCGAGCACCGGCCGCTGCGCACCGGGCAGCGAGGAGTACCTCGACTCGGAGAAGTACCAGCTCCGCCACTGGGACGCTCGACCGCCCCGACAGCCTGCGCCCCGCTCATCGCCCGCGTGAACGCCATCCGCCGCGCCCACCCGGCCCTGCAGCGCACGACACGGGCCTGCGCTTCCACGACACCGACAACGACCAGCTGCTCTGCTACTCGAAGACCGACGAGACGGGCGAGCGACCATCCTGGTGCGGTCGTGAACCTCGACCCGCACCACACCCAGTCGGGGTTCGTCGACCTGCCCGTCGACCGACTGCGGGCTCGACCCCGACGCCCGCTACCAGGTGCACGACCTGCTCGGCGACGCGCGCTACGTCTGGCACGGGGCCGCGCAACTACGTCGAGCTCGACCCCGCGGTCGTGCCCGGCGCACGTCTTCGCGGTCCAGCCGGCGGCTGCGCACCGAGCGCGACTTCGACGACCTTCGCGTGAGCGCCGCCGCCCCGACCGGGACCCGCCGCCGGGCGGAGGCGTCGACGGCCGATCGGCACGGCCACCGTCTGGTACAAGGACGCCATCATCTACGAGCTGCACGTCCGCGCCTTCCCCGACAGCAACGGCGACGGCATCGGCGACTTCCGCGGCCTGACCGCGCAAGCTCGACTACCTGCAGGACCTCGGCGTCACCGCGCATCTGGCTGCTGCCCTTCTACCCCTCGCCGCTGCGCGACGACGGCTACGACATCGCCGACTACACGCGCGATCCACCCCGCCTACGGCACGCTCGCGCGACTTCACGGCGCTTCCTGCGACGAGGCCCACCGCCGCGGCCTGCGCGTCATCACCGAGCTGGTCCTCAACCACACCTCCGACCAGCACCCCTGGTTCCAGCGCGCCCGCCGCGCCGCGCCCGGGCTCGCCGCGCGCGCGACTTCTACGTCTGGAGCGACACGCCCGACCGCTACCGCGACGCGCGCATCATCTTCAAGGACTTCGAGACGCTCGAACTGGACCTGGGACCCGGTCGCCGACGCCTACTTCTGGCACCGCTTCTACTCCCACCAGCCCGACCTGAACTTCGACAACCCCGCCGTCCGCGAGGCGCATGCTTCGAGGTCGTCGACTTCTGGCTCGAGATGGGCGTCGACGGCCTGCGCCTCGACGCCGTGCCCTACCTCTTCGAGCGCGAGGGCACGAACTGCGAGAACCTGCCCGAGACGCACGCCTTCCTGCAAGCGAGCTGCGCGCGCACATCGACGCGCAGCTTCCCCGACCGCATGCTGCTGGCCGAGGCCAACCAGTGGCCCGAGGACGCCGTCGCCTACTTCGGCGACGGCGACGAGTGCCACATGGCCTTCCACTTCCCGCTCATGCCGCGCCTGTTCATGGCCCTCCGCATGGAGGACCGCTTCCCGATCATCGACATCCTGCAGCAGACGCCGCGCCATCCCCGACGACTGCCAGTGGGCCATCTTCCTGCGCAACCACGACGAGCTGACGCTCGAGATGGTGACCGACGAGGAGCGCGACTACATGTACCGCGCCTACGCCGCACGACCCGCAGGCGCGCATCAACCTCGGCATCCGCCGCCGCCTCGCGCCGCTGCTGGGCAACGACCGGCCGCAAGATCGAGCTGATGAACGGCCTGCTGTTCTCGCTGCCCGGCACGCCGGTCCTCTACTACGGCGACGAGATCGGCATGGGCGACAACATCTACCTCGGCGACCGCAACGGCGTGCGCACGCCGATGCAGTGGAGCGCCGACCGCAACGCCGGCTTCTCCCGCGCCAACCCGCAGCGGCTCTACCTGCCGGTCATCATCGACCCCGAGTACCACTACGAGGCGGTCAACGTCGAGGCGCAGCAGAGCAACCCGCAGCTCGCTGCTGTGGTGGATGAAGCGCCTGATCGCCCTGCGCAAGCGGCACCCGGCCTTCGGCCGCGGCACGCTCGAGTTCCTCCACCCCGACAACCGCAAGGTCCTGGCCTTCCTCCGGCACGCACGAGGACGAGCACATCCTGGTGGTCGCCAACCTGTCGCGCTTCGCCCAGTACGTCGAGCTCGACCTCTCCGCGCTTCGCCGGGCATGGTCCCGGTCGAGCTGTTCGGCCGCGCCGCGTTCCCGCCGATCGGCGAGCTGCCCTACCTGCTCACGCTCGGCCCGCACGCCTTCTACTGGTTCTCGCTCGAGCGCCACCGGCCGAGCGACTTCACGCCGAGCGACCGTCCGACGCCCGCGCTCGAGGTGCGCGGCTCGTGGACGACGCTGCTGGACGAGCCGCGGATCCGCGGCCGCCTCGAGGCCGTGCTCCCCGCCTACGTGCGCACACGCCGCTGGTTCGGCGGCAAGGCCCGCCGCATCCGGGGCGTCAGCGTCCGCGGACGTCGTCCGCGTGCCGGACCCCGACGGCGACCGCAGCCGGCCGCCGCTTCTGGTGGCCATCCTCGAGGTCGACTACCGCGAGGGCGATCCCGAGCGGTACGCCCTGCCCGTCACCGCCATGCCGGTGCCCGAGGAGGACTACGGGTGGGAGCTGCCGCCGGCCGCGATCGCCCGGGTCCGGTCCGAGGAGGGCGAGCTCGTCCTCTACGACGCCTTCTTCGACCCGCGCTTCGGACGCGCCCTGCTGCACGCCGTTCGCGGACGGCGCCGGCTCCGGGGCGACGGCGGCGCGCTGACCGCGTACCCGACCGCGGCCATGCGCCGCCTGGCCGGCGGCGCACAGCTCGAGGCGACACTGCTTCAGGCGGAGCAGTCGAACACGTCCGTCGTGTTCGACGACCGCCTGCTCCTGAAGTTGTTCCGGCGCCTGGACGACGGACTCAACCCCGACCTCGAGGTCGGGCGGTTCCTGACCGAGCGCGCCGGCTTCGCGCACGCGCCCGCCGTCGCGGGCGCCATCGAGTACCGCGGCTCGGGCCGGGAGCCCGCGACGCTGGCGATCGTCAGCGAGTTCGTGCCCAACGAGGGCGACGCCTGGAGCTACACGCTCGACGCTCTCGCCCGCTTCTTCGAGGACGCGCTGGCCCGGGGCGTCGAGGCACCCGCCGCGGACGGGTCGCCGCTGGCCCTGAGCACGCTCGAGCCCCCGGAGGTGGCAGCGGAGACGATCGGCGCCTACCTCGAGTCGGCGCGCATGCTCGGGCGCCGCACGGCCGAGATGCACCTCGCCCTGGCCCGCGCCGGGGCGAGCGACCCCGCCTTCACGCCCGAGCCCGTCACCGCCCTGTACCAGCGCAGCCTGCTCCAGTCGATGCGCACGCTCACGCGGCAGGTGTTCGGGCTCCTTCGCCGGCGCGAGGGGCATCTCGACGGTGCGGCCGCCGTGCTCCCGCACGAGGGCGGGCATCGTCGACCGCTTCCGCACGCATCACCGGCCCCACGCTCACGGACGAGCGCATCCGCTGCCACGGCGACTACCACCTCGGGCAGGTCCTGTGGACGGGCCGTGACTTCGTCATCATCGACTTCGAGGGCGAGCCCGCGCGGCCGCTGAGCGAGCGGCGGATCAAGCGCTCGCCGCTGCGCGACGTGGCCGGGATGCTGCGCTCGTTCCACTACGCCGCCTACACCGCGCTGTTCGCAGAGGTCGGCGGCCCGGAGCGCGTGGCCGAGGACCCGGTGGCCGAGGGCTGGGCGCGCTTCTGGTACCGCTGGGTGGCGGCGGCCTTCCTGCGCGAGTACCTCGCCGCCACCGAGGGCGCGGCGTTCCTGCCCGCGCGGCCGGAGGATCTCGAGCTGATGCTCGGCGCCTTCCTGCTCGAGAAGGCGGTGTACGAGCTCCAGTACGAGGCCGACACCCGGCCCGACTGGCTGCACGTCCCGGTGCAGGGCGTCATCGACCTGATGGAGGAGCGAGCGTGAGCGCCCGCTCCGGGGACGGCGCCCTGGGGGAGGCGGCCAGCCTGTACGGCGTGCAGCGCCGCTACCGCGACGGGCTGGGCCGGATGCGCACCGCATCCGACGAGGCGGTGACCGCGGTCCTCGCCGCCCTGGGGGCCGAGCTCAGCAATCCGAAGGATGTCGCCGCAGCGGCACGGGTCCGGCGGCGCGAGGTGTGGGCGCAGACCCTTGATCCCGTGCTCGTGGCCTGGGACGGGCAGCCCCCGGTCCTGGACCTCCGTCTCCCCGCCTCGGCCGCCGACGGAGCCGCCGTCGGCGTCGTCTCCTCGGACGACGACCGGCAGCTGGCGTTCACGGTCGACCTGCGGCGCGCCCGCATCGTGCGCCACGCGCAGGTGGATGGCCGGGAGCATCTGGAGTGCCGCGTCGCCCTCCCCCTCCCCGCCCTCCCCGACGGCGAGCACCTGCTCGAGCTCACGGCGGGCGGGACCGAGGGTCGCGCGCAGCTCCTGAGCGCGCCCCGCGCCTGCTTCATCCCCGCCGCGGACCGGCTCCTGGGCGTGTTCCTGCCCCTGTACGCGCTCCATTCCGAGTGGAGCCTGGGCATCGGCGACCTGGGCGACCTGCGCCGCCTGGGCGAGTTCGTCGCCGGTCACGGGGCCACGCTCGTGGGGACGACGCCGCTCTGCGCGGGCTTCAACGAGGGCCCGGAAACGCCGAGCCCCTATCTGCCGGTCAGCCGGCTGGCCTGGAACGAGCTCTACGCCGACCTGGCTGCGAGCCCCGACCTGGCGGCCTCGACGGAGGCCCGGCGGCTGCTCTCGGAGCCCGGCGTCAGGGACGCGGCGCGGGCCATGACAGCCGAGCCGCTGGTGGACTACGCCCGGGCCGCGGCCCTTCGCCGCCCCATCCTGTCGGCGCTCGCGGCGTCGGTCGAGGGCCGGCGAGCGGACGCGCTCGCGGCCTTCCTGGCCGAGCGTCCCGAGGTCGAGGCGTATGCCCGGTTCCGGGCCGCCCGCGAGGGTGGCGGCGACGTCGCCGTTCGTGACCACGCGTACGCACAGTGGCTGATCGACGAGCAGCTCGGCGCCCTGGCCGAGACGGGCGCCGGGCTCTACCTCGACCTGCCGCTCGGCGTCCACCCCGAGGGCTTCGACGCCCAGGCGCGAGGCGGGCTCCTTCGTCCCGGGCCTGAGCACCGGCGCGCCCCCGGACGGCCTGTTCGCCGGCGGCCAGGACTGGGGCTTCCCGCCCCTCCATCCCGACCGGGTGCGCTCCGACGCCTACCGCTATCCGGCCGCCTGCGTGCGCCACCACATGCGCCACGCCGACGCCCTCCGCGTCGATCACGTGATGGGCCTGCACCGCCGGTTCGTGATCCCGGCAGGGCATCCCGCCACGGACGGCGTGTACCTCAACGGCCATCCCGAGGAGCTCTACGCCGTCCTCAGCCTCGAATCCGCGCGCCACGGGACGCTCGTGGTCGGCGAGGACCTGGGAACGGTGGCGGCGGCGGTGCGTGAGGCCATGGCCCGGCACCGGGTGCAGCGCACCATCGTGGCCGCGTTCGAGATCACGCCCGACCCGGCCAACGCCCTCCCCGAGCCGCCCCGCGAGGCCGTGGCCTCGCTGAACACGCACGACCTGCCGCCGTTCGCGGCCTACCTCGAGGCGGCGCCGGCGGAGACGGTCGAGGCCCTGAACACCTTCCTGCGCGCCCGCGGACTCGTCTCCGGCCGGGCGCCTGCCGCGCCCGAGGTGGCCGTGGCCTGCCTGGCCCGCCTGGCCGGCACCGACGTACGCGCCGTCCTCGTCAACCTGGAGGACCTCTGGGGCGAGACGCAGCCCCAGAACGTCCCCGGGACCGGCGACGAGGAGCCAAACTGGCGCCGCCGGGCGCGCCTGGGGCTCGAGGGCATCGTGGCCGGGGAGGAGACCGGGCCGGCCCTCGACCGGCTCGCCCGCGCCCGGCAGGCCAGGAGGTCCGCATGAGCACCACGCCCCTCGCCGTCAGCCGCCTCGGCGCCCAGGACCTGCACCTGTTCAACGAGGGGACGCACACCCGCCTGTGGGAGCGGCTCGGCGCCCACCCGGCGACCCTGGACGGCCAGGCGGGGACGGTCCTTCGCCGTGTGGGCGCCCAGCGCCGAGGCCGTCTCGGTCATCGGCGACTTCAACGGCTGGGAGGCCGACGCCCATCCGCTGGCCCCGCGCGAGGGCTCCGGCAGTCTGGGAGGGGTTCGTCCCCGGCGTCGGGCCCGGCGCGCTCTACAAGTACTGCGATCCGTCCCCCGCACGGCGGCGAGGCCCGTCGAGAAGGCCGACCCCTACGCCCGCCGCACGGAGGCGCCGCCGCGCACCGCGAGCGTCGTGTGGGAGCTCGACTACGACTGGGGCGACGACGAGTGGATGGCCGGGCGCGCGGCCCGCAACGCGCTCGACGCCCCGATCGCGGTCTACGAGGTGCACCTCGGCTCGTGGATGCGCGACGCCGAGGACAGGCCGCTCGGCTACCGCGAGCTCGCCCCCCGGCTCGCCGACGTACGCACGGGACGCTGGGCTTCACCCACGTCGAGCTCCTGCCCGTCATGGAGCACCCGTTCTACGGCTCGTGGGGCTACCAGACGACCGGGTACTTCGCCCCCACGGCTCGCTACGGGACTCCCGCAGGACCTCATGTTCCTCATCGACCACCTGCACCAGCAGCGGGATCGGCGTGATCCTCGACTGGGTCCCGTCGCACTTCCCGACCGACGCGCACGGGCTCGCCCGCTTCGACGGCACCCACCTGTACGAGCACGCCGACCCGCGGCAGGGGTTCCACCCCGACTGGAAGAGCGCGATCTTCAACTACGGCCGGCACGAGGTCCGCAGCTTCCTGCCTCGAGCGCGCACTTCTGGCTCGACGTCTACCACGTCGACGGCCTGCGGGTCGACGCCGTGGCCTCGATGCTCTACCTCGACTACTCACGCAAGGCCGGCGAGTGGGTCCCGAACGAGTACGGCGGGCGCGAGAACCTCGAGGCGATCGTCGTTCCTGCGCCGGCTGAACGAGTCGGTCTACGCCGACGTACCCCGACGTCCAGACCGTCGCCGAGGAGTCGACGGCCTGGCCGAGGTGTCGCGGCCGACCTACGATCGGCGGGCCTCGGCTTCGGGCTCAAGTGGGACATGGGCTGGATGCACGACACGCTTCGACTACCTCTCCCGCGACCCGATCCACCGGCGCTACCACCACGACGAGCTCACCTTCCGCGGGATCTACGCCTTCACCGAGAACTTCGTCCTGCCGCTGTCGCACGACGAGGTCGTGCACGGCAAGGGGTCGCTGCTCGGCCAGATGCCGGGCGACGACTGGCAGCAGCTTCGCCAACCTGCGCCTGCTCTTCGGCTACAGTACGGCCAGCCCGGCAAGAAGCTCTCTTCATGGGCGGGGAATTCGGCCAGTGGCGGGAGTGGAACCACGACCGCAGCCTCGACTGGCACCTGACCGAGAGCGAGCCCCACGCGGGCGTCCGCCGGCTGGTGACCGACCTCAACCGCCTCCACGCCGAGGTGCCGGCGCTGCACGAGCTGGACGTGTGGCCCAAGGGGTTCGAGTGGGTCGACCCGAGCGCCGCCGAGGCCGGCCTGCTGAGCTTCCTGCGCTTCGACCGGACGCTCGACGACACCGTCCTGTGCGCGTACAACACCACCCCGGTGGCGCGGACGAATGTCCGCCTCGGCGTCCCCCACCCCGGCCGCTGGGACGAGATCCTGAACACCGACTCGAGCCACTACGGCGGCAGCGGCCAGGGCAACCTCGGCGGCGTCGACTCCTCGCCCGTGCCCGCCCAGGGCCGGTTCCAGTCGCTCAACCTGACCGTGCCCCCGCTCGGAGCCGTGTTCCTCCGCCACCGCTCCGAGGGCGCGTGAAGGCGCCACCCCGGGTCTGGCCCGGAACCCCCTACCCCCTCGGCTCCACCTGGGACGGCGAGGGTGTCAACTTCTCCCTCTTCTCCGAGCACGCGACCGCAGTGGAGCTGTGCCTGTTCGAGGGCGACGAGCCGTCGCCCGACCCACGTCGTCCCGCTGGCCGAGCGCACCGACCTCAACTGGCACGCCTACCTGCCCGACGCCCGGCCGGGCCAGCACTACGGCTACCGCGTGCACGGCCCCTACGAGCCCGAGGCCGGGCACCGCTTCAATCCCGCCAAGCTCCTGCTCGACCCCTACGCCAAGGCCATGAGCGGCGAGATCCGCTGGAGCGACGCGCTCTACGGCTACGTCATCGGGGACCAGCGCGCCGACCTCTCCTGCGACGACCGCGACAGCGCGCCCGACATGCCGCGCTCGGTGGTCATCGACCCGGCCTTCTCGTGGGGCGACGACCGGCGCCCGCAGACGCCCTGGAACCGGACCGTCATCTACGAGACCCACGTCCGCGGGCTGACGAAGCTGCACCCGGCGGTGCCGCCCGAGATCCGCGGCACGTACCTGGGCCTGACGTACGACCCGGTGGTCGACCACCTGCTCTCGCTCGGCGTGACCGCCGTCGAGCTCATGCCCGTGCACGCCTTCGTGCGCGACCGCGCCCTGGTGGAGCGCGGCCTGACCAACTACTGGGGCTACAACTCGATCGGCTTCTTCGCCCCCGAGCCCACCTACGCCACCGACGGCTCCGGCGTGCGGGCGGTGGACGAGCTGCGCTCGCTCATCAAGACGCTCCACCGGGCGGGCATCGAGGTCATCCTCGACGTGGTCTACAACCACACGGGCGAGGGCAGCCAGCTCGGGCCCACGCTCTCGCTGCGGGGGATCGACAACGCGTCGTACTACCGGCTGAACCCCGAGAACCCGCGCTACTGCGTGGACTTCACGGGCACGGGCAACAGCCTGAACATGCTGCACCCGCGGACGATGCAGCTGATCATGGACAGCCTCCGCTACTGGGTGCTCGAGATGCACGTGGACGGCTTCCGCTTCGACCTCGCGCCCGTCCTGGCCCGGGAGCTGTACGAGGTCAACCGGCTCTCGACCTTCTTCGACATCATCCAGCAGGACCCCGTCCTCTCCCAGGTCAAGCTCATCGCGGAGCCCTGGGACGTCGGACCGGGCGGCTACCAGGTGGGCAACTTCCCGGTCGGCTGGGCGGAGTGGAACGGCAAGTACCGCGACTGCGTGCGGCGCTTCTGGCGCGGGGAGCCGGGGCATGCTGCCGGAGCTGGCGTCACGGCTGTCGGGCTCGGCCGACATCTATCAGGCCTCGGCCCGCCGCACCTACGCGAGCGTCAACTTCGTCACGGCCCACGACGGCTTCACCCTCGACGACCTCGTCTCCTACGAGCAGAAGCACAACGAGGCCAACGGCGAGGGCAACCGCGACGGGGCCGACGACAACTACAGCCGCAACTGGGGCGTCGAGGGGCCGACCGACTCGCACCAGATCCAGGCCATCCGCGAGCAGGTCAAGCGCGACCTCATGGCCACGCTCATCCTCTCCCAGGGCGTGCGCATGATCCTCGGCGGCGACGAGCTCGGGCGCACGCAGGAGGGCAACAACAACGCCTACTGCCAGGACAACGAGATCTCCTGGACCAGCTGGCAGCTCTCGCCCGAGGACCGGCGGCTGCTCGAGTTCACCCGGCGGGCGGTGGCCATCTTCCGGGCCAACCCGATCCTGCGCCGCCGCGGGTTCTTCACCGGCCGCCCGGTGGCCCGCGACGGGGGCAAGGACCTGGCCTGGATCCGGCCCGACGGACAGGAGATGACCGACGAGGACTGGGCCGACCCGCGCCAGCACGCGGTCGGCATGCTCATCGACGGCAAGGCCACCGACGAGGTCAACGAGCGCGGCCGCCCGGTCTACGGCGACACGCTCCTGCTGCTGCTGAACGGCGGCACGCGCACGCGCTACTTCAACCTCCCGCAGCTCGACGAGCGAGGCTGGGTGGTGCTGCTCGACACGGTGCGCGACGCGACGCGCACGATCCGCCGGCCGGGGTTGAACCTCTCCTCGCACTCGCTGATGCTGCTGCGCGCCGAGCGCGGCGACGGCGGGCCGCGCTAGGAGGCGAAGGCCGCGAGCTCGCGGGCCAGGCGCCACGGGCGGCGGAACATCCACATGTGGCCGCCCTCGAGAGGCAGCTCGCGGTAGCGCGCGCCCAGGAGGGCAGCCGCCCGCCGGCAGTGCCCGGCGGTGACGAGCGTGTCCGTCGTGCATCCGACGACGTCGGCCGGCACTCCGGAGACGGCGAAGCGGCGCATCTCGGGCTGCAGGTCGAGCCGTCGCACGGCGTGGGCCACACGCAGCGCCGACCGCGGCGCCCGGGCCACGGCGGCCAGGGCGGTCCCCGAGCGCCGCGCCGGGAAGCGGCGCGTGGCCACCTGCCCGGCGAACTGCGCCGCGCTAACGCGCATCGGCTTGGTCAACGGCAGGCCGGCCGGCGAGAAGAGAACGACTCCCCGCACCCGCTCCGGCGCGTCGAGCGCGGCCAGCATCGAGAGCGCGCCCCCCATCGAGTGCCCGGCCAGCACCACCGATTCATGCGTGGCCGCGATCTCGGCCCGCAGCCACGTCCGGTACGCCTCGAACGACCCGCGGACGTGCCTGAAGGCTGGCGGCTCGAGCGCCGTCCACCCCGCCGGGAGCCCCGGCGCATACGCGCGCGCAGGCGCGCCGAAACCGGGAACGAACAGGCCGACTGTGCGCGAGGCCATCGGGACAGCCTGCCATGGTGGCGGGTCCGAGCCCAGTGGGCGCGCTCAGCCAACCAACTCAGCCCTCGTCAGCGCAACTACTCCGCAGGCTCCGACCGGTCTGCGTCGACGTGCCGGCTGCGCCGGCTCGTCGAAGCCAGGCGTTGTGCTCGCCGCCATCGACGGCGTCGCACCGACGCCCGTGAGACCCTGGAAAGAAGGGGGCAAACGGGGGAAACCTGGTTTCCCCCGTTCAAACAACCAACTCCCGCGGGCGGACGCCGTGGCCGTCGACGACGGCGCGGTAGGCGTGGCGGAGCTCGCCCAGCGAGCGCTCCCAGCTACGTTCGAGGGCGGCGGTGCGGCCGGCGGCGCCCATCTCGGCCCGGCGCTCGGGATCGTCCGCGAGGGCCAGAAGGGCGCCGGCGAAGGCCGGTGCGTCGTCGCGCGGGACGAGCAGGCCCGTCCGCCAGTCGGCCACGAGCTCCGGCGCGCCGCCCGCCCGGGCTGCGACCACCGGCAGCCCGGCGGCCCCGGCCTCGACGAGCACCTGCCCGAATGTGTCCGTGGTGCTCGGGAAGCAGAAGACGTCGGCGCTGGCGTACAGCCGGGCGAGGTCGAGGCCACGGATCTCCCCCACGAAGCGCACGCCGTCCGGCGCCCGCCGCTCGAGCTCCTCCCGGGCAGGCCCGTCCCCGGCCACGACCAGGCGCAACCCGTCCCGCACCGCCCGCGCCTGGGCGAAGGCCTCGAGCAGGACGTCGAGGCGCTTCTCGGGCGACACGCGCCCGACCGACAGGAGCAGCGTGTCGCCGCCGTCGAGGAAGCGGCGGCGTACGCGGGGCGTGCCGGCGGCGGGGCGAGAAGCGCTCCGTGTCCACGCTCCTCCCCCACACCGCCACCCGGCCGGCGAGCCCGCGCTCCGCCAGGGCGGCGGCCACGGCGCCGGTGGGGGCGAGCACGGTGTCGGCCTGCCGGTAGAACCAGTCGACGTAGGCGCCGGTGGCCTCGGCCACGAGGACGTCGCGCGTCAGGTGCAGCGCATAGGGCCCGAGCTCGGTGTGGTACGAGCCCACGACGGGCACGCCGAGGAGACGCGCCGCGAGCAGTCCGAGGAGCCCCACCGGCCCCGGCGTGGCCAGGTGGATGACGTCCGGGTGCTCGGACTCGACCCGGGCGAGCAGCTCGAGCGCCGACGGGACCCGCAGCTCCACGGTCTCGTAGGTGGGAAGGGGCAGCGACCACTCGGGCTCGAGCACGAGCAGACCCGGCCGGTCGCTCGGGGCCGCGCGCGAGGTGACCACCGTGACCGTGCCGTCCGTGTTCCAGGCCAGGCGGCGCATGGTCCCGGCCACGCCGTTGGTCTCGTCGAACGTGTCGGTGAAGACCAGCGCCCGCGGCTCGCCCCGGGACGAGAGCCCGAAGAAGGCCTCCTCCACCGACCGCAGGCCCGAGCGCGAGCCCGCATGGTGGTGGGCCGTGGCCAGGTACGGGAGCTGCACGGCCCCCGCCGCGGCGAGCGCCGCCAGGCGGCCTCCGGCACCTCCGATTGCCCCGGGCTCCGAAGCCGCCCCGCCGGGCGCTCGCGGCGAGCTGCCGGGCGGCCCGGGCGGCCACGGCCGCGATCTCGGCGTGCCGCGCGGCGGCGTCCTCGGCGTCCTGGTCGAGGAGCTCGGCCGCGACCCCGCTCCAGGGCTCGGCCACCCGGCCGCCGGCGTCGCGGTAGGCTCCGGCGCCGAGCGCCACCAGGGCATGGGCCAGCTTGAGCGTGGAGCCGTGCTCGCCGCCGGGCTCGCCGGACCCCTCGCACACGCCGTCCAGGAACTCCTCCACCGTCGTGCAGGAGGCAGGGCCCTCGGTCCAGGTGGTGGCGATGTCGAGCGCCCCGTGGTCGTCGGATCCGCCCGTGAGCGCGATGCGGCCGGCGTGGCGAGGCGCCATCCCGTGGCGCTGGGCGAGCTTGTCCAGATAGGAGGGCCCGACGGCGCCGGCAAGGCGGCAGGCGAGCTCGTTCTGCTCCGCCGGGCGGGCGCCGTTGCGCCCCTCCCAGACGTCGAAGAGGAGCATCATGCGCTCGACGTGCGAGGCCGTGATGGGCGGCCCCATGCGGTACAGGGGATGGGCCAGCGCATGGCGCAGCCCCCGCGTGCGGAGGAAGTCGACGAGCTCGTAGACCGAGGGCCGCCACGGCTGGAGGTCGCGGTGGTCCTCCTCGCTCAGGTTCCACACGAGCACGTGCAGGGGCAGGTCGTCCTCGGGGAACCGCGTGGTCACCTCCTCCGAGAGGAAGGTGCCGGGCCCCTCGGCGATGCGCAGCGCGCCGTCGACGGTGTTGTGGTCGGAGATGGTGACGAAGTCCATCCCCCGCGCCCGGCACACCCGGTCCACGCGCGCCGGGTCGGTGAAGGACTCGCCCATCCGCACCCGGCGCAGGGCGAAGCTGCCGCTGTCGGTCGAGAAGCGGGAGTGCACGTGCAGGTCGCAGCGCGTGGGCGGTGGCAGTCGGCGCGACTCCATCGCCGCCCCTTCTAGCGGCGCAGGCGGACGGAGAACCGCTTCGGTCCCCCTGATGGGGGACGCCCGGACCCATCTTCACCACCCCGACGCCGAAGCGTCTCCGGAACGTCACAAAGCCGTGCGGGACCGGCCCGGAGCCGCCGAAGGGGTGAGTCGCCTCAAGCGGCCTGCCGGGCCGGTCGATGATCGCCGTACATGGCCTCGAACCAGCCCGCCGACGAGCTGCGCCGGAGCATCCGGTCGTTCAAGCTGTCCCTCATCCTGGGGACGGCCTCCTGGTGGATCATCCCCGTGCTCGTGTGGCACGGGCACACCACCGCCCTGGAGCGGATGGCGTCGCTCGTCTTCGCCCTGGCCGTGACGGCCGGCGTGCTCCTGACGGCGCCGCGCATGGTGCGGCGCCTGCGGAACCGGCTCGAGACCCTTCCCCGCTAGCTCGACGTCGCGGCGGTCTCCGAGGCCGGCACGCCCGTGCCGACCGGGCAGGCCACGCCGGTGCCGCCGAGCCCGCAGTAGCCGCCCGGGTTCTTGTCGAGGTACTGCTGGTGGTAGTCCTCGGCGTAGTAGAACGGGCCGGCCTGGGCGATCTCGGTGGTGATGGCCCCGCGGTGGCGCTCGCTCAGCGCGGCGGCGTAGGCGTCACGGGCGGCGAGGGCGGCGTCGCGCTGCGCCTCGGTCGTCCAGTAGATCGCCGAGCGGTACTGCGTGCCGACGTCGTTGCCCTGGCGCATGCCCTGGGTCGGGTCGTGGCCCTCGAAGAACACGCGCAGGATCTCGTCGAAGGACACGACGCTCGGGTCGTACGCCACGAGCACGGCCTCGGTGTGGCCGGTGCGCCCGGAGCACACCTCGCCGTAGGACGGGTTCGGCGTCGTCCCGCCGGCATACCCGACGGCCGTGGTCCACACGCCCGGGAGCTGCCAGAACAGGCGCTCCGCGCCCCAGAAGCAGCCGAGCCCGAGCTGCACCGTCTCGATGCCGGCCGGGAACGGCGGCGTGAGCGGGTGGCCGAGGACGGTGTGCCGCTCGGGCACGGGCATCGTCTCATCGCGGCCGGGGAGGGCCTGCGCGGGGTCGGGCAGGGTGGTCTTCGTTCGCGAGAACAGCATGGAACCTCTTCTCGAAAGGGGGTCAGAACGACACGTTACCGGCGGCCGGACCGAGTTTCGAAACGGCCGCGGACGGTGCCGGTGAGGTCACACTCGAGGACCGGACGCGTCCGGCGGCGCGGTTGCCGCACACGCGGCGAGCGCCGCACGATCGTCGACCCGGTTGCCGGTCGCCGGATCGAGAGTGACGTCACAAGAAACGCCCGGATAGTCCCGCGTATTCCGGACGGCGTGGGCAAGCAGGGCGCCGTCGACCTTCAGGCCGTCCGTGATGGTTCGCCGGGCGACCTGGTCGAGCTTCTGAAGCAGCAGGTTGGTCGAGTCGAAGTAGAGATCGGCGTAGGTCAGAGGCGGCCGCCCGTACCGCTGGGCGTAGGCCGCCTGCCACGCCTGGTCGCTCGGGAGCGCCTGGACCGCGGCGTACCACCCGTTGGCGTCCGGCTCCTGCACCACGAGACGGTTGAACACGGTCGGCCCGAGCGCCGGCAGGACGCCCGCCACCGTGGTCGAGCCGTTCACGGTGACGATGCCGGCGCGCTCGTAGGTGGGCAGCGCAGCCTGCATGCCGGACGAGCACAGATGGCCGATCACCGCCACCACCTGGGTGTCGGCCACGACGGCCCGGGCCACATCCTCGCTGGCGCTCGGCACGTTGCACGTCGAGTGGAAGTCGACGATCTGGACAGGGTGCCCGTCGATGCTGGGGTGCGCCGCGATGGCCATGCGCACGGCGTCCTCGAAGCTCGACCGTATAGGCCGGGACGTCGTCGTCCCCGACGAACGCGATCTGGACCGGAGCGCCGGGAGGGACGACGACCACGCGACGGTCGGAGCTGACGCCTTCGCCCGCGCCGACGAACGCTGTCGCCACCGCGGCGAGCGCGGTCAGGGCCAGGAGGCCGAGGACAGGACGCAGGGACATGCGGACGAGTGTCCCAGCTGACTTCGCCCTGCACATCGCCCCCGCGCATCGATGAAATCCCCACAGCTCGGCGGTGCGGACGGCGGCGCGAGATTCAGTACGCGTTCGCAGGCACCGGCGTCGTCGCCGCCGCGGCCTCGCCGGGCCGAAGGCAGAGGGCGATGCCGGCCACGAGCGCCCAGAGCAAGAAGACCAGCGAGGCCTCGAAGCCGAGGGGCGTCATCTCCAGCACGCCGATCAGCAGCGCGGGCCACGCGAGCCAGCGCGGCAGGGCGCCGGCGACGATGCCGGCCAGGGCCACGGCGAAGAGGAGGATGGGCTCTCCAACCCCGATGCCGCCGTCGGACGCGCCGATGTGCAGGGCCTGCAGCGCGGTCCCGGAGACCGCATGGCTTCCGCCCACGTCCCCGAGGGTGACGAAGGCGCTCGCCCCGCCGACCGCCTCGGCTACGGCCACGGCGGTGCCGACGAGCGCGGCGCCCGTGATCACCGGATGGACGCCGGCGCGCCAGATCCTCGTGGCGAGCGCGGCCCCGAAGACGGCGAGGAAGATCGCGGCCCAGGCGAGCAGGACTCCACCCGCGTAGATCCGCGCGTGGTGGGCCGAGTAGTAGGTCACGAGCTTCGAGACCGACGTGTTGCTGTCGGGAAACGGGCCGATGGCCAGGTCGCCCGCGACGGTGAGCAGGGCGAAGCCGACGCCCGCGAGCGGGGCCAGCCGGGTGAGCCGGGCTGCCGCTCGAGTCTCCGTGGGTCGCTGGGTGTGCATGTCGTGCCTCCTCGTATCGGTGCTGACGTCCTCGACGCTAGGAGGCGGGAGATCGCGTGTCGTCGGCCACGCCGGCGATCTTCGGATGGGCCCACCGGCCGATCTTCGGGCGGCGCCGGATCAGCCGGACGGCCGATGACAGGAGGGGGCGCGCGATCTACCGTGGAGACCGTGCGCAGGCGCCTCGACGCGGTGACGATCGACCGGCTGCTGGCTGTGGTCCTCACCGTGCTCGTCGAGCTCCAGGTCTGGCTCGGTGGGGGCAGCATCGGCCACCGCGTGACGCAGGCCATCGTCGGCGGCGCCGTCACGGGGTCCGTGGCCCTGCGCCGCCGCTATCCGGTGGCCGTCGGGCTCGCCGTTCAGTCCGTCCTCGTCGTCGACGTCCAGACCACCAGCCACCTTCCCGCCGGGCCCGTGACGGTCGCGTGGTTCTGCGCCCTCTACGGCCTCGCGGTGTGGACCACCACACGCTGGTTCGTCGCCGGCCTCGCGTTCTTCACCCTCACCAACCTTCTCCCGCAGCTCTTCAGTTCCGACGACACGAGCACCGTCGTGCCCTTCACCGTCGGGGGCATCGTGGTCATGGTGCTCGTGCGCGTCATCCTCGGAGAGCGGGACCGGCGGGTGCTACTCGCCGAGCGGGAGCGCGACGTCGCGGCCCGGGAGGCGGTGGTCGAGGAGCGGGCCAGGATCGCGCGCGAGCTCCATGACGCCATCGCCCACAACGTGTCGATGATGGTCGTCCAGGCCGGCGCGGAGCGTCGCGTGCTGGACGAGCAGGACGGCTCCACCCACGAGGTGCTGGAGACGATCGAGCACATCGGCCGCGGCGCCCTGACCGAGATGCGCCGCCTGGTCGGAATGCTCCGAAGCGACGGCGGCGACCCGCTCGCCCCCCAGCCCGGCCTCGACGACCTGCCGACGCTGGTCAGCCAGGTCGGCGCCGCCGGCCTGCCCGCCGACCTCGTGGTCGAAGGCGACCGCCGAGAGCTTCCAGTGGGAATCGAGCTCTCGGCCTACCGGATCGTGCAGGAGGCGCTCACGAACGCCCTCAAGCACGCGGGCGCGGCGCACGCGTCCGTGCACGTCCGCTACGGCGCCGACTCGCTCGAGCTGGAGATCGTCGACGACGGAACGGGCGCGCCCGCGCCGGTCGAGAGCGGCGGCCACGGCCTCGTGGGCATGCGCGAGCGGGTCGGGCTGTACGGCGGCCGCCTGGATGCCGGCCGGCAGCCGAGCGGCGGGTTCGCGGTGCGGGTCCTGCTCCCGCTGCGCTAGCGGCTACCCCGTCTTACGGCGCAACCTGCGCGACCCACGGGCGGCCCGGCGGCGGCGCCGGTGCAAAGGGTGGCCGCGTGAACCGCCAGCCGTCTCCGAAGCGACGAAGCAGCGCGACTCCAAGGCACTCCGTGAGAGGCACGAGCCGCGCCCGGTCACCCCCGACGCTGATGCGCGCGCCGGCCTGCACCGCGCGCTTGAGCGCGCCTGGAGCGAAGGCCGTCGCAAGCCTGGCGTAGGCGCGCGCACACGCCGGACGCGTCGAGAACTCTCTCGCCGCGGGCCCCGCCAGCAGGCGGCAGGCGGCGGCGCCGTCGCGATGGGCCACCCCGAGCAGGAATGCGCGGTAGGTGGCCGCCACACCGTCCGGCCGTCCCTCCTCGGCAAGAGCCGCGTTCACGACCAGCACGAGCAGGGCCAGGACTCCGACGACGGCGACTCCTCTCACTCTCGCGATACGCGCGGCGGACGGCGGGAGGTCCCCGGGACACCGTCGTCAGCTCAGGGCGGGGGCAGCGGGCTCTGCGTGAGGTCGAAGCAGTCGCTCATGCCGTTCGATTGCGCATCGCGGTCGGTGAGGGCCGCAAGTCCGAAGGTGTCTTCGCAGAATCTGAGGAGGCTGACGTGCGAGTTCTCCTGTGACGAGACGTGGCCGGCCTTGGCGTACGGGCCGAGGACGAGGCACGGCACCCGCGAGCCGAACCGGAACGGGTCGCCGTCGAACCGGGCGTTGGCATCCTCCGGCCGCTGGGCGTGCGCGCTGTCCCACGGCTCCTTGACGGGCGGATCGACGTGGTCGAACCAGCCGCCCCAGTCGTCCCAGGTGATGAAGATCGCCGCTCGGGGCCAGAGACCGCCAGCGACGACCGCCTTGACCTGATCCACGGTCCACTGCATCCCGTCGGTGACGTTCTGGCGGGGATGCTCGCTCAGATCGGGCCGGCCGTCGCCGTAGACCCACGAGACGTTCGGGAGCGTCCCCTGCTGCGCGTGAGTCGCGAAGAGGTCACGGGTGTGGTTCGCGCCGTGGGCCGCCAGTTCGGCGACGTAGGAGAAGGCGTAGCCGCCGTAGTTGCCCCACGTCAGCCCCTTCTGCTCGAGGGCGGTCGGGAGCGAGTGCAGCTGATATGCGTCGCCCGGTTGCGGCCGGTAGAGGTGGGCGGGGTTGTCGATGATCGGCGCGTCGGCGCAGATCAGCATCAGGTGGTTCGGCGTCGACGGTCCGGCCACCTCGGAGAAGTAGCGATCGCAGAGCGTGAACCGCCGCGCGTAGTCGAAGTAGCCCGGGATGTCGGCCTCGCCGTACTGCACCCGGTGGGCCGTGTCGGCCGCGCGGGCCATCCAGGCCTCATGTCGGTGATCCGGGTCGTCGGGAGGCGGATTGGCCGCCTGCGCGAGCTTCGCCCCGTCAGCGCCCGCGAAGGTCCCGAAGTAGTTATCGAAGGTGTGGTTCTCCTTCACGATGATGACCACGTGGTCGATCGAGCCTGCCATGGCGGTGCCTCCTCATCCCGGGCCCTCATCGCGAGGTCCGCGCAGTATCGCCTCGCCACGGTGCGCCCGGCGATCGCCCGTCCGGCCGCCGACTAGGCTGGCCGCATGCGCCTCATCGGCAACATCATCTGGCTCGTACTCGGTGGGTTCTTTCTCGCCGTGGGCTACGTCATCGCCGGCGTCATCGCCTGCGTCCTCATCATCACGATCCCGTTCGGAATCGCGTCGTTCCGCCTCGCCGGCTACGCGCTCTGGCCCTTCGGGCGCGTCGTGGTCGACCGCAAGAAGGGGTCGGGCAGCGGCATCCGCCTCATCGGCAACGTGATCTGGCTCGTGTTCGGAGGCCTGTGGCTCGCGCTCGGGCACCTGGTGGCCGCGCTCCTCTGCGCCATCACGATCATCGGCATCCCGTTTGCGATCGCTCACCTCCGGCTCGCCGGCCTCGCCCTGATGCCGCTCGGCAAGCAGATCATCTCGATCGACGAGGCGAAGCGACTCGGCGAGACGCCCACGGTCGTCGTCGCCGAGGCGTGACCGGAGGCCCGAGGACGTCGAGCCCGTCAGACCCGAGGGACGGCCGAGGGAGCCGCACTCGCGAACGTTCCCCTCCCCGCCTCGGCCATGGTGCGCAGATCCACGGCCACCCGCTCCTGTGGGAGAGCCGTCGTGGCTGCGAGCAGGTAGGGCGAGGCAACATCGATTGCATAGAGCCTGCCCACGTCGGAGCGAATCCGGACGCGCCCGCCACTTCGGACATTGATCACGCTCAGCGAACCGTCGGCCATGGGGTCGACCACGATTCCTGGGGCAACGGCGTACGCCCCGGGAGTACGGGAGAGAGTGCGAGTCAGATGCCGCGTGACGTCCACCAGGACGACGGAGGCCCGGTCGGAGACGCTCGTCTCGACCAGGACCTGCGTTCGATCGACGGCCGTCGCTCGGAAGACGAGCTTGCTCGCCGCGACTGCCCAGAGCGAGCCCGTGCATGGGCACGTGGCGTGCGTTCCCGGTGCGCGGGTCGACGAAGCGGAGACCCTGCGGCCCGGCAACCAGAACGCCGCCAAGCACCGGAGCGGCTCCCAGGACCGTCTGCGGAGAGCTCGCGATGTCGATCGGTACGCGGCGGCTCACGTGGAGTGAGGACCGCACGAACAGGACCTCGGCGCCGCCCGTGCCTGGTAGCACGAAGGCAGCGCCGTCGGCCCAGCTTGCAGCGATGACCGAGATGGAGGCCGCGCCCGCGGGCCACTCGCGCTGCCGGACGACTCGGCGCGCGATGGGATCGATGACCGCGGCGACGGCGCGCCCGGGGACCCCGTTCGCGACGAACAGGTGCCGGTGTCGCGGCCACCGCAACACGGCCCCCTTCACCGACGCCACGGGCTCGGGAAAGCTTGGCGACGGCACCAGGGAGGCCGTGCCCGCGACGGAGAGCTTGAACGGCAGATGGTCATAGGACCGGAAGAGCACCTCGCTCCCGTCGCGACTCTGGGCGATCGCCCACGTGCCATCGAGGCCGAGCGACGGCACGTTCGAAAGCTGGCCTCGCAATCGTGGTTCGAACCAGCTGACCACCTCATCGGTCGCGGCCAGGATCGCGTTCGTCGGCACCGCGCTGCGCCTGCCGACCGCAAACGGAATCGCAACCGACGCGAGCAAGAACTCGCGTCTCGAAAGTACCTGACGCCGAGTCACCTTCGTCCTTGCATACAGCTGTGCCACGCTCACGGTTCCCGTGAGAATGGGCTCCGAACGGGCCGCGGCGTGGCGGCCTGCGAGCGGCTAGAGCCTCTCGAGCTGCTCCATCGTGAAGGTGTGGTCGTGACCGTCGGCGTCCAGCCTGACCTTCACGGCCGGGTCAGGCCTGCCGCGTCCCTTGATGCCTGAAACCGTCCCTGTCTGGCCAAGCCACTCGCTGTCCTCCGGCCCGATCACCTTGACGCGCTCGCCGTCCCCCACTGTCTCCACGATCAGACCGCCTTCCGTTATCCACGGCGCGTTACCACGCCGCCGCTTGACGCTCGGCCAGGCGGGTTCATGCGGATGAGAGGACTTGAACCTCCACGTCCTTACGGACACACGGACCTGAACCGTGCGCGTCTACCAATTCCGCCACATCCGCGGGCCCTCGATTCTACCGGGCGCGCAGCCGCCTAGCGTGCCAAGCGGCCCACGGCGTCGAGGGCGCGATCGACCTCGGCAACCGTGGTGTAGTGCAGGAAGCCCAGACGCAGGGCGCCCCCACGCTCCTCCAGGCCGAGCCGCTCCATCAGCGCCAGCGCGTAGTAGTTGCCGTCCCAGACGGCGATGCGCTCGGACGCCAGGCTCTCGGCCGCCGCGCGCGGCGTGAGGCCCTGGATCGTCACGGCGAAGGTGGGCGTCCGCTCCCCCACCCGCGCCGGGTCGGCGATGCCCAGGAGGTTCACGCCGCCGACATCCCGCAGGCCCTCCAGGAACCGCGCCGCCAGGCCGTCCTCGTAGGCGCGAATCCGGACGAAGGCATCGTCGAGCCGTGCGCGGCGGTCGGGTCCCTCGCCCAGGGAGGCCAGATAGCCGATGGCAGCCGTCGTCCCCGCGATGGCCTCGTGGCTCAGCGTGCCCGTCTCGAAGCGGTGGCCCGGCGGGTCCTCCGCGGCCGGCCGAACGCGGTCGGCGGGCAGCGAGGCGAACAGGTCCTCGCGGCCGTAGGCGATGCCCATGTGGGGCCCGAAGAACTTGTAGGGCGAGCACAGGAGCACGTCGGCGCCGAGCGACTCGACGTCGATCCGCCGGTGCGGCGCGTAATGGACGCCGTCAGCCCAGGCCAGGGCGCCGACGCGGTGGGCTGCCTCGGAGATGGCCTGCGCGTCGGTCACCGTCCCGACCGCGTTGGAGGCCAGGGTGAAGGCCACGACCTTCGTCCGCTCGCTGAGGACGTCCTCGAGCGCCTCGAAGTCGATCGTCAGGTCGGGCTCGAGGATGTCGACCTCGCGGACCACGAGGCCGTGGTCGGCGGCCGCCAGGAGCCAGGGGCTGATGTTGCCGTCGTGGTCGAGGGCCGTGGTGACGATCTCGTCCCCGGGCCGCAGCGTCCGGGCCACGGCGTGCGCGAGCAGGAAGTTGAGGGTGGTCATGTTGGCCCCGAACGCGATCTCCTCCGGGCTGCAGCGCAGGAAGTCGGCGGCAGCGCGGCGGCCCTCGTCGACGACCTCGTCGGAGGCCCGGCTGGCCTCGAAGGCGCCGCCCAGGTTGGCGTTCCGGTCGCGAAGGTAGGAGCCGATCGCCTCGATCACCTGCGCGGGCACCTGCGAGCCGCCCGGCCCGTCGAGGTGCGCCACCTCGTCGCGGAGCGACGGGAAGCGGGCGCGCACGGCCTCCACGTCGAGCCCGGCCGCGGTGCTCATGCCGCCGTCCAGACCGGCGAGGCCTCGAGCAGCTCGCGCTGCCGCGGCGTGGCGCGCAGCCAGTACGACTCGAGGATCCACTCGCGCACCGACTCCAGCGTGTCGTCGTCCTCGATCCGGCCCGTCACCCAGCCGTAGCGCCCCACGTACCGGGCCACCGAGCACCACGGCAGGCTGAGGGCAATCTCACGCTCCTCCTGGCTCAGCTTGGTCGTCACCCGCGCCGGCTCCTCGCCCTCGGAGAGGAAGCAGAACACGCGATTCGGAGGCAGCTTGAACACCGGATGGCCCCACGGGCGGTCCTCGTAGGCCTCGGGCAGACCGAGGGCCAGCTCCCGCACGGCCCGTTCGACGTCGCTCGCGCGCACCGTCGTAGTATCGCCGGTCATGAGCACCACGCCCGACAGGAACCTCGCCCTGGAGCTCGTGCGGGCCACCGAGGGCGCGGCCCTGGCCGCGAGCCGGCTCGTCGGCCGCGGCGACAAGATGGCCGCCGACCAGGCCGCCGTCGACGCCATGCGGTACATGTTCGACACCGTCAGCATGGACGGCATCGTCGTCATCGGAGAGGGCGAGAAGGACCAGGCGCCCATGCTCTACAACGGCGAGCACATCGGCGACGGCTCGGGTCCCGAGGTCGACGTGGCCGTCGACCCACTCGAGGGAACGACGCTCACCGCCAGGGGGATGCCGAACGCGCTCTCGGTGGTCGCTCTCGCCGAGCGGGGGACGATGTTCGACCCCGGCCCGGTCGTCTACATGGAGAAGATCGCGGGCGGCTCCGACGTCGCCGACCTGCTCTCGCTCGAGGACCCGATCGAGGACGTCCTCGCCCGCGTGGCCGAGCGCCGCGGCGTGGTCGTCGGCGACCTCATGGTCATCATCCTCGACCGCCCGAGGCACGAGGACATGGTCGAGCGCATCCGGCTGGCCGGGGCCCGCATCCGGTTCATTCTCGACGGCGACGTCGCAGGAGCCCTCCTGGCCACCCGGGAGGGGACCGGGGTCGACCTCCTGTGGGGCATCGGTGGGACGCCGGAGGGCGTGCTCTCGGCCGCCGCCATCAAGTGCCAGGGCGGAGCCATCCTCGGCCGGCTGTGGCCTCGCGACGACGGCGAGGCCAGCCGCGCCCGCGCGGCTGGCTACGAGCTCGACCGCGTCCTGCACACGGACGACCTCGTGCAGGGCGACAACTGCTTCTTCGCCGCCACCGGGGTGACCGACGGGGACCTCCTGCAGGGTGTGCGCTGGAACCGTGCGGGAGCGACGACGCAGTCGATCGTCATGCGCTCGCGCTCGGGCACCGTCCGCCTCGTGAATGCGCGCCACGAGCGGTCCAAGCTGCGGGTCATCGCCGGCGCGCGCTACGGCTGATCGGGGGACACACATGGGCTGGAGCAAGAAGAACCTGCACGACGTCAAGGACTACGCGGTCGACTTCGGCCTCGACGAGACGCAGGAGGCGCACTTCGGGCGCAGGGATCTGCGACCTCGAGGCGACGGGCTTCAACTACCTCGTCGTCAAGCCCGGCCGCCGGGAGGCGTTCGGCCACCGCCACGCGCAGGCCGAGGAGGTCATCGTCGTCCTCGACGGTGAGGGGCGGGTCAAGCTCGACGACGACATCCTCGAGCTCGCCCCCTTCGACGTCGTCAGGGTCGGCCCGAGCGTGACCCGCAGGCTCGAGGCGGCGGACGGCGGCCTGCAGGTCCTCGTCTTCGGGCCGCACGTCGAGGGCGACGGCGAGACCGTGCCGGGATTCTGGGAGGGCTGAGCTCCGGGGAGGACCGTCCGGGCCCGTGGCGAAGATGAGGGCCCATGGAGATCGGCCTCCTCGTGGTCGGGGCACCGGCTCTGGTGGGGATCGCGGTCATCGAGCACTGGCGGCGGCAGGCGGTGCGGGAGTGGCAGCGGATGGAGCTCCGCCGCTCCCGGCGCAGCGATGCCTGGGACGCCGTGCGCGAGCTCGACCGCGCCGCCTGAGCTGGCCCTATTTCGTCGCTCCAGCGGCCGAGCCGCCGGAGACCACTTCGCGTCCGGATGGAGCGCGGTCAGGCTCAGCAGCCGCATGTTGGCGGGCGTCGCGGGCAGGTACTCGAGCGCCACCACCCGCAGCTGCACGACTTGGCCGTTGCTCTGGGGATCGGCCAGCAGGATGGGCTGGTACGTGCCCTTGTCCACATACGCGATGAGGCTCTGCGAGTCGTAGCCGTTCTTGTCCTCGAACTGGATCTTGTACGTGTCCTTGCCGTCCACGGTCGCGGAACCGACCACCCGGGCGTTGCCCGCGCGGAGCTCGGCGCGAACCTCCGCGAGCGGATCCTCCACCGCCTTCGGCTGCTTGGTGGTGGCCTGCTCGTGGATCGTGTTCGTGGCCGGGTCCCACCACATCACGTGCGCGCCGTCGGAGGCGCCGACGCTGACCGGCTGACCGACTGGGCCCTTGTAGCCGAGGAACGAGTACGGCGGGCTCGTCAGCTGCCACGTCTCCGCCGCGAATCCGCCGCCGGCGACCTCCGTATGCAGGATCTCGTTCGGCGGCGGCGTGAGCGCGGCGTCCGCGTGGTGGATGATCGCCGCGTCGGCGACGGTCGCGCCGCCGCCGCCGAACACGCCGGCGATCGCCAGCGCTCCGGCCACCAGTGCAGTTGCAGCGGCGACGAGCGCCGCCAGCGCCGGGCGTGAGCGGAGGCGGCGCCGCGGCGTCGGGGCCGGCGCGCGATCGAACTCGTCGACCAGGCGCCGCCTCGCCCGAGCGATACGGGGCTCATCGGGCGGCTCGACGTGCTCGCGGAACTTCGTGATCAGCTCGAGATCATCCATTTGGTCCTCCGTTGGGAACGGCCTCAAGCTCAAGTTGCCCGGCCGGCGAGAGCAGTTCCCGGACACGGGCCCGCGCCCGCGACAGACGCGAGCGGACGGTCCCGATCGGGATCCCGAGCGCGGATGCGATCTCCTCGTAGCTGAGCTCACCCCACGCGCACAGCAGCAGAACTTCGCGGTCGGTCGCGCTGAGTGACGCCAGCGCGCCCGCGAGCGCGGGGGCCGTGGAAGTTGCATCGACGCGCCGGTCGACCGCCTCGGTCTCAGGCGGCGCCACCAGGTCCACGCCAGATCGTGCATAGGCCCGCAAGCGCCGCCGCTCCGTGCGCCAGTGACGCCGCACGAGGTTGGCCGAGATCCCGAACAGCCACGGTCGCGCGTCGCCGGCGGTCAGGTCGTAGCGCGCGCGGAAACGAAACGCGACCACGAACGTCTCCGCCGCAAGGTCGTCGGCGAGCGTCGGGCCCACCCGGCGTGCGAGATAGCGATCGATGTCGGCGAAGTGGCGATCGAAGATCTCGCCGAATCGCGACGCGTCAGTCACCGACGCGGCGATCAGATCGGCATCCGAGGATTCGGAAAGTGCCACTGAAGCCCGTTGCCCGGATCGCCGCATCGAGTTCCAGAACGCTAACCATCGCCTGGGCCATACAGCGGTAGGGCACACTGCGGGCGTGACGGGCCCGCCGGAAGACGGTCTGCCGCGCGCGCCCGAGGAAGGGATCGTCGACGGCATCGCCTACGGGCACTGGCCCGGGCGTGAGCCCGCCTTTCTCCTCCTCCACGGCATCTCGGCCAACCACCGCGTCTTCCTGGCCCTGGCCCCGCGCCTGGCCCCGCATCGCGTGGTGGCTCTCGACATGCGCGGCCGCGGACGCTCGCGCCAGGACGGCCCCACCGGGCTCGAGCAGCACGGCCTCGACGCCGAGATGGTGGCCGGGGCGCTCGGGCTCCACCGGCCCGTCCTCACGGGCCACTCCCTGGGCGGGTACGCCGCCGCCGTGGCAGCCGCCGGCTGGAGGTCCTCGCCGCTGTCCGCCCTGGCCCTGCTCGACGGCGGCGTGTGGACGCCGTGGGACGTCCCCGAGGCCCTCGTCCGCCAGGCCCTGGCCACCTCGATCGCGCGCCTCGACCGCACCTTCGCCTCGCTCGAGGACTACGCCGCCTGGTGGCAGAGCGCCCCGCTCGCCCTCCCCGACACGCCCGCCCGCCGCTCGCAGCAGGCACGCGACCTCGTCGGTGAGCCGGGCGCGTACCGGTCGGCCACGAGCGCCGAGCGCTTCAGCGCCGACCTGCGCGCCATCATCCGCCACCCGGAGCGCAACGAGCTCCTCGCCCGCGTCGAGGCCCCGACCCTGGTGGTGCGCGCCCCGCTCGGGCTGATGGGCTACGAGGCCACGGCGATGGTCCCAGCCGAGGCGCTTGCGGCCGGCCGGCGCGCGCAGCCCGCGCTGCAGAGCCTCGACCTCCCGAAGGCCAACCACTTCGACATGGTCGAGCCGCCCCACGTCGACCGCGTGGCCGCGGCCCTGCTCGAGCTCGCGCCGGCCTGACGCGCTCGCCCACGTCAAGGGTTTTCATCGATTTTGCAGCGGCGGGAGCGCCGATACGGTCGGTCCACGCCCGCTCGGGCGCTGAGCGATCGAGGGAGGCACCATGAGATCCCGCCTGCGCAGACGTCACTGCAGCGTCGTCGCACTCACGCTGGCCGCCCTGATCGTCTGCTTCGTCGCGGCCCTGCCGGCCGCGGCCGACTCCGACCCGGCCCCCGGAGACGCACTCGGCACGCCCGATTCGTGCACCGACCCGTCCATCGCGACCCTGGCGGTCTTCGACTGCGCCGGCGTCGATCCGCAGCCCTCGCTGGACCCGGCCGACCCCAGCGTCGCGGACCCCGGCGCCACCCCTGGCGGGGCGCCGGCGGTCTCGGCCCCAGTCACGGGGAGCAGTCTGCCGGCGAACTGCCGCCTCCACTCGGAGGTGGTCTTCTACGCCCCGACCGACTGGCGCCGGCTCGCCCGCACGCTCGTGGGCGACGGCTCGCCGTGCGCGGACTTCTACATCAACGTCCCAGGCGTCGCCGACCCGAAGGAGAACGGCGACAAGCTCCTCTGCCGCCTACGAGAGGCGCAGTACCTGCACTCGCTCGGGCCGCAGGTGCACGCCATGTGCGAGGTCAACCTGGACAGCTGGGGCCGCTGGCGGAAGCGCCACGCCAAGACCTGGTTCGACGCGGGCGTGCTCGCCCGCCAGCGCATGGACGCGGCGGGCTACTCCGTCGTACTGGGAGACCTGTGGGCCGTGAACGAGGTGCCATCCTCGGTGCGCCGCGGCGACGGCACGGCGCGCCCCGACCTCATCGACTTCCTGCGCGGGCTCTACGACGCAGGCGGGACGTCGGTGCCGAGCAAGGGCCTCGTCTACGTGATCGGCATTGGCCAGTCGACCCACATCACGAGCGTGTACAAGGCGACCCTCGAGGGGTGGCTCCAGGACGCGTCGTTCTGGTCCGGCATGGACAGCTACGTGCGCTTCTTCGCGCAGGAGGTCTACCCCGACGCCCGCAACTGGGGCGTGCCGGGCGCGCCTCGCTCGGACCGCGCCGACCACTTCAGCCAGTACCTCGAGCACCTCGCCACCCTCGCCGAGGCCGGTCCCGACAGCGCGGCGGTCGCGCGCGACTTCCTCGACCGGACGTACCTGCCGCTCGCGAGCGCCGCCTGGCGGTGGGGCGCCGCCTTTGGCTACACGGACATCTCGGACCTCCAGATGGAGCAGTTCGTCTCCGAGGAGACGTTCGCGATCCGCCACTACGCCGGCAGCCATCCGCACAGCGCGCCGGAAGGACGCTACGGCAGCGCCTGGGCTCCGAACAACCTCGACGCGGCGTACGACCCCACCACCTTCGCCCGGCTCACGCAGGGCATCCTCGACCGCGTGGCCAGTGCGCTGCACCAGTCGTACGAGCAGGGCGGCGGCTCCCAGGAGGGCGCATGCGGACCGCCCGGCGAGCACATCTGGTGCGACGGCGACGTCGCGGGCGCAGCGTTCACCGAGCTCTGGGGAACGTTCGGGAGCTGGTGACGGCCTGAGAACCGGTTTCAAAGAGGCGTCAGGCGGCCGAGATGGCGTTCACCTCGCGGCGCATCGCGAGGTGCTCGAGCGCGCGGCGCTCCAGCTGGCGGACGCGCTCGGCCGTGAGGCCGAGCCGGCTCCCGATCTCCCGCAGGCTGGCCGGTTCCTCACGCCCCAGGCCGTAGCGGAGGCGAATGATCTCGCGCTCCCGGTCGGGCAGGTCGGCCACCAGCTGGTGGAGCGTCTGCTCGCTCAGGCTGAGGTGCAGCTCCTCGGAGGGGTCGGGGCCCGTCCCCGGGATCCGGGCCGAGAGGCTCGTCTCCCCTTCCTCGCCGATGGGCCGGTCGAGGCTCGTCACCACCCGCGCCGCCTCGCGCACGTCGGCGACTTGGGAGAGCGTGAGCTTGGCCTCGCGGGCCACCTCCTCGTCGTCCGGCGGCCGCCCGAGACGGGTGGTCAGCTCGCGCTCGGCGCGGGAGATCTTCTGCTCGCGCTCGGCCACGTGGACCGGGATGCGGATGTCGCGGGCCTTGTTGCCGATGCCGCGCTGCACGGCCTGGCGGATCCACCAGGTGGCATAGGTGGAGAACTTCAGCTCGCGCCGCCAGTCGAACTTCTCGGCCGCCCGGATCAGCCCCAGCACGCCCTCCTGGATCAGGTCGAGAAGCGAGAGCCCGTGCCCGCGATAGTGCTTCGCGATCGACACCACCAGACGCAGGTTCGAGGTCACCATCCGGTCCAGGGCCGCGCGGTCACCCGCCTCGATGCGCTTGGCGAGCTCGATCTCCTCCGCTGCGGTGAGCAGCGGGTAGCGCCCGATCTCGTTCAGGAAGAGCTCGAGCGCGTCGGTGGTCGAGGCGGCCACCGCGGTGTTCTCGTACACCGCCCCCACGCCGTCGTCCTCGCCGTCGCGCAGCTCCAGGCCGCGCTCCTCGAGCTGGTCGATCAGGGCCTCGAGCTCCTCGTCGTCGAGGCCGAGCAGCTCGGCCAGCTCGTCGACCCGGTCGAGGGGGAGCCAGCCGGCCTCCTGGCCGCTCTCCACCAGCGCCTCGATGCGCGCTGCCGCCTCGTGCTGGTCGAGTCGCATGTCCCCTGCCGTCCTTGCCTTTATCGGCGCAAGCTTGAGGTCCGAGCTTACACCGGCGCGCCGTACAACGGGTACCACCGTTCGAGCTCGGGCTCGAGGGGCAGCTCCTTCTCGAGCCGCGCCTGGAGGTCGAGCTCACGGGCCGTGTCCCGCTTCTCCTGGCCCACCTCCACGAATGGATAGAAGCGCCCGCGCTTGAAGTTGTAGATCAGGCGCACGTGCTCGCCCTCGCCGTCGAACGGGAAGACGGCGCACAGGAGCTGCTCCCCGAACCCGTTCTCGGTCAGCGTCTGGGCGATGAGGTTGATCTCCGTCACCAGGTCCTCGATCTCGTCGTCGGCGAAGACCGACCACTCGTAGCCGTAGTCGTCGGTCGACTGCGACGAGGTCGAGGCCAGGTCGGACCCGGCCGAGCGGACCATGCTCTCGAGGTCCTGGCCGCTCTCGCGGAACCGCCGCGAGGCCAGCGGCTTCAGGCAGATCGCGGCCTTGCCGGAGGGATGGAGGTCGAGGCCCGTGTCCAGGGTCACGGCAGCCGTGGACATGGCGAACAGGTGGTCGAGATTGGGCTTCTCGAGCTTCGTCCGCCCGCCCAGGAAGTCGAGGAATCCCACCCGAGGCCTAGTTGGGGATCAGGCCCTCGCCGATGAAGAGCTCGCGCGCCTCGGCCAGCGTCGTGTCCGGGGAGGGGATGACGATGTCGGAGACGACGATCTCGTCGTCGTCCAGGCCCTCGCCGGCGGCGATGGCGGCGTCGACGAGGGCCGCCAGCCGGCGCCGGTACTCGGCCTCGTCGTTCGCCTGGACGGCCTCGACCACCTGGTCGTCGAGCTCGTTGAGCAAAGCCAGCTGGTCGTCCGGGACCCGCCACTGGCCCTCGCCCGAGACGCGGACGATCACGCCGCGTCCCCTCCGGGGGCGGCCTCCGCCGGCGGCTGGGCCGGTGTCGTCGCGGCCGCCGGCAGCTCACCGGCACCGCCGCCGGTGCCGACCTCGGCCTTCATCTTGGCCAACTCGCTCTCCACGCCCTGGTCGGCCGTGAGGGAGGCGATCTGGCGGTCGAGATCCGTCTGACCGGGCGCGCTGCTGAAGTCCTCGAGCTGGCCGCTGTCGACGAGCTCGCCGACCGCAGCGGCGCGGGCCCGCATCTGCTCGGTCTTGTCCTCGGCCCGCTGCACGGCCATCCCGACGTCGGCCATCTCCTCGGAGAGCCCGGTCTGGGCCTCGCCGATCTTGGCCTGGGCCTCGGCCGCGCTGTACTGCGCCTTGATGACCTCCTTGCGCGTGCGGAAGGCCTCGACCTTGGCGCTCAGCCGCTTCTCGTTCTCGGAGAGCTTCTGCTGCTCGCCCTCGAGCTCGGAGATCTGGGAGTCGAGCCCCTGCAGCTGCGACTGCACGAGGGCCTTGCGCTCGAGGGCCTGGCGGGCCAGGTCCTCGCGGCCGGCGCCGAGGGCGGTGCGGGCCTGGCTGTCGAGCGTGACCATCGACTGCTCCAGCTTGTCCGTCTGCAGCTGGAGCCGCTTCTTCGAGGTCACCACCGTGGCCAGGCCCTGCTTGACCCCCTGCAGCATCTCGAGCTGCTTCTGGTAGCTGTAGTCCAGGGTCTCGTTCGGATCTTCTGCCCGGTCGAGCATCTTCGAGATCTTGGCCTTCATCACCGTGTTCATCCTGGACATGAGCCCGGGCATGGAACCTCCATAGCGCTCAGCGTTCCCTCAGGGACAGAGGGCAATGTTCAGGGCAACTCTACCGGCGGTCAACAGTGCCCGCGGTACGCTGCCGGTACCCGATTTCCACCAGGAGGCGACCTTCTCGATGGCCCGTCCCGCCTACGGACGCGACCGCAAGCTCCAGACCCGAATGGCCACCACGATGTTCGGCCTCGGCCTGCTCTACGTGATCGGCTTCGGCGCGCTGACCTTCATCGTCGGCACGAGCTCGGTCATCGTCTGGATCGTCATCGGCGCCGCCCTGCTCGTCTCGCAGGTCTTCCTGTCCGACAAGATCGCCCTGGCCTCCGCCGGGGCCCGCATCGTCTCCCCGGAGGAGGCGCCGGAGCTCCACGCCGTGGTCGACCGGCTGTGCATGACGGCGAGCCTGCCCAAGCCCCGGGTGGCCCTGATCCCGAGCGACATGCCGAACGCCTTCGCCACCGGCCGCTCCCAGAAGCACGCCGCCGTGGCCGTCACCGAGGGCCTGATGCGCCGGCTCGAGCCGCGCGAGCTCGAGGGCGTCATCGCCCACGAGCTGACCCACATCCGCAACCGCGACGTCGTGGTCATGACCGTGGCCAGCTTCTTCGCCCTGGTGGCCGGGATCATCACGCGGGTGTTCTTCTTCTTCGGCATCGGCGGCGGCGACGAGGAGGACCGCAACTCGGGCATCGCCATCCTCATCGCGATCGCCGTCTCCATCGCCGTGTACATCCTCTCGTTCATCCTCATCCGGGCCCTGTCGCGCTACCGGGAGTTCGCCGCCGACCGCGGGTCAGCCGTCATCACCAAGGCTCCATCCCAGCTCGCCTCGGCCCTGGTCAAGATCTCGGGCGACATCGGCCGCATCCCGCAGCGCGACCTTCGCGCGGCCGAGGGCATGGCCCAGTTCTACATCGTCCCGCCGCGGGTCAAGAACTCGCTCAGCGGCCTGTTCGCCACGCACCCGCCGCTCGAGGCGCGGCTCGAGCAGCTCAAGCGGCTGTCGGCCGAGCTCGAGGGGATCTAGACCCGGCCCGTGTTCGACCGGCTCTTCCGCCGGCGGCGCGAGACCCGGGAGCGGGCGCCCGCCGTCGAGGACGCCCTCGACGCGACAGACGCCACGGTCCCGGGCCAGAGCGGCGCGGGGACCGGCTCGCCCCACGCCACGCCCGGCTATCGGGCGGCGTCGGGGGCGAGCGAGCTCCCGGCCGAGGCCGTGGACGGGCCGCCCGCCCGCGAGGACAGTGAGGCCACCGGAGAGGGCCGCGCCGGCCCCGCCGGCACGCCGGGGTACGGCACCTCGGGCCACGAGGGTCGCGGCGCCGCGGGCACCGACGAGGGGTAGTCCTCCCGCACCGGCGCAGGTTTAGGGCGCCCTCGGCGGGTGACACCAAGTCATCGTGTCGATCGACGCCGTCACCGACTCCGCCTGCCTCCTGTACTTCGGCTCGCGCACGAGCGGGCCGAGCCGGCGGATGGAGGCCTTCGTGGACCAGATCCTCCAGGAACGGCGCAACCACAGGACGTTCCGCCGGCAGGTGGTCGACATCGAGCGCTACCCCGAGGTGGCCCGGCGTTTTGCCGTGGAGACGGTGCCCACGATTCTCGTAGTCGACAACGACCGCGTCGTCCGCCGCATCGAGGGACGTGTCAGCGTCCCCGAGCTCCGGCGTGCGCTGGCGCCGTGGCTCGCCTGATCGAGAATCAGGGCGTGTTTGGATAGCCGGAGGAGCGGGTACGGCCGACCGTGGCCACTCCGCCGATCGATCTTGTGGTGCTCTCGCTGGACACGCGACGTCATTCCGTCGCGTCCATCAGCCGCCTCACCGGGCTGAGCCGATCCGAGGCCTGGAGAGCCCTCCACCGCGTCCGCCGCCAGTTCGGAGTTCCGCTCGGGGTATGCCGCCGCGCGTCGGGTTAGGCTGCGCAAGAAGCGGCTTCCAGGCCGTTCGTTTCCGAATGGGAAGGATCCGCAGGCAATGAGCGTGGAGCAGCAGATCGTCGTCGAGCGCGATGCGGCCGGGGTGGCCATCCTCCAGCTGCGCGGCGAGCACGACGTCTACACGGCGCCCACGTTGCGGGAGCAGATCATGGCCCTCACCGAGGAGGGCGTCCCGGTCGTCATCGACCTCGACCCCGCGACCTTCATCGACTCCTCGATCCTGGGAGTGCTGCTCGGCGCCCTCCGACGGGCCCGGGAGCAGGGCAGTGGCTTCGCCGTCGTGATCTCCGAGGCCAGCGATCCCACGGTTCGCCGCATCTTCGAGGTCACGGGGCTGTATCCGGTGTTCCCGGTCTTCGGGAGCCGCGAGGAGGCCGCCAGCGCCAGCGCAGCCGCCACCACCGGGCCGGGCGGCCCGGGTTGAGCGTCGAGTCGGCGCCGGCGTTCGTCATGACGGTCCCGGCCCGGCCGGAGAACGTCGGGGTGGTGCGCCAGGCCCTGACCGGGGTCTGTGACGCGCTGACGGCGGATCCGAAGGCCACGGCCGATGTGCGCCTGGCGGCCACCGAGGCCTGCACCAACGTCGTCGTCCACGCCTACGAGGACGACGGCGGGGCGCTCGAGGTCGAGGCCCGGCCCGACGGCAACAGCCTCGAGGTCCTGGTGCGCGATCGCGGCGCCGGCTTCTCCCCCCACTCGCCCGCCCGCGGGCTTGGCCTGGGCCTGCCGCTGATCATGGCGCTGGCCGACTCCGTCAACGTGAGCGCGGGCCAGGACGGCCTTGGGACCGAGGTGGTCATGCGCTTCGCTCTCGACGACGGCCGGCCCGAGGCGTGAGCACCATGGATGAGACCCGCGCGGAGGCAGGGGCGGCCCGGCTCTCCATCGAGCCGGGCATCCTCGTTCGCCCGGTTCTCTCCCGCGTCATCTCGATGCTCGCCGCGCGGGCCGCGCTTCCCATCGACCGCCTGAACGACGCGATCCTCATCGGCGACGCCGTGGCCGCGCATGCGGCCCGCTTCACCGCCGACGGCCGCATCCACGCCGAGGTCGCGGGCGGCGCGGACGGCCTTGCCGTCCGGGTGGGGCCCCTCGAGCCCGAGGGCGCCGCGAGGCTCCGCCGGGCTGTCGAGATCCCGGAGGCCGGCAGCGTGTTCGAGCGCCTGGCCGACGACGTCGAGACCGAGGCCGGAGAGGCCGAGGGCGAGTTCGTGGTCGTGCGCCTGCGCCCCAGCTAGGAACGGGCTACTCCCCGGGCAGCTCGTCGATCTCGCCCACCGACTCGCGCAGCGCCTCCAGCGAGCGGCGCAGCAGGCGGGAGACGTGCATCTGCGAGATGCCGAGCTTCGCCGCGATCTGGGACTGGGTCAGGCCTTCCTCGAAGCGCAGGCGCAGGATGCGGCGGTCCCGGTCGTCGAGGTCGGCCAGGCCCGCCGAGAGCATGACCCGGGCGTCCGAGCGTGAGAAGCCCAGCTCCTCGATCGGAAACTCGAGGCCCCGCTCGTCGCGCTCGTCGTCCCCGGTGGGCAGGAACGTGGCCGAGCGGGCGTTCTCGCTCTGCAGGGCGTCCAGCACCTCTTCGTCGGTGGCCCCGAGCTCCTTCGCGATGTCGGCCACGGTCGGCGCGGCGCCCCGCTCGGAGGTCAGCCGGTCGATCGTGGCGTGCACGCGCACCCGCATCTCCTGCAGGGATCGTGGTACGTGGACGGCCCAGGCGCGGTCGCGGTAGTGCCGCTTGATCTCCCCCACGATCGTGGGCGTGGCGTAGGTGGTGAGCTGCACGTCGCGGCTCGAGTCGAACCGGTCGATGGACTTGAGCAGCCCGATCCAGGCCACCTGGACGAGGTCGTCGAACGGCTCGCCGCGGTCGACGTAGCGCGCGGCGAGGGCCCGGACGAGCCCCCGGTAGCGCTCCACCAGGACCTCGCGGGCATCCGCGTCGCCCCGCGTCTGCCAGCGCTCGATCAGCTCCCGGTCGGGAGTGGTTTTCAGCGCCGGGCTCAAGAGGAGCGCGAGTCTCCGGGGTGGAGGACGACCCAGCCGGTCCGGAGGCCGAGGGCCTCGTGTGTCCAGGTCGTAGCCATCGTCGCATCCACCGCAATGGGCATGGTTTCAGATGACCTCATGTCCGGCGGCGCAGGGCGTCGGGAAGCTCCTGCTGCTTCTCGAGGGTCGGGGCCCACAGGTCCCCCAGGCGCTCGATGCGATCGAGCACGTCCTCGGGGCCGAAGCGGAGCATCTCCGGGTCCCCGGCGTCGACTGCGGCCTCGAGCTCGTCGAAGGTCACCGGCGTGGACACGTGCGGCCGCTCCCCCGCGCGCAGGGCGTAGGCGACGACGGTCGTCTTCGACGCCGTGTTCTGGCTCCAGTCGATGAGCACCCGCTTCTCGCGCAGGCTGCGCGTCATGCGTGAGACGACGAGGTCCGGCTCCTGGCGCTCGAGCGTCTCGGCCACGGCCTGGGCCAGCGGCTTCGTCTCGTCGTAGGACGTCTCGATGTTGAGCGGGGCGGCCACCTGGATGCCCTTCCCGCCCGAGGTCTTGGCCACCAGCTCGAGACCCTGGGCGCCGAGGAGGTCGCGCACCAGGAAGGCCACGCGGGCCGACTCGAGCAGCCCGACGCCTTTGCCGGGATCGAGATCGAACATGAGCATCGTCGGGCAGTCGATGCGATCGCCGTAGCCGAGCGAGGCGTGCAGCTCGAGGTTGGCGAGGTTGGCCGCCCAGACCAGCGACGGCAGGTCGTCGATCACGCAGTACTCGACCTCGCCCGCGTTCCGGCCGCTCCAGATCGGTGCCGTGTGCACCCACTCCGGCCGGTGCGACGGGCAGCGCTTCTCGTAGAAGAAGGGCCCATCGGCGCCGTCGGGGTACCGCTTCATGGTCAGGGCGCGTCCCTTCAGGTGCTGCACCACCGTGGGGCCGACGCGCGCGTAGTAGTCGATGACCTGGCCCTTGGTGAACCCCGTGGCCGGGTAGAAGACCTTGTCCAGGTTGGACAGGCGCAGGCGCCGCCCGTCGACGGTGACTTCCTGCGCCGTGCCCGACGGGCTCACGACTTCGCGGCGGTCTTGCCCTTGCTCTTCGTGCGGGCCTTGGAGCCGTCCTTGCTCCCGTTGCTGCCGCGCGGCGAGGACGCCTTCCGCCCGGCACCGGCCTTCTGCTTCGCGTCGGCCAGGCTGGCCTCGAGCGCCGCCATGAGGTCGGTGACCGGCGCCGCCTCCTCCTCCTCGGGCTGCTCGGCGATCTCCTGGCCGGCCGCCTTGCGGTCGATGAGGTCGAGGACCTTGGCCCGGTACTCGTCCCGGAACCGGTCGGGCTCGAACTCGGTGGTCAGCGACTCGACCAGCTGGCGTGCCATCTTCAGCTCGCGCGCCGGCGTCTCGACCTCGTCGTCGGGCAGGCCCTCGATGCGGTCCTGGTCGACGACCTCGTCCGCGAACAGCATGGTGGACATGGTCAGCGCCCGCCCCATGGGGCGGATGGCCGTCAGGTACTCCTTCGTGCGCAGCACGACGCGGCCGATGGCCACGCGGTTCGACTCCTGCATGGCGCGCAGGAGGAGCGCATAGGGCCGCGCCGCGTTGCGGTCGGGCGCGAGGTAGTACGAGTGCTCGTAGTAGACGGGATCGATCTCCGCCAGGTCCACGAACTCCTCGATCTCGATGGTCTTGGTGGACTTGGGCGAGAGCGCCCGGAGCTCGTCCTGGGTGACGGTCACGTACTGGCCGGGCGCGATCTCGTAGCCCTTGACCACGTGCTCGTACGGGACCTCCTCCCCGTCCTTCGGGCACACGCGCTTCTGCTGCAGGCGGACGCCGTCCTTGTCGTGGAGCTGGTGGAAGCGGACGTCCTTGGCCTGCGTGGCGGTGTACAGCTTGACGGGGACGTTGACGAGGCCAAAGCTGATCGCTCCGGTCCAGATGGGTCGCGGCATTACTGTCCTTCCGGTCGCGGCTGCGCCTCACGGACGACGTCCCGTGGATCGACGTCCCGGCGAAGCCCCTTATACGAAGGATGCCGCAACGTGCCTGCACGCGTCCATTCGGTGAACTCGACCTCGGCCACGAGCGCCGGCTCGACGAAGTGGGCTGCGCGTGGCGGCGAGCCGTGCGTGAAGGGGCTCGTGTCGCGCGCCAGGCCGGCGAGCTCCTTCGACAGCTCGTCCAGCATGGCCTCGGTGAATCCGGTGCCCACGCGGCCCGCGTAGTGCAGATCGCCGTCGTCGTAGTAGCCGACGAGGAGGGCCCCGATCCGCCCTCGACGTGCGCCCTCCCCCTCCGTCCAGCCGCCGATGACGAGCTCCTGACGGTTGTGCAGCCGCACCTTGATCCACGCCCCCGTGCGCAGGCCCGGCTCGTAGAGGCTGTCGAGGCGCTTGGCCACCACGCCCTCGAGCGCACGTCCGCGGGCGGCCGTCAGAAGGGCATCACCGTCGGCGTGCGCGGCCGGCACGCGCCAGGCGGGGCCGCTGAGCCCGAGGCCTTCCAGCAGCGGCCGGCGCTCGGCCAGCGGACGGCGCATCGTCGAGTGGCCGTCGAGGAAGAGGAGGTCGAAGATGGCGTAGACGACGGGCGTGGCCCGGCGGCCACGCCGCACGGCCGCCTCGTCGCGCAGGCCCGAGCGGGACTGGAGCCGCTCGAAGCTCGGCCTGCCGTCGTCGTCGAAGGCCACGATCTCGCCGTCGAGGACGGCCGTGCGCGCGCCGAGGGTCCGCCCGAGGGCCCGCACCTCCGGGTAGGCGGCGCTGATGTCCAGGCCGTTGCGGCTCTCCAGATGGACGCGGCCACCCTCGCAGTACGCGAGCGCACGGATGCCGTCCCATTTGATCTCGTAGGTCCAGTCCGGCCCGTGAGGCATGGGGCCGGGTCGCGCCAGCATGGGCCGAAGGCCCTTGGGCAGCGGCTCGGCGTCCGGGTCGAGCGGCGGCCCCTTGCGATGGACGAGCCAGTTGCGGTCGTCCGTCGGGAAGAGGACGTAGCGGCCTGAGATGCGGCTGCCGTGCAAGCGTCACGTCGACGCGTTGATCGTCGAAGCGGTGCACCTCGTAGGTCCCCTCGTCCCAGATCGACACGTCCCCGGCGCCATAGGAGCCCTCGGGGATCTCCCCCTGGAAGGCGAGGTACTCGAGCGGGTGGTCCTCGGTGCGGACGGCGAGGCGGTTCTCGGTGGAGTCGAGCGGCAGCCCCTTGGGCACCGCCCACGAGACGAGCACTCCGTCTCGCTCGAGCCGGAAGTCCCAGTGGAGGCTGCGGGCGTGATGCTCCTGGATCACGAAGCGCGGATCCGCTCCCTCGCCGGCGGCGAGGGCCAGATGGTCGCCGTCCGGCTCGGGCGTCTGCCGGAAGTCGCGCTTCCGGCGGTACGTTCGCAGTGACTCCGCGGGCATCGGCCGGTTGTTCCCAGACTCTTCCACGACCTAACGGTCGTTCGGGTCGTCGTCCTCGCCCTTGTCGTCCTCGTCCGGCCTCGGAGGGAGGCTCTCGTAGCCGTGGCCCGGCGGGTCGCTGGCCGGAAAGGACTCGGCACTCTCCTCGTCCACGCCGTTCCAGTCGGGCTCCGCCATGCGGCCTCCTCGGTCTCGTGCGTTTGCTCGCCCAGCGGTGCAGGGTACGACCGCGCGCATGGCCGCGCCACGCTCCGCGGAGGTCCAGTGCGCCCCCGACGCAGCGGGTGAGGCGGGGCTTCGCTACGTCACCGACGCCACGCCGGGCATCCGCCGGCGGCGCGCCGGGAGGGGATTCAGCTATCTCCGGCCGGACGGGGAGCGGCTGGAGGACCGAGGCGAGCTCGAGCGCATCCGGGCCCTGGCGGTCCCGCCGGCCTGGACCTCGGTCTGGATCTGCCCCCGGCCCGACGGCCACGTGCAGGCCACGGGCCGAGACGCGCGGGGGCGGAAGCAGTACCGGTACCACGCGCGCTGGCGCGAGGTGCGGGACGAGGCCAAGTACGGCCGCCTGGTGGCCTTCGGCGAGGCGCTCCCGCGCATTCGCGCCCGCACCGCCCGGGACCTCGGCCTCGACGGGCTTCCGCGCGACCGGGTCCTGGCCGTGATCACGCGCCTGCTCGACGAGACCCTGGTCCGGATCGGCAACCCGGAGTACGCGGAGGCCAACGACTCCTACGGGCTGACCACGCTCGAGGACCGCCACGCGCGCATCGCGGGCGACGATCTCGAGCTGCGGTTCCGCGGCAAGGCCGGCAAGGAGCATCGCGTCACGCTCCAGGACCGCCGCCTGGCCCGGCTGGTCAAGCGCTGCCGCGACATCCCGGGGTACGAGCTCTTCCAGTACCGCAACGGCGACGGCTCGCACCGGCCGGTGGACTCGCAGGACGTGAACGACTACCTCGAGCAGGCCGCGGGCGCGCCGTTCACGGCCAAGGACTTCCGCACCTGGGGCGGCACCGTGCTCGCCGCCTGCGCCCTGTTCGACGCCGGTCCGTTCGAGTCGGAGCCGGAGGCGCGGCGCAAGGTGACGTGGGCCGTGGGCGAGGTGGCGAGCGCGCTCGGCAACACGGTGGCCGTGTGCCGCGCCTGCTACATCCATCCGGTCGTGATCGAGGACTACGTCGAGGGGCGGCACCTGCGCACGTGGAACGCCCGGCTGGCCCGGGCCCGGCAGGACCGGGTGCGCGGCCTACGGCTCGACGAGCAGGCCACGCTCGAGCTCCTGCGGGCGGCCGAGCGGCGCCCCGCGGCCGCGTAGCCCGCCGTCCGACGTCCTCCCTATCGTGCGAACGTATGTTCGCCACCCCACCCGAGGCCGGCCCCGCCGCCTGGCTCGACGAGCTCGACCCCGAGCAGCGCCAGGCCGCGACGCACGGATCCGGCCCGCTGCTCGTGCTCGCCGGCGCCGGGACGGGCAAGACCACCACGCTCTCGGCCCGCGTGGCCTGGCTGGTCGAGCAGGGCGTGCCCTCCGACCGCATCCTCCTCCTGACCTTCACCCGCCGCTCGGCGCGCGAGATGCTGGCCCGCGTCCGCGCCCGCCTGGGCGCCGCCGGGGCACCGCGCCTCGCGGTCGTGGGCGGAACCTTCCACTCCGTCGCCCACCAGGTGGTGCGCGTGCACGCCACGGCCCTCGGCCTGCCCGCCGGGTTCGGGGTCATCGACGCCTCCGACGCGGGCGACCTCCTCGACCTCCTGCGCGAGGAGCAGGGGCTGGCCGCGAGCGGCCGGCGCTTCCCGCGCAAGCGGACGCTGCTCGACATCTACTCGCGCACCGTCAACGTCCAGCGTCCACTGGGCGACGTGCTGGCCGAATCCTTCCCGTGGTGCCAGGAGCACCGCGACGACCTGGCCGCCCTCTTCCGGGGATACGGAGAGCGCAAGCGCGCCCTCGGCCTGCTCGATCTCGACGACCTCCTGCTCTCCTGGCGCGCCCTCGCCCTCGACGCCACGGTCGGGCCCAGGCTGGGCGACCGCTTCACGCACGTGCTCGTCGACGAGTACCAGGACGTGAACGCCCTGCAGGTCGACATCTTGCGCGGGCTGCGCTCGGTGCGCCGCGACATCACCGTCGTGGGCGACGACCACCAGGCGGTCTACGGGTTCCGGGGGGCGAGCGCCGAGCACATCCTCGAGTTCCCACAGGCCTTCCCTGGCGCCGAGGTGGTCACCCTGGTCCGCAACTACCGCTCGACCGCGCCGATCCTGGCCGTCGCCAACGAGGTGGCCGCCGAGGCCCGCCGGGCGCATCCGAAGGTTCTGCGAACGGCACGCGAGGGCGCCCGCCCGGCGCTGCGCTTCTGCCGTGACGAGGGGAGCCAGGCCGCGGCCGTGGCCACCCGCGTCCTCGAGTTGCACGAAGAGGGCCTGCTTCTGCGGCGGCAGGCCGTGCTCATGCGCGCCGCGCACCACTCGGACCTGGTCGAGCTCGAGCTCACCCGCCGGGGGCTGCCCTTCGTGAAGTACGGCGGCATCCGCTACCTCGAGGCCGCGCACATCAAGGACTTCGTGGCCCTCCTGCGGCTGGCGGACAACCCCGTCGACGCCGTCTCGTGGTTCCGGGTGCTGCAGCTGCTCGACGGCGTCGGGCCGGTGCGGGCCCGCGGCCTCATCGAGCTCATCGCCCTCGCCGGCGCCGACGGCCGCCCGCCGTCGGCAGCCGAGGTGGCCGGGCGCTGGATGGCGGCCGAGCAGGCACACGTCCCCGGGGAGGCGCGCCCGAACGGACGGCGGCTGGTCGAGGCCCTGGCTGCGTGCGCGGGCGAGCGGCATGCCGGCGTGCGGGCCGAGCGCCTGCGCGACGCCCTCGTCCCGCTGCTCGAGGGTCGGTACGACGACGCCGCGATCCGCGTCCACGACGTTGATCAGCTGGCCGAGGCGGCGGGGCAGGCGGGCGACCTGGGGCGGCTCGTGGCCGAGCTCGTCCTCGATCCCCCGGCCTCCAGCTCCGACCTCGCGCGGCCGCCCCACCTCGACGAGGACTACCTCGTCCTGAGCACGGTGCACTCCGCCAAGGGGCTCGAGTGGGAGGCCGTACACCTCATCGGGGCCAGCGACGGCGCGTTCCCGTCGGACATGGCCCTCTCCACCGAGGAGGGTCTCGACGAGGAGCGACGGCTGTTCTACGTCGCCCTCACGCGGGCGCGGCGGACGCTCGACGTCTACGTCCCGGTGCGGTACTACCACCGGCCGCGGGGGCGCGACGACGCCCACGGCTACGGGATGCCCTCGCGCTTCCTCACCGACGCGGTACAGGACGCGTGCGACGTGACGCGCGAAGGCCCTGGTGACGCCGGCCTGCCCGAGCAGCCCGGCGTGGAGGTCGCGGCCTCCGTCCAGGTCTCGGTCGACGCGCTCTGGGAGTGATCAGTCGGCCGCGGCGGCGGCTGCGAGCGCCTCGACCGCGCGGAGCGGCGCGACGAGCTCGGGCGTCAGCCCGAAACGCTCGGCCAGCCATTCAGGCGTGAGGTAGCTCAGCCACGTCTGGCGGTCGCGGTCCTGCCACACGAGGATGCGGAGCGGCAGCTCGAGCGCCGCCAGCGGGGACGCCACCATGACGGGCGTCCCCCCGGCCGGGTTGCCGAAGATCAGGACGCGGGCGGGCTGCATCTCGAGGCCTGCCTCGCGCGCACCGCCGTCGTGGTCGATCAGGGCGAACTCGTGGACGCCGCGCTCGCGCAGCATGGTGCGGAGCAGCTCGACGCTCCCGTCCACGCCGCGGCCGCTCGCGATGCTGCGGATACCAGGCGCATCGGCGCGTCGGCCACGGCGGCGATGGTAGCGCCGGCCTACACTGGCTTCGGATGTCCCGCACCGCCCGGGCGGCGCTCAGCCTCCTCTTCCACGTCGGATTGGCGCTCCTGGCCGCACTCGCCCTGGCCGTCATCTGGACGCTGGCCCGCGGCGGCCACTTCAGCCATACGTTCGTCGTGGGCTGCTACGTGGTCGGAGCGCTGTTCGTGCTCTTCGGCGCTCTCGGCGCGGGCGGGATGTCACCCTCGAGCGGGGCCGTCCAGACCTACGGCCGCCTCCCGGGCGTCCGGTCCTTCGAGGTCGTCTCACCGGGGCCGAACTCGCTCCGCATCGAGGCCGTGCTGTTTCTCACCGGCCTGGCCATGATCCTCATCGGAATCGTTCTTCAGGCTGTCTGAGCGCGACTCCGGGTACCGGGGCAGGCCGTCGTCGGGCAGCGGCTCCCACGGAGCGGCGTAGGCGACGTACTGGTGGAACTGCGGCCGCAGGCCGGGATCGTGGTCGAGCGATCCCAGCCGGATGGATCCGACCGGACGACCCGGCTCGCGGCTGAACAGGGCCGACCCGCAGCGGCCGCAGAACCCCTTCTCCCAACCGCCCTCTGGCGCCCAGACGCGCACCTCGGCCTCGCCCGCGACGAAGCGGAACGAGCCGGGCACGATCGCCGCGTTGACGGACGCCGCGGTCCCCGTCCGCCGCTGGCAACGCGTGCAGTGGCAGTAGCTCGCGAAGCGGAGCGGCTCGGTGACCTCGTAGCGCACCGCGCCGCACCCACACCCACCGGTCAGGGGAGGCTCGACACCGGTCATCCGCCTGAGGCTACCCATACCTCCTCGACCACATGCATCGTGTGCGGCCGAACCCGCGGCCACAGGTCGGCCCACTGATCGTTCCGGCGGGCGGCCCGTTCACGCATGCCCGCCACGGAGACCCACAGGTCGTGGCCTACAGGGTGCCGTGATCCCGGGCGTCAGCGCCGAAAGCGGCGAAAGGCCCGGACAAGCGGGCCTTTCAGAGCTCCTCGGGTAGGACTCGAACCTACAACCCTCCGGTTAACAGCCGGATGCTCTACCAATTGAGCTACCGAGGACCGGGCCGTCGCAGCCTAGCCGACAGGGCGTTTTGAACGCCCGCTCAGCCCTGAAACTCGCGCAGGCGCTGCGATTCGCGGAAGGTCTTCAGCTTGTGCAGCGCGCGGGCCTCGATCTGGCGGATGCGCTCACGCGTGACCTCGAAGGCCCGTCCGACCTCCTCGAGGGTCATGGCCTCCTCGCCACCGAGCCCGTACCGCAGCTCGAGCACCTTGCGCTCGCGGTACGAGAGCGCGTCGAGGGCGACCGAGACCTCCTCGCGACGGATCTTCACCGTCACCGCCTCGTGCGGCCGCGTCGCCTCGTCGTCCTCGATGAACGAGCCGAGGGCCGAGTCCTCCTCGTCGCCCACCGGCGCCTCGAGGGAGACGGGCTCCTGGGCCACCTTCATCGTCTGCTGCACGCGCTCCGCCGTCATCTCCATCTGGCCGGCGAGCTCCTCCACGGTGGGCTCACGGCCCAGCACCTGGGTGAGCTGGCGCTGCACGCGGGCGAGGCGGTTGATCGTCTCGACCATATGCACGGGCACGCGGATCGTGCGGGCCTGGTCGGCGATGCCGCGGGTGATGCCCTGCCGGATCCACCACGTGGCGTAGGTGGAGAACTTGTAGCCGCGGCGCCAGTCGTACTTCTCCACGGCCTTCATCAGGCCGAGGTTGCCCTCCTGGATGAGGTCCAGGAAGAGCATCCCGCGGCCGACGTAGCGCTTGGCCACGGATACGACGAGCCGCAGATTGGCCTCGATCAGGTGCCGGCGGGCCTCGGGATCGCCGCGCTCGATGCGCTTGGCCAGGGAGATCTCCTCCTCGGCCGTCAGCAGCGGCACGCGTCCGATCTCGCGGAGGTAGGCCCGGACCGGGTCGTAGGCGCGATGGCGAACCGTCACGTCGATGGTCGGGCCGTCCTCGCGAACTTCGACCTCGTCGGCCTCCTCGTCCTCGTCCGTCTCCTCGACGACCTCGAAGCCGAGTGGATCCAGGCGCGCCTTCGGCTCATCCTCGTCGAGGACGACCGCGAGAACGTCGGGCACCAGCCCGAGGTCCTGATCGCGCGTGAGGGTCAGAGGATCGATCAAGGGTCGTCATCGAACTAGACGGGATCTAGTAGCAGTTTCCTGCATGTTTCGCACGAGCGCAACAAGTTCGGTGAGCCCGCGCTGCTCTTCACGCCCCAGATCGTCCGCCGCGAGGCGCCGCCGCAGAGCCTCGATCCGGCCCTCCAGGACACGAATTTCCAGCACAGCAGCCTTTTCGGCCAGTGCGTCCGGACCACCCTCGCGCGCCGCGAGTGCCCGGAGCTCAGGGGTGAACTCGGTGTCGAGGGTTACATCCCCCGGAAGGGGTACGGCACCGCTCAGACGCCGCAGGATCCACTCCCGAACCTCGCGATGGCGGGGCTCGGAGAAGGCCTCCGGTCCGAGCCGCTCCAGCACGTCGCGCCCCTCGTCGCCCGCTTCGAGGCAGAACGCCAGCAGCAGCCGCTCGTCCCGGGCCGTGGCGTCGAGCGGCGCGCGTCGTGGCGGTGCCGGGCCGGCCCCGCGGCCGCCGGTGCTCCTGCGGCCGGGGCCGAGCGCGGCCACCAGATCGGCCGGCAGACGCAGCTCCCCCGCCACGTGCTGCACGAGCTCCTCCCGCTCCACCGAGGCGGGGGCGGGACCGAGGACGGCCGAGACATCCACGAACGCGGCGTCGCGTCCCCCGGCGGTGCTCAGGTCGTGCCGCGCGAGCGCCGTCTCCACGCGAAAGGCGAGCACGCTTCGTGAGGCGCTCAGCGCCGCGTCCAGGGGACCCGTGTCGCCGGCGGCCGCGTCCCCGGGGTCGGTGCCCGGTGGGAGGGTGGCCACACGCACCGTCAGCCCGGCCCCTTCGGCGAGACCCAGCCCACGGAGGGCCGCCTCGGCCCCTGCGGCGTCGGCATCGAACAGCAGCGTGGCCCGCGGCGCCAGGCGCCGGAGCTCGCGCAGCTGACGGTCGGTCAGGGACGTGCCCATGGAGGCGACGACGTTCGGGTGGCCGGCCTGGGCCAGGGCGAGCACGTCGGTGTAGCCCTCGACCACGATCGCATGGCCCTGCCGGGCGATCTCGCGCCGGGCCAGGTGGAGCCCGTAGAGGATGTCGCCCTTGTGCCAGAGCGGCCCTTCGGGCGAGTTGACGTACTTGGGGCCGTCCTCGGCCGGAGGTAGCCGCCGGCCGCCGAAGGCCACGACCTGCCCCCGTCCGTCGTGGAGCGGGAACATCAGCCGGCCGCGGAACCGGTCGACGAGCGAGCCTCGTCCGCCCCGGGCACGGCTTGCGAGGCCCGCGTCGACGAGCTCGGGCTCGCCGAAGCCGCGAGCTCGCGCCGCCCGGGCCACGCGATCCCACTCGTCCGGGGCCAGGCCGAGCCCGTAGCGGCGAATGATCTCCTCGCCGAACCCGCGTCCGGCCAGGTACCCCCTCGCTGCCTCGGCGCGCGGGCTGTCGTGCAGGTAGCGCTCGTAGAAGGCCGCAGCGAGCGCGAGGAGCGAGCGCAGCCGTTCCTCGCGGGCCCGGCGCGCGCCGTCGGCGGGCGTCGCCCCCTCGCGCACGAGCTCGACCCCGTAGCGGTCGGCCAGCCACTCCACGGCCTCCCCGAAGCGCACGGCCTGGATGTTCTCGACGAACGAGACGACGTCGCCGCTCGCCCCGCAGCCGAAGCAGTAATAGACCTTGTCGGCGGCATTGACGGAGAAGGACGCCGTGCGCTCCTCGTGGAACGGGCACCGTCCCACCCACTCCACCCCGGTCTGCCGCAGCTCCGTGTGTTCTCGAACCAGCTCGACCAGGTCCGCGCGGGCCTTCACCTCCGCCACGGAGGCGTCGGCGATGCGCCCGCTCACCGGTCGGCCCAGGCGTGCGGCACGTGGAGCTCGGTGAACCGGCGGATGGCGTAGCGGTCGGTCATCCCGGCAACGTGGTCGACCACACGCTCGGGCAGCGGGATCGACTCGTCGCCGCCGAGCTCCTCCGGGTGGGCGGCCAGATGTCCCACCAGCGCCTCCACCACGAAGGTCACCCGCTGCTTCTCCTCGGTGAGCGCCTCGCGCTCGTACACCCGGGCGAAGAGGAAGGTCCGCAGCCCGAGCATGGCCTCGGCCATCTGCGGGGACTGCACGATGTCCCCGGCCGCGTCCGAGGTCTCGACCAGGTCGTGGACGAGGGCATCGATCCGGGCCGAGCTCGTGCTCCCGAGCAGGGCCACGGGCCCGCGCGGCAGCTCGCCCGGATGGAGGACGCCGGCGCGGAGCGCGTCGTCGATGTCGTGGTTGATGTAGGCCACGCGGTCGACGACCTTGACGATCCGGCCCTCGAGGGTCTCCGGGGCGACCGGGCCCGTGTGATTGAGGATGCCGTCACGGACCTCATACGTGACGTTCAGCCCGCGGCCGTCGCGCTCGAGCACGTCGACCACCCGAACCGAGTGCTCGTTGTGCCGGAAGCGCACGCCGAAGCGGCGCTGCAGCGCCTGGTCGAGGGCGTCCTCACCGGCGTGCCCGAAGGGCGGGTGGCCGAGGTCGTGGCCAAGCCCGATGGCCTCGGTCAGGTCCTCGTTCAGGTTGAGGGCCCGGGCCACGGTGCGAGAGATGCCGACCGCCTCGAGGGTGTGGGTCAGCCGGGTGCGGTAGTGGTCGCCCTCGGGCGCGACGAACACCTGCGTCTTGTGCTTGAGCCGGCGGAACGCCTTGCAGTGGACGATCCGGTCGCGGTCGCGCTGGAACGGGCTGCGCAGGCCGCAGTCCTCCTCGGGCCGCAGCCGCCCGCGGCTCTCCGAGGACCGGGCGGCGAGGGGGGAGAGCCGTGCCTCCGCCTCGCGCAGCCGTTCCGCGAAGCGCACGGCGACCGGACCCTCAGGATGCATCCCGCGCAGGATTCTACCGGCGGCCCCGTGCGCCGCCGGGCGCGCGGAACACCTCAGATCAGTCCCGGAACCGTGCCTCCGTCGACGCTCCACGCCGCCCCCGTGACGTAGGACGCGCGGGACGAGCACAGAAAGACGACGGCGTCCGCGATCTCCGCGGGCTCTGCCATCCGGCCCAGCGGCCGCCCCCGGCCGGAGTTGACCAGCGCCTCCTCTCGCGTGGCCGCCGTGCCCATGGCCACCGCCTGGTCGGCCAGGCCGCCGTCGGCGAGCCAGCCCGGCGTCAGGGACGGCCCCGGGCGTCACCGCGTTGACCAGGATGCCGTCGTCGGCCAGGGTCTCGGCGCATAGGCGCGAGAAGGACAGCAGCGCGGCCTTGGCCACGGAGTAGTCGGGCATGCGCAGCGACGGCCGCTTGCCGGCCGACGACGAGACGTTGACGATCCGGGCCGCCGTCGAGGCGCGGAGGGCCGGCAGGGCCGCGCGCGTGGCCCGGACGGCGCTCATCACGTTCAGCGTCCACGCCCGGTCCCAGTCCTCGTCGCGCAGGTCCTCCCAGCGTCCCAGCCGGGCGGCGCCGACGTTGTTGACGAGGACGTCGAGACCCGCCGAAGCGGCTGGTGGCGGTCTCCACCGCGCGGGCCGGGCCGTCGGCCGACGCCAGGTCGACGGCCACGACCCGCGGTGTCGGGAGCGCCGGCCGCCCGCACCGCCTCCTCCGCCGTGGCCACGGCGCGTGCGTCGCGGCCGCAGACGACGACGCGGGCTCCCTCGAGCGCCAGCCGGACGGCGACGGCCAGGCCGATGCCGGCCGTGGACCCCGTGACCAGGCACGCGCGGTCTTCGAGGCCCAGGTCCACGGCGCGCCATCCTAACCGGCGGGCCGAGGGCGAGAGGGCGGGTCGGTACAGTGGGGCTCTGGAATGCCCCTCCTCATCCTCGTGCGCCACGGAGAGACCGACTGGAACCGCGAGCGGCGATGGCAGGGGCATCGTGATCTGCCCCTGACCGAGCTGGGCGAGGCCCAGGCCGCCGCGGTGGCGGAACGGCTGGCGCACGAGCGCCCCGACGCGCTGTGGTCCTCGGACCTGCAGCGGGCCTGGGAGACGGCCGTGATCATCGGCCGGGCCTGCGGCCTCGAGCCGCGCTCCCACCCCTCGCTGCGGGAGGTGGACGTCGGCTCGTGGGAGGGCCTGACGGCAGCGGAGGCGGCCGAGCGGGACCCGGAGAGCCACGCCCGCTGGCTGGCAGGCCTCACGCCCTGGACCGACGGCGAGACCTACGCCGCGATGGGTGAACGCGTCCTGGCCGCCCTCGAGCGCCTGTGCGCGACGCATCCGGGCGCCGACACGCGCCTCGTGATCGTCACCCACGGCGGCCCCATCCGGGCCGTGGCCGGCCACATCGTGGGCCTGCCGTCCGAGGGCCGGCGCCTCCTCGGCGCGGGGCCGAACGCCTCGATCACGATGGTCGACGCGGCGCCGGACGACTGGCGGCTGCTGTCGTACAACGACGCCGGGCACCTGAACGCGCTGGCGCCGCCGGCAGCCGAGGTGGCACAGGCCCAGCCGGCGACCGAGTGACCGAGCCTACTCGGGCGCCTCGCCGAACCCGGTGGGCGGCCAGTCGGGCTCGGGCGCGTCGCACCGGCTCGAGCAGTGCAGCGAGGCCACGTTCTGGAGCGGCACCAGGATGTGCCCGTTGAGCTCGATGTGCGGTACCTCGTCGACCAGGCAGTACGCCGTGAGCACGCCGTCCTGGTACTCGCCCCCGAACAGGCCGACCTCGACCTGCTCGCCCTTGTACTTCGTCGTGTAGTCCTCCACCCGGCCTTCATCCTACCCCGGCCCTCCCGCCTGGGCTTCGGCCCGAAAACGACGAGCGGGCCGCCGGAAGGCGGCCCGCGCATCACAGATATCCCGGCGGCGACCTACTCTCCCAGGCGGTTGCCCGCCAAGTACCATCGGCGCCAAGAGGCTTAACTGACTCTGTTCGGAATGGGAAGAGGTGTTTCCCTCTCGCTATAGCCACCGGAAATCGTGCGGGACGCGGCGACGCTCCGGTCGGGGAGCGGCGCGTACCCTCAGAAACTGCATAGCGGTCAGTAGACGGGTGTGCTCTCAAAAGAAGGCATAGGAAATCAAGACCTCGGATCATTAGTACTGGTCTGCTTCACGCGTTGCTGCGCTTCCACATCCGGCCTATCAACCTGGTGGTCTACCAGGATCCTTACTCCCTCGAAGGGGATGGGAGGATTCATCTCGAGGTCGGCTTCCCGCTTAGATGCTTTCAGCGGTTATCCGATCCAGACGTAGCTAGCCAGCAGTGCCGTTGGCACGACAACTGATACACCAGAGGTCTGTTCATCCCGGTCCTCTCGTACTAGGGACAACTCCTCTCAATCCTCCAACGCCCACAGAAGATAGGGACCGAACTGTCTCACGACGTTCTGAACCCAGCTCGCGTAGCGCTTTAATGGGCGAACAGCCCAACCCTTGGGACCTACTCCAGCCCCAGGATGCGCTGAGCCGACATCGAGGTGCCAAACAGTCTCGTCGATGTGGACTCTTGGAGACTATAAGCCTGTTATCCCCGGAGTACCTTTTATCCGTTGAGCGACGGCAATTCCACTCTCCACCGCCGGATCACTAAGCCCAACTTTCGTTCCTGCTCGACTTGTAGGTCTCGCAGTCAAGCTCCCTTATGCCTTTGCGCTCTACGCACGATTTCCAACCGTGCTGAGGGAACCTTTGGGCGCCTCCGTTACATTTTAGGAGGCGACCGCCCCAGTCAAACTGCCCACCTGACACGGTTCCCCACCCGGATCACGGCATGGGGTTAGAAGCCCAGAACACCAAGGGTGGTATCCCAAGGATGGCTCCACGAGGACTGGCGTCCCCGCTTCACAGCCTCCCACCTATCCTGGACAGAAATGTCCCAGACTCCAATATCAAGCTGCAGTAAAGGTTCACGGGGTCTTTCCGTCTTTCTGCGGGTACTCGGCATCTTCACCGAGACTACAATTTCACCGGGTCCTTCGTTGAGACAGCGCCCAAGTCGTTACGCCATTCGTGCAGGTCGGAACTTACCCGACAAGGAATTTCGCTACCTTAGGACGGTTATAGTTACCGCCGCCGTTTACTGGGGCTTGGATTCAAAGCTTCGCCCGAAGGCTAACCTCTCCTCGTGACCTTCCAGCACCGGGCAGGCGTCAGCCCCTATACGTCGTCTTACGACTTAGCAGAGACCTGTGTTTTTGGTAAACAGTCGCTTGGGCCTAGTCACTGCGGCCCCCTCGGGCTTCCGGCTGTAAGAGCCTTCACCCTACCGGGGCGCCCCTTCTCCCGAAGTTACGGGGCAATTTTGCCGAGTTCCTTAACGAAGGTTCTCCCGATCGCCTTGGTATTCTCTACCTACCCACCTGTGTCGGTTTTGGTACGGGCACGCGCAACCTCCCTAGAGACTTTTCTTGGAGGCATGGTTCCAGGGACTTCCGAGCTTACGCTCACGGCATCCCGTCTCAGTGTTAATGGTCCAGCGCATTTCACTATCGGACCAGCCTACGCGGTTACCCCAGGACTACCAGCGCCTGGGATCTCCTTACCTACCTCGTCACCCCATCGGTCAAACGGTTGCTACGCGGTACAGGAATATCAACCTGTTGTCCATCGCCTACGCCTTTCGGCCTCGGCTTAGGTCCCGACTAACCCTGAGAAGATTAGCTTTACTCAGGAAACCTTAGGTATTCGGCGGACATGTTTCTCACATGTCTTTCGTTACTCATGCCAGCATTCTCACTTCCCAGGCCTCCACGGCTCGCTTGCCGCGCGCCGCTTCAGTCGGCCTGAGAACGCTCCCCTACCACTCCGACCCGAAGGTCGAAGTCCGCAGCTTCGGTGCCTGTCTTGAGCCCCGTTACATCGTCCGCGCACGAACACTTGACCAGTGAGCTATTACGCACTCTTTCAAGGGTGGCTGCTTCTAAGCCAACCTCCTGGTTGTCTGTGCATCCGCACATCGTTTCCCACTTAGACAGAACTTAAGGACCTTAGCTGGCGGTCTGGGCTGTTTCCCTCTCGACCATGAAGCTTATCCCCCACAGTCTGACTCCCGTGCTCTGGAGCAATGGCATTCGGAGTTTGCCTGACTTCGGTAACCTGGTGGGGCCCCTAGGCCAAGCAGTGCTCTACAACCAGTGCTGAACGCACGAGGCTATACCTAAATATATTTCGGGGAGAACCAGATATCTCTGAGTTTGATTAGCCTTTCACTCCGATCCACAGCTCATCCCCGCCGTTTTCAACCGACGTGGGTTCGGCCCTTCACGGGGTCTTACCCCCGCTTCAGCCTGGCCATGGATAGATCACTCAGTTTCGGGTCTAGCGCCTGCGACTTCAGATCGCCCTATTCGGACTCGCTTTCGCTACGGCTCCGTTTCCTTAACCTCGCCACAGACGACTAACTCGCTGGCCCATTATGCAAAAAGTACGCCGTCACGGAACAAGTCCGCTCCGACCGCTTGTAGGCACACGGTTTCAGGTACTATTTCACTCCCCTCGCGGGGTGCTTTTCACCTTTCCCTCACGGTACTAGTTCACTATCGGTCACCAGGAAGTATTTAGCCTTGCGGGGTGGTCCCCGCAGATTCCGACCGGGTTTCCCGTGCCCGGCCGTACTCAGGAACGACTCGAGGGAGAGCATCGATGCTTTCGCGTACGGGGCCTTTACCCTCTTTGGCGCGAGTTTCCACTCGCTTCCGCTAGCCCGATGCTTTTGTAACTCCCCGACCGTGCTGTGGCACGATCATGAATCGTCCTACAACCCCGCATCGGCAACGCCCGCAGGCTATCGCTCCGAGCACGGTTTGGGCTGTTCCCCTTTCGCTCGCCACTACTCAGGGAATCGAGGTTTCTTTCTTTTCCTCGGGCTACTAAGATGTTTCAGTTCGCCCGCTTACCTCCACTGCACCTATGGATTCAGTGCAGGGTACCTGCGCATTACCACGGGTGGGTTTCCCCATTCGGAAATCCCCGGATCAATGCTCGTTCAGCAGACTCCCCGAGGCTTATCGCAGCCGTCCACGTCCTTCATCGGCTCCTGGTGCCAAGGCATCCACCGTGTGCCCTTGTTCTCTTGATCTCGCCGAATTCTTTCGAGAGAACACCAATTAACTTGCGATCGCTATGCAGTTTTCAAGGTACGCGCGGGCCGCCCGCATGCGAGAGCCCTCGGTGAGGCCCACGCCATGAAGGTCGGGCCGCCGGCGACCCGAGGCCGCTGTGCCGGCTGGGCCCGGTCTCTCAAAGCTCAACAGCAAGGCGCCTCCGCGAGCTCCACGCTCGCGCGAGCGCGGCGGGACGCAGTACAGACGAGGTGTCGAACGTGTTTCCAGGCGAGCCCCTCGACGCGACGTCCACGCTCGCAGGCGAGCCCGGATACGGCAGCCGGACGGATGTCCGGCGTGCATCGCGGGACGGCCTGCGGTGGTTGGAGCCACCGCATCCCTAGAAAGGAGGTGATCCAGCCGCAGCTTCCGCTACGGCTACCTTGTTACGACTTCACCCCAGTCACCGACTCCACCTTCGACTGCTCCCTCCCTTACGGGTTGGGCCACAGGCTTCGGGTGTCTCCGGCTTCCGTGGTGTGACGGGCGGTGTGTACAAGGCCCGGGAACGTATTCACCGCGGCGTTGCTGATCCGCGATTACTAGCAACTCCGACTTCATGGAGGCGAGTTTCAGCCTCCAATCCGAACTGGGACCGGCTTTTTGAGATTCGCTCCACCTCGCGGTATTGCAGCTCTCTGTACCGGCCATTGTAGCACGTTTGTAGCCCTGGACATAAGGGGCATGATGACTTGACGTCATCCCCACCTTCCTCCGGTTTGTCACCGGCAGTATCCTGTGAGTCCCCGGCCGAGCCGCTGGCAACACAGGACAGGGGTTGCGCTCGTTGCGGGACTTAACCCAACATCTCACGACACGAGCTGACGACAGCCATGCACCACCTGTGAATCCGCTCCGAAGAGGGGACCGTGTTTCCACGCCTTGTCCGATTGCATGTCAAGCCCAGGTAAGGTTCTTCGCGTCGCTTCGAATTAAACAACATGCTCCGCTGCTTGTGCGGGCCCCCGTCAATTCCTTTGAGTTTTAGTCTTGCGACCGTACTCCCCAGGCGGGGCGCTTAATGCGTTAGCTTCGGCACGGAAGGAGTCGACACCTCCCACACCTAGCGCCCATCGTTTACGGCGTGGACTACCAGGGTATCTAATCCTGTTCGCTCCCCACGCTTTCGCGTCTCAGCGTCAGTACCGTCCCAGAGAGCCGCCTTCGCCACGGGTGTTCTTCCTGATATCTGCGCATTCCACCGCTACACCAGGAATTCCGCTCTCCTCTTCCGGACTCTAGCGAGGAAGTTTCCCACGCACTTCTGCGGTTGAGCCGCAGGCTTTCACGTAAGACTTTCCAAGCCGCCTACACGCTCTTTACGCCCAATGATTCCGGACAACGCTCGCCCCCTACGTATTACCGCGGCTGCTGGCACGTAGTTAGCCGGGGCTTCTTCTGGGAGTACCGTCACCCCATGGGCTATTAACCCAGGTGGCTTCGTCCCTCCTGAAAGCGGTTTACGACCCGAAGGCCTTCCTCCCGCACGCGGCGTTGCTGCGTCAGGCTTCCGCCCATTGCGCAATATTCCCCACTGCTGCCTCCCGTAGGAGTCTGGGCCGTGTCTCAGTCCCAGTGTGGCTGATCATCCTCTCAGACCAGCTACCCATCGTTGCCTTGGTAGGCCATTACCCCACCAACAAGCTAATGGGCCGCGGGCCCGTCCCTCACCAGAGGCCGAAGCTACCTTTGGTGCGACGCCCAACAGCGTCGCGCATTATCCGGTATTGATCCGAGTTTCCCCGGGGTATCCCGATGTGAGGGGTTGGTTACCCACGTGTTACTCACCCGTTCGCCGCTCGAGTACCTCCCGAAGGAGGCCTTTCCGCTCGACTTGCATGTGTTAGGCACGCCGCCAGCGTTCGTCCTGAGCCAGGATCAAACTCTCCGTGAAGAAGCTCTTGTTGCAGTCGACCGCGCCGGACGAACCGGCCGGACCGTTCACCGTCCGCTGATGCCGGACCTGCGGCCGTCGGGACGGGTTGCTGAGCTATGGAGGTTCGTGGCCCGCTCGTCCCCGTCCGGCGGCAAGCCGCCGGGCGCAGGACGTCGGGCGAGTACGCTCAGCCTCCCACGCGGGACGGGCTCGACGGGTTCAAAGAACTCGACTGTCGACCGCCGATGAGGCCCGGCGCGCGCTCCGAAGCAGCCCGGCAGGAGCCTCGGCGATCCCCTTGCTGTTGAGTTTTCAAAGACCAGGCACCCGGAATGCAGGCGCAGACGACGAACCTAGCACGAGCCCCAGCACTCAGGCCGATTCGGATCGAACGACGTCCTTCCGGCAGCACGGCCCCGCCAACCGCGGCAGCTCCGAGCGTTCCCGCCCGTGAAGCGGGACTCAGGCGAAGGAGCAGTCCTGGTGGCGGGTGGATTACTGGGCACGTCAGTGCCGACCGAACGGTCGGCCGATGCAGCATAGCGAGCGGGCGGGCCGGGGGCAAGCGGCGAGCTGTGGGCCGGACTCACGCCGCGAAGCGGACGAACCGGCGCCGGCCGACCTGCAGGACGCGCCCCTCGAGCGCGGAACGCGCCAGCGTCGAGCTCGGCCACGACGCTCGCCGTCGAGGCGGACGCCGCCGCCCTCGATCAGGCGCCGGGCCTCCGAGTTCGAGGCGACCCCGAGGTGCTCGACCAGCAGCCCGGGCAGGTAGACGGGATCGGCGGGCGGCAGCGGGGCCTCGGCGATCTCCTCGGGCAGCTCGCGGTCGGCGGTGGACGCGGAGGAACTCCTCCTCGGCGGCGCGCGGCCGCGGCCTCGTCGTGGAAGCGCGCCGACGACGGTGCGCGCGAGCAGCCGCTTGCCGTCGACCGGCGCGCAGCCGACCCGTCCGCCAGGCCGGCGACCAGGGCCTCGGCCTCCTCGCTCGGGCAGAGCCCGCTCGCCAGGCGGAACCAGTCGGGCATCGCCTCGTCGGTCAGGCTCATGATCTCGCCGTACATCAGGTCGGCTCGTCGCGCAGACGCCGACGAAGTTGCCGAGCGACTTGCTCATCTTCTGCACGCCGTCGGTGCCCACGAGCAGCGGGCAGGTGCATGACGATCTGCGGCTCCTGCCCGAAGACTCCTGCAGGTCGCGGCCCATCAGCAGGTTGAACTTCTGGTCGGTGCCGCCGAGCTCGACGTCGGCGCGGATCGCCACCGAGTCGTACCCCTGCAGCAGCGGGTACAGCAGCTCCTGCAGCGAGATCGGCTCGTGCGCCGGCGAGGCGCTTGGCGAAGTCGTCGCGCTCGAGCAGCCGCGCCACGGTGCGTGCGGGCGGCGAGCTCGAGCAGGCCCGCGGTCCCGAGCGGCTCGAGCCACTCGGAGTTGCGCCGCACCTCCACCCGCTCGAGTCGAGCACCGAGCCCGTACTCGGCGAGCTGCACCTGCACGTTGTGCTCGATCTCCTCGGGGGTGAGCATCGGCCGCGTCTTCGAGCGCCCGCTCGGGTCGCCCACGCGCGCCGTGTAGTCGCCGACGATCAGCACCGGCCTGGTGCCCCGCCTCCTGGAAGGCGCGGAGCGTCGTCAGCTGCACGGCCGCATGCCCGAGCGTCACGACCGGCGCGGTCGGGTCGATGCCCGAGCTTGACCCGCAGCGGCCGGCCCGTCTCGCTTCGCGCGCGCGAGCCGCTGCTCGAGCTCGCCGGCGGGCAGGACGTCGACCGTGTTGCGCAGGAGCGGCCGCAGGGTGGAGGACGGGATCGCGGCGTCGGGCATCGGGCCCGCGAGCGTACCAGCGGCCCGCCGGCAGGCCCGGTGCCGGGAACGAGAACCGCGGGCGACGCGGTGTCGGGCCTCTAGACTGCCGCGGTCGTCCGACGCGCTCGGCGGACCTTGCGTGCCCGAAGTGGGCGAGCGCCGCCCGCCGGCCGCCCCCCATGTCCCGAGTCCTCACCCGACCCAAGGAGACCCGGCTCCGCGAGCCGGCTCCGTTCGACTTCAAGACGCCGGGAGCCAACGAGCGCCCGCGCCGTCGCTGGCCGCGCCGTGTCGTCTTGGGCCTCCTGTTCCTGCTGCTGGCCGTCGTCTCGATGTTCTACGGCTTCATGACCGCCATGGCCCAGAAGGTCGAGAACCTCTCCGCCTTCCGGGTGCAGCCCAAGGCCAACGGCGTGATCTACGCCTCCGACGGCCACACGGTGCTCGACGCAGCCTGCGTTCCGACCAGAACCGCTGGCTCGTGCACTCGGACCAGATCGCCCCGGTGATGAAGCAGGCGACGGTGGCCATCGAGGACAAGCGCTTCTACCAGCACGGGGCCATCGACCCGATCGGCCTCGCCCGCGCGGCCTTCAACGACCTCACCGGCGGGAGCGTCGCAGGGCGGCTCCACCATCACCCAGCAGTTCGTGAAGATCGCCTACACGAACGGGTCGCGCTCCATCGGCCGCAAGATCGTCGAGGCCGCCCTGGCGAACCAGGTCGAGCAGAAGTGGTCGAAGGACCACATCCTCACCGAGTACCTGAACATCGTGTACTTCGGGCACCAGGCGTACGGCGTGGAGGCAGCGGCGCGCGTCTACTTCGGCACCCACGCCCGCTCGCTCACCGGCTGGCAGGCAGCGCTCCTGGCGGGCATGTCCAGGCGCCGAGCGACTACGACCCGGTGGCCCACCCGGCACTCGCGCGCCAGCGCCGTCAGCAGGTCCTCGACGACATGCTCGCCGAGGGTGACATCACGGCGACCCAGCACATGCTCTGGTCGCGGGAGCCACTGCTCCCGGCCGGCCACAAGGTGGCGCTTCCGTCCAAGAGCCGGGGCATCGCGGCGTACTTCACGCAGTACGTCGAGAGCCAGCTGGTGGCCCGGTTCGGCCGGCGGGGCACGTATCGGCGGCGGGCTGAAGGTGTACACCACGTTCAACCTGCACCAGCAGCAGATCGCCAAGCAGGCGGTCCGCCAGGTGCTCGGACACCAGGACTGGACGCGGCGGAACCAGTGGCCCGCCGGCGCCCTGGCGGCGATCGACCCCCGGAACGGGCAGCTCAAGGCCATCGTCGGCGGCTCGGACTTCTCGCAGTCGCAGTTCGACCTGGCCACCGAGGCCCGGCGGCAGCCGGGCTCGTCGTTCAAGCCGTTCGTCCTCCTGGCCGCCCTCGGGGAGGGAATCCAGCCGCAGACCCACTTCCACCTCGAAGCCGCAGTACATCCAGCTCGGCTCACAGCTGTGGCACGTGACGCAACGACACCCCGAGCTACCTGGGCTCGATCCCGCTGACCACGGCCACCACGTACTCCGACAACACCGTGTTCGCCCAGCTGACGATGCGCGTCGGGCCGGCGCAGGTGCGCCAGGTGGCCCACCGCATGGGCATCGAGACCCCGCTCGACGCGAACCCCGCCATCGGCCTCGGCGGCCTGACCCTCGGCGTCTCGCCCCTGGAGATGGCCCACGCCTACGCCACCCTGGCGAACGGCGGCGTGCGCGTCGGCGGCTCGATCCTCTTCCGCAAGACGGCGCCAGGCCTGAGCGCCGACCCCAGCCTGGACCCGATCGCCATCACCAAGATCGTCCTGCCGAGCGGGAAGGTGCTGATCAACCAGCCCAGTCCGCAAGCAGGTCGTGCCCGCGCGAGGACGCGCTCCAGGTCATCTCCATGCTGAAGCCGGTCATCCGGCAGGGCACGGCCAACCTCATCGCCGGCTTCCCGCGCCCGGCTGCGGGCAAGACGGGGACGACGTCCAACTTCGTCGACGCCTGGTTCGCCGGCATGACGCCGCAGCTGGCCACGGCGGTCTGGGTGGGCTACCCCAACATCGCCCACGAGATGCGCACGGAGTTTCGCGGCAAGGAGGTCTTCGGCGGCACGTTCCCCGCGCTCATCTGGTCCAAGTACGAGCAGGCGGCGCTGGCCGGCCAGCCGAGCCTCGACTGGCCGGCGCCCCTATCCCCGCCGTCGGAGTACGTGCTCATCGACCCGGCCACCGGGCTGCGGACGACGGCCGGGTGCCCGCGCGCGGTGTCGATGGTCTACGCGATCGCCCTCGTCCCCTCGCAGTTCTCCTCCTGCACCGGGAGCGTGGTGACCACGCCCGACCTCACCGGCGTGACTGCCCGGCAGGCCAAGCACCTGCTCCTTCGAGCGGGGCTGCAGCCCGAGATCAGGCTGGCCGTGGCGCCGGCCGGGGAGACCTCCGGCACCGTCTTCTACCAGGACCCGGGGCCGAGCCAGCCGGCACAGATCGGCCACAACGTCCTCGTGCTGGTGGCGCGGCGGGTGGTCCAGGTGTTCGTCCCTGACGTCCTCGGCCACCCCCAGCGGGCCGCCGTCTCGGCCCTGCGCACCGCGGGCTTCCAGGTGCGGATCCTGCACACGCCGAGCGTCAACCACCAGCGCGCGGGCACGGTCATCTTCCAGCGGCCGCCGGGGCTTCAGCGCCAGCCGCGCTTCAGCCCGGTGACGATCGAGATCGCGACGAAGCCCACGGCCACGGGCGGCTGACGAAGGGGTTCCCCTCGAGGGCGTAACGCCACGGGCGTTCGACCCCCTTCGTGATCCCGACCCGCTCGCCGGTGATCACCGGTCCGGACGGGCGCGCGGCGGTCACGGTGAGCCGGGGCGAGCCGATAAGCGTCCCGTCGAGGTCCGGGCCGATGGCCAGCGCCTGGGCCAGGCGGCCGGGTCCGGCGCACAGGCGCCGCAGGTCGTCGGTGCCTCGCCGCTGCTGCATGAGCTCGACCCCGTGCGTAGGCTCGAGGGCCCGGATCAGGACCGCCTCGGCGTCGCCCGGCATCTCCCCGCACACGAGGTTGAGGAGCCAGTGGACGCCGTACGAGCGGTAGACGTACGCGCGCCCGGCGCCGGCGAACATGCTCGCGTTGCGGCGCGAGGGGCCGCCGAACGAGTGGGAGGCCGGATCGAGGCGGTCGTAGGCCTCGCACTCCACGACGGGACCGCCGACGCCGTCCACCAGAAGCACGCGGCCCAGGAGCTCGGGGGCCACCTCGTGCACGGAGCGGGCGAAGAAGGCGGCGCCGAGCGGCGCTGCCGCGGTCACTCCTCGGCGTCTCCCTCGAAGAGGCGCTGCTCCTGGGCACTGTCGCGCGCGCCGGAGGCGCTGCGGGAGAGAAGCCGCCGGGCGCGGCGGCTGACGGCGTCGAGGTCGAGGCCCGCCTCGGCCCGGATGGAGGTGCGGAGCATCGGCCCGACCCCCTCGGCCTGGCGGGAGACGTCGCGGGCGAAGGCCAGCGAATCGTCGAGCAGCGAGGAGGAGGCGGCCGCATCCTGGCCCATGTCGTGGAGGATGGTCCGCTCGGTGCGCGAGGCCACGATCGGCTCCCCCATGCCCTCCACCCAGACGCGCGTGCGCCGGCCGTCGCCGCGCTCGTTCCCGGCCAGTGGCTCGAGGGCGTAGATGCGGTCGGCGCGCACGTACTTGCCATAGCCAAGGAAGACCATCCGCGCCGGCGTGGACACGCCGTGAGCCTAGTGCAGTGCCTCGGACGTCCCGTGCAGTTCGGGCAGCAGCTTCCAGTGGCCCTCGGAGACGACCTCGAGGGTGCCGTCGACCACCTTGATGGCGGTCTGATCGTCAATCACGTAGGCCGGCACGGAGAGCCCGGCGGCCCATGCTTCGATCTCTTCCGGAGGGGTAGCCGGAATGCCATCCTCGCGATCAAGGTGTGGGAACACCGAGAAATCGACCAGTCCCAGCGCCTCATCGCTGCCGGTGAGTGGTTCACTCTCGTCGTAGGTCGCTCCTCCGAAGTCGGGAGTCGCCACCATCGCTCCGCCGCTCGTGCCGACGTAGACCGTCTCGGGCCGCAGCGACGGCAGGAGGTCGGCAAGTCCGGACTGCCGCATCCAGTAGCACAGATACAAGGGACTGCCGCCCCAAACCAGCAGAGCATCAGTCTCCTGAACAGCAGGCATCCAATATTCCTTCTTGATGCTGGGCAGCGCGGTGAGCTCCAGCACTCCCAACGATTTCCAACCCAAGCCGCACATCGGGCTGAAGGTTGTTCCGCTGATGAACCGGTAGACGTGTGACGGTCCGCCGGGGAAGGGCTGCACCCCGGTGGGAATGCAGAGCGCGCTGGACTCGGCAATCGGTTTGCCCAGCAAGTCGACCAGCGCGTCGTGAATGCTCGCGTTGCTGATGCCGCTGGAAGTGAGAAGAAGCTTCATGGTGCCCCTGGAGTCATTACTGCAGGCGTGGCCTTCCAAGCGCTTTGCGGATCCGTCCGCGGTAGAGACTGGCAGACCACCGAGAACTCATCGGCTCCGGTCCCAGACACTGGCGCGGCGCAGCGCCGCCGGTCGTCGTCGACCTGATCTGATGCAGCTATGCAGCTGCGCGGAGTCATGCTCGTTGAGGGTACGAGCGACCGCCGCGCCGTCGAGACGCTTGCGCGTCGCCGTGGCCGCGACCTCCAGGCCGAGGGCGTCGCCATCGTCCCGATGGGCGGCTACGGCAACCTGCAGCGGCTCCTCAGGCAGTACCGCGACGTCCGAATTGCAGGCCTCTACGACGTCGGCGAGGAGCGGCACTTCTTGCGCGCGTTGGGGTGCGACGATCGCCAGCAGCTCGAGCGGGTCGGGTTCTACGCCTGCACGCGCGACCTCGAGGACGAGCTGACGCGGGCGGTGGGACCAGATGGAATGGAACGCGTGCTTGCGGAGCAAGGCGAGCTGCGCGCGTTCCGGACCTACCAGAAACAACCCGCGCACCGCGCACGGCCGCTCGCGGAACAGCTGCACGGCTTCATGTGGAACCGCAAGCAGAAGTACGCCGCGCTCCTGGTCGAGGCCCTCGACCAGGAGCGCGTCCCACGGCCGCTCGACCGCGTCCTGGCGCACATCTAGCTCAGCGCACGTGTGAGACGCATGCCCGCTGGCTGACCGTCGGGCCGCCCGACGCGGGCGGCCGCACCTGCGCTAGGCCGAGGACAGGACGTCACGCAGGGCGCCGGCCACGTACTCCTGGTCGGCCGCGGGGAGGCGCGTGTGGAACGGGAGCGCCAGCGTCGAGCGGGCGATCCGCTCGGCCACCGGGCACTCGCCCTCGCCGTGCCCGAGCGCGCGGTAGAACGGCTGCAGGTGGACCGCGGGCAGGTACGGCTTGCAGGCCACGCCCGCGCGCCTGCAGGGCGGCCATCACGGCGTTGCGGTCGACCGCCTCGTCGAGCCGGATGACGTAGACGAACCACGAGCGCTCGTCGCCGTCGCAGGGCAGGCGCCGGAATGGTGACGCCGTCGATCGCCGGCGAGCAGCTCGTCGTAGCGCGCGGCGACGGCGGCGCGGGCGGCGAGGATCTCCTCCAGCCGCTCCATCTGCGCCACGCCGACCGCGGCCGAGAGCTCGTCCATGCGGTAGTTGAAGCCGAGCCGGTCGTGCTCGAGCCAGTCGCCGGTGTCGGAGCGGCCCTGGTTGGAGAGCGACTTGCAGCTCGCGCGTAGCTGCCGGCGTCGTCGGTCGTGACCATGCCGCCCTCGCCCGTCGTCATCTGCTTGTTCGGGTAGAAGGCGAAGACGGCCAGGTTGCCGTGCGTGCCGATGCGGCGCGCCGCGCCGGCGGCGTGCCGACCGCCTCGGCGGCGTCCTCGATCACGGCGAGCCCGTGGCGGCGCGGCGATCGTCGTTGAGCGGCCTCGATGTCGCACGGGTAGCCGAAGATGTGGACGGGCAGGATCGCGCGCGTGCGCGGCGTGACGGCGGCCTCGACGGCGGCCGGGTCGAGGTTGAAGGTGTCGGTCGTCGACGTCGGCGAAGACCGGCGTCCCCCGCTCGTAGAGGACCGCGTTGGCCGAGGCCACGAAGCTGATCGGCGTGGTGATGACCTCGTCGCCCGGGCCGATGCCGTGCAGGCGCACGGCCAGGTGCAGCCCGGCGGTCCCGCTCGAGACCGCGGCGGCGTGCCGCGTGCCGCAGAAGTCGGCGAAGGCCGCTCGAAGCGGCGCGCGCATGGGCCCGAGGCCGAGGATGCCCGAGCGCAGCGCCTCGAGCACGAGCTCCTCCTCCGCGGCCGCTGAGGTCGGGAGCCGAGAGCGGGATCGAGCGTGCCCGGGCGGCGACGCTCACGAGCGCGCGGCGGCCGCGCGGCTGGGGTAGTCGAGGTACTCGGCCGACAGCGCCGAGCGCCCGGCCGTGATCGCGAAGAACTCGTCCTGGATGGCCTTCGTGATCGGCCCCGGCCCGATCTCGTGGTCGTCGACCGAGCGGATCGGCGTGATCTCGGCGGCCGTGCCCGGTGAAGAAGAGCTCGTCGGCGTGGTAGAGGTCCGTCCGCACGATGTCGCGCTCGACGCACGTGGTAGCCGAGGTCGCTGCGCGATGCGCATGACCGTGTCGCGGGTGATGCCCGGGAGGCAGGAGGCAGTGTTGGGCGGCGTGGACAGCACGCCGTCACGCGAGCACGAACACGTTCTCGCCCGAGCCGTCGGCCAGGTAGCCCTGCTCGTTCAGCAGGATCGCCTCGTCGTAGCCCGTCTTGACCGCCTCGATCTTGGCGAGCTGCGAGTTCAGGTACTGGCCGGTGGCCTTGGCCGCGGCCGGGATCGTGTTCGGGCCGATGCGCCGCCAGGACGAGATCGTCACGCGCACGCCGTCGCGGAGCGCGTCCTCGCCGAGGTAGGCGCCCCACGGCCAGACGGCGATCATCACGTCGACCGGGCAGCGTTCAGGGGGTTGACGCCGATCTCGCCGTAGCCCCGCCACGCCAGCGGCCGCACGTAACACGTGTCCGATGCTCGTTGACCGCGATGAGCTCGTGCACGGCCTCGCGCAGCTGCTCGCGGTCGTACGGGAGCTCCATGAAGTAGACCTCGGCCGACCGCTCGAGCCGCCGCAGGTGGTCGTCGAGGCGGAAGACCGCCGGCCCCCGGTCGGTGCCGTAGGCCCGGATGCCTTCGAATACCGCAGATCCGTAATGGAGGGCGTGGCTGAGGACGTGGATCTTGGCGTCGGCCCAGTCCACGAGCTCGCCGTTCATCCAGATCTTCTCGGTCTCCTGCACGGTCGCGGCTCCCTGATGGTTGTGCGCCAATCGTACCGCCCGTCCCAGGAGGATCCTCACTGGAAGACGAACAGCAGCGCGACTGCCGCGTAGAGCACGAGCGTGAGCGGCGCGCTGATGAGGGCGACCACGAGGGACGCCGCGTACACCGCCAGGCCGATGTCGTTCCGCCGCGTCGAGCGGGCGATCTCGGCGTCGCTCATCGAGTCCACGACCAGCCGCCGGTGGTACGAGGCGTAGCGCCAGACGGCGTTGTAGGCCACGGCCATGGCCACCATCGACCCGCTGTACAGCAGGGCAGCGGGTCGTCCGTCGCTGCGCAGGAACTCGCCCAGGACCGCGGTCGGATAGGGCAGGAACGAGACCGTCATGAGGAGGAGCAGGTTGAGGAAGAGCAGCCGCCGGTCGGCCTGCCGGATGACCCGGAACATGTCGTGGTGGTTGACCCAGATGATCCCGATGACCACGAAGCTGACTGCGAACGTGGCGTAGTGCGGCCAGTTGTGGGTCAGCTGCGGCCCCAGCGCCCGGCCCTCGTGAGGGATCGGCACCTCGAGGATCAGGAGCGTGATGGCGATGGCGAAGACGCCGTCGGAGAACGCCTCGAGCCGCCCGGTCGACATCCGTCCACGATACGGACTTGACCGCAACCGGCCTTTGTAGGCTGCGCAGGCCGTGCGGCCGACCCCGATCCTGCTGACCCCTGGACCGACGCCCGTGCCGCCGGAGGTGCAGGCGGCGATGGCCGTGCCGATGCCGCATCATCGCAGCGCCGAGTTCAAGCGGGTCTACGGGGTCGTGCTCGAGAACCTGCAGTCGGTCTTCCGCACCGAGGGCGACGTGCTGATGTTCACCGCCTCGGGAACCGGGGCGTTCGAGTCGGCCGTGGCGAACCTCGTCTCCCCCGGCGACCGCGTGCTGTGCGTGTCGGCCGGCAACTTCGGCGAGCGCTGGATCCAGCTGGCCTCGGCCTACGGGGCCGACGTGGTCCCCCTCCGGTTCGACCTCGGCAGCCGCCCGGACCCGGATCGGGTCGTCGAGGCGATGCTGGCGGAGCCGGCCCCGGCGGTGACCATCGTCGTCCACTCCGAGACCTCCACGGGGACGACGGCCGACGTCCACGCCATCGCCGAGCGCACCCGGGACCGGCCGGGGCTGCTCGTGATCGACGCGGTGTCGAGCCTCGGCGCTGCGCCAGTCGAGACCGACGCCTGGGGGCTCGACGTGGTCGTCACCGGGTCGCAGAAGGCGCTCATGTGCCCGCCCGGCCTGGCCTTCGTGAGCGTCTCGCCGCGCGCCTGGGACCGGGTCGACAGCGCCACCTCACCCCGCTTCTACTTCGACTGGCGCCGGACGCGCGACGCGCAGGAGAAGGGCCCGCAGAGCGCCTTCACTCCGGCCATCCCCCTCGTCCTCGGCCTCAACACCGCGCTCGAGCTCATCCTCGAGGAGGGCGTCGAGGCCGCCTGGGCCCGGACGACCGCGCTCGGCGCCATGGTCCGCAGCCGCGTCAAGGAGGGTGGCCTCGAGCTGTACTCCCCCGACCACCCCGAGTGCTCGCTGGTCACGGCCATCCGCGTCCCCGACGGCGTCAACGGCGACGACGTGCGCGCGCGGATGCGCGAGCGCCATGGCATCTTCGTCGCCGGCGGCCAGGGAGAGCTGACCGGCCGCATCTGGCGCGTGGGGCAGTTCGGGGCCATCACCGCCCGCGACCTGCGCAGCGGCCTGGACGCGCTGTTCGAGGAGCTCGGCCGTTGAGCCGTCCGCGCGTGCTCGTGGCCGAGCCCCTGTCCGAGGCCGGCCTCGAGATCCTTCGGGCGGCGTGCGACGTCGACGAGGCGTCCGGCGCGGACCGCGCGGAGCTGCTCCGGCGGATCGCGTCGAGTGAGGGGCTCGTGGTCCGCTCCGCCACCAAGGTGGACGCGGAGCTCCTCGCCGCGGGGCCGCGGCTGCGCGTGGTCGGGCGCGCCGGCGTGGGCGTCGACAACGTGGATGTGCCCGAGGCCACGCGCCGCGGCATCGTCGTCTGCAACGCCCCGCAGTCGAACAGCGTCTCGGCGGCCGAGCACACGATCGCCCTCATGCTCGCCCTCGCCCGCCACGTGCCCCAGGCCGACGCGGCGCTGCGTGATGGGCGTTGGGAGCGATCCCGTTTCTCGGGGGTCGAGCTCGCCGACAAGACCCTCGGCCTCCTGGGCTTCGGCCGCATCGGACAGCTCGTGGCCGGGCGCGCCCGGGGGCTCGGGATGCGGGTCATCGCGTACGACCCGTACGTCGGCGACGAGCGGTTCCGGGACCTCGGCGTGACCCGGGTCGAGCGCCCCGAGGACGTCTACGAGGGCGCCGACTTCATCAGCCTGCATCTGCCGCTCACGCCCGAGACCCGTCACGCCGTGGACGCGCGCGCCCTGGCCAGCTTTCGGCCGGGCGCCCGGCTGGTCAACGCCGCCCGCGGCGATCTGGTGGACACCGACGCCCTCGTCGAGGCCCTGCGCGACGGGCGGCTCGCCGGGGCGGCGATCGACGTCTTCGAGCAGGAGCCGCTCACCTCGTCGCCGCTGTTCGAGCTCTCGAACGCCATCGTCACGCCCCACCTGGCGGCCTCGACGGCCGAGGCCCAGGATCGCGCCGGTCTCGTCATCGCCGAGCAGGTGGTGGCCGCGCTGCGCGGGGCGAGCGTCCGCTACGCCCTGAACATCCCGCACATCAGCGAGGAGGATCTCGAGGTGCTCGGCCCCTTCGTGCCCCTGGCCGAGAAGCTCGGGCGCCTGGCGATGTCCCTCGCGCGCGGGCGCGTCGAACGGATCGAGATCGCCACCGCCGGCCAGCTCGCCGGCCGGGACATGCGCCTGCTCACGCTGGCCGCCCTGCGTGGCGCCTTCCAGGGGCGCGTCGACGACGTGAACGACGTCAACGCCCGCTCCGTGGCCGAGCACCAGGGGATCGAGGTGCGGGAGCAGACGCGGGCCGGCGCCTCCGACTACACCAACCTCGTCGCGGTCACGGCCCGCGACGGCGACGACGCCACCGTGGTCGGCACCACGCTCGGCCTCGACAACCGGCCGTGGCTGGTGCGGGCCCTGGGCTACGAGGTCGAGATCCAGCTCGACCCGCGCATGCTCGTGCTCGAGAACGCCGACGTGCCGGGGATGATCGGCAAGGTCGGCACCCAGCTCGGCGCCGCCGGGGTGAACATCGCCAACATGAACGTCTCGCGGAACAGCTCCGGCGGGGTGGCGCTGATGGTTGTCTCGGTGGACCAGGACCCGCCGGAGGAGCTGCTCGACGCGCTCGAGCAGACCGAGGGCGTGGCCTCGCGGCCGCGGTTCATCCGGCTGGACTGACCCGCCCCGCTGAGCGGTCGTAGGCGGCCGTTCAACGAAATCGGCGCGCGAGGCTTCCCTGTAGGGCCTAGCGTGGCCTGACCGAGTCATCAGCCCAGCGAGGAGGCATGACATGGCCAGGATCAGCTATGACGAGCAGACCGCTGCAGCCTTCAAGGCGGTCCGCGAGGTCCCACGCGACGGACTCTCGGACTGGCGCGAGGCGGTACGCCGTCACCTGCGCCCGTCGCGGGGAATGACGCTGGTGGACATCGGCGCGGGGACCGGTGCGTTCGCCGCCGCCTTCAGCGACTGGTTCGACCTCAGCGTCCTCGCGGTCGAGCCGTCGGCCGCGATGCGGAATCAGATCCCGCGGACGCCGGCCATCCAGGTGCTCGAGGGGAATGCGAGCGCCCTCCCGCTGCCAGACGGGTCGGCAGACGCGGCATGGCTCTCCCTCGTCATCCACCACATCCCAGAGCTGGGAGTCGCGGCACACGAGATCCGCCGCGTTCTCCGCCCCGGTGCCCCCGTCCTCATCCGACAGGGCTTCCCGGGCAGATACGACGGGGTCGAGCTCGTCCGATGGTTCCCCGAGACCGCTCGGACGATCGATACCTACCCTTCCGTCACGGATACGTGCAAGGCGTTCGCGGCCGCAGGATTCCACCGGGACGCGCTTGAGCAGGTTCGTGAGACGTACCCGATCAGCCTCGCGGACTTCCTCGGCCAGGTGGACACCTTCCGCCGCGCCGACACCACGATGCGCAAACTCACCGAGGAGGAGTTCCTCCGCGGGAAGGAACGTCTCCGCCGTGCGGTACGACATGCCGAGGGCACAGCGACCCCGGAAACCAGAAGCAACTGGCTTGACCTCTTGGTTCTGCGCTGACCGGTTCAGTCTGGCCGTTCAGCCCCGTCGAGCCGCTCGGCGAGTTCGATGATCAGGCCTTCGGGTCCGCTTCACCCGCCCTGCCCGCCTTAGGCGAGCTCCTCGCGCAGCAGCGCCTGCACCGCCTTCGGGTCGGCGCGGCCGCCCGTGGAGCGCATGACCTGGCCCACCAGGTAGCCGAGCACGGCCTCCTTGCCCGAACGGAACTGCTCCGCCTGGGCGGCGTTATCGCGCACCACCTCCTCGACCACCCGGCGCAGCTCCCCCTCGTCGGAGATCTGGCCCAACCCCCGCTCGGCCACGATCCGGGCGGGGTTGCCGCCGCCCTCACCGGCCACCAGGGCGGCGAAGACCTGCTTCGCCCCCGCCGATCCGAGCGTCCCGTCTTCGACCAGCCCCACGAGCGCGGCCAGCGCCGGCGGACGAACCGGAGAGCTCTCGGGCGTCGCCCCGTCCTCGTTGAGGTGCCGGGAGAACTCGTTCAGCACCCAGTTGGCCGAGACCCGCGGGTCGCCGGTCAGGGCAGCGACCTCCTCGAAGTAGGCGGACAGCGCCGGGCTCAACGCAAGGTCGGCCGCCGCCCGGAACGGCAGCGCGTACGAGGCCTCGAAGCGCCGCAACCGCCCGGCCGGCAGCTCCGGGAGGCCCTCGCGCAGGCGCTCGATCAAATCTGCCTCGGGGGCCAGGGGCGCCAGGTCGGGCTCCGGGAAGTAGCGGTAGTCGTCCGCCTCCTCCTTTGAGCGCATCGACGTCATGGTGTCGGCCACCGGGTCGTAGTGCACGGTGTCCTGCTCGACCGCCCCACCTGACTCGTACACCGTGGCCTGGCGGGCGAGCTCGTGCGCGACGCCCCGCTCCAGGAAGGCGATCGAGTTCATGTTCTTGAGCTCGACCTTGGTCCGCAGGCCGTCCTCGCCGGGGCGGCGCAGGGAGACGTTGGCGTCGGCGCGCATGGACCCGTTCTCCATGTCGCACTCCGACGCCCCGATGGCGCGGAGCGTGGCCCGCAGCAGGGTCACGAAGCGGCGCACCTGCTCGGGTGAGCGCAGGTCGGGCTCGGTGACGATCTCGACCAGCGGCGTCCCGCAGCGGTTGAAGTCGACGACGGACCCCGTGGAGCCGGTGATCCGCCCGCTCGCGCCTCCGGCGTGCACCGTCTTGGCCGCGTCCTCCTCGAGGTGCGCGCGCACCAGGCGCACGGTCTCGTCCCCCTCGGCCGTCGGGACCTCGAGGATCCCGCCGATGCACAGGGGCTCCTCGTACTGGGAGATCTGGTAGCCCTTGGGGCTGTCGGGATAGAAGTAGTTCTTGCGCGCGAACACGGCCTGATCGGCGATCTGGGAGCCGAGGGCCAGGCCGATCTCGATGGTCTTCTCCACCGCCCTGCGGTTCGCCGTCGGCAGCGCGCCGGGCTGGGCCGTGCACACGGGGCAGCAGCGCGTGTTCGGCTCCCCGCCGGTCGCGTTCTCGCAGCGGCAGAACATCTTCGTCTCGGTGTCGAGCTGCACGTGGATCTCGAGGCCGATGACGGCCTCCCACCCGTCGGGGACGGCCGCGCTCATCCGACCGCCTCCAGGAAGCTGGGCGCGGCCGTGAACCCGAGCGCCTGCTCGAAGGCGTGCCCCGCCGCCAGGAGCCGGTTCTCCGAGAACGGAGGGCCGACGAGCTGGAGCCCGACGGGCAGGCCGCCGGCCAGACCGCAGGGGACGGACAGGCCCGGCAGCCCCGCCAGGTTCGCCGGGAGGGTGAAGAGATCGGCGGCGTACATCGCGAGCGGGTCGTCCACGCGCGCGCCGAGCTCGAAGGCCACCGTCGGGGAGGTGGGCGACAGCAGGACGTCGTAGTCGGCGAAGACGCGGTCGAAGTCGCGCCGGATAAGGGTCCGCACCCGCTGCGCCTGGCCGTAGAAGGCGTCGTAGTAGCCGGCGGAGAGGGCGTAGGCCCCGATCAGGACCCGGCGCGTGACCTCGGGCCCGAAGCCCTGGCGCCGCGTCTCGTCGTACATCTCCCACAGGTTGTCCGCCGGCACGCGCAGCCCGTACCGGACGCCGTCGTAGCGGGCGAGGTTGGCCGACGCCTCCGCCGGCGCGACCAGGTAGTAGGCGGCCAGCGCGTTCGGTGACGTCGCCATCTCCATCTCGACCTCCGCCACCTCGGCGGCCCCGAGCGAGCGGGCGAGCTCGACCGCGCGCACGAAGGACTCGCGCACGCCCGGCTCGACGGCCTCGACCCCCTCCAGGGAGAGCACCGCGACGCGCAGCCCGCGCAGGTCCTCGCGCTGCGGCAGCTCGACCGGGTCGGGGAGGCCGACGCAGGTCGAGTCGCAGCGGTCCTCGCCGGCCACGATGTCGAGCAGCAGGGCCGCGTCGCGCACGGTGCGGGCCATCGGACCGACCTGGTCGAGCGACGAGGCGAAGGCGACGACCCCGTAGCGCGAGACCGCGCCGTACGTCGGCTTGAGCCCGACGATGCCGCACAGCGCGGCCGGCTGCCGGATCGAGCCGCCGGTGTCGGTGCCGAGGGCCAGCGGGGCCATGCCCGCGGCCACGGCCACGGCCGAGCCGCCGCTCGAGCCGCCGGGCACGCGGCCCGTGTCCCAGGGGTTGCGCGACGGCCCCGTCGAGGAGTGCTCGGTGGACGAGCCCATGGCGAACTCATCCATGTTCGTCTTGCCCACGCTGACCAGCCCCGCAGCCTCGCAGCGGCTCACGACGCTGGCCGAGAACGGCGGCCGGTAGCCCTCGAGGATGCGCGAGCCGGCCGTCGTGGGCACGCCCTTCGTGCAGAAGAGGTCCTTGAGCGCGACCGGTACGCCGGCCACGCCGCTCCGTCCGGCCTCGTCGAGTGATGCCGCCCGGGCGAGCGAGGCCTCCGGATCGACGTGCACGAACGCGTGCAGCTCGCCGTCGACGGCCGCGATGTGGTCGAGGTGCGCGCGCGCGACGTCGACGCACGACACCTGGCCGGCGTCGAGGAGCGCCACGAGCTCCTCCGCCGTGCAGCGGTGGAGGTCGGTCACGTCCCCAGCGGGGGGACGCGGAAGCCGTCGTCCGTGGGATCCGGCGCCGGCTCGAGCAGCTGCTCTCGCGGCCACGCCGGCCGCGACCGGTCCTCGCGCAGACGGTTGACCAGGTCGAGCGGGTGCGAGGTCGGCGGCACGCCGGCCAGGTCGAGCTCGGCGATGCGGCCGATGTGGTCGAAGATGCCGGCGAGGTCGTCGGTGTAGCGGTCGAGCTCCTCCTCGCGCAGCCCGATCCGGGCCAGGTGGGCGGCGTGGCGCACGTCGTCGCGGGTCAGCTCCATGGCCACGCCAGTCTAGGAGACAGGTGCACCCGGGTGAGGGATCGGCAAGTCCCTCAGTCTGCCGAAACCTTCTGAGTGATGACCGAGCAAGGAGGCACCATGCCGGAACGCGCGGTCGACGCCGTCCGCGGCCGGTCGATGCGTGGCCAGACGATGGCGGAGTACAGCGTCGTGCTCGCCCTGGTCTGCCTCGCGGCGATCGCGGCCTACGGGTTCTTCTTCAACAGCGTGCTACAGGCCACGGTGGATCGCGTCGCCACCATCCTGACCGGCGTCTAGTCCGTTCTCTTCCCTTGACGTGCGCTTCGAGGCCCCCCACTGCGGGGGCCTCACGCGTTTTCGGACGCTTGTGCCGCCTGCAGTGTGTTGCGCAGGAGCATGGCGATGGTCATCGGACCGACCCCGCCAGGCACCGGCGTGATCGCCCCTGCCACGTGCCGGGCCGCCTCGAAGTCGACGTCCCCGACCAGCCCCTCGGGCGTGCGGGTGATGCCGACGTCGATGACCGTGGCGCCCGGCTGGACCATGTCGCCCGTGATCACGCCCGGGCGGCCGGTGGCCGCCACCAGCACGTCGGCGCGCCGGGTCACGGCTCCCAGGTCGCGCGTGCGCGAGTGAGCGATCGTCACGGTGGCGTGCTCCGCCAGGAGCAGCAGGGCCACCGGCTTGCCCACGATCGTGGAGCGCCCGACGACCACGGCCTCGGCGCCCACGAGCGGCGTTCCCTGGACGTGGAGCAGGTGGAGGATTCCGGCCGCCGTGGCCGGGCGCAGCCCGGGCTCGCCGAGCAGGAGCCGGCCGGCGTTCACCGGGTGGAAGCCGTCGACGTCCTTGGCCGGGTCGATCAGGTTGAAGGTCCGCGCCTCGTCGAGCCCCGCCGGCAGCGGGCTCTGGACGAGGATCCCGTGCACCGCGGGGTCGGCGTTCAGGTCGAGCACGAGGGCATCGAGCTCGTCCTGTCCGATCGAGGCCTCGAGGGTGTGGTCGAAGGAGCGCATGCCGGCCGCCGCCGTGGCCTCGCGCTTGCGGCGGACGTACACCTGCGAGGCGGGATCCTCCCCCACGAGCACCGTGGCCAGACCCGGAACGGGGCCGCCTGCCGCCACGAGCTCCCGGACCCCGGCGGCGACCTCCTCGCGCACGGCGGCGGCCGCCGCCGTGCCGTCGATGATCGCCGCCTCCACCGGCGCGACTGTAGCGAGCGGCCCTTCGGACGGCCGCGGATGAAAATCCTGCAGAAATCCCCCGAGGGGGTGTCTGAAGGCACGAAGCGGCGGACCGATATTCAAACCATCGATCGTGCCTCGGCCACGAGGGCCGCGGCTGATTCCCTAGGAGGGAAACAGAAGTGACCGATCTTTACTTCTTCGTCCGCGGCCTCGTCTGCCGCAACGAGCGTGGCCAGACCATGGCGGAGTACGCCGTCGTCCTCGGCGTCATCACGCTCGCGATCATCGCCGCCCTGACGTTCCTGTCCGGTGGCATCAAGGGCGGGCTGTCGTCCGTCTCGAGCAACATCTAGACCGTTCGACCGACCGGGACGGCTCCTGTTCGTCCCGCTCAATCTCCGAAAGACCCCGGAGCCCGACGGTTCCGGGGTCTTTCGGCGTCAGGGCCAGCAATGGCCAAACCGCGACCCCACGACCAGGAGGAGTTACGTGACCGACCTGCATCTGATCCTCCGCGGCCTGCTCAGCCGCAGCGAGCGTGGCCAGACCATGGCGGAGTACGCCGTGGTGCTTGGCGTCATCACGCTCGCGATCATCGCCGCCCTCGTGTTCCTGTCCGGCGGCATCAACAGCGGGCTCTCGTCCGTCTCGAGCAACGTCTAAGTCGCGGCCTTCGACGGGCCCCGGACCTCGTGTCCGGGGCCGTCGGCGTCTTCAGGGAGCTGTTGTGAGCGATCTCTACGTCATCGTTCGCGGTCTCGTCGACCGCCACGAGCGCGGGCAGACCATGGCGGAGTACGCCGTCGTCCTCAGCGTGATCGTGATTGCCATCGTCGTCGCGTTGACGTACCTGTCCGGCAGCATCAACGCCGGGATCTCGTCCGCCGGCAGCAAGGTCTAGGGCGGGCCACACGCATGCGGGGCCGCCGCCGGACTTCCCCAATGGGGGGATACGCGCCGGCGGCGGCGGCCCCGATAGTGGAGAGCGTGTCGGCCCTTTCCCGTACGGCCCGGCGGAGCCGCGAGCAGTCCGGCCAGGCGGTGGTGGAATTCGCCGTCATCGCCAACGTCCTGCTCGTGATCATCTTCGCCATCTACCAGATCGGCGTCGTGTTCGAGCACTACATCGACGTCTCCGATGCCGCGCGGTCGGGCGCGCGCGCCGGCTCCCAGTGGGCGGCCTGCGCGAGCTCCAACGGCACCGCATTCGTGAGCGGCAAGGTGCACACGGTGGTGCAGCAGTCGACCAGCCTGTCGACGACCGACACGACGACCGACACGCAGCACCCCGCCGACCAGAACTGGGCGCCGGGTGACGACATCAACGTCACCGTCTCGACGCCCTACAACATCTCGCTGTTCGGGATCGGGATCGCCAACGGGACGCTCAAGCACACCGTCACCATGCGCGCCCAGAAGGGGCCGACCGCATGCGTGTGAGGCGCGAGCGCGGCCAGTCCGCTGTCGAGTTCGCCCTCGTCGCCCCGCTGCTGTTGCTCGTGCTGTTCATGATCTGGCAGGGAGGCGTGGCCTTCTTCGACGACATGACCGTCAGCCAGGCCGCGCGCGACGGCGCCCGCAAGGGAGTCGTGGCCGGCTCGTGCAGCAGCTGCGTGCCGGCCACGGACGTGCCGGCGGCCGCCATCGCCGCGGCGAAGGCCACGGCCTCGGACGGCCTCAATGCGAGCAAGACCACCGTCACCGCCACGTGCGCGACGGACTGCACCACGGGCGACAAGCTGACCGTCCAGGTCAGCTACCCGTACTCGTTCGGCTTCGGTGTCCTGAGCTTCAGCGGCACCCTGAAGTCGACGACGACGATGACCATCGAGTAGCCGCCCGGCGGGCGCGCAAATCCCCCTCTTAGGGATCGAGCGCGACCTGCCGATAGAGGGACGGCCTCATCGAACCTCGAACGCCGCCAGGCACCGCAGGGGGACCAATGAACTACAGCGTGCGCAACATCGTGATCGCGGTCGGATTGGCCGCCTGCGCGGTGGTTGCCGTCCTCATCTACACCTCGAACTTCCAGTCGCGCGTGAACGCGCAGCAGGAGCAGGTGAAGGTCCTCGTGGCCGCGTCGGACATCCCGGCCGGCACGACGGTCCAGCAGATCATCGACGGGCACCTGCTCGTCCCCACGGACATCGTCCGTCGTGACCAGGTCCCCGGCGCGCTGACCACGCTCGCCGGTGCCCCGCCGAACTTCGTGGCGACCCAGACGATCTACAGCCACTCCCAGGCGCCGGCCGCCGTCTTCCAGCCTTCTGTCACCTCGGCCGTGCCCGTGCAGATCCAGAAGACCCAGCGCGCGGTCTCGATCCCGGTCGACACCGATGCCGGGCTCATCGGGACCCTGAAGGCCGGCGACCACGTCGACGTCATCGACGCGGTCACCGTGACGAGCTCGAAGACCGGGCTCGACACCGCCGTCACCGAGAAGCTGCTCTCCAACATCACGGTGCTGAAGGCCCCGGATGCGAGCGCCGCCGGCGGGACCGGCCACGTCCAGCTCAAGGTCACGGACGTCCAGGCCACCAAGCTCGTGTGGGCCAGGGAGTTCGCCAAGGCCGTGTACCTGATCATCCGTCCGCAGAACGGCGCCCGCGACTCGGCCGCCTCCGTGCAGACGACCGCCTCGGTGCTCCTCGACCCGCTGAACTCGAACGGCCAGAAGACGATCCTGCGCAAGCAGGTCCTCAAGGCGAGCTAAGGACCCGACCATGACTGGCAACGCACCCATCCGCGTCTTCATCACCGGCGCCTGCGCCGGCCTCGCCGAGGTCCGCCAGGCTCTCGGCTCGCACCCCGAGATCGAGATCGTCGGCACCGCCGTCGAGCCCGCCCGGGCAGCGCAGAAGCTCGCCTCCTCGAACGCGCAGGTCGTCCTCCACGGCTCGAGCCGTGGGGACCGCCTGCCGGCCGAGGACGTCGAGGCCATCCGCCAGGCGACGGCGGCCCCGATCGTCCTCGTCACCTCGGGCTCGGCCAACGGCCTGCTCCAGGAGGCGCTCGCCCACGGCGTCGCACGACGTCGTGCTGCTGCCGCAGCTGACGGACGCCCTCGTGTTCACCATCCGGCGCACGCACGTGCTGAGCGCAGCGGCCGCGCGCAGCAGGCCGGCCCGGCGCACTGCGCCTGGGCGCCGACGGCAAGATCATCACCGTCTTCTCGCCCAAGGGCGGCGTCGGCAAGACGACGCCTGGCCTGCGGCCTGGCCACGTGCTTCGCGCGCCGGCAGGGCCGCCGCGTCGCTGCTCGTCGACCTCGATCTGCAGTTCGGCGACTGCGCGATCATGATGGGCATCGAGCCCGAGAAGACGATCTACGACCTCGTCATGACGTCGGGCGACCTCGATCCCGGACAAGCTCGCCGGCTACGTCACCGTCCACTCCTCCGGGCGTGCACGTCGTGCCCGCGCCGGTGCGCCCCGAGGACGCCGAGCTCGTCGCCGAGGATCGCGTGGCGCATCTCCTCGAGGTCGCCAAGGAGGCCTACGACGTCATCGTCGTGGACACCCCGACGCACTTCCACGCGACCACGCTGGCCACGCTCGACCGCACCGACCGCCTGGCCCTCATGGCGAGCCTGGACATCCCGACCGTCAAGAACGTCAAGCTCACGCTCCAGACGCTCGAACCTCCTGCACTACCCGGCGGAGCGCATCGGCGCTCGTCATCAACCGCGCCGCACGCCGCGCGTCCGAGCTCAAGCGGCCGGAGGTCGAGCGCGCCCTGGACATGAAGGTCGATCGACCGAGATCCCGCACGACCGCGAGGTCGCCGTCGCCGTCAACCGCGGCGTGCCGGTGCCCATGTCGGCCCCGCGCTCGGCCGTCACGAAGGCCATCGCGCGAGATCGCCGAGCCCTGCGTGCCCGAGCGAGCGCACGGCCGGCACCGCAGGCCGAGGCCCGGCACCGCTCGAGGTCGGCGACGGCAAGAGCCGTCAAGGCAGCGTCGAAGCTCCGCCGAAGTGCGGAAGGCGGCCTAGACGCATGAGCCTCCAGAGCCGCATCCAGTCGACCGCAACCTCGGAGCGCGCAGCCTCCGGTCCAGCCGTCGAGCAGTCGCGCGACGAGCCCGAGCGGATCGACGGTCGATCCGTTCGCCGAGCTCAAGACGCGCGTCCACCACGACGTGATCACCCGGCTCGGGCCGCGGCTGTTCGCGCGCCGCCGACGGCGAGGGCAGCGGCGAGCTCGCCGACCGCGTGCGCGAGGCGGTCGAGGAGGCGATCGCGCTCGACAAGACGCCGCTGACGCGGCAGGAGCGCGCGCAGGTCGCGCGCGAGATCGCCGACGACATCCTCGGCTACGGCCCGCTCGAGCCGTTCCTGCGCGACGAGACCGTCACGCGAGATCATGGTCAACGGCCCGCGCCGGATCTACATCGAGCGCCGCGGCAAGATCCAGCGGACCGAACGCCGCAGTTCGTCGACGACCAGCACCTGCTGCGGATCATCGACAAGATCATCTGCGCGCATCGGCCGGCGCATCGACGAGGCCTCGCCGATGGTCGACGCCCGCCTGCCCGACGGCTCGCGCGTCAACGCCATCATCCCGCCGCTGGCCGTCACCGGCCCGACGCTGACCATCCGGAAGTTCCGCAAGGACCCCTTCCAGATGGAGGACCTGCTGCGCTTCGGCACGCTCACCCCGAAGTGCGGCCAGTTCCTCGAGGCCTGCGTGCGCGGCAAGCTCAACATCCTCATCTCCGGCGGTACCGGCTCCGGCAAGACGACGACGCTGAACGTGCTGTCGTCGGCCATCCCCGACGACGAGCGCATCGTCACGGTCGAGGACGCGGCCGAGCTCCAGCTGCGCCAGGAGCACGTGATCACGCTCGAGTCGCGCCCGGCCAACATCGAGGGCAAGGGCCTGGTCACGCATCCGCGACCTCGTCCGCAACACCCTGCGTATGCGGCCCGACCGCATCGTCGTCGGCGAGGTCCGCGGCCCCGAGACGGTCGACATGCTCCAGGCCATGAACACGGGCCATGACGGCTCGCTCACGACGATCCACGCGAACACCCCGCGCGACGCGCTCTCGCGCGTCGAGACGCTCGTCCTGACGGCCGGCGTCGAGCTGCCGCTCAAGGCCATCCGCGAGCAGATCGCCTCGGCCATCGACATGGTCGTCCAGGTCTCCCGCCTCGTCGACGGCACGCCGCCGCATCACGCACGTCACCGAGGTGCTGCGCATGGAGTCCGACGTCGTGACGATGCAGGACATCTTCCGCGCCAAGCCGGTCGAGGACGACGCGGAGGTCTCGGACGCCGGCGCAGCCGCCTGCTCGGCCCGCTGCTGTGCACCGGCATCAAGCCGCAGTTCCTCGACAAGCTCGCGAGCAACGGCGTGCACCTGCCGCCGCAGTTCTTCCAGCTCGAAGCCGCGCAGCGGGGCCCCGGCTACGCCGGGCGCCTTCGGGAGGCGTGCGTCATGAGGCGCGCTCGCCGTCGCCGCCGCTCGCGCTCGCGCTGCTCGCCGCCGTGGCCTCGACGGCGCGGCGGCGGCCGCGCCTGCAGATCACGCAGCGTCGACACGTCGCGCTTCCCGCTGATCGCCTGACCGTGGCCGCCCCGACCGGCGGCCACGGCCACGGCACCCCGCGCTTCACGGTGACGCGAGAACGGGCAGCGCCGTCTCGGGCCTGACAGTCGGCGACCCGAACCAGGGCGCCGCGATCGCCCTCGTCGCTCGACACCTCGCCGCTCGATGCAGGGCAAGCCGCTCGACCGGCGCTCACGAACGCCGCCGCCGACGTTCGCGTCGCACAAGCGGCCGCAGCGACCAGATGACGCGTGCTACTCGTTCGGGCCGCAGGCCCAGCCGCGAGCAGGCCGCTCACCACCGACCCGAACGCGATCGCCGCCGCGCTGCAGCCAGGTCGGCGCTCGGCACCCAGCAGGGCACGGCGCTCTACGACGGCGTGATCCAGGCCGTGCGCCGAGCTCGCCACCGACGCCGGCGCCGGCCGGCGGTGCTCGTCGTCCTGACCGACGGCGACGACACGCTCCCCAAGGCCGAGCTGCCGCCAGGTCATCGCGGCGCGCAAGCGGCCGGCGTCGCCGTCTACGCGATCGCGCTGCAGAGCTCCCAGTTCGACCCGGCCGCGCTCAGCGCATCGCGCGCGCAGACCGGCGGCGGCCTGTTCGCGACCGACCGCTCGGCACCGAGCATCAAGGCCGTCTACGCGCCAGATCGGCCAGGACATCCGCAACACCTACCGGCTGCAGTACACATCGTCGACCGCCGACGGCGCGGTGCCGCTCAAGGTCACGCCTCCCGGGCGCCGCATCGCGACGCGACTCGCCTACAAGCCGACGCCCGCGGCCCAGGTCGTGGCCGCCGCCAAGGCGGCACCGTCTCGCGGCTCGCGACGCGCAGCTCGGCCGGCCTCGTCCTGGCGCTCGCCGTCGGCGCTGGTCGTGCTCGCTGCGGTCGCTCATCGCTGTTCCGCCCGCGCCCGAGACCACGCCTGCGCCGCCGCATCGAGCCGCTACACCGCCGCGCGACACGGAACGACCGTCGCAGGAGCGCCAGAGCGGCCTCCCGCTTCGTCAAGCGCCTGCTCGTCGCGCACCGAGCGCTCCTTCGGCGGCTCGTCCTACTGGAAGCACGTCGCCGTTCCTGCTCGAGCAGGCCGACATGCCGCTGCGCGCGGCCGAGCTCGTTCTACATCCAGCTCGGCGCCGCGCGTCGTCCTCGGCGTCCTCTCGGCCTGCTCGTTCGGCTCGGCATCCTCATCGCGCTGATCCTGCTCGCGGTCGGGCTCGCTGCTCCCGTACTTCGTACGTCCGCCGCAAGGCCGGCAAGCGGCCGCAAGACGTTCGAGGATCAGCTGCGCCGACACGCTCGGTCGCCGTGGCCGCGTCGCTGCGCGCCGGCCACTCGTTCGCGCAGGCCATGTCGACGATCGTCAAGGACGGCCCGGAGCCGATGGCCAAGGAGTTCGGCCGCGTCGAGACCGAGACCCGCCTCGGCCGCTCGACCGACGACGCGCTGCAGTCGATGGCCGACCGCCTCGCGGTCGAAGAACTTCGAGTTCGTCGTGCTCGCGGTCAACATCCAGCGCCAGGTCGGCGGCTCGCTCGCCGAGATCCTCGACATGGTCGCCGACACCGTGCGCGAGCCGCGAGCAGTTCTCGCGCAAGGTGCAAGGCGCTGACCGCGATGGGCCGCGCCTCGGCCTACGTGCTGCGTCGGGATGCCGTTCTTCCTCGCCGTCGCTGATCTTCGCGATCAACCGGACGTACATCCGCCCGCTGTTCGACCGACGAGCGCGGGCCACATCATGATCATCATCGGGCTCGTCTCGATGATCGCTCGGGCGCGATCGATCCTGCGCAAGATCGTCAACTTCAAGTACTGAGGCCGCCGATGGTGCTTCTCCTCATCGCCATCGTGCTCTTCGCCGTCGCGGCGTACTTCGGCCTCGACGCGATCACCGTGCGCCAGAAGCAGATCGCCGTCTCGCTCAACCGCGCGCGCACGCTACGGCGGCTGCGTCGCTGCGCGAGGCCGAGCTCGGCGAAGACGTCACGAACCGCCTCATCGCCCCGGCGGTCGAGCGGCTGGCCCGCCTCGCCACGCGCCTGCCGATGACGCGAGCCCCGACGAGCTCCGCACGCCGGCTGATCGCCGCCGGCCTCGGCCACGCCTCACCCCGCACGACGTTCCTCGCGCATCAAGGGCGGCGGCATCGTCGGCTCGGTCGTGCCTCGGGCTGGCCTGCTCGCATCGGCTCGGGCCTCGCTGCCCGTCGGCAACGGCTGCTCTTCGGCCTCGTCGGCGGCGCGCTCGGCGTTCATCGCGCCCGACTTCGTCGCTCGGCCGCATGACGCGCAGCGCGCCGCGCACGAGCATCTAGATCCAGCTGCCCGACGTGCTCGACCTGCTGTGCGTGTCGGTCGAGGCCGGCCTCGGCTTCGACGCCGCGCTCGGCGAAGATCACCGAGACGATGCAAGGGCCCGCTGCTCGAGGAGCTCTCGATCGTGCTCGCACGAGATGCGCATCGGCGAGAGCCGCATCGCAGGCGCTCAAGAACTTCGCCGAGCGCCTCGACCTGCCCGAGACGACGTCGCTTCGCCCGCTCGATCATCCAGGCCGACCAGCTCGGCATCTCGCTCGGCCGCATCCTGCGCGTGCAGGCCCAGGACATGCGCAACAAGCGTCAGATGGCGGCCGAGGAGAAGGCCATGAAGGCGCCGATCAAGATGCTCTTCCCGACGGTGCTCTTCATCTTCCCGGCCATGTTCATCGTGATCCTCGGGCCGGCGATGATCGCCGCTGCTCAAGGTCTTCTCGGGCGGCCACTGACGCGCCCGCTCGCGACGCGATAGACTGCGCGCGTCGCGTGGCGACGTGGCCGAGGGGTTAGGCAGCGGCCTGCAAAGCCGTGTACGCCGGTTCAAATCCGACCGTCGCCTCTCCGCCCAACCACGCGCCAACGCGTGTGGTTGGGCGGAAAACGTTTTGGGCGATGAAGGAGATCCGATGGACTGGAAGCTCGAGCTCGTGACGGTGCCGGTGTCGGACGTCGACCGCGCCAAGTCCTTCTACGTCGAGCGCGCCGGCTTCAACGCCGACCACGATCACCAGGTCAGCCCGGACCTGCGCTTCGTCCAGCTGACGCCGCCCGGATCGGCCTGCTCCATTGCCCTCGGAACCGGCCTCACCGAGTCGGCTCCCGGCTCGGCGCAGCTCCAGATCGTCGTCTCGGACATCAACGACGCCCGCAGCGAGCTCGTCGCGCGCGGCGCCGAGGTGACCGAGGTGCAGGAGTTTCCCTGGGGATCGTTCGTGTTCTTCAGCGATCCCGACGGCAACGGCTGGGCCGTCCAGCAGTTGTCTCCCCGGCTCTGATCGTCGGCCGCGCCGCTCAGGGCCACCCCGCGCCCGCGGCAGGGGCAGGGACCATCAGGACCTGACCCGTCGGTTGCCCGGCGAACATGCTCTCCGGGCCGTTCCACCTGGTGGCGATCACGAACAGGGTGCTCCGGTCGTCGCCGCCGAGGGCACAGGCGAAGCCGCCACGATCGAGCTCGATCCGGGCGAGAACCTCGCCGCCCTCGCGGACGCGCATGCATCGCCCGTTCGGCACGTCGGCGTACCAGACGGCGTCCTCGACATCCGCGCAGATGCCGTCCGGGACACCGTCGCCGAGGTCCGCCCACACGCGGCGGTTGGTGAGGTCACCGCCGGCGGTGATGTCGAAGGCCGTCAACCGCCTGGCGTACGACTCCGCGACGATCAGCGTGGAGTTGTCGGCAGTCACCGTCATACCGTTCGGGAAAGCGAGGCCGTCGGCGACCCGGCGGACCGAGCCGTCAGGGGTGACGAGCGTGATGACGCCGGGCGCGAACGGCTCGCCGGCCATCAGGTCGAACCCTCCGCCGTTGACGTAGGCGTTCCCGCGGCCGTCGACGACGAGCTCGTTTCCTGCCGGCGGATCGGAGGCGAGCTTGAGATCTCCGTGGGTGACGAGTGATCCGTCCAGCTCCTGGCGGAGAAGCAGTCCGTCGCCGGCGGAGACCAGGACGAGACGGCCGTCGGGGAGCCAGTCCACGCAGAGGGGGAACGACGAGCCGCGGAGCATCACCTCGTTCCGGCCGTCCAGACCGACGGCCATGACCTCCCGGGTGCCCCAGTCCGAGAACCAGAGGCGGCCGTCATGCCACCGCGGCTGCTCGCCGAACACGAGTCCGGACAGCAGGACCTGCGGCTCAGGCGCAAGGGCGGCATCCGCGTTCATCACGAGTGAGACCGCGAGCGACACCGGAACTCATCGGCCGCCTCCGAGACGATGAGTCTTCCCGGGGCCGCCGGTCTGACCTCACAACGAGCCGAGGAGGACGACATGGGCAAGGTCATCGCCGGCATCACCACATCCGTCGACGGCTACATCACCGGGCCGGGCGACGGCCCTGGCTGCGGCCTCGGGGTCGGGGGCGAGCGCCTGCACTACTGGGTCTTCGGCGGCCCATGGTCCTACGACGCCGAGCCGACGGGCCAGGCTCTCCCGGAGGACCAGGCCTGGCTCGAAGAAATGCTCCGCCGCGCCGGTGCGGTCATCGGCGGTCGCTGGACGTACGAGGCCGCGAACCACTGGGGCGACTCGAACCCCTTCGGCCTGCCCTTCTTCATCGTCACCCACCGGCCGCAGGAGCAGCCAGCCGGGGATGCGTTCACGTTCGTCGGCAGCCTCGAGGAGGCGCTCGACAAGGCCAAGGCAACGGCGGGCGACAAGGACGTGCACGTGATGGGCGGCGCCGACATCATTCGCCAGGCGCTGGCCGGTGGCCACGTCGAGGAGCTCACCATCATCGTCGCCCCGGTCGTGCTCGGCGGCGGCAAGCGGCTGTTCGACGGCTTCACGCAGCGCCTCGAGCTCGAGCAGGCGGGCGTGCGGCAATCGCCGCTCGCCACCTTCATCGACTACCGAGTGACCGGCTGAGACAAGTCGCGCCCGTCGAGCCGGATCGTCCAGCCGTCGATCGACTCCACGCGCAGGTGGGACTCGCTCCACGGATCCCTGGCCAGGATGGCTCGGATCTCCTCCTCGGACCCGGCCTGGACGGCGTGCGCGGTGCGCTCCTCGTCGGCCAGCGGACCGCCGAGGACGATGACGCCCGACTCGACGAGGCCGTCCATGAAGGCCGCGTGCTCGAGCCAGCCCGACTGCTTCTCGAGCGGGAGCGACAGGTCGTACTCGGGCCCGGAGCGGCGGAGGACGACGAGGAACATCGCCACGCCGCGGAACCTACCGGATGACGTCCACACCGGCCACGAGCTCCATGAGCAGCGAGTCGTGCCAGCCGTTCCCGTCGGCGTCGCGCTCCGACAGGCGCGTGACGCCGACGCGGCGGAACCCGGCCTTCTCGTAGGCGCGGACCGCCGCCACGTTCTCCACCGCGGGGTCGATCGTCACCCGGTGGTGTCCGCGCTCGTCCATCAGGAGCCGTGCGACCCGCCGGACGGCCTCGGTCCCCAATCCCCGGCCGTGCACAGCCGGGTCGAGGAAGAGGTCAATCCCGGCGTGGCGGTACTTCGGCTCCGTCTCCTCCCAGAACTGGATGAGCCCGGCCACGGCGCCGTCGACCACGATGGTCAGGCGGGTGGACTGGGACTCGTCCCACGGGAAGGACTCGTCCGGCAGGTCCCACCATCGGGCGACCTCAGGCGTCCGGTGGATACGCCGCAGCTCGTCCGCATCCTCGGGCCGGAGCGGCCGCAGGACCAGCTCGGCCATGGCGGTCAGCCGATGACGCGCATGGCGCGTACGGACCGGCCGTCGGAGTGCACGTCGAAGATGGTCGCGTTCTCCGTGAGCCCGGTCGACACGCTGGCCTCGCACACGTAGTGCTGCGGCGCCCCGTCGGAGGCCGTGACGCAGCTGGCATAGGTCACGCGCGCACCGCCGCTTCCGACCGCGGAGCCCAGACGGTTGCGGAAGGCGTGCTCCACGCGCTGGAGGCGGGTGGGCTGGACGGGGTGGTTCGTGGCCAGCCACGCGGTGCCCAGGACGATGGGCAGAAGGGCAAGCGCCAGCACGCAGTAGACGGCGGTGAAGCGCCCTCGGTGCAACCGGCGAGCGGTGGAGATGGCCATGCGCTCTGGACGGCCTCGTCCGGCCCGGGCTTCCAGGCCGCGGGGTCGAGCCGGAGCCTAGTGGACCGCTTCCCCGGCCGAGCGGCCGAGAGAAACGCCGCCCACCTCTCCCCCGTCCTCCGCCCCGAGACGCCGGACGCTGGGCACGACGAGGATGCCGATGCTGGACGCGCTGACGATGACGGCCGCGCCGGCGAGCACGCGCGACGTCCCGATCGCGCCGGCGAGCGCCCCGGCCAGGGCGAAGCTGACCGGCATGACCACGAGCGACGCGAGCCAGTCGTACGCCACCACGCGGGAGAGGGCGTGCGCCGGGATGTGGCGCTGCACCGTCGTCTCCCAGATGGCCGACATGAAGGCCAGGCCGCCGATGGCCACCCCGGCGGAGGCGGCGAGGGCGGCCGTGGGCCACGGACCGGCAAGCCCCGCCAGTGGCAGCCCGAGGAGGGCCAGGGCGAGGTTCGCGGCCACCAGCGGCCGCCGCGGCCGGAACCGCAGGGCCAGCGCGCCGCCCGCCACGCCGCCCACGGCCTCGGCCACCAGGATCGCGCTCCAGTCCCCCGCCCCGCCCAGGGAGCGGGCCGCGACGAGCGGCCCGAGGACGAGGAACACGCCCATGCCGGCGTTCCAGAGGCAGTGCGAGATGACGTTGGACCAGTACCAGGTATGGCGCCGGAGCTCGCCGAACCCTTCGGCGAGGTCCGAGAAGAAGCTCGCGCGTGGTCCGTGCGAAATCGCCGGCACACGCAGCGCCGCAAGCGAGGCGGCGCTCACGCCGAACGTCGCCGCGTCGAGGGCGAAGGCCCATCCCGGGCCGACCGTCGTTACCAGGGCTCCGCCCACGGCCGGGCCGAGCACGGCGGTGGCCCGCCGGGCCAGGCCGACGAGGGCATTTGCCGGCTGCAGCTCGTCGCCCTCCACGAGCGACGGCATGAGGCCCGCGCTCGCGGGCGTGAAGAAGGCTCCCGCCGCTCCCTCCACCGCGGCGAGCACCGCGAGGTGCCAGATCTGCGCCGTCCCGGAGATGAGATCGACGGCCACCAGGGCCTGCGCCGTTCCGCGGACGACGTCGGCGCCGAGCATGACGCGCTGGCGCGGCAGGCGGTCCGCCCACACCCCACCGGCCAGGGTGAAGACGAGCCGCGGCACGAGGGACGCCGCCAGGACCAGCCCCAGATCCGACGCGGAGCCCGTCAGATCGAGCACGGCGAAGGCCAGCGCCACGGGCACGACCTGGTCGCCGAGCGCCGACACCGTCTGGCCGGCGAACAGGAGCTGGAAGTTCCGGTGTCGAAGCGGACCGCGAGGTGTACGCTTCTTCCAGGTATTCTTCCCTCTCGCAAATTTCACATTCAAAGTATTTGAGATGAAGCAAGCAGTGTCAAGCGACCACCCGGCCGAGCCGCTGCACGACGGCGTCGACGATCACGTGGCCCAGTGGCTGCGCGAGCTGCCGGACCTGAACCCGCTGACGGAGTCGATCATCACGCGCATGCAGAAGATCGTCGGCCGGATCAAGCGGATTCAGAACGACCGGCTCACGCGCGACGGCGTGGCCTCCGGCGATTACCACGTCCTCCACGCCCTGCGCCGGTTGGGCACCCCGTACCGCGCGGCCTCGAGCCGTCTGGCCGACGACCTGATGCTCTCGCCGAGCGCGCTGACGGCCCGAATCGACGGCATGGAGAAGGAGGGGCTGGTCCTCCGCGTGGCCGACCCCGACGACCGCCGGCGCGTGCTCATCGAGATGACCCCGGAAGGGCACGCCCTGTGGGAGCGCACGATCCGGCCCCAGGGCGAGTTCGAGGACCAGCTCGTCGACGTGCTGGACGAGCAGGAGAAGGAGACGCTCTCCGCCCTCCTTCGGCGGCTCCTGATCGAGCTCGAGCGCGAGGGTTAGCCCGGGCAGGGCGCTGCGCGCAACGCCCGCGCTGTGCGCCGGCGGGCGAGGATGCTCGCCGGGCTGGGCAGGTGCAGGATGAGCACCGCGCCCAGAACGAGCGCGCCCCCGGCGACCTGCAGCGCCCCCAGGCGCTCGCCGAACGTGAGCATCGCCAGTGACAGCGTCATCGGCGGCTCGGCCGCAGAGAGGATGCTGGCCCGGGAGGCGCCCAGCCGGGCGACGCCGCCGAGGAAGGCCGTCAGGGCGAGCACGGTCGAGACGAGCGTGATCGTGCCGATGATCAGCCAGCCCTTCGTGCCGAAGGAGAGGTGGAGATCGCCGTGGACGGCGCCGGCGGCGACGAAGGCCACGGCGGCGCCCGTCGAGACCAGGGCGGCGAGGGTGACGGGGTCGACGTCCCCGAGCACCGCGTCGGAGAACAGCACGTACGCGGCATAGGCGGCGGCGGCGCCCAGGGCCAGGAGCACGCCGGTGCCGTCGAAGGCCGCATGGGAGCCGCCGGCCAGGACGAGCAGCACGCCCGCCGTGGCGCTGGCCAGGGCGACCATCCGGCGCAGCGCGAGCCGCTCGCGTCCCAGCACGATGGCTCCGATCGCGACCAAAGCCGGGTAGGCGTAGACGAGGAGCTCCGCCATCGAGACTCCGAGCCGCTGGATGGAGGCGAAGAAGAGCGCCGTTTCGAGGCTGTAGCCGGCCAGCCCCAGAAGGAGTCCGCCGGCCACCAGCCGCCACGACGGCCGTCCCCGCCGGCGCAGCAGCGCGAGGACCCAGAAGAGCGCCGCGGCCAGGGTGAAGCGCGTGGCCAGGAGCGTCACGAGCCCGATGTCGGCCCGGTAGGCGAGCTTGACCAGCACGGCCATGGCCGCGAAGCCGAGGGCCGAGAGGAGACAGAGGAGGATGCCGGAGCGCTCGCGCCGGCGATCGTGGGTGCTGACAGGTGTCACACCCGCACGCTAGGAGCGCCCCGGTGGGAGCGCTAGGCTTGGCCCACTTGACGACCCATAGGTACCGCCTATGACCTCGCAGCAGCTCGCCCTCTTCCTCGCGGCGGCGGAGCACCGCTCCTTCAGCGCCGCCGCCCGCGACCTCGAGCTGGCCCAGCCCTCCGTGTCGGAGGCGGTGCGCCGGCTCGAGGAGGACCTCGGCGTCCCCCTCTTCGCCCGCAGCCGCCGCGGGCTCGAGCTCACCGAGGCCGGCCGGGCGCTGCGGCCGTACGCCGAGCGCGTCGTCGCCGACCTCGAGGCTGCGCGCGACTCCGTCTCGGAGGTCCGCGAGCTGCGCGGCGGGATCGCCGCCTTCGGCACCTTCGGCACGGCCGCCCACTACCTGGTGACCGACCTCGTGGCCGGGTTCCGGCGCCGCTACCCGGCCGTGCGCGTGCGCGTGGTGGGCCAGAACTCCAGCGAGGTGGCCGACGCCGTCCGGGACGGGACACTCGAGGCAGGGCTCATCGTCCTGCCGGTCGACGACGCCGGACTCGAGGTACGGCCAGCCCTGCACGACGAGATCCTGTACGTGAGCCGCGACCCCCGCCGCATCCGCCAGCGGGTGGCCATCGAGCGCCTGGCCACCGTGTCGCTCATCCTCTACGACGCGCGCTACCGATGGGACGACCCCACCCGGCGCCAACTGCGGGAGCGTGCCCAGGCCGCCGGCATCGTCCTCGAGCCCGCCATCGAGGTTGAGGAGCTCGAGGCCGCGCTCGAGCTGGCGCGCCTGGGCTTCGGGGACACCATCGTGGGGCGCAGCCACACGATCCGCCGCCCCCTCCCCCGCGGGCTGGGCACCGCCCGGTTCAAGGACCCGATCTGGGAGACGGCCGCCTTCGTCACCCGGCGCGGGGCCGATCTGTCGCCGGCCACGCGCGCCTTCATGGGGCTGGCCGAGAACCGCATGGCCGAGCTCCGAGCGCAGCTCGGAAAGGACGCCGCCGTCTGATCCGACGGCCCGTCATCGCTCTGGTAGCCTGGGAAGCCACGCGGATGTAGCTCAGTTGGCTAGAGCGTCGCCTTGCCATGGCGAAGGTCGTGGGTTCGAGCCCCATCATCCGCTCTCAGCCGTGCCCTACCGCATGGCCAAGCGACGGAAGAGCCGCGTGGTAACGCTCCGTGGGAACAGCGGAGCACCACCTCGCCGCCGAGTAAGCGGAAAGAACGCCGGGGTGGGCGTCTGCGCCCGCCCCGCGCCGCCAACGTGGGCCCGCTGCGAGCATCGCAAGCCCTGACGTCAGAAGCTCGGCAAGTCGCTTCTTCGGCGTCATTCGCAAACGCTGGCGCACGCGAGCGTGCAGATCACGATGGACCGCTACTCGCACCTGTTCGACCACGCCTACTCGGACGTGAGCGACGAACCGGAGAGGGCCGAGACCGCCGCCGAGACGATGACGACTGCGGTCGTTCGCGATGACCGCGCGGCGCGACCCGACTCACATCATTACGCCGACGCGACGACCTCTCGAACCTCGACGCTATCGAGGGTGACGTCGTCGCGCGCGTCAGCCGCGATCGCGCTCACCCGATCGCCCGCTGCACGTGCGTTCTCCTCCGAGTCAAAGATGACCATCGAGAGCCCGTTCAACTCGCCACCGCCGGTCGGCCACGTCCAGTAGCCAGTCTTGAAACCGGGCGCGCCGGAGACCTGCGGCACAATCTGACTCTTGAGCACCTCCCGAGTGCGGTCAGCGTTGTGGATGGTCACGCGCACGACGACTGCATGCATCTGGGCCTCCTTTCGGGCCGTTGCCGGAGCGACGACTTTACGCTCCGCCAGAGGTCCTGTCGAACCGGCGGACTGTGGCCCAGGGGCGAAAGACACCCGGTGGGATGGTCATTCCTCGGCGATCCTGCACGGGCACATGAGCAGGCAGAGGGTGGCGGCCGGGATGCACGCGTAGCAAGCCGAGGGGCGACGCGGCCGGCGCGCCGCCTCGCCTGGCCCTTCCGGGCCATGGTCGCCGCCTGAAACGTGGCATACCATGGCCCGCATGAACGCGAGCAGTACGACCGCTGCCCCCCACGGCTTCGCGCTCCCGGGAGCGCCCGAGTCGATCGAGGCCCTGAGCTGGGGAGTGGAGCGGTTCATCTTCCAGATCGTCCGTCAGCGCGGCCTGGCCGGCAGCCCTGAGATCAACATGCTCACCCCCACGCAGACGTTGGCCCTGGCCGACGTGGCGGATCACGGGCCGCTTCGCCTGGGCTCGCTGGCCCAGCTGATGGGGACGACCGACGCCACGGCCACCCGCACGGTGGACTCGCTCGAGGCCCTCGGCCTGGTCGAGCGCGTGCGCGACCCAGACGACGGGCGCGCCGTCCAGATCGACGTCACGCCGACGGGCCGGCGCAGCGCCTGCGGGCGGCGGGCCCGCCTCGCCCAGGCGCTGCACGCAGGGCTGGCCGGGGTGAGCGAAGAGGACAGGCAGCGCTTCATCGCCCTGTTCGCCGAGCTCGACAACCTCATCGATCCGCTGCACCACCGCAGCTGCCTCGAGGCCGAGCGCTCCGATCAGGCCGCCGCCGCCGCGCCCTCGCGGTAGGCCGCCGCCAGCAGGTCCCCCATCGTGAACTGGTCGCCGGCCGCCGGCAGCGTCGGGCGCCAGTCCGGCTGGAGGGCGCGGTAGGACTCGGGGTCCCGGTCGACGATGCCCACGAGCACCTCGGCCACGATCGTCCCGCCCACCGGCCCCAGCCGATCGCCGTCCTCCCGCACCTCGCCCTCCTTGAGGACGTAGTACCAGAGCGGCGTCTCCTGGTCCCAGCCCGCAGCCCTGAGCCCGACCTCCTCGCTCGTCAGTGGCTCGTGCCCGAGGTGCCTGGCGACCGCCTCGCCGGAGGGGAGGCCGATGGCGTGGCCCCGCTGGAGGTCGCGCGCGGCCAGGGAGTGGTAGGCGTCCTCATCCACCGTCCCGGTGATGGCCACCGGGAGCTCGATGAGCGACCGCGCCAGCCAGCCGTCGATGCGCTTGGATCGCTGCCGCGCCGGTTGCCCGTCGACGTCGAAGAAGTAGGACCAGTCGACGGCTCGCCGGTCCGGCACGGGTTGGAACCCGAGCAGGTCCGGGAACAGCGGCACCGGGTCGCTCTGCGCGTTGACCTGGTACGTGGGCCGGATCTGGGCATGCCCGTAGCGGTAGGCGGCGTCGGCGAACTCGAACGGGATGTAGGGCTCACCCTCCGGCTCGTAGAGCTGCGGCCCGTCGTCGCGGACGGCGGCGGCCCGTTCGGGCCCGACGAGGGGGTCGAGGAAGTCGTGCAGGAGGATCCACTGGTAGTGCCACGTCGTGGCCCGGCGCGCCTCCTCGAAGAGCTCGTCCGGGGCCACGCCGTCCTCGCGGAGCCGGCCGGCGAGGAGGTTGTGGGCCCGTAGGAAGGCGGTGTGAAGCTGGGACACGAGGAGGTGCACGTCGTTGCGCGGATCGCCGACCAGGGCGATCCCCTGGGCGTTTCGCGGCACGTCCGCGGCACGACCGGCGTCGTTCACGCCGACGAGGAGCATGGCCGGGTCGTCGCGGTCGTACAGGTAAGGCGCGCCCACGGGCCCGGCGCCGTACAGGCACTCCAGGTTCGCCCGCGGGCTGCGGAAGCTGCGGATGCTGTTCGGGTCCGCCTGCTCCACGAGCGGGGACCGGTCAGCCGTGATGTCGTGGGCCACGAACTGGCCGAACACGGGCCAGCCCGCCGCCTCCGAGCCGTCGAGACAGTCGTCTCCGGCCGGGTCGCAGGCCCCGCCCGCGGCCCCGAGGGCCAGGAGCGCCGCATCGCTCGACACGATGGGCCGGAGGCCCGGGAAGAGGCGCCCGTACCGGCCCTCGCTCCCGTCGACGGGCGCGTCGACGGGGCGGCCGGGGGCGAGACAGTAGTCGCGGGGAAGATGGGCGACGGCCACGATCAGCTCCCTTCGGCCAGGGCGGCGCTCGACCGCCCCGGGTGGACGTAGAACAGAGCCACCCCGGCGCACACGACGAGGGTGGCCGCCGGGCTCACGAAGGCGAGCACCACGGCGAGCGCGTACGCGAGGTGGCCGAAGACGTTGCGCCGGCGCAGGACGCGGCGCTGGCCGGGCGACAGCTCCTCCGTGAGAAGCCCCGCCCGCTCCGCATGGCGCCAGACGCCGTAGAAGCTCAGCGACATGAGCAGCAGCACGCCGGCGTAGAAGGCGCTGGCCGCGGTCTCGCCGCTGCCTGAGTCGAGGTACCGGGCCAGCACGGCCGTCGGGAAGGGCAGGAACGAGACCCACAGCAGCAGGTTGAGGTTCCAGAACAGCAGCGCCCGGTCGCTGCGGACGATGCGCACGAACTGGGCGTGGTGGTTGACCCAGATGATCCCGATCGTCATGAAGCTGACCAGGTACGCGGCGTAGTTCGGCCAGAGCTGCCAGAGGGCGTGCCAGAGGTCGTTCCCCGCGCCCTGCGGCACCTGGATCTCCAGGATCAGGAGCGTGATGGCGATGGCGAAGACGCCGTCGCTGAACGCCTCGATACGGCTCGTCGGCACGGCCTCGACCTCCTCGACGGCGGAGCATACGACGGCTCCGGCGCCCGGCCGGGGCGGCCGTCAACGGCGGTCGAGCTTCTCTGCCTGCTTGGGATCGAGCCGCCGCAGCTGCCCGAGGAGCGTGGCCACGTGCTGCTTCTTCTCGTCGAGAATGCGGGCGACCACGTCCCGGGCCTCGTCGTCGGCGAGGCTGAAGGTCTGGGCCTCGTAGCGGTTGACGGCCAGGAGCTCCTCGGCGAGGTCGGCTCGAAGGGCCTCGAGGTCCGACGCGAGCTCGGTCAGCCGCATGCCGCGATTATCGCGGACCCGCCCGACGGGCGCCGCGCCACCGTGGCACGATCCGGGACATGCAGACCGCCTCCTCCTCCGTCCGCGACGACGCCGCCGCCCTGCTCGACCGTCTCGGCGTGCCCGGCGACGACGGCGACCTCGAGATCCGCACCCCGATCACGGGCGAGCCCATCGCCCGCGTGGCCCGCACGACGGCGGCCGAGACGGACGCCGCCGTGGCCCGGGCCGTGACGGCCTTCCACGCCTGGCAGCGGGTCCCCCCGCCGCGCCGGGGAGAGCTGGTGCGCCTTCTGGGCGAGGAGCTGCGCGAGCACAAGGAGGAGCTCGGCTGCCTGGTGACGCTCGAGATGGGGAAGATCGCCCAGGAAGGGCTGGGCGAGGTCCAGGAGATGATCGACATCTGCGACCTGGCCGTCGGGCTGTCGCGCCAGCTCTACGGGCTGACCATCGCCTCCGAGCGGCCCGGTCACCGGATGCTCGAGACGTGGCACCCGCTCGGCCCGGTGGCCGTGATCTCGGCCTTCAACTTCCCGGTCGCGGTGTGGAGCTGGAACGCGGCCCTGGCCCTGGTGTGCGGGGATCCGGTGGTGTGGAAGCCGTCCGAGCGCACGCCGCTCACGGCGCTGGCCTGCCAGTCGCTCCTGGCCCGGGCCGCCGCGCAGCTCGACGACGCCCCGGCCGGCCTGCTCGAGGTCATCGTGGGCGGCGCGGACCGGGCCGTGCAGCTGGCCGACGACCCGCGGCTCCCGCTCGTCTCCGCCACCGGCTCGACGGCCATGGGCAAGGCCCTGGCGCCGCGCATCGCCGCCAGGCTCGGGCGGAGCCTCCTCGAGCTCGGCGGCAACAACGCCATGATCGTCTCCGCGAGCGCCGACCTGGACCTGGCCGTCCGGGCCATCCTCTTCTCGGCCGTTGGCACCGCCGGCCAGCGCTGCACGAGCCTGCGCCGGCTGATCGTCCACGAGGACGTGGCCGACCGACTGCTCGACCGCCTCGAGCGCGCTTACGCGAGCGTCGTCGTGGGCGACCCGCGCGAGCCGGGGACCCTGTGCGGGCCCCTGATCACGGCCGAGGCGTACGAGCGCATGCAGGCTGCGCTCGACCGGGCTCGCTCGGACGGCGGGCGCGTCAGCGGCGGTGAGCGCGTGCTGGCGGACCGCTGGCCGGACGCCCACTACGTCACCCCCGCCCTGGTGCGGATGCCGACCCAGACCGACGTCGTGCGGGAGGAGACGTTCGCGCCGCTCCTGTACGCCCTGACCTACCGGGAGCTCGACGAGGCCCTCGAGCTCCACAACGGCGTGCCGCAGGGGCTCTCGTCCTGCATCTTCACCGCCGACCTGCGCGAGAGCGAGCGCTTCCTCTCGGCGGCCGGCAGCGACTGCGGGATCGCCAACGTCAACATCGGGCCCAGCGGGGCCGAGATCGGGGGCGCCTTCGGGGGCGAGAAGGAGACCGGCGGCGGCCGCGAGTCGGGCTCCGACGCCTGGCGGGCGTACATGCGCCGCCAGACGGCGACCATCAACTACTCGCGGGAGCTCCCGCTCGCCCAGGGCATCACGTTCGAGGTAGACGCCTAACTTGCGTCGGTGTGCCGGCTTTGCCGGCGCGCCGAAGCCAACCGATCCGTCGCCTCGCCCGCGACGGCATCGCTCCGGAGAGCACGGCCCCGGAAAAGAAGGGGGCCAACGGGGGAAACCTGGTTTCCCCCGTTACGCAATCGCGAGTCGGCCGTCCTCGACGGCGCGCGCGTTCCAGCGGCACCAGCGCTCGTCGAGGTCGCCGGGGTCGTCGCCGCGACCCTCGAGCCGGACGGCGCCCCCGCTGCACGTCGACGCGGTACTGGTACCAGGAGATGTCCCAGGCCACGGTGACCACGACGTCCGGTCGCGTGCCCGGCGAGGGGCACGACCGAGACGAGCGGCTCGCCGAGGCTCTTGGAGATGCCCGACGACCGTGCGCCGGTAGGGGCTGCGGTTGAACATGGCCACGCCGTCCCAGGCGGCGCCGCCCGAGCCGTTCTCGTCGCTCGGCGATCTCGTCCGACCTCGGGGCTCAGGTCCGCGACTCGGGCTCGCGGACCGGACCGGCGCAGCGAGTCGAGCATGCGCGTCACAGGCCCGGGCCGCGAACGGCGACCGATCGATCGGCGGCGGCGACGGGCGCGCCCTCGCGCAGCCAGCCCCGCGCTGTCGGCCTCGTCGACGCACAGCGCGCACACGAGCACTCCTGGACGTCGGCGCGGTAGTACGTGGCGCGTTCGCCGAGCAGCAGCGTCCGCTCGCAGATGCGGCACACCAGGACCGTGTCCGTCCGATTGACCTGCATATCGGGGGGGCGAGTGTAGCCGAGGGTCTCCGGGGCGCGCCGCCCCGCCGCGGCGGAAGACGCAGTTTGCGGCCGCCGTCTGGCGACCGGGTAGCGTTTCGAGCCAGTGGAATCGCTCGCGCTCGAGGCCCCCGTGCGCATCGTCTTCGCCCGCAACCGGGTGAGCGGACGGACCCCCGACGGCGTCCAGTATCGCTTCCACTGCCCCGACGCGTCCAAGTTCCCGGCCCAGTTCCTGTGGGACTCGTGCTGGCACGCGATCGCCCTGGCCACGCTCGACCCGCCGGCGGCGCGCGACGAGCTGCGCACGCTCCTGCGCGCCCAGGAGGCGGACGGGTTCCTGCCCCACACGATCCTCTGGCACCGGCCGGTGCGGCCGTCGCGGCGCTGCTCCACTACTCGCTGCGCACCGCTCGGCGACCGGACCACGCGCACGATCCAGCCGCCGTTCGTCGCCTTCGCGTGGGAGCTCGTCGCCGACGCCTCGTCCGACGACCCGGGCTTTCGCACCGAGGCCGTCGGCCGCTGGCCGCGCATGCACGACTGGCTCGAGCGCGAGCGCGATCCCGACGGCTCGGGCCTCGTCGCCCTGATCTCGCCCGGACGAGTCGGGGCTCGACGCCTCGCCGAAGTTCGACGCGCCTGATGGGCTGGCGCGCCGTCGGGCCTGGCCGGGCTTCGTGTGGCACGTCCACGAGCTGCGGCGCGACGGGTTCCGTCTCGACGACGTCCTGCGCGCGGCGGCTTCTGCGTGCAGGAGGTGCTGACCACGTCGGCACACGCCGCTCTCGCTGCACTCGCTCGCGCGGCTGCTCGGCGACGAGCCGCATCGCCGCGCGGCCGAGCGGGTCGAGCGCGCGCTCTTCGAGCGCTGCTGGGACGACGAGCGCGGGCCTCTTCTTCGACCGTCGCGTACCCGTCGGGCGAGCCGCAGCGCGTCTCCACCTGGGCGAGCCTCGCGCCGCTCGCCCTGCCGAACCTCCCGCGCGAGATGGCCGAGCGGCTCGCCGCGCACCTGCGCCGACCCGGCGCGAGTACGCCCTCCCCTGGCCCGTGCCGTCGACCTCGGCGAGCGAGCCGTCGTTCGCGCGCCGCACGCGGGCCATCCCCCGCTACTGGCGGGGTGAGACCTGGCTCGCGGGCACCTGGCTCCTGCACCGGGGACTCCGGGCAGCACGGCTTCGACGACGCGGCGCGCCACCTGCGCCGGCAGGCACCGCGCGCCTGGTCGCGGGCTCGGGCCTGCGCGAGTACTACGACCCCGTCGACGGCACGCCGCAGGGCGCACAGCACTTCGGCATGTCGGCGCTCGTGCTCGACCTCGAGCGCGAGCCGCGAGCGCAGAACCTGGCAGGCTAGGCCCTGCACGACCTCCTTCTCGGGCGGGCCGCGGCGCGCAGCTTCTGCGCGACGTGCGTCCGGCACCTCCTCGTAGCGGGCGAGCGACATCGCGTAGTCGCCGCGGCCGCCCGTCATCGACGTCAGGTCGGGCGAGTAGGCGAGCATCTCGGACATCGGCACCTCCGCCCGGATGACCGTCGTCGGCGCCGGCCGGCTCCATGCCGAGCGGTCGTCCGCGCCGGGAGTTGAGGTCGCCGAGCACGTCGCCCACGTTCGCCTCGGGCACCGTCACCTCGACCGCCATGACCGGCTCGAGCAGCACCGGGTCCGCCTCGGCGTAGGCCTTCTTGAAGGCCATCGAGCCGGCGATCTTGAACGCCATCTCGGAGCTGTCGACGGCGTGGTAGCTGCCGTCGACGAGCGTCACGCTGACGCCCACGACGGGGTAGCCGGCGAGCGGTCCCTGCTGCATCGTCTCCTGGACGCCGCGTCCACCGCGGGCCGGTAAGTGCCGCGGGATGACGCCGCCGACGATCTTGTCGACGAACTCGTAGCCCTCGTGTCCGGCGAGCGGCTCGAGCTCGATGTGGCAGTCGCCGAACTGGCCCCGGCCGCCGGTCTGCTTCTTGTAGCGGCCCTGGGCCTTGCGACGGCTTGCGGCGGATCGCCTCGAGGTACGGGACGCGCGGCGGGTGCGTCATGACCTCGACCCCGAAGCGGCGGCGGAGCGCGGTCGACGGTGACCTCGACGTGCATCTGGGAGAGGCCCTGGACGATCAGCTCGCCCGTGCGCTCGTCGCGGTCGAGGCCGGAGCGTCGGGTCCTCCTCGGCCAGGCGGCGGAAGGCCTGGGCCATCTTCTCGTCGTCGCCCTTGGTCGTCGGCTCGACCGCCACGGAGACCACGGGCGCCGGAAGCGGCACCGGATCGATGGCCAGGTCGCGGTCGGTGTCGGCCAGCACGTCGCCGGTGAGCACGTCCTTGAGCTTGGGGACCGCGCCGATGTCGCCCGGCCCGAGCTCGGTCACCGACGTGTGGTCCTTGCCCTGGAACTCGAGGAGCTGGCCCACGCGCTCCTTGTGGTGCGTGCGCTCGTTGACGAGCGGCGTGTCGGCCCCGATCCGCCCGGCGAAGACGCGCAGCAGGCTGAGCTTGCCGACGTGCGCGTCGGCGATCGTCTTGAAGCACGTACGCGGCGACGCCCGAGCCCTCGAGCTCGAGCACGACGTCGTCGCCCGAGCGGTCGTGGGCGTGGATGCGCTCGGCCCGGGCCGGCGAGGGCAGCCCGTCGACGATCAGGTCGAGCAGCGCCCGCGTACCGATGTTGCTTCGAGGCCGCAGCCGCACGCCACGGGGAAGAGCTCGCCCCGCACGACGAGGTCCTTGAACGCGGCGACGCAGCTCGTCGTCGGCGATCGGCTCGCCCTCGAGGTAGCGCTCCATGAGCTCGTCGGAGGCCTCGGCCACGTGGTCCATCAGCCGCTCGCGCCACTCGTCGGCCTGCGCCTGAAGCTCGTCCGGGATCGGGACCGGATCGGACTCGCGACCGACGCGTCGCCCGCATCCTCGTAGGCCATCATGTGCAGCAGGTCGACGACGCCGCGGAAGTCGTGCTCCTCGCCCGATCGGGAGGCTGATCGCGACGAGGTTCTCGGAGAGCTGGGACTGGAGCGACTCGAGCGCCGCCGCGAAGTCGGCCCGCTCGCGGTCGAGCAGGTTGACGAAGGCGATGCGCGCCAGGCCGAGCTCGTCGCAGCGCTTCCACAGCTTGATGGTCGAGACCTCGACGCCGAGCACGCCCGAGATCACGAACAGGGCGCCCTCGACCACCCGCAGCGCACCGAGCGCGTCGGCCTGGAAGCTCGGGATCCCCGGGCGTGTCGATGCAGGTTGAGCTTGCGCCCGTTCCAGTCGCGTGCGTCAGCGCGCGCCGAGATCGAGAGGCCGCGTCGCTGCTCGTCGTCGTCGTGAGTCGGTGACGGTCGTCCCGTCGGCCACGCTGCCGAGGCGGTTCGATCGCACCCGCCTCGATACAGCAGCGCCTCGGTCAGCGACGTCTTTCCCGTGCCACGGTGACCGACGACGGCCACGTTGCGGATCTTGTCGGGGGCGAACGCCATCCGAACCTCCCGAGCCGAGGACGCTTGCCGTGTCGAGCGCTCGATACTACTCGCCTCATCGGCCGCATCCGGCCGCCCCGGCCGGCGCGGAATCTCAGCGCTCGAGCGGGGCGCGCTCGAGCGAGCCCTGCAGGCGCACCTTGAGGCGGAGGATCGCCTTCGTGTGCAGCTGCGAGACGCGCGACTCGGTCACACCGAGCACCTCGCCGATCTCACGCAGGGTCAGCTCCTCGTAGTAGTAGAGCGAGACGACGAGGCGCTCGCGCTCGGGGAGGCGCTGGATCGCGTCGCCGAGTGCTGCCTGCACCTCGGTGCGCGTCGAGCGCCTTCGACGGGTCGTCGGCGTTCGGGTCCTCGATCGTGTCGATCAGGGAGACGGTGTCGCCGCCGGAGGAGGAGATCGTCCACAGCTCGTCGAGCGCCGCGATCGAGCAGCGGGAGATCGAGGTCAGGTTGTCCTGCGAACTCGCTCTCGCTGATGCCGATCTCGGCCGCGATCTCCTCGTCGGTCGGCACCCGCTTGAGGCGGTGCTCGAGCTAGACCATGGCCCGCTCGATCTCGCGGGCGCGGCTGCGCACGGAGCGCGGCACCCAGTCGAGCGAGCGCAGCTCGTCGATGATCGAGCCCTTGATGCGGGCGATCGCGTAGGTCTCGAACTTGACGTCGCGGTCGAGCTCGTAGCGCTCGATGGCACCGATCAGGCCGAGCAGGCCGTAGGAGACGAGGTCGCCCTCCTCGACGTGGGCCGGCAGGCCCGTCCCGAGCCGGCCGGCCACGTACTTGACCAGCGGGGCGTAGGTGAGGATGAGGCGGTCACGCAGGTCCTGGCGGCCCGTCGCCTTGTAGCGGCGCCAGATGTCGCCGAGGTCGGCGGGAGTGGGAGAGGTGGCCATCAGCCTCGCGGGTGGGACGCGGCATGCGCGCGTTGCAGGTGGGGAACCGCCACATGAGCATAAATCTGCGTCGTCTCCGCGGAGGCATGCCCGAGCAGCTGCTGGATCTCACGGAGCCCGGCCCCGCCCTCGAGGAGGTGGGTGGCGTAGGCGTGGCGCAGGGCGTGCGGCGAGCGCGCCGGGAGCCCGGCGAGGCGGGCGCGGCGGCCCGAGGATGCGGCGGACGTCGGACGGGCGGAGGCGGCGCCCGCGCACGGAGACGAGCAGTGCCGCGTCGCCGCCCCGGCGGGTCAGGCGGGGGCGGCCGCCGGTCAGCCACGCGTCCACGGCGGCCAGGGCCGGCTCGCCCAGCGGGACCCGCCGTTCGCGGTCCCCCTTGCCGATCACACGCAGGGCGGCGCCCTCGCGGTCGACGTCGGACAGGTCGAGGTCGCACAGCTCCTGGGCCCGCAGGCCGGCGCCGTAGAGGAGCTCGAGCGCGGCCGTGTCACGCAGGGCCACCGCGTCGTCGCGGCCGTCGGGGGCCAGAAGGGCCACGCAGTCCGGGGCCGAGAGCGGCTCGGGCAGGCGCCGGGCCCGGCGCGGGCCGACGAGCTCGGCGGCGGGGTCGCCGTCGATCGCGCCCTCCGACAGCCGGAAGGCGTAGTACGTGCGGCAGGCCGAGAGCTTGCGGGCCACGGTGGCCGGGGCCAGGCGGCGGGCGCCCAGGCCGGCCTGCCAGCGGCGCAGGAGCTCGCGCCCGGGGGCGTCGAGATCCTGGCCGGCGGCATGGACGAAGCGGGCCAGGTCGTCGAGGTCGGTGCCGTAGGCGCGGACCGTCGCGGGCGAGGCGCCGGCCGCCGCGCGGGCGCGCAGGAACCGCTCGACCCGGGGGTCCCGAGCCCGCGCGTCCGCCTGCTCCGTGGGCGTGGCCGCCTCCCCTGCCATCGGGTTCCTTTCGCCGGTGGGGCCAGTGCCCCTCGTCTGAGAGTACCGAAAGCTCGCGTTCGGGCCCGGCCCGGTCAATGGATACGCATCGCCCGGACGGCGAGGCTCGCCATCCACACCGCGAGGACCGCGGCGGCCAGCCCCACGATGAGGGCGCCGCCGGACAGGGCGGCCACGGCGATCAGCGCCAGCCCAGCGGTGAGAGCGCAGAACAGCAGCCCCAGCGGGGTGGGGCGCATCGACTCAGGCCCGGGCCGCGGGGCCGAGGTCGAGCAGGGCGGGATCGAGGGCGAGCGGCGAGACCTCGACCCCATGGCGCGCCAGCTCGTCGAGCAGCGCGAGGTAGGCGTCTCGCTCGGCCGGCTCGCGGGGCTCCCACGGGTTGAGGAAGCGCACGGCGGTGACCCCGGCCTGGTGCAGCTCCTTGAGGCAGCCGAAGCACGGGCGGAGCGTCGTGTAGCAGTGCGCCCCGTCGGTCGAGGGCCCGAGGCGCGCGGCCTGGAGCAGGGCGTTCTGCTCGGCGTGCACACAGATGCAGACGTCGTAGGCCGACCCGCTCGGATAGCGGTCGGGGTCGGCGCAGCGGTGGCAGCCCCGCTCCTCCTCGTTGCAGCGCGCGAACCCCCGCGGCGTGCCGTTGTAGCCCGTGGCGATCGTGCGGCCGTCGCGCACGAGCACCGCCCCGACGTGGCGCCCGAGGCACTCGGCCCGCTGGCGGGCGGCCACGGCCATGAGCATGAAGGCCTCCTCGGCCGTGGGGCGGCGGCGCCCCGCCCGGACGTCCTCGCGGCGGCGGTCGCTCAGCGTCCGCCCCGGGCGGCCACCTGGGACGCGATCATGGCGTCGGCCGGGCGCCAGAAGGCGTTCTTGGCCGCCGCCGAGGTCTCGAACACCGACAGGTGCGTGGCCACGAACGAGCCCTTCGAGTGGACGACGACCACGTGCAGGCGCTTGACCGGATAGCGGGCGGCCTCGAGGCGCTGCAGCAGCTGCCGTGGCCCGTCGTTCCCCACGACCTGGTCGTGGTCCCCGGCCATGATGGTGACGTTGACCTTCCGCGGAACCGTGGCCAGGTTGACGATCGGGTCGTCGGTGCCGCGCTGGCCCGGGAAGATGCTGAGGATGGACGAGGGGACGGGCAGGCCGAGAGCCGGGGCCACGGCCGAGTACTCGACCACCATGCGGCCGCCCATGGAGTAGCCGATGCCCTCCACCGGGAGGTTCTTGGCCTTGAGCAGGTGCAGACCGCCCTCGACGCCGACGATGGCGTCGCGCAGCCGGTGGGTGTCGAGGTCCGTGTTGACGATGTAGCGCGGGTAGACGACGGCGTTGCCCTCGGCCGCGAGGTGCTCGAGCCAGGCCTCGTGGTCGGCGGGGCTGGTCGTACCGAAGCCGTGGAAGAACAGGACGATGCTGCGCGGCTTTCGCCCATGGGGCGCGTAGACCCAGGACTCGGTCGTCCCGGACCCGATGGGCGTGACGTCGATCGCGGCGTGGGTGGAGCTCGTGGACCCGCTCGCCGCCGTCGAGGCCGAGTGGCCCGAGCCGCCGCAGCCGGCCGCGGCCACCAGGGCCAGGCCAGCGGCGAGGGCCACCCTCATGCCGCGCTCCGGGCAGGGAACGGGCCGGCGCGGAGCACCCGGCCCGGCAGCTCGCGGCCGAGCACGGACTCCAGCCAGGTGGCGACGCCCAGGAGAGCGTCGAGGTCGATGCCCGTGGCCACGTTCATGCGCTCGAGCATGTAGACGAGATCTTCGGTCGCGATGTTGCCGGTGGACCCCGGGGCGAACGGGCATCCGCCCAGGCCGGCCACGGACGCGTCGAAGAGCGAGACCCCGCATTCGAGGCCCGCGTCGGCGTTGGCGAGCCCGGTCCCGCGGGTGTCGTGCAGGTGCAGCCCGACGCGGGCGCCCGGGGACGCAGCGGCCACGGCGGGTACGAGCCGGCGGACCTGCGAAGGCACACCCACGCCGATGGTGTCCGCCAGGAGGATCTCGTCGGCGCCGGCCGCCCCGAGCCGGGCCGCGTGCTCGACCACCACGCCGGGATCGACCTCGCCCTCGTACGGGCAGCCGAAGGCCACGCTCAGCGTCGCCGCCACCGGCCGGCCGGCCGCGTGCGCGGCGCCGATCATGCGCTCGGCCGCCTCGGCCGCCTCGCCGGCGCTCATGCCCTGGTTGGCGCGGGTGAAGGAGTCGGTGACGCCGTACGAGAGGTGGATCTCGTCCACCGTCGTGCCCAGCGCGCGCTCCAGGCCGCGCTCGTTGAGGACGAGCCCCGCCCAGCGCACGCCCGGGCGCGGCTCGAGGCCCTCGACGACCTCCTCCGCGCCCGCCATCTGCGGGACCCGGCCCGGGTGGACGAAGCTCGCCGCCTCCACCCGGGGCAGCCCGGCGTCGGCCAGTCGGCGGCAGAAGTCCGTGCGCACGGCCGGAGCCAGGGTGACGTTGTCGCTCTGGAGCCCGTCGCGCGGGCCGACGTCGCAGATCGTCGCGCGGGGCTCCACTACACCGCGAGTCTAGCCCTCGCGCACCCACGCCCCCTCGCGCTTGACGTAGCGGATCTCGGGGCGCGGCCGGAACCCCGACCGGTGGCCCTCGCGCACCTCGAGCGTCACGTGCGGCGGGTCGACGAGGATGCGGTTGTAGGCGTTCGCCGCCTGGTAGCGGGTGCGGTTTGAGATCGCTGTCCCGGCCTGGAAGACGAGGATGGAGCGGTCGAGCGCGGGGTAGCTCACCCGAGCGTCCGCCTGGTAGCCGAGGTGGAGGTGGCCGGCGAGGACGAGGTCGGTCCCGGCGGCCTCCGCCGCCTGCAGGGCCTCGAGGCCGCGGGTCACCGTGTGCAGGCGGGGGAGCTGCGGGGGCGAGACGAACGGGTGGTGGGTGACGAGGACCCGGAACAGGTTCGACGGCAGCGCCGCGAAGCGGTCGACGATGGCGGCGAGCTGCTCGCGGGAAATGCGCCCCTCCTTCCACACCTGCGGACGGGCGGTGTTCACCCCGAGCACGGCGAGCTCGTCGTCGGACCAGAGAGGCGCGAGATCGTCGGTGACGTAGCTCCGGTACCGCCCGAGCGGTCGAAGGGCCCGGCGGAGCACGTCGTACAGGGGGATGTCGTGGTTGCCCGGGAGGATCAGCGTCGGCGCGGGGACCCGCGCCAGAAAGGCCCGCGCGGCCGAGAACTGGGCGCGCCGCGCCCGCTGCGTGAGGTCGCCGGAGATGACGACAAGGTCGGGTCGCGTCTCCTCGAGGTCCGCCACCAGCGCCTCCACGAGCAACCGGTCCTCCCGCCCGAAGTGGAGGTCCGAGAGATGGGCGATCGCCCGCACCGCGTCTCAGTGGTACAGATTCACGACGCCCGATACGGCGTGATCGTTGGCGCTGCCCTCGCCCAGGAGGATGCGGCCGCCTCCGATCACGGGGCTCTGCCAGTGGCCGGTGCCGGCGTTGAGACGGACTACCGGGTGGGAGGAGGTCGGCCGGTAGATGTTGAGGGTGCCGGCGGGGTCGAAGACGTAGACCAGGCCGCCGGAGACCACAGGACTCGTCCCCTGGCTCCCGCTCTGCCACGCCTGGCGCAGGCTCGGCCGGCGGCCGGGGACGATCGTGTAGGCGCCCGTGCCGCCGCCGGTGCCCACGAAGATGGTCGTGCGGCCACCGTGCCGGTAGACGGCGGGGGCGGTGAACAGGCTCACCTGGCCGGGATCCGAGACCTTCGCGAGCTCGCCGCCGAGGCGGCCCAGCCGGTGGTCGCGACCGTTCAGGCGGCTCCGGTCGAGCAGGCGCAGGAGGCCGTCCTTGCCGCCCTGCACGACGAGCGCGGGCGTGTGCGTCGCCGGGTCCGCAGGGATGAGCACCGGCGAGGTGCTGCCCAGGTCCACGTCCCCGGCGTTCAGCGCCGCCTGGTTGGTCGGGGTATAGGTCTGCACGGGGCGGCTCGCGTTGGCCGTGAGCTCGATCACGCTGTCGCCCCAGTTCGTGCTGCCGTTCCACGGCCCGTTGCCGGTGGCCACGAAGAGGTGGCCCGTGGACGGGTCGACCACGGCGCCCGACCGGCCCCAGATGGCCGAGTCGCTCGCCCCGCACGAGCTCGGCACGATCAGGGAGTGGCGGTCGCTGCAGAGCGAGTTCCACACGTGGGCGACGTGGCCGCTGCGGCGGAAGATGGTCAGGACGTGGCCCTGGTAGGGCGGGGGGTCGCCGACGTACCCGCCCGTGGTGACGATGAGGTACGGGCCCCAGAGGTTGAATGACGAGGTCAGCTTCTCGTGGCCGGCATCACGGGTGGTGAGCACCGGCCACGCGCCGGTGCGCTGTTCCGCGCCCGTGGCGAGCGACAGGCGGTGGACCCAGCCGTCAGGCGTGGCCGCATAGACGACCCCGGCGGCCTTGTCGATCGCCGGCGTGGCGTTCGTTATCTGGGGCGTGCCCTGCCAGCTCGACAGGCCTGCCGGCACGTAGCGCCAGACCACGGCGCCAGACGCGGCGTCGACAGCGACGGTCTTGCCGTAGGTCGTGGTCATGACGAAGAGGTCACGGGACCGGCCCGAAATGCGTACGCCGCTCACGTAAACGGCCGCGGAATCGACCGTGCCCCCAACCTGGATCTGCTTCCGGTGCAGCTTGGTCACCGCGGCCACGGTCGGCCCGGCAGCCACGCTGCCGGTGCGGGCGGCATTGCCGTTGAAGATGGGCCAGTCGGCCGCGGCCACGGCGGGCGCGACGGCCGCCGCGGCCAGCCCTCCGAGCACGGCGAGGGCCGCGACGGCGCGCGGGTGGCTCCGGGGGAAAGGCCTCAGAACAGGTGCAGGTGGTCGAGCGGCCAGTAGATCGACACGGCCCGGCCGATGATCTGCGAGCCGGAGATCGTGCCCCACACGCGGGAGTCGTCGGACACCGCGCGGTTGTCACCCATCATGAAGTACCGGCCCTTGGGCACGTGCACCGGCCCGAAGTCGGCCTGGGCCGACGACACGTAGGACTCGTGCAGGACCCGGCAGCCGGTGGTGGCCGTGCGGCAGATGTCCACGTGGTCGTCACGGCCACGGACCCAGTCACCGGGCATGCCGATGATCCGCTTGACGAACGTCACGTCGGCCACGTGGTTCGTGCGGTAGACGTCGCCGCCGCGGCCGTTGGGATGGAAGACGACCACGTCGCCCCGGCTCGGGCTCGTGAAGTCGTACCAGAAGCGCGCGGCGATCAGACGGTCGCCGATGTCGAGCGTGTGCTCCATGGATCCCGTCGGAATCCGGTACGGCTTGACCACCCAGCGCTGGACGCCGTAGGCCACGCCGACGGCCACGAGCAGCGTGATGAGAAGGTCGACGACCGCGTGCTGTCGGACGCGGCGCCAGCGCGACGGCGGCTCGGGCGGCGCGGGAGGGTCGGTGAGATCCTCTCGGGGCTCGGTCGTGGTCGCCACGCCCCTCACGATAGGCGACGTTCGGGCGGGTGCCTTCAGGGCGCTTACCCCTCGCAGGGAGGGAACGCCGGCGATGAGGCGTGGCCACAGGGCCGCGAGGCGTTCGAGATCGTCGTCGCCGAGCTGCTCCAGAAAGCGCGTGCGGATGCCCGAGAGGTGCGTGTCCTGCGCCTCCGCCACCCGCTCACGACCGCGGTCGGTGATCGCCGCCATCGTCGATCGGCCGTCGGTGTCGCTCGCCCGCCGCTCGACCAGGCCGTCGACCTCGAGCTTGGCCACGAGACGCGAGACGCGACTCGGGCTGAGGACCACGGTCTGGGCCAGCTCGGAGATCGAGGCCCGCCCATCAGGCGCGGTGGCCAGGCGCACCAGGACCTCGTGCTCGCTCAGGCTGAGGCCGTGCCGGGCCAGGTCCGCGTCGAGCTCCTTGACCAGGAGCGCGTGGGCGTGCAGGAACCCGAACCACGCCGCGGCGTCCCGCTCCGGAAGCTGCGGGCAGTCGCCACCCCCGTTACAGGCGGCGTGGCCGGTGTCGACGGGCTCGACGGGCACGCTCATGCCCCTGAGTTTACGTGGGCCGCGCCGGTGCCCACATGAAACGCCCAAGTGACCCGCGGTACGATCGGGGCACCTCGACGGGGGAGGCCCAGTGCGCGGACGGATGATGGAGATCCCGTTGACCCTGGACCTGCTGCGGCGGCATGCGGACACGCTGCACCGCGACCGGCCGGTCATCACCCTGACCGCCGAAGAGCCCGTGCGGGCCACCTTCGGCGACGTGCTCGACCGGGCAAGCCGCCTGGCCCATGCCCTGCACGGGCTCGGCGTCCGGCCGGGCGACGTCGTCGCCAGCCTGATGTGGAACGACCAGCAGCACCTCGAGGCCTACGTCGCCGTGCCCGGGATGGGCGCGGTGCTGCACACCCTCAACCTGCGGCTCGACCCGCGCCAGATCGCCTGGATCGCCGACGACGGAGGCGCCCGGGTCATCCTCGCCGGCGCCTCCCTGGCCCCGGTCGTCGAGGCCATGCGGCCGCACCTGCGCGTGGCCGAGCGGATCGTGATGGTCCCCGACGAGTACGAGGACCTGCTGGCCGCGGCTCCGCCCGAGCCCTATCACTGGCCGGAGCTGGACGAGGGCGAGGCGGCCATGCTCTGTTACACCTCGGGCACGACGGGCGATCCGCGCGGCGTCCTCTACTCGCACCGTTCGCTGACCCTGCACGCCCTGTGCCTGCTCTACGCCGACACGCTGGGCATGAGCGCGCGCGACCTCTGCCTCGTGGTCGTGCCCATGTTCCACGCGAACGCATGGGGCACGCCGCACGGCGCCCTGGCCGCCGGCTGCGGGCTGATCCTGCCCTCCTCCCACATCCAGCCCGGCGCCCTCGCCGACGCGCTCGAGCGCGAGCACGCCACCCTCGCGGCCGCGGTACCGACGATCTGGCTCGGCCTCATGGACGCGCTCGAGGAGCGGCCGCGCAACCTCGCGTCGCTGCGGCGCGTGGCCTGCGGCGGCTCGGCCATCCCCGAAGCCCTCATGCGGCGCTTCGACGCCGTCGCCCCGGGCGCGCTCCTCCACGCGTGGGGCATGACGGAGATCAGCCCCATCGGCACCGTCGCCTCGCTGCCTGCGGGCAGCGAATCGTGGAGCGGCGAGGAGCGGCTGCGCTACCGCCTCAGCCAGGGGCGGCAGGTCCCCGGGGTCGAGCTGCGCCTCACCGGCCTTGACGGCGGCGAGGCGCCCTGGGACGGCGAGACGCTGGGCGAGATCGAGGTCCGCGGGCCGTGGGTGGCCGCGTCGTATCACGGCGACCGCGAGGCCGAGCGCTTCGTGGGCGGCTGGTTCTCGACGGGCGACATCGCCACCGGCTCGCCCGACCGGACCGTCCGCATCGTCGACCGCACGAAGGACGTGATCAAGTCGGGCGGCGAGTGGATCTCGTCCGTCGAGCTCGAGGGCACGATCCTCCTCCACCCCGCCGTGCGGGAGGCGGCCGTCGTCTCCCGGCCGGACGAGCGCTGGATGGAGCGCCCCGTGGCCTTCGTGGTCCTGCGGCCGGGAGCGAGCCTGACGCTGGAGGAGCTACGCCAGTGGCTGCGGCCGCGCGTGGCCAGCTTCTGGCTGCCGGACGACCTGGTGCTGGCGGACGAGCTGCCGAAGACGAGCGTGGGCAAGCTGGACAAGAAGGTCATGCGCGCGCAGTACGTGGCGTCCGGCGTTGCGATGCCAGCGCGTGCCCCTGGCGCCGTTTCCTAGAGCCAAATCTACGCCCACGGCAGACGAGCCCAGTTCGGCGGTCGCTCTCGCCGGAACCGCTCGACCGTCGCGTACGCCTGCCTCCAGTCGGAGGTCTCCTCGGCCACGCTCGCGCCGTAGCGCGCCGCGAGCTCCGACACCGGGTAGTGCACGCCCGGGCCCGAGCGCGAACCGACCATCAGGATCACACACGGCCCCTCGCCCGCGCCCACGAAGGCGTGCTCGGTCCACGGGGAAGCGTGGAAGAAGTCCCAGGGCCGCAGGCGTCGCTCCTCGTCCTCGACGAGCAGCGCGCACTCCCCTGAAAGGACGAGGAACGCCTCCTGGTTCGCCTCGGCGTGGTAGAGGCCGGTCTGCCCGGGCTCCAGGACGGTGACGTTGATCCCGAGCTGGTCGAACTCGACCGGCGGGTCGCCGTACTCGCTCTCGAAGGCGCACCTCGCGCCCCTCCTCTCCGAGAACCACCACTCGGCGTCGCGCACGTTGACGACGAACCAGCCCTGGGTGACGGGCGTGAGCCCCGATCCGAAGTCCTCGAGCTGTGCTTCGGGCACGGACGCGATTCTCACACCTCTGGACGGGGTCATGCGAGCAGTACGCGACCTCACCGGAAACGGTCAGGGCCGCTTCTTGCCCGGATTGAGCAGGCCCTTGGGGTCGAACGCCCGCTTGACGGCGTCATGCAGCTCGACCGCCCGCGGCGCCCACTGGCGCCGGAGCTGGCCGCCCTTGACCACGCCGAGGCCGTGCTCGCCGGAGATGGTCCCGCCCAGGCGCACGGCCAGGGCGAACAGGTCGCCCGCAGCCGCGGCGGCGGCGGTGCGCTCCCCCTCGCTCCCTGGATCGAGCAGGAAGCTGGAGTGCAGGTTCCCGTCCCCCGCGTGGCCCCAGCTGCAGGCCTCGAGCCCGTGGGCCCGCCCGATCTCGAGGGTCCCCTCGATGGCCTCCTGCAGGCGATCGACCGGGACGGCCACGTCCTCGCTGACCTTGCCTCCGCGCGCCGCCGTGACCAGGAGGGAGACGCCGTCCCGCCAGCGCCAGAGGGCGGCGATCTCGGCCGTCTCGGTGGGAGCGTAGACGGACCTCGCCCCCTCGGCCAGGGCCTCCTCCAGCAGCGCGCGGCCACGGGCGGCGGAGGCGCTATCGCCGTCGGCCTCGGCGATGACCAGCATCTCCACCTCGGGCCCGAGCGGCCCCGGGTATCCGCCCCCGGCCAGCCGGGTCGTGGCGCCGTCGAGGTACTCGATGGCCGCCGGCACGATCCCACAGGCCATGGCCGCGGCGACCGCCTCGCACCCGGCCGCCACCGACGCGTAGACACCGGCCACCGGAAACGCCGCCTCGGGACCGGGAATGAGCCGGAGCGAGACGCTGGTCACGACACCCAGGGTCCCCTCGGAGCCGATGAGCAGCGAGCGCAGGTCGTAGCCCGCGACGTCCTTCCGGAGGGCGCCCCCCAGGCGGATGACCTCCCCGGGCATGACCACGGCCTCGAGCCCGGTCACCCAGTGGCCGGTCACGCCGTACTTGAAGGCGTGCGGGCCTCCGGCGTTGGTGGCCACGTTGCCGCCGATGTGCGACTGCTCCGCCGCCCCGGGGTCCGGTGGGAACCACAACCCGTTCTCGCGGGCCAGGCGACGGACGGCCGCGGTGGTCACGCCCGCCTCCACCTCCAGCTGCCACCGCAGAGGATCGAGCCGGCGGATGCCGGTGAGGCGCTCGAGCGAGAGGACGACGCCGCCGCCGACCGGCACCGCTCCACCCGCAAAGCCCGTTCCTCCCCCGCGGGGGACGATCGGCACGTCGTGCTCCTCGCACCAGGCCACGACGGCGGCCACCTGGCTCGCATTCGCGGGGCGAACAACGGCCTCGGCGCGCCCGCGCAGCCCGCGTGCCTCGGTGGCGTCGGTCAGGTACGGCTTCGTCGCCGGGCCGGTGAGGACGTGCTCGACGCCCACCAGGCGGGCCAGCGGCTCCGTGGCGGCGCCCGCCAACGCGGGTGCGTCGGTCATGCGCTGACCCTATCGCTGCGTGCCCTATGACACGCATTCGCGTCCTCACCTGTCACAATCCCACTCGGCGTGCGCAAGTGGGTGATCGGGATTGCGGCGATTCTCGTGCTGGTGTCTGTTGGCGCCGGCTCACTGTGGGCGTACGACCGCTCCCAGTCGGACATGATCGCCAAGGGCGTCAGGGTCGACGGGATCGACGTCGGCGGGCTCAGCCGCGCGGCGGCCACGGCCAAGCTCCAGCAGCGCCTCTCGCGCCCGCTCCAGCGCGCCGTCGTCTTCCAGGGGAACGGCCGCACCTACACCCTCACGCCCGCCCAGGCGGGCGCCCACGTGGACGTCTCGTCGCTCGTCGATCAGGCGGTGGACGAGAGCCGGTCGGGCAACATCGTCTCCCGGCTCACGCGCGAGCTCGACGGCGGCTCCCTCAACGCCCGCGTTCCCCTGAAGCTGACACTGAATCCAGGCGCGGTGAGCGCGTTCGTGGACAAGGTGCAGAAGGCCGTCCATCGCGCCCGCCGTCCCGGCCCAGGTGATCCCCTCGGCCACCGGCCTTCGCATGGTCCACGACAAGCTCGGCCTGACCACCAGGCGGGCGGCGATGACACGGCAGATCACATACGCCCTGACCGTGCGCTGGGCGCGGCACAGCTACCGGGTGCCCACGAAGGTGGTCAAGGCCTCGCCCACGCTGGACCAGCTGGCCAAGCGCTACGCCGCGTACATCATCGTGGACCGGTCGGCCTACACCCTGCGGCTCTACCAGCACCTGCATCTCACGCACACGTACCCGATCGCGGTCGGGCGCCAGGGCCTGGAGACCCCGGCCGGCCTCTACGACGTGCAGTGGAAGGAAGTCAACCCGCCCTGGCACGTCCCGAACGACTCCTGGGCCGGCGCCCTCGCCGGGAGGACGATCCCGCCCGGCCCGCAGGATCCGATCAAGGCCCGCTGGCTCGCCTTCGACGGCGGCGCCGGCATCCACGGGACCGATGAGACGAGCTCCATCGGCACCTCCGCCTCGCACGGCTGCATCCGCATGCTCATCCCGGACGTCATCCAGCTCTACTCCGTGACGCCGGTGCACTCCCCGGTCTACGTCGCCTAACCGCCGCCCGGCCCGGGCGTCAAACCGGGCGTGCCGCCGCGACGAGGAGGGGGGCCATGATCCGGATCGTCCTCGGACCGGGCGACCTGGCTCGCGTTCGCGTGCGGTTCAACGCGCTGCTCGAGCTCTCGTGCAGCCTGCGGACCCTGGTCGATCCCCAAAGCCACCCGGCCGCGGCGGCCTGGGCGGCCGAGACGCGGTCGGCCGTCCGCGGCCTCGACCTCCGGCCCCTCGAGGCCGTGCACGAGCCCGGGCGCCACGTCCCCGACTTCATGACCGGCCCGAGCCACCCGGCCAGGCCGCGCGAGGACATCGCGCGTCTGACCGACTATCCCTCGACCGCCATCGAGGCGGACCTGCGCCACTCGTGCCCGGAGGGGTTCCCGCCGGAGGTCCTCGAGCTCGCCTCCGACCACCACGCGCGGGCATGCCAACTCGCCCGGCTGTTGGCGGCCTACCACGAGCGCGCGCTGGCCGACCGCTGGCCGCGGCTGCTGGCCGTCCTCGAGAGCGACCTGCTGCACCGTGCGCGGACGCTCGCCCTGCACGGCCCCGAGGTGGCGCTGAACGATCTTCATCCGGGCATCCGCTATCGCGACGGGGTCCTGGAGATCGCCGGCCCGGAGGACGTCGAGGTCCACGCTCGCGGGCGAGGCCTGGTCGTCAACCCGGTGGCCTTCGGCTGGCCGAGGGTCCTCGCCTGCACGAACCCGGGTTACCGGCCCGTCGTCTCCTTCCCCGCCCGCGGCGCGGCAGCCCTCTGGGAGCCGGCGGGCGGCAACGGCCGCGCAGCCGCGGTGCCCGCCGGACGCCTGCGCGTCCTGGCCGCCCTCCGAGCCGGGGCCAGCACCACTGAGCTCGCCACCCGCGTGTGGCTGTCGCCCGCCGCCGTGTCGCAGCACCTGCGCAACCTCCACCGGGACGGACTGGTGGAGGCCTCGCGAGCCGGCCGCTTCGTGCACTACCGCCTGAGCGACGCCGGCGCCGCCGTGCTCGACGGCCTCGAGGCCGGCGCCCGCCAGGCCGCGGTCAGGGGCCCTGGTAGCGCCACACCGTCGAGCCGGTGAAGCTCGAGACCCACATGGCGCCGTAGGCCTGCCGGGCGACGAAGGGGCCGGAGCCCGTCGGGAACCGGGTCGTCGAGGGCGTTGCGGGTGGGATCGATGCGGGACACGCTGTTGGTCCCCATGTCGGGGATCCACACGTCCCCGTCCGGCCCGACGACGCCGTCCACCGGGAACGAGCCGGTCGGGACCGTGATGCGGGCGACGACGGCGCCGGTGGCCGGGTCGAGGCGGGTGATCACGTCGTTCGCGGCGCTGGCCACCCACACGCCGGCGGGCGTCGCCTCCAGCCACTCGTTGTCGTCCTGCGGCAGCCGGATTCGGGTGACCTTGTTCGTCGCGGCGTCGATGCGGAAGACCTCGCTCTCGCTCTTCGAGCCCACCCAGACCGTCGTCCCGACGACGCGCAGGCCGCTCGGGCTCCCGCCCGTGTGGATGGTGGCCACCACGCGGCCGCGCTTCGGGTCGATCCTGGACACCGTCCCGTCGCCGAAGCCCGAGGACCACACGGACCCGGCTCCGTAGGCCACGTCGTACGGGCTCGGCCCCACGCGGATGCGGCGCACGACGCGGAACCGGCGCGGGTCCACCTGCTCGATCGTGCTCGTGCCGTAGCCGTCCACCCACAGCTGCCCGCCCCCGTAGACGAGCCCGCACGGCAGGACCGGCACCTTCAGCCGGCGGACGACCCGCCCCGTATGCGGGTTCACCCGCGCGATCGAGCCCGCGCCGTACAGCGCCACGTACAGGTACCCGCGCGCCGCGACGATCCCGCACGGCTTGCTGCCGACACGGACGGTGCCGGCGTGGGTCGGCGCGCCGGCTGCGAGGGCGAGAGCGGCCGGAAGCAGCAGGGCCGGCGCTGAGAGCAGGGCAAGGCGGCGCATGCCCCGACGCTAGGCCGGGACGTGCGCCCCGGCCATCGATTCCGAAGATTCGAAATCGACGGCCGGGTTGTTCGTCAGTCCACCCGGGCGTGCCCGGCGAGCCGGCGGACGTGATGCGCGTGATGCTTGCGGTGGGCCGGCGCGGCCTGCAGCGACCGGACAGGCGCCGGCGCGGCCACGATGGGCTTGACCGGGCCTGCCTGGCCCGGCTCCGGCAGGAAGCCGGCATGAGCGGGAGCAGCCCACGCCGCGAAGGCGCCGAGAGCGAGGGCGAGGGCGAGACGGCGGCGTAGGCGGATGCGGCGGTGGCGGGTCATCTGGGAGACCTCCTGGTAATCGAGCGTGTCTTCAGGACGCGCCCGCCGGAGCCCCGCTTCCAGGAACGTTCTAATCCGCGCTCGACTCGGCCCAGAGGTTGATGCCGCTGTCCGTGGCGAAGCGGTCGATCGTGTCGAGCTCGTCCTGCGCGAAGTCCAGCCGGTCGAGCGCCCCCACGTTGGCCTCGAGCTGCTTGACGCTGCTCGCCCCGACGAGGGCCGAGGTCACGCGCGGGTCCCGAAGGGTCCAGGCGATCGCCATCTGGGCCAGCGTCTGCCCCCTCCCCCGCGCCAGGTCGTTCAGGGCGCGCAGCCGCTCCCTGACCTCGTCCGTGATCATGTCCGGCGACAGGGACGTGTTCTGGCTCGCGCGCGACCCTTCGGGAATGCCCTCCAGATAGCGGTCGGTGAGCATGCCCTGGCCCAGCGGGGAGAAGACGATGCAGCCCACGCCGAGCTCCCCGAGGGTGTTCAGCAGGCCGTCCTCGATCCAGCGGTTGAGCATCGAGTAGGACGGCTGGTGGATGAGCAGCGGCGTGCCCAGGCGATCGAGGATGGCGGCCGCCTCGGCCGTGCGCGCGGGCGAGTACGAGGAGATGCCGGCGTAGAGGGCCTTGCCCTGCCGGACGGCGGTGTCGAGCGCGCCCATCGTCTCCTCGAGGGGCGTGTCGGGGTCGTGCCGGTGGGAGTAGAAGATGTCGACGTACTCGAGCCCCATCCGCTGCAGGCTCTGGTCGAGGCTGCTCAGCAGGTACTTGCGCGACCCCCACTCCCCGTACGGGCCCGGCCACATGTCGTAGCCCGCCTTGGTCGAGATCACGAGCTCGTCCCGGAGCGGCCGCAGGTCGTCCCGCATGAGCTTCCCGAACGTCTCCTCGGCGGAGCCGTACGGCGGCCCGTAGTTGTTGGCCAGGTCGAAGTGCGTGATGCCGAGGTCGAAGGCGCGCCGGGCGATGGCGCGGCTCGTCTCGAGCGGCCGGTCGTGGCCGAAGTTGTGCCACAGCCCGAGGGAGACGGCGGGAAGGAGCAGGCCGCTGCGGCCGCAGCGGCGATAGGCCATGCGGTCGTACCGGTCGTGGGCGGGCACGTAGGTCATGCGGCCTCCAGGGAGCGGGTCGGGCGGCAAGGCATAGCAAGGGCCCGGCGCTGGACGGACCGGTTCTAGACTGGCCTCGTGCCCCCGTGGCGGCCCGGCCAGGTCATCGTCCGCCGCGAGGTCTGGCACGGGCGCGTGTGGTCGGGAGTTCCGGTCATCGTGGTCGAGGACCTCCCCGACCGCCTCGCGCTCTACCTCCCCGAGGGGGCGCCGTTCGGCTTTCCCGACGGCCGCTGGCCCGGTGGGCGGCACCCGTGGCACGGCCGCGAGGCCTGGCACGGGCACGGTGTCCTCATGCTGCACCGCCCGGACGACGCCTACGCGGTCTGGCTCTTCTGGGAGGGGCCCGAGCGCCACTTCTCGTGCTGGTACGTGAACCTGCAGGCGCCGTACCGGCGGACGGCGGTCGGCATCGACACGCTCGACCACGAGCTCGACCTCTGGAGCGCCGACGGGCGGACGTGGCACTTCAAGGACGAGGAGCTCCTCGACGTGCGCGTCGCGGAGGGCCGCTACTCCCAGGACGAGGCGCGGGCGATCAGGGAGCTCGGGTCGAGGCTCCAGGACGAGCTCTCCGATGGCCGGCGGTGGTGGGACCCGTGCTGGGCGGACTGGCAACCCGACCCCGGCTGGCCCGTGCCCGCCCTGGCGCCGCGGTGGGACCGGGCCGAGGCGGCGCAGTGCGGCGACTGACCTGGGCCCAGGTCCGCCGGCGGCGCCTGGCACGCCACGCCCTGCTCGGGCCGGCGCCCAGCGATGCGCTCGAGGACGTGGTGGCCGGCCTGTGCGGCGTGCACGCCCAGGTCATGGCCTCGGCCGAGCTGGCCCTGGGCCTCCGGGTGGCCGGCCTCACCCGCACCCGGCTGCGCGAGGCGCTGTGGACGGACCGCGTCCTGGTGCGCACGGTGGGCATCCGCGGCACGATCCACCTCTTCCCGCGCGCCGAGCTCGGCCTCTGGCTCGCCGCCGTCTCGGCGAGCGCCGCCGACCGGCTCGAGCGGCGCGGCGCGACGGCCGGCATCGACGAGGCCGGCCGGGAGGCCCTGGTGGGCGCCATGCACGACAGCCTCGACGGCCGCTGCCTGACCCACGGCGAGCTGGGCGCCGAGGTGGTGGCCCGCGTGGGCCCGTGGGCAGAGGAGGGCGCGCACCCTGCCTTCGGCGGGGCGTGGCCCCGGTGGCGCATGGCGATCGGGGACGCCGCCGTGGCGGGCGTCCTCTGCTTCGGGCCGGACGCCGGGGGCCGCGTGACGCTCGTGCGCGCCGACCAGTGGGCCGGACCGCTCGCCCCGGTCGACCCCGACCTCGCGCTGCGCGAGGCCTTCCTGCGCTTCCTGGCCGCCTACGGCCCCTCCACTCCGGCCGAGTTCGCGCGCTGGTTCGCGATCAGCCCGCGCCGCGCCCGGGCGCTCCTCGCCGAGGTGAGGGACCGGGTCGAGGAGGTCGACGTCGAGGGCCACCGTGCGTGGCTCCCCGCCGCGGAGCCGGAGCCGGAGCACCTGGCCCGGGCGGGCTCCCTGCACCTGCTCCCGGCCTTCGATCCCCTCGTGGTCGGCTCGTTTCCGCGCGAGCAGCTGCTGCCGGCGGACTGGCGGGCCCGTGGCGGGACGCCAGGGACCGCGGCCACGCTCTCGGTGCTGCTGCTCGACGGCGTCGTGTCCGGGCTGTGGCGGCGCGAGCGCCGCGGCTCGGCGGTGGAGATCCGTGTCGGCCCGTTCGCGCCGCTGAGCGCCCGGCGTCAGCGCCTGGTCGAGCGCCGGGCGCAGGAGATCGGGGCGATCCTCGAGCGCGAGGTCACATGCGAGATCGGGCCCGTCGAGGCCCGGCCACACCGGTGAGCTACGCGGACACCGGCTCGATGTCGGCCAGCCGGTCGACGCGGCGCAGGACCGGGAAGCGCCATGCCCAGGCCGCGGCGACCACGATCGACGCCAGCCCACCGAGGATCACCGCCGGCGCCGCGCCGATGAGGGCCGCCGCCACGCCGGACTCGAAGGCCCCGAGCTCGTTGGACGCCCCGACGAACACGCGCTCGACCGCCCCCACCCGCCCGCGCAGCGCGGCCGGGGTGAAGAGCGGGACCAGCGTCCCCCGCAGCAGCACGCTGACCATGTCCGCGGCGGCCAGCCCCATGAGGGCGACGAGGGAGAGAACGAACGAGCGCGAGAGCCCGAAGAGCACGGTGAAGGCGCCGTAGATCGCGACCGCGGTGAACAGGGTGGCCCCGGCCCGTCGGCGGATCGGCCGCCCGGCCAGGAACACGCCCATGGCCACCGCCCCGACACCGGGCGCCGCCCGGAGCACGCCGTTGCCCAGGGCGCCGACGTGGAGGATGTCGCGGGAGAACACCGGTAGCAGCGCCGTGACGCCCCCGAACAGGACGGCCACGAGATCGAGCGAGATCGCTCCGAGCAGCGCCGGGGCGGCCCGGATCAGGCGGATGCCGGCCAGCACGTCGCCGAAGCTGGCGTCCTCCGCCGCCTCGGCCACGTGGGCCACCCCGACGGCGCGCGGGACGGCGAAGGCGAGCGAGGTGGAGGCGACGAGGCCGGCGGCGGCGGCGATGTACGGCGCCGGGTTCCCCACCAGCTGGAGCAGGCCGGCCAGGGCCGGGCCCACGATGGACGCGGTCTGCCAGGTGGACGAGCTCATGGCGATGACCTGGGCCAGGTGCCGTCCGGGAACGCTGGCCGCGAGCAGCGGGTTCGTGGCGGGCGCGGAGTAGGCCTGGCCGATGCCGGCCACGAGGGCGAAGCCGTACAGCGGCAGCACGTTGGTGTCGCCCAGCGCCGCGTCGATGGCCAGGCCCACGGCTGCCAGGGCGAGGATCGACTCCCCGATGGCGAGCACGTAGCGGCGGTCGTGGCGGTCCGCGGCGTGGCCCGCGGGCAGGGCGAGCAGCGCCGCGGGCACGAACTCGCTCAGGCCGATGAGGCCGAGGACGAGCGGGTCCTGCATGCGGGCGTAGGCCTGCCAGCCGAGGGCGGTGGTGATGACCGCCGAGCCGGTGCTCGACAGGAACTGCAGCGAGAGCAGCACCGCCACCGCGCGCTCGCGCAGGAGCGTGCGAGCGCGAACGTGCTCTTCGGGGCCGGCCACCACCGGAGCGTGCCAGCCGTGGCCGCGCGCGGCCTCAGGTCACGTGTGCCGAGCGCCTGTGTATCGTCAGCGCCATGCTGAAGAGCCTGCTCATCCGCTGGGCCCTGCTGGCCGTCGCGTTCGCCATCACCGTCAAGATCCTCTCGGGGATGAGCATCTCCGGCGGCTTCTGGGCGTACGTGTGGGTGTCGGCCATCTTCGGGCTCGTGAACGCGTTCATCGGGACCTTCCTGCGGATCGTCACGATCCCGCTGACGATCATCACGTTCGGGTTGTTCGCCATCATCGTGAACGCGATCGTCCTCGAGATCACCGACGCGCTCACGAAGCACCTGACCATCAACAGCTTCTTCTGGACCGCGATCTGGGCGGCCATCATCCTGGCCGTGGTGTCCGTCGTCCTCGATCTGATCGTGAACGCGCTCCTCCCGGGGCGCCCGGCGACCGCCTGACCCCCTCGAGGCCGAGGTAGTGGAGGACGGCGGCGCCGTCGGCCTCCAGGGCGGCGAGATCTGCGCCCGTGACCGGCCGGAACGGCTCGAGCTCGATCGTTCCCTCCCGGACGGCCCAGGTGGCCACGGCCCGTCCGCGGACCAGCGCGATGGCGCGGAAGATCCCGCCACCGACCGCGCGGGCGTCATCGTCTCCGAGGATGTCCCGGCGCGAGGTCCAACCCAGGAGCACCGGCTCGAACGTCCCCAGCAGCCGGGGCGGCGGGAGGGGCTCCGGCGCGGCGCGGCCGGCGAGCTCGACCAGGCCGTCGGGCCGTTCGGCGAGCGACCCGGCGACGGCTCCGAGACCGGCCCGGGCGTCGCGCAGCGGCAGCCCGGCCCAGCGGGCCAGGTCTCGATCGGAGGCCGGACCGTGGCCGGCGAGGTACCGCCGGGCGAGCTCCGCCAGCGCGCGCTCACGCTCGACGGTGGGCTGCGGCCCCAGCCAGTCGCGCACCAGCGCGTAGGCGTGCTGCCGCCCGGCCATCGGCCCGCGCACGGCGAGGCCGTCGAGGCAGGCCGCGAAGAGGATGTGCACGAGGGCCTGGCCCTGCGTCGGCACCCCGGCCGCCGCGCAGCCGCTCGGCCAGCTGGTGCCGCGACAGCGGCCCCTCGCCGGCGAGCGCCCGCTCCACGAGGCCAACTCCGCGCGCCGTCTGGTCCGGGGACACGCCCTCCTGAGCCAGGCGGCGGGCGTTCGCCGTGCGCAGGGTGGGCGCCGTGAGCGCGAGGAGCCACGGGTAGTCCTCGCGCCGGACGAGGTGCAGCGTGCCGCGGTTCAGCCAGCTGACGACGAGCGAGCGGTCGTCGGTCAGGGCGCGGTCGACGTCGTCCGCGGTCAGGCCCTCGGTCCGGGCCCGGATGGCCAGACGGGCGCCGCGCGGATCCTGCGCCTGGACGGCGAGCAGCCGCTCGGCCACGGCCACCGGATCGCGCGCCGGCGGCCCAGCCAGGAGCTGGGCCGTCAGGCGCGCGGCGAGCGGCGAGCCGTCAGGCGGCATCCGCCACGGCGTCCTCCTCCCGCAGGCCGGCTCCGGCCTCGCTCGGCGCGCGCAGGAACGCGGCGCCGATCACGGCGGCCGCCAGCGCGAACAGGGCACCGACCAGGAACGCGGCGTGGTAGCCGCCGTTGAGGGCGTCGATGGCCGAGGCGCCGCCGCTGCGCAGGCTGCCGGTCCGCGAGGCGGCCAGGCTGGCCAGCACGGCCAGGCCGAGCGCCCCGCCCATCATGAAGGCCGTGTTGGCCACGCCCGAGGCCAGCCCGGACTCCTGCGGGTCGACGTCGCTCATGGCGGCGAGCAGGACCGGGTTGAAGGCCAGGCCGACACCGCAGCCGAGGACGACCATCGCCGGCAGGACGTCCACCAGGAGGGTCCCGCCGACGGGGGCGCGAGCGAAGAGCAGGAGGCCGAGGGCCACGAGCGACATCCCCGTGACCAGCGGCCCCTTGATGCCGAAGCGCATGACCAGGCGGGCCGAGAGCCCGAGCGAGAAGGCGCCCATGATCAGGTTCGCGGGCAGGAAGGCCAGGCCGACCTGCAGCGGCGAGTAGTGCAGCACGAGCTGGAGGTAGAGGGCCGAGAGGAAGAACCACGCGAACATGGCCGCCGACCACAGGGCGCCCACCACGTTGGCCGTGGCCAGGTTCCGCAGCCGGAAGAGCCGGAGCGGTACGAGCGGCGCGGCCACGCGCGACTCCAGGACGAGGAAGACCACCAGGAGACCCGCCGCGCCGGCGAGCAGGCCCAGGGTCTGGCCCGAGGCCCAGCCGGCCTGGTTGCCGTTGACGATGGCGTAGACGGCGAGGATCAGGGCCGAGGTGATGGTGACGGCGCCGGCCACGTCGAGCTGCCGGCCGCCGCCCTGGCCGCGGTCGGCCGGGAGGACGGCCAGCGAGAGCAGCGTGACGGCGACGCCGATGGGGAGGTTGACCAGGAAGATCCAGTGCCAGTCGAGCGTGTCGGTCAGGACGCCGCCGAGGAGCACGCCGATGCTGCCGCCGCCGGCCATGACGAACCCGAAGACGCCCATCGCCTTCGTCCGCTCGGCGGTCTCGGTGAAGAGGATCATGATCAGCGAGAGGGCCACGGCGGACACGATGGCCCCGCCCAGCCCCTGGACCGCCCTGGCGGCGATGAGCAGGCCCTGCGAGGTCGCCAGGCCGCAGGCCAGCGACGCCGACGTGAAGAGGGTGATGCCGACCAGGAACAGCCGGCGCCGCCCGTACAGGTCGCCGAGCCGCCCGCCGAGGAGCATGAACCCCCCGAAGGTGAGCACGTAGGCGTTCACGACCCAGGCCAGCGACGTCTCGGAGAAACCGAGGTCGCTGCGAATCGAGGGCAGCGCCACGTTCACGATGGTCGTGTCCAGGACGATCATCAGGTCGCCCAGGCACAGGACCATGAGGGCGAGCCAGCGGGTGCGGTTGGTCATCTGGGGCATGAGGGCCTTCCGTGAAAGCGGCAGAGGTTCCTGCCCCTTTCGACCGGCGAGCGCGGCGGAACTTATCGGTCGCGGAACATCGTCCGGACGGCGGCTCGGCCCTCGGGGCTGGCGGCCCCGATGTCGAGGACGAGCTCGCGGTCGCGCCACTCGACGTCCCAGGTGGCGAACGCGCAGCACGCGCGCTCGAGCTCGGCCAGGCGCCGCAGCTCGCGCTCCACACCCGGCTCGTCCCCGAAGCGCAGGCACAGCCCGGAGTCCGTGACCGTGCGGCCGCGGCCGGCCCGCGCCCGCAGGCGCGACCAGCGCCACGCGCGCTTGGCCATACCCAGCGCCAGTGAGGGAGCAGGACACGACGTCCGCCCCGGAACTGCGCTGCGTCTCGGCCATGTTCTTGCCTCAACGCCCGGGCCGGGTGAATCATGCCCGCATGTCCAAACGAGAGCGGCTCATCCGCGAGGCCTTCGCGGCGCTCGACGACGGCGACGTCGCCCCGCTGACGCGCCTGTTCGACCCCGAGGCGACCTGGGTGGCGATTCCGCAGGGCCGCGACGCCGACGACACGCCCGTCTGCCCCGATCGCAAAAGGATGATCAAGCGACTGGGATCGCACCACGCCAACGGCCGGAGCTTCGCGCTCGGCGACGTCTTCGAGCGCGGCGATCGTGTCGCAGTCGCCCTGACGATCACCGACCCCAAGTGGTCGCTTCCGGTGGAGACCTACAAGGTGTTCACCTTCCGCGACGGGTCGGACGTCGTCGTCCGCCTGAACGACTGCCTCGACGAGTCGTACGCGCTGCAGGTGCTCGTCGCCTGAGGCTCTCAGGCGCAGACGGGTCCACTAGAGCTCATTTCAGAATGAGACTCACGGGCTGGGCGTCGATGGGCGGCTCCGAGGCCCGCGACGAGGGAGGTGGCAGTACTCGTCAGTGGTACGGCGCCGACCGAGGACACCCGCCTCGGGCCGTTCAGCGGCGTCCAGCGCGGTCAGGGTCATTCTGAAATGAGCTCTAAAGCGTCGGCGTCACCGTCGCCGGCGCGGGCCTCGTGCGGCGGAGAAGGTCGCTCGTCGCCTGCCAGCCGATGGTCCACGCGAGCAGGAACAGCCCGAGGACCACATCCCAGGCCATGACGATCAACTGCTGGCCCAGGGAGAACGCCGCGACCACGTTGGAGGCCGCGACCCGCCGCAGGGCGACCGAGGCAAGCACCTGCTGCGTCCCCAGGCCTCCCGGGGTGAGCGCAAACGTGGACGAGATCGAGTTGGCCGCGACGACGAGGAAGATCGTGCGCGGCGAGACGGGGATGCGGTAGGCCAGCAGGAAGGTCCCGGTGACTCCCAGGCGGAGGACGTAGGAGGCCAGCTGGAGCCCCGCCACCTGGGTGACGTAGCGACGGGGGTGCGCAAGGATCGCGGCGCCTTCGACGGCGTCGGTCCAGCTCCGGCGGAAGCGGCGCCACAGGATGCGCGCCGCGATCACGCTCACCACGACGCCGACGAGCACGAGCATCGTGTGCTGGTGGGCCCAGGCGAAGTGCATGTCGAATGACGCGGGCCGGCTCGCCACCAGGACCACGCAGAGCACGGCTCCGATCATCAGGTAGAGGACGTTCTGGACGAAGCTTGCGCCCAGAAGGCCGGCCACGCTGGACTGCTGGATCTGCGCCCGGTACAGGCCGAGCATGGCCACGGTGCCCGCCTGGGCAGGCAGAAGGGCGTTGAGGGCGATGCCGCCGGCGTACGCGCCGAGGACGGGCCGCAGCCGGACACCGGCACCCGGATAGGCGGAGCGCAGGATGTTGCGCCACGCCACGGCGTTCAGCAACATCTCGCCGGTTCGCAGGACGAGCGCGATCAGGAGGATCGGCAGCGAGATCGAGGTGATCTGCGCGACGACCTCGCCCGACCAGCCCGTGGTGGCATGGAAGATCCCCACGGCTCTCGGCCAACGCTTTCCACCGGCCATGGGCGGGCGGTCGGCATCCCCGAGCCGGTCGGACGTGGTTCAGGTGACAGCGCCACGCTGACCGGCAACATCCAGTCTACGCCACTCGCTCCAAATCCCAGTCCGACGGCTACGAGCCGGCCAGTCGGCGCAGGCGCTCGCGGGCCGGGCGGCGTCGACCAGGTCGCCCTTCTGCTCGAACAGGGCTCGAGCGCGCGTTCCAACTCGGCGCGCGCCTCACGCGGCCGGCCGGCGAGGTCGAGCACCTGCGACAGCGCGATCGCAGGTCGGCCTGGAGCATCGACGTCGTCTGTGGGAGCGAGCGAGCGCACGGCCTCCCGCAGCAGACGCTCGGCGCCCTCGGCCTCGCCGCCGTGCGCCAGGACGATGCCCTCGCCTGCCTCCAGAGCGTCTGCGTAGCGAGGTCGTCGGGCGCGCCCGAGCGACCTGCTCCTCTCCGCCTGCTCGTCGGCCTCGTCGTAGCGCCCGAGGCGCGCAGAGACAGACGCCGAGCAGGCCGGCGTAGGTCGAGAGCCACGCGCGATGGCCCATCTCCTCCATGCGCCGGCATGCTTCCCGGGCCCAGCGCTCGGAGGCCGCCGCGTCGCCCGCCCGTCTCTCGACCTCGCTTCCGAAGCTGCAGCAGATGGCAGAGCGCAGGGCGGATCCGAGCTCCGTCGCGCGATGGAACGCAGCCGCCTGAATCTCGCGCGCCTCGTCGACGCGGCCGATCATGGCAGGGCCAGCGCTCGGCGGCGAGAAGGCGGAGTGGCGGGTCCCGGCCGCCTCCTGCGCGTCGATCCAGGACAGGAGGTCGGAGATGGGCGTCGGCCCGATCAGCCGTGCGGTGGCCAGGAACGGGTAGAGCTGGCTGGCCAGCCGTTCGACTCCGAGCTCCCGCGCATAGGCGAGGGCCTTCTCGGCCGGCGACGAGCTTGGCCGCATTGCGCCCCCTCTCCGTGCTCGACCGTGGCGATCGCATGCCAGACGTCGTAGAGGCCGAGGGCGTCACCAGCCTCCTCCAGCTCGGGAGCAGCTCGAGGGCCAGCGCCTCCAGCTCGTCGAACCGGCTGGCATCGGCGTACGTGCGGGCGACCGCCGCGACCAGGCTGGCGTCGATCTCCGCCACGCGGTCGCCGTGCGCAGCCGCGCGCGTCGCGAGCGAGGTCATGGCCGCTTCCATGGCCCGGGCCGTCCCGTCTGGAAGTACGCGCTGGCCAGATCCCGCTCGAGCCCCGGTCGTAGGCGATCCCGCCGGCAGCAGCGCGACGGCGCGAGCCAGCAGGCCCGGCGGAGGCGCCGTCCTCGCGGGCCAGCGCGCGACGGCCGGCCGCGGCGAGACGGGCTCGTGCGCGCGGCGGCCAGGTCCGCCGTTTCCTCGTCGGGCACGCCGAGCTCGATCCGGTAGCGGTGCGGCCTGCTCGAGGTGGTACCCGACGATCTCGTCCAGCTCGACGAGATCGTTCCCGTGCTCTTCGAGCCAGGCGGCGAACTCGCGTGCAGCTGCGACGCGGGCCGCCTTTGGCAGCGACTCGTAGGCGGCGTCGCGGATCAGGAGGTGGCGGAAGCGATAGGCATCCTCGCCCGGAAGCTCGGGCCTGTCCGGCCGGACGAGCTCCTTGCGGACGAGCTGCGTCAGGCGCGCGCGACGTGCGCCTCGCCGGGGTCAGAGCCTGGACCGCGCCACGGTGGAACAGCCGTCCCTCGACCGAGCCCGCCTCGAGCACGTTCCGCTCCTGCGCGCCGAGCTGGTCGAGCCGGGCGGCGAGCAGGGCCTGGATCGTGGGCGGCACGATGACCTCGCCGTCCCGCGACTCGCGCACCAGCGCGACCATCTGCTCGACGAAGAGCGGGTTGCCCTCGGCCGCCTCCCGCACCCGCTGCGCGGAGGGAGTCGTCGAGGTCGCCGAGGCCGGCGATGAGGCGATCGGTGTCGTCGGCATCGAGCGGCTCGAGCAGCACGGTCGTCGAGTTGAGCTTGCCCCCGCCCCAGGACGGCCGCGGTCGAGCAGCTCCGGCCGCGCGATGCAGACGAGCAGGATCGGCGCCTCGCGCGACAGATCGGCGACGTGCTCGACGAGGTCGAGGAACGTCGCCTCGCCCCAGTGCACGTCGTCGAAGACGCACACGAGGGGCCGAGTCGTCGGCGGCGCGCTCGAGGAGCTTGCGAACCGCCCAGGCGATCTCGTCGGCGGCGCCTGCGTCGCCGTCTGGCCGAGCAGGCTGCGGATCGCCTCGCCGGCATCGCCCTCGAGCTCGACGTCGCCGAGCTGCTTCACGACCTCGACCACCGGCCAGTAGGTGATGCCCTCCCCGTACGGCAGGCAGCGGCCGCGCACGACCCGTGCGCCTTCGAGCGACGCGATCAGCTCGGCCGTGAGCCGCGACTTGCCCACGCCGGCGGCGCCGAGGATCGAGAAGAGCTGGCAGGAGCGGTCGCGCACGGCCTGGTCGAGCGCGTCGCGCAGGCGCCGAAGCTCGGTGACCCGGCCGACCATCGGCGCGCCGGGGCGGCGGGCGACGCCGTCGTCCCCATGCACCGCGAGCAGGCGATAGGCGCTCACCGGCGCGGCCTTGCCCTTGAGCGACAGCGGCTCGACCGGCTCGACGTCGACGGCGTCGCGCGTGAGCCGCAGCGTGTCCTCGCCGAGGAGCACCTCGCCCGGCGCGGCGGCCTGCTCGAGCCGGGCGGCGACGTTGACCGCATCGCCGGTGGCCAGGCGCTCCGCCGTCCCGGTCACGACCTCGCCCGTCATCACGCCGATCCGGCCCTCGATCCCGAGCGCCGGGAGCTCCGCCGCCATCTCGCTCGCGGCCCGCAGCGCGCGCAGGGCGTCGTCCTCGTGCAGGAGGGGCACCCCGAACACGGCCATGACGGCGTCGCCGATGAACTTCTCCACCGTCCCGCCGTGGCGCTCGACGATGGCCTTCATGTGCTCGAAGTAGCGGGCCAGAAGCCCTCGCAGCGACTCCGGATCGAGCCGCTCCCCGAGCGCCGTCGACCCGGTGACGTCACAGAAGAGGACCGTGACGACCTTGCGCTGCTCGCGCGACGGCGCGGCCTCCGCCAGGGCCGCCCCGCAGACGTTGCAGAAGCGCGAGCCCTCCGGAGCCTCGTTCCCGCAGCTCGGGCAGATCGGCACCGCGCGAGTGTACGGCGGTCACACGCGAGGTCCGCTGTCGCGCCATGATCGCGTCGATGTCTTCCCTCGACGAGGTCGCGCCCGGGCTGTGGCGGGTCACGGTCACCCGCAACGGCATCCCTCCGACCATGACGGCATACGTGCTGCGCGACGGCGAGGACACGATCCTCGTCGACCCGCTGGTCGCCCGCGAGACCGATCCGTTGCTCGCGTCCCTCGACGAGGTCGTGCGCGGACGGGTGCGCATCCTCGTCACCACGCCGTTCCACGTGCGCGGCTCCGAGCTTCTGTGGCGGCGCTGGCGCGACCGGCACGAGGTCACCATCTACGGCCACGAGCACTGCGCCACGCGGCTCGACGACCGCTCGGCCTTTCGTCCCCTGCGCGGAGGCGAGACGCTCGACGGGGGCGTGCGTGCCCACGCCATCGGCAAGCCGCGCCGCGCCGAGATCCCGTTCGAGCTGCCGACCCACCGCGCCCTGGCGTTCGGCGACACCGTGCTCGAGATCGACGGGGAGCTGCGCGTGTGGCCGAGGCATCGCGACCTCGACCGCACGTGGTACGAGGAGCGCTTCCTCCCCACGCTGGAGCCGCTCACGCGGCTCGACATCGAGCGCGTGCTGGTCACGCACGGCGAGCCGGTGCTGCGCGACGGCGCCCGCGAGCTGACGGCGACCCTGGCACGGCCGCCGTGGAGCCGCTCGTCGCCGTATTGACCCGATGAGTCTCGGGACGTCGTCCGGTCCTCTCGGGTGAGTCACCGAAAGGGGAGACCATGAGAACCGCGTTTCCAGGCGAGTCGGCGGAGTACCGGGCGGCGCGCGATCGTCTGCTCGAGCAGGAGATCGAGCTGCGGCGCGCCACGGAGGCGGTGGCGGCCGCGAGGCGTGAGCTGCCTCCGGGCGGCCGCTGTTCCCGAGGACTACGTCTTCCAGGGGGCAGGAGCGGACGGCACGGCGGCCGAGGTGAGGCTGTCGGAGCTGTTCGCGCCTGGCAGGGACTCGCTCGTGATCTACAGCTTCATGTTCCCCCGCGATCCTCACGACGACCGGCCGGGGCCGGCAACCGGTGACACGGCGCGGCTGCCGCTCGCGGAGGGCCCGTGCCCGTCATGCGTCGCCTTCCTCGACCAGCTCGACGGCGCCGCGGAGCACGCGGGCCAGCAGCTCAACCTCGCGGTGGTCGCGAAGGCACCCCTCTCGCGTGTCCTGGCGTTCGCCGCGGAGCGCGGCTGGTCGCGGCTGCGGCTCCTGTCCTCTGCCGCCAACACCTACAACCGGGACTACCTCGCCGAGAGCCCTGACGGGTCCCAGGAGCCGATGCTGAACGTCTTCCACCGCACCGGCGACACGATCCGCCACCACTGGGGCTCGGAGCTCCTGTATGCACCGACCGACCCCGGGCAGGACCCGCGCCACGTCGGCACGCTCGAACCGGTCTGGAACCTCTTCGACCTCACGCCGGAAGGGCGCCCCGACTGGGACGAGCAGCTCAGCTATTCGGGCTAGCGAAGGATGTTCACGGCGCGCGCGACAACCATGATGGCCAGGAGCAGGCTCGCAGCCGACTCGACCATCATGAGCACCTTCGACCACCTGCTCAGCGGCATCGCGTCGGTCGGGCTGAAGGCCGTCGCGTTGGTGTACGCGAGGTAGAGGTAGTCGATGAAGATCGGCTGCCAGCGCCCGTAGGCGTCCTCCTCGAAGGTCTGTTGCGGGAAGAGGAAGTCGCGTCCTCGCCTGGGCGGGTGGATCCGCCGCTCGACCGGGCCGCCGCCGTCGAGCTGCCAGAACCACAGGCCGAACACGAGCACGTTCATGCACCACAGGTGGATGCCCGCCCGCAGCAGGAGACGGGCGTTCGTCTGCGCCCCGGCGACGAGGTAATGGACGAGGACGACGATGGAGGTCGCATTCGCCACGCTGATCAGGGCGATCACTGCGATCGAGGCGACCCGGCGTGTGAGCCTGAGCTTGGCCGCCTCCGAGGTGGCGCGCTGGACGACCCGGAATCGCGGGGCGGTCAGCACCAGCAGGATGAGCAGCAGGGCGACGAGCCCGGCGACGACCCACCGCGCAGCCCCGAAGATCCCGGCGCTCGACCCGCCGGCGATGAACGTCGTCGGCAGGGTCACGTACAGGCCCGCCGCGGTCACGACGGCGGCAGTGGGCCAGAGGGGCGATTCGCCGAGCTCGTCGCGCGAGACCAGCGGCTCGCCGAGGTGATCGATGGAGCGCTGCAGCCGCTCCGGGCGTTGCCACCGCGTTGGGCGTTGCCACGGCATTGCGTGCGACCGAGTCTAGAAGCGCGGGCCGCCGGCGGTTCGGCTCGCGCTAGGCGGTCAGCCCGTCACGTCTTGCGGCGGGTACCGAGACGTTCCTGCACCGCCTTGTCGTCCTCGCCGTCCTTCTTCGCCGCCCAGACGAAGAGGCCGAGGGCGACGACGACCGGGAGCAGCAGGAAGACACCGAAAAGGATGTCGACGGCGGTCTGCATGCCCCCATGATCGCCGATCGGCCGATGCCAGGTGGATTGCCGTCGCGTCGCCGGCCGGCAACGAGCGTGGCTACGTGAGATCCGCCTGGCAGCTGACAGGGGCGACAGGGCTCGAGCCACCGACCGTCGTTGCTTCCCCAGACCGACCGGCGTAGGGTCGCGCGCGAGCCCCTACCCACGGAGGTCCTCATGACCACCACGAGCGTGCTCCCTGACGTCGGGATCGAGCTTCGGGAGGCCTACGCGCAGGTTGGCGATGCGAACTTGCACTACGTCGAGGCCGGCGATGGGCCGCTGATCGTGCTGCTGCACGGTTTCCCGGAGTTCTGGTTTGGTTGGCGGCGACAGATCGCGCCGCTCGCGGCGGCGGGGTATCGGGTGGTCGCCCCCGACACGCGTGGCTACAACCTGTCGTCGAAGCCGGAGGGCTTCGAGGCCTACGCCGTCGATCTGCTCGCGGCCGACATCAGCGCTCTCATCGGAGAGCTCGGCGCCGAGTCCGCGCTGTTGGTCGGTCACGACTGGGGCGGAAGCATCGCCTGGACCGTCGCGATGAACCACCCCGAGGTGGTCGACCGGCTCGCCATCCTCAACGCGGCCCATCCGCGGCGGCTCCAGGAGGGACTGCACCACCCGAGCCAGCTACGGAAGTCCTGGTACTTCTTCTTCTTTGCGATACCGGGACTGCCCGAGGACGTGGTGCACGCCAGAGACTGGCACTTCTTCCGGCACTTCCTGCATGACGCGAACCCGCCTTACACGCCGGAGGAGCTCGAGCGCTATGTCGAGGCGTGGTCGCAGCCGGGCGCAGCGGCCGGGATGATCAACTACTACCGCGCCTCGGTACGTCAGTCCCAGAAGGAAGCCGCAGCACAGATTCGCCCGATCTCGGCACCGACACTGGTCATCTGGGGAGAGCGCGACCACTACCTCGGCCCGGATCTCGCCGAGCCCGAGCACGACGACGTGCCCAACCTCGACCGCGTCGAGCGACTGGCCGACGCGTCGCACTGGGTCCATCACGACGAGGCTGAACGCGTCAACGAGCTGCTCATCGACTTCTTCGCCCCCGCCGCCGGATAGGGCGAACGGCCATGCGCGAGCGTCCTCTCGCCTGATCGTCGATCAGGCGAGGTGAGACTCGTGCGCGCTTGACACATTCCTATATCGGAATATGATGGCGGCGTGGCCCGCTCTTCCACGACGTCGGATGTCTTCAATGCCATTGCCGAGGCGCACCGTCGCGAAATCCTGGACGCGCTGATCACAGGCGAGAAGGCGGTCGGGGCGATCGTGAACGACCTCTCGATGTCCCAGCCTCAGGTCTCGAAGCACCTACGGGTGCTCAGCGAGGTGGGACTCGTCAGGTGCCGGGCGGAGGGACGTCGTCGGCTGTACCGCCTGGAACCCGCACGCCTTCGGCCGTTTCACGAGTGGTTGGCCAAGTACGAGCAGGCGTGGAACGAGCGACTGGATCGGATGGACGACTACCTCAAAGAGCTCCAACAACAAGGAGAGCCGCAGTGACACCTAATCGGCATGGATCGGCAGTCATCGAATTCCCGAACGATCTCGAGATTGTCACCACTCGAGAGTTCGACGCTCCGATCGAACTCGTCTTCGACGTACTGACGAAGCCGGAGCATGTGAGCAACTGGTTCGCTCCGTTTACGTGCGAGGTGACGGAGTGCTCGATCGACCTGCGCGTCGGGGGGAGCTACCACATCGTCTTCGTGACCGAAGACGGAACCGAGTGCTCGTTTCGGGGAACCTACCTGGAGGTCGAGCCGCCGACCCGGACCGTCGCGACGTGGCTGTTCGAAGGGTGGCCAGATGCGGACGCCGTCGAGTCCGTGGATCTGCACGAAACTGACGGAGTGACGACGCTGACGATGAAGCTGGCGTTCCGCGACAAGGCCGGCCGTGACCACATGACCAAGTCCGACGGCCAGGAAGACAGCTTCAACAAGATGGAGGATTACTTGAGGTCACTGCTCGATCAAAGGAAACGGCCTCTGGGTAGATGAAACGGGTCGAGGAGAATCGCGACTGGGGTTCGACCTGGGGATGCGATCTCGTCGTGGTCACGGGCGTATCGACCTTCGCTGTCGACGGTCTGTGACGGGGAGAGGTGGCTGATGTTCGAGCGTTGGCCACATGGGCACGGACACCCCGTCGCGCCCGTATTCAACCCGCTAGCGTCCGGCTGTCCGAGCTGCGCGACCAGGGGGAGGCCATGACGACGCTCGAGAACCGCCCGAACACTGCACTTCTCGTGATCGACGTGCAGAACGGCGTCGTGGGCGGCGCCTACGAGCGGGACACCGTCGTCGTGAATGTCGGCACCGTCGTCGAGAAAGCTCGCGCTGCGGAGGTTCCGGTCGTCTGGGTGCAGCACTCGAGCGACAACCTCGCGCAGGGAAGCGAGCAATGGAAGATCGTCCCGGAGTTGAGCCCGGACGAGAATGAGCCGCTCGTCCAGAAGCGGTACCCGGACTCGTTCGAGGAGACGGCGCTCGAGTCCGTACTCGCCGACCTGGCCGTCGGGCGCCTCGTCGTCGTCGGCGCGCAGACGGACGAATGCGTGCGCTCGACGCTGCACGGCGCACTCGTCCGCGGCTATGACGCGACACTCGTCAGCGATGCGCATACGACCGAGGATCTCTCACCCTGGGGTGCGCCGCCGCCGGAGCTCGTCATCGCACACACGAATCTCTACTGGGGCAATCATGAGGCTCCGGGGCGGACCGCCGGCACGGTGGAAGCGAAGGACGTCGACTTCGCGGCGTCCTGACGACGCCAGATCCAGAGACCGGGTGGCAAGCATGGTCCCGACACGAGCACTGCCTCCAGCAACGGGATCGTCGAGCTGCAGTTACCGGGGGGCACCGCTAACCCACGGGGCCATCAGAGGTTCAGGCGGTCGCCGCTCAGCGGTTGTGGTTGACGACTTCGACGTTGTGCCCGTCGGGGTCCAGGACGAACGCGCCGTAGTAGCCGGGGTGGTACACCGTGCGCTCCCCCGGACCGCCGTGGTCCTCGTGGCCGTCGGCGAGTGCGGCGGCGTGGAACGCGCGCACCGTGGCGTCCTCGCGGGCGGGGAACGCGAGGTGGACGTGCTCCGTGAGCGGCCGCCCGTCGTCGATCAGCGAGAAGCTGTAGTCCTCGCCCCTGAACTGCACGCGGCCGGGCTCGTCGTCCCCCAGTCGGATCCCGGCGTAGGGCGCGATGGTCGTGTAGAAGCGCTTGGACGCCGCGAGGTCGGCGACGCGGATCCACAGGTGGTCGATGCGGCCGTCGGGCACGGGGTGCGCCCGCTCGCCGTGCACGGCCTCGGCGCTGTTGCCGTCCGGGTCGAGCAGGAACCCGCCGTAGTAGTCGGGTCCGTACTGCGTGCGCGGCCCGGGCGCGCCGTCGTCGCGGTACCCGGCGTCGATCCCCGCCTGCCAGAAGGCGTCCACAGCCGCACGGCTCGGCGCGCGGAACCCGACGTGGAGGCCGCGGGTCAGGGGGTGCTCGCGGTCCGCGGGCCCGATGTCCCAGTCCTCCCACTCGACAAGCTCGGCGTCCGCGTGGCTGGGCTCGACCCCCAGCACGGAGAGGACGGTGCGGTAGAACCGCTCGGACGCGGCCAAGTCCGAGACGGCGATGGCGACGTGGTCGAACACCACGCCGAGGCTAGCGTGCGGGCATGCTTCGAGGGCCGAACCTGACCACGACTCCAAGCGGCGCGGTACCGTCCCGACATCGCGACGCGGCGCGCATCCTGCTCGTGCGGGCAGCTCACGGCCGAGGTCGAGGGCGACCCTGTCAGGGTCTCGATCTGCCACTGCCTCGCCTGCCAGCGGCGCACAGGGAGCGTCTTGGGGATGCAGGCACGCTGGCCCCGCGAGCAGGTGCGGATTGAGGGCGACGCGACCGAGTACGTGCGGATCTCCGACGACGGCGAGGGGCGCTCGTTCTTCTTCTGCCCGCGCTGCGGCGCGACCGTCTACTTCTGCCCCGACCTGGAGCACATCGCGGTGCCAGTCGGCGCGTTCGCCGACCCGAACTTCCCCGCGCCGCGCGTTTCGGTGTGGGAGGACCGCATGCACCCGTGGATCGGCCTGCCGGACGGGATCGAGCACATCGGCTGACGCACCATCCAACGGCGCGATGGCGACGTGCTTCCGTTCTGGCCCCATGTTGTTCGCCCTCACCCGGGACGGCTCAGGTCGTGGAGTGGCTGGCCGAGCGTTGGTTGGCGGTCAGGGCTGCACCGCGTATAGGCGCCACTCGCCCGGGATGCCTTTGAGCTCATGGTGCCCGCGGTCCTCGAAAGCGAGCCCGGAGCCGGCGACGAGATCCTTGACCGTGCTGGAGACGAGCACCTCCCCGGGCTGAGCCTGGGAGGTGATGCGTGCTCCCGTGTGGACGGCGATGCCGGCCACCTTGCCGTCGATGAGCTCGCACTCGCCGGTGTGCAGGCCGACGCGCACCTGGAGGCCCAGCTCGGCCATGACCTGCGAGATGGCACAACCGCAGCGGATCGCGCGTGCCGGCCCGTCGAAGGAGGCGAGGAAGCCGTCGCCCGCCGTGTCCGCCTCCTTCCCACGGAAGCGCCTCAGCTGGCGGCGTACCAGGTCGTGGTGGCGCTCCAGCAGTCTCCCGCCAGGCGCGGTCGCCGAGCGAGGCGGCGCGCTCGGTCGAGCCCACGATGTCGGTGAAGAGGACGGTGGCCAACACCCGGTCGGGCTCGGACTCCTCCCAGGCGCCCGACTCCCAGACCTCGGTCAGGAAGCGCTCCTCCTCATCCGTGTCCGCGGCCGCTGCCTCCCCGGTGACCAAGTGCCCGCCGCTGGGCAGCTCGACGAGGCGCGCTCCCGGAATGCAATCGGCCATGTACTCGGCTACGCCGACGGGGACGACCGTGTCCTCGGGTCGATGGATGATGAGAGTGGGTACGCGGATCGCCGGCAGGACGTGGCGGACGTCGATCTCCTTGTTCATCAGCGCGAGGGCCTCAACGGATCCCGGGCTCCCGCTCCAGCGGAAGTAGTCGAGCCACTCATTCGCCTCTCCGTCGTCGCCGAGTTGAATGCGCGACCGCACGGCTTCAAGCGCCTCGTCACGCGGGCCGAACAGCCGCCGGTCGCGCTCCATCTGCTGCTGATACTCCCCCTCGGTCCGGCCCCACGGGTAGTCGGGCGCCCACATCGCCCGAGGGTAGGCGCTGCCCAGCACCAAAGCCGCGGTGCGCTCTGGATACGTGGCCGCGAAGAGAAGACACATCGCGGCACCCTCCGAGCCACCGTAGAGCGACGCCCGCTTCGAGCCCACTGCGTCCATGACCGCCCGCACATCGTCCATGCGCGTCTCGAGGGTGGGCGCGCCGCTCACGCGATCAGACATTCCCGTCCCCCGCTTGTCGAACCGGATAAGCCGACAGTACGAGGCCATCTGGCGCAGGATGGGCGCGAAGGAGGCGATCCTCCAGATCAGCTCAACGTGCGTGAGGAATGGCGGAACGAAAACGTGGTCGAATGGTCCGTCGCCCGTGACCTGGTAGGCGATGGCGACGTCGCCGCTCTTCGCGTAGTGGGTCTCCGGCTGCGGGATTCGGCTTGGTTGGGATACAGGGGCGACAGGACTCGAACCTGCGACCCTCGGTTTTGGAGACCGATGCTCTACCAACTGAGCTACGCCCCTCGGCCGCCCGTCGATGGTACCAGCCACCTCAGGGACGATCAGCGGTTGACCGGGACCGCCGTTCGCGGTAACGATGGCCTCGGGACATGACTCCGAGCGCCCTGGCCCGCAAGCTTCACGTCCCACCATCGGGAGGGGTCGTGGTCATCGGCGCTCCCGAGGGCTATCTCGAAGCGCTCGATGGGATGACGACCGACGTCGAGGCTCATTCGACCCCGCCTGGGGCCGCCTTCGTTCAGGTCTTCGTCCATGACTCGGCCGAGCTCGAGCGGCGGCTTCCCGCGGCCCTCGCGGCGCTCGCACCCGGCGGCGCCCTGTGGATGACGTACCCCAAGCAGACCTCGGGGCTGTCCACCGACCTCACACGCGACCGGGGCTGGGACTTCCTCCGCGACCGCGGCTGGCGGCCGGTCAGCCAGGTCGCGATCGACGACGTGTGGTCGGCCCTGCGCTTCCGCCCCGTGGCCGACGTGGGCGCGCACTAGGCCGAAGGGCCTGGCCCGATCGGGGGACGTCGACCAGGCTCGGCGGTGCATCGCGGGGTGGTGTCGGCCCACCCGAGCCGCCGATCAGGTCTCCTTCTCGACCACGGCGTAGCCGTCGCCCTCCTCGACGACCTGCTCGAACTCGGCCAGCTCGTGGCCGGGCACGATGACGAACCGCAGGGGATGCGTGTGGATGTCGCGATACCGGTCGCTGGTGAGCGTCACGCGGGCCACGCAGCTGACCTCCGCGCACTCGCAGAAGTACTCCACCGGCCGGACAGCCTCGCCGCCGAGCTGGGCGTCCTGCGCCTCGTTCGCCGCCCGGAAGAGCTCCTCGTTCTCGATCACCCTGCGGCGCCGCGCCTCGTGCAGATCGTCGCCCATGCCGTCCCCCGATCTTTGCCGAGACCGGCATTGAACGGCGTGCCGGGCAGATTGGCAAGCACGCCTCGGTACAGTCGGCGGGTGGCGTCCGCACTGGGCATCCCACTGGCCGAGCACGAGCGGCGTGCCGCGCAGCTCGGCGAGCAGGTGCGTGCCGCGGGGCTACGGGGAGCGGTCGTCTTCGACGCCCTGCGCGTTCAGTACCTCACCGGGTTCGCCTTCGCGCCCACCGAGCGGCCGATTGCCTTCGTGCTCGGCCCTGGCGGGGAGCGCGCGCTGTTCGTCCCGCGCCTCGAGGTCGAGCACGCGGCCGGGCAGACCGGCCTCGACCACATCGCCCACTACCCCGAGTACCCGGGCGAGCCGACCGCCACGGACGTCCTCGCCAGGCTGCTCGCCGAGCTCGGCCTGCGGGACCGCATCGGGGCGGACCTCGATGGCTATCCGTGGATCCTGGGCTACCGGGGACCGACGCTGTCGGAGCTCACCGGCGCGACGGTGGTCCCCATCGCTGCCGCGATCGAGGACCTGATGGCCGTCAAGAGCGAGGCGGAGGTCGCCTGCCTGCGCGAGAGCGTGCGCTGGGCCGAGCTCGCCCACCGCCTCCTGCAGCGCTTCACCCGTCCCGGCGCGAGCGAGACCGAGGTTTCGCGGCGTGCCGGGATGGAGGCCACGGTCGCCATGCTCGAGGCGCTGGGCGACCGCTACCGGGCAGGCAACCCCTTCGTGGATGGAGCGATGGCCGTGTACCGGGGGCAGATCGGCCGCAACTCGGCGATCCCGCACACGCTTGCCGGCAACATCACGTTCGAGGTCGGCGACGTGCTCGTGAGCGGCGCCACGGCGCCCGTCTGGGGCTACCTGTCGGAGCTCGAGCGGACCCTCGTCATCGGGCCGCCGTCCGATGCGCAACGCCGCCTCTTCGACCACGCCACGGCCGCCCAGCAGGTGGCGTTCGACGCCATCCGGCCGGGCGCGCGCTGCTCCGACGTCGATCTCGCCGTGCGGGCGTACTACGACGCGAACGGCCTCTGGGACCGGTGGCGCCACCACACCGGGCACGCCATCGGCCTGCGCTACCACGAGGGGCCCTTCCTCGACCTCGGCGACCACACCGAGGTCCGCCCGGGCATGGTCTTCACCGTCGAGCCGGGCCTCTACCACCCGGACCTGGGCGGCTTTCGCCACTCCGACACCGTGCTCGTGACGGAGGACGGCATCGACGTCCTCACCACGTACCCGCGGGACCTCGACGCCCTCATCGTGCCCGCGGGCTGACGCCGGGAGCCACCGCCGACAGCCGGTCGCCGGCCTCGCGCACCACCAGGCCTGCCAGCTCGAGCTCGGCCAGGGCCATGGTCACAGCGCTCGCGTCCATCCTGAGCGTCAGGGCGAGCTCGTTGGGCCGCGCCGGCTCCCGGCGAAGCCGGGCCAGGACGGCCTCGGCCTCGGGACCGAGGTCCGGCTCGGGGCCGGGATGGGCGGGCGCCGTCGCGACCGGGAGCCCGAGGGCATCGAGGACGTCGTCGAGCCCGGTCACGGGCATCGCGCCGGCCCGAAGGAGATCGTTCACGCCCTCGCCGAGCACGCTCCACGCCGGGCCGGGGACCGCCAGGACGTCGCGGCCGAGGGCGAGCGCATGGTCGGCCGTGATCAGCGCGCCCGAGCGGCGCGTGGCCTCGACGACGACGGTGGCCGACGCGAGGGCGGCGATGAGGCGATTGCGGACGGGAAAGCGCCAGGGCGCCGGCTCGACGCCCGGCCCCCACTCCGAGATCACGGCGCCCACCGCGGCCACCCGCTCGCCGAGCGCGGCATGGCGCGCCGGGTACAGGCGGTCGATGCCGCAGCCGAGGACGGCCACGGTGCGCCCTCCGCCGTCGAGCGCGCCCGCGTGCGCCGCCGCGTCGATCCCGAGCGCCAGGCCGCTGATGACGGCCACGTCGGCCGCGGCCAGCCCGGCGGCCAGGTCGCGAGCGAACCGCTCGGCCGCGGCGGAGCACCGCCGGGCCCCGACGACGGCCACGGACGGCGGGCCGGGTGAGCTCGTCGAGCGGCGCGCCGCTGCGCACCCACAGCGCCTCGGGAGCGGCGGCGCCCAGGTGCTCGAGCGCCGGCGGCCAGCCCGGGCCGCCGCGGCGCAGCCGGCTCGCGGCCGTCACGAGGGCACGCTGGCCGCCGGACGCAGGGCCAGGGCCTCGGCCAGATGCCCGCGGGCGATGGTCGCCGCGGCGGCGAGGTCGGCCACCGTCCGGGCGACCCGCAGGAGCCGCACGTGGGCCCGGCCGGAGAGCGCCTGCGTCCGGAAGGCCCGCTCGAGGAGGTCGGTCGCGTCGTCGTCGATGCCCGCGGCCTCCAGGTCCTCCAGTGCGAGGCGGGCGTTCGGGCCGCGCTGCCGCCGGTCGGACTGCCTCCCCCGCGCCGCGACCACGCGTGCCGCCACCACCGCGGACGTCTCCGGCCGGTCGTGGCGCATGTCCGCGGGATCGGGACGGTCGACGCGCACGACCAGGTCGAGGCGGTCGAGGAGCGGCCCCGAGAGGCGGGCGCGATAGGCGTCGACGCGCTCCCGCGGACAGGCGCAGCCGTCCAGCCCACCGCAGGGGCAGGGATTCATGGCCGCGACGAGCTGGACGCGGGCCGGCAGGCACACCCGCCCTCCGACGCGGGCCACGACGACCTCGCCGTCCTCGAGCGGCTGACGCAGGGCCTCGAGGGCGTGCCGCGCGAACTCGGCCGAGCTCGTCCAGGAAGAGCACCCCCTCGCTGGCCAGGCTGATCTCGCCCGGCCGCGGGATCGGGCCGCCGCCCACCAGGGCTGCCGTGGACGGCCGGTGGTGGGGCGCGCGGAACGGCGGCCGGACCACCAGCCCGGACCCGGCGGCCAGCGCCCCAGCCGCCGAGTGGACGCGCGTCACCTCGAGCGCCTGGGCCGGTGTGAGGTCGGGCAGCAGCCCGGCCAGCCGGCGCGCGAGCATCGTCTTGCCGGCCCCGGGCGGCCCGACGAGCAGCAGGCTGTGGCCGCCGGCCGCGGCCAGCTCGAGCGCCCGGCGGGCGAGCGGCTGCCCCCGCACCTCGGCCAGATCTCCGCCCTCGGAGGCGCCGGCCACGGGCGCCGCGGCGCACGCCGGCTCGATCTCGCGCTCGGCCCGGAGCCATGCCGCCGCCTCGGCCAGGTGCTCGACGCCGATGGCCGGGATGCCGCTGACGAGCGCGGCCTCGGGGGCCGAGGCGACGGGACAGAGCATCGCCTCGAACCCGCCGGCCCGCGCCGTCTCGGCTGCGAGCAGCGCCCCCGGGACGGGCCGGAGCCGCCCGTCGAGGGCAAGCTCGCCCAGGCACAGGACCCTCCGGGCCCGCTCCTCCGGGACCTGGCCCGTGGCCGCGAGCACGGCGACGGCGATGGCCAGGTCGTGCCGCGACCCGAGCTTGCGCAGGGCGCCCGGCGCGAGGTTGACCGTGACCCGGCGGAGCGGGAAGTCGAGCTCGGCCGAGACGATGCCGGAGCGGACGCGCTCCCGCGCCTCCATGACGGCCTTGTCGGGCAGGCCGACGATGACGAAGGCCGGAACCCCGCGGGCGACGTGAGCCTCGACCTCGACGGCCACCCCGTCGAGCCCCGAGAGGGCCTGGCTGTAGGCAACTGCGAGCACGTTGCCAGGCTAGGCGACGCCCCGTGACGGCGGGCGCGCGGACCGTGAGCGTGTGTCTGTCGCCACGCGCGCGGCGCGTGTGCCGGAGCGTGACGGCTGTCAGGCTCAGACGGCGAGGTCGGGCACGAGCCGCCGCAGCCGGGCCGGCTCGAACATGCTCTCGGACGCGTGCATCACGGGTCGCGTGACGGTCAGGTCGAGCACGGTCACCGCCACGCCGGCGGAGCTCCCGCCCTCGACGACGAGGTCGACCGCGCCCAGGGTGACGAGGGGCTCGAGGTCATCGGGGCAGCGCCGGCACCGCGAGAGCGGGATGGTGGCGATCGGCGCGCCCAGCAGCCGGGCCACGGACGCGGCGTAGGCGTCCGGGCACAGGACGGTGACCGCCTCGTCGGCCACCCAGGTCGGGAGCGTCCGGCGCCGCGGCAGGCGCAGGGCGAACGTCCCGGGCCAGGTCTCGCTCATGAGCCACCGGGCGCGGCGGCCGACGACGGCGAAGCGGTCGGCGACGTCGGGACCGGCGATGATCCCGAACGGCAGCGACCGCCCGCCGCCGGCGGCGGACACGGCACGGTGCACGGCGTCGCGATCGAGTGCGTTGGCGCAGACCAGGTACCCCAGGTCGGAGTGCACTGCAGCGACGCCCCCCTCCTCGAGCACGTCGGCGGCGAAGACATCCTCGACGGGAAGCTTCTCGATCCAGTGCACGCGAGCCTCGCCCACGCTCAAGTTGTCGACCACTCCAAGTCCCTCCCCACCTGCCATGTCAAGGTCGCCCATGCTGGCAGACGATGGAGGCTCCCGTATGGGCCGGTCGGATCATCTTCGTCCCGGGTGGGGGCCGTCGCGGCCCACACCGACGATCAGAGCCCGCAAAGTGCGACCCCGATCGGTCCGTCAGCGCGCTTACGCTCGCAGGGCCGGGCAGGGCCGCAGGCGTCAGAACGCGTCGCGCAGGTGCCGGAATCCGGTAGCCCTCGACGGCGACCACGTCGAAGCGCACGCCCTGGGCCCAGGCCGCCCACGGGGCGGCCATGAGGACCTCGCCGCCCGGCGCAGCGCCGCCCGGCGCCCGGCCACCACGGGCTCGGCGGCGTCGAGGGAGCGTCGGGCCTTGACCTCGACCAGGACCAGGACCCGCCCGTCCCGGGCCACGAGATCGACCTCGCACGCCCCGCGCACGCGGACGTTGCGGTCGAGGATGCGCAGGCCACGCAGCCGCAGCAGGAGCGCCGCCAGACGCTCGCCGCGCCGCCCCAGGGCCTTGCGCCGGCGCTCGGCGGCCGCCCTCACGCCTCCTCCTCGCCGTGCTCGAGCAGGACCAGCTGCTCGTAGGCGATGGACATGAACGACCGGCGGTGGAGCTCGCAGGGCCCATGCCGGCGCACGGCGGCGCGGTGCATGGGCGTGCCGTAGCCCACGTGGCCGTCGAAGCCGTACAGCGGGAAGCGGTGATGCTCGCGATGCGCATCAGCCGGTCGCGGGTCACCTTGGCGACGATCGAGGCCGCGGCCATGGCGGCGCTGCGTGGCGTCGCCGTCGACCACGGCCCGGTGGTCGCGCGCGAGCGGGACGCGGAAGCCGTCGGTGAGCAGCGTCGGCCTCCGCGGGCGCGTCGAGCAGCGTCAGCGCCCGGGCCAGGCCGTCGCAGGTTCGAGCGGTGCAGCCCGACGGGCGTCGATCTCCAGGCGGCGGCACGACGATGACGGCCGACCCGCTCGGCGCAGGCCAGGACGGACTCGAACAGCCGCTCGCGGACCGGCGCGGCGTGCGCGCTTCGAGTCGTCGAGCATCGCCCAGGGGCGCGCAGGCGCGGCCCCGCAGCCGCCGGTGGTCGAGCAGGACGGCGGCGGTCACGAGCGGGCCGGCCAGGGCGCCGCGTCCCGCCTCGTCGGCGCCGGCGACGAGGCCCGTGCCGAGCTCGCGGTCGAAGCGCAGGAGACGCCGGCCCGGACGGGCGGCGGCCCGTCGTCGGGAGGGTCGGCGGACGCGACGGCCATGGCGGGCCAGGGTACACACCGCTGCGGCCGGCGCGACCACTCGCGCGCTCGGAGCTAGAAGAAGCGGATCCGCGTCGGCGGCCAGTAGATCATGAAGGCCCGGCCGATGATCTGGGAGCGCCGGATCTCGCCCCAGTGGCGGGAGTCGTCGGAGAACTGGCGCGGTTGTCGCCCATCAGGAAGTAGCGGCCCTTGGGGACGTGGACGGGCCGAAGTCGACCTGCGTCGACGAGACGTACGGCTCCTTCAGCGTCGTGCAGCCGCTGCCGCCGGGCCCCTTGCAGATCTGCACGTGGCCGCCCGAGCCCGCGGATCCACTCCCCGGGCAGGCCGATGAGGCGCTTGACGAAGGTGACGCTGGCCACCGAGTCGACCGGACAGGCCGACTGGCCCTTGCCGTTCGGATGGAAGACGATGATGTCACCCCGCGCGGGGTCGTCGAAGTGGTACAGAACCGGACGGCGATGCACCCGGTCGCCGATGTCGAACGTGTTCTCCATCGACGCCGACGGGATGCGGTACGGCTTGACGACCCAGCGCTGGACGACGAAGGCCACCAGGACGGCCACGACCAGCGTCCCCAGCAGGTCGACCACGACCCGGAGGCGCTGCCGCCGCTCGCGCGCCGGGCCCAGGAAGAGGTAGGCGGCGCAGCCCCCGAGGAGCAGGACCACCGCCAGCAGCAGGAGGTTCGAGTCGATGATCGAGCCCATGCCCGGAGGTCAGCCGGACGGGCCCCGGCGGACTGCGGGCGAAGCTCTCCCCCACGCGGCGCCGCTAGCGCTGCTTCTCGCGGACGCGGGCCTTCTTGCCGACCTTGCCGCGCAGGTAGTAGAGCTTGGCGCGGCTCACGTCGCCGATCGCGAGCACCTCGATCCTGTCGATCTTGGGCGAGTGCACGGGGAACGTGCGCTCGACGCCGACGCCGAAGGACTGCTTGCGCACGGTGAACGTCTCGCGGGCGCCGGAGCCCTGGCGCTTGATGCAGATGCCCTCGAAGACCTGCACGCGACGTCGCGAGCCCTCGATCACCTGAAAGTGGACGCGCACGGTGTCGCCGGCCTTGAAAACCGGCACCTGGCGCAGCTGGCGCGCCTCGAGTTCGGTGGATGACGTTCATGGGCATGGTCAAAGCGCGGTTCGGGCGTCGACGACCGGCCGCATGGTAGACGATCAGCGCTACGCCGCAGCGTCAGCCGGCCGCGGTCGTCGGCGCGGCGCGCGCGCGGCCTGCTCGCGCGCGCCACGCGGCGATGCGTCGCGTGGTGGCCCGAGAGCAGGACCTCCGGCACGCGCCAGCCGCGGAACTCCTCCGGCCGCGTGTAGTGCGGGTACTCGAGCGCGCCGTCGAGCGCGGGCGAGAACGACTCCTCCTCGCTCGAGGCGGTCGTCGCCGAGCGAGCCCGGGCAGGAGGCGGCAGACCGCGTCGACGACGGCCATCGCCGCCGGCTCGCCGCCGCGCGAGGACGAACGGGCCCGAGGCGACAGCGACTCGGTGGCGACGTGCTCGAGGATCGCGGCGTCGAAGCCCTCGTAGCGGCCCGCACAGCAGCGTGACCCGGTCGCCGCCGCGAGCTCGCGCGCGTAGGCGTCGTCGAAGCGGCCGCCCGCCCGGGTCGAGCGCGACGATCCGGCGCTCGCGCGCGCACCTCCTCGAGCGGCGCCGCCGTAGGCGCCCTCGACGCGCCGCCACCATGACGTCGACGCGCAGGAGCATGCCCGCGCCGCCGCCGAACGGCGCGTCGTCGACCTGCGCGTGCGGCAGCGGCGAGTAGTCGCGCAGCGAGAGGAAGCGCAGGCGCAGCCGCGCCGCGCGAGCGGCGCGCTGCACCGGCCGCGTCTCCTCCGAGAGCCAGGCGAACCAGTGCGGGAAGAGCGTGAAGACGTCGAGCTCGGAGAGGCTCACGCCGCCGGCCCCTCCTCCACGAAGGCGGGGTCCACCTCGAGCGACGCGCCCGCGACGTCGACCGTCGGGCACGGCGTCGCGGTGAACGGGACGAGCAGCTCGTCGCCCGCCGCCGGTCGCACGACGAGCACGTCGTTGGCCGGGCCGCTCGAGCACGTCGCGCACCACCCCGAGCCGGCGCGCTCGCGCTCAGCACGCTCGCACGCCGACCAGGTCGAACACCCAGAACGCGTCCTCCTCGGGCTCGGGCAGCGTCGCTCGTCGCGCAGCTCGAGCGACTGCCCGCGCAGGGCCTCGGCCGCCTCGCGCGAGTCGATGCCCGCCAGCGCGGACGATCGGGCGCGGCGTCGTCCCGCCGAGCGCGCGAGCATCGCGCGCTCCGCCGCCGAGCCGAGCAGCGGCGCCCGGGCGCGAAGGCGATACCAGTCGACGGCGCCGTCGACGCGGAAGGAGCCGTCCAGCCCGTGCGCGCCGCCCGACCACCCCCAGCCGCGGCGCGGGCCGGCCGCCAGGCGGCGGCGTTCACTCCTCCGTCAACGATCTCGACCGTCACGCGCACGCCCGCGCGCATCGCCGGCCGCGCGCGACCACCGTGCGCAGCGCGCGCACGGTGCGGCCACCGCGGCCGATCACGCGGCCGACGTCGCTCGGGCGCGACGTGCAGCTCGAGACGTGGCCGTCCGCGACCGTCGGCGACCTCGGTCTCCTCAACGACAACGAGCACTCCGGCTTGGACGCGCCAGGCTCTCGCACAGGTACTCGCGAGCTCGCGGATCATCAGACCCCCGCGATCTTGAGGAGCTTCTTCGACGGTGTTCGAGGGCTGGGCGCCCTTGGCGAGCCAGGCGCGGGCGCGCTCGGCGTCGATCTCGACGACAGCGACGGCGTCGGCCTGCGGCTCGTAGCGGCCGATCGTCTCGATGCGCGGCCGTCGCGCGGGCTGCGCGAGTCGTCGACCACGACGCGGTAGATGGGGTTCTTCTTCGACCCGATGCGGGTCAGGCGAATCTTCACGGCCATGCTGTCTCACCTCCTTCGCTTCTTCTTGCGTGCTGGCGCCCGCGACGGGCGCGGCCCGCCGGTCGTGGCGCATGCCGGGCGCGCCCATGCCGCATCGGCGGGCGATCCGCCGGCTGCGACCTGCTTCATCATCTTCTTCATCTGCGGTGCTGCTGCAGCAGCTGGTTGATCTGCTGCACGCTCGTGCCCGACCCGGCGGCGATGCGCTTGCGGCGCGAGCCGTCGATCACCGCCGGGTTGCGGCGCTCCGCCGGCGTCATGGAGAGGATCATCGCCTCGACGCGGTCGAGCTGCCGCTCGTCGACCTGCATGTCCTCACCTGCTTGCCGATCGCCGGGGAGCATCCCGAGGAGCGAGCGCAGCGACCCCATCTTGCGGATCTGGCGGAGCTGGTCGAGCAGGTCGTCGAGCGTGAAGTCCGCTCTTGCGCATCTTCCGCTCGAGCTCGCGCGCCTCGTCCTCGTCGATCTGCTCCTCGGCGCGCTCGATCAGCGAGAGCACGTCGCCCATGCCGAGGATGCGCGACGCCATGCGGTCGGGATGGAACTCCTCGAGCGCGTCGAGCTTCTCGCCGACGGACGACGAACACGATGGGCTTGCCGGTGACCGCGCGCACCGAGAGCGCGGCGCCGCCGCGGGCGTCGCCGTCGAGCTTCGTCAGGATGACGCCGTCGAAGTCGACCGCGTCGAGGAACTGCTCGGCGACGTTGACCGCGTCCTGGCCGGTCATCGCGTCGAGCACGAGGAGCACGTTCTGCGGCTTGACCTTGCGTTGCGGACGCGCACGAGCTCGTCCATCAGGTCGCGGTCGACGTGCAGGCGGCCCGGCGGTGTCGACGATGACGACGTCGCGGCCCTGCTGCGGCGCCGCCTCGACGCCCCAGCGCGGCGATCGCCGACCGGATCGGCCTCCGGTGCCGCGGTCGAAGACCGGCACGTCGACCTGGCGGCCGAGCGTTCGCAGCTGCTCGATGGCGGCGGGCCGCTGCACGTCGCAGGCCACGAGCGCGGGCTTCTTGCCCTGCCTGGCCAGCAGGCGCGCGAGCTTGCCGGCGGCGGTCGTCTTGCCCGAGCCCTGGAGGCCGCACAGCAGGATCACGGTCGGCGGCTTCTGCGGCGAAGTCAGCTTCGTGCTCGCGGCGCCGAGCAGCTCGGTCAGCTCCTCGTCGACGATCTTGACGACCTGCTGGCCCGGGCGTGAGGCTCGTCGGCCACCTCGGCCGCCCATGGCGCGCTCGCGCACGGCGGCCACGAACGTCCGGACGACCTTGAAGTTGACGTCCGCCTCGAGCAGGGCGAGGCGGATCTCGCGCATGGCGCGATCGATGTCGTGCCTCGCTCAGCGTCCCGCGCGAGCGCAGGTCGCCGAGGGTGGACTGGAGTTTGTCGGAGAGGGATTCGAACATGAGGGCACGCAAACGAGGGCCGAAGTGGCCCTCTACGCGCAGGCTAGCAACGTGAACCGGGTGTCGTCCCGTTCGCGGCCTGGGGGCGTGGGTAGACTCGCGCCGGCGATGATGACGATGGCCCATGCCGCGGCGGGGGCGGCGATCGCGCACGCCGTCCGGAACCCGGTGCTCGCCATGGCCGCCTGCGTCGGCGCCCATGCGGTCCTCGACCTGCCGCGCCACGAGGACCTCGACCACCGCTCGGAGGCGGCACTCACGCTGGCCACCGGTGCGGTCACCGCCGCCCTGTTCGGCCTCCGGAGCCGCGAGTTCTGGGGCGGCTTCTGCTGCGCCGCGCCGGACCTCGAGCACGTCCTGCGCCCGAACGCGCGCCGCCTCTTCCCCACGCACCGCTACCCGCGCCTGCATGGGTGCCTGCCCACGCCGCGGGCCTCGGCCGCCGTCCAGCTGGCGGCCAGCGGGGCCGCGCTCGCCGTCATCAGCCTGAGCCGCGGACGCCGGTGAGCGAGCCCGAGGGCCCCTTCCCCAGCCTGGCCGGCGACCTCCTGGTGGCCGCGCCGGCGCTCGTCGACCCGAACTTCCGCCGCGCCGTCGTCCTTCTCATCGAGCACGAGCCGGAGGGTGCGGTGGGCGTGATCCTCAACCGGCCCATCGACCACGAGGCCCGCGAGGCCGTCCCCGCCCTCGAGCCGATCCTCCCGGCCAGCGAGCGCCTGCATCGGGGAGGCCCGGTGGAGACCGAGGCCGCCATCGCCCTGGCCGAGTACCGCGACCTGGCCGTCGGGCCGGGCGCCATCGTCGGCCCCATCGGCGTGCTCGCCGCGCCGCTGGACGGGGAGTCGCTGGTGGACGAGGTCGCCCGCGCCCGCGTGTACCTGGGCTACTCGGGCTGGGGCCCGGGGCAGCTCGAGGCCGAGCTCGCCGAGGAGGCCTGGTTCGTCACTGCCGCCGAGCCGGGGGACGTCTTCGGCGAGGACGCGGATGGCCTGTGGGCGGCCGTGCTTGGCCGCATGGGCGGCCCCTACGCCGTCGTCGCGACGATGCCCGACGATCCCTCGCTGAACTAGGCCTCGGCAGGCTCGGGGGCGAGCCGCCGCTCCCGCGCCTCGGCGGAGAGCTCGGCCACCACGTCGTCCAGCGACCGGGTGCCCTGGTCACCCAGGCCGTGGCGGCGCAGGGCCACGGCGCCGCCCTCGACCTCCCGCGGACCGACCACGAGCATGACCGGGACCTTCTGCTCCTCGGCGTCGCGGATCTTGCGCCCGACCTTCTCGTCCCGGGCGTCCACCTCGGCGCGCAGGCCGGCGCCCACGAGTGCCTCGGCCACGCCGGCGGCGTAGGCCTCCTGGTCCCGCCCCACGGGCACGACCACGGCCTGGACCGGCGCCAGCCAGAGCGGGAAGGCGCCGCCGAAGTGCTCGATGAGGATGGCGATGAACCGCTCGAAGGCGCCGAAGATGGCCCGGTGGATCATGAACGGCACGGCCTGGGTGTCGGCCTCGGTCGTGTAGGACGCGCCCAGGCGACCGGGCATGAACCCGTCGAGCTGGATCGTCCCCATCTGCCATGAGCGTCCGATCGAGTCCTGCATGTGCAGGTCGATCTTGGGCGCGTAGAAGCTGCCGTCGCCCTCGTTGACCTGGTACTCCCACCCCGCCCGGGCGAGCGCGCCGGCCAGCGCCTGCTCCATGGCGTCCCACTCCTCGTCGGTCCCGATGCGCTTGGGCGGCCGGGTGGAGAGCTCGGCCCGCACCTCGAGCCCGAGGATCCCGTAGATGGTCGAGGCCAGCTCGAGGCAGCCCACGACCTCGTCCTCGATCTGGTCCTCACGGCAGAAGATGTGGGCGTCGTCCTGCGTGATGTGGCGCACGCGCAGCAGGCCGTGCAGCGTCCCCGACGGCTCGTGGCGGTGCACGAGCCCCTGCTCGGCCAGCCGGAGGGGCAGGTCGCGGTAGGAGCGGCGGCCGTGGGCGAAGATCTCGACGTGCCCGGGGCAGTTCATGGGCTTGAGCCCGAGCGGCCGGCCCTCGACCTCCGTGAAGTACATGTTCTCGCGGTAGTTGTCCCAGTGGCCGGAGCGCTTCCAGACCTCGACGTCGTAGAGGATCGGCGTGCGCACCTCGCGGTAGCCGCGCGCACGGTTGAGCTCGCGCCACAGGCGCGTGAGCTCGTCGAACAGGACCATGCCCTTGGGGTGCCAGAAGGGCGAGCCCGGTGACACGTCCGAGAGGTGGTAGAGGTCGAGCTGCGTGCCCAGGCGGCGGTGGTCGCGCAACCGGGCCTGATCGAGCCGTTCGAGATGCTCCTCGAGGGCGGCCTGGTCGAAGAAGGCCGTCCCGTAGATGCGCGTGAGCATGGGGTTCGCGGCGTCGCCGCGCCAGTAGGCCCCGGCCACTGACGTCAGGCGGAAGGCCTTGATGGGCGCCGTGGTCTGGAGGTGCGGCCCGCGGCACAGGTCCGTGAACCCGTCCTGCGTGTACGTGGTCACGGGCTCGCCGTCGGCCAGGCCCTCGGCGATCTCCACCTTGAAGCGCTCGCCCGCGGCGCCGAAGCGCGCCACCGCCTCCTCCCGCGTGGTGCCCTCGCGCTCGAAGGGGTGCGGCCCGGCGGCCAGGATGCGGCGCATCTCCTCGTCGATGCGGGCCAGGTCGTCCTCGCCGATGGGCTCGGGGAAGTCGAAGTCGTAGTAGAAGCCGGAGTCGATGGCCGGCCCGATGGCCACCTTCGTCCCCGGCCACAGCCGGGTCACGGCGTCGGCCATGACGTGCGCGGTGGAGTGGCGGAGCACCGGGAGCGCCGCCTCGTCGCCCACCCTGAGGATGCGCAGCTGCGCGCCGTCGGACAGCGGCAGGCGGAGGTCGCGGAGCTCGCCGTCGACCTCGGCAGCCGCCGCGACGGCGGCCAGGCGCGGGCCGATGGCGGCCGCCGCATCGAGCGCGGTGGCCCCTTCGGGCAGGTCGAGATCGTGTCCGTCGGGCAGGGTGACGCGCACGCGAGAAGGCTATCGGGGTGGGCGATCAGGCCGTTGGTACAGTCCGGCACGGGCATGCCGACGGCGGACGAGATCAGGCAGCGCATCGAGGGCCACCTTCCCGGATCCGTGGTCGAGGTGGACGACACGACCGGCACGGGGGACCACTTCGCCGCGCGCGTGACCGCTCCCCAGTTCGCGGACCAGCCGCTACTGGCTCAGCACCGGCTCGTCTACGCCGCCGTCCAGGACGGGCTCGACGACGGGTCCATCCACGCCCTCTCCATCAAGACCCAAACAGCCCCATAGGGAGCCCCATGTCGTCCATCGTCACCGAGACCGAGATCGCCGAGGCGATCGACCAGGCCATCACCGGCAACCGCGTGATGCTCTTCATGAAGGGCACGCCCGATCAGCCGGCCTGCGGCTTCTCGTACCGGACGGTCCTCGCGCTGCACGAGGCCGGGGCGAGCTTCTCGGCCATGAACGTGCTTCCCGACCCGCGGATCCGCCAGGTGCTCTCGGCCCGGTCCGGCTGGCCGACGATCCCGCAGCTCTTCGTCGACGGCGAGCTCGTGGGCGGCTGCGACATCGTCACGGAGCTGCAGGAGAAGGACGAGCTGGCCCCGCTCGTGGCCCCGCCGAAGTAACCCTTTTCGGCGTTTTCTCCGGTCGTCTTCTCCACTTTTCGGTAGAAACGCCGATACTGAGTCCGTGAAGGCTCTGGCCTGGGCACGACCCATGGTGCGAGAGCGCCAAGGACTCACCGTGCTCGCGTCCGCGGGGCTCTTTGCCGTACTTGTCCTGTCGGCGACAGCATCGCTGTGGACGGCCCGCACCATGGAGGGCGCGGGCGGGCGCGTCGACCGGGCCACGCAGCTGATCTCGGCCTACGACCGGGCCAGTGACGGGGCCGCGGCCGAGCTCGCCGTGGCCCAGTCCTACACCGGCTGGGGGAGCGCCCGCGCCGAGCGCGCGCTCCGCCGGGCACGCCGCGCCGTCGCGCAGGGCGTGGCCGTGGCCGCCCGCACCGGCGCGCCGCCCTCGACCCTCCGCCTCATGCGGCGCGACAACGTCCGCCTGGTGGCGGCCGTCCGGGCGGAGATCCACGGTGGCGGCGCGGCCAGCCTTGACCGGGCCACGCGACTCGAAGCCGGGCAGCACCAGCACCTCATGTCGGCCAAGGGGCGCGAGGCGAAGGCCTTCAGGTCCAGCCTGGACGGGCTTGGCCAGGCGGGCCGCTACTCGAGGATGGCAACGCTGGTCGTGCTGCTGATCGGCGCCTTCCTCGTCGCCCTGATGACCGGGATCGTGCGCCGCTGGCGCCGACGGGTCGAGGCCTCGACCCAGGACGAGCTCGAGCGGCTCGAGCGCGCGGCGCTGACGGACAACCTCACCGGCCTCGGCAACCACCGCGCCTTCCAGGAAGACCTCGAGACCGCGCTCCTCGTCCCGCGCCACCCAGATCACAACCCGCTCTCACTCGTCCTCCTCGATCTCGACGGGCTGAAGGAGACCAACGACGTCCTCGGCCACCAGGCCGGCGACGAGCGCATCGTGGCCCTCGCCCAGGCCATGCGCGAGACGCTCGGCGCGGCCCGGCTGTACCGCCTGGGAGGCGACGAGTTCGCGGCGATCCTCGACGGTGAGGCAGCTTGGAGCGCGCTCCGGCTCGCCCAGGCCACGCGGAGCCTGCTGGCCACGCGCGGCGACCTCTCGGCCGCGGCCGGGGTGGCCGAGGCCGTCGCCGGCCTCGATCGCGAGCAGCTGCACCGGCGCGCCGACGTGGCCCTCATCCGGGCCAAGCGGTCGCAGAGCCAGGCCCTCGTCTACGCCGCCGACCTCGAGCCCGCCGCGCTGCCGGCCGCGCCCATCACCGAGACCGAGCACCTGCAGATGGTGACGACGGCCCTCGCCCGGGCCGTCGACGCCAAGGACTCCTCCACGCGCAGCCACTGCCAGACCGTGTCGGAGCTGTGCGCCATCATCGGCGCCGGACTGGGGCTGGAGGCCGGGCGCATCGACCGCCTGCGCCTGGCCGGGCTCCTCCACGACGTGGGCAAGATCGGGATCGCCGACGCCATCCTGCAGAAGCCCGAGCCGCTGTCGGCCGACGAGTTCGAGGTGATGATGACCCACACCACGCTCGGCTTCAGCATCGTGCAGGGCGCGGGGCTGGAGGAGGAGGCGACGTGGATCCTCCACCACCACGAGCGCGTCGACGGCATGGGCTACCCCGACGGGCTGGCCGGCGACAAGATCCCGCTCGAGTCGCGCATCATCCTGTGCGCCGACGCCTTCGAGGCCATGACCTCCGACCGGCCCTACCGCCAGGCCGGAGGCGAGGCCGAGGCCATCGCCGAGCTCGAGCGCCACATCGACACGCAGTTCGACCCGCTGTGCGTGGCCGCCCTCCGGCGGGCCCTGCAGCGGGGCGCCGCCGCGCCGCTCGCCGCCTAGCGGGCGAGGACGCCCGCGCCGAGGACGTCGGCGAAGCGGTCGGCCACCGCGTCTGGCGGCAGGGGCCCCTCCGCATGGAGCCACGTCGACGCCCAGTTGCCGATGGAGAGAAAGGCGAGCGTGGCGAAGCCCGCGTCGAGGTCGCGCCGGAAGGCGCCGCGCTCGATCCCGCGCGCGAACAGCGTGCGCACGCGCTCCTGGTAGGCGTCGCGGAGCTCGATGGCCCGGGCGCGGTCCGACTCGCCCAGGTGTCGCCACTCCCAGAGGAAGCACGCCGCGGCGTCCGGCTCGGCGGCGACCACGCCGAGGTGGGCCCGAAGGGCGGCCCGCAGGGCCTCCTCCCCGGTCATCCCCTCCCCCACCGCGTCGACGTCCGGGAAGGCGGCGGCGAACGCCTCCGCGCCGCGCTCGATGGTGGCCAGGAGCAGCTCCTCCTTGGCCGTGATGTGGGTGTACAGCGACCCCCGCCGGAGCCCCATGGCCCGCGCCAGGTCCTCCATCGAGGTGGCGTGGTAGCCGCGCTCCGCGAAGAGGCGCGTGGCTGCCTGCTCGAGCTCGAGACGCCGGCTGGAAGGTTGGCGCCCCGCCTGCACGCGACTGACGATAGCGGCTATACTGACCCGTCCAAACGACCGTTCGGACGGAGGTGGCCGTGTCGGAGCGTCGCGAGGCCGAGTTCTACGAGCGCCTGGCCGCAGGAGTGGACGTCGAGGCGGGCGACTGGATGCCCGACGAGTACCGCCTGTCGGTGCTGCGCTTCGTGGAGATGCACGGCAACTCCGAGCTCATGGGCGCGCTCCCCGAGCGGGACTGGATCGTCCGCGCCCCCACCCTCCGGCGCAAGCTGGCCCTGACGGCCAAGATCCAGGACGAGGTCGGCCACGCCCAGCTGCTCTTCCGCCTGTGCGAGGACCTGGGCAAGCCGCGCGAGGAGATCCTCACCGACCTCCTCGAGGGCCGGAGCAAGTTCCACAACGTCTTCCACTACCCCACGCGCTCGTGGGGCGACGTCGGCGTCATCGCCTGGCTCGTCGATGCCGCGGCGATCCTCTCCCAGAAGGCCCTCCTGCACTGCTCGTACCTGCCCTACCGGCGGGTCATGCAGCGGATCTGCTGGGAGGAGTCGTTCCACATCCTGCACGGGCGCGACATCGTCCTGGCGCTCGTGACTGGCACGCCCGAGCAGCGGGAGCTGGTCCAGGAGGCGCTGAACCGCTGGTGGGAGCCGCTCATGCACTTCCACGGGCCGGCCACGCCGGCCGAGCGCGACCGCGACATGGCCTGGCGCATCAAGGGCCGGGCCAACGAGGACCTGCGCCAGGAGTTCCTCGACGTGTACGTGCCGCGCATCCGCGAGCTCGGGCTGGAGATCCCCGACCCGGCGCTGCGCCACGACGACGAGAGCGGCCGCTGGATCTACACCGAGCCCGACTGGGAGAAGCTGCGCCAGATCGGCCGTGGCCACGGGCCGGCGACCGCAGAACGCCTCGGCCAGCGCCGGCTCTCGGCGAAGGACGCGGCCTGGGTCCGGCGGGCGTTCGCCCTGCCGGTGGCGGCCTGAGCCATGGCTGCCCGGCACTACGAGGTCTTCCGGCGGGAGCGCGACGCGCGACCGCTCGAGCACGCCGGCTCGCTCGAGGCTCCGGACGACCGCCTGGCCACGGTGTATGCGAGGCAGATCTTCGGGCGCCGGGGCGAGTCCGAGCTGCTCTGGGTGGTGGCCCGGGAGGACGTCATCGTCACCCCCGGCCCGCAGCCCGAGCTCGACCGCTCGTACCGGCGCGTGGACGGCTACTCCATCAAGGCCAAGCTGCGGCGGGCCCGCGAGCTCGCGGGCACGGACCAGGGCGAATGACCGCCGAGGCGCTCATCCTCGCCCTGGCCGACGACGAGCTGGTCCTCGGCTACCGCGAGTCCGAGTGGACCGGCGTGGCCCCGCTGCTCGAGGAGGACGTGGCCCTGTCCTCGATCGCCCAGGACGAGATCGGGCACGCCCGGGCCCTCTACCTGCTGGCCGCCTCCGAGGGGCTCGACGACGAGGGCCCGTCCGGGCGGGAGCTCGCCGCCGACGCGCTGGCCTACGACCGTGAGCCCTCGGGCTTCCGGCACGCGCGCCTGTGCGAGCGGCCGCGGGGTGACTGGGGCGAGGCCATCGCCCGTCGCGCTCTCTACGAGATCGCCGACGCCGTGCGCCTGACCTCGCTGCAGGAGACGGCCTGGCCGGAGCTGGCTGCCCTCGTGACGAAGATCGCGCGCGAGGAGACGTACCACCTGGAGCACGCCCGCGCCTGGCTCGACCGGCTGACCGCCGACCCCGACGAGGGGCGGCCGCGGCTGCAGACCGGGATCGACCGGCTGTGGGCCGACGCGCTCGGCCTGTTCGAGCCCGTGCCAGGCGAGGACGCTCTGGTGGCCTCGGGCGTGCTGCCCGTGGGCTGGGCCGAGCTGCGGCCGGAGTACGTGGCCGCGGTCGAGCTGGAGCTCGACGCGTGCGGCCTCTCCCTCCCGCGCGACGCGGTGCCGGCCGTCGGCGGTCGCGCGGGCGACCACTCGTCCGACTTTGCGGCCCAGTTCGAGGACATGACGCGTGTGAGGCGCCTGGTTCCGGGAGGGGCCTGGTGAGTGCGGCCGCCACCGTGGGCGAGGACGCGGTCTGGCGCGCGCTCGAGGAGGTCATCGACCCCGAGCTGCCGGTCCTCTCCGTGATCGACCTCGGTCTCGTCCACGAGGTGCGGGTCGAGGACGGCCGGGCCCGCATCCGCTTCACCCCCACGTTCGTCGGCTGCCCGGCCGTCGACCAGATGCGCCTGCTCATGGAGGACGCCGTCCGGGGCCTGGGGCTCGAGCCTGACGTCGACACGACGTACGACGCCATCTGGACGTCCGACCGGATCACCCCCGACGGCCGCCGCAAGCTGGCCGAGGCGGGGATCGCCCCGCCCGGCGACGTCCCGGTCCACACCGGCCTCTCCCTGCCGGTGCGGCGCGGTGGCCACCTGCCCGCACTGCGGCTCTGACCACACGCGGCGCGACAACGCCTTTGGCCCCACCCCATGCCGCGCCATCTGGTACTGCGACGGCTGTCGCCAGCCCTTCGAAGGCTTCAAGACCGTTTAGTCCTCGATGGTGGCGATGGTGGCGATGGGATGCCCCACGGCCACGACGTCGTCGGGCCGGGCCAGCAGGTCGCGCAGCACGCCCGTCTCCGGCGAGACCACCTCAGCGTCGACCTTGTCGGTCTCGATGACGCAGAGGGGCTCGTCGCGCTCGACGTGGTCGCCCACCGCATGCAGCCACTCGACAATCGTGGCCTCCGACATCGTGTCGCCCCAACGAGGCATGACGACGGCGATCTCAGCCACGTTGCTGAGTCTACGGGAGCACGAACCGGCTCAGCTCGCCTGTTGAATGCGTCGGGGTGCCGGCTTTGCCGGCGCGCCGAAGCCGGGGGTTTGCGCCCCGCCGCCGCGACCGCATCGCTCCTCCGAGCGTTCGCCCCTCGGAAGGAGGGGGCCAACGGGGGAACCCATGGGTTCCCCCGTTTTACGGCCGAAGCGGTTCGTGATCGGCAGGCGCCGGTCGCGGCCGAAGGCCTTGTGGTGCAGCTTGAGGCCCGGCGGCGCCTGGCGGCGCTTGTACTCGGCGAGGTCGACGAGCCGCGCGACGCGCAGCGCGAGCTCGAGCGTCGCCGATGCCGCGCTCGCGCGATCTCCTCCGGCGAGAGGTCGTCCTCGACGTAGGCCTCGAGCACCGGATCGAGCTCGTCGTACGGCGGCAGCGACTGGTCGTCGCGCTGGTCGTCGCGCAGCTCCGCCGACGGCGGCCGCTCGATGATCGAGGCGGGGATCAGCTCGCGGCCCGCCTGCTCGTTGAGCCGACGCGCGAGCGCGAAGACCAGCGTCTTCGGGACGTCCTTGATGGGCGCGAAGCCGCCGGCCGTGTCGCCGTAGAGCGTCGAGTAGCCCGACGGCGGTCTCGGACTTGTTGCCGGTCGTGAGCACGAGCCAGCCGTGCTGGTTGGAGAGCGTCATGAGGAGCACGCCGCGGATGCGCGCCTGCAGGTTCTCGGCCGCCAGGCCGCTCCGTCCCGGGCAGGAGCGTCGTCGAACGGCCAGCCGCAGGTCCTCGATCGGGAGCTCGCGGAAGCCGACGCCGAGGCGCTCGGCGACGAGCTGCGCGTCGCTGCGCGTGTCCTCGCTGTTGTAGCGCGTCGGCATGGAGACCGTCTCGACCGGTCCGGCGCCGAGCGCGTCGGCGGCGAGCGCCGCGACGAGCGCCGAGTCGATGCCGCCCGAGAGCCCGAGCAGCACGCGCTCGAAGCCGTTCTTGCGCACGTAGTCGCCGCAGCCCCAGGACGCAGCGCGCCCCAGAGCTCGTCGCTCCACCGTCGCCGGCCGCTCGGCGCAGGTCGGCGGCTCGAGCAGGATCCGTTCGGCGGCGCCGGCGGGCAGGTCGACGGCACGGGCTCGATGCGCGCGCCGGCGCCGGCGTCCGCGGCGCAGGCGCGAGTCGCGCAGGCGCTCGGCCACGGCGAGGCCGTGGCTCGATGTCGCAGACCAGCAGCTCCTCGGCGAACGACGCGCGCGCGCGCCAGGACGCTCGCCGTCGGGGCCGAACACGAGCGCTGCGCCCGTCGAAGACGAGCTCGTCCTGGCCGCCGACGAGGTTGCAGAAGGCCACGAAGCAGATGCCGTCGCGCGCGCGGGTCGCAGCATCTCCTCGCGCGACTCGCCCTTGCCGAGGTGGTAGGGCGAGGCCGAGATGTTGAGCACGCAGGTCGCGCCGCCCAGCGCGAGCTCGCCTCGGCGACGGCGTCGGGCAGCCAGATGTCCTCGCAGATCGTCAGCGCGAGCGCGGCCCGCCGGGCGCTCGACGGCCAGCGAGCCGCGCCCGGGCGAGAACGTGCGCTCCTCGTCGAAGACGCCGTAGTTGGGCAGCTCGCGCTTGTCGTAGCGCGCCACGATCTCCCCGCCGGCGCACAGGGCCACGCGTTGCGCACGCGGTCGCCGTCGAGCCACGGGCAGCCGACGAGGAGCGGGACCGTCGACCTCGGCCGCCAGCGCCTCGGCCTCGCGCCGGCAGGCGCGCAGGAAGCTCGGCCGCAGCAGCAGATCCTCGGGCGGGTAGCCGGAGATCGCGAGCTCGGGCGCCAGCACGAGGTCGGCCCCCGCGCGCGCGGCGTCGGCACACGCGTCGGCGATGCGCTTCCGGTTCTCGGCAAGCGCTCCGACCGTGAGGTCGAGCTGGGCCAGCGCGAGGCGGATCACGCCCGGCGATGGTACTCGCCTCCGATGGTTCGGAGGGCGCCCGCGCGGGTAGGCCAGGGGAAGCAACCACCGGGGAGTTGAGTGCCGAATGCTGAGCGTTCAGGAGATCCGCAAGGACGTGCGCGACACGGGGAGCACTGTCATCGACGTCGGGCAGGACCTGCTCGAGACGGCGCAGCAGCGCCTCGACGAGGCGCGCTCGAAGGTCGAGAACGAGCGGCGCAGGCGCCGCGGCCCGAGCCGCCTGGCTCGCGCCGGGCGCGTTGCCCTCATCGCGGTGCCGGTGACAGTCGGGGCCGTGATCGTGGTCCGTCGCTTCCGGTCCTCGGGCACCGTCATCGAGCAGTCCACCGAGGTCGCGGTGCCGGTGCACACGGCCTACGACCAGTGGACGCAGTTCGAGGAGTTCCCGAAGTTCATGCAGGGCATCGAGGAGGTCAAGCAGATCGACGACACCCACGTGCACTGGGTGGCCAAGGTGGCCGGCCAGACGCGCGAATGGGACGCACGCATCGTCGACCAGATCCCGGACTCGCGCGTGGCGTGGGAGTCGGTGGCCGGCACGCCCAACGGCGGCGTGGTGACGTTCCACCCGCTGGGTGAGAGCCGCACCAAGATCGTCGTGGCCATGGACCACCAGCCCGAGGGCATCACGGACGCCGTCGGCGCCGTTCTCGGGCTTCCCCAGCGGCGCGTGCGGGGTGACCTGGAGCGCTTCCGCGACCTCGTGGAGCAGCGCGGCATGGCCACCGGCGCCTGGCGCGGCGAGGTGCGCGACGGCGTGAACGCCTGACCTCTCTACCGCCCTCGCGCGGCCTCCACCAGGTCGTCGAACGGGGTGGAGCAGCGGGCGTCGGCCGCATAGTGGAACTCGTGATGCCACTGGATCCCGGTCACGGGCCGGCCGTCCGCCGCCTCCACGGCCTCGGCCGTCCCGTCCGGGGCCCAGGCGGTGACCACCAGGCCCGTGCCGGGCTCCGCCACTGCCTGGTGATGGAACGAGTTCACGGCCGCCATTCCGTCCGTCCAGCGCTCGGCCCGGCTCCCCGGGCGAGCGCGGAGGGCGTGGCCGTCCCCGGGGACGCGGTGGCGTAGGGCCGCCCAGTCCCCGGCATGGGAGACCGCGGACGGCCCCACGTCCTGGACGAGGGTCCCGCCGAGGGCCACGTTGAGGACGTGGGCGCCGCGGCAGATGCCGAGCACCGGCAGCCCGGCGCCGATGGCGGCGCGGGCCAGGGACACCTGGCGGGCGTCGGCGTCCGGATCGCCCACCGCGGTTTCCGCGTCCGGCTCTGCCCCGTAGAGCCCCGGGTCCAGGTCCGGCCCGTGCATGAGGATGAGCGCGTCGAGGCCGGCCGTATCGGGGCCGTCGGTCTCGACGGGCGCACCGCCCGCGGCCCGCACGGCCTGGTGGACGAGCCGCCCGGCCCGCCACGTCACCGGCCCGTACCGCCTCTGACGCCCGAGCGCCCGGGCCGCCATCCGGCGCCGCGGGGTGATGTCGCAGGGCAGGACGACGCCGATGCGAGGGGCCGTCACGGCTCCGGCGGCACGGCGAAGTGCATGCGCAGCGCCGTCCGGCCCGGCTCGCTGCGAACCTCGAGTGCCGTGGACAGGCGGCCGATGAGCACGAGCCCGAAGCCCGCGCCCTGGGAGTCGCCGCGCATGCCCAGGCCGCGCCCGTGGTCCCGGACCACGACGTCGATGCCGCCCGGCGCGCGGCCGGCACGGACCTCCATCGTCCGGCGCGCCTCGGGCTCTTCCGGGCCATACGCGTGGCGGACGACGTTGGCGCACGCCTCCGCGGTGGCCAGCTTCACGTCATCCGCCACCGGCCGGGGCACGCGGAGGGCGACGCAGAGCTCGTCGATCGCCCGCCGTACCTCCCCGACGCTCCGGGCCTCCGCGGGCACGACCATGTCGAGGGTGCGCAGCGTGGGCTCGCCTCCGCGTCCCTCCAGGCCCGAGACGAGCATGAGGGCCACGTCGTCGTCGAGCTCGTCGCCGTGAGCTCGCCGGACATCGTCCAGCAGGCGGTCGAGCAGGGCGGCTGCCGGCACGTCTCGGTTCTCCGGCCGGGCCAGCCATTCGCTCACCCTCGCGAGGCCGAAGCGCTCCGCCGAGTCGGGCTCGGCGCGCCCCTCGACGAGCCCGTCGGTGTAGAAGAGCAGGCGCGAGCCGGACGGGAGCGGCCGCGAGGCCTCCTTCCAGCGCAGGCCGGACGAGGCGCCCAGCGGCGGCCCCGGCTCCAGCGCCGTCCACGTCGGGAAGGCGGCGGGCACGACGAGCGGCGGCGGATGCCCGGCCAGCATCACACGCACGCGGCCGCCACCCGGCGGCAGCAGGGCGCAGGCGACGGTGGCGAACGTCTCGGGGGACGAGCGCTCGCGCTCGAGGACGGCCTCGAGGCCGCGCAGCAGGGTTCCGTCGACGATGCCCTGCAGGACCAGGGTCCGCCAGGCGACGCGGAGGGTGGCGCCGAGGGCGGCCGCGGCGGGGCCGTGGCCGGAGACGTCGCCGACGAGGAAGGCCGCACTGCCGTCGGGAAGGGCGAGGGCGTCGAAGAAGTCCCCGCCCAGGAGCATGCGGTGCTCGCCCGGGCGGTAGCGCGTGACCACCTCGGGGCCATCCGGACCGAACTCCACGCTGGGCAGGAGGTTCGCCTCCAGCTGAGCATGGAGCCGCGCGGCCTCGGCCTGTACCGTGCGCACCCGGGCCTGCTCGAGGGCCAGCAGCGCCTGGTCGGCGAACCGGCGGGCGAGGGCACGCGTCTCCGGGCTCGCCGGAGGGGCATGATCGTCCCACAGCAGGGTGAGGACACGCTGGACGCCGCCGTCACGCGCCAGCGGCACCACCAGCGCGGCGGCGTGATCGGGGTCGACCAGGAAGATCGGCCGGGCCTCGTCCACCGCCTGCGGCGCCTCCGGGATGGCGGCGTCCACCGGCTGGGCGGCCAGCGGCCGCCAACCGGCGTCGCCGCGCTCCCACAGGACCGCGGCCGAGCACTCGAAGGTGTCGCAGGCGGCGTTGCAGATGGCCACCGCGACCTCCGGCTCGCCGCCCGTGGCGGCGATCGTGGGCGCGAGGTCGAGCATGCGGTCGAGCGCGGTGCGCATGCGTTCCGCCTCGGCCTGGGCCTGGCGCCGCTCCACCTGTTCCAGGGCCAGCGCAGCCTGGTCGGTGAGCCGCTGGGCGATGGCCCGGACGCCCGGCGCGATCGAGACCTCCTGATCGCCCCAGGCGGCGGTGAGGAAGCCGGTCACCTGGCCGGCGTGGACCATGGGCACGCGCAGCACGAGGCCCACGCCGAGCTGGGCCGCCATGGCCTGCCCGGTGGCCGTGCCCGCGAGCTCGTCGATCGACTTGACCACGGGAAGCCAGGGCGGCTGCAGCTCGCGCCGCAGGTCGGGCCGGTCAGCCAGGGGCACGAGGTAGCCAGGCGGCAGCAGCTCCGACGGAGGGACCCGGGCCAGCGTGCGCAGGAGGTCGCCCTGGACGACCGAGACCGTGGCCGCGTCGGCGCCGAGGGTCTCGACCGCCGCCCGGCACACCGCCTCGGCCACCTCCTCGGGCCCCTGCTCGAGCTGCACGCTCGGGGCCAGCTCGAGCAGCCGCTCGAGCGCGCCCTGGCTCGCCTCCGCCTCGTTGCGCGCCTGCGTCTCGGACTGGAGCAGCCGGGCGTTGTCCACGGCGATGCCCGCGCGCCGCCCGATCTCCTCCACGAACGAGAGGTCCTCGTCGTCGTACCGCCGGCCCGACTCGGCGTAGAAGAGGGTGATGACCCCGAGCGTCCGCCCGCGGGCCAGCATCGGCGCGACGATCGCCGACCGGAGCCCGAAGGACCGGAGCAGCGCGAGCTCCTCGTCGTCGCCGGCGACGGCGGCCACGGCTTCCGGGGAGATGGTCTGGTACAGCCTGGCCCGGCCCGTCCGCATGACGGCCGACGCCGCGCCCTCCCGTCTGGGGTCCGCGGGGTGACGGGCGAGCACCCGCTGGGCAGCTTCCACTCGCGCCGGGTCGACGTGCGCCACGGCCACGCTCTGGGCCGTGCCGTCGGAGTCGGCGACCTCGATGACGCACCAGTCCGCCAGCAGCGGCACGGCGAGCGCGGCCACCCGCTGGAGGGTCTCCTCGTGATCGAGCGTGCCCGCCAGCAGGACGCCCGCCTCGGCCAGGAACGCGGCCCGCTGCTCGTTCGCGCGCCGCTCCGTGATGTCGTAGGCCAGGCCCACCATGCGGGCCGGCGCCCCGTCGGCCTCGCGCAGCACCGTGCCGACGGCGGCGATCCAGCGCATCGGCCCCGCCGGATCGATCACACGGAAACGGACGTCGTAGGGCTCCGAGTCGACCGAGGCCGCCTGCACGGAGGCCTCGACGAACGCGCGATCCTCGGGATGGACGCGCTCCACGAACGCCTCGAAGGTGCCCGGAAACGTCCCGGGGACGTACCCGAACATGGCCTGAAGCCGGTCGTCCCACGCCACCGTGCCCTCGGAAACGTTCCAGTCGAAGCTGCCCATGTCCGCCGCGTCGAGGGCCAGCCGGAGGCGTCGCTCGCTGCCGCGAAGCGCGTCATCGACCCGACGGCGCTCGGTGATGTCGATGGCCACCACGCCGACAGCCGCGACGTCGCCCTCCTCGCCCCGGACCGGATAGAGGCTCATGAGCCAGTGGTGCTCCTCGTGGCGGCCGGCCACCCGCCCGCTGTGCTCCAGCCCGAACAGGGAGCGGCCCTCGTGGAACACGCGGCGCGCCGGCGGCTCGAGCACCTGCGCCAGGGCCGGCTGAACGTCGCGCAGCAGGCGGCCGACCGAGACCTCGCGGGAGGGGTTGTCGATGGCGGCGAACGGGTCGTCGGCGCTGACCACGCGGAGCGTGGCGTCGATCACGGCGCTGCCGATCGGCGACTCGCGCGAGAGGGCGTCCAGGATCAGGCGCCCGTGGTCCTTCGGGGCGCCGAGCGGGCGATCGTCACCCCTCGAGACGGATACGCCGCGTCTCTCGCCTTGCGGCGCGGCCATGGGAAGATCGTAACGGCCCATCGGCACTCGTCTAGGATCGCGCCCATGACCGGTAAGAGTGACTTCACCGAGGACGAGTGGCACCTCATCCTCCAGGGCCCGCCGACGGCCGGGCTCATCGTCATCACGGCGCAGCGGGGCGGCAGCTTCCGTGAGTCGTTCTCGATGGCCAAGTCGTACACCGAGGCGCGCAAGCAGCACGGCGAGAGCCAGCTGCTGGACGAGATCACGGCGGCCAAGCCCGAGACGGATCACACCCGCTACCACTCGCCCGAGGAGCTGCGCGAGCACGGGCTCGACCACGTCCGCCAGGCGGTGGCGCTGGTCGAGAGCAAGGGCACCCCGCAGGAAGTGGACGAGTACCGGCGCTTCATCGTCACGCTGGCCGACAACGTGGCCAACGCCCGCCGCGAGGGGTTCCTGGGCCTGAGCGGCGAGCGCGTGAGCGACGCCGAGCAGGCCGCCATCGACGACGTCAAGGGCGCCGTCGGCATCCCCACCGAGCACGGGCGCTTGCGGCGATCCGCCGCGAGTGGGAAAGTTTGGGCATGACCACCGTCCTTCAGCACCGCCGGCGCTGACGTGGGCGCCCGCTTCTACTTCGGGTTGGCGGGAGTGACCCTGGCGATCGGCGCCGTCGTCGGCATCGGGCTGCTGATCTTCTACAGGGCCATCTACGCCTGGGGCTTCATCGGCACCGTCGTCGTCGTCTCGGCCGTGATGCTCCTGCTGGGCTGGCTCTACGACCGCCGCCAGGCCCACAGGTACGACGAGACCTGAGACACCCCCCGCTGCGTCAGGCGGCCTGACGCAGCGGCTCCGGGGCCGCCGCCGCCGGCGCGGCCTCGATGTCCCGCATGCCGGGCAGGAACAGCGCGCCCAGGGTGACGACCGCCCCGATGGCGCCCGCCGCCACGAGCGTCGCGCGCGCCCCGATCGCCGCGGCGACCGGGGCTGTGAGGGCGAACGAGAGGGGAAGCAGGCCGATCGAGACGAGCCAGTCCAGGCTCGAGACACGTCCCAGTAGCGCCGGCGGGACGTGGCGCTGCTTGAGCGTGGCCCAGACGATCGTGCCCGCCGCCTCCAGGGCGTTGAAGAGCAGGCTGGCGATCATGAGCTGCCAGCCCGCCGCGGCGAGGCCGTAGCCCGCGACGGCCACGGTGGCCAGGGTCCAGCAGATGTACATGAACGTGACATCCCTCCGGGGATGCCCGTACTGGCCCATGACCAGCGCGGCGCCGATGGCCCCCACCCCGCCCGCGGCGAAGACGACCCCGAGGGTGCCGGCGGATCCGTGCAGCGTGTTCTTGACCACGTACGGCAGCAGCACCTCGGTCGGCCCGAGGAACGCCAGGTACGCCACGGCGGCGGAGGCGAGGGTGCCCCACAGCCAGACCCGCCGGCGGATGAAGCGCAAGCCCTTCCCGCAGGTCCTCGATGGGAGAGGCGGGCGTCTCGGCGTTGTGCCGGCCGGTTGCCCCCATCGCCAGCAGGGCCGCCGCCGAGGCCACGAAGGTCAGGGCGTCGACGGCGAAGGCGCTGGACGTGCCCATGGCCGCGATGAGCCACCCGCCGGCCGCGGGACCGGCCAGCCGCAGGGCCACCGGGCGGACGAACTGGTCGAGCGAGTTCGCGGCCGGTAGGTCCGACGCCGGGAGGAGGTCCGGAACGACGGCGTCGAACGCCGGGGTGAAGAACGCCGTGCCGACGCCGTAGAGGCCGACGAGGCCGACGAGCTCCCACAGCGTCAGCTGCCCCGTGCCGGCGAGCCCGGCCAGCAGGGCCACGATCACGGCACGCAGCACATCGGCCGCGAGCATCACGGTGCGCCGGTCGAGGCGGTCGCTGACCACGCCCCCGGGAAGGAGGAAGGCGATGGTGGGCACCGCCATGGCGATGCCGACGAGCGACAGCGCCGCCGGCGCGTTCCACAGCTCGTAGGTCTGCCACGCCATGGCCACGAGGAAGATGCCGTCGCCGAAGAGCGACACCGACATCCCCAGCCAGAGCCGCCGGAAGCGGCGGTGGCGCAGGGGCGCGAGCAGGTTGACCCTGCTGAAGCCGCCGATCCGGTCGAGGGCCTCGTAACTATGCTGCATCGGCCTGCGGCTCGTCCGTCGACGTGCCCAGGCCGTCCTGGAGGTACTCCAGGGCGGTTGCCCACGGCATGGCCGGGGCGAAGAGGAATCCCTGGCCGAGATCACAGCCCAGGGCGCGAAGGGAATCGGCCTGGTTGGGGAGCTCGATGCCCTCGGCCACGACGTCGAGCTCGAGGGTCTCGCCCAGGGCGAGGATGGCGGCCGCGAGGCCGGACTCGTAATGGCCCGCCTGGAGGAACGAGCGGTCCATCTTGAGGATGTCGACGGGGAACCGGCTCAGGTAGCTCAGCGACGAGTACCCGGTCCCGAAGTCGTCCATCGCGAGGCGCACGCCCAGGTCCTTGAGGCTGCGGAGGCGCTCCACGGCCAGATCCGTGTCGGCCATCATCACCGACTCGGTGATCTCCAGCACCAGGTTCTCCGGGCGGAGGCCGGAATCCTCGAGAGCGTCGCGCACGTCCGCGTACACGGTCTCGGACTGGAGCTGCTTGACCGAGAGGTTGACGCTCATGCACAGGCCGTCGGGCGTCGGGAACCGCTCCTGCAGGGCGACGGCTGTCCGGCAGGACTCGGCCAGCACCCAGCGTCCGATGGGGACGATCAGGCCGGTCTCCTCGGCCAGCGGGATGAACTGCATCGGCGAGATCGGGCCGCGGGTCGGGTGGTACCAGCGCAGCAGCGCCTCGAAGCCGTAGACGGAGGCCTCCCGGTTGAGGCGAACGACCGGCTGGTAGTGGACCTCGAGCTGCGAGGCGTCGATCGCGCGCTGGAGGTCGGCGCGGAGCTCGAGGCGCTCGAGCACGCTCTCGTGCATCGCCGGCTCGAACACCCGGTAGCTGCCCTTGAGGTCGCGCTTGGCCATGTACATGGCGACGTCGGCGTTGCGGAGGAGCTCCTCCGCCTCGGTGGCGTCGATTCCGTCGCACAGGCAGATGCCGATGCTGGCCCGGACGTAGATGTCCTTGCCCTCGACGTCGAGCGGCGCCTGCAGGGCCTGCAGCAGGCGCTCGGCGGCGTCGGCCACGGTCTGCGAGTCGGCGACGTCCTCGAGCAGGACGGCGAACTCGTCGCCGCCGAACCGCGCCGCGGTGTCCGTCGGCCGCAGCGCGCCGCGGAGGCGGCGGGCCGACCTCGACGAGCACGGCGTCGCCGGCCGCGTGGCCGAGGCTGTCGTTGACGGTCTTGAAGTCGTCGAGATCGATGAACATCACCCCGAGCGGGCAGCGCTCCCGGGCGGCCCGGGCCAGGGCGTGCTCGACGCGGTTTGCGAACAGGGCCCGGTTGGCCAGCTCGGTCACGGGATCGTGGAAGGCCTGGTGGGTCAGCTGGTTCTCGAAGGCCTTGCGCTCGGAGATGTCGCGGCCGTTCAGCACGATCCCGCGCACGTCCTCGTCCTGCAGCAGGTTCGTGTGATGGACCTCGAAGTCGAGCCACGTGCCGTCACGGTGCCGGAGCGAGCACTCGATGGTGCGCGTCTCGACCTCGGTCGCGCTCGCCTCGGAGAGCACGTGCGCGAGCCGGGGCCGGTCGGTGTCGCTGACGAGGTCCTGGAACGGCGTGCCGACCACCTCGTCGGTGCGGAGGCCGAGGATGCGCTCGACGGAGGGGCTCACGTAGGAGATCTCACCTGCGGCGTCGAGGACGGTGATCAGGTCGCTCGCGTGGGCGACCAGCGACCGGAACCGGGCCTCGCTCTTGCGGCGATGGAGGCCCTCGGCCAGGCTGGCGCCCTCGACGGCCAGGGAGACCTGCGCGGCGAGGGCCTCGAGCGGCCCGCTCAGCGACGACGCGTCGCCCGTGGGCAGCATGGCCACGAGGAAGCCGCGCGCCTCGCCGCGAACGGACAGCGGCAGCGCCACCAGCGTCCCGCGGGATGCGCTGAGGCGCAGCTCGGCGGGGACGCCGCCGCCCGGGCCCAGGGTCGCCGCGGCGACGCCTTCCCGGCACGTCCAGCTGAGCCACGATCCGGCTTCGGCGGTGAGCGTGCGCAGCGCGCGGTCGCCGCCGTCGGTCGAGGCCACGACCCGGAGCTCGGCCCCCTCCTTCATGACAACCTCGACGCCGGTACCGGGACCGGCGAGCGAGGTGACTCCCACCATCCCCGCCTCGTAGATCTGCTCACGGCTCGCCGCGCCAACGAGCGCGACCCCCGCTCGCCGCAGCGCCCGCTCGCGCGAGGTCGTCCGCTCCTGCTGGCGGACCAGGCCCGCCATGCGCGCCACCACGAGCACGAACAGGACGGCCGACGCGCACGTCACGACCACGATCCCCGGGTCCCGGAGCTGCTCGGAGACCCAGATCCCGGGCGCGATCAGGCAGGCGCCCATGAGCAGAGCAAGCCGTAGGCGGCTGAGCCGGGGCTGGTAGTCGACCGCGGGCTCCTCGAGCGTGCGCATCGAGGGATGCAGCGCCGCTGCGCCCCAGAGCAAGAGATAGCCGATCCAGCCGGCGTCGAGGATCACCTGGTGCGTGTACGCGTTCTTGAGCAGCAGATACGTGTACGCCGAGTCGGTCGTCAGAAGGCAGACGATGCTCGAGGCCAGGAGGTAGAACGCGGCCTGCCGCTTGCCCGCATCGACGGCGAGGCGGATCGCACCGGCGAGAAGGAGAACATCGCCCAGCGGGTAAGCCATCGACACGCCCTTGGCCAGGACCGACATGCCGCTCACGTGGATGTACGGCGAGATCAGGAACACCCACGAGAGCAGTGCGATACCAACTGTCAGGATCGCCCCGTCGAGCGCCCCGGTGGGATCGCCGCGCCGGTTGCGGCGGCGAACGAGGACGACCAAGCCCGCCATGAGGGCGGGGTAGACCGTGATGTAGAGGGCGTCGCCGAACGACGGGAACGGGACGTCGGCGTGGAACAGACGCGGGTAGCTGTAGGTATAGACATCGCCCAGGAAGTAGAGGAACTGCCCGACGGCGAAGAGCCACCACGCCGCCCTCGCGCGTGGCTTGTGGACCTTGATCCCGACGACGATCGCCACCGACGAGGACAGCCCGAGCAGGTTGATGAGGGGCCCGCTTCCGGCGAACGGCGGCACCGCCGCGTACAGCAGGGTCAGCACGGCTCCGACGGCGAGGTACCAGCCCCACATCGACGTCAGCGACGGCCACCGGGGGCGCATCAGGCGGCCCGCTTCATCGGTGGCGCCGCCGCGTCCCCGGCTGCCGGCTGGAGCTCGAAGCGGCCGGCCACCTCGGTCAGCGTGGACGCGAGGTGTTCGACCTGGGCGTCGGTGTTCGCAGCGGTGATCTGGATGCGGAACCCGACCTCGCGCTGCGGCACCATCGGGTAGGCCGCCAGCGTGACGTAGATCCCGCGATCGAAGAGGTACTTCCCCACGGCGCCGATCTCCTCGTGGTGGGCGAGCGGTACCTCGATGATCGGGAGCCCCGAGTGGTTCGGGGTGTGGACACCGAGGGCCGCCAGGTGGGCGACGATGCGAGCCGACTTGCGCCACAGCGAGGCGCGGATCTCGTCTCCCCGGGCCTCGTTCACGTCGAACCCGGCCAGCACCGTGGCCAGGGACGCCACCGGGGACGGCCCGGAGTACAGGTACGGCGGGGCCGCCGTCTTGAGCAGCTCCTTGATGGGCGTCGGGCAGGCGATGAAGGCCGCCAGGGACGAGTAGGACTTGGAGAACCCGGCCACCAGGACCAGGTCGTCGTAGGTCTCGCCGAAGTACCGGACGATGCTGTTGCCCCGGGTGCCCAGCGGGCTCAGCTCGTCGGGCGACCGCTCGCCGATCACGCCGAAGCCGTGCGCGTCGTCCACGTACAGGAGGGCCCCGTGGGCGCGGGCGACGCGGGCGAACGCCGGGAGGTCGGGCGCGTTGCCGGTCATGCTGTTCACGCCGTCCATGCAGATCATGCGCGTGGGCGAGTGGTCGTCCTGGAGCAGCCGGCGGAGGTCGTCGGGGTCCTCGAACCGGAAGCGCTTGACGGTGGCCCCGTGCGACGCCGCGACGTTGCAGCCGTCGTAGACGGTCTTGTGCGCCCGGCTGTCGAGGAAGATCGTCCCGGCGCCGGCCAGGACCGGGATCACCGACATGTGGATGTGGGTGATGGTGGGCAGCACGAGCGAGTCCTCGCAGCCGAGCAGCGACGTGAGCCGCTCCTCGATCTGCTCGTAGAGGACGGGGCTGCCGAGGAGGCGTGACCAGCTGGGATGGGTCCCCCAGGCGGCCAGGGCCGGCGCGACGGCGTCGATGATCTCGGGGTCGAGATCGAATCCCAGGTAGTTGCAGGAGGCGAAATCGGCGAGCCACTGGTCGCCGATGCGGATCATGCGGCCGTCGACCTCGTCGATGACCGCGTCGGTCATCGGGCTCGTCCGCTTCAGCTCGGCCAGGTCCACGCAGGCGGCAAGCCAGCGGTCGATCCACCGGTCACTGGCCTGCCCGGCGGCGCGTGCGTCCCCTGCGGAGGTGGGATCCACCGGGCATGAATCGACCTGCACGCCAAGTTTCTTTAGATTTTTTGCGACGGCGTCAGTGCGTGACGAGCAGCTTGACCGCTATGAGCCCGAGCCCGAGCGCCAGATTCGCCGCGACGACGGCGAGCGTGCCCAGCCATCCGAGCCGCTCCACGCGGGCGAAGAGGAGGCCCTGCGCGGCCAGCACGAGCAGGCCGAGCACCAGCGCGCTCCAGATGGCGAAGCTGTCCGACACGACCCCGACTGCACCGAGTAGGAGGGCCACCAGCGGCGGGACCGCGGCCTCGACGATCGACCCCTCCCGCCGGGCGATGTGGCCCAGCTCGCCCCACGAGAGGTGCCGGTCGCGGGCCACGCTCTCCCCCAGCGCGTGCGCGTACACGTGGGCGAGCCACAGGCCCGCGCTCGTGGCCGCCACCAGCACGGCGATGCGCCCCGGACCGTGGCTGTACGAGCGCGCGGCGGCGATGATCACGGCCAGGACCACCACGGTGCCGTAGATGAAGCCCCCGAGGCGCTCGCCCATGGCCGCGCGGCCCAGGCGGGCGGCTCCGAGGAGGGGCGGCTCGTCCGTCACAGCCGGGGGGCCTGCGAGGCCGGTCGAGATCGTCCCTGGCGATGGCGGAGCTGGCCGGGGTACCGGTCGTGTACGGGCTGTACGGGACCTTCCTCCCGCTCGCGGTGTATGGGTTGCTCGGGACGTCGCGGCAGCACGTGATCGGCCCCGACTCGACACTGGCGGCGTTGACTGCGGTGACGGTGGCGCCGATGGCGACGGTCGCCGGCGAGGTCAACACGGCGCGTTACGTGGCGCTCGCCTCGGCGCTGGCCTTGGCGATGGGCGCCCTGCTCTTCCTGGCCGGGGTCCTGCGGCTGGGGTTCGTGGCGGACTTCTTCGGCAAGCCGGTGCTGCTCGGCTACATCAACGGGGTGGCGCTGATCGTCATCGCCTCCCAGCTCGGCAAGATCTTCGGGATCAGCGTCAGCTCCCGCGACTTCTTCGCCATCATCGGGGAGATCGTGTCGAAGCTCGGCGACGCGAACGGGCCAACGGTGGTCCTGAGCGCGGGTCTGCTGGCGGCGGCGTTCGCCGTGAAGCGCTTTCTACCTGCGGTGCCGCCGTCCCTGGTCGTGCTCGGCTTGGCGCTCGTCATCGCCGCTGTCGCCGATCTCGAAGCGCACGGGATCGCAGTCGTCGGGGAGACCGATGGCGGTCTGCCTCCTGTCGGGGTGCCGCGCGTGGGCGTAGGGGACTTCGTGGATCTCCTCCTTCCCGCCGCGGCGTTCGCCCTTGTCGCCTTCGCCGACCTGACGGCGACTGTGCGCACGTTCGCGTACAAGCACGGCTACGACGTCGACCCCAACCGCGAGCTCACCGCGCTCGGGGCCGCGAACCTCGTCGGCGGGCTGACCAGTGCGTTCCCCGTCTCGTCCTCGAACTCTCGGTCAGCGGTCAACGACTCCACGGGCGCGAGGTCCCAGGGCGCAGTCGTCGTCGCCGCCCTGGTCGTCGGGCTCTTCCTCCTCGTCGCCATGCCGCTCATCGAGCCGCTGCCCACGGCGGCGCTCGGGGTGATCATCGTCGTCGCCGCCGGCGGGCTGCTCAACTTCCGCTCGATCTGGCGACTGCGCCACGTGCGGCGGGCCGAGGTCGGCCTGGCGCTGGCCGCGTTCGGCGGCGTGCTCGTCTTCGGCGTCCTCGGCGGGGTGGTCATCGCCATCTCGCTCTCGATCGGCGTGTTCCTGCACCGTGTCGCGCGCCCGCACGATGCCGTGCTCGGCCGCGTCGAGGACATCGACGGCTACCACGACATCGAGCGCTTCCCCGCGGCCGAGACAGTGCCCGGCCTGCTCGTCTACCGCTTCGACGCCCCGCCCTTCTTCGTCAATGCCGAGTACCTTCGCCACCGCGTGCTCGCGCTGGTCGACGAGGCCCCCGACCTGAAGTGGCTGGTGCTCAATGCCGAGGCGTGGACCTTCCTCGACGCCACAGCGATCGACGCGCTGGCCCAGCTCCACACCGAGCTGGAGAAGCGCGGCGTCGCGCTCTGTTTCGCCCGCTTGAAAGGACGACAGCGCGAGATCTTCGAGGAGACCGGCCTCACCGCTCGGATCGGGCCAGACCATTTCTTCCCGACAGTCCGGACTGCGGTCGCAGCGTTCGAGGCGACAGGTGCTCGACCTAGGGCGTAGAGATCTCGCTGCCCTCGACGGCGGCGGACATGCCCGCGCTGCGCCGCAGGACGCCGCTGTCGCGCATCAGCCGCTGGGCCAGGGCAACCGGGATCGCCGTCAGGGCGATGATGGCCACGGCGAGCACGTTCACGATCGGCAGCTGCTGGCCGAGGCGGATGTAGCCCAGGATGAGCAGCGGCAGGGTGTTCTGCGCGCCGGCGGTGAAGTAGGTGACGATGACCTCGTCGAAGGAGAGGGCGAAGGCCAGCAGCCCGCCGGCGATGAGCGCGGTCGACAGCACGGGCCAGGTGACGAAGCGGAACGTCTGCCACCCGTCGGCACCGAGGTCCATCGAGGCCTCGAGGAGCGACGGGGACGACCGGCGCAGGCGGGCCAGCACGTTGTTGTAGACGACGACCACGCAGAACGTGGCATGGCCGATGACGATCGTCCACAGCGAGAGGTTGATGTGGCGGTAGGCGAAGAAGGAGTTCAGGGCCATGCCCGTGATGATGCCGGGGAGGGCGATCGGGAGGATGAGCAGGAACGACACGGACTCCCGGCCGAAGAAGCGGAAACGGGCGATGGCGAACGCCGCCGCGGAGCCGAGCAGGAGGGCGATCCCTGTGGCGAGGCACGCCGCCTTGGTGGAGAGCACCACCGCGTCCCGCACCTCCTGCGTATGCCAGGCGACGTGGAACCAGTGCGTCGTGTAGTGCTGGATCGGCCAGCTCTGGACGTTCGAGGCGTTGAAGGCGTAGACGAAGATCAGGATCAGCGGGAACCACAGGAACAGGATCACCGCTGCCGACCAGACGCGCAGGAGGATGCGGGCGCCGCGGGTCTCCATCACATGGCCTCGAAGGCGCCCAGGCGCCGGGCGATGAGGAGATAGACCGCCATGACGAGCAGCGGGACCATGGCGAAGGCGGCGGCGAAGGGCGTGTTGTTCGAGATCCCGATGCTCGAGTACACGACGTTGCCGATGAACTGCGAGTTCGCCCCGCCGGCCAGCAGCGGCGTGACGTAGTCGCCCAGCGTGAGCGAGAAGGTGAAGATCGACCCGGCCACGATGCCGGGCAGGGCGAGGGGCAGGACCACGCGCCTGAACGTCATGAGCCCGCGCCCACCCAGGTCGCCCGAGGCCTCGAGCAGCGAATCGGGGATCCGCTCGAGGGCGGCGTACACGGGCAGGATCATGTACGGCAGCCAGACGTAGCTGAAGATGATCCAGACGGCCCAGTTGGTGTAGGCGAGGTGCAGGTGCGGAAGGCCGAGCTTGCCGAGCCACCAGTTGAGCACGCCGTTCTCGTCCAGGATCAGCCGCCAGATGTAGACCCGCACGAGGTAGCTCGACCACAGCGGGAGCAGGACGAGGACGAACAGCATCGTCTTCGTCCGGCCGCCCGCCACGCGGGCCATGAAGTACGCCAGAGGGAAGGCCAGGAGCGCGTCGGTGACCGTCACGGCGGCCGCGATCCCGATCGTCCGCAGCGCGATGTTGCGGTACGCCGGCTCGTCGATGAGCGTGCGGTAGTTGTCGAGGTTCCAGGTGTGGACGATCTCCGTCGTGAAGGGATCGACGCCCCAGAACGACGAGACGAGCAGCGCCACGAGGGCGATGAGGTAGACGAGCGCGAACGCCAGCAGCGGCGGGGCGAGCAGGAGCAGCGCCTTGCCCCAGGGGTGGCGCCAGAAGAGGGACGAGACGCGCAGGCGGGCGCCCCGCAAGGGAGCGCCCGCCTGGCGCGTGTCTGCGGCCGTGGTGGCCACGAGGTCAGACGGACCGAGCCGCGGCCTCGCTCAGCCCTTCAACTGGGTCCAGGCTTGCTGCCACTTGGTGTAGTCCATGCAGGTGTTCTGGCCGTTGCCGCAGGCGGCGACCGGCGTCTTCCAGAAGCGGATGGAGTCGAAGTACTTCGCCGGGGCGTTCGCGTGGTACTGCGCGCACGCGCCCTTCGAGAGCTTGTTCATCCACACGCAGGCCTTGGTGTTGGCCGGCGTCTCACCGAAGGAGATGGCCTGCTCGGCCTGCACCTTGGGCGTCGACACCCAGGCCATCCACTTGTAGGCGCAGTTCGGGTGCTTGGCGTGCGCCGACAGCATCCACGTGTCGGCCCAGCCGGTGGCGCCCTCCTTGGGGATGAGGTCCTTGACCGGCACGTGGTCGGCCTGGAGCGTGTTCGTCTGGTACGGCCAGGACGCGCCGATCACGGCGTCGCCGTTCTTGAACAGGTCGATCTCGTCCGAGGCCAGGGCCCAGTACTTCTTGATCAGCGGCTTCTGCTGCTTGAGCAGGCTGACCGCCGCGTTGAGCTGGCTCTGGGTCAGCTCGTACGGGTCCTTGATGCCCAGGCTGGGCTTCGACTTGGACAGGTAGAGCGCCGCATCGGCGATCTGGATCGGGTTGTCGGGGACGGTGACCTGCCCCTTGTACTTCGAGCTGTAGATCGCAGACCAGCTCGTCGGAGCCGGCTTCACCTTCTTCGTGTTGTAGAGCAGCGTGTTCGGCCCCCACTGCAGCGAGATGCCGTAGTGCACGCCCTTGACGGTGTTGTGCGACGGGGACTTGAGCTGCGGGATGAAGTTCTTGAAGTCGGGGATGAGCTTCGTGTTGACGGCGGCCACGTCATGGCCGTAGATCAGCCGGAGGCTCGCGTCCCCGGACGCCGACACCAGGTCGTACTGGCTGCCGCCGCCCTGGCGCATGAGCGTGACCATCTCGTCCGAGGACCCGGCGTACTTGGCGTGCACGGCGCAACCCGTGGCCTTCTGGAACGGCTTGACCCACTGTGGCTGGGCATAGCCCTCCCAGGCGATCATGTTCAACGAGCCCTCGCCGGGGCCGATCTTGGTCGGCAGCGTGTTCGCCGCCGGGGTTCCCCGGCCGAGCCCCACCGCCGGCACGCACAGCGCGACCACGGCCACGGCCGCGATCACATATCTCGCCCGAACTCTCACTGCGTTCCCTCCCGTTGGTGTGTCTCCTCGATCGTGTACGTGTGCTCGGGTCGCCACTCGAGCCGTACACGCCGGCCCCGGGCCTCGAGCGCGTCCTGTGACGACGTCTCGAGGTTCTGGCGCACGACCACCAGCTCGTCGCCGGCGTCGAGCTCGACGATGTAGCGGGTGACCATGCCGACGTAGACGACGTCCCGGATGCGGCCCCCCTCGCCGCGCCCGGCGTCGCCGTCGAGCATGTGGATCTTCTCCGGCCGGATCGTGAACCGGCGGCCGTCTCGCTCGAGCAGGTTCGAGACCCCGACGAAGCCGGCCACGAATGCGGTCCGGGGGCGCTCGTAGACATCGGCCGGGGCGCCGACCTGCTCGATCCGCCCGTCGTTGAAGACGGCCAGGCGGTCGCTCATGGTGAGCGCCTCCTCCTGGTCGTGCGTCACGTAGACGAAGGTCATCCCGCTCTCGGCCATCTCGCGCTGGATCCGCTTGAGCTCGAGCTGCATCTCCTGGCGGAGCTTGAGGTCGAGCGCCCCGAGCGGCTCGTCCAGCAGGAGGACCTGCGGCCGGTTGACGAGGGCACGGGCGAGGGCGATGCGCTGCCGCTGGCCGCCCGAGAGCTCGAGGGGCCGCCGCTTGCCCACGTTCGGGAGACGCACCATCGCGAGCGCCTCCTCCACCCGTGCACGCCGGTCAGCCCGGCGCACGCCCTTGACCCGCAGCCCGTAGGCCACGTTGTCGGCGACGCTCATGTGCGGGAAGAGGGCGTAGTCCTGGAAGACGGTGTTGACGTCCCGCAGGTACGGCGCAAGACGGGTGACGTCGCGGCCGCCGAGCTCGACCCGGCCCTCGTCCGGCCGCTCGAAGCCGGCGATCACGCGCAGCGTCGTCGTCTTGCCCGAGCCCGAGGGCCCGAGCATCGTGAAGAACTCCCCCCTGGCGATCTCGAGGTCGATCCCGTCTACGGCGCGCACGGCGCCGTAGTGCCGGCGGATGCCGACCAGCCGGACCGCGGGAGCGCCGTCGCTCGCGGCACTGGCGCTCGCCGCCTGGGGCTCGGCCCGCGTCACCACGACGCTCGCCTCCTGGCAGGTCCTGGCATCAGCCCGGCCATTATCGGGCCGACCGCGGGCACCGGCAACCGCAGACGCCGGCCGGCCGGGTTCGACTCGGTGGCGAATCCGCCACCGCGCCTCTGCTCATCCATCTGCCATTCCCACTGACCCCGCCGGCCAAGATAGCCGATGGCACAGCCGGAAACGGGCACTCGCGCGTACGCCGGCCACGACAGCGCGCTCCTTGGACGAAATGTCCAGTTGGCGCAGCCCGCCGGCGTCAGGCCTGGGCCTCGACCTCGGGGATGAGGTCGGCCACCGAGTCGACGATTCGCGATGGTCGATAGGGGAAGCGCTCGGCTTCGTCGCGCGTCGTCGAGCCGGTCAAGACGAGCACCGTCTCCATGCCCGCCTCGAGGCCCGAGACCACGTCGGTGTCCATCCGGTCGCCGATCATCACCGAGGTCTCGGAGTGGACGTCGATGGCGTTGAGCGCGGAGCGCATCATCAGCGGGTTGGGCTTGCCGACGAAGTACGGCTCGACTCCCGTGGCCTTGCTGATCAGGGCCGCCACCGCCCCCGTGGCCGGAAGCAGGCCGTCGGGCGTGGGGCCGCTCGGGTCGGGATTGGTGGCGATGAAGCGCGAGCCGGCAGCGATCAGTCGGATTGCCTGGGCGATGCGCTCGAAGCTGTACGTCCGCGTCTCGCCGATGACGACGTAGTCGGGGTTTCGCTCGTTCAGGGTGTAGCCGGCGGCGTGAAGCGCGGTCGTCAGGCCGGCCTCCCCCACGACGAACGCCGAGCCGTGCGGACGCTGGTCCTCGAGAAAGCCGGCCGTGGCCAGAGCCGACGTCCAGATCGCCCTCTCGGGAACCTGAAGGCCGGCACGGGCAAGCCGCGCCGAGAGGTCGCGCCGGGTGTAGATCGAGTTGTTGGTGAGGACGAGGAACGGAATGCCGCGCTCACCGAGGAGCGAGAGGAAGCGGTCCGCCCCCGGGATCGCGCTCTCCTCGCGCACGAGCACGCCGTCCATGTCCATCAGCCACGATCGGATCTCCCGGGTCACGTCCCCGATTCTCTCGGATTCGCCGCCCGGCCATGCCGGTGCCGGCTACGACGGTCCGTCCTCGCCGTCCCAGTAGTCGACGGCGCTCGACCGCCTGACGATGATGTCGTCGGCGTCGTTGCCAGTCCACATGCCGATCTTGTCGCTGTCCGGATACACGCTGGCTCCGACGGCGGTGACGTTCGAGAACATGAGCACGCGGACCGGCGAGCCGGTGGCGTTGCTGACCCGGTGCGCCCCCTCCGGCCCCGGTGGGAAGAGGACGACGTCCCAGGGCTCGAGCTGGTCCTCACCACCGGGGTGGCGGAGCGTCGGGCGTCCGTCGAGGACGACCAGCCACTCCTCGTCCGGGTACTCGTAGTGATACGGGCTGAGCGCATTCCCTGGCGGGAGCTCGTACACGCCGATCCCTGTCCGCGCCGCGCCGAGGAGCTTGCCGAGCGTCTGGTATCCGGCCACGCCCGCCCGGAGACCGTCGGGGAACGTCGGCGATGGGAGGGCATCAGCTGCGGCGATGCTGACGCGCCGCAGGCCCATGCTGGTCTCGGCCACGTTGGGTGCTCCTTCGTCGGGGTCGTCGGGCTAGACGTTGGACCTGATGCTGCCACCGTCGACCTGGTAGACGGCGCCGGTGATGTAGGAGGCCTGCTCGGACGCCAGGAAGGCCACGAGGTGGCCGAGCTCCATCGGGTCCCCGAGGCGGCCCACCGGGATCGCCGCGGCGAGCTGCGCCTCGACCGTCTCCGCGACCTCCGGCGGGGCCCCGGCGAGGCGGTCGGTGATCCGGGCCGTGCGGAACATCCCCGGCAGGACGAGGTTGATGGTGATGCCGTCCCGGGCGAGGTCGGGCGTGATCGACTTCATGAGCCCGGCGATCCCGGGGCGGATCCCGTTCGAGAGGTCGATGTTGTCGACCGGCTGCTTCACGGAGCTCGACTGGATCCCGACGATCCGCCCCCAGTGCCTCTCGCGCATGTGGGGCAGCACCTCGCGCACGAAGCGCACGAAGTTCAGGGTGAGGACCTCGAGGGCCTGGCGCCAGTCGTCGTCGGTGAGGTCGGCGAAGCGGCCCGTGGGCGGGCCGCCTGAGTTCTCGACCAGGACGTCGACGCCCCCGAAGCGCTCGGCGGTGGCCGCGACGACGGTGTGGATTCCCTCGGCGGTGTTGAGATCGGCGGGGACCGGCAGCACCTCGGCGCCGGTCTCGTCCCGGATCTCGTGTGCCGCCGCCTCGAGGTCCGCCGCCGTCCGCGCGCAGATCGTGACCCGCGCGCCCTCGCGCGCGAGCGCGAGCGCAGATGCCTTGCCGAGGCCCTTGCTCGAGGCGGCCACGAGCGCGACCTTGCCCTTCAGCCCGAGATCCATCGGCCCTGTCTACCAAATGGTGCGCCGTCGCTCCGACCTGGCTGGCACGATTTCATCCGGATGAGCCGTCGACACGCCCTCCTTCTTGCCCTCGTGGCGCTGTGGCTCGCGCTGCCGGCGGCCTCGTTGGGCGCCGCGGGACGGGCGGAGGTGCGGACGGGCACGAGTAGCACCTTGGTCGTGCACTACCGGCCCTGGAGCGGGAGCGTCCTGGCCCCGGGGTTCCGGGCGGTTCACAGGCGCTCTGGCAGATGCTTCGCCACGGCGATCGCCTCCAGCCGCGCCGATGCCTATCGCTGCTTCACCGGCAACCTGATCCACGACCCATGCTTCGCGGCGCCTGGGCCGAACCCGCGGACCGTCGCGTGTCCCGACGGCACCGCAGCCTCGCGTCGCGTGGTGCTCATCCACCTGACGGCGCCGCCTCCGGTTCCGCTCTCGGGCCTCGCGCGGGCGTATTTCGAGGTCGAGCTGCCTGGCGGCACGATCTGCGACCCGCTGACCGGCACGGTCCCCAAGATCGGCGCCCGCTACGCCAACTGGACCTGCAGGGGCGGCCACGTCCTCTCCGGCCGCCCCAGGTGGGAGCAGGGAAGCCTGCGGATCTGGGTCGACAGCGGCGTCGCGGGGGCACCTGGCTGGAAGCGCGTCGCGCTCGCTCGCGCCTGGTGGTGAGCGGGAATCGGCCGCCGCAAAGCGCGTGGTCCTGACGTTTCGACATCTCCTGAGAGGGGCTGATCGTGGCCGAGGTACTGCTGTTCCATCACGCACAGGGCCAGACCAGGGGATTCCTGGCCTTCGCCGATGAGCTGCGGGCTGCCGGGCACGTCGTGCACGCCCCGGACCTCTACGACGGCCACACCTTCAGCGACCTCGACGAGGGCGTCGGCTACGCGCGGGAGGTCGGCTTCGGGACGATCGCCGAGCGCGGCCGGCTCGCCGCGGAGGGCCTGCCGGATGACCTGGTCTACGCCGGGTTCTCGCTCGGAGCGATGCCCGCGCAGATGCTGGCCCAGACGCGCCCGGGCGCCACGGGCGCACTCCTGTTCTCGGCGGCGTTTCCGGCCTCCGAGTTCGGCGGCTCCTGGCCCATGGGAGTCCCGCTCCAGATCCACATGATGGAGGACGACGAGTGGGCCGCGGAGGACCTCCCCGCCGCCCGCGAGCTGGTCGAGTCGACGGACGGAGCGGAGCTGTTCCTCTACCCCGGCGATCGCCACCTGTTCGCCGACAGCAGCCTGCCGGACTACGACGAGGGCGCCGCGACGCTGCTCAAGCAGCGCGTGCTCGCGTTCCTGGACAGCGTCGACTAGACGAACTCGCTGCCGGGGACTTGAGTCCGTGACAGCCGTCACGTACCTTCAGCGGCGAAGAGGAGTCATGCCGGTCAACGAAGCACTGCCAGCGCAGCCGAGGGTCATCGAGCGGGCCGGGATCTACGCGACGGGGTACCTCGTCTTCGCCGTGGGGTGGGCGGTGGTGCTGCTCGGCTCGTTCCTCCCGTTCGTCACCTCACCCGACGGCCCGATCTCGGACAGCAGGGTCGCCGACCAGACCGTCCTGCCACAGGCGGCTGCGGTCATGCTCGTGCTCACCCTCCGTGGGCTGTGGCGGCGTTGGGACAGCGCCGGGTTCGTGCACCTCACCACGCTCCTGAGCTTCCTGCTCCTCGTGAGCACTGCCATCGAGTACGAGCAACGGACCTGGGAGGGCCTGATGCCGACCGCCAGGTTCCTCGAGGGTGGATCCGCGACCGTGAACCGCGGGTCCGGGTACTTCGTGGTCATGACGGCTCTCTGCGTCGTCTTCGTCGCCGCGCTCATCCTCTCGTCTCGGATCTGGCGAGCGCGACACCGCCCACGGGACGACGTAAGCCGGCAAGCGACGGTTCGGCGGCGTGGGCGAGGAGGTTGTCCCGGTTCTCTACGTTGAGGACGCCGCGCGCGCCGTCGCGTGGTACCAGCGGCTCGGCTTCGAGAAGGAGTGGGAGCATCAGTTCGAGCCCGGCTTTCCGTGGTTCGTCTCCGTTGCCCGAGGAGCGATCCACATCTACCTGTCCGAGCACAAGGGCGACGCACGACCGAACACGCTCATCCACCTCTACGTCGATGACATCGACAGCGTCTCCGAGGAGTTCGGCATCCCGGTTGACGAGGAGGGCCTCGCCGGTCGCGAGGTGGATCTCGAAGACGCGGACGGCAACAGACTGCGGATCGCGACCAGACGCTGAAGGAGTGGTCACTCACTGAGGCGGCCACGTCACCGCGGCCACCCCAGTGAACGTGTGTGATCCGGTGCTAGCCGCCGCCCGGGCCGCCGCCGTGCGGGCCTCCCTTGCAGTTGTGCAGGCCGCACGGGCTCGACGGGAACGTCTGCGTCTGCGTGCCCGAAGCCGTTGTCAGCTGCGCGCTGGTGAGCCTGGTGCGAGCCCGGCCACCACGCGACCGCCCAGCCGTTCTGGACCGTGGCCGTGACCTCGGTGCCGTCTTCCAGCGTGAGGTTGGCGGCACTCACGCCGTCGCCGGCGCGGGCGATCAGGAAGCCGTAGGCCTGACCGGAATCGGTCGTCGTGTGCTCGGCCCAGAGATACAGCTTTCCGGCGGGGACCGTCACCGCGGGCGAGGTGCTCCACCCCGACGCGTTGGAGAACGACGGACCCATGGTGCAGAAGTCGTTCGAGCGTGTCGTCGGAGTACACGAGGAACGTGAACGGTCCGCGCGCGTCGATCAGCTTCAGCGGCAGCCCCGGGGTCGGCACGTTCTTGGCGCAGTAGGCCTCGGCGGCTGCGAGCTGCGCCGAGGTCGGCGTGGTCGGCTGGGGCGTCCAGCCCGCGAACGCGCTGCTCGCGCCGCCGGCGAGCGACAGCGCGACGGCGAGCGCGCCCGGCGACAGTCGCAAGGCCGCCGCCGATCGCCACCGACGGCCGCAGGCGGCGAGTGCGTGGGTGGTAGTCGGCCGCGAGCAGATCGGGGGACGCGTGGATGCGCGCAGCGCGCTCGTGCAGCGCCGCGCGCAGATCGGTCTCGAGCTGGGTCATGATGCGATGCTCCTTGTGTCGTTGGTCGGGCGCAGCGTCTGCTCGAGTCGCGCGAGTCCACGAGAAGCCGTGCTCTTGACGGTGCCGAGGGAGCACTGGAGTGCGGCCGCAACCTCGGCTTCGGGAAGGTCCAGGAAGTAGCGCAGGACGAGCACCGCGCGCTGGCGCGGCGGGAGCGCGGCGAGTGCGGCGTGGAGCTCGTCGTGGCGGTCGAACGGGCCCGGGGCGGTCGGGCTCGCCGGAGCGCGCTTCGCTCAGCTCGGCCCGGCGGCGCGACCGCTTCGGGCTCCCGCGCAGCGCGAGGTTGACCAGGATCCGGCGCGCATACGCGGCCGGGTGGTCCATGCGGCTGACCTTCGGCCAGCGCCTGGCCACCTTGAACAGCGTCTCCTGAACGAGGTCCTCGGCCTCCTGCAGGTCCCCAACGATCAGGTACGCGGTCCGCAGCAAGCCGTCGGTGCTGTCCGCGACGAAGCGGTCAAAGTCGTTTCGACTCATTGACCCCGTTAAGCCTGGTCGACCCCGGAAAGGTTGAGTCCTGCGACTCGCCGGGCCGTCCGGCGACCGCGACACGGTTCAGAGCCATCCTTACGCCCGGACGGCGTGCCCTGCGTGACTTGGGCCGACGATTGTGCGCGTGAGCGCTGGTTCGGCGGGTGGGAAAACCCGGTTGTTTGCTGAGCTTTCCCAGAGTGGGCGATACTGGGCTCGAACCACGCGACGGCCGCTTCCTCCGTCCTTCGGCTGAGTGTTCCGATACTCCGTGCTTGCGTTTGCCGGTCAGTCTCCCGAGAGGGCCAGTTCCAGCGCGTCGTCCTCCTCAAGACTGCGACCCTGCTCGACCAGTCGCTCGTCGAGGCGTTGGGTCGCTTCGTAGTACCGGTTTCGCTGGTTCAGCGGCATTGCCCCGTACCGGAGTCCGCCTGCTGCGCGGCGCCCCAGAGTACGGCGGCGCGTGCCCGATCACCGGATGTCGCTTCGGCGGCGGCGAGGCCGGCGAGACAATAGGGGAATGACCCCCGGAGGCCGATGGCCCGTGCGAGGGTGAGCGCTTCGCGGTACCGCGCCGAGGCACGGCGTGTGTCCCCGGCGGCAAGGGCGGCGTCTCCGAGGCCACTCAGGATCATCGGTTCATGCTGGGTTCCGGGGAACGACCGCGCGACCGCGAGCGAGCGTTCCAGCAGTTCGACCGCCGGCTCCAGATTGCCAGCATCGAGCTCGAGCTCGCCGTAGTTGTGCAGCGCCGAGACCCATGTCTCTGAGTCCGGGTCGGCGTGCTCAAGGCACTCCTGGTAGAGCCTCCGGCCGCGGTCAAGATCACCGGCGTGACCGTGGATCTCCGCGGCCGCCCTCAAGCCGAGCGCCAGCCGAGAGCCGTCGCCGAGAGGGCGCAGCAGCGACAGTGCCTCTTCACTGAGCCCGATCGCCCGAGCGGTCTGTCCCAGGACGGCCGCATGGAGGCCGGCTCTCGCAAGGACCTCCGGTCGCACCTCGGAATGGACATCCCCTGCGAGGGCGAGCTCGCTCCAACGGAGCGACTCCAACTGGCTTCCGCGGCCCTCCCATTGGAGCCCGCAGCGGTGGATCACGTCGAGCGCGTCCGCGTGTCTTCCTCGCTCGATAAGCCAGCTCAACGTCGAACGAATATTGCCGAGCTCGGCGTCGAAGAGCCGGCGGCGGCCGACCTGCTCCTCGCGCGCCCCCGGTGTCCACGGCCGCGGAAGCACACGCAGCAGATAGTGCAGCTCCCGCTCCCGCAGCTGCTCTTCGTCACCGGCGGCCGCCAAACATTCAAGGGCGAAGTCGCGGATCGTCTCCAGGAGAAAGAACCGACCCTCGCGGGTCGCGCGCAGCAGGCTCTTGTCGACGAGCGCCGAGAGCCCGTCCAGTGACGCTCCGGCGACTTCCTCCCCCGCGTCGGCGGAGAAGCTCCCGGCAAAGATGGCGAGCCCCGCTAACAAACGCTGCTCTGCGTCCGACAGGAGCGCGAAGCTCCACTCGATCGTCGCGCGCAGCGTGCGCTGCCGCTGCGGCGCATCGCGCAAGCCGCCGGTAAGGAAATCGAGGCTACGGCCTAGCTTCTCCCGAATCTGCGCCGGCGACAGCACCTTCGTTCGCGCCGCGGCGAGCTCGAGCGCGAGCGGCAACCCGTCGACCCGTTGCGCGATCGGGGCGACATGCTCGTCCGGCTCGAATGCCGGAACGAGCCGGCGCGCGCACTGCGTGAAGAGTCCGACTGCCTCCGCCAGCGGAAGCGGCTCCACCTCGTACTCCTGCTCGCCACGAACGCCCAGCCGCTCGCGGCTCGTGACGATCACCTGCAGGTCCGGCCCCATCGCGAGTATGTCCGACACATCGGGGCCGGCGCCGAGCAAGCGCTCCATGTTGTCCAGGAGCAGCAGCGCCCGTTTCGAGGCCACGGCCCGGCGGCCGCCACCCTCCGGAGCGGCCGCACGCACGATCGTCGGCTCGACGAGCGCCGAGTCCGTGACCTGCGCCAGCGGCACGAACCAGACACCGTCCGGAAACGCCTCCGCAACCTCTGCCGCGGCGTGCAGCGCAAGCCGCGTCTTGCCGCTCCCACCGGCACCCGTCAAGGTCAACAGCCGCGTCCCGCTGCGGATGAACGAGACGACATCTTCAACTTCGCGTTCCCGACCGACCAGCGGGCTCGATTGCACCGGAAGGTTCGTCTGGTAGAGCGTCCTCAACCGCGGAAACTCGCCGTCCCCCAATTGGAATAGCCGCTCCGGCGCCGACAGGTCCTTCAGCCGGTGCTCGCCCAGGTCGCGCACCTCGACCTCCACAAGGTCACGCGTCGCCTGCCCGAGAAGTACCTGCCCACCGTGGCCGGCGGCGGCGATCCGCGCGGCGCGGTGCACATCCAGCCCGACGTACCCCTCGGCAGTCACGCTCGGCTCGCCTGTCTGCAGCCCCATCCGCACCGGAAACAGGTCCGCCCTCCAGCCCGGCCTGAGCTCCGCCGCCGCCGCAACAGCATCCGACGCGCGTGCAAACGCAACGAAGAACGCGTCGCCCTGCGTGTCCACCTCCACCCCGCCATGAGCGGCAACGCTCTCTCGTAGGACCGCTCGATGCTCATCCAGAGCCGCCGGATACCGGTCGCCAAGCTCCGTCAGCAGGCGAGTCGAGCCCTCGATATCCGAGAACAGAAACGTGACCGTACCGCGCGGAAGCTCGGACATCTGCCTCCTCGGAGAAGCCCGATAGCAGCAAGCCTAAGCCGAGGCGCCTCGGCGCGCACGGATTCCGCGCGAGCGGGACGCGGGCAAGTCGAGGGCGTTGATCGCGGCCGACCTCAACCTTGCGAACGGTCTCACGTGCAACAGGCGCCGCCCTGGACGGTGGGCACGCGTACAGCTGCGCGCGGTCGGGCACGCCCTTGAGTGTGTGCTCGCCTCGCTCTTGAAGACGATCCCTGATCCCGCGACCAGGTCCTCGACCGTTCTGGTGACCAGCACCTCGCCGGGTCGGCGAAGGCCGCGACCCGCGAGCCGATGATCACGTTGATACCGCCGGCCTTCCCGTCGATCAGCTCGCACTCGCCGGTGTGGACCTCGCCGCGAACCTGCAGACCGATGCTGGAGGCGGCCGCGCTGATCGGCCTGGGCACAGCGGACGGCGCGGGCGGGGCCGTCGAAGGTGGCGAAGAAGCCGTCGCCTGCGGTGTCCACCTCGACGCCGCGGTATCGACCAGGGGCCGCGCACGAGCGCGTGATGCCGTTCGACCAGGCCCTTCCATCCTTGGTCGCCGAGTTGGGCGGCCGCGTCGGTGGCACTGACGATGTCGGTGAACATCACCTCGCCAGCCACGCGGTCGAGGAGCGCGTGTCGACTCGAGGGGTGCCCGCCACTATCGCGGGTATTGGGTGCCGGCAGACATCAGCTGTCGCCAGGGTCACCCTCGAGCGCCTTCGACGCCAGCAGGCTCAATGGTCAGCGGCACACCCGCGGGGCCGGTGGCGAGCCAAGCCGCCTGACCGTGGGGCTACGCTCGTGTGATGCTCGAGCTCGACACTGCTCACGGACGCGCCCGAGCGCACCTGCGTCCGGTGGAGTCGCCGGTAGCGGGGCTCGTGCTCGGCCACGGGGCCGGCGGCGGAATCGAGTCGCCCGATCTCGTCGGCGCAGCCGAGGCCGCCGGTTCCGTGGGGCTCAGCGTCGTGCTGGTAGAGCAGCCCTACCGGGTAGCGGGGCGGCGAAGCCCCGCTCCGGCGAGCCAGCTCGACGCGGCCTGGACGTCGCTCGTCCTCAAGCTCCGCGAGGGTCCGCTTAGCGGCGTCCCGATCCTGACCGGCGGCCGCTCGTCGGGCGCTCGCGTCGCGTGCCGGACAGCAGCCGAGACCGACTCGGTCGGCGTCGTCTGCCTCGCGTTCCCACTCCACCCACCGGGCCAGCCCGACAAGAGCCGCCTCCCGGAGCTCGACGCCGTGGATGTCCCGACGCTGGTCGTCCAGGGCGAGAGCGACCCGTTCGGAACGCCGCCGACGAGCGCGAATCGCACCGTCGTCCGCGTCCCGGGAACCCACTCGCTGAGAAGCAGCGCTACCGTTGGGGCGGCCGTATCGGACTGGCTTCGGACAACCGAGTTGGTTGCGCGAGTGGGCTCACGATGGGTTGCTGGAAGCCGAGGGGCGGGTCCGCGGCGTGATCGGGAATCGCGGTCTCGCCAAGCTCGCCAGTAAGCGCCACTTTGTAGACGCTGCGTGCCGAGGGTCCCTTCTATACACGGCTCGCACGGTTGGGTCCTACCGCCGCCGGCCGCGGTGGCGCTTGGCAGAAGTCCGGTCCGCTACGAGTGGCGAGCCTACGACGTCGCAGAGCCATAGACCTTGCGAACCGTGCTCACGTGCCAGCGAGCGCCGCCCTGCGCGGTGGGCATGCACCCGTCGTTGAGGCCGGACGCGATCGACGCCCACGATTTGCCAGCGTCGCGCTTGCGGCAAATCGGGCGTCCACCGCGTCGGGGCAGATTGGGGGCGCACACCTAGGCCCCCTTTGATACCAGCCTCAGGTCCACTGGCTGCTCGGACGCCGCTCGCGCGCAGCGAACTCGGTCAGGGTGAATCTCGCGGTTCATGCCGAGAATTCACCAGCCAGAAGCGCACGGGCCTTATCGATTGAGGGCAGGACGCCCTTCTGTTCGTACAGGCACAGCGCTGTCTGGACAAACGGGACTCCTTCCTCCCTCTGTGCGGCAAGTCGGAGGACCTCGGCGAGATCGAGCAGTACATCCGCATGAGTCTCGGTTGCGTCCGTTCGTTCTGCAAGGCGCGTCGCGTCGCGGGCGAGGGCTTCAGCCTCGTCGAACTCGCCGCGCCGCGCGAGCACCTTCGCCTGGGTCCCGCGCCAGAGGATCTGCGATAGGAGATCGTCCGGGGCCGCCGTTTCCGCGGAGAGGACAGCCCACTCCGCCGCATCCTCGTAACGTCCCTGCTCGTAGACAGCCCGGGCAAGGTAGCCCGCGACCGTCGAGAGAAAGCTCTTCTCGCCGATTCGCTTGAGCCCCTCATACCCTTGTCGGAGCTCTCGTTCCGCCGCTATCGGGTCGTTCGCGAGGAGCTCGATCGGCCCCCAGACGTTGGCCAGCCCGGCCACCGAAAGCTGCATGCCGAGCTCCTCGTAGATCGCTCTCGCCTGTTCACCCAAGCGGCGAGCCTCATCGAAGTGCCCGCGCATGCCGTTGAGGCCGGCGAGCATCGTCAGGCGAGCGCCCGCTGCCAACGGACCTTTAGCGGGGGCAAAGATCTCTTCAATCCGCGCCAGCCCTTCTTCCACCGGCGTCGGACCGGACCAGATTGCGACGCCGATCCAGAACAGGATGTCTGCCTGCGCGCGAGCGTCGTCTGCCCGGCGTGCGTGCTCGAGTGCGCGCTGCATTCCCGCCAGCAGCTCTTCGAATCGCAGTTCGAGGGTGTGCCGTGTGGCCAGAAGCTTCCAGGCTTTGGCGAGCGACCGATGATCGGAGACCTGCTCGAGGACGGGAATCGCGAATCCCGCCACACGCTGGATCTCGCCTGCCTGGCCCTTCGGATCAGTTAGCGACCGCAGGAGGGTTCGCTCGACGAGCGCCCGCGCTCGGAGTTGTTGCTCGTGCCGGAACAGCGGAGCGTTGATCGCCTCGGTCAGAACTTCATCGGCGCGAACCAAGTCGCCGCTCTGCATCAGCGAGTCCCCAAGATCGGGCAGTATCTGCAAGCGTCGCGGTTCTCTCGTCGGGAAGAGGGATGCCGCGCGGCCGAGAAGGTTGGTCGCGGCCGGCATGTCGCCGCGACCGAGAGCCCTCTGACCCGCCGAAGCCAGTCGCTCCGCCGCCCGGATCCCGAGCGCGCGTCCCGTCTCATCGACGGGGCCGAGCTCCTCTCGGTACCGGTACGCCCGCTCGAGGTGGTGGCCGAGGATCTCCAAGTACTCGCCCGTCCGGGCACCTACCATCTGCTCGAGCCAGTCGGCGAAGCGTGCATGCAGCTCAGCGCGGAGCTTCTTCGCGGTTCCGGCGTAGGCGGCCTCGCGGATCAGGATATGCCGAAAGCGGAACGCGGCGTCGTCGGCGAAGGTGGCTGGGGCCGGGCGGACGAATTCTCTGCGAGTGAGTGCCTCCAGAAAGGCGGGCACATGAGACCGGAGTTCCTCGTCAGAGAGGGCGACAACCCCTCCGCGATGGAAGACCTGCCCCTCGACGGCCCCGCGTTCTACCGTCGCCCGTTCGCCGCTCTCGAGGCGATCGAGGCGCGCCCCGAGCAGCGCTTCGACCGTGAGCGGAATCGCAATCGCGGGGAGCTCGCGGGGCGTGACCCAGTGTCCGTTCTCTCGACGGAGCAGGCCGTCGTCAATCAGCATCGCCAGCAGCTCCTCCATAAAGAGTGGATTGCCGCCGGCTGCCTCGACGATCGCCAGGCGAGCGTTATTCGAGAGTCCTGCGCGGCCGAGCAGGCTCTCGATGAGCAGCGCCGAGTCGTTTTGGTCGAGCGGTTCGAGTCGGATAACGCCCGCGAAGTCAGCACCGCGCTCGAGGAACTCAGGACGCGCGAGCGCGAGTAGGAGAATGGGTGCATCGTGCAACGCGGCGGCGAGGTAATCGATGAGGTCGAGGAACGTGGGCTCCGCCCAGTGCAGATCCTCGAGAAGCAGGACAAGGGGACGCCGGCGCGCGATCGCCTGGAAAAGCCTTCCCGCCGCCCATGCGATCTCTTCGGGCGGAGCCACGCCTCGACTCAGACCGATCGCCTGACTGATGCGCTGAGCAATCAAGGCACCGCTCTCCTCGTCGACAACGAGGGCGGCGAGCTTCGTCTTGGCGCTGTCCTCAGAGTCCTCATCGCGGATTGTTGCCGCCTGGCGGACGGCTTCAGCGAGCGGCCAATAGGTGATCCCTTCGCCGTATGAGAGACAGCCGCCCGAGAGCACTGCGGCCTCAGGCCCGAGCGAGTCGAGGAACTCCTCAGCAAGGCGTGACTTCCCCACGCCCGCCTGCCCGATGACGACGAACAGGCGACAGCAACGCTCCTCGACCACTTGTTCGACGGCCCCCTTCAGCAGCTCGAGCTCCGCCTCCCGCCCGACAATCTCACCGCGCAGCCGGTACCCGTAAGCGCGTGCGGCCTCCGTCAGCTCGAGGAAGCTGTAGGCAGGTACGGACTCGGCCTTGCCTCGGAGGTTGAGAGGCGCAACTGGCTCGGCGCCCACCACCGCTCGGACGAGCCGGTACGTTCGTTCCCCGAGCAGGATCTGTCCCCCCTCTGCCGCCTGTTCGAGGCGTGCGGCGATATTGACGGTCTTACCGGTCACGATCGTCTCGCGGCTCGTGGAGTCGCCGGCCACGACCTCGCCGCTATCAATGCCGATGCGCAGGGTGATCCGTGTGCCAAAGCGCCGTTCGAGTTCGATGTTCAAGGTCGTGAGGCGGTCGCGCATCTCGGCCGCCGCCCGCACCGCCCGCAGCGCGTCATCCTCGTGCGCGACGGGAACTCCGAACACCGCCATCACGGCATCGCCGATGAACTTCTCGACGGTGCCGCCGTGCCGCTCGATTGCCGACCGCATCTCGTGGAAGTACCGGAACATCAGGTCGCGGACCGACTCCGCATCGACCTGCTCCCCCATCGCTGTCGAGCCGGACATATCGCAGAACAGCACGCTCGCCAGCTTGCGACGCTCAGGGCCGGATGCAGCGGCAAGCGGCGCGCCGCAGGCGTTGCAGAACTGAGACCGATCCGGACTCTCTTGCCCGCATTCCGGGCAGGTGGGCATTGCAACTAACGTACGCCACCCTTGTTCCCCGCTCCAGCCCGAAGCTCGCCGGGTCAGGCAACAGTCATGCCAAGCCCGGGTCCGAACCGGAGGGCGGCATTAGTGGAGCGCCAAAGTTCGCGACAGCCTGTGCGACCCCTCCCAACCCTTAGAGCAGGCCCTCAGAACTCCGCCAACACGGCGTCGGCGCGTTGACCCGCGAGACGCGACATGTAGGCGTGCTCGAGGCGGTGACTCGGGACCCCGCCCGCGAGACCCAGACGTGATATCGCGGCGGTGCAACGACCCGAGGCGCCCCCTGTAGCCGCCCTGACGACGAGGCCGGCCGGGTTAGGAAACGATCGCACGTCGAGCGCTTTGTCCCATTGATGGTGGACGCGATTGCGCACGAACCGCAGGCCCGCGACCTGCTGGTCCCTCTTGTGCGTTCGGGCCCTGTGCGTAGTCCATGATGGCGGCCCAGTTGAGTGTCTCGAAGAGCGCAGAAACATCTTCTCCGGGTCGGTCTGGGCGGGCGAGTAGATCTCGCAGGCGGTCGTGCGCCTCGCAGAACCTTCCACGAGCGGCGTGTAGGTCACCACCGCTGCGCCCGGCGTAGCCACTGCCGCACGACGCCAGACGACAGGCCTGACGCCGCGCCTCGGCCGCGAGCTCAAGTGCTTCCACGTCCCGGGCCGTTACCCGCGCTAGGGGGTGCCCCGAGGTTCTACGACTGCGCGGCCGCGGGTCGACCACGCCACCGCGCCCGCTGCCGGGGGCGTAGCCTGAGATACCGCATCCGGGGGAAGATCGGGCCAGGGAGCACGGACAGACTCGTGGCATGTCTCGCTTTCTCTTCGCCCGGGCGGCTCTTACCGCCCGCTTGCCCAGCACCCGTGGCCAGACGATGGCGGAATACGCCGTCGTGCTCGGGGTCATCACCCTCGCGGTGATCGCCGCACTCACGTTCCTCGCGGGCGGCGTCAAGACCGGCCTTTCGTCCGTCTCCAGCGGCATCTAGCCGACGAGCCGCGAGCATAGGCGCGTGTTCGGCATTGTCGAACACTAGGGGACCCGTCGGGTAGGCTCTGGGCAGCGATCAGCCTCGCTGTGGTTCGGACTGGCAGCCCTCGCTTCGGCGGGGGCTGTCTCGTTCTGGGGTGCGCGCCGATGGGTGGCTACCGTTCGCGGCGAACCCTGTAGTCCAACCGCGAAAGGCTGAACATGGACGAGGTACGACCGTCGCCGGGATGGGTGTAGGACGACGGCGACGACGAGCGGGACTGCGCGATCTGCGAGGCGATCGTTGAGGCGTTCCCGGACATGACGCCGGCGCATCCCGAGTTCGCAGCGATCTACGACGAGGTCGCCAAGGAGCTGCCCGAGCCCGAGGTCGACGCGCTCGACTCCCGAAGGGAGGAGGCCGAAGCCGTGTGGGCGGACGACGTCGAGGCCGACCATCCGCGCATCGTGCAGGCCATCCGTACCAAGTGGGCGCGGTCCGCAGCGCAGGAACGGGTCCGCCCTGAGCGAGCGCCTCGACGAGTGCGACCCCGGTATGCGCGGCAAGGTGGTCGTGCTCCGCGCCGGGCTCCGCGCCGCCGGCCGGTCGCGACCCGCGGCTCGCCCCTCTTCGCCGGCACGCCGGTGCAGATGATCGACCGGACATACGGCCACCTCGTGGCCTCGAGCGAGGAGACCGCCCGGGAACGGCTCGACGTTTGGGCCACCAGTGGGCCGCGAGCCGCCACCACAGAGGGACCGGCCGCGGAGTAGAACGGCTCAACCACGCCGCTTCGGCGGGATGGGCGATACTGGGCTCGAACCAGTGACCCCCAGCTTGTCGAGCTGGTGCTCTCCCAACTGAGCTAATCGCCCGCCGCGCTCGATGATAGCGACTGCCGGGCGTTTCGCGGCCGCTCGGAGCGGCTCAGACCCGGGCCAGCGGGGCGTACGCGAGGAGCAGCCGGCGCTCGGATCCGTCGGCGGCGAAACGGACCACGACCTGGCCGCCGGCGTCGACGCCGATGACGATGCCCTCGCCCAGCTGGTCGTGCCGAACGGCGTCGCCGACATGGAGCACCGGCAGGTCGTCGCGCGGCTCGACGCCCCGGACAGCCGGGCCGGGGCCGGAGGCGCGGACCGTCGACGGCCGCCACCCGCCGCCGCCCACGGGCCGCGGCGGCGCGGGCCGCTCGTGCTCGGTGAACGCCGCCGGGATCTCGTCCAGGAACTGCGAGGGCAGGTTGTAGCCCCGGGCGCCGAACAGGGTGCGCTGACGGGCATGGGTCAGGGTGAGTCGCTCCCGGGCCCGGGTGATGGCGACGTAGCAGAGGCGGCGCTCCTCCTCGATGTCGCCCTCCTCCAGGGCGCGCACGTGCGGGAAGAGGTTCTGCTCCATGCCGATGACGAAGACCGAGCTGTACTCGAGCCCCTTGGCGTTGTGCAGGGTCATGAGGGTCACCTTGCCGCCCTCGGTCTCGACCGCGTCGGCATCGGCCACGAGCGACACCTCCTGCAGGAACCCCGTGAGGGTCGGCTCCTGGCCCCGAGCCTCGTACTCGCGGGCCACGCCGATGAGCTCCTGCAGGTTCTCGATGCGCCCCTGCGCCTCGATCGTGCGCTCGGCGGCGAAGGCCTCGAGCAGGCCCGAGCCCTCGACGACCGCCTCCACGGCCTCCCCCACCCCGGCAGATGCCACGCGGTCGGCCAGGCGCTCCATGAGCGTGCGGAACGCCCGCACCGACCGCTCGGCGGCAGCCGGCAGCTCACCCTCCCTGAGCTCGACGATCGCCTCCCACAGCGTCCGGCCGTAGGCCGCCGCCAGCGCGTCCAGGCGCTCGACGGTGGTCCCGCCGATGCCACGGCGCGGCTGGTTGATGATCCGGCGCAGGGCGATCTCGTCGGCCGGGTTGTCGAGGACCTGGAGATAGCCCACGGCGTCGCGAATCTCGGCCCGCTCGTAGAAGCGCGGGCCGCCGATGACCTGGTAGGGGACGCCGAGGCGTACGAGCACGTCCTCCAGCACCCGCGACTGGGCATTGGTCCGGTAGAAGACCGCGATCTCGTTGGCCGACGACCCTTCCTCGAGAAGGGCCCCGATGCGAGAGGCGACCAGCCGTGCCTCGACGTGCTCGTCCTCGACCTCGACCACGTGGACCGGCTCTCCCCGGCCGAGCTCGCTCCAGAGGTGCTTCGGGATGCGCTCGGCGTTGTGGTCGATCACCGCGTTGGCGGCGTCGAGGATGGTCTGCGTGGAGCGGTAGTTCTGCTCCAGGGCAATGACGGAGGCGTCGGGGAAGTCGCGCTCGAAGTCGAGGATGTTGCGGATGTCCGCGCCCCGGAAGGTGTAGATGGCCTGGTCGCTGTCGCCGACCACGAAGACCTGCCGGTGGTCCTCGCCCAGGAGGCGGACGATGCGGTACTGGGCGTGGTTCGTGTCCTGGTACTCGTCCACCAGCAGCTGGCGGAAGACGCCCTGCCAGTGGTCGCGCACCTCGGGGAAGCGCTCGAACAGGTCGACGGCCCGCACGAGGAGGTCGTCGAAGTCCATGGCGTTGGCCTCGTGCAGCCGGCGCTCGTAGAGGCGGAAGACATCGGCCACGACGGCCTCCCAGCGGGTGGCGGCCTGCTCGGCGAACCCGTCCGGCGAGACGAGGCGGTTCTTCTCGGTTGAGATCGCGGCGTGGATCCCCCGCGGCGGATAGCGCTTGGGGTCGTAGTCGAGGGCCTCGAGGCACGCCTTGGTCAGGCGGGCCTGGTCGGCCGAGTCGTAGATGGTGAAGTTGGAGCGATAGCCCAGCCGGGCCGCCTCGCGGCGGAGGATGCGGCCGCAGGCGGAGTGGAACGTGAGCACCCACATCCCGCGCAGTCCGCCGACGAGCATCTCGGCCCGCTCGCGCATCTCGCGCGCGGCCCGGTTGGTGAACGTGATGGCCAGGATCTCGTGGGGCCGCGCACGCCCCTCCTCGATCAGGTAGGCGATGCGGTGCGTCAGCACGCGCGTCTTGCCGGAGCCCGCGCCGGCGACCACAAGCACCGGTCCACCCGGATGCGTGACCGCCTCGCGCTGACGCTCGTTCAGGCCCGCGAGGAGCCGGGCCTGGGCCGTCGGTGGCGTCACTGCGGGCGATGATAGCAACGGGGTTTCCCGCCCTCAGGACGCGCCCCGGAGGTCACCGCGTCCGCACCGCGAGGGCCTCCGAAGCCAGTCCAAGGGCCGGGACGCGGACGCGCAGCAGGTAGTGCCCCGCCCGGGGTACGAGGAGGGAGAGAGCGAAGTGCCCGGTGGCATCCGTCCGCGTCCGCGCCAGGGCCCGCCAGCCACGGACGGAGAGGGCCTCGAGGACGATCTCGCGCCGCCGGATCAGCGCGGTCCCGCCTCGGAGTCGCACCGCCTGGCCGGGCGTGGGACGGGCCGGCACCGCGTGGAGGCCGACCACCAGGCGGAGCGCGGAGACGACGATCTGGACCTTCGACCGCAGCGCGTGGGCCTCGACGGCCACCGCCCGGCCGCAGATGCGATGGACGCGCACGACGCCCCCGCGATCGGTGCGGCGGGTGAACGTGGAGACATGCCCGCAGCCCCGGACGTGAAGGCGCACGGAGAGCGCGGGCACCGGCCGCCCGCCACGCAGGGCCCGGACGCTGACGGCGACCCGCAAGCCGCGCCGCCACCCAGCCGCGGGCCGCAGGCTCACGAGCCGCAGCGCGGACACGTGCCTGCCCGGGCGGACGGCGGGCGCCGGCGAGCCGGGTGCCGTGACCGCCGGCCCGGCGGCCGGGGCAGGGATCCCGGATGGGCCACCGCCACCCGCCGGCGGGGGCGCCACGATGAAGCGCCAGGTGCGATGGGCGGCGTTCCCGGCGCGGTCGACCGCCGTGGCCTCGAGGGCATGGCTCCCCGGCGCCAGGTCCACGGCCGGCTGGCCCGTGGCCGTGCCGGCGTCGTCCCAGGCGAGCCCGAGGGGCAGGCCGTCCAGCGTGAGAAGGAGCCGGGCCGGATCGACTCCGGCCCCGTCGTCCCTGGCGGCGAAGGCAACGACGGGCCGGGACTGGGCGACCATCTCGCCGTCGCCCGGGCGAAGGCCGCCGATGACGGGCGGGACGGTGTCGACCACGTCAAAGGTCGCGCTGCCCTCCGTGGCCAGGCCGGAGGCGTCGACCACGCGCCAGCCGACCGCGTGGCGGCCGAACGCCAGATCGGCCGCCGGGCGTGCGGAGAGGTGACCCGAGCCGCCCACGAGGGGCACGCCGTCGAGCGTGAGCACGGCGGAGGCGACGCCCGAGGTGGCGTCGCCGGCGTCCAGCGTGAGCACCGGCCGTCGCTCCCCCGTGCTCGCGCCAGGGCCCGGAGAACACTGCCGTCGGCGGCACCGTGTCGACATGCACCACGAAGGGCAGCGCCGGACCGTCGTTCCCGGCCGCGTCGCGCACGCTCACGGCGCCGCCGTGGACGCCGTCGCCGACCTCGCCACCGCCCAGGCACAGCGTGGGCTCGACTGCGCCCGGGCTGGGGCGGTACACGGAACCGGTCGGGGACGAGGACCACGGATGACTCACGGGGCCGCTGCTCAGCGTCACGCGGGCCACCCCCGCGGTGGCGTCCTCGGCGTGCACACGCGCGCACATCGGCTCGCCGTGATGCCAGGCGCCGTCGAGCAGCCCGCCGCCGTCGGCCCAGGCGATCGCCGGCGGCCCATCCTCCTGGACGATCACGTCGAGACTCTGCAACGTCACGTAGTCGGCCCAGGGATCGGTGACGCTTCCGCTGCTCATGGCCGGGTGGGCCGAGAGGGCCACGCCGAGCTGGTGGTACCCGCCGGGCAGCGCCGCGACAAGCGTGGTCAGCGTCGGGTAGTGCAGGTCATTGGCGAGCGTGGTGGCCGCGCTCCAGGACATGTCCTCGTTCTTGACCTTGACCCGGGCCGTGACGCCGGCGTCGCTCGTGCGCACGCGGTACGTCAGGGCACCGGAGGCGATGACGGAGCCCGGCGGTGCGGTCCACTCCCAGCGGCCCTGGGACCAGTCGGCCCGGGCCGCGCCGGGCCGCGCCATCACCCGCAGGGTCGAGAGGTCGGGGCAGCCCGCGGGAGTGACGCGGCTGCAGTCCAGCCAGCCGGGCTCGACGTAGGCGCTCCACCCTGACAGGTCGGAACCGAAGTCGTAGGTGATGCGGTAGGCGCCGGCCTGCCCGGGCGCGGGCACGGTCAGGCACCAGGCGAGGGCGGACAGGAGGGCGCCGAGCAGGAGCCGGCCGAAGCGGTGAGGAGGCTGGAAGGGCATGGCCGGAGCCTGCCCGCGAGGCAGCGCACGTGTCTGTCGCGAGCCGTGCCGAAACCGTGCCATCGTCGAGGACGGCGTCGCCGCCGAGACTGGACGTCCGCGGCCGACGGTCGCGCCGAGGGCGGCATCTACGATGTCGCGGCGTGCACGCCGGGACCACAACCGCCGTCGTCTTCTCCGAGGACGCCCTGGCGCCCGGCGCGGCGGCGCTGTGGAGCGCCTCCCTCGCCCACCTGGCCCGGCGGTTCGCGGCGATCCGCCCGCTCGACCCGGACGCCCTGCCGGCGGACCGGAGTGCCGCCGCTCGCGCCCTGGACACCTGGGCCGAGGACGGAGCGGGCGGCTGGCGCCGTGAGCTCGCGCGGTTCTACGAGGACCACGCCCAGCTCTATCTGCGCCGCGAGCCGGCCACCGGCGCACTCCTCCGCCGCCTGCGCACCGATGGAGCCGCGCTGGCCGCCTACGGCCAGGGGCCGCGTGAGGCGAGCGCCGCGGTCCTGGCCTTCCTCGGCCTCGACCGCCGGCTGGACGTGGTCTGCCTGGAGCCGGACGGTGACGGCTTCGCCGCGGCCTGCGCCGAGCTCGGCCTCGACCCGGCCGCGGCCACGCACGTCCGTACCCACGACGACCTCACCGAGACATGACGGACCGAAGCCCCCTCGGCGACCGCGAGCTCGACGCCATCCTCGAGCGCCTCGACGCCCTGACGCTGGCCGTCGAGCGCGTCTCCCGCCGGTTGGAGGCCCTGGAGGGACTGGAGCGCATCCGGGGCGAGATCGCGACCCTGTCGCACAGCCTCGAGTCGCTGGCCTACGCCGCCCTCGGCAGCCGCGGCCCGCAGGTCAGGCGGCGGCGCCCGCCCGGCTGACGGCCGCCTCCGAGGCCAGCGCGGCGGTCTCCACGTCCTTGAGCCCGTGGCCGGTGAGGATGCAGGTGACCCGGGCGCCCTCCTCCACCAGGCCGTCGGCCCGCGCGCGGGCGACGCCGGCCAGGGCCGCCGCCGACGCCGGCTCGCAGAACACGCCCTCTTCCCGGGCCAGCCGCGCCTGAGCCTCGAGGATCTGCCTCGTCGGGGAGGGCCAGGCCGGCGCCCTCGGAGCGCACCATCGCCTCCCGCGCCTCGGCCATGCGCACCGGACGGCCGATGCGGATGGCCGTGGCCGCGGTCTGGGGATCGGGCACGTCCTGTCCGGAGACGACCGCGGCCGCGCCCTCGGCCTGGCAGACCAGCAGGCGCGGGGGCCGGCGCGCCTCGCCGCGCGCCAGGGACTCGTCGAAGCCGCGCCAGATCGCCGTGATGTTGCCGCCGTTGCCGACCGGCACGCCAGCCAGTCGGGCGCGTCGCCGATGGCCTCGCACAGCTCGAAGGCCACCGTCTTCTGGCCGTCGAGCCGGTCCGGGTTGAGGTTGTTGACGAGCACGAGATCGTCGTCGGCGCTGCGCACGCGGGCCAGCGCCTCGTCGAAGCTGCCGTCGATCTCGACCACGCGGGCGCCGCAGAGCGGGCCTGGACGAGCTTGCCCGCGGCCACGCGGCCGCGGGGCACGACCACGACGCAGCGCAGCCCCGCGCGGGCGGCGTAGGCCGCCGCCGAGGCCGAGGTGTTGCCGGTCGAGGCGCACACGACCCCGCGCGCGCCGTCCTCGAGGGCCTTCGAGACGGCCAGCGTCATGCCCCGGTCCTTGAACGAGCCCGTCGGGTTCATGCCCTCGAGCTTGAGCGACAGGTCGAGGCCGAGCGCCGCGCCCAGCCGGGCGCGTGTACGAGCGGCGTCCCGCCCTCGCCGAGGCTGATCACCGGCGTCCGGGCACTGACCGGCAGGCGCTCGCGATAGCGCTCGATCAACCCCGCCATCGGGTCTAGCTCACGGCCAGGAGGGCCCGGCGGACCTCCGACTCGACCTCCGGCTTGAGGATCGCGAGCACCTGGTCGCCGGGCTGCAGCCGCGTCGTCCCCACCGCGATCTCGGCCTCGCCTCCGGCCTGCAGCACGGAGATCAGGCGCGCCCCGTCGGGAAGCTCGATCTCGCGCACCAGCCGGCCGGCGCTGGGCGAGTCGTGCTGATCTGGACCTCGGCGATCTCGAGCTTCTCGCGCCGCAGGCTCGAGCAGCGTGACGAGCTCGTGCTCGGGCAGCTCGTGCTCGATCAGGCGACATGATCGACGTCGTCGCGCAGACCGTCGGGGCGATGCCGAGGAGGTCGAAGGCCTCCTGGTTGCGCGGGTCGTTGACGCGCGCGATCGACGCGCTCGACGCCGTAGCGCTCGCGCGCCACCTGGCAGACGATCGATGTTGTCCTCGTCGTCGCCGGTGACGGCCACGACGAGCTCGGCGCGGCCGATGCCGCAGCGCTCGAGCACGTAGCAGCTCGGTCGCGTCGCCGTGCTGGACGACGTGCTCGAAGCTCCTCCTCGAGCAGGCGGTAGCGGTCGGCGCGTCTGCTCGATCACGGTCACCTCGTGACCCAGGTCGAGCAGGTCCTGGGTGAGGTTGCGGCCGACCTTGCCGCCGCCGGCGATGAGGATGTACATCAGACCACCGCCTGGCAGGAGAGGACGACGTCGGAGAGGACGTCGATGGCGCCGCGAGGTCGGACAGACCGTGCGCAGGCCGAGGCTCTGCGTAGAGCTCGGCGCGCGCCGGGTCGAGAACGCGCACGACGGTGCAGCCGACCCCGAACTTGCGCTGCACGATCTGGGCGCACGACGAGGTTCGTGTTGTCGCCGTTCGTGGCCACCACGCAGGCGTCGGCGTGCTCGATGCCGGCGGCCCGCAGGAGCGTCGATGTCGAGCGCGTGGCCCTCGAACGTCTCGCCCGGGAACCGCAGGATCAAGCCGATTGAACGCCTCGACGGCTCGTCGATGATGCTCACCGTCCAGCCCTCGTCGGCGAGTCGCGTCGCCACCGCCGAGCCCACGCGACCGCATCCAATTACCACGACGTGCACGAGCTTCGACCCCTCTCTAGAAGTCTGATGAAATCACTAGGAGCTTATACCCTGCTCCACCGGACGGCTCGGGCCGGATGCCCTCCGGAGTCAGGCCCGATCATCGTATGCTCCGCAGCCATGCGCGGGGCCCCGAGCGAGCCGGTTGGCATCGGCCTGCTCGGATACGGGACCGTCGGCAGCGCCGTCGATCGGCTGCTCGCAGCCGCGCCGACTGACATCGAGCGGGTGGCCGGGCGCGAGCGTGCGCGTGGTGCGCGCTCTCGTCCGCGCAGACGGCCGGCGCGCGACGCGGACCTGCGTCACCGACCGCTTCGACGACCTGCGCGACGACGACCGCGATCAAGGTCGTGGCCGAGGTCATGGGCGGCGTCGAGCCGACGCGCGGCGTACGTCCTCGCGAGCTGCTCGAGCGCGGCATCTCGGTCGTCTCGGCCAACAAGCAGCTGCTGGCGCGGCACGGCGAGGAGCTGCTGCGCCGCCGCCGAGCGGCACGGCGCCCAGCTGCGCTTCGAGGCCTCGGTGTGCGCGGCCATCCCCGTCGTCAAGGTGCTGCGCGAGTCGCTGATCGCCGGCCGGCGTCGACGAGCTCGATCGGCATCGTCAACGGCACGACCAACTTCATCCTCACCGCCATGGCCCGCGAGGGCCGGAGCTACGCCGACGCGCTCGCCGAGGCCCAGCGGCTCGGCTACGCGGAGGCCGACCCGACCGAGGACGTGACGGGCGCCGACGCCGCGGCCAAGGTCGCGATCCTGGCCTCGATCGCGTTCCACACCAGGCTGCGCATCGACGACGTGCCCCTACGAGGGCATCGACACGCTGGACCTCGACGATCGTGGCCTTCGCGCAGGAGCTCGGCTACGCGGTCAAGCTGCTCGGCCGCGCGCGGCTCGAGGCCGACGGCATCCTGGCCCGGGTCGCCCCCACGCTCGTCCCGCACGACCATCCGCTGGCCCGCGTCGAGGGCAGCTTCAACGCCGTCATGCTGCGCGGGGACGAGATCCGCGAGCTCACGCTCCAGGGACCGGGCGCCGGCGGCGCCGAGACGGCCACCGCCGTGATCGGCGACCTGCTCGGCGTCATCGGCACGCGAGGGCACCGGATTCCTGCAGCACGACGGGTTCTACCGCTCGCTGCCGCTCGCGTCCGGCGACGACGCCGTGGGGTCGTTCTACCTGCGGCTGGTGGCCCACGACCGGCCGGGCGTGCTCGCCGGCCTGGCCGGCGGCCTGGCGGAGCGAGGCGTGTCGGTCGAGACCCTGCTCCAGCGGCCGCGCGGCGCTGGGGAGGCGGACCTGGTCCTCCTCACCCACCCCGCCCCCGAGGGCGCGATGCTGGCCGCCGTCGACGCCGTGGCCGGCCGGGACCTGGGGCGAGAGCGCCCTCGGGTCCTCCGAGTGCTGCGCTAGAACTGGTTTCAAGAGTGGCGTTCGTGCTCGGGGTGGCTGGAGCGAGCCGGGGCGCCGGCCGGCTCGAAGGGCAGGCCGGAAGCCTGGGCGAGAGCCGGCCGGCGGCTCGGCGAGACCCCGGGACCGCTCACAGAGCGGGCCCGGGTCGCCGCAGGTCTGGTGATCGCGCGCCCCGCGCGCGATCACCAGACCGGAGGACGATCCAGCCGCGCCGGGCGCCCCGCCACTCTTGAAACCAGTTCTCAGTACGACTGGGCCCAGGTGGCCACGTCGACCGCCTCGCCGCCGCAGGCCACGCACGGGCCGTCCGGCGCCTCCCCGTCCAGCGACAGGATCCGGATCGTGGCCCGCGTCTCGGTCTTGATCTCCGCCTCGCAGGTCTCCGACCCGCACCACGGGGTGACCGCGAAGCCGCCGGCGGCGGCCAGGAACTCGACCATCTCCGCGCGCGTCGCGGGATGGATGGTGTGTGCCTCGCGGAAGGCCAGCGCGTCGGCGAAGAGCGCGGCCTGAACGTCGTCGAGAAGCATGCCGACCCGCCCGGCCAGGCCCTCCAGGGGCACCGACTCCCGCTCCCCGGTGTCGCGGCGCACGACGGTGCCGGCGCCGGCCGCCAGGTCGCGCGGGCCGAGCTCGAGCCGCAGGGGCACGCCGCGGAGCTCCCAGTGGTTGAACTTCCAGCCGGGGCGCTGCTCCTCGCGGTCGTCGAGCTCGACACGCAGGCCGGCCTCGCGCAGGCGCGCCGCGGCGGCGCGGGCGTCCTCGGCCACGTCGCCGATGGGCACGACCACGACCTGGTACGGCGCCACGGCGGGTGGCAGCCGCAGGCCCGCGGCGTCGCCGTGCGCCATCACCAGGCCGCCCACGAGCCGGGTGCTGCTGCCCCACGAGGTGGCGAAGGGCGCGCGCTCCGTCCCGTCGCGGTCGGTGAAGCGCACGCCGTAGGCCTCGGCAAAGCCCTGCCCGAGGTCGTGGGAGGTCGCGGCCTGGAGCGCCTTGCCGTCGCGCATGAGCGCCTCGATGGTCAGGGTGTCGACGGCGCCGGGGAAGCGCTCGCTCGCGCTCTTGCGACCGCGCAGCACCGGCATGGCCAGCACCTGCTCGGCCGTGTCGGCGTACACCTCGTCCAGGATCAGGCGCGCCTCGGCCTGGGCCTCCGCCTCGGTGGCGTGGGCCGTGTGGCCCTCCTGCCACAGGAACTCGGTGGTCCGCAGGAAGAGGCGGGGCCGCAGCTCCCAGCGCACCACGTTCGCCCACTGGTTGTAGCGAAGCGGCAGGTCCCGGTAGGACTGGATCCAGCGGGCGTACGTGGTCCAGACCACGGCCTCGGAGGTCGGCCGCAGGACCAGCGGCTCCTCCAGCTCGCGGCCGCCCGCCTGGGTCACCACCGCGAGCTCGGGCGAGAAGCCCTCGAGCATCTCGGCCTCGCGGGCCATGACGCTCGCCGGGACGAGCAGTGGGAAGTAGAGGTTCTGGTGGCCGGTGGCCTTGATGCGGTCGTCGAGGGCGCGCTGCACGGCCTCCCAGATCGCGTAGCCGTACGGCTTGATGACCATCGTCCCGCGGACCAGCCCGTTCTCGGCCAGATCGGCGCGTCTGACGACGTCGCCGTACCAGGCGGGGAAGTCCTCGTCGGGACGGGGAAGGGAACGGACGCTCATCGATGCCTGCCTTCGCTGTCGGCGGTGCGCCGGCCGCGCTCGGCCGGCCCGGTGGAACGGTCGTCACGGCGCCCCGGGCCGCGTGAGCCGGGAGGCGCCTAGGCCGGCAGCAGGCGTTGCATCGGTGGCGTCAGGCTACACCCTGGCCGGCGGGGCGATCGGCGCGACGACCGCCCCGTCGCCGGCCGCGCCGTCCTCGGCCACCGCGGTCCCGGGCGGGAAGGCGGTGACGATGACGCGGCCGTCGGCGCGCCGCAGGAGGTTCTCGACCGTCTCGGAGAAGATCTGCTTGCGCCCGGCGAGGCTCGTCGGCCGGGGCACGGCCCCGACCAGGATCAGGCCCGCGTCGACCGCCTTCGCCTCGGCCACGATCGTGCTCGAGATCGCGCGGCCGCGCACGACCTTCGTCTCCACGGTGACCCCGTAGTCGGGCCCGAAGGAGCGGGCGAGGGCCATGACCTTCTCCCCGATCGCCTCCTCCCCGGGCAGCTCGACGTCGAGCGGCTCCGCGAGGGGCACCTCGATCACCTTGAGGGCGAGCACCCGGTCCCCCCGGCCCTGGGCGAGCTTGCAGGCGATCGCGAGCATCTCCTCCTCGATCGGCCCGGCCTGCTTGACGGGGACGACGATCATCCCGTACGGCACGTCGGTGACCTCGGGCGGCGGAAGCGGGACGGCGCGTGAGTGGCCGAGGATGGGGATCCCGCTGGCCCGCCGGTGAGCACGAAGACGACGAGGCCGGCGAGCAGCCAGAGCGGCGGCACGATCCGGCCCGCGCGGTGCGTGCCGAGCACGAGCAGCCAGACGAGGTCCACGAGAGACCGGAACCCGAGCAGCGGCGCGCACCGGGATCTCCGACCGCCCGAAGTGGACGTTCCAGCGCATCCGGATGGGCCGAGGGAGCGCGGGCTCGACGACGCGCAGCCAGACCACGGCCATGAAGATGGCCATGAAGGCGAGGAGGATCCCGAAGGAGTAGATCGAGACGAGGCCGGTCACCTCGCGGTCGAACAGCGACGCGATGGGGACGACGGCCGCCACGCCCGCCACGACGAGGATCACGGCGCCGGGTGAGGAGAGCGAGCGGCGGCGCGGCCGCGAGAAGACGGTCGGCACCGCGCCCGCCTCGCCCAGCGCGCGCAGCACGCGCGTGGCGCCGGAGAAGGCCGTGGTGGCGTTGAGAAAGAGGACGAAGATCGCGCTCAGGGCCACGACGGCCCGCAGCACGTCTCCCACGGCCGGCGTGAGGGCATCCCCGACCGCCTTGGCCACGCCGGCCAGCGGGGCGTTGATCCACGTGGTCGAGATCTGCGAGGCGTCCCCCGACGGCGCGGCCGGGTCGGGCTTGACCGGGAACGCGCTGAGCGCGACCGCGGCGATCACGGCGTAGATGATCACGGTCCCGGTGACCGCCCAGAGGGCGTCACGGGCGCAGGGCCTGATCGGGCTTCTTGGCCTCGCGGATGAGCGTGGCGACGATCTCGATGCCCGTGAAGGCGACCATCGCGAGCGGGATCGAGTAGGCGATCGCGTTCCAGGTCGGCGTCACGCCGAGGTCGAGCGGCTTCGTCAGCGCGTCGAGGTCGAACACCAGGGCCAGGCCGAGGACGGCGAGCGACGAGCTGGACGGCGATGTCGACCCCGGCCACGATCGAGCTCGCCCGGTAGAGCTTCGTCCGGCGCACCAGGCGGCTGCCGCCGATGAGCGCGGCCAGGCCGACGGCGATGCAGCTCGTCCTCGGGGTGCCCGAGGGCCCCGATGTGCCCCACCGCGGCGACGGCGTAGTGCGGGACGAAGAGCAGCGAGAGGGCGATGACGACGACGAAGTCGAGGATCACGGCCCAGCCGACGACGAAGCCGGCGAGGTCGCCGAAGGCCCGGCGCACGATGGCCGAGCCGCCGCCCGACTCGTTCAGCGCGCGCCACGCCCTCCGCGTAGGCGGCGGCGGCGAGCAGGAACAGGACGCCCGCGCCGAGCAGGACGACCGGCGTCAGGCCGAGCGCCCACAGCGCGACGACGCCGAGCGCGAAGTAGAGCGAGGAGGAGACCTCGCCGTAGATGATCGCGAAGACGGCGTCGCGCGCCGAGGATGCGCTGCGAGGCCGGGGAGCTTGCGGGCCATCGCGCTCAACCTATCGCTGGCGCCGCAGCACGATCAGGCGCAGGACCCCGGCGACGATGAGGCCCACCGCCGAGGACGTAGCCGACCGCGACGCCGGAGCCCCCGGCCAGGTCGTGCGCACGAGGGCGACCACGCCGATCACGACCAGGATGACGGAGAAGACGGTCGTCGCGCCCAGGTAGCGCGCCGCGGCCCCGGCTCACGGCGCGGTCACCGGCGCGACGCTGCGGCCCGCGCCACTCCGGCGTGGCGCCGACCATGACCTTGCAGGGGGCGTGGCGCAGGACGTAGTCGACCGTCGTCGCCGAAGAGGCGCGCCGCGCGCGGCGAGCGGCCCGGCGACCCGAGCACGATGATCTCGCTGACGCGCGGCGCGCGGCCTCCTCGACGATGCGCCCGGCCGGCGTGGCGGGTGCGCACGAGCCGCCCGATCACCGTGACACCGTACTCCACCCCGAGCGCCTCGGCCTCGGCCAGCTGGCGCGTTGGCGCGCGCCTCGACCTCCTCGGCCGAGCACGTCGCGAGCGGCCGCGTCGGCGGGCACCTCGAGCGTGTACAGGGCGACCACGCGCGCGCGGCTGCTCGCCGGCGAGGCGCAGCGCGGTCACCGTCATCTCGTCGGCCACGCGCGCGTCGGTGATGTGCAGGACGATCGTGCGGTACTCGATCTCGATCGCGGGGCCGCGCGACCTGGGCGTCGCGCGCACGGTCGTCGGTCAGCGGCAGCCCCTGGCTGCTTGCGGTAGACGACGTAGATGATCATGCCGAGCACCATCCAGCCGATGCCCGGTGTAGCGCACGGCTGGGACAGCGCCGCCGTGACGACGAAGGCCGTCCAGCGTGCCGAGCCCGCCGAGGATGGCGAACAGGGGCACGTCGCTTGCCGCCGACGCGCATGTTGAGCGGCGCGCGGAACGGCTGGTCGGGGTCGGGATGCGCAGCCGCAGCGCGATCACCGACGCGTGCGCGATCGTGAACGAGAGCATCGCGCCGAAGGCGTAGAGGTTGCCGAGGAAGGCGACGCCCTGCCGCCCCGGACTGCGCAGGCCGGGATCATGAGCGCGATCGCCGCGACCGTGTAGATGACGATCGCGACCCAGGGCGTCCGCCAGCGTCGGGTGCACCGTGCGCAGGACGTCGGGGAACTGGCGGTGCACGCCCATCGAGTAGGTCAGCCGCGAGACGCCGATGATGCCGGCGTTCGTGGCGATGATCAGGATCGTGCCCGCGAGCACGCCCGACGTAGTAGCTCACCGGCGTCGTCGAGCGGCCCGAGGCCGAGGTTCTGGACGATGCCCTGCACCGGGTCGCCGGCGAACTGCCGATCCGAGCAGCGTGGTGTAGTGCGAGCTGCGTGGTCGGGTCGAGACCGATCGGCGCGTGGTGCACCGGCATCGCCGAGAGCGCGACCGCGGGCAGGAAGGCGTAGATCGCGAAGACCGCCAGGGCCACGAGCCCGATCGAGCGCGGGACGTCGCGGCCCGGGTCGCGCGCCTCCTCGGCCATGTTCGAGATCGTCTCGATGCCCGTGTAGGCGACCATGCCGATCGGGATCGAGATCAGGAACGCTCTGCACCGTCGGGGCCGTCCCGAAGTGCACGTTGTCGACCAGGACCGACGGCGACAGGATCAGCACCGACGCCGACGATCACGAGCAGCGCCTGCGTGGCCAGGTCGGCGAGCGCCAGGAAGATGTTCAGCCGCGCCGACTCCTGGATGCCGCGGATGTTGAGCAGCGGCGAGCACGACGCAGAGCACGGCGGCGACGACGAAGCTGCCCGACCATGCCGGCGCGCATCCAGTGCAGCCCGGGAAGCACCGACAGGTACGGCGGCACCGTGTACGCCGAGATGGCGATCGTCACCGTGTAGTTGAGCATCTGCGCCCAGGCGGCGAAGAACGAGACGGCCTCGTTGAACGCGCGCCGCGAGAACGAGGCCGAGCCGCCCGCCTCCGGGAAGCGCGCCGTCGCCTCGGCGTAGGTCGCCGCCGTGAACGCGAAGATCACGCCCGAGATCGCGAACGTGACCGGCGTCATGCCGAGGGCGTAGAGCGCGGTGACGCCGAGGGCGTAGTAGATCGACGAGCCGACGTTGCCGTAGGCCGTCGCGAACAGGTCCCCCACTGCCGAGGACGGCGGGCAGGCCGTGCGACGTGCGGCGGCGGAGCAGCGGCATCTACGCCTCCTACCCCGTGAAGTCCCAGCGGGTGAGCACGCCGTTGGTCGCGAACGTGGCCACGGCCCGGAGGTCCTCGTGCGGAGCCCGACTTCAGCCGGACGTGCAGCAGGCAGTGGACCTGGCGCGGCCGCATCCAGATGCGGGTCGCAGCCGACCGAGGTCAGGGTCGAGCCGGACAGATCCGGGTGGCCGGGGAAGTCGGTGCTCCGTCCAGTCGTCCTTGATCGATCTTCTCGGCGACTTTCCGCCGCGCCTGCTGGCCGCACCGGCATCACGAGACGCGCCCAGGGCCAGGGCGGCGAGGAGCGGCGGCCACGGGCTCGCATCGGCCGGAAGGCTACGCCCCGGCGCGGAGCCCTCCGCGAGCGTCTACGCCAGCTTGACGATCAGCGGGATGATCAGGATCGCCACGATGTTCGTGATCTTGATCATCGGGTTGATGGCCGGTCCGGCGGTGTCCTTGTAGGGGTCGCCGACCGTGTCACCCGTGATCGAGGCCGCGTGGGCGTCGGAGCCCTTGCCGCCGTACGCGCCGTCCTCGATCAGCTTCTTGGCGTTGTCCCAGGCACCGCCGCCCGAGGTCATCGAGATCGCCAGGAAGAGGCCGGTCACGATCGTGCCGACGAGCAGGCCGCCGAGCATCTGCGAACGAGATCAGGCCGACCACGATCGGGATCACGATCGGGATCAGCGCCGGGATGCGCATCTCGCGCAGCGCCGGCGCGTGACGATGTCGACGCACGTGCCGTACTCGGGCTTCGCCGTGCCCTCCATGATCCCCGGGATCTCGCGGAACTGGCGGCGCACCTCCTCGACCACCTGCGCGGCGGCCCGGCCGACGGCCTTCATCGCCAGCGAGGCGAAGAGGAACGGCATGAGGCCGCCGATCAGGAGGCCGACGAGGACCCACGGGTTGCCGAGGTCGAAGTTCAGCCCGTTCAGGAAGTCGATCTTGTGGGCGAGGATCAGCTGGGTGCGGAGCTCGTCGCGGTAGGAGGCGAAGAGCACGAGCGCGGCGAGGCCGGCCGAGCCGATCGCGTAGCCCTTGGTGACGGCCTTCGTGGTGTTGCCGACGGCGTCGAGCGGATCGGTGATGCCGCGCACCGACTCGGGCATGTCGGCCATCTCGGCGATGCCGCCGGCGTTGTCGGTGACCGGGCCGAAGGCGTCGAGCGCCACGATCATGCCGGCCATCGAGAGCATGGCGACGACCGCCGATCGCGACGCCGTCGATGGCCGCGAGCTTGTAGGCCACGAGGATGCCGACGCCGATCACGATCACCGGCGCGGCCGTGGCCTCCATCGACTTGGCGAGGCCCGCGATGATGTTCGTCGCGTGGCCCGTCGTCGAGGCCTTCTCGATGCTCTTCACCGGCCCCCAGCGGGTGCCGGTGTAGTACTCGGTGATGGCCACCAGGAGCGCGGTGATGACGAGGCCGACGAGGGCGCAGAGGTAGAGCTCGGCCCAGGTCGTGTTCTGGAAGCCCTTGGCCATCCAGCGCATGACCGGGATGAAGACGAGCGCGGAGATCGCCGCGGTCGAGAACACGCCCATGTACAGCGCGGACATGATGCCGCCGTTCCCGCGCACCCGCACGAGCTGCGTGCCGATGATCGAGGCGATGATCGAGATGCCGCCGAGGACCAGCGGGATGGCCACGCCCCGGGCCCCGAGCCCAGCTGGTCGCGCCAGCAGCATGCCGGCCACGAGCGTGACGGCGTAGGTCTCGAACAGGTCGGCCGCCATGCCGGCGTCGTCGCCGACGTTGTCGCCCACGTTGTCGGCGATCACGGCCGGGTTGCGCGGGTCGTCCTCGGGGATGCCGGCCTCGACCTTGCCGACCAGGTCGGCGCCGACGTCGGCGCCCTTGGTGAAGATGCCGCCGCCGAGCCGGGCGAAGACCGAGATCAGCGAGCCGCCGAAGCTGAGGCCGACGAGCGCCCGCAGCGCGTCGTGCTGGCTCACGCCCCCGAGGCGCAGGGCCCCGTAGTAGCCGGCGACGCCCACCAGGCCGAGGCCGACGACGAGGATGCCGGTGACCGTGCCGCCCTTGAAGGCGACGTCGAACGCGGGCGCGAGGCCCTGACGGGCCGCCTCGGCGATGCGCACGTTGGCGCGCACGGCCACGTTCATGCCGATGTAGCCGGCCGCGGCCGAGAGGACGGCGCCGATGATGAAGCCGAGGGCCACCTTCCAGCCGAGGCCGCTCACCCACACGCTGCCCAGCCAGATGAGGCCGGCCACGACCACGGCGACGACGCCGATGGTGCGGTACTGCCGGTTGAGGTAGGCGCGCGCCCCCTCCTGGATCGCGGCGTCGATCTCGCGCATGCGCTCGTTGCCGGCCGACTGGCGCAGCACCCATGACGTGAGATACAGGCCGTAGGCCACGGCCAGCAGGCCGCAGATGAGGGCGAAGAGCACGTTGTGCTCGACCAGGAATGTCTCCATCGACGGGGGCTCCAGAGGTGGGCGGAAAAAGGCAATGCCGCGGTGCGGCGAGGCGCCCGACGGCGGGGCGATTGTAACAGGGCGTGTCGGACGGCAGGGCCGCAAACCCGCCTGCTTGTAACGCCCGGACGGCGGGAGTCAGGACCCGGTCAGACGCGGGCGCCGTCGAGCGCCCGGCGGCAGGCGTCCTCGGGCTGCGGCCCCAGCCGCGGGATGGCCGCCCGCAGCAGCTCCCGCAGACGGGCGTTCGTCCGGGCGAACACCTCCATCACCTCCGCCGCGGTCACCGCGGGCACCGACGGGTCGCCGGCCACGCCGACGTCGTAGTCGGTGACGAGCGAGACGTTGGCGTAGCAGAGGCCCAGCTCGCGGGCCAGCCAGCCCTCCGGGTACGCCGTCATGTTGACCACGTCCCACCCCGCGGCCGCGAACCAGGTGCTCTCGGCCCGGGTGGAGAAGCGCGGCCCCTCGACCACGACCACGGTGCCGCCGTCGACCACGGGCAGGTCGAGCTCGCGCGCCACCTCCACCACCGTGGCCCGCAGATCCGCGCAGTACGGGTCGGCGGCGGCGACGTGCGACGACCTCGGGGCCGTCGTAGAACGTGTGCTCGCGCCCGGACGTGCGGTCGACGAACTGGTCGCAGACCACGAACGTGCCCGGCCCGAGATCGGCCCGCAGGGAGCCGGAGGCACAGGGCCCGACGATGCGCCGCACGCCGAGCTCGCGCAGGGCCCAGACGTTCGCCCGGTACGGGACCCGGTGGGGCGGGAGCTCGTGCTCCCGGCCGTGGCGGGGCAGGAAGGCCACCGGGACGCCCTCGACCTCCCCGACGGCCACGGGGGCCGAGGGCGGGCCGTACGGCGTGTCGACGGTGTGCTCCTCGACGCCGGCCAGGAACTCGTAGAAGCCGGAGCCGCCGATGACCCCGACGGCCTCGGTCACACGTCCCCGCCGGGCGTCCAGATGCGCGGGCGCGGCGGCGTTTCCTGCGACGGCCCGCCGGGTTCGCCAGACGGTGGCGGCTGCGGCGGCGCCTCGCCCGGCCGCACGCTGTCCGCGTACGCCAGCTGCAGCTGGGCCACGGCCTGGCGCAGCCCGTCGCGCTCGGCCGGCTCGAGCTCGGCTCCAGGACCGGGAGGAGGGCCCGGAGGGCCTCGATCCCGAGCCGCGCCTCGTGCATGTCCCGCAGCGGCTCGGTCTCGGGAGAGAGGCCGAGGCGGGCGGAGGTCACGCTGGACAGGCTGAGCACGGTCTGGGCCAGCAGGTCACGGAGCCGCAGCCGGGCGATCTCCTCGAGCATGCGCTGCTCCAGATCGTCCGGGAGCCCTTCCGGCTGCTCAGGCCCGGCCAAACGCTCCCGCCTCCTCGGTGCTCTCCGCCCCGGGCCGCGCGCTCTCGCGCGTCGCGCGCACCTCGGCGGCGAACGCCTCCTCGAGGCTCGACCCGCCCTCCACGGCGCGCACGATCCGGGCGGCGCAGGTGCCCTGCGTGAGGATGCGCTCGAGCGGAGCGAGCAGGGGGCCGAGCCCGTGGGCGGCCACCTCCGGTGCGGCGTCGTCCAGGAGCGCGCGGATGCGCTCGGCCGCGGGCACGGCGCGCATCGTGGCCAGGTCGATCAGCTCGCCGCTCATCCCGTAGCGAATGGCCCGCCACTGGTTCTCCTCGAGCACGCGCGGCGGATGGTCCACGAGCGGCTCGCCCTCGTCGATGGCCCGCAGGGCCCGCGCGGCCATGGCGTAGGCGAAGGCCGCCACCGCCACCGACTCGCGGACGTCCGGGAAGCCGTCGGCGTTGCGCAGCTCGACCGTGCCGAAGTCCTGGTGCGGGCGCACGCACCACCAGATCTGGGTGTGCTCGATGATCGAGCCGGTGTCGAGCAGGAAGCGCACGTAGCGGTCGTACTCCGCCCAGCCGGCCAGCGGCTCGGGGATGCCGCAGCGCGGGAAGATGCGGGTGAAGAGCTGCGAGCGCGTCGAGTGCCAGGCCGGTGAGCCGGCCCTCGGACCAGGGCGACGAGCACGACAGGGCCAGCAGGTCGGGGAGGATGGAGCGCAGGGCGTTTGCCAGCCGGATCGCCCGATCGGCGCCGTGGACGCCGACGTGGAGGTGCATGCCCGAACGTGTTGTTGCGCCAGGCCAGGTAGCGCAGGTGCTCCTCGACGAGGCGGTAGTGGGGCGTGTCGATGATGCGCTGCTCCTGCCACGGCGACCAGGGGTGGGTCCCCGTGGCGCAGAGCTCGTACCCCAGGGCGTCGGCGGCCTCGAACAGGGCCCGGCGGCGCTCGGGCGAGGAGGCGCGCGGCCTCGGCGAAGGTCTCGCAGCGGCCCGTCTTGACCTCGATCTCGGAGGCGATCAGCTCGCCGGCGAGGTGCTCACGCAGCGGTCCCTGGGCGGCACGCTCGGACAGGCGCTCGTAGCCGCTGGTGAGGTCCAGCGACACCGGGTCCAGGATCTGGAACTCCTCCTCGATGGCCACGGTCAGGTCCTGCGAGCGCCTCGAAGCGCTCGCGGGCCTGGACGAGAGCCTCGTACGGCGACACCGTCGTCGAATCCATGGGCCCGAGGACGATATCCGAGCCGCCCGGCCGGACCACCCCGAGCGGGGGTATCCTCCGAGGGGCCATGATCTCGGAACATCCCGCGGAGATCGTCCTTCTCGACTACGTGGAGGGCACGCTGCTCGGGGAGGAATCCGACGGCGTCCGCCGCCATATCGCCGTGTGCGACGACTGCCGGCGGTCGATCGGCGAGATCACGCGCGCGATCGACGAGCTCGACCGCCTGCCGACGGCCTCCACGCTCCCCCGGCGCACGGCGGGCGAGCGGCTCCGCGCCGCCCTGCGGCTCACGCTGCGGTCGTTCCCCCTGGGATTCGCGGCCTGCGCCATCGTGGCCGCCCTCCTGCTGATGCGGCCCGTCTCGACCTCGCCCCGCGCGGGCATCGCGCGCGCCCCTTGGCGCGAGGTGCCGGTCCGCATCCCGCAGGCCCAGCGCGCCGTGACCTACATCCGGCAGGTCCTGGCCTCGGTCCACCCGAGCTACGTGGCCGTGGAGCCGGGCCAGGGCACCATCCTGGCCGTCACCCGGCCCGGCCGGCTGGACGACGCCGCGCGCCTTCTGGGGACCACCAACGTCGAGGGCACCGCCCGCACGGTGGTGCTGCTCGGGGTCACCGGGCAGCCGCAGGTCACCAGTCGCTGAGACACCTGCGTCGGTCGGCCGGCTTTGCCGGCTGGCCGAACCCGTGCGCGACGCCCGCCGCTGCGAACCGCATCGCTCTCGGAGCCGACGCCCCGACACAGAAGGGGGCCAACGGGGGAAACATGGTTTCCCCCGTTCTACGTCAGGTAGAAGTAGAGCGCGTGCAGGAGCTCGACGGCCGGGCTCGAGTAGTGCACGGTCACGTCGGACGGCACCGTGAGGAGCGCCTCGGAGTAGTTGAAGATGATGCGCACGCCGGCCGCGACGAGCGCGTCGGCGACGCTCCTGCGCGGCCTCGGCCGGCACGGCGAGCACGCCGGCGATGATGTTCTTCTCGGTCACCGTGGCGCGCGAGCTCGGCGATGCGGCTGGACGCGGACGCCGCCGAGCGCTGCGCCCGATCTTGGCCGGGTCGTCGTCGAAGATCGCCGCGATGTTGAAGCCGTGGTCGGCGAAGATCGGCGAGCCGGCGATCGCGCCGCCCAGCCGCCCGGCACCGATCAGGGCGATGTTGTGCTGCCCGGAGGTGCGCAGGATGCGGCGGATCTCGCGCGATCAGCGCGTCGATGTTGTAGCCGACGCCGCGCTTGCCGAACTTGCCGAAGGCCGAGAGGTCGCGGCGGATCTGCGTCGCGTTGATGTGCGTGTACTCGGCGATGTCCTGCGACGAGATCGACGAGCGGCCCATCTTCTTCGCCTGCGTCAGGACCTGCAGGTAGCGCGAGAGGCGCGCTGCGACACCGACCGTGAGACGTTCGGACACGGCTTGCTCTCCTGCGCGATCCCGCGACCCCCGCGGCGCAGAGGCGCCGCGCCAACCGCTTGTGACCGTAGCATAGGCCGCCGTGGACTCGCGCCCCAACGGGCCTTGCGGCGTTACGAAGCGCGCGGCCGAACGGCGAGCTTGTGCAGCGCCCGACGCCGCGCTCCAGCTCGCGTCGGGAGACGTGGAGCGCGAAGGCCTGCTCGCCGTCGATCTCGACCACCGGGATGGTCGCGCGGTAGCCGCGCCTCGAGCTCCGCGTCGCCCGTCGATGTCGACCGCGTCGCAGGGCGAAGCCCGAGCCATCGGCGCGCCGGCTCGAGCATGGCCTTGGCCGTCGTCGCACAGCGAGCAGTCCGGCGCCCCGTAGAGCACGACCTCGACGGGCGCCGGCTCACCGCCGCTCCGGGACGGTGAACGCCGCAGCCTGCGCGCTCGCTCGTCACGTCGTCGACCGAGACGGCGTCGACCACGAGGCGGTAGCGCGCCGGGGGCGAGCGGCTGCGCCGCTCGCGTCGCGTCCGGTGACGCCGTAGCGGTAGACGCCCGGGAGCAGCGACTGCGCGGTCGAGCGATGCGGCCGAGATCGGTGTCGCCCTGGTACAGGTCGACGGTCAGGCGCGTGCACCGGCGCGATGCGCGAGCTCGCGCGTCGGCGCCGCTGGTCGAGCCGCGCCGAGCTCGAGGTCGAGCGCAGCTGGAGCTGCCGACGCCGGCTCCGCCGTGCCGGTCACGGCGCGACACGCGTGCGGGCGTGAGACGCGTGCCGCGCGGATCAGGCCGACGGCCAGGTCGTCCGGCGTGGCCAGCGCCCACGGGATGCGCAGGATCGTCCCGCCGCCGTCGGCCGTCGACGAGTGACCCAGCCGCCGATCACGGACGCGGTCTGCGGGCAGGCCGGTGCGCCGTCAGCGTCGAGCGTGCACGTGCTCGTCGCGCCCGCGGGCGATCGTGAGCTCGACGGCTGGTCGGCGGCGACGTCGAGACGGTGGTGCCGGCGTCGCCGACGCCGTCGCGCACGAAGCCGAGGTGCACGGCAGACGGCGCTGGTCGCCCACGTTCTGCAGGCGTCAGCGGCGGCGCTGGCCGGGAACGGGCTGCGAGCGCGGCGAGGCCGAAGGGGAGCGACGCGGGCGTCGCCGACGAGCGGCGTGGCGCGTGGCCGCGCTCGACGTCGACGCGCGCCGCGCGCCCTGCGCCTCGACCGGCGTCGAGCCGCCGCCGTCGCGCCGCCGCCGGTCGTGGCGCGGTGCCGACGAGCGCGCCGCGCAGCTCGCGGCGCTCCAGTCGGGTGCGCCTCGAGCAGAGCGCCGCCGCGCCGGCGACCTGCGCGGCCGCGGCCGACGTGCCGCGTGACGGCGGCGTAGCCGCCGCCGGCGCAGCGAGCTCGTGATCGCGACGCCCGGGCGCGACGAGGTCGGGCTTGACCGAGTCGTCGAAGCCGAGGCCCGTGCGACGAGAAGCCGGCGCGACCGTGCCGATCGCGGGTTCGCGGCGCGGTCGGTGCCGAACGTGACCGAGACCGCGCCGCCCGTGTCGGACGGCCGCCGCCGGGCAGCGTCGCCGGCGTCGCCCGGGCAGCACGACGACGGGGATCGGCACGCGGTCGTCGAGCCCGAGCGCGCCGTTCGGCAGCGGCGCCGTCGCCGTACAGCAGCGAGCGCCTTGGCGCCCGCGGCCGGCGGCCGCCTCGGCCCGCGCCGCCGATCGGGCCGCCGTCGCGCGGCAGCAGCACGGCCTTGCCGGTGACGCAGGCTCGTGCCGTCGGCGCTCGGTAGTCGCCCGGCGGCATGTCGCCGGCGCGGCCGGCCGGGCGGCGCGGCTGGGATCCGAGCGCGTCGGCCCGGCGATGACCGCCGACGTGGCAGCGGGTCACTGCCGCGATCGGGGCGAGCGCGCCGGCCAGCGGCACGTCGCCGAGCGTCCGGTCGAGCGCGCCGCCCGTGCGAAGCGTGACGCCGACGCTGCGGGCAGCGCCGGTGCGGCCGTCGGTCGCGCCGACGGCGAGCCACCCGGCGACCGGCGGCCGGCGTGGCCACGGTGCCGAAGCGCGCGCCGGTCGGGCCGTCGTTGCCGGCGGCGGCGATCAGCACGCGCGCCCGCGCGCTCGGCGCCCTCGGCGGCGATGCGCCTCGGGCGTGTCGCCGAAGGCGGCGAACGGCTCGGCGACCGGGCGCCAGGATCACGTCGCGCGTGGTCGGAGAGGTTGCCGTCGCCGTTCGGATCGAGCGCGCGGTCGATGCCGGCGAGCAGCGTGGCCGTCGTGCCCGACGAGCACGCCGTGCTCCAGCGCCATGCACCTGGATCGGCAGGAGCGTCGCGCCTGCGGCGCGACGCCCTGCAGGCCGTCCGGGCCGCCGTCGCCGGCGACGATGCCGGCCATGGCGGTGGCGTGGCGCGCGGCGGCCGGGATCGGGCGTCGGGTCGGCGCGGCTCGTCGGTGACCGCGTTCCAGCCGGCAGGCGGGCGCCGTGCAGGTACGGATGCGTGGTGTCGACCGGGCCGTCGAGCAGGGCCACCGTCACGCCCTCGCCGGTCGGCGCCGCCGGGCGAGGGCCTCGGGCGCGCGGCGGGGCCGAGCGCCGGCAAGGTGCTCTCGACCACGCCGGCCGGGTAGACGTCGCGCACCGGGTACACGCCGCGCACCTCGGGCGCCGCGCGCAGGCGGCCGACGTCGGCCGGGCGCACGCTCGGCCGCGACGCCGTTCAGCGCGTTGAGGAAGCGCTGCTTGACGTCGAGCCGGATGCCCGTCGCGCGTTGGCGGCGACCATCACGTCGTGCTGTGCGACTGCGCGACCGCTGCTGAGCGCCGCGGGGTCGCCGACGGCGCCGTCGGCGACGGCGGGCGCGTTGAAGCACGACGATGACGCTCGACCGGCGCCGGCCGTCGGGCGCGCGCCCATCCCCGACGATCTCGGCGCCACGCGGCCAGCGCGGCGCCGTCGACCGGGACGGCGCTGTGCGCCCTGACGCCGCCACCGGCGACGACGGCCGCGCGACGACGCACGACGACAGGACACGACGATCGCGGCAGCGGCGACGCATCATGCAGCGCGAGAGTGTAACCGGCCGGCGCAGCGGGCTACGCGCGTACGCGTCCAGCCCAGGTAGCCAGGGCGACGCCAGGTGCGGCGACCTCGCGCGCCGCCGCGGCGATCATGGCGGCGTTGTCGACGCACAGCGCGGGCGGCGCCAGGCGCAGGCGCGCACGCCGCGCTCGGCGCACAGCCTCCGCGAAGCGCGCGTGCGCAGCGCCGCGTTCGCCGCCACGCCGCCGACCACGGCGAGCGCGTGCCGGCCGCGCGGCCTCGAGCGCGCGCCCAGCGCGCTCGACGAGCTGTCGCGACGATCGCGGCCTGGTAGCGCGGCGGCGAGGTCGGCCCGCGGCGTCGGCCGGCCGTCGCCCGAGCTCGCGCACGCGCCGCGGCGAGCGCCGTCTTGAGGCCCGAGAACGAGAGATCGTGGCCCGGCCGGCCCGCGCAGCGCCCGCGGGAACGGCACGCGCGCGGGATCGCCGTCGCGGCGCGAGCGGCCTCGAGCGCCGGACCGCCGGGATAGGGCAGGCCCGAGCAGCCGCGCGCCCTTGTCGAACGCCTCGCCGGCCGCGTCGTCGAGCGTGCCGCCGAGCGGCACGAGCCGGCCCGGCGCCGGGACGTCGAGGAGCAGCGTGTGGCCGCCGGACGCGAGCAGGCAGAGGAACGGCGGCTCGAGCGGGTCGGCGCGAGCGAGAGCGCGGCGACGTGCCCGAGCAGGTGGTCGACCGGGGCGAACGGCAGGCCGCGCCCGTAGGCGAGCGCCTTGCCGGCGGCGAGGCCGACGAGCAGCGCGCCGATCAGCCCGGGCCCCTGCGTGGCCGCGACCAGGCGTGATGTCGTCGAGCCCGGCGCCCGCGTCGGCGAGCGCCGCCTCGACGACCGGGACGACGAGCTCGAGGTGCCGCCGCGAGGCGATCTCGGGCACGACGCCGCCGAAGCGCGCGTGGACGAGCCGCCTGCGAGGAGCGGATCGACGAGCGCACGACGCCGTCGCGGTCGACGACCGCCGCGCAGGTGTCGTCGCAGGAGGTCTCGAGCGCGAGGATCACACGTCGGCGCGCGACGCCTCGCACGCGGGCGGCTCGCGCCACATGATCAGGGCGTCCTCGCGGTTGTCCGTGTAGTAGCCGCGGCGGATGCCCGGTGCGAGACGAAGCCGAGCCGCTCGTAGAGCCGGATGGCCTCGGCGTTCGAGACGCGCACCTCGAGCGTGTACGCCGCGCGTGACGTCGTCGCGCGGTCGTCGGCGAACAGGCGCTCGAGCAGCGTGCGCTCGGCGATGCCCTGGCGCCGGCGGTCGGGGTCGACGGCGATGTTCATGACGTGCCAGGCGTCGACGTAGCGGGCGACGATCAGGTACGCGCGCAGCCGGTCGTCCTCGTACGCGCCGAAGCAGAGGCCGGTCGGCTTCGTGAGCTCGCCGGCGAACATCGTGCGCGACCACGGCGTCGGGTACGAGCGGCGCTCGATCGCGCTCGATGGCGGGGAGGTCGTCGAGCGGCAGGGGGCGGATCTCGATCACGCGCGCCTCGCTCGGCGTCGGGCCGCCGCAGGTAGCGCGGCTCGGCCGGGGTGGCGAAGCCCTCGCCGGCAGCCAGGCGCGGCGACGGCGGCGCGCGGAGACGTCGTGCCTCGGGTCGTCGTCGGGCGGGACCTCCGCGCCCGCCGCCTCCAGCACGGCGCGGTAGCGCACCGCGCCGTCGCCGACGCAGAGCGTCCCGCGGCGCAGCGCGCGCCGCCAGGGCGGCCGGGGCTCGTCGCTCGGCGTCCAGGCCGGGGCCCGCGGCGAACACCTCGCCGCGGCGGGCGTCGATCACGGCGACGGCCCCGGCGCCGGCGCCGGCGAGCAGCGCCTCGAGCGTCCCGGCGCCGCGCCACGGGCACGCCGAGGGCGAGGGCGAGGCCGCGCGCGGTCGCGAGCCCGACGCGGAGCCCGGTGAACGAGCCCGGGCCGATGCCCACGACGACGGCGTCGACCTCGCCGAGGGTCGTCCCGGCACTCGGACGAGGACCTCGTCCACCAGCACGAGCACGCGCTGCGCGGACGTGGCCGCGCCGCGTCGCTCGCGCTCGGCGAGCACGTGCCCGTCACGCCAAAGCGCGCAGGCGGCGACCGCTGTCGCGGTGTCGAGGGCGAGCACCAGCACGCCGCTCAGTCTAAGAGCTCGACCGAGCCTCGAGCGCGTCGACCTCGATCCGCCGCCTGCCGTCGGGCTCGACGGCGATGCGAACGCGGACGTCGGGCCGGCGGCAGCACGCCGTCGCCGGCCGCTGGCCCACTCGACGAAGACCGCGCGGACGTCGTCGAAGTACGGCTCGAGATCGGCCCACTCCTCCTCGTCGAGCGCGCTCGCTGCGGTAGAGGTCGAGATGCGCGACCGGCCCCTCGGCGCCCTCGTACAGGTGGGCGACCGTGAACGTCGGGCTCGTGACCGGCTCCGTGACGCCGAGCGCGCGCGCGGCTCCGCGCACGAACGCCGTCTTGCCCGCGCCGAGCTCGCCCTCGACGTAGACGACCGACGCCGTGCGGGAGCGACGCGCGCGAGCGCGGCGCCGGCGCCGCGGTCTCGAGCTCAGAAGAGGCCGAGCTGCTCGACATCGGTCGCCGGCAGTCGGTGGCCGGCGTGGCAGCGGGTGCGGCTCGGGCTCGGCGCTCGGCGTCGACCGCGGAGGTGCGCTCGAGCAGCTCGCGGGAGGCGGCCGGACGTCGGCCTCGAGCTCGGGGCGCAGGCGCGGGTTGTAGAGCGCCGCGGCCGGGTGGTAGAGCGGGAAGAGCACGATCTCGTGCCCGCCGACCCGGCCGCCGCGCCTGGCCGTGCACGCGCGTGACGCCGTGCGGCCGGCCGCACAGGAGCTGCGTGCGCGAAGTTGCCGAGCGTGCACGACGACCCGCGGGCGGCACGAGCTCGATCTGGCGCTACGAGCTTCCCCTCGACAGGCCTCGATCTCGTCGGGCGAGCGGGTCGCGGTTCCCAGGCGGACGGCACTTCATGACGTTCGCGATGTAGACGTCGTCCCGCGCGAGCCCGATCCCGGCCAGCAGCTCGTCGAGCAGCGCCCCCGCCTGGCCCACGAACGGCACGCCCTGCCGGTCCTCGTGGAACCCGGGCGCCTCGCCCGACGAACATGAGCTCGGCCGTCGGGCTGCCGACGCCGACCACGACCGTCGTGCGGCTCTCGGCGAGGCGGCAGTCGCGACACCCCGACCACAGTGGCCGCCAGGCGGTCGAGCTCGGGGGCGGCGAGCTCAGTGGCGGCAGCCACAGCCGCCGCCGCAGCATCCGCCGCCGCCGCCGCCGCAGGCAGCGGGGCTCGTCGCCGGCCGACGGCGGTCGAGGCGAAGATCGAGAGGAGCTTCTCGACGTCGCCCGAGGAGCACTCGGGACACGCCACGAGCGTGCTTCCACTGGCCGAGACGAGCTCCTCGAACCGGTGCTCGCAGGCGCTGCATGCGTACTCGTAGATCGGCATGCGCGGGATCGTACCGAGGCCGCGTGACGGCCTCCATTACGATGTCGGTGCTGGACTCCATCCTCCCCGAGGAGGGGTACCACGGACTCCGAGAGGCTCTCCGTGTGCATCCTGGGCCCTGGACGGCTCGGGCGTGCGCTTCATCGACGACTGAACGACCGCGGCCACGACGCCGCACTGGGACGCGACCCGGCGCTCGCCGACGGGCGCGATCTCGTCGTGCTCGCCGTCCCCGACCGCGCCGTGGCCGAGGTGGCCGCCGGCCTGCGGGATCATCCCGGCCGCCTGGCCCACTGCTCCGGCGTGCTCGGGCTGGAGGCGCTCGGCCGGGCGCAGCGCGTCTTCGCCCTCCACCCGCTGGCCACCGTCCCCGAGGACGCCGACCCCGCCGCCTTCGACGGCGCCTTCGCCGCCCTCACCGCCCGGGACGACGCCGACCGTCGAGCCGGCGAGCAGCTTGCGGCGGCCCTGGGGCTGACCCCGTTCGCGCTCGACGACGCCGATCGGCCGCTGTACCACGCCGCGGCCGCCCTGGCCTCGAACGGCCTGGTCACGCTCCTGGCCGCGGCCGCCGATCTGTGGGATCGCGCCGGGCTCGACCCCGCGCTCGCCCCCCGGGCCCTAGGCCCGCTCGCCGCCCGGGCCGTGGCCAACGCCACCGCGGCCGGCCCCGCCCGTGCCATCACGGGCCCGGTGGCCCGCGGTGACGCGGCGACGGTGGCCGGGCACCGCGCGGCCATTGCCGCCGCGGCGCCGGAGCTCGGGCCCCTGTACCGCGAGGTGGCCAGGGCGACCGTCGACCTCCTCGCGCCCGAGCGCCGCGGCGTGCTCGAGGAGGCCCTCGGATGATGGTCGTCCGCACCCGCCGGGAGCTCGACGCGGCCGTGCCGGCAGGCCCGTGCACGGCGCTCGTGCCCACCATGGGCGCGCTCCACGCCGGCCACGTGGCCCTCCTGCGCGCCGCCCGCCCAGCGGCATCCCGCGTGGTGATGTCGCTGTTCGTCAACCCGACGCAGTTCGCCCCGGGCGAGGACCTGGCGCGGTACCCGCGCGACGAGGAGGCCGATCTGGCCGTCGCCCGCGCCGAGGGCGTCGATGTCGTGTTCGCCCCGTCCGAGCGGGAGATGTATCCCGACGGGTTCTCCACCACGGTGGATCCGGGGCCTCTCGGCGGGATCCTCGAAGGCGCCCACCGGCCCGGTCACTTCGCGGGCGTGGCCACCGTGGTGACCACGCTCCTGGCCCTCGTCCGTCCCGACCTCGCCTTCTTCGGCGAGAAGGACTGGCAGCAGCTCGTCGTCGTCCGGCACGTCGTGCGGGATCTTGGGCTGGGCGTCGAGATCCGGGGCGTCCCGACGGTCCGTGAGCCCGACGGGCTGGCCCTGAGCTCGCGCAACCGGTTCCTGGAGAACGGCCGGCGCGCCCAGGCCCGGACCCTGCCTGCCGGGCTCCTGGCCGCCGAGGCCCTCTACGCGAAGGGGGAGCGCCAGCCGGAGCCGCTCCTCGCCGCCGCCCGCGCCCCGATGGCCGTGGAGCCCCAGTACCTCGCCCTGCGCGAGCGCGACACGCTCGCCCCCTTCGACCCCGCCCGGCCGGCCGTGCTCGCCGTGGCCGCCCGCGTGGGGCCGACCCGCCTCATCGACAACGTCCTGCTCGTCCCCCCGGTACCTTCTCCGTCAGGAGCCTCATCGTGAGCACCCGTCCCCAGAGCGACGCCGTGGGCACGCCCGCCCCCGGCAAGCTGAGCATCCTCGAGCTGGCCGAGCTCAAGCGCGCCCGCCGGCCCATCGTCATGGTCACCGCCTACGACTACCCGTCGGGGCGGCTCGTGGACGAAGCCGGCGTCGACCTCGTCCTGGTCGGCGACTCGGCCGCCATGACCGTCCTCGGCCATGCCTCCACCGTGCCGGCCACCATGGACGAGATGCTCATGCTGACCGCGGCCGTGACCCGCGGCTGCCGCCACCCGCTGGTCATCGGCGACCTGCCCTTCCTCTCGTACCAGGTGTCGGACGAGGACGCCCTGCGGAACGCCGGGCGCATGCTCAAGGAGGCGGCGGCCGACGCGGTCAAGCTCGAGGGCGCCGGGCCGATGCTCTCCCGCATCGCCGCCCTGGCCGGCGCCGGGATCCCGGTCATGGGCCACCTCGGCCTCACGCCCCAGACGGCCACCTCGCTCGGCGGCTGGCGCTCGCAGGGCCGCACGGCCAGGGCCGCCGCCCGGCTGGTGAGCGACGCCGAGGCCGTGCAGGACGCTGGGGCCTTCGCCCTCGTCCTCGAGTGCATCCCCGGCCCCGTGGCGGCACGCATCACGCGGCGGCTGGACATCCCCGTCATCGGCATCGGGGCGGGCCCCGCGTGCGACGGCCAGGTGCTCGTCTACCACGACCTGCTGGGCCTGTACGAGGGACGGACGCCCCGCTTCGTCAAGCAGTACGCGGACCTGCACGCGGAAGGGCTGCGCGCCGTCCGGCAGTACGCCGCCGAGGTCCGCGAGCGGTCGTTCCCCGAGGAGGTCCACGGGTACGCCATCGCCGAGGAGGAGCTGGCCGAGCTCGACGCCGACCTGGCGGCGCGTGACGCCGAGGCGGTACGCGGCGACGGCCTACGATGACCGCATGACTCGCTACCTGCACACGATGTACCGGATCACCGACCCGGAGCGGAGCCGCGCCTTCTACGAGGCACTGGGGCTCGAGTTCCGAGGTGAGTTCCCCATCGTCCGCAACGGCGAGGTCGAGGCGACGAACTACTTCTTCGGGGTCCCCGGGCAGGAGGAGGAGCTCGAGCTCACCTACAACCACGACGGCCGCACCTACGACCTCGGCTCCGCGTACGGGCACATCGCCCTCGCCGTGGACGACCTCGCGTCGACGCTGGACGCATTGCAGAAGCAGGGGATCGAACCGGAGCGCGCGCCCTACCGCGTCCGCGAGGGCGGCTCGCTCCTGTGTTTCGTGCAGGATCCGGATCACTACCGGATCGAGCTCATCGACCGCTCGGAGAAGTAGCCGCCGGGGCGGCTTGCATTCCGTACCAGGGTACGGGTCTACAGTCGCCGTGTGAGGGTCGGAGAGGTCGCGGCACGGGCGGGCGTCAACGCCGAGACGCTTCGCTACTACGAGCGCCGGGGTCTGCTGCCCGCGCCGGACCGCGACCCGAGCGGGCATCGCCGGTACGACGAGGAGACGGTCAGGCTCCTGCAGGCGATCAAGGAGGCGCAGGCCCTCGGCTTCACCCTCGCCGAGATCGCCCGGTACCTCCGGGCGGCAAGGATGGCCGAGGCGCCCTCCGACGCGCTCCGCGGCCAGATGGCCGCCAAGATCGACGAGATCGACGCGCGCATGGCCGGTCTGCGCCGGATGCGCGAGGAGCTCGCCCGGGTCGTCGGCTGCGCCTGCGAGTCGCTCGATCACTGCACGTGCGGGGCCGCGTACCTGGCGCGGCGGGGGCGTGACCCGCGCGCTCCCAGGACGCTGCTGCACGTCACCAACGGCGAGAGCGCGGGAAACACCCTGCGGCGGACGAGCCTCGGCGGCGCGGTGCTCCCGTGGCAGGACGTGCTCCACGAGGGACCGGTGCCGGACGTCGAGCGGCCGGAGCTTCGGCGCGTCCGGGCCCGCTTCCTCGCCGCCTGCGGGTGGGGCGACCGGCGCGCGCTGCTGTCGTCACTCGAGCGGCGCGACCGGCAGCTCGTCGAGGCGCTCACCGGCGAGGCGGAGGTGGTGCTGTGGTTCGAGCACGACCTCTACGACCAGCTCCAGCTCGTCGAGGTCCTGGCGCTGGCGGGTGAGCACGAGGCGACGCCGGAGCTGATCGTCGTCGGCGCCTTTCCGGGCAGGCCCTCGTTCCGAGGGCTCGGCGAGCTCACCGCGGACGAGCTGGAGACGCTCTGGCCCGCGCGCGAGCCGGTCGCCCGAGACACGATCGAGGCGGCGGCCGCGGTCTGGGAGGCGTTCCGTGCCCCTGATCCGGCGCCACTCGCCGGCTGGGCCGCTCGCGACGTGGCCTCCCTGCCGTTTCTCGTCCCCGCCCTGCGCCGGCTGCTCGAGGAGCTGCCCGCCCCGCGGGACGGCCTGTCCACGACGGAGCGCCTCGCGCTGGAGGCGGTCGCGGAGGGCGCGGCGACCCCGGCGGCGGCGTTTCTCGCGGCGCAGGACCGGGAGGAGGCGCCGTTCCTCGGCGACACCTGGTTCCATCGCGTCCTCACCGGCCTCGGGCGAGGCGACCCGCGCCTGGTAGAGACGCAGGACGGGGCGCCGCTTCCCGCCCCTCCGCCGTTGGGGGACGGGCAGGCCTTTGCGTGGCTCCCTCTCCGCCTGACCTCCGAGGGCGAGCGCGTCCTTGCGGGCGATCTCGACCGGGTCGAGCTGCTCGGGATCGACCGGTGGGTCGGGGGCACGCACCTCACGCCAGAGGCGTACTGGCGATGGGATCCAGCGGCCCGGGCGCTGACGCCCGGCTAGACCGGCGTGAGCTTCTCTTCGCGGCGCTCGCCGCGCCTCGGCGGCCGAGCCCCGTTCGCGGAGGCCCGCTCCAGGAGCGGCCGCAGGAACTCGCCGGTGGACGAGCCCTCGGTGGCGGCCACCTCCTCGGGCGTCCCAGCTGCGATCAGCAGGCCGCCCCCGTCGCCGCCCTCGGGCCCGAGATCGATGATCCAGTCCGCCTGCTTGACCACGTCGAGGTTGTGCTCGATGACGAGCACCGTGTTGCCAGCGTCGACCAGCCGCTGGAGCACCTCGAGCAGCTTCTCGATGTCGTACAGGTGCAGCCCGGTGGTGGGCTCGTCGAGGATGTAGAGCGTCCGCCCCGTGGCCACCTTGGACAGCTCGGTGGCCAGCTTGACCCGCTGTGCCTCGCCGCCGGAGAGCGTGGTCGCCGGCTGGCCGAGCTTGACGTAGTCGAGCCCCACGTCGTGGAGCGTCTGCAGCCGCCGGGCCAGCCGCGGCACCTTGGCGAAGAAGCGCAGCGCCTCCTCGACCGACATCTCCAGCACGTCGGCGATGGACTTGCCGCCGTAGCGGACCTCGAGCGTCTCCCGGTTGTAGCGGCGACCCTTGCACACCTCGCAGGGCACGTACACGTCGGGCAGGAAGTGCATCTCGATCTTGATCGTGCCGTCGCCACGGCAGGTCTCGCAGCGGCCGCCCTTGACGTTGAAGGAGAACCGGCCGGGCTTGTAGCCGCGCACGCGCGCGTCGGCCGTCATGGCGAAGAGGGCCCGGATGTGGTCGAACAGGCCCGTGTAGGTGGCCGGGTTGGAGCGTGGCGTCCGCCCGATGGGCGACTGGTCGATGTCGATGACCTTGTCGAAGGCCTCGATGCCCTCGATGGCCCTGTGCGCCCCCGGCTTGACCCGCAGTCGGTGCAAGCGGTTGGCCAGCGCCTTGTAGACGACCTCGTTCACCAGCGTGGACTTCCCCGACCCGGAGACGCCCGTGACGGCCACGAAGCGCCCGATGGGGAACTCGACGTCGATGTCGCGCAGGTTGTGCTGGTTCGCGCCCAGCACGCGGAACGACGGCCCCCCCGGCGGCCGCCGGGGCGGGACCGGGATCTGCCGCCGGCCCGACAGGTACGCGCCCGTCATCGAGCCGCGCGTGCGCGCCACCTTGCTCGCCGGACCGCAGGCCACCACCTCGCCGCCGTGCTCGCCCGCGCCGGGGCCCATGTCGATGAGCCAGTCGGCGGCGCGCATCGTGTCCTCGTCGTGCTCGACGACGATGACCGTGTTGCCGAGGTCGCGCAGGCGCTCGAGGGTGGCGATCAGCTTGTGGTTGTCGCGCTGGTGCAGCCCGATCGACGGCTCGTCGAGGATGTAGAGCACCCCCACCAGGCTGGAGCCGATCTGCGTGGCCAGGCGGATGCGCTGGGCCTCGCCGCCCGACAGCGTGGCCGCCGCCCGGTCGAGGGTCAGGTAGCCGACGCCGACGTCCTCGAGGAAGGTCAGGCGCTCCCGGATCTCCCGCACCACCCGCTCGCCGATCAGGCGCTCGGTCTCGGTGAGGTCGAGGTCGTCGAGGAAGGACAGGGCCTCCCGCACGGGCAGGCACGAGAAGCGGTGGATGTCGATGCCGCCGACGGTCACCGCCAGCGACTCGGGCCGCAGCCGGGCGCCGTGGCAGACCGGGCAGGGCCGCTGGGTCATGTAGCTCTCGATCCGCTCGCGGATGGTCTGCGACTCGGTCTCGCGATAGCGCCGCTCGAGGTTGGGGACGATCCCCTCGAAGGCCACCATGTACGCGCGCTTGCGGCCGTACCGGTTGCGGTAGGTGACGTAGACCTTCTCGCCGTCGGTCCCGTACAGGAAGAGCCGGCGCTGCTCCTCGGGCAGCTCGCCCCAGGGCGTGTCGACGTCGACCTCCCAGCGGTCGCTGATGGCCGTGACCATGGTGTCGTAGAACCCGGTCCCCGAGACGTTCCACGGGGCGAGGGCGCCCTGGGCGATCGTCAGCGAGGGGTCGGGCACCACGAGCTCGGGGTCGATCTCGGGCTGCGAGCCCAGCCCGGTGCAGCGCGGGCAGGCGCCGTGGGGCGAGTTGAAGGAGAACACCCGGGGCGCGAGCTCGGCCAGGGACACGCCGTGCTCGGGGCAGGCGAAGCGCTCGGAGTAGAGCTGCGTGGCGCCGTCCTGGACGGCGATCTCGACCAGCCCCTCGGCCAGGGCCAGCGCGGTCTCGACCGAGTCGGCGAGGCGCTTGCGCAGGTCGGGCCGCATGACGAGGCGGTCGACGACCACCGAGACGTCATGGCGGAACTTCTTGTCCAGCGCCGGCGCGTCCTCGATGAGGTGCGTCTCGCCGTCGATCTTGACGCGCGTGAACCCCTCGCCGCGGAGCGACTCGAGGACGTCGCGGAACTCGCCCTTGCGCCCGCGCACGATGGGCGCGTCGACGGTGAACCGGGTGCCCTCCGGCAGCCCGAGCACCTGGTCGACGATCTGCTCCGCCGACTGGCCCGAGATCGGCCGGCCACAGATCGGGCAGTGGGGATGGCCGATGCGGGCGTACAGCAGCCGCAGGTAGTCGTAGATCTCCGTGACCGTGCCCACCGTCGAGCGCGGGTTGCGCGAGGTGGTCTTCTGGTCGATGGAGATGGCCGGCGAGAGCCCCTCGATGGAGTCGACGTCGGGCTTGTCCATCTGCCCCAGGAACTGGCGCGCGTAGGCGGACAGCGACTCGACGTAGCGGCGCTGGCCCTCGGCGTACAGGGTGTCGAAGGCCAGGGACGACTTGCCCGAGCCCGACAGGCCGGTGATGCAGACCAGCTTGTTCCGGGGCAGGGTGACGGTGACGTCGCGGAGATTGTGCTCGCGCGCGCCGTGGATGACGATGTCGTCGGTGGGGGTCAGCTCGGCCTCAGGATCGAACGCATGTTCGCATATCCCACGGACGGGGTGGGACGTCCGTGAAGGATTGCGTGGATCGAGCGCGAAGCGCGCGAAGGTATGTCGGTCATCACGCGCTTCACCGATCCGGACGAGGCGATCCTGCTCGAGACCCGGCCGCACGCGGCCTCCCTGGGGCGGCAGCTGCTGCGTGCCGTGCTCGGGGTCGCGGTGTGCGGCGGCGGCGTATGGCTGACCTCGCGGTCCGGCGGCCTGTGGCGCGTGCTGGGGATCCCGCTGGCGGGAATGGCCGCCCTGGCCGTCCTCGGCGCCGCTGCGCGCCGTGTGGCGCTGGGACCGCACGGTGCTGGCCGTGACCTCCGAGCAGATCGTGCTCGTTCGCGGCGGGTCGCGCCGCTCGGCCGTCAGCCTGCCGCTCGAGGACGTCCGGCGGCTCGGCGTCGACCAGAGCGTCCCGGGCCGCATGCTCGGGTACGGCACGCTCATCCTGGCCGACGGGGAGTCGCGCCGCGGCTTCGCCTTCGTCCCCCGTCCGGCCGAGGTCGGCCGGCTGATCCTGCGAGCACGCCGGTGACGCCGGGCCGCCGTCGAGGGCTGGCCCAGCTCGCCGGGCCGCGCGGGGCCGTGGCCCTGGGACTGCTGGGCGAGGTCGATCCGGACGTGCGGCCCCCGCTGTGCCGGGCCCTCGGCCCCCACCTCACCGGCGTGGTCCTCGACCCGGCCGCCGCCGCGGCCTCCGTGCTCGACGGCTCCCTTCCCGGCCGCTGCGGCCTGGCCGTCGACGTGGGCGCGCCCGGGCCGGACGGCTCCACGCGCCTGGACACCGGCTCGACACCCGCCTCCGCGCGTCGCCTGGGCGCGTCGGCGGCCTACCTGCGGTTGACCCTCTCCCCCGCCCTGGCCGTGGGCGCGCGGCGAACGGGCTCGCTGGCCGCCGCCCTGTGCCGGGACGAGGACCTCCCGCTGGTGCTCCGGATCGACCTCGATCCGGCCGAGTCGGCCGTCGAGGCCGCGCGCCTCGTGGACGAGCTCGGCGCCGACCTGGTGGCCGCGCCGCCGCTGCTCGGCCAGGCCCTGGCCACGCCCTGGGTGGCCGTCCTGCCGGCTGATCCCGCCGACCACCTTGCCACGGCTGTGCAGGCACGTGCCGCGGGCGCCGAGGGCATCGCCCTCGAGCTGCCGCCGTCGCCCTCCCTGGAGGACGACGATCTCCTCGACCACCTGGTCCCCCGCGTCTCCGCCCTGCGGGCCGTCGTCGAGGAGCACCCCCGGGCGATGGCCGCCTAGAGATGCCGAGGGCGCCGGCCTGGCCGGCGCCCTCGTGCGCGTATCTGCGTCTGGCCGCTCAGGCAGCGAAGACGCGGAGATCCTGGAGCTCGCGGAACGAGGCGAGCTGCCGGAGCGACTCGACCTCGATCTGCCGCACCCGCTCCCGCGTGAGCCCGAGCTCGCGGGCGATCTCGTCGAGCGTGAACGGGTCCTGCCCATCCAGGCCGTAGCGCCGGACCAGGACGATCCGCTGGCGCTCGGGCAGCGCGGCGAGCGCGTCGGCCAGCGTCTCGTGGCGCTGGTCGTCAGCCACGACCTCACTGGGGTCGGCAGCGTTCTCGTCGGCCAGGAGGTCCGAGACCGAGGACTCGCCGTCGTCGCCGATCGGCTCGTCGAGGGACATCGAGGACCGGGCGGCCGAACGCACGGCCAGGACCTGGGCGAGCGGGAGCCTGGCCTCCTCGGCCACCTCCTCGTCGCTCGGGTCGCGGGCCAGCCGCAGGGTGAGCGTCCGCTCGGCGCGGTTGATCTTCTGCAGCCGCTCGACCACGTGGACCGGCAGCCGCACCGTGCGGGACTTGTCGGCCAGGCCGCGGGCCACCGCCTGGCGGATCCACCAGGTGGCGTAGGTCGAGAACTTCAGGTCGCGGCGCCAGTCGAACTTCTCCACGGCGCGGATGAGCCCGATCGTGCCCTCCTGGATCAGATCCAGGAAACCGAGGCCCTGGCCGCGGTACCGCTTGGCGATGGAGACCACGAGCCGCAGGTTCGACTCGATCATGCGGCGCTTGGCCGTCATGTCACCGGCCTCGACGCGCTTGGCCAGCTGGATCTCCTCCACCTTCGTGAGCAGGGGATAGCGCCCGATCTCGTGCAGGAAGCGCTCGAGCGAGTCCGTGGTGCCCTCGAGGGGCTGGCGCTCGAAGGCGATGCGGGCGGCGCTTTCCGCCGGAGCAGCCTCGTCGCGAAGCTCGACGCCCTGGGCCTCGATCTCCCGGTAGACGTCCTCGGTCGCGGCCGGGTCCACCCCGGCCTCGGTCAGCACCTCCACGATCTCACCCGTGGTCAGCGAGCCCCGCTCGAGCCCGGCCTCGATCAGCCGCTGCAGCTCGGGAATCGCCTCCGTCTGGTGAATGCTGAGTGTCATCTTCCTCTTTCCGTGTCCGTCGTCTCGACCGAGACGACGGTGTAAATCGTCATTCGGGGTGGTCGACCCGCCGGATTCCGCTCGATCGCACGTCGAGCCCCCGGGCCGGCCGCCACCAGCAAGGAAAACGTGCTTGGCCTCCCGACCATTCCCTTGTATGGACGATTCGAACACGTAACTGTTGGCCGCAGGGAGAACTCTTCGGTTTCTCTCAGGTTCCGAGGTGCCTCGGCCTCCTAAACGCGGCCGGCCTCGAATCCGTTACGCAGCGGCGTGCGTAGGACCAGCGATGCATCCCCCGACCAGGAGCTCTCCCATGCGTGCACGCGTCCTCGCAATCCTCTTCGCCTGCGCCGCCTTGGTGGCCGTCGGCGCCTTCGCCGTGGCTGGCGCCTCGGCCGCCCCTCGAGCGACCAAGACGATCACGGTGAAGGAGAAGGAGTATTCGATCACCGTCTCGCCCGGCACCCTCAAGCATGGCGTGACGTACACGGTCAAGGTCATGAACGTGGGCAAGCTCTCCCACAGCCTGCTGTTCGACGGCGACGGCCTGCACGACCGCGGCATCCACAACGCCCACAAGATCGCGCCGGGCAAGTCGGCCACCTTCACCCTCAAGATCCCGAAGGCCGGGACGGTCGAGGTCTACTGCGCCGTCCCGGGCCACAAGGCCCTGGGGATGGACAGGCACATCAAGGTCTCGTAGTAGGGGCCCTCACCCCGCCCCGAAAAGGGACCGGCAGGGCTCGAGGCCCGCGAGGGCGACCTCGAGCCTCCGCCGGGCGGCCCAGCGCTCCCGGGTGATCCGGAAGCGCTGGGCCCGGCGCGGCTGCCCCTCCACCACCTTCCAGTCCTCACCGTCGTCCTCGTAGCCGAGGGCGCGCGAGACGCCCGCGGACGCGGGATTGCGCTCGAAGGCGTCGCTTCGGGCCAACCGGGCGCCCAGCCCGTCGAAGGCCAGCGCCAGCACCCCGGCGCGCATCTCCTTGCCGAGGCCCTGGCCCTGGAACGGCTGACCGAGCCAGGAACCGGTGTCGACGATGCCCAGCGTGGCGAATCCCTCGGCCGTCAGGGTCTGCGAGCCGACGGGCTCCCCGTCCCGAAAGGCGGCGAGGTTCAGGGCCCAGTCCTCGGGTGACCAGGCTCCGCGCACCATCCAGTGGTGCTGGAGGAACCCGCGCTCGAACTCCGCCCCGGTGGCCCGCGTCCAGGGCACGGCGAAGGGCATCTCGTCCGGCGGGTGGATGCCCGCGCGGGCCACCGCCATCAGGGCCGGCAGGTCGTCGTCAGTCGGGAGCCGCAGCTCGAGGCGCGGCGTCCGGATGCGCAGGCCGAACAGCGGCCAGATGTCGCCGAGTGAGCTCGCCTTCGGGCTAAGAACTGGTTTCAAAAGTGGCGTTCGTGTCCGGGGTGGCTGGAGCGAGGCGGGGTGCCGGCCGGCTCGAAGGCCAGGCTGGACGCCTGGGCAAGAGCCGGCCGGCGGCCCGGCGAAGCCCCGGGGCTGCTCGCAGAGCGGGCCCCGGGTCGCCGCAGGTCTGGTGATCGCGCGCTCTGTGCGCGATCACCACACCGGAGGACGATCCAGCCGCGCCGGGCGCCGCGAGACTTTTGAAACCAGTTCTAAGAACCGGTTTCACGGGCGGGCGGCGGGCTCGCCCTGGCCCATCGCCACCAGGTCGCGGCGCAGGGCCTTGATCTCGTCGCGGAGCTTGGCCGCGTACTCGAAGCGGAGCTCCTCGGCGGCCGCGAACATCTCCTCCTCGAGCGTGATGACGAGCTTCTCGAGCTCCTCGCGCCCCATCCCCTCGATCTCGGGGCCGGCGCCGCGCCGTCGCCGCGGCACGTTGGGAGAGTCGAGGGTGAGGAACTCGGCGATGTCGGACACGCCCTTCTGGATCGACTCCGGCGTGATCCCGTGCTCCTCGTTGTAGGCCAGCTGGATGGCCCGGCGCCGGTTGGTCTCGTCGATCGCGGCCGCGATGGCCTCCGTGCGCTTGTCGGCGTACATGAGGACGCGCCCGTTGACGTTGCGGGCGGCCCGGCCGATCGTCTGCACGAGCGCCGTCTGGCCGCGCAGGAAGCCCTCCTTGTCGGCGTCCAGGATGGCCACCAGCGACACCTCGGGCAGGTCGAGCCCCTCCCGCAGGAGGTTCACGCCCACGAGCACGTCGTACTCGCCCAGGCGCAGCTGCCGGATCACCTGGATGCGCTCGAGGGTGTCGATCTCGGAGTGCAGGTAGCGGGCCCGCACGCCGGACTCGAGCAGGTAGTCGGTCAGGTCCTCGGCCATCTTCTTGGTCAGCGTCGTGCACAGGACACGCTCGCCGGCGGCCTCCCGCTTGCGGATCTCGGTGAGGAGGTCGTCGATCTGGTGGCGCGTGGGCCGGACCTCGACCTCGGGGTCGACGAGCCCGGTGGGACGGATGATCTGCTCGGCCGTGTGCGAGGCGTGGCGGTGCTCGAACGGGCCCGGGGTGGCGGAGACGAACACGGCCTGCGGGACCAGGTCGATGAACTCGTCGAACCGCAGCGGCCGGTTGTCGAGGGCCGAGGGCAGGCGGAACCCGTGCTCCACCAGGGCCAGCTTCCGCGACCGGTCACCCTCGTACATCCCGCCGATCTGCGGGATCGTGTTGTGCGACTCGTCGATCAAGACCAGGAAGTCGCCCGGGAAGTAGTCGAGCAGGGTGAAGGGACGGCTCCCCGGGGCACGGCCGTCGAGGATGCGGGAGTAGTTCTCGATGCCGTTGCAGAAGCCGAGCTCGCGCATCATCTCCATGTCGTACTCGGTGCGCTGGCGCAGGCGGTGGGCCTCGAGGAGCTTGCCGTCGTTGTCGAAGTCGGCCACGGAGTCGTCGAGCTCCCGCCGGATCTCCTCCACCGCGCGCTCGATGGTGGGCGGCGAGGTCACGTAGTGCGTGGCCGGGTAGACGATGAGCTCGTCCTGCCGCCCGTAGACCTCGCCGGTGAGCGGGTCGAAGTGGGAGATGGACTCGATCTCGTCGCCCCACAGCGACACGCGGTAGGCCGACTCCGAGTACGCGGGCTGCAGCTCGATGACATCGCCGCGCACGCGGAACCGGGCCCGGCCCAGGAGGGTGTCGTTGCGCTGGTACTGGATGTCCACCAGCGAGCGGAGGATCGTGTCCCGCGAGCGCTCCTCCCCCACCCGCAGCTGCACCAGCTGCTCCTCGTACTCCTCCGGTGAGCCGAGGCCGTAGATGCAGGAGACCGAGGCCACGATCAGGGTGTCGCGGCGGAGGAACAGGGACGACGTGGCCGCGTGGCGCAGCCGGTCGATGTCGTCGTTGATCGAGGAGTCCTTCTCGATGTACGTGTCCGAGGCCGGCAGGTACGCCTCGGGCTGGTAGTAGTCGTAGTACGAGACGAAGTACTCGACGGCGTTCTCGGGGAAGAACTCCCGGAACTCGTTGCAGAGCTGGGCCGCGAGCGTCTTGTTGTGGGCGATGACCAGCGTCGGGCGCTGCAGGCGCTCGACCACGCAGGCCATGGTGAAGGTCTTGCCGGTGCCGGTCGCCCCGAGCAGCGTCTGGTAGCGGCGGCCCTCCTCCAGGCCGGTGGCGAGCTCCTCGATCGCCCTGGGCTGGTCGCCCGTCGGGACGTAGTCGGCGGCGATGCGAAACGGGGCCACGGCCGCAGTATGCCGCCGGGCTCTCCAGGCATGAAACGAGCCCGGCCCCGCGGGTGGGCGGGGCCGGGCTCAGCTTTGACGGGCTAGTGGCTCAGGGAGTCGCGGGCGTTCTCGGCCGCGTCCTTGGTGTCGTTCCAGGCGTCCTTGGCGTCGCCCTTCGCCTGGTCGGCCTTGCCCTCGGCCTCGCGCTCGGGATCGTCCTGGATCTTGCCCTGCGTCTCCTTGGCCTTGCCCTTGATGTCGTCCTTGAGGCCCACTGTTTCCTCTCCTTGGCCGGGATCTCCGTCTTCACGGTCATCCCCGCCCAGGCGGCGGCGAAACGGTGGGCCCTGAAAAGCTAGGAGGACATCTTGGCCGTGGCCTTGTCGGCGGCCGCCTTGGCCTTCTCGGCCGCCTGATCGGCGGCGGCCTTGGCCTTCTCGGCCGCCTGCTGGGCGGCGTCGGAGTCGCGCACCTGGGCGGCGACGTCGGTCGTCCGGTCCCTGATCCGCTCCGCGGCGTCGCGGGCCTTCTTGTCGAGCTCGGCCTCCCGGACCTTCTCGGCCGCCACTGCAGCCACGGCCCGCGCCTTCTCGGCGGCCTCGGGGGCGCGCTCGCGTGCGGTGGCCGCGACGTCCGAGGCCCGCTGTCCCGCGCCCTCCATCAGGTCGAGCAGGGCGCCGATGCCGGCTCCCGTGATCGCGCCGATGATCATGCCCTTCCAGGTCTGTTTCATGGTGCGGCCTCCCAGCCGTCAAGCGCTCGTGTGTGTCGGACGGACATACCCCGAGAGGCGCTCTCGGGAACCCGTGCCTACACGCCGGTCGGCGGCTCGAGGCGCTCGTGGGCAGGCTCTGGCATGTCCCGGTGACGGCGGGGATTGACGCCAACGGGGTCGCTCGAGCCCGCAGGCTCCTGCACGCGGGCACCCTCGGCGCTGGCGTGCGCCACCATGGCCGGGGTCACGTTCAGCGGATGGTGGCATGCGGCCAGATGGCCGTCGCGGTACTCCACCAGGGGCGGCTCGATGTCACGGCAGACGTCCGTGGCGTAGCGGCAGCGCGGGTGGAACCGGCACGCCGGGGGCGGCTCGATGGGGCTCGGCACGTCGCCCTCGAGGATGATGCGCTCGCGCTTCTCGGCCACGTCCGGGTCGGGGATCGGCACGGCCGAGAGCAGGGCCTCGGTGTACGGGTGGATCGGGTTGGTGTAGAGCTGCTCGGCCGGCGAGAGCTCCACGATCTTGCCCAGGTACATGACCGCGATGCGGTCGGAGACGTGGCGCACGACGCCGAGGTCGTGGGCGATGAAGATGTAGGTCAGCCCGAACTCGTCCTGCAGGTCGTCGAGGAGGTTGACCACCTGGGCCTGGATGGAGACGTCGAGGGCCGAGACCGGCTCGTCGGCCACGATCAGCTTGGGCTGCAGGGCCAGGGCGCGGGCCACGCCGATGCGCTGCCGCTGGCCGCCGGAGAACTCGTGCGGGAACCGGTTGTAGTGCTCCGGGTTCAGCCCCACGCGCTCGAGCAGGCCCTGCACGCGCTGCTTACGGTCGCCCTTGGTGCCGACCCGGTGGATGCGCATCGGGTCGCCGATGATCGTCCCCACCCGCTTGCGGGGGTTGAGGCTCGCGTACGGGTCCTGGAAGATCATCTGCATCTGCCGGCGCAGCGGCCGCAGGCTGCGGTTCGACAGGTGGGCGATGTCGCGCCCGGCGAAGCGCAGCTGGCCCTCGGTCGGCTCGAGCAGGCGGACCACGCAGCGCCCGAGGGTGGACTTGCCGCACCCCGACTCGCCCACCAGGCCGAGCGTCTCACCCTCGCGCACCCGCAGGGAGACGCCGTCCACGGCGTGGACCCGGGCCACCTCGCGCTGCAGCAGCCCCTCCTTGATGGGGAAGTACTTGCGCAGCGTCCCCATCTCGACCAGCGGCTCGTCGCCGTTGCTGCTCACGCCGCCGTCACCTGGCCCTGGATGGTGGTCGTGCGCAGGGACCGCTTGTCCTCGGGGCTGAGCCAGCACCGGTCGAGGTGCGCCGGGTCGCCCGCGCGGTCGACGAGCTCCGGCTCCTCCAGGCACTTGTCGAAGGCGTGCGGGCAGCGCGGCCGGAAGCGGCAGCCGCGCGGCGGGTTGATGAGCGACGGCGGGGTCCCCCGGATGGAGAAGAGCCGCTCGGGCTTCGGGCGGTCCAGGCGCGGGATCGAGCCCAGCAGACCCCAGGTGTAGGGATGCTGCGGGTCGTAGAAGAGCTTGCGCTTGGGCCCGTGCTCCACCACCCGGCCGGCGTACATGACGAGGATGTCGTCGGCCACGTCCGCGACCACCCCCAGATCGTGGGTGATGAGGATCACGGAGGAGTCGTACTCGTCCTTGAGCTGGCCGATGAGCTCGAGGATCTGGGCCTGGATGGTCACGTCGAGGGCGGTGGTGGGCTCGTCGGCGATGAGCACGTCGGGATTGCACGACAGGGCCATCGCGATCATGGCGCGCTGGCGCATCCCGCCCGAGAACTGATGCGGGTAGTCGTCGACGCGGCGCTTGGCGTTGGGGATCCCGACCTGCTCGAGGAGGGCCACGGCCCGCGCCCTTGCCTCGCGCTTGGACACCTTGGTGTGCAGCCGGATCTGCTCGACGATCTGCTGGCCCACCTTGTAGACCGGGTTCATCGACGTCATGGGGTCCTGGAAGATCATCGCGATCTCGGCGCCCCGGACCTCGCGCAGGTCGTCCTCGGACATGGCCAGGAGGTCCTTGCCCTTGTAGATCGCCTCGCCCCCGAAGCGGGCGTTCGGTCCACGGGTCAGGCCCAGGAGGGTCAGCGAGGTGACGCTCTTCCCCGAGCCCGACTCGCCCACGATGCCGAGCACCTTTCCGCGCTCGAGCTTGAAGTCGACGCCGTCGACGGCCTGCACGATCCCGTCCTCGGTCGCGAACGCGACCTCGAGGCCTCGCACATCGAGGAGTGGCTCAGGCACGGTGGGCCCTAGGTTAGTTGGGCCTGATCCGCGGGTCGAGGTACGCGTAGACCAGGTCGACGATGGTCGAGAAGAGCACGATGAAGAACGCACCGTAGAGGGTCACGCCCATGATCGGAGGCAGATCGAGGTTCCCGATGGACTGGGCCGCGTACTGCCCCACGCCGTGCAGGTCGAACACCGTCTCGGTGAGGATCGCTCCGCCGCCCAGGACGGCGGCGAAGTCGAGCCCGAACAGGGTGACGATCGGGATGAGGGAGTTGCGCAGGACGTGCTTGACCATGACGGTGCGGCCGTCGAGGCCCTTGGCTCTCGCCGTCCGCACGTAGTCCTCGTTGATGGTGTCGAGGATGTTCGACCGCAGCACCCGGCCGTAGAAGCCGATGAAGAGCACGGCCAGCACGAGCCAGGGCAGGATCAGGTGGTACGCCCACTGCAACGGGTCCGAGCTCAGGGGCACGTAGCCCCCGTCTGGGAACCAGGTGTTCTTCTCGGCCAGGTAGTACCGCACCTCGACGCCCAGCCAGAACACCGGCATCGAGATGCCCAGGAGCGCCCCGATGGTGAGGGCTCTGTCTGAGAATCGACCGGCCCGGACGGCCGATATCACCCCCACGACGATCCCGAAGAAGAGCCAGATGAGGCCGGCGCCGATGGCCAGCGAGAAGGTGGCCGGGATTCCGCGCTTGATCTGGTCGACGACGTTCGTCTGATCGGTGTACGAGGTCAGATTCCGCTGGATGAACGTCTTCTTCATCATGTTCCAGTACTGCACGTAGAACGGCTGGCTGAACCCCCAGTCCTTGCGGATGTTCTCGATGTTCTGCGTCGTCGGGTTCTTGCCGGCGATGCGCAGGGCGGGGTCCCCGCCCGGAATGACGATGAAGATGACGAAGGTCAGGAAGCTGACCGCCGCCAGCACGAGCACCATGCCCACGAGGCGGCGGACGAGGAAGACGACCATGGCGCCGGGCCGGCCTAGTGGCCGATGCGCACCTTCGAGCGCGGGTCGAGAGCGTCGCGCAGGCCGTCGCCGAAGACGTTCAGCGACAGCACGGTGAGGACGATGGCGATGCCGGGCACGAGGGCCAGCCAGGGCGCCGTGATGATGGTGTCGGCGCCCTCGGCGATGAGGTTGCCCCAGGACGGGTCGGGCGGCTGGACGCCCGCCCCGAGGAAGGAGAGCCCGGCCTCGAAGATGATGTTGTTGGCGATCGTCAAAGTGAAGAAGACGAGCACCGTCGACGCCACGTTGGGCAGGAGCTCCAGGAACATGATGCGGAACGAGCTCGAGCCCTGGGACACCGCCGCCTCGACGAACTCCTTCTGACGGAGGGAGAGGATCTGCCCCCTGAGCGGCCGGGCCACGTAGGGGATGAGCGCGAAGCCGATCACCGCCGTGGGGATCCAGAGGCTGCCCGGCTGGATGCTGATGCCGAAGTGGTTGAACCCTGAGATCGTGAGCGCGGTGCCGATGGCGATGGCCAGCAGGATCACCGGGAAGGCCCAGAGGACGTCGAAGAAGCGCGAGATGACCCAGTCCAGCCAACCCCCGAAGTAGCCGGCCAGCAGGGCCAGCACGATGGCCGAGAGCGTGCACAGGAGGGCCGAGGCAATGCCGACGAGCAGCGAGTTCCGGCCGCCGTAGAGCACGCGGACGGCGATGTCGCGGCCGTTCTGGTCGGCTCCGAGGATGTACTTCCAGCCGGCGGCGCCCCACTGCGGGCCGATGGGGACGCCGGCGTTGCCGACGATGGTGGGCACGCCGTTCACGGTCTGGACGCCACCCGCGCTGACGACGTCGATCTTCTTGCCGTTGACCGTGATGGTGTCGGTCAGGTGGTTCGTGTTCGGGCCCGTGTGGGCGAGGTCGTGGGCGAAGACCGGCGCCAGCGCGCACAGGAGCACGATGAGGATGAAGACGCCGAGGGAGACCAGGGCCACGTAGTTGCGCCGCAGACGGCGCCAGGCCAGGGCCCACGGGCTCTTGCCCTCGATGGCCGAGCCGTGCTCCTCCGCCGCGAGAAGCGAGGCGGTGTCGAGCGAGAACTCTGTCGCGGTGTCGGTGGACACCCTGCCTCCCCGCGGTCGACGATGTTGGCCGGGGAAGGGGGCGCCGCCGCGGGGCGGCGCCCCTTCCCGGTCTACGTCCCGGCGCCTACTTGATGCAGGCGGTCGAGAAGTCCCACTGGTAGAGCACGTGGTTGTAGTAGCAGTCGGTGAGGTTCATCCGGCTGCTGAAGAAGTCCGTGCCCGTCTGGTTCACGAACGGGGCCACGGAGGCGTTGCCGACCACGTAGTCGGAGTCGACCTTCTGCCACTGCGGCACGAGGGCGGACGACGGCTGCGTGGTGTTCTTGAGCTCGTCGATCTTCTGGTTCAACGCCTGGACGTTCACGTTGCCGTAGTTGTTGTTCTTGACCTGCGTGATGCGCTGGCCGTTGAGCAGCGTGTCGAACCAGTCGATCGGGTTCGGGTAGTCCTGGTACCAGTCGGCCCAGCCGATCTGGGCCTTGGTGGCCTGGTTGCCGATCGTGTCGAAGTACACGCCGCGGGTGATGAGCCGCGGGGTGGCCTTCAGCCCGATCTTGTTCAGCTGGTCGGAGACGTAGGAGATCGTCTTGCGCGACAGGTCGCTGTCGCTGATCCCCCAGATCTTGACCGACGTGCCGGTGGCCCCGGCCTGCTGGACGAGCTGCTTGGCCTTGGCCAGGTCGTACGTGTAGTGGTCGATCTTCTTGTACTCGGGATAGGTCGGCGGCATGAAGTTCTGCGTCGGCACGGCCAGGCCCGAGAACAGGCGGACGATCGCGCTGCGGTCGATGGCGTAGTTGACCGCCTCGCGCACCGACTTGTTGTTGAACGGCGGCGTCCGCGTGTTCATGAACAGGTAGTACGTGTTCGCCGGCGTGTACAGCCTGAGCTGATCCTTGTAGCTCTTCTCGACCGTGGGCAGGCGGTCGGACGGGATGGCGTGGAAGTCGTAGTCCGTCGTCCCGTTGATGACGTTCTCGCAGGGCCACGGTGTCGTCGGCGATGATCTTGCCGTCGACCTCGTCCGCGTTGCCCGACGGGATGTCAGCCGTCTTGTTGGCGTCCCAGTTGGGGTTGCGGACGAGCACGAAGCTCTGGTTCGGGATGTAGCTCTTGAACATGTACGGGCCCGTGGACGGGATGCCCTTGGTCGACATGTCGTGGGCCGGCGTGTTCGGCGGCACGGGGGCCGCGAAGAGCGTGGCCAGGATGTTCATGAAGTCCTGCTGCGGCTTGACGAGCTTGATGTCGATCGAGCCCGTCTTGTCGTCGGTCGTGATGCCGCTGATGTCGCCCTTCTTCGTCTTCGCGAACTGGTTCGCACCGACGATGCCGGTGAAGAAGCCGACGCCCGGCGAGTTGATGAGGAAGAGGCGCTTGATCGTGTAGGCGAAGTCGCTGGCCTTGACGGGCGTGCCGTCGGAGTACTTCAGGCCGCTGCGCAGCGTGAAGTGGTACTCCTTGCCGCCGTTGCTGATCGTCGGCAGCGCCGTGGCCAGGCCGGGAATGATGGTGGCTCCGTCCGGGCCCGCGACGTGCTTGTACGTGATGAGCGTCTCGTAGACGTTCCACATGATCTCCCAGCCAGCCACCGTGTAGGAGAGGCCGGGGTCGAACTGGTCGGGCGCGACCCAGCTCAGCTTGAGCACCGGGAAGGTCTTGCCCTGGGTCTGCGACGCGCTCGTGGCGCCGCTGGATGAGGACGACTTGCTCGACCCGCCACCGCCGCACCCGGCGGCCACGAGGGCGAGTACGAGCACGAGCGCGCCCGCTCCCGCCAGCCGTGTCCACCGTCCTGTCTGTCTCATTCCGTTCTCCTTGTTGGCGAGGGCGCTTGCACGCCGGGGAACCGCCGGCGCCGAGGGAATCGTCAGTACGGACGGCCCACGCCGGCGATGGTTAGGAGCCGCACCCTCGTCGATGGTCGCTCCCTGCCCATCGGCGCGGCATTCTAGTCCTCGCCCGGCCAAGGTGGATACACACGCCGGACCTCGAGGATCCGGCGGCGGAGGTCGTCCGGGAGGGGCTCCTCGACCACCGCCCCGCGGCGGCCGGAGGCATGGACCACCACCGGCCAGGGTGCGGACACGACGGCCACGTGGTCGCCGAACAGCACGAGGTCCCCTGGTGCGGCGTCCGCCTCGGGCACCGGCCGCCCAGCCGCCTGCTGCTGGTCGGCGTCGCGGGGCAAGAGCAGGCCGAAGCGCCGGTGCACGACCTGCACGAGCCCCGAGCAGTCGATTCCCTCCACGGTCATGCCGCCCCACTCGTAGGGCGCGCCCAGGAGCCGGCGGGCAGCCGCAACCACCTCGGTGCCCGTGGCCCGCCGGCGGGCCTCGGCCAGGGGCTCGCTCCCCTCGCCGGGCTCGGCCAGCCAGGTGCCGAGGTATCGCTCGCCCGCCCGGGGCTCCGTGACCACGTGGGCCGCCGGGGCGCCGTCGTCCGGCCCGAGCGCCTCCGCGCGCACCCAGCCCCGGTAGCCGTCGGGCACCTGGACCCGGGCCCAGCCGTCGAGGGCCTCGAACACGGTGAGGACCTCGCCCGAGAGGGCCTGGCTGTGCTGCTCGGACGCGTCGTCGGGCGCATTGCGGAGGGGGGTGAATCCCACCACGCACCGACGGCGCCCCAGGGCGGTCAACGTCAGGTGGCCGCGCGCAGGAAGTCCCCGGCGGCCTGCGGCCCGCGGGCGCGCAGGATGGCGCCGGACATGACGAAGAAGTCGCGCAGGGAGAGCATCCCGACCGGTGTGTCGCCCTCGACCACCGGGAGGTGGCGGATGCGCCGCTCGTTCATGATGGCCGCGGCCTCGCCGGCGGGCGCGTCCGGGGGCACCGTGACCACGGAACGCGCCATGTGGTCGGCAACGAGCTCGTCCTCGAGCGCGCGGCGGTCGGCCACCAGGCGCAGGACGTCCCGCTCCGTCAGCAGCCCGGCGAGCCGCGAGCCCTCGCAGGCCAGGATCGACCCGACCCCCGCGTCGCGCATCTGCCGGCAGCTGTCCCCCACCGTGGTGTCGGGCGTGCAGGTCACGAGGTGGACGCTCATCATCTCCGAGACACGCATGGGCTTCCTCCGGTCGCGACGGAGCGGCGATCGTATCAAATGGCGCTAGTTGGCCGGCTGGTTAGTAGCCCAGCTCGTGGGCCCAGGCGCGCCGGAAGATGTGCTGCAGGGAGCGCACGTGGGACACGTAGCTCCGCGTCTCCGGGTAGCGCAGGACGACGCGCTGGCCGGGCGGCGTCTCGGCGATCCACCGGTCCACGACGCCCTGGCCCGCGTTATAGGCGGCCAGGGCCAGCCCCTCCGCGTCGGGCTGGGCGGCGTAGCGGAGCTCGAGATGCCGGAGGTACCAGGCGCCGTAGCGGACGTTGATGGCCGGGTTGCGCAGGTCGGACTGGACGAAGCGCACGCCGCCCGTGTGCTCCGCGATCCCCTGCGCCGTCTGGGGCATGAGCTGCATGAGGCCGACGGCCCCCGCGGAGGAGACGGTGCCGGGATCGAACTTCGACTCGGTGGAGATGACCGCGGCCAGCAGCGCCGGGTCGAGGTTCTCGCCACGGGCCTCGGCGCGCACGATGGATGCGTAGTGCAGGGGGTAACGCAGCCGCGCGTACCAGTCGGGCATCGTCTGCTCGAGGACGACGAAGGCGCCGATCCCGGCCACGGCCAGGCCGAAGGCGATGGCCAGGACCAGGCGAAGGCGCCTCACCGGCCGTCCCGCAGCCGATCCACGAGCTGCCCGACCCAGGCCTCGAGCTCCGCCGGGGTGCCGTCGTTCACGTACACGTCGTCGGCCCCCGCCCGCTTGGCATCCTCGTCGAGCTGATGGGCCCGGCGGCGGTCGAAACGCGCGGGATCGCGGGCCCGGCGGACCTCGTCCGAGGCCGTGACCAGGACGATCCGGTCGTACCGGTCCTCGAGCGCCGACTCGAAGAGCAGCGGGACCTCCTGGACGCACACGCCGATGCCATCGGCCTCCGCGTTCGCCCGCCACCGCTCGACCTCCTCCCCGACCAGCGGATGGAGCAGCCGCTCGAGCGCCCGCAGGGCCTCGGGATCGCCGAACACCCGGGCCGCGACCCGGCCGCGATCGACGGTCCCCTCCTGATCGAGCACGGTCTCACCCAGAAGGTCCACGACGGCGTCGCGCACGGACCCCCGGCGCAGCAGGTCGTGCACCACCGCGTCGGAAGAGAGCGTGGCGCAGCCCTGCCGGGCGAAGGCCTCGAGCGCGGTCGACTTGCCGGAGGCGATGCCCCCGGTCAGCCCGACGAGGAGCGGGCGGCCCGGGTCAGGCGTGCTCGGGCTCGGCCTGCGCCGGCGCGGCGCCAAGACCGTTGCCGGCCGCCTCGGGCGCGTCCGGCGTCTCGTCGGCGTCACCCTCGCCACCCTCCGCGGCTGCCTCCGGTGCGGCCTCGGTCTCCTCCGCCGCCTCGGGCTCGACAGCCTCGGCCTCGGTCTCCTCCGCCGCCTCGGGCTCCACAGCCTCGGCCTCGGGCTCCACAACCTCGGCCTCGGGCTCCCCAACCTCGGCCTCGGCTCCACAGCCTCAGCCTCGGGCTCCACAGCCTCAGCCTCGGGCTCCGCAGCCTCGGCCGCCTCGGCCTCGGGCTCGACAGCCTCGTCTTCGGCCACGGCCTCAGGCTCTTCGGCGACGGCGGGCTCCTCCTCCGGCTCGTCCGCGGCGCGGGAATCCCCGAACACGTCCTCCGACAGCTCGAGGCTCGGCGCGGCGTCCCCGGCCGGCGCCTGGCCGGCCGGCGTGGGCGCGCCCACGCCCTCGAGCTCGATGGTCGGCTTGACGTCGTCCTCCTCGGTGACGCGCTTGAGCGAGAGGGAGAGGCGCCGGCGCTCGGCGTCGATCTCGATGATCTTGACCGGGACGGACTCCCCGTGCGAGACGACCTCCCGCGGGTTCTCCACGTGGTGGGCGGCGAGCTCCGAGATGTGCACGAGACCCTCGACGCCGGGCACGATCTCGACGAAGGCGCCGAAGGTGACCACCTTGGTCACGCGGCCCTCGACGACGTCGCCCTGCTCGTAGGCGTCGAGCACCTGCTGCCACGGGTCGGCCTGGGTCTGCTTGAGCCCCAGCGAGATGCGCTGGCGGTCGCGGTCGATGTCGAGCACCTTGACGCGGACCTTCTGACCGATCTCGAGGATCTCGGAGGGGTGGTTGACGTGGCTCCACGACAGCTCGGAGATGTGGATCAGGCCGTCGATCCCGTCGAGGTCGACGAAGGCGCCGAAGTCGACGATGTTGGAGATGGTCCCCTCCACCACGGAGCCGGCGTCGAGCGTGTCGAGGATCCGCTGGCGCACCTCGCGCCGCTCCTCCTCGAGCACCGCCCGGCGGGAGAGCACGACGTTGTTGCGCGAGCGGTTGAGCTCGATCACGCGGCAGCGGAGCGTCTCGTGCAGGAACTCGTCGAGATCCTGCACGCGGCGGATGTCGACCAGCGAGGCGGGCAGGAAGCCGCGGACCCCGAGGTCGATGATGAGGCCGCCCTTGACGACCTCGATGACCGTGCCCTCGACCGGCTCGCCGCTCTCGGCCGCAGCCTCGATGCGCTTCCACGCCTTCTCGAAGCGGGCGCGCTTCTTGGACAGGATCAGACGCCCGTCGGCGTCCTCCTTCTGCATGACCAGGGCGTCGACCTCGTCCCCGAGCGCGACCTCCTCGTCCGGGTCGACGTTGCGCCGGATGGAGAGCTCGGAGATGGGAATGACCCCCTCCGACTTGTAGCCGATGTCCACCAGGATCTCGTCCCGGTCGACGCGCACGACCTTGCCGGTGACGACGTCCCCCTCGCCGAAGGGCGTGAGGGTGGCGTCGTAGTCGGGGACAAGCTCCCCGTCGATCTCGGTCCAGACGCCGGGCTCGGCGGCGATGATCTCGGCGTTCGAAGGCACGTTCGGTTGAATCCTCTTCTGTCCAGGGGACGCCAGGCGGCATCCCGCCCTGCAAGCACCGGAGTCTAGCGAACGACCGGGTTTTGCCGGTTTAGAAGCTCCCACAGAATGAGATCGCGGCGCCTGGCGGCGTCCCGCTGGCGCCGCTCGCCATGCATCCACGCCTCATCCTGTGGAAGCTTCTTAGCCCTTCTTGGCCTGGAGCCAGTCGTCGCCTACGCCGGCGTCCACGGCGAGGGGCGGGTCGAGGTCGTACGCCCCGACCATCTCGGACACCACCAGGTCGCGCGCGGCCGACGTCTCGACGTCGGGGACCTCGAGCAGGAGCTCGTCGTGGATCTGCAGCACCAGGCGCGAGGCGAGGCCCTCCTCGCCCAGGCGCCGGTGGATGCGGACCATCGCCAGCTTGATGATGTCGGCGGCGGATCCCTGCATGACCGAGTTCACGGCCAGCCGCTCGCCCAGGGAGCGCACCTGCCAGTTCTGGGCCCGCAGCTCGGGGACCGGCCGGCGCCGGCCGAGCAGCGTCGTCGCGTAGCCGCGCTCGCGGGCGATCTCGATCGAGCGCTCGATGAACGCCGCCACGCTGGGCATGCGCCCGCGGTAGCGGTCGATGTAGGCCTGGGCCTCCTCGCGCTCGATGCCGAGCTGCTCCGACAGGCCGAAGGCCGAGATGCCGTAGATGATCCCGAAGTTCACGGCCTTGGCCCGGTCGCGCTCGTCGCGCGTCAGGGTCTCGATGGGCTTGTCCAGGACCTCGGCCGCGGTCACGGCGTGGATGTCGTCGCCGCGGGCGAACGCCTCGCGCAGCACGGGCTCGCCGGAGAGGTGGGCCAGGATGCGCAGCTCGACCTGCGAGTAGTCGACCGACAGCAGCCGTGACCCCTCGGCGGCCACGAACGTGCTGCGGATCTCGCGGCCCAGGGGCGTGCGCACGGGGATGTTCTGCAGGTTCGGGTTGTTGGCCGAGAGCCGCCCGGTGGAGGCCGTGACCTGCGAGAAGGTGGTGTGCAGCCGGCCGTCGGGCCCGATCAGGCCGGGGAGCGGCACGAGATAGGTCGTGAGCAGCTTGGTGAGCTCTCGCCACTCCTCCACCACCGCGACGATCTCGTGCTGGTCGCGGATCCGGGAGAGGACGCGCGCGTCGGTGGAGTAGCCGGTCTTGCCCTTGCGTCCGGCAGGGAGCCCGAGACGCTCGAAGAGCACCTCGCCGAGCTGCTTGGGCGAGCCCAGCGCGAACGGCTCGCCCGCCAGCTCGTGCGCGCGGGCCTCGAGCTCGGCCGCCTGCTCCGAGACCTTGTGCGCGATCTCGCCCATGCGGGCACCGTCGATGGCCACGCCGGTCCGCTCCATGTCCGCGAGCACGCTCACGAGCGGGAGCTCGACCCGCACGTAGAGGTCGTCCATCCCCGTGTCCTCGAGCCGCTCCGCCAGCCGGGTCCGGATCCGCAGCGGGCCGGCCGCGGCGCGGACGAGCGCGCGGGTCTCGTCGTCTCCCTCCACCTCGAGCTCGACCGCGCTCTCCTCGAGCAGGTCGTCGAGGCGGTAGTCCTGCCGGCCGGGGTCGATGAGGTAGGCCGCGAGCTGGGTGTCGAAGCTCAGGGCGTTCGTCTCCGGCAGGAGCGGCCAGAGGGACTTGTAGTCGTGGGCCACCAGATCGGCCCGGCCGAGCACCTCGGCCGGCACCGGCCCGGTGACCACGACCCCTTCCTCGCGGGCCAGGGCGATGCGGTCGCCGGCGGCGGACACGCCCACCTCCGCGCCCTCCTCGAGGACGGCCGTCACGGCCCCGTCCTCGGCCTCGCGCCAGGGGACGCGGATGCCCTCGAGGTCGCGCGGCGCAGCGGGGATGGCCTCCTCGAGCTCGTCGACCCGCCCCAGGAGCGCCCGGAACTCGAAGCGCCGGAACTCGTCCTTGAGCGTCGCCCGGTCGGGCGCGGAGGCGACGACCGCCGTGACGTCGACGTCGAGCGGCAGGTCGCGCTCGATGGTGGCCAGCTCGCGCGACTTGAAGGCGGCCTCGCGGTGCTCCTCGAGCGCCTGCCGGCGCTTCTCGCCGGGAACGGCCGGGAGGTTGGCGTAGATGCCGTCGAGCGAGCCGAAGCGCACGAGCAGGTCCGAGGCGGTCTTGTCGCCCACGCCCGGGATGCCGGGGATGTCATCGGAGGTGTCGCCCTTGAGCCCGATGAAGTCGGGGATGAGCCGGGGCTCGATGCCGTATCGCGCCACCACGCGCTCGGGCGTGTACACGTGCACCTCGGACACGCCGCGCGGCGAGAGCAGGACGCTGACGTGATCGGAGACCAGCTGGAAGGCGTCGCGGTCGTGGGAGATGACGCACGTCGGGATCTCCGCCTCGTCGGCGCGCAGGCTCAGGGTGCCGATGACGTCGTCGGCCTCGTACCCCTCGTACGAGATGTTCTGGTAGCCGAACGACTCCACCAGGGGCCGGAAGTACGGCTGCTGCTGGCGCAGGAGGTCGGGCGTCGGGCGGCGAGTCGCCTTGTAGCCCGGGAAGCGCTCGAGGCGGTGGGTGGGCCGCTCGTCCCAGGCCACGACGACCCCGCGCGGGCGGTAGTCGGCCAGGAGCCGCATGAGCATGTTGGTGAACCCCAGCAGGGCGTTCGTCGGGAACCCCTCCGTGGTGGCGAGCTCCTCCGGCAGGGCGAAGAAGGCCCGGTAGGCGAGCGAGTTGCCGTCGATCAGGAAGAGCTCGGACGCCTTCGCCGGCGCGTCGTTGAGGTCGAGGTCCTTCGGCTGGGCGACCACGAGGGAACCGTATCGGGCAGCCGCCTGCGGATACTGCCGCGGTGCGTTCTCTTCTCCTGGCCCTGAGCCTTCTCGCCCTGACCCCCGCCACCGCCCTCGCCGCCGGCGGCCTCCACGTCTCGGTGACGAGCGGCGAGCGCTGGGCAGACGACCACCGCCTCGAGGCCACCATCACGCCGAACGGCGACGGCCGCGGCGACCGGGCCGTGGTCACCGTCCGCGTGGATCGCCCGATGCGCGTCGTGCTCGACATCGTCAGCATCAGCCCGCACGGCCGGCGGCGAGTGGCCTCGCTGCACACGCGCTGCGTCCACCGCTGCCGGCTGACCTGGACCGGCGGGCACCAGTTGCCCGGGTCGTACCTGAGCCTGCTGACGGCCACCGACCGGCGCGGGCGCGTCATCCATCTCGGCCATCTCGACTACGAGCCCGGCGTGGGCGCGACGGCGCCCGTCTTTCGCATCCGCCGCGTGGAGGCCGCCGCGGCCGCCACCTCGTACGCCCCTGGCGACACGGCGACCCTCCGCGTGGCCTGCGACCGGCCGCGACTGACGCTCACCGTCCTGCACGTCGGCCCGGAGACGGTGCCCACGCGGGATGACCACACCGTCAACGGGGTGACGGTGCTGGGCCCGCAGGAGATGGCGTGGGCCGGCGGGACGCGGACCGCCAGCCTCCGCTTCGACGTCGGGCGGACCTGGCCGAGCGGCCTCTACGCCGCCCGCCTGCAGACCGACGACGGCCAGACCGGCTACGCGCTCTTCGTCGTGCGCGCGGCGTTCCCGGGGCAGGCCCGGGTGGCGGTCGTCCTGCCCACGAACACCTGGCAGGCGTACAACCGCGCGGACACCGACGGCGACGGCCTGCCCGACACCTGGTACGCCACGCCCGCGCGCTGGGAGGTCCCCGTCCACCGGGCTCTCGTGCCGTGGGGCCTGCCCGGCGGCTTCCGGAACTACGACCTTCCCTTCCTGCACTGGCTCGAGCACCAGCACCCCGGCAGCGCCGACTACCTGTCCGACGACGACCTGGCGGCCGCCGACCCGGCCACGCTGGCCCGCGAGTACGACCTCATCGTCCTCGGCGGCCACGAGGAGTACGTGACCGCCTCGGCGTACACCACGCTCACCCGCTACCGGGACCTGGGCGGAAACCTGTTCGCCACGTCCTCGAACTCGATCTTCTGGAAGATCGTCCCCATCCCCGGGGCCGGGGCCATCGCCCGGATCGCGCCCTGGCGCACGCTCGGACGACCCGAGGCCGCGCTCCTCGGGGCCCAGTACCTGGCCAACGACGACGGCAGCGCGCTCGCGCCGTACACGGTGCACCAGCGCCCGGGCCAGCCCGGCTGGTTCGCGTTCGACGGCACGGGCCTCCAGCCCGGCGAGACGTTCGGCCAGGTCGGAGTGGAGATCGACCACGTCGCGGCGTCCTCGCCTCGCGGGACCATGGTCCTCGCCGAGGCGCCGTCCATCTTCGGCCCGGGCTACACCGCGCAGATGACGGCGTACACCACGCCGGCCGGAGCGAAGGTCGTAGACGCCGGCGCCTTCCTCCTCCCCCGCTCAGCAATCGGCGACGCCTTCGTCCTCCGCCCCACAGCCGGAGTCCTGGAAAACCTCTGGCGCTGGCTAACGGCTCCCTGAGAGGGCGTCGGTGCGCCGGCTCTGCCGGCGTGCCGAAGCCACCACCCAAGCCCACCTCAGCGCGACGCATCGCTCCGAAAACCCGCAGCCCCGAGAAAAGAAGGGGGCCAACGGGGGAAACCTGGTTTCCCCCGTTCTATTCCAGCGCGTCTGCGCCGGCGACGACCTCGAGGATCTCCTGCGTGATCTCGGCCTGGCGGGCGCGGTTCATGGCGAGCGTGAGGCGCTGATGAGCTCGCTCGCGTTCTTGGACGCGTTGCCCATGGCCGTCATCCGCGCGCCGTGCTCGGACGCGGTCGACTCGAGCAGCGCGCGGTAGATCGCCACCTCGAGTCGACGGTGCGCAGCAGCTCGCCGAGCATGTCCTCGGCCTCGGGCTCGAACAGCAGCTCGCCCTCGAGGGCCCGCTCGCGCGGCGCTGAGCTCCGCGAGTAGCGCCCCTCGGGCACCGGCAGCAGCTCGTCGACCTCGACCGTCTGCGAGAGCGGCGGACTGGAAGTGGTTGTAGACCAGCACCACGCGGTCGAGCTCGCCGTCGCGATAGCGCGTCGATGATCCAGTGCGGCGATCGCCGCGGCGTCGCCGTAGCTCGGCCGGTCGGTGAAGCCCTGCCACGAGCGCAGCACCTCGCAGGCGGCGGAAGCGCAGCGTGCCGAGCGCCCTTGCGCCCGACGGCCAGCCAGCGGACCTCGCGCCCGTGGCTCTCGTGCTCGCGGGCCAGAGCCGTGAGCGCGCGGCGCACGACCTGCACGTTGAACGCGCCGCGCGAGGCCGCGATCGCCCGTCAGGACGAGGATGCGCGACGGTGTTCGGCTCGCGCCGGCGAGCAGGGGCTGCCCGTGGACGTTGGCCCGGGCCACGCGCCTCCATCATCAGGTCGCGCGTGCGGTCGGCGTACGGCCGCAGCGCCTCGATCCGCACCTGGGCCCGGCGCAGCTTGGAGCCGAGACGAGCTCGAGCGCCTTCGTGATCTTGCGCGTGTTGCGGACGGAGCGGATCCGCCGCTTGATGTCCTGCTGGCTGGCCACCGAGGCTCAGGCGCTGCGCCGGCGACGCAGCGCCGGCTCGTCCGCACCTCGAAGCCCTGCTTGAACTGCTCGACCGCGGTCCGCAGCTGCTCGATCAGCTCGTCGCCGAGAGCTCGCCGGTCTCGCGGATCGCCTCGAAGATCGTGCGCTCGGCCCGCAGGGACTGGCGCAGGTCCTCGTGGAAGCGCGACACCTGCTCGACCGGGATCGTCGTCGAGGTAGCCGTTGAGCGGCGACCCACAGATGACGACGACCTGCTCCTCGACCGGCCACGGCTGCGTACTGCGGCTGGTTGAGCGTCGGCGACCATGCGCGCGCCGCGCGCGAGCTGGCGCTGCGTGGCGGCGTCGAGCTCGGAGCCGAACTGCGCGAACGCCTCGCACCTCGCGGTACTGGGCGAGGTCGAGCTTGAGGCGGCCGGCGACCTTCTTCATCGCCTTGATCTGCGCGTTCGACCCGACGCGCGAGACCGAGATGCCGACGTTGATGGCCGGCCGCACGCCCGAGAAGAAGAGGCTCGACTCGAGGAAGATCTGGCCGTCGGTGATCGAGATGACGTTCGTCGGGATGTAGGCCGACACGTCGCCGGCCTGCGTCTCGATGATCGGCAGCGCCGTGAGCGACCCGCCGCCGAGCTCGTCGGAGAGCTTGACCGCGCGCTCGAGCAGCCGGGAGTGCAGGTAGAAGACGTCGCCCGGGAAGGCCTCGCGGCCCGGCGGGCGGCGGATCAGCAGCGACATCTGCCGGTAGGCGTCGGCCTGCTTGGAGAGGTCGTCGTAGACGCACAGCGCGGCCGGCCGCGCGTAGCAGAAGTACTCGCCCATGGCGCACGCGGCGTAGGGCGCGATGTACTTGATCGGCGCGGCCTCGGCGGCCGGGCGCGGCGACGACGATCGTGTGCTCCAGGGCGCCATTCTCGCGCAGCTTCTCGACGACCTGCGCGACGGTCGAGGCCTTCTGCCCGATCGCGCAGTAGATGCAGATGACGCCGGTGCCCTTCTGGTTGATGATCGTGTCGACGGCGACGGCGGTCTTGCCCGTGCCGCGGTCGCCGATGATCAGCTCGCGCTGGCCGCGGCCGATCGGGATCATCCCGTCGATCGCCTTGAGCCCGGTCTGGAGCGGCTCCTTCACCGGCTGGCGGTCGACGACGCCGGGCGCCTTGAACTCGAGCGGCCGGAACTCCGTCGGTCTCGATCGGCGGGCCGCCGTCGAGCGACGTTGCCGAGCGGGTCGACGACGCGGCCGATCAGCCCTCGCCGACCGGCACGCGCATGACGTTGCCGGTGCGGCGGGCGGTGTCGCCCTCCGCGAGCAGCTCCCACTGCGCCGAAGAGCACCACGGCGACGTTGTCCTCCTCGAGGTTCAGCGCGAGGCCGGTGACCCCGTGCGGGAACTCGATCATCTCGAGCGCGACGCAGTTCTCGAGCCCGTAGACGCGGGCGATGCCGTCGGAGAGCTGGATGATGGTGCCGACCTCGTCGACGCCGGTCGGAACGTCGTACTTCTCGATCTGCTCGCGCAGGATCGAGGCGATCTCGTTCGGCTGGAGTCTCACTGCTATCCTCCGGGGAGGCCAGTGCGGGCCTTGCGAAGTGCCAGGCGGAGGCCGTCGAGGCGGCCGCGCACGGACGCGTCGATCAGCTGGTCGCCGGACGCGGAGGACGACGCCGCCGATGATGGCGGGTCGACGCGCCGCGCCGAGCGTGACCTCGCTGGCCGCTCGGCCTCCGCCAGGCGCGCGCGCAGAGCGCTCGGCCTCGTCGTCGCCGATCGGCGACGGCGGTGGTGAGCTCGACGCTCGAGCTGTCGCTCGCGCGCCGCGGACGCGCGCTCGAGACGACGTCGACGACGTCGGGCAGCGTCGTCGAGGCGGCCGTTGTCGACCAGCACCAGCAGGGCGTTGCGCACGAGCGGATCGGCGCCGGTCGCTGAGCTGCGCGAGGATCTGCTTCTTGGCCGGCTCGCGGGAAGGCCGGGTTGAAGAGGCGCCAGGCCGAGCTCGCCGCTCGCGGCCACGGCTCGCCGCCGATCGCGGCGAGGTCGCGGCGCGACCTCGTGCAGCGCGCCCGGCGGCCTCGCGCCGCCTCGTACAGCGCCGTGCCGTAGACCCGTCCTGCCGGCTCGCCTGCGCCATCGCGCTACTCCACCCCTCGAGCTGCGGAGAAGTCGACCTCGGCCGAGCGCCTCGTCGACCAGGCGGCGCGCCTCGGCCTCGTCGAGCGCGCGGCCGACGACCTTCTCGGTCGCGAGCAGCGTCAGGTCGGCGACCTCGTTCTTGATCTGGTCGAGCGACTGGCGCGTCTCGGCCTCGATCGGCCGTCCTGCACCTGCGGCGAGGCCGCGCTCGCGCTGCGCCGCTGGCCTCCTCGCGCATCTGCCGCTCGAGCTCCTCGCCCGTGCGCCGCGCGCGCTCGACGATCTCGCCCGCCTCGCGCCGCGCCTGCGGCGAGCTGCTGCTTGTACTCGTCCAGCAGCTGCTGGGCCTCGTCGCGCGAGCGCTCGGCCGACTCGAGGTTCTCGCGCACGACCGCGCGGCGCTCCTCGATCGCGCTCGGCGATGCGGCCCGAAGGCGACCTGCTTGCGCAGCACGAGGAAGGATGATGAAGAAGATGACGAGCGTCCAGATCATCAGGCCCGGGACGGGCTTGACGAGTGCTCGGTGTCGGCGCTTAGCGGCGAGCGGGATGACGAGCGCGCCGATCCTCTAGCCGATGAAGAAGGCCACGAACGACATGAGCAGGGCGTAGAACGTGATCGCCTCGGTCAGCGCGAGGCCGAGGAACATGAGGCCCATGCAGGTCGCCGCGCAGCTCGGGCTGGCGCGAGACGCCCTCGATCGTCTTGCCGATCAGGTAGCCCACGCCCACGCCCGGCCCGATCGCGCCGAAGCCCGTGCCGAGGCCGAGCGCGAGGGTCTTGGCGGCGTCTCGACGTTACCGTCGAGTGCCATGGTTCGATCTCCTCCTGTGGTTGGTCAATGCGGCGGCTCGCAGGGCGAAGCCGATGTAGATGCCGGAGAGCATGGCGAAGATGAACGCCTGCAGGTTGGCGACGAGCACGAGCTCGAAGCAGGTAGAAGAAGACGCCGACCGGGACGCGTCGCGAAGGCCACGAGGACGTTGCCGATGATGATGATCGAGCGCGACGCGACATCAGGACGAGCAGGTGGCCGGCCAGCATGTTGGCGAAGAGCCGGACGCTGAGCGAGACCAGGCGCAGGAACTGCGAGAGCACCTCGAGCACGGCCGATGAACGGACTTCAGCGCGCCGCGGCGCCGGCGGCACCCAGCTCTTGAAGTAGGCGACGCACGCCGTGGTACTTGATGCCCACGTAGTGCGAGGCGAAGAACGTGACGAGCGTCAGCGCGAGCGTGACCGAGAGGTTCGCGGTCGCCGCGTACAGCGTGAATCCCGGGATGCCCGTGCCACTTGTGCTCGGTGTCGAACGGCAGCGGGATGTACGAGATCAGGTTCGAGACCCAGATGAAGACGAACAGCGTGGCGAGGTACGGGAACCAGGTCGTGAACAGTCTTGGTCCGGCAGCGAGGCGCGCCCGATCGAGGTCTCGGTGAAGTCGTAGACGATCTCGATGAACATCTGGATGCGGGACGGGCTGCAGCCGCAGGCCGCCGCGGATGATCAGCATCGTCCCGACGACCGAGATGACGCCCGCGATGATCAGGTAGATCACGGCCTTCGTGATCGAGAGGTCGAGCCACGGGAACGGCTTGATCTCGATGTACGGGTGGAGCAGGAACTCCTTGGTCGGATCGACCTTCGGCGCCGCCGCGAGGGCCACGCGCGGGCGCCACCAGGGCCAGCACCAGGGGTGCGGCCAGGAGCATCAGGCGCCCGCGCATCAGGCGGTGCCCCGAGTGCTGGGCGGCCGGACGCGGCGGCTCTCGGCGTAGGCCAGCCCGCGGGCCAGCATGTCGGCCGTGTAGAGCAGGAGGAACAGGATCGCGGCCGGGACCGCGACGTCCTTGCCGGCCCAGTGGACGGTGAGCAGGAGGGCGATCATGGTCCCCCAGATCCGGGTCAGGAACCCGATGCCGGCCACGCCCACGGCGACGGTCTGGGGCAGCCCGATGACGAAGCGGGTCGTACCCGTCTGGATGCCGCGGTTGACCACCCACAGGGCCACGGCGATCCACCACGCGGCGAACGGCCAGCCGCCGAGGATGAAGGCGGGTATGGCGAGCAGGGCGATGGGCACGCTCGCCCACGAGACCAGCGCCACCCGGACGGAGGGCGTCGCCCGGGCGGGGAAGTATGCGTCGTCTGCCACCGTCGTCATCTCGTCTTGAAGAACCTGATCCAGACCGCGTAGAAGCCGGCGACCACGCCGACCGCCGCCCCCGCGAGGAGGAGGGGGACCGTGGCGCCGACCAGGGCCCCGAGGCCTGCGCCGACGACCATACCGGCCACGATGCAGAGGACGATCGTGAACCCGGCGGCGTAGCCGGAGGCGTTCGGCGGCGGTGCCATGCCCCTGTGGTCGTTCGAGCCTTCGATCCCCGCGTCCCCTCTCCGTTTGGCGGAGGGCGAGCATAGCAGAGCAGGGCCCGAGTTCGTAACAGTTTCAGGCACCGCTCGATGGACGTGAATTTCGTGTTGAGATGCGGCCTTCTTCCCCTCCGCATCGACGTCCGGAGGGAAACTTTGTGGCATGGTTCGCGACGTGCATGGCGATGCGGCGGCCATCCTCGTCGAGGGGCTCGTGAAGCAGTACCCGAAGGGGCCGCGCGCCCTGGACGGGATCAGCTTCCAGGTCGAGCGCGGCACCATCTTCGGGCTGCTCGGCCCGAACGGCGCCGGCAAGTCCACGGCGGTCAAGATCCTCACCACCCTGGCCGCCCCGACGGCCGGCCGGGCGGAGGTGGCCGGGCACGACGTGGTCGAGGAGCGGGCCGCCGTGCGGCGGGCGATGGGCTACGTGGCCCAGGGCTCGGGGGTGGACAGGTGGGCCACCGGGCGGGAGAACCTGACCCTCCTGGCGCACCTGCACGGCCTCGAGGGGCGCACCGCCCGCCGGCGGGTGGACGAGCTGCTCGACCGCTTCGGCCTGACCGAGGCCGCCGGGCGCCAGGTGCGCACCTACTCCGGGGGCATGCGGCGCCGGCTCGACGTGGCCATGGGGCTGGTCCACCGGCCCGAGGTCCTGTTCCTGGACGAGCCCACCACCGGCCTCGATCCCGAGCACCGCGCGGCCATGTGGGACGAGGTCTCGCGGCTGGCGGAGGGCGGCGACCTGACCATCCTCCTGACCACGCACTACCTGGAGGAGGCCGACCTCCTGGCCCACCAGCTGGCCATCCTCGACGCCGGCCGCATCGTGGCCGAGGGAACGCCGGAGGGGCTCAAGGCCGAGCTGGCCGGGGACACGGTCGAGATCGAGCTCGTGGCCGACGGCAACGCGCCCGAGCGGGCTCGCGACCTGGTGGCGTCGCTCGACGTGGTGAGCGAGGCCACGCTCGCCGGGCGCGCCCTGCGCGCGCGGGTCGAGCAGGGCGCCCGCGCGGTACCGGAGCTCGTGACCACGCTCGAGGACGCGGGCCTGCCCGTGGCGGAGGTGGCGGTCAAGCGGGCGTCGCTGGACGACGTCTACCTGCGCTACGCGGGCCGGAGCTTTCGCGAGGCCGACCGCGAGCCGGACGAGCCCGGGGAGGGCCGGCGCCGGTGAGGACGTTCGCCCAGACCTTCACCCACCTGACCATGCGGCATCTGCGGACGACCGCCCGCATCCCGATCTTCGTGGCCCTGAGCCTGATCCAGCCGATGGTCTGGCTCCTGCTCTACGGGCAGCTCTTCCACCGGGCGGTGCAGATCCCCGGCTTCGGGTCGTCGAGCTACATCGCCTTCCTCGCCCCCGGCGTGGCTGTCATGTCCGCCCTGTTCGGCTCCATCTGGTCGGGGATGGGGACCGTGGCCGACATCAAGGAGGGCGTCATCGACCGCTACCTGACCACTCCGGCCAGCCGGCTCGGGATCGTCCTCTCACGCCTGGCCATCGCCTCCCTGCAGGTGGCGGTGCAGGCCGTGATCATCCTCGTCCTGGCCACCATCGTCGGCGCCGCGCCCGGCGGCGGCGTGGCCGGGGCCGTCCTCGTCGTGGCCGCGGCGGCGCTCCTGGCCTGCGGCTTCGGGGCCTTCTCGTTCGGCGTGGCCATGCTCGCCCGCCGCGAGGAGACGATGATCGGCGTGGCCAACTTCGTGGCCCTGCCGCTCACCTTCATGTCGGCCATCTTCATCGCCCGCAACCTCATGCCGCACTGGATGCAGATCGGGGCCGACGCCAACCCGCTCGAGTGGGCGGTGACCGCGGCCCGCGGAGCGCTGCACGCGTCCCCGGACTGGACCGCCATCGCCGGGCGCGGGCTCCTGCTGGCCGGCTTCGCCGCGGCCACGACCGCGTTCGCCATGTGGTCGTTCGTCCGCTACCAGCGAACGTTGTAGCGCCCGGCCCCTGGGCGGCGACCGACCAGATCTCTAGGCTCAGCGCGTGTCTCCGCCGGCTTCCGACGGTCGCGGTCACGACAAACGCTCACCCGCGCCACTGCGCGTGCTCGTGGTCGAGCGCCACGCGCGCCGGCGCCGGGCGCTCGTCCAGGCCCTGCGCGCGGAGGGGTTCGACGTGGTCGCAGAGGCCGGCGCGGCGGACGTGACCCTCGACCTCGCCCAGCGCCTCGACCTGGACCTGGCGCTCGTCGACGCGGACCTGGCCGACCTCGACGGCATCGAGCTCGCAGCCGAGCTCACGGAACGCCACCCGGCCGTCCGGGTCGTGGTCACGGCCAGTGCCACCGGGCCGCGCGAAGCGCTGCGGGCCGTGCGCGCTGGGGCCGCCGGCTACCTCTCCAAGAGCCTGACGGCCTCGAGCCTCGCCCCCGCTCTGCGCGGCGTCAGCCGGGGCGAGGGTGCCCTGTCGCGCCGCTACACGGCCACCCTGATGCGCGAGCTCCACCGCCAGGCCCGCGAGCGCGGGCCCGCCGCGCGCCACGTGCGCAGCCGGCTGACGGAGCGGGAGTGGCAGGTCCTGAACCTCCTCGCCGACGGCCGGCGGACGGGCGAGATCGCGGCCGAGCTCGTGGTCTCGGTCGAGACCGTCCGCTCCCACGTGAAGTCGATCATGCGCCGGCTCGGCGTCCACACGCGCGCCGCGGCGATCGCCTGCCTCGACATCGTCGACGAACCGCTCGAACTCGTCGATTAGAACGGCGGCGTCTAGGGCGTCGCGCCGGCGAGCTGCCAGACGCCCCCGGTGATGACCTCGACCCGGCGGCCGTCGGGCGTCACCGCGGTGATCTCGAGGTCATCCGAGCCGATCATGACGTCGAGGTGGACGCTCGAGTTGTTGACGGCGCGCGGCCGGCCGTTCGGGCTCCGCGACGGGGCGAAGCCGGAGCCGAAGGCGATGTGGGAGGCGGCGTTCTCGTCGAACAGCGTGTCGCCGTACACGCGCCCGGACAGCCCGATCCGCGATGCCCGGTCCACCAGGGCCACCTCGCCCAGGCGGCGCGCCCCGCGGTCGGTGTCGAGGTAGGCCGCCATGAAGTCCCGCTCCTGCTCGCGCGCCGCGTCGAGCCGCACGAGCCGCCCGCGCCGGAACTCTCCCTCGAGGCCGTCGATGGTCCGGCCGGCGAAGGACAGGGGCCGCGAGCAGCGGAACGTGCCCTCGGTCGGGCGGGGGTCGGGCGAGGTGAAGACCTCCTCGGTGGGGAGGTTCACGCACGGGGTCTGCCCGTAGGCGTTCTCGATGGCCGCGTGCAGGATCCGCGTGCCCGGCACCAACCCCACGTCGAGCCGGGTGCCGGGGCCGCGCAGCTCCAGCCGCTCCGCCCCGAGGGACTCCAGGGCCTCGGCCCGGGTACGGAGCATGGCCAGGTGCCGGGCCCAGCCTTCGACGCCGGGCGGGTCGTCGGGCCCGAGGCGGCAGAACCAGAGGATGTCGTCCGCGAGGCGGTGCACGGCGGCCTGGGAGTCGAGCTCCGGATACACGCGCGTGGCCCAGGTCTCCGTAGGCCACCCGACCACGCAGAAGCGCACCTTCTCGTCGGTCTGGGCGTTGACGAAGAACCGCCGCTTCTCGGCCGCCCGCCGGAGGTCGAGGGCCACGCGCTCGGACGGCAGATCCCCGAGCAGGCCGGGGAACTCCTCGCCGGTGATGCCGACGATGGCGGCGTCCGGCTTCACGAGCGCCCGCAGCTGCTGCAGCGACCAGGGCCCGACCTGACCGAGAGAGTCTTCGGCCGCGTGCTCGATCCGGGCGCGGCGGACGAGCGGATCGGCGTAGACGCTGTCCACCAGCCGGGCTCCGAGGCGGTAGGCGGCGGCGTTCAGGGCCACGATGAGCTCACGGTGGGCCGGCTCGCCGGTGATGAGCAGGTACTCGCCCTCCGACAGGCCGAGGCAGGTACTGACGATGGCCTCGGCGTAGCGGGCCCGCCTCTCGTCGTCGAGTAACGCCATCAGTGGAGTGACCGGTGACCCTAGGTCGGGCGGCCCGCGGCCAGCCGCTGCCGCCGCTGGCGGCGGGCGACGACGAGCGGGGTCTCGCCCGGCACGTCGCTGCGCCGCCCCAGCCCGAAGAGCTGCAGGTGGCGCTGCTTGAGGATCTCGAGCACGTAGACCACGTAGACGGTGAAGGCCAGGGCGACGACGGCCAGGGCCGAGAGGGCCACCGTGGCGCCCCAGTGCTGGTGCCCGTGGGTGCGGTAGTGGATGAAGCGCACCGCCAGGGCGAACCCGGCCAGGGCCAGGCACCAGGCGTAGAGGAGGAACGCCGCCTGCCGCTGCCCCCAGCCGACCCTGGCGAAGCGGTGGTGGAGGTGGCTCGAGTCGGCCCGCCACACCGGCTGGCGGTACTTCAGGCGCTTGAGCACGACGAACGAGCCGTCGAGGATGGGCACGAAGAGGACCAGGAGCGGGAAGGCCACGGCGACGGCGGCGGCGGTCTTCAGCACGCCCTGGACGGAGACGGTGGCCAGGAGGAAGCCGAGCACGAGGGCGCCGGCGTCCCCCATGAACACGCGCGCCGGATGGAAGTTGTGGCGCAGGAACCCCAGGCATGCCCCCGCCAGGGCCGCGGCCAGCACGGCCGGCGTGCCGCGGTTGAGGCTGAGGGCCAGGATGGCGAAGGTGCCGCCTGAGATGGCCCCGACGCCGGCGGCCAGACCGTCCATCCCGTCGATGAAGTTGAAGACGTTCATCAGGGCGACGATCCACAGGATCGTCACCGGGTACTGCCAGGCCCCGAGGGACAGCGGGGGCACGAACGGCACCGTGAAGTGATCGATCGTCGTCGCCCCGATCCACACCGGGATGGCCGCGGCGCCGATCTGGCCGCCCAGCTTGGCCCAGGGCGGCAGCCCGAAACGATCGTCGGCCAGGCCCAGCAGCAGGCACGCCGCCGCCCCGGCGAGGATGGCCTCGTAGGCCTCCGTGCGCGGCGAGGGAGCGAACACCGCCGTGGGCACCAGGATGGCCAGGAACAACGCGATCCCGCCGCCGAGCGGGATGTCACGCGCGTGGAGCCGCCGGCCGCCGGGGTGGTCGACCATGCCGACGGCGGTGGCGAGGCGGGCGCTGAGGGGGGTCAGCAGGAGGGCGAGCACAGCGGCCGCCGCGAACGCGGCCAGGGCCAGCTCCGTCCTCGACACGCGTCCATCCTACCCCGGCGGCGGGCGGACCCCTGCCCCGGACGCAGCTACTCGGTGGCGAACAGCCGGTCGCCGGCGTCGCCGAGCCCGGGCAGGATGTAGCCGTGCTCGTTCAGGCCGCGGTCCACGGCCGCGGCGTAGATCGCCACGTCGGGGTGGTCGGCGTGGACGCGCGCCGCGCCCTCCGGGGCGACGATGAGGGCGAGGACCGTGACGGACGCGCGCGCCCGCCTCCTTGCACACCGAGATGCTGTACGAGGCCGACCCGCCGGTGGCCACCATCGGGTCGAGCAGGAACGTGTCGCGCCCCTCCACGTCGGACGGGAGGTTGAGGTAGTAGGGGACGGGCCGCAGCTCCTCCTCCTCCCGGTACACGCCCACGAACCCGACCGAGGCCCCCGGCACGAGGTCCAGGGCGGCGTCGAGCATGCCGAGCCCGGCCCGCAGCACCGGGACCCAGGCGATGGTCGACGACGAGACGCGCGCGCCGATCGTGCGCTCGAGCGGCGTCTCGACGTCACGCTCCTCCACCGGGAGCCCACGGGTGGCCTCGTAGGCCACGAGCAGCGACAGCTCGCGGGCCACGCGCCGGAAGGTGGGCACGTCGGTGTTGCGGTCGCGCAGCAGGGAGATCTTGTCGCGGACCAGCGGATGGTCCAGGGCCACGAGCGTGGAGGCCGCCGCCCCCGAGCTACTCGTGGACATGGGGCACGGTGGCGTAGCCGGCCGTGAGCGCGGCGTACAGCGGCCGCCGGCGCAGGATCTCCTCGGTCCGCGCGGCCCAGCGCGGGCAGGTCCGCCCCGGGCTTGACGGCCTCGCCGATGATGTGGCCGACCTCGCGGAAGTCGTCGGCGTCGAGGCCGCGCATCGTGCCGGCCGGGGATCCGATGCGCACGCCCGAGGCGATCGTCGGCGGCCGCTCGTCGAACGGGACCGTGTTGCGGTTCACGGTCATGCGGGCCGCGGCCAGCCGGTCCTCGGCGTCCTTGCCCGTGAAGGGCGACTGCCGCAGGTCGAGCTGCACCAGGTGCGTGTCGGTGCCGCCCGTGAGCACGCGCTCCTCGCGCTCCTGCAGGCCCTCGGCGAGGGCGGCCGCGTTCTCCTTGACGGCGCGCTGGTAGGCCCGGAACGGCTCGCCCATGGCGATCTTGAAGCACACCGCCTTGGCCGCGGTCACGTGGCAGAGCGGGCCGCCCTGGAGCCCCGGGAACACGGCGCGGTCGACCGCCCGCCCGAGGTCCTCCTGGCACAGGATGAAGCCGGAGCGCGGGCCGGCCAGGGTCTTGTGCGTGGTCGAGGTGACGATGTGCGCCGACGGCACCGGGTTCTGGTGCAGGCCCGCGGCGACGAGGCCGGAGAAGTGGGCCATGTCCACCATGAGGAGGGCGCCGACCTCGTCGGCGACCTCGCGGAAGGCACGGCTGTCGATCTCGCGGGGGTAGGCGGACCCGCCGGCCACGATGAGCTTCGGCCGGTGCTCGTGGGCGAGGCGGCGGACCTCGTCCATGTCGATGTACTCGCTCTCGCGGTCCACGCCGTAGCCCACGAAGTGGTACGTCTTGCCCGAGAAGTTGACCGCCAGCCCGTGGGTGAGGTGGCCGCCATGGTCGAGCCGCAGGCCGAGCACGGTGTCGCCCGGGTCGAGCACGGCGGCGTACGCGGCCAGGTTGGCCGACGCCCCGGAGTGGGCCTGCACGTTGGCGTGCTCCGCACCGAAGAGGACCTTGGCGCGGTCGATGGCCAGCCGCTCGACCTCGTCGACGACCTCGCAGCCGCCGTAGTAGCGCTTGCCCGGCAGGCCCTCGGCGTACTTGTTGGTGAGCACGGAGCTCACCGCCTCGAGGATCGACGGCCAGGTGAAGTTCTCGGACGCGATGAGCTCGAGCTGGTCGCGCTGGCGCTCGAGCTCGGCGTCGCACAGCGCGGCGATCTCGGGGTCGATCTCCTCGAGGCCGGAGCCCCTCAAGGCCGCGAGCGTCTGCTCGGTCAGGGCCATGCTCGTCTCCTCACGGCGCGGGGACGTCGTCGGGCGCCGAGTCTACCCCCGCGGCCCCCGCACGGAGGCGTTCGAGGACGGTGGCCGAGGCCACGGCTCCCTCACGCAGGATGACCGGCTCGGGGCCGCTCAGGTCGACGACGGTCGAGGCCCGGCCGGCGGGGACGGGGCCGCCCCGGACGACGACGGCGGCGACCTGGCGGATGGCCGGGTCGACGGCATCCACGGTGACCGGATCCGGCGCCCCGTGCCGGTTGGCGGAGGAGGCGCACATCCCACCGACGCGTTCGAGGGCCGCCGCCAGGGCCGCGGCGAGGATGGGCACACGCACGCCGATGCGGGACGTGTCGGGGCCGCACAGCCACGGGTAGCGCCCGGCCGGGTTGGGGACGACGAGGGTCAGCGGACCGGGAAGGAGGGTGCGGACGTGCCCCCTCGCGCGCTGGTCGAGCTCCGGCAGGACGCGGGTGACGAGGCTCTCGACGGAGGCGCAGATGACGGCCGTCGCCTGTCCGGGATCGCGGCCCTTGGCCTCCGCCACTCGCGCGCACGCCGCGGGGTCCGCAGCCGCACAGGCCAGCCCGTCGACGGTGTCCGTCGGGAGCACGGCGAGCTCGCCGGCCAGGAGCGCCTCCACCAGAGGCGTGAGATCGACGGCCGGGTCGTCGAGGTCGATGACGACGGTCACGTCGCTCCCCGGCGGGCGACCACGATGCGCTCCACCCGGGCCAGGTCGCGGTGCACCGCGGCGTCGGCGTAGCCCGCCGCGCGGAGCTCGCCGGCGAGCCAGCGGGCCTGCCCCGCACCCGTCTCGAGGGCCAGGATGCCGCCCGCGTCGAGGTGCTCCGACGCCTCCGCCACGAGCTGTTGCAGCACGGCGCGTCCCTCCTCCGGGGCGAACACGGCGAGCGCCGGCTCGAAGCGCGCCACCTCCGGGTCGACCTCGTCGTCCGGGGCGACGTAGGGCGGGTTCGACACCACCAGGTCGAAGCGGCGGCCGGGCACGGCCGCCAGGAGATCGCCCTCGACGAGCTCGACCCGCTCCTCGAGACCGAGCGCGCGGCGTTCTCGCCGGCGAGCGCGAGCGCCGCCGGCGAGACGTCGGTGGCCACGACCTGCGCGTCGGGCCGCTCGTGCGCGATCGCCAGGGCGATCGCCCCCGTCCCCGTGCCGACGTCGAGCACGCGAGGCCCCTCGACGCCGGCGAGCGCCTCGAGGGCACGCTCGACGAGGATCTCGGTCTCGGGACGCGGGACGAGCGCACGGGCGTCGGACCGCAGCTCGAGGCCGCGGAAGCTCCAGCTCCCGAGGACGTAGGCGAGGGGCTCCCGCGCGGCCGCGGCGCCGCACGAGCTCGCGGAACGTGTCGACCTCGGCCGGCTCCAGCGGGCGCTCGAGGTCGAGGTACAGGTCGAGGCGCGGACAGGCCGAGCACGTGGGCGAGGAGGTACTCGGCGTCGAGGCGGGGCGACGGCACGCCGCGCCCTCGAGGTAGGCCGCGCTCGGGTCAGGAGCTCGCCCACCGTGGGCAGCGTCAGCGCCCGGCTCCCGCGCCTGCGGCCTCGAGCCGGCGACGGCGGTCCTCGTCCTGCAGCGCCTGCGGTGAACTCGTCGAGGTCGCCGGCGAGCACGGCCTCGAGGTTGTGGGACTCGGGACGTGACGGCCGGTGGTCGGTGATGCGGTTCTGCGGGAAGTTGTAGGTGCGGATCTTCTCGGAGCGGTCGCCCGAGCCGATCTGCGAGCGGCGGGCGGCGGTCGCCTCGGCCTGCTGGCGCTGGAGCTCCTGCTCGTACAGGCGCGCGCGCAGGATCCGCATCGCCCGCTCGCGGTTCTGGATCTGCGAGCGCTCGTCCTGGCAGGCCACCACGAGCCCCGTCGGCAGGTGGGTCACGCGCACGGCCGAGTCGGTCGTGTTCACCGACTGGCCGCCCGGGCCGGTCGAGCGGTAGACGTCGATCTTCAGGTCCTTCGGGTCGATCTGCACGTCGACGTCCTCGGCCTCCGGCAGCACGGCCACGGTCGCCGTCGAGGTGTGGATGCGGCCCTGGGTCTCGGTCGCCGGGACGCGCTGCACGCGGTGGACGCCCGACTCCCACTTGAACACCGAGTAGGCGCCGTCGCCGTGGATCTCGAAGGTCACGGACTTGAAGCCGCCGCCGTCGGACGGCGAGGAGGCGAGCGTCTCGATCTTGAAGCCGCGCCGCTCGGCGTAGGCCGTGAGCATGCGGTAGATGTCGCCGGCGAAGAGCGCGGCCTCGTCGCCGCCGGCGCCGGCGCGGACCTCGACGATCACGTCCTTGCCGTCGTTGGGGTCGCGCTCGAGCATGGCCAGACGGAGCTCGTCCTCGAGCCGGGAGATGCGCGGCCTCGCTGCTCTCGAGCTCGCCCTCGAGGAAGGCCCGCATCTCGTCGTCGGCCTCGCCCGCGGCGAGGAGGTCGCTGGGCCTCGGCGGCCACCCGCGTGGCCTCGCGCCAGCGCACGGCCAGGTCGTGGGCCTCGCCGAGCTGCTTGTGGCGCCGGCCGAGGTCGGCCAGGCGGGCCGGGTCGGAGGTGACGGCAGGGTCGGACAGCTCGCGCTCCAGCGCGGCGTACGAGCTGCTCGATCTGATCGACCAGGTCCTCCACGGCTTGAGTGTAGTGGGGCCCGTTCCGATACCTGACTCAGCCATGGACGGCGCCCGCCCGGATGCACGGCTGCCCGGCATCGAGGGCCTACGGGCCTTCGCGGCCGGCGGCGTCCTGCTCTTTCACGTCTGGGTCATGGGCGGCGCGTCGGGCGGCCCGGCCCACATCGGCGCCGCCGGCCGCCTGTTCGCGCCCCTGCAGACCGGCGTGACCCTGTTCTTCGTTCTCTCGGGCTACCTGCTCTACCGGCCCTTCGCCGCCGCGGTGGCGCGCGGAGGCCCCCTGCCCTCGGTACGGCGCTACGCCCGCCGGCGCGTCCTGCGGATCCTGCCCGCGTACTGGGTGGTGCTCGGGCTGGCGGCGCTCGTCGGGGCCGCCAGCGTCCACGAGTCGGCGGCAGGGCGACATGACGGTGGGCTTCCTGCGTGACCCGGGCACGCTCCTGCGCGACGCCACGCTGACCCAGAACCTGAGCACCCGAACCTTCGAGACGGGCCTGGGCCCGGCCTGGTCCCTCGCCATCGAGGCCGTCTTCTACGCCGTCCTGCCTGCGTTGGCCCTGGGCGCGGTGTTCCTCGCTCGCCGGCTCCCGCCCCGTCGGGCCATCGTCGTCCCGGTGGCCGCGCTGGCCGTCATCGGCCTGCTGGGCCGACTGACGGCAGCCCTCCTGGTGCCGGGGCTCGACCGTCTGAGCGGGGCGTCGCTGCACGGACTGCTGGCCTGGAGCTTCCTGGGCAAGGCCGACCTGTTCGCCTTCGGCATGGCGGTGGCCGTGATCCAGGTCCGGAGCGAGGACGGAACGCTCCACCTCCCCCGTCCCCTCTGCCGCGCGGGCACGGGCGTGCTCGCGCTCGCCGGGCTGCCGTGCCTGTTCGCCGCCTTCTGGCTCCTCCCCCGCTCCCTGTACGAGCCCCTGATGGCCGCCCTGTTCGCCCTCCTGCTCCTCCACGTGGTCATGCCGGCCCGCTTCGCGGGCGGCCACGCCATCGTGGGTCTGCTCGAGCGGCGGCCGCTGGTGTGGGTGGGGACGATCTCCTACAGCGTCTTCCTGTGGAGCATGCCGCTCGGCGCCTGGATGCTGGAGCACGGGCTCGTCCAGCCGGGCGTCGCGGGGTTCGCCCGGAGCCTGGTGCTCGACGTGGGCGTGTGCCTGCTGCTGGCCTCGGCCACCTACACCCTGGTCGAGCGGCCGGCCATGCGAGCAGCAGCGCGCCGGCGGGCCGCCCCGCTGCCCGCGGCGGCCGCCCCGCCCCAGGCTGCCTGAGCCGAGTGTGCTACAGGTAGGGCGTGATCCTGCTCGTCACGGTCCTGCTCGCCCTCTTCGTGCTGCCGTCGCCGTGGGGCGCGATCGTCGTCTTCATCGGGCTGTTCCTGGAGCTGGGCGAGATCGCGGTCGGACTCCACGTGCGCCGGCGCCGGACCCGCGTCGGGCACGAGACGATGATCGGGCGTCAGGCCGAGGTCCTGCAGGACCTCTCCCCGACGGGCTTCGTCCTGATCGACGGCGAGCGCTGGCAGGCCCGCGCCTCGGCTCCGGCCATCCGCGGGAGCCGGGTGGTCATCAAGGCCGTGAATGGTCTCGAGCTCGAGGTGGAGCCGGCCCGGACGCCCTAGCGTCAGGCCATGACCTCGACGCGCTCCGCCCCGCGCACCGCGTGCTGGTGCTCGAGCGCGAGGACGCGCTCGAGGGCCGCGATCGAGACTGCCACCTGGTCGAGGGTGGGCTCCCGGGTGGTCAGCCGCTGCAGCCACAGGCCGGGCGCCAGGATGGCCCGCACGATGGGGATGTGGCCGTACCGCGCCGCGAGGCGGATGACCTCGTAGGCCAGGCCGGCGATGACCGGCAGCAGGAGGATCCGCGAGGCGATCAGCCACATGAGCGGCGGCTTGCCCAGGAACGCGAACACGAAGACGGCGATGACCATCACCCAGAGCAGGAACGCCGTCCCGCAGCGCACGTGGATGAGGCTGTGCCTCTGGACGACCTCGGGCTCGAGCGGGTCGCCGGCCTCGTAGGCGTTGATGGCCTTGTGCTCTGCCGCGTGGTACTCGAACACGCGCCGCAGCTCGCCGAACAGGCCGATGAGAACCAGGTAGCCGATGAGGATCCCCACCCGGATGACTCCCTCGACGAGCAGGAAGAGCCACGTCTGCTGGAAGCCGATCCAGTCGGCCAGCAGGGCCGGCGAGACCTTGAACAACAGCACCGAGAAGACGATCGCGAAGGCGAACGAGGCGATGATGTAGCCCTTGCCGAGCTCCTCCGAGGCGTCCTCCTCGCCCTCGTCGGTGGCCGCGAAGCGGGCCGATACCGCGATGGCCCGAAAGCCGATGGACAGGGACTCACCCAGGGCCACGACGCCACGGATCACGGGCAGCCGAAGCCAGCGCCGCCGGGCGGCGACGCTGACGATCGGGTGTGACACCTCGGAGATGCGGCCGTCAGGTCGGCGGACAGCGACGGCCCAGTTGGACGGGCCGCGCATCATCACGCCCTCGAGCACGGCCTGTCCGCCGACGTTGGCCATGCCGGAGGGCGGTGTGCCGGGACCTAGGCGGGGGTCGGCTCGGTCGAAGCCGAGGCCGAATCCGACCGCTTGGCCTGCCGGCGCCGGAACCGCTCCACGCGGCCCCCGGTGTCGACGAGCTTCTGCTTGCCCGTGTAGAAGGGATGGCACTCGGAGCAGATCTCGACATGGATCTCGCTCTTCGTGGCCCTCGTGGTGAACTCGTTCCCGCACGAGCAGCGCACATGCGCGAGCTCGTACGTGGGGTGAATGTCCTGCTTCATATGGCGCAGTCTACCAGCGTGCCCAGGGGCTCCCGGGCGCGCGCGAGGGCCTGGTCGAGGGCCTCGTCGTCCAGGTCGAGGTGGGTCACGAAGCGCACCGTCCGGCCGTCTCCGAGCTCGTTCGCGAGCACCCCGGCAGCGGCCAGGTCGGCCACCGCGACGCGCGAGCTGTCCCCCGGGCCGCGCAGCCGGGCGAGGACGATGTTCGTCTCCACGAGCCCGGGATCGACCTCGACGCGCTCGAGGCCGGCGAGGCCCTCGGCCAGCCGCCTCGCGCGGGCATGGTCCTCGGCCAGGCGGGTGAGGCCGTGCTCGAGGGCGTACAGCCCAGCGGCGGCGAGGATGCCCGCCTGGCGCATGCCGCCGCCGAGGAGCTTGCGGCGGCGGCGCGCCTGCGCGATGGCCGCGGCCGAACCGACGAGGATCGAGCCCACCGGCGCGCCCAGGCCCTTGGAGAGGCAGAACTGCACGGTGTCGGCCGGGGCGCAGACCTCGGCCATCGTGCGTCCCGACGCCACCGCGGCGTTGGGCATCCGGGCGCCGTCCATGTGGATGGCAACGCCGGCGGCGTGGGCGAGGTCGGCCAGCTCCTGGAGATCTTCGCCGGATAGACGCGCCCGCCCGCCCGCATGTGCGTGTTCTCGACGCACACCGCCCGCGGCGGCGGCAGGTGGGGGTCGTCGAGGTCGGCCTGGAGCGCGGCTTCCACGGCCTCGAGGTCGAGGGTGCCGCGCGGGCCGTCGATGGCGCGCGGCTGGATCGCCCCACAGGGCCGACATCCCGCCGCCCTCCTCGTTCAGGAGGTGCGACTGGGCGTGGACGATGACCTCGTCCGCCTGGCCGGCCCAGCAGCGGATGCCGAGCTGGTTGCCCATCGTCCCGGAGGGGACGAACAGCGCCGCCTCCTTGCCGGCCATCTCGGCGGCGCGGCGCTCGAGCTCGTTGACGGTCGGGTCCTCGCCGTAGACGTCGTCGCCGACGGGCGCGCCGGCCATCGCCTCGCGCATGGCGGCGCTCGGGCGGGTGACGGTGTCGGAGCGGAGGTCGACCGGCGGCATCGCCGGAGGCTAGAGGAGGATGCTGGCAAAGCGACCGCTCGCGGCTCCCGCGACCGTCGGCCCGAAAGCGCACTCTCGGGGGACGCATTCTGATGCGATCACTGCTCGATCGACGGACGCGCGCTAGGGGGCGTCGCGGCGGGCCTGCGGGCGGAACGCTCCGCCCGCTCTCCCGGGCGCCGCTCGACCCGTTGATGACCCTTGGCGGCGAGATGCCAGTTGGCGCGCGGTGTGAATGACACTTGTGTCGTCCCAGCTGCGTCACATCGGCGACCGACGAGCAGCGCGCGTGGAGCGGCCTAGCCTCGAGACGTGGCCATGCGCAGTCTCTACAAGGCGCGAGGGATGCCCACGAAGCAGCCGGTGTCCGCGATCTGCGTGGACCGTACGCGGGTAGAGGCGCTGATCGTCAGCCGATCACACGGCGCTTGAAGTTGCTCGTGCCGGCCCACAGGAAGAGTCCGCTGAATCCGATCAGCACGGGATAGACGGCCCAAAGCGACATGTGGGAGGACGACGTCAGCGCTGCGCGGAACCCCTCGTTGATGTAGATCAGGGGATTCACCAGCACCAGGATCTGGAGCCAGTGCACGCCGCCCAGGGTGACGGGTGAGAGCGTCGTCCAAGCGTAGTAGGTGCCACCCAGGAATGTCAGCGGCAGGATGATGATGCCGAACAGGAGTGGCACGGTGCGGGGGTCGAAGATGGTACCGAAGGTCAGTCCCAGCGCCGAACAGGCGATGCAGGCAAGGGGCGTCAGCGTGACCAGCACCAGCCAGTGCACCTCGAGGTTGATGTGGATCGAGCTCGCGTGCACGACGGCTGCGATCGGAAACACGATCGCGGCCGCCAACAGTCCCTGGAGGGCGCCGAACACCACCTTCTCGAGCGCCACCAGCGACACCGGCAGCGGCGCCAGCACCCGGTCCTCGATCTCCTTCGTGTAGCCGAACTCCTGCACCAGCGGCAACGCCACCGCCTGGATGCCCTGGAACATGATCGATAGCCCGACGACGCCCGCCACCAGCACGGTGGCGAACGACGACTCGCCCACGATGCCGCGGCCGCCGCCCACGCCCGTGCCGATGGTTGGGAACACGTAGAGGAAGACAAAGCAGAGCAGCAGCGGTTGCACGATCGTGCGTGGCACGAACTCGCGCAGGCGCTTCCTCAGGACGACCAGGTCGCGCAGCAGCAACGATCCGAAGGCGATGCGGCTCGACCTGACCATGGATCTGGTCGCATAAGGCGATGTGGCGGCGTCGGCTCCCATCAGTCGCGCAGCTCCTTTCCCGTGAGCTGGATGAAGACGGTCTCAAGCGACGCCGGCGACACCTGCACGTCTCGCACCTCGAAGCCGGCGTCTTCGGCCGCGCCGATGACGCGCACGAGCACCCGGTCGGACGCGCGCACCGCCACCTGCACCGACCCGTCCAGCACGGTGGCGGAGTCGGCACCCTCGACGTTCTGCTCCAGCTGTGCCGCCAGGTGGTAGAGGTCGCCATGGCTGCTGACCGTCACAATCGTGTCGGCCCCGACCGAGGTCTTCAGCTCGTCCGGCGTGCCCAGGGCGAGGATCTTGCCGCGATCCATGATGCCGATCCGGTCGCAGAGCTGGTCGGCCTCCTCCATGTTGTGGGTCGTCAGGACGACCGTCTGGCCGCTCTCGCGGAGCCTTCCGATGATCTCCCAGAGCCCGATCCGGCTCTGCGGGTCGAGCCCCGCAGTGGGCTCGTCCAGAAACACGATCGCCGGCCGGTGCAACAGCGCCCGTGCCACCATCAGGCGCTGCGCCAGGCCGCCGGACAGCGCCGCCACAGGCGCCCGAGCGCGCTCCTCGAGGTGGAACGTGACCAGCAGCTCGTCGGCCGCTGTGCGTGACGCCCCCGCTCCCATGCCGAAGAAGCGGCCGTGGTAATACAGGTTCTCCCAGACCGTGAGCGCGCGGTCAAGCGTATTTGTCTGGGGCACGACGCCGATGAGCTGCTTCGCGACGGCCGGGTGCCTGACCACGTCGATGCCACCCACCAGCGCCCGCCCGGAGGTCGGGATCACGCGTGTCGTCAGCATGCTGGCGGTGGTGGTCTTGCCGGCCCCGTTCGGCCCCAAGAGCCCGAAGACCTCGCCCCGCGCGACCGACAAGGTCATCGCGTCGACGGCGGTGACGCCGCCCGGATACACCTTGGTCAGCTCCAACGCCTCGATCACTCCGGCCGGGTCACCGCGCGGCTGATGCGTCGCGATCTCAGCCATCGGACCCCGCGCCGCGCTGGATCAACCCGCCCTGGTACGCGAAGATCACGGCCTGGATGCGGTCCCCCAGGCGCAGCTTCATCAGGATTCCGCTCGCGTGCGTCTTCACCGTCGACTCCTTGGTCATCGTCCAGGACGCGATCTCCCCACTCGAGAGCCGGGGCGCGACCAGCGGCTGGTTGCCCAGGTCGACCCGGACGAGCGTCTCGTCGATTCGGCGCGTGTGGTAGCCGGCGAACGGCGAGAGGCGTCCCGAACATTAGATCGAGGTCTGGCTGCGATGGTCGTGGTCTCTGGCGACCCAGAAGCCTGCTCAGATGCGCGCCGGCTGAACTGTCACCACTGCCGAGCACTCGCCGAGTGAGGCGCTCGTTCGTTGCCCAATCTGTCGCCTGGATTGGACACATTGTCCAGCCGTCGTTAAGCGTGAGTCCGGGCCGCGGCGCGGAAGCCGCCGGAATGCCGCTCGACCCGGTCCTGGCCCGCGCGGGACCGCACCGCTACGGCGACGGGAGGCCTCCCAGCCGCCGCACGGTGCAGCGCTGGCGAGCTCAGCGCCGCTGGGTGGCACCGGGCGGGGCATGCCCGTAGCCGAACCCTGCCACCTCGTAGGCTGCGCACCATGGCTCCGGACGTGCCCGTGCCGGCGTCGATGCACGCCCGCGCGCGGCGCGTGGCCATCGGCGCCTTCTTCGCCTTCGGAGTGTCGATCGGCATCGTCGGCCCGGCCCTGCCGGGCCTGAGCCGCGACCTCGGGCTGGGCTCGACGGCCACCGGCGTGCTGGTCGCCGTCCAGGGCGGCTGCTTCGGGCTGGGCGTGATCGTGGCCGGCGTGCTGTCCGACCGCATCGGCCGGCGCGCGCCGCTCGTCGGAGGCTGCACCGGCCTCGCGGTGGCGCTGGCAGTCGTGGCCTCGGCACCGTCCGCCTGGGTGGCCTACGTGGGCATCGGTATTGCCGGGCTGGCCAGCGGGGGCATCGACACCGGCGGAGGCGGCATCACGGTCGATGCGGCCGAGGGACGGCCCGGACGCGCGCTCCTCCTGGTCAACGTGGCCTTCGGCGCCGGCGCTCTCCTGGCCCCGGCCATGGTCGGAACGGTCATCTGGCTCGGCGGGGACTGGCGTGTGGCCCTGCTGCTGGCCAGCGGCCTGTGCTTGATCTCGGCGATCCCCGTCCTCGGCGTCCCGGCAAGAACGGCGATCCATGACCACCGCGAGCGTCACGGGGCGCGGCACCTCCTGCGCGACCGGCGGTTCCTGGCCCTGATGGCTCTGACCTGCTTCTACCTCCCGGCCGAGTTCGGGCTCTCCAACTGGTTCTCGACGTACGCCGTCGACGCGCGCGGCTTCAGCGAAGCTCTTGGCGCGGCCTCCGTCTCGGCCTTCTGGGCGGCCATCACGATCGGGCGGCTGGCCATGAGCCGCAGCCACATGGCCGAGCGTCCGGCAGCCGTCCTCCCGGTGGCGTGCGGGGCCGCGGGCGTATGTGTCGCGCTCATCCTGATCACGCCGTCCGTCGGCGGCGCCATCGGCCTCCTCTTCGGCGCCGGGCTGGCGGTGAGCGTGATCTTCCCGCTCTGCGCCGCCGCGGCCACGGCCCTGTACCCCGCCGACGCCGGCGCGGCGCTCGGGCTCATCCTCGGCTCCTCGGGGCTGGCGGAGGTGGCCCTCCCGCTGATCATGGGCCGCGCCTCGTCGGCTGCGGGCACGCCCGCGGCCGGCCTGGTCACGGTGGCCGTGGCCTTCGGCATCTGCGTGGTCGCGGCCCTCGTCTTCCGCTCGCTCTCGGCCCAGCCGGCGCCCGCGCCCGCCCACGCCTGACCTCCAGACCCCTGGTTAGGCTTCCGCGGTGCCGCACGCCCCCGCCGAGTTCCCGCCGCCGTACCAGCCGTCGGAGTTCGTGGCGGCCCCGGAGGCGGGCCCCGACGAGCGCATCGACGTCGGCGTCTGCATCGTGGGCGGCGGTAGTGCCGGGCTCGGCTGCGCAATCCGCCTGGCCCAGCACCTGGAGCGTGATCCGGCGGTGGCCGAGCGCCTGGGCGAGGTGCCGATCGCCGTCATCGACAAGGGGCGGACGATCGGCGCGCACCAGCTGTCGGGCGCGGTCGTCGTCCCCGAGCGCGCTGCAGGAGCTCCTCCCCGGCGTGCCGCTGGAGGACATGACGAGCTACGGCGAGATCCGCCGCGAGGCGGTGTACCTGCTCAGCGCCGGGCGCGCCCTGCGCCTCCCCACCCCGCCGCCGTTCCACAACAAGGGCAACCACGTCTTCTCGCTCTCGCGCCTCGCGCGCTACCTGGCCGAGCAGGCCGAGGCCCTCGGAGTGACGCTCCTCCCCGAGACCGACGCCGCCCGCCTGCTCGTGGCCGGCGGCGCCGTCCGCGGCGTGCGCACCGGCGACAAGGGCCTCGACCGCGACGGCGCTCCCAAGGCGGCCTACGAGCCGGGAGCGGAGATCACCGCCCCGGTGACGGTGCTCGCCGACGGCGTCCAGGGGACGCTGACCAGCGCCGCCATCGACCGCTTCGGGCTGGCCGGCGACAACCCGCAGGTGTACGCCCTCGGGGTGAAGGAGGTGTGGAAGGTCCCGAAGCCCCTCGACCGCGTGGTCCACACGCTCGGCTGGCCGCTGCGGCCGCGGGCCAAGTACCGCGAGTTCGGCGGCAGCTTCGTCTACCCCATGGGCGACGACCTGGTCTCGATCGGCTTCGTCGTGGGCCTGGACTACCGGGACGCCACGCTCTCCGTCCACGACCTACTGCAGCAGTTCAAGACCCACCCGCTCGTGCGCGGGATCCTCGAAGGCGGCGAGCGCGTCGCCTGGGGCGCCAAGGCCATCCCCGAGGGCGGCTTCTGGTCGCTCCCGGCGAGCGTCTCGATGCCGGGCGCCGTGCTCGCCGGCGACGCCGCCGGCTTCGTCAACGTGCCCCGGCTCAAGGGCGTGCACTACGCGATCCGCTCGGGGATGCTGGCCGCCGACACGATCTACCACGCGCTGCGCGACGGGAGCGATCTGAGCGCGCCGGGCGCCCTGGGGCTCTACGACGAGCAGATCCGGGCGAGCGAGATCTGGAGCGATCTCGAGCAGGTCCGCAACATGCGCCAGGCCTTCCAGCACGGCCTCGTCATCGGCGGCGCCCTGGCCGGGGCCATGGACGCCAGCCGCGGCACGCTGCCGCCGGCACGGCTGGCGGTCGAGCCCGACGCGGCCGAGCCGGTGTTCATCGGCTCCCGGCACTACCCCGAGCCCGACGGCACCCTGACCTTCGACAAGCTCTCGAGCGTCTACCTCAGCGGCAACCGCAGCCGCGACGACCAGCCGAACCACATCCGGCTGCAGCGGCGGGTGCCGCGCGAGGTTGCAGTGGCCTGGGCGTCCATGTGCCCGGCGCAGGTCTACGAGGTCGGTGGACGGGGACGGCCCAGAGTCCCTGGCGAACGTGCACATCACGCCGTCGAACTGCGTCCAGTGCGGGGCGATCACGGCCAAGGGCGGCCGGCTGACCCCGCCGGAGGGCGGCTCGGGGCCCGAGTACACCCTGACGTGACTGGCACTACGCCCGCGCGCGCAGCAGCTCGGTCAGGCGGGGGACGATGGTGTTCAGGTCGCCCACGACGCCCAGGTCGGCGTACTCGAAGATGGGCGCGTTGGCATCGCGGTTGATGGCCACGATGGTCTCCGCGCCCGCCATGCCGACCTTGTGCTGGATCGCCCCGGAGATGCCGCAGGCGATGTAGAGCTTCGGCGCCACGGTCTTGCCCGTCTGGCCCACCTGGGCGGAGTAGGGGTACCAGCCGGCGTCGACCACGGCCCGCGTGGCGGCCACCTCGCCGCCCAGGGCCTTGGCCAGCTCCTCGACCAGGCGAAAGCCCTCCGGGCCGCCGAGCCCGCGGCCGCCGGCCACCAGGACGTCGGCCTGGGTGATGTCCACCCCGCCTCGCTCGGCCTCCTCGTGCCCGGCCAGGCGGGCGGCCTGCGACCAGTCCTGGACCTCGACGGCGGGCCGCTCCACGGCCGCCGCGGCACCGTTGCCCTCGACGGGCGCGAACGTGTTGGCGCGGGTCACGATCACGCCCACGTCGCCGACCGGGGCGCAGTGCGCGTACACCGAGTCGCCGAGCCCCGGCCGCCGTGTGACGGCCCGCCCCTCCTCGGCGTGGAGCTCGACCGCGTCGACCACGATGCCCGCGTCCAGGCGGGCGGCCAGCGCAGCAGCGACGTCCGAGGCCTCGACCGAGGCGGCAAACAGCACGATGTCGTAGCCGCCGCTCCGGACCAGGCCGGCGACCGCGTCCACCATGGGCTGCGGCAGGCCGGAGGCCAGCGCCTCGTGGTCGCAGAGCTGGGCCGTCGCGGCGCCGGCCGTGCCCAGAGGTCCCGCCAGGCCGTCGTCGAGACCGTGGCCGCAGACCACGGCGTCCGTGGTCCGGCCGAGCTCGTCGCCGAGGGACCGGGCCGCGCGGAGCAGACCGAGCGAGCCGGGCGTGATGGTGCCGTCGTGCTGCTCGCAGAAGACGAGCAGGCCGGGCATCAGGCGAGCACCTTCCGCTCGACCAGGAACTCCACGATCTCGGGCGCCGAGGAGCCGTCCTCGTCCTCGACGCGGCGGCCGCCCTCCTTGGCCGGGGGCGGCGAGAGGCCGAGGACCTCCGTGCGGGGCGGGCCGGCCGCTCGGACGTCGGCCGCCGACAGCGTCTCCTGCGGCTTGCGCTTGGCGCCCATGATGGCCTTGAGCGACGGGTAGCGCGGCTCGTTGATCGAGTCGGCGACCGAGACCACCGCGGGCAGCGGGGCCTCGATGATGTCGTAGCCCAGCTCGGACTGCCGCTTGGCCCGGATGCTCGTCCCCTCCAGGGTCAGCTCCGCCACCTGGGTGATCAGCGGCTGCCGGAGGTGGTCGGCCACGGCCGCGGCCATGACGTAGCACTCCGAGTCGCCGGCCTGCTGGCCGAGCAGGACCAGGTCGTAGTCGTCGCGCGCCAGCGCCCCGGCCAGAGCGCGCGCGGTGACGTTGAGGTCGGCACCCGGCCAGCTCGGGATCGGTGATCAGCACCGCCCGGTCGGCGCCGAGGGACAGCGCGCGATGGAGCGTGCGCATGGCGCTCTCGGGCCCCATGCAGACCGCCGTGACCTCGGTCTCGGGACCGGCCGCGCCCTCCTTCAGGCGCAGGGCCTCCTCGACCGCGTGGGCGTCGTAGGGATTGAGCGTGCCCTCCCCGGAGCGGTCGAGCCTGCGGGTGCCGGGATCGATCCGGCGGGCCGCGGTCGCGTCGGGAATCTCCTTGACGCACACGGCGATCTTCACTCGCGCACCTTTCGTCGCTGAGGCCGGACGAGCATAGCCAGTGCACTGTCCTGGGACTCCCGTGATGATCCTGGCGCGGGTGGAGCAAGTCCAGGGTGCGGTCGTGAGCGTCGCGCACATCCGAAGTGATATGGGCGACGTCACCGGCCACGGCCTGGCGGTCGCTCCCACCCCGCCAGGGCGCGCGTGAGTCCCAGGACAGTGCACTCAACCGAGAAAGAACCGGCGAGGCAACGGAGCCGGTCTGCTACGACTCCCGGCCGTGCGCCCGACCGCGCGCCCCATCGTGGGATGGTCGGCAGCCGTCGTCCTCCTCGCCCTCGTCCTCGCTGCGTTCGCCGCGGCGGGCGCGTCGGCGGCGCCCCGGGCCCAGAGCCCCCGCATCGTCTTCCCCATCGTCGGCGCGGTCACGTCGTGGCACGACGACTTCGGCGAGGTCCGGCCCATCGACCACGAGCAGGGGAACGACATCGGGGTCAGGCCACACACCCCCGTCGTGGCCGTGGTCGACGGGACCGTGGTCACCCACTACTGGGGCGGCGCCGGCTGGACCATCGTGCTCACGGCGACCGCCGGCGGCGACGTCTTCCAGTACATCCACCTCGGCCTGAACGGGAAGCGCTCGAGTGCCTTCGTCGCGGGCCTGCGCGACGGGCAGAAGGTCAAGCAGGGGCAGCAGATCGCCTGGAGCGGGTACTCGGGCAACGCGTCCATCGGGTTCCCGCACGTCGAGTTCCAGTACCACCCGCACGGCGGGGGCCCCGTCGATCCCTACCGCATGCTCAAGGCCGCCCCGCACCTGAGCGCTGTGGGCGGTGTGCCCTGGGGCGGCGGGGGCGTGCGCCTGACTGCCCGGGGCGACGTGCTCTGGACGGCCGGCACGGGCGACGGCGCTCTCCTGTGCCTGCACGTCCAGCACGCCACGCTGACCAACGGCAAGGCGGTCCCGAACGGGCGCGCGGTGGTCTTCGCCGTGCCGACCTCGGCCGTGGTCCTGCGCGACGGGCGCCCGGTCCCTGTCGCCGCCCTGACCAGCGGTGACCTGGCCACGGTGTGGAGCCGCGCCCTGACCGGCAACCCCGCCACCGCCTGGACGCGCGACGGCGGCGTGGCCGCGGCCCGGGTTCAGGCGCAGACGGCCGCCAGCGGGCTGCAGGCGCCGGCCACCTGACCCGAGCGTTTACCCGGGAGCCGCTCGAGCCCGCGAGCGCGTCGGCGTGTCGGCTGTGCCGGCACGGCGAAGCCACCAGCCCGAGCCGCCGCCCTCGATCGAGTCGCTCCTCGACGTGACGACCCGGAAAAGAAGGGGGTCAACGGGTTGCAACATGGTTTCCCCCGTTATCTCCCGACGAAGGTGGGCTCCCGCTTCTCGGTGAACGCGGTGAGGCCCTCCATGGCGTCCTGGGTGGAGAAGAGGATGGCGAAGAGGTCGGCCTCGTGCACGAGGTTGCCGCCGAGGTCGCCGTGGAGCGCCCGGTTGGCCGCCTCCTTGGCGTAGGCCAGGGCCACCGGGCTCTTGGCCGCGATGTCCGCGGCGAGCTCCATGGTCCGAGGCATGAGCTCGTCCGGCGGGTACACGGCGTTGACGATGCCGCGCTCGAGGGCCTCGTCGGCGCCCACCATGCGACCGCTGAGGATCAGCTCCTTGGCGTAGCCGATCGTTGTCGCACGGGCCAGGCGCTGCGTGCCGCCCCAGCCCGGGATGAGGCCGAGCGTGATCTCCGGCTGCCCGAAGCGCGCCGTGGACGAGGCCAGGCGCAGGTCGCAGGCCAGCGCCACCTCGCACCCGCCGCCGAGGGCGAAGCCGTTCACGGCGGCCATCGTCGGCTTGCGCATCGTCTCCAGGCGATGGGTGATGTCCTGTCCGAGCTCGGAGTAGGTGCGGGCCTCGAGCGGCGTCTTGGACGCCATCTCGGCGATGTCGGCTCCGGCGATGAAGGCCCGGTCACCGGCGCCGGTGACCACCACCACGCCGACGCTGCTGTCGAAGGCGAGGTGGTCGAGCGTCGACCGGAGCTCGACCAGGAGCTCGGTGGAGAGGGCGTTCAGAACGTCCGGCCGGTTGATCGTGACGACGGCGACACGGCCGTCGGACCGCAGGTCGATCGACATGCGCTCCTCGTGGGTTCGGGCCGCCGTCAGTCGACGGCGGCGTGAGTGGTCAGGTAGTCGACGATGCTGCTCGTCGGCGCGCCCGGCGTGAACACCTCGGCCACGCCCAGCGCCCGCAGCTCCGCGGCGTCGTCCGCCGGGATGGTGCCGCCCACGATGACCATCACGTCGTCGGCCTCGTTCTCGCGCAGGAGCTCGAGGATCCGGGGGACGAGGGTCATGTGGGCCCCCGAGAGGATCGAGATGCCGACGGCGTCGGCGTCCTCCTGGATGACCGTCTCGACGATCTGCTCGGGGGTCTGGTGAAGGCCCGTGTAGATGACCTCCATGCCGGCATCGCGCAGCGCGCGCGCGATGACCTTGGCCCCGCGGTCGTGTCCGTCGAGGCCGGGCTTGGCGATGACGACCCGGATCCGCCGCGGCATGACGCGATTCTCGCATCTCGCCGAAAAGGCCGCTCCGGCCTTTGGTGCAGCAGGATTGCTGCCGATGAGGGGGAAGCGTGGAAGCATCTAGGCTGAACCGCTCGATGAACGCCCCCGATCCCTACGAGGTCATCGGTGTGCGGCGTGATGCCTCGCTGGACGAGATCCGCATCGCCTACCGCCGCAGCGCCCAGGTCCTCCACCCCGACCGCTTCGGCACCGCCAGCGAGGCCATCCGCGAGGAGGCCGCGCGGCGCATGCGCCAGCTGAACGAGGCCATGGAGAGCATCGAGGCCGAGCGCGTCGACGAGGTCTCCGGGACCGGCATGCTGGGCCCGATTGCGCTGGGGACGCGGACCACGGGCTGGGCGCTTCCGCCGATCACCTCGGCACCGGTCGGCGACGCGACCGCCCCGCCCAGGGAGGCGCCGCTCCGGCCCCTCCGCCCGATGCCCGAGCCGGAGGCGGTGCCAGAGCCTCCGCCCGCGCCGGCCCCCTCCGAGCACTACGCCGACTCGGTGCCCGTGGTCTACGAGCCGCCGGCGGTGGACCTGGTGCCCGAGCGCGCCTGGGCGCCGCCGCCGCCGGTCGAGGACGACACGGACGACGAGGACGCGTGGGCCGAGCGCCTGACCACCAAGCGGGCGGGCCAGTCGGGCCGTCCTACGGGGCGGGCCGTGCTCGTGCCCGGGCTCGCGCTCTGCGCCCTGCTCGTGGGCCTCATCGCCTATGCGCTGGTCGGCCAGGGCTCCGGCTCCTCCGGCGAGACGACCTTCCAGCATCAGGGCGTCCTCTTCTCGTTCCGCTACCCGAGCTCGTACGTCGCCCAGAAGCCCTCCGGCGGCGCCGCGCGGCAGCACCCGACCTTCCAGGCCATGGTCGGCCCCGACCGCGAGGACTTCCTCCTGGCCTCCACCTACGGGCTCAACTTCCAGGTCCTGAACGACGGGTCGGCCACGGGCGCGCAGGGCCAGCGCATCACTGCCGACCAGCTCAACCGCGACGTCGACGCGGCCGTCGCCCAGGTCGGCGCCGCGGCCAAGATGGTGCCGGTGGGTGGATTCACCGCGCGCACGATCGGCGGCCTGCCCGCCCGTGTGTACGAGTACCGCAAGCGCGACAACAGCCTGTTCTCCACCTTCGTGGTGGCCTTCAAGGGCAACACCGAGTACTTCCTCTCGTGCCAGCGGCGCCCGGCGGACAAGGCGGCTATCGAAGCCGCCTGCAACCGCATGCTCGATACGTTCCAGGCCTTTTAAGAAACGGGGGAAACCAGGTTTCCCCCGTTGGCCCCCTTCTTTTCCAGGGCGACGGTTCTGGGTGCGATTCCATCGTCCACGACGGGTCTTCACTGGTGGCTTCGGCGCACCGGCGAAGCCGGCACGCCGACGCAGTCATGTGCGAGCGCGCGCGGTCACGAGCACCGCGAAGGTGTCGGACTGGGCGGCGGGGCCATGCTCCTCCATCACCTGCGCCACACCCTGCTCGAGCAGCTCCTGCTTGTCGCGCTCCAGGCCGAGGTACATCGAGGTCGTGCGCAGGAGCGCGAGCTCCTCGGCCGGCGTCCGCTCGTGGGCGACGGGGACGGCCTGATAGCCGACGGCGGTGAAGAGCCGGGCCGCCTCGGGCCGGGAGGCGTCGCGGTTGTGCAGCCAGGACCAGAGCTCCGACACGTTGTCCAGCCGCGCTTCGGCGCCGGTGCGGATGGCATCGGCGTCCCGGAGCTCCCATACCGGGATCTCGGGATCGACGCTGCGCAGCACGCGCTGGAAGGCCTCGTCGGCAACACGGGAGGCGTCGGTCACGGCCCACACGTGGGTGATCAGCGCCAGCACGCCGCCCGGCTGCAGCACGCGGGCCGCCTTCGACCAGCCGACGGCCGGGTCGACCCAGTGGAAGGCCGTGGCCGAGAAGGCCGCGGCAAATGCACGATCGGGCAGGTCCACGTCCTCGAAGCGCCCGAGGTGGAAGCGCACGTCGGCGGCGTCTCCGAGGGATCGCCGGTTCACGTCGATCATCGCCTCGCCCGGGTCCACCGCGTCCACCTGCAGGCCGCGGGCGACGAGAGCGCGGGTGAGCTTGCCAGTGCCACAGCCGATCTCGAGCACGGGCGAGCCCGCGCCGAGCCCGGCGGCCGCGCAGGCGGCGTCGACGAGCGCCGAGGGGTACTCCGGGCGGGCCCGGTCGTAGGCCTCGGCGACGCGCGCGAACCGGAGCCCGGCCTCGCTCAGAAGACCGGTGTCTCCCGGTACAGGCCGAACACCCCGCGGAGCACGTCGCACATCTCCCCCACGCTGGCGTAGGCGCGGGCGCAGGCCAGCAGCGGCTCCATGAGGTTGGCGTCGCCCTCGGCCGCAGCGCGCAGGGCGCCGAGGGCGCGCTCGACCTCCGCAGCGTCACGGCGGGCGCGGACCTCGGCCAGGCGCGCGATCTGGCGGCCCTCGACCTCGGGATCGACGCGCAGGATCTCCATGGGCTGCTCGTCGGGATCCTCGAAGGCGTTGACGCCCACCACCAGCCGCTCGCCGGAGTCGACCTGCTCCTGGTGGCGGAAGGCGGCGTCGGCGATCTCGCGCTGGAAGAAGCCCGCCTCGATGGCAGGGATCACCCCGCCCAGCTCCCGGATGCGGTCGAAGGTGGCGTAGGCCTCCTCCTCGAGCCTGCTCGTGAGCCACTCGACGTAGTACGACCCGCCCAGGGGATCGGGCGTGGAGGTCACACCCACCTCGTGAGCGATGACCTGCTGGGTGCGCAGGGCGAGCTTGGCGGCGTGCTCCGTGGGGAGGGCGAGGGCCTCGTCGAACGAGTTGGTGTGCAGGCTCTGGCAGCCGCCGAGGACCGCCGCCAGGGCCTCGATGGCCGTGCGCACGAGGTTGACCTCGGGCTGCTGCGCGGTGAGGGACACGCCGGCGGTCTGGGCGTGGAACTTCATCAGCAGCGAGCGGTCGTTCTGGGCGCCGTAGCGCTCCCGCAGCTCGCGGGCCCAGATGCGTCGTGCAGCCCGGTACTTGGCGATCTCCTCGAAGAAGTCGAGGTGGGCGTTGAAGAAGAACGACAGCCGCGGCGCGAAGGCGTCGATGTCGAGGCCGCGCTCGAGCGCGGCGTCGACGTAGGCGAAGCCGTCGGCCAGGGTGAAGGCGAGCTCCTGTGCGGCGGTCGAGCCCGCCTCGCGAATGTGGTAGCCGCTGATCGAGACCGGGTGCCAGCGCGGCATCCGCTCCGTGCAGAACTCGATCATGTCCGTGACCAGCCGCATGGACGGGCCGGGCGGGAAGATCCACTCCTTCTGGGCGATGAACTCCTTGAGGATGTCCGTCTGGATGGTCCCGCCCAGGGCCTCCGGCGGGACGCCCTGCTGCTCCGCCACGCACACGTACATGGCCAGGATCATGGCCGCGGGGGCGTTGATGGTCATCGACGTGGTGACCTGGTCGAGCGGGATGCCCGCGAACAGGTCCTCCATGTCGGCCAGCGTGTCGACCGCGACGCCCTCGCGCCCGACCTCACCCTCCGCGCGCGGCTGGTCGGAGTCCCAGCCCATGAGGGTCGGCATGTCGAACGCCGTGGAGAGCCCGGTCTGCCCGTGCTCGAGGAGGTAGCGGAAGCGGGCGTTCGTCTCCTCCGCCGTGCCGTAGCCCGCGAACATGCGCATCGTCCAGAGCCGGCCGCGGTGCATCGTCTCGTACACGCCCCGGGTGAACGGGTACGACCCGGGCCGCCCGAGGTCGCGCTCGGGGTCGGTGGCCCCGTTCTCGGGGCCGTACAGCGGCTCGATGGGGATGCCAGAGAGCGTCTCGTGCAGCGCGTGCCGCTCCCGATGGTCGGTGCTGGCCATGCCCTGAGTGTAGGGGGCGGCTGGTACGGTCAGCCGGTGGAGCAGGCGGTGGCGACGGCGGCGCAGCTGGGCCAGTGGAGCCCTGTCGGGCCCTACCTGAACACCGCCAGCTTCGGGCTGCCGCCGCAATCGGCCTTCGACGAGCTCCAGCAGGCCCTCGCCGACTGGCGGGGCGGGCGGACGAGCTGGGAGCACTGGGGCGAGAGCACCGACCGGGCGCGGGCCACCTTCGCCCGCCTGCACAACGTGGCCGTGGACTCGGTCGCCATCGGGGCCACGGTGTCCGAGCTCATCGGGCTGGTGGCGGCCTCGGCGCCCGACGGCTCGCACGTCCTCGCCTTCGAGCGCGACTTCACCTCGCTGCTCTATCCCTGGGCGGCCCACGCGGCGCGCGGCGTGACCGTCACCACGGCGCCGCTGGACGAGTTGGCGGACCGCATCGAGCCGGGCGTCGACTTCGTGGTCGTGAGCGTGGCCCAGTCGGCGAGCGGTGAGGTCGCGCGGCTCGACGAGATCGCCGAGGCTGCGCACGCCGTGGGCGCTCTCGTGGTGGTGGACTCCACGCAGGCCTCGGGCTGGCTGCCGCTCGACGCCGGTCGCGTCGACGCGCTGGCCTGTGCGGGCTACAAGTGGCTGCTCTCTCCCCGGGGAACCGCCTACCTGTACCTGGGCGAGGCCCTGGGTGACCGGGTCCCGCCCCTCCACGCCGGCTGGTACGCCGCGGACGACGTCCACGCCAGCTACTACGGCCTGCCGCCGCACCTGGCCGGCACGGTGCGCCGCCTGGACACGAGCCCCGCCTGGTTCTCCTGGGTCGGGGCCGCGCCCGCGCTCGAGGTCCTCGAGGAGATCGGGATCGAGCGCATCCACGCGCACAACGTGACCCTCGCCAACCGCTTCCGGGCGGGCCTCGGGCTCGAGTCGTCGGACTCGGCCATCGTCTCGGCCCACGTCCCGGACGCGCACGAGAAGCTCGAGCGCGCCGGCATCCGCGCCGCGACCCGGGGCGGCTCGCTCCGGGTCTCGTTCCACGTCTACAACACGACCGCAGACGTGGACGCGGCGCTCGAGGCGCTGATCTGAACCCGACCTAGCGGTTCTCCCCGGGGACCCACTCGACCTCGCCGCCCGGCTGGTTGGCCTCGCGCGCGAGGATGAAGAGCAGGTCCGAGAGCCGGTTGACGTAGGCCAGGGATGTCTCGCTCAACCGCTCGTGCTCTCTCAGCGCCACGATGGCGCGCTCCGCCCGCCGGCACACCGTGCGGGCCAGGTGGAGATGGGCGCCCAGGGGCGTTCCGCCGGCGAGCACGAACGAGCGCAGCGGCGGGAGCGTGGGATTGACCTCGTCGCACCGCGCCTCCAGCCACGCAACCTGCGCCGGGTCGACGCGCAGGCGGGTGCGCTCCCGCGTCGAGGCCCGGTCCGCGCGCTCCTCCAGGGGCACGGCCAGATCGGCGCCGACGTCGAAGAGGTCGTTCTGGATGCGCGCCAGCCAGGCGTCGCGCTCACCGGCCTGGCCGAGCGACCGGGCCACGCCGATGACCGCCCCGAGCTCGTCCACCGCGCCGTAGGCGGCGATCCGGGCGTCCGCCTTGGACACGCGCCGCCCGTCGCCCAGGCTCGTCTCGCCGCCGTCGCCGCCGCGGGTGTAGATGCGGTCGAGCGGGACGACGCGCTCGGTCACACCGCGGCCAGGCGGCGGGACAGGCCGAGCAGCTCGCGGGCGATCACCAGGCGCTGGATCTCGGACGTCCCCTCGTAGATCTCGGTGATCTTGGCGTCGCGGTAGTAGCGCTCGACCGGGAACTCGCGGGTGTAGCCGTACCCGCCGAGCACCTGGATGGCGTCGCCGGAGACCTGCCGGGCCACGCGCGAGGCGAAGAGCTTGGCCTGGGCGCCCTCGAGCGTGATCGGCTGCCCGGCGTCCTTGCGGCGAGCCGCCTCGTGGGTCAGGGCCCGCGCCGCGGCCACCTGGGTGGCCATCTCGGCCAGGAGGCCCTGCACCTGGCCGTGCTCGCCGATCGGACGGCCGAACGTCTCCCGCTCTCGGGCGTAGGCCACCGCGGAGTCGAGCGCGGCCTGGGCGATGCCGACGGCCTGGGCGGCGATCCCGATACGGCCGCTGTCCAGCGTGGACATGGCCACGGCGAAGCCCCGGCCCTCCTCCCCCAGCAAGCGGTCGTCGGGGACCGGCACGGCCTCGAAGGTCAGGTCGACCGTCGAGGACGAGTTCAGCCCGAGCTTCTCCTCCTCCCGCACCACGGTCAGCCCCGGCGCGTCGCCGTCGACCGCAAACGCGGAGAGGCCGCGCGCCCCCGGCACGTCCGGGCGGGAGCGGGCGAAGGCCACGATGACCGTGGCATGGGCGCCGTTGGTGATCCACTGCTTGGCCCCGTCGAGGACCCAGCCGTCGGGTGTCTCACGGGCGGCCGTGCGGATGGCGCCCGCATCGGAGCCGGCGCCGGACTCGGTCAGGGCGAACGCGGCCAGGCCCTCGCCCCGGGCCAGCGGCGGGACGAGCGCGTCCCGAACCTCCGGACGCGCATGCGCCAGCAGCGGCAGGGTGCCGGCCGAGGTGTGCACCGCCACCGTGACCCCGACGCCGGCATCGGCACGCGACAGCTCCTCGAGCACGAGCACGTAGGAGAGGAAGTCGGCCCCCGCACCGCCGAGCTCCTCGGGCACGCACACCCCCATGAGCCCCAGGCGCCCGAGCTCGTGGAAGAGCTCGCGCGGGAAGTGATGGTCGCGATCCCAGGCGGAGGCGTGGGGCGCGATCTCGCTCGCCGCCACGTCGCGCGCCAGGCCCTGGATCGCGCGCTGCTCCTGGCTCAGCTCCACATCACAAGTCTAGGCGGGCGCCTCCTCCAGGCCGGCCTCGCGGCTGAGGCTCGCCCCGATGCGGTGGGCCAGCCGAGGGAAGGCGAGGATCACCACGAGGGCCGCGGCGAGCCAGATGCCGACCACGTACGGGAACACGTCGTACGGGTACGCCGGCACCGGGTAGACCTGCTTGTAGAAGACGTAGCCCAGGAAGACCAGGGCCACGAGCGGGATGACCACCTCCCACATCGGCACCCGCCGGCCGAGATGCAGGAAGCGGATGGCCCCGATGTTGGTCATGAAGTAGGCCACGATCATGCTCAGGACGCCGATCGTGCCCGGATAGAAGAAGGCGTTCACCGAGTTCGTCCCGTTGGCCCGCATGGCGGCGATGGCCACGAGGGCGATGACCATGACCACGGCCAGGCCCACGGCCGGCGCGCCCGTGCGGGCCGACGTGGTGCCCAGGGCCGGCGGCCCGAACCCGTCCCGGCCGAAGGCGAAGAGCATGCGCGACGCGCCCACCGACGTTCCCAGGGCGCTGGCGAAGGCGCTGACGGCCGCGCCCAGGTTGATGAGATCCGCCCAGGACGAGCTGATGTAGCTGTGGCTCAGGTCGCCCAGCGGCGAGGACGACCCGGCAAAGGCCGCCGTCCCCTTGGCGTCGGTGCCGAAGCCGAGCGTCTGGGCCCAGATGCAGATGACGTAGAAGACGCCCGCGGCCAGGACGGCGGCGGCGATGGCCTTGGGGATGTTGATGCGCGGCTCGTTCGTCTCCTCGCCCAGCGAGGCCGCGCCCTCGAAGCCGCCGAAGGACAGGAACGCGAAGACCGTGGCGAAGGCGACCGTCGAGAGCGAGACCCCGCTCGGGACGGAGAACACGCTGAAGGTGAAGCTCTGGTTGCCCGGCGCGCCGCCCCCGATGACCTTCACGAAGATCACCACCACGAGGATCGTGATCAGGCTGACCGAGATGCCCTCCAGGCTCAGGAGGAGCCGGGTGATCACGCGCACGTCGCCGTAGGCCACGAGCCAGATGACGATGCCCGCCAGGAGCGCGATGACCGGCCACGACGGGTGCTTCCAGATGCCGACCCCGTCCAGGAAGTTGCCGAAGAACAGCCCGATCTCGGCCGTGGAGGCGGTGGTGAAGGCGAGGTAGGTGCCGAGCAGCGCCCAGCCCGAGAAGAAGCCGGCGCGGGGCCCGAGCGTGACGCCGGTGAAGGCGTACACGGAGCCGGCGTGGGCGAAGTACCGGCTCAGGCGCACGAAGGCGTAGGCCACGAAGAGCACGCCGATGGTGGCGATGAGGAAGACGAGCGGCACGGCTCGTCCCACCAGCCCGGCGGGGACGACGCCGTTCAGGGCCATGGCCGCCGTCGGGGCCATGATCCCGATGGAGAGCGCGATCGCCTCCCAGAAGCGCAGCTCGCGGCGGAGGCCGCGGCCGGGGCGAGGACCGGCCGTCGTGGGGGCGGCGCTCACCGGTCGCCGCCGAAGATCGACAGCGGAACGACGAGGCCGACCACCCAGTTGGGAGCGTCCACTACCTCATGAATGCGCAGGTCACAGGCCACGCTGCACACGGCGTACGCCTCCTCCCGGTCGAGTCCGTGATGGTCCTGCAGGTACGAGATGCCCGCCCGCACGGCATCTCGCCCGGCCTCCCAGAGGTCGGGGCCGACGCCGGTGCACACGTGGGCCGGGCCGGCCGGCCCGCGGTCGGGCGGCCTCGCCGGCAGGACGTACTGCGGGGCGTCGATCCGGAGGTCGCGCCGGATCGACGGGCGGAGCACGATCTCCATGGCCGTCTCCACCGCGGTGCCGCAGACCTCCCCGTCACCCTGCGCGGCGTGCGTGTCACCGACCGACAGGAGCGCGCCCTCGACGCCGACGGGCAGCAGAAGCTTGGTGCCCGCCCGCAGGTGGCGGATGTCCATGTTCCCGCCGAAGCGAGACGGCGGGACGATCGAGTGGGGCCCCGGCTCGTCGGGGGCCACGCCGATGGTGCCGGGGAACGGCGCCCACGGCAGCGTGATGCCGTCGCCGAAGCGCACGACGCCCTCCGCGGCGTCGATGCGGGAGATCCGCAGCCACGGCTCCGGGAACTCGTCGGCCAGGAAGCCGAAGCCGGGGATGATGGCCGTCCAGCCCCAGCTGCTCGGCCGGAGCTCCACGATCTCGACCTCGAGCACGTCGCCGGGCCGTGCGCCGCGGACGAAGACCGGGCCGCTGACGGGATTGACGTGGTCGAAGTCGAGGCGGCTGACGGCCTCGGCCGTCGACGTCTCGTTGATCTGCTCGTCGGAGGCGTCGCGCACCTGGAAGGCGACCGCCTCGAACGGATCGACCTCGAGCGCGGGCTCGAGGCCGTTGTCCCACGCATACGCGTAGGCCTCCGGCCGGACATGGTGGAACGATCCTCCCGGCACGGTCAGTGCACTGTCTCGGGAGTGGCGTGATGATCCTGGCGAGGGTGGAGCAAGTCCAGGGTGTGCCCGTGAGCGTCGCTCATATCCGGAGGAATATGGGCGACGTCACCGGGCGCGGCCTGGCGAAAGCTCCCACCCCGCCAGGGCGCGCGGGACTCCCGAGACAGTGCACTCGGTGTTGGTAACACGACACGGGGCCGGACTGCAAGCAGCCCGGCCCCGTCGTGTCACGTGGCGGGGCGACCGGCCTCCGCCACGTCCGCCGCAGCCTTACGGGGTCTCGACGTAGTCGTCCTGGACGACGCGGTCTCCCGTCCCGCGTCCGACGACGGTCGTGCGCCGAGTGCCCCAGGGACCGCCCCGCCAGAAGAACAGGCTGAGGACGAGGCCGACGGCACCCACAACCATGAGGATCACGCCGACGGTGTGGATGTTGACACCGCTCACGGTGGCCGACACGGCCCACGTGAGGATGGCACCGACGGCGATCAAGAGAAGACTGAATCCGAGCGTCACGTTGTCCTCCAATGGCAACGGAAAATGACGCCCGAGTGGTACCCCGCGACCTCGCCGTCTAAACGAGACGACGGACGTTTTCGGTCGGTTTCAGTATGTGAAGAAGCCGCGCCCGGCCTTGCGGCCGAGACGGCCGGCATCGACGTACTGGCGCCACAGCGGGCACGGCCGGTACTTCGGATCGCCGAGGCCGTCGTGCAGCACCTCGAGGATCGCCAGGCACGTGTCGAGGCCGATCAGGTCGGCGAGCGCGAGCGGGCCCGAGCGGATGGGACATGCCGAGCCGCATGACGGTGTCGATCGCCTCGGCGTCGCCGACGCCCTCGTACAGGCAGAAGACGGCCTCGTTGAGCATGGGCAGCAGGATGCGGTTGGCGAGGAAGCCCGGGCACGTCGCGCGACTCGGCGACCGTCTTGCCCATCGCCTCGGCGGCGTGCGCGCACGCGCGGCGGCGGTCTCGTCGGACGTCTCGAGGCCGCGGATCAGCTCGACCAGCGGCAGCACCGGCACCGGGTTCATGAAGTGCATCCCGCAGACGCGGTCGGGCCGGCCGGTCTGCGGCCGCGAGCCGCCCGATCGGGATCGACGAGGTGTTGGAGGCCAGGATCGCGTCGGGGTCGAGCAGCGCGTCGGCCTGCGCGGAAGATCGACGCCTTGAGCTCGAACGTGCTCGCTCGCGGCCTCGATCATGAGGCCGGCGCCCTGCCCGCGGCCATGTCGTCGGCGGTCGCGATCCGGGCCAGCACGGCCTCGGGATCGTCGACCTGCCCCTTCGCCGCCAGCCGGGCGAGCGACTGCTCGCATGGCCGCGAGCGACCGCGCTCGAGCTGCTCCTCGGCGACGTCGACGAGCGTCACGCGCATACCCGGCCTGCGCCGCCACCTGGGCGATGCCGCCGCCCATCTGGCCGGCGCCGACGACGAGGACTCGCGGTCGATCACCGGGCGGCGACCTCGAGCACGATCGCGTCGCCCTGGCCGCCGCCCGAGCAGATGGCGGCCAGGCCGCAGCCCGCCGCCCTGGCGCCGCAGCTCGTACACGAGCGTGCCGATGAGACGCGCGCCGGAGGCCCCGACCGGGTGGCCGAGGGCGACGGCGCCGCCGTTGACGTTGACGCGCTCGGGGTCGACGCCGAGGTCGCGCGTCGACTGGACGGCGACCGACGCGAAGGCCTCGTTGATCTCGATGCGGTCGATGTCGTCCGACGGACAGCCCGCGCGCTCGAGCGCGATCTGGGCCGCGAGCGCCGGCACGCGCGCGAGCGAGTCGTGGCGGTTGGCCGTGTAGCCGATGCCGCGGATGCGCGCCAGCGGCGTCGAGGCCCCGCTCGCGCGCCCACTCCTCCGTCGGCGACGACCAGCGCCGCCGCGCCGTCGTTGACGCCGGGCGAGTTGCCGGCGGTGTGCGTCGGATGCGCCGGGTCGAGCGGGCGCAGCGCCGCCAGGCGCTCGAGCGAGGTGTCGCGCCGCGGGCCCTCGTCGGTGTCGACGAGCGTCGGCCCCGCCGCGCCCGTCGACCTCGACGGGCGCGATCTCCTCGGCCATGCGGCCGGCGTCGATGGCGGCCACCGCGCGCTCGTGCGAGCGCAGCGCCCAGGCGTCGAGATCGGCGCGCTCGAGGCCGAGCTCGTCGGCGACCTCGCTCGCCTGCTCGTACATGAGCTTGCCGCTCCACGGGTCGCGCAGGCCGTCCTCGCAGCATCGCGTCGATCAGCTCGCCGTCGCCGAAGCGGTAGCCGTAGCGCGCGCGCTCGCAGCAGGTAGGGCGCGTTCGACATCGACTCCATGCCGCCGGCGAGCACGAGCTCGTGGTCGCCGGCGCGGATCATCTGGTCGGCCAGCGCGACCGCGCGCATGCCCGAGGCGCAGACCTTGTTGATCGTGTCGGAGCCGACGTCCTCGGGCACGCCGACCGCCGAGCGGACACCTGGCGCGACGGGATGTGGCCGCGCGCCGGCCTGGATGACCTGGCCGAAGATGGCGTAGTCGATCTCGTCGGGCTCGACGCCGGCGCGCTCGAGGGCGGCGTGCGCCGCGGTCGCCGAGCTCGACGGCGCGCACGCGCGCGAGCGCGCCGCCGAGCCTTGCCGAACGGCGTGCGAGCGGCGCCGAGGATGACCGAGCCTGGCACCCCCGGAGCGTACGAGACCGGGCGCTTGACTGGGCCAGGCACCGGGCGCACACTTCCGGCTCAATGACGCGCCGCATTGCCACTGCCTGGTGGTGGACCTGCCTGCGGGGCGTCGCCGCCCGCTCGTAGCCGCCCGACGACGGCCACGCCCCGCCCCTCGAAGCCTCCGGTCCCGGAGGCTTTTCGCGTATATGAGAGAGACCCACCGATGAGCACCGCCACTCCTTCGCGCCAGGCCCTTCGCCCGCGGCCCACCGTGCGCGAGCTGCCGGCCGACCTGCTGACGCCGGTCGGCGCGTTCCTGCGCCTCCGCCATCGCGGCCCGGCCTTCCTGCTCGAGTCGGTCGAGCGCGGCCAGCAGGTCGGGCCGCTACTCGTTCCTGGCCGCCGGCTGCCGGCCGCTCCCGCTCGACGCCGCGCCCGAGCGCGACCTCTTCGCGCCGCTGCGCGAGGCGCTCGCGCGCCACGCCGACGCTCGACCGCGCGGGCCTGCCGCCGTTCACCGGCGGCGCCGTCGGCTACGTCGCCTACGACGCGGTCCGCCGCTTCGAGCCGACGGTGCCGCTGCCCGCCCGCGCGCGACGGGCGACCCGGCGGCGCCGGCGCGCTTCCTGGTCGCCGACGTCGTGGTGGCCTTCGACCACGTGCGGCGCACGGTCCAGGTGATCGCCCAGCCCGGCCACGACCGCGACGCCGACGCGATCGCCGCCGACCTGCTGGGCCCGCTGCCCGCGGGCGTCGGGCCCGTGCCCGGCGCTGGCCGGCGCCGGGCCGAGCACGCCGAGACGACGCCCGAGGAGTACGAGGCCATGCGTGCGGCGCGGCGCAGGAGCACATCGAGCGCCGGCGACGCCTTCCAGATCGTCGCTCTCGCAGCGCCACGTGCGGCCGACGGCGGCGACGCCGTTCGCGCTCTACCGGGCGCTGCGGGCCGTCAACCCGTCGCCGTACATGGTCTTCCTCGACTTCGGCAACCTGCAGATCGTCTCGGCCTCGCCCGAGACGCACGTCTCGCTGACGCCGCGAGGGCCTCGCGACGCTCAAGCCGATCGCCGGCTCGCGCCGGCGCGACGCCGACGGCGCCGAGGACGACGCGCTCGCCGAGCGAGCTCGCGCCGCGACGAGAAGGAGCGCGCCGAGCACCTGATGCTCGTCGACCTGGCCCGCAACGATCTCGGCCGCGTCTGCGCGCCCGGCACCGTCGAGGTCGCGAAGGCGCTCGAGGTCGAGCGCTACTCGCACATCATGCACCTCGTCTCGCAGGTCGAAGGACGGCTGCGCGACGGCGAGGACGCGCTTCTCGCTGCTCGAGGCGACGTTCCCCGCCGGCACCGTCTCGGGCGCGCCGAAGGTGCGCGCGATGCAGATCATCTCGGAGATCGAGGGCACGCCGCCGCGGCGTCTACGCCGGCGCGCTCGGCTACGTCGGCTACGACGGCGTCGCTCGACACCTGCATCGCCCTGCGCACGATCGTCATGCGCGACGGCCTGGCCCTGCTGCAGGCCGGCGCGGGCATCGTGGCCGACTCCGTACCCGGCGAGCGAGCACGAGGAGTGCCTGCAACAAGATCGCCGCGCTCGCCGCCGCGATCGACGTCGCCGAGACGGGGCGGTACGGGCGATGACGCGCGATCGCCCCGTCCGGCCGGCAACGGCCCCGTGCCGGCGCGCGTGCTGCTCGTCGACAACTACGACTCCTTCACCTACAACCTCGCGCACCTGCTCTGCGAGGCCGGCGCCGACGTCGACGTGCAGCGCCACGACGCCGTCGACGAGCGACGAGGCCGAGGCGCTCGCGCCGACGCACCTCGTCATCTCCCCCGGCCCCGGCCGGCCGGCCGAGGCCGGCGTCTCGACCGACGCTGATCCGGCGCTTCGCGGGCCGCATCCCGGTGCTCGGCGTGTGCCTCGGCCACCAGTGCATCGTCGAGGTCTTCGGCGGGACGGTCGAGCCGCGCCCAGCGGCTCATGCACGGCAAGGTCGGGCAGCGTGCGCAGATCGGCGCCCGACCCGCTGCTCGACGATCTGCCGGAGCCGTTCGAGGCCGGCCGCTACCACTCGCTGGCCGCGCTCCCGCCGGTGCCCGAGGAGCTCGAGGTCACGGCGCGCGACGCCGACGGCGAGGTCATGGCCGTGCGCCACCGCGAGCTCGCCGCACCTGCACGGCCTGCAGTTCCACCCCGAGTCGGTGCTCACGCCCGACGGCGACCGTCATCGCCCGCCGCTTCCTCGCCCTCGGGGCGACGGCGGCCCGCGACGACGCCCTCCGCCGCGCCCGGGCCGCCGGCCGCGGACGTCACCGTGGCCACGCCCTGCGAGCCTGCTGGCCGGCGAGTCGCTGACCGCGGCCGAGACCGAGCAGGTGATCGGCGCACGTCATGCGCGGCGAGGCCACCGAGGCGCAGATCGCCGGGCTGCTCGTCGCCCTGCGGCTCAAGGGCGAGACGGTCGACGAGATCGTCGGCGCCGCCCGGGCGATGCGCGCGCACGCCGTCGCCGTCGCGCCCGGCGCGCACGGACCTGGTCGACACCGCGGGCACGGGCGGCGACGGGCTGCGCACGTTCAACATCTCGACCGCTGGCCGGCCTGGTCGCCGCCGGCGGCCGGCGCCGGCGTCGCCAAGCACGGCAACCGCGCCGGTCGCTCGTCGTCGCGGCTCGGCCGACGTGCTCGAGGCGCTCGGCGTGCCGATCGACCTCACGCCCGAGCAGGTCGCCGCGCTGCATCGACGAGGTCGGCTTCGGCTTCCTCTTCGCCCCGGCGCACCACCCGGCGATGCGCCACGCCGGGCCCGTGCGCCGCTCGCTCGGCGTGCGCACCATCTTCAACGTGCTCGGGCCGCTGACGAACCCGGTCGGCGCGCGCCGCCAGCTCGTCGGCGTCTTCGCCGAGGAGCTCGTGCGTGCCGATGGCCGAGACGCTGCGGCGCTCGGCATGCGAGCACGCGCTGGTCGTGCACGGCAGCGACGGGCATCGACGAGCTCTCGCCGTGCGGGCCCGAGCATCTGCGCCGACCGTCACGCCGGACGGCGTCACGCGTCGAGCACGATCGACCCGCGCGCGCTCGGCCTCGCCCCCTGCGCGCACCGACGACCTCGCGCGGCGGCGACGCCGCCGCACAACGCCGAGATCACTGCTGCGCGCTGCTCGACGGCGAGCCCGGCCCGCGACGCGACGCCGTGCGTCCTGAACGCCGCCGCGGCGCTGGTGGCCGCGGGCCGCGCGGCGATCTCGCCGCGAGGCCTGGCGCTCGGCGGTCGGCCGCCGCGATCGACGACGGCGCGCGCACGGACCACGCTCGACCGCCTCGTGGACGTTCACCGCGGAAGCACAGTGATGCGACACGACTACCTCGACGGCGATCGGCGCGTGGACGCGCGAGCGCTCGAGGAGCGGCGCCAGACGCGCTCGCTGGTCGCGGCGCTGATCGCGACGCGGGCCCGGCGCGCGTGATCGCCGAGGTCAAGCGCTCGTCGCCCTCGCAGGGCGAGATCGCGCCCGGAGGCCGAACCCGCGATCGTGGCGCGACACGTACGCGGAGCGCGGGCGCCGCGGCGATCTCCGTGCTCACCTCCGAGCGCGACTTCGGCGGCAGCCTACGCCGATCTCGCGGCCGTGCGCGCGGCGGTCGACGTGCCCGTCCTGTGCAAGGACTTCTTCGTCGACGTCTGGCAGGTCACCGAGGCGCGCGTGCACGGCGCCGACGCCATCCTCGTGATCCTCGCGCTGGTCGAGGACGACCTCGCCGCCGACCTCATCCAGGCCGCCGAGGATCTGCGAGATGGAGGCGCTCGTCGAGGTGCACGACGAGGACGAGCTGCAGCGCGCCGCTCGGCCTCGGCGCGCCGCTCATCGGCGTCAACGCGCGCGATCTGCGCACGCTCGAGATCGACCGCGAGCACCAGGCGCGCCTGCTTGCGGCACTGCCGACCGGGCTCCTGCGCGTGGCCGAGTCGGGCATCGAGACGGCCGGCGCACGCGGCCGGCGCGCCGCTGCCGGCGCCGACGCGCTGCTCGTCGGCACCGCGCTGATGCGCGATCCCGAGCTGCTCGCCGACGCTCGTCGCGGGAGTCCGATGACCGCTGCGTCAAGATCTGCGGCGTCACGCGCGCCGAGGACGCGGCGGCCGCAGCCCGGGCCGGGCGCCGACATGATCGGGATGATCCTCTGGGCGCCCAGCCCGCGCTCCGTCGATCGCGAGGCGGCGCGCGGCGGGTGCGCGAGGTCGTCCCGGCCGGCGTGCCGCTCGTCGGCGTCTTCGTCGACGAGGATCCCGACACGATCGACGAGCTGGTCGACGAGCTTCGGCCTCGACCGCGTCCAGCTGCACGGCTCGGAGCCGCCGGCCGTGATCGAGCGCTACGGCGCCCGCGCCTTGCGCGGCGTGCGCGACGGCGACGCCTCCGAGGTGCCCGCAGGCGTGCCCGTGGTCTTCGACCGGGCCTTCGGCGAGCGGCCGTCCGCCCGAGGCGCACCGCGCCCACTGGGCCGCCGCGCGCGAGCTCGGGCGCGGGCGGCCGGTGCTGCTCGCGGGCGCCCTCGACGCGGACAACGTGGCGGAGGCCGTGCGGCAGGCCGCGCCGTTCGGCGTCGACACCGCGCGCGGCGTCGAGTCGGCGCCCGGGCATCAAGGACCACGAGCGCCTGCGGCGCTTCGTCGCCGCGGCCAAGGAGGCCTGATGAGCGCTGCGCGCCGTCGACGCATCCGCCGGACGAGCGCGGCCGCTTCGGGCGCTTCGGCGGACGCTTCGTCCCCGAGACCGTGATGGCCGCGCTCGACGAGCTCGAGGCCGCGGTCGGCGAGGCGCTCGCCGACCCCGGCTTCGCGGCGGAGCTGGCCGTGCTGGCCCGCGACTACGTCGGCCGGCCCACGCCGCTCTACCTCGCCGAGCGGCTGACGGGCCGAGTCGGCGGCGCCCGCATCTGGCTCAAGCGCGAGGACCTCGCGCACACGGGCGCGCACAAGATCAACAACGCCGTCGGACAGGCGCTGCTCGCCGAGCGGCTCGGCAAGCGGCGCATCGTCGCCGAGACCGGCGCCGGCCAGCACGGCGTCGCGACGGCCACGGTGTGCGCGCGCTTCGGCCTGGAGTGCATCGTCTACATGGGCGAGGAGGACATGCGCCGCCAGCGCCCGAACGTCGTGCGCATGGACCTCCTCGGCGCCGAGGTCCGCGCCGTGAACGCGGGCACCGCGACGCTCAAGGAGGCCATGAACGAGGCCATCCGCGACTGGATCGCGAACGTCGAGACCACGCACTACCTGATCGGCTCGGCCGCCGGCCCGCACCCCTATCCCACGCTCGTGCGCGAGCTGCAGGCTGTGATCGGGCGCGAGGCGCGGGCGCAGGTGCTCGAGCGCGAGGGACGGCTGCCGGACGCGGTCGTCGCCTGCGTCGGCGGCGGCTCGAACGCGATCGGGCTGTTCCACGCCTTCCGCGACGACCCCGTGCGCCTGATCGGCGCCGAGGCGGGCGGCGACGGCGCGGGCCACCACGCCGCCTCGATCGGCGGCGGGACGGTCTCGGTGCTGCACGGCTCGCGGTCGCTACGTCCTCTGCGACGACGACGGGCAGGTGCTCCAGAGCCACTCGATCTCGGCCGGCCTCGACTACCCCGGCGTCGGCCCCGAGCACGCCTTCCTGGCCGAGAGCGGGCGCGCCGAGTACGTGCCCGTGACCGACGACGAGGCGCTCGAGCGCTTCCACCGCCTGTGCCGGCTCGAGGGCATCATCCCGGCCCTCGAGTCGTCGCACGCGCTGGTCGCGGCCGAGCGCCTCGGCCGCGAGCTGGGGCCGCGGGCGTGGTCCTCGTCTGCCTCTCCGGCCGCGGCGACAAGGACGTCGACACGGTCATCGCCCGCGAGCCGTCCCCGTGAGACCGGCGCTGCCGGCGCTCGCCGTCTACCTGATGGCGGGCGAGGGCTTGCCCGAGGCCGCGGAGGCCGCGGTCCGGGGCGGGGCGACGATGATCGAGGTCGGCATCCCGTTCTCCGATCCGCTCGCCGACGGCCCGACGATCCAGCGGGCGGCCCAGGCCGCGCTCGCCGCGGGCATGACGACGCGGCGCTGCCTCGAGGTGATGGCCGCCGCGCGCGAGCGCCTCGGGCCCGGCGTGCCGCTCGTCCCCATGACCTACGCCGCGATCGTCGAGCGCTACGGCGTCGAGCGCTTCTGCAGCGAGGCCGCGGCGGCCGGGGCCGAGGCGCTGATCGTCGCCGACGTGCCGCCGGAGGAGTCCGACGAGCTGCGAGCCGCGGCCGCCGCCAACGACATCGACCTGGTGCAGCTCGTCTCGCTGACGAGCACCGAGGAACGGATCGCGCTGGCCTGCCGGGCCTCGCGCGGGTTCGTGTACGTCGTGAGCGCCATCGGCACGACGGGCGCGCGCGAGGCGCTCGACGAGGCCCGGCTCGCCGCCCTGCTGGCCCGGGTCCGGGACCACGCCGGCTCGCTGCCGCTCCTGTGCGGCTTCGGCATCTCGTCCGCGGCGCCAGGTGGCCCGCCTGCGCGAGGCCGGGGCCGACGGCGTGATCGTGGGGTCGGCCGCCGTCGCGGCCGTCGACGACGGCGGGCCGGGCGCCCTGGAGGATCTCGTGCGCGAGCTGGCCTCCGGGCTTCACGCCTGAGAGCGCCGAAATCGCGTGTCGGGCGAGCCGGCGGGAGGTTTACCGCGCCGGGGTCGGTGAGGAACCCCCGATGCCCATTGACGTGCACCCGCATCGGACACGGTCACGGTTCACGGCAGGGGGAACTCAACTCTCGCTCGTCTCAGGAGGCAGGCCGGTGGCGGTCGGCGACGTGCACGAGCGGCTTCCAGCCGTGCCGAGAAGCCTGTCGGCGGCCCGGGCGGCGATCGACAGGGCCTGCCGGCTGCTGTCGCTCGACGAGCGCATCACCGCCTCGATCCGCCTGGCCGTGAACGAGGCGTGCACGAACGTCGTCGTCCACGCCTATCCCGGCCGTGCCCGCCCCGGCGTCCTCGAGCTCGATGCCGGCGTGGTCGGCGACGTGATGCGGGTCGTCGTCCGCGACCACGGGATCGGCCTGGCCCACCACGAGGGCAGCCCCGGCGCCCGGCTCGGCCTGCCGCTCATGAGCGCCCTCACCCAGCGGCTCGAGATCCGGCGCCGGGACGGCGCGGGGACGACGGAGGTCGTGATGGAGTTCGACCTCACCTCCCCCGTGCCGGTGCGCCCCGGCCTGACTCGGCGGAGGGATCCGGCCCCGTAGAGTGCGGCCGTGCCGCCGCTCGAGTCCCGCGTCGATCGCTCGTCCGGGAGCTTCGAGGCGAATGCCGACCGCATGCGCGCTCTCGTCGACGACCTGCGGGCGCGCCTGGCCGCGGCCCGGCAGGGTGGCGGCGAGCGCGCCGTCGAGCGCCACCGCTCCCGCGGCAAGCTGCTCGCGCGCGAGCGGGTCGACCTCCTGCTCGATCCCGACTCGGCCTTCCTCGAGCTCTCGCCGCTGGCGGCAGAGGGCCTGTACGGCGGTGAGGCCCCGGGCGCCGGGATCATCACGGGCATCGGCCGCGTGCACGGGCAGGAGTGCGTGATCGTGGCCAACGACGCCACCGTCAAGGGCGGCACCTACTACCCGGTCACGGTCAAGAAGCACCTTCGCGCGCAGGAGGTCGCCGCCGACAACGAGCTGCCCTGCATCTACCTGGTGGACTCCGGCGGCGCCTTCCTGCCCCTGCAGGACGAGGTCTTCCCCGACCGGGACCACTTCGGCCGCATCTTCTACAACCAGGCCACGATGTCGGCCCGCGGCATCCCGCAGCTGGCGGCCGTCATGGGCTCGTGCACGGCCGGCGGCGCCTACGTGCCCGCCATGTCCGACGAGACGGTGATCGTGCAGGGCGAGGGGACGATCTTCCTGGGCGGCCCGCCGCTGGTGAAGGCCGCGACCGGTGAGGAGGTGACGGCCGAGGAGCTCGGCGGCGCCGACGTCCACGCCCGCATCTCGGGCGTGGCCGACGGCTACGCCGTCTCCGACGAGCACGCCCTGGCGCTGGTGCGCGAGTCGGTCCTCACCCTCGAACCGGCCGCGGCACGTTCCGTGGGAGCTCGAGGAGGCCGAGGAGCCCGCCCACGACCCCGCCGACCTGTACGGGATCGTCTCGGCCGATCCCCGGGTGCCGTGGGACGTCCGGGAGCTCATCGCCAGGCTTGTCGACGGCTCGCGGTTCACCGAGTTCAAGCCCCTGTACGGCGACACGCTGGTGTGCGGGTTCGCGCGCCTCTGGGGCTACCCCGTGGCGATCCTGGCCAACAACGGCATCCTCTTCTCGCAGTCCGCGCTCAAGGGCGCGCACTTCATCGAGCTGGCCTGCCACCGCCGGACCCCGCTCATCTTCCTGCAGAACATCGCCGGCTTCATGGTCGGGCGCGAGTACGAGCACGGGGGCATCGCCAAGGACGGGGCGAAGCTCGTCTCCGCCGTGGCCTGCGCCAACGTGCCCAAGTTCACGGTCATCGTCGGCGGCTCGTTCGGGGCCGGGAACTACGGCATGTGCGGCCGCGCCTACGGGCCGCGCCAGCTGTGGATGTGGCCGAACGCCCGCATCTCGGTCATGGGGCCGACGCAGGCGGCCGAGACGCTGCTCACCGTCCGCCTCGATGCCCTGCATGCGCGCGGCGAGGACATGGACAGCGAGGCCCGCGAGGCGTTCGTCCGCCCGATCCTGGAGAAGTACGAGACCGAGGGGTCCGCCTACCACTCCACGGCCCGGCTGTGGGACGACGGTGTGATCGATCCCCTGGACACGCGCCGCACGCTCGCCCTCGGGCTGGCCGCGGCCACGCGCGCCCCGATCCCCGAGCCCCGATTCGGCATCTTCCGGATGTGAGCCCGTGGCCCTGATCGAGACCGAGCACACGCACGATGGCCGCGTCCTGCGCGCCTGGCTGAACCGGCCCGAGGTCCACAACGCCTTCGGGGCGGAGCTCATCCAGGACATCCACGACCTGTTCGAGGCGGCGGACGCCGACGACCACCTGCGGGTGGTCGTCCTCGGAGGCCGGGGGCGGTCGTTCTCGTCCGGGGCGGATGCGGCCTGGATGCGGGCCGCGCTCGACCTCGACTGGGAGGGCAACGTGGCCGACGCCGAGCGGCTGGCGGCCATGCTGCGGCGGATCGACGAGTGCGCCCATCCCGTCATCGCGCGGGTGCACGGCGCGGCGCTGGGCGGCGGGGCGGGGCTGGTGGCCTGCGCCGACGTGGCCGTGGCCGCGGCATCGACGACCCTCGGGTTCGTGGAGACCCGGGTCGGGCTCATCCCGGCCACGATCGCCCCGTTCGTCGTGGCCAAGATCGGACTGTCGGAGGCCCGGGCCCGGTTCCTCACGGGCAGCCGGTTCGATGCGCGTGAGGCCTACCGCATCGGCCTCGTCCACGAGGTGGCCGACGACGAGGGCCTCGACGGGGCCGTGGAGCGCCTGGATCGCCGAGCTCCTCCTGGGCGGGCCCGAGGCCCAGCGCCACGCGAAGCTGCTCCTGCGGAGCGTCGTGGGCCGGTTCCCCGACCGCGTCCACCGGGAGACGGCCGAGGCCATCGCCGAGCGCCGCCGCTCCCACGAGGGCCAGGAGGGGCTGCGCGCCCTGCTCGAGAAACGGCCCCCGTCCTGGCAGTGACCTTCCGGCGGCTGGCGGTGGCCAACCGGGGCGAGATCGCCCTGCGCGTGATCCGCGCCTGCCGCGAGCTCGGCGTCGAGAGCGTGGCCCTGTTCGCGCCGGACGACGCCCGTGCCGTGCACGTGCGCGCGGCCGACGACGCGGTCGAGGTGGCCTCGTACCTCGACGCGGGGGCCGTGGCCGCCGCGGCCGTCGAGGGGCGCGCCCAGGCCCTGCATCCCGGGTACGGGTTCCTCTCCGAGGACGCCGCCCTGGCCGAGGCCTGCGCCGAGGCGGGCGTGGTCTTCGTCGGGCCGTCGCCGCCGGCCCTGCGGGCGCTCGCCCGCAAGGACGAGGCCCGCCGGCTCGCGGCGTCCCGCGGCGTGCCGGTGGTCCCCGGCGGCGACGACCCGGCCGCGGTCGGCTACCCGCTGCTCGTCAAGGCCGCGGCGGGCGGCGGCGGGCGGGGCATGCGCGTGGTGCGGAGCGAGGACGAGCTCGAGGAGGCCGTGGCCGCCGCGCAGCGCGAGGCCGAGGCCGCCTTCGGCAGCCCGGACGTCCTCTTCGAGCGGTACCTCGAGGAGCCGCGCCACGTCGAGATCCAGATGCTGCGCGACCGGGAGGGCCACGGCATCCACCTGGGCGAGCGCGACTGCTCGGTCCAGCGGCGCTATCAGAAGGTGCTCGAGGAAGCCCCCGCGCCGGGCGTGACGGCGGAGCTCCGGCGCGCCCTCGGCGCCAGCGCCCTCGGCCTGGCGGAGGCCGTGGACTACGTCGGCGCGGGGACGGCCGAGTTCCTGCTCGACGGCGAGGACTTCTACTTCCTCGAGCTCAACGCCCGCATCCAGGTCGAGCACCCGGTGACCGAGGCGGTCACGGCGACGGACCTCGTGCGCCGCCAGATCGAGATCGCGGCCGGGCTGCCGCTGGGGCTCGACCAGGAGGACCTCGTGCTGCGCGGGCACGCCGTGGAGGTGCGCCTCTATGCCGAGGATCCCGACGCCGGGTTCCTCCCCCGCGCGGGCACTGTCCTCGATCTCCGGTGGCCCGCGGGGCCGGGCATCCGCGTGGACGCCGGGGTCGAGCGGGGCGACGTGGTCGGGACGCGCTACGACCCGCTGCTGGCCAAGATCATCGCGCACGGCGAGGACCGCGAGCACGCCTTCGAGCGCCTCGCCTCCGCCCTGGATGAAACGCGCGTCCTCGGCCTGACCACCAACCTCGGCTTCCTGCGCTGGCTGGCCCGCGAGCCCGAGCTGCGCGCCGGCCCGGTGTCCACGCGCTTCCTCGACCGCCGCTGGCGGCCCTCCCCGGAGGAGGAGCCGCCGGACGAGGTGCGGGAGGCGGCGGAGCGCTACGCCGCCGCCGAGCAGGGTGGCGACCCCTTCACGGGCCGCTGGCGCGCGGGCGAGCGCCGTGAGCCGCCGGCGCTGGTCGTGGCCCGCGACCCGGCCGGCGACCTGCACGTGTGGGACGGGGCGCGCTCGCGGGTGGTGCCGCGGCGGGGCCTCGACGACGCTGCGGCGCTGGCGCACGCCCCGTCCGCCGGCGGCGAGGCGGAGCACGTCCGCCTGACGGCGCCCATGCCGGGATCGATCCTCCGGGTCGAGGTGGCGGCCGGGGACCGGGTCGAGGCCCGCCAGCCCCTGCTCGTGCTCGAGGCGATGAAGATGGAGCACCCGCTGCTGGCGCCCATCGACGGGGTGGTCGAGTCCGTGTCGGTCGAGACCGGCGCCACCGTGCAGGCCGGCGACGCGCTGCTCTCCATCCGGAGCTGAGCTCCGCCTACTCCCCTCGCAGCCGTTCGGCGAAGCCCACGTACGGCGCGTGGATGTTGAGCAGGCGCAGCTCGGAGTCGCCGGCGTTGCGAAAGCCGTGGACGACGCCCGCCGGCGCGGCCACGAAGCTGCCCGGCCCGGCGCGGAAGACGTCGTCCCCGACCCGGAACTCGGCCTCGCCGGCGAGCACGTAGAACGAGTCAGCGTGGTCGGGATGGGTGTGCGGGTCGACGCCCTCGAAGTCCGGGCCGAAGCGCAGCTCGATGACCTCGAACTGCGGCAGCTCGCCCAGGATCCGGTGGTGCCGCGCCGTCCGGCTGAGGTGCTCCCCGCCTTCGTCCCCGAGGACGATGATCCCGTCCGCCGGCACCTAGACCGCCTGCCCGCTCCGCCGCGGAGCACCCCGCCCGAACGTCTTCGCCTTGTTCTCGGTGCCGGCCAGCAGGCGCCGGATGTTGGTGCGGTGGTTGACCAGGACCGCGGCGCTGCCGAGCACCGCGAACGTGGTGATCTGCCACGGCTCGCCGGTGACGAGGCAGACCGTGGCGTAGAACACCGCCACCACCATCGAGGCCAGCGACGGGTAGCGGAAGAGCCACAGCACGGCCACGTACAGGGGGATGCAGGCGAGGCCGATCAGCGGCGTGGTGGCCAGCACGACACCGCCTCCCGTGGCCACGCCCTTGCCGCCGCCGAACCCCAGGAACACGGGAAAGGCGTGGCCGATGAAGGCCGCCGAGCCGGCCAGGATCGCGGTGCCCGGGCCGTACACGTGCAGCCCGATGAACGCCGGGACGAATCCCTTGGCAAAGTCGAGGACGAAGGTCGGGATGCCGTAGCGCGGCCCGAGCGCGCGCCACACGTTCGCGGCGCCGGTGTTGCCCGACCCGACGGTGCGGATGTCGAGCCCGGCGCGCCGGGCGATCCAGAACCCCCACGGAAGCGAGCCGAGGAGGTAGGCGAACACCACCAGGGCCGCCTGCCCGAGCGTCATCGACCGGCCTCGGTGGCGGCGGCGAGGAGGTGGTGGCGCAGGCGCACGAAGTAGTCGAGCCCCGACCACACGGTCAGGAACACCATCAGATAGACGAGCGGCCGTGTCCAGGCGTCGTAGTGCGGATACAGGATCAGGACGAGGATGACCGCCGTCTGGGAGGTGGTCTTGAGCTTTCCCAGCCGCGAGGCTTCCACAACCTCATTGGGCGCGGCCACCAGGCGCAGCCCGGTGACGGCGAACTCCCGGGCCACGACGACCATGGCCACCCAGGCCGGCAGCTGGCCCAGGGACACCAGGGCGATGAGGGCGCAGGAGACGAGGATCTTGTCCGCCAGGGAGTCGAGGAACTTCCCGAAGGTGGTCACCGCGCCCCTCGACCGGGCCAGATAGCCGTCGAGCTTGTCCGAGGCCGCCGCGACCACGAACACCGACGCCGTGAGGGCCTCGTCCGACCGGGTCAGCATGAGCGCCACCAGCAGTGGGACGAGGGCGATGCGGACGGTGGAAATCCAGTTCGGCACCGTCACGCAGCAAGCGTACAGATCAGGGCGGAGCGGGAACGGCAGCGCCTGCTTGACGCCCCTGTTCGCGATCTCTAGAGTCGGCACCGCGTTCGGTCATGCCGAAAGGTCCCGGGTGCTTGGCCCCGGGTTCAGGCGGGTGGCGAAGCGCACCGTCGCCTCCCGTGAAGCTGGGCACCAGAGGGAGGAGCGCATGAGCGTCATCACGTCCGAAATCATCGGGACGGCGATCCTGATCATTCTGGGAGACGGCGTCGTTGCGGCGGTGCTGCTGAACAAGTCAAAGGCGCAGAACGCCGGCTGGATCGTCATCACCTTCGGGTGGGGCATGGCCGTCGACCATGGCGATCTACGCGGCGGCGAAGTACAGCGGCGCACAGCTCAACCCCGCCGTCACCACCGGTCTCTGGGTCATCGGCAAGTCCCATGGAGGCATCGCCTGGGCGACAGCCTGGCGCGCCTATATCGGCGAGCTCATCGGCGCCTTCATCGGTGCCGTCATCGTCTACGCGGCGTACCTCGGGCACTGGCGGGAGACGGAGGACCCCGGGCTCAAGCTGGCGGTGTTCTGCACCGGGCCGGCCATCCGCAACTACCCACAGAACTTCATCACCGAGTTCATCGGGACCTTCATGCTGATGTTCGGCGTCCTCGCCATCACCAACCCGGCCGGAGGCAACGTGCCCCTCGCCGGCGGCCTGGGCGCAATCGCCGTGGGCTTCCTCGTCTTCGCGATCGGCCTGTCGTTGGGCGGCCCGACGGGGTACGCCATCAACCCGGCTCGCGACCTCATGCCACGCTTCGCCCACGCCATCCTGCCCATCCCGGGCAAGGGCGGATCCGATTGGGAGTACTCCTGGATCCCGGTCGTGGCCCCGATCCTCGGCGCGGTGGCTGGCGCCCTTGCGTTCAGGGGGTTGTATCCCGGCATCTAGAGACGGGGCCTGAGCGGGAGGGACCGTCGACCCCGGAAGGAGCGTCATGGCTGATTACGTGGGTGCGATCGACCAGGGAACGACCAGCACGCGCTTCATGATCTTCGACCACAGCGGCAGCGTCGTGGCCGTGGACCAGAAGGAGCACGAGCAGATCTACCCGCGCGCGGGCTGGGTCGAGCACGACCCGAAGGAGATCTGGCAGCGCACGCAGGAGGTGGTCAAGGGCGCGCTCGACAAGGCCGGCATCGGCCCCGACGGCCTGGCCGCCGTGGGCATCACGAACCAGCGTGAGACGACGGTGGTCTGGGACCGGAACACGGGCGAGCCGGTCATGAACGCCATCGTCTGGCAGGACACGCGGACCGACGTCATCGTCGGGCGCCTGTCGGCGGACGGCGGCCAGGACCGTCTGCGGCCCAAGACCGGGCTTCCGCTGGCCACGTACTTCTCGGGGCCGAAGGTCCGCTGGATCCTCGACAACGTCAGCGGCACCGAGGCGCGCGCCCAGAGCGGCGACCTCCTGTTCGGCAACATGGACACGTTCGTCATCTGGAACCTCACGGGCGGGCCGAACGGCGGCGTCCACGTCACCGACGTGACCAACGCCAGCCGCACGCTGCTCATGAACCTCGAGACCCTGGACTGGGACGACGAGCTCCTGGGCATCGTCGGCGTCCCGCGGGCCATGCTCCCCCAGATCCGCTCGTCGAGCGAGGTCTACGGGACGGCCAAGGCGCCGCTCGAGGGCATCCCCGTGGCCGGCGACCTGGGCGACCAGCAGGCGGCCCTGTTCGGGCAGACCTGCTTCTCGGTGGGCGAGGCCAAGAACACGTACGGCACCGGGAACTTCCTGCTGCTCAACACGGGCGAGCGCCCGGTGCAGTCGAAGAACGGCCTGATCACGGGCGTCGGCTACAAGATCGGCGACCAGCCGGCCGTGTACATGCTCGAGGGGGCGGTGGCCATCACCGGCGCGCTCGTGCAGTGGCTGCGCGACAACCTGCGCCTGATCTCCTCCGCGCCGGAGGTGGAGGAGCTGGCCAAGTCCGTCGAGGACAACGGCGGGGCGTACATCGTCCCGGCCTTCTCGGGCCTGTTCGCGCCGTACTGGAAGGGCGACGCGCGCGGGGTGATCGTCGGCCTGACGCGGTACGTCAACCGCGGCCATATCGCCCGGGCGGCGCTCGAGGCGACGGCGTACCAGAGCCTCGAGGTCGTCGATGCCATGAACGCCGACTCGGGGGTGGCGCTCACGAGCCTCAAGGTCGACGGCGGCATGGTGGGCAACGAGACGCTCATGCAGTTCCAGGCCGACATCCTCAACGTGCCGGTCATCCGGCCCAAGGTGCCCGAGACCACCTCGCTCGGGGCAGCCTACGCGGCCGGCCTGGCGGTGGGCTTCTGGAAGGAGGTCGAGGACCTGCGGGCCAACTGGGGCAAGGACAAGGAATGGACGCCGAAGATGGATGAGAAGACCCGCGAGCGGGGATACCACTTCTGGAAGAAGGCGGTGACGCGAACGTTCGACTGGACCGAGGGCGACGAGGAGTAACACCATGGCTGACGACGAGCGGCTCGAGCACGAGCCCGAGCGCGATCCCGAGATCGACCGCGACTTCGGCGAGGGGCAGGAGGAAGGTCGCCCCGCGAGGAGGGCGAGCCGGTCCGCCGGTTCAGCACGGGGCAGGAGGACCTGCCCGCCGTCTCCCATCCCGTCGACGAGCCCGCGGAATTCGACCCCGAGCACAACCCGGAGGCGGAGCGCCGCTTCAGCGAGGGGCAGGAGGAGCTGCCCGAAACGCCCGAGAAGGAGCAGGAGGGCCGGTTCAGCACCGGCCAGGACGAGGAGGACCAATGAGTCCTGACGACGACACACCGCACCGGGGCGAGCACGACCCGGAGCACGACTCGGGCGAGCGCCGCGGCTTCGCCACCGGCCAGGAGCGCGACTCCATCCATCCGACGCCCCCCGCGGGCGCTTCGCCGTGGCCAGAGCGAGGCGCGAGGACCTCGAGGAGCAGGCCGACGAGCACGTCGGCCGCTTCAGCGAGGGGCAGGAGGACGAGGAAGGAGACGAGGAGAAGGGCCGCAAGGGCCGGTTCTCCACGGGTGAGACTCCCGACAGGTAGCGCAATCGACGTCAGCGAGACCGCCGAAGGGCGGGGTCGGCCATGATGCCGGTCCCGCCCTTCGTCATCTGAGCAAGGAGGATCCGACGGCCGCGATCCCAGGCGCAGTGGACGTGCTCGTGATCGGCGGCGGCGCCACGGGCGCCGGCGTGGTCCGCGACGCCGCCATGCGGGGCTATTCCACCGCGCTCGTGGAGCGGGGCGACCTGGGCTCGGGGACCACGGGCGGGTTCCACGGCCTCCTCCATTCCGGCGGCCGGTACGTGGCCACCGATCCCGACGCGGCCACGGACTGCGCGCGCGAGAACGCCATCCTGCGGCGGATCGCCGCCGAGTCGATCGAGGACACCGGCGGCTTCTTCGTGACCACGCCGTGGGACGACCCCGCCTTCGCGGACACGTTCCTTCAGGCCTGCCACGCGACCGGCGTCGAGGCCGAGGAGATCGACCCGGACGAGGCCCGCCGCGAGGAGCCGCTCCTCAACCCCCGCGTGACCCGGGCCTTCCGCGTGCCGGATGCCTCCATCGACGCCTGGAAGCTGGTGTGGGCCAACGCCCGCTCGGCCGAGGTACGCGGAGCGGCGATCCTCCCCCACCACCCCGTGACGGGGCTCGTGCGCAGCAACGGCGCGGTGGCCGGCGCGGTGGTCAGGGACCTGGCCACCGGAGAGGACCACACCATCGAGGCCCGGATCACGGTGAACGCCACCGGAGCCTGGGCCGGCCAGGTGGCCGCGATGGCCGGCTGCGAGGTCCACGTCCAGGCCGGCCGCGGGATCATGATCGCCTTCAACCACCGCTACGTGCAGACGGTGATCAACCGCTGCGCGCTCCCGGGCGACGGCGACATCATCGTCCCCATCCGCAGCGTGTGCGTGATCGGGACGACGGACGAGCCCGCCGCCGACCCGGACGTCCTGGCCATCCCGGTGGAGGAGGTCGAGCGCATGCTCGACGACGCCGACCGCCTGGTGCCGGGGCTGCGCGAGGCGCGGGCGCTGCGGGTCTGGGCCGGCGCGCGCCCTCTCTATCGCGAGTCCGGACCGGTGACGGAGACGCGCGCGCTGAGCCGCGGCTTCACCCTCCTCGACCACGGCGAGCGCGACGACGTGGCCGGGTTCCTGACGATCACCGGAGGCAAGGCCACGACGTACCGGCGGATGGCCGAGGTGGCCGTCGACGCCGTCTGCCGGCACCTGGGCGACGACCGTCCGTCCACCACCGCGGACGTGCCGCTCCCGGGCTCGGAGGACCACCGCTACCTGCACCTCGAGGACCGCCTGGCCCGGCGGGAGCGCGAGCTGCACGACGAGCAGGTCGTGTGCGAGTGCGAGCTCGTCACCCGCGGGCAGCTGATCCACATCGCCGAGCGGCGGCGGCCGGCCAGCCTCGACGACCTGCGGCGGATGCTGCGCCTGGGCATGGGCCCGTGCCAGGGCGGATTCTGCACCTACCGCGCGGCCGGGCTGCTGCACGACAGGGGCCTGCTCGCGACCCCGAACACCAACGACGCCGTCATCGGGTTCCTCGAGGCCCGCTTCCACGGCATGCGCCCCCTGCTGCACGGCGACAACCTGCGCCAGAGCCGGCTCGACGACTGGATCTTCCAGGGGATGCTCGACGTGGGGCACCTGCCCAGGTGAGGACGGGCGTCCTCGTCGTGGGCGCCGGCCTGGCCGGGCTCGTGGCCGGCCTCCGGCTGGCCGAGGCCGGGCGGCCGGTGACGGTCGTGGCCACCGGCATGGGCGCCATCCAGCTCGCGCCAGGCACCCTCGACGTCCTCGGCTACACGCCCGAGCTGGTGGAGCGGCCGCTGGAGGCGCTCCCGGGCTTTGCCGAGTCGCATCCCGACCACCCCTACGGGATCCTCGGGCCGACCGCGGTGCGTGCGAGCGTGGAGTGGCTCCTCGACCACGACCTCGGGCAGCCGCTGACCGGCGATGCGGGGGAGAACCTTCTCCTCCCCACGGCAGTGGGAGCGGCGCGGCCCTCGGCCGCGGCCCCCGAGACGATCGCCGCCGGCGATCTCCGCCGGGGGCCACGGGTGCTGGCCGTGGGCTTCCGGCAGCTGCGCGACTTCCACGCCCCGTACATGGCCGCCAACCTCGCGGCCCTGGCGCTGCCGGACGGCGGCCGGATCGAGGCCCGGGGGATCGAGCTCGTCCCGCCCACCGGCGGCGAGGCCGACGTCGGCACGCTGCGGCTGGCCCGCCTGTTCGAGGACCCGGGCTTCCGCCAGGCCGTGGTGGAGGAGCTGCGCCCGCAGGTCGAGGCGGGCGAGGCCGTGGCCCTGCCCGCCGTCCTGGGCGTCGATCGCGCGCGCGAGGTCTGGCAGGACCTGCAGGACCGCCTCGGCGCCCCGGTGTTCGAGGTCCCCACCGTTCCGCCCTCCATCCCAGGTCTTCGGCGCATCCGGGCCCTGCGCCACGCCCTGGCGCAGGCGGGAGCGCGCCTCGTGGTCGGCCCGCGGGCTGTCGGCCTGGAGCGCACGGATGGCCTGGCCCGGGCCGTGCGCTTCGAGGTCGCCCCCCGGCCGGTGACCTACGAGGCCGACAGCATCGTGCTGGCCACGGGCGGCTTCGCCGCCGGCGGCCTCACGCGCGACTCCCACGGGGTCATCCGCGAGACGGTGGCCGGGCTCGATCCGGCCTTCCTGCCCGCGGAAGGCCAGGAGCCCTTCGGCGAGACCTACTTCGACGATCACCCCCTGGCCCGGACGGGGATCGCCGTCGACGGGCACATGCATCCCATCGGCTCGGACGGAGCCCCCGTCCTCGAGAACCTGTACGCGGCCGGCGCCCTCATCGGCGGCGCCGAGCCGTGGAGGGAGGGCTCCGGCGACGGCATCAGCCTGGCCACCGGCTTCGCGGCGGCGGGCGCCATCCTCGAGGAGACCCATTGACCGAGCACATGCGCGTCTCGCTGGACCACTGCGTCAAGTGCACGATCTGTGAGTCCTACTGCCCCGTGTCCAACGTCACCCCGCTCTTCCCCGGGCCGAAGTACGAGGGCCCCCAGGCCGAGCGCTTCCGCACGGGCGACTTCTCCGTCGACGCTTCGGTGGACTACTGCTCGGGCTGCGGGATCTGCACCCAGGTCTGTCCGCACGGGGTGAAGATCGCCGAGATCAACTCCCAGGCAAGGGCCGCGCTAAAGGAGGAGAAGGGGATCCCCCTGCGCGACCAGATCCTCGCCCGGCCCACGGTGGCCGGCCGACTGGCCACGCCGGTGGCCCCGCTGGTCAACTTCGGGCTGCGCAACGGACCGCTGCGCGCACTCACCGAGGCCACCATCGGGATCCACCGCGAAGCGCCCGTCCCGCCCTTCGCGGGACGCACGTTCCAGCGCTGGGCGCGCAGCCACGAGGCGCCCGAGGCCACCCGCAGCGTCGTCTACTTCCACGCCTGCTCGACCAACTACCTGGAGCCGCGCACCGGCCGCCACCTGGTGGCGGTGCTCGAGCACAACGGCTTCCGCGTCATCATCCCCGAGCAGGACTGCTGCGGGCTGCCGCTCCAGTCGAACGGCAACTTCGACGCCGCCCGGCGGTACGTCCTGCGGCTGGCCCACGCCCTGGCCGGGTACGCCCGGGCGGGCTACGACATCGTGGCGACCTCGACCAGCTGCAGCCTCATGCTCAAGCGCGAGGCCATCGAGATCCTGGGCGTCGACGACCCGGACCTGAAGGTCGTCTCCGAGCACACGTACGACATCTCCGAGTACCTGCACGACCTGTACGAGCGCGGCGAGCTGCGCACCGACTTCCAGCCGCTCCCACTCACCGTCCCCTACCACGCGCCCTGCCAGCAGCGCGGGCACGGGCTGGGCAAGCCGGCCCTCGACCTGTTGCGCCTCATCCCCGAGCTCGAGGTGCAGGAGCTCGACTTCGACTGCTGCGGCGTGGCCGGCACGTACGGCCTCAAGCGCGAGAAGTACGACATCGCCATGGCCGTCGGGGCACCCCTGTTCGACGCCGTGCGAACGGCCGGGGCCGACGTGGCCTCGTGCGACAGCGAGACCTGCCGCTGGCAGATCACCCACGGCTCGGGCGTGCCCTCGGTGCACCCGGTGACGCTGCTCGCCCGCGCGTACGGACTGACGGAGGACTGATGAAGCGTCTCAACATCGGCGACCCCAAGTTCACCTATGACGGCGAGGACCCGGACGGCTTCCGCTCCGGCCTGTTCCGGCTCGGCGGCCTGATCGGGGCCACGCAGACCGGGATGAGCGTGTACGAGCTGCCGCCGGGGCAGGCCGTGTGCCCGTACCACTACGAGTACGCCGAGGAGGAGTGGGCCGTCGTCCTCGCGGGGCACCCGACGGTGCGCCATCCCGAGGGCGAGGACCGGCTCGAGCCCTGGGACGTCGTGTGGTTCGCGCGCGGGCCCGACGGTGCCCACCAGATCCGCAACGAGGGCCAGGACACGGCCCGGGTGCTCATGTTCTCCCCCGTGCTGCACCCCGCGGCGACCGTCTACCCCGACAGCGACAAGATCGCCGTCTGGACCGGAAATCCGGACGACAACGTCATGGTTCGCCGCAGCAGTGCCGTGAGTTACTTCGACGGGGAGACGGGGCCCTGACGGGTTCTTGACAGCGCAGGGCGCCCTCGGTACGGTCGCCAAATCCGGTTCGGCATTGCCGAATGCTGGGCCGAGGAGCCACAGAGGAGGCCCGCCATGAGCACCGTGTCGGCGACGAAGGTCAAGAAGTTCATCAACGACCCCGCGAGCGTGGTGCCACAGGCACTGGCGGGGCTCGCCGCGGCCCATCCAGACCTCGTCCGCGTCGACCTGGAGAACCAGCTGGTGATCCGCGCCGACGCTCCGGTCAAGGGGAAGGTGGGGCTCGTCTCCGGCGGTGGCTCGGGCCACGAGCCCCTGCACGGGGGCTTCGTGGGCTACGGCATGCTCGACGCCGCCTGCGCCGGGGCCGTCTTCACCTCGCCCGTGCCCGACCAGATGCAGATCGCCACGGCCGCCGTCGACGGCGGCGCCGGGGTCGTGCACATCGTCAAGAACTACACCGGCGACGTCCTCAACTTCAAGATGGCGGCCGAGCTGGCCGAGGACGAGGGCATCAAGGTCGAGTCGGTGCTCCTCGACGACGACGTCGCCGTGGAGGACTCGCTTTACACGGCGGGCCGCCGCGGGACCGGGGCCACCGTCCTGGCCGAGAAGATCGCCGGGGCCAAGGCTGAGGCCGGCGGCAGCCTGGGCGAGGTGGCCGGACTGGCCCGCAAGGTCGACAACCAGGCCCGCTCGTTCGGAATCGCCCTCACCTCATGTGCCACGCCGGAGAGCGGCACGCCGATCTTCGACCTGCCTGCCGACGAGATCGAGGTCGGCGTGGGCATCCACGGCGAGCCGGGGCGGCGCCGCGAGAAGTGGGCGCCCGCGGGCGAGCTCGTGGAGCAGATGATCTCGCCGATCCTCGACGACCTCAAGCCGGCCAACGGCGCCAGCCTGCTGGCGTTCGTCAACGGCCTGGGCGGCACGCCGCTGATCGAGCAGTACCTGCTCTTCGACGAGGTCTACCGCCGCCTCACGGAGGGCGGCTACAGGGTGACGCGGAGCCTGGTGGGCCCCTACATCACCAGCCTGGAGATGGCCGGCGCGTCCGTCACGCTGCTCGTGCTCGACGACGAGCTCACGCAGCTCTGGGACGCCCCGGTGCACACTCCGGCGCTGAGGCGCGGGCGGTAGGCTCCGCCCGCGCGCATGAACGCCGAGACCGTCCGCAGCTGGCTCCATCGCTCGCATCTTGCGCTGCACGAGCAGCGCGAGTACCTGACGCAGCTCGACGCGGCCATCGGCGACGCGGATCACGGCACCAACATGGACCGCGGCTTCCAGGCGGTGGAGGCGAAGGTCGACGGCCTCGACGCGCCCCCGGGCAAGATCCTGACCACGGCCGGCGCGACGCTCGTCTCCACCGTCGGGGGCGCCTCGGGACCCCTCTACGGCACCGCGTTGCGGCGGGCCGGCCGGTCGCTCGGCGAGGAGGCCGAGCCCTCCGACCGGGACGTCGCGGCCGCCCTGCGGGCGGCGCTCGACGGCGTGGTCGAACTCGGGGCGGCGAACGAGGGCGACAAGACGATGGTCGATGCCCTGGCCCCCGCCGTGCGTGCGCTGGACGAGTCCCTGAGCGCGGGCGACACGCTCGCCGACGGGCTCTCCGCAGCCGCGCGGGCGGCGGAGGAAGGGGCGAAGGCGACGATCCCGCTGCAGGCCCGCAAGGGCCGCGCGTCGTACCTGGGCGAGCGCTCCGTCGGGCACCAGGATCCCGGCGCGACGTCCGCGGCCATCATCCTCGTCGCGCTCGAACAGGCCGTCGCGGAGGGCTGACCGTGGAGCCGCTCCGGGGCGTGGCGGCCTCGCCCGGGGCGGCCGTCGGCCCGGCGGCGGTCCTGCGCCCGGCCGCCGCCCGCGAGGCAGGCTCGGCCGAGGACGAGCAGGCGCGCGTGCGCGAGGGGCTCGACCGGGCCGCGGACGAGCTCGACGACGTGGCCGGCCGGCTGCGAGGCGAGGGCCGCACGGATGAGGCCGAGGTCGTCGAGACCAGTGCGCTCATGGCCCGTGATCCCTCCCTCGTCGAGGCCGCGGTGGCCCTCGCGGCCGCGCCGGGCACGACGGCCGAGGCCGCGATCCAGGCCGCGGCGGAGCAGTCGGCCGCCGTCCTCGCCGCCCTGGACGAGCCCACGCTCGCCCTGCGGGCGGCCGACGTCCGGGCCGTCGGCCGACGGGCGGCGGCAGCCCTGACGGGTACCCGGTCGGCGCTGCCGGCCGGCGCCGTCCTGGTGGCGGACGACCTGGGACCTGCGGAGGTGGCGGACGCGGCGGGGACGGTGGCCGCCATCGTCCTCGCCGCCGGCGGGGCCACGGCCCACGCCGCCATCGTGGCCCGGTCGCTCGGCGTCCCGCTCGTGGCCGCCGCTGGACCGGCCGTGCTCGAGCTGGACGACGGCGCGCCCCTGGCGGTCGACGCCGGAGCCGGCCTGGTGTGGCCGAGCCCCGACCCGGACACGGCCGCCGCCGTGGCCGCCAGCGCGGCCCGGTACACGGCCGAGCGGGCGCGGGACGCGGCCGAGCGCGACCTCCCGGCGGTGACGCGCGACGGCCGCCGCATCACCCTCCTGGCCAACGCCGGGACGGCCGAGGAGATCGAGGCCGCGCTCGCCGCGGGAGCCGAGGGCATCGGCCTGCTGCGCACCGAGCTCGCCTTCCTGGAGGCGGACGAGTGGCCGTCCGAAGCCGCCCAGCGCGCCGTGCTGGCGCCGATGCTCCGGCCTCTGGCCGGGCGGCTGGCCACCGTGCGGACGTTCGACTTCGGGGGCGACAAGACCCCGTCGTTCCTCGACGCCGCCGCGATGGGGCCTCTCGGCACCCGCGGCGTCCGCCTGTCCCTGGCCGAGCCAGGGGTGCTCGACGATCAGGTCCGGGCCATCGTGCGGGCCGCCGGCGAGGCGCGGCTGCGCGTCCTCGTGCCCATGGTCACCGACGCCCGCGAGCTCGAGGCCGTGGCCGGCGTCGTGGAACGGGCCTGGCGGGAGCTGGCCCCGGCCATGCCCCGTCCACTCGTGGGACCGATGATCGAGGTCCCGGCCGCGGCTCTGGGCGCCCGCCGCCTCGCCGGCCCGGCGGACTTCTTCTCCATCGGGACGAACGACCTGGTCCAGTACACGCTGGCCGCCGACCGACTGGCGGCGGGCCTCGTCGATGCGGTCGCGCACCATCCCGCCGTCCTCCGCCTCGTGTCCGAGGTGGTGGAGGCGGCACACGAGGCGGGGATCCCGGTGGACGTGTGCGGCGAGGCGGCGGGCGACCCCGATGCGGCCCCGCTACTGCTCGGGCTCGGCGTGGACGAGCTCAGCGTCTCGCCCGCCCGGGTCGGCGCCACGCGCCGGCTGGTGCGCGGCCTCGATCAGGCGCAGGCCGCCCGCGTGGCGGCGCAGGCCCTCGGGTGCGCCACGGCCGCCGAGACGGCCGCGCTGGCCCGCTCACTCCAGGCCGGCGATGAGGTCGGCCACGGCGCGGACGGCGTCGTCGGCCCCGGGCCCGTCGTCGGCGCGGACCACGACGTCGGACCCTCCGGTCGCCCCTAGGGCCATGACCTGCAGCAGGCTCTTCGCATCCGCGGTCTTGTCGCCGGCCACCACCTCGACCCGGGTCGTGTGTCCCGCGGCCTCGCGGACGAGCAGCGCCGCCGGCCTCGCATGGAGATCGACGCCCTCCGGGATTCGGACGGTGCGCTCCGGCACGTCAGAGCTTGGTCGCTCCGCGCGCCTCCTCGGCGGCGCCGCCGACCGCCTCCAGGTCGCCGCCGATCATGGACGCGGCCGCCGCGGCCACGGCCCCCTCCACGAGAGGCGCGTCGACCAGGCGCACGACCTCGGACGGATGCTCGGACAGGATCGTCCGCACCGCCAGGACGGCGCTCCCGATGTCGGCGAGCACCACGACACCGTCACCCTGATCCGCCTCGGCGAGCCCCGCGGCGATGCGATCAGGGTCCGTTCCAAGCCCTCCGTCCGGATCGCCGCCCACGGGGACCACGGGCACCTCCGATCCGGTGAGCTGCGACACGAGATCCGCCAAGCCATGCGCCAAATCGGCGCTGTGTGACACTAGGACGAGGCCGACCACCGGGCGCCTCTCAGCATCGTGCGAGTCTAAAGAAGCAAACGGCTTTCGACAATACCGAAGGAGTTACGGCTTGGCCATCCAGTCCATCGAGCGCGCCGCGGGCATCCTGCGAGCCCTCGCGTCCGGCCCGAGGCGACTGGGCGTGTCGCAGCTCTCGGACCGGCTCGGACTGGCCAAGGGCACGGTCCACGGCCTGCTTCGCGCCCTCCAGGCGGAGGGCTTCGTCGAGCAGGATCCCGAGACGGGCAAGTACCAGCTCGGCGCCGCCCTCGTCCAGCTCGGGAACTCCTACCTCGACCTGAGCGAGCTGCGCCACCGTTCCCTGGTCTGGTCCGACGGGCTGGCCCTGAAGACCGGCGAGGCAGTGCGCATCGGCGTCCTGCACGGCGGCTCGGTGCTCGTCGTCCACCACGTCTTCCGGCCCGACAACACGCTGCAGATCCTCGAGGTCGGGGCCAACCTCCCGCTCCACGCCACGGCCCTCGGCAAGGCGCTCCTGGCCCACCACCCGGACGTGTTCGAGGACCTGGTGAGCGAGCCCCTCCCCCGCCTCACACGCCGCACCATCATCGACCCCGTGCGGCTGCGCGCGATGATGGCCGAGATCGTCTCCCGCGGCTGGGCGGCCGAGACCGAGGAGGCCATCCTGGGCGAGGCCGCGTGGCTGCGCCCATCTTCGACGCCCGGGGCCAGGCAGCCGGGGCCATCGGGGTCACCGGCGCATTGGAGCGGCTGACCACCCGCCGCGGCACGCCCCACGCGACGGCCGGCCGCGAGGTGGTGGCCGCGGCGCGCGCCATCTCCCGCGAGCTCGGGGCCCCGCGCTGGCCGGCGCACGGCGCCTCGGGCGCGGCCTAGCGAGTCAGGCGAAGGCGCCGCCGGCGAGCACGGGGACCTCGCGGCCGGAGGCGTCGATCCCCGTCACCTCGACGTCGTCGGCGCCGATCATCACGTCCAGGTGGACGGACGAGCGGTTCGGCCGCTGCGCGCCCGGCGCGCGGGCGAAGGCGAAGCCGCTTCCGAAGGCGATGTGGCTGGCCGCGTTCTCGTCCAGCAGGGTGGTCCCGTACGTGCGGCCCGCGCGGGCGACGCGTGAGCCGCCGTCGACGAGCGCGACCTCGCCCAGGCGGTCGCCGTTCGGGTTGCTCCCGAGGTAGGCGGCCAGGTAGGCGCGGTCGTCGTCGCGGGCCGCGCCCAGCCGCTCGAGGCGACCGCGGGAGAACGAGCCGTTCAGGCCCTCGATGGTGCGGCCGCCGAGCTCGAGGGGCCGGGTGCAGGCGAAGGTCCCGTCCACGCGGCCGGGCGACGGGCTCGTGAACACCTCCTCGGTGGGGACGTTGGGCGAGAACCGCCCGGTGGGCCCCTCGAGGGTGCCGCCCTGCCACAGAGCGCCTTCCGGGAGGCCGAGGCGGAGATCCGTCCCCGGCCCACGCAGGCGCAGCTCGCGCAGGCTCCGGCCGGTCAGTCCCTGGGCCCTGTCGGCCAGGGCCGCCACGTGGGCTCCCCAGGCTCCGTCGGGGTCGCCGGGCGCGATACGTGCGAACGAGGCGACGTCGCGCTCGAGGGCGGCGAGGGCGGCCGCCGGCTCGAGCTCGGGATAGACGCCGGCTGCCCAGGCCTCGTTCGGCCAGGAGACGACGCAGAAGCGCGCGGTCCCGGCGCTCACCGCACGGAGGTACGGGAGCCGGCCGGGAAGCGTGCGGGACTGCTCACGCGCCACCCGTTCGGGCGGCGCCCCGGCCAGGAGCCGCGGATCGGCGGGCCCGGCGATGGTGACGATGGCCGCGCGGCGGCGCAGGAGATCGCGCATCCGCTGTTCGTGCCAGCGGGGCGCATCGCCCAGGGTCTCGATGTCGGCATGGAGGACGCGCGCCCGGCGGATGCGCGGATCGAACACGACGGGGTCGACGTAGGCGGCGCCGGCGCGGTAGCCCTCCTCGGCCAGGGCCACCATGAGGTTCCGGTGCGCGGGCTCGCCGTGCACGGCGAGGACGTCGCCTGGGCCCAGGCGCAGCGCGTCGCCGACGATGGCCCGCGCGTAGCGGTGGAGCGTCGCCTCATCCATCGGCCCACACGGTAACCCCAGCGACTCAAGGAAGAATCCGGTTCGTGAGCACTCCCGTCGAGGAGCAGACGTGCTACCGCCATCCGGACGAGCCGACGCTCGTGCGCTGCAGCTCCTGCAACCGTCCGGTGTGCACACGCTGCATGCATGCCTCGCCGGTGGGCGTGCGCTGCCCGGAGTGCGCGGGCGCCACCGCCCGCCAGCGGATCATCCGCCCCCGGGCCGCGGGCGGGATGGCCCCTCCGGTCGTCACGATCGCCCTCATCGCCCTCAACGTGGCGGTGTTCCTGCTCGAGCGCGGCGGCGTCCAGTCGAGCTGGGCCTTCCAGGAGGGCGCGCTCACGGGCCAGGCCGTGGCCGCGGGCGACTGGTGGCGCGTGGGCACGGCCGCCTTCCTGCACGCCAACCTGCTCCACATCGGCTTCAACATGTTCGCCCTGTGGATTCTCGGCTCGCGGCTCGAGGGCTACATCGGCTCCCGCCGCTACCTGGCCATCTACGTCATCAGCGCGCTGAGCGGCTCGGCGGGCGCGCTGCTCGTCACGAACCCGCTCGTCCCCACCGTCGGGGCGTCAGGGGCGATCTTCGGCCTGCTGGGCGCCCTGCTCGTGCTCGAGAGGCAGGGCGTCGTGCTCATCGGGCCGGTCATCCCGCTGCTCGTGCTGAACCTCGCCTTCACCTTCGCGGTGCCCGGGATCTCGGTGGGCGGCCACGTCGGCGGGCTCGTCGGCGGCATCCTGGCCACGCTCGCGCTCGGCCGTTTCGGTCGCGGCCATGCCGCCTACGGTCCGGTGGGCATCACCGCTCCGCTGGCCCTCCTGGCCATCGTGGCGGCGAACGTCCTGGTGATCTACGCCGCGGTGACCTGAACAACCGCTTTGGGGGATGCGGGGGCTCGCCCCCAGGGCGATGGGGAAGCCATGGCCACGCACCCCGACAGCGCCGCTGCGGCCGCGCTCGACACCCAGGACGTTCATCTCGAGCCGTACGCGCCGGAGTGCGCCGATGCGGTCCTCCGGCTGGCCCAGTTCGCGCTGGCCCGGCCCGATGAGCACCCCGGCATGCCGCTGTGGTTCGACCGGCGCGATCTCGACCGCGAGCTTGCCAGCTGGGCCGTGGCTCCCGAGAAGGCCATGGTGGTCGCCCGCGACGCCGAGGGCGGCATCGTGGGCTTCGCCGGCGTGGAGTGCTATCCCGATGAGGGCCAGGGCCTCCTCCAGGGCCCTGTCGTGGCGCCCGAGGCGCGCGGCCAGGGGCTGGGCCACGCGCTGTTCGAGGCCGCCCTGGACGTCGCCCGCCGAGAGGGCATCGAGCGGCTGTGGGCGGCAGCCGGCCGGGAGAACGTCCGCGCCGAGCGGGTCCTGCGCAGCGCCGGGTTCGCCCGCGGCGACGTGAACGCCGTCCTGCGCCTGGAGCGCTCGCACGCCCGCACCGACGGAGGCGAGCGGCGGGTGACGGTTCACCGGCTGGGCGCCGACGATCGCGACCTGGCCCTGGACGTGGCCCGCGAGTGCGAGGACACGCCCCTGGCCGGCCCGGAGGCGCTCGAGGCGGCGTTTGCGGACGAGAACACCCGCGTGTACCTGGGCGAGGTGGACGGCGAGCCCGTGGGCCTCCTCACCCTCGATGAGGGCGACGCCTGGATCTACGGCGTGGGCCTTCGCCCTGCGGACCGCGGGCGCGGCTACGCGGCCGAGATGGTGGCCGCGGCCGCCGAGGATCGCTGGCAGGACTCCGATGAGCCGATCGGCCTGACGGTCCGCATCGACAACCTCGCGGGCATCAACCTCCTGCGGCGGCAGGGCTTCGAGCCCTGGCTCGTGCTGGCCACGTACTCGGCCCAGCTGTAGAGCTCCGATCGCGGAGGCCCGCGGGCAGGGCGGACGGTAGGCTGGGCCCGTGGATCTCGACCTCTCCGACGAGCACCGGCTCTTCCGCGACAGCGTGCGCGAGTTCGCCGAGGGCGAGATCGCGCCCGATCGCGGAGGAGCTCGACCGCACCGGCCGCTTCCCCACCGAGGAGGTCCGTGCGGCGGGCCGGCTCGGCCTGCTCGGCATCCCGATCCCCGAGGCCTACGGCGGCGCGGGCGGCCGACACCGTGTCCTACGCCCTGGCCATCGAGGAGCTGACGCGGGTCGACTCCTCCTTCGCCATCACCGTGGCCGCCCACACCTCGCTCGGGACGATGCCGATCTACCTCTACGGCGACCGAGGAGCAGCGGCAGGAATGGCTGCCGCGGCTGGCCGGTCCGGAGAGGCGCTGGCCGCCTTCGGCCTGACCGAGCCCGATGCGGGGTCCGACGCCGGGGCCACGCGCACGACCGCCCGGCTCGAGGACGGCGAGTGGGTGGTCGACGGCTCGAAGATGTTCATCACCAACGCCGGCACCCCGCTCGTCGGCCTGCGTGACCATCACCGCACGCACGGGCGAGGACGAGGTCTCGAACCTCATCGTCCCCAACGGCACGCCCGGCTACGAGGTCTCGGCCCGCCGCTGAAGAAGATGGGCTGGAAGTCCTCCGACACCCGCGCCCTCTCCTTCGACGGATGCCGCGTGCCGGAAGGCAACCTGCTCGGCCCGCGCGGCGCGCGGCTTCCGCCAGTTCCTCGAGATCCTCGACGGCGGCCGCATCTCGGTCGCCGCCATCGGCCTCGGCCTCGCCGAGGGCGTGCTCGACCAGTCGCTCGCGTACGCGCGCGAGCGCGCAGCAGTTCGGCCGGCCGATCGCGTCCTTCCAGGCCGTGCAGTTCAAGCTGGCCGACATGGCCACCGAGATCGAGGCCGCACGGTCGCTCGTCCTGCGGGCCGCGTGGCTCAAGGATCAGGACCGCCCGTTCGCGCAGGCCGCGGCGATGGCCAAGCTCTACACGGGCGAGCTCGCCCGCCGGGCCGCCAACGAGGCCCTGCAGATCCACGGCGGCTACGGCTACATGGACGAGTACCCGGTCTCGCGCTTCTACCGCGACGCCAAGATCCTCGAGATCGGCGAGGGCACGAACGAGATCCAGCGGCTCGTCATCGCCCGTCGCTCCTCGCCTCGCGGCCGCCGCTCGGCGTGATCTTCGAGCAGATCGTCCTGCGGGACCTCGGCTGCGCGGGCTACGTCGTGGGGTGCCAGGCAGGCCGGCGAGGCCGTCGTCGTCGATCCGCCGCTCGCACGTCGCGCCGGTGCTCGAGGCCTGCCGCCGCCACGGCGCCACGCTCGTCGGCGTGATCGAGACGCACACCCACGCCGACCACGTCTCGGGGCACGGGACGCTCGCCCTGCGCCACGGCGCCTGGATCGCCATCCATCCACCTGGCGGACGTGGCCTATGACGCACCGGCCGGTGCGCCGACGGCGACGTCCTCGAGATCGGCGAGATCGCGCTCGACGATCCTCCACACGCCGGGGCACCGGCCGGAGCACTGCTGCGTGGCCGTCATCGACCACACGCGCACCGAGGAGCCGTGGCTCGTGCTCACGGGCGACGCGCTGTTCGTCGGGGACGTGGCCCGGCCCGACCTGGCCGTGGACGGCGAGGAGGGCGCCGAGGGGCTGTTCCACTCGCTGCACGAGCGGCTCGGCGCGCTCGCCGGACGGCGATCGAGATCTACCCCGGCCACGTGGCCGGCTCGCTGTGCGGGCGCGGGATGTCGGCCAAGACGTCGACGACGCTCGGCTTCGAGCGGCGCTTCAACCCGATGCTCGGCGACCTCGACCTCGCCGGGTTCGTGCGCCGCGCCAACACCGACCTCGCGCCGCGCCCGCCCGGGATGGCCCGCATCGTCGAGCTCAACCGCGGGCCGCTGCGGGCCGACCCGCCGGCCGCCGAGCGGCGCGAGGCCGTCCCGTCAGGGGCGCAGGTGCTGGACGTGCGCGAGGCGCGGCGGTTCGCCGCCGGGTTCGCGCGCGGCACCCTGAACGTTCCCGTCGACACCACCGGGTTCGCCAACCGCGCGGGCTTCGTGCTCGATCCCGAGCGGCCGGTGGCCATCGTCGCCGACAGCGGGCGCGAGGCCGGGGCGGCCGCGGAGCTGCTCGGCGCCGTCGGCTTCGACCAGCTGGTCGAGCTCTCCCGGGGCCCGGCCACGCCCGGGCTCGGGGAGCATGCGCAGCTACAGCCGGTGGACCTGGACGAGGTCGCCGGCAGCGGCCTGCAGATCCTCGACGTGCGTGAGCCCACCGAGGAGCCCGAGCCCCTCGACGGGGCCGTCCAGATTCCTTACCGGCTGCTCGCCGAGGCGGACCTGTCAGGCCTCGATGAGTCCCAGCCCGTGGTCACGGTCTGCGGCACCGGCGTGCGCACGTCGCTCGCCGCGTCCATGCTGGCCGCCCGCGGGTTCAGGGACCCCCGCCCGGTGCTCGATCGGGGCATGGCCGGGCTGCCGGGCCGTCAGCTCTCGAAGACGAGCCCGTAGGGCCCGTCCGCGGCGTCGCCGCGGGGCACGAGACCGACGAGCCGGAAGCCGCGGTCGGCGTGCTCGGCCACGACGCCGGCAACGTCCGCGGCGGCGCAGGTCACGCTCGTCACCGTGGGCGGCCGGCCGTCACCGCGCTCCAGGACCGCCAGGCGGCCGCCCACGGCGGCCAGCCGCGCCCCGGAGTCGAGCAGCTCCTGCGCCTCGAGCGGCAGCTGCGCCCGGCCGTCGGCGTCGAAGGACACCCCCTCAACCACGCGGTAGCGCAGGGCGGCCTTCGGCTCCGGCGTCGCCTCGGGAGCGGCGGCCGGCATCGGCGCGGCCCCTCCCTCCAGCTCCTGAGCCTCCCGCAGCAGGCGGGCCACCGTGTCGTCCACGCTCTCGCTGGCGAGCTGGGGGAACGACGGCTTGACCTTCGAGGAGAACAGTCCCATCACTCTCAAGCTAGGCAACTCGGGGAAAAAGAAAAGTGCGCCTGTGCTAGCGAACTCGTTCGGCGGCGTAGCCCCATTCGGACAGCCGGGCGAGGATCTCGCTGCAGTGATCGTCATCTCGGGTCTCGAGCGTGAGCTCGACCTCGACCTCGCGCACGCCGACGTCCATCCCCTCCCGGTGGTGCTCGACGCCGAGGACGTTCACGCGGTCGCGCGCCAGCAGCCCGAGGAGGGCCATGAGCTGCCCTGGCCGGTCGGGGATCTTGGAGCGCACCACCAGGTAGCGGCCGCCGGTGGTCAGGCCGAAGCGCACCACGGCCTGGAGCAGCACGGCGTCGAGGTTGCCCCCCGAGAGCACGACCACGACCGTCTCCCCCGGCCCGGCGATCCGTCCGCCGAGGAGCGCGGCCAGTCCCACGGCACCGGCGCCCTCGACCACGAGCTTGGCCCGCTCGAGCAGCGCCACGATGGCCTGGCAGATGGCCGCGTCGTCGACCGCCACCACGTCGTCGGCGAGTCGCTGCACGATCGGGAACGTGACCTCGCCCGGGCGCTTGACGGCGATGCCGTCGGCGATCGTCTGCGCCCGCTCCACGGCCTGGGGCTCGCCCCGCTCGAGCGAGCCGGCGAACGTGGAGCAGCCTGCGGCCTGCACGCCCACGAGACGGCAGCCAGGCCGCAGGGCCTTGATGACGGTGGCCACCCCGGCCAGCAGGCCGCCGCCGCCCAGCGGGACGAGGATGACGTCCGGATCGGGCACGTCCTCGAGGATCTCCAGCCCGACGGTGCCCTGCCCAGCGACCACGTCCTCGTCGTCGAAGGCCGGGATGTAGGGCCGTTCGCCGGCGTCGCGCTTGGCGGCGGCCTGGGCATCGTCGTAGCTCTCGCCCTCGAGGATCACCTGCGCGCCGTACCCCTCGGTGGCCTGCTGCTTGGCCAGCGGGGCGTTCACCGGCATGTAGACCGTGACCGGGACGCCGAGCTTGCGCGCCGCCAGGGCCACCCCCTGGCCGTGGTTGCCGGCGCTGGCCACCACCACTCCCGCCCGACGCTCCCTCTCGGTCAGGCGTGACAGCCGGTTGAGCGCGCCCCGGATCTTGAACGACCCGGTCTTCTGCAGGTTCTCGGCCTTGAGGAAGACGCGGGTGCCGGTGGCGGCCGAGAACGTCTGGGAGTCGAACATCGGCGTCCGGATCGCCACACCCTCGAGGTGGAGACGCGCCTCGCGCACGGAGTCCAGGTCGACCACGTCTTGCAAGCCTAGGTGTCCCGGCCGTCCTAGGCGCCCCCGCCGTCGAGCTCGTACACCTGCTCCAGGATGCGCCGGACCGCGGTCAGCGGGTCGAGCCGGCGCGTCCCCGACCTCGTCGAGGAGCGCGCGGAGCTCGGGCCGCTGCTCGACCGCCGCCGCCAGGTGCCGCGCGGCCCGGGCGGAGGCGAGCTCGAACACCTCGTGCTCGAGGCTCCGCCGCCGCCGCTCCTCGAGCAGCCCGTCCTCCTCCAGGGCCGTGCGATGCGCCGTGATGCGAGCCCACAGCTCGGGGATCCCGTAGCCGTCAGTGGCCCGCGTCTCCACGACGGGCGGCCGGTGGGCGCGATCGGCCAGGCCCAGCACCTGGCGCAGCTCGCCGCGCAGGCGGCCGGCCTGCGGGTGGTCGGCCTTGTTGACCACGATGAGGTCGGGGATCTCCATGATCCCCGCCTTCAGCGCCTGGATGGAGTCACCGGAGCCGGGCATGAGGACCAGGACCACGGTGTCGGCGAGCGAGGCGACGGCCACCTCGGACTGGCCCACGCCCACGGTCTCGTAGAGAACGACGTCGCGCCCCGAGGCCTCGACGATGAGGCCGGCCTGCAGCGTGGCCTCGGCCAGCCCGCCCGCGCGGCCGCGCGTGCCCATGGAGCGGATGTACACGCCGGGGTCGAGGAAGTGGTCCGTCAGGCGGATGCGGTCCCCGAGCAGCGCGCCCTGGGTGAACGGGCTCGAGGGATCGACCGACACCACGCCCACCGAACGGTCCTCGGCGCGCAGGTGCGCGACCAGGGCGGAGATGACGCTCGACTTGCCCACGCCCGGCGCGCCGGTGATCCCCACCGTCACCGCGCTGCCGGTGTGCGGGTAGAGGTCGGCCACGACCTCGCCGGCCAGCGGGGCGTCGTCCTCCGCCAGCGAGATGGCCCTGGCCACGGCCCTCCGATCGCCGGCCAGAACGCCCTTCACGAGCGCTTCGCGGGTCACCGGCCGGCGCCGCCGGCGCCCGCTCTGCGCGTCGGCAGGGTCCGGCGTCACGGCCGCTGAGGCTACCAATGAAGTCGGTACCATCCGGCCCGTGCCGCGCCTGGTCGACGTGCCGCTCTTCCCTCTCGGCGTCGTGCTCCTGCCGGGCGAGGTCCTGCCGCTGCACATCTTCGAGCCGCGCTACCGGGAGCTCGTGGCCCGCTGCGCCGAGGGGCCGGAGCCGTTCTGCGTGGTCCACGCCGACGACGGGGGCCTGCGCCGCACCGGGTGCCTGGCCGTCGGCCTCGAGGTGCTCGAGCGGTTCGCCGACGGGCGCCTGAACATCGTGGTCACCGGCGGGGAGCCCGTGACCATCGAGCGCATCGACGAGGACGCCCACCCCTACCTGGCCGCCGACACCCGGACGGTCGAGGACGAGCCCGACGAGGCCGAGTCGGACGCGGTGGCCGAGGCTCTGACCGCCTATCGCGACCTCGTGGCGGTGGCCGAGGGCGACGAGGGGCCGCCCGAGCCGGAGCCCGGCCCTCGCCTGTCCTATGCCATCGCGGGCCGCATCGACTTCGGCGTCGACGTCAAGCAGCAGCTGCTCGAGGACCGTTCGGAGAAGACCCGGCTGAAGGCCGTGACGGGCCTCGTGCGGCGGGCGACGAGCGCCGTGCAGGCCCAGCGGGCCATCGCGGCCCGGGCGCGGACGAACGGGAAGGTCAGCGCGCCCGAGGAAGTCGGCGAGCAGGATTCCTAGACAGTCCTGACGGGCCCTACCGGGGGTTCACGGATCCTTCACTTGAGCTGCGCCAAATCTTCTCCGTGACGGCCGCACCGTGCGGTATGGTGCCCTCGCACGAGAAGGCCAGGCACCGCCTAGTCGTCATCCCGGACCCCAAGCAACCGGAATCGAGGAGGCGGGCACCGATGGTCGGATCGGGGCCTTCGAGCAGGGTAGAGCGAGCGTACGGAGACGACGAGACGTTCCAGTTTGACGGCTTCATCCGCGACCGTACGCTCGCTCCCCTGCATGTGATCTGACCGTCAGGGGAGCCGCTATCGCGGCGCCCCGACCACGATGCCGTGACCGCCGCGCCGGGGGTCCCCGCCGGCGGCGAAGCCCGCCCCGCCGGGGTCGGACGTGACCCCCTGGGCACCGCCGAAGTAGAGGTTGCGGTCGGGCCAGCGGACGACCCGCTCGCCGTCCTCGGCCAGCGCGTCGGCCGTGGCCTCGGGGAAGCCGCCCTCGCACTGCACCAGCGGGCCGTCGGGGTGGAGCCGCGGTAGCCGGATGGCCTCGTCCACCGGGCGTCCGTGGTCGAGGACATGGCTCAGCACCTGCACGATGGCCGAGCGGATCCGCTCCGAGCCGGACGAGCCCAGGGCGAGCCGCACGCCGGGCGGTCCCTCGTCCGGGCCGCGGAAGGCCAGCGTCGGGCTCATCATGCTCGTCTGGCGGGCGCCGGGCTGGAGGCGGACGGAGGACAGGGCGAGGTCGGTCTCGCCGAGCATGTTGTTCAGGTGCACGCCCGTGCCCGGGGGCGAAGACACCCGAGCCGCAGCCGGTGGAGCAGGTCATGGAGGCGGCGTTGCCCTCGCCGTCGATGACCGACAGGTGGGAGGTGCCTCGCGCGGCCGCCGGCTCCGGGGCGCGCGCCGACGCGGCGGCCAGCGACCGGTCCACGTGGTCGTCGTCGAGCATGAGGGCCGCCGCCCCGCCGCGCACGAGGGCGCGCTCGAAGGGCGCGGTCCGGGCCGCCTGGGCCGCGCGCAGGGCGAGGAGCACGGCGCGCACGCTGGCGGGGTCGTTCGGCGCGCCGCCGAGCTCGAGGCGTCCCAGCACGGCGAGGGCGTGGGCGATGAGCACGCCGCCCGACGACGGCGGCGGGTTGGTGGCGATGGGCGACCCGCGGTAGCTCATCTCCAGGGGCCGGCGGACGATGACGCGGTAGCGCGCCAGATCGTCGGCGGTCAGCGTGCCCCCGCGCTCGTTCAGGCAGCGGGCGATGCTCCGGCCCGTCTCTCCGTCCACGAACTCGTCGGCGCCGTGCTCGGCGTAGCGCTCGAGGGTGCCGGCCAGGCGCGTGTTGATCACGGTGTCGCCCTCGCCGAGAAGCACCCCGTACGGGCCGAAGACCTCGCGCGACTCCGGCTCGCGCAGGAGGATGGACTCGAGGATCGCGAACAGCGCAGCGTGCGCCGGCGTCACCTCGACCCCGTTCCTGGCGAGCTCGACGGCCGGCGCCACGAGCTCGGCCCAGGGCAGGCGGCCGAAGCGGCGGTGAGCCAGGGCAAGCCCGAAGGGCACGCCCGGCACGGCACAGGAGGCCGGCCCGACGCGGAACAGCTGGGTGGTGGTGCCGAACTCGACGTCGACGTCGATCAGCCCCGGCCGCGACCGCGGGGTCAGGCCGATGCCCGGCAGCGCGGTGAAGAAGTCGAGGGCCACGGTGCGGTGGCGGCGGGCATCGTGGACGAGCATGAACCCGCCCCCGCCGGGGCCGGTGACCGTCGGCTCGGCCGCCCACGCGGCGATGCCGCCGGCCACGCAGGCGTCCACGGCCGAGCCGCCGGCGGCGAGGATCTCGGCCCCCACGCGCGCCGTCTCCGGGTGGCCGGCGGCGATCGCTCCCGCGCTCATGCAGACAGGGTAGAGGGCCGCCGGGCCCCTGCGGGATCAGCGGTCGCGCAGGAAGGGCGGGATGTCGATGTCGTCGTCGCGGCCGTACGTGTGGCCGCCCACGGGACGCATGAAGCGGGCGCCGCCCTCTCCCGGCGATCGGGAAGCCGGTGGCGATGACCGTCACCCACAGCTGGCCCGTGAGCTCCGGGTCCACCGTGGCCCCGAAGATGATGTTGGCGTTGTCGACCGCGGCGGCGCGCACGACATCTGCCGCCTGCGTGATCTCGAGCAGCCCGAGATCCTCGCCGCCGGCGATGGAGAGGATGATCCCCGTCGCCCCCTCGAGCGGCGCGGACAGCAGCGGGGAGTCGATGGCCCGCTTGGCCGCGTCGGCGCCGCGATCGGGCCCTGTGGCCATGCCGATGCCCATGAGGGCGCTCCCCGAGCGCTCCATGATGGCGCGCACGTCGGCGAAGTCGAGGTTGATCAGCCCGGGGCGCGTGATGAGGTCGCAGATGCCCTGCACGCCCTGGCGCAGGACGTCGTCGGCCACGCGGAAGGCGTCCACCATCGAGGTGCTCGGCTCGAGGACCTCGAGCAGGCGGTCGTTGGGCACGGTGATGAGGGTGTCCACCTCGGCCTGCAGGCGGGCCATGCCGTCGTCGGCCACGGCCTTGCGCCGCGTCCCCTCGAACCGGAACGGCGTGGTCACGATGCCGATGGTGAGCGCACCGAGCTCCCGCGCCACACGGGCCACGATGGGTGCGGCGCCGGTGCCCGTGCCGCCGCCCTCGCCCGCGGCAACGAAGACGAGATCCGAGCCGCGCAGGATCTCGCGCATCCGGTCGACCGCGCCCTCGGCCGCGCGGCGGCCGACCTCGCTGTCGGCCCCGGAGCCGAGGCCGCGCGTCAGCTCGCGGCCGAGCTGCATCTTCACGGGCGCCTCCGACATGGCGAGCTGCTGCACGTCCGTGTTGACGGCGACGAACTCGACGCCCTGGATCTCGGCCTCCATCATGCGGCTCACGGCGTTCAGCCCGGCTCCGCCGACGCCGACCACCCGGATCATGGCCAGGTAGCTCGAGGCATCGCGGGCCGGCGTGTACGGCATGTGCGTCTCACGCGGCGCGGGCGCGACCTCGTCCGGGCCCGGGACGGCCTGGAGGTGGGGCTGCGGCGCCGGCTCGGGCTCCGTCGCCGGCGCCGCGGTCTCGGCGGCGGGCGGCTCGGCCGGCGGTGCCGGCTCGGGGGGCGTCTCCTGGGGCGATTGCGTGGCCCGGAACAGGTCCGCCAGGGGACCCTCGCGCATGCTAGCCCGGCGCTTCGTCATGCGACAGCACCTCCTCTGCGAGCTCGCGGTAGGCCGCCGCCGCGTTCCCGTCGGGGTCGTAGCGGAGCACCGACTGGCCCTTCACCGGGGCCTCGGCGTAGCGGATGGTCTTGCGGATGCGGGTCTCGAACACGATGTCGCCGAAGTGCTCGCGCAGGATCTCGATCGCCTCCCGGGAGTGCAGGAGGCGCCCGTCGAACATGGTGGGAAGGATTCCGACGATACGTACCCGTGGATTCAGGTTCTCACGGATCATGGCCAGCGTGTTCTCGAGCTGGACGAGGCCGCGCAGTGACAGGTACTCGCACTGCACCGGAACGATGACGCCGTCGGCGGCTGTCAGGGCGTTGATGGTGATGAGCCCCAGTGACGGCGGCGTGTCGATGAGGATGAAGTCGTAGTCGGCGCGCACCGGCAGGAGGGCCTTCTCGAGGGCGCGCTCCCGCCCGATCATCGACGACAGCGCGAGCTCCGCTCCGGCCAGGTCGATCGAGGCCACGGCCAGGTCGAACTCGTTGTGCTGGAGGACGTCCTCGATGGGCGTGCGATGGACGAGGACGTCGAACATGGAGCGCTCGAGACCCTCGGGGTCGAAGCCCTGCGACATGGTCAGGTTGGACTGCGGGTCGAGGTCGACGACCAGGACCCGCTTGCCCCGCTCGACCAGGGCCGCCGCCAGGTTGACGGTGCTCGTGGTCTTGGCCACGCCGCCCTTCTGGTTGGCGAGCGCTAGAACGCGGGCCACGCCGGCCTCGCTCCGAGAAGGCAGGGGCCTTGAGGCGCGACCGGGCGCGCCGAGAGGAGGGATGGCGGCCGCGAAGTCCGCATTCACGCGTGCGCCATTCGGCTCTGCGGACCGAAGTCCTTCCGCCCGCGGGCCGTGGCGATGCGCTCGAAGGGCGCCGGATGGCTCATGCGCAGGGCCACGTAGAGCGGCGGCGGGCGCAGCTCGGACAGGTTCTGGGCGCAGATGCGCTCGAGCGCCCGGGCGAGCGCCTCGCCGTCGCGGGCCGTGCGCAGGCTGAAGGCGTCGGCGGCGCGTTCGCGGCGGCGGGAATGGGCCGCGGCCAGGATTCCCAGGGGCACGAAGGCGATGCCCAGCGCCAGGGCGAGCGCCGGAAGGGCGGACAGGCTCCCCGGGCCGGCGTGGACGAGCGAGGACGGCAGGACCCCCAGCAGCCAGTTGGCAAAGGCGAAGGCCACCAGGGCCGAGGCGGCGCCCAGTGCCAGGCCCCGCCACAGATCGAGCGCCCGGGCGTGGCCGAGCTCGTGAGCGAGGACAGCGCGCATCTCCTGGATCCGCTCCGCGTCCGGCTCCCCGTCCTCGCCGATGAGGGTGTCGAAGATCATGATCCGCCGCGTCGGGCCGAGACCGCTGACGAACGCGTTCCCGGCCGAGGTCTTGGCGCCCGCTTCGAGCACCCGCATGGAGGCCACGCGAACGCCGGCCCGCCGGGCCAGGTCGACGAGGTCGTCGGCGAGCGGGCCGGGGTCGAGCGGCCGCGAGCGCAGGAAGAGGGGCAGGATCAGGACCGGGCCGATGGTGGCCATGACCAGTTCGAGCCCGGCCGCTCCCAGCGCAGCCGGAAACCACCAGCCGTGGGGCAGCTGGCGCTGGAGAGCCAGCAGGGCGGTGACCGCCGGGACCCCGACGACGAAGCCCAGGACGAGCCCCTTGGCCCGGTCGAGCAGCCACGGCCCCGGTCGCTGGCGCGACAGCCCCTCGCGGCGCGAGCGCCGGTAGGCCACCACCGACAGCGGCAGGCCGGCGAGCTCGGCCGCGCCCCCGACAACCGCCAGCCACACGGCCACGTCGACGATCAGCGGGCCCGGCGTGTCGAGCGTGTCGGCCAGCCACGCGCCCGCGAGGGCCCCGATCAAGGCCAGGGCCAGGCCCAGCAGCGCGTCAGCCGCCTCGAGCCGGCGACGAAAGCGGCCATAGGCCTGCGCTTCGCGCTGCCTCAGGGGATCGGACGATGCAGGGAACGTGCTCGTGACCACAGCGTAGTGGCCGATCTGGGAAGCGATCGCGGGCCGCGGCGTGGCGGGCCATGGCGCGAGCGAGGGCCTCGCGGGCGGGCCGGACCTCGGTCTCGGTCGCGCCGGCAGCCGACTCGGCGACGAGCCAGGCCAGGGCCGCCGCCATCACGGCGGCGAGGGCTTCGTCCGCCGCCGCGGCGGTGCTAGCACCACGCAGGACGGCGAGGCGCCGGGAAAGCAGGAGGGCCGAGCTGTGGGGCACGTCGCCAACCTGCCGCCTCCGGCACGCCCGGATGTGGGCCGGGACGTGCCGGAGGCGCGGTCGGGTGCGTCAGGGAACGAGCTGGAGGTGACGCGACACGAAGGCACTGCCGCCGCCCACGCCGTACCCCGAGACTCGGAGTGTGTAGCCGCCTGCCGACAGTCCACGTAGCCCGAGGGAGACGCGAACCGTCCCCGCGCCGGCGTGGCGCATGACCGCGTGGCGCGTGCGGTGATTCCCTCGCCGAAGGTCGACCGAGAGTGCGGCGGCCCGAGAGAGGTGGACCGGCACCACGAGCGTCTGACGGTATCTGGCGTGAAGCGCGACGCGCTCGGGCACGCCCGTCACCCGAAGCCGCAGAGCCGACTGGCTGCCGGGCGGGCACACGGCGCCGCCAGCGTTGTAGGGAGTCGCGGCACACTTCTTGCCAGTGGCGGGAGTGCCGACCGGCGCGGCCGCAGCCGAGGCGGCGAGCACAAGCGCGCCGACGGCCAGCGCCGCCACCAGAGACAGGTGTCGAGGGGAGCTCACGATGTCGTCCTTTCGCGGGAGTCGAGGTCCGCGGCGAAACGCTTCAGGCGCGCCATCGGTTTGCGAACCACGCGCGCTCGCGCCGCGTACTGCCTTCATGACGCCTGCCGTCCGCCCCGGCTTCCCCTGCGCTCATGCCCTCGATCGCGCCACCTATCGTGTCCCAGTGCCGACCGAGCACAGCGACGAGGAGCTGCTCGTCCTGGTCGCCGCGGGAGATCGCGAGGCCTTCGCCAGCCTGTGGCGCCGGTTCGCGCCGGCCGTGATCACGCTGGCCTCTCGGTTCATGGGTGAGCAGGCTGCGGCCGAGGATGTGGCCCAGGAGGTCTTCACCTCCGTCTGGCGCTCGGCCCGCCGGTACGAGCCGAGCCGTGGGGCGGCGGCACCCTGGATCTTCACCATCGCCCGCAACGCGAGCCGCGACGCCCTACGCCGTCGCAAGCCGGTGGTGTCCGGCGAGGTTCCCGAGGTGGTCGACTCCGGACCAGGCCCGGCCGAGGAGGCGCTCAGCCAGATGCAGGCCTTCGAGGTGCACGCGGCCGTGGCCGCGCTGCCGGACGGCTCACGCGAGCTGATCGAGCTCGCGTACTACGACGGGCTCTCGCAGAGCGAGATCGCCGCCCGGACGGGTATACCGCTCGGCACGGTGAAGACACGCACACGCACGGCGCTGGCCACGCTCGCCGAGCGCCTGGCATCGCAACGGGAGGTGGCGCATGGCTGACGAGCCGGTCAACGAGCCGCTCGAGCGCCTGCTCCGCTCCGCCGGGCGGCCGGGCGAGGTCCCCGACGAGCTCAGCCTGCGGGTGCTCGCCATTCCCGACCGGGTGGAGCAGGAGCGAGATCCCGTGCTCGCCGGCGCGCCCGAGGTCGCCCAGCGCCGGCCGTCCTGGCTCGCCCGGAGATGGGAGAGCCTGATCACGTGGCGCGTGGCCACGGTCGGGTTCGCCGCTGCCGCGGTCGTGCTGGCGGTCGTGGCGATCGCCGGCGAGAGCAGCGGCTCATCGCCCGGCACGCTGGCGAATCCCGTGGCGCTGAAGCCCAACGTGGGCCAGACGGCGAGCGGGCAGGCGAGCTTCGCCTCCACCGGCGGCCCCACCCGGACGATCCGCGTGCGCATCGACGGCCTGGCCCCGACCGGGAAGGGGTTCTACGAGCTGTGGCTCTCGCGCACGCCCACGCAGCGGGTGTCGGTTGGCGTGTTCCGGCCGGACGCGCGGGGCCGCATCGACGCCACGATTCGCGTGCCGGAGCTCGGGCCGAAGTGGACCGGGCTGTGGCTCACGCGCGAGCCGCCCACCGGGCATCGTGGCTGGTCGAAGCGGTGGATCGTGAAGGCCAAGCTGGCCTGAGGCCGCCGCTTGTAGCCGGAGAGCATCGGCGAGCGCCGGATACCAGACTCCCGATGCGATCGTCGGGCCCCCGCCCGCCGAGGCGCGGCACGCCGTTGGCACCCCGGGACCCGTCGATCAGGGGCCCAGATCGACACACCGGAGTAGGCCGGGCGACGGCATCGTGCCGTCGCCCGGCCCGGTCCTCTCTGCCCGCGCAACCGCTCAGTCGGGCGAGTCTTCCCGACCGACGGTGATGGTGCCCTGGAAGCACGTGCCGTTTGGTGCCTCTGTGCAGCTGATCACCTTGAATTCGGCGTGGACGTGCGCGCCTTTCAGCTGGCCATCCACGACGCGGCCGTCAAGCACGGCCGTCTGCGTCGCGTTGTCCTGCACTCCTTCGACGTGCGCGGTGAAGGACCTCGACGGATCCGCTGCGATGACGATGTAGACGGCCGTGAGCTGGAGGAAGCGGCCGCTCGAGTCCGTCGGAGCGACATGGAGCACCGCACCGCCGAACTGGCCCGAGAGGTCGCCGCCGACAACGCCCACCATGTTCGGGAAGCTCGGGGCAAACCACTTCGTGTAGGTGAGCTCGAGGTCCGCACGCCCGGCCGGGTGTGCCGCGCCGGTGGTATGTGCCTGACTCGTCGCAGCCAGGCCGGCAGCGACCGCGACCACCGCGACGAACGCCATGGTCCGCTTCATGGTGAAGCTCCTCACGTTCTTCATCAGACTCTCCTCTCGGGGTCGCGGGCGAGAACCCGCGTCGAGGCGAGTGTCCTCGTGGGGGCTAACGGTGAACTAACGCTGTTCGACGCTCCGTGGCCGGGCTAAGGTGGAACGACCAGGAAATCGCTGTCAGGACGGCTCGCCGTGGAGTTCCGGGTGCTGGGCAAGCTCGAGGTCGAAGCCGAAGGGGTTGACCTCACGCCGGCTCGGCCGAAGCAGTTGATGGTCCTGGGGCTGCTGCTGCTCCGCGCCGGCGAGATCGTCCGGAGCGACGAGCTCGTCGACGTCCTGTGGGGCGAGCGGCCGCCGGCGACCGCGCAGACGGCGCTCTATGGGCACATCTCAGCGCTGCGCAAGCGGCTTGGGGCGGACCGGATCGAGACGTGTCCGTCGGGGTATGTGCTGCGGCTCGGATCGGAGGACGAGATCGACGTTCGCCGCTTCGAGCGCATGACCGCCGAGGCCTACGCCAACGGCCCCTCTCTGCGAGCCGCGAAGCTCCGCGAAGCGCTTGCGTTGTTCCGCGGAGAACCGCTGGCGGACTTCCCAGACGACTGGTTCGCCCGCAGCGAGTCGGAACGTCTCGGAGAGTTGCGCCTGGCCGCGCTCGAGGATTGCGTGGAGGCAGATCTCCAGCTTGGCCGGCACGCGGAGACGGTGCCCGAGCTCGAGCGCCTGGTCCTCGAGCATCCACACCGCGAACGTCTGCGCGGCCAGCTGATGGTGGCGCTCTACCGCGCCGGCCGGCAGGCCGAGGCGGTGGCGGCGTTCGGCGAAGCGCGCCGGGTGCTCGTTGACGAGCTGGGGATCGAGCCCAGTCAGGCGCTGCGGCGGCTCGAGCGGGGAATTCTCAACCAGGACGCGGAGCTTGCCGCACCTGATGTCTTTGCGCCGATGCACCCAGCCACCGTGATGCCGAGCGGGACGGTGACGTTCCTGCTTGCGCTGGACGTCGGCGATCGCGAGCTCGTGCGAACTGTCGTCGGGCAACACGGGGGTTTCGACCTCGAGGCGCGCGAGGGGTCAGTGCTCGCGTCCTTCGGGCGTGCACGGGACGCCGTTGGAGCGGCAGTCGGAATCGAGCGGGCAACCAGGGGAGCGGTGAGGATTGGCGTCCATTCAGCAGCGGCGACGGAAGCCGGTGCCTGCTCGGCCTCCGGGCCCCGCCGAGCAGCCGCCATCTGTGGCGTTGCGCATGGCGGCCAGATCCTTGTCTCGCAGACGACGCGCGACTTGCTCGCCGAGACGCCGCTGGAAGAGGCGGCGATCCGTGACGTCGGCGAGCACCGCCTCAACGATCTCGGGCCGGCGCGGCACCTCTTCCAGCTCGTATCGCCGACGCTGACGAGCGAGTTCCCGCCGCCGGTCGGCCTCGATGCTCGGCCGACAAACCTCCCACTTCACGCGAGGCCGCTTGTCGGCCGCGAGCGCGAGATCCGCGACCTGACGGCGCTGCTCGCCCACCCGAACACGCGCCTCGTGACACTGACCGGCCCGGGTGGCACGGGGAAAACCCGGCTCGCAGCCCACGTCGCCGCCGAGCTCCTCGACGCATTCCCCGGCGGAGTTTTCTTCGTCAACCTGGCCGCGCTCACAGATCCGGGTCTCGTGCTGCCAACCGTCACGCGGACACTCGGACTCGCGGAGGCAGCGGGCGGCGCTGTCCCCGAGCAGCTCGTGCGCCACCTGCGAGGCCGCCGCGTGCTCCTCCTTCTCGACAACGCCGAGCACGTCCTTGCGGCCGCTCCCGCGATTGCCGCGCTGGCTGCCGCATCGGCCGGCGTCCGAGTGCTCGTCACGAGCCGAGTTCCACTCGGCCTTCGGAGCGAGACAACCTATGCCGTTGCCCCGCTACCGACCGCCGTCCGGCGTGGCGCTGTTCACCTCGTGCGCACGGGCGGTCCAACCGGAGTTCGACCTCACACCCGCAAATGCGTCCGCCGTCGCCGACATCTGCGCCACGGTCGACGGGTTACCCCTGGCGATCGAGCTGGCCGCGGCTCGCATCAGCGTGCTCCCGCCGGCGGCGCTCCTTCCGCGTCTCGATCGCCGACTGCAACTGCTGAAGCGGCGTGCGCCAGATGCGCCCGAACGCCATCGCGGCCTCCGCGCAGCCATCGACTGGAGCTACGACCTCCTCGATCCCGCAGAGCAGAGGCTGTTCGCGCGGCTCGCCGTGTTCACCGGAGGATGCACCCTCGGCGCAGCCGAGGCCGTCTGCGGCGTCGACCTCGATGTTGTCGACGGGCTCTCGTCGCTGGTCGACGCGAGCCTCGTCCTGGTCGGGGGATCGGATGAGGAGCCACGCTTCGCCATGCTCCAGACGATCCGCGAGTACGCCGCGGAACTGCTCGAGGGGTCGGGGGAGGATCAAGACGTGAAGCGGCGCCACATGGAGTACTACCTTGCCGGAGCGGAGGCCAACGGCACTGCGCACTACGAGCCTCTGGATCACGGTCAGCTCGACTGGTTGGAGTCCGAGCAGGCGAACCTTCGCGTCGCGCTCGACTGGTTCGATGAGCACGAAGCGGAACCGGAGCTCCAGGTACGGCTCACTGTCGCCTGTGCCGGGTTCTGGGACCAGAGCGGCCATTGGCCCGAGGGCCGTCGGCGTACGGAGACAGCTCTCGAGCACTCCGGCGACGTGCCTGCGCCGCTGCGGGCGCGCCTGTTGTGTCACGCCTCACGCTTCGCCTCCTTTCACGGCGAGCACAGCCGCGGCAAGGAGCTGGCCGAAGCCGCCATCGCGCTTCGCCTCGAGACGAGCGCACGCCAACTGGTCAACGCGTACAACCAATTAGGGTTTGCCGAGGAGATGCTCGGCAATCTCGCGCGGGCCGTGGAGGCCTTTGAAGAGATGGCCGCGCTCGCCCGAGCGTCCGACAACGAGCGTTCGCTCGCGGTGAGTTTGCACAACATCGGAGTCACCGCGCTCCACGCAGGTGACCTCACGCGGTCGCGAAGCCGTCTCGAAGAGAGCATCGCGGTCTTTCGCCGCCTGAACGACCGAACCAACGTCGCGAGCGGCCTCTGCGACCTGGGGTTCCTGGCTCTGGCCGAACATCGCTCGGACGAGGCTGCCGCCGCGCTCCGCGAGAGTCTGTGCGTCGCGCGCGCAGAGCGGTTTGCGCCGTGTGTCATGTACGCCGTCGAGGGGCTCGCGAGCGTTGCCCTCGCGCGCGCCGAACCGGCGGAGGCCACTCGACTTCTGGCGGCCACCAGCCGGCCGAGGACCGAGTTGGACTTCGGCGAGAACTGGTACCCGATCGCAAACGAAGCCCGTAGCCGGACGTTCGAAGCGGCGCGCGTCGAGCTCGGCGAGCCAGCGTTCGCTGCGGCGCACGCAGCAGGCGTAACGCTTTCGATCGAAGACGCCGCGGACGCCGCGGCGCTCATCCGCTGAACCGGAGCTACGCCGCGACCCGCAGCGGCACGCGCTTGCGCCGCAGGAACGCCTCGACCAGGTTCGGGTCGAACTGCGTCCCCGCGTTGCGGTCGAGCTCGCGCCGAGCATGGGCCTCGGCCAGCGCGCTCCGGTATGGGCGGTCGGCGAGCATCGCGTCGTAGGCGTCCGCGATGGCCAGCACGCGGGCCACGATCGGGATCTGCTCGCCGGACAGCCCGTCGGGGTAGCCCGCGCCGTCCCAGCGCTCATGGTGGTGCCGCAGGGGCTCGATCAGGAACCCCAGCTCTGCGCGCTCGGCCAGCTCGCCGCTGGCCCCGGGGTGTCGCCGGACGACGTCGACCTCGACGTCGGTCAGGCGGCCCGGCTTGAGCAGGACCGTTCGGGGAACGGCAACCTTGCCCACGTCGTGGAGGAGCCCAGCCACCGTGGCAAGGGCAACGAGTGGACCGTCCAGGCCGGCGGCGTCTGCGACCTCGAGGGCGACCCGGGAGACTCGGGTCGAGTGCTCGGCGTCCCGGGAGATGTGGGGGTCGAGCCATCGCGCGAGGTCGAGGAGCCGGGCAAGGTCGATCCGATCGGTCGAGGTCGAGGTCGAGGTCACACTGCGGGAGCCATCGGCAGATTCCGGAAGGATCTGCCTCACCCATCGGAGTGACCTACGACAGATTCGTCAGGCGTCGGGCAGGAGGCGCGGTCGCGGCCGGGCTCCGAGGAGCACCTCGTCGAGCGTCTCGGCCAGCCCGGTGCCGGACCGGTCGTCGAGCACGGCGGCAGCGAGGACGGGCCGCAGGGCCGGCTCGACGTTCTCGGCGATGCTGACCCGCTCCTCCGCCGTGGTGCCCACCAGGGCGGCGGCGCGCAAGGCGGCGAGGCGGCGATCGCGTCCGAGCAACGGCTCGAGGGCCTCGACTCCGGGCACGACCGACCAGCGCTCCAGCGCCACCGCCACCGGCGACGCGGGATCGGTCTCGAGCAGCCTCGCGCACAGCCGGGCGGCCTGCTCGAGGCCGAGCGTGTCGAGGCGGACGCTCGGACCCTCGAGGGCCGTGGCCACTCCGGCCGGGAGGGCCTGCACGGCGCGCGGCTCGAGGTCGAGCCGGGAGAAGAGAAGCGGGCCTGCGGCCACGGCGCCCGCGCCCGCCAGGCGCAGGGCGGAGACGGCGGCGGCCACGGGGGCGACGGCATCGCCCCCGTCGGCGACCACCAGCTCCAGCCCGAGCCGGCGGTCGGGCTCCGAGGCGAAGCGGTCGGGCAGGAGGCCGAGGGTCTCAGGCCAGCGGCGGGTGACCTCGTCGCGGCCGGCCCGGACGAGGACGATGCCGGGGGCGAGCTCGACCGGCGGGTGGCCGACCAGCAGTCCGGTCAGCGGCGCGAAGGCCTCGAGCCGGCGGGCGTCGTGCACCACGTGGCGCTCGACGGGGCCGTAGAGGGCGTCGAAGGCCAACTCGGAGAAGTCGAAGGCGTCCTGTCGCTCTGCCACCCCTACCAGGAGCGGCCAGACGATGGCCTCGCGCACCGCCTCCGCATCGCCCACGCTGTCTCCGGCCTCCCGCCGCGCATATGCCATCGCCCCGGGATCGGCGACGAGGGCGCCGACGGCCCGGGCGACGTCGGGGAGCTCGAGGATGGCCGCCCGGCGCTCGTCGATGTACGGCCCGAAGAGCGGCCGGTAGGCGTACAGGCTCGGACCACCGCCGGGGACGGGCCGCCCCTCGACGGCGAAGCCCACCTCCTGCCCGGCATCGACATCGCGGGCAAGGAGCGTGAAAGCGGCCTGCAGCGCATCGGCGAGGGGCGTCCGAAGCTCGGGGCGCAGGACGGCGGGCGGCGGGACGAGCAGGCTCATGGCCCTTCGGCCTTCGCGGCCATCCCGGCCGTTCCTGCCGGATCAGGGGCGAAGGACGAGCTCGAGGCGATCCTCGAAGCCTGGCGCCGCCTGGGCGAGGACAGCCACCCGGGCGAGGCGGGCGCGCAGGTCCTCCCGCGCACCGGCCTCGAGCGGCAGCAGATCCGCCAGCCCCTCCCGCCGTCCCTGCCGGTACATCGCCGCCTGCAGCAGCCCCGCCCCGCGCCGGCGGCGCTGGGCCAGCCCGACCAGCTTGCGCTCGTCCGCGTCCACGATCTCGTACGGGCCGAGCGCGGCGAAGCAGGCCACGCGGGACGCCTCGCGGTCGGCCGGTGGAAGCGCCCGCACCTCCGCAGGCTCGACGAGCCGCAGTCCCTCTCCCCCGCCCGCCTGCAGCTCGGCCAGGAGGCGCTCGGCCAGCCAGCGGTACGACTCCGCCAGGTCGTCGACGAGGCGCGGGTCCCCCGCGGGCAGGACGACGTCGAGCATGAGGTAGTCGGGATCGCAGATGACGGCCCCGCCCCCTGTCCCGCGCCGGGTGACCGGGAGCGGCCCCGGCGCGGGCTCGAGCCGCTGGGCCGAGCCCAGGACCAGGGCCGCATCGGTGGCCCGCGACCAGCCCGCGCGGATCTGGCCGTCGGCCGCGGTCGCCTCCAGCCAGCGGGTGGCACGGGCGATGAGATCGACGGCCGGCGCCCGCACCACGGGCGCTTCAGCCACGCGGTGCGGCTTCGGGGCGCCGGGGGGCCTTCGCATCGACCTCGACAATGACCTCGGCCACGCCCGGGATGGCTGCGCGCACGGCGTCTTCCACCCGGCTGGCCAGCACGTGGCCCTCGCGCACGGCCAGGGCCGGATCGGCGCCCAGCGCCGTGACCACGAGCAGCTGGACTCCCTGGCGGAAGAGCGCGACCACCGGCTCGCCGCCCGCGGCCTCGCGCACGGCCGCCCGCGCGCGCTCGCGCAGCTCGGGCTCGGACTCGCTGACGTCCGTTGCCGCCTGGGCGTCGGGAGCGAAGGGCTCGACGTGGACGTACACGCGCGCGGCGCCCACCTCGGCCGTGATCTCCCGGCGCAGGCGCTCCACGATGGCCTCGGCCTCGCGCAGGGTCAGCCGCTCGTCCACGCGGGCGTGGAGGGTGATCGACCGGCCCTGCTCGTCCTCCAGGACGGTCACGTTGTGGACCTCCATCACCCCGCGCACGCGCAACGAGGCGGCTGCCACCCGCTCGCTCGCTCGCTCCGCGCCGGCGGTGGGCTCGACGTGCACCGTGACGCGCGTGTGCCCGACGACGTCCTCGACCGCGTCCTCGACCTCGTCCATGGTGTGGTGGCTGCGCTCCAGGCTCTCCAGGCGCTCGACGCCGATGACCACGTCGGCGAACACGTCGCCCCCGGCCTCGCGCACGCGCACCGAGCGGACCTCGCGCACCCCGGGAACGGCCCGGACGACGCCCTCGATGCGCTGCTGAAGGCCTGCCGGGGCGCGATCCATCAGGGGCGCGAGGTTGACCACCGCGAGCCGGATGGCGGCCAGCACCACCAGCACCGCGACGAAGAGCGCGGCCACCGCATCGGCTCCGGGAAGGCCGGCCCGCACGGCCACGAGCCCGATCAGCACGGCCGTGGTGCCGGCGAAGTCCGAGCCGAAGTGCCATGCGCTGGCCGAGAGCGCCGCGCTGCGGGTGCGGGCGCCCTGGCGCGAGGCGATGAGCGCGCGGCTCGCGTCAACCACCAGCACGGCGCCCATGAGCACGAAGGCGTACCAGGCGGCGTTGACCGTGGGCGGGTTGGACTCGGTCAAGCGGATGATCGCCTCGACCCCGATGTAGATCGCCACCCCGCCGAGGATGGCCGCTTCCGCCAGAGCGGAGAGGTTCTGGGCCTTGCCGTGCCCGTACTGGTGCTCGGGGTCGGCGGGCCGCTCGGCCACGGTCACCGCCACGTACGCGATGAGGGCGGCGGCCATGTCCACGGCCGAGTGCGCGGCCTCGGCCAGGATGCCAAGGCTGCCCGTGGCCAGGCCGACGCCCAGCTTCGCGGCCGCGAGGCAGAACGCGGCCACGAGCGAGAAGAGCGCCGTGCGGCGGGCCGGGGACATCGGGCCGGGCAGCTTGGAACTCATTTCAGAATGGCATTCACGCGCTGGGCGTCGATGGACGGTCCGAGGCCCGCGACGAGGGAGGTGGCAGTACTCGGAGCAGTACGGCGCCGACCGAGGACACCTGCGTCGGACCGTTCAGCGGCGTCCAGCGCGGTCAATGGCATCCTGAAATGAGTTCTTATAGGCCGAGCATCTGGCGCGCGATGACGACCCGCTGGATCTGGTTCGTCCCCTCGTAGATCTGGGTGATCTTGGCGTCGCGCATCATCCGCTCGACGGGGTACTCGCTCACGTAGCCGTAGCCGCCGAGGATCTGCACGGCGTCGGTGGTCACGTCCATGGCCACGTCGGAACACAGCAGCTTGCTCATGGCCGAAAGGCGGGTGAGCTCGGGCCCGGTGACGCCCTCGTCGATCATCTCCCCCACCCGCGCCAGCAGGAGCCGGGCGGCCTCGGTGCGCGTCTGCATGTCGGCCAGCATGAACTGGAGGCCCTGCTGCGCCCCGATGGGCTTGCCGAAGGCGATGCGCGTCCGCGCGTATTCGACGGCGTGGTCGATGGCGCCTTGCGCCAGGCCCAGGGCCTGGGCGGCGATCCCGGGCCGGGAGCGGTCGAGGACCTCCATGGCTACGCGGAAGCCCATCCCCTCCTCGCCCAGCAGCCGGTCTGCGGGGATCCGGCAGTCCTCGAGGTGGACATCGCCCGTCGTCGAGCCCCGGATGCCCATCTTGTGCTCCATCCGACCGACGCGGAAGCCCTCGTCGGTCGCCTCCACCATGAAGGCCGAGATGCCGCTGTGGCCGGCGTCGGGGTCGGTCTTGGCGAAGACCGTGTAGGTCGAGGCCACGCCCGCGTTGGTGATGAAGCGCTTGGTGCCGTCGAGGATGTAGACATCGCCGTCCCGGCGTGCCCGGCTCCGCATGGCGGCCGAGTCGGAGCCGGACTCGGGCTCGGTCAGGGCGTAGGCGGCGAGCCACTCCCCGGAGGCCCAACGCGGGAGATAGCGCTCGCGCTGGGCCGGGGTGCCGAAGAGCTTGACGGCGAGCGAGCCCAGCTCCTGCACCGCCAGCAGCAGCCCCACGGTGGCGTCGACCTTGGAAAGCTCCTCGATGGCCTGCAGCAGGACCAGGGCGCCCGTCCCGGTGCCGCCGTCCTCCTCGGCGAAGGGCAGGCCGAAGAGGTCGTTCTCACGGAAGAGCTCCACCATGTCCCACGGGAACTCCGCCGTGCGGTCGATCTCGGCCGCGCGCGGGGCGACCCGCTCGCGGGCGAGCTCGCGCACGGTGTCGAGCACGAGCTGGTGCTCGGGAGCGATGGCCATCGATGGAGGATACCCCGGTGCCCCGGCCGATCCCCGGGGCCGAGGTCAGCTCACGAGCTCGGCCGCGAGCTCGTCGAACACGGCCACGTAGCGGTCGAGGTCGTCGGCCGAGTGGGTGATCGACAGCGTCCACTCCTCCTCGCGGCCCGGGGTCATGAAGATCCCACGGTTCATGTTGTAGAGCCAGGCCAGGTCCGTGAGCTCGCCGTCCTGATGGGCCTTGAAGGTCTCGTAGTCGACGACCCTGACCGGGGCGAACGTGACGCACCCCTTGGCCGCCACGCCCAGGGCGTAGCCGGGGAGGCCGTAGCGGTCGATGACCGCCTGGCACCCGCTCACGATGCGCTCGTTCAGGGTGTCGAGGTGGTCGTACGCCTGCGGCGTCAGGACCTCGAGGAGGTTGGCCCGGGCGGCCGCCATGGACAGCGGGTTGCCGTTGTAGGTGCCCACCTGGTTGACGGTCCCGTCCTCGATGACGCGCATGACCTCCTCGGTGCCCCCGATGGCCCCTGTGGGGAGGCCGCCCCCCAGGGCCTTGGCCAGGGTCACGAGGTCGGGCGTCACGCCGAAGCGCTCGGTCGCCCCGCCCGGGGCGATGCACAGCCCCGTCTTGACCTCGTCGAAGATGAGAACGATGCCGTGGCGACGGGTGATGTCGCGCACGGCCTCGAGATAGCCCGGCTCGGGAAGCACGATCCCGAGGTTCATCATGGCCGCCTCCATGATCACGCAGGCCGGGAGCCGGCCCTCGCGCTCGAGGCGGACGATGCGGCGCTCCATGGCCTCCGCGTCGTTGAACGGCACGGGCACCGTGAGCTCGACCACGGCCTCCGGGATGCCCGCCCCGTACGGCAGCGAGGCGAGGTTGTCGCGATCACCGATGGCGTCGTAGGGGACGCCGATCGAGACCATGACCGCGTCGTGATGGCCGTGGTAGGAGCCGAAGATCTTGACCACCGTCTCGCGGCCGGTGAGGCCGCGGGCGATGCGGATGGCGTCCATCGTGGCCTCGGACCCCGAGTTGACGAAGCGCCAGCGGGGGAGGCCGAACCGGCGGGCGAGCTCCTCGGCCACGACGACGGCGTCCTCGGTGGGCGCCGCGAAGTGGGTGCCCAGCGGGGCCCGGTCGGCCACCGCGCGGGAGATGGCCGGATTGGCGTGGCCCTGGATCATCGAGCCGAAGCCGTTGTGGAAGTCGAGCATCTCGTTGCCGTCCACGTCCCACACCCGTGGGCCCTCGCCACGCTCGAGGTAGATGGGCCACGGGTCGCGGTTCTGATAGCTCGAGGCCACGCCGCCCGCCAGTGGGCGGCGCGCCCGGGCGTACATCTCGGCCGAGGCCGGGGTCCGCTCGTTCAGCCGGCGCTCCTCGCGCGCGGCGAGCTCACGGATTCGGGTGCGGTCGAGGCGGACTGGGATGGTGGACGACACGGGGCTCTCCTTCGGCCGGGATCGCATGGCGATCCAGGTTCGCTGCGGGAGGCACCGTCATGGCCGTCTGGCGCTACCGCGCGCTCGACCCCGTTCATCGTGACCGACGATTCGCTGGGCGGCGCTGGGCGAGTCTCCCGCGCTCCTCTCTGGCGTTCAGCCTCGACTCGGGCCAGTCCGGGAGTTGTCGGCGCGCAGCCTCCGCGCGTGGCCGTGGCACGGCACGGGTATCCGTCGCGCCCCGACGCTGCCGCATCACTACGGCGTAGAGCACGACGGACTGCCACGACATGCCCGCCTGCGGCACGACACCATGATCCTCGCGTCGGCGGCACCGCGGGCCGGCGCGTACCGCGGTGACTGTGCTCTCTGTTGGACGCTGCGAACGACCCCCTCGGGTGCATTCGTCTTCTCGGGATCGGAGCTCGGGTTCAACTGGCTCCTCGACTGGCCGGGCGTCGCCTCGCCGCACTGGATCACCGCCAGCGGCCCGCTCGGGGCGCATGTGGCCTACCCGTCGCATTCCCAAGTGCGCTCGCCCGTCGAATGATGGCCGAACCTCATCCGCCGCCGAGGTTGCGTCGACTTCAGGGGCCTGCGACCTCACGCCAGCCAGCGAGCGGCGAGGACGGCGCAGGCGGCCAGGCAGTCCTCCTCGCGGGCGTCCTCGTCTGGATGGTGCGAGCGCCCGGTGGGGTTGCGCACGAAGAGCATCGCCGCCGGGAGGTGCCGGGCCAGCACCCCCGCGTCGTGACCCGCGTAGGCGGCGAGGTCCGCAGCCGGCACGCCGGCGGTTTGCGCCGCCCGGTGGAGCACCTCGCGCAGGCCAAGGTCGAAGACGCCGCCGGGATCGGCCGAGAGCAGCTGCCAGGCCGCGGGCTCGGCCGCCTGGATGCCGTCCCGCACGCGGTCCAGCGCGCCCTGGTCGCGGGCCCGCACGTCCAGGGTGAGCACGACCTCTCCCGGGACCACGTTCGAGGACCCCGGACGGACGTGGAGGGAGCCCACCGTGGCCCGGACGTCGCCCTCGGCCCGGGCCAGGCGGTCCGCCGCCTCGACCACATGCGCCGCGGCCACCAGGGCGTCGCGGCGGCCGGCCATGGGGGCGCTGCCCGCATGGTCCGCCTCACCGGTCACGGTGGCCGACCAGCGCTCGCGTGCCGCGAGGACCGTGCCCACGCCCAGGACCGCAGGCCCGTCGGCCAACCCCCGCCCCTGCTCCACGTGGACCTCCAGCCACGCGGCCAGCCGGCGCCCGAAGGCCGGCGCCTCCCGCAGCGAGCCGGCGGTCACGCCGCGCCGGACGGCCAGGTCGGCAAGGCGCTCGCCGGCGGCGTCGCGCCGCTCGAGGACCCCCCCGACGTCCAGCTCCCCCACCAGCGCACGGCTGCCGAAGCAGGCTGCGCCGAAGCGCGGGCCTTCCTCGTCGACCAGCGCGCCCACCGCCAGGCGCCCGGCGTCGCCGCCGCTCCGGCGCACGGCGTCGACGGCCACCAGCCCGGCGACCACGCCGAGCGCGCCGTCGAGCGGGCCGGCGTCCACCACGGTGTCGAGGTGCGAGCCCGTGGCCACCCAGGGTCCCTCCTCCGCCCCGGGCTCGACCGCCCACAGGTTGCCGGCGGGATCGTCGAGCACGGCCAGCCCGAGGGCGCGGGCCTCCGAGCGGAACCAGTCGCGGGCGGCGTCCTCGCCGGGGCCCCAGGCCAGGCGGTCCCACCCGGCCGGGCCGCGGCCGATGGCGTCGATGCCCGCTCGTAGGCGGCGGTAGAGCGCGGCGTCGATCACGCGGTGGCGTCCACGAGCTCCTCGTCGGCCCAGGTCAGGGGCTCGGCCCCGTCCTCGCCCACGAGGTAGGTGTTCTCCAGCCCGACCGCTCCGACCCCGGGGAACACGAGCTTGGGCTCGACGGCCACCACGTTTCCGGGCTCCAGGGTCCCCTCGAAGCCGTGAGCCAGGTACGGCGGCTCGTTGAGCTCGAGCCCGATGCAGTGGCCGACGAAGCGCACGCGCGTTGGCCCGTGGCCCATGAAGTGCTCGCCGAAGCCGGCCTCGGTGGCCAGCTCGAGGCCGCGGTCGTACAGCGCCGTCCCCGGCGTGCCTGGTCGCAGGAGAGGAACCAGCTCGGCCAGGATCGAGCGGCAGGCGGCGTAGGCCTGCTCCAGGCGGCGGTCGATCCGGCCGAGCGCGAACGTCCGCGTCTGGTCAGACAGGTAGCCCTGCGCATACCCGCAGATGTCCACCACCACGGCGTCGCCCTCGGCGAGCAGGCGCCGCGAGGGGCCGCGGCCCTGGGCGCTGGACAGGCCCGGACCGGCCAGCGGCGTCTCGGTCGGCCCGGGCACGGCGGCGCTGGGACCGCCGAGGACGTGGCCGAAGAAGAACTCCGGGTAGCGGCCGCGGAAGCGGATCGTCCCCTCGTGGTCGAGCTCGCGCATGACGCTCCCGAGCTCGGTGAGGACGTCGACCTCGCGCCGCCCGGGGGCGAGCAGCCGTGGCGCGGCGGCCTGGGCCGCCGCCGACTGGGCACAGGCCAGGCGGATGCGCTCGAGCTCCCACGGCGTCTTGCGGCGGCGCGCGGCCCACACCGCGGGCATGGCGTCCACGAGCTCCGCCTCGGGCAGCTGCCCGGCCAGCCGCATGTAGTCGCGCGCCGGCAGCTCGTCGAGCTCGAGGCCGAGGCGCACCCGGCCCGCGAGGCCCGCCTCCTCCAGGATGGCGGGGATGTGCCGCAGCGAGGTGAGCGGCTCGACACGCTCGAGGGCGCTCTCCGCCCGGGCCCGCGAGAGGTCCCGTCGCACCCACAGCTCCGCCTCACCCTCCGCCGGGAGGACGAGGTGCCCGCTCTGGGCGGTGCCGGCCAGGTACACGAGATCGGCGCCGTTGACGAGCAGCGCCCCGTCGACCCCGCCGGCCCGCAGCGCCGCCTGGACGGCCTCGCGACGGCGCTGAAGCTCCTCCGCGGGAGGCGGGTCGGGCAGGCCGAAGGGATCACTCACCGCTCGGCCGCCACGGCGCGAGCATACCCACCCGCGCAGTACCCTTTGTTCTCATGACGCTCTCGCGGATCTCCACCCTGCCCGACGGCGGATGATCCTCGAGAACGGTGTGATCCGGACGGGCGATCCCGCCCTGCCCTCGGTCCGCGCGCTGGCCGTGGCCGGCGACCGCATCGCCGGTGGCGTTGACGTGCGGGAGGGCGACCGCTCCACCGTCTCACCGGAGCGTGTCGACCTCGACGGCCGCTGCGTCGTCCCCGGCTTCTGCGACGCCCACGTGCACTTCCTGGAGTGGGCCCTGGCCGGCCGGCGGATCGACCTCTCGGACGCGGCCACGCCGTCCGAGGCCTTCTCCCTGGTGGCCGCGGCCGCCCGTGGGGAGACGCCCGGGGCCTGGGTGGTCGGTCGCGGGCTGCGCGAGGCCGAGTGGCGCGACCGGCCGTTCGACCGCGAGGCCCTCGACGCCGCGGCGGGCGGCCGCCCCTGCGTCCTGCTGGCCCACGACCACCACACCCTGTGGGCGTCGTCGGCCGCCCTGGCCGCCGTGCCGTCGAACGGCCTTCCGGTGGTGGAGCGAGGGGCCGACGGCCGCCCGAGCGGCGTGCTGCGCGAGGACGCGGCGTTCGCCCTCGCCCAGGCCGTGCCGAAGCCGACCGGCGCCGAGGCGGACGAGGTCGTGCGCGCAGGAATCCGGCAGGCCCACACGGTGGGCGTCACGGCCGTGCACGACTTCCAGCAGCGCGGCGGCCTTCGCGCCTGGCAGCGGCTGCACGCCGACCGCCGGCTCGACCTCCGCGTGTGGAAGTCGCTGCCCGCGGCCAGGCTCGACGACGTCCTCGAGCTCGAGCTGGCCGGCGGCTTCGGCGACGACTGGCTCCGGCTCGGGCCGGTCAAGGCCTTCGCCGACGGCACGCTGGGCTCGCGCACGGCCTCGCTCCTCGCGCCCGACGACCTGGGCGGCCAGGGACTCGAGCTGCTCGGCCGGGACGAGCTCGCCGAGCTGGTGCGCCGGGCGGCCGGCGGCGGCCTCGACGTGGCGGTGCACGCCATCGGCGACCGCGCCAACCGCACCGTTCTCGACGCCCTCGAGGACACGCGCGAGGCCTGGCAGCCGCGCGGCCTGCGGCCGCGCATCGAGCACGCCCAGCTGGTCGACCCCGCCGACACGTGGGCGCTTCGCCTCGCTCGGTGTGACCGCGTCGGTGCAGCCGTCGCACTACCCGAGCGACCGCCCCACCGCCCTGGAGGTGTGGGGCGCCGAGCGGCTCCGCCATGCCTACGCGTACGCCGACCTGGCCCGGGCCGGAGCCGTGCTGTGCGCGGGATCCGACGCGCCCATCGAGCCGCTCGACCCGCTGGCCGGCGTGCAGGCCGCCCTTGAGCGCGACCCGTCCGACGGCCCGGCCCTGTCGGCGGAGCAGGCGTGCGAGGCCTTCTGGGGCGGCGCCGCCTTCGCCGTGCACGCCGAGCGGCGGCTCGGCCGCCTCCTGCCCGGGCTACCTGGCCGACCTGTGCGTACTCGACCGGGACCCCATGACCTGTCCCGCGGACGAGGTCGGCGAGATCGAGGTCGTGGCCACCATGGTCGGCGGCCGCTGGGTGCACGGGAGGCCGCCGTGGTGAAGGTCGTCGTCACCCGGGCCCTCCCTCCGTCCTCCCTCGAGGCGCTGGGCGAGCTCGGCGACCTGTGGGTCAACCCGAACGACCGCCCGCTGGCCCGCAGCGACCTGCGGCGCGTGGTCGCCGGCGCCACCGCGCTGGTGACGATGCCCTCCGACACGGTGGACGAGGCCGTCCTCGACGCCGCCGGCAAGGGCCTGAAGATCGTGGCCAACTACGCGGTCGGGTACGACAACATCGACCTCGAGGCCTGCCGGGCCCGCGGCGTCGCCGTCACGAACACGCCCGACACGCTCGTCGAGACGACCGCCGACCTGGCCTTCGGGCTCATCCTGGCCGCGCCCCGGCGCATCGCCGAGGGCGACCGCCACATCCGGGCCGGCCGGCCGTGGGAGTGGCGCTGGGACTTCATGCTCGGCCGCGACGTGTCGGGCGCGACACTGGGCATCGTCGGTCTCGGCTCGATCGGCCGTGCGGTGGCCCGCCGCGCCCAGGGGTTCTCGATGCGCATCGTGTACACGAACCGCAGCGAGATCCCCGAGGCCGTCGAGCGCGAGCTCGGGGCTCAGCGCGTGACCTTCGAGGAGCTCCTCGAGCAGGCCGACATCATCACCCTGCACTGCCCGCTGACGCCCGAGACGCGCCACCTGATCGACGCCCGCGCGCTGGCCCGCATGAAGGAGACGGCCATCCTGGTCAACACCGCCCGCGGGCCGATCGTGGACGAGGCGGCCCTCGCCGCGGCCCTTCAGCGGCGGCAGATCGCCGGAGCCGGACTGGACGTCTTCGAGCGCGAGCCCGCCGTGCACCCCGGCCTCCTGGCCCGCGAGAACGTCGTCCTCGTGCCCCACCTGGGGTCGGCCACCTACGCCACGCGTGAGCGCATGGCCATGCGGGTCGTGACGAACGTCCGAGCTGCCCTGGCGGGTAAGCGTGCGCCGGACGACGTCACACGCCGGCGAGGCTGAGGCTCAGAGCCGGTTCTTACTCCTCGAGCTCGGCCACGTTCTGCACCGTGCGGACGACCCAGTCGTCCGGGCGAATGGCCAGCCAGGCGCGCTCGACGCCGACCTCGTAGCACCACGTCTGCCCGCCGAGCCAGGTGTAGTGGGCCCGGAGCCGCCGGGTGGAGAAATCGAGGTACAGCCGGAGCACCTCCACCCGCGCCATCTGGCCCGGGCGCATCCCCTCGGCCACGAGCCGCCGCGCGGTCACCCCGTAGAACGCGGGCACGGCCGTGATCTCGAGCTCGTGGTCGGGCTCGAGCGAGATTCGCCGCCTCTCGGCCCCGGTGTCGAGCTCGACGACCTGCCAGGCGAGCTGATCGTCCAGCCGCGCCTCGCCGGCGAGGGTCACGGGCTGCCCGGAGGCCACGAGCTCGGCCTCGAAGCTGAGGACGGTGCTGCCCCCGTTGCGCCGTTCGGCCGAGCGGGCGGTGCCCGCCGGCCGGCCCTCATCCAGGATCCGGTACCGCTCCATCACGGCCAATGGTGGCCGACCGAGCTACGCGACGTCGCGCAGGAGCCGTAGGTCGGCCAGCGCCTGGAGCTTGCGCAGGCTCTGGCTCTCGATCTGGCGGATGCGCTCCCGGGTCACGCAGAAGGCGCGCCCGACCTCGTCCAGCGTCCGGGGCTCCTCGCCGTTCAGGCCGTAGCGGAGCTCGAGCACGCGACGCTCCCGGTAGCTCAGCTGCTGGAGGGCCCGGCGGAGGGCCTCCAGGCGCATCGCCGCCTCGGCCATCTCGTCGGGCTCGTCGGCGTCGGGGTCGGCGAGCAGGTCGCCGAAGTCCGAGTCCTCGTCGTCGCCGATCGGCTTGTCCAGCGACACGGGTGACTGGGCGGTGCGCAGGATGTGCTCGACCTCGTCGGGGTCGAGCTCCAGGTCCTCGGCGATCTCGGCCGGCGTGGGCTCGCGACCCAGCTGGCTGACCAGCCGGCGCTCGCAGCGGGTGATGCGGTTGAGCTTCTCCACCACGTGCACCGGCATGCGGATCGTGCGCGACTTGTCGGCCAGCGCCCTGGCCACGGCCTGGCGGATCCACCAGGTGGCGTAGGTCGAGAACTTGAAGCCGCGCCGGTGGTCGAACTTCTCCACGGCGCGCACGAGCCCGATCGTCCCCTCCTGGATGAGGTCGAGGAACGGCAGGCCCTGGTTGCGGTAGTTCTTGGCGATCGAGACCACGAGCCGGAGGTTGGCCTCGATCATGTGCTGCTTCGCGTTGCGGTCCCCCCGCTCGATGCGGCGGGCCAGGGCCACCTCGTCGGCGGCCGTGAGCAGCCGCGTGCGCCCGATCTCCTTGAGGAAGAGCTGGAGCGCGTCCGTCGAGGTCTCGCGCGTGGCCAGATCGAGGGCGTCGTCCGCGGCCTCGTCGTCACCGACCTCCACCCCGGCCTCGTCGAGAGCGCGATAGACCGCGTCGAGCTGGCCCGGCTCGAGGTCGAGCTCGTCCAGCGTGGAGCGGATCTCGTCGTTGTCGAGGGCCCCGAGCTCCTGCCCGCGCGCGAGGAGCGCGCGCACCTCCTCGTGCTCGATCGCACTGGTGCCGGCAACCATGGTCGTCCGCTTTCGCGTCACCCCGGCGAACTCCTTTCGGCCCCACACGCCGTGGTGCCGGTCCCGGTATCGGCGGCATCACCCCTGGAGGTGAGACCCCGCGGCGGCGTTCGGGGGATCGGCCGTCAGCGAGCGCGGGCGGGGGCGGCGACGCGCCAGGCGCGCTCGCGGAGCTCCTCCGCGGCCGCCCGGACGGCGTCGCGCCACGGCAGGGGCCGGGCGGGATCGGGCTCCGGGTAGAGCACCGCCCGCGAGACGGAGATCAGCCCGCCTCCAGGGCCGGGCGCGAAGGCCGCCGCGAGCCCCTCGATGGCTCCGCCCTGGGCTCCGACGCCGGGGAGCAGGAACGGCGCCTTCGGCATGAGCTCGCGCGCCCGCTCCAGCACCTGCGGCTGGTTGGCGCCCATCACGGCGCCCACCGAGGCGATCGCACCCTCTCCCGCGGCCTCGCCGAGCCGGTCGACGAGCCCGGCGACGTGCTCCCACACGCGCCCGCCGGCGGCCAGCGCCAGCTCCTGCAGGTCGTCCCCGCCGGCGTTGGTCGTGCGCACGAGGACGAAGACCCCGCCGCCCTCGTCGCGGCCGGCATCGACGAACGGCTGGAGCGAGTCCGCGCCCAGGTACGGGTTGACGGTGAGGGCGTCGCCCAACGGCGGTCCCCCGTGCGCGGCGCAGGTAGGCGTCGGCATACGCGGCGGCGGTGGACGGGACGTCGCCGCGCTTGCCGTCGAGCACGACCAGCAGCCCGCGCTCGCGGGCCTCGGCCGACAGCCGCTCGAGCGCCGCCAGCCCCGGATGCCCGAGGGCCTCGAAGAAGGCGAGCTGCGGCTTGACGGCCACCGCCTGGTCGGCAGCCGCTTCGAGCACGCCCGCGCAGAAGCGCTCGACCGCCCTGGCCGTGCCCGCGGGCCCGCGCCGGACGCCGCCCCAGACCTCGGCCGGCAGCAGCTCGGGGCGGGGGTCGAGCCCCACGCACAGAACGGTCTCGCGCTCGCTCGGCGGCCCGCGCCAGGCGGAGGCCGAAGGGCTCGGGCATGGGCCGGCTCACGCGGCAACCGTAGCCAACGGCCGCCCGGGCACCGGCTCAACCGGCCGCAGCTCACGCCACGGCCGCACGGCGCCACGCCCGAGCGGCGGCCGCACGGGCACGCGCGCGCGAGCCTCCGCGACGCGGCGCACGATCGCAGCCGCCGGCGCACCCGCGACCGGAAGGGGCACGGCCACGACGCCCGGCGTCGTGCCCGACAGCGCCGCCGCCAGCAGCTGGGCCGCCTCGGCATGCTCCGCCGGGAGCCAGGGGCCGTCCCGGACCTGCGGGTCGAGGCCCGCGGGCCCCTCGGCGGCGGCGCGCCGGACTGCCTCCAGGGCCGGGCCGAGCGCCGTGGCCGGATCGCCGCGTCGCGGCACGCTCGAGGTGTCGAGGAGGATCCCGCGGTGCACGGCGAGCACGCGGACGCCCGCCGCGTCCAGATCGGCTGCCAGCACGAGCCCGCTGCGAGCCTTGGCCCGGCGCACCGCCGCCAGGGCCGCGTCGACCGACTCGAGCGCGCGCAGGCGGCCGCCCTGGCGCCGCGCCTCCTCGAAGCGCCTGCCGGCCACGAGCTCGGCGATCCGCGCCCGCACGGCGCCGTGCGCGCCCGGGCCACGGCCCTCGAGATGCTCCCGCAGCCGCTCCACCGCCTCGGCGTAGCGGTCGACGCCCGGCTGCCCGCGGCACGGCGCATGGCAGCGCTCGAGGAGGCCGCGGAGGCAGCTCCCGTCGTCCACCGGCAGGCGGGGCCGGCATGTCCGGAGGCCGTAGGCATCGCGGAGGGCCGCGGCCGCCTCGTCCGCCACCCGCCGCGACCGGAACGGGCCCGCGTACAGGGCGCCGTCCGGCCTCGGCCGGTCGCGCACGCCCAGGGCGGGGACGGGATCGGCCAGGCCCAGACGGAGATACGCCGAGCGGTCGGGCCGCACGCTGCGGGCGTTGCCCGGGGGCCGGAACGCCCGGATGAGCTCGAGCTCGACCAGGGCGGCCTCGAGCTCCGATCCCAACGGCACCCCGTCGATGCGGTCGAGGGCGAGCAGCGCCGCCTCGACCGCGGGCCGCTGGCGCCGCGGGCCGAAGTACGACCGCGCACGGGCACGGAGGTCACGGGCCTTGCCGACGTACAGCGCCTGCCCCCTGGCGTCGCGCATGACGTACACGCCGGGCCCATCGGGAAGGCCCTCCGCCAGGCGGCGCCGGCGCCGGGCCCGGCGGGGCGCGGCGGCCGCGAGGCCGATGGCGTCCTCGACCGTGCACGCCCCGCGCTCCTGCGCGCGGCCGAGGAGCGCGATCAGGACCTCGGCCGTGGCCTGGGCGTCGGGCAGCGCTCGATGGCATGGGGCGACGGTGGTGTCGAACCGGCTCGCCAGCGACGCGAGGTCGAAGCGCGGCAGCCGGCCGTGCAGCAGCCGGCGAGCCAGCGCGGCCGTGTCGAGCACGGGCACGGCGAGCCGGCGCCCCTCGAGGGCCAGGAGCGCGCGGTCGAGAAACCCGACGTCGAACGGGGCGTTGTGGGCGACGAGCACGGACGGCCCGGTGAAGGCGAGGAAGGCCCGCAGCGCGGCCGGCATCGGCTCGGCCGTGCGCAGGTCGGCCTGGGCGATCCCCGTGAGCGCCGTGATGGCCCCGGGCAGCGGGATCCCGGGATCGACGAGGCGCTCGAACGTCGCCGCGCACTCGAGCGCCACGACGCGGACGGCGCCGATCTCGACGATGCGCGCGTCGCGCCCGACGCCCGTCGTCTCGAGGTCGACGACGGTGAATCGCGCCGTCTCGATGGGCGTCCCCTCGCGGCTGCCCCAGGCCGCCAGGCCGACCCCTCCCGCCGCCGTGGCCACGAGACGGGCGTCGCCCGCGATCACCTCGCCCACGAGCCGGCGGACCAGCGCCGCGGGCGCCGCCTGGAGGGCGAAGAGCATCCGCCCCGCATCCGGCGCTGACAGGGGGCTGCCGCCCGTCTCGAGCGCCTCCACGAGCCGGTCGGCCCCTCCGAGCGAGAGCTGAATGGCGGCTTCGGACACGAACGTATGTTCGCATGTCGGCCGGACACGGCTCGGGGCTCGGCACGTCGGGACGCGGGCGGTATCGTGGCGACGTGCTCCGTGCCGCCGGCCGACGCGTCCTGGTCCTGGCCGCCCTCGGGGCCGCCTTCCTGAGCCCGTCGCCCGCGGGCGCCCACACCTCCGTCATCGGCGGGTCGGCTGCCGCCCGCGACGACGCCCCGTGGGCAGCCGAGGTCGAGGCGCAGGTCACGCCCACGCTGGGGTCGTCCTGCAGCGGCTCGGTGATCGCGCCGGGGTACGTGCTCACGGCGGCCCACTGCGTCGAGGACGTGAGCAGCGGCGCCCTCTATGCGCCGGAGGGCATCCGCGTGGCCACCGGCAGCGTGTCGCGCTCGGCGGCCAAGGAGGTCCTGGCGGTGCGGGCCGTCCACGTCGACCCCGACTTCGACCGCCACACGCTCTTTGCCGACGCCGCACTGCTCGAGCTCGCGCTCCCCCACCGACGCTCCGCCGATCGCCCTGGCGAGCTCCGCGCTCGACGCCTCGCTGTCAGCGGGGACACCAGCGCTGGTGGCGGGGTGGGGGATCACCGACGCGGCGGCCACGGTCGAGCCCGACCTCCTGCAGACCGGCACCATGGCCCTTCAGAGCGACGCCTGGTGCGCCTCGGCGCTGGCGCCGTACCGGCTGTTCGACGTCGCCTCGATGCGCTGCGCCGCCGTGCCGGGCTTCAGCGTGCGCGTGTGCCATGGCGACAGCGGCGGCCCCCTCGTCGTCTCCACCCTCGCGGGGGACGACTTCCTCGTCGGCATCACGAGCTGGAGCGACGCCGCCTGCGGCCTGGTGGCCAGCGTCTTCACCCGGGTGGCGGCGATCGCGCCCTGGGTCGACGCCGTCGTCAACGGTGCGGCGGCACCGCCGCACCTGGTGCCGAGCACGGCGCCCGCCGCCGCCGCCCCCACCACGCCGCAGGCCCCGCGCGTGCGAGCGCAGGCGTCCCGCGGACGGTGGGGACGGAGGGCGAACCTCTTCTTCACGGCCCGGGCCAGCGCTCCCGTTCGCGCGAGCGTGGCCGTGCGCACGGCCGCCGGGCGGCGCGTCGGATCCCTGCGCACGGCATATGCCAACGTGGGCGCCGGCGGGTCGTACTACGTTCGCTGGACGGTCCCGCGCCGCGTGGGATCCAGACTGCGCTTCTGCGTCGGCCTGGAAGACCGCGCGGGACGCCGGAGCGCACCCTCCTGCGCGCCCCTGGCCGTCCGGCGGTGAGTGGGACGCCCGGCGGGGAGGTCAGCCGCCGGACGCGATCCGGATGACGCCGTAGATCAGCCGCTCTTGACGGCGGACTTGAGAGCCGAGCCGGCCGTGAACTTCGGAACCTTGGAGGCCGGGATCTGGACCTTCTGGCCCGGGTTGCGCGGGTTGACGCCCGTGCGGGCCGCCCGCTGCTGCACATGGAACTTGCCGAAGCCGGTGAGGGTGATGTCTCCACCCGACTTGAGCGTTCCCTGGATCGTCTGAAGTACGGCGTCGACGGCGGCGGTCGCGTCCTTCTTCGAAAGACCGGACCGGTCAGCCACCTTGTCGATGAACTCGCCCTTCGTCACGTTTGCTCCCTCCATTGGGGGTCAGCTATCAGGGACCGGCGGACCGTAACAGAGCGGACGGATGCCGACAAACGGCATGGCTACGCCGCTTTCGCCCCGAAACGACCTCCGGCGGGGCGTCCGGGTCAGGCTGCGTCGAGCCCCAGGTCGCTCCGGCCGAAGAGGGCGGTGAGTCGAACCCCCTGCGTGTGCAGGGCTTCTGCGCCTCCCTCCTCGCGGTCCAGCACGCAGATCGCCTCGTCCACCTCGAGCTCCTCCGCGCGCAGCGCCTCGACCGCGTGAACGGCTGCGCCGCCCGTTGTGATCACGTCCTCGACCAGGAGAATCCGCTCTCCGGGGGCGCACACGCCCTCCAGGCGACGGCTGGTCCCGTACTCCTTGGCCGCGCTGCGCACGAGGAGAAAGGGCAGCCCGGTGCGCAGGCCGAGGGCGGTCACCAGCGGCACCGCACCGAGCTCGGGCCCGGCCAGGCGGTCCACCGCCGCCAGGGCCTCGCCGGCGCGGTCGGCCAGCGCCTCCGCCAGCGGCCCGAGGAGCTCCGGGTCGGTCTCGAAGCGGTACTTGTCCAGATAGACGGAGGAGCGCCGCCCCGAGCGCAGGACGAAGTCCCCGTGCAGGAGGGCCCGGTCGCGCAGCCGCTCCGCCAGCTGCTCCCGCGTCACGCCGCGCCGGGGCCGGCCACCGCGAGCACCTCGTCGGCGATCGGCAGGAGGCGCGACGCCTCGGGCGCGCTGTCGGAGAGCGAGAGCATCGAGCCGTCGTCGAAGTAGAGGTCGACGCGGTTCGTATGACGCTGCCGGTGGCGCCGCAGGAGCACCGAGCCGGCGCCCGAGCCGACGGCCACGACGAGCGCGGTCCAGACCCTACGCCGCGGCATCGGGGGAACCCTCCGCGGGGGCCTCGGTCGCCGGCTGCCCGCCGCCGGCGCTGCCGTTCTCCTGCGCCAGGCTGCGCAGGCAGGCCTTCAGGTCGTAGAACACGAGGCCGACCGTAGGATCACGGCCGGTGGTGGCCACGATGCCGTGGCGCTCGTCCCGCGTCAGGAAGACGCTGCCCTCGGCCGTGGCGGCCTCGAGCTGCACGAGCTCGTCGCGCCCGAGCTCGGCGCGCGCCTCCTCGGCGGCCTCCCACAGCTCGCGCGACAGCAGGGCCAGGCGCTCCGCCGCGGGCTGGGCGTCCAGCGTGGAGGCCACCAGCCCTCCGTCGCGGTCGGTAAGGAGCGCATGCACGATCTGCACGGAGATCTGCTTGAGGTCGTTGAGCGCTTCGGTCGGCTGCACGGCGGTCGGTCGAGGGCGAAAGGAGGCTGACCGTACCACAAGGACCCTGGCCTCTATCCTGGCGCTCCGATGAGGGCGCCCCGGACGCCAGGACCCCCGCTGGTCCCTCTCCGGCGCCCCTGGCGAACGGGCCCGCGGGCGCTCCTGGACAAGTTCTTCGCCGACCGCTGCACGCACCTGGCGGCGATGGTGGCGTACTACGCGCTGCTCTCGCTCATGCCCCTCCTGTTCCTCGCCCTGGCCGTCACGGGGTGGCTCGGGCGGCCCGAGGAGGGCTCGACGCTCATCCGCGACCTCTCGCGCGTGGTGCCGGGCGAGTCGCTGGACAGCCTCGTCCGGGTGGTCCGGAGCCTGCAGCGAAACGCCACCGAGCTCGGGATCATCGGCGCCGTCGGCCTGCTCTGGGGCGCGCTGGGCTTCCTCTCGGCGCTCGAGTCCGCCCTGAACATGATCTACGGCGTGCCCAACCGCCCCTTCGTCCGGCAGAAGGTGACGGTGTTCATCCTCGTCGGAGCCGGGCTCGTGGCGGTGCTGGCCTCGCTGATCGTCTCCACGACCGCGCACGCCTTCCTCGCGCGGCACCTGTCCCCCGGGCGCCAGTCTCGGGCCGTGGCGGGTCGTCCTCACGGTGCTCACGTCCACGCGTGGTGACGTTCGGGTTCCTGTTCGTCGTCTACAAGGTGGTCCCGAACACCGAGCTCACCTCCCGCGAGGTCCTGCCCGGAGCCATCTGCGCCACCGTCCTGTTCCAGGCCAGCTTCGAGGTCCTGCCCCTCTACCTGCGCTACGCGGGGACGGACCCGGTGCTCAAGACCTTCGGCGGCGCCGTCCTCCTGCTCGTGTGGTTCTACGTGATGGGGAACATCCTGCTGCTCGGGGCGGAGATCAACTGGTGGCTCAGCCACGGCCAGGAGCAGGAGGAGACGGCCGCCGGCCTCACCGAGGAGGAGGCGCTCGGCCACGCGTGAGCCGAGTCGCTAGCCCCTGGCGGTGAGGGTGTAGACCGTCGGGCTCGGCGCGGTGACGCGGATCAGGTAGCGGCCGCCGTGCCTGGCGCGGAATGTCCAGCCCTTGGCCGTCGTGCCGGCCACGGAGATGCTGAGGTGCCGGGTGGAGATCGCCGTCACGTGGAGGCGCTCACCGGAGCGGAGAGAGACCGGATACAGATCGACCGGGTCCATGCGGCCGCCCACGGTGGCCGTCAGGCCGTGGCTGGTCCCCGGGCCATGGACGAGGGGCTTGTGGGCATATGCGGCCGACGGCCAGTCGTTCGGCTCCTCGGCGTCGGGGTGCGGGTGGGCGCGCAGGGCCGCGGCCACGTTCAGGCGCCCGTACCCGAAGGTCGAGTTCGGGGACGGGCGGCCGAGCGGCGTCGCGCTCGAGGTGAGCGCGGCGGCGACCTCGGTCGGCGCTCCAGCTCGAGTGCCGGCGCCCAGACGAGGACGGCTGCTCCGGCCACGACCGGTGCCGCGAACGACGTACCGGGGATGGCCGTGCCCGTCTCGACCGTATCGGACGAGCCGATCGACTGCACCACCGGCAGGTTGCGGTCCGGGGCCGACGAGGTCGACCCAATCGCGCGCGGTTCGAGAAGCCCTCCGCCGCCCGCTGGCTCTTGAGGGCGCCCGACGGCCAGGACGTGGGGCTCGGCGGCCGGGAAGGTAGCCGGGCCGGGCTCGCTCCCGCCGTTGCCGGCGGCAGCCACGACCAGCGCGCCCGGACTGCTGAAGCGAGTGCAGGGCGTCGACCAGCGCGGGGTTGGGCGTGACCGTCAGCGAGACGTTGATCACCGGGACGCTGTGTCCCTCGAGCCAGCTGAACGCGCGCACAAGCGCGGCGGTCGCGATCGGCCCGCTGCAGTGCGTCGTGACCTGGGCCACGGCGAGGCCAACCCCCGGCGCCACGCCCATCCGGCCGATGTCGGGACGGTTGGCCGCGATGAGGCTCGCAACCTCAGTGCCATGGCCGGCGCGGTCGGATGAGGCCGCTGCTGAGGGCCGACGAAGCTCTTCACGACTCCCGAGTCCAACTCGCCAAGCCTGCTCAGGTCTGCGCCGGAGTCGACCATCCCGACCGTCCACCCCTTCGGGCTCGCGCTTGCCGAGGCATGAATCTGATCGTCGCCATCCCGGGTTCGACGACCCGTCACCGGCGGACGCCACGGCGCACCCGCCGGCAAGGCCGCCAGCGGACCGCTGCGAATGGTCCACGAACGCGTACCGCGTACCCGGCGCGCGCCGCAGCCGCCGTAGCGTGAAGGCGAGCTGGGGCCGCGGCACGAACGCCTCGGCGATGCCCGCCTGGCGGTCGAGCGTGACCAGGTGCGCCGACGCCGGGAGCGCCCCGGGCGCAGGGGCTCCCGTCCCCGCCGGCACACCGACGAGGACAGCAACCATCGCAGCGACGCCGGGAAGTCCCACTGCGCGGACGTTACACGCCGCCCTGCGATTCGACTACAGGCTCAGGCGCGCGCGTAAGCCGGCCGCCGCACGGGCGCGATGGCTCATCTGGTTCTTCCGGGTGATCCCGAGCGAGGCCAGGGTCAGCCGCTCGCCCTCGGGGACGAAGACCGGGTCGTAGCCGAAGCCGGCGTCGCCCGCTCGGCGCCGGCGGCGATGGTGCCCTCGAGCCGTCCCTCGACGACGATCTCGCGCCCGTCGGGAGCGACGGCGGCCAGCGCGCAGACGAAGGCCGCGCGGCGGTCGGCCACTCCCTCCAGGCGGGCCAGCAGCGCGCGGTTGCGGTCGGCGTCGCCCGGCCCCGCCCAGCGCGCCGAGTGGACGCCCGGCTCGCCGCCGAGCGCGGCCACCGCGAGGCCGGAGTCGTCGCCGAGGCCCGACTCGCCCCGGCCGCCGCCGCCTGCCGCGCGGCGCGCGCCTTGACGCAGGGCGTTCCCGGCGAAGGTCTCGTCGTTCTCCTCCACCTCGATGTCGAGCGGCACGACCTCGAAGCCCGAGGAGCTCGCGCAGCTCGGCCGCCTTGCCGGCGTTGCGCGTGGCGAGCAGCGCGCGGATCACGGCCCGCGGCCGTGGGCGACGGCCACGCGCTGCGCCTCCTCGATCCGCTCGATGCCCGACGGCGGCGAGCTCGAGCAGGGCGTCGAGCGAGGCGCGGTCGAAGGGCTGGCCCTCGGCCGTGCCCTGCACCTCGACCAGCCACCCGCCCGTGGTCATGACGACGTTCATGTCGACCTCGGCCGTCGAGTCCTCCCGGTAGTCGAGGTCGAGCACCGGCATCCTCGCCGACGATGCCGCAGGAGACGGCGGCGACGCCGCCGATCAGCGGCAGCGCGGCGAGCACGCCGTCGTCGACCCGCTGGCCAGGGCGCGATGCAGCGCCACGTAGCCGCCGGAGATCGCGGCGCAGCGCGTGCCGCCGTCGGCCTGCAGGACGTCGCAGTCGATCCACACGGTGCGCTCGCCGAGCGCCTCGAAGTCGACGACGCCGCGCAGCGAGCGCCCGATCAGGCGCTGGATCTCGACCGTGCGCCCGTCGGGGCGGCCGCGCGACGAGTCGCGCTGCTTGCGCTCGCCGGTCGAGGCCGGGAGCATCCCGTACTCGGCGGTCACCCAGCCCGCGCCCTGGCCCCGCATCCAGCGCGGGACGCTCTCCTCGATCGACGCCGTGCAGATGACGCGCGTCCGCCCGATCGAGAACAGCACCGAGCCGTCGGCCGTCTCGACGAAGTCGGGGAGGAGGTCGAGCGGGCGCAGGTCGGACGGGTCGCGGCCATCGTGTCGCATGCGGGGGAGCGAGTCGTACTCGACGGGCCGCCAGGGCACCCGGTGCGCGGGCCGACGGCCAGCGTCTCGACCTCGCCCAGCGGCAGCTGGAGGAACCGGCGCCGACCTCGGCGAACGCCTCCGGGTCCCCCGTGCAGGCGAAGCGGTAGTCGCCGCGCCGGTCGTCGGTCCGCGCGAGCCCCTTCCGGCGCAGCGTCTCGGCCACCTCGTCGGCCAGCTCCTCGGCCGCCGACACGAGCGTCACCCGCCGGCCGAGCTCGCGCTGCAGCATCGGGCGGATGAGCGGGTAGTGCGTGCAGCCGAGGATCACCGTGTCGACACCCGCCTCGCGCAGCGGCGCGCAGAGCTCGCGCAGCCGGGCGACCATCGCCTCGTCGTAGGGTGTCGCCCGCCTGGATGCGGTCGGCCAGCCCGGGGCACGGCGACCTCGTGCACGTCGATGCCGGCGTCGAGGTCGTGGATGACCTCGCCGTAGCGGCCGCTGTGCACCGTCGGCCTCCGTCGCCAGCACGCCGATGCGGCGGGCGCGCGTGGTCTGCACCGCGGCGTGCGCCTCGGGCGTGACCACGCCGATCACCGGCAGCGAGAAGGTCCGCTGCAGCGCCGGGAGCGCCGCGGCCGTGGCCGTGTTGCAGGCCACCACGACCAGCTTCACGCCCTGCTCCTCGAGCCAGGCCGTCATCTCCGAGGCGAAGGCGCGCAGCTCGGCCAGCGAGTGCCCGCCGTAGGGAAAGCGGCCGGTGTCGCCGACGTAGAGGAAGTCCTCGTGCGGCATGGTCACGAGGCACTCGTGCAGCACGGTGAGCCCGCCGACGCCGGAGTCGAAGACGCCAATCGGCCGAACGTCGTCCACGGCCGCGCATCCTACGGGCCGGGCACGCGGGGACCGGTCGACTACATTCGGGTCCCATCGTCTTCGGACGCCGGTCACTCCTTCGGGCCGCCCGCCTGGCGGGCATCGCCCTCGTCCTGGCAGCCACGCTCGGCGCCGCCCCGGCCTCGGCGGCGCCCTTCAGCATCCGCGGGCTGACGCTCACGGCGTCTGACGGCACGCCTCTCAGGGCCACGCTCTTCGTCCCGCTCGGGCCCGTCGTCCCGCGAGGCGGCTACCCGGCCATCGTCTTCCTCCACGACTGGGGCGCCAACCGGTCCTCGATGGCGCCTTATGCCCGCGCCGCCGCGGCCCGCGGCTACGTCGCCCTGACGTACGACCAGCGCGGCTGGGGTGCCTCCGGCGGCACCGTGGACCTGTCGGGGCCGCTGACGGTCGGCGACGCGGTGGACGCCGTCCGGTGGCTTCGCGGCGGCCGGGGCCTCCGAGCGCCCGCCGCCGTCCGCCGCCCGCCGGTGAACCCGGCCGAGGTCGGCATGAGCGGCGTCTCCTACGGCGGCGGGACGACGCTCAACGCCGCGGCCGCCGGGGCGCGCGTGGCCGCCATCGCGCCCATCATCCCCTGGTCCAACCTGAGCACCGCCCTGCTCCCGGGGGGCGCGATCAAGAGCGGCTACGTCCTCCAGCTGCTCGCCCAGTGCCCTCGCTGCGACCCGCTGCTGAGCACGCTCTCGACGGACGCCAACACGCACGCCGACGACACCTTCGTGGCGCGGGCCACGGACGCCCGCTCGTCGCTCGGCCGGGCCGGCCAGATCCACGTCCCGACCTTCCTGATCCAGGGCCGGCGGGACTTCCTCTTCCCGCCCGAGCAGACGATCGCCCTCTACGACCGCCTGACCGGGCCCAAGCGCCTGTACGTCGGGCTCCTGGGCCATGCGCCGGCCACGAACCCGGCGAACGAGGGGCCGTACGTCGCCGGTGAGCTCTTCGCGTGGTTCGACCACTGGCTCCGGCACGTGGACAACGGGATCCAGACCCGCCCTCCGGTCGAGTACGCGAGCGACCCGGACCCGTACGACGCGGGCTCGACCACCGTGCCCTTCGATCCCCGGGCCACCCAGTCGTTCGCCGAGCCACAGGCCGGGTCGCAGCCGGACACGCTCTACCCGTCGGCGGGCGGGCTGCTCGCCGCCTCGCCGCCCACGGGCCCGTCGCCGCCGGACGTCATCGAGGCGCCCACGAGCGCGACGGACCCGGCCCAGGGCGTGGCGTACGTGAGCGCGCCGGTCACGACCCCGCTCGTCGTCCGCGGCGCACCGGTGCTGCGGCTCCCCCTGGCGTCGACCGACGGGTTCGACCACGTGGTCGCGGAGCTGTGGTGGACGCTCGGCGGCCGCTCGGCCCTGGCCGGCGTCGGCTCGCAGTGGGTCGGGCCGTCCCTCTCGGCCCAGACGGCGACGATCTCCGTCTACATGCAGGACGTGGTGGCCGACATCCCGGCGGGCGCCACCCTCCGGCTCGTGCTCGAGGGCAACACCAATCCCGTGTACTCGAGCTGGTTCGCCCAGGGGTACGCCCTGCCGAACCCCGGCGGATCGCACCTCTCGATCTTCCACGACAGCGCGAACGCGGCCTCCCTGACGCTTCCGGTGATGGCCCCGGACACCCCGCCGGCGCTCAACTTCCTCCTGCCGGCCCGGGTTCGCCCGGGCGCAACGATTCGCCTTTCCGTGGCGGGGCGCGCGACGAGCGCGGCCTGGTCCTTCGGCGACGGCACGCAGGTCAAGCACGCGCTGGCGGTGCAGCACGCGTGGCGGCGCCCGGGCCGCTACACCGTGACGGTGGCCGCGTACTCGGCCGGAGGCGCCGCCACGACCGCCAGGCTGCCTGTCAACGTGCGCTGAGCCGCCGCCAGGGAGGGCAGCCGTTGCCGCAGTACCCTGGTGCGCACCGTGCGGATCCTCTGCATCCATCACGAGGAAGGCTCGGGCCTCGGGACCATGGCCGGCCCGCTGCGCGAGCTCAGCCACGAGCTCGTGGTGTGGGAGGCGTGGCGCGGGCCGGCGCCCGATCCTGACGGCTTCGGCGCGGCCATCTCCATGGGCGGGACCGCGCACCCCGACCAGGACGGCGACCATGCGTGGCTGGCGGAGGAGCTGACACTGCTCCGCACGCTCGTGGAGCAGGGGAAGGCGGTGCTGGGGGTGTGCCTGGGCGGCCAGCTCCTGACCCGCGCCCTCGGCGGCCGGGCTGCGCGCCTGCCCGCGCCCGAGGTCGGCTGGCACGAGGTCGAGCTCACCGCCGCCGGCCGTCGCGATCCGCTGCTCAACCACCTCCCCGACCGCGTGGCCGCCTTCGAGTGGCACCACTACGGCTTCGCGCCGGCGGACGGTGCCGCCACCCTCGCGCGCTCGCCCGCAGCGCCGGTGCAGGCGGCCCGGCTGGCGCCCGCGGCCTGGGCGCTGCAGTGCCACATCGAGGTCGACGAGGAGACGATCGTCCGCTGGTGCGACGAGGGCGCGGCCGAGCTGGCCGAGCTCGGCCTCTCGGCCGACCGGATCCGCGAGGACACCGCCCGCTACGGGGCCACGTGGCGTGAGCTCGCCCATGTGCTCGCCCACCGCTTCGCCGAGCTCGCGGAGCGGAGCGCCGTGGGGCGGCGCCCGGCCTTCAGGCCGGCGACGGCGCAGAACGTGGCAGCCGCGCCCGACTGAGCACCACCCCCGCCAGGATCACGGCCCCGCCGGCCCACTCGGCCGGGCCAACCGGCTCGCCGAGGAGGACCAGCGCGACCAGCGCGCCACCGAAGGGCTGCAGGTAGAGGAGCATCGTGGCCCGCGCCGCGCCGACACGGCGCACGCCCTCGAACCACAGCACGTTGGTCACCAGCAGGGCGAAGATCAGCGCGAAGGCCAGGGCCGCCCACCGCCCCGGGCCGGGCGCCGACCAGTCCTGGGCCATCAGCTGCGGAGCGGACACGGGGAGCAGCATCAGCGCGCCGGCGCCGATGACGAGGGCCGAGAGGCGAACGGCGTCCGTGCGGGCCATCAGCGGCCGGGCGTAGACGGAGTACGCGGCCCACGTGAGCGCGGCGAGGACTCCGAGCAGGCCGCCCAGCATCGGATCGCGGCCGGCACCCGATGCTGCGCCGCCCACGACGAGGAGCGCGCCGGAGGCGGCGACGCCCAGGCCTGCCCAGTGGGTCCAGGCCGGCCGCTCCTGGCCGAGGGCGACCGCCAGTCCGGCGGCGAACACCGGCGAGAGCGACATCAGCATCGCCAGTAGCGCGGCGCCGCCCTCCCGGATCGCATACGTGCTCAGCACCTGGTTCAGGAAGATGCCCACGAAGGCGAGCAGCGCGGCCGGCACGAGCTCCCTGCGGGTGAGGCGGAGCCCGCCGTCGCGCACGCGCAGGAACGCCAGCAGAACGACCGCCGCCCCCACGAAGCGAAGCGCCGTGAAGGCGAGCGGAGCGAAGCCGCTGGAGGCCGTAGGCCACCGCCGTGAAGTTGACGGACCAGAGCAGGACGCAGGCGAGGAGCATCGCGTCCGCCGCCCGGTCCGGCCCACCCGCCGAGCGCGCCGGATCCATGAGGGCGCACACTAGACTCGGTTCGTGGCCGAGCCGACCATCGAGGACATCGACACCCTCATGGGGCCGGCGACCCCGCACTTCGCCTACCAGATCCGCCAGCGGGTCGAGCGGCTCGCGGCGGACCTGCCGGAGGACCACCCGGTCCGCCGCTACGCCGAGGACCGCCTCCGCCTGCTCGACGGCCTCGGCTTCACGACCTCCAAGGCCGAGGGCGGCGACCCCTCCGCTCCCGTCCCGACGTGAGCCGCCTGGCCGGGCGCCGGGCGCTCGTGACCGGCGGCGGGCGGGGCATCGGACGGGCCACGGCCGTGGCCCTGGCCCGCGAGGGCGCGGACGTGGCCGTGAACTACCTGCGCAACGAGGCGGCGGCCCGGGAGACGGCCGACATGGTCGAGGCCGAGGGGCGCCGGGCCGTCCTCGTCCGCGGCCACGTGGGCGACGCGGAGCGGGCCGAGGGCGTGGTCGACGCGGCGGCCGAGGGGCTCGGCGGCCTCGACCTGCTCATCTCCAACGCGGCCTCGGGCGTCCTCAAGCCCGCGCTGGAGCTCACGGCCAAGCACTGGGACTGGACCCTCGATGTCAACGCCCGCGCCTTCATGATCCTGGCGGGGCGGGCGGCCCCGCTCATGGCCGAGGCCGGCGGCGGGACGATGGTCGCGGTCTCGTCGCTCGGGTCCTTCCGGGTGATCCCCGACTACACCGTGGTGGGCGTGTCGAAGGCGGCGCTGGAGGCCCTCGTCCGCTACCTCGGCGTCGAGCTGGCCCCGCGCGGCATCCGCGTCAACGGCGTCTCCGGCGGCGTCGTCGAGACGGGCGCGCTCGACCACTTTCCCGACAAGGAGGCGATGGTCGAGGCCGGCCGGCGCGGTACACCGGCAGGCCGGCTGGTCGAGCCGGAGGACCTGGCCCGCGTCATCGTCTTCCTCTCGTCGCCCGAGTCCGAGATGATCGTCGGGCAGACCGTCATCGTCGACGGGGGCTACTCGCTGCCGGCCTGGTGATTTCGGCCCAGGGCGCGCGCCGCCAGGGCCCGGGCCACGTGGCCGGCGATGCGCGGGTTCTCCTTCAGCCGCCGGACCGAGTACTCGTACCACCGCACCCCGTAGGGGACGTACACGCGCATCCGCTCCCCCTCGGCCACCATCCGGGCCCGCAGGTCCTCGCGGATCCCGAGGAGCATCTGGAACTCGTAGCCCGCGGCGTCCGCGTCGCCGCGGTGCAGCCGGGCGCGGGCGGCAGCGACGAGAGCCTCGTCGTGCGTGGCCACGGCCACCCTCGCGCCGCCGTCCACCAGCACGTCGAGCGTCTCGCGGAAGCTCTGGCGTACGTCGTCGTCGCGCGCGTAGGCGATGGCCTCGGGCTCCTGGTAGATCCCCTTGCAGATACGCACGTCCGCGCCCTGCCCGGCCAGGCGGCGGGCATCGGCGACGGTCCGGCGCAGCATCGCCTGGAGCACGACGCCGACGTTGTCGTGCCCGTGCGATCTCACCCTCTCGTAGAGGTCGAGCGTCTCGTCGGTGTGGGACGAGTCCTCCATGTCGATGCGCACGAACGCGTCCTGGTCGCGGGCCGCGGCCACGATCTCGAGCAGCTGCTCCAGGCACAGGTCGGCCGAGAGCTCGAGGCCGAGCGCCGTCGGCTTCACCGACAGCCCGGCGTCGAGACGGTGCTCGCGGACGGCGTCGAGCGCCCGGTGGTACTCGTCGAGGACGGCCTTCGACTCCTCCCGCGTGCGGATGTCCTCCCCGAGGGCGTCGATGGTGGCCCGCATGCCGGCGGCGTTCAGGGCCTGGACGGTGGCGACCGCGTCGTCGAGGCGCTCACCGGCGATGTAGCGGGAGGCCACCCGGCCCACCACCGGGCGCGGGACGTAGGGCAGCGTGCGGGCGATCACCCGGTCGACGACCGACATTCGCGACGTAGCCTAATCCGCCGCCAGACGGAACATGCCGGGCTCGAGCGAGGCACCCCCGTCCACCGTCAGGCAGGTCCCGGTGACGAACGCAGCCCGGTCCGAGAGGAGGTACAGCGCGCCCTCGACGACGTCCTCCTCGGTGGCGAAGCGGCCGGCCGGGATGGCGGCCGTGATCCGGGCCCGCAGCTCCTCCGTCGGGAAGAGATTGGCCGTCGCGCCCGGCGTCTCGACCGGGCCCGGGGCGATGGCGTTCACCCGGATGCCGAGCGGCGCCCACTCCGCCCCGAGCGTCTTCGTCAGGTTCCACACGCCGGCCTTGGCGGCCGCCGAGTGGGCCGTGCCGGGGTGTCCCGTCCACGCGTACGTGGCCACCACGTTGAGCATCGCCCCTCCCCGCCCCGCGTCTCGCATCCGGCGCGCCACCGCGCGCGAGCACAGGAACGTCCCGTTGAGGACGATGTCGACCACCGCGCGCCAGCCGTTCGGGCTGAGCTCGATGGCGGGGCAGATGAAGTTGCCCGCCGCGTTGTTGACGAGGATGTCGGGCGTCCCGAGCTCGTCGGCAGCCGTGGCCACGAAGCGGTCGACGGCGTCGGCGTCGCGCACGTCGGCCACGACCGCGACCGCACGGGCCCCGCGAGCCCGGCAGGCCTCCACCGTCTCCTCGAGCGGCTCCGGCCGGCGGCCGCACACGGCGACCGCGGCCCCGCGGCCGGCCAGGGCCAGAGCCAGCGCCCGGCCGAGTCCTCCTCCCCCGCCGGTGATCAGGGCCACGCGGCCGTCGAAGCCGTCGTCCACCCGTCAGCTCTCGCCGGGCCGCCGCCAGCGGCGCACGACATCGTCGCTCAGCGCCGATACCGGGCCGGTGGCGGCCTCGATCGTCTCGGCGTAGCGCGAGGGCATGCCCCCGCCCACCACCCGGCCGAGGCCTTCCCAGGTGGCGCGGGCCAGCTCGTCGCGCGGGTCGCCCGGCTGCCCGCTCAGGGTGGACGAGAGCTTCTCGGCCAGGGGCTGGAGGTCGGCCACGGCCGCGGCCAGGGCGCCGGCGCAGGCGGCCAGGGCGTCGAGGTAGCCGGCCTCGGCCACCCGGATGCCGCTCACGGCGTCGGCCAGCGCCGTGGCCGCGCGCTCGAGGGCGGAAAGGGCGTGCCGGAGCGCCTCGTCCTCCCCTGCGGCCAGGGCCAGGGCGTGGCGCGCGGCCCCGGCCACGGCGTCCGCATCCAGCGCAGCCGCCGCCTCCTCGCCGGTCTCGCACAGCGCGGTGAGGGTGGCCGCCTCCCGGACCAGGCGCTCGTCGCCCACTGCATGCCCGGAGGCGTCGACCGCCACCCAGGCGACGTCCTCCTCGTGCCCGGGCCGGGCCAGCGCGCACAGGTAGACGAGCCCGCGGCCGAACGGGTCGGCGGGCATGACGGCCACCACGGTCTCGCCTTCCCGGGTGAAGCCGCTCGCCTGCTCCGCCGCCGCCTCGAGGTCCGCCTCGGAGAGCACGCGCCCACGATACGCGTGCGGCGAGGCACGGCGCTCTATCGTGCGGCCGGTGCCCGCCGAGCCCATCGACGAGGTCGCGCGCGACCTGTTCGCGCCCCTCGGGCCGAGGTACGACCGCCTCGCCGCCTTCCTCTCCTTCGGCCAGGACCCGCGCTGGCGCCGCGCCCTGGTCAGCCGCTGTCCCGTCACGACCGACGGCCACGCGGTGGACGTGGCCTCGGGGACCGCGGCGGTGGCGATCGCCCTGGCCCGGCGTCACGGCTGCCGGGTCACCGGGATCGACAGCTCGCCCGAGATGCTGGCGACCGGGCGCGAGCGGGTGGCCGCGGCCGGGCTGGCCGACCGAATCGAGCTTCGCGAGGGACGCGCCGAGGACCTGCCCTTCCCCGACCGGAGTGCCGACGGCGTGACCGCGACCTACGTGCTGCGGTACGTCGACGAGCCGGAGGCGGCAATCGCCGAGCTGGTCCGGATCGCGCGGCCGGGGGCGCCCGTCGGGTACCTCGACTTCGGGCTCCCTCCCGGCCCGCTGCGGCCGGCCTGGGACCTCTACACCGGCGTGGGGCTTCCGCTGCTCGGGCGGGTGGCCGGCCCTGGCTGGGAGGAGGTGGGCCGGTTCCTGCACGGCTCGATCAGGCGCTTCGCCACGGCCTACCCGCCCGATCGCCTGGGCCGGGCCTTCCGCCGCGCCGGGCTGGCGGACGTGCGCGTGGACCGCATGAGCCTCGGCGGCGGAGTGGTCGTCACCGGCCGACGGGTTCGCTGACCTGATCGGGCGGGGCCAGCAGCACCTCCGGCGAGGGCGCCAGCATCCGCTCCACCAGGACGAGCCCCACCGCCACGGCCACGGCCAGGATCAGCACCGGGGCGAGCAGGACCGAGGACAGGAGCGTCCCCGCCACGCCCAGGAGGATGACCCTGAGCTCGCTCTTCGTCACCGACTCGAGGTCGAACGGGTCGCACCGGGCCTGTACTGGCAGCGCCAGGACGTAGGCCGCGGCGAGCGGCAGGAGCCGAATCTCGGCCACCGCGCCCCCCACGGCGAGCAGGGCCGCCACGGCCGACCATGCCGTCGCGTAGCGCCGCCCGGCCACGCGGCCCAGGCGCACGATCGACGTCACCTTGGGCGGGTGCGCCGCCCGGTCCGCGTCGTGGTCGAGGTAGTGGTGCATCATCAGCATGCCCACGGCGTAGGCCGCCACGGCGCCGGCCACGGCCACGCGCCAGGGCTCCTGGCGTGGGTCCCTGCAGGCGGTAGGCCCCGAGCACGCACAGGACGATGCAGCCGAAGGCGATGGCCTCGCCCAGGAAGGGGCGGTAGGCCGCTCGCACGGGCGGCAGGGTGTAGAGCGTGGCCCCGGCCACGCGCGCCGAGGCCGATGATCGCCAGGACCCAGCCGTGGCGGGCGGCGAGAAGCAGCCCCACCACCGTCGCCACCGCGAGCCCGCGCCGTAGAAGGCCCAGAGGGCTCGCGGCGGACAGGAGACCGAGGCGGATGGTCTTCGAGCCGCCCGAGATGATGCGCGGGGTGGCGTCACGGTCGGTCCCGCTCCGCCAGTCCTCGATCTCGTTGACGGTGTGGGCCAGGATCCCCTGGATGATCAGGCCCAGCGTCACGGCCGCAGCCCACAGGCGCAGGTCCCGCGGCGCCCCGGCGTGCCAGGCGAGCGCAGTCCCGAGCGTGAGCGCCCCGTAGCTCCAGAGCAGGACCGGCACCACGCTGAGCTCCAGCCAGAGGCCGCGCATCATGCGCATCGGCCGCCGACGATACCCACCCGGGGGGACTGACGCCGGTCCGCGCAGTGGGTTACCCTTTGCCCATGGCCGGGCGAGCGGCAGCGCCAACGGAGCGCGAGGACGTCCAGCAGCAGGTGGTCGACTGGCGGCTGCGGGTGCTGGGCGAGGCCGGATACCCACGGGAGATCGCCGAGGACATCGCCCGCGGCGACGCCGACCTGCATCGCGCCGTGGACCTGCTCAGAGCGGCTGCACGCCCGAGCTCGCTGCCCGCATCCTGGTCGTAACCGATGTCGTCGTGAGCGCGGCCAGCTCGAGCTGGCCGGGACGGAGCGCCGGGTCTTCACGGTGGCCAACGTCAACCGCGGACTCGCGCGGCGCGATCGACGAGCTGCCCGCCATCTGGGTCGAGGGCGAGCTCTGCGAGCTCTCCCGCCACGACCGCTGGGCCACCGTGTTCCTGACGCTGAAGGACCCGGGCGAGGGCGCGATCGCTGCGGGTGACGATGGCCCGCTGGGCCTTCGACCGCCTGAGCCCGCCGCCCGAGAACGGGATGCTCGTGCACGTGTGGGGCCGCGCCACGCGTCTTCGAGCGCAGCGGCGAGCTCTCGCTGCGCGCCGACCGCATCGAGCCCGCCGGCGACGGCGCGCTGCTCGCGCGCATCGAGGAGGCGCGCCGCCGGCTCGACGCCGACGGCCTCTTCGACGCCGACGCGCAAGCGCCCGCTGCCGTTCTGGCCGACGGCCGGATCGGCCTGATCGTCCGGCCGCGACGCGGCGGCGCCGCGCGACGTGATCGAGAACGCCCGGCTGCGCTTCCCGGCCGCGCGCTTCGTGCTGGCCGAGACCGCCGTGCAGGGCCCGGGCGCCGCGTCCGGGATCGTGGCTGCGCTCGCGCGGCTCGAGGCCGAGCCCGACGTCGACGTGATCGTGGTCACGCGCGGCGGCGGCTCGCTCGAGGACCTGCTGCCGTTCTCGGACGAGGCGCTGTGCCGGGCGATCGCCGCCTGCGCGCACCCCCGTCGTCTCGGCGGTCGGCCACGAGCGCGACGTCCCGCTGTGCGATCTCGTCGCCGACGCGCGCGCCTCCACGCCCACCGAGGCGGCGCGCCTGATCGTCCCGGACCGCGACGGCCGAGCTCGAGAACCTCGACCGCCTGCGCTAGCGCCGGCCGCCGCGCGAGGCGCGCCGGGCCGTGCGCGAGGCGCGCGCTCGGCTCGAGGCGCTCGCCACACGGCCCGCGCTGCGCCGCCCCGAGCTACTGGGTCGAGCGCCGGCGGGAGGCGCTCGCCCGGCTGCGCGGCCAGCTCGACGCCGCGCCCGCGCGCGCTCGTCGAGGCGCCGGCGCCGCGAGACGGCTCGCTCGCCGGCGCGCGCTGCGCGCGCTCGCGCCGCAGGCGACGCTCGAGCGCGGCTATGCGATCGTCCTCGACGACCGACGGCGGTGCGCGTACGCGAGCCGAGCTCGCTCGCACCCGGACCAGCGCGTCGAGCTGCGGCTCGCGCGCGGTCGGCCTCGCGGGCGCCGGATCGAGGAGGTGCGAGCCCGATGGCGCTGAGGAGCCGACCTTCGAGCAGGCGCGCGACGAGCTCGAGCAGGTCGTGCGGCGGCTCGAGGACGGCAACACGTCGCTCGAGGAGGCGCTCGCGCTGTGGGAGCGCGGCGAGGAGCTCTACCGGCTGTGCGCGCGCCAAGCTCGACGCCGCCGAGGAGCGCGTCGCGAAGCTCGTCGGAGGCGCTGCAGGGCGCCCGCCCGGCCGATCAGGACAGCCCGGGCATCGGCCCGACGTAGTCGACCGACGGGCCGGATCAGCCGGTTGTGCGCGAGCTGCTCGAGCATGTGCGCCGTCCAGCCCGCGGTGCGCGCCGCGGCGAACGTCGCGGGGTACAGGTCGGGCGGCAGGTCGACGCCGCCGAGCACGGCGGCCGCGTAGTACTCGACGTTCGTGTAGAGCGGGCGGTCCGGCTTGTACTCGTGCGAGCAGGCGCAGCGCCGTCTCCTCGACGTGGCGGGCGAGCGCGAGGCGCTCGTCCTCGCCCGCGAGCGTGCTCGGCGACCTCGCCGAGCGCACGGGCGCGCGGGTCGTAGGTCCGGTAGACGCGGTGGCCGAAGCCCATCAGGCGCTCGCCCGCCTCGAGCTGCGCGCGCAGCCACGGCTCGGCGTTCTCGGCGCGTGCCGATCTCGTCGATCATGTGCGAGACGTGGCTCGGCGCGCCGCCGTGCAGGCGGCCCTTGAGCGCGCCGACGGCGCCGACGAGGCCCGAGCCGAGGTCGGAGAGCGTCGAGACGATCACGCGCGCGGTGAACGTCGAGGCGTTCATGCCGTGCTCGGCGGCGAGGGTGAAGTACGCGTCGAGCGCGCGCGCCTGCGGCGGGCTCGGGCCGCGTCGCCGCTGATCTTGAGCATGTAGTTCTCGACGAGGCCGAGCTCGGGTCGCGGCGGCGACCGGCTCCGCGCCCGTGCGCAGGCGCGCGATGGTCGGCGACGAGCGCCGGCGTCGCCGCGAGCGCCCAGATCGCGTCCTCGGCGTCGCCGCCCTCCGCGCGGTGGCGCAGCGTCGCCCACGAGCGAGAGGCCGGTGCGCAGCACGTCCATCGGCCAGGGCGTCGGGCACCAGCGCGCGCATCGCGTCGAGCACCTCGGGCGGGCACGACCATGCCCTCCACGAGCTCGTGCGTGCAGGGACCGCGAGCTGCGTCGTCGTCGGGCAGCTCGCCGTGCCACAGCAGGTAGGCGGTGGCCTCGAAGGTGCCCTCCTGGGCGAGCCGCTCGGCGTCGTGGCCGCGGTAGATCAGGCGTCCGTTCTCGCCGTCGACGAGCGCGATCTCCGTCTCGCCGAGCGAGACGCCCTCGAGGCCCGGCCGGGCGCTCACGCCTCGACCGCCGGCGGCTCGCCCGGGCTCCCTCGCAGGAGCAGGAGGTCGTAGACGAGCGCGCCCAGGGCGCCGCCCAGGAAGGGGCCGACGAGGTAGACCCAGGCGTCGCTCCAGTCGCCGTTCACGAGCGCCGGCCCGAACCAGCGGGCCGGGTTGAGCGCGCCGCCTGTGAGCGGCCCGGCCAAGAGGACGGCGGCGGCCACGGTGAGGCCGGCCGGGAGGCCGGCGAGCGAGGCCCAGGGCCCCCGGCGGTCGATGCTGACCGCGAAGACGACGAGGACCAGCGCGAAGGTGAGGACGCCCTCGAGCACGGCCGCCTGGGCGGCGTCCGGATACCCGACGGTCGGCGTCCCGAGGTGGGCGAAGGAGCTCACGCCCTCCCCGTAGACCACACGCAGGACGAGCGCGGCGGCCACCGCGGCCACCGCCTGGACCACGATGTAGGCCGCGGCCAGCGCGGGGGTGATCCGCCGGGTGACCAGGTAGCCGGCTGTCACCGCGGGGTTGAAGTGGCCGCCGGAGATGTGCCCGAGCGCGGTGATCAGGGCGGCCACGACGAAGCCATAGGCCAGGGCCGGGGCGACCCAGCTCGAGTCACGGCTGACCACCTGGGTGAGAACCGTCCCCGCAGCCACGAACACGAGCAGGAACGTGCCCACGGCCTCGGCCAGGAGCTGGCGGCCCCGGTCGCTCAGGCTCACCTCGGGCACGGTGATCGAGATCGACCGCCGCGGCCGGGCGGCCGGATCGGGCGCAGGCGGCTGCTCGATCGTGTCGGTCACGGCGGCGGAGTGTAGGTGGATCAGGCGTTCAGCGAGCCGAGCGACGCCTCCAGCACGCGCCACACGCCGGGAGACAGGCTCGCTGCCGGATAGAGGCTCAGCCCGGCCGCGCCGCCCTCGATCGCCCCCTGTACGAACCCGTACGCCTCGCCCGGGGTCGTGCCCCCGGAGCCGATGAGGTGGACCACGACGTCCGGGGACCCGGTGAGGAGGTGGATGGCGGCCATGTTGCCCGCCGCGTACCAGTCGGCCCCGGACGGCGTGTGCACCCGGGCGCGCCAGTAGGCCATCGGCAGGATGGCGGCGTACTCGTGGCCGATCGCCCGCCAGGGGAAGTTGGGCCACGCGTGCGGGCTCAGGTCGAGCCCGATGGGCGGGTAGACGATGGCGCCCCAGGAGTAGCCGGGCAGGGACCGGGTGATGCGCCCGCTGTAGGCCAGCAGCCGCTGCGTCCGCAGGCTGACCGACCGGACCGACGGATCCTCGATGTCGGGTGCGACGCCGTCGAACCCCTGGCCGGACGGCGTGCGGTAGCGGGCGGTGGTCAGGGTCCGCGCGGCATCCACGCTCCAGCGCACGAACGTCGGGTAGTACCAGGCCACGATGCTCATGCCCTGCGCATGGGCCTCGTCGACGAACTCGGCCGTCTGCGCGGGCCGCTCGATGGCGGAGGCGGAGGTGGAGCGTCCCGTCTCCAGGTAGAGCGTCTGCACGCCCTTGGCGGCCAGGGCGTCGACCGCCGCGGCAGGCGAGCGCCACTCGTGGCCGTAGAGCGAGATCCAGGCCCCCAGGCCGCGGTAGGGGGCCGCAGGATCGGACGCGCCCAGCGCGCCGCCGGCCGGAGCGAGGACCGCGAGCGAGCACAGCGCCGCCACCGCCAGGGTGCCCGGGAGCAGGCGTTTCACGGGCGCCAGTATGGCCGACGTCGCGCCCCGTGCTCGACCTCTACGGTTCACACGGTGCGGGCCTACGCGCACGACCACTTCAGGTTCCCCCTTCCGTTTCCCCTCCCCGAGGGCCATCGGTTCCCGCTCGGCAAGTACCGGCTGGTGCGGGAGGAGGCCGAGCAGCTGCCCGGGATCGAGGTCCTGGAGGCGCCCGCCACGGGCTGGGACGAGCTCGCGGGTGTCCATGACCCGGCCTACCTGCGCGACGTCCGCTACGGCATGCTCGACCGCCGCGCCCAGGCCGCCCTCGGCCTCCCGTGGTCTCCGGAGCTCGTCCTCCGTGCCCGCCGCTCCGCCGGGGCCACGGTGACGGCGGCCGGCGCCGCGCTCGAGGACGGCGTGGCCGCCAACCTCGGCGGCGGCACGCACCACGCGGGCCGGGCCTTCGGCCGCGGCTATTGCCTGTTCAACGACGTCGTCCTGGCCATCGTGGCCCTGCGCCTCGAGGGGCGGCTCCGCCGCGTGCTGGTGGTCGACCTCGACGTCCACCAGGGGGACGGCACCGCGGACCTGCTGCGGGGTGACGACGAGGCCTTCCTGCTCTCGGTCCAGGGGGCGGGCAACTTCCCCTTCAAGCGCATCGCCGCCGACCTCGACGTCGACCTGCCCGACGGCACGGGCGACGACGCCTACCTCGCCGCTGTGGCCCCGGCCCTCGATCGTGCGCTGGACCGGTCGCGGCCGGAGCTGGTGGTCTACGCCGCGGGCGCCGACCCCTGGGAGTCCGACCGGCTCGGCCGGCTGGCTCTGAGCGCCGAGGGGCTGGCCCGGCGTGACGCGCTGGTCACGGAGAGGTGCCGGCAGGCGGGCCTGCCCATGCTGGTCGTCCTGGCCGGCGGCTACGGCGAGCCCATCGAGGGGACGATCGGGATCCATCGGCGCACGCTCGTGGAGGCGGCCGCCCTCGCTCCACGGCCGGCGGCGGCATGAGCGCCGACGAGCTCGCCCGCGCCGCCCTCGTGCTGGTGCGCCACTGTCAGTCGACCTACAACATGGAGCACCGGCTGAACGGCGACCCATCGGTGCCCGTGCCGCTCACCCCCGAAGGCCGGTCCCAGTGCGCGGACCTCGGGCGCAGGCTGGCCGAGGTGCGATTCGCCTCCTGCTACGTCACGCGCTTCGGGCGGACCCGGGAGAGCCTCGAGCTCGCGGTCCCGGACTGCCCGGGCGGCATTCAGGTCGCCCGGGAGCTCGACGACATCGACGTGGGCATCTTCGAGGGCCGGGAGGTCGAGGCGTACCGCGCCTGGCGCCGCGAGCATGGCGTCGAGGAGGCCCCGCCTGGCGGGGAGTCCCGGCTGGACACCGTCCGCCGGTACGCGGCCGGCCTGCGGCGCCTCACCGAGGACGCGCCTCGGCCGGCGCTCGTGGTCACGCACGACCAGCCGATCCGCTACCTCCAGAACGTCCTCGCCGGCGCCCACCCGGTCCACGGGCCCGTACGCGCCGTCCCGAACGGCGTCCCGTTCGCGTACTCCGGCGATGAGCTGGCCACGGGGATCGAGCGGCTCGAGCGCTACGCGGCCGAGCACGGCTAACCGCGGCCAGGCTCATTCTGAAACCGGCTCATATGCTGTGACGGTGGCCGGGGAGCTTCAGCACGGCGTGTACGCCGCGCTCGTCACGCCGTACCGCGATGACGAGAGCGTGGACCTCGACGCCCTGGCGGCGCTGGTGTCGCGCGTGGCCGACGCCGGCTGCCGCGGGGTGGTGACCACCGGCTCCACGGGTGAGTTCCACCTCCTCGATCCGGCCGAGCGGCGCGCCGTCCTCGAGACTGCGCTCGAGGCGGCAGGCGACCGGCTGGCGGTGGTGGCCCACGTCGGCGCGCCGTCCACGCGGACCACGGTGGAGCTGGCCCGGCACGCGGCCGCGGCCGGCGCGGCGGCCGTGCTCGTGGTCACGCCCTACTACCACCCCGTCGATGCCACGGCCGGCGCGGCCCACCTGCGCGCGGTGGCCGAGGCGGTGCCCGCGCTCCCGGTGCTGGCCTACTCCATGCCGGGGCTGGCGGGGACGCGCTGGGACGACGCCGTGCTCGACCGGCTGGCGGGCGAGGACGTCGTCCGCGGGGCCAAGGACTCGGGCTCCGACCTGGTCGCCCTCCAGGCCCTGACCGCCGCGCACCCGGAATTCGCCGGCTTCACCGGCAACGCCGGGCTCCTGCGTGACGCCGCGGCCACCGGGCTGGCGGGTGGGATCCTGGCCCTGGCCAACGTGGTCCCGGAGCTGCTCGTGGAGCTCGAGGCGGCCGGCCGCGCGGGCGACGAGGGGCGGGCGGATGCGCTCGAGGCTTCCCTGCGCCCCCTGGCCGCAGCACTGGCCGAGGCGCCCGGGACCGTCGGGATCCGGGCCGCGACCGCCCACCGCTTCGGGCTGCCGGCCAGGGCGCGCCGGCCGCTTCCCGCCGCGGGGCCGGATCAGCGGGCCGCGATCGCGGCGGCACTCGAGGAGGCGCTGGCCGCCGCCGCATGCTGACCATCCTCGAGGGCAACCACTTCCTCGTGGCCGACGACCTCGGCAACGTGGGCGAGGGGGTCGAGGGGCTGTACTCGGCGGATACGCGCCACCTGTCGCGCTGGCGGCTCCTGCTCGACGGGCGCCTGCCCAAGCTCCTTTCCAGCCGGGCCAAGAACTACGCGACGGCCGCGGTCTACGCGCAGCACGAGTCCGGGACCGTGTCGAAGCCCTCGCCGCTGGCCGCGATCCGCGAGCTCTTCATCTCGGCCGGCTCGTTCCAGGAGCGGCTGGTGATCGAGAACCACGCCGTGACGGCCGCCCCGGTCGTCGTCCGCTACGAGTTCGACGCCGACTTCCTCGACCTGTTCGAGGTCAAGTCGATGTCCTTCGGCGAGCGCGACCTGGCCTTCTCCGCCAGATCACGCCGCTCCTGACCACGCGCCGCTACGACATCGACGAGGGGACGTACGTCTTCGGCACCGAGGGCGACCATTTCGCGGCCTCGAGCCTCGTGTCGGTTCTCCAAGCGGGGCGTCCCCGGCGACCGCGAGCTCGACTTCGAGGTCGAGATCGCCCCGCGCTCGGCGTGGTCCGTCTCGCGCCAACATCATCACGCTCGACGGCGTGGCCGACCGGCAGCTGCGCTATCCGGGCACGTACTTCGCCGAGGAGCGGCGCGCGGGTGGACGACTCGCTCGCCGGGTTCGAGCGCAGCGCCCCGCGCTTCGACGCCTCGGTCGAGTTCGTGACCGCCGTCTACCGCAAGGCGGTGGGCGACCTGAACGCGCTGCGCATGCGCACGACGTTCGACCACCACGTCGAGGAGCTGCTCGCCGCCGGGCTGCCGTGGTTCATGACCTGTTCGGGCGCGACACGCTGCTCACCTCGTTCCAGGCCATGCCCCTCGGCGACGGCCTCGCCCGGGCGGCGCTGCGCACGCTGACCGCCCTCCAGGCGCCCGAGGACGACGCCCGAGCGCGACGCCGAGCCGGGCAAGATCCTGCACGAGATGCGCTACGGCAAGGTCGCGGCGCATGACCGGCCAGTTCCCGTACTACGGCTCGGTCGACTCGACGCCCCTGTACCTGGTGCTGCTCTCGGAGACGTGGCGCTGGAGCGGCGACGACGAGCTCGTGCGCGAGCTCGAGCAGCCGGCCCGGCGCGCGCTCCCTGGATCGAGGAGTTCGGCGACCTCGACGGCGACGGGTTCGTGGAGTTCCAGCGCCGCTCCGAGCGCGGGCTCCTCCTCCATTGCTGGAAGGACTCGTGGGACGCCATGCAGTTCGCGGACGGCACCCTGGCCGAGCCGCCGCTGGCCGTCGCCGAGGTGCAGGGCTACGCCTACGACGCCCGCGCTGCGCCGGCCGAGATGGCCCGCGCGGTGTGGCACGACGAGGCCCTCGCCGCCCGGCTCGAGGCGCGACGCCGAGCAGCTGCGCGCGCGCTTCGACGAGGCCTTCTGGATCGAGCGCGACGACGCGGGCTACTACGCCCTGGCGCTCGATGCCGAGAAGCGCCCCGTCGACGCGCTGACGTCGAACGCCGGCCACGTCATGTGGACGGGCATCGCCCGGCCCGAGCGCCTGGCGCCGATGGCGCGGCTCCTGTTCTCCGAGCGCCTCTTCTCCGGCTGGGGGATCCGGACCATGGCCATCGGCGAAGCCGGCTACAACCCCATCGGCTACCACACGGGCACGGTCTGGCCGCACGACACGAGCTTCATCGCCTACGGGCTCGCGCGCACCGGGTTCCCGCGGGAGGCGGGCCGACTGGCGCTGACCCTGACCGAGGCCGCCACGGCCTTCGACTGGCGCCTCCCGGAGGTCATCGCCGGCTACCCCAGGGACCAGACCGCCTTCCCGGTCGAGTACCCGACGGCGTGCTCGCCGCAGGCCTGGGCCTCCGGGGCCCCGTTCCTGTGCCTGCGGGCCGTGCTCGGGCTGGAGCCCGACCCGGTGGCGAAGACGCTCCGGATCGACCCCCACCTGCCCGGCGGCCGCCGCACCCGGCTCACCTGGGACGGCGTGCGGGCGTTCGGCAAGCGGTTCCGCGTCGTGGTGGACGGCGACCGCGGCGAGGTCGAGCAACTCTAGGAGCCTCGCTCAGGCCCGGGCCCGCACCCAGTCGACCAGCATCCGCTCGTAGGCCTGCGAGAGCTCGCCGTCCGGGTGGACCGGCTCGTGGCCCGTGCCGGGGAGCACGACGACCTCGACCTCGTCACCCCGGGCGCGCCGCCAGGCGTCGATGCTCGGCTGGACCGGCGTCCAGCTGTCGTCGTCGCCGTAGAACAGCAGGGTGGGGACGCGCACCGCAGCGAAGACGGGCTCCGGCTCGAAGAACATCTCGTCGGCGAGCTCGCGCCGGATGGGTGCAGCCTCGGACTCCGGAGGGAGGCCCTCCGGCAGGAAGGCCAGCGGCCACCACGGCTCCCGGGCGGCGGCCGCGAGCTCGGCGTTCAGGTCGCCCGCGTCCTCCCCGCGAATCCAGGCCTCTGCCCGGGCCCGCAGGGAGCCTGCGCGTGCCACGGCCTCGTCATCGAACCCGCCGCGGCGGATCTGCTCCGCCACCGCGTAGCGCATCTGCGCGGCCGGCGTGACCCCGGTGGAGGCGAGGAGCACGAGGAACGCCACCCGGTCCGAGCGCGCGGCCGCCAGCGGGGCGACCCACCCGCCCTGGCTGATGCCCCACAGCCCGATCCGCTCGGCGCCGGCGGCATCCGCCACGGCCAGCGCGTCGTCGGCCTGGGTCCCGAAATGCCCTCGCGACTGCGTGCCGGTGGACTCCCCATCTCCTCGCCGGTCGAAGGTCACGACCCCGATGCCCGCCGGCGGGAGGACGTCGTGGAGGTGGCGGTACAGGTACCAGCCGCGCGTGCCCTCGGACGCGCCGTGCACGGCCACGACGGCCGTCGGCCCGGCGGGCGAGTACGACGCGACCAGCGTCGCGCCGTCGCGCTCCACCGCGAAGTTCCTGCATGCGTTCACCTTTCATTCGTGTCGGGCGGTCCACCATGCTCACGAAATGCTCACATGCCTTCGCTAGGGTGGGCGCCGTGGGATCCCGGGGGAGCCGCCGGGCCGCCGCCCTCGCGGGCGTGCTGGCCGCGCTGACGATCGCCGCCGCACCGGCACAGGCGGCGACGGCACGCGACGCCCAGCGGGCCGCCGACCGCGTCCGCTCCGCGATGGGTCACATGACCCTGACGCCGGCGCAGGGCGCCTCCTACCGCGGCTCCCTGCGGGCCGCCATGGGCGTCGTGCGCGCCCTCGACACGCCCTCGAAGCAGACGCGCCTGAGCGAGCTCGCCTCGCAGCTGACGCAGATGGCGGCCATCGCGGCCCGCGGGCAGCTCACCGCGGGGCGCATGCCCGAGCTCATGCACCAGCTGGACGCGAACCGCATCTGGTTCGCCGCCCGGCAGCCGCCGGGAGCGCTCTCCCGGGTGACGGTCGGGAGCGACCCCATCATCTACGGCTACTACCCCGGGCACGGCCTGCAGATCCAGCCGCTGTTCAACTGGACCCAGGCCAACGGCCTGTGGTTCGACAAGAACTACACCGGCCTCCAGCGCCTCATCGACGCCCTCGCCCCGCTCATGGTCACCGAGCCGGGCGGCTGGGTGACGCTCGAGTACATGTTCGACTACGGCAGCGGGCGCGCGCCGTGGCGGAGCGGCATGCCCCAGGGCGTGGCCATCCAGGTGCTGGCCCGACAGTGGCAGGCCACGCAGAACGCCGCCGACCTCGACCTGGCCCAGCGCATGCTGCCCGCGTTCGACATCCCGACCACGGACGGCGGCCTGCTCGACCCCAGCGGGCAGCGCTGGTGGCCCCTCTACGCCTTCGATCCCGGCGAGCGGATCCTGAACGGCGACATGCAGGTCGTGATCTCGCTCTACGACTACGCCACGATCACGGGCGATCCCGTGTCCCGGGTGTGGGCGGACGAGGGCGCCGACGTCGTGGCCCAGGTGCTCCCGCAGTACGACACCGGCGCCTGGTCCCGCTACGACCAGCACCAGGTGGCCCCGCTCGGGTACCACGACCTGATGACGAAGCAGCTCGGGCAGCTGGCCGTGCGCACCGGCAACACCGAGTTCACGATGTACCAGACCCGCTTCGCCACCTACCGGCGCACGCCGCCCACGATCACGCCGAGCACGCAGGCCGGGCCGTACGTCTTCTATCCGTACCCCGTCGACGGCTTCCGCGACCAGGGGCTCGTGAGCGTCACGCTGTCCAAGCCCGCGAGCGTGGCCCTGACGGTCACCGACGCCAACCAGAAGGTCGTGGCCACCCAGCAGCTCGGGAGCTTCTCCGGCGGCCTCGTCCGCCTCGGCTGGAACGGCCTCGCCGGGGGCAAGCCGGCGGCCCCGGGCGTGTACTCGCTGGCCATCCGGGCCACGGACGTCCTCGGCAACCGCACCGCGCTGACGCCCGTCGGGTCGGTGCAGGTGGAGCGCGACACGACCACGCCGTCGATCCTCCAGCTGCGCGTGGCCCGGGTGCAGGGCGGCGTGAAGCTGCGCTACCAGGTCGCCGACCCGCAGACCGGCACGCTGGTCATCAGCGTGCGCGTCGGGCCGCACACGGTCACCCGCAGCCGTCTGCCGAAGTCCGGCACGGCGACGTTCCCCCTGCTGCTGCCCAAGACGTCGTTCACGGCGGCGATCCGCGTGGCCGACACCAGCGGCAACGCGGTCAGCGCCGAGCGCCACCCGGGCTGAGCGCCGCCCGGGCCGCAGCCCGAAGCGCGTCGGGGGAGGCCGGCGGCGACGAGCACACGGCCACGGCGATCGGTCCCGCGTCGGCGGCCACCAGCCCGCAGTCGTGGTTGGCGGCATCGGTGAAGCCGCGCTTGTTGCCCAGGTAGGCGGCCGCGGGCACGACCTCCCCGAGGATGTCGAGGTGCTGCGAGGCGCGGAGCGCGCTGAGGACGGGGGCGGCAACGGCGTCGGGCACGGTGCCGTCGACCAGGGCCCGCAGGAGCCGCGTCAGATCAGCCGCGGTGGTCAGGTTGTCGCGGCCGGCGCCGGCGGCGTCCCAGTCCAGCATCCGCCGTGAGACCCGCGTGTGGCGCAGGCCGAGCTCCTCGCCCTCGGCCGTCACCTCCTCGAGCCCGATCCGATCCAGGAGGACGTTGGTGGCCGCGTTGTCGGACACGGCCAGCGCGAGCGTGACCAGGTGGTCCAGACGGGGCCGAAGGCCCGGGAAGCGCGTCGAGGAGCGCCCCGTCCCCGGCGACCGGGACCGCCGCCACGACCTCCCCGGGATCGAGGCTCCCGTCGGCAAAGCGCCGGCCGGCGGCCACGGCGAGGAGCACCTTGATCGTGCTCGCCGCGGGCACGACACGATCGGCGTCCACCCCGGCCCGGCCGTCGCCCCAATCGACGGCCCAGCTGACGCTCACCGGCGAGTCTCAGCCGATGCGGACGGCCCCGTCGAAGCCCGAGGCGTACCAGGACTCGCTGAGGCTCGACACCCTGACCACGTCGCCGGTGTGCGGGGCGTGCACGAAGTTGCCGCCGCCCACGTAGATGCCGACGTGCGAGAGGCCGTGGAAGAACACGAGGTCGCCGGGCTCGAGCTGGGAGCTGGAGATGTGCGTGCCAGAGCCCCACAGCGAGCCGGTGTAGTGCGGGAGGGACACGCCGAGCTGGCCGTACGCCCAGACCACGAGCCCCGAGCAGTCGAAGGTCGAGGGGCCTGCCGCGCCCCAGACGTACGGGCTGCCGAGCTTGCTCAGCGCGATGGAGGCCGCCCGGGCCCCGACGCTCGACGCCGGCGCCGCGACGTTGACGGCCGGCTGCGCGGGCGCGGGCGCCGCGGACGACGTCGCCGGCGCCGCGGGCGTCGCGCTCTGCCCGGCGCTCACGCCGATGGAAGCCGCCTCGGCGGTGGCCTGCTGCTGGGCGCGGGCCGCCGACAGCGCCTGCTGCGCGGCGAGCGCCCGCTGCCGCGCCGCGGCCGCCTCGGCCGCGCGCTTCTGCTGGATGAGGGTGGCGATCTCGCCCCGGACGCTGTGCAGCGTGGCCCTGCGCTGCGAGATCACGGACTCGATCTGCGCCCGCCGGTTCGCCTGGTCCTGCACGGCCTGGGCGCGGCGCGCGCGCTCGAGGTTGAGCTCGTGCTGGCGGTGCACGACCTCGGCCTTGTAGGCCGTGACGCGCGTGACGATGGAGGCGTTGTAGCTGTTCGCCCGCTGCACGAGGTCGACCTCGTCGAGCATGGCGGAGATGGACTTCGAGGAGAGGACCGCGGCCAGCACGTCCGGGTTGCCGCTCTTGTAGGCGGCGACGAGGGATCCGGAGAGGTCGGCCTGGGCGGAGTGCAGGTTGGCCCTGGCGACCGCGAGCAGCGCCTTGTTCTGGTGGATGGCGTGCACGGCATCCGACAGCTGCTGCCTGGCCTGGTCGTAGCGCTGGATGGTGGCCTCGAGCTGCAGACCCGAGGTCTGCAGCTCGTTCCAGATCTGGTTCGCCTCCGCGCGCTTCTGGGCGATCTGATCAGCCTGTGCGCCCGGCGCGAGCAGCAGCCCAACCCCGACCAGGACGGCGGCAAGCAGCGTGAGACGCATTGTCCGGCGGACCCGGTCGGGGGTCCGGCCATGTCCGCGGGAGGCGGGCATGGCGGCGGACCATAGCAGCGGGCCTCCGCGAGTGTCGAATGGGAACCGCATCTCCGTCGCCCGTTCGGGGGACAGCGGGGCCATCCTCCTAGGCGGCCTGGCCCACCGTCTCGAGATCGTCGTCCGGCTGGGGCCCGCGCGCGTCGAGGCGCCGCTCGAACGCCACCCGCACCTGCTCGCCGCGGAGCCCGAGGGTGAACGTCCGGGGCGGCGGTGGGAGACGTCGCACGTTCTCGGCCCGGGCGCCGTACAGCCGCAGGCGGACCTGGGTCTCGTTCATGGCCGTTCGCATGTCCCCCAGCCTGACGGCGGGCTCGGACGGACCCCGTCAGGCGAGGAGCTCGTCCACGAGGGACGGGAGGCGCTCGGCCACGGCGGAGCGGGCGACGACGCGGTCGAACCCCGCCTCCCGGGCACGCTTCAGGGCCTCGGGTGAGAGGTGCGAGCCGAAGCCCAGGAGCCGCGCGGGGCGCAGTGCGGCCACGGCCTCGGCGGGGTCGACGCCCTCGACGTCGCAGATGGCCAGCTGCGCGCCGTCGGGATCGGGGAGCGGCGCGCCCGGCGGCACCCGGCGCACCTCGTGACCGCCAGGCCGCAGCTGGCCCTCGATCCTGCTCCACAGGATCAGGTCCGTCCCGACCACGACCACGACCGCCATGTCAGGCCCCCGGGAGCCGGTCTGCACCCACGGCCGTGAGAACGTGGTTCACGTAGGCGTTCACCCACCACAGCCGGTCGAAGAAGACGAGCAGCCCCAGGACGACGAGCAGGGCGCCCGAGGCGGTCCTGATCTCGCGGTAGTGGTCGCGGAGAATGCGGAAGGCCCCGAGCACGCGGCCGTAGGCCAGGCCGACGAGCACGAAGGCCAGGGCCAGGCCGGCGGAGTACACGAGCAGGTAGCCCGCCGCGCGCGGTGCGGTGCCGGTGGACGACGCCAGCACGAGGACGGGTCCGAGCACGCTTCCCAGGCAGGGGCTCCAGCAGCAGGCGAAGGCCGCCCCCAGAAGCGCCCCCGACCCGCGCCGCCGAGCGCGCTCGAGGCCAGGCGCCGTGAAGCGGGAGATCTCCGGCACCGGCAGGAGGCCCATGAGCGCGAACCCGACGGCCACGACGACGATGCCGGCGCCGCGCTCGATCTCGGGCAGCCAGGACTGCAGCGCCTGCCCGACGCCGCCGGCGACCAGCCCCAGGAGGACGAACACCGCCGTGAAGCCGGCGATGAACGGGGCCGCTGCGCGCAGCGTGGGCGCACCGCCGCCGGACGAGGCCTCCATGCCCCCGATGGCCGCCAGATACCCGGGGACCAGGGGAAGGACGCAGGGCGTGGCCACGGAGACGATCCCGGCCAGGAAGGCCACCGTGAGGCCGCTGGCCGTCACTCGAAGCGCTCGAGCTCGGCGTCGAGGCGGCGCTCGAGCCCCTCGTCGACGGGGACGCCGGCGAGGCGCCCGGCAGCCGCGTGCCCTCGGGCCGCCCAGCGCCGGGCGGCCACGACGGCCACCACCCCTCCAGCGAGGAGCACGGCCGCGGGCACGAGCCAGGCCGCCCAGCCGAAGCCCGAGCGCGGCGGCGCGGCCAGGACCTCGGGGCCGAACTGGGCCACGAGCTCCCGCTTCACCTGGTCCTCGCTCTCCCCCGCCCTCTGGGCGCGGGCCAGGAAGGCGCGGATGCGATCGGCCTCGGGCGACGTCGACTGGTCGAGCCGCTCGTGGCACACCGGGCACATGAGCTGGGTCGAGATCGAGTCCACCGTCCAGCCGAAGGCGGCCGCCGGGGCCACGAGCAGCACCACCGCCGCGACGGTCCAGAGGACGGCGGCCCTCACGACCGCACCGCGCGGTCGATGGCCTGGTTCAGGGAGCGGACCAGGTCGACCCCATCCGCGCGCACGATGGGGCCGGCGAAGTGGGCGGTGGCTCGCCCGTGCCGGTCGATGACAAACGTCTCGGGGTACTTGGTGACCCCGTAGTCGTCCTTGACCGTGTGGGTGTCGTGGAGGAGGAGGTAGCGCACGTCGAACCGGCGCGCGAAGGCCTGGGCGTCCCCGCCGAGGTCCTCCGCGTCGATGCCCACGAAGGCCACCCCGCGCGGCTGCCAGCGGCGGGCCAGCTGGTCGAGGTTGGCCGCCTCGTCCTTGCACCCGACGCACCACGAGGCCCAGAAGTTGATGACCGTCGGCCGCCCGTGGAACGAGGCGAGCGAGACCTTCCCCGGCGCACCGAGCCGCGGGAGGTCGAAGGCCGGGGCGGCGGGGTCGTGGCCCCGGTCGACTGCCAGGGCGAAATCATGGCCCGGGTGGTGGATCAGCTGCCATCCGAGCAGCCCGATCAGCCCGCCCAACACCCCCAGCGCCCCCAACTGCAGCGCGCGCTTCACGGCCGGAGTCTAGGCGCCGGACGGCGTCAGTCGACGATCCAGACCGGTGTGCCGACGACCACGTGCTGGAAGAGCCATTCGGCGTCCGGGATGTGCATGCGGATGCAGCCGTGCGAGGCGGAGTAGCCGATCGAGGCGGCGTCCGGCGTGCCGTGGATGCCGACACCCGGGGCAGAGAGCCCCATCCAGCGGGTGCCGAGCGGGTTACCGGGCCCGGGAGGGATGGGCGAAGCGCCGGCCGCCCACGAGGTGTTCGGCGGGTACCACCAGGGGTTGCGCTGCATGGTCACGATGCTGAACGCGCCCGTCGGCGTCGGGTAGATCGGCTGGCCCACCGCCACGCCGAAGACCCGCACCCGCTTGGCGTCGTTGTAGTAGGTGAGCGAGTGGGCCCCGCGGTCGATGACGATCGCCGGCCCCAGCGTGTTCGTTCCGACGGCCGGGCGGACCACCTTGAGGGGCACGGCGACGGTCGGCCTGGCCGGGTTGCGCAGCGCGGCGCCGATGAGCGGCACGAGCCGCTGCCGGTCGACGCTCCGGCCCCACACGGCCGGGATGGCCGTGGGCGTCCCGTGGCGGAGGACGAGGCGCGCGTCGACCGCCGGCCGATCGAAGGTCCGGTCCAGGTGGCGGAGGTAGCGCCGCATCCCGTTGCCGGCGAAGCGGCTGGTCAGCGGGAAGTCGCGGGGCACGGCGCCCGGGACCCGGCCCACCGCCATGGCGGCGCGCAGCGGGTTGGCGGTGAAGACGTGGAAGCCGAGCTGCCGTGTCGTGGCCGAGAAGGTGCGCTGGCCGAGGGTCAGCATGACCGGGGCGAGGTACACGTGATCGATCGCGGCGTTCGCCTGGTTCGCGGTCAGGCCGCCCACGGGGACGCCGCCGATGGTCACGCCGTCGGCGATGAGTCCCGGCGCCGGCGCGGCGGGAGGCGGAGGGGGCGGCGTGGTCGGCGTCGTGCCCGTGGTCAGCGTGGTGGCGCCCTGCGCGGGCGCCCCCACCACGGCGGCGGCGAGGCCACCGGCGGCCAGGGTGGCCGCCAGTAGCGGGAGCAGCAGTCGGCGGCCGAGACGCATCGGCCGCCCAGGATAGCTACCGAGGCCTACAGCGCAGCCAGGCGGCGGACGGCAGCGGCGGCCTCGGCGTCGACGACGTGCGACGGATCGAGCGAGACGAGGACCACCACGCCACGGACCTGGCCGTTCGGCCCGAGCGGCACCAGGGCCGCCGAGGATCCAGTGCGCAGGAACGGCCCCAGCGGGCCCTCGTCCTCCGCCCCGGCGGTCAGGAGCACCGTCTCGCCGGCCAGCGCCCGTCGCACCAGGCCGTCGGTGGCCAGGCCCTGCGAGAGCACTCGCCGGACCGGCTCCTCGAGCGAGCCGGCTTCCACGTGAAGCGCCGCCGGCCGGAGGTGCCCGTCATCGACGTGCTGGACGGCCGCGGCTGCCACAGAGGCCACGCGAGCCGCGGCCTGGGCGAGGATGAGATCGACGTCCTGCCCGCTGGCCAGGGCGGCGGACAGCTCGTCGAAGGCCTCGAGCCGGCGCCGCGAGGCGACCGCCTCGTCGCGGGCGCGGGCGGCCTCGAGCTCGAGCTCCGCGATGCGCCGCCCACGCCCTTCGGCGGCGATGACCGCTGCCATGGGGGAGGTCAGGCGGGCCACCGCCTCGGGTGCGCGGTCGCCGATCGCCCGCTCCGTGAAGAGGAGCGCCAGGACCCCGACGGGCGTGCCGCCCTCGCGCAGCGGCGCCACGATGGCGGCCGCGGCACCGGCAGCCTTGGCGGCGGAGGCGAGGCGGGCGTCCGAGGCCAGGTCGTCGCGCACGATCGGGCCGCCGTCCCCGCGGCGGGCGCCCTCCTCGACGATGCCGCGGACGAGCGGTGTGGCGTCCTCGGCCACGCCGAGCACGCTCACCGCCTCGAGCGTCTCGTCGTCCGAGCGGGCGTACACGCCGCCGCTCGTCGCCCCCGCGAGCCGGAGAGCGGCTGCCAGGAGGTCCATGACGGAGAGAGGGCCCGGCGGCGCGGCGGCATCACACAGGGCGGTCACGGTGGCCAGGCGGGCACGGACCCGGGCGACCTCTGCGGCCCGGCTCAGGGCCTCCCCGGCCCGCTCGGCGAACACGGCGAGCGACAGGCTCGAGGCCGCGGCCACGCCCACCTCCCGGCTCTCGAAGCCGAGCTGGAGGACGCCGGCGGGCTCGCCGCGGGCCCGCAGCGGGAGGGAGAGCACGACGGGGGAGGTTCCGCCGCCGGCAAGGGCCTCGACCTCTGCGGCCCCGCCCGTCAGCACCGGCTCGTCGCGGCGCAGGGAGTCCACGGCAAGCGCCGCTCCGGCGGCGTCGCCGCGCTCCTCCGGGCGGACACCGTGCGTGGCCACGGCCACCAGGGCGTCCGGCCCGTCCATCGCGTACACCGTCGCCCTCGTGGCCCCGGCCGACATCACGGCCGTCCGGGCCACCAGGCGCGAGGAGGCGTCGAGGTCGCCGCCGGCGGCCAGCGCCGCGCCGATGCCCTCGAGCGCCCCTGCGCTGCCCGCGCCCGCCCCGCGCGGGGCATCCGAAACCGCGAGCACCAGGGCCATCTGTGCGGCCACGGTGCGGGCATGGCCGCGCTCGGACTCGGTGAAGGGCTGCCTCGGGCCGCGGACGAGCTCGAGCACGCCGACCACGCGGCGCCGGGCGGTCACCGGGAGGGCGACGGCGCTGAACCCGGTGCCGCTGGCCATCGCACGCAGCACGCTCCCTGGTGCCGACTGAACGTCGTCGAATGCAACCTCCTCGCCCGACAGGACCGAGGCGACGATGCCCTCGTCGGGCGGCCCGGTCGTCCCGGCCAGCTCCGCCGCGACGGCCGCCGAGTCGGCGTGCACGCCGCGCGTCAGGAGCATGCCGGCGTCGTCGAGGAGGCGGACGAGGGCCACGTCGGCCGAGACCAGGCGGGCGGCGATGGCGGCCAGGGCGCCGAGGGCGCCGGCCTCGTCTCCCGAGACGGCGGTGACGGTTGCAGCGCGCAGGTTGGCGAGCTCAGCTGCGAGCGCCGCCGCACGCGTGGAGGCCGCCGCGGTCTCGAGCGTGCGGCCCGAGATGTCGGCGATGGCGTCCGCGACGGTGAGATCGTCGATGGCGAGCGGCTCGCCTCCGTCCCGCCCGGCCACCAGAAGGGCACGGGCCCGTCGGGTGGCGTCGCGGAGGGCCACGATTAGGACCGACGGCGGCCGGTCGTCGCCCTCGTAGGGGATGAGATCGGGGGTGGCAACGACGCTCGAGCAGTCCGTGTCCCAGGCGACCTTCACGAGTCCCTCGTCCGCGCGGAGCGACCAGCGCTGCACCCACCCCGCGGGCCGCCCCACGACGGCGGCGATCACGAACCGGCCGTCGGCCTCCGGCTCGGCCACCATGGCCCAGTCGCAGCGGAGACCGTGGGCGGCGGCGCGCGCCACCTCCTCGCGCGTCTCGGGAAGATCCAGCGGGGCCGCGGCCAGCGTCCCTGCAGCCGCCCGGATGCGGTCGACCAGCGCGGCGCGCCGGCGGAGGGCCGCGCGATGGGCGGCGTCGACCTCGGCCGCCGCGGCCGAGCCGATGCGCTGCGTGAGGCGCGTGGCCGCGAGGGCCAGCGTCCCGCCCGCCGTCCCGGCGTCCGAGACGATGGCCAGCATCGCGCCCAGCGCGGCGTGGAGGGCATGGATGATCGCCTCGAACGGGACGTCGCGATGGACGATGCGGGCGATCTCCCGCTCCAGGGGAAGGGCCGCGGCCGACTCGCTGCGCGGGTCCCGGAGCCCTGTCTCGAGCGCCCCGAAGGCGCTCGCGCAGATGTCGCGCACACGGGAGAACGCGATGCCTTCCGGAGCCAGAACATCGTGGGCGGCCAGGGCCGAGCGCTCGAGCAGGACGGCTCGCCGGGCAGCCAGCAGGGCGAGGGCGGCCTCCCGGCTCTCGTCGTTGACCGGGTCCGTGGCCATCGTGGACTCAGTCTAGAACTGGAAGGCGGCCATCTGGCCGGTTAGCGTTCCGCCTGAGGTGGCACAGCAGCCGCGACCCGTCCGGTGGATCGAGGAAGCCGAGGACCCCGAGCTCGAGGCACGGCTCGTGCAGGAGCTCGGCGCCCGTTCGCGTGCGCGCCGAGAGGAACGTGAGCGCCGTCGCCGCGACCGTCGCTCGCGGGTCGGGTTCCTGTTCCTCTGCGCCCTGCTCGTGGCTCTCGTGGCCCTCATCGCATACGGCGCGTACGCGATCGCGCACGCCGTCTTCGGGGCCTAGCCGGGCTAGAGGAGGTCGCTCGCCCTGAGCCGCCCGGCAAAGGGGCTCCAGGCCGATGCGACCCACGACTCTCCCCGGCACATCGGGCAGCTCGGGAGGGTGTGGAACGCCGCGATGCCGTAGCCACAGTCGGCACAGCGGAAGTCGCCTTTCGCCGGCTCGCCGGCGGAGAGGTGCACCTCGGCGGGGGTCGCTCGTTGGCGTCGGTCCAGCGTCTCCGGGGTCATGGGGGGCCTCCGTCCGCCTGATCCTTGCGACGCGTTTGCGCGCCACCGGCCGGCAGTTGCGCGGGGTCCACCGGCAAGGCGGGACTGTAGCACACATCACGAGCGATTCGTGGGCCACTCTGTCACATTCTTCACGGGTCGCTGCTCCATCCGGTCCAAGACGGAAGGATTGGTGGCCCGGTGGGCGAACCGGCCATTGCTCTCCTTTGCAGCGCGTCTTAGCGTTGTGGGCAGAGCCGGCGTCCCCGCGCCGTTCGTCCTCTGCGGCCTGGAAGGAGGCCTCTCCCTTGAGCAACCGACCGTCGACGTCGTTCGACTTCAGCACGGTTCCAAGGAATACCTGGATCGTGGTGATCGGCGCCGTCGTGCTCCTGATATCGCCGTTCCTCACCTGGTACCACTACTCGCTGAGCAACATCATCCCCGGCCTGTCCGCCACCTACGACGTCAGCGGCAAGGACGCCACGGACCTGTGGATCCTCGTCTTCCTCTGCGCCCTCGCCGCGCTGGCCGTCGTGGCCATCGAGCTCTTCGCCAGCAACGTGACGCTGCCGGCGGCGGAAGGGCTTCTCATCCTCGCGGCCGGGGGGCTCGCGACGCTCATCGTCCTCTTCAAGCTCGTCAGCGGTCCGTCCCATTCAAGCCTGTCCTACGGCATCTTCGTGGCCCTGATCGCGGCGGTCGTGGTCGCCGTCGGCGGCTGGCTCAAGATGCAGGAGGTTGCCCAATGAGCTCCAGACCATCGCCCTCGTTCGACATGAGCACGATCTCCCGCAACACCTGGATCGCCGTGGGTGGAGCGGTCGTGCTCCTGATCTCACCGTTCCTCGACTGGTACAGCGTGAGCGTCGGCCCGTTCTCGGTCTCGGCCAGCGGCACGAAGGCCACCGACGTCGCCTGGCTCGTGTTCCTGTGCGCCGTGGCCGCCCTGGTGGCGATCGGCATCGAGCTCTTCGCTCCCCAGGTCGCGCTTCCGGTGACCACGAGCCAGATCGTCATCGGGGCAGGCGTCGTCGCCACGCTGCTCGTCCTGTTCCGGATGGTCTCGAAGCCAGGCGGCTACAGCGGCATCGGCCTGGCCTACGGCATCTGGATCGCGCTGATCGCGGCCGTGGTCACGGCCGTGGGCGGCTACCTGCGCTTGCGCGACGAGACGGTCACCGCGACCTGAGATCACGCGGGGACGGGCCGCAATCAGCCGTCTCGGAGAGGCCAGGGGCGCGGCGGGAGCCGGAAGGCGACCGCCGCGCTCCGGTCGTTTTCGGCCAAGGCCTCGGCGCGGAGGCGTCTACCGGCTCGGGCCGAGGGTGACCTGGCTTCCGCCGGTCACCTGGGCGCCGCTGCTCGACTGGCTCGAGGCCAGCCCGGCGCCGGAGCCCTGCTCGCCCGCGCCGGTGACCGGGTTGCGGGTGCGGGAGGGCGTGGCGGTCGTGGCCGGGCGAGTGGCGCGGCGGCCCGTGCCCGTGCTCACGAAGGTCGTGGCCTGGCCGGTGGTGACGGCCGGCGAAGCGCCGGTGCCTCCGCCCGTGGTGCCCGCACGGCGGGCGGGCAGCGCCCGCACGAACTGGGCGCCGGGATGAACGGCCGCGGCCACGACGGTGGGAGAGGCCCGCTGGACCGTGACGGCCGCTCGCGGAAGGTTGGGCCCGTGGTCGCGTCCCGCGCAAACGAGGAACCCGGCTCCAGCGATCGAAGGAGCGGGAACAGCGCGAGATACCCACCGATTGCGGCGAGCATCAGAGCGATCGCGACGGGCCACGCGCGCATCACGAACCTCTTGAATTCCCTTTGCGAATAGACATGTCCCCACCTCTTTTCGGCACCGCGGCCATGGTCCTTGAGCGGTATCGTGGGTGCCGATCCCTGCGGAATCTCCCTTCACACTGACGTGCCGTTCAAGTATAGGCTCCAAATCTTCTTCGTGATACTCACGATTCTTCCCCTGCTCGCCGCGGGGTGGGTAATTCAGGGAATTTCCGTGAAGAATCGGCAGGATCGTGTGGATCAAGGTCTCTCCGCCGCGCTCAAGGGCGGCGCCGCGACGTATGCCGCGGTCGCCCGCGGGGCAAGTCGCAGAGGCCTCCTTCCTGGCCGCGCGGCCGGAGGTGCAGCAGGCACTCGAGGCGAACGACCGCGCCGGCCTGAAGCGCCTGCTGCCCGACAGACGCAAAGGCAGAACGGCACGGTGTTCGTGGCCCGCGGGCCGAAGGGCAACATGCTCGCCGGCAAGGTGCCGAAGACTCCGAGCGCCTCCTTCGCGGCCAAGGTGGCCGGGCGGCGCGGAGCGATCGACGCCGTCGTTCCCTACCACTCCATCGCCAAGTCCGTGGCCATGAGCGGACGGTCGGCCGTCAAGGGCGAGCACCTCACCGTCGTGTCATCCGGCATCGCCTACCCGTCGGACGGCGCCCGAGAGCAGGTGGGAGTCCTTGAGGCTGGCGACGCCTTCGGACGCACCCTGTTCGGCATTCCAGCTCAAGGGCCGCGCGATCAATGCCACGCAGGACGGCAACGATCCAGATCCTCGCCACGTACCCGCAGTCGCGGCTGGACTCCGACGTCCGCGACATCCGACTGCGCGTGGCCGCGGTCATCGGGCTCTCGCTGCTCGTCATCGGCCTCCTGGCCGCGCTGCTGGTGCGCTCGCTGACCTCGACGCTGCGCCTCTTCGCCGCCCGGGCCAAGGACATCGCGGAGGGCCGCTTCGACGCCCGCGTCCCCGTGCGCGGGAACGACGAGTTCGCGCGCTTCGGCCGCGCCTTCAACGACATGGCCGAGCAGCTCGCGCGGCGCATCTACGAGCTCGAGACCGAGCGCCAGCGGGTGCAGGAGGCCACCGACCGCTTCGGCAGCGCGCTCGGCTCGACCCACGACGTGACCGCGCTCCTCGACATCGTCCTCGGCTCCGCGATGCAGCTCGCGCGCGCGGGCGGGGGGCGCCTGCTGGTCACGGACGAGGAGTCGAACGCCCTCGTCGAGCAGCTGCGGCTGGGGAGCACGGACGACGCCGCCTCCGTGCTCGACGCGCCGGTGCGCGCCGGCGAAGGGGTCGAAGGCCGCGCCCTGCAGACGCTGCTGCCGACCTACGCCGACGAGCCGGTCCCTGCGCTGTGCGCGCCCCTCGTCGCCGAGCAGACCGTGCTCGGGCTGATCACGCTGGTCGAGCCGGAGTCGGGCTCCTTCGACCGCGAGTCGGCCCGGGTCGCGGGGTCGCTGGCCGTGCAGGGCGCGGTGGCGATCGAGAACGCCCGGCTGCACCGCCTCATCCAGAAGCAGGCGCGCACCGACGGGCTCACCGGTCTCTCCAACCACCGCGAGTTCCAGGACCAGCTCGGACGCGAGGTCGAGCGGGCGCAGCGCTTCGGCGTCCCGGTCGGCCTGATCTTCCTCGACCTGGACGACTTCAAGCTCGTCAACGACCGCTTCGGGCACCTGGCGGGGGACGCGGTGCTGAAGGCCGTCGCCAACATCATCCGCTCCTGCATCCGCGATATCGACCACGCCGCGCGCTACGGTGGCGAGGAGTTCGCCGTGATCCTCCCCCACACCTCGCTCGACGGCGCCGCCCGCCTGGCGGAGCGTCTCCGGCAGATGATCGCCGAGCGGCCCGTGACCATCCAGGACGGCCGCGACGTCCGGGTCACCGGCTCCTTCGGGGTCGCCGGCATGCCGTCCGACGCGGGGACGCAGGTCGAGCTCATGGCGGTGGCCGACACCGCGCTCTACCGGGCCAAGCAGGCGGGCAAGAACCGTGTCGCCGTGGGCTCGGGGGATCCCGCCCCGGTCCAGTGACGGCCCGCCCCGAAGGCGGTGCAGGAACCTGCTCGCCGACGGCGAAGGGTGCGAGTTGTCGAGTCGGCCCCCTCTGGTATGGTGCGCGGCGCTTGGGGCCGGGTTACGACTGAAGGTGGTGCTGTGAACGAGTCTCTGTTCGCGTCTGTGATCGAGGAGCACCTGGCGCTGAAGCGCCGGAATGCGCATCTGAACGACAAGGCGCCGCTCGACGAGTTCTCGGTGGCCGACCCATTCGAGAACCACGCACTCTTCAAGTCCGAAGGCGATGCCCGCCGCGAGGAGGAGGAGACCGGGGAGCACCCCGCGATCGGCCTCGAGTGGCCAGGGGCAAGCTCTGAGGGTGAGGTCGAAGAGGCCTGGCTCGACCGGCAGCAGTGCTCCGACTTCGACTGGGGCGACAACTAGCTAGGCGCTGACGGGAGCGCCCGGAGAGGTCCGGCGCGCCCCTGTGTCCTCGTCCACGGCGATGCGGTCCACGCCGCTGTAGACGTTCGCGCGCCCGTCCCGGAGGAAGCCGACGAGCGTCATGCGCAGGCGGCGGGCCGCGTCCACGGCCAGGCTGGTCGGCGCGGAGACGGCGCAGACGATCGGGACGCCGGCCATCGCCGCCTTCTGGACGACCTCGAAGCTCACTCGTCCCGAGACGACGAGGAGGCGGTCGGCCAGGGGCACGTTCCCGTCGAGGAGCGCCCGGCCGAGGACCTTGTCGACGGCGTTGTGGCGCCCGACGTCCTCGCGGATCACGACCGGCTCGCCGTCGCAGGTGAAGAGCCCGGCGCCGTGCAGCCCGCCGGTGGAGGCGAACACCCGCTGCCCCGCCGCCAGCGCAGGCGGGAGGCGGTCGAGGACGGAGGCGTCGATCACGGGGCCGGGCGCGACGGGCGCAGCGCCGGTCTCGACCAGGTCGAGGGCCGCCTTGCCGCAGATCCCGCAGCTCGAGGTGGCGTAGAGGGCACGGCTGACCGCGTCGCCTGGAAGCGGCCGGCGCAGGTCCACGGTGACAACGTTGTGCCGCTGGTCGACGCCCGGGTCCACGCAGTAGCGGATCGCGGCGATGTCGCCCGTGGCGGCCACGAGCCCCTCGGTGAGGAGGAAGCCCGCGGCCAGCTCGAAGTCGTGGCCGGGCGTGCGCATGGTGACCGCGATCCGCTGCGGCTCCTGGCCGGGGGCGCCGGCCCGGATCTCCATCGGCTCCTCGGCGGCCAGCTGGTCGGCCCGGCGCCCAGGGCGCTCACCCCCGAGGGCGAGGACACGCGTACGCACGACCGGCCCGCGGTCAGCCACTCTGCCGCCCAGCGAGTCGCGCTCGCTGCGGCCCGACGGTGGCTGCGGGGTCGAGCGCCGAGGACTTCCCGGCCTCGGCCACGGCGAACCGCGTCGCCAGCGCCCCGCTGAGCACGAGCAGGGCGCCCGCGCGCCGCAGGACCCGTTGCGGGGTGGCCATGAGGAGGGCGCCGCCGACGCTCAGCGTCTCGGCGAGGCGGCGCGCCTGCCCGGGCACGCCCTCGTGGTAGGGACGGGCGAGAGGCCCCAGCCGGGTCGTCATCAGACGCATCAGCCCGGCCTCGGCGAGGGCCGCCCCCACGCCCAGCCGGCGCGCCACCCCGGCGTCGGGCTCGGGCGCGCTCAGCGACACGGCCGCCCCGGCGCTGGCGGCAGCCCCGGCGGCGAAGAGGAACGGGAGCTCGCGGCGCGCCTCGTGCCAGACGGGGACCGCGGTGTCGGCCAGAAGGACCCCGGTGTACGTGGCCAGCGCCGGACCCAACAGGCCCCCCACTCCCTCGGCCGTGGCGCGGACGCGGGGCAGGCGTCCCGTGGCCTCGCAGGCGGCCGCGGTGCCCACGGCCCCGCCGGTGGCGGTCAGGACCCAGGTGCCGATGCTCATCGGCGACGTGACCTTGAGCACGCGAAGCATGTTCAGGAAGCGCGCCGGTCGTCCGAGGTCGGAGATGAGCAGCGGCGGGCTCGCGGCCAGGCCGACCAGGCTGGTGAAGGTCGCCGAGCGGGCCAGGGCCGGCCGGCCGGCCCGGCGGGCGGCCAGCGCCAGCGTGGCCGAGGCGCCGGCGAGGCCGCCGCTGAAGAAGTACACCGGCACCTCCGGCTTCCAGACCGGCGGCTTCAGGACCGGCCGGCCGTGATAGCCGACGGTGCTCACCGGCGCACCAGGAGGCGCATGGCGCTGGCCAGGAGGGTGCCGGCCACGGCCGCGGCGGCCCACATCCCGGGGAGGTCGCGGGTGGTGACCACCGGATCGGGCGGCAGCCCGTACACCTCGGGCTCGTCCAGCAGCAGGAAGAAGGCCCCGAACCCGCCGACCCCGTCCGACGGGTCGTGTCCGTACAGGCGGGCCCCGTCGTAGCCTTGCTCGACGACCTCCTCCAGCCGGCCCGCGGCCCGTGCGCGAAGATCCTCGAGGGGGCCGAACTGGATGGACTGGGTGGGGCAGGCCTTGGCGCAGGCGGGCTCGATCCCGTCCTTCGTCCGGTCGTAGCAGAGCGTGCACTTCTGGGCCCCGCCGTGACCGTGCTCTCCGGGGCGCTCGCGGCGGTCGATGACCCCGAACGGACAGGCCGGCACGCAGTAGCCGCAGCCGTTGCAGACGTCGTCCTGGACCACGACGGTGCCGAGCTCCGTCCGGAACAGGGCGCCCGTGGGGCAGACGTCGAGACAGGCCGCGTGGGTGCAGTGCTTGCACACGTCCGAGCTCATGAGCCAGCGGAAGCCGTCAGCGGCCTCCTCGGGGCCGTGCACCCGCAGGGGGCGGTCCTGCTCGATGAAGGCCACGTGGCGCCAGGTGTCGGCTCCGAGGGCGCTCGTGTTGTCGAAGGACTCGGCCGTGAACAGCAGCCCGTCCTCGGGGACCTGGTTCCACTCCTTGCACGCGACCTCGCACGCCTTGCAGCCGATGCAGAGCGTGGTGTCGGTGAAGAACCCGATGCGCTCGCGCGCCTCGGCGCCGTAGCCCGGCGGCGCGCTCACCGGCCACTCCGGCGCCGGCGGCCTGGGCGGATGGCACAGGTGGAGGCCTTGGCCTCCATGATGTGGACGTTCGGGTCGAGGACGATGGCCAGCAGGTCGTTGGCGGAGTCGCCCCTCGCCAGGCCCCGGGTCCCCCAGTGCCACGGCAGGCCGATCTGGTGGCGGGTCTTCCCGTCGATGACGAGCGGCCGCAGGCGGTCGGTGACCAGCACGCGGGCCTCGATCTCGCTGTTGGCCGTGCTCACCGTGGCCCAGCCGCCGTTCTCGAGCCCCTCCAGCCGGGCGAGCTCGGGATCGACCTCGCAGAACATCTCCGGCTGGAGCTCGGCCAGGTACGGAAGGCCCCGCGACATGCCGCCGGCCGTGTGGTGCTCGGTCAGGCGGTACGTCGTGACCACGTGCGGATATGCGTCGCCCGCGTTCGGGTTGGTGCGATTCTCGTGGCGGTTGAAGCGCTGCCGGGCCGGGTTCGCCCGTTGGCTGTAGAGCGGGTTCGGCACCGGCGACTGCTCGGGCTCGTAGTGCGCCGGCAGGGGGCCGTCCTTGAGGCCGCTCGGGGCGTAGAGCCAGCCCACCCCGTCCGTCTGCATGATGAAGGGCTCGCTGCCGGCCAGGGCCCACTCCGCCTTTGCCCCCTCCTCCGGGACGTAGTCGGGCGCCATGGTTGGGACGAAGTCGGGGACGTCCTCGCCCGTCCACTTCTTGGCCTCCGCGTCCCACCACACGTAGCGCTTGGCCTCCGACCACGGGCGCCCATCGGGGTCGGCCGAGGCGCGGTTGTAGAGGATGCGCCGGTTGGCCGGCCACGCCCACCCCCACTCCGGCGCCACCCACGTCTGCTCGCGGCCGGGCTTGCGGCGCGCGGCCTGGTTCTGCTCGCCGGCATGGACGCCGCAGTAGATCCAGCAGCCGCAGCTCGTGCTGCCGTCCGGCTTCAGGTCGTTGAAGGTCGACAGGGCCCGGCCGTCCGGCCCCACGCCGTTGATCTCGCGGAGCACGTCGCCGGCGCTCGGATCCTCGATCTCTCCCTCCGTGGCGTACTGCCAGTTGAGGGCCTGCACGGGCCGGTCGCGCTCCTCGGTCGAGTCGGCCAGGCGCGCGCGGATGCGCAGGCCCAGGTGGTAGTAGAACCACAGGTCCGAGCGCACGTCGCCGGTCGGGTCGACGGCCTTGTGGTGCCACTGCAGCAACCGCTGAGTGTTGGTGAACGAGCCGTCCTTCTCCGTGTGGGCGGCGGCGGGAAGGAAGAACACCTCCGTGGCGATGTCCTCCGTCCGCAGCTCGCCGGACTCGATCTCCCGGCCCTCGTACCAGAAGGAGGCCGACTCGACCTCGACCAGGTCGCGGACCACGAGCCACTCCAGCTTGGCCATGGCCAGGCGATGGAGCCGCGAGTTGGAGGAGCCGACAGCCGGGTTCTGGCCGACGACGATCATCCCCGGGACCTCGCCGTCGAGCATCCGCATCATGGTCGGGTAGATCGAGTGGTCGCCGGTGATCCGCGGCAGCCAGTCGAAGCCCCAGCCGTTCTCGGCGGCCGCCGGCGATCCGAACCAGGCGCGCAGGAGGCTGGCCGCGTAGGCGTCCATGTGCCCCCAGTAGCCGGTCGGCGAGGAGTTGGTCTCGACGTAGCTCTCGAGCGTGCCACCCGGCTCCGCCGCAGGCATCGGGAGATAGCCCGGGAGCAGGTTGTAGAGGGTCGGGATGTCGGTCGACCCCTGGATGGAGGCGTGGCCGCGCAGGGCCATGATCCCGCCGCCCGGCCGGCCGATGTTGCCGAGCAGGAGCTGGATGATGGCCGCGGTGCGGATGTACTGGACGCCGACCGTGTGCTGGGTCCAGCCCACCGCGTAGCAGAACGCCGACGTGCGGTCGCGGCCGGAGTTCCGGCACAGCGCCTCTGCCACCGCCTCGAAGTCGGCCGCCGGAACGCCGCAGGCGCGCTCGACGAGCTCCGGGGTGTAGCGCGAGAAGTGCCGCTTGAGGATCTGGTAGACGCAGCGCGGGTGCTGGAGCGTCTCGTCGCGCTCGGGCGGCTCACCGCGCTCGAGCGGGGCGCCGTGTGACCCGGCCCGCTCGGCGTGGCTGGCCTCGCCCTGCCCGGCGCTGACCTGCGCCGTCATTCCGGCGTACTGCCAGGTCGAGGGGTCGTACGTCTTGGACTCGGGGTCCCAGCCGGAGAACAGCCCGTCGAGATCCTCGGTGTCGCGGAACTCCTCCGACACGATGGTGGCCGCATTCGTGTAGGCCAGGACGTACTCCCGGAAGTCGCGGCCGTGCTCGAGGATGTAGTTGACGATCCCGCCCAGGAAGGCGATGTCGCTCCCCGCCCGCAGGGGCACGAAGCGGCTGGCCATGGCGCTCGTCCGCGAGAACCGCGGATCGACGTGGATGACCTCCGCCCCGCGCTCGCGCGCCTCAAGCACCCACTGGAAGCCGACCGGATGGGCCTCGGCCATGTTCGAGCCCATGATCACGATGCAGTTGGCGTTCGCCAGGTCCTGCTGGAAGGTCGTGGCCCCTCCCCGGCCGAACGACGTCCCCAGACCGGGGACGGTGGAGGAGTGTCATATGCGGGCCTGGTTCTCGACCTGGACGACCCCCAGCGCCGTGAGCAGCTTCTTGATGAGGTAGTTCTCCTCGTTGTCGAGGGTGGCTCCGCCGAGGTTGACGATGCCGAGGGTGCGGTTGAGAGCCGTGCCGTGCTCGTCGGCGGCCTCCCAGGTGGCCGCGCGGGTCGCGATCACCCGGTCGGCGATCATGTCCATGGCCTCGTCCAGCGAGAGCGACTCCCACTGCGTGCCGTGGGGCCGGCGGTACTTGACGCGGTACTCGCGCTGCGGGCCGGAGACCAGGCTCAGGCTGGCCGACCCCTTCGGGCACAGGCGCCCGCGCGAGATCGGGCTGTCGGGGTCGCCCTCGATCTGGATGACCCTCCGGTCCTTGACGTACACCCGCTGGCCGCACCCGACGGCGCAGTACGGGCACACGGAGGGGACGGTCGCCTCGGCGTCCTCGATCCGGGCGTGAAGTGCGGCGCTGTGATCCGACCGCGCCGCCCGTCCCCGGCCCGTGACGTCCCCTCGCAGCTGCCGGAGGACGGGCCAGCGGGCGGGATCGAGGCGCGACATGTCGAGAGGTACCTCCGTGGCGCTCACTCAAACGTCGTCGAACCGGACCGTACCGCGCCTCGTATGATCGCCTCCCCGCCTGGGAGGATCCGTGGACGTCAACCGCCCCGACGACGCCGGTTATGCCGGCGGCGCCACCTTCTCCAAGCTGCCGCTGGTCCTCGATCCGGCCGGCCTGGCCGGGGTCGACGTGGCCATCCTGGGCGCCCCGCTGGACGAGGGGGTGACCTACCGGCCGGGGACCCGCTTCGGCCCGCGGGCCATCCGGCTGGCCGACGACTCCGGCGGCTCGCCTCCGGTGCAGGCCGCACATGCATCTCGGGATCGACCCCTTCGCGGAGCTGCGCGTGGTCGATGTGGGCGATGCGCCGGTCGTGCCCGCCGACATCGCCCGGTCGCATGCCGCCGTCCGGGCGTCGGTCCTCGGCCTGCTCCAGGCCGGCGTGTTCCCGGTGGTCCTCGGCGGCGACCACTCGGTGGCGCACGCCACGATCGGCGCGGTGGCCGAGCATTTCGGCCCCGGCCGCGTCGGCGTCATCCACTTCGACACCCACGCGGACACCGGCGCCGAGTGCTGGGGCGTGGTCCGCTACTCGCACGGGACGCCCATGCGCCTCCTGGTGGACGAAGGGTCCGTGCGAGGCGACGGGTTCGTGCAGATCGGGCTGCGCGGCTGGTGGCCCGAGCCGCCGGACTTCGCCTGGATGCGCGAGCAGGGCCTCCGCTGGCACACCATCTACGAGATCGACGAGCGCGGCTTCGACACGGTGCTGGACGACGTGATCGCCTGGGCCGCCGGGCACGAGCTCGAGCGCTTCTACCTCAGCGTGGACGTCGACGTCCTCGACCCCGCCTACGCGCCCGGCACGGGGACGCCCGAGCCGGGCGGCCTCACCACGCGGGAGCTCCTGCGCGCCGTCCGCCGGATCGCCCGCGAGGTCGAGCTCTGCGGCCTGGAGGTGGTCGAGGTGTCGCCTCCGTACGACCATGCCGAGGTCACGGCCCTGGCGGCGCACCGGACCGTGCTCGAGGCCCTCGGCGGGCTGGCGCTGCGCCGGACCGGCAAGGCCCCGGCGCCGGAGCGCGACGCGCGCGCCGGCGACCGCCTCCCCGCCTAGAAGGCACGCTCCCTATGGGGTCGCGCGGCCTGTTCGCCTGCGTCCGACGGATGTGGTTTGCTTATGAGGCGCATTAGTTGTTAGCGTCCCAGCCTCCGTCCGTTCCCGACCTGCGACCAGGAGCGACTGCACATGCTTGGATCGGCCCTCGCTCGCCTCGCCCGTCACCGTCTCGCCGTTCTCGCCGCCCTGGTGCTCGCCGTCGGATTGGCCGTCGTCGCCGCCCCGATCGGCGCCGCCCCGAAGGGCGCGAACCTCTCGCTCGTGGCGTACTCGACGCCGAAGGACGCCTACGCGGACCTGATCCCCGCCTTCCAGGCCACCTCCGCCGGCCAGGGGATCACGTTCACGCAGTCCTACGGCGCCTCGGGCGACCAGGCGCGGGCCGTCGCGGCGGGGCTGCCGGCCGACGTCGTCAACCTCTCGCTCTCGCCCGACATCGCCACGCTGGTGGCCGCCCGCCTCGTGCGCCGCGACTGGAACCGCCAGCCCTACGGCGGCATGGTCACGAACTCGATCGTGGTCTTCGTCGTGCGCAAGGGCAACCCCAAGCACATCAAGACCTGGAGCGACCTCATCAAGCCGGGCGTCAGCGTGATCACGCCGAACCCGTTTTCGTCGGGTGGCGCGCGCTGGAACGTCATGGCCGCCTACGGGGCGCAGCTCGAGACCGACCACACGCCCAAGCAGGCCACCGCGTACCTGAACGCCCTCTTCCATCACGTGGCGGTGCAGGACAAGAGCGCGCGCGACGCCCTGCAGACGTTCGTGGGCGGCAAGGGCGACGTGATGCTGGCCTACGAGAGCGAGGCCATCGGGGCGCAGCAGAAGGGCGCGTCGATCTCGTACGTCGTCCCTCGCAACACGATCCTCATCCAGAACCCGATCGCGGTGACGAGCTTCTCCGGGCACCAGACCGAGGCCAAGGCCTTCGTCAGCTTCCTGCTCTCGCCCCAGGGACAGACGATCTGGGCGAAGCACGGCTACCGCCCCGTCGTCCCGAGCGTGCTCAAGCGCTCGCACTTCCCGACCCCCAAGGGCCTGTTCAAGATCACCCAGTTCGGCCTGGGTGGCTGGCCCGCGGTGAGCAGCAAGTTCTTCGACCCCCAGAGCGGCATCGTGGCCAAGATCGAGGCCGGGCTCTAGGGCACTCTTGAGCGCAGTCGCTGCACCTGCCCGCGCCCGGTGGGCGCCGTCTCTGAGCGGCGCCCTCGGGCGCGGCGTGGTCATGGCGTACCTCGGAGTGATCGTCGTGCTGCCGCTGGCCGCGGTGGTGCTCCAGGTGCGGACGGGCGGCTGGCACGCCTTCACGCAGACGATCACCGCGCGGGACACCCTCACCGCCCTCGAGCTGACGTTCGCGGCCAGCGCGGTGGTCACCGCCGTGAACGCGGTGATGGGGACGATCATCGCCTGGGTCCTCGTCCGTGACCGGTTTCCGGGAAGCTGGGTGCTCGAGGGCCTCATCGACCTGCCCTTCGCCCTACCCACCGTCGTCGCCGGCCTGACCCTGCTGGCGCTCTACGGGCCCCGCAGCCCACTCGGCGTGTCGGTCGCCTACGCCCGCGCCGGCGTGTTGCTGGCCCTCCTCTTCGTCACCCTCCCGTTCGTCGTGCGCACCGTCCAGCCGGTCCTGGGCGAGCTCGACCGTGAGGCCGAGGAGGCCGCGGCCTCCCTGGGGGCCGGGCCGCTCCGGGTCTTCATGCGCGTCGTCCTGCCGGCCCTGCGGCCGGCGATCATCTCCGGCATGGCCCTGAGCTTCGCCCGCGCCCTGGGCGAGTTCGGGTCCGTGGTCCTCATCTCGGGCAACATCCCGAACCACACCGAGGTGGCGTCCGTGCGGGTCTCGGCGCTCATCGGGACCGGCGACCTGGCCGGGGCGGCCTCGGTCTCGGTCGTCCTCCTGGCCGCGTCGCTGGCGATGCTCGTGGTGTTCGAGCTGCTGCGGCGACGGGGGGCCGACGCGTGATCGGCCGTCTCTCGCTCCGGGTGGCGGCCGTGGGCTACCTGGCCGCGCTCGTCGCGCTGCCGCTCGGGTTCGTGTTCTGGCGGAGCTTCGAGCACGGCCTCACGCCGGCCTGGGACGCCGTGACGACGCCCGACGCGCTGCACGCCCTGCGCCTGAGCATCGAGATCACCGCCATCGCGGTGGTCGCCAACACCATCTTCGGCGTCATCTGCGCGATGGTCCTCGTGCGCACGCGGTTCCGGGGGTCCTCGCTTCTGAGCGCCCTCGTCGACCTGCCCTTCGCCATCTCCCCCGTGGTCGTGGGCCTGGCCCTGCTCCTCCTGTACGGGCGCAACCAGCGCCTGGGCCTGTGGCTGATCGACCACGGCATCACCGTGATCTTCTCCGTCCCGGGGATGGTGCTGGCCACCATCTTCATCTCCCTGCCATTCGTCGTCCGCGAGGTCGCGCCCGTGCTGCGCGAGCTGGGGACCGAGCAGGAGGAGGCCGCGGCCACCCTCGGGGCCTCGCCGTGGCAGGCCTTCTGGCGCGTGACCCTGCCCGCCATCCGGCCGGCCATCGCCTACGGCGTCGTCCTCACGGCGGCCCGCTCGCTGGGCGAGTTCGGCGCCGTGAGCATCATCTCGGGCCGCATCGTGGGCCAGACCGAGACGCTTCCGCTGCGCGTGCAGGACCTGTTCGAAGGGTTCGACGCGACCGGGGCGTACGCCACGGCAGTCCTGCTCGCCCTGCTGTCCATGACCACCCTGGTCGCGCTGCGACTGATCGCCGCCCGAAGGGAAGGCTGATGAGCATCGCCGTCCATCATGTGAGCCGCCGCTTCGGCGACTTCACCGCCCTCGACGACGTCTCGTTCGACGCGCCCGGGGGATCGCTGACCGCGCTCCTCGGACCGAGCGGCAGCGGAAAGTCGACGCTCCTGCGCGTCATCGCCGGGCTCGAGGCGCCCGACGACGGCCGGGTGGAGATCCTCGGGCAGGACGTCACCGTCCTGCCCGTCCAGAACCGCGGCGTGGGCTTCGTCTTCCAGCACTACGCCGCCTTCCGGCACATGACCGTGGCCGACAACGTGGCCTTCGGCCTGCGCGTCCGCCGCCGTCCGCGGGCCGAGGTCCGCAGCCGCGTGGCCGAGCTCCTCGACCTCGTGCAGCTCGAGGGGCTCGCGGGCCGGTATCCGTCCCAGCTCTCGGGAGGCCAGCGGCAGCGCATGGCCCTGGCCCGGGCGCTGGCCGTCGAGCCGCAGGTGCTCCTGCTCGACGAGCCGTTCGGGGCCCTCGACGCGCGGGTGCGCAAGGACCTGCGCACCTGGCTGCGGCGCCTGCACGACGAGACCCACGTGACCACCCTCCTCGTCACCCACGACCAGGAGGAGGCCATGGAGGTGGCCGATCGCATCGTGGTGGTCAACCACGGCCGCATCGAGCAGGTCGGCCCGGCGCGGGAGCTCTACGACCGGCCGCGCAACGAGTTCGTGATGAGCTTCGTCGGCCCGGTCAACCGGATCGACGGGAAGCTCGTCCGCCCGCACGACATCGAGATCCGCCACGAGCCGAACGGGACGACGACCCCCGCCGTGGTCGAGCGCATCGTCCACCTGGGCTTCGAGGTCCGCGTCGAGCTGGTGCTCGACGACGGCCAGCAGCTCGCGGTGCAGCTCACGCGGGAGGAGCTGTCCGACCTGGCGATCGACCGGGGCGCGCTCGTGCACGTACGGCCCGAGCGGCACGCGGTCTTCGCCGGGGACTAGGCCTCCGAGCCGCGCTCCGGGGCGCGGGTGCTACCGTCGCGCAGCGTGAGCTCCGAGGTCCTGGCCCGCGCCGAGGCTGCACCGGCACGCAGCCCGGCTCACGACCCGCCTGCGGTCGAGCGCATCCGCCGGCCGTGGCGCGAGGCCCTGCTCCGCCCGGTGTACGCCCTGTATACGCGGCGGCTCCGGCGACGGGTGCGCGAGGCGGAGGCACCCGTGCACGTGGCCGTCATCCTCGACGGCAACCGGCGCTGGGCGGCGGGCTCGGCCTGACCGAGCCGGGCGCCGGCCACCGGCACGGCGCGGACAAGGTGGACGAGCTGCTCGACTGGTGCGCGCCGTGCGCATCAGCGAGGTCACGGTGTGGGCCGTCTCGAACGAGAACATGCTCCGCTCCGACGAGGAGCTCGACTCGCTGCTCGGCATCGTCGAGGGCAAGCTCGAGGCCCTGGCCGGCCGCGCCGCGCACGGAGACACGCCGATGCGCATCCGCGTCATCGGCCGGGTGGCCGAGCTGCCCGCCCGGCTGCAGCGGACGATCGACCGGGTGGAGCGGCGCACGGCGGCCAACCAGGGCTGACGCTCAACATCGCTCTCGGATACAGCGGCCGCGACGAGCTCATCGACGCCTGCCGGGCGCTCGTCCTGGCCCTGGCCGACGCCGGCGTGCCGGCCACCGAGATCGCCAAGCGGGTGACGCGGGAGTCCCTCGCCGCGCGCCTGTACACGGCAGGCGCGCCCGACCCCGACCTCATCATCCGCACGAGCGGCGAGCAGCGGCTCTCCGGGTTCCTGCCCTGGCAGAGCACCCACAGCGAGCTGTACTTCGCCGAGGCCTACTGGCCCGCGTTCCGCGAGCTCGACTTCCTCCGGGCCGTGCGCACGTTCCAGCTGCGCACGCGCCGGTTCGGGCGCTAGGGGCGCCTTAGGCGAACCGCTCGATGAGCTGGGCGGCGTACCACGCCTCCCACGACTGCTCCGGCGCCTCCTGGGCGTGGCGCCGGTCGAGCTCGACCAGGGCCGCGGTCAGCTCGCTCCGCACCGGCCGGCGGCCGAGCAGGTCGGGCAGCTCCGACAGGCGCGTCAGCCAGTCGGCGTACCAGGAGGCCCAGTCGGGATCGTCACCGTCCGTGATGCGGTAGACGGTGTGGTGGGTCTCGGCCGCCTCGTGGAGGAGGTCACGGACCTGCGCCGGACGCGTTCCGGCCATCCGGCGAGCGTAGGGGATTGGGCCGGCTCACGCCCGGGGTATCACCAGGGGTGCGTCCGGACACCCAGACGAGGCCGGCGCTTGGTGACCTCGCCCCCGAGGGCGCGGAGCAGAAGGAGCGCCTGAACCGGAACCTCGATCAGCTACTGAACGAGCTCCGCGTGGCCCTGCCCGGGATCCAGGTCCTGTTCGCGTTCCTGCTGGCCGTGCCCTTCGCCACCCAGTTCTCGAAGACGAACGAGCGGCAGCGGGTCGAGTACTTCGTCACCCTGCTGCTCTCGGCCGCCGCCGGCGCCTGCCTGATCGCTCCGTCGATGCACCACCGGATCCTCTTCCGGCAGGGCCTGAAGGCGAGCCTCATCCAGGTGGCCAACAGGCTGGCCATCCTCGGCCTCCTGCTTCTGGCCGCCGCCATCGCGGGCTCCATCCTGCTGGTCGGAGACTTCCTGTTCGGGCTCGCGACCGGCATCGTCGCGGCCACGGGCACCCTGGTGGTGTTCGTGCTTCTGTGGGCCGGCATCCCCGTCTGGCAGCGCCTGCGGGACGGCGACTGGTAAGCCGCCGCCTCCGCGTGCGCTGCGCCTGCTGAGCCACCGCCCGTTCCAGTGGATCGTCGGAATGGTTTGCCCCCCGCTGCCGTCTGGCGCCCCACGTGCGCCGGAAGCATCGTTCCCGGGCGGGTGACGGCCGAAACGCTGCTCTCAGCGCCGCGTGGCCCGGCGAAGGCCGACCACGAGGGCCACCACCATGCCGGCGGGCACGACCCACCAGGCCGCCACGCCCCCGTGCGCCAGTACGGCCGAGAGGGCGAGAGCGACGGCGAGCACCGCGGCCACGCGCCAGTCGTCGCCGACGATGAAGTCCCACCAGAAGCGGCCGAAGGCCGCGAGCCGGTTCACGTGGCTCCTCCGGGCGCCAGCTCGAGGCGGCGCCCCCGGCGCAGGATGGCCACCGACGCGAACGCCACGGCAGTGACGAAGGCGAGTACGACGAGAAGGGCCACCTCGCCGCCCGGCCACTCCACCCCCGTGCCCTCGGCGCCCCAGAAGATCCCGAACGTCGTGAGCATGATGCCCACGGCGAACTTGAGGGCGTTCTCGGGGACGCGGCTCAGCGGCGCCCTCACGAGCACCCCCGTGACGAGGACGACCACGAACGCGCTCGCCGCCGCGGCCGCGGCGAGCTGGACGCCGCCGCCACTGCTGCCCGCGAAGCTGATGACGATGAAGGCCACCTCGAGGCCCTCGAGGAGCACGCCCTTGAAGCAGACGACGAACGAGTACCAGTCAAGCCCGGCCCGCTCCTCGCGGCCGGCCGCGCGAGCCTCCTCGCGCTCGCGGGCGAAGATCGCCTCCTCGTCGTGCAGGGCGACGAACCCGCTGGCCCGAAGGATGGCCTTCCGCAGCCACTGGAGCCCGAAGACCAGCAGCAGCGCGCCGACCACGAGGCGAAGCGCCGAGATGGGGATGACGGTCAGGGCCGGTCCCAGGATCGCCACGATCACGGCCAGGACGACGAGCGCCGCCCCGGTACCGGCCAGAGCCGAGCGCCACCCGCGGGTCAGTCCGACGGCGAGCACGATGGTCAGCGCCTCGACCATCTCGACCCCGCTGGCCAGGAACGAGGCGGCGAACAGGACGGCGCCGGTCACGGCCGGAGCCTAACCTGGGGGGCTGACTCGAGGCCGAGGCCGCCGCTGGCGGCGGGGGTCCTCCGGCGGCGGCCCCGGCGACCTTACCTGAGCCCGCGGCGCCGGGCCCCGCGACGGTGCCGAGGGCGCACGACCTCTTCGACCGCGCCACCCACCCAGGCCGCCGCACGGCGCAGGCCGTCCCCGGGTCGGCGGACCGGGGGGTCCGGCGACGCCGCGACGAGAGCCGCGAGGAGGTTGGCCCGCGCTTCGGCCTGGGTCCTTCCCCGCCCCTCAGGGCCGGGATGCTCGTCGGCGGTCGCCGTGACCGAGCCGTCGCCCGCGTCGCGGTAGACGACCGTGAGCATGCTCCGAGCCTCCCCCATGAGCTCAGTGCTCGTGGGCCATCGAGAGGATCTGCTCCCGCGAGTACGAGCCCTCCTGGTCGGGGTGCTCGTCCCTGATGTGGGCTTCGACGTTGGCGACGAGCTGGTCGTCGGTCTCGCCTTCGACGTCGTGCCCGCACGGGCAATGAACGACCTTCATGTCCCGGCTCCTTCCGCTGGGGAGGTTCCCGATGCTACTCCGGACCGGCCGGTCCCGTGGTCGGCTGCGTGACGCCGTCGCCAGAACGGCGCGGACGGCCAGCGGCGCTCGGCGCCATATGTGGTGGCTCGGAGGACGGCGTCTGCCTGCCTGACCCCGGCCGCCTCGGCCGTGCGCCTCGCGAGGGCCCCAACGTCCCCGGACAGGTGGCGTTCGATGGCCTCGGCGGCACCGAGGCCGTCCGCCAGCGCTCGGGTCATTCCCGCTCCGGAGAGAGGATCCAGGCTGGACGCGGCGTCGCCGACTGCCAGGCAACCGGCTGGCCACGCGACGGTCCAGGCGGTGCTTCCGGCACGTACCCGGAGCGACATGGGGACGGACGCGCAGGAGCGTCGCCATGTCGCTGTGGTGCGAGCAAGGCCCGTGCGGAAGCGGTCGGCCGCCCGCTGTCCGGCGAGCAGATCCGCGTCGGTCAGGAACGCCACGGCGAGGCGGGCGCCGGGGAGAGGAGCGCTGTACCACCACCCGTCCTCCGTGGCCTCGACAAGCAGGTGCGGTCCGTCGCGGTCGCCCAAAGGCGCCGGCACGGAGCCGATGATCCCCACGAGGCGATCGAGTCGCTGGCGGCGACCACCGAGCGCACGTAGCAGCGCCGCCCGCCGTCCTGACGCGTCGACCAGCACCGCGGCCGAGAGGGTGCGCTCGCCGAGCGGGGAGCGCACGGCGGCTCGCCATCCCGTTCCGTCGCGGGCGAGTTGCACAAGCCGCGTCCGCAGCAGCACGATCGCGCCTGCCTCCGCCGCAGCGCCTGCGAGCGCGCGGTCGAGGGCCGGCCGCTCCAGGTGCCAGCCGCCGCCGTGCGCGTCGAGCATGCTGCTGCGCTCGTAGGTCTCGGCGGCGCCCCACACCGCCCGGACGCCGCACGAGGCGATGGGGCCCACGGCCTGTACGGCCCTGGCCACCCCGAGCGCGTCCAGGAGCGGTCCGGCGTGCCCGGCCAGGGTCTCTCCCGGCCGCCAGTCGTCGAGCGCCGAGCACTCCACGACGATGGCCGAGAGCCCGAGCCGCCGCAGGCCGAGCGCCGTGGCCGAACCGGCCGGCCCCGCGCCGACAATCAGCGCCGCGGTGCGCGTCACGGCACCGTCGCCGCTCGCTCCGTCTCGACGGCGTCACGGCCGTTCCGCACGACGAACCCCAGCCGGTACCAGTGCTCGACCATCTCCATGTGGGTCGGCATGACGGGGTCGCCGCTCGGCCACGGTCCGGGCGTCGGCCGATGCCACGGCACCATCCTTCTCGTCGCCACGTCGCCGGCGCGCTCGTAGACGGCATCCGGGCGCTGCCCCGGCCACCACCCAAAGACCACGCCGGTGCCGGCCTCACTCTCGTGCTTGCAGTCGCGAAAGTCGGCCTGCCAGGGGACGGCCATCTGCCGCGAGAAGTGACCGGCCCGGATGGCCGCGCTCTCGCCCGAGTAGGTGCTGTGCGCGCCGTGGTCGATGCGGAAGGGCTCACGGAACAGCTCGGCGTGCCGGATCTGCCAGCCGACCTCGATCCCCGGGAAGAACGCACCACCGACGCACGCCTCGAGCGCCGCCCGGTCAAGCCCCCATGGCGTGATCGCGTGCGGCGGCGGTGGGCTGACCCCTCGGATCCGGTCCAGAAGCCGGCGCAGCCACATCGCGAACGACGGCCGAGATCGGCGCGACAGGAAGGCGCCGGCCGCCCAGCGCTCGAGCAGGAGATACTGCGTCCGCGTGAGCGTGAGCCGGTAGTGCGGATGCTGGGGCGACGAGTACGGGTCATCGCCGAGCAGACGCGGCATGTCGTGGGGACCGGCCGGGCCGGTCGCCGCCGGAGGTGGCCGTAGACGGCGGAACACGAGGTTGCGGAGCGCGGCGATCGACGACGAGGGATCATCGAGCTCGCGCAGCACGTCCAGGGTGCTGCCGAGCGTGTCGTGGGCGTAGCGCGCGGGCTCGAACGACCAGACGGCGTCGAGCGCGGGCCGCAGGATCGGCTCGATCTCCGCGCCGAAGTCGGGGCGGTGATCCATGAGCCGCGCTCGCCCCTTCACGTGGATCTCGTCGTTGACGCCGGCCAGGCTGTGCAGCGGTCCGTCGTACACCGCCTCGCGAGGAAGCGTGAGCTCTCGAGCCGCCATGTCGTAGAGGAGGTCGTACAGCGTGACGACGTTCTCGAGGGCAGGCGCAAAGTCAGGCGGAGCGACGAGGACCCACGCACCCCGGGCGACGACCGTGTGGTCGCCTGACGGGCCGCGCAGGGTCACGGTGGCGCTGACGGGGCCGTCCGACACATCGTCGAACCAACCGTCGTTGTTCGCGTAGTGATTGAGCCGCGTTCGGCGATTCGAGGCCGACTTCCCCCGCCCGCCGATCACGATGAGCCGGCCGGCGTCGTCGGTGCGCAGCTCGCCGAGGTAGTCGATGACATGCGTTCCATGCGGGGGCGCCGGCCCCGGGTAGACGGGCCACGTCTCAGCGGCCGGATTGGCGCTCGTGCCGGGCGTGAACGTCACGCCCGACATCGCGCGCCCCGAGACCGATCGGGGACCTGGGTCGATCTCGAGCTCCGCTGCCGGCACGCCCCCGTTGCGGCGTGGCCCAGGGGCCGACTGCTCGCCGGCGAGCCCCAGGAACTGGTGGAACGACGCCTTGCGGTTGGCGAGATGGACCTGCCAGTCGATGGCCACGACGTCCGCGTCGTCGAGGGTGAGCTCGCGCTGCGCGGTGAGCCGGCCGTGGACATCGGCGTATTCCCAGATCCTGAAGCGCACGGCCTGCGGCTTGACCAGGCCGGCGTGCTTGTACGGGGGCGCCGTCGTCCCGGGGGGCGACGAGCCGGCCGGCACGCCAGGCGCCTCGGGACCGAGGAAGAACTGGGCGGCGTCGGCGTTGCCGAGGCGGGCGACGCCGATCGCGGGGTGAATCTTCCAGACCGACGCTGGCATCGGCCCTCTCGACGGTCGGGGCGGTGGGGCTCGCCGAGAGGAACGCTCGCACAGTCTGTGGGCGGTCGTCAAGGCTCGTCCGGCTCGCTACGTTTGGCGGCGCGTGAGACCGATGAACGATCCGGGCCTGGTGGCCGCCGAGTACGCCGCCATCGACCGGCTGGCGGCCCGGCGGTCCGACCGGACGGGTTGGCTCCGCGGCGACGAAGCCTGGCAGAGGGCCCTGGCCGAGGTGGCTTTCTGCCGGCCGCAGGCCGTGCTCGACGCGGGGTGTGGGGAGGGCTGGTTCGCCCGTCTCGTGGCCGCGCCGCGCGTGGAGTGCGTCGACCTCTCCCCTGCCGCCGTCGCCGCGGCCCGCTCGCAGGGACTGCCGGCGCGCGTGGGCGACATCCAGGACCTGCCCTTCGACGACGGCGAGTTCGACGTGGTCGTCTGCAACTGGGTCCTCTACCACCTGCCTTCCGTGGATCGCGGGCTGCGCGAGCTCGCCCGTGTCCTCCGCCCGGGCGGCCGCTTCGTGGGCGTGTACAACCGGGGCGGGCACATGCGGGAGCTGTGGGACGCCGTCGGCCACACGTGGGACGGCGGCGGCTTCGACGCGGAGAGCGGCGGCGCCCTCCTCGCCGCCGCCTTCGCGCGCGTGATCCGTCACGACTGCGACGCCGCCACGCTGTGGGAGGACCGGGCGTCGCTGCAGCGGTACCTCGACGCCTTCGCCGGACTGGCCGGACGAAGGCTCGAGGCTCCGGACGGCCCCTACCCGTTCACGACCACGCGTCGGAACTGCGTGTTCGTGGCCGAGCTCATGCCTGGGCGGACCGGGTGAAGACCCGAATCGACACGGCCGTGAGCACTGCCCCGAACAGCCCCACGACTCCGAGGCTGAGCGCGGCCATCACGGCCGTGTTGCCCATCTGCCAGATGTCGTGCAGGCCGGTCGCGTCGCCGAGGAGCCCGTAGCGGACGAGGGCCAGGCAGTGCGTCAGGGGCAGGAACCGGGCGACCCAGGTGAGGAACCCGGGAAGCGCGTTGATCGGGAACAGGGAGCCCGCCAGGAACCACGGCACGATGGCGATCGCCGGTACACGCGCGATGTACTCCTCGGACCGGGGCACCCGGGCGGCGAGCGTCTCGGCGGCTCCGTACATGCCGACGGTGAACAGCGACGCGCCCGCGGCGAACCACAGCACGCCGGACCACGACGCATCGAAGTGGATTCCGCGCAGGCGCGCCACCGCGATCAGCGTCACGATCTGGACGGCAGTGATGGCGAAGGCCACCACGAGGTTCCCGGCCACCAGCAGCCACCGCGGCACGGGCGCGGCCAGGAGCTCACGGCGCGCGCCCGTCTCGCCGTCGACGATCACACCGATGCCGGCAAACATGGTGTTCAGGGGGATCAGGAGCCCGATCGTCCCTGTGGCCACGAAGGCCTCGTAGAACGACGAGGTGTGCAGCGCGCTCTTGAGCGCCGGCGCGATGACGAGGGCGAACAGCACGGGCGTCAGCAGCGGGACGACGAGCTCACGGGGCGTCCGGACGCTGAGGGCGAAGCGCCGCCCGGCCAGCGTCGGGAGCCGGCCGGCCGACAGGCTGGGCCGGCGGCGCTGGGGCGCGGGCAGGGCGATGGGAGTTGCAGTGCTCATGAGGTGCTCCTCTCTCCGTCAGGCGGCGGCGCCGAGGCGGTCGCCGGTGAGCTGGAGGTAGACGTCGTCAAGGGTCGGACGGCGGCTGCCGACCGAGTGCGGGCGCAGGCCGAGCTCATGGATCTCCGCGGCGGCGCGCGCGCCCGAGAGGCCTCGCAGGGGGACCGTGAGGGTCGAGCCGACGGCGAACGCGTCGTCCCCGGCGATGCCTCGCGCCCGCAGCGCCTCGACCGCGGGCCCTAAGTCGTCCACCCGCAGCTCGAGGATCTCCTCGCCGAGCCGCGCCAGGAGCGAGGCCGGCGAGTCAAGGGCCACGATCTCGCCGCGGTGCATGATGGCCACGCGGTCGCACAGCCGCTCGGCCTCGTCGAGGTAGTGCGTGGTCAGGAGGATGGTCATCTCCGACCGCAGCCGCAGGTCGCGGATGAGGTCGATCAGCTCGTGCCGGATGCGCGAGTCGAGGCCGACCGTGGGCTCGTCCAGGAACAGGACGCGGGGCTCGGAGACGAGCGCCCTGGCGATCTCGAGGCGGCGGCGCTGCCCGCCGCTGTAGCTCCCCGCGGGGCGGGCGGCGACGTCGGCCAGGCCGAAGGACTCCACCAGCTCGCCGATGCGCGCAGTCGCTGCGCGCGGCGGCACGGCCCAGAGGCGGGCGTGGGTCTCGAGGTTGCGCAGGCCGGTGAAGGACCGGTCGACCACCGGGTCCTGGAACACGACGCTCGAGGCCTGCCGCGCCTCGAGCGGCTGCTCGAGGACGTCGAACCCGGCCACACGGGCCCGTCCACCGGTAGGGCGCACCGACGTCGTGAGGATCCCGATCGTGGTCGACTTCCCGGCCCCGTTCGGCCCGAGCAACCCGAACGTCTCCCCCGGCTCGACCGCAAAGCTGATGCCCTTCACGGCCTGCACGTCGCCGGGATAGGTCTTCGACAGTTCCTCCACCTCGATGGCGGTATCACTCATGTCTCCTCCGTCCGGAAGGCCGGCCGTCACATTGGCCGGCGGTGGTTCGTCATTCAGGTGACGGATCCGAACGAGGAGTTGTGACGTGGACGAGCGCGACTGGCTGGCAGAGCGATTCGAGGAGCAGCGACCCCACCTGCGGACAGTGGCCTACCGCATGCTGGGCTCGGTCAACGAGACCGACGATGCCGTGCAGGAGGCCTGGCTCCGGCTCGCACGGATCGACGCGTCGGGCGTCGAGAACCTGCGAGCGTGGCTGACGACGGTCGTGGCCCGGGTGTGCCTGGACATGCTGCGCACCCGGCGCTCGCGGAAAGAGGACTACGTGGGGTCGTGGCTGCCGGAGCCAGTCGTCACGCTGGACGGCAGCCCGAATCCCGAGCAGGAGGCCCTGATCGCCGACTCGGTCGGTCTCGCCCTGCTCGTCGTGCTCGAGGCGCTCACCCCGGGACAGCGGCTGGCCTACGTCCTCCACGACATGTTCGGGGTGCCCTTCACCGACATCGGTGAGATCCTGGACCGAAGCCCCGCTGCCGCCCGCCAGCTCGCCAGCCAGGGCCGGCGCCGGGTCCGCGGAGCCGCTCCTCCCACGGACGCCAGCCTGGCCGAGCAGCGGCGCGTGGTCGACGCGTTCATGGCCGCCTCGCGCGCCGCCGACTTCGAGGGGCTCATCGCCGTGCTCGACCCGGACGTCGTCTTCCGCTTCGACGCCGGCCCCGACAGCCCGCTCGCGCGGCCGCCCGTGCGTGGCGCCGCGGCCGTTGCCCGCCAGGTGGTGGAACGCGGCACCCGCTTCGCGCCGCTCGGTCGCCCGGCGCTGGTCAACGGAGGCCCGGGCGTGGTCGTCGGCCATCCCGGCAAGCCGTTCGCGGTGGTCGGCTTCTCCGTGGCCAACGGCCGCATCACGGAGATCGATCTCGTCATGGACCCGGACAAGCTCGGGCAGCTCGCGGTGGAGGGTTAGAACTGGTTTCAACGGTGGCGTTCGTGTCCGGGGTGGTTGGAGCGAGCCGGGGTGCCGGGCCGGCTCCGAAGGCCAGGCTGGTGGCCTGGGCGAGAGCCGGCCGGTGGCCCGGCGAAGCGCAGCGAGCCGCTCTTTCAGAGCGGGCTCCTGGTCGCCGCAGGTCTGGTGAGCGCGCGCCCCGCGCGCGACCACCAGACCGGAGGACGATCCAGCCAGGCCGGGGCACCCCGCCACTGTTGAAACCAGTTCCTAGACGTAGCCCTTGCGCTCCAGCCACTTGAGCGACGCGTAGCCCCAGAACGGCGGCAGGTAGTACGTGCACAGGCGGTGCGTGAAGGCAATGGCAAAGGCCGTCGAGGTGTCGACCCCGAGAGGTGCGTTAGCGTCACCGCATGGCGGACTGGGTGACGATCTCCTCGCTGGCCACCGCGGCCGGGACGCTCGTCCTGGCGGGAGCCACATTCTCCGCCGTCCGCTCGTCCAACCGCTCGGCCCGCATCGCCGAGCAGGCACTGCAAGAGCAGCGGCGGCCGCTCCTGGTCCACGCCAGGCTCGAGGATCCCGCGCAGAAGGTGCGTTTCGCCGACGGCCACTGGATCCACTCGGAGGGCAGCCAGGCCGTGGTCGACGAGGAGAACGGCACCGTCTACCTGGGGATCCCCGTGCGCAATGTCGGGTCCGGGATCGCCGTCCTGCAGGGCTGGTATGTCTGGCCCGAGCTCATGCGGGCCGAGGTTGGCCACCCGGCTCCGGAGGACTTCCGCCGCCAGCTCCGAGACATCTATGTCGCCCCCGGCGACGTGAGCATGTGGCAGGGCGCCCTGCGCGACGCGGACGACGGCGTTCGGGGGGCGATCGCCACCGACCGGGCCGAGCGCCAGGCCTTCACCATCGACCTGCTGTACAGCGACCAGGTCGGCGGCCAGCGCACGATCAGCCGCTTCGCACTGACGCCCGTGAGCGACGACCGCTGGCTCGGCAACGTCGGGCTGCACTGGAACCTGGACGGGCCCAGCCCTCGCTGATGCGGCGAGGGCCGGGCACGGTCCGGTTCGCTTACACGGAGCTCTTCGCGGCGCCGGCGGGCGAGGCCTCGAGCACGCCGGTGAGCCAGTTGTCGATGGCGTCGGCGACCGTCTCCCACCCCTCGCCGATCATCGCGAAGTGCGGCCGGTCCTCGAACTCGATCAGGTCCGTCCTGGCCGGCGAGTGCTGGTACTTCTTGTACTGCGCCTTCGACGACGAGGCGGGCACGGTGTGGTCCTTGCCGTTGGCCACGATGAGGAGCGGGGCTCGCTCGGCACGCTTGAACTCGAGCTCGGTCGGCGGGTGCAGGTGGAAGTTGGCGAAGCCCGCCTCGTAGAAGATCTGCCCGGTCTCGGGGACGGCGTAGCGGTCGTAGGCCGCCTTCGCGTCCTCCGGCGTGAAGGTGTTCACGAAGCCGTACGTGAACTCGTCGAGGGTCAGCGGGACGACGCCGTGCCACTTCGACGGGTGCGCCAACGCAGGCGCGCCGGCCTTCAGCTGGGAGAACGGCAGACGGAGGATGCCCTTGGGCGGGGCAGGGCTGATGGCCACGCCCGCGCGCCCGAGCCCGCGGTCAAGCAGCAGCTCCACGATCAGCCCGCCGAAGGAGTGCCCGACCAGCACCGGCGGCTGGTCGAGGTCGTTGATCAGACCCTCGTAGTGGTCGACGATCTCGGCGAGGCCGAGGCCGGCGAGGTCGTCTGCGCTCTCGCGAAGCTCTTCCACGTCGCCGTGCTTCCGCGGCCACTCCGGCGCCGCCACGGCATAGCCGTGCTTGCCGAAGTAGTCGGCAAACGTCTCCCAGCTCCGAGCCGAGAGCCACGCGCCGTGCACCAGCATCATGGCGGTCGGGGTCATCCGGTGCCTCCTATTTCTGGGAGCACCGACGCTAGCTGACCTGCGCTGCACGCCGTGCGCCTGGAGCTGGGACAGGCCGTCCGCGGCGCGCCGGTTAATCTCAACGCATGGGACGGCCGAGGCCCATCCTTCGCGCCACGGCCAGGATCGCGGTCGGCGCGAACGGGCGGATCGGCAGCACGATCTACGGCACGATCCTCGTCCTCGCGGCCCTGACGGCGGCATATGCCGCCGAGCGCCACGATCCGGCCAAGCTCGTCGAGCTGGTCGTCTGCGCCGTGCTCGTGTTCTGGGCGGCGTACGTCTACGCGAACGCCCTCTCGGAGAGCATCGAGAGCGGGAACCGGCTGAACAGGCCGACGCTCGCCCGCATCGCCGACCGGGAGATAGGCATCGTCCTGTCCGCGTTCGTACCGATCCTCGCGCTCCTCGTCGGCGTCACCGGGGTGATCAGCGAGAGCGCCTCGATCTGGCTCGCCATCGCGCTCGGCCTCGGGATCCTCGCCGTCCAGGGGTACCGCTACACGCGCGTGGCCCGGCTCGGCCCGCTGGAAACGGCCGTGATCCTCGTGGTCAACCTGCTCTTCGGAGTCTCGGTGGTGGCGGCGAAGGTCGCCCTCGTCCACTGACGTCCACCTACGATCGCGGCGTGGCCTACGACGAGGAGCTGGCGGAGCGCATCCGAGCCCTGGTCGCCGGCGAGCCGAACCTGACGGAGCAGAAGATGTTCGGCGGCCTCGCATTCCTGATCGGCGGCAACATGGCCGTGGCCGCGAGCGGCCAGGGTGGGCTGTTGGTCCGTGTGGACCCCGACCAGTCGGACGAGCTCGTGGCCACGACGCCGGCAGAGCTCATGGAGATGCGCGGCCGGACCATGCCCGGATGGCTCCGGGTCGCCCCGCAGCATGTCGACAGCGAGGCCGCGCTCGTCCCGTGGGTCGAGCGCGGCACGGGCTACGCCCGCTCGCTGCCGGCCAAGGGCTAGCTCGGCCCGAAGGCGATGTCTCCTGCGGACGCTGCGCGGCGCACGGCAACCTTGAGGCGACCGCGGTCGCAAAGGAGGCGTCATGGTGGCGAGAATCTGGCGGGGTGCCGTACGAGCGGAAGACGCTGACGAGTACGTCGCGTATGTCCGCGACACGGGAGTCGAGCAGTATCGGTCGACGCCGGGAAACCACGGCGCCTGGATCCTCCGCCGGCCGATCGGCGATCTCACCGAGATCCTGGCCTTCTCCCTGTGGGAGAGCATGGACGCCGTCCGCGGGTTCGCCGGCGACGACCCGTCTCGCGCCGTCTACTACCCCAAGGACGATCGCTTCCTGGTCGAGCGCAGCCCGACGGTCGATCACTACGACGTCGACTGAGATCTGGCCCGCTTCGGCATCCTTGCGAGGATGCCGGACCGCTCCCGATGTTCAGCTTGCTGTGGCCGCTCGGCCTCTTCATCCTCTCGGCGCTCGACGCGGCCGGGCTTCCGGTGCCCGCCGAGGCGCCGCTCGTCGCCCGTTCCACCACGGGCGGCGCGACGGCCATCGCGCTGCTCGCGGCCTGGATCGGCTTCACCCTCGGCGACGTGGCCGCGTTCGAGCTCTGGCGCCACGGCTGGCGCCGGGCGCCCGAGCGCTGGCAGGCCAAGGCCACCCGCCTTCACTTCCATGAGCTCGGCCCGTTCTCGGTTGCACTCACCCGCCTCCTGCCGATCAGCTCGGTCCTGAACATCGCCTTCGCGCGGAGCTCGATGAGCACCGCCGAGTTCGCGCTGGCTGCCGGCGTCGGTGACTTCGCGTACGCCCTGGCCGTCCTGCTGCTTGGCGCGGGTGCCTTCGCGATCATCCAGGCATCGCCGGCCGGTGCGATCGTCGCCGCAGCCCTCGTGGCGGCGGTCGTGGGCTACGAGTGGTGGCGCCATCGACGGCGATCGACGTCCGTCGGCGGGGGTGCGCCGTGAGACCCGAGCGATGAATTGAGCCGCCGCCTCGCATCTACATCGAAGACGAGCGGGAGCGCGAAGGAGACGACGATGACCGATCACAAGACCGAGGCCGATGCCTTCAACAGCGAGATCATCGAGGAGTTCCGAGCGAACCACGGACACGTCGGTGGGCCATGGGCCGACACCACGCTCATCCTCATCCACCACATCGGCGCCAGATCCGGGATCGAGCGCGTCACGCCGTTGGGCAGCTTCCCCCAGGGAGACGGCCGCTGCGCCATCGTCGCCTCGAATGGAGGATCGCCCATCCACCCGGACTGGTCCTACAACCTGAGGGCCAACCCCAGGATCACGGTCGAGGCGGGTACCGAGACGTTCACGGTGGTGGCGGAAGAGGTCGACGGCCCCGCCCGCGCCGAGCTGTGGCCCAAGCTGGTCGCAGAGGTTCCTCAGCTCGGCGACTACCAGGCGAGAATCGCGCGCCGCATTCCCGTGTTCATGCTGACCCGCCAGGACGTCGCCGCGTGACCGGACCGGGCACAGTCGCCGCCATTTTCCTGCGGTTTCACCGATGGCACCTCCCGCAAGGTCCGTGGAGGCGGTCAGCCACGAGGCGAGCTAGCGGACGACCCACGGGCCGTTCGTCCATGGACCGGCCAAGGGTTCTAGCCCGCTCGCGCAGCGCCTCGGCGCCAACCTCCTCTCCGAGGAAGCGCACGAGGAGCTGATCGCCACAGGCGCACGGCCGAGGCGGCTCGTCCTCTTCGGCGCGGACGCGCTCACGCCGAGCGAGCGACGGATCGCAGCGATGGCGGCCGTAGCGCTGTCGAACCGCGAGTCACGCAGGCGCTGTTCGTCACCCCGCGTCGCGGACGCAGCTGCCAGCGGCTGCCGAGGCGCCGGTCGCGGCCGGCGCGTGAGCAAATCCTGCGGTCGTGTTTCGCGGTTGCGAACCCGTACAAGACGCTTATCACGTGAGTCGCTCAGGGACTTGCTACCTTCCCGTGCCCCAGGAGAGCCACTTCGAGGGAGTGGTCCCGGAATGAGTCGAGCGGACCGTGCGGACTCCGCGGAGCCATCGGTCACGAGCGTCTCCACGGAGCGCTTGAGTGATCGCTTCGATGTCGTTGTAATCGGCGCTGGTCAGGCGGGCTTGGCCATCGGTTACTTCCTCGCGCGCCAGCGCCGGCGGTTCGCCGTCCTCGAGGCCGAGGGTTCAGTTGGGGCCGCTTGGCGGAGCCGCTGGGAGTCGCTGGTCCTGTTCACGCCGCGGCGCTACGACGCCCTTCCGGGGCTCGCCTTTCCCGGAGACCCCGACGGTTACCCGACCCGCGACGAAGTAGCTGTCTACCTTGAGCAGTACGCCGCGACGTTCGAGCTGCCGATCACGTTCAACAGCGCCGTTCGAGCCACTTACGAGGCAGGACGGGAGATTCGTCGTCGGACTCGACGACAGGCAGATCGTGGCCGGCCAGGTTGTCGTTGCTACGGGGCCGTTTCAGGTGCCGAACGTGCCGGCCGTCGCCGCCGACCTCGCGCCGGAGGTCTTCCAAACGCACAGCATCGGGTATCGGACGCCGAGCGACCTACCGGAGGGGCGCGTCCTCGTCGTCGGGGGTGGTAACACCGGCTTCCAGATCGCAAAGGAGCTCTCGGGGACGCACCCGGTTCACCTCGCCGTCGGGTCTCGTCAGACTCCGCTGCCGCAACGGGTGCTCCGGCGGGACCTCTTCTGGTGGCTGACGAAGCTCGGGCTGTCGAGAAGACGGTCGACTCGCGGGTTGGCCGCAGGTCCCGAGACCGCGACACCCTCATCGGTTCCAGCCCACGCGAACTCAGGCGTCGCTATCGCGTTGGTCTAAAGCCGCGGGTGATAGGCGCCTCTGGACGGACGGTCAGCTTCGCGGACGGGAGCGGACTCGAGATCGACGCCGTGATCTGGGCCACTGGGTACCGTCCTGACCACTCCTGGATCGAGCGGCGGTGCTGGATTCAGACGGCCTTCTTCGGCACCGCAGAGGGGTGACCGACGTTCCGGGTCTCTACTTCCTGGGCCTCTCGCGGCAGCACACGCGCGGCTCCGCCCTGCTCGGCTGGGTCAAGGAGGACGCCGCGTTCATCGCGGCGCACCTCGATGCCGCTGCCCCCCTTGGAGGCGCGGGGCCGGAGAAGCCTTGGAACCCGCGGCACTCGCGCGTCGCGCGCAGCAAGCGTCACACAAGGAGTCTGATGATGGACCCGCACATCAAGCAGAGCCCCGTTAACACGGCCGACCACTTTCCGACCGACACCGGCGGCCTCCCGGAGGTCGTTGGTTCTGAGGTCGTCGACCTCCGCGACGGGGAGGAGGTCGAGCTGCGGATCGGCCCCGTCGCCAAGCGCCTCGGCGACGACACGGTGCGCATGCTCGCCTACGGTGGCTCCATCCCCGGGCCGACGCTTCGCGTTCGGGAGGGCTCCATCGGCGTCAACGTGACGAACGATGGCGATCTGGCAGACACCGTCGCACTGGCATGGCCTGCGACTTGATAATCGCTATGACGGCACGCACGAGACCCAGGCCCCCATCCCAGTCGGCGGATCCTTCTCCTATCGGGTGTCCTTCCCGGATCCGGGCCTGTACTGGTACCACCCGCATCTCCGTGAGGACTACGGCCAGGAGATGGGGTCTCTACGGCAACATTCTCGTCCAGCCGGCCGATCCCGACTACTGGCCGCCCGTGCATCGCGAGGTAGTGCTGACGCTCGACGACGTCTTGCTGGAGAACGGAAAGATCGCGCCGTTCAGTCGCACCGAGACGACGTATGCCGCGATGGGTCGCTACGGGACCGTGTTGCTGGTGGGTGGCGAGACGGAGCGCTCCATGAGCGCGCAGCGCGGGGAGGTCGTCCGCTTCGATCTCACCAACACGGCCAACACGCGGGTCTTCAAGGTTGCCTTGCCCGGCGGAGAGATGAAGCTCGTCGGCGGCGACAGTGGCCGGCACGAGCGCGATGAGCTCGTCGACTCCGTGACCTTGGGGCCGTCGGAGCGCGCCATCGTCGACGTGCGCTTCGCGGAACCGGGACACCTGACGCTCGAGCACCAGACGCCAGGGAGGATCTACGCGTTAGCCCGGATCGACGTCGGCGCCGAGGAGGCGACGGCACTCTCCGAGCCGTTCCATGCCCTTCGTCGGAATCCGGAGTGGGCGGCCGAGCGGGAGCGGCTCGCGACCTACATCGACGCGCCGCCCGACAAGACGCTCGCCTTCGTCGCGGAGATGAACATGCCGGTTCCAGAGGGCCCCGTCGTCTATGTCTGTCCCATGCACCCCGACGTCGTCAGCGACACACCCGACCACTGCCCGAAATGCGGGATGAAGCTCTTGGCCACGGCAGGGACGACCAGCTATGTCTGTCCCATGCATCCCGACGTCCTCAGCGAGAAGCCAGACCACTGCCCGAAGTGCGGCATGAAGCTCCTGCCGCAGGCCTCGTGGCGGAGGCCTCCGGAGACGCGCCCCACGGAGGTGGGCACGACCACGACCACGGAAGCGTGGCCGACGGGATCGAGTGGGAAGACGACATGGTCGACGTCAACCGCATCACCACACCAGCGAACACCCGCTGGAAGCTGGTCGACCGGACCACTGGAGACGAGAACGCCGCCATCGACTGGCACTTCCGTGTCGGCGACAGGGTCAAGCTCCGCCTCGTCAACGAGATGGACTCCGACCATCCCATGCACCACCCCTTCCACATCCACGGCGCGGGCCGCTTCATCGTCCTGGCACGCGACGGCGTCGCGGAAGAGAACCTCGTCTGGAAGGACACCGTGCTGCTGCGCACCGGCCAGACCGTCGACATCCTGCTCGACATCACCAACCCAGGCAGATGGATGGCCCACTGCCACATCGCCGAGCACCACGAGAGCGGCATGATGTTCAGCTTCAACGTTGCCCAATCCGACAGCGACTGAGCAAGCTCGAAGGGCGCTAGTCGAACGAGAGCAGAGGATCGGGTTGCATCACTGACCTCGCGGTCGCCAATGGACCCTGGTCGGCCCCGTGATTCGCTTGGCGGGCATCTTCAGCTCGAACCGCGGCAGGCCAGTTCGTGCCGCGCTGCGACGCTGGGCGGAGCGAAACAGCCCTAGAACGCCGTTTCTCGCTCAACCAAGCCATGGAGCCGGACGGGATCGAACCGACGACCTCCTGCTTGCAAAGCAGGCGCTCTCCCAACTGAGCTACGGCCCCGCGGCCGTCCAGCGTAGCCGCGCTCCCGCGCGACGCCGCTCAGACGCCTGCGTACGTGATGATGAGATCGCTGGCCCAGCCGAGCAGGAATCCGGCCAGGATCCCGGCCAGGACGAGGTCGCGCCCGGCGCGACGGCTCGCGCTCGACCATGCTTGCAAAGCAGGCGCTCTCCCAACTGAGCTACGGCCCCGCGGCCGTCCAGCGTAGCCGCGCTCCCGCGCGACGCCGCTCAGACGCCGGCGTACGTGATGATGAGATCGCTGCCCCAGCCGAGCAGGAAGCCGGCCAGGATCCCGGCCAGGACGAGGTCGCGCCCGGCGCGACGGCTCGCGCTCGACCACAGCTCGCCCACCACGAAGAGGATGGCCCCGGCGGCGATGGCGAGGAAGGCCACCTGGGCCGGGATCGCGGTGATCCGATAGCCCACCATCGTGCCCACGAACGTCGGGCCGCCGCCCACCAGGCCGGCCACGAACAGCCACTTCCAGGAGGGGCGCTGGCCGGCCAGCGGGCCGATGATGCCGAACCCCTCGGTGGCGTTGTGGAGGGCGAAGCCGATGATCAGGGTCCCGGCCAGGGCGATCTCGCCGCCGCGGGCGGCGACACCGATGGCCAGCCCCTCGGAGAAGTTGTGGATGCCGATGGCGACGGCAATGAGCATGCCCAGCGTGAGGGCCGCTCGGCGGGCCTGCTCGGCGATCTCCCCCGCGTCGAGCCCCGAGTCGGTGACACTCACCGCGCCGCCGGACATGGGCGGCAGCGGCCGGCGCCGCATGACCGCGCGCTCGGCGTAGGCGAGGCCGAAGGCGCCGAGCGCGAAGCCGCCCGCGAGCAGCAGCGCCTCACCCCAGAAGCGGGGCCAGGAGCCGCCCGCCTGCGCCCGGCTCATGGCGTCCTCGACCATGCCCGTGGACGCTGTGACGACGTCCCAGAAGATGAAGAGCAGGATCCCCGCGGACAGCACCGTCAGGAAGGCGCGCGCTCGGCTGCTGAGGCGCTCGATCCTGCCGACGGGGAGGCCGATGAAGATGGTCGCCCCGGCGATGGCGCCGAGGAGCGTCGTCTGCATCGCGCTCATGCTTAGGACAGCCTAAGTGACGTGGCGCGGGGGACGCAACCGAGAGGCGTCCTTGCCTCCCTCGGACGGGTGACGTCCCTGCTCCGAGCGGACTTCCCGTCGATGCGGTATACCGTTCCCCACGATGGCCCTCGCGGTCCAGGACACCGAGCGCTGCGCGCTCTGTCGGCGGCATTTCCTCCAGGGCGAGAACATCCGGCTCTACCGGGAGCCCTCGAGCCACGACCTCGTCCGGGTCTGCCCTCTCTGCACGCAGAACGCCTCGCGGCGCGGGTGGGAGCTGTGCGAGGCCACGCGCGCCCACCCGCTCGAGGTCCACGGCGACCCCGCGCGCGCCAGCGCCGCCCGGACGCGGGACCGCCTGGTGGAGCGGCTGCAGGACCAGGTGGAGGACGCCGATCGCGAGCTGGCCGCCCTGCGCCGCTCGCTCGAGGATGCCGAGTCCCGCGCCGCGGAGCTCGAGGCGGCCCGAAGCCGGGTCCGGGCGCTCGAACGGATGGTGCGCGAACGGGACGAGCGCCAGCGGCGCTCCGACCACGAGGCCGGCCGCGTCGGGTCGGAGGCCGAGCGCCTGCGGGCCGCTCTGGCCCAGTCCGAGATGCGGGCCCGTCAGCTCGACCGGACCGAGAAGCGCCTGCGCGACGTCGAGGCCGAGCTGTCCGACGCCCGGGAGGAGGCCGCCAGGATCCTCCGCGCCCGCGCCCGCGAGGCCGACGAGCGGAGCCTGCGCGCGCTGGCCGCCGAGGCCTTCAACCGCTCGCCCCACGCGGCCGACGTCCGCGGCCTGGCCGAGGCCCGCGGCGAGCCGTCGGCGCGCCTGGGCGTCGAGGGGACCGCGGTCCCACGCACCGTGCGCGTCACCTTCTCCTGGACCGACGCCTGGCGCGAGTACCGCGTGCTCGCCGACCTGGTCGAGCGCTCGGTCGTGGTCGAGCCGGACGGGCGGGACGAGAGCCTCACGTCCCTCCCGCGTGCGCGCCGCTCGGGCAACGCGGCCTGGACGCCCACCAACGGGCTCATCGCGGACCCGTGACCGCCGGCCGCGGCGGCGGGCGCCCGGCCACGAAGAGGCGGACGAGCAGCGCGCCGGCCAGGAAGCCGCCCACGTGGGCGAAGTAGGCCACGTCCGCCCCACCCTGGCTGTTCAGCACGGCTGAGCCGTCCACGAGCTGGAGCAGGAACCAGAAGCCGAGCAGGGCCCAGGCGGGGACCTCGACCAGCGTGAAGAAGATGATGAGGAAGATCGCCGACAGCACCCGGGCGCGCGGATACAGGACGATGTAGGCGCCGAGGACACCGGCGATCGCCCCCGACGCGCCGATGTTCGGGACGCTCGAGGACGGGTTGGTGGCCAGCTGGGCGAGCCCGGCGATCGCCCCGCAGAGCAGGTAGAAGACGATGAATCTCAGCCGTCCCATGCGGTCCTCGACGTTGTTGCCGAAGATCCACAGGAAGAGCATGTTCCCGCCGATGTGCAGCCACCCCCCGTGGAGGAACATCGCCGTGAACAGGGTCAGCCACGCCGGGTGCTCGGGCACGCGCACGACGACGTCGAACTGGCCGTTCGGCTCCGGGAGCACCGCCTGGTCGGGCCGCGCGCAGCGGTTGACGAGCTCGCAGGGGACGAAGCCCCACTCGGCCGTGACGGCGTCGCCGCCGACCACCGGCCGCGGCTGCCCGCTCACGTAGCCGGGCAGGGTGGTGTTCGGCCGCGTGATCTGGAAGAGGAACACGGCCACGTTGATGGCGATCAGCGTGACCGTGACCACCGCGAACCGCGAGGTCGGGATGTTGTCGCGGATCGGGATCACGAGACCGGCGGGCCGAGCTCAGCGGCGGCGGCGGAGCAGCCCGTCTGGAGCCTGGTTGAAGGCCGTGCGCGACCCGTGCGTGTAGATGGCCGCGATGGGGGCCCGCGACGCCATCCGCTCCTCGGCCATCGCGTCGGCGGCCCGCGCCGGGCTGACACCGTCGGCCTCGGCGCGGCGCAGGACGTCGCGGGTTGTCTCGTAGATACCGCGCACCCGCCGTTCGGCCCGAGCGGGGTCGTAGCCCGTGAACTCCTCGGCGATGTTGATGATGCCGCCGGCGTTGACCACGTAGTCAGGCGCGTAGAGGATGCCGGCCTCGCGCAGCGCCTCGCCGGCGGCCGCATCCTCGAGCTGGTTGTTGGCCGCGCCGCACACGATGGCGCAGTGCAGGGACGGAGATCGTGCCTGCGCCGATCGCCGCGCCGAGGGCGCACGGGGCCAGGATGTCGCACGGCCGCTCGAGTACGCCCTCGAGGGGCACCGGGCGGACCCCCTCCTCCGTCAGGGCCACCGGCCGGGCGGGATCGAGGTCGGCCGCCTCGACCTGGGCGCCCGCGGCCAGGAGCAGCCGGCACAGGCTCGTTCCCACCTTGCCCACGCCCTGCACGACGACGGTCCGGCCGGCGAGGTCGGGTGAGCCCCAGCGATGCGCCGCGGCTGCCCGCATCCCCTCGTACACGCCGATGGCGGTGAACGGCGAGGGGTCCCCCGAGCCGCCGACCGCCGTGTCCACGCCCGTGACCCACGGCGTCTCACGGCTGACCCAGTCCATCTCCCGGGGCGACGTGCCGACGTCCTCGGCCGCGATGTAGCGGCCGCCGAGGGTGTCGATGAAGCGGCCGAGTGCCCGGAAGCGGGCCTCGCCGCCCTCGCCGGGGCGCCCCATGACCACGGTCTTGCCCCCGCCCTGGTCGAGGCCCGAGATCGGCGGCCTTGTAGCTCATGGCCCGCGACAGCCGGAGGACGTCGACGAGGGCCTCGTCGTCGCTGGCGTAGGGCCACTGGCGGATGCCGCCCAGGGCCGGGCCGAGGGCGGTCGAGTGGATGCCGATGACGGCCCGCAGGCCCGTCTCGGGCTCGTGGCACACGACCACCTGCTCGTGGCCGTGCGCCGCGATCTGGTCGAACAGGGAGAGGGTCACCGCGCCATGCTAGGGCGCGCGCGCCCTCGCGCTCCCGTCAGTCCTCGTGGTACTCGCCGGTGAAGGTGATGGCGTAGATGACCATGACCGAGATCGCCAGGGCGGCGAAGCCGAACCACGGCGCGTAGGTCATGATCAGGAAGCTCTGGATGAGGACCAGCGCCGCCCAGACGTAGCCGATCACCCGGCCCACGACGTTGCCGCGAAGGAGCGAGAAGCCGGCGATGAAGGCCAGGGCGGCGATGCACAGGTCCCAGACGCCCCACCAGGCCACGCTGCTGCCGAACAGGCCGTGGCTCAGGTTGGCGACCTTGGTGCTGTGCGCGAGATAGCCGATTCCGGTGATCACCCGCAGGGTGCCCACGGCGAACATGACCACGGCGGCGAAGGTCAGCCACGGCGGTCGCCTCTCCACGACCTGCGCGACCACGACACGAGACATACGTCCTCCAGGATTCGGGGTTCCCGGCTCCTATTGGCCGGGCCGCCGCCTCCTCCTGCCTGGGCGCGCGGCGTATTGTGCCGCCGTGCGTGTCGAGGGACGCGACGGAGAGATCCGCCTCAACGCCGCGCTCGCCTCGGCGCTGCGCCGTCATCGCACGGCCGACGAGCTCTACGACGCCACCTGCGCGGTCCTGCACAGCCACCTGGGACCCGACGCATTGGCCTCGGTGTTCGTCCTCGAGGACGGGCGCATCTGGCTCCGCGCCCAGCGCGGCTACGCCCACGTGATCCACTCGCTTCCCCTGGGCAGCGGGCTGATGACCCACGCCCTGGAGACACGGACCACCGTCCACGTCGGGCGTGACGTCGGGAACGACCCGCGCTTCATCCCGCCCACCGAAGGGACTCGCGGCCGAGATCGCCGTCCCCTTCGAGGCGGCAGGCATCGCGGGTGTCGTCAACCTCGAGTCGCACGGCCCGTTGGCAGATGCCCTCGTGCCCGTCGTGGAGGACGTGGCCGCCGAGCTCGAGCGGGCCCTCGCGCGCCTGCCCGAGAGCGAGCGTCAGCCCGAGGCGGGCGCCCGCTGGCTGACGCGCGCCTTCCTGCGCGCCGGGGCCCTGCGGGAGCCGGCGGCGCTGCTCGAGCTGGCCGCGCGCACCATCGGCGAGATCCTCGAGCTCGAGTGCGTGCAGGTGGCGCACCTCGAGGACGACGCGCTGCTGGTGGCCACCACCTGGAACCGCGCGCCTGGCCGATCGGCCGAGCTGGAGGCCGAGACCTTCGCCGCCGTGGCCGCCGACCTCGAGCTCGATGCGTCGCTCTACCAGCCGGGGCAAGGGGTGGCCCGGCGCAGCCTGGAGGCCCTCGGGCGGGCCGGGCGAGGGGCCGTCGTCGGGCTGCCCCTGCGCTCGGCCTGGGGCCTGCTCGGCTATGCCATCGGCACCGCGCCGGAGATCTCGCTCTCGGCCGCGCTCCGCTTCGCCGAGGCCGAGCTCTTCGCCACCCACGTGGCCACGGCGCTCGACAACCTCCGCGCCTACGAGCGCAAGTCGCACGAGGCCGCCACCGACGGCCTCACGGGGCTGGGGAACCACCGCGCCTTCCACGAGCGCGCCGCAGAGCTGGTGGGAGACTCGCGGCCCGCGGGCTTCGCGCTTGTCCTGGCCGACCTGGACGACTTCAAGGAGCTGAACGACGCCCACGGCCACGTCGCCGGCGACGATGCGCTGCGCGCCCTCGGCGGCCTGCTGGCCCGGAGCATCCGCCCATCCGACAGCGCCTTCCGGCTCGGGGGTGAGGAGTTCGCCCTCCTGCTGCCCGGAGCGAGCCGCGAGGAGGCGCTCGCCGTGTGCGACCGCCTGCAGGCGGCGCTGGCCGCCACGCGCTTCGGCGATGCCGTGCTGTCGCTGAGCTTCGGCCTCGCGCTCTTCCCGGACCACGGTCCCGAGCTGCGCGAGATGGTGGCCGCCGCGGACGCCGCCCTGTACGAGGCCAAGCGGCTCGGCAAGGACCGCGCCGTCGTGGCCAACGAGCGGCTGGCCGGCCGGCGGTCCCCCTCGATGGTCGTGCGCACGCGGCGGTCGTTCGAGCAGATGCGCCACCTCCAGGGCCTGACCCGGCGCCTCGTGGCCGCGCGCAACGCCCAGGGCGTGGCCTCCGAGCTCGTCGCCGAGCTGGGCGAGACCATCCCTTTCGCCGCCGCCTGCGTCTACGTCATCGACGGGCCCGGCCTGGGCTCGGTCCTGGCCCGCAGCGGCGATGCCGGCCCCGACGCGCATCTCGAGAAGGCCGCCCGGACCGTGGTCGACCTGGACGAGAGCCTGCTCGTGCCCCAGCGCGGCGACGACACCGGCCATGCGCCCCGCGCGCTCATGGCCACGCCGCTGCGAGGCGAGCGGGCGGTTGAGGGCGCGATCGCCCTCGCCGCCACCACGAGCGAGGCCTTCGACAACGACGACCTCCGGGTGCTCGAGGTCGTGGCCCACATCGCCGGCCTGGCCCTGGAGAACGCCCGCCTGTACGAGTCGGCCGTGCGAGACCGGGCCCGGGTGGGCGAGCTGCTCGACCTCGGGCGCCGCCTGGCCGGCTACGACACGCTCGAGGCGGTGGCGGCGGCCGTGGCCGAGACCGCCGCCGCCCGGCTGGACTGCGACCGGGTGTCGTTCTGGCGGATGCTGCCGGACAAGCGGGCCATGCTCGCCGGCGTGGCCGGACCGGCCGCCGAGGAGATGCGACGCACGGCCGGCTTCGTGCGGCCCGACTCGTCGCTGCCCTCGACCGCGCGCCTCGAGGCGGGGGAGATCGTGATGGGCCGCGTCGGCCCCGACCTCTCGCCCCCGGCCGGCCTCGAGTACCCGCCGGACAACGTGGCCGCCGTGGCCCCCGTGATGTATGACGGCGCGCTCCTGGGCTCGATCTCGGTCCTGCGCCTGCACGGGCCGGCCTTCGACAAGGACGAGCTCACCCTGCTCAACGGGATCGCCGGCCAGGCCGCACTGGCCCTGCGCGCGCAGCGCCTGTACGCGGACGCGGAGGCCGGGTTCCTGGCCACGATCGAGTCGCTGGTCCAGGCCCTCGAGGCAAGCGATCCGGCCACCTCCGGGCACGCCCAGGCGGTGGTGGAGCTGGCCGAGCAGGTGGCCCGCCGACTCGGCCTCGAAGGGGCCGCCGTCCGCGACGTCGGCTACGCCGCCGCCCTCCACGACGTGGGCAAGATCGGCATCCCGGCCGAGGTTCTGCACAAGACCGGCCCGTTGGACGCGGCCGAGCGCGCCGCCATGCGCCGTCACCCCGAGATCGGGGCCCGGATCCTCGAGCCCATCCCGCGCATGCAGCGGGTGGCCGAGATCGTGCGCGCCTCGCATGAGCGGGTGGACGGGACCGGCTACCCGGACGGCCTGCACGGCGACGAGATCCCGCAGGAGGCGCGCATCATCGCCGTCTGCGACGCCTACCACGCCATGATCGCGGGGCGCCTCTACCGGCCGGGCCTGACCGAGGACCAGGCCGTGGCCGAGCTGCGGCGGCACGTCGGGACCCAGTTCGACCCCGAGGTCGTGGAGGCGTTCGTCGAGGTCCTGGGCGAGCAGACGCAGCCGGAGTTCGCCGCCTAGGCAGCCGTGACAGAGCGCCTGACCGTGCCCACGAGCCGCCGCTGCGAGCTCGTCGACGTCACCGAGGAGGTGGCCCGCGCCATCGATGCGCTGGGGGTACGCGGCGGCGCCGTGGTCATCCACTCGCCGCACACCACGGCCGGCGTGACCGTCAACGAGGGCTACGACCCGGACGTGGCCGACGACCTCCTGCGCCGGCTCGACCGCCTGGCCCCGGAGGGCGACCCCGACGACCGGCATGCCGAGGGAAACTCGGACGCCCACCTGAAGACGGCGCTCGTGGGCACCTCGGTCGTGCTGCCTCTCCACGAGGGGGCGCTGGCCCTCGGCCGCTGGCAGCGGGTGTTCCTGTGCGAGTTCGACGGTCCCCGCCGCCGGGAGCTGCAGGTCTCGGCGCTGACCTAGCGGGGGAAGCGCGGATCGCCCCGGATGGGGTCGAAGTCCGGGTCGTCCGCCATGTACCGGCGCACGTCGCCGTCGAGCTCGAGCGACCGCCGCAGGTGCTCGATGGCCGCGTCGCTCCGGCCGTCGAGCGACTCCAGGCAGGCCAGGTTGTAGAGCAGCACCGGATGGTCCGGGTACGTGCGCAGGGCAGCCGCCATGCCGGCCAGCGCCGCCTCGCGCTCGCCCGCGTGGAAGCGCTCGAGCGCGCCGTTCGCCAGGTCCCAGGGCGAGGGGCGGTAGGCCTGTCCAGGTACGCCGCCGACGACCACGACGGCAGACCCGTCCTCGGCCGCGACGGCGTGGCGGCGGGTGGCCGCGTCCGGACAGAAGACGAACGTCCCGGCCGGCGCGTCGACGGTCTCGCCGTCGAGGGTGAACGTGGCCCGCCCGCGGAGCACGAGGTAGAGCTCCTCGTGGTGGCCCGCGTTGGCACCGAGCTCGTCGTGCTCCTCGACGAGCTCGTCGCCGGCGGCGGCCGCGGTGAAGGCGTTGACGCCGAAGGCCTCGATGCCCAGCGCGCGCCGCACGGCCACCCGCGTGAGGCCGTGCGCGGTCACGGGCTCGAGCTCGTCCAGATGCGCCACGCGAAACCGGGTACGGAGCGGCCATCGACGCGATCCTAGGGGCGCCGTGGCCGGAACGCGTCGAGCCCTCGTTCCCAGGCGGCGTCGAGGTCGGCGTCCGGCGGGAACCGTCCGTTGAGCTCGAGGATGGTCATCCCGTGGGCGAAGGCCCATACGGCGCGGGCCGCGTCGACGTCGCCGCCGAGAGCCTGGACGACGGGCGCCGCGGCCCGCGCCTCTGCCCCGGGGTCAGCCGCTCACGCTGGAGCGGGCGCTCGGTCATCAGGCGGTAGAGGTGGGGACGCTCCCTGGAGAAGCGGCGATAGGCGCGCGCCAGCGCGCCGAGCGGATCGGGGTCGTCGAGGGCCTTCTCGAAGTCGCGCGCCTGTTCCTCGAAGGCGGCGGAGATGAGGGCGTTCTCGAGCGCCTGCTTGTCGGGCAGGTGCTTGTAGATCGAGGGGGCGCGTATGCCGAGCCGGCCGGCGACCCTCCGCATCGAGAGGGCGCTCGGCCCCTCCTCGTCCAGAAGGTCCCCCGCCGCAGCGACGATCTCCTGGGCCCGGGGGCTGAGGCGTCCCGGGTCGCGGCTGGACATGAGGTGTCTCCTTTCACTTGACCGGCTAACAATGTTAGCTAATATGGCTAACGCCGTTAGCCGAGTCAGTCGGAGGACCGAGATGAAGAGCACAACGATCACCGCGGACGTCATCCAGCTCACGCGGATTCACTTCGTGAACGCCTACCTCGTCCGCGAGGACGACGGCTTCACGCTCGTCGACACCACCATGGGCGGAGCGGCCGACGCGCTGACCGCCGCCGCCGGCGAGGCGGGCGGGGCGATCCGCCGGATCGCCCTCACCCACGGCCACGGCGACCACGTCGGATCCGTCGACGCGCTCAGGGAACGCCTCGGCGACACCGTCGAGGTGCTCATGCCCGAGCTCGATGCCCGCATCCACGCCGGCGAGAAGGTCGTCGACGGCAAGCTCCCCGGTAGCTGGCCCACGCTCCGGACGAGGCCCGACCGCCTGCTTCAGCCCGGCGACCGGGTCGGCAGCCTCGAGGTCGTCGCCAGCCCTGGCCACAGCCCGGGGCACGTCTCGTACCTCGACACCCGCGACCGCACCCTGATCGCGGGCGACGTGTACACGACCTACGGCCGCGCGGCGGTCACCAACCACTTCTACCTGCGCTTCCCCTTCGCCGCGATGGCGACCTGGGACAGGGCCAAGGACCTCGATTCCGCCCGGGCGCTGCGAGCGCTCGACCCGGCCGTCCTGGCCGTCGGCCACGGACCGGCGCTGAGCAGCCCCGGCCCCGCGATGGACGCTGCCATCGCCCGCGCGAGCTAGTCGTCGGCCCCGAGAAGCGCGGAGGCCTCGGCGGCGAACGTCTCGGCCAGGCGCTGCGTGGTGGGGCCGGGGCGGCCGCCGCCCAGCGGGCGCCCGTCGAGCTCCACCACCGCGCGGGCGGGGAGCGAGCTGGCGGAGAGGAAGGCCTCGTCGGCCGCCGCCAGCGCCGCCAGGGGCAGGCTCCGCTCCTCCGCGCCGAGCTCGAGCAGGAGCGACCGCGTCACGCCCGCCAGGGGGCCGTCGCTCAGCGGCGGCGTGACCAGCCGCCCGCCGAGGACGGCGAAGACGTTGGCGGCGATGGCCTCCGACACCCTGCCCTCCTCCGTGAGCCACAGGCCCTCGTCGGCGCCCACGTCGGTCACGTGCCGCCGGGCCACCAGGGCGCTGGCCGTGGAGGCGGCCTTGATCCCGGTCAACGGGGAGCGCACCGCCCGGGGCCACGGCAGTGTCGCCAGCCTGGCGGTGGGCGAGCGCTCGACCAGGGGGCCGGCGTCGACGATGCGCACGCCGCGCCCGGTGACGACGATGCGGATGGTGAGCTCGCCGTCGCCCCCCGCCGCCGTGGCGGCGTGGCGAAGGTCGGCCTCGACGCGCTCGCGCTCGACGTCCAGGCCGAGCGTGGCGGCGCCGTGCATCAGGCGGTCCAGATGGCGGCCGACGGCGAACGGCCGCCCGTCATAGGTCCGCAGCGACTCGTACACGCCCTGGCCCAGCAGGCCCGGGTCGTCGGCGGCGATCACGGGGTCCCCGGGCTCGACCGGCCGCCCGTCCACGAGGATCACCCGGGCCACGACCGCACCCTATCCTGGCCGCGTGGCGGACCTGCGCGACATCGACCTGGCCCTCGCCTCGTACCCCGAGGAGCAGTGGCCCGAGCTGGCCGGGCCCCCGCTGCTGGCACGCCTCGAGCCGCGCGTGGGGCTCGACCCCGACGAGGTCGGCGGCGCCGTGCGCCGGGCCCACTACCTGGCCGCGGCCGCGGGCGACCCGCACGAGGGCGACGACCCGAACGGCCCCGCCGTGGCCCTCCTGGCCGAGGAGCTCGACACGCGCGACCGGCGCTCGAGCCTGGCCGACGCCGTCCGGCAGGACGTGGCCCGCGCAGTGGCGCAGCGGCTGCCGCGGGTCGAGGCCGTCCTCCGCATCCTGGCCGCCCCTCCTCCGGATGATCCGGGGCGCACCTGGCGCCTCTTCTGCGCCGCGCTGTACGCCCTCGAGACGTCCGAAGCCTGACATGGCAGGTCCCGCGCCCCGGCGCCTGCTTGCGCTGGCCTTGACCTCGCAGCTCACGGTCTCGATCGTGCAGTGGGGCGGCGGCGCGCTCGGGCCGGACCTCATGCACCGCTATCACCTGTCGGCGGCCGGCCTCGGTGCCCTGCTTTCCGCCGGCGCCGTCGGGAACGCCCTGGCCCTCATCGTGGCCGGCGGGGTCATCGACCGCATCGGCGCACGGCGCCCGCTCATCGCCGGCGGCCTCGTGGCCGGGACGGCCCTGGCCCTCGGCGGCCTGGCCGCCGGGGCGTGGACGCTCGGCGCAGCCCTCCTCGTCTTCGGCACCGCCGGGGCGTTCGTGGCCATCGCGGGAACCGTGTCGGTGTTCCACTCGTTCCCCGCCGAGCGCCGGGGAACTGCCCTCGGGATCCGCCAGACGGCCGTGGCCGGAGGCGGCTTGGTGGCCTCGGTCCTCCTCCCCGGCCTGGCGGCCCTCGGCGGCGTGCCCCTGTCGCTGGCCGTCACCGGCGTGCTCGTGGCCGTGCCGGCCGTGCTCTTCGGGCTCGTGACCGTGCACGGCCCGGCGGTGGAGCGTCATCGCGGGCCGGGGCGCCTGACGGTCCTGCGCATACCGGGCGTCCCGCGCGTCCTGCTGGTGGGCCTCCTCCAGGTCTCCGTCCTGACCGCCCTCCTGACCTTCGCCGTGCCCGCGGTCCGCGCCGGTGGGGCCTCCGCCGTGGGCGGGAGCGCCGTCTTCGCCACCATCAGCCTGGCGGGCATCCTGGCCCGGCTGACCTTCGGGCGGCTGGCCGACGCGGGCGCCGGAACGCGACGGCGCGAGGCGCTGCGCGACGCCGGGCGGCTCGCCGTGGCCGGCGCGCTGGCGACGTGGGCGGTCTCCGGATCGCCGCTCTGGGCCCAGATCCCGGTGGTCTTCGCCTTCGCCTTCGGCGCACTGGGCTTCAACGGCGTGCTCTACACGCTGGCCGGGGAGCTGGCCGGCCCCGCGCGAGCCGGCCAGGCGGTGGGGCTGGCCGCGGCCGTCCTCTTCGGCGGCAGCGCCCTGGCCGCGGTGCCTCTCGGGGTCCTCGCCGACCACGCCGGCTACCGCGCCCTGTGGCCGGCGGCGGCCATCCTGGGGACGCTCGGGCTCGCGGTGATCCACGGCCTGCCGCGCCGGTCGCCGGCCGCGGCCGCGCTCGAACAGTCCGCGTAGCCTGCAGCGGTGCGTCCCGCCGTTCATCAGGGGGAGGAGCTCGACCTCCGCATCGACTCGCTGGCCTTCGGCGGCCGCGGCGTGGCCCGCAACGACGGGGTCGTGGTCTTCGTCGGCGGCGCCCTCCCGGGCGACCGGGTCCGCGCGCGGGTGACGAAGGTCAAGCGGCGCCACCTCGAGGCCGTGGCGGTCGAGCGCCTCGAGGCCGGACCGGGGCGCGTGCCCGCGCCATGCCCGCACTTCGGCCCCTGCGGCGGATGCCGCTGGCAGGACCTGTCCTACGAGCTCCAGCTCGAGCACAAGGCGGCGCAGGTCCGCGACGCGCTCGAGCGCATCGGCCACCTGCACGACTTCGAGCTCGCGCCCATCGCCGGGGCGAAGCACATCTTCGGCTACCGCAACAAGCTCGAGTACGCCTGGACGGCGACGGAGGACGGGCCGGCCCTCGGCTTCCACCTGGCCGGCCGCTGGGACGAGATCCTGCCCCTGTCCGTCTGCCTCCTCACCGGCGACGCGGGCAACGCGGTGCGGGACGCCTTCGTCGACTGGGCCCGCGCGGCCGGCCTCGAGGCCTACGACCAGGGCACGCACGAGGGCTACCTCCGCCACCTGGTCGTCCGCGAGGGCACGCGCACGGGCGAGATCCTCTGCATCCTCGTCACCGCGCCGGGCGAGCTCGCCGCACGTGGACGAGCTCCAGGGCCTGCTGGCTGAGCGCTGTCCCGGCGTCGTGGGCGTCCTCCACGCCGTCAACGACGGCCTGAACGAGAGCACCGGTGGCCTCGAGGCTCGCCCGCTGTTCGGCCGGACCTGGTTCGAGGAGGAGCTCGGCGGCCTGTCGCTGCGCGTCTCGGCCGGCGCCTTCCTCCAGACGAACACCGAGATGACCGACCTCCTGTACGCGGACGCGATCGAGCCAGGCCGCGCTCACCGGCGGCGAGGTCGTGTGGGATCTGTACAGCGGCATCGGCTCGATCGCCCTGTCGCTGGCCGGGCGCGCGGGCCGCGTGGTGGCGATCGAGATCAATGAGGAGTCGGTCGCCCGCGCGCGCGAGAACGCCCTCCTGAACGGGGTGGGCAACGTCGAGTTCGTGGTCGGCGACGCTGCCCGTACGGTGCGCCCGCTCCTCGAGCAGGGCCTGCCGCGCCCGGAGGTCGTCGTGGTCGACCCGCCCCGGGCGGGGCTGACGCCGCGGGTCGTCCGCCGGATCACGGACCTTGCGCCCCGGCGTCTGGTGTACGTCTCGTGCAACCCGACCACGCTCGCCGGCAACGGCGCGCTGCTGGCCGAGGCCGGATACCGGCTGGCGCGCGTGCGCCCGTTCGACCTCTTCCCGCACACGCCCCACGTCGAGTGCGTCGCCCGGTTCGAGCGCCTTGAGGGGGCCGCGGGACAGCAGTAGGATCGGTGCCCGGCGGCCACCCCGGCCACGCCGTGCGTGTCGGAGAGGAGATGCGATGGCCAGCGAGACCGGCGCCCCGATGGCGCGGGCGGACGCGATCCGCGTTGTCCCCGTGCATACCCAGGACGAGCTCGCCCATCCCCACGGCGACGTCCCGCCCCCTCCAGCGGCGCATCTCACGTACCGGAACGGGCCGCTGCTCGAGTCGGTGCAGGTCTTCACCGCCTTCTGGGGTCCCGAGTGGGCGAGCGGCACCCTCTCCACCCTGGCGGGGCAGGTGAACGCCTTCTTCGACGCCGTCCTCGTGGGCGCGCTCATGGACCAGCTGGCCGAGTACGACGTCGACGGCCATCACGTCGGCAAGGGGACGCGCATCGGGACGGCCAACGTCACCTCCCCGACACTCGGCCACAGCGCCTCCGACACGACCGTCCAGCGCATGCTGCAGGCGGGAATCGCCGACAAGACGCTGCCGGCGCCCACCCCGAGCACCCTGTACTTCGTCTACCTCCCGCCGGGGGTCGTGTCCGTCCAGGGCGGAAGCCGCTCCTGCACCCAGTACTGCGGCTATCACAGCGACGTCTCGGGCCAGATCTTCTACGCGGTGATGCCGTACCCGGGCTGCGCCGGCTGCCTGGGCTCGCTGGATGCCCTGGCCGCGCTGACCTCGACGAGCTCGCACGAGCTGTGCGAGGCCATCACGGACGCCGTTCCCGGGTCCGGCTGGTACGACGACGTGAACGGCGAGATCGGTGACATCTGCGCCTGGCAGACGAAGGAGCTCGACGGCTACACCGTGCAGCTCGAGTGGTCGAACGCGGCGGGCGCCTGCCGCTGAGCACGAGCTCATTGCGCTCTGTCCGAAACGGACAGGTTGTCCGAAATGGACTAGGCTGTCCCGCGTGCCACCGGCAGGGACGCGCAGGCGCGGCACGGGCGCGCGGATCTCGAGCAACGAGGCTGTCGTCCTCGGGATGCTGGCGCACGGGTCGAGCTCGGCCTCCGGCCTCCTCCGGCGCATCGGCCGCAGCGTGGGGTACTTCTGGAGCCCGGCGCGAGCCACGTCTTCGGCCTGCTGCCCGGGCTCGTCGAGGCCGGCTACGTCTCGCGCACCCTCGCCGCCGCGGGCGAGGAGGGGCCGGATCGCCAGGTCTACGCGATCACGCCCACCGGGCGCGCCGCGGTGGGCGCGTGGCTTTCGTCGCCCGCACTGCTCGACGGCCCGGCTCGCAACCCGTTCCTGCTCAAGGTCTTCTTCGGCGAGCTGCTCAGCCACCGGGAGATCGTGGCCCACGTTCAAGCGGGGCGGGACGCCGTGGCAGCCGAGCTCGCAGAGCTCGAGGAGATCGAGGCTCGCCTCGACCCCGAGCGCGACCGCTTCGGCTGGCTCGCCCTGCGCTACGGGCTCGAGCGGGACCGCGCGACGCTCCGCTGGGCAGACGAGGCGCTGGCCGTGCTCGGCGAGGCGACCGTCGTGACGCTACGGCCCCTGCGGGCCTGCCTGGCCGCCCTTGCCCTGGGCGTCGCGGGGTGTACCGGCAGCTCGGCGGGCACGACGCCGCGGACCCTCGACGGCTGCGTGCGCGAAGGCCCCGGCGTGGCCATCACGAGCTTCTCCGTCGGTGCAGGGCAGGAGGAGCCGGCCGCCGTGCTCGGGAGCGGCATGACGGGCGTCGTCCTCTCGAACGAGAGCGACCGCCAGCTGTGCAGCTGGGTCCCGTTCGCCCGGATCCTGGCCGGGCACGGACTCCGCGTGCTGCTCTACGACTACGCCACCGGCGATCCGACCGGCGAGGTCACCGCCGCTGCCGGGGCCCTGCGGCGCGCCGGTGTGACCCGCATCGTCCTCGGCGGTGCCTCCGAGGGCGCGAAGGCGTCGATCCTCGCGGCCGCGGCCACTCCCGGTGTGGCCGGCGTGGTGGCGCTCTCGCCCGAGCGCTTCCTCTCGGGCCAGGACGTGTCCCCGGCGGCCCGGCAGCTGCCCGTCCCCGCGCTGTTCGCGGTGGCGCAGCAGGACCCGTACTCCCACGCCGCGACGCCGGCGCTGGCCCGGCTCGCGCCCCAACCGAAGCGGCTCGTGATCGTGCCCGGGAGCGCGCACGGCGTGGCGCTGCTGCGCGGCGCGCCCGGTGCCACGGTGGGCGCCTCGGTGCTCGGGTTCATGGACCGGTTCGCGCCACCGCCCGCGCCGCCAGGGCTGGGTCAGGAGTGCGGCGGCAGCGCCGGGACCGGCCCGGCCTCGGCGATCGCCTTCAGCGCCGGTGACGGCGTTCGCCTCCACGGCGACGTGCTGGGCTCGGGTGGCACCGCCGTCGTGCTCGCGCACGAGTCTTCGAGCAACGTGTGCGGCTGGTTCCCCTACGCGCGCGAGCTGGCCCGCGACGATTTGCGCGTGGTTCTCTTCGACGCCCGCACGTCAGGCTCCCGGCTCGATCTCGACGTGGCCGCCGCGGTCGACGAGGCCCGCGCCCTCGGGGCCCGGCGCGTCGTCGCCATGGGGGCGTCGCTCGGCGGCGCAGCCACGCTGGTCGCCGCGGCCCGCGACTGCCTGCGCCTGTCGGGCGTCGTCAGCCTGTCGGGCGAGCCTGACCTGCGCAGCTTCGGGGGCGGCCTGCCGCCGCTCGACGTCTGGCCCGACGCGCGCCGCATCGCGGCGCCGCTGCTCGTGCTGGGCAGCCGGCAGGACGTCTATGTCAGCCCCGCCCAGACGGCGCGCCTGCTTCGCACCGTCCGCTCCCGGCGGGCGCACGCCGTCCTGGTGGCCGGCGGCGCGCACGGCTGGAACCTGGTCCAGGGCCCGGCCGCGAGCGGCCGGATCAAAGGCGCCGCCCTGGCCTTTCTCCGCACGGCGGGGCCGCCCGGTCGCCACCGGCTGTTAGACGCCGGCCCTCAGTACGGCGGCAGGGCCTCGTACCAGTCGCCGATGACCCGGAACGCGGCCCAGAACTGCCGCTTCGACGCCGCGTCGTCCAGCGATGCCTCGATGGGCGGCACGTAGACGGCGTCGATCGTCGGCGTGAGCTTCTGCACGGTCCCGAGCTCGGGCTCGAGCGGCCGGGCGAGCGGGAAGTCGAGGCCGTTCAGGATCTCGAGGGCGTCGGCGCCCATGACGACGACGAGCTTCGGCTGGACGATGTGGAGCTCGCGCACCAGCCAGATCGGGCAGGCCACGCGCCGCTCCTCGTCCGTGACGTCCCCGCACTTGACGCAGTTGGTCCCGTACAGGAGCAGCGGGTCGATGCCGAGGCGCTGGACGGACTTGAGCACGGCCTGTCCGACACGGCCGAAGAAGGCCACGCCCTCGGCCAGCTCCGAGGCGACCGGCGCGTACTTGAGCAGGAAGATGTCGGCCAGCGGGTGGCCCGAGCCCACGACCGGGCGGTGGCTCGTGTGCGGGGCCCGGTCGCAGCGGGCGATGTCGTCGGACAGCTCGTTGATCTCGCCGATCGCGCGGGCGAGGTACCGCTCGTAGATCTCGTCGTCGGCCACCGGCTCACCATTCGATGGGGGCCGCCGGAAGTCCTATCCCGCAGTGGATCGAGCCGGGGGCACGACCGCCCCCGGCTCGGCGATCCTGATCGATCAGGCGTCGGCCAGCGCGGCCTGTGTGCTGCGGGCGTTCGCGCTGATGAACTCCTCGACCATGTCGCGGGCCTCGTCGTCGTGGTGCTGGACGGGCGGCGACTTCATGAGGTAGGCCGACGGCCACTCGAGCGCGCCGGCGAGGCCGCGGTCGAGGGCGAGCTTGACCAGCGGACGGCGTCGATGACGATGCCCGCCGAGTTGGGCGAGTCCCACACCTCGAGCTTGAGCTCGACGTTCAGCGGCACGTCGCCGAACGTGCGGCCCTCGCAGCGGATGTAGGCCCACTTGCGGTCGGTCAGCCACGGCACGTAGTCGGACGGGCCGATGTGGACGTTGTCCGCCGCCGATGTCGTAGTCGAGCTGGCGAGGTCACGGCGTTGGTCTTGGAGATCTTCTTCGACTCCAGGCGCTCGCGCTCGAGCATGTTCAGGAAGTCGGTGTTGCCGCCGACGTTCAGCTGGCTGGTGCGCTCGAGGCGCACGCCGCGGTCGCCGAACAGGCGGGCGAGCTGGCGGTGGACGATCGTCGCGCCGACCTGGCTCTTGATGTCGTCGCCGATGATCGGCAGCCCGGCCTCCTCGAAGCGGCCGCGCCAGTACGGCCTCACGGGCGATGAACACCGGGATGCAGTTGACGAACGCGCAGCCGGCCTGCAGCGCCTGCTCGACGTACCAGCTTGGTGGCCTGCTCGCAGCCGACCGGGCAGGTAGTTGACGAGCGACGTCGGCCTTCGTCTCGCGCAGGATGCCGACGACGTCGACCGTCGGGCCCGGGGCCTTGGTGACGACCTCGCTCAGGTACTTGCCGATGCCGTCGTGCGTCATGCCCGCGGCTGCACGGGGACGCCGAGGTGCGGCACGTCGGCGAAGCGGATGGTGTTGTTGGGCTCGGCGAAGATGGCCTTCGACAGGTCGTCGCCGACCTTGCCGCTCGTCGACGTCGAAGGCGGCGACGAACTCGATGTCGCGGATGTGGTAGCCGCCGAGGTTGACGTGCATGAGGCCGGGGACGAACTCGTCGTCGGCGGCGCTCGTGGTAGTACTGGACGCCCTGGACGAGGGCGGAGGCGCAGTTGCCGACGCCGACGATGGCGACGCGGACCTTGCCGTCGTGCAGGTGGCGCCCGTTGCTGGAGCCGTTGGAGATGGTGGGGCCGTTCTCACTCACGAATGGGTCCTTCCGGAGAGCTGCTTGTGGATGGAGATCAGGCGCTGGACGACCGTGGCGCTCGTGACCGCGGCCATGAAGGCGATGCCGTAGGGCAGCGCGCCGAACGGGGCCAGGAAGAGGATGGCGGTGAGCAGGACCACCCGCTCCGCGCGGCCCATGAGGCCGGCCTTGCCCTCCAGGCCGAGGGCCTCGGCGCGCGCGCGCATGTACGAGACCAGGAACGAGGCCACGAGGGCCACGAAGACGGCGACCAGGGCCCACGTCTGCCCGTCGCGGGCGAAGACGAGGCCGGCCGCCCCGAGGACGAAGCCCTCGCTGATCCGGTCCGTGGTGGAGTCGAGCAGGGCGCCGAACGGCGTGGCCTGGGAGCGCAGGCGGGCCAGGGCCCCGTCGAGGATGTCGACGATCGAGCCCACCAGGAACACGAGGGCCGCCGCCAGGTAGGTCTCGCGGAAGATCAGCACCGCGGCCACGACGTTCAGGGCCACGCCGAGGGCGGTGAGCTGGTTCGGCGTCACGCGGCTGTGCACCAGGCCGCGCACTCCCCGGCTCGCCAGCTGGCGAGCGCCGTCGGTGTAGCCCGTCTTCAGCCTGTTCAGGCGCAGGGCGATCTGCTCGGACATGGACGCAGGCTAGCCAGCGGCGGCGCCGGTTCCTTCCCGGGGTCGTTGAGCGGTCGGTAGCCGCCGTTCAGCGGTCGGGAAACGGCGCCGTCAGGCCGTGGCCGAGGTCGCGCGCGACTCGCTCGGACGCCTGTCGGCGCGGTCCGGCCGGCGCGGCGCCGGGGGTCCCGGCGTGCGGCGCCGGCGGGCGAAGACCCAGGCCAGGTTCAGGGCCACCGCCAGGATCAGGACGCCGAGCCCGGCCACGGCGTCGAGGATGAAGTGATTGCCGGTGGCCAGGATCGAGAACACGACCAGGGCCGGATAGAGCGACCACAGGGCCTTCGCCCACAGATGGCGGCTGAGCAGGACCCCGCTCACCCCGATGAGGACGGCGTACGCGGTGTGCAGGCTGGGCATGGCGGCGTACGGGTTCGCCAGCCCCGAGATGAGCGAGGAATGGTGGTTGACGGTCGTCGCCTCGAGGGTGTCGACGAACCCGAGCCGGCTCAGCATCCGCGGCGGCGCCGTCGGGAAGGCGATGTAGCCCACGATCCCGATGAAGTCGGCCGTCAGGACGACGTTGCGGATGAACGCGAAGCTGTCGTTGCGGCGCGAGTACACCCAGAGCAGGAAGAGGATGGTGATCGTGAACTGGCAGTTGAAGTACGTCCAGTTGGCGACGTCGAGCACCACCCCGGGCGCCCGCATGGTCCAGTCCTGGATCTCGAGCTCGTGGAAGACGTGCAGCGACCGCTCCACGTTCACGACGCGATAGGCGTTGTGGAAGGCGGTCACCCGCTCCCCGGTCGCGAACGACCGGGTCAGCTCGTAGGCGATGTCGAAGGTCGCGAAGATGGCCAGCTGCAGGAGGAAGTCGCCCCAGCCGTGGGGCAGCTGGCGCTCGATCGGCGCGAGTCCGCGGCGCCAGGCAGGCGCAGGAGGACGGCTGGGGCGGGCCATCCGGAGCAGTTTAGAGCAGCCATCACCAGGGCCGCGGCCGAGGAACAGGCAGCCTTGGGCTGTTTCAGAGCTGGCTTCAAAGGGGCGGCGTTCGTGCCCGGGGTGGCTTGAGCGAGCCGGGTGCGAGCGGCTCGAAGGCCAGGCTGGTGGTCGGGCGAGCGCCGGCGGGAACCAGACCGGAGGACGATCAAGCCGCGCCGGGCGCCCCGCCACTCTTGAAGCCAGGTCTTACGCGGCCGGCGCCAGCGCGCCGTTCACGGCCAGGAGCAGCGCGGCCAGGCGCTGCGCCCCGGCGGCATCCAGCCGGCCGGACTCCTCGAGCAGCGCCAGCACCACGTCGCTGTCGGCCATGCGGCCGGCCAGCTCCTCCTCGCCGAAGAGGCGCGCGTCGGCGGCCTCGAGCAGGACGTCCACCTCGTGCGGCCGCAGCGTGCGCCCCGCCAGCGAGCGCACCACCCGCACGTAGCGGGCGTAGGCCAGGGAAGGTGGAAGCGGCATCAGCAGGATCAATCGGACGGGCCGTTGGCGCCGTCATCGGCAGCGCGGCCCGGAGCTTGAGCCTTCGGGCTCATGGCGCCCTGTCGTCCTCCCCCGGCGGCCCGGCGGCCGCGGCCCCGGATGCGGGTGGCGCGGGACCGCGATCGACGGCCGGCGCCTCGCTCGTGTCTGCCTGCTCCTCGGCCGGGGGCTGCGTCCCCGGGAACACGGTGCGGCCGTGGTAGCGGAGCAGCGGGAGGTCGTCCTCGCCGAAGCCCCAGCCGCCGAACCAGGTGGGGGCGGCCGCCCAGGGCACCTCACGGCGGCCCGCGCTCACGTACCCCACGTCCGGGTCCTGGCCGCGGGAGAGGCGCACGGCGTCCTCGGCGCAGACGCCGACGGTGACCGTGCGGACACCGGGGATCTCGAGATGGACCTCGACGGCGGTCAGGCCGTGGCCGGCGTCGAAGAAGCAGCGGGCCGGCCGGCCCTCCTCGGGCCGTGGCGGCTCGGCGGTCCCGTCCAGATGGGCCCGGGCCATGCCCAGATGCCACTCGGCCTGGTCCAGCTTCTCGTTGGCCCGCCGGAAGCCGGGCGGGCCGTCGAGCTGGGGAAGCTCGCCGCGCACCTCCGCCACCAGCTCCGAGGCCTGCCGGTGGTGGTCGGCGATGACCGGGTCGTCGCGCTCGGCGACGGCCACGGCGGTCTCGGCCAGGTCGCGCCCGAGCGCCGCCCCGCGCTCCGAGGCCTGGCGGCGGGCGAGCGACAGCACCGCGCTCCCGCGCCGAGCACCTCCGGCAGACGTGCGCGAGCGGGCGCGCAGGCGCAGCGCGACCAGGGCGACCACGACGATGGCCGCGAGGATGATGAGGATCCAGGCCCAGGTCGGGAGACCGGAGCTCGAGGACGACTTCTTGGCGGCTGACGCCCGGTGCCCGATCGAGGCCGCGAAGGCGGCGAGCGCGCCGGCCGGGTCGGCGGCGCGCGACGCGGCGGCGCGGGCGGCCGGCAGGCGCCCCGTGGGTGCCCCGGCCACGCCCAGCGCGCGGGTCGGGCCGACCAGGACGGCCACCGTTCCCGCAAAGCCGAGGCCCTGGCGGATCGAGCGCGCCGCGGCGGCGGGCGTCGTCGCCGGCGTGGGCACGGCCGAGACCGCGGCCAGCCGGACGGACTGGGCGTACCGGTGGCCCGCCGTCTCCAGCCTCGAGCGCTGCGTGTTCGAGAGGTGGAGCGCAGGGTCGATGTAGACCGGGGAGCTGCGCAGCGCAGCGGTCACCTGGGAGACGCGTCGGCGCGGCCGCAAGCGACGGCGAAACGGCCGTGGCCGTCCACAGAAGCGTTGCCGCCAGCGCGAGAGCCACGCGTCCGCGCATCACGGGCAAGCGTATACGGCGGACCCGCAGGATCCCCTGCGCGCGGGGACCTTGATGCGGCGCGCAGGATCCCCTGCGCGCCGGACCATGAGCGGTCTGTCGCAAATTTGATATCAGCCGACTCATATCTTATGGTTCAATCACGCGCAGGCTTCTGCGCATCGTTTTCGACCCCCAGCATCCCAAGGAAGGACAGCACCTACTCATGGCCAAGGTCATCGGAATCGATCTGGGCACCACGAACTCGTGCATGGCTCGGTGCGTCGAGGGCGGCGAGCCCACGGTCATCCCGAACGCCGAGGGCGGCCGCACCACGCCGTCCGTGGTGGCGTTCACGCAAGGGACGGACGAGCGCCTGACCGGCACGCGCGCCCAAGCGCCAGGCTGTCACCAACCCCGCGGGCACCATCTTCTCGATCAAGCGCTTCATGGGACGGAAGTTCGCCGAGGATGTCCGAGGAGATGAAGATCGTCCCCTACAGCGTCGTCTCGGGCGCCGAACGGCGTGGTCCGCGTTCGAGGTGCCGGCGGCAAGACCGCGCCGCCGTGAGATCTCGGCGATGATCCTCGCAGAAGCTCAAGGGCGACGCCGAGGCGTACCTGGGAGAGCAGGTCGCGGACGCGGTCATCACACGTGCCGGCCTACTTCAACGACGCCCAGCGCCAGGCCACGAAGGACGCGGCAAGATCGCCGGCCTCAACGTCCTGCGGCTCATCAACGAGCCCACCGCCGCCGTCGCTGGCGTACGGGCTCGACAAGGAGAGCGACCAGGACCGGTCCTCGTCTTCGACCTCGGCGGCGGCACGTTCGACGTGTCCGCGACGAGATCAACCAGATGGTCTCGGACGCCGAGACCCACGCCGACGAGGACCGCAAGCTGCGCGACCTGGCCGACGCCAAGAACGCGGCCGAGAGCCTGCTCTACACGACCGAGAAGTCGCTGCACGAGCACGCCGACAAGCTCGACGACTCGACCAAGGCGGCGATCGACACCGCCGCGGCCGACCTCCGCACGCAGCTCGAGGGCTCCGACGCGGAGGCCATCCGGCAGGCCTCGCACCGGCTGCAGGAGGCCTCGTACAAGCTGGCCGAGGCCGTGTACGCCCAGGCCCAGTCGGCCTCCGGGCCGGCCGGCGACGGCGGCACCGGCGGCGCCTCCTCCACCACGGGCGAGCCCGAGGAGGAGGTCGTCGAGGACGCCGAGGTCGTCGAGGACCCCGACACGGCGCGGTCGTGATCGATGACGCAACGACATCCCAAGACCCCCGGCCACGGCCATCCGGCGGCGGCCGCCTCCAAGCGCGAGGCGGCCGTCGCCGGCAGCCCGGCCCGCCACGCGTGAGGGCGAGGGGCGCCTGCACGAGCTCGAGACAGCGCCTGACCGAGGCCCGGCAGGCCACGCTCGAGGCCGAGCAGAAGCGGGACGAGTACCTCGACACGCTGCGCCGGGTCGCGGCCGACTTCGACAACTACCGCAAGCGCCAGGAGCGGGACCGCCAGCAGCTCCTGCTCGACGCGAACGAGCGGCTCATCGCCGCGCTACTGCCGGTGCTCGACGACCTCCAGCGGGCGCTCGACGCCCTGGAGGCCCACGAGCCCGAGAAGGTCCGGGACGGAGTGGAGCGCGGTGCTGCGCTCACTCGAGTCCACGCTCGAGCGCGAGGGCCTGCAGGCCATCGACCCGAAGGACCAGCCGTTCGACCCCCACGAGCACGAGGCCCTGACCTCGCAGCCCGGCGGACGGCGTGAAGGAGGGCACGGTCGTGCAGGTCTTCCAGCGCGGGTTCCGCCTCGGCGAGCGGGTCATCCGGCCCGCCCGCGTGGTGGTGGCCGCGGCGCCGGAAGAGCCGAGTGTGATCGAGCGTGCCTGACCACTACGCCACCCTCGGCGTCCCTCGCACGGCCAGCGACGCCGAGATCAAGAAGGCCTACCGCAAGCTGGCGCGGGAGCTCCATCGCCGACCGCAATCCGGGCGACAAGGCCGCCGAGGAGCGCTTCAAGCAGGTCTCGGTGGCCTACGACACCCTCTCCGACGCCGACAAGCGCAAGCAGTACGACCTCGTCGGCGACGCCCTCGGCCGCCGGCGGCCCGGGTGGGGCATGCGCTTCGACCCGTCGATGTTCCGCGAGGCGGGCATCAACCTCGAGGACATCCTCGGCGGCGTCTTCGGGCGCGGCCGCGGGGCGCCGGCGCGGTGAGCGCAACGGCTCGTCCACGGCGAGCGCGCGCGGAGCCGACATGCAGACGGCGGTCACGGTCTCCTTTGCCGACGCCCTCAACGGGGCGCGCCTGACCATCCCGGTCGAAAGAGCTTCGTGGCCTGCCCCACCTGCAGCGGCTCCGGCGCGCGGCCCGGGGACGCATCCCGTCATCTGCCCGGAGTGCCGCGGCCGCGGGGTCCAGAGCCAGAGCCAGGGCTTCTTCTCGCTCTCGCAGCCGTGCGAGCGCTGCGGGGGTGCCGGCACGGTGATCGAGGAGCCGTGCCGACCAGCTGTCAGGCCGAGGGCCGGGTGCGCCGCCAAGCGCTACGTGGTCAACATCCCGCCGGGCGTCAAGGACGGCGCCCGCATCCGCCTCCCCGGCAAGGGCGAGGCGGGCGTGCAGGGCGGCCAGCCGGGCGATCTCTTCGTGGACGTCTCGGTCACGCCGTCGCCGGTGTTCACCCGGCGGGGCGACGACCTGATCGTCGACGTGCCCGTGCACTTCGCCGAGGCGGCGGCCGGCGCCAAGATCCAGGTCCCGACGGCGCCCGACGGGACGCCGATCACCTCGAAGATCCCGCGGGCACGCGTGACGGCGTGCTGCTGAAGGCCGGCGGCCGGGGCGCGCCGATCGGCGGCGACCCGAAGCGCCGGGGCGACCTGCTCGCGCGGGTCAAGATCGTCGTCCCCAAGAAGCTGACCAAGGCCCAGCGTGAGGCGCTCGACAAGTACTCGCGCCCTCGACGGCGGGGACCCGCGGGCCGACCTGCTGGCGAGGGCGCGGCGCGTGAGCGACGGCCGCACGCCCAAGTACATGATCGGGGTGGCCGCCGCCCTGGTCGGCATGCATCCGCAGACGCTCCGCCTGTACGAGTCGCGCGGCCTGGTGCGCCCCGGCGAAGCGCCGGCGGCACACGCCTGTACAGCGACACCGACCTGGTGCGCCTGCAGCGCATCGGCTCCTCACGGGCGAGCTCGGGCTCACCCTGGCCGGCGTCGAGCGCGTGCTCGAGCTCGAGGACACCGTCAGCCGCCTGCGCGACCGCGTGGCCCAGCTCGAGTCGAAGCTCGATGCCCTCGAGGTCCACGCCGACCGCCGCGTGGCCGAGGCCCACCGCTCCTACCGCCGCGAGCTCGTGCTCTGGCGGCCCCCTTCCCAGTCACTGACCCATCGACGCTCGACGCTCGAGCTGACCCCCTCACCCACATGGACTTTCAGAAGCTCACCGTCAAGGCCCAGGAGGCCGTGGCCGGCGCCCAGGACCGGGCCCGCGCCCGCGGCAATCCCGAGGTCACCACCGACCACCTGCTGCTCGGCCTGCTGGCCGAGCCCGACTCCGTGGCCGAGGTGGTCCTGCGCGGCCCACGGGAGCCGACGCCGGCCGCCTGCGCTCCGAGGCGGAGGCCGCGGTGGCCGGGCTGCCCTCCGTGCAGGGCCAGACGCTCTCCAACCCGCAGGCCTCCCTCGGCTTCCGCACGGCCCTCGACCGGGCCGAGGAGGAGGCCGGCAGCCTCTCCGACGACTACGTGGCCACCGAGCACCTGCTCCTGGCCCTGCTCGACACCCCCGGCCCGGCGCGGGACCGCCTGCGCCGCGCGGCGTCTCGCGCGACGCCGTGCTCGCCGCGCTGCGCGACCTCCGCGGCGGCCAGACCGCCTCCAGCGCCGACGCGGAGGAGCGCTACGGCGCCCTGTCCAAGTTCGGCCGCGACCTGACCGCGGCGGCCGAGGCCGGGCGGCTCGATCCGGTGATCGGCCGCGACGACGAGGTCCGCCGCGTGATCCAGGTCCTGTCCCGCCGGACCAAGAACAACCCCGTGCTCATCGGCGACCCGGGCGTGGGCAAGACGGCCATCGTCGAGGGCCTCGCCCAGCGCATCGCGCACGGCGACATCCCCGAGGGCCTGCGCGGGCGCCGCGTGTGGACGCTCGACATCGGCTCGCTGCTCGCGGGCTCCAAGTACCGCGGCGAGTTCGAGGAGCGGCTCAAGGCCGTGCTCGGCGAGGTGCGCGCGGCCGAGGGCCAGATCATCCTCTTCATCGACGAGCTCCACACCATCGTCGGCGCGGGCAAGGCCGAGGGAGCCGTCGACGCGGCCAACCTGCTCAAGCCCATGCTCGCCCGCGGCGAGCTGCGGGCCATCGGCGCCACGACGCTCGACGAGTACCGCGAGCACGTCGAGAAGGACGCCGCCCTCGAGCGGCGGTTCCAGCCGGTGTTCGTCGGCGAGCCGTCGGTGGAGGACACGATCGCCATCCTCCGCGGCCTCAAGGAGCGCTACGAGGTCCACCACGGCGTCCGCATCAAGGACACGGCCCTCGTGGCCGCCGCCACGCTCTCGGACCGCTACATCACCGACCGCTTCCTGCCCGACAAGGCCATCGACCTCGTCGACGAGGCCGCCAGCCGCCTGCGCATCGAGCTCGACTCGCTGCCCGAGCGAGATCGACGTCCTCGAGCGCCGGCGCGCAGCAGCTCGAGATCGAGCAGTCCGCCCTGTCCAAGGAGACCGACGCGGCCTCGGCCGAGCGGCGCGAGCGCATCGAGGAGGAGCTCGCCAACCTGCGCGAGCAGATCGACGGTGCTCTCCGCCCGCTGGGAGATGGAGAAGTCGCGCATCGCCGCCATCGGCCGCCTGTCGAAGCTCAGTCGAGGAGGCGCGCGAGTCGCTCGACCGGGCGACGCGCGACGGCGACCTGCGACCGGGCCGCCGAGCTGCGCTTCGGCACCATCCCGGCGCTCGAGCGCGAGCGCGACGCCGAGGCCGGCGCCCTGGAGGAGATCCAGGGCGAGCACCGGATGCTCAAGGAGGAGGTCGACGTCCGAGGACATCGCCGAGGTCGTCGGCCCGTGGACCGGCATCCCGGTCACCCGGATGCTCGAGGGCGAGTGCGAGAAGCTCGTCAAGCTCGAGGACCACCTCCACGAGCGGGTGGTCGACCAGGACGAGGCCATCATGGCCGTCGCCGACGCCGTCCGGCGCTCCCGCGCGGGGCTCGGAGACCCGAACCGGCCGATCGGCTCGTTCCTCTTCCTCGGCCCGACGGGCGTCGGCAAGACCGAGCTGGCGCAGACGCTGGCCGAGTTCCTGTTCGACAACGAGCCGGCGATGGTCCGCATCGACATGAGCGAGTACGGCGAGCGGCACAACGTCGCCCGCCTGATCGGCGCCCCGCCCGGCTACGTCGGCTACGAGGAGGGCGGCCGGCTGACCGAGGCCGTCCGCCGCCGGCCCTACTCGGTGGTGCTGCTCGACGAGATCGAGAAGGCCCACCGCGACGTCTTCAACGTCCTGCTCCAGGTCCTCGACGACGGCCGCCTGACCGACGGCCAGGGGCGGACGGTCGACTTCCGCAACACGGTCATCATCATGACCTCGAACCTCGGCTCGCAGGCCATCGTGGGCGCGAGCAGAGCGCCGAGGTCGTGCGCGCTCGGGTGCGAGGACGCCCTGCGGGCCGACGTTCCTGCCCGAGTTCCTCAACCGGATCGACGAGACGATCATCTTCCACCGGCTGTCGGCCGCCGAGCTGCGGGAGGTGGTCGACCTCCAGGTCGAGCGCCTGCGCAACCGCCTGGCGGCCCGCCGGATCGACATCCACCTCACCGACGCCGCCCGCGACCTCGTGGCGGCAGAGGGCTACGACCCGGCGTACGGCGCCCGCCCGCTCAAGCGCGCCCTGCAGCGGCTGGTGGAGAACCCGCTCGCGCTGCGGCTGCTCGAGGGCGACCTGGCCGAGGGCGACACGGTGGAGGTCGACGCCGAGGACGGCGAGATCGTCATCCGGCCGCTCGAATCGCCCGTGGGGGCGTCTAAGGAACCGGCGGGCGGCGGATTCAGCGGAGTGACCTGAACGCCGCTCGCATCTCGGCGCGAAGAGCTCGGGCTCCTCCCAGGCGGCGAAGTGGCCGCCCTTGTCGACCTCGTTGAAGTAGATGACGTTCGGGTAGCTCGCCTCGACCCAGCTGCGCGGCGTCCGCCAGATCTCGCCCGGGAACGTCGTGAAGCCGAACGGGATCGCCGGCGCCGGCAGGGGCTGCTGGCCCGCGGCCGGGGCGTCGGCCCCGTAGGCCTCCCAGTACGACCGGGCCGCGGAGGCGCCGGTGCCGGTCAGCCAGTACAGCGTGATGTTGTCGAGGATGTGGTCGCGCGTGAGGTTGCCCGAGGGCTGCCCGTCGACGAAGGCGCGCGCGATCTTGTAGTAGGCGTCCGTGTCGTGGTCGATCATCCAGGCGGCCAGGGCGACGGGCGAGTCGAGCAGGGCGTAGCCGATCGTCTGCGGGCGGGTGGCCATCTCGACGAAGTAGCCGTTTCCGGACTGCCCGAAGGTGGCGATCTGCGCGGCCGCGGCGCGTTCCTCGTCGGTGTTCGTCGGCATGGGGCCGCCCAGCGCCGGCACGAGCAGGTTCGTGTGGATGCCGATCAGGCCCTCGGGTGCCTGGCGGCCCATCGCGTCGGTGACGCCGGCGCCCACGTCGCCGCCCTGGGCCACGTAGCGGGTGTAGCCGAGACGGCGCATGAGCTCGGCCCAGGCCCGTGCCGTCCGGCCCAGGTCCCAGCCGATCTCGACCGGCTCGCCGGAGAGCCCGTACCCGGGCAGGGAGGGCAGCACGAGATGGAAGGCATCCTCGGCGCTGCCGCCGTGCGCGGTCGGGTCGGTCAGCGGGCCGACGGAGTCGAGCAGCTCGATCACGGAGCCGGGCCAGCCGTGGGTCATGATCAGCGGCAGCGCGTTCTCGTGCGACGACTTGACGTGGATGAAGTGGACGTCCACGCCGTCGATCTCGGTGACGAACTGCGGCAGCGCGTTCAGCCGCGCCTCGATCCGCCCGAGGTCGTACTCGTCCAGCCAGTAGCGCGCGAGCGCCTGCAGCGCCGCGAGCTGGACGCCCTGCGACCGGTCGGCGACCAGCTCCTTGCTCGGCCAACGCGTCGCGGCGATGCGGCCGCGCAGGTCGTCGAGCTTCTCCTCGGGAATGTCGATGTGGAAGGGGCGGACGTCGGTGGATGCCTGGGTGGTGGTGCTCATGTCGATCTCCGTCATCTGGCGGGACGGATTCGGCTCACCGCCTCGCCAACTCGGAAGCCGCGAACGCTACTCCTGCCGGCCCAAGCCCATCAAGGCAACTTCACCGGACCGTTCCCACCTGCGTCCGCGGCTCGAACGCGCTGACCCCCTAAAAGGGGGGAACTTGGCTCCCCGGCTCTTGTGTCGGGGAGCCAGGCGCCGATACGCGGCGCATGGGGATTCATCGCCGCGGCCGCGCGCCGCTCGTCATCGCTGCCCTGGCGCTCGCCGGGGCCATCTGGACCGCTCCGGCCTCGGCCGCCGCCCTCCGTACGCCCACGCAGAGCGCGCCCTCGAGCGGCGCCGCGATGCAGAGCCTGGGTGCCTTCGCCTGGTCGTCCGTCCCGCACGCCGACCACTACGAGTTCATGCTCGCCTCCGACCCGGGCTTCAACTCGGTCCTCGGCGGCAGCCAGGGCGACGTGACCACGCGCAGCACGCGGCTGACGCTGCCGCACAGCGTGGCCAACGGCACGTACTGGTGGCGGGTGCGCACCGTCGACGCGGCCGGACACGTCTCGAAGTGGTCGGGCGGCCGCTCGGTCAAGGTGGCCTGGACCGCGGCCCCGTCGCTGAACGTGGTGGGCAACGCCAACACGATCGTCTACCCCTCGACGCCGGCCACCCTGAGCTGGACCCCGGTGCCGCTGGCCACCAAGTACCTCGTGTCCGTGTCGCTCGACAACCGCCTGAGCTCGCTCGTGGACGTCGGGGCGGGCGCAAACGCCGTCGAGACCACGGCCACCACCTTCACCATCCCGCGCCTGCTCGCTCCCGGCCGCGACTACTACTGGGGCGTGACGCCCGTCGACGCCGAGGGGCACCACGGCCTGCCGTCCACGGTCGGCCACTTCACCTGGACCTGGCCGTCGACGACGACCACGCACCCGGTGAGCGACTTCGGCGACCTCTCGCTGCTCCAGGCCGGTGAGCTCGCCGCGCCGACCTTCAGCTGGGACCCGGTGCCCGGCGCGGTGCGCTACGAGGTCGAGGTCAACGCCGGCGACTCGAGCTTCCCGGCGAACTCCAAGGTCTGCTGCTCGGACACGGTGACGACCAACTCGCTCACCCCGGTGGCCATCTTCGAGAACAACACCTTCAACTGGCGCGTGCGGGCCATCGACGCCAACGGCGACAACGGCGCCTGGAACGTCGGCCCGCCCTTCACCAAGGAGTTCTCGGACGGCGAACCCGTCGGTGGCCTGCCTGCGCGTGATCGACGGGACCCAGCCCGATCCGGGCTGCGCGAGCTCGCACTGCCCTCGCCCACGCCGTTCTCCTCGCCGGTCGTCACCTGGGACCCGGTCCCGGGCGCAGAGGGATACCTCATCTATCTGGACGGCGGATCGCCGCTCTACGGCGACTACTCCAACACCGCGCTGTCCTTCCAGATCGCTCCCAACTCGAATCCCGGGGTTTCGCCCTGGGGGGGCTTCGGCCCCAGCCTGGAGTCGCTGCCGGCCCTCACGGCAGGTTCCCACACGCTCCTGATCATCCCGCGGGCCGACAACAACTCCGTCCTGGGCACGCCCAGCACGATCACGTTCGACTTCGCCCCGCCGACACCCGCGGCCACGGGTGATTCCGACGATGCAGGCCGGCGACTACGTGTACCCCGCGACGGGGGCGAACCTGAGCTCGACTCCCTACTTCGCGTGGACCCCGATCAAGAACGCCACTCGCTACTGGGTCATCGTGGCGAAGGATGCTGCCTTCACGAACGTCATTGACAACGGCTACACGACGCTCAACTCGTACGCTCCGAGCGTCAGTCGCGGTACCTACCCGGATGACAACACTCCGTACTACTGGGCCGTCATCCCTGCGACCGGGCCGGACTCGTCGAGCCCGACCTTCCCCGGACCCAGCGTCCCCACCGGGGTCAACCCGCAGAACTTCCGCAAGAACTCGCAGCCGCCGGACCTCGTCTCGCCGGCGGACGGCCAGGCCCTGGGCGCTCCGGAGCCGCAGTTCGTGTGGGCGAACCTCCCCTACGCGCGGCACTACGAGCTCCAGGTCGCGACCGACTCGAACTTCAGCAACGTCGTGGACGACGTCCAGACCGCGGCCGACTCGTACACGGCCGAGCGCACCTACCCGGCCAGCTCGGTGCTGTACTGGCGGGTCCGCGGGGTGGACACGTCCAACCGCAACCTGGCCTGGTCGCCGAGCCGCTCGTTCTCGCTCGGCCTGCCCGCGCCATCCGTGGGGCAGAACGCCGGGCGAGGTGACGCCATCCCGACGTGGACCTGGAGCCTCGTGCCGAACGCGATCAGCTACGACCTCTCGGCCGACTACCCCGACGGGTCCCACACCGAGGTCGACAACATCCCCTCCCCCGCCTTCACGCCCACGCGCTTCTACGGCACGGGGACGTGGACCTTCCGCATCCGGGCGGACTTCCCCGGCGGCACGGTCGGCCCGTGGTCGGCCCCGTTCACCTTCGTGCGCACGTTCGGCGAGGTCCAGGGCGCGGCCGCCGCGCGGACCAAGGCCTACGTGCTCCTGCAGTGGAGCGCCAAGGGCTACGCCAAGCAGTACCACGTGCAGGTGTCGACCAACGTGGGCTTCTCGCAGGTGTTCGACGACGCCACCGTGGACGGCACGAGCTACGCCCCGAACCTCACGCAGAGCCAGTACACCGACGGCGGCACGCTCTACTGGCGCGTGGCCGCGGTCGACGAGGGCGGCAACACCAGCGACTGGTCGCCGATCCAGCGGCTCACCCTGGCCCGGCGCATGGTGCTCAGCCTCGGCGGCAGCAGCCTGACCGTCGGGCACGTCGCCCGCGTGACGATCACGGTGACCGACGCCAAGAACCACCGGGTGCGCGGGGTGACCGTGCGCTCGGGCGGCGCCGGCTCCCACCCGCGGGCCAAGCGCACGAACAAGCACGGCGTGGCGGTGCTCTTCGTCCGGCCCACGAAGCACGGGGCCGTGACCTTCCGCATCGCCAAGACCGGCTACCTGCCGACCTCGCTCACCGCCAAGGTCGGGTGATCCCGGACGGGGGGCCGCTCCGGCGAGCGGCCCCCCGATCCCGGTCTCGGAACGTCAGCCCTGCGGCCGGATGTTCTGGTTGATCCGGAACACGTTGTCGGGGTCGTACTCCGCCTTGACCCGGGCCAGCCGGTCGTAGTTGTCGCGGTACGTCGCCCGGACGCGCTCCTGCCCCTCGTCCATCATGAAGTTGACGTACCCGGCCCCGGCCGAGAAGGGGTGCGTGGCGTCGAAGTAGTCGACCGTCCACTCCCGGATGGCCTCGGCGTTGGCCGGATCCGGGTCGACGCCGTAGATGACCTCGGCCCAGGTCACGTCCCGGTGGGCCCACGGCGTCTCCGACGCGCCGATGTCCTGGACGGCGCCGTCGATCGGGTAGAGGTGCATGGTCGAGGCGCCGGGCCGCATGCGCCCGCTGTGCTCCACGTGCTGCTCGATCAGGTCGTCGGAGAGCTCCGTCACGAAGTCGCCCGCGCCAGTACCCCTGCAGCCCCTTCGGGTACAGGGGGTCGAAGAACCCCTGGAGGGCCGCGAACGGCATCGGCCCCACGGCGTGCAGGAGCGGCGTGGCCGCCTCGAGCATCGGGGCCATCGCCGCGGCCGCGGCGCGCTCGTTGTCCGAGGCGTAGCACCACACCACGGCGGCGACGCGGCGGCCGTGCAGGGCCTCGGGGAAGTCCGGCACCGGCGGGACGGTGGCGAAGGCGAAGAACCCGTTCAGCTCGCGCGGCGCGGCCGGCAGGAAGTCGCGGTAGCGCTGCAGGACCGCGGCCGTGTCCTCGAGCGCCCAGAACGTCGGGCCCGCGATGACGGTGCCGACGGGATGGGTCCGCAGCTCGAACGACGTGACCACGCCGAAGTTGCCGCCGCCGCCGCGGATGGCCCAGAAGAGGTCGGGGTGCTCGTCGGCGCTGGCCCGGGCCGTGGACCCATCGGCGAGCACGACGTCGGCGCCCACGAGGTTGTCGATGGTCAGGCCGAGCGACCGGGACAGGTGCCCGACGCCGCCGCCCAGCGTGAGCCCGCCGACGCCCGTGGTGCCCAGGATGCCGAGCGGCGTGGCCACGCCGGCCTCCTGCGTGGCCGCGCTCACGTCGCGTAGGAGCGCTCCACCGCCGACCCGGACCGTACCCCGCTCGCCATCGACGACCACATCGTTGATGGCGGAGAGGTCGAGCACGATGCCGTCGTCGCAGACCCCGAACCCGGGGCCGCTGTGGCCGCCCCCGCGCACGGCGAGGGGGACGTCGAGCCGTCGCGCGAGCCCGATGACGGCCCGGACGTCGGCGGGCGAGGCGCAGCGGGCGATGACCGCCGGCCGGCGGTCGATCATGCCGTTGTGGACCCGGCGGGCCTCGTCGTAGGCCGCGTCGTCCGGTCCGATGAGCTCGCCCGCGAACGCTCCCAGCTCCGCGCGCGCGGTTCCGATCTCGATGGTGGCCATGTGTCCTCCTAGGTCCTGTCCGGGCGGTCGCCGGCGTTGATGCCCGCACGGGACCGCCCCGGCGGAGCCGGACGGCGCGCAAGCCTATCGACCCAGGACGGCCGGGATGCGAGCCGATCTTCCCCGGCGTGGCCGTGGGATAGCCTGCCGCGGTGCCGCCGCCTGCCGCCGAGGGGCCCACGAGTCAGAACGGGCCGGCGCCGGTGGGGGTGGCCGACATCTTCGCCACCGCGTTCGCCCGCTACGGCGGCGGCTTCGCCACCTTCGGCGTCATGACCGCGGCCGCCGCCGCCGCGCCCGCCGTGCTGCTGGGCGTCCTCCTGGCCATGAGCTCGCCGTCCGTCGGCCTCGTGGCCGCCGAGACGCTCCTGGCCACCGTGGCCTACCTCTCGCTCGTGGGCGGCGTGACGCGCCGTGCTGGGGGAGCGGCTGCGGCGCCGCCTGTGGGCGGTCATCGGGACCAGCGTCCTGGCCTCCCCGGTCATCGCCGTCTCCCTCGTCCTGCTCGGGCCCGCGGCCCTGCTCGTGCTCCCGTTCCTCGGTCCCTTCTTCGTCCTCGCGCCGGTGGCCGCCGGCGCCGGCGACTCGGCCGGAGCGGATGCCTGTCGCCGGGCTTTCACGCTCGTCGCCCGGCGCGGCTACCTGCGCTCGCTCGGCGTCATGGCGGGGCTCGAGCTCATCGGCCTGCTCCTGTGGCTGGGCCTCTCCACCGCGCTCTCGCCCATCGGCGGCACGGCCCACCAGGTGACCGCCGGCGCCCTGTGGACGTTCATCTTCTGGCCGGTGTCGGCACTCGTCTTCCGGAACCTCTACGGGTCCCTGACCGGGCGCCTTGTGGTTCGTCTCAGGGACCGCAGGTAGCATCAATCGGTGGCGATGAGCACCACCGAGACCGTCCCGCATTGCGCCAACCATCCGTCGGTCGAGACGTACGTCTCGTGCTCGAACTGCGGCAAGCCGATCTGCCCCGACTGCATGATCCAGGCGCCTGTCGGCATCAAGTGCCGCGACTGCGCGCGAATGCCCCGCTCGGCCCGCGTGCGCCTGAAGCCCGACCGCGCCGTGCGCGGGATCGCGGCGGCTGTCGTGCTCGGTCTCGGGGTCGGATTTGCCCTGGCCTCCCTCCTGGCCACCCCGGTCGGGTTCTTCGGATTCTTCATCGCCTGGGGCGTCGGCATCCTCATGGGCGAGGCCGTCAAGCGGGCCACCGGGTACTACCTGGGCCGGGCCTCGGGCCTGATCGCCGCGGGCGGCGCGCTGCTCGCCTACGTCTCCCCGCTGCTGCTGACCCGCTGGCTCTTCTCCGTCGCGCCGTCGGTCGGCTTCGGGCTGACCGAGGTCGTCCTCGGGGGCCTGGCGGCGTTCGTGGCCTACCACCGCGCCACCTAGTGGGCCGCTGATGGCACACGGGATGCGCCGGCGGCAGGTGCGCCTCCTCCTGGGCGGCCTGATCGGCGCCGCCGTCGTGGTCGACCGCCGCCGGCGCCGCACGCGCCTGGTGCCGGGCGACCTGCGTGCCTTCGAGAGCGCCCCCTGCTACCTCGAGGATCACGGCCGGCGGCCGACCGGCTCCCCTGCTTCCGACGGCGAGGGGAGCGACTCCGACGGCTCGTCCTCGACGTCCGAGAACGTGCGGGCCTCGGCCAGCGACAGTCCCTCACGGGACAGGAAGTAGAACCCGACACCGACGCCGAGGACGGCCTCGATGAGCTGGAGCCCGATGCCGAAGGCCAGCGCGCGCGCACCGTCCACGTTGTAGGTCGTCGTCAGGGGCAGGTAGATCGCGCCCTGGAAGACGCCCACGTTGAGCGGCACGAGCGTGAACAGCTGGACGAGCGTGCTGGTCAGGAAGACGATGCCGGCCGCCCCGAGCCCCAGGTGGATGCCGAAGGCGTTCATGGCCCAGAGGATGCCGACGATCTGGGCCACCCAGGAGGCCACACCCGCGCTCACGGCGATGCTGCCCTTCTTCGGGTCACGCAGGATCCGCTGGCCCTGGGCCACGGCGTACAGGAGCTGCTCGCCCTGGCGCAGAGCGGCCTGCCACCAGGCGACCGCCAGGTCGCGGTCGCCGCGCCGGCGGCGCCTGCGGTACCGCGAGTAGACCTCGAGCCCCACCAGCCCGAGGGCGATCACGACCAGCGCCACGGCGAGCGCGATGGCGGCGTTCCGGGCCCAGCTGGGGACCGAGAGGACGAAGGCCATGCCGAGCACGACCATGACCAGCGCCATGCCGAGGACGATCTGCTCCGACACCGCCGTCCCGGCCACGGTGGCGATCTTCACGTCCACCCCGCGCTGCCGTAGCCGCCGGCGCAGCACGCCGATGCGCGCGATCTCGCCCAGCCGCGCAAAGAGGACGGTGTTGAGCAGGAAGCCGACGAAGAGCGCCGGGATGACGTCGGCGTATCCGACCGCCGGGATCTCGGGGACGGCGTCGATCGTCGCCCGCCAGACCACGGCCTTGAACATGATGGAGACGAAGTTGGCGGCCACCGCGGCGAGGACCCACCACCAGCCGATGTCGACGGTGTTGATGACGCCGAGGTTCAGCTTGCGCCGGGCCAGCTCGACCAGCACGACCACCACGGCGGCGGCCACCGCCAGCCGGATGCGGCTCATCCGCCGTGAGGGCGCGCGGGCGGCGAGCTCGGAGACGGTGACGAGCTCGTAGCCCTGCTCGGCCGCGGCGTCGACGATCGGCGGGACCGCCTCCGCCGTCTGGCTCCGGTCGCCGCCGGCGCCCGAGCCGTCGGCGTCGTGGAGCAGCAGGACCGCACCCGGGCGGAAGCCCTCCACCGAGCGGCGCACGATGGTCTCCACCCCGGGCGCCGCCGTGTCCCACACGCCCTTGGTCCAGCCCACGATCCGGTAGCCGGCGCGCTGGGCGGCCCGGCTGACGAAGGGGTTGCGGAAGCCGTGGGGGGCCCGGAAGAGACGCGGGAGCGGATCGGCATCGATCCGGGCCAGGGCCTCCTCGGTGCGGCGCAGCTGCTCCTGCACGCCGGCCGTCCCGGTGAAGGTCAGGATCGAGTGGTCGTATCCGTGCGAGGCGAGCTCGTGCCCCTCGTTGAGGATGCGAGCCGCGACCTCAGGATGAGCATCGACGTGCCGGCCCAGCACGAAGAACGTGGCCCGGGCTCCGCGCTCGGCGAGGGCGTCGAGGACGCGCGGCGTCACGTCCTCGGACGGCCCGTCGTCGAAGGTCAGGGCCATCATCCGCGCCTGGACGCCGCGGCCGGTGATCACGGGGCCGAAGTTGGACGTGTTCGGGCTGAAGCACGACCAGGCGGCCACGGCCACGATGGCCACGGCCAGCGCCAGCACGCCGAGGCCCATCCACACCGACAGCGTGGCCGCGAGCACGCCGGCGATCACGGCGCCCACGGCCAGCACGAGCACGGCGCCGAGGGCGAACCAGAGGAGAGCCGCGTTTCTGGTCACAGCCCTCGGCGGGCACGTAGCTCGTCGTAGAACGACTCGAGCTCTGCCGCCACCTTCGACCACGCGTAGTGGGTGACGGCGGTGCGCCGGCCCTCGCGGCCCATGCGCGCCCGTTCGTCCGGCCGGTCGAGCAGGTGCAGGAGAGCCGAGGCGAACCGCTCGTCGTCGTCGGCCGGGCCGACCATCAACCCCTGCTTGCCGTGCTCCATGAGCAGCTGGAAGCCCGAGATGCGGCTGGCCACGACCGGCCGGCCACAGCTCATGGCCTCGAGCAGGACCATGCCGAACGAGGCGCGGTGACAGGGTGTGCAGTGCACGTCGGCGGATGCGTAATAGCGCGGGCGCGACCAGTCCACCCGGCCCGCCCAGACGATGTCGGCGGCGGCCGCGTCGTTCACCTGGCGGCGATAGAAGCTCCGCAGCGGCCCGTCCCCCACGACCACGAGGCGGGCATGGCCGTCGCGCGCCGCGTGCACGCGCTCGAACGCGCGGAGCATCGTCCCCAGGCCGTTGCGCGGGTCGAAGCGACCGAGGAACAGGATCGTCGGCCGGCCGGAGTCGCGCAGGCCCGGGATGGGCTCGGCGTCGGGGGTGAAGTGGCGGTCGTCGATCCCGTTCGGAATCACGCGGTAGTCGAAGGGGAAGTACGGAGCCAGTGATCCGATGCAGGCCTCGGAGACCACGATGTGGCCATCGAGCCGCTTGAGCGACCAGCGCATGAGGGGCCCGAAGAAGTCCAGGCCGGGGCCGGCCTGGAACACCGAGTGGTACGTCCCGACGGACACGGCCCGCTTCGGCACGGCCAGCGGGACCAGCGTGCAGATGCCCGGGTTGTACGGAGCGTGGCAGTGGATGACGTCGAAGCCTCCGCGCCGGAAGTACCGGCGCAGCGTGTGGGTCAGGCCGAGCGGGACGGTGTGGATCGTCTGCGCGGCGTTGCCGTACAGCGGAAACCCCACCCCGAGCCGGTGCACGGCGAAGGGCTCGTCGCGGTGCGGGCGCCCGTCGTCGTCCGCGATGGGAGCCGTGCGCAGCGGCTTGCCGGTGACCACGGTCACGTCGTGACCGCGGGCGGCGAGATGGGTGGCCTGTCCGTACACATGCTCGGTGATGCCCCCGAGCAGCGGGTAGTAGTAATCGGTGACGATGGCGATGCGCATGGGCGGGGCGAGGATAGCCAGGCGCCGGGGCGGCGCTGTCCGGGCTGGCACTCTCGTCCACACAGTGCCAGGAGGCGGGCCTGACCGTCCGTGACCGGACGGTATACTGCGCCGGGATGCCGATCTACGAGTACCTCTGCGAGCGTGGCCACCGCTTCGACGTGCTGCAGCGCATGACCGACGAGCCCGTGGCCACGTGCGAGGTGTGCGGGACCCCCGTGCAGCGCGTGCTGCATCCCGTGGCCGTGCACTTCAAGGGCTCCGGCTTCTACACGACCGATTACGGGCGCGGCAAGGGCGTACGCGACGGCGCCAAGGCCGAGGGCGAGGGCGCCAAGCCCGCCGAGAGCGGCTCCAAGAACGGCGCCGCCTCCGACAAGGCCGCCACGGGGACGTCCCCGTCCTCGTCCGAGAGCTCCGGCTCCCGGGCCACGAGCAAGGAGTAAGGGGAGGAGGGACGGCGGGCCCCGAGGCCATCGCCACGGCGGCCCGGGCGCAGCTCGTGGAGCGGCTCCGCCGATCGGGCGCCATCCGCTCGCCGGCCGTCGAGCGGGCGATGAGGACGGTGCCGCGGCACCGGCTGCTCGAGCGCTTCTGGGTGGTGGATCGCCGCGTGGAGGGGCACGGCGCCCTGACCCAGCACGAGATCGACCCCTCCCGACCCGGCCAGGAGTCCCTGCGCCTCGCCTATCACGACGACGCCCTCGTCACCCGAGTCGGCGCCGACGGCCAGGCCACGAGCTCGACCTCGCAGCCGTCCCTCGTGGCGGAGATGCTCGAGCTCCTCGACCTCCGCCCGGGGATGCGCGTGCTCGAGATCGGCGCGGGCACCGGCTACAACGCGGCCCTTCTGGCCGAGATCCTGGGTGACCAGTCCCTGGTCACGACCATCGACATCGACCGGGGCGTGGTCGAACAGACGCGGCGGCTCCTGGCGGAGGCCGGCTACCGGGACATCACCGTCCTTCTCCGCGACGGCGCCGAGGGGGCGGTGGAGCGCGGGCCGTTCGACCGGGTCGTGGCCACCATCGGCTGCACCGACCTCGCCCCCGCGTGGCTCGATCAGCTCGCCCCGGGCGGGCTCGCCCTGGTGCCGCTGGAGCACGGCGGCGCCCACCCGCTCGTGCGCGTGCGGCCGGACGGGGATGGCGCCCGCGGCCGCGTGGTGGGGCGCTCCGGCTTCATCCGCATCCAGGGAGCCCTCGACCGGCCGGGGCCGTGGCCGCGCCTCCGGCCGCTGGGCGGGGCGCCCGTCGTGCGCCGCCGCCTCGACCCGGCGCTTCGGGCCCGGCTCGCGAGCACGCCCGGCGCCCGCCACCCCGCCCCGGCCTGGGACCTGCACCTGTTCCTCGCCCTGCGCGACCGGCGGACGTCGTGGCTGCTGACCGTCACCGAGCCCGACGGGTCGGCGGCCCGGCTCGACCCGGACACGCTCGAGCTCGAGATCGCCGGGAACGACGACGGCGCGGCCGAGGCCGTGCTGTCCGCGGCGCGGTGGTGGGCGGCGGCGGGCTGTCCCTCCCTCGAGGACGTGGCCTGCCGGTTCGACCGCCTCGCGGCGGAGCCCCTTCCCGTCCCGGCAGGCGCGTGGGTGGTCGACCGCCTGGCCTACCGGGAGATCGCCTGGATCGACCCGGCGCTCAGCTGATGGTGCAGCCGGCCGCGAGCGAGTTCCCCGGCGGCGGCGGCTGCGGCGCGGAGTGCCCGAGCCACATCTGGACGACCTGACGGTTCTCCTCGCCCCCGATGAGATCGCTCGAGAAGCCGGCCGGCGTCCCCCCGAGGTGGCAGTGCAGCGTGCGGCTCGAACGCTCCTTGCGCCAGCCCAGCTCGAGCAGGTCGGTGGCCGAGAGGTCGGTGGACAGCGGGTCGGCGATGGCCCGCCCGATCGAGGGCAGCTGGAAGAGCGACGACGGGGACACCAGGCTGCCGGCCAGGGCCGAGAGGACCCGCTGCTGCCGCAGCCCTCGGGTGAGGTCGTTGTCGGCCGGGTTCAGGGTGTTCTCGCGCACGCGGGCGTAGGCGAGCGCGTGACGGCCGTCGAGGTGGATCCGGCCCTTGGCGAAGTGCCACACGTAGCCGTCGAAGGAGTTGGAGATGATCTTCTCGGGGTTGTTGATCGTCACGCCGCCGAGCGCGTCGATGAGCTTCCGGAAACCGGCGAAGTTCACCAGGACGACGTGGTTGACGGGCACGCCGACGAGGTCGCGCACGGTCTTGATCGCGAGCGGCGGTCCGCCGATGGCATAGGCCGAGTTGATCTTGCCCGGGCCCACCCCGGGGACCTCGACCCGCAGGTCACGGGGGATCGAGAGCTCGGCCATCGTGCCCTTCCCCGGGTCCGAGCGCAGGAGCAGGATCGAGTCCGAGCGCGAGCTCGTGCTCGTCGCATTCGGGCGCCGGTCGGAGCCGAGGACCAGGATGGTGTTGGGCGAGGAGAAGATCGACCCCGCGGGCGTGAGGACGGCGCGGGTGGCCGGGGTGATGCGCTTGTTCGCCCTGTCCATCGAGTTGCTGAACTGGATGTAGCCGTAGATCACCCAGGCCACGAGCAGGACGAGGAGCGCCGGGATGCCGATCAGCAGGACCCGCTTGACCGGGATCCGGCGGCGGGGCCTCGGTCCGCGCGGGCCGGACGGGCGCGTGGACGGCCCGGGCGGCCGCCGCCGAGGCGGCGCCTGCCCGGGGGCGGGAAGGACGACCGGGCTGCCCGGACGCAGGGACGGGCCGGTCGCGGGCGGCGCCGTCGACGCCCGCACCCGCTCGGCGATGGGGTCGGGACCGCGCGACCGGCGGCCGCGATAGACGGTGAAGTTCGGCCGGGACGGGCGCGGCATGGCCCTGAAAGGTACGGCACGCTCGCTACCCTCCCTCCTCCGTGCCCGCCGACATGATCGGGATCGACCCGCGCGGCCCATGGGCCTGACCGTCGTCCCGACGCCGATCGGCAACCTGGCGGACATCACCCTGCGCGCCCTCGAGGCGCTGCGCGAGGCGGAGGTCGTGGCCTGCGAGGACACGCGCCGGACGCGCGCGCTGCTCAGTGCGCACGGCATCCGCGCGCCGCGCCTGGTGCTGTGCAACGAGCACGAGGAGGCGCGCCGCACGCCCGAGCTGGTCGCCCTCGCCGCGGACCACCCCGTCGCCCTGGTCACCGACGCGGGGATGCCGGCCATCGCCGACCCCGGCCGCACGCTCGTCCGGGCGGCGCTCGAGGCCGGCGTCGAGCTGACGGTGCTGCCCGGGCCGGGCTCGGTCGAGACGGCCCTCGTCCGCTCCGGGCTCTCGGCCGACGGCTACGTCTTCCGGGGCTGGGTGCCTCGCCGGGCCGCCGACCGGCGCCGCGTGCTGGCCGAGGCCCGGCGCTCGCCGCTCCCGGTGGTGCTGTTCGAGTCGCCGCGCCGGGTGGCCGCCACGCTCCGTGAGCTGGGCGACGCCGAGGTGGCGGTGTGCCGCGAGCTGACGAAGATCCACGAGACGGTGCTTCGCGGCCCGGCCGCGGAGCTCGCCGACACGGTCGAGCCGCGCGGGGAGATCGTCCTCGTGGTGGCCGCAGCCCGGGCCGCGCCCGTGGCCGAGGAGGAAGCCGAACGGGTCGCGGCCGAGCTGCGCGAGGCGGGCCTGACCCCGTCGCGCGCGGCCGCCGTGGCCGCGCGCCTCACGGGGCGCCCGCGCCGCTCCCTCTACGCGACCTCGGCGTCGCGGGCGACCTCAGCGTCACTGAGGTCCTCGCGGCAGGACGCGCACACGAGCTGACCGTAGTGCTCGCGGAGGCCCTGGAGCCGGCCGCAGAAGGTGCAGCCCTCGCGCGGCTTGCCGATGAGGATGCGGTCGCCCTTCACCCAGATCTCGAGCTGGTCGCGCTTCTCGATCTTGAAGCGCTTGCGGATCTCGATCGGGATGACGATGCGCCCGAGGTCGTCGATCTGTCGAACGATGCCGGTGTCTTTCATGGTTCCTTCGGTGATCCGGGCCGCCTTGGGCCGGTTCGTAGAATGTCCTGCGTCCGAGCACGTGCTGGAAACGCGTGCCTGTCAGAGGGTCCCCCGTCCATGTCGTTCCTAATCACGACCCCCATCTACTACGTCAACGCGGAGCCGCACCTCGGCCACGCGTACACGACCATCGCCGCAGACGTGGCCGCGCGCCACGCCCGGCGGCGGGGTGAGGAGACGTTCTTCCTCACCGGGACCGACGAGCACGGGGCCAACGTGGCGCGGGCGGCGGCCGCGGCCGGGCTCACCCCCAAGGCCTGGGCGGACCCGGTGGCGGACCGCTTCCGCGAGCTCGCCCGGCGGGTGAACGCGACCAACGACTTCTTCATCCGCACCACCGACCCCGAGCACGAGGCCTTCGTGCAGCGGTTCGTCGAGCGCCTGCGCGAGGCGGACGAGCTCTACGAGGGCACGTACTCGGGCTGGTACTGCACCTCGTGCGAGGCCTTCTACCGCTCGGAGGACCTGATCGACGGGCGCTGCCCCCAGCACGGGACCGAGCCGACCTGGACGGAGGAGAAGAACACGTTCTTCCGCCTCTCGAACTGGGGCGACCGGCTCCTCGAGCTGTACGACGCGAACCCCGAGTTCGTCCTCCCGCGCGCGCGCATGAACGAGACCCGCTCCTTCGTGGCAGCCGGCCTCGACGACATCTCCGTCACGCGGGCGTCGGTGTCCTGGGGCGTGCCCCTGCCGTGGGCGCCCGACCAGGCCATCTACGTCTGGATCGACGCCCTCCTGAACTACGCCTCGGCCCTGACCTACGCCGACGACGGCCACGACCTGACGCCGGAGCTGTGGCCGCCGCGCTGGCAGCTGCTCGGCAAGGACATCCTGCGCTTCCACGCCGTCATCTGGCCGGCCATGCTCATGGCCGCGGGCTACGACCCGCCGAAGCAGCTCTTCATCCACGGGATGCTCCTCGGGCACGACGGCTTCCGCATGTCGAAGACGCGCGGGAACGGGCTCGACCCGTACCCGGCGATCGACGCCTACGGGATCGACGCCGTCCGCTTCTACGTCCTGCGCGAGGTGGCCTTCGGACAGGACGGGCCCGTGGGCTGGTCCGGCCTGCACGACCGCTACCACGGCGAGCTGGCCAACGAGCTCGGCAACCTGGTGAACCGGACCACGGCCATGGTCGGGCGCTACCGCGGCGGGACGGTCCCGGACGCGGCCGTCGACCCCGAGCTGGCCGCCGCGGCCGAGCGCGCCGCCTCGGCCGTGGGCGAGCGCATGGAGCCCCTCGACTACGCGGGCGCGCTCGAGCGGACGTGGGAGCTCGTGCGGGCCCTGAACCGCTTCGTCGAGGAGCGCCGGCCCTGGGACCTCCACCGCGACGGCCGCGACGAGGAGCTCGACGTGGCCCTCGCCTCGCTGGCCGACGGCGTGCGGCTGCTGGCCGTGCTGCTCGCGCCGTTCATCCCCGACGCCGCCGGCCGCATGCTGACCGCGGTGGGCGAGCCGGCCGACGCGATCGGCTGGGAGCGGGCGCGGCCAGGGCTCCTGGCCGGCGGGGCCAGGGTCGAGGACGTGGGACAGCTCTTCCCGCGCGTCGACGCACCGCCCGCGTGATCGACACCCACGCCCACCTCCTCGGGGTCGACGGCGGCCCCGACGAGGCCGTGCGGGTGGCCGCCGAGGCGGGCGTGGAGCGCATCGTCTGCATCGGGCAGGCTCCGGATGAGGCCCGGGAGGCGGTGGCCCTGGCCGAGCGCCACCCCGGGGTGACGGCGACCGCGGGCCTGCACCCGCACCTCGCCGCGGAGTGGAGCGATGCCGTGCGGGCCGAGCTCGACGGCCTGCTCGGCCATCCGCGCTGCGTGGCCGTCGGCGAGTGCGGGCTCGACTACTACCGCGACCGCGCCCCCCGGGCCGACCAGGCCCGCGCCTTCGCCGGCCAGGTCGAGCTGGCCGAGCGCCACGAGCTGCCGGTCGTGGTGCACACCCGCGACGCGGCGGCCGACACGCTCGCGGTCCTGCGCGGCGTGCGGGTCCCCGTGATCCTGCACTGCTTCTCCCTCCCCGAGCACCTGGACGAGGCGGTCGAGCGAGGCTGGTACGTCTCCTTCGCCGGCAACATGACCTACCCGGCGGCGGCGGCGCCTGCGCGAGGCGGCGGCGGCCGTGCCGGACGAGCTGCTGCTGCTCGAGACAGACGCGCCGTACCTGGCCCCCGTGCCCTACCGGGGACGGCCGAACCGGCCCGAGTACGTGCTCGAGACCCTGCGGGCCGTGGCCGCGCTGCGCCAGGTCGAGCCGCCCGTCCTCGCCGCCGTCGTCGAGGCCAACGCGGCGCGCGTCCTCGCCCCGTGAGCGGCCCCCGGCAGGTGACGCTGGCGCGCCTGCACGAGCTGGGGATTCGCCCGGACCGCGATCTCGGCCAGCACTTCCTGGCGGACGACAACCTCCTCGGGGTGATCGAGCGCCTGGCGCCCCTGACGCCGGAGGACGTCGCCCTGGAGGTGGGCGCCGGGGTGGGCGTCCTCACGGCGTGGCTCGCCGATCGTGTCTCGCTCGTGCATGCCGTCGAGGTCGACCGCCGCCTCGAGCCGGCCCTCGCGCGAACACTCGACCTGAAGTCGAACGTGAACCTCATCTTCGCCGACGCCATGCGGATCGACCTCGGCGCGCTCCGACCTCCGGTCACGGCCTTCGTCTCGAACCTCCCGTACCACATCGCAGCGCCCGTCCTGCTCGACAGCCTCGGGGAGCTGCCCGGCTGCCGGCGGTTCTGCGTGCTCGTGCAGCGCGAGGTGGCGGACCGCCTGCTGGCGGGCCCGGGGGACGATGCCTACGGCGCGCCGAGCGTCCTCTGCGGCCTCGCCCTCGAGAGCACCGGGCGGCATGCCGTGTCCCGCCACGTGTTCGTCCCCGAGCCGCGGGTGGAGTCGTCGCTCGTGGGCTTCGTCCGGCGTGATCGCTGGGCCGGCCCTGGCGTCCGCCTGGCCAGGGATCAGGACCACGGTGGCGGCCGCCTTCTCGCACCGGCGCAAGCGGCTGGCGAACGCCCTGGCGCTCGCGGGCTGGGCCAGTCGGGACGACGCCGAGGCTGCCTGCCGGGCGGCCGGAATCGATCCCGGGCTGCGGGCCGAGGCCCTCCCTCCCGAGGCCTTCGTGGCCCTGGCCGCGGCGCGCCCGTGACGCTGGCGCCGGCCAAGGTCAATCTCGTGCTGCGCGTCGGCGGTGCCCGCGACGACGGATACCACGAGCTGGCCACGCTGCTCGTGGCCCTCGACGTCGGGGACGAGATCGACCTCCGGCCGGCCCCGGTCACCACGGTCGAGGCGCCCGGCCTGGCCGGCGGCGACACGCTCGTCACCCGCGCGCTCGGCGTGCTGGCCGAGCGGAGCGCGCACCAGGGCGGCTTTGCCGTGCACATCGAGAAGCGCATCCCCCCGGCCGCGGGCCTGGGCGGCGGCTCGTCGGATGCCGGCACGGCGCTCCGGCTCGCCAACGTCCTGCTCGAGCACCCGCTCGACGACCCGGACCTCATGGCCGTCGCCGCGGCCATCGGCTCCGACGTCCCGTTCTTCGCCTCCGGCGCCGGTGCGGCCGTGGCGTCGGGCCGGGGCGAGACGCTCCGTCCGGCCGCGCCGCTCGCCCCCTTCGCGGTGGCACTCGCGTGGCCCGGGCAGGCGGTGTCGACGGCCGAGGTCTACGCCCGCTACCGGCCGGCCTGGAACACGGCCGGCTTCGAGCGCGCCGCCGCCGGGGTGGGGCTGGCGGCGCGGGCCGATCTGCGGACGCTGGCCGCGCTGGTGGCCAACGACCTCGGGCCCGCTGCCGAGGACGCCTGCCCGGCCAGCGCGACCCTCCGCAGGACGCTCGTCACGCGCGGCGCACTGGCCGCCGCGGTGAGCGGCTCGGGCAGCGCCGTGTTCGGGCTCTTCCCCTCGCTCGACGACGCGCGCGCTGCCCTGACGGGCCTCCCGGGCGCGGCGTGGACGGCGGCCGCGTCGCCGCTCCCCGTCGGTACGATGCGGGCATGAGCTATCAGGTTCGGCCGGAGGACGTGGTGGTCGTGGACGCGCGCGGAGGCGGCCGGCCGCCCGAGGAGCTGCCCCGGGTCGCCGCCTGGATCCGCCGCTACCGCTTCCGGCTGGCGCTGGCCCTGGCCCTCTTCGAGGTCATCGTCTTTGCGCTGGGCAGCGTCAACCGCTTCGCGCTGCTGGCCGTGGCCATCCTGATCATCCTGGGCTACATCTCGTTCGGGCGCTCGCTCCCCTCGGCCACCCTCCGCCAGGTGGCATGGGTGGTGGCCTTCGCCCAAGGCCTCGTGGCCCTGTTCCCGCTCGCCCTCGGCCTCTCCCTGTTCGTCATCGGGATCGTGGCCGTCGTCGCGCTGCTCATCATGATGATGCTGCTGCTCGGCGAACGATCGCGCTGAGCGGGAGGCCACGGGCCTAGACTGGCTCGGGCCCGTTGGGGCGTAGCCAAGCGGTAAGGCAACGGGTTTTGGTCCCGTGACCGGAGGTTCGAATCCTCCCGCCCCAGCTCTGGACGCCGCTGGACGGCCTAGGTGAGTTCGAGGCGAGCCGGCACGGGGCGCTCCGTCCGCGGCGGCAGCGTCTCGCCCGTCTCGAGCAGCGTCTTCAGGTCGGAGAGGACCCCCGGCCAGCCCTCGCTGATCATCGCGAACATGGCGCTCCCGGGATCGAACCCCTCGTGGACGACCGTGAGCTTCACCACGGGACCCATCTCCTCGAGGTCGAAGGTGACCGTGGAGCGGCGCTCGGCGGCGATCCGCGCGCGCAGCTCGTCGGTGAGGCCGAGCGCGCGCCCCATCTCCTCGCTCATGGTGTGCCACGTGTAGGAGAGCCGCCGGTACGGGTCGGACTCGATCACGACCTGCTCGGGGTCGGCGATCGTCACGTCCCCGCGCCCCCAGGTGATCGTCGACCCGGGCTGCCAGTCCGAGTGCAGCTCGAGGCCCCAGTAGCGGCGGGTGAACTCGGGGTCGGTCAGGGCGCGCCAGAGCATCTCGGGCGTCGTGCGGACGTAGGTCTTGTAGACGAACGACGGCCTCTCCACGGTGGTGTCCTCCAGGGTTCGCTTGAGGGAGGCGAGGGCGTCGACGCGACCGGCGTCGAAGCGGCGGATCCAGCGCTCGCCGATGTCGGCGACAGGCGCCGGGTTGAGGTAGTGCAGTTTCTCCCGGCCGCTCCGGACCGTGACCACGAGGTCCGCCGACTCCAGGATGTCGAGGTGCTTCGACACGGACTGGCGCGCCATGTCGAGGCCGGCGCAGAGCTCCCGCAGCGTCTGGCCGTTCCGCTCGTTCAGGCGGTCGAGCAGGAGCCGGCGGTGGCGATCCGCGAGGGCCCGGAAGACGCGGTCGTCGACGTCCGTGTCGCGATAGGCAGCCATCTGGCTGCTCATGATACGGAGCGACCCTTCGGCGGCACGTCCGTTGAACGCCGGGGCGGTGCGGCGCAAGAATGGTCGCGATGCGGTTCGGAGCCCCCCTTCTCCTGCGTCGCGCTCGCCGGCGCCCTCGTGGTCGACCGGACGATGACCGGGATGGACGCCGGCCCGTGGACGGCGCTCGGGTCGCTGCCGTGGTTCACGCTCGTCTGGGTCTCGATGATGGCGGCGATGATGCTGCCGTCGACGGTCCCGGCCACGGCGCTCTACGGCACCCTCGGCCGGGCGCGGCCGGGCCGGACGGGCCCCGCGATGGTCTTCGCGGCGGGCTACCTCCTCGTGTGGCTGGCCGTGGGCCTGATGGCGTTCGCCGCCGACGCGATGATCCGCCGGTGGGCCGGCGCCGGCCTCGACTGGAACGCCGGCGGCCGGTGGGTGGCCTCCGGCGCCCTCGTGCTCGCCGCGGCCTGGCAGGTGACGCCGCTCAAGCGGACCTGCCTGAGCCGGTGCCGCAGCCCGGTGGGCGTCTTCACCCGTAACTGGCGCGACGGCTGGCCCGGCGCCCTGGCCCTCGGCGCCCGTCTGGGCGGCTGGTGCGTGGGCTGCTGCTGGGCCCTGATGCTGGCCCTGTTCGCGCTCGGCGTGATGAGCATCACCTGGATGGTCGTGGTCGCGGTCGTGGTCGCCCTGGAGAAGGTGGCGCCGTGGCCCCGTGCCGCCGCCCTGGGCGCGGCGGTGGCCCTCGCCGCCCTGGCCGTCGGCATCGGCGTCGCGCCCGCGCACGTGCCGGGGCTGACCGTCCCCGGAACCGGCATGGCCACCGGGATGGGAATGGGCTGAGTGGACGGCTGGTCGATCAGCGGCTCCTACCTCGAGGTGTGCAACTGCGAGGCCATCTGCCCCTGCCGCCGCATCGGCGGCGTTCCCGGCGGTCGCTCCACCTACGGCGAGTGCACGGGCGCGCTGTCCTGGCGGATCGTCGAGGGCGCCGACGGCGACGTCGACCTCGGTGGCCTCGGCGTGGTCCTCACCTCGCGCTACCACGACGACGAGCCGTCCTCGCCGTGGCGGTACATGCTCTACCTCGACGACCGCGCCTCCGCCGCCCAGCGGGACTCGCTCGAGGCCATCTACACCGGGAAGCGCGGCGGGCCGGCCGACGACCACTTCCCGTGGGCCTGGAAGGACAGCGATCTCCTCGGCGTCGAGTCGGTCGGCATCGAGATCGACCACACGCCGCGCCGGGGCTGGTTCCGCGCCGGTGGCCGGGTCGTGGTGCGCATCGCCCGGGCCGCGCCGCAGGAGACCACCGTCTCCTGCGTCATCTCCGGACACGACCACCAGGGCACCGAGCTCATCGCCGACGTCCTGCAGGTGGCCGACGAGGTCGGCCACTTCGAGCTGCACGGCCGCTGCGGGTTCGAGGCCCCGTTCGCGTACTCGGGCAGCTAGTCGCCGGCCAGCGCGATCGCCTCGGTCAGGCGGTCGACCCGCAGCCCGGCTCGACGGGTGGCCTCGCACACGGCCTCCTCGCCGTCCGCCTCCACCAGCAGGAGCCAGGTCTCATCCTCGGGGACGAGGATGGAGCGGAGCGGCTGAACGGTGCGCCCCTCGCCGGCCAGGTCGCGGGTGGCGGCGCGCAGGCGATCGGCCGCGGCCTCGTCGCCCGCGGCGACGTACATCTCGAGCAGGAAGGCGGTCACGGGAGCCACGGTACGCCGGGCGGGCCTCCGGCGAAATTACGGAAACCCGGAAGCTTTCAGGGATCCGCGCGGCCGCCGAGCCGCGCGGTCAGCTGGCCGCGCGACCGCACGCCGAGCTTGGCGTAGGCGTGCGACAGGTGGGCCTCGACCGTGTTCACGGTCACGAACAGGGCCTGCGCGATCTCCTTGTTGGACAGGCCGGTGGCGGCCAGCTCGGCCACGCGCTGCTCGCTGTGCGTCAGCTCGCCGCTCGGCTTCGGACGGCGTGCGCCCACGCGCGCGAGCTCGGAGCGAGCCTGGTCGGCCCACCCCGGCGACCCCATCGCGTCGAACGCGGCCACCGCCGCCTCGAGCGTGCGGCGGGCCGCTCCCCACTTGCGCAGCCGCCGCTGCCAGCGACCGAGCACCAGGAGCGTGCGGGCCTGGTCGAAGCGGAGGCCGGCGGCCGCGTACGCGTCCGCGGCCTGCGTGAGTGCCTCGGCCGCCAGCTCGTCGTATCCCGGAGAGGCCAGTCGCACCATCGCGCCGCAGCGCGCGGCGGTGATCCGCCCCCAGGGATGGTCCTGCGCCTCGGCCAGCTCCGCCAGCCGCCGGGTGATGCGCGCGGCCTCGTCGGCCGCCCCCTGCTCGACCAGCGCCTCCACGAGCTCGGGCGCCACCGGGAAGACCCCCGGCTCATGGACGCCCTCCCGCTCGGCGTGCTCCCAGACCGGCCGCAGCCGGTCCACCGCCAGCGCCGGCTCGAAGCGCACGAGCGCCGCCTGCCCCAGCGCCCGGAGGGCCTCCAGCCGATCCCACCCGACGCCGATCTCCCGGGCCCGTTCGAGCGCGCGGTCGGCAGCGGCCTCGGCCTCGCCGGGCAGCCCGCGGCCGGCGGCCAGGAGCGCCCGGCAGCGCTCCTCCATGGGGTAGTTGAGCAACTGCCCCTCGCGGTCCTCGGCCCACTCGTCGAGCAATGCTCCTGCGGCGGCCCAGTTCCCCACGCGCAGCTCGAGCTCGCACAGGTGGAGGCGCATCAGGGCATACGAGATCGGCTCGCCTTGCTCGTCCGCCAGGGCGAGGAGCGGCGTGAGCACTGCCCGCGCCTGCGTGATCTCCCCGCGCCAGACGTGACGTTGGCCCGCCACGCGGCCGGGGTTGCCGACGACGTAGAACGCCTCCTCCGAGGCCTGCCGGAACCGCTCCTCGAGCTCGTCGATCGGCTGCCCGGCGAGCGCCCGCGTCCACGCGACGACGTAGAGCGCATGCCGATGCTCGACATGCTGCGGCGGGGCCACCTCCAGGGCCTCCGAGGCCATCGCCTCCGCCTCCGGGATGCGCTCCACCAGGGTCACGGCCTGGTTGGCGGCGAGCTCGGCCAGGGCATTGGCGCGGTAGGCAGGGTCGTCCCAACACTCCTCCAGCCCCCGCTCGACGTAGCGCTGCCAGCCGGACGTGTCGTTGGTCACGGCGCTCGACAGGAGCAGGCACGCCCGGCCATAGGGGATGCCTCGGGGGAGGGCGTCGAGCTCCGGGACGAGCAGCTCCACCACCCGCTGGCGTTCCCCCGCCTGCGAGAGCTCGGTGCACAGCTGCAGAAGCCGCTCGACCCGCGCCGGGGAGGCCGGCGGGGTGAGCCGCAGCGCATGCTCGCCGATGACGGCGGCCTCCAGCACGGCCCCTCGGGCCGCGGCGCTCGCAGCGGTCTCGGCCACGGCGGCAGCGAGGTGCTCGTCGGGTGCGTCGGTGGCCAGGGCGACATGGAGGAGACGCCGCTCGTCGTCCTCCGACAGCCTGGACAGCGCGAGGTGCAGCTCCTGGCGCTCTCGGCGCTGCGACCGTGTCCGGGCCGCGGCCGGGAGCAGCGGATGTGACGCCCGCACGCGATCGCCATCCACCACGGCAAGGCCGGCGGCGACCGCCTCGTCGAGGGCCGCTGGTCCGGCCAGAGAGTCGAGTTGGTCGGGGCGAAGGTCGCCGTGGAGGGCGAAGGCCAGAAGCACGTGGCGCATCGAGGGCGGTAGCCCCTCGACCCGGAGGCCGAGCAGGTCCTCGACCTCGTCGGGGACCGGGATCTCGTCGCCCGCGGCCGGCAGGCCGCCCTCGGCCAGGCCCCGCCCGAGCTCGAGCGCGAAGAGCGGGTTTCCCTGCGTGGCGGCGACGATCTGCCTCAGGTGGTGGCGGCCCAGCCGCAGTCCGAGGCGGTCGCCGAGCAGGCGGCGGATGGCGCCGGCGCTGAGGGGGCCGACCTCGAGCCGCTCCAGCCCCCGGCGTGCGAGCGCACGCTCCACGGGCGAGGCCACTCCCGGGCGCCGGGCCAGCAGGAAGCGGATCCCACGGCCTTCCGTCCGCCGGGCGGCGAAGGCCAGCGTCGCCGCCGAGGGCGGGTCGAGCCACTGGACGTCGTCCACCGCGACCAGGAGCGGTTCGCGCGCGGCGAGCGTGCGGAGCGCACCGAGCACGCCGACGTGGATCACCGGCAGGGAGGCGCCGCCCTCGGGCGGATCCGTGCGCAGGAGCGCCGCCTCGAGCGCGCGCCGCTGCGGCGCCGGCAGGTCGGCCAGCTCGTCGTCGCCGACGCCGGCGAAGAGGTCGATGAGCGCCGAGAACGAGAGCGGCGCCTCGGCTTCGGCGGGACGCGCCGACAGCACCCTCCGTTGCCCGCTCCCGGCCCGGATGGCGGCCTCCCAGAGGGTGGTCTTGCCCATGCCGGGATGACCGACCAGAACGATGGCGTCCGGCCCGGCCAGCGACCAGAGCTCGGCCAGCCGCGCCAGGAGCTGCTCGCGGCCGACCACGCCGGTCCCGCGCCCGTCCATCCGCTGGCCGACGTCCGCAGTCGTCACCTACGTGCGGCTTAGCACACCCCGGGTTCCGGCGAAAGCGCCGAGGTGGCTCAGGTTGCCGGTGCGGGCACGAGCGGCGGTCCGAGCCGGTCGTGGTCGGGCGCCGAGGCACCCGCCGCCCGCATCACGTCCGTGGCCCCGGCGCGGATCACGTCGACGACGATGCGCGCGCCCGCGTCTCCCTCGCTCTCGGCCACGGCGGCGGCCTGATGGGCCGCGCGCAGGGCGGCCCCCACGGTCTCGTCGTGGCGCTCGGGATCATCCAGGCGCGCGGCCAGGAGGCGCACCGACCAGGCGAGGTCGGACACCGCGTCGGCCAGCTCGGGCGGGCGCGGCCGGCCGTCCTCGAGGAGGCGGACGGACGCGCGCGACAGCGCATGCACGTCGCGCACGATGCGGCCCGCGGGCGGCGTGGCGCGGGCGTAGCGCTCCACCTGGCGCCGGGCCCGGCCGGCGGCGGGCGCGAACTGGACCTCGGTGCGCACGTCATGGATGGTGCGGTCGAGGTGGCCGTGATGCTCGTCGAGCGCGTCCACCGCGTCGGGCATGTCCCGCACGAGACCGCTGTCGCCGGTGGCCAGGGCCATCGAGACGTCATCGAGCAGGTCGGCCAGGGCCCCGAAGACGGGATCGGCGGCGCCGCTGACCGCGCGGTCGACGTTGCGCGGGAAGACGACGGCGACGACGTAGGCGATGCCGCAGCCCACGACCGCGTCCAGGAAGCGGGAGGGCGTGATGCCCGGGTTCGAGTGCACCGCGGCCACCACGATGACGGCCGAGACCGCCGCCTCGGTGATGGTGAGCACGCCGGCGCCGAGAAGCGTGGCCGCAGACATGGCCAGGGCGATGACCACCGCCAGCTGCACCGGCCCGGTGCCGATGACGTTGGCCAGGACGTCGCCGAGGGCGATGCCCATCGACACGCCGACGAACAGCTCGACGGCGCGCCGGCGCCGGTGGGCGACCTCGCCGATGGCGATGATGGCGGCAATCGGGGCGAACGCAGGCGCCCTGTGCCCCAGAAGCCGGCTGGCCACGAGCCAGGCGAGGCCGGCCGCCAGTGCGGCCTGGGCGATGGGCCAGGCCTGGTCCCGCAGACGCAGCACGCGCCGGTGGGCGCGCGGCGGGAGCGCGTGGGAGGCACGCGCGGCGAGCGCGTTCAGCGCCGGCGGCACGGGGATGGGGTGAGGGCGGAGGAATCTCATCAGGGTCGGTTTCTCTCTCGAAGATCGTAGCGCTCCTTGTGCGCCGATAAACGCTGGAGTGGTAACGATGTGGAGAAGACTTCGTGAGAGACTTTGTGCGGATCGTTCGACCACCGTTTCCGGCCGCTCGCGCGCGATCTCTATGCTTGCGTTCGCCCAGCCCTCAGGGCCACGATCGGCGTCGCCCGCGAAGCACGGAGGAGCCAGGACATGGCCGAGCAAGGCCCGACCGCGCCGACGCCGCCCCCGGCAACGGACGCTCCGGTGACGACCGTGCCGCAGCGGCAGCACCTCTGGCTGGTGCGCGGCCTCATCGCGCTCGCCGCGCTCCTGCTCGTGATCTCGGCGCTCGCGATCTGGACTGCGCGGACGGCCCTCGACACGCCGACGTGGACGGACACGAGCGGCCAGATGCTCGAGAACCCGACCATCCGCTCGGCCCTGAGCACGTACCTCGTCGACCAGCTGTACACCAACGTGAACGTGGCCGACCAGCTGCAGAAGTACCTGCCCTCGCAGGTCAAGGGCCTCGCCGCCCCGGCGGCGGCCGGCCTGCGCGAGTACGCCTACCAGGGCGCCAACCGCGTGCTGGCCACGCCGGCCGTGCAGAGCCTGTGGCGCAACGCAAACCGGGTCGCGCAGCAGGAGCTCATCCAGGTGCTCGACGGCCATACGAACCGCCTCACGGCCACGAACGGGGACGTGGTCCTCGACCTGAGCCCACTCGTTCAGCAGGTGGCCGGACGCGTGGGCGTCTCCGCGAGCCTCAGCCCCAACGCGGGCCGCATCGTCATCCTCCACTCCAACCAGCTGAAGGCAGCCCAGGACGGGGTCAGCGTCCTGCGGGTGGTCGCGTACTGGCTGTGGATCGTGGCCCTCGCCATCCTGGGCCTCGCCGTGTACCTGGCGCGCGGCTGGCGCCGGCACGCGCTCATGATGTGTGGGGCCGCGATCATCGTCACCGGGATCCTGCTCGTCGTCGTGCGGCGCATCCTGGGCGACCAGCTCATCGACCGCCTGGTCACCGCCGACAGCATCCGCCCAGCGGCGCACCAGGCCTGGTGGATCGCGACCGGGGCCCTCGGCGATCTCAACACCACCGTGTTGGCTGTGGGCCTCCTGACCGTGCTCGGCGCCTGGTTCGCCGGTCCCGGGAAGCGGCGGGTGGCCGCACGGCGGTTCATCGCCCCGTACCTGGCCGACCCGTGGATCGCGTTCGGCGGCCTGGCGGCGATCCTCCTCCTGCTCATCATCTGGGGCCCCACGAACGCCACCCGCTCGCTCACGCCCATCCTCATCTTCACGGTCCTGGCCGCGGTGGGCGTCGAGGCCCTGCGCCGGCAGGCCAAGCACGACTTCCCGGACGCCAGCCGAGCGGACAGCGCGGCCGCCATCCGCGGCCACTGGGACCAGCTGCGCGGGTCGCGCGAATCGCACCATCACGCCGAGCAGCCGGCCGGCGACCGGCTGGCCCAGCTCGACCGGCTGGCCGACCTGCATGCCCGCGGAGTCATCACCGATGACGAGTTCGCCGCCAAGAAGGCCGAGATCCTGGCCTCGACGTAGACTGCCCGGCCCGCGATGACCGCCCCTGTCACCATCGTCATGGCCGGCGGGCTCGGCACCCGCATGCGCTCGCCCCGGCCCAAGGTGCTGCACGACCTGTGTGGGCGGCCCATGCTCGAGTGGGTGGTCGCCGCCGCGCGCGAGGCGGGCGCCGAGGACGTCGTGGTCGTCGTCTCGCCCGACATCGCCGCCGCCGTGGCGGCCGCCGTCCCGGGGATCCGCGTGGCCGTGCAGGACCGGCCACTGGGCACCGCAGACGCCGTCCGCGCCGGGCTGGCCGTGGTCCCGAACGGGGCCGACCGAGGTCATCGTCCTGTCGGGCGACACGCCGACGATCCACGCCGCGACGGTTCGCGCTGTCGCCGAGGCCCGCGCGGGCCAACTCGGCCGAGGTGCGCCCTCGTGACCACCCGGGCGGCGCCGCCGCACGCCTACGGCCGCGTCGTGCGCGCCAGGACGGCTCGGTGGCGCGGATCGTCGAGGCGCGCGACGCGAGCGCCCGACGAGCTCGCGGTCGACGAGATCAACGTCGGGCCTCTACTGCTTCTCCGCGGCGCCCCTGGCCGAGGCCCTCGCCGGGCTCGAGGCCCACAACGCCCAGGGCGAGCTCTACCTCACCGACGCGGTCGGCGCCCTGGCCGCGGCGGGCGCGCGCGCGTGGCCGTCGACGAGGCCGACCGCCAGAGCTGCGAAGGCGTGAACACGATGATCGAGCTGTCCGACCGCGAGGCCGAGCTGCGCCGGCGGCTGTGCGACCAGGCCATGCTCGCCGGGGTGCGGATCGTCGACCCGGCCACGACCTTCCTCGAGCCGGGTGTCCGCCTCGAGCCCGGCTGCCGGATCGAGCCGTTCACGCACGCTGCGGGGCACGACCTCGGTGGCGGAGGGCGCGGTCGTCGGCCCCCACGTGGTGGCCGACGACGCCACGATCGGCGCTGGCTGCGTCGTCGGCCCGTTCGCCCTAGCTGCGCCCCGGCACCGTGCTGGCCGCCGAGCGCGCAGGTCGGCCGCTTCGTCGAGCTCAAGAACACGCACCTGGGCCGGCGGGTCGAAGGTGCCGCACCTCTCGCTACCTCGGCGACGCCGAGGTCGGCGACGAGTCAACATCGGCGCCGGCACCATCACGGCCAACTACGACGGGGCCGCACAAGCACCGCACCACGATCGGCGGCACGGCGTCCACACGAGCTGCGACTCCGTCTTCGTCGCTCCGGTGACAATCGGCGACGATGCCTACGTCGGGTGCCGGATCGGTGATCACCGACGACGTGCCAGCCGGGCGCGCTCGCGATCGCGCGCTCCCGCCAGACCACCATCGAGGGGTACGCCGAGCGCGCGCCGGGGAGGGAGCGCCAGATGGGTGACAACCGATGGGAAGCCTGCTCGGGACCGAGTTCCTGCCGGCGCGACCGCCGCCGGCGCAGGAGAGCGAGCCGGTGGCGCACGCTACCACGACGGACTCGCCGCGCCGCCGCATGATGGTGTTCTCGGGGCGGTCGAACCCCGATCTCGCCGACCGGATCGCCGCCGAGCTCGGCATGCACGCTCGGCGAGATCGACGCTCAAGACCTTCCCGAACGGCGAGATGTACGTGCGCTTCAGCGAGTCGATCCGCGGCACCGACGTCTTCCTGATCCAGTCGTGCTCGCGCGCCGGTGCAACGAGAACCTGATGGAGCTGCTGATCATGGTCAACGCGGCCCGGCTGGCCTCGGCCAAGCGCATCACCGCGGTCATGCCGTGGTACCCGTACTCGCGCGCCAGGACAAGAAGTCGGCGCCCGCGCGAGCCGATCACGCGCGCGCCTGGTGGCCGACATGCTCGAGGCCGCAGGCGTCGACCGCGTGCTCACCATGGACCTCCACGCGGGCCAGGTGCAGGGCTTCTTCCGCGTCCCGGTCGATCACATGACGGCCCTGCCGATGTTCGCGCAGTACTTCCGCGACATCGGGCTGACCCAGGAGCGCCTCGTCGTCGTGTCGCCCGACGCGGGCCGCGACGAAGCTCGCCAAGAAGTTCGCCGAGATGCTCGGCGGCGAGCTCGCGATCCTCACCAAGGAGCGGCCCGAGCACGGCGCAGGCGCGTGGTCACGAACGTGATCGGCGACGTCGCGCGGCAAGGTCGCGATGATCTCCGACGACATGATCGACACCGCCGGCACGCTCGTGCACGGCGCCCAGGCCATCGACGACGCGGGCGCCGAGCGGGTCCTCGCCTGCGCCACCCACGGCGTGTTCTCGGCCGCCGCGCTGCGAGCGCCTCGAGGACTCGGTGCTCGAGCGAGTCGTGGTCTGCGATACCATCCCCGTCGATCCGCTGACCAGGCCCGACAAGGTCGAGGTGCTCTCGGTGGCGGGCATCCTCGCCGAGACGATCGACAACGTCTTCCGCGACGACTCGGTCTCGGCCATCTTCAAGGGCGAGAACCAGCTCTTCTAGACGGGGGAACCCATGGTTCCCCCGTTGCCCCCCTTCTCAGGGGCCTCGCTCCGAGGAGCGATTCGACCGATCTCAGCGGGGCATCGGTGGTGGCCTCGGCCCGCCGGCAACGCCGACGGGCCGACGCGTTCCTAGGGGGCGACGCAGACCGCGACGGGCACGATGTCGACGCTGCCGCCCGACGCGTTGTGCACGCTGACCGTCCACGCGGTCCCGGCCGCGTTGGGCGAGGACTCGACCAGGTTCGGGGCCGAGTTCTGCGACGACGTCACGCCGCCGCTGATCGCCTTCTCGCCCGAGGCGCAGGAGGCCGTCCGGCTGGCGCTGGCGTTCGTACCGACGGACGACGACGCGGCCACGCGAACGTGGATGTGGCCCAGGTCGATCGCGCCTGCGGGACCGGTCGCGCCGGTGGAGCCCTTGGCACCGGTCGCGCCCCTCGGCCCGGCGGGTCCGCGATCGCCGCGCACGTGGCGCGCAATGGCGAGGCGCAGGCCGAGGGTCAGCTTGGAGGACGGGATGGTCGACCGGTGGATGTCGACCCCGCGGATCGATCCGTTGCGGATGTCGACGCTTCCGATGAGGCGCCGGGCCTCGGCCGTGCTCGAGAGCGCGACGACCAGCGCGAGCACGCTCAGGACGAGCGCCGCGCCGGGGCGCCGGCGCCGCGCCGGCTGCTGTGATCGGGCATGAGGACCCCTCCCCTGCTGGCCCGTCGCCTCCCACCGTCGCAGCTGCGGGCCGGTCGATGACACGGACGACGATACCAGTACGCCGTGCTCGCGCGCCGGGCATCGTCTAGACTGCGCCGCCGTGGGGCGCGCCTCGGCGTGCCCGTGTGCGCCCCGATCAGAGGAACCTCACACGATGGAACGCGTCAAGCTCATGGTCGAGGCCCGCGAGGCGGGCAAGTCGTCGTCCGCCCGCGCGCTGCGGCGCCAGGGCAAGGTCCCAGGCGTCTTCTACGGCAACGGCCGTGCGCCGGAGGCCGTCGTCGTCGACCTGCACGACATGCGGACCGCGCTGACCGGCGAGGGCGGCCGTCACGCCATCCTCGAGGTCGTCTCGCCGGGCGCCAAGAACGGCGCGCCCGCCATCGTCAAGGACATCCAGCGCCACCCGGTGCGCGACACCCTCATGCACTTCGATCTCCTCGAGATCCGCATGGACCGCGCCATCGACTCGGTCACCCGCATCGTGCTCGTGGGCGAGTCGCCGGGCGTGACCGAGGGCGGCGTGCTCGACCAGCCCACGCACGAGGTGGCCATCTCCGCCCTGCCGTCGGCCCTGCGCGAGAACATCGAGGTCGACGTCAGCGGCCTGGGGATCGGCGACTCGATCAAGCTCGGCGACATCACCCCGCCCGAGGGTGTCACCTTCACCGGCGACGACGACATCGTGCTCGCCTCGGTGGTCGCCCCCACGCAGCTCACGGAGGCCGAGGAGGCCGGGCTCGTCGAGGGCGAGGAGATCGAGGGCGAGGAGGGCGAGGCCGAGGCTGCCGAGGGCGAGGGTGGCGAGGAGCAGCCCGCGGCCGAGGGCGAGGGCGCGCCCGAGGGCGGAGTAGTCGCCCCTCTTCCGCCGGTCAGTCGAGCCCGTGGACCTGCTCGTGGCCGGCCTCGGCAATCCCGGTGGCCGGTACCGCCGGACGCGCCATAACCTCGGCTTCGCGGTCTGCGAGCGGCTCGCCGCCCGGCACGACGCCACGCCGGAGCGCACCCGCTGGGGCGGCGTGCTGCAGGAGGCGCGCATGCCCGGCGGTGAGACCCTGGCGCTGTTCCGTCCCCAGGAGTACATGAACGTCTCGGGCGGCCCGGTGGCCAAGGCCGCGAAGGCGTACGGGATCGATCCCGCCGACGTGGTCGTGGTCCACGACGACGTCGAGACGGAGTTCGGCCGCGTGCGGGCCAAGGAGGGCGGGGGCCTGGGCGGGCACAACGGCCTGCGCTCCCTGGCCGAGCGACTGGGGACGCGCGACTTCCCCCGCGTGCGCCTCGGCGTCGGCCGGCCGCGCCGGGGCGACCGCCGCGAGCTGGCCGACTGGCTGCTCGCGCCCTTCGAGCTCGACGAGGATCCCGCCCCGATGATCGAGGAGGGCGCGGACTGCGTGGAGCTCATTGCCACGGACGGCGTCGACGCCGCTCTCGCGCGCTATCCCTGAGAACGAAGCGTGGCCAGGCGGTCGTACAGCTCCTCGGCCGCCCGCTCCCCCAACCGCAGGGCCTCGAGCCGGTAGCTCTCGTCCGGGGCGTGGATGTTGTCGGCGGCCACGGCGAACCCGCTGAGCACGACCGGGATCCCCTTGGCGGCGAACGGGGCGAGCACGGGAATCGACCCGCCGGTGCGAACCAGCGCCGGGCGCGTCCCGGTGGCAGCCTCGAGCGCGTCGGCGGCCAGGCGGAGGGCCGGGGTGGTCGGGATCGAAGGCGGAGGGCTCGCCCAGGCCGGCCTCCGTGATCTCGACCTCGGCGCCGGGAGGGGCCCCCTCGCGGAGCCGGCGCTCGAGGGCCGCGAAGGCCTCGACCGAGTGCTGCCCGGGGGCCAGCCGGAGCGACACCATCGCCCGCGCCTCCGCCGGGATGATCGTGCGGCGCTGGAAGGCGTCGCCGCCGGCGATGCCGTGGACGTCGAGTGACGCGTCGCCCCAGTTGCGCTCGTAGAAGCGCTCGCCCGCGGCCGCGTCGACCGGCCGGCCGCCCTCCTCGCGGAGCACCTCCTCACCGGGCGGGAGCTCCCGCCAGGCCCGGCGCTCGATCTCGGCCGGCGGCTGGATGCCCTCCCGGAGCGCCTCGGGCACCACGCCCGTCCGGCCCGGGCAGGACACGGGCCAGCATGGCGTGGAGCACGTGCAGGGCGTTCAGCACGCTTCCCCCGTAGACGCCCGAATGAAGGTTGCGCTCTCCAGTGCGCACCACGATCTGGGCGTAGGCCATGCCGCGCACACCCAGCGTCAGGGCCGGCGTGTGCTCGTCGACCATGCCGCCGTCGAAGACGATTGCGCAGTCGGCGCCGCGCTCGTCCTCCTCCACCCACCTGGTCGCGCCGTCGCCGCCGCGCTCCTCCTCTCCCTCCACCAGGACGCGGATGTGGACGGGCAGCTCTCCGGCCTGCGCGAGCCGGCAGGCCACGTGCAGCAGCGGCAGGAAGTTGCCCTTGTCGTCGGACGCGCCCCGCGCGTACAACCGCCCGTCCCGCACCTCCGGCTCGAACGGAGGCGATGTCCACTCCTCCACGGGGTCGGGCGACTGCACGTCGTAGTGGCCGTAGATCAGGACCGTCGGAGCGTCGGCCCGCCGGGCCGTCAGCTCGCCCACGGCCAGGGGGCTGCGGCCATCCGGAAGGTCGAGCAGGCCCGCGCGGCCGCCGGCGTCGGAGACGCGCTCGCGCACCCACTCCGCCGCCCGCCGCAGGTCGGCGGGATCGCCGCCGCCGGAGGAGATGGAGGGGATGCGCAGCCACTCCACCAGCTCGTCCAACAGCTCCGCCGCCACCGGGCAAGGCTACGCGATCGGCCGATCCGGCATCCTTCGCGGCCATGGCCGGGGAGGAGAAGCTCGGGCGCAGCGCCCAACGGGTGCAGGACGTGCTCGCCGAACGGGGCATCGAGGCGACGGTCGTGGAGCTCCCGGACAGCACGCGGACGGCTGCCGAGGCGGCGCAGGCGATCGGTTGCCGCGTCGAGCAGATCGCCAAGTCCGTCGTGCTCGCCGGGCGCGACTCCGGCCGTCTCTACCTGGTGGTGGCCAGCGGCCCCCGTCGCGTCGACCTGGGGGCCGTATCCGGCCTCGCCGGGGAGAAGGTGGCCATGGCCGACGCCGCCACCGTGCGCGAGCGCACCGGGTTCGCGGTCGGCGGCGTCCCGCCCATGGGCCACCGCGAGCCGCTGACCACCTACCTCGATCCGCACCTCCTGGCCGAGGGGACGATATGGGCCGCGGCGGGGACGCCGAACGCCGTTGTGCGGCTGACAGCCGAGGAGCTGTCGGCCGTGACCGGCGGCACCGAGGCAGCCGTTACCTAGAGGACCGGTTTCAAAGCTCGGCGAGGCCGGTCAGCAGCTCGCGCGCGGCCGCCTCGCCCAGGCGCAGGCTCTCCACGCGGTAGCTCTCGTCCGGCCCGTGGACGCCGTCGCCGTTCAGGGCGAACCCGGTGACGATGGCCGGGATGCCGCGCTCCGAGAAGGCTGAGAGAAGGGGGAGCGAGCCGCCCAGGCGAATGGCAGACGGGGCCACGCCGGCGGCACGCTCGAGCGCCGCCGCCCCCAGGCGCAGGGCCGGCGAGGTGGGGTCGAAGTACGCCGGCTCGCCGCGGGAGAGGATGTCCACGTCGACGTCGGCGTTGGCCGGCGCCGCGCGCCGCAGGAGGCGTTCGAGCGCGGCCGAGGCCTCCGCCGTGCTCTGGCCCGGGGCGAGGCGCATGGAGAGCATCGCCCGCGCCTCGACCGGGATGGCGGTGCGGATCTGGCCGGCGTCGCCCCCGGCGATGCCGTGGACGTCGACCGACGGAGCGGCACAGGTACGCCGGTAGTAGTCGCGCGCCGCCGCGGCGTCGTGCGGCCGGCCGCCCACCTCCTCGATCACCCGGGCACCCGGCGGCAGGGCGGACCAGCCGGCCATCTCGCGCTCGTCGAGCTCGGCGGTGCCGGCCATGAGCTCGGCCGGCAGGCGGCCCTCCTCGTCGGGGCCCACAGCCCGGACCATGCCGGCGAGGACGTCGAGCGCGTTCAGGACCGCGTTGCCGTTGCCGGAGTGGATCGCCGTGCGGCCCGTCCGCACACGGACGCCCACGTAGACGATCCCGCGCACGCCGATCGTGAGCGCGGGCGTGCGCTCGTCGACCATCCCGGAGTCGAAGACGATGGCGCAGTCGGCGCCGATCGGTCGTCGCGGATGTGGTCGAGCACGTGGTGGCCGCCGATCTCCTCCTCGCCCTCGACGAGCACGCGCACGTGCACCGGGCAGCTCGCCCGCGCGCGCCAGGCGCGCAGGCCACGTGCAGGAGCGGCAGGAAGTTGCCCTTGTCGTCGCAGGCGCCGCGGGCGTACAGGCGCCCGTCGCGCAGCTGCGGGCTCGAAGGGTGGGGACGTCCACTCGTCGACGGGCTCGGGCGACTGGACGTCGTAGTGGCCGTAGATCAGCACGGTGGGCGCGTCGGCACGCCGGGCCCGAAGCTCACCGACGGCCAGCGGGTGGCCGCCCGTGGCCTGACGCCGCGCCTCGCCGCCGGCGTCCTCGACGCGCTCGCAGACCCAGTCCGCGGCGCGCTCGAGGTCGGCCGGATCGCCGCCGCCCGACGAGATCGAGGGGATTCGCAGCCAGTCGACGAGCTCGTCGAGCAGGGTTGGGGGCGGCACGCGGGGAGCGTACGGGAGCCAACGGGCCGCAGTATCCTTCCTCCTCCGGCCGGAGCGCAGCTCCGGCCGTTCCGCATGGCCTCGACCGACCGAGAACCCCTCACGCTCGACGCCTCCACCGAGGAGGCGGCGTCTGCCCCTGCCGGCCTCGCCGCGGTGCGTCTGGCCCTCGCCGCGGGCGAGGAGGTGCGCCGGTTCGCCGGCGCGCTCGGCCGAGCCGTCCCGCCGGCCGCGCGCGTCTCGGAGCCGCTTCTCGCCCCGCTGGTCGCGGCGCTCTGGTCCCTCCGCGTCAGGGGAGGAGCGCCGCGGGCTCGCCGTGCTGGTGGACGACGACGACGCGGCCCGCGAGCTGGCGGAGGCCGCCTCGTGGTACCTGCCCGGCGAGGACGCGCGTCGGCTTCCTGCCCTCGCGCGGCGTGGCCTACGGCTCCGGGCTCGACCCGGCTCCCCACCTCGTGGGCGAGCGCGCCCGGGCGCTCGAGCTTCTGGCCCGCGGCGGCCTGGTGGCGGTCTCGGCCGACGCCCTGGCCGAGCGCGTGCCCGCCGCGCGACGCGCGCCCGGAGCCGGTCGACGTGGCGCTGGGTCAGCAGCACGACCGCGACGACCTGGTGGCACGGCTGGTCGAGGCGGGCTACGAGCGCGTCGACGCCGTCGACGACCGCGGCCAGCTCGCGGTGCGCGGCGACATCGTCGACGTCTTCCCCACCGACCGGTCAGAACCCGCTGCGCATCGAGCTCTTCGGCGACGAGGTCGAGCGCCTCTCGGCGTTCTCGCTGTTCACCCAGCGCTCGCTGCACGAGCGACTCGGCCACCATCTACCCGGCCGCCGAGCGGCTGGTGGACGGCGCCGGACCTCGAGGCCTGGACCGAGGACGGCGAGCGGACGCCCGTGCCGCGCGGCCTCGTGCCCGTGCTGCCCGAGCTCGGCGCCTCGCCGCGCTCGCCGCCTGGGAGCCCGGCCGCCTGCGCGAGGAGCTCGCCGAGCACCTGGAGGAGGTCGGCGAGCACCTGCCTCCCGACGAGCGCGGGCGCGCCTACGTGCGCCTCGGCGACGCCACGGAGCTGATCGAGGGCGCCGCCCGCCTCGACCCGCTCGCAGCCGCGCCGCCCATGCCTTCGAGGCCCAGCGCCCCGCGCTCGCCGGGCCGCGGGCTGTCCGAGGCCGAGAACGAGCTGCGCGGGCTGGTCGACGGCCGGCCTGCGGGTGCTCGTCACCTTCCCCCACCGCGGCGACGCCGAGCGCGCGCTGCTCGGTCTGCGGCGCGTCGAGGCCCGGCTGCTCGGCGCCGACGAGCGGCTGCCGCCTACCCCCGGCGTGTACTTCGGCGTCTCGCCCGCGCGCCGCGGGTTCGTCTCGGCGGCGGCCGGCCTCGCCGTGCTGCCCTCGACCCAGGTCTTCCGCCGCCGCGCGCGGCACCGACCGGCGTCCCGGCCGCCTCGGCCGCGCGCTCGCCGAGCTTCGCCGACCTGCGGCCCGGCGACTACGTCGTGCACGAGGACCACGGCGTCGGCCGCTTCCTGCGCTTCGACATCAAGACCGTCGCCGGGCGTCACGCGCGACTACGTCGAGCTCCAGTTCCGTGGCGAGGACAAGCTCTTCGTCCCGCACGACCAGCTCGGCCAAGGTCTCGCGCTACGTCGGCGCCGACGCGTCGCGCCCCGTCGCTCTCCAAGCTCGGCGGCAAGGCCTGGCAGACGCTCAAGACGCGTGCCCGGGTCGCGGTGCACGAGCTGGCCGGCGAGCTGCTCGCCCTGTACGCCCAGCGCCAGACGCGCACGCCGGCCGCCGTACGGCGGCGACGAGGGCTGGATGGAGCGGCTCGAGGCCGCCTTCCCCTACTCCGAGACCGAGGACCAGGCGCGGGCCATCGAGGCCGTCAAGGACGACCTCGAGGCCGACAGGCCCGATGGACCGCCTGATCTGCGGCGACGTCGGCTTCGGCAAGACGGAGGTCGCCCTGCGCGCCGCGTTCAAGGTCGCGAGCCCGGGACGCCAGGTGCTGATGCTCGCGCCGACCACGATGCTCGCCCAGCAGCACCTGCAGACGTTCCGCGACCGCTTCCGCGACTTCCCGGTGCGGGTCGAGATCGTCTCGCGCCTGCGCCGCCGGGCGAGGTGCGCCAGGCGTGCTCGCGGACTACACCGAGGGCAAGGTCGACGTGCTCATCGGCACCCACCGCGTGCTCTCGCGGGACGTCATCCCGCCGCAGACCTCGGGCTCGTGCTCGTCGACGAGGAGCAGCGCTTCGGCGTGGCCCAGAAGGAGCTCCTGCGCGCAGCTGCGGCTGGAGGTCGACGTGCTCTCGCTGTCGGCGACGCCGATCCCGCGCACGCTGCACATGTCGCTCGCCGGCCTGCGCGACATCTCGGTGATCGCCACGCCGCCGCGCGACCGCAAGCCGATCCGCACGCACGTGGGCGAGTGGGACGAGGAGCTCGTGCGCCCAGGCCATCCGGCGCGAGCACGAGCGCGGGGGCCAGACGTTCTTCCTGCACAACCGCGTCGAGACGATCGACGAGGCGGCCGAGAAGCTGCGCCGGCTGGTGCCCGAGGTGCGCGTCGGCGTCGGCCACGGCCAGATGGCGCGACGGGCAGCTCGAGGAGGTCATGCTCGAGTTCCTGCGCGGCGACCACGACGTGCTCGTGCTCGACGACGATCATCGAGTCCGGCCTCGACATCCCGCAGGCCAACACGCTCGATCGTCGAGCGCGCCGACCTGCTCGGCCTGGCCCAGCTCTACCAGATCCGCGGACGCGTCGGCCGGAGCGAGCGTCACCGCCCACGCCTACCTCTTGTACCCGGACGGCCGCGAGCTCGGCCCGAGGCGCGCGCGCGCCTCGCGACGCTCGCCGACTACACCGAGCTCGGCTCGGGCTACCGCGATCGCCCTGCGCGACCTCGAGCTGCGCGGCGCCGGCAACCTGCTCGGCGACGAGCAGTCGGGCCACGTCGCCGCCGTCGGCTTCGAGCTCTACTGCGAGATGCTCGCCGAGGCCGTGCGCCGAGCTCGGCGGCGCCGGGGCGCTGCCGGTGGCCCGGCCGGTGCGCGTCGATGCTCAGCGTCGACGCCTACGTGCCGGCGACCTACGTCCCGCTCGAGGCGGCCAAGATCGACGTCCACCGCCGCATCGCGCTGGCCCGGAGCTCGGGACGAGCTGCGCGAGCTGCTGGTCGAGCTCGCCGACCGCTTCGGCCCGCTGCCCGGGCCGGTCGAGAACCTGGTGCTGATCCAGGAGGCGCGGCTGAAGCTCGGCCCCGTCGGAGCCGACTACCTCTCGGTCCGCGGGCAGCGCGCCACGATCGGCAGGCTCGTCGTCGGGCCGGCCGAGCTGCGGGCGATCCGCGAGGAGCTGCCCACGGCCACCTACCGCTCGGGCCCGCAGGAGCTCAGCCTGCGTTTGGGTGAGGGCCAACGAATGCGAGAGGCGCTGGAACTGGTCGATGCTATCGTTACCTCCCGGCGCGCAGCTGCCTGAGGGTCAAGGCCTGCGCGCCGTTCGCATCGCTACGCCCACGAGTCTGGACACATGATCGCCACCTCCCATCGTCGGCCGCTGCGTGCGCTCGCCCGCTTCTCGCTCTCCTCGCCATCGCCCTCGTCGCTTCGGCCTGCGGCGGCGGCACGAAGGAGGCCACCGGCAACGACGTCGCCGTGGTCGGCAACCAGCAGATCACCGTCGATCAGCTGAACACGCTGCTCAACAGCGCCAAGGCCAGCTACAAGCAGCGCAAGCAGACGTTCCCCAAGGTCGGCTCGCGCCGAGTACACGCAGCTGCAGCAGCAGGCCGTTCAGCAGCTCGTGCAGGCGGCGCAGATCGAGGTCGGCGCCCAGCAGCTCGGGATCACGGTCTCGCCGAGCGAGGTCCAGGCCAGGCTCCAGACGCTCAAGCAGCAGTACTTCCCCGGCCGAAGACGAAGAGGTCGGTCGACGAGGAAGTACCAGCAGGCCATCAAGGCGCAGGGGCACGAGCGAGGCCCAGCTCCAGGACCGCGTCCGCCAGCAGCTCCTGCAGAAGAAGGTCTACGACAAGGTCTCCGAAGCTCGGCCACCATCAGCCAGAGCGACGATCCAGGCCTACTACACCCAGAACAAGACCACGGCCTACACCAAGGCCGACGTCCCGCCACGTGCGGCACATCCTGGTGACGAACAAGGCGCTGGCCGACAAGCTGTACAGCCAGCTGCAGTCGAGCGACAAGAACTTCGCCACGCTGGCCAAGAAGTACTCGACGGACACCGTCTCGGCCAAGAACGGCGGCGACCTCGGCGTCATCCCGAAGGGCCAGACCGTGCCGACGTTCGCAGGCGGTGGCCTTCAGGCGAGCCCGCGAACGTGGTCTCCAAGCCGGTCAAGACGACCTACGGCTACCACCTGATCGAGGCCCTCGGCCCGGTCCAGCCGCGCAAGGTCCAGCCGCTGACGCGGCCCTGACGGCCACGATCCGCAAGACGGTCGAGACGCAGAAGAAGTCCGCAGACCGTGAACGCGTGGTTCACCAAGCTGACGCAGGACCTCGAAGTCCAAGATCGTCTACGCGAAGGGCTACGCGCCTCCGGCGCCGACGCCGACGACGCCTGCCAACGGCAGCACGACGACCACCGGCGGCTGACGGAAGCGCGATGAGCGCCCCGTCCCTCGTCGTCGCGCTCGGCCCCGGCGAGCCCGAGCTCGTCCCCGCCGCGGCGCTCGAGGCGCTGCGCGCGGCCGGCCGCTGCCGCCTCGACGAGGGCGCCGCTCACCTGGCGGCGCGCCCTCGAGGCGGCCGGAGTCGAGCTCGACCCCGCGGCCACCGTGCTGGCCGCGGCCGACCGCGAGCGCCCTGGCCGCGGTCCGGGCCAGCGGGGCGCGACGCGTGCCGGCACGGGCGCTGCTCGAGCGGCAGGCCACGGCGCGAGGCGGCGGGGGCGCTGCTCGAGCTCACGGCGCCGGCTCCGCCGCGAGTGCCCGTGGGACCGCCTGCAGACGCTCGCGTCGATCGTCGCCGCACACCGTCGAGGAGGCCTACGAGGTCGCCGACGCGGCCCGTGGCGAGGGGCTGTCGCCGAAGCTGATCGACGAGCTCGGCGACCTGCTCTTCCAGACCACCTTCCTGGCGCTGCTGTGCGAGGAGCGCGGCGTGGGCGACTGGACCGACGTCGCCGAGGGCGTGACGCGCCAAGCTGATCCGCCGCCATCCGCACGTCTTCGGCGACGCCGCGGCGGACACCGCCGGCGACGTGCGCGCCGCTGGGAGCAGGTCAAGCGCACGCAGGAGGGGCGCGAGGGGATCTTCCACGACGTGCCCGAGGCGCTGCCGGGGCTGCTCTACGCGCGCAAGCTGCAGCGCCGCGCCGCCTCGGTCGGCTTCGAGTACCCGACCGCCGGCCGGGCGCCTTCGCCGACCTCGAGTCGCGAGGTGCGCGAGCTCGCCGCCGAGCTCGACGAGCGCGAGCCACCGGCCCGGGGCCGAGCGCCCGGCCGATCCCGAGCGTCGAGGCGGAGCTCGGCGACGTGCTCTTCGCCGTGGTCAACGTGGCCCGCCGCTGGAACGCCGATCCCGAGCTCGCGGTGCGCGCCGCGGCGCGACCGCTTCCGCGCCCGCGTCGAGCGCGCCGAGGCGCCTCGCCGCCGCCGACGGCGTCGACGTTCGCCGAGCGCGGAGCTGGACGCAGCAGGAGCGCTACTATCAGGCCGCCAAGCGCGCCCTCGGCGCGCCGGCGCGCCACGACCCGACCGGACGACCGACGGAGGCGCATGAGCGCCATCGACGCACGTCCACGCGCGCCAGATCCTCGACTCGCGCGGCAACCCGACCGTCGAGGTCGAGGTGCAGTCCTCGAGCGCGGCGCGCTGCGGGCGGGCGGCCGTGCCCTCGGGCGCCTCGACCGGCGTCCACGAGGCGGTCGAGCTGCGCGACGGCGGCGAGGCCTACGGCGGCAAGGGCGTGCCGGCGGCCGTCGCCAACGTGGACGAGCGAGATCGCGCCCGCGCCTCGAGGGGATGCCCGTCGAGGACCAGCGCGCGATCGACGCGCTGCTGATCGAGCTCGACGGCACGCCCAACAAGGGACGCCTCGGCGCGAACGCGATCCTCGGCGCCTCGCTCGCCGTGGCCCGCGCGGCGGCGGACGACCTCGGGCTCGAGCTCTACCGCTACGTCGGCGGGACCGGCGCGCGCACGTCCTGCCGGTGCCGCATGATGAACGTGATCAACGGCGGCGCGCACGCCGACAACCCGCTCGACCTGCAGGAGTTCATGCTCGTGCCGTACGGGGCGCCGACCTTCACCGAGGCGCTGCGCGTGGGCACCGAGGTCTTCCACTCGCTGAAGGCGCTGCTGCACGCGCGCGGCCTCGCGACGGCCGTCGGCGACGAGGGCGGCTTCGCGCCGCAGATCTGCGCACGGCCGACGAGGCGATCCAGCTGATCCTCGAGGCGGCCGAGCGCGCCGGGCACGAGCCCGGCGAGTCGGTCGGCATCGCGCTCGACCCCGCCACGACCGAGCTCTACCGCGACGGGCGCTACCACCTGTCCGGCGAGGGCCGCGTGCTCGACGTCGGCCGAGCTCGTCGGCTTCTGGGAGGACCTGTGCAGCCGCTACCCGATCGTCTCGATCGAGGACGGCATGGCCGAGGACGACTGGGACGGCTGGCGCCTGCTCACCGAGCGGCTCGGCGACCGCGTCCAGCTCGTCGGCGACGACCTCTTCGTGACCAACGTCGAGCGCCTGCGCGAGGGCATCGAGCGCGGCGTCGCCAACGCGATCCTGATCAAGGTGAACCAGATCGGCACGCTCTCCGAGACGCTCGACGCGATCGCGCTCGCCCGCGCGAGCGGCTACGCCTCGGTCATCTCGCACCGCTCGGGCGAGACCGAGGACACGACGATCGCCGACCTCGCCGTCGCCACCACCGCCGGCCAGATCAAGACCGGGGCGCCGTCCCGCTCCGACCGCGTGGCCAAGTACAACCAGCTCCTGCGGATCGAGGAGGAGCTCGGCGATCGCGCGGTCTACCCCGGCCGCCTGGCCTTCGCGGCCGAGCGGCGCGCGGCGGTGCTCGCCGCGCGCTAGCTTCAGCGATCGCGATGGCCCGAAGCGCCGTCCGCGTCGTCCGCCGCACGAAGATCGTCTGCACGCTCGGCCCGGCGACGCACGGATCCGAGCCATGCTCGAGCGCCCTGGCCACGGCCGGCATGGACGTGCGCCCGCATCAACTTCTCCCACGGCACGCTCGACGAGCACGCCGAGCTCATCGCGCCGGATCCGCAGGCCGTGCGCGGCGCGAGCCGGCCGCCCGGTCGCGATCCTCGCCGACCTGCAGGGCCCGAAGCTGCGCGTGGGCTCGCTGGCCGAGCCGCGCAGCGCTGGCCCAGGGCGACGAGGTCGTGCTCGCCGGCGCTCGGCCACGCCCGCGACGGCGATCTCGAGCTCGGCTTCGAGCTCGACTTCGCCAAGTACGTGCGCCGCGGCCGGCCGGTGATGATCGACGACGGCCACGTGCGCCTGCGCGTCGCGCAGACGCGCGGACGCGCGCTGCCGCTGCGTCGTCGAGGTGGCCGGGCGTGATCTCGTCCCACAAGGGCGTGAACCTGCCCGGCACCTACCTGCCGATCCCGTCGATCACCGGCGGCGACCGCGAGCAACCTCGCCTTCGCCGTCGAGCAGGACGTCGACTACGTCGCGCTCTCGTTCGTGCGGCGGGCCGAGGACGTCGAGGATCTGCGCGAGCATGATCACGCGAGGCTCGGCGGCCGCCAGCGCGTGATCGCCAAGATCGAGAAGGCCGAGGCGGTCGAGCAGCTCGACGCGATCGTGGCCGTGGCCGACGGCCTGATGGTGGCGCGCGGCGATCTGGGCGTCGAGATCGGGGCCGCCGACGTGCCGCTCCTGCAGAAGCGGATCATCCGGCTCGGCCGCGAGGCCGGCAAGCCCGTGATCACGGCCACGCAGATGCTCGAGTCGATGGTGCAGCAGCCCCGAGCCGACGCGCGCCGAGGCCTCGGACGTCGCCAACGCGGTGCTCGACGGCACCGCCGCCGTCATGCTCTCGGGCGAGACCGCGGTCGGCGAGCTATCCCGATCGAGGCCGTGGAGACGCTGGTCTCGATCGCGCTCGCGGTCGAGCCGAGCTTCGACTACCACGACACGACTTCGGCCGCTCGCCTGGGCCCGCGCTACATCTCGGACGTCGTCGGGCACGGCGGCCTGCGACATGGCCGAGCTGCTCGGGGTCGCCGCGATCGTCGTGCCGACCGTGACCGGCGAGTCGGCGCGCGAGGTCTCGAAGCACCGCCCGCGCCGCACGATCGTCGCCTGCACCCCGATCCGCGTCGTGCAGCGCCAGCTGATGCTCGACTGGGCCGTCGTCCCGCTCCGCCTGGAGGAGACCTCGACGTCGAGGAGCTCTGGCGGCGCTGCATGGAGGCGGTGCAAGGGCGCCGGCCTCGCCGGGCCGCGGCGATCGCGTCGTGATCACGAGCGGCACGAACGTCAACCGCCCGGGCGCCACCAACACGATCCTCGTGCAGACGCTCTGAGCAAGGCGGTCAGTTGTGCGGGATGACGTAGGGCGTCTCGCCGGGGAAGATGTAGCCCTCTCGCGCGCCAGGGCGATGACGGCGGCGTTCGAGTGCAGCGAGCGCAGGCGTGGTCTGCAGGCGCGCCTGCTCGGCCCGAGCTGCGCCACGTCGCTGCGCGCCTGCGTCTCGGCGGCCCGCGCGTCCAGGTAGGAGCGCACGGGCCCGACGTAGAGCACGGCGACGAGGACGGCAGCCACGAGCACGACCAGCCGCTTGGCGCGGCGGCGGCGCTCGCGGACGCGCCCGGCGGGACGGTGGGGCGGCCACGGGCGCGCCTTCGCCGGGCGCCTGCTCATCCCTGCCTCGTACCCTGTGGGCCGTGACGGTGACGGAGGGGGATCGCGCGGCCATCGAAGCGCCAGCTCGGGCGTGCACCGCGTGCCCTGGCGGGCGTGGCGTGGCGCTGCCCGCACGGCGGTCCGGCGGTGATCGAGCAGGAGCCCTACGCCGAGGATGGCACGCCGTTCCCGACCACCTGGTGGATCTCCTGCCGCCACCTGTCGCGCGCCGTCGCCCGGCTCGAGAGCGCGGGCGGCGTGTCCGAGGCCAACGCGGCCCTCGCGGCCGATCCCGCCCTGGCGGCGGACCGGGCGCAGGCGGAGGAGCGGCTGCGCCGGCGCCGGCACGCGCTGGCCCGGCCCGGCGACGAGCGCCCGGACGACGGGGCCGTGCTCGACGCCGGCATCGGCGGCGGACGCCCGGGCGGGCCGGTGAAGTGCCTGCACGCCCACGCGGCGGTGGCCCTCGCCGCCGGCCCCTACGCCCTGGGCGAGCGGATTCTGGCCGGCGCCGCCCTCGAGCCCTGGCCCGGCCGGTGCTGCGCGTGGACGTGAGCGACCCTCGCGTCACGTCGGCCCGGGCTGACTGGGCGGCCGGCGAGCGGCGGCTGGCGGCCGCGCGGAGGGACCCGACCCGCGGTCCGACACTCGACCGCTTGACGGAGGAGATCCGCCGCGAGCTCGTCCGCCGCGTCGGCCGCACCTACACGATGGCGGAGCTGGTCACCGCCTACGAGGGCGCCGGCCCCTGGGCGCGCGACCTGTCCCAGCGCCTCGCCCCGGGCCAGGCGTGGGCGCACGACCTCTCCCTCGTCGCGGACCCCGTCTTCGCCGCCGCCGCGCGCGGAGCGCGCGACTGGAAGCCTTAGCCCGTGGCCGAGCCCCCATACCTCGGGTCGCATGCCCGCTCACGGACGCGCCGGCGGCGGCGACGGCCCTGGGGACGCACGCTTCTCAAGGTGCTCGGCGTCCTGCTGCTCCTGGCCGTCGGCGCCGCGCTGGGCGACGCCATCGCCCACCGGCCCTCCACAACCCATACGGTGACCCGGATTCGCCCCCTCCAGGCCGTCCCCGTGACCCAGACGGTGGGCACGCGAACCCTCACGGTTGTGGTGACAAGCGGGCCTTAGCAAGACCGGGTTCTTCCAGCTGTCGGCGGGTTCCGCTAGATTGTCGGGGTGGCCGATAGCGACCAGCCGCCCCGTCGTACCGGCGCCCATTCCGCCGAGCCGAACTGGCTGACGCTCGGTCAGGCGGCGAAGTACCTGGGGATCGCACAGAGCACCGTCCGGGTCTGGACCGATAGCGGGCGCCTTGCCGGTCTTCTACACGCCCGGCGGCCACCGGCGCTTCCTGCGCTCCGATCTCGACGCGTTCATCCAGCGCAACGGCGCCGGCTCGCGGGCACGCGGCGACGCGGTGGTGCTCGTCGTCGACGACGATCCGCGCCTGCGCGAGTTCATCCGCGTGAACCTCGAGTTCGACGGCATGGTCGTGCGCGAGGCCGCCACGGCCGAGGAGGGCCTCGCGGCGCTCGACGAGGATCCGCCCGACCTCGTGATGCTCGACGTCACCCTGCCGGGCATCGACGGCTGGGAGATGCTCCGCCGCGTGCGCGAGAAGCACGGCATCGACACGCTGCCGGTGATCATGTTCTCGGGCAAGGTCGAGGACGGCGAGGACGCCGAGGAGCGCGGCGCGAGCGCGTTCGTCGGCAAGCCGCTCGACCCGCTCTCGCTCGTCGAGCAGGCCAAGGCGCTGCTGCGCGTTCGCGTCACCCAGTTCGGCTAGATCGGTAGAACCGGCTCAGGCGCGCCGCAGGACGATGGTCTCGGGGCCGATCTCGGCCGTGATCGCCTGCACGCCGTCCCAGTGCTCCCTGAAGGCCGGGTCCGCGAGAACGGACTCGGGCAGCTGGATGGCCACGCCGCGCACGATGGCGCCGGCCACCGCCTCCTCGGCCTGAGCGCCGCCGGAGCGGCCGCGCCGTCCGCGCCGGCGGGCGGGCTTGGCCGCCGTCTCGGTCTCGGGTGCCTGCTCCGCAGGCGGTGCCTCGGGCTCCGCTGCCGCCGCCCTGGTCCGGCGCCGCCGCCGCGTCGAGGTCTCACCCTCCGGCTTCGCCGACCGCGCCGGCGCGGGAGCCGGCGCCGGCTCCCCGGGGCGGAGCAGGCCGTTGTCGATCCGGAACGACCGGATCGCCTCCGGCGTGCTCTCCAGCGTGTGGGCGATCCAGATGTCGGTGCGGCCCTGACGGGCCCAGATCCGGATCTGGTTCAGCTGCGGCTTGAGCGATGATCGTCGGGCCAATGCGGCGCGCAGCATACTGAGGCGTCCCTCAGAGCTCAGTCCTCAGGATCGGTAAACTGGCCTGCCAGCGGGGCTATAGCTCAGTTGGGAGAGCGCCTGGATCGCACCCAGGAGGTCAGCGGTTCGAATCCGCTTAGCTCCACCTCAAGAACCCGCTGCAAATGGCGGGTTCTTCGGTTTCAGGGGCTAGCCGAACCGCAGGCGAGGTTGACGCCCTTGCGTATGTCCTCGCGATGTGGGCTGTGGCGTGGGACGATCGGCGCTGTGATCTGGTCGGAGTTCGCGACACACGACGGTGGACCGCTGATCGCCGGCCGCCGTGCGGGTAGCGGCCCGCCGGTCCTCCTGCTGCACGGGGGACCGGGCCTGGGCTTCGACTACCTCCGCGATCTCGCCGACGAGCTCGCAGTGGAGAACACCGTCGTCTGGTACCAGCAGCGAGGGCTTGCGCCGTCGGCAGTGGAAGGGCCATACACGGTGGCGACCGACGTCGGCGACGCCCGTCGCGTTCTCGATGCGCTCGGCTGGGACAGGGCCTATGTCGTCGGCCATTCGTGGGGCGGGCATCTCGCCCTGCACGTCGCGGAGGCGGTCCCTGATCGCCTATTCGGGGTGCTCGCCGTCGACCCGCTCGGGTCGGTGGGCGACGGACGGTGGCCGGAGTTCGACGAGGAGATCTTCCGACGGCTACCCGAGTCGCGGCGCGCTCGCGATGCGAGCTGACGAGCAACGCACGACTGGCGCCGACGAGACGACGGTCTGGCGCGCGAACAATCGCTGATCCCAAGCTGGCGCCACCGATGCCGGAGTTGCGAATGGCGAGCGAGCGCTCGGCGCAGATGGGGCGCTCGATCCTCGTAGAGCTGCCGGCGCTCGAGGCGGGCTTGCCAGGGATCCGGGTGCCTGTCGCCTTCGTCCATGGCTCACGGAGCCCGATGCCGGTCGCAGCCTCGACGGACACGGCCGCGCGGATCCCGGGAGCTTGGGTCGACATCGTCGAGGGTGCCGGCCATTTCGTCTGGGTGGAGGCGCCGGGCGCCGTTCTTCGATCGCTCCGGCGCCTCACCGCCCTCGAGCCGCGGCCACCCGGCTAGAAGCTGACACGCATCCTTGCCGGCACCAAGAGCTAGGGCCGTAAACGCGCCTCGGGGAACATTCGCGTCACTCGCGCAGTTGAAGGCCCATGGCACGTGTGTGCTCCCGGCTGCGAGGGCGGCCCGCGCGGCTCGGACGCCGTTGATGATCCCCCCAAACGGGCGATCCAGAAGGTGTCCGAGACGACCGTCTATCCCGACTGAGAGCGCCTGACCGCGCCGACGAGGAGGCGCGTTTCCGGCCTTACCTCCGGCAAATCGGCCATCAGCGATGACCGATGCCTCCTCCGATACCAGCCGAAGCGTAGCTTTCGGCAGATTCAGGCTAAAGAACCCTCACATTTGGGCCGATAGCGAAGCTCCAAGAGCTGGAATTTGCCCAGCGGTGGCCAACTTCGTCCGCGCCACGAGCCGGTCGACCCAAAAGGAACGAGGGTATGCGTAGCTTCATCGTGTCCATGGTGGTATTCGCCTGTCTGGCCGGAGGCGCCACCTTCGCCTTCGGCTCGGGCCATGTCGGCGGCAAGAGGGTGTGCTATTCGGCGCAGGATGGGTGGACGCTCCACGTCGTCACCCGCGGCGGGTATCACTGTCCCGCGGGCTCGACGCACGCCGTGCTCGGGAAGCGCGGCAAGCGCGGGAAGCGCGGCCTCCGCGGCCGGATCGGCGTCCAGGGGCCGGTTGGTGCTACGGGCGCGACCGGCGATGCCGGCGCAACCGGTGCCACCGGCGCCACTGGTGCCACGGGCGCCACTGGTGCCATCGGCGCGACCGGCGCCAAGGGTGACAAGGGCGACACCGGTCTCATGGGTCTCACCGGCCCGATGGGGCTGATCGGCCCGGTGGGGCCGATCGGGCCGCAGGGCCTGACGGGTCTGACGGGCCTGACGGGCTGACACCGGCGCCAGGCGGGCGACACCGGCGCCACCGGCGCGCAGGGCGCCCAGGGCGACACCGGGCGCCACCGGCCCCGCAGGGCCCCAGGGCGACACCGGCGCCACCGGCGCGCAGGGTCCGCCAGGGCGACACCGGCGCCACCGGCGCGCAGGGTCCCCAGGGCGACACCGGCGCCACCGGCGCGCAGGGACCCGCAGGGCGACACCGGCGCCACCGGCGCGCAGGGTCCCCAGGGCGACACCGGCGCCACCGGCGCGCAGGGTCCCCAGGGCGACACCGGCGCCACCGGCGCGCAGGGACCCCAGGGCGACCAGGGGCTCATGGGCCTGACCGGCCCGATGGGTCTGCTCGGCCCCGTGGGGCCGCAGGGCGATCCGGGCGCCACCGGGCCCCAGGGCGACACCGGCGCTCACAGGTCTGATCGGCCCGCAGGGCCCGATCGGCGACACCGGCCCCGCCGGACCGCAGGGTCCGCAGGGCGACACCGGCGCCACCGGCGCGCAGGGTCCCAGGGCGACACCGGCGCCACCGGACCGCAGGGTCCCCAGGGCGACACCGGCGCCGTCGGCCCGCAGGGTCCCAAGGGTGACAAGGGTGACAAGGGTGACACCGGCGCGCACCGGACCGCAGGGACCGGCCGGACCCGCCGGTGGCCCGCAGGGCCCTGCCGGCCCCGCTGGCCCCGCCGGCCCCGCCGGCCCCGCCGGCCCGACCGGCCCCGCCGGTGCGACCGGCGCACAGGGACCGAAGGGCGACACGGGCGCGACCGGTCCTCAGGGCCCGGCCGGCACGACCTCGGGCGCCACGATCGTGACCGGCACGCCGGTCACGGCTCCGGCCCCGTTCGCGTCGGACACGACCGCGACCGCCACCGCCACGTGCGGCGCCGGCAAGGTCCTGCTCGGAGGTGGAGGGCGGTACCAGACGACGGGCAACACTCATGACGTCGGCTCTGTGGCCTCGTACCCGAGCAGCAGCACGACCTGGACGACCACGGTGGTCGCCGAGAAGACCATCGGTGCCAGCACGACCGTGACCGTCACGGCGTACGCGATCTGCGGAAACGCCTGAGCCTGGCTCAGCGGGAGTGAGAAGAGGGGCGGCGCACGCACCAGGCGTGCGCCGCCCCCTTCGCCGTTGAGGCCTCGCGTCGCACTGCCGTCGCCGACGCGGCACGATGCCGTCGTGCCGCATACCGCTGTCCGCGCCACGCTGCACGGGCGCGTCCAGGGCGTCGGCCTCCGCGACACGATCGTGCGCCGCGCCCGCGTCGCGCGGCGTTCTCGGGTGGGTTCGCAACTGTGACGACGGGACGGTCGCGCTGCACGCCGAGGGGGATCAGGACGCCGTCGAATCCCTTCTGCGGTATCTCCGCGAGAGCCCCGGGCCTCGCGGAGGTCGAGTCGGTCGACGTCGAGCCGGTGAAGGTCGAGGGGCACGAGCAGTTCGCGGTACGCGGGGTCGCGGCGGGCGTCTTCGTCGTGCAGGAGCACGCCGCCACCGCCCACCACTTCGACCTGCGCCTCGAGGTTGACGGCGTCATGCGCTCCTGGGCCGTGCCCAAGGGCCCATCGCTCGATCCGGCGGCCAAGCGCCTGGCGGTGCAGGTCGAGGACCACGACTGCTCGCACAACGCCTTCGAGGGACGGCTGGGCGACGGCGGCGTGATCGTGTGGGATCGGGGCACCTACGAGCAGGGTGGCCGCGTGCCGTGGCCCGAGGCGCTCGACCGGGGGCACGCGGTCTTCGTCCTCCACGGGGAGAAGCTGCACGGTGGGTTCGCGCTCCAGCGCACCCGCCCGGGCGACAAGGCCCAGTGGCTGCTGGTCAAGCGCCGCGACGAGCAGGCGCGGCCGGGGTCCGACGTCGTGGCGGAGGAGCCTCGCTCGGTGACCAGCGGCCGGACCCTGGCGGACGTGCTGGCGGAGTGACTCCGCCTACCATCGGCGCGCGAGATGGTTCCCGAGGCCGGGATCGGCCTGGTGCCCTCTCTCCCTGGTGACGCGCCGGGCCTGTACCACTGGGAAACGACCAGCAGGACTTCCTGGTGCTCGCCGACGGGCCGCTGTTCATCATCGAGGGCGAGGAACGGCAGCTGCCGCGGTGGGACTTCGTGCACTGCCCTCCCGGAACGAGGCACACGTTCGTCGGCGCGGGACGCGGGCCGTCCGTGGTCCTCGCCAATGCGCGAGCGAGCACATCGACGAGAACTGCCACGGCGGGGCGTACGCCGCCGACGAGGTCGGCCGCCGTCACGGCGCCTCGGTCGACGGAGGACACGACCGACGCGTCGGACTCCTACGCGCGGTTCGGCCGGACAGCGCCCGCGCGCTACCAGGAGGGCTGGCTGCCCGGCTAGCCGACGAGGCGGATCGTCGACATGCCGGAACCGGTGTACGACGTCGTCGCGCAGAGCCGGCTCGTGTTGTTGGCCACGGCGCAGATCGCGCCGTTCGGCCCGCTCATCGTCCCAGACGGCGGCTGGACGAAGACGCCCTCGACCTCGGAAGCGGTGTAGCTCGTGATGATGAAGTAGTGGAACGACACGATGGTGATCGGGTGGTTGCCGTTCGGGAAGCTCACGATCACGGGAATGATCACGAGATTGGGGTCGGCGAAGTTCTTGATGCCCCAGTTTCCGTTGCTGTCCTGCACCCAGAGCGTGTTGGGATCGAACGGCGTGACGGCGCCCCGGGTGGTCAGCGCGGAGCCCGTGTTCGAGCCCCCGTTGCCCGTCTGCGGGTAGATCGAGTCGCCTGCCTGCAGAGCGCAGGCCTGGATGGCGCCTGTGATGAGATCGCGATAGATGTTGGTGCCGCCACCCCCGCCGGCCGCGCAGCTGCTGCCGGTGTTGGGCGGTTGGATCCGGCCGAAGTTGCCGGGGGCGATCGTGCCCGAGCAGTTGCCGTTCCCGCCGCCGTCCTTGATGCAGGTGACGTTGCTCATCGCCGCTGGCGTTGAAAGTCAGGCCGTTGTAGGTCGGCGTGTCGATCGCCCACGGGCCGATGCCCGTCCCGAACTCTGTGTACGTCGCGAGGCGCGCGGTGGCCTGCGTCGTGACGTTGACGGACGCGATGCCGAAGACGCGCGAGAACACGCCGGGGTCGGTCGAGTTCACCGTCACGGCCACGGTGTCGGGCGCGGTCGCGCCCGTCGACTGGGAGACGGTGAAGTTGTACGTGCCGCGCGAATCGTTCTTCTGGTCGAACGTGCTCAGCGACGACTGCATCGAGCTGCTCGTCGCGCTGGGCAGCTGCTGCGCTCCGGCGAGCGCGGCGGCGTCGGCCGCGTCCTGGCTCTTGCGCTTCTCGACGTAGTGGCTACCGACGTCGAGCACGAGCGCGCTGGCTCCCAACACGGTCACGAGGCTGACCACGACCATGCCGACGACCTGGCCGCGCTCGCGGGACAAGGCGCGGCGGTCGGACGCGCGCGGGTAGAAGAGAACGGGGCACCTTCAGTCCATATTGGTCTCCGGGGCCTTTCCGTCGATCCCCCTTCCGGGGAAGATCACCTTTCCGAGGGGCAAGCGGAATCACCCTCTCGGGGACCGGCGCACGGGAGGTGACCGCCCGTCAGCCGCCGCTGATGGCGGCGATGACATCGACCCTCGAGGCCGCCGCCAGCGGTGTCTGCAACGTCGCCCGCTCCTGGTCGACGTAGACGTGGATGTGCCGCCGCAGCTCCGGCCCGGGCTCGCACAGGCGGTCCCGGAGCCCGGGCCAGCGCTGGTCGAGGCGGTCGAACGCCTCCGCCACCGTGGTCGCGTCGATCTCGAGACGGCGCGGCAGGTCGGCGTAGAACGACGGCAGCGTCGGCGGGAGGCGGAGCTCGGCCATCAGCCCGTCTCCGCGACCTCGACCGACCACACCGGGGGCAGGTAGTTCGCGATCTCCTGCCAGGTGTCGCCCTCGTCGGCGCTGGCGAAGACCTGGCCGGTGCTGGTGCCGAAGTAGAGGCCCGGGATGTCGTGCCCGTCGGTCGCCATCGCCATCCGGAGCACGCCGAGGTGGGCGCCGCTCTGGGGCAGGCCGCGACCGAGGCGCTCCCAGCTCTCGCCGGCGTCGCGCGTCCGCCACACGGCGGCGGCGCCGTCGGGCATGCAGCGCGCATGCCCCGGGTCGAGCGGGATCACGTAGAAGGCGTCGCGGTCGTGAGGGTGGGCAGCGGCGGCGAAGCCGAACTCGGTGGGCAGCCCGTCCGTGATCTCGGTCCAGGAGCGGCCGGCGTCGTCGCTTCGGTGCATGCCCACGTGGTTCTGCTGGTACATCCGGCTTGGATCGGCCGGGGAGATGGCCACGCGGTGCACGCAGAAACCGACCTCCTCGTGCGGACGGGGCCAATCCGCCCGGAGGCCGCGGTTGCGCGGCGTCCACGTCTCGCCCCCATCGCCGGTCTCGAACAGCCCGATGCCCTGCACGATGGCCCAGAAGTGCGACGCATCGTCGTCATCCGGGGTGAGCCCCGAGATGCCGAGGTGCCCGGGCGGCTGGTTCTCCGGATCGTCCCAGAGCTCGCTTCCGGGCTGGCCGGCGAGCGTGGTCAGGAGCGACCAGTTCTGACCGCGGTCGCGGCTCTCGAAGATGCCGGGCGCCTCGACGCCGACGAGCACACGGTCTCCGGCCACGGCGAGCGTCGAGACCTTCGACACCTTGCGCGGGTCGTCCTCGTCGTAGCCGATGCCCTCGCTCGACATCGTCCAGGTCTCCCCGAGGTCGTCGCTACGCCAGACCGCCGAGCCGTGCCACTCGCTCGCCGCGGCGGCATAGATGGCGCCGGACCCGCGGTCCTGGATGGCGTGGTAGACGGGCCAGCTGTCGCAGTAGGGCCCGCGGAGCTTCCAATCGCGTCGGTCGGCGTCGCTCTCGAGCACGAAACAGCCCTTGCGCGTTCCGACCAGGAGCCGAGTCTCGGGCATCAGTGCATCTCCTCAGGATTCGAATCCGCTCTCGACAGTCTGACTCCCGAGCGTCGCGAAAGTCATCGGTCGTCGTCGAGCCGGACTCCCGGAGGAGACACCGGAGGATGCGGGCGCCGCGCGAGGGGACGGTCGCGCGGCGCCCGCCGTGTCAGATGCCGCTCGAGACGGACGAGAGCCCGCCGCTGATTCCCCCGGCGAGGAACACGAGCGCAGCGATGATCGCGAGCGTGACGACCCCGAGGACGACGGCGTACTCGGCCATCGTCTGCCCGCGCGAGCTCTCGACGCGGGAGGCAAGGATGAGCCTTGCGATATGGAAAGTAGGCATGGGGCCAGCATCAGGGGAACGGCCACCACCGGTGCATCCCACGACCGGGGGGTATCATCGAGATGATCGTCTGCCGCGACACCTCGAGTGCCGACGCGAGCTCTCCCTGGGAGAGCCCGCGCCCCGTGCGCAGCTCGCGCACGCGATTCCTCATGTCAGCGACCCTGCTGTCAAGTTCATTTGACAGGAAGGTCGCCTCGCTGCATCACGCTGTCAAGGGCGCTTGACAGGCGTGGCGAAAGTGCTAGCCCGACGGCTGCCAGGGAATGACGGTGGCCAGCGGGTCGGACCACTCCCGCCTGTCGGATACGCCGACGAGGCCCAGCGTGGACGGGTCGACGCCGGCCGAGCTGCGCCGGAGCCCGAACCCGGCGGTCGGGAACCGGGCGATCTGGTCGCCGATCCCCCGCATGGCGTCGATGGTCGACTGCGGGATCCCGGGGTTCCAGGCGAAGTTCGCGCTCGCCGGCCGCGACGTTGGCGGACATGCCCCACATGCGAGGCGCGTCGACCGCCTGCTGCAGGGTCATGCCGTGGTCGATCACGTCGGTGACGACGTTGAAGACCAGGCTCGGGATGAATGCGCTCCCGTACGTCCCCGTGACCAGGATCGGCTCGCCGTCCTTCACGACCATCGTCGGGGTCATGCTGCCCATGGGACGCTTGTCCGGAGCCGCGTCGTTCGCGCCCGGGTTGCCCTTCGCGGCGTCGAACCGCGGGGTGAGGTTGAACAGGTTCAGGCTGTCGTTCAGCTCGAATCCGTATCCGGGCACCATGATCCCGCTCCCGAACGTGTCGGCGACCGTCGAGGTCATCGACACCGCGTTGCCCCACTTGTCGATGACCGAGAAGTGGGTCGTGTGCCCGGTGGGCTCCGTGTCGTCGGCCGCGACGCCGGCCGGGTCGTATGGACGCGGGTCGCCCGGCAGCGCGACCGCGATCCGCCTGTCGAGGGCGATGAGCGAGCTGCGCCCGGTGAGATAGCCGTCCGAGAGCAAGCCGTCAGTCGGGACGTCGACGACCTGGGAGTCTCCGGCCTGGGGGTCTCCGACCCACATGTCCCGGTCGGCGAAGGCGAGCCGCATCGACTCGAGCGAGGCGTGCATCGAGGCCGGCGTGGCGAAACCGAAGTCGGCCTGCGGGTTCGCCTGCTGGACCTTCTGGTAGAGACCAAGCGCCTCGAGAAGGACCACGCCGCCGCTGGTCGACGGGGGCGGTGCCAGGACCTGGTCCCCGTGGTAATCCAGCGACAGCGGCTTCTCGACGGTCACGCGGAGGTTCGCGAGGTCGGCCAGCGTCATCCGGCCCTGGCCACCGGCAATCGGCTTCGTCGGAGACAGGCGACGCTGCGCGTCGACGATGGCCTGGGCGATCGCGCCGTGGTAGAAGACGTCCTCCCCCTGGCTCGCGATGAGGCGGAACGTCTTGGCCAGGTCAGGCTGGACGATCGTGTCGCCTGGCTGGAGCGGCGTGCCGTCCGGCCGCCGGAACATGGCGATCGTCTCGGGCTGAAGGTCGAGCGTGCGCGGCTCCGCGCTTCCGCTGGCCAGCGCCACGCCGACGGGCACGCCGTTCTCGGCCAGGCTGATCGGCTCCTGGAGGACGTCGGCAAGCGACATCGTGCCCCAGCGCGTGAGCATCTCGTCGACGGTGCGCAGCGTGGCCGGTACGCCGACGGAGTAGCCGTTGATGCCGACGCTCGCTGCGCTCTTGCCGCGGTACTCACCGGCGGTCGTCGCGTGCGGCGCCACCTCGCGGCCGTCGATGGCCCACTGCTCGCCGTTCGCGAGCCGGACGACGACCGACGCCCCGCCACCGAGGCCGGTCAGATTCGGGTCGGCGACGTTGAGCGCGAACTCGATTCCTGCGGCCGCGTCGATGGCGTTGCCGCCGGCGCGAAGAATGTCCTCGCCGACCTTGGTCGCCACCCAGTGGTCCGTCGAGACCACGCCGTCCGCGCCGTACAGGTGGACGTCGACCGGAGCGGATGCCTCGTCGTTCGACAGGTTGGACTCCGCGGGATCGCTCCCGGAGACGGCGACACGCAGGTCGTGGCGGCCGGCGTCGGTGAGGACGGCATCGAAGGCGACCGTGGTGCTGCCGCCCGCGTCGACGGTCACGGGCCTCGAGGCGAGCTCGGTCGTGCCGTCGAACAGCGTGGCCGTCGCCGACGCGCCCGTGTCGCCGCCGATCTCGGCGATGGCCGCAGTCACGGCGAACGGCTGGCGGCGCGTGACGTCGGTCGGCGCCGACACGCTCGTGACGGTCAGGTCGGGGCGCAGGAGGACCTGCGTCGCAGTTTCGAGGTCATATTCGCGCCCGTTCTTCACGTGCACGAGGAGGGCCAGAGGCCGGTGCCGTTCGAGCCCGTCGACGTGAAGCACGGCGACGCCCTCGGGTGCGGCAGGTCGAAGTAGTTCGTCGTGCGCAGGCCGTCGCCGTCGAACGGGAGCGCTTTGAGCTGCACCTTGTCGAGGTGGTCCGGGAGCGGGTCGGTCGCGCTCGTGACCGTGATGGAGATGTCGGTTCCCCCGGTGCCGAGAAGCGCCACCGCGCTCACCGAGTACGGGGCGACATCCTTCCCGGTCGCACTGGACGGCCCGGCGGCAAGGCAGACGATTGCGATCGCCGCCGCGAGAACGTGGATCCTGGACATTCGCGGCTCCTTCCACCGGCACCCGCCCGGCCAGGCTGGCCGGGCAGAGGAAGGCTTCCGCCGTCCGCTAACGCGTGGCTAACGCCTGAGCAGCCAGGCGGCGGTCACCGCCGCGCCGACGCCGATCATCAGCGCGCGTCGCCGCCGGACAGGACCGAGTCCCGGGAGGCGAGCGACCAGCGCGAGGCCACGACCGCGACTCTACCGGCGACGAGCGTTCATGCTGCCGGGACAGCTGGCAGTGTCGAGACGGAGGCGTTGGTGGACGAGGCAACGGCTTGCGCAGACACAGAACGGGCTCGTTCCCGAAGGGGCCGGGTGGTTCGTGGTCAACGCGCGCGACGCGAGGTGGTGGGACAGCGACGTGTTCGGCATCGTCGTGCACGCTTCGAGGGCGACGTCCACTTCCCCGACTTCGGGATCAACATCCAGGTCCTCGGCCCAGGGCAGCCCAACTGCATGTACCACTCGGAGAACGCCCAGGAGGACTTCCTGGTGCTCTCCGGCGAGTGCCTGCTCCTGGTCGAGGGAGAGGAGCGCCCCCTCAAGCAATGGGACTTCGTCCACTGCCCTGCCGGGACGGAGCACGTCTTCGTCGGCGCCGGGAGCGGGCCGTGCGCGATCGTCATGGTGGGCGCGCGCCCGGATCCCGAGGAGCTGCGATACCCGGCCGCCGACGTTGCCCGGAAGCACAACGCGGGCGTGGAGACGACGACGTCCTCCCCACGTGAGGCCTACGCGCCGTACCAACACCCGGCGGAAGGGCCATATCGAGAGGGGACGCTGCCGAGGCTCGACGGCTGAGCTCACGCCGCTCGCGGCGACCCTAGGCCGCGGTCACCATCGCGTCCTTCAGAAATTGGACGGGCGTGGTCCCGGTCAGGCGGCGTACCTCGTCGTTCATGTGGGCCTGGCTCGCGTACCCGGCGTCGAGGGCGCGCCAGGCCAGCGGGCCGTCGGCCAGCGCCACCAGCCGCCGCAGGCGGGCGACTCGGGCGAGCATCTTGGGCCCGTATCCCACCGCCGTGAGCAGTCGCCGATGGAGCTGGCGCTCGCTGACGCCGAGGTCCCGGGCGACATCGGCGACGCGGGCCCTCGGAGCGGCCAGCCGCAGGGCCGCGGCGGCCACGAGCTCGTCGGGCTCGGCGCCGCGGCCGGCAACGGCCGCGGCCAGCAGCTCGAGGCGCCGCCGCGGCTCGGCAAACGCCACGGCCTCGTCGAGCCGCGCTCCGCCGTCGCGCCAGAGAAGTGAGACGGGAGCCTCGTGGTCGCGCAGCTCGACCGCCGGCAGTCCGAGCACGGCGCCGGCCGCGCCGGGACGCAGGCGGATACCCGAGACGCGCGCGTGGCGCGGGCAGGTCCACGCGGCGAGGGCCGGTGTCGGGACCGACGATCACCAGCTCGCGCCCGGCGACGGCGACCAGGTCGATGCAGCCGTCCGGCACGACGCGCTGCGTCCGGTCCTCCTCGTCCTCCTGCTCCCACAGGCAGGCCACCACGGGCTCGAGCCCGACGGGCGGCCGGTACTCGCGATACGCCCGGCGCACGGCGCCTGTCAGGAGCTCGACTTGAGCGACTGGCAGGCCGACGACTTGTCGAACGCGGTCCCCAGCTCGCCCTTCGGGTCCAGGGCCTTGAGGTCCGAAACGGTCGACTGCACCTGCTGGCTCATCGTGCTGAGGGTGGCTGCGGCGCTCGAGGCGGCCGCGAGCAGGCCCGAGACCCCGGACGCGCCGTTGACGTCGCTCTGGATCTTGCTCTTCCCGGTGGAGAGGTTGGAGGAGAGCGTCTGGACGGACTTCTGCGCCTGGTCGCCCGACGACGTGTTCGGCTTCCCGAGGTTCTTGAGGTCCGACTCGAGCGTGCTCGTCGCGTTCTCGACCGAGGTCGCCGCGCTCTTGGCCGTGTTCTGGGACAGATTGCCGCCCTTGAGCGAGTTGACGGCGGACGTGACCGAGGTCTTCCACTTCGAGACCGCCGTGCACACGCCGTTCGCCCAGTCGCTCGCCGACATCGCCTGCGTGCTGCTGCCGCCCCCTCCGCCACCGCAGCCGGCACCCAGGAGCGCGAGCGCGACGACGGAGACGGCCACCATCGGGACCCGCAGCGACGAGCGCATGCCGATGATGATGACCGGTCGCTCCTTTCATGTCGAGCGCCCCCGCCGCGATGCACGATCATCCGGCGCGGTGCCGTCTCCCCTGATCGAGCCTGCAGAGCTGGAGGCGCGGCTCCAGCGAGCCCCGCCTCCAGGTGGTCGACTGCCGCTGGGAGCTCGCCCGTCCCGGGCGCGGCCGCGCCCTCTATCTCGAGAGCCACGTCGCGGGTGCCTCGTTCCTCGACCTCGAGCAGGACCTCTCCGACCCGCCCGGCCCCCGCGGGCGCCATCCGCTGCCCGACCTGGCCAGGTTCGCCACCGCCGCCGGTGAGGCCGGGATCGGCGACGACACCTTCGTGGTCGCCTACGACCAGGACATGAACGGCGGCGCCGCCAGGCTGTGGTGGCTCCTCCGGCACGTGGGCCACGACGAGGCCGCGGTCCTGCGTGGCGGCTTCGCTGCCTGGCGCGGCCCGACCACGAGTGGCGACGAGGAGGCCACCGCGCGGTCGCTCACCCTCCGGGTGCGCTCGGATGACGTCGCCGAGGCCGAGGCGGTCGCCGCCCGCGATCCGGGCACCCTCCTCCTCGATGCCCGCCGCCCGGAGCGCTTCCGGGGCGACGTGGAGCCCGTCGACCCGGTGGCCGGCCACATCCCCGGAGCCCGCAACGTGCCCTTCGACGAGAGCTGGCCGGTCAGCGCCGATGTGCTCGGCGCCGCCTCGATCGTCGCCTACTGCGGCTCCGGCGTCACCGCGTGCGTGCCCCTGCTCGCCCTGGCGGAAGCGGGCCGCACCGACGCCCGCCTGTATCCAGGCTCGTGGAGCGAGTGGTGCGCGCTGGGCGGCCCGGTCGAGACCGGCGGCTAGGGAGCGGCGAGCTCCATCACGCCGTGCGGGGCGCCGTAGTCCGCCAGCAGGTCGAGGAACGGCACGGCATCGAAGGCCTCCGGGCCGAGCACGCCCACGCCGCTCCAGACGCCCGAGGCGAGGAGCTCGAGGGCGATCACCGGGTTCAGCGCGGTCTGCCACACGACGGCCTGGCTCCCCCACTCCCGCATCGCCTGGTCGTTGTCGGCCACGTGGTACAGGTAGGTCGACCGCGGGCGCCCGTCGGCGCCGGTGCCGGTGACCACCGTGCCGGCACAGGTCAGGCCGTGCATGCGGTCGCCGAGGGTGGCGGGATCGGGGAGCGCAGCGGCGACGACGTCCCGCGGGGCCACGGACGTCCCGCGCACGGACACCGGCTCGGTGGAGTCCAGCCCCAGGCGGTGGAGGGTCTGGAGGACGTCGATGAAGTCCTGCCCGAGCCCGTACTTGAAGGTCACCCGGCGGCAGTCGACCCAGCGCGGGATGAGGATGACCTCCTCGTGCTCCACGTTCACGCACTCGACCGGGCCGATCCCTTCCGGGAAGGTGAACACCTCCGGCTCCGAGAACGGCGCCGTGGTGAACCAGCCGCGGTCACGCTCCCAGATGACCGGCGGGTTCAGGCACTCCTCGATGGTCGTCCAGATGGAGAACGTGGGCGCGAAGTCGTAGCCCTCCACCACGAGGTTCGCCCCGTCGCGGACGCCGATCTCGTCGATCGACGAGAACAGGTGATCGGCGGCGTAGCGGGCGAAGACGTCGGACAGGCCGGGCTCGACGCCCGATGCCCACCAGGGCCAGGCGCCCGGCCTCCTGCCAGCTGCTCAGCGGCCGCGAACTGGGCGTCGCCGAGCTTCTCCCCCACGAGCTCGTACGGCCGCTCGGGGTGCGGGCGGGAGAGGGTCATGGCCATGTCGAGGTAGGTGCAGCCAGCCCGCTCGGCCGCGGCGAACAGGGGCGGGTTGAACCTCGGATCGCAGGCGTTGAGGAGCGCGTCGGCGCGCTCGGCCTCGAGGAGGGCGACCACGGCGTCGACGTCGCCCGCGTCCACCTCGGCCGCCCCGAAGCGCTCGTCGCCGTGCGCCGCCACGGCCGCGCGGGCCCGGTTCTCGTCGACGTCGGCCAGCACGAGGCGCTCGAAGAAGCGACGGCGCCGGGCCACCCCGGCGGCAGCCGCCCCCACTCCACCGGCGCCCACGACGACGATGCGCATGGCCCTGTTGTACCGGAGTGAGCTGCCCGGCAGTCTCGTTTAGCAGCGCCTCTCCGGGTGAGAAGCGTCCCGTGCGGGCCCTAGGGATCAATGCCGTCTTCCACGATCCGGCAGCGGCCGTCGTCGTCGACGGCGAGATCGTCGCCGCCGCCGAGGAGGAGCGCTTCTCGCGCCGCAAGCACGGCAAGAGCCCGGTGCCCTTCTCCACCTGGGAGCTGCCCGAGGGGGCCATCCGGTTCTGCCTCCAGCGCGCCGGGCTGGAGCCGGGGGACGTCGACGTCGTGGCCTACTCCTACGATCCAGCGCTCGCCCCCCAGCCGAACGGTGACATCACGGCGGACGCGTGGGAGGGGCTGCGCACGCTCTACGCCGCGCGGGCCCCCCGGTTCCTGGCCACCGCCTTCCCGGGGCTGCCGGGCATCGCACGTTCGCTTCGTGCCCCATCACGTGGCCCACGCCGCCTCGGCCTACCTGGCCGGCCCGGCCCGCGACACCAGCGTGCTCACCCTCGACGGCCGGGGCGAGCGGACGTCTCACCTGGCGGGGAAGGTGCGCGGGGGAAGGCTCGAGATCCTCGCCGCGCAGGGCCTGCCCCACTCCCTCGGGCTGCTCTACGAGGAGGTCACCCAGCACGTCGGCTTCCTGCGCTCGTCCGACGAGTACAAGGTCATGGCCATGGCCTCGCACGGCGAGCCGGCCTTTCTCGACCGCTTCCGCACGCTGGTGCGAGCCGACGGGGCGGGTGGCTTCCGCACCGAGCCGGTCGACTGGAGCTCCTTCGCGGAGCCGCTCGATGACGGCGAGCAGTGGACGCCCCGCCATGCCGACCTGGCGGCCAGCGTGCAGCAGCGCCTCCAGGAGGTGCTGCTCGAGCTGGCCACGTGGATCCACGGGCGAACCGGCGACCGGGACCTCGCCCTCGCCGGCGGCGTGGCCCTCAACTGCGTGGCCAACTCGTACCTCGCCCGCCACGGGCCCTTCGAGCGCCTGTGGGTGCAGCCGGCGGCGGGCGACGCCGGGACGGCCCTGGGCGCAGCCCTCTTCGCCGCCCATGAGGCCGGGGACGAGATCCAGCCCATGATCAGCGCAGCCCTTGGCCCCGAGTGGGACGACGCCGCGGTCGAGGCCTGGCTGCGCCGGGCCGACATTGCCTACGAGCGCCCGCCCGACGTGGCGGAGGCGGCGGCGGACGTCATCGCCGCGGACGGCGTCGTGGCCTGGTTCCAGGGGCGGAGCGAGTACGGGCCGCGGGCCCTCGGGCATCGCAGCCTCCTCGCCAACCCCACCCGGGCCGAGAACCTGGGGCGCCTGAACGACATCAAGGGGCGCGAGCAGTTCCGCCCGGTGGCCCCGATGGTGCTGGCCGAGCGGGCGGCCGAGATCTTCGACGGCCCCCTCCCCAGCCCGTTCATGCTCTTCACCCACCGGGTGCGCCCGGGCTGGGAGGAGCGAATCCCGGCCGTCGTGCACGTGGACGGGACGGCCCGCATCCAGACCGTCGACCGCGGCGAGGAGCCGCTCGTGGCCCGCCTGCTGGAGGCGGTCGAGCGCCGCACCGGCGTGCCGGTGGTCGTCAACACCAGCCTGAACACCGCGGGGCGGCCGATGGTCGACGATCCGCGCGACGCGCTCGAGTGCTTCGGCTCGGCGCCGGTCGACGCGCTGGCCATCGGCCCCTTCCTCGTCCGCCGTGCCCGGGCGAACGGGCACGCGCCGGCATGAGCACGGACTTCGACGTCGTCGTCCCCACCTCCGGGCGCCCGTCGCTGGAGACGCTTCTCGTGGCCCTCGACGAGGGGTCGGGACCACTGCCGGGGCGCCTGGTGGTGGTGGACGACCGCCGACGCTCCACCGCGCCCCTCGACCTGGCGGTCCCGCCCGCCCTCGAGCGCCACCTCGTGGTCGTGGCCGGACCCGGTCGTGGCCCGGCCGCCGCGCGCAACGCCGGCCTGGCGGCGGCGACCGCGACGTGGGTGGCGTTCCTGGACGACGACGTGATCCCGGAGCCCGGATGGCGCGCCGCCCTGGCGGCGGACGTGGCCGACCTGGGCCCGGACGTGGCGGGCTCGCAGGGCCGCGTCCACGTACCCCGGCCCGCCGGACGGCCCACGGACTGGGAGCGGAACGTCGCCGGCCTCGCCGACGCGGCCTACATCACCGCCGACCTGGTCTATCGCCGCGAGGTGCTCGAGCGCCTGGGGGGCTTCGACGAGCGCTTCCGCCGCCCGTACCGCGAGGACAGCGAGCTGGCCTGCCGGATCCTCGCAGGCCGGGCTCACCATCGTCCGCGGGCAGCGCGAGGTCACCCATCCCGTACGGCCGGCGGGCTTCTGGACCAGCGTGCGCCTGCAGGCCGGGAACGCCGACGACGAGCTCATGACCGCCCTGCACGGGCCAGACTGGCGCGCGCTGGCCGGAGCCCCGCGCGGGCGCCGGCGCCGCCACGTCGCCACCGTGGCCGCCGCCGCGGTGGGCATGGCCGGACTCGCCGCGCACAGCCGCTGGACAGCCGCCGCGGGACTGGGCGCCTGGGCCGCCGGCACCAGCGAGCTGGCCTGGCGGCGCATCGCGCCGGGGCCGCGCGACCGGCCGGAGGTCGTGCGCATGCTGGCCACGAGCGTGGTGCTCCCCTTTGCCGCCTCGGGAGCCGCCGCCGTTGGGCTCCTGCGCTGGCGCGTGGCTCAGCCGGCCTGGGCCCGGATCCGCTCGATGAGCGCCGACGTCGACCGGTCGTCCACGTACGGCACGATCCGCACCGTGCCGCCGAGCCTCTCGACCTCCGCTCCCTCGGGCAGCGACTCGCGCGTGTAGTCACCGCCCTTGACGAACACGTCAGGGGACAGGGCACGCACCACCTCGACGGGCGTGTCCTCGCCGAAGGGCACGACGACGTCGACCGAGCTCAGGCCGGCCAGCACGCCGAGCCGGTCCTCGAGCGGGTTGACCGGGCGGCCATCACCCTTGAGCCGGCGGACGCCGGCGTCGTCGTTCACGGCCACGACCAGCAGGTCGCCGAGCTCCTTGGCCCGGTTGAGGTAGGTCACGTGCCCGCGGTGGAGGAGGTCGAAGCAGCCGCTGGTGAGCACGACCCGCCGCCCGTCCGCCCGCAGGGACTGGCCGCGCGCGCGGAGATCGGCCACGGAGGGCACGATCTTGCCGCTCCCGCCGAGGCGCCGGCGAAGGTCCTCGGCACCGCACGCCGCCGTCCCCGCCTGGTCGACGACCACGCCGGCGGCCGCCGAGGCGAGCTCCGCGGCCGCCGGCACGTCGCCGCCGGCGGCCAGCCCGAGGGCGAGGGCCACCGTGAAGGTGTCGCCTGCCCCAGTGGCCCGGCTTCCGGGCTGCGGGCGGGCGAAGGTGCGGTACGGGGGACGCCCCCTCTCGAACACGAGCGCCCCCTCGGTGTCGAGGGTGACGGCCACGACCTCGGCCCCGCACAGGTCGAGGAGCCGCCGGCCGTGCGCGGTCACCGCCGCCGCCCGGTCGTCGCCCTCCTCGAGGTCGAGCAGCGCCGCGACCTCCCCGAAGTTCGGGCTTGCAGGCCGTGACACCCGCGTGCCGGTAGGCGATCGGGTGGCGGGCGTCGACGGCCAGCACGCGAGGAGCCCCGGCCTGCAGAGCGCCGAGGGCCTGGATCACGGATGGGGTCATGACGCCGTGGGCGTAGTCCGAGACCACGACGGCGTCCGCATTCGTCCAGCGCTCGCGCAGTGCCGCGACGAGGGCCGCCTCGCTCTCCTCGGAAAGCGGCTCGGAGCTGCCCTCGTCCAGGCGCAGGAGCATCTGGCCGGCGGCCACGACGCGGCGCTTGGTGTGCGTGCGCCGCGAGGCCTCCCGGACGACGCCGGCGCGCTCCACGCCATGGCTGTCGAGAAGCGCCGCCAGCCGCTCGGCGGCGTCATCGTCCCCCGTGACCGAGAGCAGGGACACCTCGGCCCCGAGCGCACGTGCGTTCACGGCCGCGTTGGCCGCGCCGCCGGGGGCGTCCTGGCGTCGTTCCAGGGCCACGACGGGCACCGGCGCCTCCTGGGAGAGGCGGTGGACCGCGCCGTCGAGGTAGGCGTCGAGCATGGCCTCGCCCACGACGAGCGCCCGGCAGCCGGCCACGGCGTCGAGGAGCGGCTCGAGCCCGGACGTCACGCCGCCTCCGCCAACAGGTCGCCGGCTTCCGCCAGCACCATCTCCACCGAGGCCGGCTCGCCCGTGACCGGTTCGCCGGGATCCAGGTCCCGGCCGGCGGCCTGCCCGCGGACGATCCGGTGGCGGCGCTCCGGCGCCGGCGCCCAGCGGCCGGGGTCGGAGGCGCTGAAGACCACGACGCTCGGGGCCCCGGCGGCGGCGGCCAGATGGGAGACGCCGGTGTCGTTGCAGACGACCAGGCGTGCCCCCTCGAGCAGCGCGGCGAGGACGCCGAGATCGGTGCGGCCGGCCAGGTCCACGGCGGGCGCCCGCATCTCCTCGCGCACGGCCCGGGTGAGAGGCGCCTCGCCGGCGGTCCCGGTGAGCACCACCCGCAGCCCGCGCTCGGCCAGGTCGTCGCCGACGCGGGCGAAGCGCTCGAGCGGCCAGCGCCGGCTGGGCACCGCGGCACCCGCGTGGAGGCAGGCGTACGGCCAGTTGTCGAGCCGCTCGTCCGCCGCCAGGCCGCGCAGGCGCCTCCGGTCCTCCTCGTGCACCGGAAACTCGAGCGCCGCGTCGTCGGCCGGAACGCCGAGATGGCGCATGAGGGCCAGATGCCGCTCCGGCTCGGGGAGGTGGCTCGGGTAGGCGAGCAGGTCGCCGGACGCCTCGGCCGCAGACGGCACGAAGCCGACGGTGCGGGCCGCGCCCAGGGCGCGGGTGAAGGGGAGGCTTGCGCGGCCGTCGCCGTGCATCTGGATCGCCAGGTCGAATCTCCGGCCCTGCATCCAGGCCACGAAGGCGGGCAGGTCCGCCCCCGGCGGCCGCTCCGGAATCCCCGGCCAGCCGGGAAACTCGTCCAGCTCGTCCAGGTAGGGCCGGAAGCGGCGGACCAGGACGCGCGCCCAGGGCAGGCCGACGAGCGTCACGCGGGCCTCCGGCAGGGCCGCGCGCAGCGCCCGCAACGCCGGCACCGCGCACAGCAGGTCGCCGAGCCCGGGAAGCGCGCGCACGACGACCACGCGACGGGCGTCGCCGAGCGCTACGGCCACGACGGCTCCTCGGCAGGGGCCACGAGGAGCTCTCGCACCTCGCAGCCGGGCGGTTGCGTGAGGGCGAAGAGGACCGCCGCGGCGACATCCGACGGCGCGTTGAGGCGCGCATCGGCCGGCGGGCGGTACTGCGCGTCGCGGTCGTCGAAGAAGCCCGTCTGCATGCCGCCCGGGACGAGCAGGGTCACCCCGACGCGGCCCGCCGTCTCGGCGGCCAGAGCGCGGGTGAAGCCCACGACCCCGAACTTGCTCGCGCAGTAGGCGGTGGCGTCCGAGAGCGCCCGCAGCCCGAGGGTGGAGGCCACGGTCACGACGCGCCCGCCCACCTCGAGCAGGGCCGGCAGGGCCGCGCGGACGACGGCCGCCGTGCCGAGCAGGTTGACGCGGACCACGTCCTCCCAGGCCTCTCGGTCGATCTGGTGCGAGCTGCCCCGGCCGGTCGACGCCCGCCGCGGTGACGACGGCGTCGAGCCGGCCGTGCCGGTCGAGCGCCCGGGCCACCGCCTGCTCGGCGGCCCTCGTGTCGCCCAGGTCGACGACCTCGTGATCGACGCCGTCCCCCGGGCGGGCCGGCGATCGAGGACCACGGGCGTGCCGCCCGCCTCCCGGACCGCCTCGGCCACCGCGGCTCCCAGGCCGGACGCGCCCCCCGTGACGAGGACGGTCCCGACGGCGCTCACGCCACCACCGACGCGACGTGACGGTCGACGGCCTCGCACAGCAGGTGGATGGCCACGAGGTGGGCCTCCTGCACCGTGGCCGCCGTGTCCGCCTCGACGCACACCGCGTCGTGGCAGAGATCGGCCAGGGGATTGGGCGACGGGCCGGTCAGGGCCAGGCAGCGAACGTCGCCGGCCAGCCCGGCGCGGGCGGCCGCGAGCACGTTGGGGCTCTGGCCGGAGGTCGAGAGCAGGAGCAGGACGTCCCCCGGCCGTCCGTGCGCGCGGACCTGCCGGGCGAAGGCCTCCTCGGCGCCGTAGTCGTTGGTGATGGCGGTGAGGCTCGAGGTCTCGGCGCTCAGGCAGAGGGCGCTGAAGGCCGGCCGCTCGTCGCGATAGCGCCCGACGAGCTCCGCCGTCAGGTGCTGCGCCTCGGCCGCGCTGCCGCCGTTGCCGGCCACCAACAGGCGCCGGCCGTCGACCAGCACCCTGGCCAGATCGGTGCCCCAGGCTTCGAGGCGCGGGCCGTCGGCGAGGAGCCCCTCCAGTGCCTCCTGCAGCTCGGCGATGTGCCCGTGGACACCGCGTCGTTCAGCGAGGCTCACGCCAGCGCCTCCTCGGCCGGCCGGGGGACCACGCGGCGGGTGAGGACGCCGGCATAGAGGTCGCGCGTGGCCGCCGCCACCTGGTCCCAGCCGAAGCGGGCCCGCGCGCGCCGAAGCCCGGCGTCGCCGAGCCGCCGGAGCAAGGCCGCATCCGCGAGGAGCTCGCGCAGCACGCTGGCCAGCGCCGCCGGGTCACGGGGTGGCACATGACGCCCCGTGACGCCGTCCACGATCGTGTCGAGGAGCCCGCCCACGGCCGAGCCGATCACCGGCCGCCCGCAGGCCATGGCCTCCAGGGGCACGATGCCGAAGGGCTCGTACCAGGGGACGGCCACGACCACGTCGGCCGAGCGCACCAGCGCGGGGAGCTCGTCCCGCGACACCCTCCCGCGGAGGTCGAGCCGGTCCGCCACCCCGCAGCGCGCCGCGCGAGCGAGAAGGGCCCGCGCCTCCGGGTCGGCCTCGAGCTCGCTCCGGTCGGGACCGCCCGCCACGACCAGCTCCGCGCCGGGCACGCCGGCCAGGGCCTCGACCACGTCCCGCACGCCCTTTCGCTCGACCAGCCGCCCCACGGCCAGAATTCGCCGCCGTCCGCCGCGCGGGGCCACGGGACCATCGGGCTGAAACCGCTCGAGGTCGACGCCGCAGGGAACGACCGAGACCAGGGACGGAGGGATCCCCATGGCCGCGAGCAGGAAGCGCTCGTGGCTCGCCGTGGCCACGATGCGCTCGACCTCGGCCGCGATGGCGCCCTCGAGGGCAACGCGCTCGGGCGGGCTGGTGTCGGCCGCCCCTTGGTGCCGCCGCTTCTCCACCCCGAGGGCGTGGAACGTCTGGAGGACAGGCAGGCCCAGGGGCCGGGCGGCGCGCAGGGAAGCGATCCCCGACATCCAGAAGTGGGCATGGACGATGTCCGGCCGCCACCCCTGCCAGGCGCGGGCGAGCTCGTCACCGAAGACGCCCATGTACGGCAGGAGCAGGTCTTTCGAGATCGCCTCCGCCGGCCCCGCGTCCACGTGATGGATGCGGACGCGGGCGTCCACGCGCACGACCTCGGGCAGCGCGGGGTCGTCGCGCCGCGTATGCACGACGACCTCGTCGCCCCGTCGGGCCAGCGCGGCGGCCAGCGCGCCCACGTGGACGTTCTGGCCGCCCGCGTCGACGCCGCCGAGCAGGGCCAGCGGGCTCGCGTGCTCGGAGACGAGGGCCACCCTCATGCCGCCACCTCCGCCAGCAGGCGGTCCCAGTCGGCCAGAAAGCGGGCGAGGCCGTAGCGCTGCAGGGCGGCCCGGCGCGCCCGCCGCCCGCGGTCGCGTGCCTCGGCCGGGTCGGCCACCAGCCGCCGCATCGCCGCACGCAGCTCGTCGACGTCGTTCGAGACGACGCCGGCGTCGCTCGGGACCGCGCTCGGAACCTCGGTGGTGGCCAGGGCGACCACGGGCATGCCCAGGTGCATCGCCTCGAGCAGCGAGAGCCCGAGCGAGGTCCAGCGGTTGGGGTGCAGGTACAGCCGGCGCCGGGCCATCTCGTCGAACAGCTGCTGCTGGGGCAGGTCCTCGACCCCTCCCAGGGCGCCGGCCCCCATGCCGAAGAGGTCGATGGGCACGTCGCCGTTGAGGCGCGGAAGGAGGTCGGTGCCGGTCACCCGACCGCGGCGCCCGGCCTCGTTGACCACTGCGGCGGCCCGCGGCAGCTCGCCGCCGTAGCGCTCGCCCGGGTCGACGATGCCGTGCTCGATGACGCGCGTGCGGGTGGTCCCGGCATCCCAGAACAGGGCGTTGAAGTGGGTGACGTGGACGAGCGTGAGATCGCGGCGGTCGGCGACGGGATGCCGCAGCTCGGCGATCCGGCCCTGCGGGGCGTTGTGCTCGACGTAGACCGCCGGGATGTCACGGCCCGGCTCGCGGCCGCCGAGCCACTCGCGCGCCGCCCCGTCGAGCTCCTCGGGGCGCTGGAGGACGATCACGTCCACCTCGGCCTCGGCGGCCTGGGACGGTGTGACCTCCTCGGCCGCCGCCGGCCATTCGTACGTCCGGGCCCGGCCCCGGCCCATCGGACCGCGGTCCGGCAGCACGGGCACCAGGTAGCGGTGCGGGCCGTGCACGAAGGACGTGGTCCACGCGCCGTGCACGTGCCAGAGCAGGACGTTCACGACGCCACCGCCAGCGTCCGGGAGGCGAGCTCCTCCACCGAGGCGGCCACCTCGGCGGGCGCGACGCCGCGCAGGCAGGGATGGCCCGGCACCGGGCACACCCGCGCGCGGCACCCGGCGCACGGCACGTCGAGGACGTGCAGCACCTGCGGCACCCGCCATGGCCGCCAGCGCACGACCGGAACGGTGGGGGCGAACAGCGAGACCACCGGCGTGCCCACGGCCGCGGCCAGGTGGGCCGGGCCGGTGTTGCCGCAGACAGCCACCTCGGCGGCGGCCAGCACGTGGCCGAGCGCGGCCAGGTCGGTTCGGCCGCCCAGGTCCTCCACGCCGGGGCGCGGCTCACCGGCCACCAGGCGCGTGAGCGCCTCCTCGCCGCGGCCGCCGGTGACGACCACGCGGCGCCCGGCGTGCTCCAGCCGCCGGACGAGCTCACGCGCGAGCTCGGGAGGCCAGGCGCGGGCGGGAACCGAGGCGCCGGGATGGACCACGACGTAGGGCGGGTCGGGCACGTCATCGGGCGCCCGACCGAGCTCGACCCGCAGCGCCCCGTCGTCGCCGGGCGGCAGGGCGAAGCCGGCAGCGCGGACGAGGGAGAGGCCGCGCTCGACCTCGTGCACGTCGTCGTCCACGTGATGCCGCAGGTCGAGGAGCGAGCCCGGATAGTCGTCGCAGACCGCTCCCACCCACTCGACGCCGGCCAGGCGCAGGAGCAGGGCCAGGGGGAGCGGGCTCTGGTGGAAGGAGGTGAGGATCAGGGCGACCTCCGGGGCCAGGTCGCGGACGGTCGCCATCAGCTGCTCGATCGCCACCCGGTGCACGGGCTCGGGCTCGGGATCGATCCAGGCGGCGCGATGCACGAGAACCCGGTCGACGCCGGGAAGCAGGGCGGCGGCGGCCGCGCCGCGCGGGCCGGCAAGGAGCGTCACCTCGCGGGCGCCGGTGGCCACCGCCCGGATCGCGGGACCGGCGAGCAGCACGTCGCCCGCGTTGTCGAGCCGAGCGACGAGGACGTGCGGTCTCATGCCGGCACGCGGTCGCCCGCGAGGATGAGGTCGACCGCCTCGCCCAGGGTCCGGGCCACGGCGGGAGCGGCGGCGATCTCGGCCGGCAGGGTGCGCGGCGTCGGCACGAGGATGCCCTGGGCGCCGGCCGCCCCAGCGGCCTCCATGTCAGAGCCGATGTCTCCAACCATCACGCAGCGCTCGGGGTCCACGCCGAGGCGCCGGGCCGCGTCGAGCAGCAGGCCGGGCGCGGGCTTCCGGCACCCGCATCGGTCGCCGAGCACGTGGGGACACCAGAGCACGGGCCCCAGCGGTCCGAGCAGCTCCTCGATGCGGCGGTTGACGGCCTCGAGCTCCTGCCGGGCGGATGAGGCCGCGGCCGACCCCGCTCTGGTTGCTGACCACCGCGGTCGGGATGCCGGCTGCGCGCAGCCGGTCGAGCGCTGCGCGGACACCCTCGAGTGGCCAGACCCGGCGCGGGTCCCCGTTGTACGGGACATCGGCCACGAGCGTGCCGTCGCGGTCGAGCAGGACCGCCTCGGGGGCGGAGGTGGTGGCCGGCGGCGCCATGAGAACCACTTCCTTCTCCTGGCACGCAACCGCGAAACGAGGAAATGCCTGCCAGGCCCGCGGAACCGACGTTTGAGCCGAGGCGGCCCGGAGGAGAACCGCCCATGCACGCCGTCGCCGACGCGGTCTCCACGCCCGCCGCGCGCCTCCGGGCGTGGTGGGACGCCCACGGCGGCCCCATCGAGTCGGCGGCCGACGCCGGCGCGGCGCTGGCCGCGCTGGTCGAGACCGGGCTCCTCGACCTGCCGCTGCCCGGCGGCGGCGAGACGGCGGCCCGCCTCGACGCGCTGGCCGCGCTCGGGGAGGCCGATCTCGTCCTCTGCCGCCTCGCCGAGGGCCATGCCGACGCCCTGGCCATCCTGGCCGAGCTCGGCGGGCCGGAGCCGCCGACCGGCAGCCGCTGGGGGGTCTGGGCCGCTGAGCCGCCCTGGGCGCGCCTCGAGGCCGCCGCCCGGGCGGGCGGCTGGGATCTGACCGGCCTCAAGGCCTGGTGCTCCGGCGCGGACGCCTGCACCCACGCCCTGGTCACGGCGCACGCAGATGACGGCCCGCGGCTGTTCGCCGTGGACCTGGCCGCGCATGGCGTGGGGCCCATCCCCGATACCTGGGCCGCCGTCGGGATGGCGGCGAGCGACAGCCGCCAGGTCCGCTTCGACGGCGTCCAGCTGCCGGTCGAGGCGGCGGTCGGCGGCCCCGGCGACTACGTCGGGCGGCCGGGCTTCTGGTTCGGGGCGATCGGCGTGGCCGCCTGCTGGCACGGCGGCGCACGCGGCGTGGCCGAGGCGCTCTTCGCCGCCGCGCCCCGGCGCGAGGCGGACCCGTACGTCGCCGCAGCCGTCGGCGCCGTCGATGCCGCGCTCACCGCCTCGGGGGCGACGCTGGCCCGCGCCGCGGCCCTCATCGACGCCGATCCCCTCGACGGCACGGGAGCCGCCCGTCTCGAGGCGCGCCGCGCCCGTGCCGTGGTCGAAGCATCGGCGGAGGCGGTGCTCGCCGCCGTGGGACGGGCGCTCGGCGCCGGGCCCCTGTGCCTGGACCGGGCCCACGCGCGCCGCGTGGCCGATCTCACCGTCTACCTGAGGCAGAGCCATGGCGATCATGACCTGGCCGCACTGGGCCGCGACGTCATCGAACAGGGTCAGCCGTGACGAAGGTGCTGGACGGCCCCGGCACGCCCGAGCACCGCTGGTCGACGTGGAGCGGGCTCCGCGAGCCGCCGGCTCTCGACCTGCGCGGCGCCAGCCACCTCGTCGTGGCCGCGCCCCATCCCGACGACGAGGTCCTCGGCGTGGGCGGCCTCCTGGCCACGGCGCATGCCGCGGGCGTCCGCGTCGAGATCGTGGCGGTCACCGACGGCGAGGCGTCGCACCCACGCTCGGGTGCGCTCACGCCGCTCGAGCTCGCGCGCAGGCGCCGCCGCGAGACGGCGGAGGCCCTGCGCCGCCTGGGGCTGGAGCGCACGCCGGTCCACCGCCTGGAGCTGCCCGACGGCCGCGTGGCCGACCATCGCCTGACCCTGGCCGTCGCCCTCGGCGCCCTCCTGACCGCATCGAGCTGGTGTCTCGCCCCCGTGGCCGGCGACGGGCACCCGGACCATGAGGCGACGACCCAGGCGGCGCAGACGGCCTGCGCCCGGACGGGCGCGCGGCTGGTCGAGTACCCCGTCTGGCTCTGGCACTGGGCCGAGCCGGACGACCCGCGAGTGCCCTGGGGACGGGCCAGGCGCGTCGAGCTCACCCCGGCCGTGGCGGCCGGCAAGCGCACGGCGGTGGAGGCCTTCGCCACGCAGATCCGGCCGCTCGGGCCGGGCGTCGGCGACGCGCCCATCCTCCCGCCGGGCGTGCTCGCCCGCTTCACGCGCGGCACGGAGATCGTCTTCACGTGAGCGCGGCGGAGGCTGCCTCCGTGTTCGGGGAGCTGTTCGCCTCCTCCGACGACCCCTGGGGGTACCTCGACCGGTGGTACGAGCAGCGCAAGCGGGCCCTCAGCCTGGCCGCGCTCCCCCGGCCCCGCTACCGGCGGGCCTTCGAGCCCGGCTGTGCGAACGGCGTGCTCAGCGCGGCGCTGGCCGAGCGCTGCCAGGAGGTCGTGGCCGCGGACGCGGCCGGCCGCGCGCTCCAGCTCGCCGCCCGGCGGGTACCGGCGAACGTCCGTCTCGAACGGCTCGCCGTGCCGGCGGAGTGGCCTTCGGGCTCCTTCGACCTCATCGTGGTCTGCGAGCTCGGCTACTACCTCGACCGCCCCGAGCTGAAGGCGTTCCTCGACCGCGTCCATGACTCGCTCGAGGTGGGCGGCACCCTGCTGGCGGTGCACTGGCGCCACCCGATCGTGGGCTGGCCGCTCGACGGCGCCGCGGTGCACGACGCCATCGCCGCCCGGCCCTGGCTGACCCGGGAGTGCCGGCACGAGGAGCGGGACTTCCTGCTCGAGGTCTTCGCCGGGAGCGGCGCGCCCTGATCCGCGCGCTCGCAGTGGTCATCCCGGCGCACGACGAGGCCCGGCTCCTGCCCGCCTGCCTGGCCTCCGTGCGCCGGGCGGCGCAGCACCCGGCCCTCGACGGCCGTGCTGCCCGGGTGGTGGTCGTGCTCGACGCCTGCACGGACGCGAGCGGCGAGGTTGCCCGAACGGCTCTCGGCCGGGACGACGCCGTGGTGGAGGTCTCCGCGCGCAACGTCGGCGCTGCCCGGGCGGCCGGCTTCGCTCATGCCCTCGCGGCCGGGGACGCCCCGGACCCCGGGCGGCTGTGGCTGGCCACGACCGACGCCGATACCGTCGTGCCCCCTGACTGGCTGGTGCAGCAACTGGCCCTGGCCGAGGCGGGCTACGAGGCGGTGGCCGGGGCCGTCGAGGTAGGCGATTGGAGCGAGCAACCGCCCGCCGTCCGCGAGCGGTATCGGGCCCATTACCGCGCCGGGTCCACCCCGGACGGCGGCCACGACCACGCCCACGGGGCCAACCTGGGGCTCACGGGACGCGCCTATCTTGCGGCGGGCGGCGTGCCGCCGCTCCCACTGGCCGAGGACCGCGCCCTCATCGAGCGCCTCGCCGCCGGCGGCCGCCTCGCCCGGCCGCGCTCCATCCGCGTGATCACCAGCGCGCGCCGGGACTCGCGCGCCCCCGGCGGCTTCGGCCACTTCCTGCGCTCGCTGGCTTAAGGGGAGAGCCACTGAGAGAGCACTCAGCGAACGTCCGGCCGCGGCCGATACAGGCCGGACATGCGCGGAATGGCACGACGAGGGATGCGGGGTGCCCGCGGGCGCCGCCTGTTCGCGCGCCTGCTGCGAGAAGAGGTGTGCCGGATCGAGCCCCTGGTGGAGCAGGCCGAGAGGCACGTGAGCGAGGCCGCCCAGCGCCTCCGCGCGGAGCATGCCGGCCATCACGGGTTCTCCCCCAGCTGCCCGACCTGCGGCCGCGGGATGTTCGCCGTGCAGGAGAACGTCTCCGCCGGCGTGTGGCGGTGGTCCTGGCACTGCCGGGCCGCCTGCTTCGGCCGCCTTCCGTATGAGCCGCCGCTGGTCGCCGTCCCCGATCTCCATGTCTGAGCCCAAGCTCTCCCCCGAGGCCGCTCAGCTGCTGGCCCGCGTTCACGATCTCGAGGCCGAGATCACGCGGCTGCGGCGGGAGTTCGACTACGACGTGGAGCGAGTGCGCGAGACCCTGGCCCAGGCCGAGGCGCTGTTCCGGCAGCGCGTGGAGGCCGAGCGCGAGGAGCTCGAGCTCGACCGCGAAGCTCTCACGACCTGGCTGAAGATGGAGCGCGAGGCCCTGGAGGAGAGCGAGCGCACGCTGGCCACCCTCGTGGCCGACCGCGCCGCCGGCATCGACATCGTGGCCCGCGCCTGGGCCGACTACGAGGTCGCCAAGGCGGAGGCCACGGCCGCGTGGCTCGTCTCGAAGCCGCATCCGGCACCGTCGGCCGCAGCCACGGTCCGGCGGCTCGGACGCAAGCTGGGCGAGGCCCGCCGCCGCGCCGAGGCGGCCGAGTGGCGAGCCGAGATGTACGAGAGCGACCTCGACTGGCTGGCCGAGTGCCGCCGGCTGGCCGGGGAGGAAGACCTGACGCCCGCGAACGGCGACCCCGTGGACGCCTGGCTGGACGAGGACGAGCTCCACCACCTCCCGCGCCCGCTCCGCACCCAGCTGGCGCTCGACCGCGCCGTGCGCGCCCAGACCACGCCCTGGCACCTGGCCCAGGACTACGAGCGCTACGTGGCCTACCTCCGCTCGAGCGCCGGATACGCCGTGACCTGGCGCCGGAGCCAGGGCCTCGAGCGCGACCTCGTGGCCCGCCTCGACGGCACGATCGAGATCGTCCACTGCGCCCGCGCCGTGCCCCCGCGCGCCGTGGACGACCGCAGGGTCGGCCGCCTGCATGCGGCCGTCGTCGCCACGCGGCTGGAGTCGCGCGGCCGCCAGGTGACCGGGACGCTCGTCACCACGACCGTCCTGAGCACGCAGGCCCGGGCCCTGGCCGAGGCCCTTCAGCTCGAGGTCCGGGAGGAGATGCCGCACCCGGAGTGGCCGCGGATCAAGTGCACCGCCGGCGACCGCGGGGCGCGGCGGACGTACACCCTTCCGCTCGACCCCGGCTACGACGACACGCCCGTCGACATCGCCCGCGGGGACTTCTTCGCCCTGTCCGTCGCCGAGGCCGAGGAGCGCGGCTTCAGCCGCCCGCAGGCGAGCGAGGCTCGAGCGAAGGCAGCCTGAAGGGCGCGCGGGCCTCGACCAGCTCGCGGCCCTGCTCGTAGGCCGCGTCGAGCCCGTGGCTGAGCACGCCCACGAGCTCGCCGTCCCGGCCGTACCAGACGGCGAAGGCGCCGTCGTCCCCCTCGATCATCCGGGCCTCGTCGAAGCCGTCGCCCCAGGCCACGTGCTTGAGCGTGCGCCCGCCGATGGTGGACCAGAACCCCGGCGCCTGCTCCCACGCCGCCTCCCGGCCCGCCGCCACCGTCCCGGCGACGGTGCCCATGGCGTGCGGCCTCTCCCCAGTGCTCGACGGCCAGCCGCCGTCCCGGCGATCGGGCTGTGGGCGTGGGCCACGTCGCCGGCGGCGAACACCCCGGGCGCTGCGGTCCGCATCGAGGCGTCGGTGAGCACGCCGTCGGCGGAGACCTCCAGCCCGGCGGTCTCGGCCAGGGCCGTTCGCGGCGTCACCCCCACGGCTGCGAGCAGAACGTCCGCCTCGAGCCCCGCCCCGCCCTCGAGGGTCACCAGGCGGCCGCCCTCGATGGCCTCGACCTGGCAGCCGAGGCGCAGCTCGACGCCGTCCTCGCGGAGCCAGCCCGCAATGCGCTCGCCCGCCTCCGGGCCGAGGCGTTCCTCCTGGGGCACCCGCTCCGGGCTGACCAGGGTCACCCGGCAGCCACGCCGGGCCAGCGAGGAGGCCGCCTCGCATCCGATGAAGCCGGAGCCGATGACGACCGCCCGGGCGCCGGGGCGGGCGCGGTCGATCAACCGCTCCGCGTCGGACACGGTCCGGAGCGTGAGCACCGCCGGGTCCGCGCCGCCCGGCACGGGAGGCCGGCGGGGCTCCGAGCCCGTGGCCAGGAGGCACCGGGTGAAGAACAGCGGCTCGGCGTCGTCGAGCGCGACTCGCCGGCGGTCGGGGTCGAGGGACACGGCGGCCCGCTCCAGCCGCAGGTCGACGCCATGCGCGGCGTACCAACGGGATGACTCGAGCGGGAGATCGTCGCGTCCGAACGAGCCGTCCAGGAAGTCCTTGGACAGCGGCGGCCTCGCATACGGCGCGTCGTGGTCGCTCGACGACCATGACCACGTCGCCCTGGCCCCCGCCCTGGCGGTAGGCACGGGCGGCCGCGAGGCCCGCCGGACCGCCGCCGATGACGAGGAAGGCCGCAGCGGTCATCCGCCGTTCTGCCCCGCGGCGGCGCGGGCGGACACCTCGACGACGCCCCTCTGGTAGCCGCCGTTTCCAGGGCTATTGCCCCGGGTATGGCTCCCTCGACAACGATCCCAGGAGGCAGGGATGCCACCACGTGGCGTCAAGCCGGGCACCAAGCGCGCCCGCCAGTACCAGCACATCAAGCAGAGCGAGAAGCAGCAGGGCCAGTCCGAGGGCCGGGCCGAGGAGATCGCCGCCCGCACCGTGAACAAGGCTCGCGCCCGGTCGGGCGAGTCGCGCACCAGCTCCCGGACGTCGACGCGCGACCTGTCGTCGGGCCGGCGCGGCGGACTGCGGTCGGGCACGAACCGGCCCAAGGGCCGGACGAAGGAGCAGCTCTACGGCGAGGCCAAGCGCATGAACATCAAGGGGCGCTCGTCGATGAACAAGGCGCAGCTGCAGCGCGCCGTGGACGCGAGAAGTAGCGAAAGCCGGCCAGCTCCGGCCTGGGCCGCGCTCGAGGGCTGCGATCTGCGTCGGCGTCGCGCCATGACGACGCCTTCGCATGAACGCGCTCCGTCTTCGCCTCGCGCCGAGTCTGGGCGTGACCCTCCTCGCAGCGGTCGCGATCGCGAACCTGGCGCTGTCGGTGCTCGCGCGGCCATCGCATCAGCCGACAGCCGGTACGTCGGCGAGGTCTGCGGGCCCGAGGCGGTCCTGCTGCTCTCGTGCTCGCTCGTCCTGGCCACGCTGCCGCCGCACGTCGAGCATGCCTTCGGCGGTCTCGATCGTGTCGCCATCTGGCGCCGCCGCATGGCCGTCACAGCCGTCCTTCTGCTCCTACCGCGCCTGGTGCTCGCGACGTCCGCGGCGGATGCGTACGCCACCAGTACGCCCCGGCCTCGGCGTCCTCGCGTTCCTCGGCCTGGTGCTCCTGACCGTGTGGGCGGTGACGGCGAGCTCGGTGCGGCCCGATGGCCCGGCCCGCTGCGCCAGCTCGCGCATATCGGCTACGAGCGGTGACTCACCGCGCGCCGCCTGACCGGGCTGTTCGTGATCGCGGCGGTGGCGCACGGAGCGCTGGTGTCGGCGACGTCCACGCCTCGACGCTGCTGCAGGTGGCGTACCTGGCCGTCGGGATCATCGGCGTCGCGGCGTACGCCTATCGGGAGCTCCTCGCCCGGTTCTTCACTCCGGCCCACGCCTACACCGTCAGCGACGTTCGCCGCGCCGACGAGCGACCGCCGAGTGTCGCTCGATCCGGTACGCGAGCCACTCGCCTTCGTGCCCGGCCAGTTCGTCGTCCTCTCCTTCGGGGGTGTCGACGGCTGGGAGCGCATGCGTTCTCGGTAGCGAGCGCACCGTCGAGCGCCGCCTCGAGGTGTCGGTCAAGGCCGCCAGGGATTACACGGGCCACCTTGTCGGAGGTTGAAGACCGGAACGCCGGCGAAGGCCGTCGGCCCGTTCGGGGGCTTCGACTACAGCGCGGCGGCACCAACCAGGTCTCGATCGCCGAGGAGATCGGCATCACGCCGTTCATGAGCTGGATCCGCTACCTCGACGGCGACTTTCGACGGCGGGTCGACCTATCGTACTCGGTCCGCCGCGAGGGCGACGCCCTCTACCTGGATGAGATCCGAGCTGCCGGGGGAAGCACCGACCCTGCACACGACGGTCGTCGAGACCAGCGGAACGAACTGGCGACCGCCGAGCGGGCGACGCGGCTATCCGCCGGACAGCGCCTCTCGGTCTACATGTGTGGTCCGCCCGCCATGATGACCGCGCTGGCCAGGGCTTCCGCGGCCTCGGGATCCCGGCCGCTCGCGTGCGCTGGGAGCAGTTCGACATCCGCTGACGCCGGCCCAGCTCGGGCCGGTCACTCACCCAAGAGCGAGCGTCGAGGGCCCGGGCCGTTCCCGGGCCTGCTCGTACGCCGCGATCTCGCCCTCCCGCCGCAGGGTGAGGTCGATCTCGTCCCAGCCGTTCAGCAGCCGCTCGCGCAGGTCGGGATCGACCGCGAACGCGACCTCGCGCTGGGAGGCCAGCGTCACGGTCTGGCGCTCGAGGTCGACGGTCGCCTCGGCCGGGGCGAGGGCCGATGAGCTCGCGGGCGTCCTCCTCGGGCAGGGCCACCGCGAGCAGGCCGATCTTGCCGGCGTTGATGCGGAAGATGTCGCCGAACGACGGCGCCACGACGGCCCGGAAGCCCGCGCCCTCCAGGGCCCAGGCGGCGTGCTCGCGGGAGCTGCCCGAGCCGAAGTTCGGACCGGCGGCGAGGATCGTCGGCCCCGGCGTACTCGGGGCGGTTGAGCTCGAAGCTCGGGGTCCTTCCGCCACTCCCAGAACAGGAACTCGCCGAACCCGTCGCGCTCGATGCGCTTGAGGAACTGCTTCGGGATGATCTGGTCGGTGTCGACGTTGGCCCGGTCGAGGGCGGCCACGCGGCCCGTGTGACGGACGAAGGAGGCGGTCCCGCTCATGCCAGCTCCGGACGTCGACGAGGTGTCCCACGACCGCTGCCGCCGCCGCCATCTCGGGGCTCATGAGGTGGGTCCGGCCGCCCGTCCCCTGCCGGCCCTCGAAGTTGCGGTTGGAGCTCGAGGCGCAGCGCTCGCCCGGCTGGAGCATGTCCGGGTTCATGCCCAGGCACATGGAGCAGCCGGCGTTCCGCCACTCGAAGCCCGCGTCGATGAAGACCCGGTCGAGCCCCTCGGCCTCGGCGGCGGCCTTCACCGCCATCGAGCCGGGCACCACCATCGCGCTCACGCGTCGGAGCCACACGCCGGCCACGGGCCACCGCGGCGGCGGCTCGCAGGTCGGACAGCCGGCCGTTGGTGCACGAGCCGATGAACACCCGGTCGACGGGGATGTCCTGGAGCGACGTGCCGGGCTCGAGGGCCATGTAGCCGAGCGCCCGCTCGTCGTCCTCGTCCCTCGGCGTGGGCACCCGGCCCGTGATGGGCGCCACCTGGCCGGGTTCGTCCCCCACGACACCTGCGGCGCGAGCGAGGGGCACGTCGACGGTGATCTCCGCGTCGAAGACGCGCCCCGGCTCCGTCACGTACCGCGACCAGCGCTCGACGGCCCGGTCGAACGGCTCCTGCACGCCCGGGCGCCCCTCGAGCCACGCGAAGGTCGTGTCGTCGGGGCGATCAGGCCGGCGCGGGCCCCGGCCTCGATGGACATGTTGGCGATGCGTCATCCGGCCCTCCATCGAGAGGGCCTCGATGGCCTCGCCGGCGTACTCGATGACGTGGCCGACGCCCCCGCCCGGGCCGATCTCGGCCGATGAGGCCGAGGATCAGGTCCTTGGCCGTCACCCCGAGGCCCGGCCGCCCGTCGAACGTCACCCGCATCGTGCGCGGCGCGCTTCTGGGGCAGCGTCTGCGTGGCCAGCACGTGCTCGACCTCGCTCGTCCCGATCCCCACCGCCAGCGCGCCGAAGGCACCGTGGGTCGAGGTGTGGGAGTCGCCGCAGACGATCGTCATCCCGGGCTGGGTCAGCCCCAGCTCCGGCCCGATGACGTGGACGATGCCCTGCCGGCGGTGGCCCATGCCGTAGAGCGGGATCCCGAACTCGGCGCAGTTGCGGTCGAGGGCCTCGAGCTGGGCCCGCGAGAGCTCGTCCTCGACCGGCCGGCGCAGGTCCCAGGTGGGGACGTTGTGGTCGGCGGTGGCCAGGGTGCGGTCGGGCCGCCGCACCGGCCGCCCGGCCCGGCGCAGGCCGTCGAAGGCCTGCGGGCTCGTGACCTCGTGGACCAGGTGCAGGTCGACGAACAGCAGGTCGTCGCCGACGGCGTGGTCGTCGAAGATCCGGGCGTAGGCGGTGCGGGGCGTCACGGTCTCAGGCGGCGATGTCCAGGCGGGCCAGCAGGCTATCGGCGTCCGGCTCGATCTCCACGGGCGCGAGACGAGAGGCCACCGGCTCGGGCGTCTTCAGGCCGTCGCCGGTCACCAGAAGGACGACTCGGTCGTCGCGGCCCAGCTCGCCGGCCGCCACGGCCGCGCGGAGGGCGCCCAGGGTGACGCCGGCCGCGGTCTCGCCGAACACGCCCGTGGTCGCCGCCAGGTGGGCCATGTTGGGCCCGACGTCCTGCTCGGCCACGACATGGATGGCGCCGCCCGTGGCCCGCGCGGTGGCCACCGCGTGGTCGCCGTCGGACGGGCTGCCGATGGCCAGCGACCGCGCCACCGACGACGGCCGCACCGGTCGCACGGCCTCGCCGCGGGCGAACGCGTCGGCCACCGGGGCGCATCCCGCCGCCTGCCCACCGATCAGCCGGGGGCGGCCGCCGTCCACCAGGCCGAGCTCGCGAAGCTCGGAGAAGCCCTGGTCGATCTTGCCGAACAGGGCGCCGGAGGCGATCGGGCAGATCACGGCGTCGGGCTGCCGCCAGCCCAGCTGCTCGGCGATCTCGAAGGCCAGCGTCTTCGACCCCTCGGCGTAGTACGCGCGCAGGGTGTTGTTGACGAAGGCCCAGTCGAGGTCGAAGGAGAGCTCCGTGCACAGGCGGCTGCAGTCGTCGTAGGTGCCGCGGACGGCGTAGATGGTCGTCCCGTAGACCGCCGTCGCCAGGAGCTTCTCCGGCTCGAGGTCGGCCGGGCAGAACACCGCAGCCTCGAGCCCCTCGGCCGCGGCGCGGGCGGCCACGGCGTTGGCGAGGTTGCCGGTCGACGAGCAGGCCAGGGTGCGGAGCCCGAACACGCGTGCGGCGGCCGCGGCCACCGCGACCACCCGGTCCTTGAAGGAGTGCGTGGGGTTGGCCGTGTCCAGCTTGAGCCAGAGCTCGCCCAGGCCGAGCTCCTCGGCCAGGCGCGGGGCCGCCACGAGCGGGGTGAGGCCGGGAGCGAGCCGCGGCTCGGCCGCCGGGGCGACCGGCAGCAGCTCGGCGTAGCGCCACAGCGAGGCAGGGCCGGCCGCGATCGACTCGCGGCTGACCGTCCCGCGCTGGGCCTCCACGTCGTAGGCGGGATCGAGGGCCCCGAAGCAGCGCGAGCACGTGCCCACGGCCTCGAGGGGATGGTCGGTGCCACAGGCCCGGCACCGAAGGGCGAAGGCGGTCATCGGTCCTCCTGTCTCGCGTCTCGACTCCGAGCCGGGTGGCTCGGCCGTGTTGGCACCTTGCGCGGCGCGTAGGTTGCCGAGGCGTCATCGGGCCGGCGCCCTAGGGAGCTCGCGCAGGATGAGACGTGGATGCATGGCGAGCGGCGCGCCAGCCGGGGCGTGCCCGTCGGCGAAGCCGTGTGGGGTCCATACGGGCGAGCCGCGGGTGCGTTCCGGTGCCAGCGCGACGCCGCCAGGCGCGCGACTCATTCTGTGTGACTTGCAAGCCTCTCCTGTCGTCGAGAGCGGGACGATGCCCCGCGCTCGTGGGCGGCTGTATAGCACGCCCTGTTTGCCTTTGGCTGGAAAAGTCGGCTACCGTGAGAGGCGAAGTGAGCGCTCGCGCCGCCACCGCCGCCTCCGCCTCCCGGCTCGTACCGGTCGGCGTAGCCGTGGCCGGCGTCATTGCCACCGTCGCGCTCCTTCCGATCCTTCCCCGCTAGGGGAAACGATCTGGCTCACGCGCCGAGCGGCCTGGCGCACACCCACACCGGAACCACCGGGAGACGTGCGCCCGCCCGTCTCCCGACTCACGGAAGGCACGGACGATGGCACCAACGCAGGTACGGATCTTCGACACGACGCTACGGGACGGCGAGCAGTCGCCGGGCATCAGCCTGGGCCCGCGCGAGAAGCTCGAGATCGCGCGGCAGCTCGAGCGGCTGGGCGTCGACGTGATCGAGGCCGGCTTCGCCGTGTCGTCACCCGCCGAGGCCGAGGCCATCGCTCTGGTGGCCCGCGAGGTCCGCGACTGCACCGTGGCCTCGCTGTGCCGGGCCGACCGCGGCGACATCGACGCCTCGGCCGCTGCGCTGCGCGAGGCCGCTGCCCCGCGGCTGCACGTGTTCATCGCCACCTCGCCGATCCACATGGAGCACAAGCTGCGCCTGCGCCCCGAGCAGGTGCTCGAGCAGGCGCGCGAGGCCGTGGCCTATGCCCGCTCGCTGGTGCCCGACGTCGAGTTCTCGTGCGAGGACGCCACCCGCTCCGACGTCGCCTTCATGGCCGACGTCGTTCGCGCCGCCATCGCCGCGGGGGCGACCACGATCAACCTGCCGGACACCGTGGGCTACACCCAGCCCGACGAGTACGCGGCCCTGTTCACCGCCATCCGCGAGCGCGTCCCGGAGTGCGACGGCATCACGCTCTCGGCTCACTGCCACGACGACCTCGGCCTCGCAGTGGCCAACTCCGTGGCCGCCGTGACCGCCGGCGCCACGCAGGTGGAGTGCACCGTGAACGGTATCGGCGAGCGCGCCGGGAACGCCTCGCTCGAAGAGATCGTGATGCTTCTGCGCACGCGCGCCGATCACTACGGCGTGGACACGCGCATCGACGCCGTGGAGATCTCCCGCACGAGCCGCCTGGTCTCGCGCCTGACCGGCTACGTCGTGCCTCCGAACAAGGCCGTCGTCGGGCGGAATGCCTTCGCGCACGAGGCCGGCATCCACCAGGACGGCGTGCTCAAGCACCGCCGGACCTACGAGATCATGGACGCCGAGAGCGTGGGGGCGGCGCGCTCGGAGCTCGTCCTCGGAAAGCACTCGGGCCGCCACGCCCTGCGCCGGGCCATCGAGGAGCTGGGGTACGGGACGCTGGAGGGCGAGGCCCTGCAGCGCGCCTTCCGCCGCTTCAAGGAGATCGCCGAGCGCAAGTCGCGGGTGAGCGCCCTCGACCTCGAGGCCATCGTCGACGACCGGCTGCGTGAGACGGATGGCGCGGCCGACCGCTACCGCCTCGCCTCGCTCGAGCTCTCGACCCGTTCGGGCCGGCCGGCCTGGGCCCACGTGGAGGTCGTCGAGGGCACGGACGCCGGAGCGCCCCTGCGTGGCGCCGCCGAGGGCGACGGTCCGATCGACGCCGCCATCGGAGCGATCACCAAGGCCATCGACCCGGGAGTGGAGCTCATCGACTACGGCGTGAGCGCCGTCACCGGCGGCCCCGACGCCCTCGGAGAGGTGCGCGTCGTCGTCTCCGACGCGGGCGGCCGCACCTTCGCCGCCCAGGCCGTGGGCCCCGACATCGCCGAGGCCTCGGCCCAGGCCTTCCTCCGCGCCTGCTCGGCCGCGCGGGCCGCCGCCGGCACCCCGGTCCCGCAGGTCCTGGAGTCCGTGTGAGGCACCGCGTCGTCCTCCTCCCCGGTGACGGCATCGGTCCGGAGACGGTCGCCGCGGCCGTCGAGGTCCTGCAGGCCGCCGCCGTCGCGCTTCGGATTCGCCGTCGAGCTGGACGAGCAGCCCGTTCGGCGGCGCGGCGATCGACGCCGTCGGCCACCCCTTCCCGGATGCCACGCGCGAGGCGTGTCTCGCGCCGACGCCGTGCTGCTCGGCGCGGTCGGCGGCCCGAGCTGGAACGCCGCGCAGGTGCGGCCCGAGCAGGGCCTGCTCGCGCTGCGCTCCGTGCTCGGCGTGCTACGCCAACCTGCGCCCCGCACGCCGCTACACGCGCCACACGACGAGCCCGCTGCGCGAGGATCTCGTCGCCGGCCTCGACCTCGTGATCGTGCGCGAGCTGATCGGCGGCATCTACTTCGGCGACCGCGGGCTCGGCGACGACGCACGCCTACGACACCTGCAGCTACAGCGCGTTCGAGATCCGCCGCATCGTCGAGCGCGCCTTCCACGGCCGAGCGCCGCAGCGGCCGCGTCACGAGCGTCGACAAGGCCAACGTGCTCGCGACGTCGAAGCTGTGGCGCCGCGTGGCCGACCGAGGTCGCCGAGGGCCACCCCGGCGTGACGCTCGAGCACCAGCTCGTCGACTCGATGGCGATGCTGCTCGTCGAGCAGCCCGGCGCCTACGACGTGATCGTCACCGAGAACCTCTTCGGCGACGTGCTCTCCGATCTCGCCGCCGCCGTGAGCGGCGGCATCGGCCTCGCGCCCTCGGCCTCGCTGGCCGACGGCGGGCCGGGCATCTTCGAGCCGATCCACGGCACGGCGCCCGACATCGCCGGCCTCGGCAAGGCCAATCCCGCGGGCGCGATCCTCTCGGTCGCGCTGCTGCTCGACGAGCTCGGGCAGGCCGCCGCGGCCGCCGCGATCGAGGCCGCCGTGACCGGCGTGCTCGACGACGGCGCGCGCACGCCCGACCTCGGCGGCACCGCGACGACCGACGAGGTCGCCGCCGAGATCGCCGGCGCCGCTGTCCGCCCACCAGCCACTCCACTGACCGACCGGAGAGAACGATGTCCACCGCAGCCTGCCTCCGCCGAGGCGCCCCCGCCCAATCCCTACGAAGGCCAACGCCTCACCGGCGCGGAGGCCGTTATCCGCTCGCTCGAGACTGTGGCGTCGAGATCTGCTTCGGGATCCCCGGCGGGGCGATCCTCCCGATCTACGACGCGCTCGCCTCGACGGGTACCAAGATCAAGCACGTGCTGGTGCGCCACGAGCAGGGCGCCGGCCACATGGCGCAGGGCTACGCGCGGGCGACCGGCAAGGTCGGCGTCGCCATGGCGACGTCCGGCCCCGGCGCGACGAACCTCGTCACGCCGGTCGCCGACGCGTTCCTCGACTCCACCCCGCTCGTGATCGTGACGGGCCAGGTGCAGACGCACCTGATCGGCACGGACGCCTTCCAGGAGGCCGACACGACGGGCATCTTCATGCCGATCGTCAAGCACTCCTATCTCGTCACGAAGGCCGAGGACATCCCGCGCGTGTTCATGGAGGCCTTCCACCTGGCCTCGACCGGACGCCCGGGCCCGGTGCTGATCGACATCCCCAAGGACATCGCGAACACCGAGTTCACGTTCCGCTGGCCCAAGCAGATCGACCTGCCGGGCTACCGGCCGACGGGCAAGGGCCACCCGCTGCAGATCCAGGAGGCGGCGCTCGCGATCGCGCGCGCCAAGAAGCCGGTGCTCTACGTCGGCGGCGGCATCGTCAACGCCGGCGCCGAGGCCGAGCTGATCGAGCTCGCCGAGGAGACCCGCATCCCGGTCGTGACGACGCTGCTGGCGAAGGGCGCGTTCCCCGACTCGCACACGCTCTCGCTGCAGATGCCGGGCATGCACGGCTCCAAGTTCGCCAACTGGGCGCTGCACCGCTCCGACCTGCTGATCACGGTCGGCGCGCGCTTCGACGACCGCGTGACCGGCAAGCTCGACGCGTTCGCGCCCGGCGCCAAGGTCATCCACATGGACATCGACCCGGCCGAGATCTCCAAGAACCGCACGGCCGACATCCCGATCGTCGGCGAGCTGCGCGAGGTGCTGCCCGCAGCTCACGAAGGCGATCGCGAAGCTGCGCGAGTCGGGCTCGAGCATGAACCACCGCGCCGTGGCTCGAGCAGGTCGAGGAGTGGAAGTTCAAGTACCCCTACCGCTACCGCCGCGCCGGCGCGCTCAAGCCCGAGTACGTGATCGAGCGGCTGCGCGACCTGCTCGCCGACCGCGACACGATCTGGACGACGGGCGTCGGCCAGCACCAGATGTGCGCCGCCCAGTGGCTGCGGATCGACGAGCACGCGCCGCTTCATCACCTCGGGCGGCCTCGGCACGATGGGCTTCGGCTTCCCGGCGGCGCTCGGCGCCAAGCTCGGCCGCCCCGAGGCGACGGTCGTCTGCATCGACGGCGACGGCTGCTTCCAGATGACGCTGCAGGAGCTCGCGACGGCCGTCGTCTACGACATCCCGGTGATCGTCGCGGTCATGAACAACGGCTGGCTCGGCATGGTGCGCCAGTGGCAGGAGCTGTTCCACGACGAGCGCTTCTCGCAGACGCACCTGAACGCCGATGATCCCCGACTACGTGAAGCTCGCCGAGGCCTTCGGCGCGTCGGCTTCCGGGCCGAGACCGAGGCCGAGGTCGACGTCGCGATCCAGGCCGCGCTCGGAGCGGCGAGCCCGCCGTGATCGACTTCCGCGTCGACCACGAGGAGAAGGTCTACCCGATGGTCCCGGCCGGGCGCCGCGCTCGGCCGACATGATCGACGCGGCCTGGATCGAGGACGACAACGCCTGGGTGGAGGAGAGGGCGGCGTCTGATGGCGCGCGAGCGCCACCACCACACGCTCTCGGTGCTGGTCGAGAACCAGCCCGGCGTGCTCACGCGCGTCTCGAGCCTGTTCGCGCGGCGCAGCTTCAACATCGAGTCGCTCGCCGTCGGGCCGACCGAGCGCCCGGACCGCTCGTGCATCACGATCCGCGTCGACTGCTCGGAGGTCTCGATCGACCAGGTCGTCAAGCAGCTCTACAAGCTCGTCAACGTGCTCAAGGTCAACCAGATGACGCACCGAGGACGCGATCGAGCGCGAGCTGCATGCTCGTGCAAGGTCACGGCGCCGCCCGACAAGCGCGGCGAGCTCATCCACCTCGCCGAGGTGTTCGGCGCGCGCGTGTCCGACGTCGGTCGCCAGGCGCTCGTGGTCTTCGAGATCGTCGAGCACCCCGACAAGCTCGCCTCGTTCGAGGAGCTCCTGCGCCCGTACGGCATCAAGGAGACCATCCGCACGGGCCGCATCGCGATGCGCCGCCCGGCGCTCGGCGAGCGACGCGAGCGCGTCGCCGACCGCGCATGCGCGTCCTCGCCTGACCCACCGCTACGCTCGACCGTCCTCCATCCCGCCAATCCGCACGAGGAACCAGATGACGAAGGTCTACTACGACGCTGACGCCGATCGCTCGCTGCTCGCGGGCAAGAAGATCGCCGTCGTCGGCTACGGCTCGCAGGGTCACGCGCACGCCCTCAACCTGCAGGGACTCCGGCTTCGACGTGGTCGTCGGCATCCGGCCCGGCTCCGAGGGCTGGAAGCGCGCCGAGGACGACGGCTGGGCGCCGAAGTCGGCGGCCGACGCGGTCGCGGGCGCCGACGTCGTCGGCATCCTCGTGCCCGATCACGTCGTCTACGGGCTCTGGGAGTCGACGATCGCCCCGGCGCTCACGCCCGGGCGCGACGGTGCTCTTCGCGCACGGCTTCAACATCCACTTCCGGGCGATCACGCCGAGCGCGGACATCGACGTCATCATGGTCGCGCCCAAGGGCCCCGGCCATCTCGTCCGCCGCCTCTACACGCAGGGCGCCGGCGTGCCCTGCCTGATCGCGGTCGACCAGGACGCCTCGGGCCACGCCCGCGGCACCGCCCTGGCGTGGGCCTCGGGCGTCGGCGGCGGCCGCGCCGGCGTGCTCGAGACGACGTTCGAGGAGGAGACGATCACCGACCTCTTCGGCGAGCAGACCGTGCTCTGCGGCGGCACGACGGCGCTCGTCCAGGCCGGCTTCGAGACGCTCGTCGGCGCCGGCTACCAGCCGGAGATCGCCTACTTCGAGTGCCTGCACGAGCTCAAGCTGATCGTCGACCTCATGTACGAGGGCGGGTCTCGAGGGCATGCGCTACGTCATCTCCGACACCGCCGAGTACGGCGACCTCACGCGCGGCCCGCGCATCGTCGACGAGCACGTGCGCGCGACGATGGGCACGATCCTCGAGGAGATCCGCTCGGGCGAGTTCGCCGAGGAGTTCATCGTCGACATCAAGGCCGGGCGGCCGCGCATGCGGCGCTGCGGGCGCAGGGCGCGGAGCACCAGATCGAGCAGGTCGGGAAGGAGCTGCGCGGCATGATGCCGTTCGTGGGCGAGCAGGGAGAACGCACGGCCGCCGAGCAGCGTGGCTGACCTTCGAGTGGGATACGCGGGCGAGGGGTCCTACGCCGAGGAGGCGGCCCTCGCCCTCTACCCCGACGCCGAGGCGGCCTCGCTGGCCGACTTCACCGCCGTGGCCCGCGCGGTGTGGGACGCGGAGGTGGACCGGGCCGTCCTGCCGCTCGAGAACTCGCTGGCCGGCCTCGTCCCCGACACGCTGACGGTGCTCGAGGAGGGGTGGCTGTCCATCGTCGAGGAGACGGTGCTGCCCATCCCGCATTGCCTGATCGGCCTCCCGGGGGCGGACGGCCGCGGAGGTGCGCGTCGTCCACTCGCATCCGATGGCGCTGGCCCAGTGCCGCAGCCTGCTGGCCAACGGCTTCGAGACCGTCGGCGCCCGCTCGACGGCCGAGGCGGCGCGCACGGTCGCGGCCAGGGGCGACCGCACGCACGCGGCGGTGGCCAGCCCGCTGGCCGCGCGCACCTACGGCCTCGAGGTGCTGGTCGAGGACGTCTCCGACCACGGCGTGAACTACACCCGCTTCGTCTCGCTTGCCCGCTACAGCCGCATCGACCGCGAGGCCCATCCCGTGTGGCGGTCGGCCCTGCGCTTCGTCACCCCGCACGAGCCGGGTGCCCTGCACGACGCCATCGAGCCCTTCCGCTACCACCGCGTGCAGATGACGTCGCTGCACTCGCGGCCGCTCATCGGCGAGCCGTGGCGCTACCAGTTCTACGCCGACGTCGAGGGACACCGGGCCGACGACCCCGTGGCGCGGGCCCTGGCCGACGTCGAGCGCCGGACGACGTTCCTCGAGGTGCTCGGCTCGTTCCCGGTTACGTCCGAGCTCTCGCCGGGCACATAGCTACGGCACTCGGGCCCAGCCGCTCTATGATGCGGCTCGCCGGCCCGAACCGCGGGCCTGGCCTCTTCCCTCTGTGAGCACCGCCAACCTAGCGCCGGACGGGCGCACCCCTCCGACGCCTGCTGCGGCTGCCCAGCGCGGGTTGTTCGGCAGCGGCGGTGAGCTCGCGAAGGAGATCCAGCGGGCCGTCGAGACCTCGCTCACGGCGGCCGCGCAAGCGCCGTGGCAAGGCGCAGCTCTACCGCAAGGCGGCCGTGTCCATCGGGCTCATGGTGGCCGCGTGGAGCGTGCTCATCCTGACCTCGCCGGGGCCGGTCCTGGCCCTGGTGTGCCTGGCCGCTCTGGTGGCCGGGGCGGTGCTCACGGGCTTCTGCGTCCAGCACGACGCCAACCACGGCGCCTCCTTCGCGACCCGGCGCCACAACCGGATGCTCGGGCTGACGGCCGACGCCCTGCTCGGGTTCAGCAGCTACACGTGGCGGGTCAAGCACAACGTCGCGCATCACACCTACACCAACATCGCGGGCTACGACGTCGACATCAATCAGACCCCCTTCGCCAAGCTCGTGCCGGTGCAGCGATCACGGCCCTGGTACAGGCTCCAGCACCTCTACATCTGGCCGCTGTACAGCTTCATGGGGCTGCGCATGCAGGTCTGGTCCGACTTCCCGGCCCTCGCGGGCGGCAAGGTGGGGCAGAGCCCGATCCACCGGGCTCGAGGGTGGGACCTGGCCGGACTGCTCGCCGGAAAGCTGACGTTCATCGGCTGGGCCATCGTCGTCCCGCTGCTCGTGTATCCGTGGTTCACCGTCGCTGGCCGCGTACCTCGGGGTATTGCTGGCCATCGGGCTGATCATGAGCGTCGTCTTCCAGCTCGCCCACTCCGTCCAGGAAGCGAGTCGCGGGTCGGCCGAGCAGGTGCTCGACACGCCCCGTACGTGGGTCGCCCATCAGATCGAGACCACCGCCGACTTCTGCCCGGGCAACCGCTTTCTGACCTGGTCCCTCGGCGGCCTCAACTACCAGATCGAGCACCACCTGTTCCCGCGCATGCCGCACACGCTCTATCCGCAGATCGCCGGCATCGTGCGCGCCGCGGCCGAGCGCCACGGCGTGCCCTACAACTGCCAGCCCTCGCTCTGGCGGGCGGTGCGCTCCCACTTCCGCCACCTGCGGGCGATGGGACGTCTCGGGATCGCCCCCGAGATCGAGATGGGCTGAGGCGCTAGGCGGCGAACCGCCGCTCGGCCCGAGCGCGGGCCCGGGCGCGCTCGACCTCGCGATCCCTCGGCGGCGCCGAGGTGACGAGCTCGTCGAGCAGGCGCGTGGACACCGCGGTCACGGCCTCGACGGCGCGGGCGAAGGCGGCCTCGTTGGCCTTGGAGGGTTTCGGTCGAGCCGCTGATCTTGCGCACGTACTGGAGCGCGGCGTCGTGGACCTCCTCGGCCGTGGCCGGGGGCTCGAAGTTGTGGAGGGTCTTGATGTTGCGACACATGCGCGCAATTTAGTCCCTATGCGTCGGATATACGTCGTGGACTCTATATATATACACTTGGGCCATGGCCAAGCACCTGATCGATCTGGATGAGGACGCCCTGGGCGCCGCTCGAGCTGAGCTCGGCACGGCGACGATCAAGGACACGGTCAACGAGTCACTCCGCCGGGCGTCTGCCAACCGGGAGCGCGAGGTCAAAGCCGCGCTCGACGTCCTTGCAGCCGCGCACCTGGAAGACCGCGTGCCTGACGCGTGGCGCTGAAGTTCATTCTCGACACGAGCGTGCTGACGCGCCTCCACCGCCATGAGGTGCGCGCGGTGGTCGAACCTCGCGCCGCGCGCGGACAGCTCGCACGCGCGACCATCTCCGATCTCGAGATCGGCTATTCGGCGCGCAACGCTGGAGAATGGGACCGACTGATCGGTTCGCTCGACGCCTTCGATCCCGTCGAGACCACTGCGACGCATCTGCGCCGGGCGCTTCAGGTCCAACGCCTCCTCGCGGATCGCAGCCAGCGGGGCCGCAAGGTGCCTGATCTTCTCGTGGCGGCTGCTGCAGAAGGACTGGGCATCGCGGTACTTCATTACGACTCCGACTTTGAAGCCATCGCGTCGGTTACCGGACAGTCGTGCGAATGGGTCGTGCCTGCGGGAACCGTGGATTGACGTTGCCGTCGCCGGTTCGTGCTCGAGCGATGTCGTAGCCTCCGCGGACCTACCGACCCACCAGGAGCGTCGATGAGCAAGCCGCACGGGGTGACGATGCTGGGGACGGGGCTGATCGGCCTCTTCTACACGATGACCCTGCACGGCCAGCGGAGCCGCGACCGGGTCGAGGTCGTGTACTCGCGCTCCCCGGAGCGTGCCCAGGCGTTCGCCTCCGAGTGGGGGATCACCCACGCCGTCACCGACCTGACGGAGGCCATCGGCCACCCCGCCACGGACACGGTCGTGATCGGCCTGCCCAACCACCTGCACGAGGAGGCCGTGACCCTGGCCGCCGAGGCGGGCAAGGCCATCCTGTGCACGAAGCCGCTGGCCCGCACCGCCGCCGAGGCCAAGCGCATCCTCGACACGGTGGAGAAGGCCGGCGTCTTCGGGGGCTACCTCGAGGACCTCTGCTACACGCCGAAGACGCTCAAGGCCGTGGCCTCCGTCCAGGCCGGCGCCCTGGGCAAGGTCATGTGGGTGCGCTCGCGCGAGACGCACCCCGGTCCCCACAGCGCCTGGTTCTGGGACGGCGAGCAGGCGGGCGGCGGGGCCATCGTCGACCTCGGCTGCCACTGCATCGAGATCATCCGCAGCTTCGCGGGCAAGGACAACCGGCCGCTCGAGGTCATGTGCTGGGCCGACACGCTGGTCCATCCGATCGAGGCCGAGGACAACGGCATCGCCCTGATCCGCTTCGAGAGCGGCGCGATGGGCCAGTTCGAGGTCAGCTGGACCTTCCGCGGTGGCATGGACCTGCGCGACGAGGTGGCCGGCACCGAGGGCACGATCTGGCTCAACCACTTCCTGCGCACGGGCTTCGAGATGTTCACCTCGGGCGGCAGCGGCGGCTACGTGGCCGAGAAGGCCGAGACCGCCGCCGGCTGGCTCTTCCCGGTGGGCGACGAGGTGAGCGAGCTCGGCTACGTGGACATGTTCACGGACATGTTCGAGTCCATGGACGCCGGGCGCGCGCCACGCGAGAGCTTCTACGACGGCTACGTCGTGAACGCGGTCATGGACGCCTGCTACCGCTCGGCGTCGTCGCGCCAGTGGGAGCCGGTGCAACTCGAGGACTGGCGCGGCACGGGCGTCGAGCGCATCACCCGCGAGGCCCGCGAGTACGACGGGCACGTGGTCATCAAGGAGGAGACGATGCCCGACGGGCGGCTCAAGCTCATCCTCAAGGACAAGGGCTCGGGCCGCTTCTCCGAGCGGGTCGTGACCGCCGGCGAGCGCTAGAACAAGGACGGCGGGCGGGTCACGCACCCGTCCGCAGCGGAGCTCACGAGCGCGGCGTACTTGGCGAACACGCCCTCACGCCAGCGCGGTTCGGGTTGCTTGACGTCACGAAGGCGGGCGGCGATCTCGTCGTCGGGCACCTCGAGCCGCAGCTCGCGGGCGTCGACGTCGACCACGATCGTGTCCCCGTCGCGAACGGCGGCGATGGCGCCGCCGCGGGCGGCCTCCGGGGCGATGTGCCCGACCATGAGGCCGTGCGTGGCGCCGGAGAAGCGCCCGTCCGTGATGAGGGCGATCTCCTCCCCCAGGCCCTCGCCCACCAGCGCGGCGGTGACATGGAGCATCTCCCGCATGCCCGGCCCGCCGGCCGGCCCTTCGTAGCGGATGACGACCACGTCGCCGGGCCGGATGGCGTGGGCGGCCACGGCCGCGAAGCAGGCCTCCTCCGAGTCGAAGACCCTGGCCGGGCCGCGATGGAGCAGGCGTTCGTGCCCGGCCAGCTTGACGACGGAGCCCTCGGGCGCGAGGTTGCCGCGCAGGATGGCCAGGCCGCCGGTGGCCTTGAGCGGGTGCTCCAGCGGCACGACCACCTCCTGGCCGGGCCGCTCCACGGCGCCGCTGCCGATGTCGCCCAGGGTCGAGCCGTCGACGTTCGGGGTGCCGGCGTGGACGAGCTGCCCGCGGGCGAGCTCCCGGACGACCAGGGCCACGCCGCCCGCCTCGTAGAGGTCGATGGCCATGTACCGGCCGCCCGGCACCAGGCTGGCCACGATGGGCGTGCGAGCGGCAACGCGCTCGACGTCGTCCAGGCCGAAGTCGATCCCCATCTCGCGGGCGATGGCGATCAGGTGCAGCACGCCGTTGGTCGAGCCACCCGTGGCCGCCACCGCGGCCATGGCGTTCTCGATGGACTCGCGCGTGATGATCTGTGACGGCCGGACGTCGTCGCGGACCAGCCGCATGACCAGCCGGCCGGACTGTGCGGCCACCTCGGCCTTGGCGGCGTTGGTGGCGGGCACGCCGTTGGCCCCGCCCGGGCTCATGCCCAGGAACTCGAGGGCCGTGGCCATGGTGTTGGCCGTGAACTGCCCGCCGCAGGCGCCGGCGCCGGGGCAGGCGACCGACTCCAGCTCGTGGAGGTCGGCCGCGCTCATGTCGCCGTTCAGGTGGGCCCCGATGCCCTCGAACACGTCCTGGACGGTCACGTCGCGCGAGCGGAAGCGGCCCGGCGCGATGGAGCCGCCGTAGAGCACGAGCCCGGGCAGGTCGAGGCGCCCGAGCGCCATCACCGCTGCGGGGATGGTCTTGTCGCAGCCGACGATGCAGACGAGGCCGTCGAGGAGGTGGCTCCGGGCCACGAGCTCGATGGAGTCGGCGATGACCTCGCGGCTGACCAGGGAGCCGCGCATCCCTTCGGTGCCCATGGTCACGCCGTCGGAGACCGAGATGGTCCCGAACTCCACCGGCATGCCTCCGGCCTCGCGGATGCCCTCCTTGACGTGCCGGGCGAGCATGCGCTGGTTGAGGTTGCAGGGCATGGTCTCGATCCAGCTCGTGGCCACGCCGATCAGCGGCCGGGCAAGGTCGTCGTCGGTGAAGCCGACGCCCTTCAGCATCGCCCGCGCCGCGGCGCGGTCGGGACCGTCGGTGAGGGCCGCGGAGTGGCGCTTCGCGGGGTCGGTGGGGCGGTCGTACGGGGTTTCGGCCACGACGCGCGAGTGTACGGCCGATGCGTAACCTGTATCCCGTGGAAGCCTCCCGGCCACCCGCCCCCCTCGGCTCGACCCGTGCTCCTCTTGGCGCAGGCACGTCGCGGGAGGAGTTCGACGGCGTCCTCGCGCGGCTGGGTTACGACCTCGACGACGATGGACGCGAGCGGGCCTGGATGGCCTTCTCCGCCCTGGCCGAGCGCAAGGCGACGGTCACGGCGCGCGATCTCGAGGCCCTGCTCGACGACCGGCTGCGGGCGGCGGTGGAGCAGTTCCAGCTGCTGCGCATGGCCGTTCGCAGCTCCACCGACGAGTCGGCCTGGGCGCACGTCGAGATCCTCGAGCGCAACAACGAGGCGCCGGCCATCGCCGAGGCGCAGGGGGATGGGCCGGTCGACGCCGCATTCACGGCCATCCGGGAGGCGCTCCACCTCGAGGCCGAGCTCGTGCGCTTCTCCGTGGACGCGCTCAGCGGCGGCGCCGACGCTCTGGCCGACGCCCACGTCGTGGTCTCGATCGAGGGCGAGGCCTATGCCGGCGAGGGCATCGCCCCCGACCTGACCGAGGCGGCCGTGCGGGCGTACCTGCGGGCCCTGTCGCATGAGCGGCGGGTCACGCGGGCACGCGCCTGAGGAACGCACCCGGCGTGGATCTTCGCAGGTGCGTAGCACAATTCGTGCTACGGTAGGAGACATGCCCCGTTCGCTCCACGTCCGCTTGGATGACCCCTCCGCGGCCGCGCTCGAGATCGTCCGCGGCGAGGGCTCTCGGACTCCGAAGCCGTCCGTAAGGCCCTGCAGGAGGCCGCGGCTCGCCGACGCGTCCGGTCTGCGATCCGTGCCGAGGTGCACACGCTGGCTGCCGACGAGGAGGATCGGGCGGAGATGCAGGTCATCCGCGACCAGATGGCCGCGCTCGCACCGCCGCTCTCCGACTGAGATGGTCCGTGGCGAGGTCTTCCGGTTGCCGATGCCGCGCGCTGCGCCAGGGCGCGAGCAGCGGGGGGCCCGCTACGCCGTTGTCGTGCAAGCCGACGAGTTCCTCGATCTCAGCACGGTGCTCGTGTCGCCGACATCGACGCATGCGCGCCCAGCGACCTTCCGGCCCCGAATCACTGTGGGACGCGAGGAAACGCTCGTTCTCGTGGAGCAGACCACGGTCGTCGACCCACAGCGCCTGGGCCGCTCCGCCGGCCGATTGGACGCGGCTGAGCTTCGAGCGGTGGACGAAGCACTCACGCTCGCGCTTGGCCTCTAACGCGCGTCCGCGGCCATCGCCAGCAGCCGTCCGAGCACCCGCACCCCGTGCGTCCGGAGCCCGTCGTGCTCGTACTCGTTGGTCACCCACGCCTGCAGCCCGCGAATGCGGTCGGCCGTCTCGAGTGACTGCTCCCGGTCGACGTACATGTCGTTCGCGTACACGACCGCGGCCACCGGTACCTCGTTCCGGGCCAGCGCCGCGGGGTCGTAGAGCGGGGGCCAGTCGTCCACGGCGGCCAGGATCTCGGCCGTCTCACGGAGGGGCCGCAGCAGGCCGTAGTCCTCGAGCATCCAGGGGAAGATCATCTCCCCCGTGAGCAGGAGCGGCCGGGCCGCGGGCTCGAAGTCGGGATGCTCGGCTCGAACGCGCTCGGCGGCCCACCGCGTGGCCGCGCCCTGACCGTAGATCGACTCGTGCAGGATCGAGAAGATCGGGTGCGCCTCGTACTCCACGGCGGCGTCGAGCTCGCGCAGGAAGGCTTGGCTGATCTCCGGCCCGTCGGGCCCGGTGACGAAGGCCTGCTCGAGCAGGTAGTGCAGACGCGCTGCGCCGTAGCTCATGCCGAGCGTGATCCCGACCGCCTGCAGCCGGCGAACCGTCAGGCGGTCACCCGAGACGAACCGGACGTCGCTGCCCTCGAGCCGGTCGGCGATCGCCGCCAGGCGCGCCTCGTCCTCGGGATACCGCTCGACGAAGCGCCGATTGCGTTGGCGCACGCGCGGGAAGGCGGCGCGGTAGATGTCCTCCGCGGGCCGGTCGAGCGACGGAAGCCCGCCCGTGATGAGCACCTGCTCGAGGCCCTCCGGCGCGAACGAGAGGTACGTCACGGCGCAGAACCCGCCGTAGCTCTGGCCGAGGACGGTCCAGGGCGCGGACCCGACCAGCTCGCGCCGCACCCACTCGGCGTCCTGCACGATGGCGTCGGCCCGGAAGTGGCGGAGGTAAGCCGCCTGCGCGGCGGCGTCACCGCGGCGGGCCAGCGTGCGGTGGTCGACGGGCGTGCTGCGGCCGGTGCCGCGCTGGTCGAGCATGACCACGCGGTACTCGTCCAGGGCCCGCTCGAGCCAGGTGGGCGCCATCGCCGACTCGGGCCGCGGAGCGCGCGAGCCCGGACCGCCCTGGAGGAAGACGAGGTACGGCAGGCGCTCCCGCGCCCGCGCGGCAGCCGCCACCTCGCGGGCGAAGATCGTGATCCGCTCGCCGTCGGGACGGTCATGATCGAGCGGCACCTCGAGCTCGTGCTCGACCAGGACGAGCCCGGGCAGGCGGTGCGTGGCCACGATCACCGGAGGAAGGTATCCCGTCGCCGTCTCTATGGTGTCCGCCATGGACCCGGAGGACGCCCTCTACGGGTTGCCGCTCGAGGAGTTCGTGTCCGAGCGCGACGCCCTGGCCAAGCGCCTCCGAGCCGATGGCGACGGGGAGGCAGCCGCGCGGGTCAAGGCGCTGCGCAGGCCGACCATTGCCGCCTGGGCCGTGAATCAGGCCGTCCGCACCCAGGTCAAGGACGCGCGCGAGCTCGACGCGGCAGGCGCCGCGCTGCGCAAGGCGCAGACGGCGCTGCTCGAGGGCAAGGGCAACCCGGCCGATCTGCGGACGGCGACCGAGCGGGAACGCGCGGCGGTCGATCGCCTCGTGGAGGCGGCGCGCGGCCTTCTCTCGGGCAGCGGCCGGCCCATGACCGACGCCGTCCTCCACGACGTCACCGAGACCCTGCACGCGGCCGCCGGCGACGACGAGACGCGGGAGGCCGTGCTCGCCGGACGGCTCGACCGGGAGCGCCGCCCCGCCGGGCTGGGCGGCGAGCTGGCCGCCTTCGCGGCGATCCCCGACACGCCCACGAGGCCCGCGAAGGCCACGCGGGCGGCAGCCAGGCCGGCCGCCAAGCGGGACGACGCCCGGGACGCCGAGCGGCGGGATCAGCTGCGCGCGGCCCGTGCCGAGGCCAGGAAGGCGGCCGAGGCCGCCAAGGACGCTGAACGCGAGCACGCCGCCACGCAGACCCGCCTTCGGGCCGCCGACGCGGTGTTCCAGGAGGCGAAGGACGACCTCGACACCGCGACGGCGGCCGAACGAGAGGCCCGAAAGACCCGCGACCGCCTGGCCCGGGAGGCCGAACGACGCCAGGCCGCGGTGGAGAAGCTCGAGGCCCCTGTCTCAAAGAAGCCCTAACTCCGGGGCGTTGAATGGAAATTCATTTCTCTGCATACTGATGCAATGCCGCGGCCCAGCATGCTGTTCGACCCTGCCCGCGAATCCGCGGCGTGCGGGGTCGGCTTCGTGGCCCAGGTCTCGGGGCGGCGGTCGCACGAGGTCGTAAGGCTCGGGCTCGAGGCCCTGCGTCGCATGGAGCACCGCGGCGCGACCGGCGCCGATCCCGAGACGGGCGACGGCGCCGGGCTGCATGCTGCAGCTGCCCGGACCGCCTGCTCGCGTCGCCTGTGCCGCGCGGAGCTCGACCTCGAGCTGCCGCCCCCCGGCGACTACGCCGTCGCGATGGCTTCCTGCCGCGCGATCCCGCCCGAGCGGCTGCGCTGCGAGGAGCTGCTTCGTGCGCATCGCCGTCGAGGAGGGCCAGCGCCCGCTCGGCTGGCGCGACGTGCCCGTCGACCGCAGCGCGCTCGGGCGAGCTCGCGCGCGAGAGCGAGCCGGTCATCCGCCAGCTGTTCGTGGCGCGCGGCGCGCGGACGTCGGCGCCGAGGCGTTCCGCCGCAAGCTGACGGTGATCCGCCGCCGCGTCGAGCTCGCCGCGGCCGCGCGCGCAGTCCCCGAGGCGACGTTCTCGATCGCCTCGCTTCTCGACCACGACGCTGACCTACAAGGGCCTGCTCACCGGCCCCGCAGCTCGCGCCGCTACTACGCCGACCTGCGCGACCCGCAGCTCGAGAGCGCCGATCGCCCTCGTCCACTCGCGCTTCTCGACGAACACGCTCGGCACGTGGGACCTCGCCCAGCCGTTCCACTACCTCGCCCACAACGGCGAGATCAACACCGTGCGCGGCAACCGCGGCCTGGATGCACGCGCGCGAGCCGCAGCTGCGCTCGGCGCTGCTCGGCGACGACCTGCCGAAGCTGTTCCCGATCATCGACGAGCGCTGGTCCGACTCGGCGGCGCTCGACGCCGCGCTCGAGCTGCTCGTGCTGGCCGGGCGCACGCCGGCGCACGCGCTGACGATGCTGATCCCGCCGGCCTGGCCGGGCGACGCCGCGATGCCGGACGACGACTGCCGCGCGTTCTACGAGTTCCACGCCGCGCTGCTCGAGCCGTGGGACGGCCCGGCGGCGATCGCGTTCAGCGACGGCCGCCAGGTCGGCGCGACGCTCGACCGCAACGGCCTGCGGCCCGCGCGCTACCACGTCACGCGCGACGGCCTGCTCGTGCTCGCCTCGGAGGCCGGCGTGCTCGACCTCGACCCGGCGACGTGGTCGTCAACGACCGCCTCGAGCCCGGGCGAGATGCTGCTCGTCGACACCGACGCGGGCCGCATCTGCGGCGACGACGAGCTCAAGCAGCGCGCTCGCCCGCCGCCGCCCCTACCGCGCGCTGCTCGACGACGCAGAAGGTCTACCTCGAGGACCTGCCCGTCGCCGATCTCGGTCGCCACCGACGCCGCTCGAGCTCGACCGCGGCTGCAGCGCCTCTTCGGCTACACGCGCGAGGAGCTCGCGCTCGTCCTCGCGCCGATGGCGCGCGACGGGCCAGGAGCCGGTCGGCTCGATGGGCGTCGACACGCCGCTGGCCGCGCTCTCCGACCGGCCGCGCCTGCTGCGCCGGCTACTTCAAGCAGCACTTCGCCCAGGTCACGAACCCGGCCATCGACCCGCAGCGCGAGACGCTCGTGATGAGCCTGCGCACGGTCCATCGGCTCGCAGGGCAACCTGCTCGACGAGTCGCCCGAGCCACGCCCGCGCGCGTCGCGATGACGCAGCCGGTGCTGACGCGCGGCGACCTCGCGCAGCTGCGCGCGCTGCCGCGCGACCGCTTCCGCATCGGCACGCTCGAGCTGCCTGTTCGACGCGCGCGGCGGCGGCGCGGGCGCTCGAGCGCGCGCTCGACGCGCTCTGCCGCCAGGCCTCGCGGCATCGTGGCCGAGCGAGCACACGATCCTCGTGCTCTCCGACCGCGGCGCCGACGGCCGCGCTGCGCCGATCCCGATCCTGCTCGCCACGGCCGCCGTGCACAGCCACCTCGTGCGCGAGGGCTCGCGCACGCGCTGCGGGCTCGTCGTCGAGTCGGGCGAGCCGCGCGAGGTCATGCACTTCGCGCTCCTCGATCGGCTACGGCGCCGCGGCCGTCTGCCCGTACGTCGCGCTTCGACTCGGTGGCCGCGCTGGGCCGCCGGCGAGCTCGGCGAGGACCGCCGAGGAGGCGCAGGAGCGCTACGTCGCAGGCGGTCGGCAAGGGCCTGCTCAAGGTGCTCTCGAAGATGGGCGATCTCGACGGTCCAGTCCTACCGCGGCGCGCAGCTCTTCGAGGCCGTCGGGCTCGGGCCGGAGGTCGTCGCCCGCTACTTCACGGGCACGCCGTCGCGCGTCGGCGGCATCGGCCTCGACGAGATCGCCGCCGACGCCGCGGCCCGGCACCGGCACGCGCTTCGCCGGCGACGAGCCTCGAGCCGGGCGGCTCTACCGCTTCCGCCTCGACGGCGAGCACCACGTCTGGAACCCCGAGGTCGATCGCCCCGCTGCAGCGCGCGGTGCGCGACGAGCAGCCCCGAGAGCCTACCGCGCGCTTCTCGCCGCGGCCGACGACGAGGGCCGGCCGCGGCGGGCACGCTGCGCAGCCTGCTCGAGCTCGCGCCCGGCCGGGCCGCCCGTGCCGCTCGACGAGGTCGAGCCGTCGAGCGAGATCGTGCGCCGCTTCGCCACCGGCGCGATGTCGCTCGGCTCGATCTCCAAGGAGGCGCACGAGACGCTCGCGATCGCCATGAACCGCCTCGGCGGCCGCTCGAACAGCGGCGAGGGCGGCGAGGACCCGGCCCGCTCACAGCCCGACGCGAACGGCGACTCTGCGCCGCTCGGCGATCAAGCAGGTCGCCTCGGCGCGCTTCGGCGTGACGACGGGCTACCTGGTCGACGCCGACGAGCTGCAGATCAAGGTCTCGCAGGGCGCGAAGCCCGGCGAGGGCGGCCAGCTGCCCGGCCACAAGGTCGACGCCGAGATCGCGCGGCTGCGCCACTCGACGCCGGGCGTCGGCCTGATCTCGCCCGCCGCCGCACCACGACATCTACTCGATCGAGGACCTGGCCCAGCTGATCTACGACCTGCGCTGCGTCAACCCGACGGCCGAGATCAGCGTCAAGCTCGTCGCCGAGGCCGGCGTCGGCACCGTCGCCGCCGGGCGTCGCCAAGGCCCGGCGCCGACCACATCGTGATCGCCGGGCACGACGGCGGCACCGGCGCCTCGCCGCTCTCGTCGCTCCAGCACGCCGGCCTGCCCTGGGAGCTCGGCCTCGCCGAGACGCAGCAGGTGCTGGTCGCGCAACGACCTGCGCGGCCGCGTGCGGCTGCAGGTCGACGGCGGGCTGCGCACCGGCCGCGACGTGATCGTCGCGCGCGCTGCTCGGCGCCGAGGAGTTCGCCTTCTCGACCGCCCCGCTGATCGCGGCGGGCTGCATCATGATGCGCGTCTGCCACCTCAACACGTGCCCGGTCGGCATCGCCACGCAGGATCCCGAGCTGCGCCGGCGCTTCGCGGGCACGCCCGAGCACGTGATCGCACTACTTCCTGTATCGTGGCCGAGGAGGTGCGCGAGCTCCTCGCCTCGCTCGGGCGTGCGCACGCTCGACGAGGTCGTCGGCCGCACCGACCTGCTGCGCGCCGCCGCGACGGGATCTCCGCGCGGGCCGGCATGCTCGACCTCGCGCCCTGCTCGCCCGCGCCGAGCCGGCCCGCGGGGCGCCTCACGCGCGCCGCCCGCGCGGGCCGGGTTCGCCCGCCGCGCCGCTCGGACCGCTCGCTGCTCACGCGCGGCCGCGCCGGCGCTCGCCCGCGGCGAGCCCGTGCGCTGTCGCGCGGCCGCGTGCACAACACCGACCGCGCGATCGGCGCGCTGCTCTCGGGCGAGATCGCCCGGCGGCGCGGCCCGGAGGGGCTCGACGACGGCGCTCATCGACGCTGCGCCTGCGCGGCATGGCCGGCCAGAGCCTCGGCGCCTTCGGCATCCGCGGCCTCGCGCTCGACGCTCGAGGGCCAGGCCAACGACTACGTCGGCAAGGGCCTGTCGGGCGCCCGCATCGTCGTGCGCCGGCCGACGGCCGCCGGCTACGCCGGCGTCGAGCACCATCGCTCGGCAACACCGCGCTGTACGGCGCGACGGCCGGCGAGCTCTACGTCGCGCGGGCGCGCGGGCGAGCGCTTCGCCGTGCGCAACTCGGGCGCGACGGCCGTCGTCGAGGGCGTCGGGCGACCACGGCTGCGAGTACATGACCGGGCGGCGTCGTCGTCGTGCTCGGGCCCGTCGGCCGCAACTTCGCCGCCGGCATGTCGGGCGGCCTCGCCTACCTCTACGACCCGGACGGCGAGGCCGCGCGCCGCGTCAACGCGCGACATGCGTCGCGCTCGACGTCCGGTCGAGCGACGACGCCGGCGCTGCGCGAGCTCGTCGAGCGCCATCGCGAGCTCACGGGCTCGCCGCGTCGCCGGCGGCCTGCTGGCCCGACTGGGAGCGGTCCGTCGCGCACGTTCGTGGCGTGATGCCGCACGACATGCTGCGCATCGCCTGGCCGAGCGCGATCCCGAGCCGGAGAGGCGCGCCGTGGCCTGACCCCCGCGGCTTCCTGCAGATGCAGCGCCGGCTCGGCGCCGCTGCGCGCCCGGTGGGCGAGCGCCTGCGCGACTACGGCGACGTGCACCTGCACGGCATGCCGGAGGGCCACGTGCGCGAGCAGGCGCAGCGCTGCATGGGCTGCGGCGTGCCGTTCTGCCACACGGGCTGCCCGCTCGGCAACCTCATCCCCGACTGGAACGACCTCGTGCACCGCGGCGACTGGCAGGAGGCGAGCGAGCGCGCTGCACCGCACCAACAACTTCCCCGAGCTCACCGGCAAGCTCTGCCCGGCGCCCTGCGAGGAGGCCTGCGTCCTCGCGATCAACGACGACGCCGGTCACGATCAAGGAGATCGAGTGGCGATCGTCGAGCGCGCCTGCGAGGAGGGCTGGGTCGTCCCGAGCCGCCGCCGCTCCGCGCACCGGCCGCACCGTCGGCGTGTCGGCTCCGGGCCCGGCCGGGCTCGCCGCCGCCCAGCAGCTCGCGCGCGCCGGCCACGCCGTGACGGTGTACGAGCGCGACGACCGCGCCCGGCGGCCTGCTGCGCTACGGCATCCCCGACTTCAAGCTCGAGAAGAGGCTGATCGACCGCCGCGCTCGAGCAGCTCGTCGCCGAGGGCGTCGACGTTCGCGCTGCGGCGTCGACGTCGGCGCGCGACGTCGACGCTCGACGAGCTGCGCGCGCGCCACGACGCGGTCGTGCTCGCGACGGGCGCCCAGCGGCACCGCGACCTGCACGCTGCCCGGGCCGCGAGCTCGAGCGGCGTCGCAGCTCGCGATGCCCTACCTCGTGCAGCAGAACCGGCGCGTCGCCGGCCTGCCCGTGACCGCGGCGCCGAGATCAGCGCCGCGCGGCCTGCGCGTCGCGATCCTCGGCGGCGGCGACACCAGCGCCGACTGCCTCGGCAACGTGCTGCGCGAGGGCTGCGCTGTCGGTGTCGAGATCGCCCACGGCCCGACGCCGCCGGCGCAGCGCACCCCGCATGACGACCTGGCCGGAGTGGCCGTTCGCTGCTGCGCACCTACCCCGCGCACGAGGAGGGCGGCGCACGGCGCTGGGCCTGGGAGACCGCGTCGTTCGAGGGTCGTGACGGCCGGGTCGCACGCCTGCGCGGCGGCCCGCTCGGCGAGGACGAGGTCGCCACCGACCTCGTCCTCATCGCCGTGGGATTCGACGGCATCGACCACGCCGAACCGCTCGGCCTCCCGCTGACGGACACGGGCACCACGGCCGTCGACGCCACCCTGGCCTGCGGCGAGCGGACGTGGGCCGCCGGGGACTGCGTGCGCGGAGCCGACCTGATCGTCACGGCCATTGCCGACGGCCGCGCCGCCGCCCGGTCGATCGACGCCGAGCTCAGCCGGTTGCCCGCTTGACCTGATCGATGGCGACGGCCGCGCCGCGCGCGACGGCAAGCTGGTTCACCCTGCGCCTCCCACTGCTTGCGCTGGAGCCCGCCCCTCCCTAGGGTTCGCCCGCGTTCGTGTCGGTGTCTTGGGCACCAGCCGCCCGGGAAGCCACTTTCCGGCGATCGGAGGAGACGTGAAGCACGTACGACCGAGAGTGGCCGCACTCGCGGCTCTCGCTGTGGTTGCGCTCGTAGTCGGTGCCGCCTTCGCCCTTGGAGGGGCACGCGGCCACGACTCATCGGCGGAAAAGGCTGGAGAGAAGGCGGGCGGGGACGAGATCGCCCAGCTCCGGAAGAGCGGGGCCCTGCCCGGGAGGTTCGAAGGCTTCGAGAAGCACCACAAGGTGGCCGAGATCTCCAACGGCCCCACACAGGAGGAGTATGCGAACGAGGCCTATCCGGCCCATGCGATCGCCTTCGCCCAGACGCGGAACGCGATGCACGCGGCTGACCGCGTCGACGCGCGGGGGCAGGCGCAGGCACGGGGCAACTGGCAGGAGATCGGCCCCACGACGCTCAACGTCGACAGCCTCGGCACACAGACCTACGGCCCGACGACCCAGTGGTCCGGGCGCATCACCGCGCTCGCCATCGGCCACCCGTGCACTCCGGGCAAGTGCCGGCTGTACGTCGCGGCTGCCGGTGGGGGCATCTGGACCACCGCTGACGCGCTCGCTCAGCGGCCCGACTGGACACCCATCGACAACGGGCTCGACTCGAATGCGATCGGGACCATCGTCATCGACCCGAGCGACCCGACAGGCTCCACGCTGTACGTGGGGACCGGCGAGCCCAACGGCTCGAGCGACAGCGAGGCCGGCGTCGGCCTGTACAAGTCCACGGACTCCGGGCAACACTGGACGCTCCTCCCCGGCAGCGTGGCCGTGTCGAAGGACCGGTCGATCGGCGCGCTGACGATCGATCCGGCCAACCCGAGTCACCTCGTGATGGGCACCGACGTTGCCCGGCACGGGCTCTCGAGCGAGTACGGCGGCCGGATGACCCCGCCCGGGGCACCGCCGATTGGCATCTACCAGTCATTCGACGGCGGCGCCACCTGGTCGCCCGCGCTCATCGAGCCGCAAGACGCGGTCGATCCGAGCTCGGCGAACGGGAGCGACTTCTTCCGCGGCGGCGTGACCAGCATCCAGTACGACCCCACGCATCCCGGCGTGTTCTACGCGTCGATGTTCGACTACGGGCTGTGGCGCACGACCGACAACGGCTCGAGCTTCCAGAACATCTTCGCGGACACGACGAACGACCCCACCGGCATCCGCTACGAGTTCGCGGCGGCGTCGCTCCCCAACGGGACGACCCGCATCTACCTGGGCGCCGGCTACAACGAGGTGACCGACGCGAACGGCAACCTGACCGCAGCGTCGGAGCTGTTCCGCGTCGACGACGCGCTGGCGGCGGCCTCCACGCTGACCACCGGCGGGACCAACGGAGGCTGGACGCTCCTGTCCTCGCCGACCCCGGGTGACCCGGGGTTCGCGTCCTTCGACTTCTGCCAGGGCCAGTGCTCGTATGACATGTTCGTGGCGTCACCCGCAGGGCATCCCGACGAGGTCGTCATCGGGGGCTCGATGGAGTACGGCGAGCTGCCTCTCTATCCCGGACCTGACCAGTCCAACGGCCGGGCCGTGCAGCTCTCGACGGACGCGGGCCACAGCTTCACCGACCTGACGGGCGATGCCCAGCACCTGCCCGGGACGCTGGCCCACTTCCAGGACATGCATCCCGACCAGCACGCAATCGTGTTCGACCCACAGAACCCCGACGTGATGTTCGTGGGATCCGACGGCGGCCTCGTGCGTACGAGCGGCACCTACGTCGACAACTCGGCGGCCTGCGACACACGCAACCTGACCGGCGTGAGCCTGGACCAGTGCCACCACTGGCTGAGCCGCATCCCGAGGGTGATCTCGACCCTCAACGCCGGCCTCGCCACCCTGCAGTTCCAGAGCCTGTCCGTCGATCCGAAGCACCCCCTTTCGGACCTGCTCGGCGGCACGCAGGACAACGGCACCCAGGCCTACACGGGCAGCACGACCTGGTTCCTGCCGGTCACCGGCGATGGTGGCGACTCGGGGTTCGATGCCCGGCAGTCGCGGATCCACTTCCACACGTACACGAGCAACCAGGTCGATGTGAACTTCCAGGGCAACAAGCCGCAGACCTGGGACTGGATCGGTGACCCGCTCATCTTCTCCGGCGAGCCGTCGGCGTTCTACGCGCCGATGCTCCAGGACCCGGTGACGGGTGGCCAGATCTTCGCCGGCGAGGATCACGTGTGGCGGACCAGGGACTCGGGCGGCGACAGTGGGTTCCTGGACGCGCACTGCAACACGACCGGGCTCTTCGGCACGAGCGACCAGCTGTTCACCGGCAACTGCGGTGACTGGCGGCCGATCGGCGCGCCGCTCGTGAGCTCGGCCGGGACGAAGGGCGGAGGGTGGATCGCCGCCCTCGCTCGGGGAACGGATACGCACACTCTGTGGGTGGGGACGCGGCGCGGGCGGATCTACATCTCCCACAATGCCGATGCCGCCAACGCGGCGGTCACGTTCACCCGCATCGACACGAGCTCGACGCCGACCCGCTTCCCGAGCGGCATCAGCGTCGATCCCACGAACCCGAACCACGCGATCATCACGTTCTCGGGCTACAACGCGTACGCGACGGCGGCGGTACGGCCACCGGCCACATCTTCGACGTCGTGTACCACCCCGGGACCGGGACCGCCACCTGGACGAACCTCGACTACGACATCGGCGACCAGCCGGTCCTCGGCGTCGCGTTCGACCAGCCGACCGGCGACATCTACGTGTCGACGGACTGGGGTGTCGACCGCCTCGCACAGGGCGATACGACCTGGCAGCCGGCCGGCGACGGGCTGCCGATGGTCGCGGTCTATGGGCTGACCCTGAGCCCGCTTCACAACCACCAGCGCGTTCTCTACGCCGCGACCCACGGCCGCGGCGCGTGGCGCCTGACCCTGCCGGTGCCGGAGCGCTAGTCGCTCTGACGCCCCGGCTGCAGGCCCCGGGCTGGTGCCCGGGGCCTGCAGCCCTGGCTCGGCGTCACGGCGGCGGTCCGCCCGTGAGGACATACTTGACGGTCACCCCGGTCACCGGCCGGCCGGCCCGGACCGTGACCCGCATCGGCGCGGGCGTCCGCAGGCCGAACCTGGGCTGGGGCATGAGCGTGTAGCTCCCGGGCCGTAGCCGCGCCCGGAACCGGCCGCCGGCTCCACTCCTGACGCGGGCGACGACGCCGCCCCGTGCAGCGCGGAACGCGATCACGGCACCGCGGAGCGGTCTTGGCGGCGGGCACGCGACGAGGCGCCGAGGCTGACCGACGCATGTGCGCACGACGACGGTGCCGCTCACGCTCCAGGGCGCCGGAAGCGCCCGTGCGCGCGCCGGGTGCGCGGCTGCCCCGCCGCCTCCCCCGAGGATCAGCGCGAGCATGATGAAGAGCGGCGGGACGACCTTCATACCCTCAGCCGATCAGGCCGCGGGAGGTAGCCCCAGCATGCGGTACGTCACCGTCAGGCCGGTGACGTGCTGGTTCGACGTCACGGTCACGGCCTCCGGAGCGGGAGCGGTGAGGCCGGCGAACGGCTGCGCGGTGAGCGTGTAGGTCCCCGCAGCGAGGTTGACCCCGAACTGGCCGTGGGCGTCGCTCGTGACCTCGGCCACCGTCTTGCCCTTGGCGTCGTTGAAGTCCAGGGTCGCACCCTGCAGCGGCGTGGGCGGGCGGCACGGGACGACCACCTGCGTCTCGGGACCGATGATGCAGCCGACGACGAGCACGGTCCCGCTCACGCTGCCGGGCGGCAGGGCGAGGACGTGGAACCGGAATGTCGCCAGGGCCTTGGCCGCCGACGTTGAGGCGCGGGTGATGCGGCCGGCGTAGCTCGTGTCGGGACACCACCCGCCGGATGGAGGCGTCACGACTGCCCGGAGCGAACCGTGACGGGCGGCCGGCGGCGTCCGGCGCGTCACCCGGTGCATGCACGATCCCGACCCGGCGACCGGCGCGACGGAGACGACGTAGCGGACGTGGGCCTTGAATCCGGTGCCCACCACCTGGACGGGCGCGGCGGTGCTGATCCCCGAGCCGCCCACGACGTGTGCTCGGGCGTGTACGGATCCCGACGCGGTGGCGACGGTCGCGATCAGGAGCGTGGCGAGCGCCACCCAGGCGGCTCGACGAAGACGCATGACCAGGCCTTCTTCCCCGTTTCCCGTATCTGGAAACGGCTTGGCTGAGCGGAATTACTGCTTGCGCACCGGAACCGATGAGTCTAGTATCGCCACGCTCCAACCTGCGCACACCGACGCCCGCGGGAAGGGGGGATGTCCGGCAACGAAGCTCGAGTTCGTGCCGTTGCGCTGAGCCGCCCAGAAGGAGAGCGTGGCTGCCGCCCCCAGGGCGCAGCGGCGACCCGTACCGATCCTGCCGTTCTACGAAAGGACGGATCGTTGAAGCGATTCGCGTTGATCACGCTGGCCCTCGCGGGCCTGGCACTCACCGCGTCCGCCGCTCCGGCGCTCGCCTCGAGCACCGCTCCGGCGCATGCAGGCGCCCTCTCTGGCCTTGCCGCAGCCTCGTCGTCCTACCACGACCCGCTGTGCGAGAGCCACCACTCCCTGTGCATGGACACGTACGACACGCTCGGCGACGAGTACGTCGGGCACGATGAGCCGTCGCTCGAGTTCAAGTCGGGCGTGCCCGGCTCGGGCAACGACATCACGTACGTCGTCACGCTGCCCCAGGATCCACGCTCCCGGCCGCTCAACGGCGGCGGTGGCGGCACGTGGAACTTCCAGCTCCGGCCGACCTTCTGGTTCGGGCTGACGCTCTGCGACACCGAGTCCGCGCCCGAGTTCACGAAGACGTGCAACGCGGACACGGACGCCAACAACCTCGTCGGCAGCAACCCGGCGGCGCCCGACTACATCGGCAAGCACCCGGGCAATGCCTACATGGAGCTGCAGTTCTACGGGCCGGGCTACGTCCCGCAGTTCGAGGGCTTCGGCTGCGCCGCCACGGTGTACTGCGCCGCCATGACGATCGACAGCCTGGGGCTCGACCAGAACACCGGCGTCGCGAACACCGTCGGCCTGCAACAACTACCTGCTCGGCGGCGAGGAGCCCATCAACTGGGCCTACGTCACGAAGAGCGGCGTCTCGCAGGCACCGGCCGATCCGCTGTTCACGGGGACGTTCTCCGCGCCCAACTTCTCGGCGGTGAACCCGAACCTGAGCAAGGACCTGCTGATGAAGCCCGGCGATCGCATCCGTATCCACATGTACGACACGCCCGCCGGCTTCCGGATCGACCTCACCGATCTCACGAGCGGCGAGAGCGGCTCGATGACGGCGTCGACGGCCAATGGCTTCGCCCACGTGCTGTACACGCCGGCCGCCAAGACGTGCACGTCCGCGCCGTACGCGTTCCATCCGGAGTACTCGACCGGCAACCCGCGCGGCAACACGTGGTCGGCGCACACGTACAACGTGGCCTACTCGGATGAGATCGGCCACTTCGAGAACTGCTTCGCCCTGGACGCGAACTTCAACTGCGCGGTCCCGGGCACGCAGGATCAGGGCACGGGGCTCGACCCCGACGACGACAACGGCTTCTGCGTCCCGGGATCGGACTCGTCGTTGATCAAGATCAACGGGTGCTTCTCGGCCGACGGCGACTTCGACGGGAACTCGTACCAGTTCGACTGGCCGGGCACGTTCCCGAACGTGGCCGCCGACCAGGCCCAGCACCCGCAGCCCGTCAGGTTCACGAGCCCGCTCGACGAACGGAGGCACGACCAACTATTCGACCATCGCCTTCGAGGCCGACCTGCCGCGGATCGAGGCGTCGGACTCGCAGGACAACCCGCCGTTCTGCAACCGGACGACGGGCGCGAACTGCGTCAACCCGCCGATGGGCGCGCAGTTCTATCCGTTCTTCTCCACCACCGGCTCGGAGGATCGGTGCCAGTGGCAGGAGGGCGGGCCGTACATCCCCGGAACGACGAACGACTTCGGCGGAAGCTCGACCACCGAGTTCGGCCCGCTTCTGCTGACGTTGTTCCCGGTCACGGGATTCACGCAGCGTCTACCTGTTCGACAACTTCAACAGCGGTGACCTGGCCAATCCCTGCCCGGTGAGCTAAGGCAGAGACGCCCGAGGGGGACCGGCACAACGCCGGTCCCCCTCGGCGTGGGTCTTCGGGCGCGTTTCCTGCGGACTCGATCCTTCCGGACTCGATCCTTGCGGACTCGAAGGAGCCGGTCTAGTATCGCGCGGCTCCACCTGCCATCACCGACGCTCGCCGGAAAAGGGGGGATGCACGGCACCGAGCCTCAGTGCCGTTGCGCCGAGCCGCCCGCTCGGAGAGCATGGCTGCCGCCCTCGGGGTGCAGCGGCGACCCGTACCGATCCTGGAATTCATGAAAGGACGGATCGTTGAAGCGATTCGCGTTGATCACGCTGGCCCTCGCGGGCCTGGCGCTCACCGCGTCCGCCGCTCCGGCGCTCGCCTCGAGCACCGCCCCGGCGCATGCCAGCGCCCTGCACGGCCTCGCTGCAGCCGCGTCGTCGTACCACGACCCGCTGTGCGAGAGCGCGCACTCCACGTGCGCGGACATCTACGACAACGTGTTCGACAGCTACGTCGGGCACGACGAGCCCTCGGTCGAGTTCAAGTCGAGCGTCCCCGGGTCCGGGAACGACATGACCTACGTGGTCAGACTGCCCCGCGATCCACGCTCCCGGCCGCTCAACGGCGGCGGCGGTGGCACGTGGACGTTCCAGCTCCGGTCCACCTTCTGGCTCGGCCTGACGCTGTGTGACACGGAGTCCGCCCCGGAGTTCACGAAGACGTGCACCCCGAACTCGGACGCCAACAACCTGGTCGGCACCAACCCGGCGGCGCCCGACTACATCGGCAAGCACCCCGGTAACGCCTTCATGGAGCTGCAGTTCTACGAGCCCGGGTACGTCCCGCAGTTCGAGGGCTTCGGCTGTGCGGCGAAGGTGTACTGCGCGGCCATGACGATCGACAGTGTCGGCCTGAACCAGAACACCGGTATCGCCAACACGTCGGCCTGTGACCGCTTCATCCTCGGTGGCGAGGAGCCCATCAACTGGGCCTACGTCACCAAGAGCGGCGTCTCGCAGGCTCCGGCCGACCCGCTGTTCACGGGAACGTTCTCCAACCCGAACTTCGCGGCGGTGAACCCCGATCTGAGCAAGGACCTGCTCATGAACCCGGGCGACCTCATCCGCATCCACATGCACGACACGCCGGCCGGCTACCGCACCGACCTCTTCGACCTCACGACCGGTCAGAGCGGCTCGATGACGGCGTCGATCGCCAACGGCTTCGCGCACGTCCTGTACACACCCACCGCGAACACCTGCACGTCGGCGCCGTATGCGTTCCACTCGGAGTACGACACGGCCATGCCGCGCGGGAACACGTGGTCGGCGCACACGACCAACGTGTCCTACTCGGATGAGATCGGCCACTTCGAGAACTGCTTCGCCCTCGACGCGAACTTCGACTGCGCGGTCCCGGGGACCCAGGACCAGGGCAGCGGGCTCGACCCCGACGATGCCCAGGGCTTCTGCGTCCCGGCGCAGGACTCGTCGCTCATCAAGATCAACGGGTGCTTCGCGGCCGACGGTGACTTCGACGGGAACGCCTACCAGTTCGACTGGCCCGGGACGTTCCCGAACGTGGCCGCCGACCAGGCCCAGCATCCGCAGCCGATCCGCTTCTCGAGCCCGACGACGGCCGGAGGCACGACCCCGTACTCGAACGTCGTGTTCGAGGCGGACCTGCCACGGATCGAGGCCTCCGACTCGCAGGACAATCCGCCGTTCTGCGACACCCACACGGGCGCGAACTGCGTGAACCCACCGATGGGCGCGCAGTTCTATCCGTTCTTCTCCACCATCGGCTCTGAGGAGACCTGCATGTGGCAGGAGGGCGGCCCGTACATCCCCGGCACCTCGAACGACTTCGGCGGGAGCTCGACCACCGAGTTCGGCCCGATCCTGCGCACGGTCTTCCCGGGCGCCGGGTTCACGCCGGTGTTCAGGTTCGACAACTTCAACAGCGGCCCGATCAGGAACCCCTGCCCATGAGCTGAGCCGCACGCACGCCTCGAGGGGGGACCGGCACCACGCCGGTCCCCCCTCGGCGGCGTGGGGGTCTACGCGGGGAGCGGCTCCGCGCCGATGGGCGGGAGGTGCCGGTCCTCGAACGCGCTCTCGAGCTCCGGCGTGGGGGGAAGCTCCGGGTACGCGAGGTTGCCGTGCTCGTGGACGTCCAGGCCGCCGAGCTCGACCGCCGGGGCCACGCGGATCCCTGCGACTGCCCGCATCACCCAGAGGGCGCCGAACGAGGCCGTGAACGTGAACGCGCCCACGGTGGCGAGGCCGATCACCTGCACGCCGAGCTGGTGGAAGGACCCGCTGTACACGAGCCCCGAGGACCCGGTGTTCGTGATCTTGACGAGCTCGGGGGCGGCGAAGAGGCCGCACGCGAGCGTGCCCCAGACGCCGGCCAGCCCGTGTACCGGGATGGCGCCGATCGGATCGTCGACGCGCAGGCGCTCGACCAGCGGCGGGCCGATCACCGCGATGACGCCGGACACCGCGCCCACGATGACGGCCGCCCACGGAGCGACGAAGCCCGAGGCGGCGGTGATGGCCACGAGCGCGGCCAGAACGCCGTTCATGGTCGACCCGATGTCGGCCTTCCCCAGGCGCGCCCAGGACAGGAGCGCGCCGGTGACGCCGCCGGCCGCGGCGGCCAGGTTCGTGGTCAGGGCGACGTAGCCGAAGTAGCCGACCGAGCCGCCGGTGACGACGCTCAGCGTCGAGCCGGGGTTGAACCCGAACCAGCCGAACCAGAGGATGATCGTCCCCAGGATGGCGAACGGCAGGTTGTGCGCCGGCATCGGGCGGGCCTTGCCGTCGCGGCCGAAGCGGCCGATACGCGGGCCGAGCAGCAGCGTCCCGGCCAGGGCGGCTAGCGCGCCCTGGTAGTGCACGACCGTCGAGCCGGCGAAGTCCTGCATGCCCTTGTCGAAGAGCCAGCCGCCGCCCCAGATCCAGTGCGAGGCGATGGAGTAGATGACAGTGAAGACGACGCCGAAGGCGAAGTACACCCACAGCTTCGCCCGCTCCGCCATCGCTCCCCAGACGATCGCCAGGGAGACACCGGCGAACACGACCTGGAAGAGATAGCCCGCGGCGCCGGGCACGGTGGTGATGAACGTGAACGGCGCCTTGCCGACCGAGACCATCTCGTTGATGCCGGGGAAGAAGCCGGACGTGCCGGCGAAGCCGTTGCCGTCGCCGAAGGCCAGGCCGAAGCCCACGGCCCAGTACACGAGCGAGCAGACGGCGAAGATGATGATGTTCTTGCCGGCCACGTGCGCGGCGTTGCGGGTGCGGCAGAGGCCTGCCTCGAGCAGGGCGAACCCCGCCTGCATGAACATGACGAGCACGGCCGCCACGACCACCCACACGGTGTTCGCGGCGATGGTGAGCTGGGCTGTGGACACGGTCACCTCCTTCGTCGATCAGGGCCAGAAAACGCACAAAAGCCCCGGACCAGAACGTGGTCCGAGGCTTCGTCGCCTGGCGCGCCGCATGCGCGCCGTGCACCTCGCGGTGCGGTTGCCCCCATCGTCGAAGGCGCCGCCAAGGTAGCAGGCCCGGCGGACGCCTGGCAAGGGCGTCCATTCTCCTAGCTCTTCGCCGCCTCCCGGCTCGCGGCCACCGCAGCGGCCAGGTCGTCGTCCGCGTACCCGAGCTCCGCCGCCCGGGCCATGCGCGCCTCGACCGCCGCGAGGACGATCGGATCGCCGCCACTCTCCCGGCTCGCGGCGAGCGCCAGGCGCGCGTCCTTGAGGGCGTTGCGGAGGGCGAACCCCGGTTGGGCGCCGCCGTCGAGCATGGCCGCGCCCTTGCTCTGGGCGTACGCCATGTCGACGGGACCCTCCGAGATCGCGGTCAGGAACGCGACCGGATCGACCCCGAGGGCATCGGCCAGGGAGAGTGTCTCTGCCAGGTTGACCACCGAGGTGAGCAGCCAGGCGTCGGCCACCACCTTCAGGCGCGAGCCGAGCCCTGCCCGACCGAGCCACAGCGTCCTGTGGGCGAGCCGGGCGAACACCGGCTCGCACCGCTCCCGCGCCGACGCCGGGCCCGAGGCCAGCATCACCAGGTCACCCTGGTCGGCTGCCTCGCTCGAGCCCAGGACCGGCGCGTCGACGTACACCAGGCCACGCTCCTCGGCCAGCGCCGCCAGGCGCCGGCAGCCCTCGATCCCGACCGTGCTCGCCTGGATCCACACCGCGTCGCGAGCGAAGGGGCCGCGCTCGGGGAGCGTCTCGGCCACGGCGTCAGCATCGGTCAGCATCGTCAGGACGACGTCCGCGCCGGCCACCGCGGCGCGCGGGGTGTGGAGGACGATCGCTCCGTGCGGGGCAAGCGGAGCGGCTCGCTCGGGAGTCCGGTTCCACACGCGGACGGGCAGGCCCGCACGCAGAAGGCTCCTGGCCATGGCCGAGCCCATCGTCCCCGTGCCGAGCACGGCCACGGTCGGTCCGCTGAGGGTCATGCGACCCGTTCTCCCCGCGGGGCGGTCAGGGCAAGCGTGAGCGCGAACGCCAGGGCAAAGCTCGGGATCGAGGCCCCGAAGCGCGCCACCCCGGCCGGGGCGAAGCCGGTGCCCAAAGCATCCACCAGGCCGGAGAGGAGGTGATGCCACCCCGCGATGTGGGTCGGCGCGATCCACTCGTAGAGGCCGAACCCGGCCAGCCAGGCGGCGAAGCTGCGCCAGTTCCAGCGGCCGAAGACGCCCCGGGCGCGGTAGAGATCGGCCACGGGATACGGGCGGCGGCGCACGGCGTGCGCGAGCAGGACGCCCGCCAGGGGGACGAAGGTCGCCCCGAGCAGGTAGAGGAAGCTCTCGTAGCCCGTGAAGGGGAGAACGAGCGCCGACGCGCCGACCAGCAGGCCGCCGGCCGCGGCGAGGGCCGGCGCGGACCAGGACGGCCGGGCGTTCTGGATGGACACGACCGTGCTGTAGAGGTCGGCGAAGGGCTTGTCCGTCTCGGCCACGGCGAGGAGGCCGAGAGCCACGGCCCCGGCCGCCGGCCCGAGGCCATAGCTCGGGTCCGCCGCACCGGCGAGCACGAGGAGCGCCCCCAGGGCGTAGAACCAGGCGTTGGCCACGGCACTGGCCAGGAACGTCCCGGCCAGGGCGGCCCGGCGGTCCCGGGCGAAACGGGCGTAGTCGGCCACGAGCGGCGCCCACGATATGGGAATGGCGACCACGAGGTCGACGGCAAGCCAGAAGCCCAGCCCTCCATGGCCATGGCGCGCGGCCGCCCAGTCGACCCGGTCGAGCGACCAGGCGGTGAGGTAGAGGCCGACCGCGACCGTCAGGGGCACCCCGACCGCGCGCAGGACGCGCCGGACCACGACCAGCGGGCCGCCGATGGCGAGGAGGGTGACGACCAGCGTGGCGGCGACCGTCCACAGGGCCAGCGGGCCGCCGGCCGCGGCCCGGGCCACGTGGGCGACCACGATGACCTCGAAGACCGTCCAGCCAAACCCCTGGGCCACGTTCAGGACCGTGGGCACCAGTGACCCGCGGAGGCCGAGCGGCGCCCGGAGGAGCACCATGCCGGGGACGTGCAGCTCGGCCCCGAGCCAGGCCACGCACCCGAGGATCGCGCCGCCCAGGGCCGACCCCACGGCGATGGCCAACAGGGCCTGGACCAGGCCGAGCGCGGGCACGAGGTAGCTGCCGCTCACGAGGACGAGCAGCCCGACGCTCAGGGACCCCCAGAGCACGAGGTTGTCGACACCGCTCAGCAGGCGCTGCTCGGGGACGACCGGCTCGATCCCGGGGTCGACGGCGATCGTGCTCACGACAGCTCCGGCAGCAGCGGCGCACGGCGGACGAGGACGTCGACGGGCCCAGGCCCGGCGCCGATCTCGCCCAGGCCGTCGCGGACGGCCATCGCCGCCACGGCCCGGGCCTGGCGGGCCGCCTCGCGGCTGCCGAGCCCCCGGGCCAGGAACACGGCCAGGGCGGCGGAGTGCGTGCAGCCCGAGCCGTGGGCGGCGGCCGAAGGATGGTGGGGGCCGCTGATGGCCTCGACGCCCTCGTCGTCGGCCAGCCAGTCGACGCCGCCCGCGTCGCCGCCGGTGACGACCACGGCGCTCGCGCCGAGGGCCTGCACGGCGCGGGCCAGATCTGCCCCCTCGAGGCGCTCGTCCCCTGCCAGGGCGCGGGCCTCGGCCACGTTGGGCGTGGCCACCGTGGCCAGGGGCAGGAGCCGCTCCGCCACCGCACGCTCCGCGCCCGGCTCGAGCAGGCGCGCCCCGCTGGTGGCCACCATCACCGGGTCCACGACGACCGGGCAGCCGAGGGCAGCGAGCGCACCGGCCACGGCCTCGATCACGGCCTCGTCGCCCAGCATGCCCGTCTTGGCCGCATCGACCCCGATGTCGCCGGCCACGGCCTCGATCTGGGCGACCACGAAGGCCGGGGGCACCGCCAGCACGTCGTCGACTCCGCGCGTGTGCTGCGCGGTGAGCGCGGTGATCGCGCTCATGCCGTGCGCCCCGAGGGCGGCGAACGTCTTCAGGTCGGCCTGGATGCCGGCCCCGCCGCCGGAGTCCGAGCCGGCGACGGTGAGCAGTCGCGGGACGGACAGGACGATGCTCCCTTCGCTGGTGCGAGCCAGATCAGGTTCAGCGGGTTCCGGGCCGGCGGCCCGATCTCAGCCCCGCAGCGGGGCTCCCCGGTCGAGGGGCGCATCGTACCCGGGTGTCCTTCACCGTGCTCCGTGGAACACTGGCGGAGCCAGGAGCCGACGTGAAGGAGGGTGTATGGCCGACTACGCCGTCGCGCACTTCGAGGAGATCGAGGAGGTCACCGACGGGCGTTGTCCATTGCGCCCCGTGCGGCACCACTTCGGCATCAGGTCCTTCGGGATCAACGCGTGGACCGCCCGTGAGGCCGGCGACAGGATCATCAACGAGCACGACGAGTCGGATGACGCGACCGAGGAGCTCTACCTCGTGCAACAGGGGCGCGCCGTGTTCGAGCTCGACGGCGACCGCGTGCCTGCGCCGGCCGGCACGTTCGTCTTCGCCGCCCCCGGGGTGAAGCGAACGGCGTTCGCCGAGGAGCCCGGGACGACGATCATCGCCCTCGGCGGCACGCCGGGGCAAGCGTACGAGTCCAACGGCTGGGAGCTCTGGGCCCCGCTCGGCGTCCTCTACCAGGCCGGGGACTACGCCGAGGCGGCCGAGCGCGGACGCGCGCTGGCCGAGGAGCACCCCGAGTACCCGATGCTGCTCTACAACGTGGCCTGCTGCGAGAGCCTCGCCGGCCGCTCGGGGGACGCGATCGACGACCTCCGGCGCGCTGCGTCCATGTCGGACCGGGTCATCCGCTACGCGCAGGGCGATTCGGACTTCGACCCGATCCGGGACGAGCCTGCGTTCAAGGAGCTGGTCGGCGGCTAGCAGGCGAACGGCGGCGGACGGCGGCCCGGCCGGGGGCCGCCGCCGAACGCCCGTCCTCCTCCTCGAACGTGCCGGACGAGGCTACGTGCCTCGTGCGCCTGCGTCAACGCGGCGTTGCGATGCAGCCGCCTCCGTAGACTCTGGCGGGCATGCGCGCCGTCACCGTCACCCGTTCGGGAATGCCGTCCCTGCAGGAAATTCCCACCCCCGTCGCCCCCGTCGGGGGCGTGCTGGTGGACGTGCGCCTGTGTGGCCTGTGCGGGTCGGACGTCGAGCGCCTGCGCCCAGGCGGGGTGACCGACGGCCAGGTCCTCGGGCACGAGCTCGTCGGCGTGGTCCGCGAGGGCCCGGTCCCGGCGGGAACCCGCGTCGCTCTCGCCCACCACGTCCCCTGCGGCCGGTGCGAGGCCTGCCGCGACCGGCCACGAGCCCCTGTGTGAGACGCACCGCGCCTCCCATCTCGAGCCCGGCGGCTTCTGCGAGCGCACGGCCGCGTCGGCCGCACACGTCGCGCACGCGCTGCTGCCGCTGCCCGACGGCGTGTCCGACCTCGCCGGGACCTTCGTCGAGCCGCTGGCCTGCGTCCTGCGCGGCCTCGATCGCGTGGGGCGCGGTCGATCGCCTCCTCGTCGTGGGCGCCGGCTCGGTCGGACTGCTGGCCGCCCAGGCGCTGCGGGCGCGCGGGGTCGAGGTGACGCATGCTCGAGCCCGATCCGGCGCGACAGCAGCGCGCCGCACTGCTCGGGTTCCAGCCGCCCGCAGGGCCCGCGAACGCCGCGCTCGTCACCGCTGCCCCCGGCCTCGGCGACGCCGTGACCCACGTGACCGACGGCGGCACCGTCGTCGTCTTCGCCGGCGGCGAGCCGGTCTCGCTCGACATCGACGCCGTCTACCGGCGCGAGCTTCGCCTCGAGGGCGTCCGCTCCGCCACGCCGCGCCACCTCCGCGCCGCCCTCGCCCTCCTGGCCACCGGCGCGGTCGAGCCCGAGCCCCTCGTCGACTTCGTGCTGCCCCTCGAGGAGTTCGCCGAGGGCGTGCGCGCGCTACCGGGCCCGCGAGGTCCTCAAGGTCGTGTTCGCACCGTGATCGCCGCCCGCTACTGGGCGCCGCTGGACGTGCGCATCGAGGACGTCGCGGAGCCGGTGCCCGGCCCCGGCGAGCTGCTCCTGGCCGTCGAGGCTGCTCTCACGTGCGGCACCGACGCCAAGTGCTACCGCCGCGGCCACCCGCTGCTTCTCGGCGACCTCCCCGCGCCCTTCGGCCACGAGTACGCAGGGACGGTCGTGGCCGCGGGCCAGGGCGCGCCGTTCGCTCCGGGCGACCGGGTGTGCGGGGCCAACTCCGCGCCGTGCGGCACGTGCCCGGCGTGCCGGCGTGGGCGCGAGGAGCTCTGCCACGACCTCTGCCCGCTGCTCAACGGGGCCTACGCCGAGCTCCTGCTCGTCCCCGCACGCATCGCGGCGGTGAACGTCCACCACGTGCCGGCGGGTGTGCCCACCGAGGTGGCCGCCGCGGTCGAGCCGCTGGCCTGCGCGGTCCACGCCGTCGAGGACGCCGGGCTCGGACCGGGCGACGAGGCCGTCGTCCTCGGGCGCGGGCCGCTGGCCCGGCTGGTCGCGCTGGCCGCCGCTGCCCGAGGCGCCGCGGCGCGCCTGCTCGGCCGCGACGAGCCGGCGAGCGCCGGCCGACACGGTCATCGAGGCCGCCGGCACGCCGGAGGCCTGGGACCCGCGCCATCGCGCTGGCGGCGCCGGGCGGCGACGGTCGTCCTCTTCGGCGGGCTGCCGCGCGGACAGCAGCTCACCGTGGACAGCCGACCGCCTTCACTACGAGGCGCTCACCCTGCGCGGCTCGTTCCACCACCGGCCGCGCGACGTGCGCGCCGCGCTCGGCCTGCTCGCCCGCGGACCCCGCCCCGATGGCGGCGACTCCTCACGCACGAGTTCGCGCTCGCCGACGTGGTCGAGCCCCTGCGCCGCACGGCCGGCCTCGCCCCCCGCGACGGCCTGCTGAAGGCGGTGATCCGGCCGTGAGGGTGTTCGCCTCGCGCTGCGCCGTCTCCCGGTCACCGATCCCGACGGGCGAGCGCATCGGCCGCATCGACGACCTCGTCGTCACCATGCTGCCGGGCGCGCTGCCCCGCCTGACCGGCCTCGTCGTCTCGGTCCGGCGCCAGCCGATCTTCGTCGGGGCCGGGCAGCATCGCCGAGATCAGCCCGTCCGGGGTCCGGCTGTCCAGCGCCGCGTCTCAACCTGCGCCGCTTCCAGCAGAAGCCCGGGCGAGCTGCGCGTGCTCGGCGAGCTGCTCGACCGCACGCGCCATCGACCGCGAGACCGAGAAGCACCGTGCGCATCAACGACGTCGCCATCGCGCGCCTCGGCGCCGGCTGGGAGATCGTGGCCGGCCGACGTCGTCGAGGCCCGGCGGCCCGCTCGGCCGCGGGCGCACCGCCGAGCTGCCGCTGGGAGCGCCTGGCGCGGCCTCGACCGTCGCCGAGACGGCGGCCAGCCGCGCCGCGCTGCTCGCGGGCGCGCGCCCGGCCGACGTCGCCGAGGCGCTGCTCGACGTCTCCGGCAACGACCGAGGCGGCGCGCTGTTCGCGGCGCTCGACGACGAGCGCGCCGCCGACGCCCTGCAGGAGCTCGAGGAGAGGACGCCGCGCGCCTGCTCGCGACGCTCTCGGCACGAGCGCGCGGGCGACGTGCTCGACGCCATGGACGCCGACGACGCGGCCGACCTGCTCGGCTCGCTGCCCGCCGGCGCGCCGCAGCGAGCTGCTGGCCCTGATGGAGCCCGACGAGGCCGCGCCCGTCGCGCCGCCTGCTGACCTACGCCCGCGAGCACGCGCCGGCGGCCTCATGACGGTCGAACCCCGTCGTCCTGCGCCCGCAGGACACCGTGGCCGAGGCGCTCGCGCGGCTGCGCGAGCGCGAGCTGACGCCCGTCGCTCGCCTCGCAGGCCTACATCTGCCGCCCGCCGCGTCGAGACGCCGACCGGGCCGTTACCTCGGCGTCGCCTACCTGCAGGCGCTGCTGCGCGCGCGCGCCGTCCGACACGCGTCGCCTCGATGCTCGACCGCGACATCGATCCCGTGCCCCCCGACCTCGACGGCGTCGTGGTGGCCGAGCAGCTCGCCCGCTACTCGCTCACTGGCGCTGCCCGTGTGCGACGAGCGCGGGCCGCCTGCTCGGCGCGGTCGCCGTCGAGGACGTGCTCGACCACCTGCTGCCCGAGCGGCTGGCGCGCGGCCGACGAGGACCGACGCCGCCCCCAGAACGGAGGCTGACCATGGTCGAACGCGCTCTCGCCGCCGCTTCCGGCCCGCGGCGCCTCGACGCGCCCGCGGCGGGCCACGCCGCTTCAGGCCCACTACGACCCGGACGCCTTCGGCCGCTTCTCCGAGGGCATCGCGCGCTTCTTCGGCACGGCGCGCTACCTCGTCTTCCAGACGATCCTGGTGCTCCTCTGGATCGCGCTGAACGCGTTGGCCTCGGCTTCGACCAGCGGGACCCCTATCCCTTCATCCTGCTCAACCTCGCGTTCTCGACGCAGGCCGCCTACGCCGCGCCCCTGATCCTGCTGGCGCAGAACCGCCAGGCCGAGCGCGACCGGGTCGCGGCCGACGAGGACCGGCTCGTCAACCGCGCACGTGCAGGCCGAGGCGGAGTTCCTCGCCCGCGAGCTCGCGGCCTCGCGCCTCTCGCTGGGCAGGATCGAGGCGACGCTGCGCCCGGGCGCGAGGAGCGGCTCGAGGAACGGGAGGAGCGGGAAGAGCGCGAGGACCGCGACCGGCGCGGAGGCCTAACCCGGCTGAGATCGCGGCCAGCGAGACGGCGGCGTGCGCGCTCCTCCCACGCCGCCTCCTCGGGCGTGAAGTACGAGACGCCGCGTCTTCTTGTACTCCTTCGTCGAGTACAGCACCGAGTAGTCGGTCAGGCCGGTCTCGTCGCGAGATCGCCTGCGAGCACGGCCTCGCACTCGGCCTTGTCGCGGCCGTGCGTCATCGAGAAGAGGTTGTACGGCCAGTCGGGATAGGTCGGGCGCTGGTAGCAGTGCGAGACGCCGCGGAAGGCGGCCATGCGCCGCGCCGCACTCGTCGATGCGCTCCTCGGGCACGCGCCAGACGCCCATGCCGTTCTGCACGAAGCCGGCCTTGCGGTGGGCGAGCACGGCGGCGAAGCGCCGCATCTGGCCCGGTCTCGAGGAACGCGTGGCCCTGCTCGAGCAGCTCGGCGACGGTGAACCCGTGCGCCGCCGCGAGCGCGCCGAACGGCTCCGCGACCGCCGGCAGGTCGAGCTGCAGCGCGCGGATGGCCTCGATCGTCGCGGTCGGTCAGCGACTCGGGCGGCGGCGCCGGCTTCTCGGGCCGGCTGCGCGCTGCGGCCTTGGCGGCGGGGTCGCGGCCGCCCTTGACGTCGAGGTCGACGCCGATCTTGAAGAAGCGCAGCGCCGGCATCGGCCGGATCGACGTCGACGCTCGGCCAGCTCGCCGAGCAGCTCGACCGTGCGCTCGAGGCCGAGCTGCGAGTCGCGGCGACACGGTCAGCGTGAACCAGAGGTTGAAGCTCGTGCTCGCGCAGGTAGTTGTGCGTCACGCCCGGGTGCGCCGAGAACACGCGCCGCGGCCTCGTCCTGCCGCTCGGCGGGCGTGCGCGCGGCGACGAGCATCCCGCGGTAGCCGAGGCGGCGCGTAGTCGAAGATCGCCGAGATCTGGCGGATGACGCTTCGGCCTCGCGCAGCGCGCGCACGCGCTCGAGCACCGTGGTCCTCGTCGCTGTCGAGCGCCTCGGCGAGCGCCGCGTAGGGCCGCTCGACGAGCGGCAGGTCGGTCTGGAGGCGGTCGAGCAGGGCGGCGTCGAAGGAGTCCATCGACGGCATGATCCTCCGACCTCCGCTCCGGGCAAACAGGTACAGTCCGCCCCGACCGCGTCCCGCCCCGACGCGCAGAGGTTCCGCCTCCATGCGCCCGTCGCACGCCTCCCGCTGCTGCCGTCCTCGTCCTCGTGCCGTCGCCCTGGTCGCGTCCGGCTGCTTCGAGTCGAAGCCACCGGCGCGACCATCCGCGGCGCCGATCACGGTCGGCACCGGCACCACGGCCACGGTCGTGAACCCGGCGCAGGGAGCGGCCACGGGGACGACCTCGACGTCCACGGGCACCACGTCGACCTCGACCGGGACCACGTCGACCTCGACCGGCACCACCTCGACCGGCGGGACGAGCGGCGGCAGCACCGCCCTGGCCGTGACGACCTCGGCTCGCCGGCTGCACGAGCTGCCACACCTGGCGCGCCGGCCAAGGCCACCGGCAAGTTCGGCCCGACCTGCGGCGGCTGTCACCCGCTCAAGGACGCGGTCGGCCACGAACAAGGGCAACGTCGGGCCCGACCTCGACAGCGTCGATCGCTCAGGCCGAGCCACAGTCGCGCAAGCAGATCCAGCAACGGCGGCGGCCGATGCCCGGCGAAGCTCGCTCGACGGCCAGACGCCGCGAACGTCGCGGCGTACGTGCCGTCGGTCGCCGGCAAGTAGCGTCCACCACGACGTCCTCCTGACCGCGCTCGCGCTCCCGCCGGCGCTCGACGCGCGCGGCCGTGCGCGCGGTCGCGATCGATCTCGACGGCACGGTCCTCGACCGAGACCTTCCACGCCGTCGCCGCGCACGGTCGACGGCGATCGCGCGCCGCCGAGGCGTCGGGATCGCACTGCCTGATCGCGACCGGGCGCATGTTCGTCTCGGCCCGGCGCATCGCCGCGGAGCTCGGGCGTGCGACGACCCGATCGTCTGCTACCAGGGCGGCGCTCGTCGGCGACCCCGACACGGGCGAGATGCTGCTGCACCGGCCGCTCGAGGTGCGACTCGCGCGCGAGATCCTGCGGGCGCTCGCCCGAGGACACGCGCGACCATCGAACGTCTACGTCGACGACGAGCTCTACGTGACCGAGGCGAACGACGAGGCCAGCGCGCTACGCCGCAGATCGCCGGCGTCGAGCTGCACGTCGTCGGCGACCTCGCGCGCTGGCTCGCGCGCCCGACCACCAAGCTCGTCACCGTGGGCGACCCGAGCGCGCTGGACGCGCTGCGCGACGAGACTGCAGGCCGCGCTTCGGCGAGCCGCGCGTTCGTCGCGAAGTCGCTGCCGATACTTCCTCGAGTTCGCCGCGCCCGGCGTGTCGAAGGCGAGCGGCGCTCGCGCTCGTCGGCCGACCGGCTCGGCTTCACGGCCGGCCGAGGCGATCGCGTTCGGCGACGGCGAGAACGACCGCGAGCTGCTCGAGTGGGCGGCGCTCGGCGTCGCCGTCGCGAACGCCGACGAGCGCCTGATCGCGCGAGGCCGACTGGGTGATCCCCTCGGTGCACGACGACGGCGTCGCCCAGCTTCCTCGAGGCGCTCGCCGCTGCCCGCCCGCCGGCTAGTCTCGGAGCGATGCTCGACCTCCGGCTGATCCGCTCCGACACCGAGCGCCGTGCGCGCGGCGCTCGCGCGCCGGGCAGGCGGACGGCCCGCTCGACGAGGTGCTGGCGCTCGACGAGCGCCGGCGCGCGCTGCAGACCGAGGTCGACGAGCTGCGCGCCGAGCGCAACCGCGCGGCGCAGGCGATCGGCGAGGCCAAGCGCGCCGGGCGCGACGCCGCGCGAGGAGATCGCATGCAGCGGCCGACCTGCGCGACCGGCTGGCCGGGGCTCGAGGACACGCCTGCGCCGAGGCCGACCGCGCTGCTTCGACGGCGCGCTGCTCGAGCTCCCGAACCTGCCCGCACGCGACCGCGGCCGACGGCATGACCGAGGAGGACGCGGCGAGGTCGTGCGCGTCGGGCGGCGCGCAGCCCGCAGTTCGACGTTCGAGCCGCGCGACCACCTCGAGCTCGCCGGCCCGATGATCGACATGGAGCGCGGCGCGCGCACGTCGGGCTCGCGCTTCGCCTACCTGCTCGGCGACCTCGTCCGCCTGCACCTCGCGACCGTCCAGTACACGCTCGACAAGCTCGCCGAGCAGGGCTTCACTCCCGGTGCATGCCGCCCGTGCTCGTGCGCGAGGAGGCGCTCGTCGGCACGGGCTTCTTCCCGGCCGACCGCGAGCAGGTCTACTCCGCTCGACCCCGCTCGCGACGAGCTGTTCCTGGTCGGCACGTCCGAGGTCTCGCTGGCCGCGCTGCACATGGGCGAGATCCTGCGACGAGGACTCGCTGCCGCTGCGCTACTGCGGCGTCTCGTCGTGCTTCCGCCGCGAGGCCGGCGCGGCCGGCACGCGACACGCGCGGCATCTTCCGCACGCACCAGTTCGAGAAGGTCGAGATGTTCTCGTTCTGCCATCCCGGACCGCTCGCTGGGAGGAGCACGAGCTGCTGCTCGCCATCGAGCGCGAGATCGCCGACGACCTCGGCCTGCACTACCGCGTGGTGAACATCGCGGTCGGCGACCTCGGCGACTCCGGCGGCCAAGAAGTACGACATCGAGGCCTGGCTGCCCGGGCCAGGGCCGCTACCGCGAGCTCACGTCGTGCTCGAACACGACCGACTACCAGGCGCGCCGCCTCGACGCGCCGCTATCGCACCGAGCGCGGGCGCGCGCGTCCTGCACACGCTGAACGGCACGGCGGTCACCTCGTCGCGCACGCTCATCGCCGTCCTCGAGACGCACCAGCGAGCCGACGGCATCGCGTCGCCGTCCCCGAGGTGCTGCACGCGTTCGGCGCGCCCGCCGTCATCGGCGGTGAGCGCGCGCCCACGGCGTAGGGCGCGTCTCCCGGTCGGTACCGGAGATCCCTCTGCACTCCAATTTATACCGCACACGCGGCCCTCATGAAGGCCCGGGTCGTGCCGCATAATCGCCCGCCGCAGGCCAGAACCTAGGGATGTGGAGGAGCGAAATGCGGGGGATGACCGAGCATGCGGTGGTGATCGCCGGAGGCGGTCCGACGGGGCTGATGTTGGCGGGCGAGTTGGCGTTGGCGGGCGTCGACGTCGCCATTGTCGAGCGGCGCGCCAGCCAGGACCTCGCCGGCTCGCGCGCAGGCGGTCTGCACTCACGCACCATCGAGGTCCTCGATCAGCGCGGAATCGCCGATCGGTTCCTCTCGGAGGGGCAGGTGGCCCAGGTCGCGGGGTTCGCCTGGATCCGCTTGGACATCAGCGACTTTCCCACCCGGCACAACTACGGGCTCGGGCTGTGGCAGAACCACATCGAGCGCATCCTGGCCGGCTGGGTCGACGAGCTGGCGGTGCCGATCTATCGCGGACGTGAGGTGACGGGTTTCGCGCAGGACGACACCGGCGTCGACGTCGAGCTGTCCGACGGCCAGTCGCTGCGGGCGGAATATCTCGTCGGGTGCGACGGCGGACGCAGTCTGATCCGCAAGGCAGCCGGCATCGAGTTCCCCGGGTGGGATCCGACGACGAGCAGCCTGATCGCCGAGGTCGAGATGGCCGAGGAGCCGGAATTGGGCATCCGCCGCGACGCCCTCGGCATCCATGCCCTCGGCAGGGTGGAGTACGAGATCCGCGACGGCGAGGTGGTCTACAAGGATGGCGGGCCGGTCGGGTCATGGTGACCGAAGCAGCACGTCGGACCCACCGAGCGAACCCACCCTGCGCGATCTCAGCGAGGCGCTCATCGCCGTCTACGGGACCGACTACGGGATCCACAGTCCCACCTGGATCTCCCGGTTCACCGACATGACCCGGCAGGCCGCGGCCTACCGCGACGGACGGGTGCTGCTGGCCGGCGACGCCGCGCACGTGCATTCCCCGGTGGGTGGACAGGGCCTCAACATCGGTGTGCAGGATGCGGTGAATCTGGGATGGAAGCTGGCCCAGGTGGTCAAGGGGACGTCGCCGGAAAGCCTCCTGGACACCTACCACGCCGAGCGCCACCCGGTCGCTGCCCGCGTGCTGCGCAACACGATGGCGCAGGTCGCGCTGCTGCCGCCCCGACGACCGCACCGAGGCCTTGCGCGACACCATGTCCGAGCTGCTGAGCATGGACGAGCCGCGCAAGCGGTTCGCCGCGATGATGTCCGGCCTGGACATTCACTACGACCTCGGCGAGGGACACCCGCTGCTCGGGCGCCGCATGCCCGATCTCGACCTGGTCACCGCCAACGGCCCGCTGCGGGTCTTCACCCTGCTGCACGATGCCCGGCCGGTGCTGCTCAACCTCGGTGAGCCCGGCGGCTTCGACATCACTCCATGGGCGGATCGGGTTCAGCTGATCGACGCCAGATACGCCGGTACGTGGGAGCTTCCGGTACTCGGCGCGGTCACTGCTCCCACCGCCGTGTTGATTCGGCCCGACGGATATGTGGCCTGGGTGGGAGACCGAACCGAGCTGGGGCTCGCCGACGCGCTGACCACCTGGTTCGGACCGCCTGCTGTCTCCGTAGCATGTCGGGCTCGTGTGCGAACATACGTTCGCATGGAGGAGCCCACCCTCCTGCACGCCGACCTCGACTCGTTCTATCGCGTCCGTCGAGCAGCGGGACGACCCGCGCCTGCGCGGGCCGGCCGGTCATCGTCGGCGGCGGGGTCGTGCTGGCGGCGAGCTACGAGGCCAAGGCGTACGGCGTGCGCACGGCGATGGGCGGCCGCGCAGGCGCGCCGGCTGTGCCCCCACGCGATCGTCGTCGCGCCGCGCTTCTCGGCGTACTCGGCGGCCAGCAAGGCGGTGTTCGAGGTGTTCGACGACACCACGCCGCTGGTCGAGGGCGCTGTCCATCGACGAGGCGTTCCTCGACGTCGGCGGGCCTGCGCCGGCTCTCGGGCACGCCGACCGAGATCGCCGTCCGGCTGCGCCGCGAGGTCCGGGAACGCGTCGGGCTGCCCATCACCGTCGGGGTGGCCCGGACCAAGTTCCTGGCCAAGGTGGCCAGCGGCGTGGCCAAGCCGGACGGCCTGCTCGTCGTGCCGCCCGACGGCGAGCTCGCCTTCCTCCACCCGCTGCCGGTGGAGCGCCTGTGGGGCGTCGGCGCGGTCACGGCGGAGAAGCTGCACGCCCGGGGCATCACCACCGTGGCCGACGTCGCCCGGCTGGCCGAGGCCGGCGCTCGTCGCCATGCTCGGGCGGGCGTCGGGCCGGCACCTGCACGCCCTGGCCCACAACCGCGACCCGCGTCCGGTGCAGGTCGGCCGGCGGCGGGGCTCGATCGGCGTCGCAGCGCGCGCTCGGGCGGACGCCGCGCTCCGGTCGAGGCCGTCGACATGGTGCTCGTCGGGCTGGTCGACCGCGTCACCCGGCGCATGCGGGCCGGCCGGCCGGATCGGCCGCACGGTCGTCCTGCGCCTGCGCTTCGACGACTTCTCGCGGGCCACGCGCTCCCACACGCTGCCCCAGCCGACGGCCAACACGGCCGCCATCCTGGCCGCGGCCCGGGACCTGCTGGCCAGCGTCATCCCGATGATCGAGGTTCGCGGGCTGACCCTCATCGGCATCTCCGTCGGCAAACCTCGACGACGACCGGGCCGTGCAGCTCCCGCTACCGCTCGACCGTCGCGGCTGCGACGCTCTCGACGAGGTGCTCGACCGCATCCACGGCCGGTTCGGCTCGGGAGCCATCACCCGGGCGGTGCTCGTCGGGCGCGACCGGGGATGGTCGATGCCGATGCTGCCGGACTGACCGGCGGCGGCTCCGGCCCTCTGGCGCGTTCATCCCCTCCGGATGACGCGCGCGGCCGCGGGCCGCACCTAGCGTCACCGCATACCGAGTGCTCAGTCGTGCCGAGAGGGCCGGGCGCCGGGCCGACGAGAAGGAGCATGAGATGGCAAGCAAGCGCGTGGTTCTGGCCATTTTCCAGGACGAGCCGGCCGCCGACGCGGCCGTGGCGTCGCTCAAGAGCACGGGGCTCGCCAGTGGCGACGCCATCGGCGTGCTCGTGATGGACGAGTCCGGGAAGATCAAGACCGACAAGGTCGGCAGTCACAGCTCCGGGAAGGGCGCGGGAATCGGGATTCTGCTGGCGCTCCTCGGACCGGTCGGCCTGGTGGGCGGCGCCGTCGGCGGCGGCCTGCTCGGCCTGCTTCACCACAAGGGACTCGGGCTCAGCGACTCCGACCGTGAGCGCATCACCGGGGCGCTGTCCGAGGGAAAGGCCGCCGTGGGCGTCCTTGCAGGCGAGGATGACGCCGACGCGATCAGCGCGCAGCTGGCGTCGGTCGGTGGCGACCCCGAGGTGCACTCGGCGACCGACGAGGCCCTCGAAGAGGCTGCGACCGCCGGCACGACCGCCTGATCGAAGGAGCGTGAGTCATGTCGCTATTCGTCTGGTTCCTACTCGTCGTCATCTGGGTGATGATCGCGTTCTGGCCTGCACGCGTCGCCGGCCGCAAGGGTCACAGCTTCCTGGGCTACTTCGTGTTCAGCCTGATCTTCTTCCCAGCCGCCCTCGTCGTGGCGTACGCGGTGTCCGACCGAACCCGGGCCGCTCCTGCCTGATGCCGAGGATCGACCATCGGCGCGTCCGGTAGCGCCCTGGTAGCTGCTCCGCCCGTCTCGCGACGCGCTCGATGATGCCGTCGCGAGACGAGGAGCAACGCTCGTCGCTCGCGGACGCGGCGGGCCGCGCCGCCCTGTACCCGGCACGGGCGGCGGCACGAGCCTGGCGTGAGCAGCTCGAGGCCGCGGTGGACGAGGTCCTGTCCGCCCCCGAGATCGCGCGTGTCCTCGACGGCGCGCTGGCCGGCCCGCTCCCCGAGGAGGTCGCGCGCTCGGTCGTTCGCCACCGAGTCGTCGACCGCGTCGTCTCGGAGCTCGAGTCGACCGGCGAGCTCGAACGCCTGCTCACGGCCGCCCTGGCGAGCCCGCGCACGCTGGCGCTCACCGACCGGGTTCTGGCCAGCGAGGAGATGCAGCACGCGCTGCGCCAGGTCGCCTCCAGTCCCGAGATCCGGGAGGCGATCGCCCGGCAGACGACCGGCCTCGCCGAGGAGGTCGTGGGAGCCGTTCGCACCTCTGCGGTGCGCCTCGACGACCGGGTCGAGCGCGGCGCCCGTCGCCGCGAGCGCCCCGCGCAGCCCGATCTACGCCGGCGTCGTCACCCGCGCCCTCGCGCTCGCGACGGACACCGTCATCGCGACCGTCCTCTACACGTCCGTGGTCGGCGTGGCAGCGCTCGTGTCGTCGCTCGTCGGGAGCCTCCGCCCGGCCTGGCTCGCAGGTGCCCTCCTTGCGGTCGGCTGGGCGCTGATCGCGGGCTCGTACTTCGTCCTCTTCTGGAGCGCCGCGGGGCAGACCCCCGGGATGCGTCTCCTCCGCCTGCGCGTCCAGCGAACGGTGGGTGGCGCGCCGTCGCTCAGCCGCTCGCTCGTGCGCCTGTTCGGGCTTATCGTCTCGATCGTGCCCCTCTTCGCGGGCTTCATCCCCGTCCTGTACACCGAGCGGCGGCGTGGGCTCGCCGACTTCCTCGCGGGTACCGTCGTGCTGTACGACGGATCCGGGGTGGACCCATGACGGACGCTGAGCCCGACTACGGCGAGGTGCCGACCTGGAGCCCCGCGAGGCCGCCCATCCGGCCGGTGGGGGTGTTGCTCGCCTGGCTGCTGTCCACGGCGGCGCTGTTCGGTGCCGCCTGGATCGTGCCCGGCGCCCACGTGACGGACTTCTGGGGCGCCCTCGTGGCAACCGCCGTCATCGCGATCCTGAATGCTCTCCTGCCGCCCGTCGTCGCCGCGCTGCGACTGCCGTTCATGCTCGTGCTGGGGTTCGTCCTGGTGCTGGTGCTCGACGCGCTGATGCTGCTCGGCGCCGACCGCGTCACCAACGGCGCCCTGTCGGTGGACTCTTTCTGGTCCGCGCTTGGCGTGGCCCTTGTCGCGGCCGCGCTCGGAGTCGCTCTCGACGTCCTGTTCGGCACCAACGACGACGACACGTACACGTTCCGGGTCACGCAGCGGATCGCGCGCCGCTCGGGTGAGCGCGTGCGGGCCGACACGCCGGGCATCGTCTTCCTGGAGATCGACGGGCTGGCCCTGCCGGTGCTGCAGCGGGCCATGCGGGACGGCAACGCACCCAACATGGCTCGATGGCTGGAGGACGGATCGCACAGGTTCGCCGAGTGGGAGACGGACCTCTCGTCGCAGACGGGGGCCTCACAGGCCGGCATCCTGCTCGGCTCGAACGAGGACATTCCGGCGTTCCGCTGGGTGGAGAAGGAGACCGGGACGCTGATGGTCTGCTCCGCTCCGGCGGACTGCGCGGAGATCGAGCGGCGCCACGCCACGGGACGAGGCCTGCTGGCCAACGGCGGCGCGAGTCGCGGCAACCTGCTCTCGGGCGAGGCCGATCACGTCATCCTCACGGCCAGCCGGATCGAGGCCGAGAAGCGCGCCAACCCCGGGATACCGCGCGTTCTTCGCCAACGGCTTCAACGTGTCGAGGGTGCTCGTGCTCTTCGGCTGGGAGGTCTTCCTCGAGTGGTCCGCGGCGGCGAGGGCCAGGCGCCGCAACGTCCACCCGCGCGGTCACCGCGGGGGCATCTATCCGTTCATGCGCGCGGCCCTGTGTGTCGTCGTGCGCGACCTGATCGTCTACGGCGTGCTCACGGACATGATGAAGGGCCGCCCCGCCATCTACGCGACGTTCTCGAGCTACGACGAGGTCGCGCACCACTCGGGCCTGGAGCGCGCCGACACCCTCGAGGCGCTGCGCAAGCTCGACGAGCAGTTCGGGCGAATCGAGCGGGCCCGCCGGTACGCCGCGAGGCCGTACGAGATCGTCGTCCTCTCCGACCACGGCCAGACGCAGGGCGCGACGTTCAAGCAGCGCAACGGCTACGGGCTCCACGAGCTCGTGGCGCGCTCGCTCGAGGCCGGGCGCGTGACCGAGATCGCCGACGGCGACGAGCAGAACTCCGTGGTCGGCCATGCCCTCGGCGAGGCGAGCGGCAAGAAGGAGAAGAAGCCGCCCGAGCACGACGTCTCCGACAAGGAGGTGATCGTGCTCGGCTCCGGCAACCTCGGGCTCATCTACCTGATGAAGGAGCCGCCGGCGATTGACGCTCGAGGAGATCGACGAGCGTCACCCGCGCCTGCTCGAGGCGCTTCGCACGCACCCGCACGTCGGCTGGCTGCTCGTGCGCTCAGCCGCGGACGGGCCGGTCGTGCTGGGCGCGAACGGGACCCATCACCTTGCCACCGGCCGCGTGGACGGGGAGGACCCGCTCGCGGTCTTCTCCCCGACGGCACCGGCTCACCTGCTGCGCACCGACGGATTCGAGCACGTGGCCGACATCATGGTCGGCAGCTTCTACGACCCCGCGCTCGACACCGGGTGCGCCTTCGAGGAGCTGATCTCGTTCCACGGCGGCCTCGGCGGGCTGCAGACGCGCCCCTTCCTGCTCTACCCGGCCAAGCTGCCGCTTCCGGACGAGCCGATCATCGGCGCCGCGAGCGTGCACGGCGTGCTCTCCGGCTGGCGTTCGATGCTCAATGGCGAGCCGTCGTCCGATCAGCTCGACGTCGAGCTCCCGGTCGAAGTCGCCGGGAACTGAGAGAGCGGCGGGGGTGGGATTCGAACCCACGGAGCTCACCTCTCGGTGGCTCGGCTGCTTTCAAGGCAGCCGCGTTCGACCGCTCCGCCACCCCGCCAGGTGCTTGGTTGAGCCACAACCGCCTGAGCGGGGGCCGCGTCTGATCATACGTCGCTCATGACCCGGGCGTTTCGATCTGCGCCCGGATCGACGCGTCGCGAATGCGATCGTCGCGGGCCAGCAGGAACGCCTTGGAGAGAATCGCCGCGAGCAACGGGTCCCCTTCGAAGGGCAGCCAGATGCCGCCGGGCGAGCCCGTGGCGACGATGCACAGATGGCGGCCGTCCGCCCGCATGACGTTGCCGCTGCCGAGGTGGATGCGGTAGCTCGCGAGGTTGCCGCGCACGTCGAGCCACCGCTCGTCCAGAGAGACGCGGTCGGCGATGACGAGGGCAGGCAGGACGCGCTCGAGCACGCCCCTCCGCGCCTCGGCGGCCGGGCCAGGGGCCGCGAAGGCCGCCGCGTGCCACGCCTCGGCCAGGTCGTCCGGCGCGCCGATGGGGAAGAGCGGATCCGCGACGATCCCGGCGACGGTGGCGAACAGGTCGATGTCGCGCATCGCCTCCGAGAACGCCACCACCGGCACTTCGTCGAGCCGCACCGCCTCCGACCCGGCGATCCGGCGGAACCTTGCCGGGCCGCTGCGGACGTGGACGCTGATCCCGGCGTGCGAGAGGTCGCCCTCGAGCGGCTCGACCGGCCACTCCGCGATCAGGCCGGCGCGTGGCAGGCGCAGCGTCGGCGGCTGACCGCCGTCGAAGTACCAGCCCTGAAGCCGGCACTCCCAACCGCGGCTCTCGGCGAGCGCCCGAAGCTGATGCTGGCGGACGATGAGCTCCGCGAACCGGTACGAGCCGTGCGGCGACTCGCGCTCGGCCGGCGTCAGGAGGTAGACCTCGCGATGCGCCTGGGCGAACGGCTGCGTCACCTCGAGCCGGGCCAGGCGATCGCGCCAGGCCCGCACCTCCGCGCCCTCGGCGAGCGCGGGATGCCAGAGCCCGACCCGATCGCCCGGGCCGGGCCAGTCCCGGCGCTCGCCGGACGCGGTCGTGGGCACGCCGTCGTCGGCGAGCGTGAAGGCATCCGCCGCCGCCCTCCGTGGTGAAGATCAGCGTCCGCGCGAGCGTGCTCAGAATCGGATGGCCGCCGGCGTAGCGCTCCCGCCAGCGCTCGCCCTGCCAGACCGGTCCGACCCCGAGCAGCCGCTCCAGCCGCTGCCGCTGCGCGGCCACCGTGTGCCGCAGCTCGCTCGTGCGGCGGGCGAGCTCCTTCGCTGCCTCGGGCTCGGCCTTGGCGATCCCGGCCGGCCGGGCACGCAGCGCGGTGCCGTCGGCGCCTGTCCACGACCTCTCCACCGCCGCTGGAGCGCGCAACGCCAGCCGAACCGTGTACCGGCCGACCGCCACCGTCGTGGCGCCTTCCGGTCCGAGGCCGCAGGTCGGCGTCGCCCGCTCGTCGAGCTCCTCGCGGTCGACCCCGGCTGTCGCGGCCGCCGTGTCCAGGGCGAGATCGAGCCGCGCTCGCTGCGACGGCTTGCGGGCGGCGCTCTGGAGGGCGACGAGATGCGCCGCGCCCACCTCATCCGGCATGGCCGCGAGCGCCGCCAGGCAGGCATTTGCGACCTTCGTCGAGCGCGCCCCGATCTCCGGCAGCTTGCGCATGCACGCGCGGGCGGCGCGTTCGATCGCGGCCGCGACGTCCTCGCGCGGGACGCAGGCGCCGCAAAGGACGATCCCACGCAGGGCGTCGGCGTTGCGCTCCGTCGGGACGGCCCACGGGATCTGGAAGTCGAAGAAGTCGCCGTGGACGGTGCGGGTGCGGGGGCTCGGCGGCTGCTCCAGCAGGTCGAGCAGACCCGTCGCCACCTCGATGAAGCGAGCCTCGCCCAGCTCGTCCACCACGACCTGGGCGCCTGCGGTGAAGCGGCGCGTCGGCTTCGGGCCGGTCGCGGTGATGGCGTGAGCGACGATGCGCCGGGCGTCGGGGCAGCCGGCGACGAGCGGGGCGGCGAGCGCGCCCCAGTCGTCGTTCTCGTCGATGACCGGCGCGGCGTGGTCCGGCAGCAGGTCCTCGACCAGCCGGACCAGCTTCCGTCCCGGCGCATACCTCGGCGGGCTCGCCTTCAGCCGCCGCTGGATGACCGCGAGCGCCTCTCGCAACCGTGGCGGGAGCGGCCGCTCGGGAAAGCTCCGGGCGATCGCGCGCAGCCAGCCGTCTGCGCCCGCCACGGGGTAGTAGTCATCGAGCACGGGGAGCCGGCCGATGGCACCGGCGAGCTCGACCGCCTCCTCCTCGTCGAGGTGCTTCGTCCGGCCCGCGACCTGCCGCAGGAGATCATCGCGCGCCTTGCGGGCGAGCCAGGACGAGTCGCCATCGGCCGGGATGCGTTTGATCTGCGCGATGGCGAACGCGACGCCTGTCGCCGGATCGCTCACCCGCCGGCGAGGGGGACGAGCCGCAGGAACGTGACGTCGGAGTCGGCCGAGAGCTCGACGAGCTCCTCCTCGTCCTCGACCTGCCGGCCGTCGACGATGAGGACGACCTGGCAGCGCCGGAATGCGGCCAGCGCCTTCCGCTCGAGCGCCGGCAGGTCCGTGCCCTCGGGCACGCCGTCCCTGGCCGCGCGAGCGGCCACGCGGCCGCGGATCAGCTCCGCTGCCGTCAGCGCGGCCCGGTCGACCTGGATGGCCAGCGGCGCGCTGCCGTCGGCCGGGAGCTCTTTTGCTGCGATCGTGACCACGATCTCAGTATGGGCAGGACGGTCGCGTCTGCACGGTGTCGCTATGCGTCGAGGTCGCCGAGCAGGAACAGGAGCGCCAGGTTGATCACGACCAGGCCCGAGAGCACCGCCGCGACAGCGGCGTCGCCCACCAGCGCGAGGCCGGCCGCGCTCCCGAGCAGCACGACGAGCTCGACGATGATCCGTGGCGTCGTGGCCAGGCGCCGGGGCGAGCGCGGCGCGCACCATCTCCCCCACACGAACGCCGCCACGAGCGGGGCGACGATGGCCACGGCCACTCGGACGAGGAGTGAGGCGTCGAGCGAGAGGCCCGTCACGGCGAGGGCTGCGAGGGCCGCCAGCTCGAGCAGGAACTTGAGGGCCAGGTTGGCCGTTCGCAGCGCGGTCACGGCGCACGAAAGGATCGCATCGTGCTCGGTGGGCGGCGGCGGCCTCGTCGCCCTCGATGCGAAATAGGTGGATGGCGTCGATCCGATTCACAGCATGCTCCCAGTGGGCGCCCAGCCCCTTCCCCGAGAACGCTGCGACCGTGGCACGCTCCGACCTCGCCAAGGAGCGCCCCGATGACCACCCCAGATCCCTTCCACCCCCGCACCCGCCGGCGTTTGCTGCAGGAGGCGGGCCTCGCCGGCGCCGCCCTGCTCGGCGGCGCCACCCTTCTCTCCGGCCGCGGGCTCGCGGCCACCACGACGGCGGGGGCCCTGCGGCTGACGCCCGAGGAGACCGAGGGGCCGTTCTACGTGGCCCTCGAGCGCATCCGCCGGGACATCCGCCTCGGGCGCCCCGGCATTCCACTGCGCCTGCGCCTCAAGGTGGTGCGCACGAACGGTGCGCCCGTCCCCCACGCCGCGGTGGACATCTGGCACTGCGACGCGGGCGGCACGTACTCCGACGAGGCCCAGAACAGCACCGTGGGGGCGACGTGGTTACGCGGCGTTCAGCTCACGAACGCCGCCGGGCTGGCGGAGTTCTTGACCATCTACCCGGGCCAGTACACCGGGCGTGACACGCACATCCACGTGAAGGTCCACGACGGCGGAGCGGCCACCGGCACGCGGTATCGCGGCGGCCACGTCGCCCACACCGGCCAGCTCTTCTTCGACGACGCCCTGAGCGCGCGCGTGTACACGCTCAGGCCATACGCCGGCCACACGGCCGCCCGCATCACCCACGCGCAGGACATGGTGTACAGCCAGCAGGGCGGATCGAGGTCCGTGCTCATCCTGCGCCGGCTCGCGGCGACGGACGCGCAGGGCTTCCTGGCCACCATGAACCTCGTCGTGAACCCGGCGGCCACGCCGGCTCCCGTCTGACCGTCAGGCCTCGCGGCGGGTGCGGCCGTCCCCGCTCCGGCGGGGCCGCGAGCGGACGAACACGTTCTCGAGCGCCGCGCGCCGGCCATGGGCCAGGGCGCCCGTGAGCACGGCCGCCTCGCTCAGGCTGGAGACCTCGACCCGCGGCGGATAGGGGAGCCACTCGCCGAGCAGCGCGCGCACGGGCTCGAGCAGGAGGTCCGCGTTCACGCCCACGCCGCCCCCGAGGACGCCCAGCTCGACGTCGGCCACCGCGGCCACGGGCGCGATGTGCATGGCCACCCGGCGGGCCTCCTCGGCCACGACCTCGTGCGCCACCGCGTCGCCGCGACGCGCGGCCTCGAAGACCGTCCGGGTGTCGTAGGGCGGCCGGAGCGAGGTCTCGGCCGGCCGCGCCGCGGCGAGCTCGGCCGCCAGCGTCGAGAGCGCGCTCGCGCAGGGGTCGAAGTCGTCGTGCCCGGAGCGGGCGTAGTCGAGCTCGCCCGCGGCGCCGTTCGCGCCCCGGTGGATCTCGCCCCGAAGCACCACCCCGGCGCCGAGGCCTGTCCCGATGGAGATGAAGACGAAGTCGTCCACCCCGCGCGCGATCCCGGCGAACTGCTCTCCGACCGCCGCCAGGTTGATGTCGTTCTCGAGCGTCACGGCGTGGCCGAGCACGTCGGCGGCCTCGCGGCGGAACTCGCGGCCCTCGAGGCCAGGGACGTTCGTGGCCAGCGTCACCCGTCCGGTCTCCGCGTCGACCACGCCCGGCACCCCGATGACCACGTTGTCGATCAGGTCGTCGGAGAGGCCGCTGGCTCGCACGAGCGTGGCCCGCAGGCCGGCGATCTGCTCGAGGATGCCGTCGCCGTCGCCGGCCTCGACCTCCACGTCCTGGCGGGCGCGGATGTCGCCGTTGAGGTCGCACAGCGCGCCCCGCAGGAACCGGGCGCCGAGGTCGAGCCCGAGGACGAGCGCCGCCTCGGCCACGGGCTCGAAGAAGACCGCCCCGTAGCTCGGGCCGGCGGGGTCGTGGTCGGCCTGCCGGACGAGGCCCGCCACGAGCAGCGACTCGAGGGCCAGCGACACGGTCGGCTTCGAGATCCCGGCGCGGCGCGACACCTCCGCGCGCGAGATCGGCGCGCCCGCGCGAATGGTCTCGAGCACGGTCCGCTCGTTGAGGTCCTTCAGCAGCGGTGGCGTGGCCCTTGGGGACACCTCGTGAAGGACCCTAACGTATTGACCGGCACAGCGGCCAGACTTGACGTGTCTGGCGGAGTGTGTACAGTCGTCTGGTCTGGGTTCCTAACGAGAATGGGCTGGGGGGATAGGTGCATCGGACGAGGGCTCCAGGATGAAGCTCGCGGTCATCGGCGGAGGTTCCACGTACACGCCCGAGCTCGTTGCCGGGCTGGCGCGGGAGCGTGACCGCCTCGACCTGACCGAGGTCGTCCTGCAGGACCCCGACGCCGAGCGGCGTGACGTCGTCGGCGGGCTGGCCACGCGAATGCTCGCGGCAGCCGGCTACTCGGGGGCCCTCTCGATCACCGGCGATCTCGAGCCCGCGCTCGACGGGGCCTCGTTCGTCCTCATCCAGCTGCGCGTCGGGGGTCAAGCCGCGCGGCTCACGGACGAGACGGTGCCGCTCGCGTGCGGCTGCATCGGGCAGGAGACGACCGGCGCCGGAGGCCTCGCCAAGGCGCTTCGGACCGTGCCGGTCGTCCTCGAGATCGCAGACCGCGTGCGCGAGCTCGCCGCCGACGATGCTTGGATCGTCGACTTCACCAACCCGGTGGGCATCGTCACGCGTTCGCTGCTCGACGCGGGGCACCGCGCCGTCGGCCTCTGCAATGTCGCCATCGGCATGCGGAGGTTCGCCGCGCGGCTGCTCCGCGTCGAGCCCGAGCGCGTCCACGTCGACCAGGTCGGGCTCAACCACCTGACGTGGGTGCGGGCGGTCCAGGTGGACGGCACGGACGTCCTCCCCACCCTGCTCTCGGAGCACCTCGAGGCGGTCGCCGAGCACGTCGACCTGCCGCCGGCCGCTGATCGAGCTGTTGGGGGTCATCCCCTCCTACTACCTGCGCTACTTCTACTTCCACGACGCGGTCCTGGCCGACCAGCGCACCGGCGTGCCGCGCGCGGAGGAGGTGGCCGAGATCGAGCGCGAGCTCCTGCGGCCTCTACCGCGATCCGGCGCTGACCACGAAGCCTCCGCTGCTCGAGCGCCGGGGAGGCGCGTACTACAGCGAGGCCGCCACCGAGCTCGTGGGCGCGCTCGCCACCGGAAGCGGTGAGGCGTACGTGGTCGACGTCCGCAACGGCGGGACCATCGCCGGGCTGGCCGACGACGACGTGATCGAGGTGCCCGCGCGCATCGACCGGGCCGGCGCGGCACCGCTTGCGCAGGCACCGCTCGCACCCGAGCTGCTCGGTCTCGTCCAGCACGTGGCGGCCTACGAGCGCCTCGCCGCGCAGGCCGCGATCAGCGGCGACCGGGCACTCGTGGAGAAGGCCCTGCTGGCCCACCCGCTGGTCGGCCAGGCGCCGCAGGCCGACGAGCTGACCGGGACCCTGTTGCGCGCCGGCGCCGCGCACCTGCCCCGCTTCCAGGGACGAGAGGCGCTCGCGTGACGCCGCCGCTCATCCTCGCCGTCGACGGCGGCAACTCGAAGACGGACCTCGCGCTGGCCCGTGCCGACGGGCAGGTGCTGGCCCTCGTGCGCGGGCCGCAGAGCTCTCCCCACCACCTCGGCGTCGACGGCAGCCTCTCCGTCCTCGAGCGGCTGCTGGCCGACGCGCTGGCCGAGGCCGGCCTGCGCAACGGGCACGGGCCGGTGGCCGACATCGGCCAGCTCCTGATCTCGGGCGTCGACTTCCCGGCCGAGGAGGAGGAGCTGCGCGTGGCCGCCAACGGCCGCAGGCTCGCCTCCGCCATCACCGTGGCCAACGACACGTTCGCCGTCCTCCGGGCGGGCACCGATCGCGGCTGGGGCGTCGCTGTCGTCTGTGGCGCGGGCATCAACTGCGTCGGCGTGGCGCCCGACGGCCGGCACGCGCGCTTCCCGGCCCTGGGCGCCATCACCGGCGACTGGGGCGGCGGCTACGACGTCGGCCTGGCCGCGGTCTCCGCCGGGGCCCGCAGCGACGACGGACGCGGGCCGGTGACCACCCTGGCCCGGGCCGTTCCGGCGTACTTCGGGCTCACCACCACCATGCAGCTGGCGGAGGCCATCCATCGCGGCCACATCCCACTGCGTCGGGTGACCGAGCTCTCGCCGGTGATCTTCGCCGAGGCCGAGCGCGATCCGGTGGCCGCCTCGATCATGGGCCGCCTGGCCGACGAGGTGGTCATCCTCGTCCGCACCGCGCTGGCGCGTCTCGGCCTGACGAACGACCCGGTCGACGTGGTGCTCGGCGGCGGTCTCATGGAGGCCGGCAACCAGCGCCTGATCGGGGCGATCGAGGCCGGGCTGGCGGAGGTTGCCCCCGGCGCGACGGTACGCACCACGAGCTCGCCCCCTATCGTTGGGGCCGCATTACTGGGTCTCGACGCGCTGGGGGTCGGCGCGGAAGCACGTGACCGGCTGCGCCTCGAGCTCGAGGGGGCCAGCCGGCGAGTGAGGCACGCGCGCGTGGAGGCCCGGACGTGAATTCCCATCCATCGGCGCGCCGGGGGTCGGCGCGCCCGACCGTATCCACTCTCGCAGGGGTCGCTCGGCGACCGGGAAGGAGTCGATCATGAGACGAGGGCTGCTGGTCGCGCTGCTGGTCGGCGTCGTCGCGGTTGCGGCGACGGTGGGCCTGAGCAGCACGGCCGCCGGCAAGGCCCGCACGGCGGCGGCGACGTCGTCGTCGATCACGATCTCGAACGAGCAGGGCTCGACATGGACATGCGGGTTCAACCCGTACAACGCCTCCGTGGTGCCGTTCTCCTTCGGCCCCGTGTACGAGGAGCTCGTGTATCAGGACACGCTGAAGAGCGGGGCGCCGACGAAGTGGCTCGCCTCGGCCTACGCGTGGAGCCACCACAACAAGACGATCACGTTCACGATCCGGTCCGGCGTCAAGTGGAGCGACGGCCAGCCCTTCTCGGCCGCTGACGTCCTCTTCACCTTCAACCTGCTGAAGAAGCACGCGGCGCTCGACCTGAACGCGGTGTGGTCGGTGCTCAAGAACGTGAGCCAGCACGGCAACAAGGTGACGTTCAACTTCAAGACCTCGGCCGTGCCGTACTTCTATTACATCGCCGGCCAGACGCCGATCGTGGCGCAGCATGTCTGGTCGAAGATCGCGAACCCGGTCACGTACAAGGACACGGCGCCGGTTGGCACGGGCGCGTACACGATGGCCTCGTGCAGCCCGCAGGTGATCAAGTACCAGAAGAACCCGAACTACTGGCAGAAGGGCCTGCCGAGCATCGACACGGTCTACTACCCGGCCTTCACGTCGAACGACCCGGCGAACCAGCAGCTGGCCAGCGGCCAGGCCCAGTGGGGCAGCCAGTTCATCCCGAACATCAAGAACTACTACCTGTCCAAGAGCAAGGACAACCACATCTGGTTCCCGCCGCTCGTCAACGTCGACATCTTCATCAACCAGAAGGACCCGATCCTCTCGAACAAGGCCGTCCGGCAGGCCATGGCGTACGCCATCGACCGGTCGAAGGTCTCGAAGATCGGCGAGTACGGCTACGAGCCGGCCGCCAACCAGACCGGCATCGTCACGCCCACGTTCAGCAGCTGGCTCGACCAGGGGCTGGCGAACAAGTTCACCTACAACCCCGCCAAGGCGATCTCGACGCTGGAGAAGGCAGGCTTCAAGAAGGTGGGCGGCTACTTCCAGACGCCGCAGGGCAAGCAGCTGTCGTTCACGATCCTGAACATCGGCGGCTACTCGGACTGGGTCGCCTCGGTGCAGGTCATCCAGCAGCAGCTCAAGGCCGTCGGGATCAAGCTCACGCCCGAGAACCTTTCGAGCACCACCTACGACGCGAACATCTACGCCGGCCGCTACCAGCTCGCCTACGACGGCAACGAGAGCGGCGGCCCCTCGCCGTACTACGAGCTGCGGCAGCTGCTGTACTCGAAGAACTCGGCGCCCATCGGGCAGACGGCGGCGTCCAACTGGGAGCGCTACTCGAACCCGAAGGTCGACAAGCTGATCAACCAGTACGCCGCGACCGCCAACGCCGGAACGCAGCACGCGATCGTGAAGCAGCTCGAGGCGGCGATGGTCAACGACATCCCCGTCATCCCCGTCACCGAGAGCGTCGACTGGTTCCAGTACAACACCAAGTCCTTCACCGGCTGGGTGACGCAGGGCAACCCGTACGCCAAGCCCGCGGCCTACGAGAATCCCGACTGGGGCGTCCAGCTGCTCCACCTCAAGGCGAAGGGGTAGGAGGCCGAGCGGCATGAACCGGAGCATGGGGCGCGGGACGTGAGGTTCGTCCTCCGCAGGCTGGCGTTCTTCGTGATCACGCTGTGGGCTGCGATCACGCTGAACTTCATCATCCCGCGCCTCATGCCCGGCAACGCGGCCACGGCGATGATGGCCCGCTACAAGGGCCACGTGAATCCGCAGGCGATCCACGCGCTCGAGATCGCCTTCGGCGTCAACAACCACCAGAGCGCGCTCGACGCGTACTTCACCTACCTCGGGAACGTCGCGCGCGGCGACTTCGGCCGGTCGCTGACGTTCTTCCCCGACGCGGTCACCCACGAGGTGCTGCAGGCGCTGCCGTGGACGCTCGGGCTCGTCGGGGTGACCACGATCCTGGCGTTCATCCTGGGCACCCTGATCGGGCTCATCGCCGGCTGGCGCCGGGGCGGCATCCTCGACGGCCTGCTGCCGCCGATCTTCGTCATCACCTCGGCGTTCCCGTACTTCTGGCTGGCGCTGCTCTCGATCTGGCTCTTCTCGATCAAGCTCGGGTGGCTGCCCGAGAGCGGCGGCTACAACGTGACCACCAACGTGGCCTGGTCATGGACGTTCGCCGCCGACGTCCTGCGCCACTCGATCCTGCCCGGCGCTGACGATCCTGGCCACGTCGATCGGCATCTGGATCCTGACCATGCGCAACAACATGATCACGGTCCTGTCCGAGGACTACGTGCGCATGGCGCGGGCCAAGGGCCTCAAGCCCTGGCGGATCATGTGGACCTACGCGGGGCGCAACGCGATCCTGCCGAACCTCACCGGCTTCGCCATGTCGCTCGGCTTCGTGGTCGGCGGGGCGATCCTCGTCGAGTACGTCTTCAACTACCCGGGCGTCGGCTGGATGTTCCTGCAGTCGGTGGAGAACCAGGACTACGCCCTCATGCAGGCGCTGTTCCTGCTCATCACGGTCGCCGTCCTGCTCTCGATCCTCGTCGCCGACGGGGCCACGGCGCTCCTCGACCCGAGAACGCGGGACGACCGATGAGCATGCCGTCCTTCGTCGGCTCGGCCGACCCCGACGCGGCCCCCGCGGTCGCCCCGCGGCGGGGTGCGGCCGCCGACGTCTGGCGCGCCGTCGTGCACAACCGCAAGGCGATGGTGGGCCTGTTCCTGCTCGGCATCTTCCTCGTCCTGGCCCTCTTCCCCGGGCAGATCGCCCCGTACAGCCCCACCGCGGAGATCTTCCTGCCGGCGCAGGGGGCGTCGAGCGCCCACTGGCTGGGGACGACGGCGTACGGGCAGGACATCTTCTCGCAGCTCATCTGGTCCACCCGGGAGTCGGTGCTGATCGCGCTGGCCGTGGGCGGGCTGGCAACGCTCCTCGCGGTCGTCATCGGCGTCTCGGCCGGCTACCTCGGCGGCCTCTCCGACGGCGTGCTGTCGCTGATCACCGACGTGATCCTGGTCATCCCGACCTTCCCGCTGATCATCGTCATCGCCGCCTACGAGAAGAACGCGGGCATGGTGACGCTGATCGTCGTCCTCGGGCTCCTCGGCTGGTCGTACGGGGCGCGGCAGCTGCGGTCACAGACCCTCTCCCTGCGCAACCGCGACTTCCTCGAGGCGGCGCGCGTGCGCGGCGAGCGCAAGCCGTACATCATCGTGGCCGAGATCCTGCCCACGATGACCTCGCTGATCGTGGCGAGCTTCCTCGGCGCCGCGGTGTACGCCGTGCTCTTCGCCGCCGGGCTCCAGTTCATCGGCCTCGGCGACCCCAACAGCCAGAGCTGGGGGACGATGCTCTACTGGGCCGAGAACAACGAGGCCCTCGGGGCGGGGATGCCGCTGTGGGCGATCGCCCCCGGGGTCTGCGTGGCGCTGCTCGGCGCCGCCTTCGCGCTGCTCAACTACGCCTTCGACGAGCTGAGCAACCCGGCCCTGCGCAAGCAGCGGCGGGTCGAGCGACCCAACGCGAAGGCGCTGCGCGAGCCGCGGCCCGTCGATCCGGCGTCGTCGTCCGGCAAGATCCTCGAGGTCCGCGACCTGTCCGTGGCCTACGCCTCGGAGCACGGCCCCGTGGTGGCCGTCGACCGGGTGAGCTTCGACCTCGGCCGCGGCGAGTTCCTCGGCATCGTGGGAGAGTCGGGCTGCGGGAAGTCGACGCTCCTCTACGCCATCGCGCGCCTGCTCGGCCCGCCCCTGAGCGGCGACATCATCGGCGGGGAGGTCGTCTTCCAGGACCGCGACATGGTGGCCATGTCGGAGCGCGAGCTGCGGCCCATCCGCTGGCGCGAGTTCTCGGTCGTCATGCAGAGCGCGATGAACGCCCTGAACCCGGTCCTCACGGTGGCGGCCCAGATGCGCGACGCCTGCCGGGCGCACTCCGACATGTCCTCGAAGGAGATCGACGAGCGCTCCCGTGAGGTGCTCCGGCTGGTCTCCATCGACCCCATTCACATGCACAGCTACCCGCACCAGCTGTCGGGCGGGATGCGCCAGCGGGCCATGATCGCCATGGCCCTCCTGTTCACGCCCGACCTGATCATCATGGACGAGCCGACGTCGGCGCTCGACGTCGTCGCGCAGCGCTCGCTGATGGTGCAGATCAAGGAGCTGCAGCGAAAGCTCGGCTTCGCCGTGATCTTCGTGACCCACGACATGTCGCTCGTGAGCCACTTCTCGGACCGGCTGCTCGTCATGTACGCCGCGCAGGTGGCGGAGTACGGCAAGACGCGCGACGTCTTCGACCGGCCGCGGCACCCGTACTCGCGCGGCCTGCTCGAGGCCTTCCCCTCCATCCGCGGGCCGAAGCTGCACCTGGTCGGCATTCCGGGCTCGCCGCCCGACCTCGGCCGCCCGCCCGCGGGCTGCCGCTTCGCGACCCGTTGTCCCCACGCCACCGCCCGCTGCGCCACCGAGCCGGCGCTCATCGACGTCGACGGGACCCTGGTCCGCTGCGTCCTCTACGAGAACGGCGCGCGCCCCGAGGAGCTGCCGCCCGCGGCCACGGCCGTCACGCGCGAAGGCGTCGCGTGAGCGAGCCGCTCCTCCGCACCGTCGGCCTGACGCGCCACTTCGGGGTGGGAAAGCTCTTCTCTCGCCAGACCCTGCACGCCGTCGACGATCTCAACCTGACCATCGAGCGCGGCGAGATCGTGGCCCTCGTCGGTGAGAGCGGGAGCGGCAAGAGCACCATCGCCCGCCTCCTGGCGCGGGTCTACAAGCCGACCAGCGGCGAGATCTTCTTCGAGGGAAAGCCGCTGAGCCGGCTGCGCACGCGCAAGCAGCGCCTGGCCTACAGCAGCGACGTGCCGATGGTCTTCCAGGACCCGTACAGCTCGATGAACCCGGCCTACCGCGTGGCGCACGGGATCCGCCGGGGCATCCGCCTGCACCGACGCGGCATCGGGGGCGCCGCCGGCCGCCAGGAGGCCGAGCGCGTCCTCAACGAGGTCGGCCTCGTCCCGCCGTCGACCGTGCTGCGCCGCTTCCCGTACGAGCTGAGCGGCGGCCAGCGACAGCGCGTCGGCTTCGCGCAGGCCCTGGCCTTCCGGCCGAAGCTGATCATCGCCGACGAGCCGGTGTCGATGCTCGACGTCTCCATCCGCATCGGCCTGCTCAACCTGATGACCGACCTGCGCGAGCGCGAGGGCGTGTCGTTCCTCTACATCACCCACGACGTGGCCAGCGCCCGCTACATCGCCGACCGCGTGCTCGTGATGTACGCCGGCCACCTCGTCGAGGAGGGGCCGACCGAGGAGGTCCTGCAGCGGCCGAAGCACCCGTACACCCAGCTGCTCGTCTCCGCGGTCCCCGACCCGCGGTCCGAGCTCGGCCTGGCCGACATCACGGACGTCGGCGAGCCGCCGAAGGTCGTCGACCCGAAGGAGGGCTGCCGGTTCCAGCCCCGGTGCCCGCTGGCCGTCGCCGAGTGCCTGACGGTGACCCCTCGGCTACGTGACCTCGGTGTCGGCCGGCGGGTGGCGTGCCACGTGGCGGAGGCGGACGCGCCAGGGAGCGAACGCCGCGCGGGTGGAGGCTCGGGCCGGCTAGCCGATCGGGTCGTCAGTCCGTCGCCGGACAGGGCGGAACGCGCCGCAGCGGGATGGCGACCAGAGCCAGCGGCCGCGGCCATCACGGCGAGCTCGGCGAGCCAGCTGAGGCGTCGGCGTGGCCAGCACGCCGCCGTCCCCGAGCGCGAAGAGGCCCGGAGACTGCAGGCGCAGCGCGAGCCCCCAAGGGCGAGGCCGGCAAGGCTCACCGCCATACCGGCGGCGCCGATGCCCACGCACGCGACGGACCGGCGGAGGACGGGGGCCGAAAGGGTGGCGACGGCGCGCGGCGCGCGTCGCACCGCTGACGGCCACCGCGGCAGCCCCACTCGATAGCGCCAGCCAGCCCGCCAGGAGCGCCAGGTTCCGCGGATCGCGCGGCGGCCGTGGCGCGACGACATGCGCGATCACGACCAGCGTGATCCCGGCCAGCGCGAATGCAACGGCCCCCGCGACACACGCCGCCAGCGGGCGGATGAGGTCGGGCCGGCGTGTCGTGGCCGCCTCGCGAGGATCGACCAGCCCAGCGTCGCGGGGCCGCGGCGAGCAGCGCTACGCCGGCGACGGCGGCCGCCGGCCACGACCGCCCCGAACCCGGCCGCGACCCCGGCATGGGTGCGCGCCGCCCGCATGAAGTCCTCGTACTCGGCCATGCGCTGGAACCCGACCCCGGCCGCGACGTACGCGGCCGCCGCCCACGCCCCGAGCACCACGACATCGCGCCGGCGGGCGTCGAGCGACGGCGGGCCGCCGGCGCCGAGGCGCGCGTCCAGCGCGCCGGCGAGCACGTCGATGGCCGTCCGGGGCCGAGGCCGTGCTCGGCCAGCAGGGCCGCGTACTCCTCGCCGTAGCGCTCCCGCCACGCGCGGGGGTACAGGCGGACGAGCAGGCGGATCAGGCTGCGGGTCACGACGGCGCGGCCGCCAGCCGGGCAAGGCCCACACGGGTCACGCGGTCGAGGTGGTCGAGCTGCAGCCGCAGCGCGGCGGCCCCACGCGGCGTGAGCCGGTATGGCCGACGCCGCTCCTCCGGCTCCAGCGCCTCCACCAGGCCGCGCTGCTCGAGTCGCGCCAGCACCGCGTACAGCGTGCCGGGCCGCAGCCGCGGACCGCCGAGCTCCTCGACCTCTTCCATGATCGCGTACCCGTGGCGAGGCCCGGCGGCGAGGCAGGTGAGGACCACGAGAGCGGGGTCGGCGTAGCGACCGAGGTCACCGAGCGCGGGATCAGGCCCCATGCGTCGACCTTATACCGCATTGCGGTATACCGCAAGAGCGACGCCGAGTCGCCATTCCCAAGGCTCGCCCGAGTACCCTGGACGCATGACGCACCGGGCGCTGCGCACGCGTGGCTGACACGCCCTCGGCGCCGCGGAGCAGGCTGCGGCGCCTCGCGGTGGCGATCCCCTGGTCCGGTGTCGAGCTCGTTCGCATCGCCTGGCTCCTCGTCCCGGCCGTGGCCACGCTGCTCCTGGTCGCAGACGACGGGGGCGTGCAGAGCGACTCGTGGTACCCGTGGGCTCTCGTCATGACGCTCGCGGCCGGCGCGGCCCTCGCGCTCGGGGTCATCCGGATCCCATTCGGACCCGGGGGCATCGCCGCCGGCTGCTTCGGCGGTCTTGCGATCCTCACCATCGCCTCGACCGCCTGGGCGCTGCTCCCCGGGTCGGCCTTCGCCGAGGGGGCGCGGACGCTCTTCTACGCGGCCCTGTTCCTGATCGCCTGCGGGGCCGTACGGAGCCGCCGCGACGCGTCGATCGCCGTTGCCGGGATTGCGGCCGCGGGCGGCCTGGTGGCCATCGTGGCCGCGGTTCGTCTGGCCACGGGAGCACCCGGCGCGTGGTTTTACGCCGACCGGTTCGCCTGGCCGACGGGCTATCCGAACACGGCCGCTGCGCTGTTCCTGCTCGCCGTTTGGCCGTTGTGCGGGTTCGCCGCCGCGCGTCCCCTGCATCCGGTCGTGGCGCGGCCTGGCCCAGGGCGCGGCGGTGCTCGCCTTCGGCGTCGGGTTCCTGTCCGAGAGCCGGGGCGCGACCTTCGCCTTCCTGATCGCCACACCCGTCGTCTTCGCCCTGGTGCGGGAGCGGCTGCGGCTGGCGGTCCCGGTCCTCGTCACGGCCTCCGGGATGCTGATCATCGCGAAGCCGGTCAGGGACGCACTGCAGACCGGACCGTCCCCGGCAGCGCGCTCGATGGCCCGGGACCTGCTGGCCGTGGCCGTCGCGGCCGTCATCGTGGGCGTCGCCATCGCCCTGGTCGACCGGCGCCTCGAGCTCGACCCCCGGCGCCGGCGCATCGTCGGCCGGGCGGCCCTTGCGGTCACCATCGCCGCGGTGGTGATCGGCGGCGCGGTGGCGATCGCCGCGCACGTCCCACACCGCATCCAGACGTCGTGGCACACCTTCACGCAGGTGAACGGCAGCGACACGTCGTCGCTCCACCTCTTCGCCTCGAACTCAAACCGCTACGACTACTGGCGCGTGGCCCTCGATGATTTCGGCCGCCACCCCCTCAACGGCGTGGGCGCCGGCGGCTTCGGGCCGACATACCTCATCCACGGCCGGAGCACCGAGGCCCCGGCTCAGGCCCACGGCGAGGTGTGGGAGCTCCTGGCCACCCTGGGCCTACCCGGCCTCCTCCTCGCGCTCGGCGTGGCCGTGCCGGCCTTGGTGGGCCTCCTCGGGCGCTTCGGGCCACGGGACGACACGGGGCCGATCCTGGCCGGCGCGTTCGGCGGCGCCCTGAGCGTCCTCCTGCATGCCCAGGCCGACTGGCACTGGCAGGCCACGTGCGTGGCCGTGCCGCTGGTGGCGATGCTGGGGACGGGGGCTGCGCTCCTTCCCACGCGGGGGACGCTCGGCCGCCGCTGGGCCATCGGGGCGGGCATGGTGACGTGTGGCCTTGCGCTGCTCTGGATCGCCCCCGGCCTCATCGCCCTCCGGCTCGAGGACCAGGCGGCGCAGACGGGCGACGCCTCGCGTGCCCGGCTGGCCGCCCGCTTCGACCGTTTCGGGTCGACCCCGCTCCTGCTCGCCTCAAATCTGGAGGCGGCCGAGGGCCAGCGCGCACAGGCCCTCCGCGATGCCCGCGCCGCGGCCGCGCGCGAGCCGGCGGCCTCCCTCACCTGGATCGCGGTGGCCCATACAGCCACCGATCCGGCCGAGATCGCGCGCGCATGTGCGCGGGCACACGCAGAGGATCCCCGCACCGCCTCGTGTTCCGGCGGTAGCTCTCGGTAGGATTGTGATTCATGCTGCGCGCGCTGAACCGGGCCGTCATTGCGGACGGGCACGCGATCTACCGGCGCGGCATGCGGGATCTGCTGGCCGAGTCCAAGATCCGCGTGGTCGGGGAGTCCGAGGACTTCGCAGGGACCCTGGCCCTGCTGCGGCGGACGACAGGCGCCCCGCTCGTGCTGGTGGACGCGTCGATCAGCGACCGCGCCGGGCTGCGCCGGCTGCGCCAGGCCCTCCCGCAGGGGAGCGCGCTCGTGTTCATGGTCGACCCCTCCGTGTCGAGCAGCACGCTGATCTCGCTCATGGAGCTCGGCGCCGCCGGCTGCCTCGAGCGAAGCCTGACGCCGTCGGCCTTCGCCCGGTCGATCGCCGCCATCCGCCGCGGCGAGATCGCCCTCTCACGGCAGCTCACCCTGCGCCTGTGCCTTGGCATCCAGACGCTCTCCGATCGTCAGCAGGCCGCGCTCCAGGCGGAGAAGCTCACCCCGCGTGAGCGCGAGGTGCTCCGTTATGTCTCCCAGGCCGCCCGCAACCGCGACATCGCCGAGGCGCTCTCCATCTCCGAGCACACCGTGAAGCGCCACGTCCAGAACATCCTCCAGAAGCTGGAGCTCCCCACCCGCGTCGCGGCGGCAACGTTCTTCGAGCGCGTCCCGGTCGAGGAGGAGTAGCCGGCGCTCAGCCGCCCGCGAGGGCACACGCGAGATCGACAGGACGGCGATAGGGATCGTCATCGTCCGGGCGCACGGAGTGGTCGCGCCGGACGAGATGGTCGGCGACCACCCGGAAGATCAGTGCTCGAAGCAGGAGCTGCCCGAGCTCGGCAACCCCGACGCCGGTGTCGACCACCTCGTCGGGGGCACCCTCCCACACGAGCGCGTCGGCGATGACGACCGCCGTGGCCAAGCCTCGCGGCCGCCAGTAGGGGGAGAAGTCGATCACGGCCGGCGCCAGGCCGTCGGCGAACAGGACGTTCCCCGTGAGGTCGCCGTGGATCAGCGAGCTGGGGGCCCGAACGGGGCGGCGGGCGGCCACGAGCTGCGCCAGATGCTTGGCATCGACGTAGTCGGCCGCGCGCAGCTCACCCCAGGCGACGCGGTCGGCGATCGCCCACTGATGGGAGCGCTGGTCGATGAACCCCGGTCGCGGCACTTCGGCCACGAGGTCATGGAACCGGTCGCCGGCGGCAATGATCTCGGCCCATCGCCGTGGCTCGTGTCGCCCCGCGACGAGCTCCCAGGCCGTCCACCCGCCGACAACCAACTCCCCGCTGCTCGCTCGCAGCGGCCGGCTGAGTCGAACGTCACCGTCTGCGAGCCCTCCGAGCACTGCGGCCTGCCACTCGAGTTCCTCGCGCATCAGGTCGAGCGGCTTGAGCACGACGGCGCCTGCCCGCCAGGCGGTACCGCGGCCCCCGGCGAGGGGCGTCAGCGGCTCGGTGCCGCCGAAGGCCCCACGATTCGATCCCCGGGTCGCATCAGTCGACGATACGAGCCGCCCGCGCGTCGGCGTGCCGGCTTTGCCGGCGCGCCGAAGCCACCCGCTGCGGACCGGCGATCCAACGGCATCGCTCCAGCGCGGCCAGCCCCGCGAAAGGAAGGGGGGCCAACGGGGGAAACCTGGTTTCCCCCGTTCCGAAAACGATAAGGAGCCGGCAGACGTTGGCGTCTGCCGGCTCCTCGTCTCTTGCCCACTCAGCTAGTCGTCCGCGCCCGGACGCGAGGGGCAAGCCTCTCTGGCGGGGCGCTACCGGGTCGGCTCGACGCCCTTTGCCTTGACCGCTGCCGGAGTTTCGTTCTCGCGCCCGGCCCGTCGGAGGACAAGGCCGGAGGCGAGCAGCACGCCACCCACGCCGACGAAGAGGAGGATGTCGGCGCCGGTGAAGGGCAGGTTGCCGGTGGTCCCGGTGCCCGGAGAGGACGTGCTCGGGGTGGACGAGCTCGGCGGCGTGTTCTTGTGCTTGGCGCCCAGGGCAGCCTGCACGCCCGCGACCCCACCCGTGCCGCCCTTGCCATACGCGGCGAGCAGCGGGCTCGCCAGCGCGGCGCGCAGCTGCGCAGCGGTGTAGTGGCCGTCGACCCGTCCGTCCTTGGCCACGTCGTTGATGATCTGATCGGTCGTGTTACCTGCCCATGCACTGGCGGCGAAGACCGTGATCCAGAGCATCAACGCCATCGTGACCAATTTGCGCATCCAGCCTCCCCTCATGATGATCGTGCCTCCCATCCGTGTTCGACGCGCCGGCGTCCGGCCGGCTAGCGGGCCCCCCGACCGCCGGCCATCACGGCTGCGGTGCGCAGCATGATCCCGAGGTCCATGGCAATGGAGCTGTTCTTCAGGTAGTAGAGGTCGTAGGACAACTTCCAGCACGCGTCCTCGGCCGACGCACCATAGGGCGCATACACCTGCGCCCAACCGGTCACCCCGGGACGAACGAGGTGACGCGACTCGTAGAAGGGCACATCGTCGACCAGCTTCTCGACGAGCTCGGGCCGCTCGGGGCGCGGGCCCACGAGCGTCATCTCGCCGCGCAGGACATTCCAAACCTGCGGCACCTCGTCGATCCGGAACCGCCGGAGCACGCGGCCGACACGCGTCACGCGCGGGTCGTCCTTCTCCGCCCAGCGGGCCCCGTCGATCTCGGCGTCGACGAACATGGATCGGAATTTGAGCATGGTGAACAGACGGCCCCGCTCTCCGACGCGGACCTGGCGATACAGCACAGGCCCGGGCGAGTCGAGGCGGATGGCCAGGGCGACCAGGGCCAGGAACGGCGCGGACAGGACCAGCAGCACCGACGACACGACGATGTCGAAGGCGCGCTTCGGCGCCACGAGGGCCGTGCGCCGGGAGAGCTCGAGCGCCCGCAGGAACCAGGCGGCGTTGATCTCGCTGATGGGCACGCGGCCGACCGCGAGCTCGTAGGCGCTGCTCAGCTCGAGCACCGCCGGAAGCTCGGACAGCTCGAGGATGCGGTTGAGGACGTCGAGCCGGCCGGTCGGCGCAGCCAGGACGAGCGCGTCGGGCTTGGTCTGCTCGACGACGGCGCAGAGCTCGTCGAGCGTCCCGAGGACGGGCACCGCCAGCGGCACCTCGTCGTCGGTGGACACGAAGCCGATGACGTCGATCGTCCCGCGCCGCTCGCTGGCGATGGTGCCGTCGAGCCGTGCGGCCGGCTCACCGGCGCCGACGACGAGCAGGCGCAGCGGCCGGCGATGGGCCAGCGGCCGGCAGACGACGAGATCCCAGATCGCGGCGTACGCGCTGATGACGAGCGCGGCGGCTGCGGAACGTGCGACAGGGGGCTGCGTGACCGCCACGGCCAAGAGGCCCTGGGCGCCGACGAAGAGCGCGGCCCCGGCCAGGAGGTAGCGGGCGACCCGCACGCTCGTGGCCCCCAGGTACTCGCCGGCGCCGTGCGCCGCGTAGGCGAGGAGGGCCGTTGACAGCCCGGCCAGGACGAGGGCGGCACCCGCTCCGCTCCAGCCGTAACCGGCCGCGGCGAGCCAGAAGATGAAGGCGATCACGAACTGTCCGGCCGTGCGCAACCCACGCCGGTCGAGGGCCCCCACCCGTGGGGAGGCCAACATCGACGGCAGCGTCGTGACGTCCCGGAGGGACTGGGGTGCGGGTGCTTGAAGAGTCGACACGGGGGGTTATGTCTGTAGCAACTTACCGGAATCCACACATTCCTCGGCTGTTCGACCCCAGATCCTACCGGGAACCCACCCAAGCTGACGATGAGCCGAACGACCCATTTGTCGCGAAAACTCATGGTCAGCTCGTGGCGCGAAGGAGCCATGCATTTGTGGCTCCTACCCGGGTGAAAACCCGCTCGGAGCGGGTTCTTACGCCGTAGCGGCCACGCGGGAGGCAGCGAACCGAGTCCCCTCCACAAACCGCGACATGGGACCAAATCGCTGTTCAGCGGCGAACCCTACAAGGCGGATCCCCGGGACCGAGGAGCGGAACGCCCGGTCGAGCACCGGCCAGCCGTCCTCGCTCCGGATACGACACCTCAGGTGGGGTGGCATGAAGGCAAGGCCTCGCGTGTCGAAGCGGTAGCCGGCAGCGACCACGCACACGTCCACCTCACGGGTCTCGCCGGTGGTCAGGCGAAGGCGCAGGCTCTCGCCGCTCGTGTCCACGGACTCGACCTCACATCCGGTCCGGATGGCCGCCTTCCCCTCGACGTGGCGCCGGATCCAGGGCGCCGCGCCGGGGCGGAGCAGCCGGGCGTTGAGCCGCCTGCGCACGGACTCGGGCAGGTGCCCGAAGAGGTCGGGATGGAGGGCGATGCGGTTGATGGGCGGAGGGCCGAAGCCCACGACCGGATACGCGGTGCGATACAGGAGCCGGCCGAGCGTCGTGCGTGAGGTGTGGGGCTCGCGCTCGGTGAACCAGCGGACCTCCGACCGCACGAGGAGCTCGACCGACGCTGCACCCGCCTCGAGGGCGAGGACGGCGGTCTCCGCGGCGTTGTTCCCCCCGCCCACGATGGCCACGCGGCGGCCGGCCAGGCGGTGGAAGTCGGTGCGCTCGACGGCGTAGCTCACGCGCGGATCCTCGAGGTCGGCGAAGGCGCGCGGCACGCGTGGGAAGGGAATCACCCCGACGGCGACCACGAGCTCCCGGGCCCACAGCTCGCTCCCTCCCGCCGCGATGCGGAACCCCGAGCCATCCTCCTCGGCCGCCTCGACGTCCGCCGGCTCGCTCTCCGGGACGAAGCGCGTGCGGAACCAGTCCGCGTAGCGCAGGAACGCGGGGAGGGGGATCGGCTCGACCCGTGGCTCGCCGGTCTCCTCCACCCAGCGGTCGAGGGATCCCGCCTCGCCGGGCGCGGACAGGTTCGTGTGGCGCCAGTCGGAGCGGAGCAGCATCTCGGGCGGCATGCGCCGCCGCCAGGTGCGCATCGGCTCGCCGAAGGTGCGGACCGCGAACCGCGGGGCGAGATGAGCCGCCACTGAAAGGCCGAAGGGGCCGGCTCCGACCACCGCGACGTCGAGCCGTTCCACTGGAATCCATCGTATAGGGTGGAATCAGAGATGGGTGACGCCGAGCGCGACGTACCCGCCGCGGTGGTCACCGGGGCTCCCGAGCCGGACGTCGAACGTCCGCCGGACGCCCGACCGGTGGACGAGCCGTACCGCTTCCGCCACGACCTCGACGCCGCTGCGTTCGACGGCGACCGCCTCGACCACCTGTGCCGCGAAGCGGCCGCGCGGGGCCAGGTCAAGCTTCAGGCGCCCGACACCGCCCGGGAGCGGCGCGGCCAGGACCCGACCTACCTCGAGCCGCGCTACCCCGTCCTCGAGGACGCGGCCACGCGCGGGGTCCACTACCGGATCTTCAACGCCGACCGCTTCGATCCGGAGGTGGCCCGCTGCCGCGACCGGGTGTTCGAGCTCGCCGGGCCCGATCCCGCGCTCGGCCGGACGGTGTACGAGACCGTCATCCGCATCTTCTCGCCCGGCGCGCTCGTGGCCCTGCACGGCGACCCCGACTCGAAGCTCGTGTGCGCGTTCACGGGGCAGACGACCTGGCACGTGCGGCCGCCGGTGGCCATGACGCTGCGCGAGCACGAGGACCTGCTCCGCGGCGGGTTCTTCCTGCCCTGGCGCGACGTGGAGGAGCAGGCCCTGCGGCTCGGACCCGGCGACGGGTGCCACGTCCCGGCGCGCTGGGCGCACTGGCTGGACCACCCCACCGACAAGCCCATCGTCTCCTACGAGATGGGCTTCTGGACGCACGACAGCCTGCGGGAGCGCAAGGTCTACGACGTGAACTGGATGCTGCGGCGCCTGCGGCTGCACCCTGCCCCGCCGGGTGGCTCGCGCGACGGGCTGAAGGTCCGGGCCTTCGACGCCGCCGCCGCCGTCCGGCGCCGCGTGCGCCGCGGGTGACGGCGCCGCTCGACGCCCTCGTCCTCGACGGGGACACCCGGGCCGGCCTGGCCATCGCCCAGTCCCTCGGGCGCGCGGGGCGGTCGCTGGCCATCGCGGCCCGTGACCCGGAGGCGTCCGGCATGCGCACCCGCTACGCCCGGGCCCGGTACCCGCTGCCCGATCCGACCGCCGATCTCGAGGCCCACGCCGACGCCATCCTGGCGGTGTTCCAGGAGCAGCCGACCGGCGCCGCCCTGGCCTCGACCGACTGGAGCGTGGCCGCTCTGCGGGCCCGTCGCGCGGCCATCGAGGCCACGGGCGGCGCATGCGCCCTGGCCTCCGACGCCGCGCTGGACCTGGCCGAGAGCAAGGAGTCGACGCTGGCCCTGGCCGGGGACCTCGGCATCCCCTCGCCACGCTCGCTCGCGGCAGCCGACGCGGCCGGGGTGAGGGCCGCGGCGGCCGAGATCGGGCTCCCGGTGGTGGTCAAGCCGGTCCGCTCCTGGGTGCCGCACGGCCGCGGCGGCGAGCGCGTCGCGCCGCTCCTGGCGCGCACGCCGGCGGAGCTCGAGGAGGCCGCCCACGCGCTGGTCGGCGACGGCGCCTCGGCCGTGGTGCAGGAGCTGGCCACGGGGGTGCGCGAGACGGCCAAGCTCTTCCGCCAGGACGGGCGGACGATCGCCCGCCTGGTCATGCGGAGCGACCGGACGTGGCCGCCGCTGGGCGGCGCCTCCGTCATGCGAGAAACGGTGGCCCCGCCGCGGGACATCCTCGGCCCGGCCGAGTCGCTGGTCGACGCGATGGGGGTCGACGGGTACTCGGAGGTGGAGTTCCGCCGCGACGCACAGGGGCGGGCGCTGCTCATGGAGGTGAACGCGCGGCTCTCGCAGTCCGTCGCCCTGGCCGTCCGGGCCGGGGTCGACTTTCCCCTCATGCAGCTGCGCTGGGCCATCGGCGAGCGCGTGCCGCCCGTCTCGCGCTACGCGGTGGGCGTGACCGTGGGCTGGCTGGCGGGGGACGTGCGGCTGCTGTTCGCCCGCCGGCGAGGCGAGCTCGACGACCCGTCCGCACCCGGCGTGGCGGGGACGGCCGCCGCCTACCTGCCCGGCCGTGCTCGCATCGAGGGCCTCGATCTCCGCGACCCCGCCCCCGTCGCCGGCGCGGTGAGCTTCGCCCTGGCGGCCTTCCGCCGGGGCGCACCCGAGGCCTGACTCAGACTCCCCTGTGTTCTCCGCCCTTGCCGGTCACGAGGCTGACGGCGTCGAACATGCGCTGCTTGACGCGGTCGCGGCTCGGATGGACGCCCGGCGGGCTCGGGTTGAGCTTGGCCCGGCGGAGCATCCAGTTGATGTCGTAGACCTTGCGGTCGCGGATGGTCGAGGCCGTCCAGTAGCTGATCTCGAAGCTCACCGTGGGATCGGGCCCGGGATGCTCGAGCCAGTGCGGCCAGCGCGGAGGGGCGGCGCAGCCATCCCCGGGGCCGAGGTCGAACGTCTCCACCGGCTCCATCTCCCGCCAGGGCAGGAACATGCCCCCGCGCATGAGGGACTCGATCTCCACGGCGCTCAGGTTGGACGGCGGCGAGAAGTGCCACTTCGTCCGGCCGGCCGCCTGGCAGTTGATCTGCGTGTTGCCGTCGCCGTGCAGGGCCGCGGGCGCGTCGGCGCTGAACACGCGGATGACGAGCGAGGCGGCCATGCGCGTCTCGCCTTCGGAGTCCTCCAGGGCCGCGAGGACGCTGTCCATGGCGGCCCCGTACTCGGGCGCCCAGCGCTGGGGATCGTGGAAGTGGAGGTGAAGCGGGCGGCGGGCGACCTCCTCGGCGATCGTCCCGTCCAGGGTGGTCATGATCGGGCCCGTGCCGGCCGGCCGCACGCGATCGGTGTCGGCCAGCTGCGCCTGGAAGCCGCCCTCGGGCGCCGCCCGGCGGAGCTCCTCGAGCCTGTCGAGGGTGAAGAGCCCGGGATCGAGCGCGTGCCGGAAGCCGAAGGGAGCGTCCATGGCGCTCGATGATACGGAACGGGCGCCGGTCACTCGGGCACGGGGTGCCGGCGGCGGCGCAGGCGCGCGGGCACGTCGTGGTAGAGGCGGCGCAGGAACGCCGACCGCTTGAGCCGCTTGCGGGCCTCGATGCCGGCCACCGTGGCCCGCGCGGCGACCGATCCGCGGAGGCCGTGCGCGAGGCCGATGGCGTCGTGCATGGGCTCCAGGCGATCGGCCAGGTCGAGCTTGAACTGCTCCCCCGCGCCCAGGTACTCGACCCGGGTCAGCCCGTGCTCGGAGGCCACGGCGAGCGCCCTGCGCATGGTCACGAGCCCGGGCGAGTAGCGCAGGAGCGCCGGGTCCACCGCGTTGCGGTGCAGGTAGGCGGCCCCGCCCAGGGCGAAGAAGGAGTGGAAGGCCACCGCCTGCCCGTCGATCCGGCAGACCACGAAGCAGAGCGCGCCGTCCGCGGCCACGCGCCGGAAGGCCGCGCGCTGGAACCGCTGCCCGTCGAGCCGGCCGAAGCTGGAGCGGTCCGGCCGCCCGTGCCAGCGGGCAGCGTGCAGGCGGAAGGCCTCGTCGAGGACGGCGTCCACCTCGTCCGGCTCCCAGGCGACTTCGAACTCGACGGCCCCGAGCTCGGCGAGCTGCCGCTCCCGGCGGCGGTCCTGATTGCGGCGCTTGGAGCTGGTGTGGGCCACGTACGCCGCCTCCCACCCGTCCGGCATGTCCAGGACGGGCGCCTCCACCCGCTCCAGCACCTGCACCCTGTCGCCGGCCGCGAGGGCGAAGCGGCTCTGGGCCGGGAGGCCTGTGACGGCCACGAGGTCCAGGGGCTCGTCGCACAGCGCCGCCACGAGCCCCTCGGCGACGGAGGCGTCCTCGCCCTCGGCCAGGAGGACGTCCGCCAGGGCCGACTCCTTCCCGCCCAGAAAGGCCGCGGAGCGCAGCCCGTGGCGTCTCGTCACCGCGATGGGCAGCACACCGACCAGGCGGTCACCGCGCGAAGCGACGGGCACCGCCAGCCGCCAGCCCCCGCGGCCCAGGTGCCGCCACCACTCCTCGACCCAGCCGTGGAGGAGGTACGGGCTCGGGCGCGGCATGGCGTGCACGAGCGCGTCCCAGCGGCTGGCCAGCGCGGAGAGGCCCGGCTCGTCGCGGACGACGTCGATCAGCAGTCCCGCCGCGCTCATGCCGCGCGCCGGCGCAGGCGCCGCACGGGTGCGAGCCCGCGGTCGTAGAGGCGGCGTGCACGCTCCGAGCGCTTGAGCCGGAGGCGCGCACGAATGGCGGCCACGCGGGCCGCGCCGGCGGCCGCCGCGACCGGCGTACGGGCCAGGCCCACCGCCTGGTGCATGGGCTCGAAGCGGTCGGCCAGCTCCAGCTTGTAGCGCTCCCCGCCGCCCAGGAACTCGACCCGCCGGAGGCCCTCTGACGACGCCACCTCCAGGGTGTGCAGCGTGGTCACGAGCCCCGGCGACAGCCTGCCGTAGGCCGGATCGAAGGCGAGCCGGTGGACGACCATGGCCCCGCCCAGGGCGAAGTAGGAGAAGAAGGCCACGGCATGCCCGTCCAGCCGGAGGGTGACGATGCGCAGGACGTCGTCCGGTGCGAGGCGCTGGAACGCCGCCCGGTGGAAGCGGCGGCCCGCGTCCGTCCCGAACGAAGACAGGTCGGGGCGGCCCTCCCAGCGCAGGTCGTGGAGGCGGAAGGCCTCTTCCAGGGCAGGCTCGAGCTCGTCCGCGGTGCGGGCCACCGTCAGCTCGAGGACGCCGGCCTCCGACAGCTGGCGCAGGCGCCGCTTGTGCAGGTTGCGCTTGCGCGAGTCGGTCTTCGCCCGGTACGCGGCCTCCCAGCCGTCGGGCATGTCGAGCACCGGCGACTCCACGCGCTCGATGACGGCCAGGCGCCGGCCCAGCGCCCCGGTGGCGAATGCGCTGTGGGCGGGCAGGCCGAAGACGTCCACGAGGTCGAGGCGCTCGCCGGCCAGGCCGTCCACCAGGGCGCGCGCGGAGGCACCCTGCTCGCCCTCGGCCAGGAGCAGGTCACCGAGGGCGGACTCGTGCCCCCCGGCGAGCTCCCCGACGCGCAGGCCGCGATGCCGGCGGGCAACCATGGGCGCCACCCCGGCCAGGGCCCCACTCCGGTGGACCACGGGCATGGCCACCTCAGCCTCGGGGGCGAGGTGCCGCAGCCACTCGGCCACCCAGCCATGCAGGAGGAACGGGCTCGGGCGGGGCATGGCCAGGACGAGCGCGTTCCACGCCGGACCGGCGGCCTCGAGCTCCTCCAGGCTGCCGATGCGGCTCGTCGTGAGGCCGCCGGCTCCGTGATCGGTCTCGACCGCCACGGTGCGCGGCCGGCCCTACGACCCGCGCCGGACCGGGGGGCGCGGCCCCTCGCGGCGCATGTCGGCGATCGTCTCGGACAACCCGCGCACGTAGCCGGTGATGGGCGTCGTCCGCCGACGCCGGACGGAGACCGCGAGCGCGGTGAAGGCCTCGGCGGCCACGGAGAGCGAGAAGGCGCCGAGGGTGAGGAGCGAGCGGTCGATCATGCGCAGCCGGAAGAACGCGTCGTGGCGGCCGCGCCGGTACCACATCTCGTCGTGCGGCCGCCCGTCGGGCTGCCAGTCGTGGATCCACCACGTGTCGGGCGAGTGCAGGATCGGCGCGTCCCGGGCCAGGCGCGAGGTGAGGTCGACGTCCTCGCCGTACACGTACCCGGTGAAGCGCTCGTCGAAGCGGTGGCGCCGCACCAGGTCGGTGCGGCAAGCGGTGGCGCCGATGGAGAAGATCGGGATCAGCAGCTCGCGCGTGGGACGCGGCACGTGGCGGATCTTGCCCGAGCGACGGATGCTCGTCCCGCGGTCGTCGAAGCCGTACTGGCTGAGCATGAACGCCCCGCGCAGGACGTGCTCGACCGGGCCGTGCGGGTGGCCGCGGCCGATCTGTGTGTAGCTCGCCCCGGGCCGTGGACGCGCTCCCCCGACGGCGGCGCCGACGTTCTCGAGCCCTCGGGCCGCCCAGCGGTCGAGCAGGACCTCCATGTAGTCCTGGCTCAGGATGATGTCGTCGTCCAGGAAGAGGGTGATGGGCGTCTCGACCTCCTCCACCCCGCGGTTGCGCTGGGCGGGCATGGAGGGACCGGAGCCGATGACCCGCAGGTCGACCCCGGTCTCGCGGGCGCGGTCCTCGATCTCCGGCCCGAGCGAGACCGTGGGCGTGCTGGCGTCGACGACGATGATCCGCCGGGGCAGCACCGTCTGGTCGAGGACGTAGCCCAGCGTCCGGGCCGCCAGGTCGACCCGGTCCTTCGTGATCATGACGACCGAGTACTCGAGCCCGTGGGCCGGCCGTTCCCCGTTGCCGGGCCGGCTCATTTCAGGATGAGCAGGGTGATGCGCGCGTACTTGCGGGTCGACGGGTAGCGCTCGAGCACCCACCGGTCGGCGCGGGTCACGTGCTCGGCCAGCCGCTCCTGGGCGCCCGAGGGCAGCACGAGGTTCGCCGGCATCAGCGGGATCGTCAGGAACTCGCGCTCGACGTGCTCGAAGTCCGGGAAGATCGAGTGGCAGAGCTCCCAGTCCTGCTCGGTCAGGGGATGCTCGTCGGGCGTCCGGGCCGAGGGTGTCAGCCGCCGTCCGAGCCGGAGCAGCGGGTTGTGCCACAGCGGCTCGAGGAACACGGCGCGGCCGCCCGGCCGCAGCACGCGCCGGATCTCGCGCAGGGCCACCTCGAGATCGAGGTGATGGAGGATCGCCACCCCGACGACGAGGTCGAACGAGTCGTCGGGGAAGGTGGTGGCATGGGCGTCGTCGACCAGGAAGTCGACCCGGTCCGAGACGCCGGCTGCCTCCGCCCGCTGCGTGGCCTCCGCCACCTGGCCGTCGGCGATGTCGAAGCCCGTGACGTGCCGCGCCCCCCGGGCCAGCAGCTCGAGAGACAGCGTCCCCACGCCGCAGCCGTAGTCGAGCACGTCCTTGCCGGCCGGGTCGTACAGGTCGTGCATCTCGAACTCGCGCGAGTACGGCCCGATGGCCCGGTTGATCCACGGCCGGATGCGGCGGAAGCCGCCCTCCCGCACCGACGTGGTCCAGAACTCGGCCTCGCGATCGAGGACGTCACGCCGGTCATTCGCCAAAATTTCCGTCACAATCTGAGTGTAGTTGGTGAAATCACCAGCGCTCGCACCACTTGTGAACGCAGTCTTTCATCCCTCGAGCAGCGACGGCCACATTGCCGTCATCGTGCCGTGCTTCAACGACGGCGGGACTGTCGAGGAGACGGTCGCCTCGGTAAAGGCGGCGGGCGACAGCATCGAGCTGGTGGTCGTGGACGACGGCTCGACCGACGAAGGCACGCTCGCCGCGTTCGTGCGCCTCGAGGCCCAGGGTGTCCGCGTGGTCCATCAGGCCAACACCGGCCTGGCAGGCGCACGCAACACGGGCCTCGCGGCGACGACGGCGCCGTACGTGTACCCGCTGGACGCCGACGACCTGCTGGTCCCGGGCGCTCTCGACCGCCTCGCCGCAGCGCTCGACGCCGACCGCCACATGGTCGTGGCCTGGGGCGACTTCGAGGTCTTCGGCGACACGTCCTTCGTCCAGCGCTCCGCGCCTTCCCTGGACCCGTGGCTGCTCAGCCACATCGACCTCATCCCCGTGGCGTCGCTCCTGCGCCGCGGGACGCTCGAGGCCGTCGGCGGCTGGCAGCCGCGCGCGCCGGGCTACGAGGACTGGGACCTGTGGCTCACCCTCGCGGAGCGCGGCTGGGACGGCATCTACGTCCCCGGCGTGGTCTTCCGCTACCGGCGCCACGGCATCCGCATGGGGCAGCAGTCCGCAGGGCGGCACGGCGAGCTCGAGGAGATCCTGCGCCTCCACCACGCCGACCTCTACGCCCGCCGTTCGGAGCTCTGGCGCCGCTCGGACGCCCCGCTGGCCATCCGCGTCGGGCTGCCGGTGCTCAGCCACTGGCCGGGCGCGAATGCGGCGCGCCGCTCGGCCCTGAAATTCGTCCTGGCCAACCGCGTCTTCGCCCGCCGGCGGCCCGCAACCTGAGCAGGGACGGTCATTGGCGGGGGACACCGGACTCGCGCCGGCGCAGGCGGCGCAGCAGGGCCGGCTCCGCGTCGACCGCGCCTGCGACCCGGGCCTCGAAGTCGGCCACGGAGTCGCGCCGCGAGACCATCGTGCGCCGCAGGGCCAGCAATGGCGTGTCGGGGCCGTTGACGCCCGGCTCGCAGGTCACGCCGCTGCGGAAGCCGGCCTGGCGGACCAGCTCGTACTCGCGGGGCCCGGCATGACCGGCCGGATAGCAGAAGTGGACCACCGCCCCCGGCAGGTGGCCCTCGGCATCCCGGCGAGAGCCGGCGATCTCCTCCCGGGCGTCGGCCGCTCCGAGGCGTGGGAGCGAGGGATGGGAGCGCGTATGCGCGCCGATCGTGACCAGGGGATGGCGCGCCAGTTCGGCCAGCTCGTCCCACTGGAGCACGGGAGGCTGGCGGTTGTACCAGGTGAAGGACGTCGCGCCGTCGACGACCTGCGTGGCGACGTATACGACCGCGGGGACGCCCAGCCGCTCGAGGTGGGGCAGCGCATGATCCACGAAGTCGCGGTAGCCGTCGTCGAAGGTCAGGGTCGTGTAGCGGCCGGGCTCGCGGCGCTCCACGATGTCGCACGCCCGGTCGATGCCGACGGGCTCGACGCCGGCGCGCAGCAACGCCTCGAGGTGCTGCCGGAAGCGGGCGGGCGACACCGCCAGCTCGTCCGCCTCGTCGGTGACGCGGTGGTAGCCGAGCAGGCGGACGCCCTGCCAGTGGTTCGGATGGCCGGGACGCCGGAGGCGGAGGCGGTCGAACCAGTGCTTGGCGATGTAGGCGCCGCGGGAGCGCAGATGCAGCGCAGCCTGCGGCGGCCGATGCTCGACCGGGGAATCGGGCACTCTCTGACGTTAGCGCCGTCCGGACGCCTGATGGGCGCGCGGACCGCGGCGCCACCAGCGCGCCGGGCGCTCCGGCTCGGGGCTGACATATGGGACGGGGCGCCGGCCGTCGAGGAGCGCGGCCGGCCCTTCTCGGAGCAGATGTGCGGCGGCCTCGGGTCCGAGATCGGAGCTGAGGGCCTCGCCGGCGGCCTGCAGGAGCGGTGGGCGCCAGCCCGTGGAGTGGGCATCGCTCGACACGCAGTGCACGAGCCCGGCGCGCACGAGGTCCCAGGCCGCGTCCTGGAGGGCCCCGCCGTGGGCGCCGGCCACCGCACCGGCGGTGACCTGGACGAAGGCCCCGCGGCGGACGAGGGACCGGAGGGCATCGGGATGGCGCACGAGCCCGCGGCAGCGCTCACAGTGGGCGAGCAGGGCCGACGCCCCGGCGCCGTCGAGCCGGTCGACCACCACCTCGAGGGCCTCGGGCGCGATCTCGGGGTTCGCCTCGATCAGGACCACGCCGGATCCGCCCAGGCTGTAGGCGGCGACGTCCGGCAGGACATCCGCGAGGCGGGACGGGTGCACCTCCGCCCCCGCGACGACCTGGACGGGCAGGGCGTGTCCAAGACGCTCCATCGCGCCGGCGATATCCGCCGCCGTGGTCGGGTAGCGGTCGCTGACGTGGGGCGTGGCGGCCACCCGGGTGACGCCCTCGCGCTCGAGCAGCGTGAGCAGGGCGACGGCCTCCTCCCTCGTCGCCGGCCCGTCGTCCAACCCTGGAAGGAGGTGGCAATGCAGATCGACGATGCCACCGCCGGCCTGCACTGCAGCCCCGGTCATCCAGCACAGGCTACGCGCAGATTGCGGCAGGAATCGCAGGCCCGGCCGCTACAGTGGTACGGCGGCCCTCGTGGGTCGTCGTTTGCCTGCCATGAATGACCAGAGCGACCTCCGGCACTACCTCGGCATCGTCCGGCGCCAGGCGCTGCTCGTCATCGGCATCACCGTGGCCGCGGCCCTGGCGGCGCTGCTGCTGGCCCTCAGCCAGCCGTCCAAGTACCGCACGACGGCCACGCTGGTGTACGCCCCACCGACCTCGAGCGTCCTCAACAACACGACCACCACAGAGGACCCGAACCGGGCGCTGTCGACGCTCTCGGTATTGGCCACCACCGATCCAATCGTGCGGGCGGCGGCCACGTCGGCCAACGTCTCCCCGGACGTTCTGCGGACGACCGTGAGCGTGGCCGTGGACCCGAGCGCTGACCTGCTCGACATCACGGGCACGAGCCGCTCGCCGCGCGTCGCGGCGGCCGCGGCGAACGCCCTGGCCGTGGCCTTCACGCAGTCGCTGACGAAGACGGAGCAGGCGCGGCTGACCAACTACATCGCCGGCGTGAGACAGAGCATGGACCGGCTGCGCGGGCGCTCGACGCCCGACATCCAGTCCCAGATCGTCATCCTCCAGAACAACCTCTCGGCTGCCCTCGCCGAGTTGCGGACGACCACGGGCGCCCTCCAGGTCGCGCAGCCCGCGGCCGTCCCGACCACGGCCTTCTCCCCACGCCCCGCTCGTGATGCGGGCATCGGCGCACTCGTCGGGCTCCTCCTCGGCATCCTCGTGGCCGTGGGCCGCGACCGGCTCGACCGCCGCCTGCGCACGCTCGACGACGTCGAGCAGATCTACGGCGCGCCCACGCTCGGCACCGTGCCGCGCGTGCGGGCCGCCGCCCGCGGCGACCGCGCCGCCGGTCTGGCCGACTTCGGGGGCAACACGCACCTGGCGGAGTCGTTCCGCACGATCCGCACCAACCTCACCCTGCTCGCCCTGGGCCGCGAGGACATGCGCGTCATCGCCGTCTCGTCGGCCGTCGCCGGCGAGGGCAAGAGCGCGGCCACGGCCAACCTGGCCGCGGCCCTGGCGGCCACGGGCAGCAAGGTGCTGGCCGTGTCCGCCGACGTCCGCTCGCCGGCGCTGCACGAGTACTTCTCCTCCGAGCGCGGAGTGGGCGTCATCGACGTCCTCTCCGAGGAGTCGACGCTGCGTGACGCCGCCCGCTTCGCGCCCATGAACGGCGACACCTCGGCCCGGGCCGGCGAGGTGACCATCCTCTCCAACCGGCGGCGCTTCGCCGACCCCGCGGTGCTCTACCAGTCCAACGCCATGAGCAAGCTGCTGGAGCAGGCGCGCCAGAGCTACGACTTCGTCCTGCTCGACGCCCCGCCCCTGCTGCAGGCCGGTGAGGCCTCCGTTCTCAGCCAGCGCGCCGACGCCGTGATCCTGGTCTCGCGGCTGTCGTCGCTCACCCGCGACCAGGCTCAGCGCGCCATCGCCCAGCTACGGGCCATGGGGATCGAGCCGGTCGGCCTGATCGTGACCAATCAGGATCAGGAAGGGGACGCCCAGGTGTACGGGTACGCCCCGCCGCGCGGCGATGGCTAGCGCGGCCGCCCTTCGCACCCCACGCGGGCGTATCGCACCGGCCCGACCCTTCGCGGGACCGCAACCGTCGCGGCCCTTCTGGCCGTGGTGATCGCGGCCGCGGCTGCCGGGGCCTTCGCCCCGCGCTTCGCGCCGGACCTCGTACCGAGCGCGCTCACGCCCTACCTGGTCGTGGGCCTGGCCGGGCTCGTGGCCCTGACGTTCCTGTGCCTGGCCGCGCCCGTGGGCTGCCTGGTGGCGGCCTTCGCGCTGCTCTCCGTGGTCCGCTCGGAGCCGGCGCCGGTGGACCTCTTGTTCGCGCTCCTCATCCTCACGAGCTTCCTCACCGGGCGGCGGCCGAAGACGGCCACTCCGCCCATCATCGCGGCGGCCGTGGGTGCCCTCGCGCTGCTCTCGGTGGCCTCGATGTTCAACGCCATCGACACGCCGCGAGCCGTGCGCTTCGAGGGGATCACGCTGTACATGATGGTCCTCGGCCTGTGGCTCTCGGGCGTGTTCCGCGACCGCGAGCTCACCCGCCGCCTGATGAAGGTCTACGTGCTCACGGCCCTCTTCTCGGCCGTGCTCGGCATCCTCGCCCTCAAGGCGCCGCTGCCGGGCAAGGAGACGTTCCTCTACGGCGGCGACCGGGCCAAGGCCCTGTTCAAGGACCCGAACGTGCTCTCGCCGTTCCTCGTCCCGGCGGCGGCCATCGTCCTGGAGGAGATCGGCCGCCCGCGCCTGCTCGGATGGGGGGCGAAGCGGCTCGTGCCCGCCCTCCTGCTGCTGATCGCCGGCTCGCTGGTGGCCTTCTCGCGGGCCGGATGGCTCAACCTCGGCGTGGCCCTGGCCACGGTGGTGCTGATCTACCTGTCGCGCTCGCGCGGGTTCATCGTCTTCCTGCGCACGGCCGCGACGCTGGGGCTGGCGGCACTGGCCGGCTACGTGTTCCTGGCCGCCAGCGGGCTGCTGACCTTCCTGCAGGAGCGCTCGCACCTGCAGACGTACGACCAGCACCGTTTCGCCACGCAGGCCCTCGGGCTGGCCGACGCCACGCGCCACGTCTTCGGCTACGGGCCGGGCCAGGTGGAGTCGAACATCGGCTACGCCACCCACAGCCTCGTCGTGCGGGTGGTGTACGAGCAGGGCGTGATCGGGCTGGCCGCGCTCACGGCCATCCTCCTGGGAACGCTCCTCCTGGCCGTGATCCTGGTCTTCGACGACGCCGACGTGCACGGGGTGGGATCCGCCGCCCTTCTCGGCTCGTGGCTCGGGATCATCGCCAACAGCTTCTTCATCGACAGCCTCCACTGGCGGCACCTGTGGATCGTGGCCGCGCTCATCTGGTGTGGGGCCACACTCCGCCACGAGCGGATACGAGCGGCGGCCGCGGAGAGGGTCAGGCGGGTGGTCACGCCGCGCCCGCCGGTCACGGTGCCATCGCGCAACGGCCACGTCCGGCTGCCGAAACCCGTTTCGAGCGCGAATCCTCCCTGAGGGGGAGCGTTCGGCCGCCTGAGCCGTCGATGACGGTGAGGTGGGTGGATGGACCCGGCGGATGGCGCTCGCGTGCGCGGCCGGCGCAGTGGTGGCTCCTGCCGCCGCGGCGCAGGCGGGCACGCTGCGCCTCAGCCACGCCCACGGCGGCGTGGTGGCGCACCTGCGCGGCGCCCACCCGCGGGCCGTCGTCTTCCTGGTCGACGGGCGCGTCGTGGTCCGCGACCGGCACGCGCCCTTCAAGGTCACGCTCCGGGCCGGCCATCACGGCCTGAAGCGTGGCCGGCACCGCCTCGTGGCCCGGAGCGTCGCGGGTCATCGCCGCCTGGCCTCCGTGCGCTTTCGCCTCGGCCGGCGCAGCGGGGCGCGGCGGGCCGCGGCCCCGACGCGCGCCACCCAGACCGGGGCCGCCGGCACCACGCCCGGCGGCAACGGCCCCGCCGCGAACGTCTCGGTCGCCCTCACCGCACCCGCGGCCAGCGCGTCGCTCGGCTCGATGACCGACCTCAACGCAGCGGTGGACGGCGGCGGCGCTCGCATCCTCTGGGTCGACTTCCTGGTCGACGGCCACGTGGTGGGATCCGACGCCACGGCGCCCTACAGCTACCGCGTCGACCCCGGCCGGCTGAGCCCCGGTCCCCACGTCCTGCAGGCCGATGCCCGCGACGCGTCCTTCGCCCACGCACTGTCCGCGCCGGTGAACGTGACCGTCGCCCCGACCGTCACCTACACGCGCGAGGTGTCGACCACGGCCGGTCTCCTCTCGGCCATCTCCGACCTCAACAGCTCGGGCGGCGGGTCCATCCACCTCGCCCCCGGGACGTACGCCCTCTCCGGCGCCCTGTGGCTCAACTCCGGCATCGACCTGGTGGGCTCCGGCCCGGACGCGACGACGCTGCGGGCACCCGCCGGGACCGGCGACTCGATGATCCGCTGGGACGGCACCTCCGGCGACAGCGTCCGCGACCTGACCCTCGACTACGCGGGCGGGACGGGCATCGCCGTGGCCCTCTCGGGGAGCGGGGCCAACGACGACCTCGTGCAAGACGTGCACCTGGTGGGCCTGGGGGCCGCGCGGAGCGGGGTCGAGGGCTGGGGCGGCAACCGCCATGGCCTCTCGGTCCAGGACTCCGTCATCGACGGGTCCGGCACGGGGAGCACGGGTCTGCGCGACCTGCAGTCCGACACTGACAGCTCGGGCGACAGCGCTTTTCGCAACGACGTGCACGGCTTCCGCGACTACGGGCTGATGTTCCCGGCCAACAGCGGCGGGGTGCGCATGCCGGGAGCCGACAACGTCGTGGTCGGCAACACCGTCTCGGCCATCCAGGACCCGGCCCACGCCAACGGAACCAACGAGGCCGGGATCTGGCTCGGCGGCCGGGCCAACGTGGCCTACGGCAACACCGTGAGCGACACCGGGTGGGAGCTGGTGTGGACCGGCTCCTCCTGTAACGCCTGCCTCGTCGCCGGGAACACGCTCTCGAACTCGGGCGTCGGCGTCTACCTCGAGCACGGCTCGGGCGGCACCGTGGTCACCGGCAACACGATCTCCGCCGTGGACTACGGGGTCAACGTGGAATGGTCGTACCACGAGGGCGCGGCGTACGTCGGGAGCGAGAACGTCGTGGTCCAGGGAAACACCGTCACGGCTCGCAAGGTGGGCGTCCAGGCGAGCGTCGACGACAATGGCTTCGTGGTCGAGGGCAACGTGGTGCGGGCGGGATCGAGCGCCCCGGTCGTCCTGCAGGGCGTGGACCACGCCACGGTGCGCGACAACGATCTCCGCGGCCCCGGCGCGAGCTGCGTGGCGGAGATCGAGGGCCTGAACGACAGCGGCGCCATCGCCTCGAGCGACTGGGCCACCGTGACGGGCAACGACTGCCGCGGCGCGAGCGCGGTGGTCGGGCGTGACACGCCACAGGAAGGCGTGCACGACGTCGTGCGCGCGAATATCTGGCCGTAGAGCAGGAGCGAGCTATGGTCGGTGGGTGGGTCGTCTGCTCGCCCTGCTCGCCGTGACCGGCACCGTGGGCCTCGTCGCCGCGCCCGGGTGCGCCGCGGGCGGCGGGCACTCGAAGCCGAAGACGACCACGCAGGAAGCCATCGCCAATGCGGGACCGACGCCGGCGATCTCCCGCCCACGTGGCCGCGTCGTGACAGTCCTGCCGCCAACCGAGCCCGCCGGCACGCGCTGGGTCGACGTGGTGGTCGACGGCCACGTCGTGGGCTCGGGCACGGCCGCGCCGTTCACCTACCGGCTCGACACCGCACGGCTCGCGCAGGGGACGCACCGCCTGTGGACGACGGCATGGGACGCGAGCTTCCGGCACCATCGCTCCGTGGCCGTTGACCTCGTGGTGGCGCCGACCGCGTACCGGCGCCGGCCGGCCGGGGCCGGGACCGAGCGTGCCCTCCGCCGCATGGTGGCCCGCGCTGGGCGCGCCGGCGGCGGCGTGGTGCGGATCCGGCCGGGGGAGATCACCCTCCACGGCACCCTCGACGTGCCGTCCGGAGTCGACGTCATCGGTGCCGGAGCGGGCGCCACCACGCTTCGCGCGGCAGCGCCGTCGAATGCCTCGGTGGTCCGCCTCGGCGGGTCGGGCGCCTCGCTCCGTGATGTGGCCCTCGACGCCGGGGGCACCACCTTCGCCGCGGTCGACCTCAACCAGCAGGGCTCCCACGACGACCTCGTCCAGGGCGTCGCCATCACCGGCCTCGGCTCGCGGTCCGCGGGCGTCGACATGTGGGCGGACGGTCGCCGGAACTGCTCCGTCCAGGACACGACAGTCGACGGCGCCTTCACCGGCTCGGCCGGCGTGCGTACGACGGCCGCGGGCACGGGCGATGCGGTGCTCCGCACCCGGGTGCGCAACGTGCGTGACTTCGGCATCGCCTTCTTCGCGCTGAACAGCGGGCAGACGGCCACGGCCCCAGGCGCGGTGGCGGCGCACGACGTCGTCACCGGCGTCCAGAACCCCGACACGGCCAACGGCACGAACGAGGCCGGGATCTGGCTGGGGGGAGTGGCCGGCGCGGCCTACGCCAACGTCGTGCGCAACACCGGGTGGGACGGGATCTGGACCGGGAACGGCGGCCGGAACTCGGCCGTCGTCGACAACGTCGTACGTGACACCGGCGTCGGCGCCTACCTGGAGCACGGCTCGACCGGCGTGCTGGTGGCCGACAACCACTTCGCACACGTGAACATCGGCGTGAACGTCGAGTGGACGTACGGCGGCGGGGGCAGCACGAACGTCGACATCCGGGGAAACCGGGTCGTCGGCGCGCAGTGGGGCGTGTGGCTCTCGATCGGCACGAACAACTCGTCCATCGTCGGCAACCACCTGCTCGACTCGCGAGGGGCCGCGGTCCAGCTCCAGGGCGTCTCGGGGACGGTCGTGCGCGACAACGACCTCCGCGACCGGCGGCAGACGCCCCAGCAGGCGTATTGCGTGATGGAGACGGCCGGCACCACGGACACGGGAGCCCAGGCCACCTCTGACGGGTCCGTCGTGCAGGGCAACGACTGCCGCGGCTCGACACAGGGCGTGGCGCAGTTCCTCGGTGCCACGTCCAAGCAGACCGGGAACCGCTGGCCCTGACGCGGCCGCGCCTCCTGGTGATCGCCACGCTGGCCGAGGCCGGCGGGGCGCAGACCTTCGCGGCCATGCTGGTCGCCGGCCTGGGCGACGGGTACCGGATCACCGTGGCCGCCCACGGTCCGGAGGGGGCCCTGGCCGACGCCTGCCGCTCCCAGGGCATCCCCTTCCGCCACGTCGAGCGGCTGGTGCGGGACCCGAGCCCGCGGGACGACCTGGCGGCGATCGGCGAGCTCCGCGCCCTGGTGCGCGAGGAGCGGCCGGACCTGGTGCAGCTGAACTCCGCGAAGGCCGGAGCCCTGGCCCGCCTGGCCATGGCGGGAATGCGGATCCCCGTCGTGTACACCGTCCACGGCTGGTCCTTCAGCGGCCGGCACGGACTGGACGGCACGGCGTACCTGGCCGTCGAGCGGGCCTGCGCCCGGCTGACCACGGCCGTCGTATGCGTGTCGCGCTTCGACCATGATCTCGCCCTGCGGCGTCGCGCCGTGCCGGCGCGGCGTCTCCGCGTGATTCACAACGGGGTGCCCGTGCCCCCGGCCCCGCCCGGCCGCGGGCCCTGGCCCGAGCGGCCCGTGCTCGTCTCGGTGGCCCGGCTCGCCCCGCCGAAGGACCTCGGCCTCCTGCTCGAGGCCCTGGCTCGCCCCGAAGCCGCGGCCTTCGACCTGCGCGTGGTGGGCGACGGCCCCGAGGGGGAGGCGCTGGCCGAGTGCGTGCGCGCACTCGGGCTCGATGATCGCGTCACCCTCCTCGGCGAGCGGGACGACGTGCCGGCGCAGCTCGCGGCCGCGGACGCGTTCGTCCTCCCCACCCGCTGGGAGGGCCTGCCCTACTCCATCCTCGAGGCGATGGCCGCCGGCCTGCCGGTCGTGGCCTCGCGCGTGGGAGGGATCCCCGAGGAGGTCGTCGACGGGACCACCGGGCTGCTGGTGCCGCGCGACGACGCGAGCGGCGCTCGCCGGCGCCCTGGCCGAGCTCGGCGCCGACGGCGCGACGGCGCGCGCCCTCGGGCGCGCCGGCCACGAGCGCGCACGGCAGGCCTTCTCGCGCGAGGCCATGGTCGAGCGCTACGACCGCCTCTTCCGCTCCCTCCTGCGCTGACGTGGCCGAGCGGGTCGTCATCGTCTCGAGCTTCGTCCCGCCTCACGTCGGGGGCGTGGAGCAGTTCGTGGCCTGGCAGGCGGACCGCCTGCACCGCTCGGGCCACGAGGTTCGGATCGTCACGTGCGCGCTGGACGGGCAGGACGGCCACTGGCGCATCCCGACCCACGAGCTTCCCGGCGGCGGCCTGCCCTGGGTGTGGCCGCTCCCGGGCGCTCTGCGTGAGCTGCGTGAGGCGGCCGGGTGGGCCACGCGGGCGTTCGTCCACCAGTACGCCCACACGCTGTCGTTCTGGTTCTCGCTCCTCGCCCACCGCGCCGGCACCCCGCAGCGGGGCTTCCTCCACGGCGAGCCCGTCGAGATGGCCCCGTGGCGCAACCCGACCGCGCAGTACCTTCGCCTGACAGTCCCCCTGATGGTCCGCTGGGCGCCCCCGCTGGCCCTCTCCCGCACGGCCTACGAGGCGTTCCAGGGCCGGCTGTCGCGGCCGGTCACGCGGATCCCCTTCCCGCTGCGCCCGCTGCCGGCGCGGGACACCGTCGAGCCGCCATCCGACGGGCCCGTGCGCCTGGTGGGCGCCGTCCGCCTGTCGCCCGAGAAGGCACCGCTCGACATCGTGGCCGCCTGCGACCGGCTCGGCACGATGGACCGGCGGCTCGACCTGTACGGCGACGGGCCGCTCCGGGCCGAGCTGGAGGCGGCGGCGCGCACCCGGCCGTGGCTCCGCCTGCACGGCGCGCGGCCGTGGGAGGAGGTGATCGAGGCCCAGCGGCGGGCGCACGCCGTGGTCTCGGCCAGCCACACCGAAGGCGCGCAGCTCGGTCTGCTGGAGCCGCTGGGGATGGGCACGCCGGCGGTCGCCACCGCGGTCGGAGACGCCCGCGACTACCTCCCGGGCCCGCTGGCGGCGATGCTGACCCCGCCGGGCCGCCCCGACCTCCTGGGCGCAGCCCTCGGGCGGCTCCTGGCCGGCTACGACACGTGGCAGCCGCGCTTCGCCGCGCAGGCCGAGCGCCTCCGGGCGGCGCACGCCGAGGAGGCGACCGAGGCCGCCTTGTGGGCCGCGTTCGACTAAGAGCTGCTCGGCGCCGGGCGCCGGGGAAGCCGGCTGCGGACGACGTCGTTGAGAAGCCGGACATCCGCCCGGCCGGGGACGATGGCGCGCCACTCGAACCGCCCGTGCCCGCGGTAGGCGATGGCCGCCGTCGTGCCTCCGGCGAGGAAGGCCACCGTGGCCGCGGTGGCCGCGCCGGTGGCCCCGAACGGCGGGATGAGGAGAAGGTCGAGGGCGGTCTGCGTGACGAGCGAGACCAGCGGGCCGCCCGAGGACAGGCCGGGCCGCGAGGCGCCCACCAGCGCGCCCGAGAAGATCATGCTGGCGGCGAAGCCGAAGGCCCCGGGCACGAGGATGAGGAAGGGCACGACCGAGTCGTCGTAGAGGTGGCCGAACACCAGCGGCAGGAGCATCGGCCCGAGCACGAACGCGGCGACGCACCCGCCTGCGGTGAGGACGACGATGGCCCGGAAGGCCCGCAGGGTCCGCTCCACCCCGAGGGCGGGGTCGCTGCCGCGGGCCACGACCGCGAGCACGATCCCGGCCGTCGCCGCGGGCAGCTCGAGCAGGACCTCGGAGGCGTTGACCGCCACCGCGTAGATACCGAGCGCGGCCTCGGTGGAGATGAAGCCCATGAGCATCTGGTCGCTCCTGGCGTTCAGGAACCGGGCCACGCTGCCCACCCAGGCCCGCGCGCCGAAGGCGATGCACTCGCGCAGGAGCGGCATGCTGGGACGCCCGACACCGATGCCGCGCCCGGCGGCGAGGAGCAGCGCGAGGGCATAGACGCCCTGTGCCAGCACCCAGGCCGCCACGGCGGTGGCGACGCTCAGATGCCCGGCGGCCGAGAGCACGGCGACCGCGGCCGCATACACCCACGGGCCGGCCGCCGTCACGGCGGCCTGGGTGCCGAAGCGCGCGCAGCCCGAGAGCATGGGCTGCCCGACGCTCTGCATGGCCACGGCCACCGTCCCCGCGATCACGGCCACGAGCTCCTCGGTGCCGACGCCGGCCGGCCGGATGGACGGGAAGAGGGCGAGGAGGCCGGCTGCCACGGATCCCGCGACGACCGCCGTGACCAGTCCGAACGCCAGGCCGTTGGCCAGGAGCGACGGGCGGTCCTGGGCCCGGCGGGCGGCGAACACCGTGGTGGACTCGTCCACCCCCACCCGCGAGAGGGCCGAGGCCACGAGGGCGGTGACGGTGACGAAGGCGACCGTCCCGCGCTCGGCCGTGGTCGGCAGCCCGCGGGCGATGAGCACCACGGCCACGAAGTAGCCGAGGTTGGAGATGATCTTGGCCCCGAAGAAGAGGGCCGAGCCGCCGGAGATCGACCACTCCCGCTCGCGCCGCGCCTCGGCCTCCGGCTCGGTCCCGGGCGGCGAGCTCATGCCGGGACGCGCGCCACGAGGAAGAACTCGCCGCCCACCCACTGGGCCAGCCGGCTCGTCTCCTGCCCGCGCTCGATGAAGCGGTGGGAGCTGACGAGGACGATGTCGAGACCCGCGTCGCGCACGGTGCGCTCCATGCGCCAGCGGCTCGGGCGATGGACGTAGATCCCTTGGTCGACCCACTCGTCCCGCGACGGTCCCGACTGGCGGCGCACGGCCTGGGAGACGCTCCGGACGGTGTTGCGGGCCAGCCCCAGGGCGAGCTTCGTCAGGCTGTACGGGTTGCGGAACGAGATGACGACGTGGCCGCCCGGCCGCGTCACCCGCTGCATCTCACGCACGGCGGCCTGCTGGTCCGCCAGGCGCAGGTGGCCGATGCCGTTGCAGGCGAACACGGCGGCGTCGAACCGGTCGTCCGGATACGGCAGCGCCCGGGCGTCGCCGACGACGAAGTCGACGTCGAGGCCGTCACCGGCAGCGAGAGAGCGGGCCGTGTCGACCATGCCCTCGCTCAGGTCGAGGCCCGAGGCGCGATAGCCCACGCGGGCGAGCGCGATGGCCACCCGCCCAGCCCCGCACCCCACGTCGAGGACCGACGAGCCCGGGGCGATGAAGCGGTCGACCAGCCGGCGCTCGCTGGCCCACAGCTCGAGATCGGTGCCGTAGCTCGATCGCACCGAGGGACGGTCGTAGTACGCCCGGATTCCCTCGCTGTGATCGTCCTCGCCTGCGCTCGCCACCCTCGTCCAAGCGTACAGGCGGCCTCGCGATACTCAGCCGAGGCCGAACGACATGGGGTCGTCGGAGATGACGCCGTCCACACCCCAGTCCGCGAGCACGGCGATGCGGTCCGGATCGTCCACGGTCCAGGCGTACACCTGGGTGTCGTGGGCGTGGCAGAGCGTCACGGCCTCGCGGGAGAGGATGCGGTGGTAGGCCACGAACACGTCGTAGCCGGCCACGAGGTCGGCCACCTGGCGGGGAAGCGCCAGGCGGCGGCGGAGGTTGACCAGCGGGGCGACACCCGGCCACCCGTGCGCGTGCCGGGCGGGCCAGGTCTTTCCCACCCTGATCTCGGGCCGCAGGGCCTTGATGCGGAGCGGCTCGCCACCACCGCCGCCGGAGCAGATCACCGGCGTGGTGGGGGCGTGCTGCTCGAGGACGTCGACCAAATCGCGCGCCATCCCACCCTGCTTGATGTCGAGCATGACCCCGATGCCGCCGTCCTCCACGAGGTCGAGCGCCTGCGACACCAGGGCCGCCCCCCGCGTGTCGGCGAAGTCGTGGTGCAGGACCAGCGCGCCGTCCCCCCGGCGCCGGATGTCGAGCTCGATCCAGTCGGCGCCGAGCTCGATGGCGCCCCCGACGGCGGCCAGCGTGTTCTCGGGGAAGCGGCGGGCGAAGCCACGATGGGCCACCCGGGCGAAGGTCGGAGGCGGCACGCGCAGGACCGTAACCGGCGGGTAAACTGGGTGCGCCGCGGAGAAGTGGCCGAGTGGCTGAAGGCGGCGCCCTGCTAAGGCGTTACAGGGGGATTACCTCTGTCGAGGGTTCGAATCCCTCCTTCTCCGTTTTCCGACATGGACAAGCGCTCCTCCGGACATCGGCTGTTGAAGGTGGGCCTCCTGGCGGTCTCGCTGGCGATCGTGATCACCGCGGAGCGCGACCTCCATCGGCGCCCGGACGACGAGATCCGGGGCGAGAAGCGGCTCTGGCGCCTGGCCAGCCTCAACGCCCTCGGTGCGCTCGCCTACCTGCGCTGGGGACGCCGTCAGAGGACCTGAGCCCATCGCCGGTTAGAGTCCGCGCGCCCCGCAGATCCGAGGGAGGTCTCGAGTGAGCGAGCGCGTCGACGTCGTCGTCCTGGGTGCCGGCCCGGCAGGGGAGCACGCGCTGGGCATCCTCATCGAGGCCGGCCTCTCCTGTGCCCTGGTGGAGCGCGAGCTGATCGGGGGGGAGTGCTCCTACTGGGCGTGCATGCCGTCGAAGACGCTCCTTCGCCCGCCCGAGGTCCGCGGCGAGGCCCACCGGGCTGCGGGCGTGGCCGACCCGGTGCTGAACTGGCCGCAGGTGCGCGCCTACCGCGACTACATGACGCGCCATTGGGACGACCGCAAGCAGGTCGACGAGTACGTCGCGCAGGGCGTGCGGGTCGTCAAGGAGCGCGGCCGCCTCGACGGCCCAGGCCGCGTGGTGGCGGGCGACGAGGTCATCGAGGCCGACCGGGTCATCGTGGCCACCGGCTCGGATCCGGCGATCCCGCCCATCGACGGCCTGGAGGAAGCCGGATACTGGACGAACCGCGAGGCCACCTCCCTCAAGGAGATCCCCGCCAGCGCGATCGTCGTGGGCGGGGGCCCCGTGGGCGTCGAGCTGGGCCAGTTCATGGCCCGCTTCGGAACGCAGGTGACGATCGTCGAGGGCGCCCCGCGCCTGCTCGCGCGCGAGGACCCAGGCGCTGTCCGACCTCCTCGCCGACGTGTTGCGGGAAGACGGCATCACCCTGCGCCTCGGCAAGCAGGCCAGACGGGTGGCGCGGGAAGGCACCGAGCGGGTGGTCACCCTCGACGACGGCTCCGAGATCCGCGCCGACGAGCTGATCATCGCCTCCGGCCGCCATCCGCGCGGCCGCGACGCCGGGCTCGAGACGATCGGCGTCGAGCCCGACGAGCACGGCGCCGTCACGATCGACGATCACTGCCGCGTGGCCGACGGCGTGTGGGCCGTGGGCGACGTGACGGGAATCGCGCTGTTCACCCACGTCGGCAAGTACCAGGCCCGCGTGGCCACGGCCGACATCCTCGGCCGGCCGGCGCGGGCCGACTACCGCGCCATCCCCAGGGTGGTGTTCACGCATCCGGAGGTCGCGGCGGTCGGCCTGTCCGCCGCGGCCGCCAGGGAGCAAGGCGTCGACGTGGCCACCGTGACCATCGACCTCGGAGGCGAGATCGCCCGCCCTTCGACGTACGAGGAAATGCCCCGCGGCTGCCTGAGCCTCGTGGCCGATAGGAGCAAGGGAACCCTGGCCGGCGCATGGGCGTTCGCCCCCCAGGCCGGAGAGTGGATCCACTGGGCGGTGCTCGCCGTCAAGGCCGAGCTGCCGCTGACGGTCCTCGCCGACACGATGCCGCAGTTCCCGACCTACTGCGAGGGCTACATCGTCGCCCTGCGGAAGCTCGCAGCCGCATGACCGCTGCCCGGCGAGCGCTCGCCGCCCTCGGCCTCCTCGTGCTGGCGGCCGTGCTGACGGCGCCGCCCGCCGGGGCCGCACTGCGCACGCTTGCCCGCCGGCCGACCGACGGGCCGTCGAGCTCGCCGCAGGCTCTGGCCTACGCCGTGCCGGAGGCCCCGCCGTACGCCACACCGCAGGGCCACTTCCTCGTCCACTACGTGACCACGACGACCGACGCGCCTGCCCTGACCGACGTGGCCGGGCCCGACGGAGCCCCAGGCCCGGACGGCATCCCCGACGTGGTCGAGCAGGTGGGCGCCGAGGCGGAGTCCGCCCTCGCGACCGAGACCGGTTTTGGCTACCGCGCCCCGCCGCCCGACAACCTCGACGGGGTCCAGCGCGGCGGCGACGGCCGCTACGACATCTACCTCCTGAGCTTCGGCGGGCACGGCCTGAACGGCGTCGTGGGCCTCACTGTCAACGACCCCGGTGGCTCCAACGGCTCGTACGAGGTGATCGACAGCGACTACAGCGGCCTCGTCGGGTCCCGCTTCAGCGCCGACGAGGAGCGGCGCGTCACCATCGCCCACGAGCTGTTCCACGCCATCCAGCTCGGCTACGTGGCCGGCGGCCTGCCGACGTGGATCGCCGAGGCCACCGCCGTGTGGATGGAGACGCAGGTCTACCCCTCGATCCCCGACAACCTGAGCTTCCTGCCCGCCCTGGACGGGGCCTGGAGCGAGCAGCCGCTGTGGGAGACCGGGCACCTGCACGAGTACGGCTCGTGGCTCTTCATCCGCTACATGGCCACGGTCCGGCGCGAGGGCACGGGCTGGGTGCGCCACCTGCTGGAGCAGTTCGCCGCCGACAGCCACCGGCACGAGCGGGATCTCGGCGTGGCCACCCTGGCCCGCGCCTCGGGCGGCACACGCCGCCTGAGCGGCTACCTCAACGGGTACGGCCGGGTCCTCGAGGCCACCTTCGGGTCCGGCTTCCTGCCCCATCGCATCGTCGCGCTGGCCAGGAAGCGGACCCTGGCCGAGCCCCTGACGCGCCTGCTCCCGCTGCAGACGCAGGTCTGGCGCCTCGAGCCGAAGGGCCGCCGCCTCCAGGTCGAGATCCAGCCGCGGGGTGGGCAGATGCTTGCCGGCGATCTCTCCCTCCAGGTCGGCCGGCGCGTGGTCGCGGCCCAGCCATCCGCCGGCGGGGGCGTTCACGCTCACCGCCCCGGTGCCCGCCGCCGATGCGCACGACGTGCGGCTCGTGATCACGCGGGCCACGCCGTCGGCCGTGTCGTACCGGCTGCGGCTCAGCGACTGACGGTCCGCTACTGGCGGACGTACGGGCGGCCCGCGGCAGCCGGGGGAACCGAGCGTCCGACCAGGCCGACGAGCGCGATGAGCGTGAGCGCGTAGGGCAGGATCGAGACCGCGTCGGCCGAGACGTTCGCGCTCGTCTGCAGCGCGTCGCCGAGCGCCTGGGCGAAGGCGAACAGGAGCGCCGCCCCGAGCAGGCCGAACGGCCGCCACTTGCCGAAGATGACCGCCGCCAGGGCGATGAATCCCCGGCCTGCCGTCATGTTCTCGTTGAACGAGCCCAGCAGCCCGAAGGAGAGGTAGGCCCCACCCAGGCCGGCCAGCATGCCGGAGGCCACGACGCAGGCGTAGCGCACCCAGTACACCGGCACGCCGACGGAGTCGGCCGCCCGCGGGTGCTCGCCGACGGCGCGGACGCGCAGCCCCCACGGCGTCTTGAACAGGAAGACCCACATGAGGACGACGAAGGCGAGCCCCAGCCAGACCATGAAGTTGACCGTGCCGAGCACCCCGCCGATGCCGGGGACGCTGCCCAGCCCCGGGATGGTCACGTCCGGGATGCGGTGGACGAGTGGCGTGCCGTTGTCGCCGTAGATCGAGCGGAATGAGTACGACGTGATGCCGAGGGCGAGGATGTTGATCGCCGTCCCGGAGACGATCTGGTCGGCGCGCAGGTGGATCGAGAAGACCGCGTGCACCAGGCCCATGAGCCCGCCGAACAGGGCGGCACCGAGCAGGCCGACCTCCCACGAGCCGCTCTTGTCGCAGGCCCAGATGCCGAAGAAGGCGCCGGTCAGCATCATGCCCTCGAGCCCGATGTTGACCACGCCCGCGCGCTCGGAGATGAGGCCTCCGAGGCCGGCGAAGACCAGCGGCGTGGCGTACTGCAGCGTGGCCGCGAAGAGCCCGGCCGTGATGATGTTCTCGAGCGTGGCCTTCTGCGCCCCCTCGAGCCAGAGGCCCGCCGCCATGCCGATGAGCGCGGCCGCGATCGCGTAGCCGCCCAGGAAGCGCTCGCCTGCCCCGATGGCCGCTCCCCCGGCCACGAGGGCGAGGATCCCGAGCACCACGGGGACGACGGGCGTCTTCAGCGACCAGCGGGGGCAAGGCCACCAGGGCGGCCGCGAGGCCGAGGACGATCCCGCTGATGGCCGCGGCCCGCCCGCCGCGGAGCTCCGGCCTGGCGACGACCGCCGTCACAACGCCTCCTCCGCCGCGGGAAGATGAAGCTCGGGGATGGGCTCGAGCTCGCCGCCGCCGCGGCCGCGGCGCGTGAGCAGCCAGCGCACCACCAGCTCCCCGCCGACGAGCAGGATGATGACGCCCTGGATGACCGTGCCCAGCGACCGCGCCAGCTCCGGGGAGAAGTCGCCGGACAGGAACCGCGCGCCCGAGTCGAGGGCCGAGAAGAGGAGCGCGCCGAGGATCACGCCGACGGCGGTGTTGCGCCCGAGCAGGGCGACGGCGATGCCGGTGAACCCGACCTGTCGAGACGGTGAGCTCCGCCGTGGCCACGTGGTGTGTGACGCCGAACAGGTCACCGGCGCCCGCCAGCCCGGCGAACGCGCCGGAGATGGCCATGGCCAGGATCATCGAGCGCCGCACGCGCACGCCGCCGTAGCGGGCCGCGTCCGGATTGAGGCCCACCGCCCGCACCTCGTAGCCGAGCGTGGTCCGGCTGAGGATGAGCCAGAACACGAACGCCGCCCCGAGGGCGATGAAGATGCCCATGTGGGGGCCCTGCAGCGACCCCCACAGCATGCGGTACTGCTGGTCGGCCCCGAGGGTCTTTGAGACCGCCTGGCCTGACGCCTTGTCGTTCAAGGGCCCGGTGAGCCCGAACAACCACGCTCCGCCGTAGATGGCGATCCAGTTGAGCATGATCGTGGTGATCACCTCGTGGGCGCCGCGGAAGGCCTTGAGGCCGCCGGCGATCCCCGCCCAGACGGCGCCCCCGATGCCACCGGCGATGGTCCCGAGGATCACGCCGCTGGAGCCGCCGACCTGCTCGGCCACGATGTAGGCGGAGAACGCGCCGACCCAGAACTGGCCCTGGCCGCCGATGTTGAACAGCCCGCAGCGGTAGGCGAAGGCCACCGCCAGGCCGGTGAGGACGAGCGGGGTGAACTCGACCAGCGTCGCCTGCAGGTTGATCGACGACAGGGTGGCGTTGACCCCGAAGGGGTTGCCGGGGATGAAGCGGAAGGGCCAGTCGAAGCCGGCGCCGAGCCACAGGCTCTTGTAGACGGTGAGCGGGTTGTGGCCGGTGAGCAGGACGACCAGGCCGCCCACCACGAACGCCAGGAACACCGTGACCAGCGGGAAGATGATGTTCTGGACGCGCGTGCTCATGTGACAGGCGCGCCCGCCTCGGGTTTGCGGGCCTCGACCGTCCCCCCGGCCATGGCCAGGCCGAGCTCGCGCTCGTCGGTCTCGCCCGCCGGCCGCTCCAGGGCCACCTGTCCCTCGTAGACGGCGAGGATGCGATCGGACAGGTCGAGGATCTCGTCCAGCTCGAAGGAGACGAGCAGCACCGCCCGGCCGGAGTCGCGCTGCTCGATCAGCCGGCGGTGAACGAACTCGATGGCTCCGACGTCGAGCCCGCGCGTGGGCTGCGCGGCCAGCAGCACGCGGGGCGAGGCCTGGATCTCCCGCGCCAGCACGAGCTTCTGCTGGTTGCCGCCCGACAGGGCGCGTGCGCGTGCGTCCGCTCCCCCGCCGCGAACGTCGAAGAGCTTGATGAGGTCGCGGGCGCGCGCGAAGATCGTGCGCCACCGCAGGAAGCCGGCAGCGCGACGCCGGCGGCTCGTCGTAGTCGTGGAGCACGGTGTTCTCGGCCAGGGTGAAGTCGAGGACGAGGCCGTGCCGGTGGCGATCCTCCGGGATGTGCCCGATGCCGCGGCGGTTGGCCTGCCGCGGCGAGGCATGCGTCATCTCGCGGCCCTCGAGCACGATGCGCCCATCGCGGGGCCGGCGCATGCCGGCGAGCGATTCGATGAGCTCGGTCTGGCCGTTTCCGTCGACGCCGGCGATGCCCAGGATCTCGCCCTCCCGCAGGGCGAAGGTCATGCCCCGCACGGCATCGAGGCCGCGGTCGTCGCGCACCCAGAGGTCGTCGACCTGCAGGACGACCTCGCCCGGCGTGCCGGCTGTCCGCTCGACCTGCAGCAGGACCTCGCGCCCGACCATGAGCTCGGCCAGGCCGCGCTCCGTGGCCTCGCCCCGCGGCAGCGTCCCGACGCGCTTGCCGCGCCGCAGCACGGTGATGCGGTCGGCCACCTCGAGGACCTCGTCGAGCTTGTGGGTGATCATGATCACGGACGTGCCGCCCTTGCGCAGCTCGTCCAGCACGCGGAACAGCTCCCGCGCCTCCTGCGGCGTGAGCACGGCGGTGGGCTCGTCGAGGATGAGCACGCGCGCGTGCCGGTACAGGGCCTTGAGGATCTCGGTGCGCTGCTGCATGCCGACGCCGATGTCGCGCACGCGCGCCCGCGGGTCGACCGCGAGCCCGTAGCGGTCGGAGAGCTCCTTCACCCGCGGAGTCGGCCGCCCGGCGGTCGAGCAGGGGGCCGGTCGTGGGCTCGGCGGCGAGGACGATGTTCTCGGCCACCGTCATGACCGGGATGAGCATGAAGTGCTGGTGGACCATGCCGATGCCCGCGGCGATGGCGTCGTTCGACGAGCGCATGGTCACCGGCCGCCCGTCGACGAGGATCTCCCCCGAGTCCGGCCGGGTGAGGCCGTAGACGATGTTCATCAGCGTCGTCTTGCCGGCCCCGTTCTCACCCAGCAGCGCGTGGACCTCACCCCGGCGGAGGTCGAGGTCGATGCGGTCGTTCGCGACCAGGCTGCCGAAGCGCTTCGTGATCCCGCGGAGCTCGAGCGCCAGGTCGGCGCCCGAGCCCGCGGGGGTGGAGGCGAGCGGAGCCTTCGAGCCCGGCTCGCCGGTCACTACTTGACCTTGTTGGGCGGGACGATCTTGCCGCTCACGATCTGGGCCTTGATCTTGTTGACCTTGGCGACGATCGAGGCGGGGACCGCCTTGTTGATGCCGGCGATGCCGGTGCCGTTCTGCTTCAGGCCGAACGTCGTGTCGACGCCGCCCTTGTACTTGCCCTTCTGGACGGCCTGGGCCGTCAGGAACACGGCCTGGTCGACGCGCTTGATGGCCGAGGCGAGGAGCGACTTCTTGTCCACGCCCGGCTGCAGGGACTGATCGGAGTCAACGCCGATGCCCCAGACACCCTTGGCCCGGGCGGCGTCGAGGGCGCCGAGGCCACAGCCGCCGGCGACCTGGAACACCACGTCGGAGCCGCGCGAGATCTGGCTCGTGGCGATGCCCTTGCACTTGTCCTGGGCGTTGAAGTCGTTCGAGTATCCGTTCAGCTCGGTGACCCCAGGATCGGCCTTCTTCACGCCCGCGATGAACCCGGCGATGTAGTGATCGACCGGCGGGATCTTCTGGCCGCCGACCGTCGACACGACCTGCTTGCCGTTCATGCGCTGGAACCGCGGCTTCTTCTTCTCCAGCAGTCCGGACAGGTAGCCGGCGAGATAGCCCGACTCCTGCTCCTTGAAGAGCAGGCCCTGGACGTTCGTGGCCCCACCGATGGCGGGGTCGGTGGCCGAGTCGTCGATGATCGCGAACTTCACGTTCGGGTAGGCCTTGGCCACCTTGCCGACGGCGCTGGCCATGAGGAACCCGACGCCGACCACGAGGTTGTCCCCGTTGGCCGCCTCCGCCTGGAGGTTCGGGATGTAGTCGTCGCTGCTCTTCGACTCCTTGACGTCGATGGTGGCGCCGAGGCTCGACTGCGCCTTCAGGAGCCCGACGTAGGCCAGGTGGTTGAAGGAGCGGTCGTTCAGGCCGCCGGTGTCGGTTACGAGCCCGACCTTGAGGGCGGCCGCGTGCTTGGCCGGTGCCGCAGCTGCAGCGTGCACGCTGTTGGTGCTGGTCCATCCGGCCGCTGCGAGCACGCTCAGCAGCGCGACGGCTCCGACGGCCAGCGATCGCTTGGTGTTCAGAGTTCCCTCCCTGTAAACGAGGACTGCGGACCGGGGGTCAGCCGACCCGGCAGGATACAGGCTGGCCCTGGGCGGTGGAACCCCGCGGTGGGCCTCGACGCCGCATGGGGTGGCGCGGTACCGTGTCCTCGATGGCGGTGGGGGATCACCCTGGGGCCACGGTCGAGACCGAGGTTTCGCTCAACGGGCTGAGCACGGACGCGCTCGCCGGGACGCCGCTCGCGGTGCGCGAGCTGGTCGTCCGCGGGTCCGCATGGCTGGCCGCGCACGGGGCCCTCGACGCCAGCGCCGAGATGCGCGAGCGCTTCGGCGAGCCGGCCGGCCGCGCCGTCGTGTTCACGGCCCGGCCGGCGGACACGCCGGACGACGGCGCGTCCATGGAGCTCGTCCTCGAGCTCGACGACGTGGGCGACGTCGTGGGCTCGACCTGCTCCATCCGCCTGCACGACCGGCGCAAGCCGCTCCGCCGCACAGCCAAGCGGGTGCCCAAGCTGGCCAAGGGCGCCACTGACATCTCGCTCTCCCAGAAGCCCGAGGCAGGCAAGCACGACCCGGCCACGCTCACGGTGGTCGTGCCCCTCGACCCGAAGCACGGCGTCGAGGAGCTCGTCTCGCGCGGCGTCCGCCTGCTGGACCAGCTCGCGATCGAGCTCGACGCGCAGCGGCCCGGCAAGAGCGGGTAGCCACGCGCCGGCGGGCTATCCTGGGATGACCGCGGAGGGGTGGCTGAGTGGTTGAAAGCGGCGGTCTCGAAAACCGTTAACGGGGGTTTCCTCGTTCGAGGGTTCGAATCCCTCCCCCTCCGCCTCAGCCGTCCAGAAAAGCGACTCGTCGCCTCGTGTTCACCGTTGAGCAGCGGGACGGGCTCTGCGACCACCTGCTCCGGCTCGCCGAGGAGGATGAGCGCGTGGTGGCCGGAGCCGCGGTGGGCTCGCTCGCCGTGGACGGCGGCGACCGCTTCTCGGACCTGGACCTCACCTTCGCCATCGCAGACCACGCTCCGGTCGCCGACGTGCTCGACGACTGGACGCGCACGCTCGTCGACGAGCTCGATGCGGTGCCGCTCACGGACCTCGAGCGCGGTCCGACCACCTTCCGCGTGTTCCTGTTCCCGAACGCGCTGCAGCTCGACCTCTCGATGACGCCGGCGCCTCGGTTTCGCCCCGCCGGGCCGCGATTCCGGCTGCTGTTCGGTGAGACGGCGGCGGGCGATCCCGCGTTTCCCACACCGCCGGTCGCGGAGGATCCTCTTCGGGTGGGGCGTCATCTACGCGCTCCACGCGCACGCCTGCATCGAGCGCGGGCGGGTCTGGCAGGCGGAGCATTACGTCGGCGCCGTGCGCGACCACGCGCTCTCGCTGGCCTGCCTCCGCGCAGGGGCGCCCGCGGTGGAGGCGCGCGGCTACGACGACCTTTCAGCAGGAACCCTGGCGCGATTCGAGGCGACCCACGTCGGCGCGCTCGAGCCCGGGGCGCTCCGGGCAGCGCTGGCGGCGTCCACGCTTGCCCTCATGCGCGCCGGGCACTGAGGCGCGTCTCCCGCACGTGGACCTCGTCGCACAGCGCCTCGCCGAGCTTCGTCAGTAGTCGAGCCGGTTGTCCTCGAGATCGAGGTCGCGCTCGATCCGGTGCATGACGCCGTCGCTGATCCGGCCACGGCGCCGCAGGTCGACCACCGCCGCCCGCTCGGCCTCGAGCAGCTCGCGCCGCAACCGTTGGTAGTCGGCCGAGCGCTCCTCCACCGAGCCGTCGTCGTCCGCGTCGAAGCGCGCCCGGTAGCGCGTCTTGCGAAACCGGTAGGCGCCGGCCATGCGCTCGGCCGTGTCCTCGCGGACCCACGGCTCAGCCTCGAGCTCGTGCAGCCTGTCAAGGGCCGCATCGGCCGCGTGGATGCGCGCCTTGGCCTCCTCCTTGTCGTCCAGCCCGTCGTCCTCGAGGCCGAGGACGCGGATGACGGCCGGTAGCGTCAGCCCCTGCAGGACGAGAGTGACGAGGATGACCGCGAAGGCCAGGAAGATGATGAGCTGGCGGTCGGGGAAGGGTCCGCCGCCGTTCACGGTGAGCGGGATGCCGAGGGCGGCGGCCAGGGTCACGCCGCCGCGCATGCCCATCCAGCCGAGCACCGTCGGGTACTGCCAGGGCGGGTACGGGTCGCGCTCGCGAATCCGCCGGAAGAGCGCCCGGGGGACATAGGCCGCCGGATAGATCCACAGGAAGCGGATGAGGATCACGGCCACCGACACGGCCAGCCGCGTCGCCGACGAGGCGCGCATTCGAGACGTGGCTCAGGGAGTCGAGGATCGGTCGCAGCTGCAGGCCGACGAGTACGAACAGGGCCGCGTTCAGAAGGAACGTGGTCGTGACCCAGGCGCCGGTGCTCTGGAGCCGGACGTCCGGCGTGGTCAGCTCGGGCGCGTACCACCCCAGGTACACGCCGGCCGTCGACCACGGCGAGCACACCCGAGACGCCGAGGGCGTAGGCCGGCAGGAAGGCGAGATACCCCGTGATGAACGACATCGTGATCTCGGCCTGCGGGTCGTGCAGGTCGCGGCGGACGATGCGCATCACGGCGCCGACGGCCAGTCCGACGGCGATGCCGCCGACCACCGACTTGACGAAGGTCAGGCCCACGTCGCCCATGGAGAACGTGCCCGTGACCACTGCCGTGACCGCAAAGCGGTAGGCCACGAGCGCCGTGCCGTCGTTGACGAGGCTCTCACCCTCGACCACGACGATGATGCGACGCGGGAGTCCGGTCCGGCGGGCGATGGCCGTCGCAGCGGCTGGGTCGGTGGCGGAGACGGCCGCCCCGAGAACGAAGGCCGGCGCCCAGGCCAGGCCCGCGATCTCGTGCGCGACCACGGCAACTCCCACCGTGGTCATGACCACGAGGCCGATGGAGAGCAGGGCGATCGGGCGGACGTTCGCGCGCAGGTCCCGCAGAGACGTGAAGTACGCCGCGATGTAGATCAGCGGCGGCAGGAAGGCGATGAGCACCAGGTCCGGCGCCAACTGGACGTGCGGGATCCCGGGGACGAAGCCCAGCGCCAATCCGCCGACGACCAGGAGAATCGGGTACGGGACGCGGAACCGCGGGGCGACGGCCACGAGCGCGCCGACCGCAACGAGCAGGGCCAGCAGCACGGCCGCATCGCCTCGGGAGAACGTCACGCGGACACGATTCCGCGTTGGCGCCGCTCGCGCAAGCGGCCACGAAGCTAGTCGCCGGGAGTGGTCAGCGGGCGCTCGCGCGCCCGCTGTCGCTCGTAGCCCTCCCGGGCCTGTCGGACCGCCGGCCATCTCCGAGGTCTCGGCCACCGGCACGTCCCACCACGACTCGTAGCCGGGCACGCCCACGGCCGGATCCGTCTCGACCACCACCACGCGGGTGTCGAGTGGCGGCCCGGGCGGCGGCCAGCGCCTCGCGCAGGTCGCCGATGGTGCGCACGCGCACGGCCTCGACGCCGAGGCTGCGGGCGTTGGCGGCGAAGTCGACCTCGAGGGTGTCGCCGGAGAGCTGGCCGTCGTCGCCCCTGGCCCGGTACGCCGTGCCGAACCCTGCCGACCCCAGGCTGCGGGAGAGGCTCCCGATGGAGGCGAAGCCATGGTTGTCGACCAGGACGACGATGAGCTTGACGCCCTCCTGGCGGGCCGTCACGAGCTCGGAGCTGAGCATCAGCCAGGACCCGTCGCCGACCATGACGAAGACCTCGCGGCTCGGGTCCGCGAGCTTCACGCCCAGGCCGCCGGCCACCTCGTAGCCCATGGTCGAGTAGCCGTACTCCAGGTGGTAGCCGCCGGGATCGCGCGTGCGCCAGAGCTTGTGGAGGTCGCCGGGCAGGCTCCCGGCCGCGCACACGACGACGTCGCGCGGGCCGGCGGCCTCGTTCACCGCCCCGATCACCTCGCCCTGGGAGGGGAGCGGCGTGTGTCCGAGGTGGACGATCCGCTCGACCTCGGCCTCCCAGTCGCGCCGGTGGCGGACGACCTCATCCGTGTAGGCGCGGTCGACGTGCCAGCCGTTCAGGGCGCCGGCCAGGGCCTCGAGGCCGGCCCGGGCGTCGGCCACCAGCGCCAGCGCGGCGTGCTTGGCCGCGTCGGGCGGCGCCACGTTCAGGTTCACGAAGCGCACGCCGGGAGCCTGGAAGGCGGTGCGCGAGGCCGTGGTGAAGTCGCTCCAGCGCGTGCCGACGCCGATCACCACGTCGGCGTCGCGGGCCACCAGGTTCGCCCCGCGGGTCCCCGTGACCCCGATGGCGCCGAGGCTGCAGGGATGGTCGAAGGGGATCGCACCCTTGCCGGCCTGGGTCTCGGCCACCGGCATCCCCGTGGCGTCGGCCAGCGCCTGGAGCGCGCCGGAGGCATCGCTGTAGAGCACCCCGCCGCCGGCCACGAGGAGCGGGCGGCGGGCGCCGCGGATGAGCGCCGCGGCCCGGGCCAGGCCCTCCGCGTCGGGCGCCGGGCGGGGGATCCGCCAGACGCGCCGCCCGAGCAGGTCGTCGGGGAACTCGGCCGCCTCGGCCTGGACGTCCTGTGGCAGGCAGATGGTCACCGCGCCCGTCGCCGCCTGATCGGTCAGGACGCGCATGGCCTCGAGCAGCGCCGGGCCGAGCTGCTCGGGCCGCGACACCCGGTCCCAGTAGCGGGAGACGGGCCGGAAGGCGTCGTTGACCGAGACATCGCCGCGCACCGGCGTGCTCGAGCTGCTGGAGCACCGGGTCGACCCGCCGCGTGGCGAACACGTCGCCGGGGAGGAGGAGCACGGGCACCCGGTTGATGGTCGCCGCGGCGGCGCCGGTGACCATGTTCGTGGCTCCCGGCCCGACCGACGACGTGCACGCCCACGCCCGCAGCCGGCGCGACGCCTTGGCGAAGGCTGCGGCGGTGTGCACCTGTCCCTGCTCGTTGCGGGTCAGGACGTAGCGCAGCCGGTCGTCCTGCTGCAGCGCCTGGCCGATCCCGGCCAGGTTGCCGTGGCCGAAGATCCCGAGCACCCCGGCGAAGAAGGGCTGCTCCACGCCGTCGCGCTCGACCCGCTGGGCGCCCAGGAAGCGGACCAGCGCCTGCGCCGTGGTCAGCCGCGTCGACTTCAGGGTCCTCACTTCAGGGTCCTCACTTCACGGCGCCGATCGTCAGCCCGCGCACCAGGTGGCGCTGCACGAGAAGCGCGAAGACGATGATCGGCAGGGCGCCGAGGACGCCGGCCGCCGCTCATCGCGCCCCAGTCGACGTCGATCCGCCCGATCAGGGTGGCCGCGCCGACGGGCATCGTCTCGGCCTTGGGCGTCGAGGTCAGGACGAGCGCGAACAGGAACTCGTTGTAGGTCACGATCGACCGCGAAGATCGCCGTGGCCACGAGCCCCGGGCCGGCGAGCGGCAGCACGATGCGCCGGAAGGCGGTCAGCCGCGAGTCGCCGTCGACCATCGCCGCCTCCTCGAGGTCGACCGGGATCTCGCGGAAGAAGCTCTCCATCATCCAGACCACGAAGGAGACGTTGAAGGCCGAGTAGAGGACGATCAGCCCGATCCAGGTGTTCAGCAGCGTGCAGCCGGGCTCGACGAGCAGGAAGAGCGGGCACGATGATCACGATCGGCGGGAGGATCCGCAGCGTCAGCAGGCCGACGCCGATGTGGCGGCCGCCGCTCCGCGCCAGGCCGGAAGCGGGCGAGCGCTGTAGGCCGCCAGCGACCCGAGCACGAGCGAGACGAGCACGCTCAGCGAGGTGATGCCGATCGAGTTCTTGAGGTACGAGCCGAACTGTCGGCCCGAGAACAGGCTGCGGTAGTTCTCGAAGGTCGGATGGTGCGGGTAGAGCGTGCCGTCCTGCGTGATCTCGCTGTTCGACTTGAGCGAGGTCTCGGCCATCCACACGAGCGGGATCAGCGCGATGACCATGGCCAGCGACGATGGTCAGGCGCTGCGAGGGCGGTCCTCATGCCTGCGCCTGCCTTCGCACAGACGCACCGCGAGGAACGGCGAAGACGAGCACGATAGCCGCGACCATCAGCAGCATGGCCGCCGCGTAGCCGTACTGCTGGAACTGGAAGAACGTGTCGTAGCCGTAGATCGAGATCAGCTCGGTCGAGGTGCCCGGGCCGCCGTGGGTGAGCACGTACACCTGATCGAAGGTCGTGAAGGCGTCGATCGTGCGCAGGACGATGGCGACCACCAGCACGGGCGTCAGCATCGGCAGCGTGTGGTCGAGGAACGTGCGCCAGGCGCCGGCGCCGTCGACGCGCGCCGCCTCGAACGGCTCGACTCGGGAGCGACTGCAGGCCGGCCAGGAGGATCAGGAAGATCAGCGGCGTCCACTCCCACACGTCGAGCGCGACGAGGCCCCAGAAGGCGCCGGCTCTCGTGTCCAGGATGCCGACCGAGCCGCCGCCGAGCGAGCTGCGAGACGTCGACGAGCAGCAGGCCGACGTCCGAGGCGTAGATCAGCCGGAAGACGATGCCCACGACCACCGGCGTGACGATCATCGGCACGATCAGGATGATCCGCAGCGATGCGGATGAAGCGGCAGCTCCCGCACGCACAGCAGCGCCAGGCCCGAGGCCGAGCAGCGTCTCGATGGCGACCGCCAGCGTCACGAACTTGAGCGTCGTCCAGAGCGAGCTGCCGGAACTGCGGGTCGTCGTAGGCCTGGCGGTACTGGCTCGAAGCCGACGTTCGAGATCGGCCGGCCGAAGCGGTAGAACTGCGTGCTCTCGAACACGCCGTGGACGAGCGGGTAGACGACGACGGCAGCGACCAGCAGCAGCGGCCGGGGCGAGCAGCAGGTACGGGACGATCCGGTCGAGCCCGGCGCCCTGCAGCCGTGCCCGCTGTCGGGGGATGGCGACCTGAGCCACTAGCGCGCTGTCTCGGAGTCGGGCATCGGGAAGGGACGGGTACGGCAGGGGAGCCGCCGCGTGCGGCTCCCCTGCCGTCAGGGGTCTACGTGTAGTAGCCCTGTCGCTTGAGGTATGCGGTCGACTGCTTGGCCGCGCTGTCGAGCGCGGCGCCGCCGCCCTTGCCGGCCACGAGGGCCTTGTTCAGCTCGGTGCCGAGGATCGGTCTCGACCTGCGACCAGTCGGGCGTGCGCGGCCGCGGCCTCGGCGCCCGACCAGGAGCTGCTTGAGGACCGTCGGCAGCAGGCGGTGGCCCTTGACCGCCTGCGGGATCCTTGAGGGCCGGGACCTGTGCACCGGCACGTCGCCGGCCCGCGCGAGCGGCGATCTGGGCCTTGTCGGTGCCGAACCACTTCATGAACGTGATCGCGTTGTCCTTGTTGGGCGCCGACGCCGAGACGCCGTGGATGAAGATGCCGATCTGCGCGATCGCCTTGATCTGCTTCGGCACGATGGCGAAGTCGAGCTTGCCGACCTCCTTCGACTGCTTCGGGTCGTCGGACTTGATCGCGTTGCCGGTGTACTGGATGATCGCGCGCGGCCTCGCCGCCGAGGATCGCCGCGCCCTCCTGATCGGAGTCGAACTCGGCGACGCCCGGGCGGGGCGAGCGACTGCAGCGTGCCGACGAAGAACTCGGCCGCCGCCTTGCCCGGCGCGTTGTTGAACGTGACGTTCCAGTTGTTGTCGAAGAACTTGCCGCCGAAGCTCAGGAAGATCGGGTACCACGAGGTGACGATCGGGTTGCCCTTGACGCCGCGGAAGACGTAGCCGTTCTTGATCTTGCCCGCCTTCTGGCCGGCCGTGGCCGACGGTGACGAGCTCGTTCCACGTCTTGGGCGCCGTGCTCGAAGATGTCGTTGCGGTAGGTCATCGTCTGCAGGTCGCCGATCGTCGGCAGCGCGATCAGCTGCGGCGTGGTCGGTCTCGAAGCCCTTGATGCGCGGCCCCGAGCGCGGCGGCCAGTAGCCGAGGTCGATGAACGGCTCGCGAAGCCCGCGTCGGCCTTGACGCCGTGCTTGCCGAGGTCCTCGAGGATGCCCGCCGCCGCGTACTGCGGGACCCACGGGTCGTCCATGATGTAGATGTCGTACTGGCCGGCCTTCGTCTGCCCGTCCTGGAAGGCCTTCGCGAAGAACGAGTCGTACGGCTCCTGCAGGAGCTCGATCGAGATCCCGGTCTGCTGCTTGAAGAGCGGGATGATCTTCTGCTTGAACGGCACCAGGGCGCCGTCCTCGAACGCGCCGATGACGAGCGACTTGCTCGCCCCCTGCACGCGCCGCTTGGCCGGCCGGGTGGCCGCCGCGGCCCCGGCCGGCGAGCGCCGCTCCGATCCCGAGGCCGAGACCGGCCTCGAGCAGGTGGCGCCTGCTGAGCGCGCGCCCCTCCGCTGGTGTCTCTGGCGTCATGCGTGTGCCCCTTTCCGCTCGTGTTGCCTGCATCCGGTCGCTCCGGTGGAGCACCGTCGTTCCGTCGTCCGGAAGAAGCACGCGCTCTCGCGGCCGACCGCGCACGCCGATCGGCGACCCGATCGGCGCGTTCGAACCCGCGTTCGGCACGCGCACCATCACGCGCTGGTCTCGCCGATGACGGACGTCGACGAGGGTCTCGTTGCCCATGGGCTCGACGACGTAGACCTCGCCGGCGAGGACGCCCTCGCCCTCCCTGCTCGGCCGAGGACGAGGTCCTCGGGGCGCACTCCGATGCGCCACCGCCTCGCCGGCGGCGCACCGCGCGTACATCTCGCCCGAGCGAGATCGCGGTCCGCCGACCACGAACGCTCCGGAGGCGCCGTCGAGCTCGCCCTCGAGCACGTTCATCGGCGGGTTGCCGACGAAGGCGGCCACGAAGCGGTTGGCCGGGCGGTCGTAGATGTCGTCCGGCGTGCCCAGCTGCTGCAGCTCGCCGTCGCGCAGGACGGCCACCAGGTCGGCCATCGTCATGGCCTCGGCCTGGTCGTGGGTGACGTACAGCGTGGTCGTGCCCGAGGCCGCTTCTGCAGCCGCTTGATCTCGCCGCGCATGGTCAGTGCGGAGCTTGGCGTCGAGGTTCGAGAGCGGCTCGTCCATGAGGAACACCGACGGCTCGCGCACGATCGCCCGGGCCAGCGCGACGCGCTGGCGCTGGCCGCCGGAGAGCTGCCGCGGCCGCCGGTCGAGCAGGTGCGCGATCTCGAGCGACTCGGCGACGGCCTCGCACCTGGCGCGCGCGCTCGCGCCTTGCTCAGCGCCGCGGATGCGCAGCGGGTAGCCGATGTTCTCGCGCACCGTCATGTGCGGGTACAGCGCGTAGCTCTGGAAGACCATCGCGACGTCGCGGTCGCGCGGCTGCATGCGCGTCACGTCGCGCTCGCCGATGTGCACGCGCCCGGCCGTCGGCAGCTCGAGCCCGGCGAGCGATGCGCAGCGCCGTCGTCTTGCCGCAGCCCGACGGCCCGAGCAGGACGAGGAAGGCGCCGTCCGGCACGTCGAGGTCGAGCGAGCGCAGGGCGAGTCACGCCGGTCGAACCGCTTCTCGACCGCCGTCGAGGCGGACGGCGCTCATGCCGCCCTCCGGCCGGGCCGGTCGAGCTCGCGCACGATCAGCTGCGCCGCGCATGCAGCTCGCGGCCGCTCGACCAGGCGACCCTCGGGACGGCGCGGAGCAGGAGCTCGGCGGCGCGCGCGCCCATCGCCGCGCGCGTCCTGGCGCACGGTCGTGAGGTCGGATGCGGTGGTGGGCGGCCAGCGGCACGTCGTCGAAGCCGACCACCGAGACGTCCGCGGGCACGCCGAGGCCGCTGCCGCTCGAGCGAGTCGATGAGGTCGATCGCGACGCCGTCGTTCATGCAGCAGATGGCGGTCGGGCCGTCGTCGAGCTCGACCAGCGTCCCGCCGAGGCGCTCGACCGCGGCGCGGAAGCTGGCGGCGCGGCGCTCGACTCCCGACCTCGCGGCGCGTGCTGGCGGACGAAGGCGAAGCGCGGTGGCCGAGATCGGCGAGGTAGTCGACGACGTCGTCCATCGCCTCCTCCTCGTCGATGTCGATCGACGCCCAGCGCGGCGGTCGAGCCGCCCGCCGAAGGACGCGAGCATCGTCGGCACGCCCGCGTCGAGCAGGTCGGTCGAGGATCGTCGAGCCCTCGCGCTCTCCGGCCGCGAAGATGACGCCGTCGACGCGGCGGCCGACGAGCGCGCGGCACTGCGCCGCCTCGATCTCGGGGTCGCCGTCGGTGTCGGCGATCAGCACCGCGTAGCCGTCGCGCCGCGCCCGGCGCACGACCGCCTGCGCGAGCGGCGCGGAGAACGGGTTGACGGTGTCGGTGATGACGAGCCCGAGCGTCTGCGTGGTGCGCTGCTTGAGCGCCCGCGCCACCTCGTTCGGCCGGTAGCCGAGCTCGGAGATGGCCTGCTCGACCCGCGTGCGCGTGTCCTCGGCGACGGGCGTCGACGCCGCGGATCGACGTTCGAGACGGTCGACTTGGAGACGCCGGCGCGACGCGCCACGTCGTTGAGGGTGACCGTCACGCGGCCATCGCCTCCCGCAGCGTGGCCGCCGAGGCCTCGATGGACTCCTCGGGCGCCCGCACCGGGTCCTCGTGCTCGATCGAGACGACGCCGTCGTAGCCGTCGCGCGCAGGGCGGCCAGCAGCCGGCGCCACTCCCCCACCTGCGTGCCCGTCGCCGACGGCCGACGAAGTGCCACGGGGCGCGGTCGCGGGATCGACGGGATAGCGCGCGTCGAGCACCCCGTGCAGGCGGATGCGCTCGGGGTAGATGGTCGTGTCCTTGCCGTGGGCGAAGCCGATCGCGGTCGCCGAGCGCGTCGACCACCGCCAGCGGGTCGACGCCCTGCCACCAGAAGTGGCTCGGGTCGAGGTTGATGCCGACGTTCGGCGCCGATGCGCTCGGCGCAGCACGGCGAAGCTGTCGACGCCGAAGACCGTCACGCCCGGGATGCAGCTCGAGGCAGATGCGGACGTCGGGGGCGTCGGCCGAGGCCCGGTGCGGCAGAGCTCCTCCCAGAACGGCCCGACCACGCTCGCGGAACTGCCACGCCCACAGCGGCTCGTCGTCGCAGCAGGTCAGCGACCAGACGGCGAAGACGCCCGATCTGGCCCGTCGCCGGCCGCACGGCGCGCGGGCCGGGCGAGCCGCTCATGGTCACGACCGTGCTCGACGCCCAGCGCGGGCGAGCTCGAGGGCGCCGCGCAGGGCGCCCTCGTGGCACGGCGCGCACGGCGGGATCGGGGTGCAGCAGGTTGCCGGCGGCGTTCACACAGGCGAGCTCGAGGCCGTGCTCGCGCAGCTCGCCCTGCAGGCGGTCGCGCTCGGCGGCGCTCGCGCGAGGAGGCGGCGAGCTCGAGGTGCGGCCGCGGCGACCAGCCGCCGACGCCCATCTCCACGGTCGTCGAGGCCGCGATCGGCGCACCAGGCGAGGGCATCACGACGGCTCAGGTGAGCCAGCCCGTCGGTGAAGAGCCCGACTCTCACCCGCAGACCCCGCCTCCCCGTTCCTGCCTGGATCGTTCCAGGCCCGGGCCGATTCAAGCCTGCCCGAGGGCCGGTGTCAAGGCGCTCCGCCGCCGGCGACGCGGCGGTAGGCCTCGACCAGGAGCGCGACGTCGGCCCGGCGCGTCCTCGACGCGGCGTCTCGACCGGCGCCGCCCTCGGTGACCGCGGCGTGGAAGGCGCGCAGCTCGTTGCGGAAGGCCTCCTCGTAGGAGACGTGCTGCCTCGACTGCGCTGCAGCGCCGTCGCCCGGGCCCGAGCGTTGACTCGACGAGCCGGGTCGGCAGGTGGTGCAGGTACGGGCGACGGGAAGGTGAGCTCGAGGACCGCGGTCGGCGGCAGAACACGGTGACCCGCTCGGTGTAGTCGTTCACGCCCGGGAGGTTGTGGTGCATGAGGGGGCGCGGGCGTCCCCGGCCAGGCGCCACGCGAGCGAGCACGCCACGTCCGTCGTCCCACCAGGCGCGCATGCTCGAGGGCCGGCGGGACAGGGCAGCGCCGAGGCGCTCGCAGCAGGCCCTGCAGCAGGCCCACGTCGTGGACCATCGCCGAGCGTGTAGCCCTCGAAGGCCTTGCGCCGCCTCGGGATCGGGCTCGCCGCCCGCCGGTCTCGGCCACGAGCGCGCGGCTGCGGGTGCGCAGGTCGTCGCGCAGCTCGAGGGGCACGTCGTCGGGCGCCGACCATCGGCAGGTGGTCGACGAACGGGCCACTGATCCGGGTCGTGGACCTCGACCGAGACGTAGACGCACCGGCGCCCGCGTCGGCCGCGAGGTCGAGCAGCCGCAGGTACGCCGGGTCGTAGCGCTTCATCGTACGCCGACCTGGACCACGAGGCCGGTGCGGTCGCGCGCGGCCACGATGGCGTCGCACTCGCGCACGGTCATGGCCAGCGGCTTCTCGCACAGCACGTGCAGGCCGGCCTCGAGCGCGGCCAGGGTGACGTCGGCGTGGAAGGCGTCGGGGACGGCGCACGACGATGGCGTCGAGGCCGAGGCCGAGGAGGGGCGTGACGTCCGGGTGGCGCTCGGGGACGCCGTAGCGCGCGCCCGACGGCCGCCCGCACCGCGGGCGAGGCGTCGGCCAGCGGCGACGAAGTCGAAGCGCTCGCGCTCGTCCCACAGGTGGCGCGCGTGCATGGCCTGCCCGACCAGGCCCGCGCCCACGAGGCCGACGCGAAGGCGGCGGAGAGAGGTCACGCCGGCTGGGACTTGGAACGATTCAACCCGCCGTCTACGATACGCGACCGTGAACGCCGACGCGAGCGGGCCCGACGCGGTCGTCGTCGGACGGGTGGGAGCCGATCTCTATCCCGAGCAGCTCCGCCGGCCGCTCTCCGAGGTCGAGACCTTCCGCCGCTTCGTGGGCGGGTTCGCGGGCAACGTCTCCACCGGCCTGGCCCGGCTGGGCGTGCGCTGCGCCATCGTCTCGGCCGTCGGGGACGACGGCCACGGCGAGTTCGTGCGCCGCACGCTCGAGGACGAGGGCGTCGACTGCCGCTGGCTCGGCACGCACCCGACGCTGCGCACGGCCCTGGCCTTCTGCGAGGCCTGGCCGCCGGACCATTTCCCCATCACCTTCTACCGCACCCCGACCTGCCCCGACTGGGAGCTCGAGGCCACCGACCTCGACCTCGACGGCATCGCGGCCGCGCCGCTCGCGTACGTGACGGGGACCGGGCTGGCCCGCGAGCCGAGCCGGACGGCGACCCTGGCCGTGCTCGAGCGGCGCGCCGTCGGCCCCGGCCTGACCGTCTTCGACGCCGACTGGCGCCCGATGCTCTGGGACGAGCCCGCCGAGTACCGGGTGCTGGCCGCGATCGCGGCGGCCCGCGCGGACATCGTCCTCGGCGGCGACGGGGAGCTCGAGGCCGCCGGCCTGGGCCCCGACGCGGCGGCCACCGTCGTCATCAAGCATGGACCCGGCGGCGCCACCCTGTACGAGGGCGGCGAGGCCGCGCACGTGGCCGGGCGGCCCGTGAAGGTCACCAACGGCCTCGGGGCCGGGGATGCCTTCGCCGCCGCCTTCGGCGCCGCCCTGCTGGCGGGCCGTGATGCCCGCACCGCGGTGGCCGAGGGCAACGTCGCCGGAGCCATCGTGGCCACGCGCCTGGCCTGCTCCGACGCGATGCCCACGCGGGCGGAGGTCGACGAGCTCCTCGGGGAGCGAGCCGGTGCCTGAGCTCTTCCTTCGCGCGCGCGAGCAGGATCCTCGGGTCGAGGTCACGCCCGCCACGGCGGGCTGGCGCTGGCTCTCGTTCTCGGCGCGCCGGCTTACGCCCGGGCAGCCCCTGACCGCAAACACGGGCCCCGACGAGGTCGTGCCTGGTGCTGATCGGCGGGGCGTGCGAGGTCGAGGCGAGCGGCCGGCGCTATGCCCTCGCCGGCCGGGACGACCCGTTCGGCGGCATGCCCGTCGCCCTCTACCTCCCGCCGGGAACCGAGTACACCGTCCGCGCCGAGGCGCCGACCGAGCTCGGCGTGGCCGCGTCCCGGGCCGAGGGGGACTTCGAGCCCCGCCTCATCGAGCCCGCCGACGTCGAGGTCGAGACGAGGGGCTCCGGCAACGCCACGCGCCAGATCAACCACATCCTTCCGCCCGAGTTTCCGGCCCACCGGCTGCTCGTCGTCGAGGTCCTGACGCCCGCCGGCAACTGGTCGAGCTACCCGCCCCACAAGCACGAGCGGGTGGACCTGCCGGCCGAGAACGATCTCGAGGAGGTCTACCACTACCGCGTCTCGCGGCCCGAGGGCTTCGGCGTTCAGCGCCTGTACACGCGCGACGGCACGCTCGACCACACCTGGACGGTGCGCGACGCCGACACCGTGCTCGTGCCCCGGGGCTACCACCCCTTCGCGGCCGCCCACGGCTACGACTGCTACTACCTGAACGCGCTCGCCGGGCCGGAGCGCTCGATGGCCGCCTCCGACGACCCCGATCTGGCCTGGGTCCGCGAGACGTGGCCGGCGCTCGAGCGGGACCCGCGCGTGCCGCTCGTGGGAGCGGGCGCGTGAGCGTGCAGGTCGCCGCCGCGCCCGTGTCGCTACGGGGTGTTCGAGGTGACGGTGGACGGGGACGGTCTGCCGCCGGGCGAGACCCTGGTCGCGGCCATGGCCGACGAGGGCTACGCGGGCACGGAGCTCGGCCCGCCCGGCTACTTCGGCGACGGGGCCGAGGTGGGCCGCCTCCTCGGCGCGCACGGGCTGCGGCTGGTCGGCTCCTTCCTGCCCCTGCGCTTCAGCCGCGCCGAGCACATGGACGACGACCTGCTGGCCCTGGATCGCACGCTCGACCTCCTCGACGCGGCGGCCGGCGACGGACGGACGCCCGGCCGTGCTGCTCTCGGACGGCTTCTGCGAGCCGGACCGCGTGCACTACGCCGGGGCCATCGAGCAGCACCCCGAGACCTGGCTGCCGCCGGAGCGCGAGCGCGCTGCTGATGGACAACGTCCACCGCGCCGCCGAGCGCTGCCGCGAGCGCGGCTTCCCGGTGGCCTTCCACTACCACGCCGGGACCTACGTGGAGACGCCGCGCGAGATCGAGGCGCTTCCTCGAGGCCATGGACCCCGGCCTTCTCGGCCTGTGCTTCGACACCGGCCACAGCGCCTTCGGCGGCGGGGACCCGCTGGCCCTGCTGCGGGAGCACGGCGACCTGGTCACGCACGTCCACCTGAAGGACGTCGACCTCGACGCGCTGGCCCGGATCCACGCCGCGGGCGAGGGGCTCGAGGAGGCGTGGCGCGCGGGCGTCTTCTGCGAGCTGGGCCAGGGCCAGGCCGACGTCGACGCCTGCCTGGCCGAGCTGCGGGCGCGTGGCTACGACGGCTGGATCGTGGTCGAGCAGGACCGCGTCCTGGCCCCCGGCCAGCCGTTCGCCGACGTGCACGCCGCGGGCGCCCGCAACCGGGCCTGGCTGCGCGAGCGCGGCCTGTGACGGCCGAGGCCGAGCTCGGACGCCGGCTCCGCCTCGGCCAGCTGGCCGACGAGGGCGGCGTCTTCGCCCTGGCCGCGGCCGACCATCGCGACGCCCTGCGCACGGCCTACGTGCACGCCGGGCTGGAGCCGCCGTCGGACGAGGTGATCCGCGAGCTCAAGACGCTGATCGTGCGCGAGCTCGCGCCGCACGTCACCGGCCTCCTCCTCGACTTCGAGTGGGGCGCCGCGGCGCTGGCGGAGGGGGCCGTGGGCCCATGTCCGGTGGTCCTGCCGCTCGAGGCGCAGGGCTACGGCGAGGCCGCCGGCGGCCGACGGACCACGCTGATCGAGGGCTGGTCGCCGGCCCGCGCCCTCGTGCTCGGGGCCACGGCGTGCAAGCTGCTCCTCCCCTACCGCGCCGACGCGCCGGACGAGGCCGCTGCTCAGGAGTCGGTGGTGCGCACCGCCGTGGCCGGCTGCCACGAGTCGGGCCTGCCGCTGATCCTCGAGCCGATCGTCCACCCGCTCCCCGGCGAGGACGAGGAGGCGTACGCGGACGCGTACCCCGAGCACGTGCTGCGCGGCGTGGAGCGCCTCCAGCCGCTCGGGCCCGACATCCTCAAAGTCCAGTTCCCGCGCTCACCGCACGGGGGCGAGCCTGGCTGGTGCGGCCGCATCGACGCCGCGTGCGGGCCGACGCCGTGGGTGCTCCTCGGCGGCGGCTCCGATGCCGAGGTCTTCGCCCGCGACCTGGCCGTGGCCTGCGAGGCCGGCGCGTCCGGGTTCATCGTCGGGCGGACCGTGTGGCAGAGCGTGATCGGGGCGGCCGACGGCGCCGCCGCGCGCTCCCTGCGGGCGACCGGGGTCCCACTGGTCGAGCGCCTGCGTGACATCGCCGGGGCTCGGGCTCGCCCGTTCTCCGAGCGCGTGCCGGCCGTGGCGCCGCCCGCGCTCGACTGGTTCCGCTAGCCGAGCGCGTTCTCCCAACCGCCCGAGAGCCGGGCGCGGCGCATGGCCAGGGAGGCCGCCAGCGCGGCGGCGCTCTCGGGCGGCCCCGCCGCATCGACGGCCTCACCGGCCACAGCGGCGGCGAGGGCATCGAGCTGCCGGGCCAGGGCGGCGCTCACGACATCGCCGCCGTTCACGACCCCGTCCACGCCCCGGAGCCCGGCGGCATCGCCGATCTCGAGGCTGCCCGCGCCCCAGAAGGTGACCACGAGCGCTCCCTCGCTGCCCACGAGCTCGCTGCGGACGAGGTCGTCGAAGCGGCAGGAGCGGTGAAGGTCGACGGTCACCGGATGGCCGGCGGCGGTGGCGGCCAGCGCAGCCAGCGCCTCGACGTCGCCGGCCTTTGCGATCTCCGCCCGGGAGTGCGCCTCGACTGCGGCCACGCGGGCGACCGGCGAGCCCAGCAGCCACGCCGCGAGGTCCATCTCGTGGATCCCGCAGTCCACCTCGAGGCCGCCGCTGACGGCGGGGTCGAGGAACGCCGGTGCGGGTGGCGAGGCGTCCCACTGGGCAGCGCGCAGCAGGCGCGGCTCGCCGATCGCCCCGGCCTCGAGGAGGCGCACGGCCTCGAGGTAAGGGGCGCCGTGGCGGCGGAGGAACCCCACGTGCAGGACCAGGCCGCGCCTGCTTCGCCTCCTCTGCCAGCGCGGGCGTCGGCAGCCGGGTCGAAGGTGAGCGGCTTCTCGCACAGCACGTGCCGGCCCGCGGCCAGGGCGGCGTCCACGATGGCCTCGTGGGCGGGCGTCGGGGCGGCGATGACCACGGCCTCGACCGTCGTCGCGGGCCAGCGTGTGCTCGAGATCGGTGTCGGCCGGGACGCCGGGCGGCGCGGCGGCAGCGGCTGCCCCCGGCACGGGATCGCACACGGCGGCGAGGAACACGCGTCGCGCCGACGGCAGCGCCCGCAGGTGCGCCCGGCCCTGGCGCCCGCATCCGATTAGCGCCAGGCCGATCTGGGTATCCCCGGCCACGGGCCTCAGTATGCGCCCCGTCCGCTGCTGCGGTCTTCCTTGTCCCTCGGCCGGCGGGATGGAGGATTCATGGCTGTCCCCGAGCCGAGCTACCAACGGGTACCTGCGGCCGAGTCCGTCGCCGCACGGCCGACGACGACTCCGGCGATCGCCGACCCCGGCCCCCTCGGCCTGGGGGCATTCGCCCTGACCACGTTCGTCCTCAGCATGTTCAACGCCGACCTCGTCAGCCGACAGGGCCTGCCGGTGGTCTTCGCGCTGGCCCTGACCTATGGCGGGCTGGCGCAGCTCCTGGCCGGCATGTGGGAGTTCCGCACCGGCAACACGTTCGGAGCCTGCGCCTTCAGCTCGTTCGGCGCGTTCTGGCTGTCGTACTGGGCCTTCGTGCAGTTCTATGCCAGCAGCGTCCCGGCCGCCGAAGCCGGGAAGGCGGTCGGCCTCTACCTCATCGCCTGGGGCATCTTCACCACGTACATGCTCATCGCCTCGCTTCGGACCACGGCGGCCATCGCGCTCGTGTTCCTGCTGCTGGCGGTGACGTTCTTCCTGCTCGGGATCGGCAATGCCAACACGAGCAACAACACCATCAAGATCGGCGGCTGGGTCGGCCTCGCCACCGCGGTTGCCGCGTGGTACGCCTCGTTCGCCGGGGTGACCAACGCGACATGGGGGCGGACGATGCTCCCAGTCTTCTCGCTCCGCCGCTGACGACCAGGAAAGGTCCTTGACGCACACGAACCGCTCGATGGGATAGGCGCTCGAGCGACACCTGGAGTAGCTCCTCGACCAGGAGCGCTTCGAGTCGCCGGCCGCGTTCCGCGAGGCGGCGCTCCTCACGGCCCGAGCGTGTCCGAGGAGGGCCGCCCGCGGCCGCGCGGGTGGTGAGCGAAGCAGGCCGAGTCCGTGGACTGGGCCGCGCAATGGACAAGGCGTCGGACTGGTCTAAACCCCGGCACCCCCATCCCTGTTCTGAGCGTCCCTGACGTCGGCGTTCCCCGGCCAACGGCCGCTGAGATCACGGGGCGGCTACTCGGCTTGACCGAACGCCTTGATCGACGCCTCCTCCTCCGGAGAAGCTCACGCGGAACTTCGCCGCGGGCCAGCTTCTCGCTCTCGCACGTGGTGGCGGATCTCGTCGACGATCTCGGGGTTCGCGAGCGTGGTCACGTCGCCGACGTCGGCGAAGTTGGAGATGCTCGCGATCACGCGGCGCATGATCTTGCCCGAGCGGGTCTTCGGCATGTCCGGCACGATCCACACGTTCTTCGGGCGCGCGATCGTCCCGATCTCCCTGTCGATCGCCGCCGAGACCTTCTCGGCGATCTCCTCGCTCGGCAGTGAATCCCGGCTTGAGCGCGATGTACATCTCGACGACCTTGCCGCGCAGCTCGTCGACCACCGGGACCGCGGCGGCCTCGGCGACCTCGTCGACGGTGATGCGCGGCCGACTCGAGCTCCTTGGTCCCGAGCCGGTGCCCGGCGACGTTGATCACGTCGTCGACCCGGCCGAGGATCCGGAAGTAGCCGTCGGCTGCCTGTACGGCGCCGTCGCCGGCGAAGTACGGCCAGTCGTGCCAGTCCTTGCTGTCCTTGTTGCGGTTGTACTTCGCGTAGTAGGTGTCGACGAACCGCTCGGGCTGGCCCCAGATCGTCTGGAAGATCCCGGGCCACGGGTTGCGGATGCAGATGTTGCCGGCCTTGCCGCGACCCCTTCGGGACCTCCTCGCCGTTCTCGTCGTAGATCACCGGGTAGATGCCGAGCACGCCAGGTCCGCAGCTCCCGGGCTTCATCGGCTGCAGCCCGGGCAGCGTGCTGCCCAGGAAGCCGCCGTTCTCGGTCTGCCACCAGGTGTCGGTGATCGCGGCCTCGCCCTTGCCGACGACGTTGTAGTACCACCGCCAGACGTCCGGCTCGATCGGCTCGCCGACCGTCGTCATCGTCTTGAAGTGGTAGTCGTACTTGGCCGGCTCGTCGGGCCCGAGCTTGCGCAGCATCCGGATCGTCGTCGGCGCCGTGTGGAAGATGTTCACCCCGAGCTTCTCGGCGATCCGCCACGGCCGCCCCGCGTCCGGATACGTCGGGACGCCCTCGTACATGACGCTCGTCGTCCCCAGCGCCAGCGGTCCGTAGACGATGTAGGAGTGCCCGGTGATCCAGCCGATGTCGGCGAAGCACCAGTACGTGTCGTCGGGGTGGATGTCCTGGTAGTACTTCGACGTACCGGTCGACGTACGCCAGGTAGCCACCGGTCGAGTGCTGGCACCCCTTCGGGCCGGCCGGTCGTGCCGCTCGTGTACATCAGGAACAACGGCGCCTCGGCCGGCATCGACACCGGCTCGACCTGCTGCGCCGCGGTAGGTCTCCAAGCAGCTCGTCGACGAAGAAGTCGCGCCCCTCGACCATCGGGCTGCTCGAGTGGTACTCGCCCGGGATGCCGCCGCCAGACGAGCACCTTCTCGACCTCGACGCCCTCCTCTGCGCGCAACCTCGATCGCCTCGTCGGCCTTGGCCTTGTGGTCGATCAGCTCGCCGTTGCGGTAGTAGCCGTCCATCGTCACCAGGATCTTGCTCTCCGAGTCGGCCATCCGGTGGCCGCACGCCGCGCCCGCTGAACCCGCCGAACACCTCGGAGTGGATCACGCCGAGGCGAGCGCAGGCAAGCATCGAGACCGGCAGCTCCGGGACCATCGGCAGGTGGAACGTGACGCGGTCGCCGACGTTCACGCCGCCGAACTCCCTCAGCAGCGCCGCGAACTCGTTGACCCGCCGGTGGAGCTCCCGGTAGGTGACCCGCTGCGTCTCTTCCTCCTCGCGCTCGGGCACCCAGATGATCGCCGGCTTCTCAGCGCTGCGAGGCCAGATGACGATCGACGCAGTTGACGCTTGCGTTCAGCCGCCCGCCGACGAACCACTTCCAGAACGGCGGATTGCTCGTGTCGAGAGTCGTCTGCCAGCCGGCGTCCCAGGTGAGCAGGTCGGCGTACTCCTTGAAGCACTCCGGGAAGCGCTCCTCGCTGAACCGCTCGAGGATCGCCGCGTCCGAGGCGTTCGCCTGTGCGACGAACGACGGTCGGCGGCGGGAAGTACTCCTCCTCACGCCAGTGAACCGCGATCTGCGCCTCAGAAACCTCCTGGGGCGCCTTCACCGACTCTTCTCCCGACACTGCGCCACCTCCTCGCGGATGACGACCTCGAGTAGATCCGCCCCGACCCTACCACCGCGCATCCAACCGGCGGTCAGCAGAAGACGGGCTCTCAGCTCGCAGACGCGTGAAGCCCGACCGCTCCATATTGCGCAGGTACCCGCCGGGTCCGTCCGGGCCCGGCGGGTACGCTCGCGGCCATGGAAGACGAAATCCTGGTCGTCACCACCAACGAGCTCCCCGGCTACGAGATCCTGCGCGTACACGGCGAGGTGTTCGGGCTCGTGGCTCGGGCGCGCAACGCCTTCTCCAACCTCGGCGCGGGGATGCGCACCGTCTTCGGCGGCGAGGCCAAGGGCTACACCACGCTGCTCACCGACAGTCGCAACGATGCGGTGAGCCGGCTGCGCGACGCCGCGCGGGAGGTCGGGGCCAACGCCGTGGTGGCCATGCGCTTCGACTGCAACGAGATCGCCAACATGATCAGCGAGGTCGCGGCCTACGGGACCGCGGTCACCGTGCGACGGCTCTAGGCCTCTGGCGGAGTTGCGATACTGGCTTGCTCCGGAGTGGTGTCCGAGTTGGCCGAAGGAGCGCGACTGGAAATCGCGTAGGCGGGGTTGACCCGTCTCGAGGGTTCGAATCCCTCCCACTCCGCTTTCGGACGGCCACGACAGGCTGCTCGGACCGTGCGACACTGTTGCCGTGCCCTGGCAGGCAACCGTTGCCGTGTTGGTCCTGGCGGTGTTGATGGGGATGCTCGCGTGGTCGGTCCGCGGCGGCCTGCGCGCGGACGTGCGCGTCGATGGTCGGGACCTCGTCATCACGCCGCGAGGCCTGGGCAAGCTGTGGTCGATGCGGGGGCGGATCCGCGTACCGCTCGGGGCGGTGCGTGACGTGCGGCCCGAGCCGAACGCCGCGTCGATCCCGCGCGGCCTCCGCCCGCCGGCGACCCATTTCCCCCGGGTCTTCACCGCGGGGAGCTACCGCGGAGGGCCGGACCGCTCGTTCTGGCTGGTCGGCGACGGGCTGCACGGCCTCGTCATCGATCTTGCCGCCGGCGCTCCGTACGACCGCATCGTGGTCGAGGTCGACGACCCGCACGAGACGATCGCGGCCATCACCCAGGCGCGCTGACGGCCCGGAGCATCAGGAAGAGCGGGATCCGCGACCACTGCTCGCCCTCGCTCGAGTCGGGCGGCGCGGCCGGCTCGCGCAGGGCCTCGATCAGCAGGCCGGCGTTCTCCAGCGCCCGGGCGTAGCTCTCCAGCGGATAGGTGCGGCCGTCGAAGCACATCTCCAGGCCGGCGCGCTCGACGTTCACCGAGATCCACCCCTCCTCGAGATACGAGCCGGGGATGACGAAGCTGCCGTCCTCGGCGAAGTGGCCCACGTCGTTCAGCGGATGGGTCACACACGCGCACAGGCGGCCGCCGGGCCGGAGCACGCGCGCGATCTCGGCCACCGCCTGCGGCATGTCCTCGACGTCCATGAGGACGTTGTAGGCCACGACCAGATCGAACGACTCGTCGTCGAACGGGAGGTCCTCGGCCCGCCCGAGGACGTAGCGGCCGTCCGGGTCGGCGCCGCGTGCCGCTTCGAGCAGGCTCGGCGAGGCATCGAGCCCGATCAGGTCGTAGCCCCGCTCCTTCAGGTCCCGCAGGACCCGCCCCTCGCCGCAGCCCACCTCGAGGACCGGCCCACCCGGCTCCGGCAGGAGGGCGAAGAACGCATCCCGGTAGGACCAGTAGGCGTCATGGCCAGGCGTGCGCGCCCAGGCGAGCCACTCGTCCGCCCGCCCCTCCCAGCCGCTCACAGCCCCGCGGCCTCCTCGTCCAGCACCAGCACCGTGCGCGCCCCCTCCCCGCGGCGCAGGCGGTCGAGCGCCTCCTGGGCGCCCTCGAGGGGCGCGCGATGGGAGATGACGTCGGCCAGCTCGAGCCGCCCGGTCTGCACGAGCTCGACCAGGTGCGGGAGCTCGGCGGCCACGTTGCCGGAGCCGTAGTAGGACCCGCGCAGGGTCTTCTCGCTCAGGAACTCGATGGCCGGCACGGAGGCCTCGACGCCGGCCGGCGCCAGGCCGACCACGATGGCCGTCCCGCCGGGGAGGAGCGCGTCCCAGGCCAGGCGGATGGTCTCGGGCCGGCCCACGACCTCGAAGGCGTGGTCGACGCCGCCGCCGGTCACCTCGCGCACGCGCCGCGCCGCGTCGGGGCCGGCCTCCACCAGGTCGGTGGCCCCGCGCGCCCGCGCCAGCTCGAGCTTCGCGCGATCGAGATCGACGGCCACGATGCGGCGGGCGCCCGCCAGTCGGGCGCCGGCCACGACCTGCAGGCCCACGCCGCCGCAACCCACCACGCACACCGTGTCGCCCTCCTGCACGCGTGCGGCGTTGCGCACGGCACCGATGCCGGTGACGACGCCGCACCCCAGGAGGGCGGCCTGCCCGAGGGCCAGGTCGGCGGGCAGCGGGATGGCACTCCCTGCGACCACCACGGCCCACTCGGCGAAGCAGGCCACCATGAGCCCATGCTGCAGCGACCGGCCGTCCGGGAGTCGCAGGCGCGAGGTCCCGTCGAGCAGAGTGCCGGCGACGGCCGCACGCCCCGCGGGCTCGCACAGGTTCGGCCGCCCTCGCCGGCAGGCCGCGCAGCGGCCGCAGGACGGCACGAACGAGAAGGCCACGTGATCGCCCGGGGCCACATGGTCGACGCCGGCACCGACGGACTCGACGATCCCGGCGCCCTCGTGCCCGAGAACCATCGGCCAGCGGTTCCGCCCCAGGCTCCCGTCGGCCAGGTGCACGTCCGAGTGGCACACGCCCGCGGCCACGACCCGCACCAGCACCTCGCCCTCCCCGGGCGGGTCGAGGAGCACGGTCTCGACGGTCACGGGCCGGCCGGGCTCGTGCAGCACGACCGCGCGCATCTGCTCGCCCTTCAGCCAACTCGGTGGGCCTCGAGAGCGTCGAGGTCGGGCGTGACGCCGAGGCCGGGGCCGTCGGGCGGCCGGATGGTCCCGTCGGGGGCGATCTCGAGCGTCTGCGGAAGGAGGAAGTCGCGGCGGGCCGTGGACCACGCGGGCGGGTCGTAGGGCACCTCGACGTACGGCACGCCCGAGACGGCCAGCGCCAGGTGCAGGTTGGCCAGCAGGCCGTAGCCGTTGGACCACGTGTGCGGCGACCAGCGGCGGCCGTGCAGCTCCGCCAGAGCCGACAGCCTGCCGGCAGCCACCGAAGCCGCCGGCCAGCACGACGTCGGCCTGGACCACGTCGATGCCGCCTCGGACGATCAGGTCACGGCCCTCGTGGGCCTGTCGCACCATCTCCCCCGCGGCCAGGCGCACGTCCGTCCGCCGCCGCAGGGCGCGGTAGCCCTCGACGTCGGCCGTGGGCAGCGGCTCCTCGAGCCAGTACACGTCCAGGCGCTCGAGCTCTCGCGCACAGGCTGCGGCCTCGGCCACGTCCCAGCGGGGGGACAGGTCGCCGGCCATGCGCCAGCCCTGGTTCGCGTCGACCATGAGCGCAAAGGAGGGCCCGACGGCCTCGCGGACGGCGGCCACCACCTCGACGTCGCGCCGCCAGTCGACGTCGTGGAAGCGGATCTTGGCCGCCTGCACGCCCGCCTCCTGCAACGCCCGGCACCGGCGGGCGCGCTCCGTGGCGTCGACCAGCTCGCCGCTGGACGCGTAGGCCAGCAGCGACTCGTGGCGCCCGCCGAGCAGCCGGTGGAGGGGCTGCCCGAGCGCGCGGCCGACCAGGTCCCACACCGCCACCTCCACGCACCATGGGCGCCCACCGTGGAAGTCGACCGTCTCGCACACCTCGCGCACGACCTCCGTGCGCATCGGGTCGACGCCGACGAGGTGGCGCTCGAGCTCGGCCCGGTCGGGCAGGTGATCGCCGCTGGCGAAGCCCTCGACGCCGTCGTCGCTGCGCACGATGACGAGCGTGGCCTCGAAGCGCCGCCGCGGCTCGGGGTCCCAGGCGGGGACGAAGGGCGGGTCGAGCGCGATGGCGTACCGGCGGGTCTCGACCGCCGCGATCCGCACCCTCAGTCTCCGCCGTAGAAGGCATTTCGAGCCGCATCGCGGCCCTCGAGGAGACGGGCCACGTGCCGCGCTCGCTCGTCCGGCCCGGCCACCGCGTTCTCGATCGCCGCCTGCGCCGCCTCGCGGTTGGCCAGGCGCACCGCGGTCTCGTCGTGGGCCTCGGGATCGACCCACACCACCATGAGGAGGACGAGCTCGTCGACGTCCTCTGCGCGAATCGTCCCTCTCGCCACGGCGTCCATCACGCCCTGGCCCAGTCCGAGCTGTGCCGCCCCCCAGGTGATGCGCGCGAGCATGTCGTCGCCGTCGACGGTGGTCTTGTTGCGGACCACCGTGGCCGGCCGCACCTCGGTCCCCGCGCCCAGGCACACCAGGAAGGGCGCGTGTCCCGGCACGGTCTGGCCGAGCACGCCGGCGATGGCCGCGGCCGTGGGCGATCCGCGCCGCCCGATGACCAGGTTCACGTGGCTGCCGTTCGGCACGTCGCCGGCCCACGCCTCGCCCACACGGCCGTCCAGAAGTTCGGGTGGGGTCATCGGCGCAGCACTCCTTCCTCAGGCGAGCTCGAGGACGCTGCGCACCGACTCGTGGCGACGTAGCAGGTCGAAGGCGAGCTCGACGTCGTCGAGGGGCAGGCGGTGGGAGATGAGCCGGTCGAGGGGCAGGCGCCCGCGCCGGTACTGGTCGAGGATGCGGGGGAAGTCGCGCTCCGGCCTGGAGGAGCCGTAGAGGCTGCCCAGCACGCGCCGCTCCATGCGTGGGATGCTCAGAGCGCGGGAGCGAGAGGGTGGCGTCCTCGCGCGGGATGCCGATGAGCACCGCCGCCCCGCGGGTGCGCGTGCCCAGGAAGGCGGCCTGCATGGCCTCGGGCCGGCCGGTGGCCTCGATGGCATAGTCGACCCCGCCGCCGGAGACGGCCCTGATGCGATCGCCCGTCTCGGCGGGGTCATCCGCCGCCTCGACCGTGTCCGTGGCCCCCAGCGAGCGGGCGACGTCGAGCTTGGCGGGCGACACGTCGACGGCCACGATGGGCGCGGCGCCCGCGGCCACCGCGGCCAGGATGGCGGACAGGCCGACGCCTCCGCAGCCCAGCACGGCCACGCGGTCGCCGGGGCGAACGCCGGCGGTGTTCCACACGGCACCGACGCCCGTCGTCACGGCGCAGCCGACGAGGGCCGCGATCTCGAAGGGCACGTCGTCGGGCACCGGGACGCAGGACCGCTCGGGCACGACGCAGCGCTCGGCGAAGCTCGAGATGAAGGAGTAGTGGAAGACGGGCTCGCCGTCCCGCGACAGGCGTGTGGTGTGGTCCATGAGGCCGCCGGAGGCCATGGCCGGCCACGCCTCCCCGCACAGGTGCGGCAGGTCGCGCAGGCACTCCTCGCACCGACCGCAGGAGGGCGCCCAGGAGAGGGCCACGCGCTGGCCCTCCCGGACGCGGGTCACGCCCGGGCCCACCTCCTCCACCACGCCGGCGCCCTCGTGGCCGAGGACGGCGGGACACGGAGTGGCCGCGGTGCCGTCGATGGCGTTCTGGTCGGAGTGGCAGACGCCGCTCGCGTGCAGGCGGACGAGGACCTCGCCGGCCTGCGGCGGCGCCAGCTCCAGCTCGGCCACCTCGAGGCGACCGCCGACCGCGTCGAGGACCGCCGCCCGCACCCTCACGCGGGGCTCCCGACAGGGGGCTGCTCGACGTGCTGGAGGCGCCGGAGCTCCTCGATCGGGATGTGGCAGCGCATGGCGTGGCCGGGCTCGACCTCCACCAGCGGCGGCTCGGTCTCGTCGCAGATGGGGCCGAGGTGACGCGGGCAGCGCGTGTGGAAGACGCAGCCGCTGGGCGGGTTGGCGGCGCTCGGGATCTCGCCCTCGAGCCGGATCCGCGACGGCGGCATCCCGTCGATCGACGGCACGGCCGAGAGCAGCGCCTCGGTGTACGGGTGGTGCGGCCCGTCGAACACGACCTCCGCCGGGCCGAGCTCCATCAGGCGGCCCGAGGTAGAGCACGGCGATGCGGTCGGACAGGTAGCGCACGACGCCCAGGTCGTGGGAGATGAAGACGTAGGACACCTGGCGGCGGGCCTGCAGCTCGGCGAGGAGGTTGAGGATCGCGGCCTGCACGGACACGTCGAGCGCGGAGGTGGGCTCGTCGCAGACGACGACGCGCGGCTCGCCGGCGAAGGCGCGGGCGATGGCCACGCGCTGCTTCAGACCGCCCGAGAGCTGGGCCGGCCGCACGCTCAGGTAGCGGTCGGCCAGCCGCACCGACCGCGTCAGCTCGAGCACCCGCTCGTCCACCTGGTCGCGGCCCACCCCGGCCAGCTTGCGCAGCGTCCGGCGCAGCATCCGCCGGATGGTGTGGCGGCGGTTCAGGGCGGAGTCCGGGTTCTGGAAGACGATCTGCAGGGACCGGACGTCCTCGGCCGACCGCTGGGACAGGCGCCCCGGTAGCGTGCGCCCGTCGAGCTCGACCGTGCCGGCGGTGGGCTCGACGAGGCCGAGCAGCGTGCGGGCGAAGGTGGTCTTGCCGCTTCCCGACTCGCCCACCAGCCCGAGCGTCTCGCCGGCCCAGAGCGAGGCCGAGACCTCGGCCAGCGCGTGCACGTCGTGCCCGGACTGGCGGAACGTCTTGGCCAGGCCGTCGACGCGGACGACCGGGACGGCGCTGCGATCGATCTCGGGCGTCGCCTCCTCCTCGGCCGGCACCACGCGCGGCAGCTGCTGCGCCTCCTCGTGGAAGTGGCAGCGGCTGCGCCGCCCGCCGAGCTCGTACAGGGGCGGATGCTCGGTCCGGCAGCGATCCCGCACCAGGCCGCAGCGGTCGGCGAAGACGCAGCCGGTGATCTGCGTGCCCAGCGCGGGCAGGAAGCCGGGGATGGTGTCGAGCCGGCCCTGGCCCTTGCGCACCCCGGCGCGGGGCAGGCAGCGCAGGAGCCCGACGCTGTAGGGGTGCCGCGCGTCGTGCAGCACCTCGCTGCGCCGGCCCCTCCTCGACGAGCTCGCCGGCGTAGAGCACGCCGACCCGGTCGCACATCGAGGCGATGACGCCGAGGTTGTGGCTGATGAACAGGATCGACGTGCCCAGCCGCGCGCGCAGGCTGCGGATCAGGTCGAGGACCTCGGCCTCGACCGTGGCGTCGAGGCCCGTCGTGGGCTCGTCCAGGATGAGCAGCGTCGGGTCGGCGGCCAGGGCCATGGCGATGATCACGCGCTGCTGCATGCCGCCCGAGAGCTCGTGCGGGTAGCGGTCGACGACGCTCTCGGGGTCGGCGATCTGCACCATGGCCAGGGCCTCGCGAGCCCGGCGGCGGGCCTCCTCCTCGAGACGCCCCGCGCACCGTGAACGTCTCGGCGACCTGCCGGCCGATGCGGATCGACGGGTTCAGGGCCGTGCCCGGGTTCTGGTAGACCATCGACACGGTCGAGGACCGCAGCTCCCGCAGGCCGCGGCCCCCCAGCCGCCACACGTCCTTGCCGTCGACCAGGACGGAGCCGGCCGTGACCTTGCCGTTGCGGGGCAGGTACCGCACGACGGTGAGGGCCGCTGTCGACTTGCCGCACCCCGACTCGCCCACCAGGCCGTAGCTCTCGCCCCGCTCCACGCGCAGGCTCACGCGTGCGCAGGACCTGGCGGTCGCGCCCGCGCACGCGGTAGGCGACGTCGAGCTCGCGGAGCTCGAGGGCGGGAACGGCGTCGGTGCTCACGACTCGAACACGGCGGTCACGCCGTCGGCCATGAGGTTGACGCCGACCACGAGCGAGGCGATGGCCAGGGACGGGAAGAGCACCGTCCACCAGGCGAACTGGACGAGGGTGTAGTGGTCGGCCACCTGCAGCGCCCAGTCGGGCGAAGGCGGCTGCAGGCCGAAGCCCAGGAAGCTCAGGGTGGCGACCGTGAAGACCGCGTATCCCAGGCGGACCGTCGCCTCCACCAGGATCGGGGCCGTGACGTTGGGCAGGATCTCGACGAACATGATGTAGGGCGCGCTGCTCGCCGCGCAGCCTCGCGGCCTGGACGTACTCGAGCTCGCGCTCCTGCATCACCGCAGTGCGCACCGTGCGGCTGATCAGCGGCGTGAAGACCGCGGCGATGACGATGACGACGGCTGCGGTCGACTGCCCCACGGACACGATCGACGAGCACGGCCAGGACCACCAGCGGGAGGGCGAGGACGGCGTCGATGATCCACCTGAACGGCGTCGTCGACGATCGCCCCGGAAGTACCCGGTGACGAGGCCGACGATGGTGCCGCCGATGACGCCGAGGAGGGTGGCCACCGGGGCCACGATGAGGATGTCCCGCGCCCCGGCGATGACACGCGAGAAGACGTCGCGACCCACCTTGTCGGTCCCGAACCAGTGGCTCGAGGACGGATGGGCGAGGACGTTCGAGCTGGTGCCGAAGGGGTCGTGCGGGGTGAGGCGGGACTGGAAGATCGCGCACACGATCCAGAACCCGATGATCAGGGCCCCGACCAGGAAGGTCTTGGAGCGCAGGATCAGGCGCCAGGTCTCGCCCCGGGCGAGCTGGACATCGCTGCCGGCGGCGACGAGCCCGGGCTTGTCGGCGACGTCGACGCTCACGACTCCACCGGGTGCCGGATACGCGGGTTGAGCACGCTCGTCGAGCAGGTCGGCGACCAGGGTCGCCACGAGAAAGACGACGCCCACCGTGAGCACGCCGGCCTCGAGCGTCGGGAAGTCCTTGGTCTTGGCGGCGGTGTAGATCAGCTGGCCGATGCCCGGATAGTTGAAGATCGTCTCCACGACCACCAGGCCGCCGATGAGGTAGCCGACCTGGGTGGCGATGACGGTGATCGTGGGCAGGAGGCTGTTGCGCAGGACGTGGCGGCGCACGACCACGCCGCGGCCGAGGCCCTTGAGGTAGGCCGTGCGGGTGTAGTCGGCGTCGAGGGCCTCGATCGTCCCCGCCCGGGCCATCTCGCGATGTAGCCGAAGAGGACGAGGACGAGGGGCAGCGACGGGAGGAGGAGGTACTTCATCTGCGTGAGCACGCTCGCGCCCGGGCCCGGATCGGCCGAGAGGGGCAGCCAGCCGAGCCACACGGTGAAGATCGAGATGAGGACGAACGACGACACGAACTCGGGGATGGACGTGGCCGAAAGGCCGACGATGGTGATCACCCGGTCGGTGGGCTTGCCGTAGCGGAGGGCAGCCACCACGCCGCCGAAGATGCTGAGCGGGATGACGATGGCGAAGGCCTCGGCCCCGAGCTTGAGTGAGTGCTCGAGGGCGTTGACGATGGTGGGTCGCACGGGCGCGCTGAAGGTCAGCGACTTGCCCAGGTCGCCGTGGAGGAGCCCCGTCACCCAGTTCCAGTACTGCACGTACCACGGCTTGTCCACGCCGAGCTTGTGGTCGAGGACCGCCACCGCCCTCGGGTCGGCGAGGGGCCCGAGGATCTGCCGCCCCACGTCACCGGGAAGGAGCTGGGCCAGGGCGAAGACGATCACGCTGAGGATCCAGAGCGTGATGAGCGCGAGGCCCAGGCGCTTGAGGATGAAGCGGGCGATGGTGGGGTCGATCTCGGCGGCCCGCTCCCCCGGCCGCAGCCGGGGGAGCGTCGATGGCCGTCCGGTTCAGGCGTACGAGACGCCGGCGAGGTTGATCAGGCCGACGGCGTCGGCGACGTAGCCGTGGATGTTCTTCTTGCCCGCGGCCAGGTAGTTGTAGAAGTAGGGGAAGATCACCGGCGTGTCGGCCAGCAGCTGGCGCTGCATCTGGCCGGCCAGGGCGCGCTGCTTGGGGAGCTCCAGCGCCGCGGTGAACTCGTTGATGAGCCTGTCCATGTGCTTGTTCTTGTAGTGCGCAGAGTTCCAGATGCCGTTGCTCTTGAAGTCAGAGCTCAGGAGCACGTTCGGGACCGCGCGCGGCGCCCAGTCGGTGCAGGTCATCGGCCGCGTTCAGCCACGGCGTGCCGCCCTTGACGAAGACCTGCTTGCCGGCGTAGTACTGCGCGACGGACAGGATGTTCAGGGCCAGGTTGACGCCTGCCGGCTTGAAGGCGTTCTTCAGGAGCACGGCGAGGTCGGGGATCTCGTACGCCCGCTCGGTGGTCAGGGTGATGTTGAGGTGCGTGGCCCCGGCCTGCTGGAGCAGGTGCCTGGCGCGGGCGATGTTCTGCTTGCGCTGCGGCACGCTCTTGTTGGTGGCCCGCATGACCGGCGCGAACGGGGAGTCGTTGCCCAGGTCGGCGCGGCCGCCGAACAGCGTCTTGATGACGTCCGGCCGGTTGAACAGCAGGGCCAGCGCCACGCGCACGCGACGGTCGTTGAACGGCTTCGTGTCGACCCGCATCGGGAGCTGGCGGTGGGCCGAGGAGCGCGTGACGAAGATCTGGAAGTTCTTGTTCTTCAGAAGCGCGCGGCCCTCCTGGTACCCGAACTGGGGAATGAGGTCGAGCTGGTTCCCCTGCAGCGCCAGGATCTGCGAGGCCGAGTCCGCGTAGAAGGTCATCTGGACCTGGTCGAAGGCCGGCTTCCCGCCCCAGTAGTCGTTGTTGCGAACGAAGGCGACGCTCACGCCGGGCGTGAAGTTCGTCATCTTGTACGGGCCCGTGCCGACGAAGCTCTTCTCGTAGCTCCCGATCTGGTAGTTGCTCGGGAGGATGATGGCCTGATACGTGGTCGAGCTCACCAGGTACGGGAAGCTCGGGTTCGGCGCGTCCAGATGGAACACGACGGTGTAGTCGCCGGCTCTTCTGGGTGCCGCCCTTGGAGAGCACGCCCTTGAAGGCGGACAGCGCCGACGAGGCGTTGGCCGGGTCGACCAGCCGCTCGAACGTCGCCACGACGTCGTCGGCCGTGAGCGCCGAGCCGTCGGTGAACTTGACGCCCTTGCGGATCTGGAACGTCCAGGTCTTGCCCGTCTTGTCGGGCTTGTAGCTCGTGGCCAGGACCGGGACGCAGGTTGTTGTTGCGCGGGTCGTCGTAGAGCAGGTACTCGCCCGTGATGCTCGTCGCCGCCAGGACCGCCTGCGTGTCGCTCGTGATCGGGTCGATGGCGGACGCCGGCTTGAGGTTGCCCACCCGCAGCGTCCCCCCGGCCTTGGTCACGGTCGGCCGCGGCGCGGCCAGCGCGCTGACGTCGCCGAACAGGCCCAGCAGCGGCACGGACATGCCCACGGCGGTGCCCAGGCGGAAAAGCTCCCGCCGCGAGATCTCACCGGCGAGGTACTCGTCGATGTAGTGGTTCTCGAGCTCGCTCGCTCCTGCCCGGAGCTCATCGAGTTCGCGATTCCTCATCCCTCTCCCCTTTCTGGGTTTACACGGGGGTCAAGCTGTGAGCGGCCGGCAGGAACGCTACGTCGGCCCCGACGTTCCCAGCGGCGACGAGCAGGTCGGTGAGCAGCACGCCTCGCCGCTCCTCGTCGAGGCGGCCGGTCGGCACGCAGAGGGTCATGGCTGCCACCACCCGGCCGCGGCCGTCCCGCACGGGGGCGGCCAGGCAATGCAGGCCCCGAGCGGTCTCCTCAAGGTTCTCGGCGTAGCCCCGAGCATGCACGCGCGCGAGCAGCGCCGACAGCTCGGACAGGCCTCCCAGGCGATGCCCGGTCGGCGTGACGAGCTCCTTGCCGGCGAACCGCGTCTCGAGCGCCTCCCGCGGCAGGTCGGCCAGGAGCACCCGGCCGCTGGCCGAGGCGAAGGCCGCCAGGCGGCTTCCCACCGCCGTCACCAGCCGGACCGGCTGGGTGGTGTCGGCCTTGGCCACGAACACCGAGTCGGCCCCGTCCAGCAGGGCCAGGCAGACCGTCTCGTCGTGCCGGTCGCGCAGCCGCTCGGCCACCGGCCGGAAGGCGGAGACCAGCGGAGACTCGGCCAGAGCTGCGCTCGTTGCCGCGGCCCGGAGGCCGAGCGCGTAGCGGCCGTCCGCCCGGTCACGCACCACCCACGAGCGCTCGAGCAGCGCGGTGCACACGCGGTGAAGCGTGCTCTTCGGGAGCTCGAGCTCGCGGGCAAGCTCGGACAGCCCCAGGGGCTCTCCACGAGAGAGCGCCTCGAGAACGTCGAGCACGGCGTGGACCCCGGGGGACCGGTCCTGGCGGGATCCGGTCGCCCTTCCACCGGCGGAACGACTTTCCATGTGAAGCCCGGGGTTATCCCAAGCCAGGGCAACGGTGTCAAGTGCGGGGGCGCCTGCGCCCTGATAGCCTCCGGCTTCGCATCTAGACAATGTCTATGCAAGAGACGACAAATGCGACCACGAGGTTGGGGTTCCTCGCCCGCGGCGGCGCACTCGCTGCCGGCGTCGTCGCCGGCGGGGCGGTAACGGCCGGCCTGGCGCGGGCGGACAGCGACTCGGACATCGCCAACGCGCGCCTGGCCCTCGGGGCGGAGCGGCTCGCGGTG